>JPZU01000007.1 GCA_000875945.1 Lachnospiraceae bacterium TWA4 | reverse complement strand
TGTAGAAGAACTAAAGGAAGAATACCCACAAGTATCCTTTACGAATGAAAGTAATTTAGTTGGAGTTTTTAGTAGAATTCTGTCTAAAACTGGGAAACAGTTTGTGATTATTTTAGATGAATGGGACTGTGTAATGCGACGTATTAGTAATTGGTCAGAGCAAAAAATATATTTAGACTTTTTAAGAGATTGGTTAAAAGATCAACCTTATGTTGCACTTGCTTATATGACGGGAATTTTACCGATTAAAAAGTATGGAGAACATTCTACATTAAATATGTTTTATGAATATTCAATGGTTAATTCAGCTGAAATTAGTGATTGTTTTGGATTTACTGAAGAAGAAGTTTTTAAGTTGTGTAAAGATTATGGTATGGATTTTGAACAGGCAAAAGAATGGTATGATGGCTATCATTTAATTTCAAGATATCGTGGACAGAGAAAAGAGTATTCAATCTACAGTCCAAAATCTATTGTAGAATGTATGTTGCGTGGAGAATATGATACGTATTGGAATCAGACAGAGACGTATGAAGCCTTAAAAGAATATATTCAAATGAATAAAGATGGACTAAAAGATGCAATTGTACTTATGCTGTCTGGTGAATCAGTAAAGATTAATACCAGACATTTTCAAAATGATATGAATACCTTTGAGACAAAGGATGATATCTTGACTCTACTAGTTCATTTAGGCTATCTTTCTTATAATAAGGAAGAAGAAAGTGTAAGTATACCTAATAAGGAAGTGGAGCAAGAATTTATTTCTTCAATTGAGAGAATTGCATCTTATAATACAGTTAATCAGACAATTCAGGATTCAAAAGATTTACTTCAAGCTCTATGGAATATGGATGAAGAAACAGTTGAAAAAGGTATAGAGAAGGCTCATAGAGAAATCTCTATTTTGAAGTATTATAATGATGAAAATGCGCTAAGTTGTACGATTCAATTGGCTTTTTATTATGCAAGAGAATACTATCAGATGATTAGAGAATTGCCAACGGGGAAAGGATATGCAGATATTTGTTTGATACCAAGACCGCGATATAAAGATAAAGCAGCAGTTATTATTGAGCTAAAGTGGGATAAGGAAGTAGAGACTGCTATTAGTCAGATTAAGGAGAAAAACTATCCAGATAGTCTAAAGGATTATAAAGAGCATTTGCTATTATGTGGTATTACTTATGATAAAAAAGATAAGAAGCATCTATGTAGAATTGAAAAGTGGATAGAGAGTTGATTGAGTATTTGAAATGATTTTAAAAATATGAGAATAAATATTTGATTGTATTTACAGTTTATTTTATAATAATCGTAATAAAGTTAATCATGATTAACTTTATTACGATTAACTTTTTTAGAGGGAAAAAATCTCCCTCTTATTTTTATGTTTAGAATGAATATATGAAATTTAAAATTTTATGTCCCCAAATCAAGGTCTACGGTGTTATATAGTTGTAACGAAATTAATAATGAAAGAGGTGCCAAGTTGTTTTTTATGGTCATAACAAAAGAAATTTAATTGAACAGCTGTATGAAAAATATAAAAACCTTATGTATCATACGGCAATAAACATTCTGAATGATTCCTACTTAGCAGAAGATGCTGTACAAGAATCGTTTGAGAAGATTTTTCGTATGTCCTATCGATTTAAAAAACTTTCAGATGAGCAGGTTGCATCTTTTTGCGTAATTGTTGCTAGAAATACATCACTAAATATTTTGCGAAAAGAAAAAAATATTTTTATGATGGAAGAATATGAGCTTGAACAATTGCAAGAAAAAAGAATCGGTAGAAACGAAGGTTATTAAACAGTTAGAAGTAGAGGAATTATCGGAATTTATTCAGAAACTTCCCGTAGTTTATAAGGATATTCTTTATTTATATTACAGTGATGGATATAAGTTAAAAGAAATTGCAAGTATTTTAGATATTACTGGGGAGACAGCGAAGAAACGATTGCAACGAGCAAGAAAATGTTTAGAAAAGTTAATT
>JPZU01000006.1 GCA_000875945.1 Lachnospiraceae bacterium TWA4 | reverse complement strand
TGTTTCGATATATTTCAGAAGATATCGCATATCTACTTATCAGATATAAGATATTAAGTATAAAAAAGAGAGAAATCTACACTTACAGTATAGAAGTAATCTTATTAAATATGAGTGTAGTATTAGCACTATTAGGAATTAGTATTTTAGGAAATAGCCTAGAATTTTTTATAGGATTCTTACTATTTTTTGTTCCACTTAGAATATTTTCAGGGGGATATCATGCAAAACACAGTGAAACTTGTTTTCTTATGTCAATACTAACGTACACTATATTTATGTTTTTATATAAACAAAATTTAGAATTATATAAAAATATGGGTATTGTTAGCTTGACAATTCTAGCTATTTTGATTCTCTTAAAATGGGCACCATTAGTGAATGAGAATCATCCGCTAGCAGATGACCAGTATAAGAGAAATAAGAAAATTGTACTTGGAATTTTAGCAGTTGATGTTCTTTTATTTATCCTATTTTATAAGATGAATTATTCACTGGCATCAGGTGAACTGTTATTTATTTTACTTGTAGCTATTTTTCTAATAGTAGCAAAATTAGAAAAGAGCCTCCCAGTTTAAAGGGAGGCTTGTTCAATTTTGCAAGTATGTCTTTTTTCATTATCGTAGTTAATGCCACAGAGTAGTAAATTGCCCTTATAAGCTTTTAGAGCATCAGGATAATCTTTTCGCTTAATCTGTTTTATAGCTGTATCTACATCCTTATTCCACTTTAGTTCAATTAAAACAGCTGGTTTATCAAGATGACCTGGTTTTGGAAGATAACAAATATCTGCAAATCCCTTACCTGTTGGAAGTTCATGAATCACCGTATAGTATTCTCTTGCATAATAGAAAGCAAGCTCGATGGTACAACTTAGAGAATGTTCATTGTTGTACTTTAGTGATGGGAGTTGTTGGTGAGCTTTTTCAACTCCTTGTGCAACAGCGATAGAATCTAAGTTCCAAAGAGACTGTAATAAATGCTTTGATTCTTGAATAGATGAAAAGACTTCACTATAATCATTAACAGTTTCAATAGATGCGACAAATTCCCTTGAAACTTCTTTATTTGGAATAGATACTGTCTGGTCAATTACATTATAAGTTAGGTATCCTAAGTGAACTAAAAGTGTTAATATATCATCTTTTCCATTGAAAATGGTCATATCATTTTGAAAATGTCTAGTATTTATAGCTACTGAGTTACCTGCAAGCATTTCTATAATTGAATCTTTTAAACCTTCATAATTCATCTGGATATATTCTCTTAGTGCATCATAAGTTTCGGTTTGAGTCCAATAACTATCGTACCACTCATTTAACATCGCATCCACTACAGATTTGGGACTGTAGATGGAATAAGTAGAATTTTTAGTTAAGAAGTGGTATCCGTCATACCAAGATTTTGCTTCGTTAAAATCCATCTGATATTTAGTGCATAGCGATTGAACTTCTTCTTGTGTAAAGCCAAAATAGGGGGCTATTGAGTAAGAACGAAGCATAGAATATTCATCAAACATATTTAATGTAGAATGTTCACCATATTTTTTAATAGGTAAAATTCCTGTCATATAAGCTAGTGCAAGATAGGGTCTGTCTTTCATCCAATTTCTTAAAAAATCTAAATAGAATTTTTTTTCATCTGTTGAATAATTTCGTCTCATTACACAATCCCATTCATCAATGAGAATCACAAATTTTTGATTTGTAGCTTCAAAGATGCCATTCATAACTTGCTCAATTTCTTTTTTATTTAGATAAGAAATTGTAGGAAAGTAGAAAAGCATTTCTGTAATTAAATCATTTTTTAATTTATGAACCATTTCTTGAATAGAAGAGGTAGAAGTCATAAAAAATTGCATATCTACTTTTATCACATGATATTGATTGATATGCTTTTCAAAAGAAGGATTAGAAGATATTTTTAAATTTTTAAATAAATCTTTTGTATGCTCATTATTTCCATAGTAGGCAGATAACATATCAGCAGCCATTGATTTTCCAAATCTACGTGGTCGACTGACACAAAGATAAGCCTGTTGAGTGTTGATTTTTTTATTGGTAAAGGAGATTAACTCTGATTTATCAATATATAT
>JPZU01000005.1 GCA_000875945.1 Lachnospiraceae bacterium TWA4 | reverse complement strand
TTTGTAGAACAAAGACCAAGCGAATAAGGGCGCAGGGTGGATGCCTTGGCACTAAGAGCCGAAGAAAGACGTGATAAGCTGCGAAAAGCTGCGGTGAGGAGCAAATATCCATTGACCCGCAGATATCTGAATGGGGAAACCCCCTTGAGAAAACCTCAAGGACTCATAAGTGAATCCATAGCTTATGAGAGGGAACCCGGTGAACTGAAACATCTAAGTAGCCGGAGGAAGAGAAAGAAACATCGATTCCCAAAGTAGCGGCGAGCGAAATGGGAAGAGCCTAAACCAGAGTGCGTGCATTCTGGGGTTACGGACTGAATACGACATATGGATGTTAGCAGAAGTGTCCTGGGAAGGCACATCAAAGAGGGTGAAAATCCCGTATGCGAAAACTTGAGATAGTCATCAGGATCCAGAGTACTGCGAGACACGAGAAACCTTGCAGGAAGTCGGAGGGACCACCCTCCAAGGCTAAATACTACTTAGTGACCGATAGCGCAAAGTACTGTGAAGGAAAGGTGAAAAGGACCCCGGGAGGGGAGTGAAAGAGAACCTGAAACCCTGTGTCTACAAGCTGTGGAACCACGAAAGTGGAACCGCGTACTTTTTGTAGAACGGTCCGGCGAGTTGCGGATACTGGCAAGGTTAATCACTACAGGTGAGGAGCCGAAGGGAAACCAAGTCTTAATAGGGCGGATAGTCAGTATGTGCAGACCCGAAACCGGGTGACCTATCCATGTCCAGGATGAAGCTGCCGTAAAAGGCGGTGGAGGTCCGAACCCACATCCGTTGAAAAGGGTGGGGATGAGGTGTGGATAGGGGAGAAATTCCAATCGAACCCGGAGATAGCTGGTTCTCCCCGAAATAGCTTTAGGGCTAGCCTCGTATTAGTTACCTGGAGGTAGAGCACTGAATTTTTGCGGGGGCGTCAAAGCCTACCAATGAATATCAAACTCCGAATGCCAGAGTAATGATGTACGGGAGTCAGACTATACGAGATAAGTTGGATAGTCGAAAGGGAAACAGCCCAGACCTACAGCTAAGGTCCCAAAGTGTGTGTTAAGTGGAAAAGGATGTGGGATTTCGAAGACAACTAGGATGTTGGCTCAGAAGCAGCCATTCATTCAAAGAGTGCGTAATAGCTCACTAGTCGAGAGGTCCTGCGCCGAAAATGTCCGGGGCTAAAACACAACACCGAAGCTTAGGATGCGTATGCATGGTAGGGGAGCAGTCTTACTTGGGGGAAGCGTAATCGAGAGGATACGTGGACGAGTAAGAGGAGAGAATGCCGGAATGAGTAGCGAGATGAAGGTGAGAATCCTTCAGGCCGAATATCCAAGGTTTCCAGGGTAAAGCTGATCTGCCCTGGGTAAGTCGGGACCTAAGACGAGGCCGAAAGGCGTAGCCGATGGACAGCAGGTGGAGATTCCTGCACTGCGTATATACAGAACTGTGGGGACACGGAGGCAAGGTAGAAGCCGGGAATGGAAAGCCCGGTGCAAGCATAGGAGCCGTAGGGAGGCAAATCCCCCTAGGAAGGCAATGATGTGATGCGGACTGAACAATGAGTAAGGAAGTCTACGAAGCAGCCGTCGAGAAAAGCCGCTATAGTTATATACGTACCCGTACCGTAAACCGACACAGGTGGATGAGGAGAGAATCCTAAGGCCGGCGGAAGAAGTATTGTTAAGGAACTCGGCAAAATGACCCCGTAACTTCGGGAGAAGGGGTGCCTCGAAAGAGGCCGCAGAGAATTGGCCCAAGCAACTGTTTAGCAAAAACACAGGTCTATGCGAAACCGAAAGGTGAGGTATATGGGCTGACGCCTGCCCGGTGCTGGAAGGTTAAGGGGAGAGGTTAGCGCAAGCGAAGCTTTGAACTTAAGCCCCAGTAAACGGCGGCCGTAACTATAACGGTCCTAAGGTAGCGAAATTCCTTGTCGGGTAAGTTCCGACCCGCACGAAAGGCGTAATGATTTGGGCACTGTCTCAACAATACATCCGGTGAAATTGAAATACCAGTGAAGATGCTGGTTACCTGCGCCAGGACGGAAAGACCCCATGGAGCTTTACTCTAGTTTGATACTGGGATTCGGTATTGCATGTACAGGATAGGTGGGAGACGAAGAGATAAGGACGCCAGTCTTTATGGAGTCGCTGTTGGGATACCACCCTTGTGATACTGGATTTCTAACCTGTGGCCGTAATCCGGTCAGGGGACAATGTCAGATGGGGAGTTTGACTGGGGCGGTCGCCTCCGAAAGGGTATCGGAGGCGCTCAAAGGTTCTCTCAGGATGGACGGAAACCATCCGCAGAGTGCAAAGGCATAAGAGAGCTTGACTGCGACACCGACGGGTGGAGCAGGTACGAAAGTAGGACTTAGTGATCCGGTGGCATAAAGTGGGATTGCCATCGCTCAACGGATAAAAGCTACCCTGGGGATAACAGGCTTATCACTCCCAAGAGTTCACATCGACGGAGTGGTTTGGCACCTCGATGTCGGCTCATCGCATCCTGGGGCTGTAGCAGGTCCCAAGGGTTGGGCTGTTCGCCCATTAAAGCGGTACGCGAGCTGGGTTCAGAACGTCGTGAGACAGTTCGGTCCCTATCCGGCGCGGGCGTAGGATATCTGAGAGGAGCTGTCCTTAGTACGAGAGGACCGGGATGGACGAACCGCCGGTGCATCGGTTGTCACACCAGTGGCATGGCCGAGTAGCTGTGTTCGGACGGGATAAACGCTGAAGGCATCTAAGCGTGAAGCCCCCCTCAAGATGAGATATCCCAAGACCCCTTGAAGACGACGAGGTAGATAGGTTAGAGGTGGAAGT
>JPZU01000004.1 GCA_000875945.1 Lachnospiraceae bacterium TWA4 | reverse complement strand
CTAGGTTCTTTTTATAAAAAAGCACCCGTGGAAACATACTACTGTCCCACAGATGCTGTATCTTACATCCGTTGCCCATATTAGGCCCGACTCCTTAGCGATAGATTACTCTTACCGGCGTTAGGTCTGATCAGATTGTACTGTATTATATGCAGCGCAAAGAGATTGTTGATATATTATCATAAATGATAATTTTTGTCAATAAGTTGCATAGACTAACCTTTATTGGAAATTTCTAATTTTTAATAGTCTATTTAATTTAGACAATAAAAAACGCGCGAGACGGGATTCGAACCCGCGACCCTCGCCTTGGCAAGGCGATACTCCACCACTGAGCCACTCGCGCATATCTTGTTCACTCGAACGATACATATTATGCCATATATCGTCCGAGTTGTCAAGACTTTTTTATAATTTTTTAAATTAACTTTTTCTTATAGTTACTGTTCACACCCACGCCATTTTCATCATTCGCAATAGCGCACTGACGTGTGAACTGTAACTTCTTATACTAAAGCAACAGTTTCTCTTGCAATTGCAAGTTCTTCGTTTGTAGGAACGATAATTGCAGTAACCTTAGAATCAGGAGTAGAAATTACCTGTTCTTTACCACGGCAATTGTTCTTTTCTGCATCTAAAGTAATTCCTAAGTATCCTAAATAACCCATGATATCAGCACGAACAATTGGATCATTCTCACCACAACCAGCTGTGAATGCGATAGCATCTACACCATTCATAACAGCTGCATAAGCACCGATGTATTTAACTACACGATGAACGAATACTGAAAGAGCAGCTTTTGCACGAGCATTACCTTCTTCTGCTGCTGCATGTAAATCTCTAAAGTCAGAAGATACACCAGATACACCTAATACACCTGACTTCTTATTGCAAACATTTAATAAACCAGCGATATCTAAACCTTCTTTGTTAGCAATAAACTCTAAGATTGCAGGATCGATATCACCACATCTGGTTCCCATTACAAGACCTTCAAGTGGAGTAAGACCCATAGAAGTTTCTACTGATTTACCATGATCTACAGCTGAGATAGAAGCACCATTTCCTAAGTGGCAAACGATAATCTTCATATCTTCAACATTTTTACCAAGTAATTCTGCAGTACGTTTGCTTACGAAGCTATGGCTAGTTCCGTGGAAGCCATAACGCCTAACAGCGTATTTTTCATAGTATTCATATGGAAGTCCATAAAGATAAGCTTCTTCTGGCATTGTCTGATGGAAAGCAGTATCAAATACAGCTACCATAGGTACTCCTGGCATTAATTCTCTACAAGCATTGATACCAATGATGTTTGCAGGATTGTGTAAAGGAGCAAGATCAGAGCATTTGTCGATTTCAGCAATAACTTCGTCTGTTAAAACGATAGAAGATGCGAATTTTTCTCCACCATGTACAACTCTGTGTCCTACAGCACCGATTTCGCTTAAATCAGCGATTACACCATTTTCTTTGTCAGTTAACTGTTTTAATACGTTACCTACAGCTACTGTGTGGTTTGGTAATGGATCGTTGAATACGATTTTGTCTTTTCCAGCTGGTGTATGAGTTAACACACCATCAATTCCGATTCTCTCACAAAGACCTTTTGCTAATACCTGTTCACTTTCAGAATCAATTAACTGATACTTTAAAGATGAACTACCACAGTTAATAACTAATACTTTCATTATTAAATTCCTCCTAAATCAGTTCACATATGAAATATGCAATTATTTACATTGTATACTTTTTTTGCAAACTGTAAAGAGAATTTGTGAAGTTTTAAACATTTTCTCGCTCTTTTTTTGAAAAAATACAGCCACAAAAGTTTTGTCTATATAAATCATAATCTTTTGAGAGTTCAATCGAGCGTTTATATCCATTACGTTTCTTAAAATCTGAAAATAAATAGGATACTCCATAGCTATTTGATAGCTCTTCACCAATCTCATTGAGCTTTCCTGCATTTTTTAGTGGACTAATACTAAGAGTTGTTGTAAAAAAGTCATAGTTCTCTTCTTTTGCAATCTGAGCTGTTTTTTCAAGGCGAAGTTTATAACACTCAAAACAAGACTGCCCACCTTCCTTATCGTTTTTACGATTTGGAACTGCTTCAAAGAACTCTTCTGGATGATAGTCTAAAAACTTTTGCTCTTACCGGATATTTAAAAGGCATTTCACTAATTAATCGCTTTAATTCATCTTCTCGTTTTTTATACTCTGCTGCTTCTGAAATATTTGGATTATAAAACAATACATCTATTGTAAAATAATTGGAAAGATATTCTAGACAATAACTGCTACAAGGTGCACAGCACGCATGTAAAAGCAATCGCTCTCCTCCCTTTAAATTTTCTAATGTTTTATCTAATACTAATTGATAATTCATTCGTCCTCCATATAAAAATCTATTTAAGATAATCCTTTAAGTTTCTAAAAATTCCTTAAGTCTATCTCTTCTTCTATAGCAACCATAACCTGATTTTCTAAGTGCCTTTACTTCAATCTGACGAACGCGCTCACGAGTTATATTAAACTCTTTTCCTACTTCTTCTAATGTATGAGGATGTCCATCCCTTAAACCAAAGCGGAAAATGATGACCTCACGTTCTCTCTCTTTTAACTCACATAATATTTGCTGAATCTGTTCTTCGTATAGAATAAATGGTTCCATTGAATCTTTATTATTCATGAATATCCTCCAAAAGTTAAAAAGCTGCCATTTCATATATTAAATGACAGCCTTTATCTCCTATGCTAAGAAATCTTTAATTCTCTTACTTCTTACTGGATTTCTTAATTTTCTAAGCGCCTTTGCTTCAATCTGACGGATACGCTCACGAGTTACGTTAAACTCCTTGCCTACTTCCTCTAATGTACGAGGATGTCCGTCTTTTAAACCAAAGCGCAATACAATTACTTGGCGTTCTCTTTCTTTTAAATCACCTAATAATGTATCAATATGTTCTTTTAACATTACAGATTCTACATTACCCTCTGGAGTAACTGCATTACCATCTGCAACAAAATCACCTAAATTCGAATCATCTTCTTCTCCAATAGGAGTTTCTAATGAAGCTGGTTCTCTAGCAATCTGCATAATTTCCATGACTTTTTCTTCAGTCATATCCAGTGCTTCTGCCAATTCTGTAATCGAAGGTTCATAACCAAGTTCAAGAGTCAACTTTCTTTGCATTTTTGACATCTTATTAATAGTTTCAACCATGTGAACAGGCACACGAATAGTTCTTGCCTGATCAGCTAATGCTCTAGTAACAGATTGACGAATCCACCAAGTTGCATAAGTACTTAATTTATATCCCTTCGTATAATCAAATTTCTCAACACCTTTGATTAAACCAAGATTTCCTTCTTGTACTAAATCAAGGAAACTCATTCCTCGTCCCGTATATCTTTTTGCAATACTAACTACTAATCTGAGATTCGCTTCAATTAAGCGTTCTTTGGCATATACATCGCCTTCTGTTTTACGCTTAGCAAGCTTTAACTCCTCGTCTGCTGTTAATAAAGGGACTGTTCCAATTTCCTTAAGGTACATTCGAACTGGATCTTCTGTTCCAATTCCATCCAAAAGGTCAATTGCGTCAAGATCAATATCTTCTTCGTCCTCTTCTGTAGGAGAAAATCCATCCTCATCTACTTCTAAAATAATACTCTCGACATTAGAAAGATCTCTGATAACGTCAATACCTTTTGTCTCTAAATACTTGTAAATGTTTTCGAATTTCTCATCTGATAGATTCATCCCCGAAAAGTATTCTTTCACCTCTGACAGGTCAAGACTACCTTTTTTACTCTTGCCTAACTCTACCAGCTTATCAAGTTTTTCTTTAAAATCTCTCTTTTCAACTTTTTCTTTGAAATTCTTTTTATCAGCCATTTACGTCTCCCTCAAAGTATATTCCTATTAGTTATTCTAATAGTTTGTATAGGTTGCTCTTGTAGCCTCTCATTATAGCACGTATCATATTAAATTGCAAGACATTTTTCGACTTTTTTATTAATTTTTTCTAGTAATCGCTAACGCCTTTTGTTTGACCTGAATATCAACTTCTGCTAAATGTCCACCAAACTCTCCATCTAATACCCAATCAATCTTCTTATCAACCTCAAATTTTATATGTGAAGTCTTAAATCGAATTACATAACTATTATTTTCTGGATTATCCTGTAGAAATTCCATTAAAACTTGTGGCATTGCCAAAGGATTTTCTGGATTTTTTACAAGCATTACTTCAAAAATTCCATCATCTAAAATAGCTCCCTTACCTGGAACTAGTTTAGATCCAGAAACACTAATTGAATTTGTTACTAACCCAATTAAGTAATCTCCTTCTTCCGAATACTCATCACTTATTACCTTTACATGGCAAGGTTCAATATCTGCAAGTGATTTCATTCCCTCAATGATATAAGCAGGATGTCCTAACATATTTTTAGCATCTTGTGGAGTTGTATAAGATACTGCTGTAAATATGCCAAAGCCAGCAACATATGTAAAATATTGGTCATTAAATTGCCCTATATCTGTTAAATAAGATGGGCACTTTGCCATCATAAGTGCTGCTTTTTTCATATCTTTTGGAATTTTTAGACTTTTACCATAATCATTAGTTGTTCCTGTAGGAATATATCCTATAGAAGGTCTTTCTTCACTTGGTAAACTCATAACACCATTTACCACTTCATGAAGTGTTCCATCTCCGCCACTACAAACCACATAGTCAACATCTTGTGCTCTTTCTCGAACAATACGTGTAGCTTCTCCTTTTTCCTGAGTAACATGAACATTAATCTGATATTTTGCCTTAATAAATGTATCCAAAATGCTTACTAAATTATTCTTAATCTGACCTTTACCTGAATATGGATTAAAAATAAATAACATCTTTTTATTTGACATAAATTTTCACTCCTATTCTAAAACTTTAAGTGGTTTTTATAAATTTGAAATGCCGTAGGTACTGCATATGTTGTTTCTAAATCTTTTTAGTAATAAACGATAACTTATTTTCTAATTTTTGATATAATTTTACATGATATCCAATCATCTGCCATTCAACATGTGAAAATAAATAAATCGATTCTTCCATTAAACTAATATGAAAAGAAGTTTCTCCATGTTCTAACATATATTGTATGACATCTTGCGCTTTTATATGCCCGTCAATTGTTGGAAATTCATACATTCCTGCTAATAACCCTTTTGAAGATCGCTTTTGTAAAACTACTTGATCTTCATATTCAATAAGTAATACCGTTTTTTCTCTATTTTTCTTTGTTTTTTAGGAGCTTTATATGGAATAACATCTGTAAGATTCTTCTTATGAGATAAACAGATATTCTCCATAGGGCACTCATTACAATGAGGTTCTTTTGTTGGAAGACAAACTAACGCACCAATTTCCATTAACGCCTGATTATAAGTTCCTGGACACTCTTTTGGAATAATTGGTTGTAAGTCCTTTTCCATTTGTGTCTTTACCTTTTGACTGCTAATATCATTTGTTGATGCCAATACCCTTGAAATAACTCGCAAAACATTTCCATCAACGACTGGCGCTACTTCTCCATAAGCAATCGAAGCGATAGCCCCTGCTGTATAACTTCCAATTCCTGATAGT
>JPZU01000003.1:6587-12019 GCA_000875945.1 Lachnospiraceae bacterium TWA4 | reverse complement strand
ACGATTATATCTTTTTCCTTTACAAACCTCACAAGGTACAAAAACATCTGGTAAAAAGTGCATTTCAATTTTTAAAATACCATCCCCTGCACAGGATTCACAACGTCCTCCTTTAATATTAAAGCTAAATCGACCTTTTTGATAACCTCTAGCTTTCGCATCTGGAGTTGATGCAAATAAATCTCTAATAAAATCAAAGACTCCTGTATAAGTTGCTGGATTAGAACGAGGAGTACGTCCAATTGGTGACTGGTCAATAACAATCACCTTATCTAGCTGTTCTAACCCTTCAATTGAATCATGGTCTCCAGGAATTAATCTTGCTCGATTTAGCTTACAAGCAGCTTCTTTATATAAAATTTCATTAACCAATGAGCTCTTCCCCGAACCAGAAACACCTGTTACACAAGTCATAACGCCTAGTGGAACTTTTACATCAATATTTTTTAAATTATTTTCTCTAGCTCCGTGAACGGTAATAAAGCCAGAAGGTGTTCGTCTATTCTTTGGAACAGGAATCATTTTACGTCCACTAAGATATGCACCCGTAATTGATTTTCTAGACTTCATAATCTGCTCAGCAGTTCCCTCAGCAACTACTTCTCCACCATGTTCACCAGCGCCTGGCCCAATATCCACAATATAATCGGCTGCACGCATTGTATCTTCATCATGTTCTACAACGATTACACTATTTCCTAAATCTCTAAGATGAGTAAGAGTTCCTAATAATTTATCATTGTCTCTTTGATGAAGCCCAATACTTGGCTCATCTAAGATATAGGCTACGCCTACAAGTCCTGAACCAATCTGAGTAGCTAATCGAATACGCTGAGCCTCTCCACCAGAAAGCGTACCGGTTGCACGAGAAAGCGATAAATAATTAAGTCCAACATCAATTAAAAATGTGATTCTTGCCTTTATTTCTTTTAAAATTTGATCACCAATTGCGTGTTGAGTTTCAGTAAGTTCTAATTGATTTAAAAATTCTAAGAATTCATCAATTGATTTTTCAGTCATTTGATAAATATTTAATCCACCAACAGTCACTGCAAGTGAAGACTCTTTTAAACGCTGACCTTTACAAGTCGTACATGGAGTAATTCTCATAAAAGTTTCATATTCTGCTTTCATTGTAGGTGAACCAGTTTCTCTGTAACGTTTTTCTACATTTCGAATAAGACCTTCAAAGGTAATATCATAAATACCTTCTCCACGCTGACCTTTATAATAAACTTTTACTGTACGGCTACCTGTTCCATAAATTAATAAATCATGGATTTCTTTTGGATAGTCCTTAAATGGAGTATCTAATGAAAAATTGTATTCTTCACATAATGCATCTAAAACTGCACGAGTAAAACTGCCTTCTTTTGTACAAGACTGCCAACCTAAAACAACAATCGCCCCTTCATTAATACTAAGTGTTGGGTCTGGAATCATCAATTTTTCATCAAATTCCATTTTAAATCCAAGACCTGCACAGACTGGACACGCACCAAATGGATTATTAAATGAAAAACTTCTAGGTTCAACTTCTTCAATACTAACTCCACAATCCGGGCATGAAAAGCTTTGGCTAAAGGTTAAAGGCTCCCCTCCAATTACATCAACAATCATCAATCCATCTGCTAGGTTCAATGCATTTTCTACAGAATCTGTTAAACGTCTTTCAATTCCTTCTTTAACTACTAATCGGTCAATGACTATTTCTATGTTGTGCTTAATATTTTTATCCAGAACAATCTCTTCAGATAATTCATATAAATTTCCATCAACACGTACTCGAACATATCCACTCTTTTTTGCTTGTTCTAATATTTTTTCATGACGACCTTTTTTCCCTCGAACCACTGGAGCTAAAATTTGAATCTTTGTGCGTTCTTCTAATTTTAAAATAGCTGATACCATCTGATCGACACTCTGTTTAGCAATTTCTCGTCCACATTTTGGACAATGGGGAATTCCAATTCGCGCATATAAAAGTCTGAGATAATCATAAATTTCTGTAACTGTTCCAACCGTTGAACGGGGATTTCTATTTGTAGACTTTTGATCAATAGAAATTGCAGGAGATAACCCCTCAATACTTTCAACATTGGGCTTTTCCATTTGTCCTAAGAACTGACGCGCATAAGAAGATAGTGATTCCATATATCGTCTCTGACCTTCGGCATAAATCGTATCAAAAGCTAATGATGACTTTCCAGAACCACTAAGTCCTGTTAATACAACTAATTCATTTCTTGGTATATTTACTGAAATATTTTTAAGATTGTGCTCATTGGCACCTCGAATCTTAATATATTGTTTTCTTGTACTCATAATCTCCCTCTATTATTTAAAATTCTGGTAACTATTCAGAGCCAACCTCGAAAAACCGTTGGTTTTTCTCGTTGTGGCTTCTCGCCATATGAATTTATTTCAAAAAACCTTTATGAATGCAAGCATTCAACAGATTTTTTCATAAATTCGCATGACTCTGAATAGTTACAAATTCTGCAAGTGCTTTTTGCCACTTACTAATTTCATCTCGAATTCTAGCTGCTTCCTCAAAGTTTAATTCTGCTGCCGCTATCGTCATTTCCTTTGTCATTTTCTTAATTCCCTGGCGAAGTTCCTTTTCATTCATGGACTCAATATCTTTTTCAAGCTTATCAGTCGTACTAGTAACTGATTTACTAATAGAAATTAAGTCTCTTACCGCTTTTTTAATCGTCTTTGGAGTAATTCCATGCGCTTCATTATAGGCTTTTTGAATTTCACGTCTTCGATTCGTTTCTGTAATCGCCTTTTTCATAGAATCTGTCATTACATCCGCATACATAACTACATGACCTTCTGCATTACGTGCTGCTCGACCAATCGTCTGAATTAAAGAAGTTTCTGAACGAAGGAAACCTTCCTTATCAGCATCTAAAATAGCGACCATTCCAATCTCTGGAATATCAAGACCTTCACGAAGTAAATTAATTCCTACTAATACATCAAAGACTCCAAGTCGCATATCACGAATAATCTGTGTTCGTTCTAATGTATCAATATCTGAATGCAAATATCTTACTTTAATTCCTACATCTTTCAAATAGGCTGTTAAATCTTCTGCCATGCGCTTTGTAAGAGTAGTCACTAAGACTTTTTTCTGTTCGGATATTTCTTTGTGAATTCGACCAAGTAAATCATCTATCTGTCCTTCTACTGGACATACTTCAATTTTAGGATCTAATAATCCTGTTGGACGGATAATCTGCTCCACTCTTGCCATTTCATGTTCTGCTTCATAGACATTCGGTGTTGCAGAAACAAACAGCATTTGATCAATTTTTTCTTCAAATTCTGGAAAAGCTAACGGTCTATTGTCTAGAGCTGAAGGCAAGCGGAATCCATAATCAACTAATGTATTTTTACGAGAACGATCTCCTGCATACATTCCTCGAATCTGAGGAATTGTAATATGAGACTCATCGACAATAATTAAAAACTCCTCTGGAAAATAATCAATCAACGTATATGGAGGCTGTCCTGGTGCAAGACCTGTTAGGTGTCTCGAATAATTTTCAATTCCTGAGCAAAATCCCGTTTCTTTCATCATCTCAATGTCAAAGGATGTTCGTTCTCCAATTCGCTGAGCTTCAATTAATTTATCTTCACTCTTAAACCAAGTCACTCGTTCTTCCATTTCTTCTTCAATAGCTATCGCTGCCTTTTCAATTTGTTCCTTAGGAACAACATAATGAGAAGCTGGGAAAATGGCTACATGCTCTAAATCTGCTTGAACATTTCCAGTTACCACATCAATTTGCCTGATTCGTTCTACTTCATCACCAAAGAACTCAATACGAACGGCATGTCCACCAGAATCTGATAAAAATACTTCCAATACATCGCCACGTACTCGAAAAGTTCCCCTGTGAAAATCCATATCATTTCTCGTATACTGAATATCAATAAGCTTGTCAATAATCTCATCTCTATCCTTTTCCATTCCAGGTCGAAGAGAAATGACCATATTTTTATAATCAATAGGACTACCTAATCCATAAATACACGAAACAGAAGCAACAATAATCACATCACTTCGCTCCGAAAGTGCAGCAGTTGCTGAATGTCTAAGCTTATCAATTTCTTCATTAATTGAAGAATCTTTTTCTATATACGTATCTGTCGAAGGCACATAAGCTTCTGGTTGGTAATAATCATAATATGATACAAAATACTCGACTGCATTCTCAGGGAAGAACTCCTTCATCTCTGAGTAAAGCTGTGCAGCCAAGGTTTTATTGTGCGCTATGACTAAAGTGGGTTTATTAAGCTTTGCAATGACATTTGCCATTGTAAAGGTCTTACCTGAACCTGTAACACCTAGTAAAGTCTGGAATTGATTGCCTTCTTCAAAGCCTTTTACTAGTTCTTCGATTGCTTGGGGTTGGTCTCCTGTCGGAGCGTATTCACTGTGTAATTTAAATAGTTTTTGTTGATTTTGCACAAAATCTACCTCCAAATTCCATAACAAAAAAGTTCGCCTATTTTAGTTTTAAGGACTCCTTAACACTACATAATATAAGTAGAATCCTATCCAAATCGGAAGTAAATTATACCACAACTTGCAGAAGTTGTACATAGAAAAATTGAACATGTATTTCTTTTTTGAATTTATTTACAGTAAAAAATAACAGAAAGAAAAATTCTTTAATAAAATTTATTATTATATACAAAAAGACCTTGTATACATTTTGGGGGTTGGTTCATTTTTCGTATATAAGGTCTTAGTTTATTCTATTCTTAATTAGAGTTCTATTTTAGTTTTATTTTATCTCTACAATGCTTTTCCTTTCATTGCATGCTATTAACTATTTTCTTTATCTCATCCATAGAAGATACGTATATAAAAAAGTATGAACAATAGACCCTATTTTTTGATTATTATTACCTTTCAAATTCAAAAGAAAAATAGTAGATATAGTCATTGTGTTTACTAATTACTCCCTGTTCAATAGAACTAACTGGAGTAGCTTCTACCCCATCTTTTCCATATATCAATGCTAATAATCCTTGCTCAGAATTATATTGAAGATTAATCTGTCCCATAATCTGTGTCGCAGATCGTCCAAAAGATGAACTTTCTACATTGCCAAGTATAGGAATTTCTGTCGAGTACTTTCCAAAACCATCTGTAACGATTAATTTTACAGAAGTTTCTTCAAAATTAGGAATTAACACAATCATACCATTTGTTGATGATTTTACATCATCATATCCAAATGAGCTTATTTCTTCTCTTTTTATAAGATTACCAGATTGATATTCTGTCATATACAACTTCAATGTACTAAATGGGTCTTTAGCAAAATACTTAAATAAAAATGCTCCATCTACTTCCGACAATAGTTCTGCAATTTTCATTTCAACACTATCTTGTTTTACTGCAACAA
>JPZU01000003.1:0-1052 GCA_000875945.1 Lachnospiraceae bacterium TWA4 | reverse complement strand
CCTATCTTCAAAATTCAGATCATAAGTAAATTCTTTTGTACAAAAATTTATATTATTATATATAATCAATCGCTATTCTCTTTGATTTTTAAATATTCATACACATTTGTAGACAAAAGGGAACTATCTAATATCTATTCTCAAAAAAGCAATCTGCAATATACTCTGGAGATTCTGCCCAAAGACCATTCTCTGTATTCTGTAACGTGGTATACGTATTAGAATGATAAAACTGTCCTAAAGCTTCCACAAAGTCTATATTCTTCCTTTTTTTAATTATATCAACGACTGCACGTATCTGAATAAACATATTCATTGTGATATCTTTTCCATTAAAGGTATAAATCTCCGTCATACTGGTTCCTCCCAATAAATTTTAAATATTTCAATGACTCTTCTGTATGGAATGAAATCTGATTATTTACTTTATTATATCTAAGCCTATTTACTGCTTCATCTGTACTAAAAATTCCAGCAATATATAATTGTACTGTTTCCATAGTATTATCATCTGCTACTGGTCCAATTACAACATCATATTTATGCTGCAACCTTCCTTTAGTGCGATTCTCTTTAATAAATTCTAACCATTCTTTATCCAATGAATTAAATCGTTTAATTTTTAAATGATCATTTTCATCAAATAAAAATTTCATCACATAATAAGCCTTTGTATGATTTCGAAGGCTGAGTCGATATGCCCATTCCTTTGCTTGAGTTTCTAGAATTGTTGTATAAAATCCCATTCCAAAATCTCGTTTGTTATGTGATTTATTCAGTTGAATCTTTGTAAAATCTATATTTGTTCCGTGAAACAAAACAAGCTCATGTTGATTCATTTGAATTTCTTTATATATAAACTCCATTACTTCTTCCATAGATATCTGATGTAAATATTCATGTTGAAGAATGATTTTTTCAAATATCTGATGCCGATAAAATAATTCATAAACTTCTTTAACTTCTAAATGATTCTGTTCAGCATATCGTTCTACAGCACTAATGGATATCATTTCTGTATCTGATTGAATACTCACTATATGTTATCCTGC
>JPZU01000002.1:8761-13093 GCA_000875945.1 Lachnospiraceae bacterium TWA4 | reverse complement strand
TTAAAAGAAGGAGATGTTATAAAAATCTTCTTCTCAGAGGAAACTTTTTAAAATTTTCAAAGTCAGAAGAAGTCGAAGTTTCTTCTAAAAAGGTGGATTTAGAGGTTATTTATGAAGATGAGGATATTCTAATAGTGAATAAGCCAGCAGGTGTTTTAACTCAAAAGGCAAAACCAGAGGATTATTCACTGAATGAACAAGCGATTGATTATTTACTTCAAACGAAAAAGATTGAAGATACTAGGTTATTTAAACCTTCTGTCTGTAATCGACTAGATTATAATACGAGTGGTCTTGTAACTGTAGGAATTACCTATAAAGGGGCAAGATTATTAAATGAAGCATTTAAGGATCGAAGTCTTCATAAAAAATATTTAGCACTTGTTTGTGGAAATCTAAAAAATGACTTGCACAATCGAAGATATTTACTAAAAGATGAAAAGACCAACCAAGTAACAATTTTTGATAAAAAGAGAGCAAATTCAGTTCCAATTGAAACGAAGTATCATCCACTTGCATGGAATGAACGCTATACATTGGTTGAAGTGGAATTGCTTACTGGAAAATCTCATCAAATTCGTGCAGATTTAGCTTATAGCGGATATCCTATCGTTGGAGACAAAAAATATGGAAAGAGTAAAAAAGCGAAGCAGTTACTTCATGCATTTTCATTAGAGTTTCCAAATAGTAAAAAGTTTTTTTGCTCCATTGCCGGCTGATTATGAAAAATTATTAAAACAAGAGGGATTGTTTAAGTATGTCCACATGGAATAGTCGAGGGCTTAGAGGCTCAAATCTTGAAGATTTAATTAATTTTACAAATGAAGCTTATAGAGAGAAAAAATTAGCATTGATTCAAAAGATTCCAACACCAATTAAACCTGTACGAATCGAAAAAGAAACTAGGCATATTACATTGGCTTACTTTGATGCAAAAAGTACAGTAGATTATGTTGGAGTTGTACAAGGCATCCCCGTTTGCTTTGATGCAAAGGAATGTCATAAAGACACCTTTCCACTTCAAAATATTCATGAGCACCAAGTGGCATTTATGAAAGAATTTGAAGAACAAGGCGGCGTTTCATTTTTAATTATTCATTATACACAGAGAAACTTAATGATTTATTTACCATTTAAGAACATGTATGAGTTTTGGGTGCGCATGATGAACGGTGGACGAAAAAGCTTTTTATTAGATGAAGTGGACTTAAGTTATGAAATACCCATGCAAGGGGCTATGATACATTATCTAAAGGCGATTCAAAAAGATTTAAATGAGAGGGAATAAAAATATTCCCTCTTATTCTATCTAGATATTACTTATCTAAAAATTATGATACTAGGTTGTGAAAAATATACCATAATAATGCATTATTATTTGACACAAAAGAAAGTTTGAGGTAAACTGTACAAGAAATTATTTACGAATGGGAGACAAATGAGTGAAGAAAGAACAGTTATTACACACTCCAGAAGGAGTCAGAGATATTTATAATCGTGAATATGCGAAAAAAATTAAAATTGAACGAATTATTCAGGATTTAATGAATTCCTATGGTTATCAAGGAATTCAGACACCAACCTTTGAATTCTTTGATATTTTTGGTAAAGAAAAAGGTAGTGTCGTCTCAAAAGAAATGTTTAAATTATTTGATCGAGAAGGAAATACATTGGTGTTACGACCAGATATGACTCCATCGGTTGTTCGTTGTGCGTGTAAATATTTCTCTACAGAAGATATGCCAGTTCGTTTAGGATATCTTGGAAATACATTTATTAATAAATCAAGCTATCGAGGACGTTTAAAAGAAAGTACAGAAGTTGGAGCTGAATTTATTGGCGATGGTGGAAAAGATGCAGACGCTGAAATTGTTGCTTTAGTTATTGAATGTTTAAAAGGTTGTGGACTTAGCGAATTTCAGATTGATGTAGGACATGCAGGATTTTTAGAAGGTCTTTTTGAAGAAGCTAAAATTGAAGATACAGATGTTATTGAGGAAATTTTGACTTTACTTAAAAACAAAAATTTCTTTGCTTTAGAAAACTTATTATTAGAGCTAGATCTTAGTGAAGATATTAAAAAAGTATTTAGTAAGATTCAAGCTTATACAGGTTCAATGGAGCAAGTAGAAGAAGTGGGACAGCATTTAACGAATGAAAAATGTCACAAAGCAATTCGTCGAATGACTGAACTTTATAAAACAATGGGATACTATGGTTATCAGCAGTATTTGAGTTTTGATTTGTGTATGGTTACAGAATATAGATACTATACAGGTATTATTTTTAACGGCTATACGTATGGTACAGGAGATGCAATTGTATCAGGAGGTCGATATGACTCTTTAATGAAACAATTTGGTACAGATGCACCAGCAGTTGGATTTAAAATTTCTATTGATAATCTATTAATTGCCTTGTCTCGTCAAAATATTGAAACAAAGACAAAAGAAGTAAAAACAATGATTGTTTATAAAGACGCTCAAAAAGAAGTCGCTATTCGACTAGCTTGTGATATGAGAGCAAAAGGTGAATGGGTACAGGTATTTTCAATGGCTCCAGGTCATGAATTGGACTATTACTTACAACTAGGTAAAAAGAATCAAATTGAAAATTTATTATATGTTGAGCCAGAAACTAAACAGATTCGAGCATATGCATTAACAGAAGGGAAATAAGGAACATGAGGGATATTGTATTTGCACTGCCAAAGGGACGATTAGCAGAAAAAACCATGGATTTATTAGGACAAATTGGAATTACTTGTCCTGAAATGGATGATAAAGGAACTCGTAAGTTGATTTTTAGAAATGAAGAATTAGGATATCGATTCTTCTTAGCAAAACCTAGTGATGTTCCTACCTATGTAGAATATGGGGCAGCAGATATTGGTGTAGTTGGTAAAGATACAATTATTGAAGAAGGACGTAAATTTTATGAGGTATTAGACCTTGGAATGGGTAAATGCAGGATGTGTGTATGTGGTCCTGAAAGCTCCAGAGAAAAACTACAGCATAGAGAACTTATTCGTGTGGCTACGAAGTATCCAAATATTGCAAAAGACTATTTTTTAAATCAAAAACATCAAACTGTAGAGATTATTAAGTTAAATGGGTCTATTGAGCTTGCACCACTTGTAGGTCTTTCAGAAGTGATTGTAGATATTGTAGAGACGGGTTCAACACTTAAGGAAAATGGATTAGTAGTTTTAGAAGAGGTTTGTGATTTATCTGCTCGTGTAGTAGTAAATCAAGTGAGTATGAAAATGGAGAATGAGAGAATTACAAAGATTTTATCTGGAATTAGAGGATTACTTTAATATAGAAAGTAGGAATTGATATGCAGATTTACCCAACAATTGAAATAAAAGATGGACAGTGTAAGGGAATACGACAAAGTTTATCGGACAAAATGGAGCTAACGTCTCCAGTAGAAATGGCAAGATACTGTTTACATCAAGGAAGTCAAATTATTCACTTAATTGATTTAGATGGAGCGATTGCAGGACATTCTGTAAATATTGGAATACTTAAGCAGATTGCCTATGAAATTCCTATTCCATTACAGCTATGTGGAGGAATTCGAACCTTACAAGAAATTGAATATGTATTAAATTGTGGGATTAGTCGAGTGGTTTTAGGAGCAGAAGCAATTAAATCTCCTAGATTTGTAAAAGAAGCAATTAAAGCTTTTTCAGCTAAAAAAATTGTAGTAAGTATTTCTATTAAGGATCATTTGGTTTGTAGTTATCATGAGCATAACATTAGTAGTTATTCGCCCTTAGAATTTTGTAAAAAAATGGAAGATATGGGGCTTAAAACAATGATTGTTCGAGAAAAGAGTGATTACTTTGGATTTGAATATGCAAAATTAATTACTGAAAAGACAAATCTAAATGTCATTATATCTAGTGATATTAGTTCATTAAAAGAGTTAGAATTAATTAAACAAGAAGGAATTTATGGGGTAATTCTTAATAGAGCATTAAGGGAACATCGAGTAGATTTAAGACGAGTCATTCAGATGTTTAGTTAATAATTAATAAAGGGTATCTAATTTTTGAATAAAAATTAAAAGGAAGTATAGAGGATATGTCAAATTGTAAAAAAGTAGCTTCTTTTATTTATTTAAATAACGAAACAGTAAAAGAAGATTTAATAAGAATGTGTCAAACTTATAGTGACAATGGTGCAGATTTATTGGTGCTTATTGATAATAGTAGGTCAGAAGAAGAACATCATAAAGTCGTTGACTTAGTAAAAGAAGTTGCAAAACATCCAGTAGCTCCCCATTGCTTGTGGAGGTTTTACTTATCATATTGATGATATAAAA
>JPZU01000002.1:0-3319 GCA_000875945.1 Lachnospiraceae bacterium TWA4 | reverse complement strand
GGAACGATTAAGGCAGCGTTAAAGGAAAAAGAGAAATAAGAACGATTTAGTATGGTTTTGACAGATGAAGAGTGGTTTGGATGTATTTATAATCTAAAAATGATGAATCGTCTTTTTGAAGACATGGAAGGTATGAAGTGTCTTAGATTAGCAATATCTGAAGAAATAAGAAACATACGACAGGCAAAATCTGTTAAACCTTGGAAACGAGCATATGCTAAATTGGTTTTTATAAACTAGTTGACTTTTATTTTTTGATAAATTTAATAAAATTTTAAATAGTTTGCAACCTGAAGAAATAAAATCGTACTTATTATACAAAAGGAGATTCTTAATATTGACTTTTTGTGTGATACAGTTTGTGAGATGGAAAACGGTGTACTAGCTAGAATATTTGGTTGGTAATATATTTTACAAGGTAGAGTTCAAAAAGAGTTAGAAAATTTAGAAAATTAAATTAGAAAAGGAAAATTGTAATATATGAAAAAAATTATTATTAAAATGTTATGTATATTTTTAATGTTAATTATGTTAACTAATTTATCTACATCAGTTTTTGCTATGGAAAATGCATCTCTAGTAATTCAGAATAAAATTAAATCGATAAATGAAGTTAATATAAAAAGTTATACTAGTGAATTTATTAATAGCATGTATAATGACCTTAACTTTAAATTAGGAAAAGTTATTACTATCTATAATGAAGATGATGATATCAGTGGATATTGTATAGATGTTATGAAAGAGAATAGTCATAATGGTTATATAGTTGTAAAATTTTCAAATAATAAACCCGTTATATCAGAGTTTGCTATTGAATCAGAGATAGAAAATCCTTATGATCAGATTATTAAAAATTCTAAAATAACTAATAAAGAACTGAAATTTTATAGTATTGATGCAAATGAATATCAAGTTTTGGACAAAAAAAGCAAGTTAGTTTATGATTTTAATCTTAATAAATCGACTGAAAAAGATTTTAAGAAATATAAAGAAAATGTTCAAATAGAAAAACAATCCGAATTAATTAATACAAATAATGAAGAAAAATCAGTAAATTATGCTAAGCTTGATGGTTGGACAGTTATTTCTGATTCTTATTCAGGAACTCGAAAGTCAGGTGATTCAATTGAAGGAGGGGGTATAACATATTATGGAACAAAAGATGTAAAATCAATTAAAAAGACGTATGCTTGTGCAGTAGTAGCTTTATGTAATTTGATGAAATATTATAAATCACAAAAATATACAAAAATATCATCCTCATTATCTTCACTATATTCAAGCTTATGGAAATATGCAGAAACTGACTCTAGTGGTGAGACTAAGAATAAAAATATACCTAAAGCAGCAAAGAAATATTTAGAATCATTAGGATATAAATGTTCTTATAACACAAACTGGAATCTATGGTATAGTACCTTTGTACGTGATATAAAAAATAATAAACCTAGTATATTTGCTTATGGTGCAAAGTTTGGTAATAAAGAAGATGGACATGCTGTATTAGTTATAGGATATACAGAAACAACAGATTATCAGTACTTACGTGTTGCGGATGGTTGGAATTCATATTTTCGTTATCTTAATTTTAATGGATATAAATATAGTAGAAGAAGTGCATGGTCATTTTCTGTATCTAAGTAGTTGGAGGTAGAATGAATAGAAAAAAATTCTTTGTATTATAGTAGTGATTGGAATAATGATTATTGGATATGTAAGTTCTTTATTTAATGAAAACTTTGTTGAATGGAAAAGTTTATATCAAATGAAACAATATACAGAACTATTTAATGAACCAATTATAAAAATGATGATGAGGGAAACTGTAGATTATCCAGAATGTGTTGTATTTAATGATAGTGATTTAATCAAGGAATGGATGGATTTTTTAAAAACGGTTGAAGTGAAAGAAAAAAAGAAATTTTGCAATTTAAAAATGGAAGTGGAGGTAAGCCAATAGTAACTATTTATACTGATAAAACAGAATATACTATCTGCTTCAAAAAAAATCCAATGATGACAATATTATGGATATTAATGGTCGTGAATATATAATAAGAAATAATCCTCCTTTCGATAAAATATATAATAGTGCTATTAAACGTCATGGTACAATATCTCAATAAATAAATTATAAATATATCAATATAAAGTATTGGAAGTTATATCAAACGGATAAGATTTTATCTGATAAGCTCTTAACTAGAGGAATATTATTTACTACATAGATGATAAACTTTGATTTTTTTAGGAAAATTACTTAACTAAATAGGGAGAAACTTATAAGTGAAAAAATTAAAATTAGCTACAACACTCGCACAGGAAAAAGATGTTTGCCAGTTACTAAAAGAACTAATAGAAAAAGTACATTTAAAATGAATTCTAATCAAAAATTTTAAATGGTTTGCAACCTGAAGAAATAAAATCGTACTTATTATACAAAAGAAGCTTCTTTAATAAAATAAAGAAAATGGAGGTGAGTGTAAAGAATATTTAATTTGTAAAAAAATGGTATGGTTTAAAAATTAATATGAATATTTTTATATAAGGAGAATAGTGAAATTATGAAATTAAAAAAATTGATAGCAATTGTTTTATTAGTTATGTTAACTATGGGAGTATCAACTAATGTAATGGCAGCTACAACAAAAGATTGGGTAGTACATTATTATAAAGAATTACCTAGTAATGTGGCAAACCCTGTTTATAGATTGAGTTTACCTTATACCAAATCTGGTTTCCAGTCTAAATGTAATAGCATAAGTGGTAGTAATGATCGAAGAGTAGAAGTTACAGCACTGAATTTAGGTGGATTAGAAGGTGGAAAAAAGTATATTACAAAAACAGGAACATCAGCTGTTTGGAAAACGGTGGAAGGTAAAAAAACAGATGTAGAATTTAAATTTTATGGTACAGGTACTTCACGTTGCTCCGCTATGGGTAAAATATATACGAAGTAAATATAATTTAACAGTATATGCACTATAAATTTAGTGTATATACTATATTGGAGGAAAAGTTATGTTAAAAAAGAATATAAAAATCCTATTAATGATTTGTATATATATATTGCTTTTTATGAGTGGTTGTAAAAAAATAAGAAAATTCTAAGATTGATGAAACCACAAAGAAAGTTTCATCAAAGAGTTGGAATAAGGAAGGATTTAGCATAGAAGGAATATAAAGCGGGGATATTAGATAGTAGAAAAAATTTGACAGATTATCGTAAAGAATATAAAAATGATCAAAAAGTTATTAAAAGTGAAAATTATAAGAATATAGATTATAAGAATTGTACCTTTAAAGAGTTTCCAGC
>JPZU01000001.1:3117434-3119729 GCA_000875945.1 Lachnospiraceae bacterium TWA4 | reverse complement strand
GATAATTGTTCTTTTTGTATTGGCTTTAATAAATAATTAAAAGCTCGTACTTGATATCCATCAAAACATATTCTCGAAAAGCCGTTAAAAAATAATATATCCTTGATATCCATTTTTTCGCAACTCTTTTGCAATTTCTACACCATTTATTCCATCTAACTGAATATCTAAGAACACAAGATCGGATTTATGTATTTTTGAACTTTTAAAAAATTCCTCGCCTGATGGATAGTGTTTGATATTGATAGATGTTTGAGTTCCATTACACCATTCATTTAATTCATTTTCTAAGTGAATAAATTCTCGATAATTATTCTCCACAACTGTGATTGTTAAAATCATTGATATCACCTTCTTCTGTTTTTAATGGAATCATAATATGCACAGAGAATAGATAGTTTTCTGTTTCAATATGTAAAATCCCATCAAGTTCATTAATAATTTGTTTAATTCGTTGCAAACCAATCCCATAATGATTTTTTTGTTTTAAAGATAAAAAGGATTGATGTGTATCATCAGCTAATAAAATTCCGTCATAGCTATTCTCAATATGGATAATGACCATATTTTGAAAAGGCTTCATATAAAATTGGATAAAAGGAATGTTTTCGTTTTTTTCATTGATTAATCGTGTACAAGCCTCAATTGCATTATTCCATAAGTTTCCAAGTAATGAAGCGAGTGATAAATTATCTATAGGAAGATTGGATGGAAGCATTACTGAATAAGAGGTCTTTATCTTTAGCTGATCAGAAAGTTGAAGACTATTGGATAACACACAGTCGATTGCCAAATTTCCAGTAGAAGGTAAATGCGTATGAGTTTCAATGGATTGATTATACGTTTGAATATAATCCTCTAATTCCATATAATTTTTTTGTTCAACTAATCTTTTGATAACTCCTAAATGAATTTTCACATCATGTTTAATTTCTCTAAGACTTTGTGCAGTTTTTAGTAAATTCTGATATTCTTTATCTTCTAATTCATAAAGTTTTGACTGTTCTAGAAGTTGTATATTTTGCATTTTAGAATATCCTAGTTGATAGATATAGATGATTAGAGCTAAAAATAATGCAATAAACATAAAATCGACAAGAATCAACTGATTGGTAAAAGATGAATTGTTAAATTGTTCATCCACTTCTAAAATAAGAATTAGAATAAAATGAGAAATTCCAATCCCACTAACGAAAATAAAAATACAGCAAATATCTTGAAAAAAAGAAAAACGTAAATGTTTCGTGAATGTATGTCTAAACAGTAAAACAAAGATAAAAATCGAAGTAATATAAATAAGTGTTGCTAAAACTCTTGCAGACCCACCAGCTAATAATTCTAGAGAAGAAACCTTAGCGAACGTCTTAGGTATCCAAAATGTAATATATTCTGAGACTAAGCAAATTACTGAATACATAGAACCCCAGAAAAATCTCATAATAAGTATTTCTTTATAGAAGTATATAGCATAACCAAGATTTAAGAACCAAGATAGACTCATAGTTATGGTTGCAGATACGTCTAAGGTATTTAAAATGCATAAAAGAAGAAATTGTATAAAAAGAACTAGTAGTTGTTTTATTTTAGATGAAAAAGTGTCTTCTTTTAAAGTGAGCTTTGCATTAATAAATGGATAAAAAGTATAACTTCAATAAAGTTTATAAAATATTCCCAAATTATAATAAAAAACATTTAGTAACTCTCCTATGAATTATTTAATATATTGAACTAGACATTTAAAATTTATAACATCTATTATCTATGTCTATGTAAACTGATTAATGCAAGACCAAATGAAACAATAAATCCATAAATGATTGAATAAGTGTATGTAGATGGATATTTGTACAACACACATAACCTATCAAAAGTAGTGTTAATATTTCTAGTTTTTTTAATAATCGTTGATTAAAAGATAATATTTGCTTCGGTGATGAAATAGGAAAAATATTATAGTAATTATTCCTATAAATAAAAAAGTGGGAATACTATGATAGGATTTTTTAAAAGTAATCCTATACAAAAGAAATTTGAAACTCCCAAAACTGTTGTCATAAGAATACAAGCCCATTGAGTAGAAGCATGAAATCCTCCCATTTTTTGTCTCATGATTGTAAAAGCTATCATCCAGCAAATAGCTTCTAAAACCGAATGCGATATAATTCCCCAAATTGTTAGAGCAATTATTGGGATAGTGGTATTAAAAAGACATTCTAGTGCATAAATATAAACTTCTAGTTGTTCATTATCTGTTAAAGTATTTGAACAAGCTAGAAGATAATGAGCAATTTTTTT
>JPZU01000001.1:3104574-3111485 GCA_000875945.1 Lachnospiraceae bacterium TWA4 | reverse complement strand
AAATAGTAGTATGGATTTCTATTATCAGTGTGTTGATTGGTTTTATTCCTAGATGGATTCAAGTGTATAGATATTATGGGTTATCAGGAAAATATGTATCTGCTTCTAGTTGGTTTTTGATAAAACTTCCTTATATATTTTCTATGATAATAATTCTAATTTTATTTTTTGTAAATATATTTATATTAAGTATTATTTGTGGGCTTTTAATATGGAAAATTTCTAGTAAATTAAAAAGTACATATTATGCAATTTTTGTATCATTACCATTACTTATTTTACCATTAATATTAGTGATTATAAGACTTAAAAAAATGTTTAATTTATTATAAAGACAATAATTAGAAATTAAAAATGTTATTCTTTGTGCTAATATTATATTAGCGACTAACTATTTAATCTATAGTTTTCTTAAGGAAAAGAGAGGGGATAGCCGATGAAAATACAAAATCTATTAAAAATTATTTTTACTATTATGTATTTTAGAATTTTTTTTAAAATAATTGATTGTATTATTAACAGTCGTATTTTTTCTTCCGTTGAAGTTTTAAATCCAACAATAAACGTATTAACTATATTTTTATATTTATTGTATTTATTTCTAGTATTGTATTAGCTGATATAACAGTTAGAATAGTAAAAGAACATATTAATGATGAGTAATATTTATATATTATGTTAATTTTGGTATGATAAATAAACATAAATCGAAAGCATATAATGAAGATTTAATTGTTACAGCTATTTGCAAACAATAATTTTAAAAATAAAAGATGTCAATGTAAGAGCTTGTTAGTTGAGCTGCGAAAAACGAATGAAATGAATCTGTTTGACCAATTATCTCAATATTATTTCTTTTGTGATAATCCAAAGTGCAATATAAGTATGACTATTGACCCAGCTAGATAAAAATTTAAATTAGCCACCAGTCGCAAGGCATGGTGGTTTTTTCATGCCAAAATTAAGGATAAGATAGGCTAAATAGTTTTATCAAAAATTTACCAAAAAAATTGGTAAATATAAAGACTTATAAAGAGTTATATAAATAATTTAATCATAGGCTGGTAAAAACTGACATATTGTATTATAATAAATACATAACTAGGAGACGGAGGTAGTTGTTTATGAAGTTGACATTTATTGGTGCAGATCATGAAGTTACAGGTAGTTGCCATTGTCTAGAAGCTTGTGGAAAGAAAATTTTAGTTGATTATGGTATGGAGCAAGGAAGGGACGTATTTGTAAATCAAGAACTTCCATTTCCACCAGCAGAAGTTGATTATGTGTTGATTACGCATACGCATATTGATCATACAGGAATGCTTCCCGAACTTTACGCAAAAGGATTTAGAGGTCAAATTATTTCAACAGAGCCAACCAGACGACTCAGCGAAATTATGCTTCGAGATTGTGCATATATTCAAGAATCAGAAGCTGAATGGAGAAACCGAAAGAACCAACGAAGTGGTAAAGATCCTGTAGAGCCAGTATATACAATGAATGATGCAGAAGGTGTATTACAGCATTTTTCTTCTTGTCATTACAATGAGAAATTTACACTTTGTGAAGGAATTGAACTTCGATTTGTGGATGCAGGTCACTTACTAGGTTCTGCTAGTATTGAGGTTTGGATTACAGAAGAGGACGTGACAAAGAAAATTGTATTTTCTGGTGATATTGGTAATACGGATCAGCCATTAATTAAAAATCCAACCTATATTAAAGAAGCAGACTATGTAGTTATGGAGTCAACTTATGGAAATCGTAGTCATGGACCAAAACCTGATTATCAAAAAGAATTGACAGAAATTCTAGAGCGTACACTTTCTAGAAAAGGAAATGTGGTTGTACCTTGTTTTGCTGTTGGTCGTACACAGGAAATGTTATATTTTCTTCGTCAGATTAAACAGGATACAAATAATCCATTGCTAAAGAATATGCAAGTTTATTTAGATAGCCCATTAGCTGTTGAAGCAACTCATATCTTTGGAGATGGAATGCTTGAGTGCTATGATGATGAGACATTGGAACTTATTCGACAAGGAATTAATCCAATTGCATTTGAAGGTCTTCATATGACAACCACTTCGACAGAATCTCAGTTATTAAATAGTGACCCAAAACCAAAGGTTATTTTATCAGCTTCTGGTATGTGTGATGCAGGACGAATTCGTCATCACCTAAAACACAATTTATGGAGAAAAGAATGTACAATCGTATTTGCAGGATATCAGGCAGAGGGTACACTTGGTCGTCAGCTTCAAGATGGCGTTCCGGCTGTTAAACTTTTCGGCGAAGAAATCGAAGTTAATGCAGAAATTACACAAATTAGTGGTATCAGTGGTCATGCAGATAATGCAGGACTAATGAAATGGATTTCTTCATTTGAAAAAGCACCTACACAGGTCTTTGTTGTACATGGAGAAGATGCTGTTTGTGAAATTTTTACAGATCGATTACGTAATGAATTACACTTACAGGCCGATGCGCCATTTTCTGGTGCTTGCTATGACCTTGCAACTGGACAGTGGATTAAAGAGGGTATTAAAGAATATGTTAAGAAAGACAATGTTACTGCTCAAACTGTACGAAGAAGTGTTGTCTTTGAGAAATTGCTAGCAGCAGGTCAAAGACTTATCAAGGTTATCAAACGAAATGAAGGTGGAACGAATAAAGACCTTGCTAAATTTGCTAGTCAAATCCATGCATTATGTGATAAATGGGATCGATAATGATGGAAGTGGCATAGTGTGAACAGTAACTATAATGTGTGATAAATAGCGATAATTCTTATTGATTTATTATTTTGTTAGTGTTAAACTAGTACAATAACAAAAAATAGGGAGAAAAAACTATGCCAGTATTTGATTTTAGTGGAGCATCCGATAAGAAACCAATTTCTGAATGTACTTATATAACATTTGATTCAAATGAAAAAGAAGCGACTCCTTTAAAACCAATTTTGATTTTATCAAATAGTGAGAGAAAATGGAAACATCATACGGTCGGATTCTTTATGAATCCGGCCAAGAAAACAGCTTTTGAATTTAAAGAGGATGATAAGCTCTATATCGCAGATATCTTACAAATTGATTCTAGGTTTGTTAGTTTATTAAAGTGGTTAGGGGAACATCATATCAATGTACGTCTATCAGGTGAAAATGTAGAAGCAGGATATGCCGTATATAAAATTCGAGAAATTGCTTTTGGTGGAGGAGATAAACTTTCAGCAGAAGATGGATTTTTGCAGTTTATGATTGACCGATTACTATCTAGTAATGCGCCAACTGAAGGACTAACAGAAGATGAAGAAGCAGAAGATGGAGATGATTTAAAGCTTACAAGTTTACAAAGTATTATTGATTTTATGACTTGTGCAGGAAAGACATTGCCAGATAATATTCGTCTTTGGGCAAGAAGAAATTTAGCAGTTGCTAGATCGAAGGAAGTTTCTCCTGAAGAGAGACGTCATGCACAGCGTGCACTTTCAATTATGATGAATATTCAGTGGAAGAATAACTATTTTGAATCCATTGACCCAGTAGAAGCTAGACGAATTTTAGATGAAGAGCTCTATGGAATGGAACGTGTAAAACAGCGTATTATTGAAACGGTTATTCAGATTAACAGAACACATACCCTTCCAGCTTATGGTCTTTTACTTGTAGGTCCTGCAGGAACTGGTAAATCGCAGATTGCTTATGCAGTTGCTAGAATTTTAAAACTTCCTTGGACTACACTTGATATGAGTTCAATTAATGACCCTGAACAGTTAACAGGTAGTTCTCGTGTATACTCGAATGCGAAGCCAGGAATTATTATGGAAGCATTTTCTGTAGCAGGAGAGTCAAACCTTGTATTTATCATTAATGAACTTGATAAGGCTTCTAGTGGTAAAGGAAATGGAAATCCAGCAGATGTATTACTTACCTTGCTTGATAATCTTGGTTTTACAGATAATTACATGGAGTGTATGATTCCAACAGTTGGGGTATATCCAATTGCAACAGCTAATGATAAAGAAATGATTAGTGCACCGTTAATGTCTAGATTTGCAGTAATTGAACTTCCAGACTATACGAAAGAAGAAAAGAAAGTAATCTTCTCAAGATTCTCATTACCTAAGGTATTAAAGAGAATTAGTTTAAGAGAAGATGAATGTATAGTAACAGAAGATGGACTGGAAGCAGTCGTTGAGATGTATTCAAATACGACAGGTATTCGAGATTTAGAGCAAGCAGCAGAACATATTGCAGCAAATGCACTGTATCAGATTGAAGTCGATAAGGTATCACAGGTTGTTTTTAATGCGAAAATGATTAAGGAGTTATTAGGAGGCAATTAAGCCTCCTAATTTTTATACTAAAAGAATTTTAATTTTCAAATTGTATAATATCTTGCGATTTAAGAAGTTTTTTGATAGTTACTTCTGATTGATTCCAATTATTTTCTTCGACAGTGTTGAAAGAATCTTTAGTATCCTCAAAAATAAAGTTTTCTTTAGAAATATATTCGGAATAAATAAGTGAAAAAAGATTAGAAGTCATTTTTGTTACTTGTTCAAGCGTTAATATGATATGGTCATCCGTACTAGCACCTAAGTTATACCAATAAAGGACATCATCTTTTACCTTCCATACATAGTTGATTGCTGTTTGATTCTCTTGTTGATCTGCACAGATAAGAGAGCGTCTATTCATTAATTTTTCATAGATCGTAGACTCATCATAATTTATAATAGGAATTAGTGATTCTAAAATAGTTTGTAATGTCATAAAGTTTCCTTCTTTCAATAGTTAATATAAGGTTCATCATTTAGGCTATCCTTTAAGACCTTTAAAAAGCATAACATCAAAAAATATTTCTGTCAATAAGACTTTTATATCAATGATAATTATGATATACTGTAACCAATTAATTTAGAAAAAATATTAATAGGTGAAGTATTGGTAGGATGTAAATTTTTTATGAAAATTATAAGCAAATGGTCATATATGAAGGAATACATAATATATTATCTTTAATAGCTAGATTTTTGGTATGAATAATATAGGCTCTTCCAATTCGTTTAGGGTATTTTTCAATAAAGCGATTTAAAGAAATCGTCGTGTATCTTTTACCTGATTTTACTTCTATAGGATAAATTTTAGGTTTTAATGTACTTCCATTAGAAATAATAAAATCAATTTCCATATCATTTCGACGTTTTTCAGGATTATAGTGTGTATAAAATAAAGAGAATATCCTCTAGCTACCAGACATTGTGCAATAGCATTTTCAAATAGCATTCCTTCATTAATTGAAAGATTATCTCTTAAAATTTCTCTATAAAGTTCTCCATCTGATAATTCATTTTCATCAAAAGATTGACTTACTAGTAGACCAGTATCTCCCATGTAACACTTAATAAATGTTCGGTCTTCATTGATTGAAAGTCCTATATTTGGATCTTTACAATTAAAACATTCATTAACAATCATTGAGTCACCTAGCCAAAAAAAGGTATCTTCATACATTGGATAAGTCGAATTTTGTTCAATATTTGATAGTCGAACTCGTTTTTCGTGCATCGATAAAAAGCTTGGAATTTGGTTAAAAATAGATGAAACTTTCGAGCGATATTTTCGATCAATTTTATTAATATCATTTTGGTATAATTTTAAAATATCTCTTTTCTCAACATCAGCAAGTTTAAAACTACGATTGTTATTTAAGAAGGCATCAACACTTTTAGGCATACCACCAACGAGCATATATTGTTTAAAAAGTAGCATTGCTTTATGGTGAAGTGCCTGTTCTAGAGGTTTTTCTTCTTTAAAACATTTCTTAATATAGTTTAAGAGCATAGTTTCATTTAATGCAATACAGAATTCCTCAAAATCCATTGGATACATTTTTATAGAACGTTCCTCTGATGGCAAGGTAATCCCTTCTACATGATCTCGAATGGATATTAGAGAACCTGTTTCTATATAATCAAATCGCCCATCTTTTACAAATTTTTTATAGATTGTCTGGCTTTAGGGTATTGTTGAACTTCATCAAAAATAATTAATGATTCATGTGGATAGAGTGTTGTATTATATTCGGTTGATAAAATCATAAAGAATGTGTCTAAGTCATTTAAATATTTGTCAAAAGCATCAATGACTAAACTACTTATATCATTAAAGTCAATTAGAAGATAACTTTTATATTCATTTTTACCAAATTCTTCTACGATGGTTGATTTACCAATTCTTCTAGCCCCTTCAATTAGAAGAGCTTTTTCACCAGATGCGGTAGCTTTCCAGTCTAAAAGATTATCATAAATTTTGCGTTTAAAAATCAATAGATTAGACCTCCTTTTTATTAGAATGATAAAATTATACCGAAAAAATCAATAAAACGCAAGATAAAAAAGCTTAAAGTGCCAATAAAACGCAAGATAAAAAATAAAATTAACCCTATAAAACGCAAGATAAATAAGAAAGTTTGTAGCAGTAGTTTGTACTATAAGTTTAATGACAAATAAGAAAATTAATGCTATAATCATTACTATTAGTATAAAAAATATCTTTAATTAGATGTGATAGGTTATGGGGAGTTAGAAATATGTCAGAAGAATTAAAAAATATAGCAAGAGAATTATCTGTAGAGAAAATTATAGAAAAATATAGTATAAAAGAAATGTTATCAGAATTAGAAGAAGATGCTGAAACAGCGGGATTTGAAGGATATTATGAAAGAGTATTAAAGAAGATGACAGAACAAGAAGTGATAAATTCGTTTAAAGAAATGATTCAGACTTATCAGAATATGATGAAGGAAGAAGAAAATAGAATTGACTAGTGAGGTTTTTGTATGGAGAGTGATAAAAGTTGTTACTTTAGATGGGAATCGAATAAAAAAAGAATTTATTAAATTAATTA
>JPZU01000001.1:3086301-3104469 GCA_000875945.1 Lachnospiraceae bacterium TWA4 | reverse complement strand
TTTATTAAATTATTATGGCACGGCAATGATGTCCGGTTTTTCAATGGCTACAATAGAAGTATCAAAGGTAGAAAATGCCTCAGAAGAAGAATTACTGCAGATGGCAATTCAAGTTGGTTTGGATTTAAATGATTATATAATCTAAATAAAAGTAGGAAGGAATGGAGTTTGAGAAAAATGGTTCTAGTGGAAGAGATTTAAGATTTGATGATCTAAGTGAGTGTAATATTAAATATTTTGACTTTGATGAATAACACTAAGAATTAATAAGGAGACACGCTTTGCGTTACATAATAAATGATAAAAAATACCATTTTCGTTCAGCCTTTGACACTAAAACCGGCGCCTATATTCGCACAGGAATTCTAGATGAGAACGGAAAGGACACAGGAATAGACCCTTTTATGGCATCCTACCCACATCTAATTGATGTGGGTATTATGGGGCACTGTATTCATGGAAAAACCGGTCTATGTGCAAAAGCAGGAATTGGCTGTTACCAAAGTGGTATGTTAGTCGAACAGCCTAACATGACCTTAGAGGATTTTAAGTCAATTGCTAAACAAAGCAAGCATCGCTGCAATCAATTTGCATTAGGTGGCAGAAGTGATCCAGACCAGCATGAGCATTTTGAGGAAATTCGTTTGTATGTATCCAAAAATTAGAATCTACAAAACTAGAAGAATTAACAAGAGTGTGATTAATAATGATATCAGTGTAGATATTACTTCAGGAATGATTGTAACAGATTCCGGTTGTTCAGATTTTTTCTACAATTTTTTACAAGTTGATAATGGTACGGGGGAATTTATTAGTTTTAATTCAAATGACAGTCTTGAAGATGATAGTGAATTACTAGAATGGGCAAAAGAAAATGGATATTATGATGAAGAGTTTGATGATTATAACAGCGAATTTATCTGTGAGCCACCATTTGAAGAAATGAGTAAATCTTATGAAGGTGTATATCGTGTAGATATAGTACCTAACAAGGACGAAAACTAATAACAATTAGGAGGCAAATTGCCTCCTAAAATTTTCTCTTAATCATTTGTTCGCCTTTATCTAACACAGCAAATAACTTTTCGTCGTCTCCAACAGCCTCACGAAGCCATTTTACCTCATCTACAGTTCCCTGAGCATGAGGAACGTAGACAGCTCCAGCGTCACTTCCAACAGCGACCAATGCTCCAAGTTCTACAGCTTTCTTTATGGCTGTTTGATGAGATTTTGCAATCTGTGCAACGTTCTTTTCATCAAATCGTCCAGTACCAATTAGGTTGCAAATTGTAGTAACTGTAGGAACCCAAACAGCTCTGGTTTCAATGAGTAACCTGATACACTCATCATCCATATAGTATCCATGTTCAATACTATCAGCTCCTGCAAGGAGTGCATAGCGAATCTGTCTAGGCGTATTAACATGGGTCATTACAGCAAATCCTTCTTCGTGTGCGATATGAACCATCTCGTTAATCAATGAAAAATCATCCAGTGGAGTAGAGACTTTTCCAAATTCATTAAAATCTAAAATTCCTGAACTCATGAATTTAATAAAATCTCCACCTTCTCGTTTGACTTCTAACACAAGATTTTTATATTCTTCAATGGTATCAAATCCACGTCCGACAATTCCTCCATAATATCCATTTTTATGGATGGCAAAGATGGGAGAGCGGTAAGTAAGGTCGTAATCTTTCGCTAGTTCTTTCGCTCGTTTACTAACTCCTAGATTATCACCTCCATCTCGCAGGTAATGGATATCTTTTTCGATATAAGCTTTAAAATAACGGTGTATAAACTCATCCTTTACGCCATTTTTATGAGTCTCAATGGCTTGTTTAAAATTAACGCCATTCATTAAAAAATGGCAATGAACTTCTCCATACATAATAGTCACTTCTTACTTTTTATTTATTATTTCTTGTTTCTTTCTAATACTCTTTTATCAAAGGTATACATATCCTTCTTTAAAAAGTTGACAACAGTTTCATAGTTTTCAGGTTTGTGTGGGAAGTTACAGTCCATACAATTCTTAATAACTTTCCCCTTTGATTCAATAAAACGAGGATTTCCTGGACAGTGTTCCTTTCCATTGAGTGGACAATAGCAAAACAAGCAGTTAAAATCTTCAGGGTCAATTCCCTCATGACAAGGAAAATATTTACAATCCCTATTTGCAAAAAATTTGAACTATTTTTCATAACAATTTCCTCCTTATAAGATAGTTTGATTAGTGACTGGTAAATTAAAATCGTCAAGATTAATTTCTTTTACTGCTTGCATAGCATCCTTTAAAATTGATGCATCTGTATAGATATCTCCCAAAATAAAAAGTAATTCGCCACTTTGTCTGATACCGTAAAAATCGCCAGGTCCACGTTGTTTTAAATCTTCCTCTGCAATGTAAAAGCCATCATTTGATTCAACTAAGGTTTTTAGTCGTTCTTTGCTAGTTTTACTATCACTGCGATTTAAAAAGATACAATAAGACTGAGCATTTCCACGTCCTATGCGACCTCTTAATTGATGAAGCTGAGAAAGACCAAAACGTTCAGCATTTTCGATCAGAATCGCAGTAGCATTTGGAACGTTGACACCAACTTCAATAACAGTTGTAGAGATTAAGATATCAATTTCTTTTTGTGCAAACTGTCTCATAACCTCATCTTTTTCTTTTGGTTTCATTTTACCATGAAGAATGGCTAAGCGATAGTGTCCTTTGTAAAAATTTTGAAGTTTTTCATAATAATCGGTGACATTTTCAGCTTCAATGTTCTCGTTTTCCTCGACCATCGAGCAAATGACATAGGCTTGATGTCCTTTGTCAACTTCTTTAGCTAGAAAATTCCAAGCCTTTACTAAATCTTTCTCATTAATTGCACAGTTTTTTATTGGAAGACGGTTAGCTGGAAGTTCATTAATGATTGAAATATCCAAATCTCCATAGAGAATGAGTGCTAAAGTTCTAGGAATTGGCGTTGCACTCATAACCATTACATGAGGAAGTGCCCTAGATTTTTTAGAAAAAGCTTCTCGTTGTCTGACTCCAAAACGATGTTGTTCATCAGTAATAACTAATGCTAACTGGTCATAAATCACTTTTTCTTGAATTAATGCATGGGTTCCAATAATAAATTGGACATTTCCACGTTCAATTTGTTCATAGACTAAACGTTTTTCTTTCGCTGTCATGCTTCCAACTAATAAAACTGCTTTAAATGGAAGGCTGTTTTCTTCTAAAAGTTTGTTTAAACCTTCAAAATGCTGTCTAGCTAAGACTTCTGTAGGTGCCATTAGAGCACTTTGATAACCACAGTCAGCAACTCCTAACATGGACAAAAAGGCAAGAATGGTTTTTCCGCTTCCCACATCTCCTTGAATGAGTCGATTCATAAGATAGTTACCCGATAAATCGTTTATAATCTCTTTAAAGGCTTTCGTTTGAGCATTTGTTAAAGAATAGGGCAGGGTTTTTAGTACCTTTTTAGCAGAAGCAAAGTTTTTAATACAATAAGAAGCTTGTAATTTTTGATGCTCATTTTTTAACTTTTCTACTGAAATTAGAAAGAAGAAAAATTCATCAAAAACTAAACGACGTCTTGCAATCAGTAGCTCATCTTTAGTTGTTGGAAAGTGAATCATCTGATAAGCTGTATGTAAATCCATCAAACGATAAGAGTTACGAATTGTTTGAGGAAGACGGTCTTCTATAAAATTATTTTCTTCTAAAATTTGCTTAAATAGTGAGCGAAATAATTTGGGTGCAATGCCCATTTTAGGATAAATTGGAATCAGTGTTTTTTTCAGTTTATTATAATCTTCTGGAAAATAAACAACCGGCTGTATCAAATACAGCCGGGTTCCTTTCTTTAAAACCTTACCTCTTAGTATATAAGTATAATTTAAAAATAAACTCTTTTTGAGATAAGGCATATGATACCATAAAATAGAAATTGTACCACCAGTACTAAAGAATTCAGCCGAAAGCGCTTGCTTATTTTTAATAGTCACTAAAGGTTTTCTAAAACAACCTTCAATAGAAACTAATTGACCTTCTTTAATGTCCGAAATTTCTTTAGGATCTGCTAATTCTTCATAAGAAACGGGATAAAAGAAAGTAAATCGTTTTTTTGTATAAATAGCATGAGCTTCTAATTTTTTGGCGGTTTGTGGACCGACACCCTTTAGTGAGGTGACTAAATCTTCTAACAAGAGTATTCTCCTTATTCAACATTCAACGTTATTTAATATTCAATAGTATTTCAACATTCTTAACTATTCAATATTAAATTATTCAACAGACATTAAGTAGTAGTAGACAGGCTGTCCGCCCATATACAATTCAACTTCACAGTCTTCAAATTTTTCTTCTACAAGCTCTTTGAATGCATCTGCATCTTCTTTAGCTACTTCATCTCCATAGTAGATACTAATTAATTCAGAATCTTCGTCTACCATGTGCTCTAATAACTCAAGAGCTGTCTCATTTAAATCTTTTCCTACAGCGCAAATGGAGTGATCATCAATACCCATCATATCGCCTTCGTGAATTTCTTTTCCATCAATAGAAGTATTACGAACTGCATAAGTGACCTGACCAGTTTTTACATTAACCATTTCTTCATTCATAGCTTCTTCGTTTTCTTCTGGAGTTGCTTCTGGCATAAAGCTTAAGATGGCAGCAATTCCCTGAGGAATAGATTTGGATGGAATAACAATGATCTTTTTATCCTCAGTAAGACTAGAAGCTTGTTGAGCAGCTAAAATAATATTTTTATTATTTGGTAAAATAAAAATTGTATCGGCATTGACTTTATCAATTGCTTGTAACATATCATCTGTACTTGGATTCATAGTCTGACCACCTGAGATTAAATGGTTTACATGTAAATCTCTAAAGATTTGGTCGATACCATCACCAATTGATACAGCAATAAATCCGTAAGGTATACGAGGTTCTTCTTTCTTTTTAGTTTCTTCTTGTGCTTGCTTTTTAGCTAATTTTTCGGCATCTTTAATAAGTTTTTCTTGATGCTCTTCTCGCATATTGTCAATCTTCATACGAGAGAGTGAGCCGTAAGAAAGACCTTTTTGAATAGCAAGACCTGGATCATTACTGTGTACATGAATTTTAACAATTTCATCATCAGCAACTAAAACTAATGAGTCACCAATTGATAATAAATAATCTCTAAATTCTTCCTCTTCTTTATCACTTAGCGGTTTAGTTAAATTGACAATAAATTCTGTACAATAACCAAATTTAATATCTGCAGTAGAGATATCTTCTTGCTTTTCGGTAAGATTTGATAAATCTGGCTTATTAGTTGAGGCTTCAACATCTAATTCAAGAGGTTTTCCAATTAGTGCACTATAGCAACCTTCTAAAACAACCATTAAGCCTTGTCCACCAGAATCTACAACACCAGCTTCTTTTAATACTGGAAGCATATCAGGTGTTTTCTTTAAAACAGCATTTCCTTCGTCTAAAACAGCACGAAGAAAATCAACAACATCTAAGTTTTTATTTCTTAATTCTAAAGCCTTATCGGACATACCTTTAGCAACGGTTAAAATTGTTCCTTCTTTTGGCTTCATAACTGCTTTATAAGCTGTTTCTACTGCTTTTTCAAAAGCATCTGTGAGTACAGAGGTTGTTAATTTATCGGTTGTTTTAATTTTTTTACAAAATCCTCTAAATAACTGAGATAAAATAACACCAGAGTTTCCTCTTGCACCGCGAAGAGAACCTGATGAGATTGCCTTTGAGATGGTCTCCATTGTAGGATTTTCTACATTTTGCACTTCTTTAGCTGCCGACATAATGGTTAAAGTCATATTTGTACCTGTATCTCCATCGGGGACTGGAAATACATTTAACTCATTAATCCATTCCTTGTTTAATTCTAGATTCTTTGCTCCAGATAAAAATAATTTCTTTAAAACGACAGCATCAATTACGACTGTTGCCACAGTAAATTCCTCCTTAATCTATCACTCGTACACTTTCTACGTATACATTAATTTTTGATACTTCGGTACCAGTAAATTGTTCTACTTTGTATTTGACAGTTTCGATAAGGTTATCAGCAACTGTCGAAATACTTATACCATAAATGACAATGATATGAAAGTCAATCTGAATTTTATTATTTTCAACATTAACAGTAATTCCTCGGGTTAGGCTGTCTTTTTTTAGAAGTTTTACAAGGCCATCTTTCATGCTAACGGCACCCATACCAACAACGCCAAAGCATTCAACAGCAACACTTCCTGCATACTTAGCAATTACATCGGTGTCAATAGCAATTTGACCATATTTATTGTTTATACGACACTTCATAGTCTATACCTCCATGTGTTTTTAATTTCAACATTTTTTCTATTATACTTACTTTTTAATAAAAATTTAAAGATAAAATTTTAATCTTCTTCTGGTAAATCTTCTTGAATTTGTGAACGATTTTCTAACACTTCGTTGTACATTCCTTGAAGACTATTAATAAATTCACCATACTTTGCTTGAATATTATCAACGTGTTCTTCAATCATTGCCTGAGCTTGTTCCATTAATTGGTCTGTATATTGAAGTGCCTGAATATTAATTTCATTTCGCTGAATATCTGCATAGTCCATAATATCTCTTGCTTGTTCCTGTGCTTCTAAAACGATGGCATTTGCTTGTTCTTGTGCTTTTTGAACGACTTCATTTTCACTAAGCATTTGATTGTTCTGGATAGTAGCAGCGTTAATAATTTGTTTTGCTTGTTCTTTAGCATCTTCAATAATAGCATCCTGATTATTGATGATTCGTTTACAACGGTCTAAGTCATCAGGAATTTCATAGCGAAGTTGTGAAAGATATTCATCAAGAACTGCTCGGTCTACAACGATTTTACGGTTTCCAGAAAGAAGTTGTGGTTTACAGCCATCTAAATAATTTTCTATTTCATTAATAAGTTCATCGATTTTAGTCATGAGTAGTTGTCTCCTTTAGTTTTATAAATAGATGTTTATTGGTTTTGTAGAGTTTTTCTTTCTCTAAATAATAGCCTAGGTCTTCTAGATAAGATGTATCAGTATCTAATGAAGCTTCTACAATAAAAAGTGTATCCTTATGAACTAGGGGTGAGTGATTAAGTAATTCTAAAACCTTTAATTCAAATTTTTTATTGTACGGTGGATCCATAAAAACGATATCAAAAGATACATCTTTTATAGCCAAAAGAGCTGTAAAAATATCTTGATTAACAACAGTTGCTTTATGATCTAAATGAGTAAATTGTAAATTTTCTCTGATAATTTCACAAACCTTAGGGGATTTTTCAATAAAATAAGGCTTTTGTAGCCCCGCCGGCTTAATGCCTCGATTCCAATTCCTCCACTTCCAGCAAATAAATCCAAAAAGTACATCTAGGAATTTCAGGTTGTAGCATATTAAATAAAGTTTCTTTAATACGGTCCTGTGTTGGACGAGTATCCATTCCTTTTGGAGTCTTTAATGGAAGGCGTTTAGCTGTACCAGCGATTACTCTCATTTTAACCTCCTATATAGTCATTTGATTTTAATTATAATCGGTTGTTTAAAAACTGACAAGTAATTTTTAAAAATATACAAAAATTTATGTTGATTTTTCTTTGAAAATGAGCTATGATACTAAACAACGCTAAAATATCCGTCAAGAACATACAATTGTTTGACGTTGAAAAACAAAGGAGAGAAATATGGGTAATAAATTACAGGTAGGTATTCTTGGAGCAACAGGTATGGTAGGACAGAGATTCATCAGTTTATTAGAGAATCATCCTTGGTTTGAAGTAAAAGTGGTAGCTGCTAGTCCTCGTTCTGCTGGTAAAACTTATGAAGAAGCTGTAGGAGGTCGTTGGAAAATGGACACTCCAATGCCAGAAGCAGTAAAGAACTTAATTGTTCGTAATGTCAATGAAGTAGAAGCAGTTTCTAAAGATGTAGATTTTGTATTTAGTGCAGTGGATATGTCAAAAGATGAAATTAGAGCAATTGAAGAAGCTTATGCTAAGACAGAGACTCCTGTAGTTTCTAATAATAGCGCACATCGTTGGACACCTGATGTACCAATGGTTGTACCTGAATTAAATCCAGAACATTTAGAAGTAATTGCTGATCAGAAAAAACGTTTAGGTACAACTAGAGGATTTATTGTTGTAAAACCTAACTGCTCAATTCAAAGTTATACACCAGCACTTCATGCACTTAGAAAATTTGAGCCTACTCAGGTAGTTGCAACAACTTATCAGGCAATTTCTGGTGCAGGTAAAACTTTTAAAGATTGGCCAGAAATGATCGACAATGTAATTCCATATATTGGTGGAGAAGAAGAAAAGAGTGAACAGGAACCTTTAAGAATTTGGGGACATGTAGAAAATGGCCAGATTGTAAAAGCAACTGCTCCACAGATTACTTGTCAGTGTCTTCGTGTTCCAGTATCTAATGGTCACACAGCAGCCGTTTTTGTAAACTTTAAGAAAAAACCTACGAAAGAAGAAATCTTACAGTGTTGGGCAGACTTTAAAGGACTTCCTCAAGAACTTGAACTTCCTAGTGCACCTAAGCAGTTTATCAAGTATTTTGAAGAAGACAATCGTCCACAGGCAGCTTTAGATAGAAATTATGAAAAAGGTATGGGCGTTTGCATTGGTCGTCTAAGAGAAGATACATTATTTGATTATAAATTTGTTGGTTTATCTCACAATACTTTAAGAGGTGCAGCAGGTGGAGCTGTATTAATTGCAGAACTTTTAACTGCACAGAAGTATATTACAGCTAAAAACTAATAAGTTAAGTAGAGTAAATTAGAAGTTGGTTACAGTTTATATTCAAAATTTCATCATCCGAAATCGTTTATTATAAACTGTAACCCAAGTTGGAGGATATTTATGAGTATAACGGTTTCAGATTTTGGAAAAGGCACTCATTTATATAAGATTACTGATGGGGATTATTCAATAGAAGTGACCGATTTTGGCGCGACTTTGGTATCCATTTTTGCTCCAGATAAAAATGGAACAGTTGAAAATGTGGTTCTTGGGTATAAAGATGTTACTGGATATCAGACTCATAGCGGTCATATTGGCGCAACAGTTGGACGAAATGCCAATCGTATTGCGAATGCCAACGTAACTATTAATGGGGTTACTTATCCATTAACAGTAAATGATAACGATAGAAATAATCTTCACAGTGGACTTAATTACTACGATCAGAGAATTTGGGAAACTTTACCGATTGTAGAAGAAGAGAACCGAGTAATTTTTTATTTAAAGAGTCCTCACATGGATCAAGGATTTCCAGGAAATGCAGGAATTTGGGTTGCTTATAGTTTAACGAGTGATCATGAAGTATGTATTAAATACAATGTCGTTTGTGATAAAGATACAATTGTCAATATGACTAATCACAGTTATTTTAATTTGACAGGTAATCCAAATAAAACAATTTTTGACCATAAGGTTTGGGTAAATGCTGATTACTATACGCCATTGGATGAATTTCAGATTCCAACCGGCAAGCTTCAATCTGTTGAAGGAACTTTAATGGATTTTAGAAATGAAAGACCTGTAGCAAATGAATATGATCATAATTGGGTATTAAAAAATAAACGAAAATGTGAATTAGTTGCTACTTGTAAGGATGAAGCTAGTGGACGAATCATGGAAGTTTATACCGATCTTCCAGGCATGCAGATTTATACTGGAAATGGGTTAAAAGATCCATTTATTCCACATAGTGCAATTTGTTTTGAGTCCCAGTATTTTCCAGACAGTATCCATCACGAAAATTTTAAATCGCCCATTTTAAAAGCAAATCAGATGTATGAATCTGTAACTAAATATCGTTTTAGAGCAGCTTAGGCTGCTCTTTTTTTGCATAAAATGAAACATTCTTGCGTATATATGATAGAGAAGGGAGGAGTATATGGAAGAAGTAGTAAAAATTCTTGCACATAGTTTAGTCAATGATTTATCTCCTTGTTTAAAAAAAGAAATTAAAATTGAAGAAATACGCCTTCGAGTAGAGCAGCCAATTTTTATTTTATCAAGAGGAGAAGAGTATTATTTGACAAAAGATCGAAAATTAGTACTTAGTAAAAATTTGGTAGATGGACAAGCACGCAGAATACGAAGAGATGAATTGATTGAAACGATGAATTACATTAGCAGATATTCGAGGTATGCTTTTGAAGAAGAAATTAGACAAGGATTTTTTACAATTCGAGGAGGACATCGAATTGGATTTGGAGGACAAGTCATTGTAGAACAGGGACAAGTTCGATCGTTTAAACAAATTACATTTATGAATTTGCGTATTGCTCATGAGATAAAAGGATGTGCAGATTGTGTAATTCCCTATTTATATAAAGACGGCAGACTGCAACATACATTGATTGCTTCTGGACCAGGAAATGGCAAAACAACGATGCTTAGGGATTTGATTAGGCAAATTTCAAACAATGGATTAAATGTCGCTATAGTAGATGAGAGAAATGAAATTGCTGCTTGCTTTCAAGGAATTCCACAAAATGAAGTAGGGATTCGTACAGATGTCCTTTCTAGTTGTCCAAAAACTTTGGGAATGAAGATGCTTCTTCGGACGATGAATCCTTCGGTGATTGCTGTTGATGAAATTGGGACGATGAATGATTTAGAGGCGATTTATCAAGTTTTAGGATGTGGATGTACCATCCTTGCAACAGCTCATAGTACAAATTCAGCATTTTTACATACTATTTTAGAAAAAATCAATTGTTTGAACGAGTATTATTATTAGGAAATGTTAAAGATGGGAAACAGTCAATTGAAATTTATAATCAAGAAGGAAGTTTAATCGCCAAGAGAGGAAATTCATGGTCAAGTATCTAGGGATTTTTTTGGCATCTATTGCTTGTATTGCATTGGGATTTGAGTTATCAGGAGATGTTCAAAAGAGAATACGACAACTTCGATTAGTAAAATCGGCTCTTTTAATGTTTAGAGGAGAAGTAGAGTATGCTTCTTCATCATTAGAAGAAGCTTTTAGTGAGATTAGTAGTCGATTAGAATCTCCAATTTCTGATTTTTTTAAAGGAGTTTCTAATCATTTAAGTGAGTTAGATCATAAAGAATTTATAGAAATTTGGACAAAACAACTAACAAATCTTAAGAAAAAATCTTGTCTAGAAGGTGAAGATATTGATATTTTAAATCAATTGGGAAAACAAATTGGTTATCTGGACGTAGATATGCAAATTCGTGTATTAGATAATAGTTGTCAACAAATTGACGAGCGATTACACAGTTTATATGAAGAATCTAAAGTTAGTTGTAAGCTTTATAAGTCATTAGGAATTTTAAGCGCATTGTGTATAATAGTTATTTGTATCTAGCAGGAGGAAGTCAGTGGATATTAGTATTATTTTTAAGATTGCAGCAGTGGGAATTATTGTATCAATTCTTTGCCAGGTCTTAAAGCACAGTGGGCGAGAAGAACAAGCATTTTTGACAAGTCTTGCAGGTCTTTTAGTAGTACTTTATTGGATGATTCCCTATATTGCTGATTTATTTAAAGAAGTTGAAGAATTATTTTCATTATAGGAAGTTTGTATGGTGAAAGTTGCATTAGTAGGTGTGATTACTGCGCTTTTTACACTTTGGTTTAAAGGGCAACGACCAGAGTATGGCGTCTATTTAGGATTGGGAGCAAGCATTCTTTTATTACTTTCAATTCTTGGACAAATGAGTCAAATTTTAGAATTTATAAAACAATTACAAGATGATATAGGAATTCAAACGTATTATATTAAGCTCTTAGTTAAGATGATAGGAATTACATACTTAGCAGAGTTTGCCTCGGATGTTTGTAAAGACTGTGGATGTCAAACACTGAGTGGTCAAATTACAATTTATGGAAAGTTTATTTTATTAGGACTTAGCCTACCAGTAGTCCAGACGTTATTGTCTACAATATGGAAATTTTTACCAGAAGGTTAGAACATATGCCAGATTTTGATTTTTCAAAAATTGATGAATTTTTAAATAATCAATCCGTAGGTTTTAGTTTTGAAGAACTGTTAAATTTATTAATAAGTGGAGATTATAAAGTAATCGGAGAGAGGGTTTTAGCACAACTTAAACGAGGATTTCTAGGAGGTATCAGTCAAAATGCGTATTTAATTAGGCAAATGATTTTTATTCTAGTAGCGTTTGCTATTTATTTAGCTATTGTTAAAGCGTTTAAAGACACGACACTTCCTACTATAGGCATTTATTTAGGTTATCTAATGCTTGTAACTCTTTTAGTGACTTCATTTCAAGTAGGTTATCAATTTGTTCAAACAGTGATTGAAAAAATGTTTTCCTTTTTGACAGTGAGTTTACCTGTTTTTTCTTAGCTGTTGCTTATGCAGGAAATGGAATTGCTGCTACTAGCTATTATCAATTGTCAATGGTGTTAATGACAGGAATTTATGGGCTATTTATTCATCTACTTTTTCCGTTTATCAAAGTATATACGATATTAAATTTGTTAAATGAATTAGGTGATGAAAAGTATTTTTCTGGTTTCTTAAATCTAGGAAATAAACTTATTCAAAGTGGATTAAATGTATTAATTGCACTAGTAATTGGGATGCAAGTAATAGAAGGAATGATTTTACCTCAAGCAGATGCCATTAAAAATCAAGCGTTAATTAAAGCTGTATCTGTAATTCCTGGAATTGGAGGAGTTACTGGAACGATGTCTGGTGCACTTTTAGGCTCAGGAGTGCTCATCCGAAATGGAATTGGATTAACAGCAATGATTATTCTTGTCTTTATCTGCTTAATTCCTCTTTGCCAAATGGTCATGACCAATTTATTAATTCAACTTGTTTTAGCAGTGATGACACCCATTGCTGATAAGAAAATGTTAAGTGGTGTGAATAAGTTATCACAAAGTTTTTCAATTTTAATTAAAGTAATGACTTATTGTCTATGTATTTTTCTTATTGTCATTGCTTGTGTTTGTGCAATGACTAGAAATGGAGTATAGATGTTTAATCAGTGGGTTAAGACTTTAGTAATTTTTATGATTTTAGTACCTTTAGTCAATCATATGCTAATTGAAAAAAATTATCAGTCCTATGTTTCATATTATCTAGGACTATTATTCATTTTAGTCTTAGTATCACCAATGAGTCAGTTATTGGATTTAGACAAAATTATAGAGTTTGAGCCTAAAATTGAAAGCCAAGTAGTTGGAGATTTGCAGATTAAAAATTCTCTATCTGAATGGACAAGCAATCAAATTGAAGAATACGTGAAACAATTAGCAAAAAATAATCATTTAAAAGTTAAAAAATGTAAATCCTTAATTGATGAAAAAATAGCTTCTCAAACTTATGGACAAGTGATTTGTTTAGAAGTTTGGATAGAAAAGGGAGGGGATACAAAAAGATTAAAACAACAACTTTTTAAGACCTTTGGAGGCGAAATTAAAATTTATGGATAAGATAAATCTTAAAAATTTAATGCAGGACAAAATTTTTTAATACTCATTGCAGGGATTGTTTTAATTAGTTTTTCTTCTTTTCCATTTTTAAAAACAGCAAAAACTAGTGAGATATCAGAAGTTAATGATTCAGGTAGAAATTCTTATGAAACACGATTAGAAAATACCCTTCAAAAGGCAGAAGGCGTAGGGAGGGTAAAAGTAATGGTTAGTGTAAAAAAGACAACAAAAAAGAGTTTTGCAAGTGAAGAAGAGACGCCAGAAATTGAAGGAGTCGTTGTAATTGCAGAAGGTGCAGACAAATCAGAAGTAAAAACTCAAATTTGTGAAACTATACAAGCATTATTTGGTGTTCCATTACATAAAATAAAAGTATTAAAGGGTGAATTTTAAAGGAGTGATCAATTTGAAAAAAATTGTAAAGAAAAATCAAGTACTCTTAACAGTACTAGCAATTATGGTAGCAGTTGCAGGTTACTTATCTTGCACACAGGAAAATCCAGCAAATGTTCAAACACAAGTCGATCCATTAGCAGATTTATCAGAAGAAGATGTCTTATCTGAGGAAATAGCAAGAGAACAAGCAAAAGCAACAGAAACTAAAACAACTGAAGCAGAAACCACGTCATTAGCTCCAGGAGAAGCTGTACTTACAAATTCAAATGTAACTGATTTTATTGCACAGATGAAATTAAATAGAGATCAACTTCGTTCCACAAATAAGGAAGAGTTAACAAAAATTATTAACAATGAAGCTGTTTCAAAAAAGCAAAAGCAGTCTGCTTTAAATAGTTTGGTACATATGACAGAGGTAAGTGAATTAGAAAATCAAATTGAAAGTTTACTCGCATCTAAGGGATTAGAGTCTACAGTAGTAACAGTGGGTGATAAAAATGTTGATGTAGTTGTTGGACAAAAAGAACTTAGTGATGAAAAGAAAACCCAAATTGAAGAAGTGGTGAAACGAAAAGCTGATGTAAACGTTGATAAAATTGTTATTAGCTTAATGGATAATGAAAAATCTAATTGACGAACTTCATTCCAAATGATATGATTCAAAGGCAGAATAATTAACAAAAGAAGAGAGTAATAAAAGAAGAAGGGAAAGACAAAAGAAAAATGGATATGAATATTATACAATTTATTATCGTATGTCCAGCAGTATTTTTAGCCAGTTTTGTAGATGCAATTGCTGGTGGGGGAGGATTAATCTCACTTCCAGCTTATTTGATTGCAGGAGTTCCTGTTCATTTTGCAATTGCTACAAATAAATTATCTTCGGCTACAGGTACTGCTTTTTCAACGGCTAGATATATAAAAAATGGATATGCGGATATGAAAGTAGCTGCTCCATCTGTTTTAACTGCTCTAATAGGGTCAGTGATTGGAGCAAATATTGCACTACATACAAGTGAGAGAGTTTTACAAATTTTATTAATGATTTTACTTCCAGTTATTGCATTTTATGTAATGACAAGAAAAAATTTAGAGCCTGAACACCCATTTTCATTAAAAAAATCTATTGAATATACCATTGTAATTATTTCATCCTTTTTTATTGGAATTTATGATGGATTCTATGGACCAGGAACGGGAACATTTTTATTATTAGCGTTTACAGGATTGGCAAAAATGGATGTACGAACAGCATCGGGAAATTTAAAAATTGTCAATCTATCTTCCAATATTGCAGCACTTGTAACTTTTATTGTTGCAGGAAAAGTCTTTTGGCCATTAGGACTTACAGCTAGTGTATTTAGTATTGCTGGTCACTATATTGGTGCAGGATTTGTTATGAAAGATGGAACTCGTATTGTACGACCCATTATTTTAGTTGTACTTTGTTTATTATTTGTAAAAATTATTTCAGGATTTGTAAATTAAATACAAGGGAGAAAGAGCATGAGTATTTTAAATGTTGAACACTTAAGTCATGGATTTGGCGATCGTGCGATCTTTGAAGATGTGTCTTTTCGATTACTTAAAGGGGAACACATTGGATTGATTGGAGCGAATGGGGAAGGTAAATCCACATTTATGAATATTATTACAGGCAAGTTGATGCCTGATGAAGGAAGCATTGAATGGTCTAAAAATGTACGAGTAGGTTATTTAGATCAACATACAGCACTAGAAAAAGGAATGACCATCGGCTCAGTACTTCATTCAGCTTTTGATTTCTTATTTAAAATGGAAGAACAAATGAATGATATCTATGCAAAACTTGGAGAAGTCGATGAAAGTCAGATGGACGAGTTAATGGCAGAGGCAGGAACAATCCAAGATCTTCTCACGATGAATGATTTTTATATGATTGATGCAAAGGTTGAAGAAGTTGCTAGAGCCTTAGGACTTTTAGATTTAGGTCTTGATAAAGATGTCACTGATTTAAGTGGTGGTCAGAGAACGAAAGTTTTAATGGCGAAGCTTCTACTAGAAAAACCAGATATTTTACTATTAGATGAGCCAACAAACTATTTAGATGAAGTACATATTGAATGGTTAAAGCGTTATTTAAATGATTATGAAAATGCATTTATTTTAATTTCGCATGATATTCCATTTATTAATAGTGTAGTAAATTTAATCTATCATATGGATAATAAGCAATTAAATCGATATGTTGGAGATTATGATAAATTTATGGAAGTTTATGAGATGAAAAAATCTCAGCTAGAGGCAGCATATAATAAACAGCAAAAAGAAATTGCGCAGCTTAAAGACTTTGTTGCTAGAAATAAAGCAAGAGTTTCGACAAGAAATATGGCCATGTCTAGACAGAAGAAATTAGATAAAATGGATGTAATTGAACTTGCTAGAGAAAAGCCAAAACCAGAGTTTCATTTTAAAGAGGCTAGAACTGCTGGAAAATATATTTTCCAAACCAAGGATTTAGTGATTGGCTATGAGGAACCACTTTCAACACCATTAACTCTTGAAATGCAGCGAGGTGAAAAAATTGTCTTAACAGGAGCTAATGGAATTGGAAAAACAACCTTATTAAAGAGTATTTTAGGTTTAATTCCAGCATTAAGTGGACAAGTAGAACTTGGTGATTATTTAGAAATTGGTTATTTTGAACAGGAAATGGACCAGTCGGTGACAACAAGTTGTATTGAAGAAATCTGGAATGAGTTTCCATCACTTTCTCAGTACGAGGTACGAAGTGCATTAGCAAAGTGTGGACTGACAACGAAACATATTGAAAGTTTAGTGCGCGTGTTATCCGGAGGAGAGCAGGCAAAAGTTCGTCTTTGTAAGTTGATTAATAAAGAAACGAATGTGTTATTACTCGATGAGCCAACCAACCATCTAGATGTGGATGCAAAAGAAGAGCTAAAGCGTAGCTTAATTGCCTATAAAGGAAGTATCTTAATGGTTTGTCATGAACCAGAGTTTTATGAAGGGCTTGCGACGAAGGTATGGGATTGTTCAAAATGGACAACCAGATTAGTATAACTAAATTAATAATCAAATTAGTATAAGGAGGATGTGCGATGACACCGTATGATGAATTGATGGGTGCATTAATTGGTCTTGCAAAATCTTGCCAAAGCCATAAAAAAACAGAAAATACTGATAAAATTATTAAAGAGAGTCTTAAAAGAAGTAAAGAACATGATTTAGAGTCTTTGATTCAGATGGTAAAAGAAGAAAAGAAAAAAGTTGCACCAAATTGTCAGTCTTGTGCAATGCCTTGTGGAGACACTGATGATTATGATATGACAAAGTTATGGGAAGAAAAAGACTTAAAGAAAAAAGAGTTAAAACTTCAAATCTTAGAGCAGATTCAAAGGGTTGATTATTCGGATACAGAACTGTACTATAAGTCTCTTTGTATGGTTGGATATGACTTTGAAAACGAATTTTTAGAAAATTTAGTAAAGGAGCTTACATCTTGTGAAGACTTATAAGTTTTATGGCTGGGAAAAAACAACGATGACTTCAAAAGTTTCATCGTATGAAGGAACACCTAGAGATTTTTATGATCTTTTATCAACCATTTGGTGTAAAAAAACTTGTGCGCCTAGAATGCAAGAAAATTGGTCAAGTGAAAATAAAACGCTTGGACAGTGTTCAATTACTGCCTTTTTAGTACAAGATATCTTTGGAGGAGAGGTTTATGGGATACGTAGACCTGGTGGAAATTATCACTGTTACAATGTAATAGATGGAGTAGCCTTTGATTTAACTAGTGAACAGTTTGGCGATGAAATTTTAGATTATACTAATAATCCTCTACAGTCTAGAGAAGTTCATTTTGCTAAAGAAGAAAAACGATTAAGATATGAGTATTTAAAGGAAGAAGTATGCAAGACACAATTATAAAACTTAGTTGTAATTTGGATGATATGACTGCCGAGTCCATTGGTTTTGCAATGGAAGTTCTTTTGGCAGCAGGAGCTTTGGATGTCTACACGATTCCTATTGGTATGAAGAAGAATCGACCAGGAACTATGCTTACTTGTCTATGTAAGGAAGATACAAAAGAAGAACTTACAAGGTTATTATTTCTACATACAACAACACTTGGAATTCGAGAAGAGAGCTGTAATCGCTATGTGTTAGATAGAAAAATGGAGGTCGTTGATACTCCTTATGGACCTGTTAGAAAGAAAGTAGTAAGTGGATTTGGGGTAACTAGGTCAAAACTTGAATAT
>JPZU01000001.1:3067362-3086281 GCA_000875945.1 Lachnospiraceae bacterium TWA4 | reverse complement strand
GATTTAGCCCAAAATTGCAAGGCAAAATGGGGCTATCAATAGCACAAATTCGAGAATTCATAGAGAAGAATTGTTAAAGATCTCCGGTTATAAATGAGCGTTCATCATTTATAACCGGAATTTTTGTTCGTCTCATTTTAGTAATTGTAAAACGTTTAACACGATTAATATAGTCTAAACAGTAGTCGATTTTTTCTATGGTTCCTTGAAGTTCTACTAATACACTTCCGTCCGTTCGATTCATAGCCATTCCTGTTAGTCCTAGTTTTTGAGCAGTATATTGAACTTCATATCGAAAACCAACCATTTGTACTTGACCTTCAAAAATAATTTGTTCTCTTAAAATCTCACCTTTTGGAAAGAGGGGAAGACCATCTGAATCAACTCTACTAAGTAGTCGATTTTGTATGCGTTTAAATAAATCTTCCATAGACATAGACAATTCCTCCTTTTTTATAAGTTGTTTATAAGCATACCATAAATTAGATGAAAAAGAAAACTTTTATTGAAAGAACTTTTCTAAAATGGTATACTATAATTATAAATGATACAGGAGGTAAAGGATTTTATGTTTGACAAACAAGTAATTATTTCAATTGGACGTGAATTTGGAAGTGGTGGACATCAGATTGCTAGGGAAATTGCAAAACGATTAGATTTACCTTACTACGATTCAAATTTACTTGAAGAAATAGCAAGAAAAAAAGGTTTTAACTCAAATGATTGGGAAGAGCATGATGAGCGTCCTAGAACTCCTATTTTAACAAGAACTGTACGAGGACGCAGTAGTTCATTTAATGAGAATATGGCGATGATGCAGTTTGATTTTCTAAGAGAAAAAGCATCAAATGGTGAATCATTTGTAATTGTGGGTCGTTGCTCTGAATCAATTCTTAAAGAGTATGATGCATTGATTTCATTTTTTATTCTAGCAGATGTTGATAAGAGAATTGAAAACGTAGCAAAGACGAATAATCTTCCATTGAATAAAGCAAAATCTTTGGTGAATAGTCAAGACCGAAAGAGAAAAGCTTATCACAATTATTATTGTGATGGAAAATGGGGCGATGCACGTTTCTACGATTTGACAATTAATAGTGGAAAATTGGATTTTGAAGAAGTTGTTGATTTAATTCTAGATTATATTAAGATACGAACAAAGTAGGGAGGGGGAAATCCCCTCTGCTTTTTGTAATAAGATTCTGTAATAAGATTCATTTAAAATAAAAAAGGGAGAAAATTATGAGTACAAAAACGGAGGCACCAGATTTACTGCATGGAAATTTATTTAAGCAGATAATAGTATTTGCCTTACCGCTAGCAATTAGTAGCATTTTACAGCAATTGTTTAACTCTATTGATGTAGCTGTCGTTGGAAAATTTGCGACGAGTAGAGATCAAGCAGCTGTTGGTTGTAATGGTGCTTTAATCAACTTATTTTTAAATTTGTTTATTGGTGTTTCGGTAGGAGCTAATGTAGTGATTGCTAATTACATTGGACAAGAAAAATATGATAAAGTAAAAGATGCTGTTCATACAGCTATTTTTATTGCATTAATTAGTGGTGTTTTGTTAATTGTTGTTGGATTTATTTTGGCAAGACCGGTATTGACTTTAATGGGAACACCTGAAGATACCCTAGATCTTGGTGTTTTATACTTTAGAATTTATTTTGTAGGGATGCCAGCAATTATGATTTACAACTTTGGTGCAGCTATTCTTCGAAGTACAGGAGATACGAAGCGTCCAATGTATTGTTTGATTTTAGCAGGTGTGATTAATGCCGTTCTAAATATGATTTTAGTGATTGTATTTCATATGGGCGTTGAAGGTGTTGGAATTGCTACGGTCTTTTCAAATATTGTAAGTGCCAGTATTATTCTTTATATTTTATGTCATCATAAAGATGAAATGATTCATCTAAATCTTTCAAAGATTAAAATGACAAGGCCTGAGTTAAAGAAAATGTTACAAATTGGAATCCCTTCAGGAATTCAAGGAATGATTTTCTCACTATCTAATGTATTTGTCCAATCAGCAATCAATGGATTTGGCTCTGATGCTGTAGCAGGTTCAGCAATTGGTCTTTATTGTGAATTATTTATGTATTTTACAGTAACAGCCTTTAATCAAGCAGTTATTACATTTATTAGTCAAAACTTTGGTGCTAAAAACTATGACCGTTGTAAAAAAATCTATTATGTAGGAATGGCTTGTAGTATGGGAATCACTTTTGTGATGAGTATGTGTTTTGTGTTTGGACGAGGAATCTTTGCTTCACTTTATACCTCAGATCCAAATGTTGCTTATTATGCAGGCCTTCGAATTCTATATATTGATACCCTTTATGTCATTCTTAGTTCCTATGAAATTAGTAGTTCGGCACTTAGAGCATTGGGTTATTCGATGACACCAGCCGTGTTTATGATTGTTGGAATTTGTGGTGTACGTTTAACCTGGATTTATACGGTTTTCCAAAAGGTAAAATCGTTTGAAGTTCTATTAAGTGTCTATCCAATTTCTTGGGCAATTACAGGAATTGTGGTAGTAACTACATATATTATTATCAGTCGTAGAGTTTATAGTAGACAAGACTAGAGAGAGGAATTATAAGTTATGAAATTTATTGATATGCATTGTGATACTTTAATGTATTATCAAAAAGAACAGACTCTTTTTGATGCAAAAACACAGGTAGATTTTAAGAAGATGGATATTGGAGGACAATTTGCGCAATTTTTTGCAATTTTTCTGCTGCCAAAAGATGAATGTACCATGTCAGATTGGGAATATATTCATACCCTTAGAAATTATTTATTAGAAAATTTGAAGAAACACAAAGAAATGATTTCTCTATCAATGACTGCAGATGAAATTTTGACCAGTGGAAAAATGTCAGCAGTTTTAACACTAGAAGATGGTCGAGTAGTGGATGGAGAATTAGAAAATCTAAAAACTCTTTATGAATTAGGTATTCGAGCAATTTCTCTTACGTGGAATCATAAAAACTGTTTTGGTTCACCGAATTCTCTAGATAAAAACGTTATGAACGAAGGACTGACAGACTTTGGAAAAGATGCTATTTCTTATATGCAAGAACTTGGTATTATGGTCGATGTTTCGCATTTATCAGATGGTGGATTTTTTGATGTAGTAGATATTTGTAAAAAGCCATTTATTGCAACTCATTCAAATTCAAGAGCACTTTGTAATCATCCAAGAAATTTAACCGATGAAATGATTCGATTATTAGCTAATAAAGGTGGTGTGACGGGTCTTAATTATTATTATAAATTTTTAGGTATTGAATCATCTGCTGCCATTATTGCAAAACATGCTAGACATATAGCAAATGTTGGTGGAGTAGAGTGTGTAGGACTTGGAAGTGACTTTGATGGATTTTCTGGTGAAACGCAACTTTCAGATTGCTCTAAACTTTATCTATTGGAAGATGCGTTAAAGAAAGAAGATTTTTCAAAAAGTGATATTGAAAAGATTTTTTATAAAAATGTGTTACGTGTAATGAAAGAAACGATAAAATAAGAGGAAGCTATGAGGCTTCCTCTTATTTTATAAATTATAAGGTGTAATCTGATAGACATAAAAATTGAGCCAATTGGAGTACAATAAATTTGCATGGCTTCTCCAAGTAAGTTTAGGGAACAATTCTGGATTATCATCTGGATAATAGTTTACTGGAATAGCTGGATTTAAATTTTTACCTAAATCTCTGTGATATTCTTCATTTAACGTTAATCGGTCATATTCAGGATGTCCCATTAAGAAAATTTGTTTTCCATCAGTGCTAATTACTAAGTAAACACCAGCTTCTTTAGATTCTGCACAAATAATCAGATTTGGATTTTCTAAGATTTCTCTTCGGTCAACACCTGTATAACGAGAGTGTGGTGCATAAAATTCATCATCAAAACTTCTAGTTAATGGAATTTTACGGTCTAACACGGTGTGTTTATAAATACCTGAAACTTTCTCATTTAATTCGAATTTCTTAATTCCATAATGATAATAAAGTCCAGCTTGTGCTCCCCAACAAACGTGAATTGTTGAAGTGACGTGGGTATTTGTCCATTCCATGATTTTGGTTAGTTCTTCCCAGTAATCGACATCTTCAAACTCTAGTTTTTCAACAGGTGCTCCTGTAATAATCATTCCATCATAATTTAAGTGCTTGATTTCATCAAAGCTTTGATAAAATTTATTTAAATGACTTTCAGGAGTATTTTTAGATGTATGCTCAGAAACATTTAAAAAGGATACATCAACCTGTAAAGGGGAATTTGAGAGCGCACGGAGTAATTGCGTTTCCGTATCTTTCTTTATAGGCATTAAGTTTAAAATCAAAATATTTAATGGACGAATATCCTGAGCTAAAGCTCTTGATTCATCCATAATAAAGATATCCTCAAGATCTAGAATAGCTCTTGCTGGTAGTTCATTTTGTGTTTTAATTGGCATAGTTTATAGCTCCTCGTTTTGTAGTTTTAAATAATCTTCTTCAGAAATAATTGGAATTTGTAATTCATTTGCTTTTTTATTTTTAGAAGAACCGGAGGTTTTGTCATTGGTAATTAAATAAGAAGTTTTCTTTGTAACAGAACCAGTAACTTTTCCGCCTCGTTTTTCAATTTCTGCTTTTAATTGATCTCTATTTTCAAAGTGAGTAAGACTGCCTGTAATCACAAAGGTTTTTCCTTTAAAAATTGGTTCCTCATTTGATTCTTCAGATTCGATGACTAATTCAGCTAGTAATTCGTCAAATTGTGTTCTATTCTCAGCATTTTTAAAATAATTGACATAGCTTGTAGCAATAATATCACCAATTCCATCAATGAACGAGAGTTCTTCAATAGTTGCATCTTTTAGCTTATTTGAATCGTTGTTAAAATAGTTACAAATAAGTTTAGCTGTAGAAACTCCAATGTTTTCAATTCCTAGTGCGTAGACTAAACGACTTAAGGTGGTATGTCTGGAAGTTTTAATGGCTTTTTGTAAATTGGTATAAGATTTTTCACCAAATCCTTCCATCTGCACAATATCTTCTTTATGAACCTCTAAATGATATAAATCAATAAATCGTTTAATAAATCCAAGGTCTACAAATTTTTCTAGTGTGGCTTCTGATAATCCATCAATATTCATGGCATTTCGACTGACAAATAGTGAAAAACCTTTAATTTTCTTTGCTGGGCACTCACTATTTGTACAGTAAAGAGTTTCTACGTCATTGAGGTTTTGAATCTTAGTTTCTCCTCCACAAACAGGACAATGACTAGGAATTTTTACTGTTTTACTTTTTGTTAAATTTCTTGCAATTTGAGGAATGATCATATTGGCTTTAAAGACCTCTATCGTATCTCCAATTCCAAGTTCTAAAGATTTTACAATACTGACATTGTGAACACTTGCACGACTAACGGTCGTTCCTTCAAGCTCTACAGGTTCAAAAATTGCAACAGGATTAATAAGACCAGTTCTTGAAGCACTCCATTCAATTTCTTTAAGCGTTGTCTTTTCTACTTCATCAGCCCATTTAAAAGCAATGGAATCTTTTGGAAATTTTGCAGTCTGTCCTAAACTTAATCCATAAGCAATATCATTATAGATTAATACAAGACCATCCGATGGATGATCGTTGGTTTTTAATTTTTCTTCAAAGTAATCAATAGAAGATAGGATTGTAGAAGCTGTGACTTTTTGATATTCTACGACTTCAAATCCTTGATCTTTTAACCAAAGAAATTCTTCTTCTCTAGTAGTTAATGTAGATTCTTCTAATGACACTAAAGCAAAAGCATAAAAATGGACACCTCTTTTGGCAGTGATTTCATTATTTAGCTGGCGAACAGAACCACTGCATAGGTTTCTTGGGTTTTTATATTTAGCACCTAATTCACTATTTTCAGAGTTGATTTTCTCAAAAGTTGAATAAGGAATAATTGCTTCTCCACGAAGTACAAGCTTTCCTTTATAAGGAATAGAAAGTGGAAGATTGACAAACGTTTTTGTATTATTAGTAATAACTTCACCGATTTCACCATTTCCACGAGTAACCGCTTTTAAAAGAGTTCCATTTTCATAGGTTAAAACAATTGTAAGTCCATCTAATTTCCATGAAAGGAGACCTTCTTTATCATTTAACCATTCCTGTAAGTCCTGTCTACTTTTTGTTTTATCTAGAGAAAGCATAGGCTTATCATGAATTTCTCTAGGTAATTCGCTAAGTAGTTCATAACCTACTTTTTTGGTTGGACTTGATGCGAATACAATTCCAGTTTCTTTTTCTAATGAAAGAAGTTCATCATAGAGCGCATCATATTGAAAGTTATCCATAATTTCTCTACTTTCTTGATAATATGCTTTAGATGCTTCATTTAAAATCTTAATTAATTCCTTCATGCGTTCGGATTTATTCATTATTATTCTCCATTCGTTGTTTATAAGAAAGACTACTAGAATTCTCTAATAATTTCATTAATTCGTTATATTCTTCTCCAGTGATTTCTCGGTAATTACCAGTTGATAGATCACCTAATTCAACATTCATTATTCGAAGACGCTTTAAAGATACAACTCGCATTCCAAGGTATTCGCACATACGACGAATTTGTCTATTAAGTCCTTGGGTTAAGATAATATGAAAAGTTTTAGTGCCTGTTTGTTTTACATAGCAAGGTTTTGTAACTGTATCAAGAATAGGAACTCCTTCTCGCATAGCACGAAGAAAATCTCTAGTGATTGGTTTATTTACTCGAACAACATATTCCTTTTCATGATTATTCGAACCGCGAAGGATTTTATTAACTAGCTCTCCTTGATTTGTCATAAGAATAAGTCCTTCAGAATCTTTATCGAGTCGTCCAATGGGATAGACTCTAGTGGGGTATTTTAAAAAGTCTACGATATTATCTTTGTCAAACTTGGCAGTTGTACAGACAATTCCAACCGGTTTATTTACAGCTAAAAGTACAGGACTAGGTGTATGATGGGTTTGTACTAATACACCGTCGATTAAAATTTCATTTGCATCAGAAACTTGTATACCTGGAACTGCTTGCACGCCATCGACAAGGATTCGTCCTTCTTCTAACATTTTATCGGCTTGACGTCTAGAACAAATTCCTTTAGCACTTAAATATTTATTAATTCGAATTGCTTCCATTTTTACCTCCTAATAGTTTAAAATGCACTTGACAGGATTTGAACCCGTGCGCATACCTCCGGAGGGTACTGCTCTATCCCCTGAGCTACAAGTGCATACTTGTTATCATACCTCATAAGAATTAAAAAATCAATAAATTTATGGCATTTACATTCATATTTGTATGTGTTAAGATAATTGTAATATTTTAGAATTATGGAGGAATAAGATGAGTAATCAAATGAATATTGTATGCTTAGATTTAGAGGGAGTATTAGTTCCAGAAATTTGGATTGCATTTGCACAAGAAGCCAAAATTCCAGAACTTAAAAAGACGACACGCGATGAACCAGACTATGATAAATTAATGAAGTATCGTTTAGCCATTTTAAAAGAACATGGTTTAGGTCTTAAAGAAATTGAAGAGACTATCTCAAAAATTGACCCAATGCCAGGTGCTAAAGAATTTTTAGATGAGCTTCGTTCTATTACACAGGTCATTATTCTCAGTGATACATTCTACCAATTCGCTACACCTTTAATGAAGAAATTAGGTTGGCCAACGATCTTTTGTAACACGCTAGAAGTAGCAGATAGTGGTGAGATTACAGGATATAAATTACGTGTAGAAAAAACCAAATATACAACCGTTCGTGCATTACAGTCTATTGGATTTGAAACAATTGCTAGTGGAGATAGTCATAATGATCTTGGTATGATTGAAGCTAGTAAGGCGGGATTCTTATTTAAGAGTACGGATGAAATTAAAGCCAAGCATCCAGAAATTAAAGCCTATGAAACCTATGATGAGCTTTTAGAAGCTATTAAGAAAGCTTTATAGAAGCTACCTATAAAATTTGACAAATTTATAAATAAAAGCTATACTAATTTAGGCTAATTTATTTAAGGAATTTAGATTATATGAGGAAAAAAGAATTAAAATTAGTAATTACTTTTCATACAACTGCTGATGCAATGGCTATGGAAAAAGCTTGCAAAAGCGAAGGTGCTAAGGGACGTTTAATTCCAGTTCCAAGAACGATTTCTGCTGGTTGTGGACTTGCTTGGTGCGCCGATCTTGAGTGTAGAGAGTCGTTGCTTGCAGTAATGGAGAAGATACAATTAAAAGAACAAGAAATTCATGAATGTTTAATCATGGTTTAAGAGTTTAAGAAAGGAAGGATACTTATGGTTACAGTTAACGCTATGGGTGATGCTTGCCCAATTCCAGTAATTAAAACCAAAAAAGCAATGGGAGAACTAACAGGAGCAGATACAATTGAAGTACTTGTAGACAATGAAACAGCTGTATCGAATGTTACAAAAATGGCTAAAAGTCGTGGTGCGAAAGTAAGTTCTGAAAAAATTTCTGATAAGGAATTTAAATTATTAATAGAAGTTGACCCATGTAAGGACGTGGACAAGAAAGAAGAAAAAGAGACTATTGTAGTTGTAAACTCTGATAAGATGGGTAGTGGAGATGATGAATTAGGTAAGGCATTACTTAAGACTTTTATTTTTACTATTACACAGCTTGATGAACTACCTAAAAAGATGCTTTTCTATAATGGTGGTGCAAAAATTACTTGTGAAGGTTCTGATTCTTTAGAAGATTTAAAATTATTAGAGGCACAAGGTGTTGAAATTTTAACTTGTGGTATTTGTCTTGATTTTTATCACCTAAAGGAAAAATTAGCTGTAGGTAGTGTAGGCAATATGTACAGCATTGTTGAATCTATGAATAATGCTGATACGGTTATTAGACCCTAATTTATAAAATAAAATATACACAACAAAAGTATAAGGAGGAAACATGAGTATACATTTAACACAATTTTCTAAAACATCAGGTTGAGCAGCAAAGATTGGTCCTCAAACCCTTGCCCAAGTTTTGGGTAAGCTGCCAAAATTTTATGATGAAAATCTATTAGTAGGAATTGAAACAAGCGATGATGCAGCAATTTATAAAATTACAGATGATGTTGCATTAATTCAAACGGTTGATTTTTTTACACCAATTGTGGATGACCCTTATACTTTTGGACAAATAGCAGCAGCAAATTCGTTAAGTGATGTTTATGCAATGGGAGGAGAGCCTAAGATTGCTTTGAATATCGTAGGCTTTCCAAATTGTTTAGACCCTTCTATTTTAGGAGATATCTTAGCGGGAGGAGCTGATAAAGTAAAGGAAGCAGGAGCAGTCTTAGTAGGAGGTCATTCTGTGCAAGATGATGAACCGAAATATGGATTGTGTGTGTCAGGATTTGTTCATCCAAAGAAAATTTTTAAAAACTATGGATGTAAACCTGGCGATATTTTAATTTTAACCAAGCAAATTGGTACAGGAATTATCAATACTGCAATTAAAGCAGAAATGGCATCTAAGCGTGCAATTGATGAAGCAGTTTGCGTAATGTCTTCGTTAAATAAAAAAGCAAAAGAAGTGATTAGCAATTATCCAATTCATGCGTGTACAGATATCACAGGATTTGGTTTACTAGGTCATTGTGTAGAAATGGCAGAAGCTAGTCATGTAAGCTTTGAACTTGATACCGATAGTATTGCTTATTTAGATGATTCCATTGAATATGCACAGATGGGATTAGTTCCCGCAGGAGCCTATAATAATCGCGGTTATTCTGAAAATAAAGTAGATTTTCACCAAGTAGAAGAACACTTTATCGACTTACTTTATGACCCACAAACTTCAGGAGGATTATTAATTAGTGTAGCCCCTGAACACGTATCAAAACTTATGGAAGATTTTAAGTTTAAAGAATTAGATACAAAAGTATCCATCATAGGTCAAGTCGTAGAAGAGGAAGAAAAATTAATTAAACTTTACTAGGAGAGATCTATGAATTTAAAACAACTAGAAGCCTTTATTGAGGTGGCAGATAGTGGCAGTTTTTCTAAAGCAGCCAAAAAATTATATTTAACTCAGCCAACAATTAGCGCACATATTTTATCTCTTGAAAAAGAGTTGATGATTCGTCTGTTTGTTCGAAATACCAAAGAAGTGAAACTTTCAAAGGATGGAGAAACTCTTTATCAATATGCAAAACCTATGATTGAAATGCAAGATAAAATTAAAAGTGAATTTGGAATTAATCAAAAAGAAGAAGATACACATTGCGTAAATATTGCATCTTCAACAGTACCTGCACAATATTTATTGCCAGATATTTTATCCAATTATAGTGAACGATACACAGGAGAAGTCTTTAAGTTGACAGAAACTGATAGCGAACAAGTTATCGATAAAGTCTCTAAACATTTAGTAGATGTTGGATTTACAGGAACAATGCTTGAAAAACTCAATTGTAAATATCTTCCGATTTATCAGGATGAATTAGTCTTAGTTATGCCAAATAATGAAAAGTATAGACAGATTAAAGAAAATGAAACTTCGCTAACTTGGATAAAAAATGAGTCATTTATAGTAAGAGAAGAAGGATCTGGCACTAGAAAAGAGTCTGAAAGGCTTCTTAAAAAAGCAGGAATTGACTTTACAAAACTAAAAGTTATAGCAAGTATTGAAAATCCAGAGATTATTAAAACTTCTATTAAGAATGGTATGGGAATTACAATTATGTCAAAACTTGCAGTAAAAAAAGAAATTAAACAAGGAGAACTCTTAGAATTCCCCTTGTCTTTAGATAAAAAGAAACGAAATTTATATCTTGTCTATAATAAAAATTATCAATTGTCCAAATCTTGTGAAAAATTTGTTAATACAGTAAAATCGATTTGTTGTTAAGCTTAATTTTCACATCTTAAAAAATAAGCACTGTATGGAGGGAGGTCACTTCCTCCTGCAAAATCAAATTCATTTCCAGTAATTAAGTCGACAGCTTTTGCACAACCTGCATCAAAGTAAGCAGTATAAGGAGCACTATCTGCATTAATCGCAACAAGCACTCGTTCAGCATCCGTTTTTCTTTCAAAAATACATTGTTTATTGGTTAAAACAACTGAACGAAAATCACCATAATTTAATGCGAAACTCTTCTTTTTAGCAGCAGCTAGCTTGCTAATCCAATCAAATAATTCATTTTCAATGGGTGCATCAAAGGATACTCGAAGTGCAGGATCACCTTCTGATTTATGAGCTTTAGCTCCCCATTCACTGCCATAGTATACACATGGAATACCTGGCATACCAAAACATAATGCATAAATTAAAGGAAGATGTGCTTCATTGGTTAAATTACTAGCAATACGACTTACATCATGATTATCTACAAAACAAAGTAAGTGTTTTCCTTTGTAAAGAGTCCAATTTTCAGGACCAAATTGGCGAAGAAGGGAATGGACAATTTCAAACATATTCATAGAATTGAAGCTAGAAAATAGTCCCTTGTAACACTCATAATTGGTAACAGAGTGAAGCATTGCATCATTCATTTTCTGATTATAATCTCCATGTAGCATTTCTCCAACTAAGAAAAAGTCAGGTTTTAAGCTATCGCAAAAGCTTCTAAGTTCTCGTACAAAGTCATTGTCTAAACAATATGCTACATCTAGACGAAGACCATCAATATCAAATTCATTCACCCATAGACGGATACTTTCAAAAATATGGTTCTTAACGTCAGGATGTCTTAAATTGATTTTTACCAAATCAAAATTTCCTTCCCAGCCTTCATACCATAAACCGTCATTGTAATTAGAATTTCCATTAAAATCAATAAAAAACCAATCTTTATAAGGTGATTGCTCTCTTTTTTCTAAAACATCTTTAAACGCAAAAAATCCACGTCCAACATGATTAAATACACCATCTAAAACGATTTTAATGTCTTCTTCATGGAGTGTAGTACAGACTTTTTTAAAATCGTCATTAGTACCTAAACGAACATCAATAGTTTTATAGTCTCTTGTATTATAGCCATGAGTATCTGATTCAAAGATTGGGGAAAAGTAAATGGCATTTGCTCCTAGCTTTTTGATATGGGGAATCCAATCAAGTACTTTTAAAATTCGATGTTCTAAATTTCCATCATTTTCAAAAGGTGCTCCACAAAATCCTAATGGATAAATTTGATAAAATACGCTTTCATAAGCCCACATATAAGTTTAATCCTCTCTTTTTAAAAATTTTATGGTAACAATTATACAAAATTTGATGAGATTTGTCAAAAATAACTTGTAACATTTTCAAAAATTTTGCGTATTATAAGAAGACTTGTAAATGGGGTGATTAATTATCGAAAATTTAAAAAAAGAATTTATTGATTCAGAAGTTCTGATTTATTATAAAAAAGCGATTGTTAAGGTTATTGAAATGATTCATCAATTAGATAGTGAAGAAAAAATTTACAAAGTGACGTATAGACTAAAATCAATACAAAGTATTAGTAGAAAACTTCAACGAAAGAATAAAGAAGTCACTTTAAAAAATGCTCTTCACTATTTAAATGATATTGCAGGTATTCGAATTATTTGTAATCTTTATGATGATGTTTATAAAATTACGAATAAATTACAAACCATTAGCGATTTAGAAGTTATAAAAATTAAAGATTATATTCAATCGCCAAAAGAAAGTGGCTATCGAAGTGTGCATATGATCGTTTGCGTTTATGTGAATGGTAAAAAAATTCCTGTTGAAATTCAGCTTCGAACAATTGCAATGAATTACTGGGCAGAACTTGACCATCAACTTTGTTATAAAAAAGAATTTTATACAAATGATAGAATATATAAGGAATTACAACGATATGCAAAAGAAATTGCTAAAAAAGAACAATGAAAAAGTAATAAAGTTTAACAAATTTTAACTAGATTTTTATAGAATATATGCTATAATATTGTGGTACAAAAATTAATATAGAAAAGGTAAAGGAACAAACAATGAGTGAAAATTATGGAAGTATTAGCAGAAATTCACAATCTCAAGGTTCTATGAGTTCATTAGTGTATTTCTCAATCGTATTTGTTTATTTAGAAACAGTATTTCGTATTTCTATGGGATTGGGTCTTAAATATTTTCCAATTGTCTTATTATTTGCGTTAAGCTTTGGATGTTTTTGTTCAATTCTAACGAATACACCTTATAAGAAATTTAATACAATTGTAGCTGTTATTTTTACGGTTATTCCAAGTGTTTTATTTGGTGTAGAGATGGTGTGTAAAACCGTACTTTCTCAGTATTATCAATTACTTAGTAGTGCAGATACAGCTGCTGAGAATAAATTAACTGATTATATGGGAGCAATAATTTCTGGTATTTTATCTAAGATTATTGGATTAATCTTTTTAATTATTCCTATTATTGTATTAATTGTTTTATTAAAAACTAAAAGACTTACATTTGGTAGAAAAAAAGTTAATGCAATGTTAGCAATGTTAACAGCAGGACTAGTATTTGATATTCTTGGATTATTAGTGATTCGTCTTCCTTGGTCAGGAGATATTACACCTAAGCAGCTTTATTATTCAGATACTGATGTGGATGATCAAGTAGAACAATTAGGAATTTTAACGATGCTTCGCTTAGATGTCAAACATTCAATCTTTGGAGCTAAAGGAGATACAACGGATGTTAATGACTTTAAAGATATGAATACTGTATTAAATAATGATAAAGCGAAAAAAGAAACAAAAGCAGAGGGAGAGTCAGCAAAAAGCAATGAAAGTGAAACAACACCAAATGTAACGGATACTTCTCCTAATGTGTTAAATGTTAATTTAGAAAAATTAGCAGATAGTGCTAAAAATAAAGACTTAAAATGGTTAGATACATATTTTAATAATGTAACTCCTACAAATAAGAATGAATATACTGGTAAGTTTAAAGATTACAATGTAATTTTTATTACAGCAGAAGGATTTACAGGTTATATGATTGATAAAGAGCTTACACCAACTCTTTATAAATTATCTCATGAAGGATTTGTATTTAATAATTTCTATACACCTCTACATTATACTAGTACTTCTGGTGGAGAATTCCAAAATCTTACAGGATTATATCCTAAGAATGGGAATCCTATTAGTATGAAAGCAATTGGTAGTGGAAAAAATAATATGTATTTTTCATTGGCACAGCAATTTAATCGTTTAGGTCGTAAGTCTTTAGGTTATCATGCGAATGACAATGATACCTATGATCGTTCACATACACATACAGTGTTAGGATATACTTGGCAGCAGGGTTATAATGGACTTGATATGGAAAAAACATCCAGTGGAAAATCATTATGGCCACAATCTGATAAATATTTAATTGAACATTCAATTAATAATTATATCGATACGAAAGATCCTTTCCATGTATATTACATGTCAATTAGTGGACATATGCCATATAATTTCTCAGGAGATGCAATGGCAGCAAGAAATAAAGATAAAGTAGCTAATTTAAAATATTCTGATGAAACAAAGGCTTATATTGCAGCCAATTTAGAATTAGAATATGGTCTTCAATCTTTAGTAAATACGTTAGAAGAAAAAGGAATTGCTGATAAAACTTTAATTGTATTAGCTCCTGACCATATTCCTTATTTCGATGTTGATGTTATTGAAGAATTAGCTGGTAGAAAGTTTGGTAGTTCCGATCTTACAAATTTAAAAGAGTCAGATATGGACTTTGATGTTTATAAGAATACGTTAATTATGTGGACTGCAAGCATGGATAAACCAGTTAAAGTAAACAAGATTTGTGGACAGGTTGATATTTTACCAACGATTTCAAACTTACTAGGATTAGAGTATGATTCTCGTATGATTGTTGGAACAGATATTTTATCAGATTCAACTCCTCTTGTTATCTTTACCTCTAGAAGTTGGAAGACTGATAAAGGTATCTATAACCGTTATACTGGAAAATTTACTTTAGCTAAAGGTGTGAGTATGTCTGATTCTGAAAAAGATGAGTATGTTACTGCTATGAAAAAAGTAGTAAACGCTAAATTAGATGCATCTACAAAAATTGTATCAACTAATTATTATAATCACGTCTTTAAAGATACTGCTATCTACGGAAAACTTGCAAAAAGCAATTAATAAAAAGAAAGGGGCTATTGCAATAGTCCCTTTTAAACTATTGGAGATTAATAATGAGCAATAAGAAAACAAATGATCAAAAGCAACAAGTAGTTAAATTAGAAAATTTAAGTCAAGCAAAAGATATATTAAAAAAACTTGAAGAAACTAGAGTTCAAAACCTAAATCATTTAACAGATGAGGATGCGAAACAGTTTACAGCATTTGTAGCATCGATTTCAAATTATGTAAATGCTCAAGCTAAAACACATGTACAAGATGAACGAATGGATTGGAATGAATTTCTAGATCAGTTAGCTAATGAAGCTTATCAAAATAAAGATATTGGAGCTGTATTAACGTATTCACAAAATATGTTATTTATCTATGAAAGTTTATTAGATGAGGGAAATTTTGATGTACTTACATCTTATTGTAGACGAATTTTAAGCTTATCTATTTTACATGAACGTCTAAATATTACAAAAAGTAATGGTCCTTTAGCAGTTCGTGCATGTAAATATATGAATCAAGTAAAGACACTTGAAGAGTTAGAGTGTTTAGTTGCACTAGTTGAAAAAGACGCGATGTATCAATTTACTCAAAAAAATTTCGACGTTTCAGTAAATAATCATAAGAAAATCTATGAAGCAAGACTTTGCGCATTAAATTCAAAAGAGTTTTTAGAATCTGGAGAGAACATTGAGAGTAAGTTGAAATTTTCTCAAATTAAAACAGGTGGAAATTTAGTCGCTGCATTAGCCGAACAACGTCAGGTTGAAGAAGCTTTATCCTATTTTGAAAAATCAAAAGCCTTAGAAAATGATCCTGCAACTGCTTTATTCTTAAAAACTACAGATGGAAATCGTGCATTGGCAGGTCTTTATATGAATGCTTCAGCTTGCTACAATCAGAAAAAAGATCGAGCAGCAGAAAAAGACTTATTGACTAAAGCATTACAGTTTATTACAGAAAATGAAGAACGTGATGAAGATGAAACCAATATGCAAAACGCATTACTTCGTCGCAGAATTACAAGTCTTCTCGAGTTAAATAAAGAAAATATTTGGTATAGTTCTAGTAAGGAGTATCAAGAAAGTGTTCATAAGGCAATTCAATTAGCAGATTCTACCTTAAGAGAATGCATGAATGGAAATGAAACGCCTGATCATGCACAAAGATTAGAAGATGCGATTAATGAATTAGAAAAATTACATGCCGTTGATTTGATTATTAGTTCGATTCGTTTTTCTAAGTTTTGCCAAATTTGTGGAGATTTACATCGTCGTGCAAGTGATGCAGCATCTATTAATCGATACTGGTATAAGAAAACCGTAGGAATTTTACGAGAATTACAAAGAGATGATATTTCATTTGATTTAAATGATTTGGCACTTTCATTATTTTATCTAGCAATTTATGAAAGAGAATCAGAGATTGAAGAATCTATTGAACATCAAAAACAGAGCATCTTTATTTTTGAACAGTTAAATGAAAAAGGTAAAATTCGAGATAAAAATCATCTAGCAATGGGTTATCACAATTTAGCTGTAAGTTATGCAAAGCAAAATGATAAAGATGGTGCTAATGAATACGGCTTACTTGCATTAAATTTATGGAAAGAATTAATTACTAAAGAAGGCCGAACTGAATTAGAGGGATTTTTAGAGCCTTGTAGAAGTATTATTGAATGGTCAAATAATTAATTAATAATCAATTTAAAAGATGTTGGTTATTAAAATCATTATAAAGTTTAAATAAAGGGGGATAATGAGATGAGGTTAGCAATACCATATGATAATGACTTTGTCGCAAAACATTTTGGAAAGGCACAAGAGCTAAAAATTTATGCAATTGAAGAAGGAAAGATTATTGCATCTCAAGTGATTCCAACAAAAGATATAGCGCGTGAAGTTATTGGAATATTTTTGCATGACTTAAAAATTGATGCCGTTGTATGCCAAAAAATTGGACGTATATCTAAACAGTCGTTAGATGAATCAGGTGTTCAGATTTATGCAGGAGTTATGGGCGTTTGTGATGTACGTGCAGAACAATTTGCTAAACAGACTCTAAAATATGATGAAGAAGTAGAAGCTGAAGATGAAGAAGAGCCAAAGAATAAAAGTCCATTTATTAATTGTAGTGCAGAAGATTGCTCAACTTGTGGTGGATGTTAATAGGCAATCGAAAAAGGGGTGTTGAAAAATAGCTATAAATGATACTCCCTCCACCACTAACGTGGTACCCCTCCCTCAAGAGGGAGGCTATTACTAGAATTACTATAAATATAAAATAAATTCTAGTTAGAAAGGCTCCCTCCTGAGGGAGCTGTCGGTTGGCATGAGGTGCCTGCTTGCAGGCGGAATCCTGATGCCTAAAGCCGACTGAGGGAGTCCTATAACCTTAGTTTTGCAACAGCCCCCTTTTAGTTTTAAAATTTACTCTTTGTTGTTACAGCTTAAATATCCATAAAAGCTAATCAAATACAATCCACAAATACCAACAAGACCATAAATGATTCTAGAGAGCATACTCATAGTTCCAAATAAAAATGCAACTAAATCAAATCTAAAAAATCCGATAAGTCCCCAGTTAATAGCTCCAATAATAACTAGCGTAAGTGCTGTACAGTCTAAAAATTTATTATTCATATATATGAACTCCTTTCAAAAAGCTATGAACAGTATATGTCATATAGTCAAATTTTATTCAATTTATTAAAAATTTAGAATTAGATAAAAATTGACCATGTAAAAACAATTAAATTTGTATATTTTTATAAGGTCACTTATGTGCTATAATCTAGAACATTAGTAATCAAATACAACGGTATTTGTGAAGGGGGAATATACTATGATGAAAACACAAACAACAATGCCAACGACAACAAGTCTTACAAGCACCAAACGATTGGTCGTAACTAGCCTTTTGATGGCAATGACTATTGTACTAAGTTCTATTGCAGTTCCAGTACCTGGAGGGCACTTATATTTATGCGATATTACCATATGTTTAGCAGCTTTATTATTAAATCCATTTGAAGCTTTTGTTGCATGTGGTATTGGTTCATTTTTAGGAGATATGATATTTTATCCACTACCTATGTTTGTCAGTTTAACAGTTCATGGCATTCAAGGAATTGTCATTTCACTAATTGCGCATCATACATTTAAAAAGAATCCAAAACTTGCAGGAATCTTAGCAGTATCAGTAGGAGCTGTTATTATGGTTGTTGGTTATACACTTGGTAAGATTTATGTTTATAGTACATTTGAATATGCCATGGCAAAACTTCCATATCAGATTATTCAAGCATTAGTAGGAGCTATTTTAGGAGTTATTCTATGTTTCCATTGTGGAATTAAAAAGGCATTTCATTCAATGGTAGAAAATTAAGATAAAAAGTGGATGGTTTTATGAATGCCATCCACTTTTTATCTTATCCAATAATAATTTGTATAAAATTTGTCTCAATGATAGTTTCCCTAGAAGCCGTCTTTTTAATATCAGTTACTGGAGTATATCCATAATTTCTACCATTTAATCCTTTTACAATACAAGACTTGCCAATTCCATTTAATGCAACTAATTCTTGCATACGCTTTTGCCTTTTCATTTGATTCCTCCTGTAATAAATATATTTTAAAATTATGATGTTTTGAATTGATAGTCATATTATAGCATAAAATCCATAAGAAAACAAGTGTTCTTTTTGTATTTTTTTTAAACAAGTTTAGAATAAAAGTTACTGTTCAAACATTGCTCAGG
>JPZU01000001.1:3054063-3067342 GCA_000875945.1 Lachnospiraceae bacterium TWA4 | reverse complement strand
GAATAAAATTTAATTGATAAAGAATCAATACTATAGTATATTATAGTAGAACTATTTCCATAAAAGGAGGTATAAAATTATGTATAAAATCTTAATGATTTGCCACGGCAATATATGTAGATCACCTTTAGCTGAATTTATTATGAAAGATTTAGTTAAAAAAGCTCATTTAGAAGATCAATTCTTCATTGCATCTGCTGCCACAAGTCGAGAGGAAATTGGAAATCCTGTTTACTATGCAGCTAAACAAAAATTAGCTGAACATGGCATTAGTTGTGAAGGTAAAAGAGCTGTTCAAATAACAAAAGAAGACTATAATAATTATGATTATATTCTTGTAATGGAAGAGTATAATATTAAAAATATGATTAGAATTATAAAATCAGATCCTCAGAAAAAAGTTTATCGATTACTTGATTTTACAGATCATCCAGGTGATATTGCAGATCCTTGGTATTCAAGGAATTTTGATTTAGCTTATGAACAGATTTTAGAAGGTTGTAAGGCTCTTTTAGAGAAGTTGAAATAAATTATGAAAGCTGTTAATTTATATGTACTTAGTAAACTTGCAACCATTGATAGTGAATTAGGTCCAATTTATGAAAAAGCATTAACTAATCGTGAGAAAAAAGCTGAATTAGAGCCTAGAGAATTAAAACCTATAGAAACGATTGTATCAAATCTTGAAGAATTAATCGATTTAGATACGACACATTCGTATAATATTAGTTGTTATGACAATTGGTTTTATTCATTTTCAATCCCTCAAATTTCTAAAGAGATTGATTTATTAAAAATTGGAAAAATTGGTCATGAACAAGTAATTATTAATATTGAATTAAAAAGCCAACCGATTCCAGAAGAAGAAATTAAATACCAGTTGATTCAAAATCAATACTATTTATCGCATATTTCAGATAAAATTTATAGTTTTACATTTGTAGCACAAAAAGAAAAGGGAAACTTGTATGCATTAGATAGTACTAACCATCTAAAAACTTCTTCTTTTAAAGAATTACTTGATATTTTAAGCCAGGTAAAACGTCCAATTACAGAAAATATTGAATCGTTATTTAAACCGGAAGAATATTTAATTTCTCCGTTAAATGAACCCGAAAAATTTCTTGAAGATAAGTATTATTTAACAAATCATCAAAAAGAAATTAAACGAAGAATCAACGGAGGATTAGTTCAAAGACAAAAGACACTATGGGGGATTACAGGCGAGCCAGGAACAGGTAAAACATTGCTTTTATATGATATAGCAAAAAATCTATCTAAGCAGTATAAAGTTTGTATGATTCATTCAGGACCTTTAAGTCAAGGACATAAAAGATTAAACGAATTAATGATTAAAAGTCACATTCCTATTAATATTATCAATGTAAATTCGTTGTCAAAAAATTTATTTAACACCTATGATATCATTTGCATTGATGAAACACAAAGATTGTCAGAAAAAGTTCTTGATTGTATTCTTGAGTCCTATAATAATCAAACAGTTTGTGCCTGCATTTTTTCTTATGATTTTGAACAAGTTTTGTTAAAAACAGAAAAATTAAGCAATAATCCTAAACGATTAAGGCAGCTTCCTAATTTTTTTGAAGAAAAGTTGACAGATTCTATAAGATCTAATAAAGAAGTCTTTTCATTTATCAAGCATATGATGGATTTAAAAGTTCCTAGGTGGACAAAATCTTTAGATTATTCAAATATTGATATTTTATATGCTACTACAGCAAAGGAAGCAAACCACTTAGTTGCTATTTATCAGAATAAAGGATATGAATTTATTACGCTAACCAATGATTCTAATGCATTAAGTTCTTATGAAGTTATTGGGCAAGAATTTAGTAAAGTAGTTGTTAAAATGGATAAAACGTTTAGCTATAATGAAGATGGACGATTACAAGGAGAAGAACATCCAGAGTATTTTTCTACCAAGTTAATCTATCAAAATATCACAAGAGCAAGAGAGAAGTTGTGCATTATAGTTTTAGAAAATCTAAATTTATTTGAGAAACTATTAAAACTAAAAGTGAATTATAAACGACGAGTCCTTTTTGTCTGTGATGAAAGTCTTACTCATTCATTAATGGTTAAATACATTATAAAGGATTTACTACGAAAAACGAATTTATCCTCTCAATTTTTTATAGATTTTCAGTTAGCGTATTCTAAAAATTTTGACGACTACCGTATAAAGCAAAAACTCACCGACTATGGAATTTATCATGAATCAGGTGCAGAAAAACAAAATTTTAAAAAAGATTATAAGCTTTATGATGATATTTTAGTAATGAATCAAGCTAGTTTAGAGAAAATCAAAACGAAACCTAAAGATAAAGTAAAATGTTTATTAGATTTTACAAGTCATCCAGGAGACATTTTAGACGTAGATCCAACGGTAGATAGTTTTGATGAAGATTTTGATACAGCGTATAGACAAATTTTTGAAGGCTGTCAAGCATTTTTTGAAAAATATGGAGATTAAAACAAATAATAATTCATATTAAAACTTTTATTTACGATTTAAATGGATAAGCAAGTTAATTGATCTATTTAGATTATTTGGAGGCAAATTATGGAAAAAGAAACGGTCAGTCATCCTTTTTTACCAATCTTTGATAACGAATCTAAGATTTTAATTTTAGGAAGTTTTCCCTCAGTTAAATCACGAGAAACGAATTTCTTCTATGGTCATCCAAGAAATCGCTTTTGGCCACTAATTGCTAGACTATGCCAAAGTGAAATCCCAATGACGATTGAGGAAAAAACCAATCTCTTACTTACAAATCATATAGCCATTTGGGATGTGATTGCCTCTTGTAAGATTAAAGGGTCTAGTGATTCTAGTATTGAACAGGTAATTCCTAATGATTTGTCAATAATTTTAGACCACGCAGATATCAAACAGGTTTATGCAAATGGTGGGACAGCTTGTAGATTTTATAAAAAATATACAATTAATCAAACAGGCAAAGAGATTATTCAATTGCCAAGTACAAGCCCAGCAAATGCTGCGTGGAGTAAGGATAAATTGTTTGAATCTTGGAAACAAATTTTGGAGGTATTATGATTTTATTAACACTTATTTTATTATTTGCTTTCTTTGGCGTTGCTTTTGCAATTACAGGAGCCATTTTAAAAGCGCTATATGTTTTAATTATTGGATTACCCCTTGCGCTTATTTGTATCGTATTTGGAATTATTTTTGTATTACCTTAATTGGAATTCCAGTTGGAAAACTCTTATTTAAACTTGCAGGAGCAGTGTTATTGCCATTTTAATTAAATAGACTGGAGATTATCCTCAGTCGATCTCTTTGTACGGCTAAGCTGATGGTTATGACTTTATTTGATGTAGCTATTGACATTACATTAAGTACATGCTATATTATTGATGTAATCAAGGTGACTACATTAAAAAGATTGGAGATAATTTAAAATGAGTAATTATAGTAAAACAAATATAGGAGATGGAAGAAGAACAGAACTTCATGATATTTTAGGATTAACTGGTGCAGAAATTAGTGTAAATAACTTACAGGCAGGAGAAGGTGTTCCATTTTTCCATTCACATAAGCAGAATGAAGAAATTTATATTGTATTTAAAGGAAAGGGAGTTGCAATTATTGATGACGAAACTTTTGATTTAGTACCTGGAGATGTGATTCGTGTAGCTCCTGAGGCAAAAAGAAAGTTTTCAGCATCACAGGATGTAGGTGTTAGCTATATTTGTATTCAGGTAAAGGAAAATTCTATTGAGCAGTTTACCGATGCAGATGGAGTACTTGTTGAATAATTTTGTTGAATGCTTGTTTAATAAATGTTTTAGTATTTTAGTGGTTTAATTTTAGAGAGTAGAAAGCTTCTTGCTATTGGGAATATCAATGGTGAGAAGCTTTTTATTGTGAAAGGCTTCATTATTGTAAATAAGTTTAAGGTATGGTAAAATATAGACACATCTATTGTGTGAGGAGGAATAATTTATGATATGTCCAAAGTGCGGGAATCAAGAGTTACAAGTAACAACAGAAACCATCTCATCGGGTAAGGATTTTTCGGCAGGAAAAGGTATTTGTGGGGCTATATTATTAGGACCTATAGGTATTTTATGTGGGGCATGTGGAAAAGGTAGAAAAATAGAATCAACAACTTATTGGTTATGTCCAAAATGTGGACATAAATTTAAGGCATAGATTAGAAATGATTTCTGATAAACAATGGATAATGATGATGGAACTAGGGAGTAAACTTGGATGTCATCAACGACCAGAAAGAAGTTTTTTTATTAAGGGTTATCAGTTTCCTGTATGTGCAAGGTGTACAGGAGTCATTATTTCTGCTATCTTAGCAACTATTCTATTTATTAAAAAAAGGATGCCTATTCGTGTTTGCATGGAATTATCTAGTGTTATGTTAGTGGATTGGGGATTACAATATTTAAATATCAAAGAATCTACAAATTTTAGAAGATTTGCCACAGGATTAATTGGTGGATTTGGATATTCTACAATACATTTGTATTTTTATTATTTTTGTGTAAGAAAATTATAAAATTAATAGAAAATAAGGTTAGGATTAGGATAAAGATAAAGAAAAAGAATTATTAAAAATCTATGTATCTTCAATGAGTATTGTAAGAAGTCTATTGATATGGTTCGATTAAGCGATTATATCAATAGACTTTACTATTCGGAAGCTCTTATAGATTTAAAAATGGAGGATAATCGTGAATGAAACAAAGAATGAGTATTGGTATTAATCGATTCGTTGGAATTATGAGCTTTATAGCATGGCTTTATATGGTAATCCGAGGAGGAGATGGACAAGCACTAACAGCAAAAAGTATAGAAAGTCTTAAGTATTTTACAGTGCTTTCAAACTTATTTAACGGAGTTGTATCATTTACATATTCGTGGTGGTTGAGTAAAGGCTCTAAATTAACTGCGAACAAAAAACTATGTAAATTAATTAGTACAACTGCTGTAGGATTGACTTTTATAACTGTGATAGGATTTTTAGGTCCCCTTTATGGATATGGAAAAATGTTTCAAGGAGCTAATTTTTGGTTACATTTAGTGCTTCCGGTTTTATCTATGGCAAGTTATATGTTTTTTGAAGAAGATTTACAATTGCCTTTTAAATATACTGTTTATCCAGTACTAGCACCTTTGGCATACGGTATTGGATATGTCGGAAATGTATTGATGAATGTTAGCGGGAGAAAACTTCACGATTTTTATGGATTTTTCCTATGGGGAAACAAAGGTGCAGTAGTTGCTGCATGTGTAGTCTTATTGATTACTTGGCTTATTGCTGTAATTTTAAATCGAGTGGGATATTATTGTAAAAAGTATGCGAAAGGGATGTGATGGATTTTATAATTATAATGACAAAATTTTAGAAAAATTAATAAAAAATATATAATAATTGGAGGTATTAGCGTGGCAAAAAAATTAGCAAATGTAGAAACTAACCGTTGCGTAGCTTGTGGTGTTTGTGCATTGGAATGTCCAAAAGAGGCAATTAGAGTCTGGAAGGGGTGTTATGCAATCGTAGATAATAAGTTATGTGTTGGTTGTGGAAAGTGTAGTAAATTATGTCCAGCAGATTGTATACAAATTGATAAGAGGGAGGAAGCCTGATGAAAAAACATTGGTATAGTTATTTTTGGATTTGGTCAATCATTTATTTTAGTTTAGGTTTTTTTAACATCTTATTTGCATGGCTTGGAATGATTGATTTTATGTTGCCATTAATTATTGCAATCTTTGGTGGTGGAAAGTTCTTTTGCAATAAGTTATGTGGAAGAGGACAACTTTTTAATTTGTTAGGAAATACAGGAAAATGTTCAAGAAAGAAAAAAACACCTAGGTGGATGACTTCAAAGTATTTTCGCTATGGATTTTTGATTTTCTTTTTAACAATGTTTGGAAATATGGTTTTTCAAACCTATTTGGTTGCAGCAGGAAGTCGTTCGTTAAAAGAAGTTTTAAAACTATTTTGGACTTTTAAAGTTCCTTGGAATTGGGCTTATAGTGGAAGTGTATTTCCAGACTGGGTTGCACAATTTTCTTTTGGGTTTTATAGCTTAATGTTAACCTCAACATTAATTGGACTCATAGTTATGGTATTATATAGACCTAGAACTTGGTGTGCTTTTTGTCCAATGGGAACTATGACTCAATTAATTTGTAAATTAAAGGCAAAGAATGATTAAATACAATAATGGCTGATGATACGGCAAAAACAACAGATGGAGCAAATATAGTATAAATAGAAAGAGGTGCAGTGATGTTATATTTTACACTGAATAATGGAATTCAAATGCCGGTAATTGGATTTGGAACTTGGGATGTACGTGGAGCAGAAGGGGAAAAAATATTGCTAGATGCTTTGGATGTAGGATATCGTCTTGTAGATACTGCAAAGATGTATGACAATGAAAAAATTGTAGGAAATGCGATTTGCAGATGTGGAATCAATAGAAATGAGTTATTTATTACAACAAAACTCCATACTCCTTATGCAAGTTATAAAAAAGCAAAAGCTGGCATTGAAGAATCACTTAACAATCTGCAATCAGATTGGATTGATCTGATGTTGGTTCATGAACCATACGAACAGGGGATAGAGATGTATGAGGCAATGACAGAGGCATACAGAGAGGGTAAGATTCGTGCAATTGGTGTTTCCAATCTCAATGAAAAGAGATTTGAAGATTTTATTCGTAAATGTGAAGTAATCCCAATGGTCAATCAAGTGGAATCGCATGTTTACTATCCAGAATTGGAATTGAAAAAGAAGCTGGAATTTCATGGAACAATTATGCAGGGATGGGCTCCATTTACAGAAGGCAGGAGAAATATATTCGCAGAACCTATTTTAATGAAGATTGGTGAATCTCATGGTAAAACATCAGGACAGGTAGCTTTGCGTTATTTACTTCAAAATGGAATTGGTGTAATTCCAAAATCTAGTAAAAAAGAACGAATGCGTGAAAACATGGAAGTGTTTGATTTTTCACTTACAGACGAGGAAATGAAGCAGATAAAAAAGCTAAATGAGGGAAAAAGCTTATTTGGCTGGTACTAATATGCTACTGATAAAAGAAAGGCAATCATGTATTTGTTAAAAAAAGGGAATTAAAAAGAAAAGAGATTCTTAGATGAGATATTTAGATGGGATATTCAAAATGATAGTTTGGAGGATATTTAGAAACTATGGATGAATTAAAAATTCAAAAGGATTGTGTAAAGTCTTTATTTGAAACTAAATTTATCAAATTGTATGACTTAGAATATGAAGAAGGAAGACATTATTATGATGCCACTAGACGAGAAAAGGAAGATGTGATTGCCACAAAGCCTATAGAAGAATTTAAAGAAACGATTCCTGATGCAGTTAGCTGTGTAGTTGTAGTTGAAATAGAAGGTGAAGAACCTAAAATGTGTGTAATGAAGGAATATAGATATCCAATCGGTCGATATATCTTATCTATTCCATCAGGACTTATTGATCACAATGATACAGACAAAGATACAGATGGACAAAATCCTAGTTTTGTTGCTGCAATTCGAGAAATTAAAGAAGAAATTGGCGTGAGTTTTGATGAATCAACCGATGAGATTGTGGAGGTGAATCCATTACTTTTTTGTTCACCAGGAATGACTGATGAGTGTACATCTTTAGTAAAAGTTACTTTACATCGCAATCAATTACCAAAAACTTCACAGGATGGAGCTGTGGGTTCTGAATTATTTAATGGAATTTCATGGATTACAAAGAAGGAAGCGAAGAATTTATTGAAACAAGGAAGAGATGCAAGTGGAATTTACTATCCGGCAATTACATGGATTGCGATGACAACATTTTTATCGGATTTATGGTAAATGTTTTTGTAAGAAAACACGAAAATACTTCTTTTTTATGGAAGATAGAACTTTTTGTTGAAAGATTAGCTAAAATATATTAAAATAAAATTAGCTAATTTAGTTAGGAGGTATTTATATGGTAGTGGCAACAGCGTCTGCAACAGAAATGCAGAATAATTTCGGAAAATATCTAAATCTTATAATTTCTGGACAAGAAGTTATTGTAACAAAAAATGGAAAAGAAGTTGGACGTTTTATTCCAAAGGGTGCTACAATTTCCTATTTAACAGATTCTTTAACTGGTATTTTAAATGGAAAAGATGACTTAGATGAGGTGAAATCAGAAAGGCTGATGGAGAAATATGGTTCTATTGATTGATGCGAATATTTTATTAGATGTTTTGCAAAATAGGGAACCTCATGTGAAAGATTCTTCGATTATTTGGAAATTATGCGAGACAGAAAAAATAAAAGGATATGTTTCTACGCTTACTTTTGCTAATCTTGTCTATATTTTGAGGAAAGAACTAAGTCCAGAAAAAATAGAGAAAGTGTATAGAGCACTTTTCATTGATTTTTGAATTTGTTGAGCTTAGTCCGTTGGATTTATCAAAAGCAGCAACATTAAAGTGGACTGATTTTGAAGATGCCGTACAGAGTGTACTTGCTGAAAAAATTAAGGCAGATTTTATTGTTACAAGAAATATTCGTGATTTTAAAAAGAGTAAAGTAATGGCATTAACACCATCGGAGTGTATTGCGAGAATTTAAGAGGCTGGGGTCACTCTAATTAGAGGATCCCAGCTTCTTTTAGTCATTCTTCTTGCTGCACAGAAGTATGCGTAATAGTAGCAATATCTGTTATAGAAAGGGAAGCTTTTTTATAGGTGTACATATTAATAGCATCAGATTTGGCTTTTTGAGTAATTCCTTCAGTACGTATTTTCATTTAATTATAATGAATAAATAATTAAATGAAAAGTGATAATTATAGCTGGTATTATAGTCTAAAATTAAAAATATATTAAAAACGACAAATTTTATCAAATTTTTTATAAATAGGTGCACCTTTTTGGGCTTCTGAGTTGTTTATATTATGGGAGAATAATATCCATTAGATAAAATAGTAAGAAATTCATTAAAATAAGTAAGATTAGAGAAATATGAGGATATTGAAAGATGATAAAGAAACAAATTACACAAGATGACGTTATGCAATTATTAGATTCCTGTTATGAAAAATGTTTAGATGGGGTTCCAATGGTTAGTTCAAAGGTTGATGAACTAGCGAATGATTACTTAAGTAAATACGGCACAAAAGAAGAAGCATGTAAAGCAATGCTTAAAAATCAAATAACAAAGTGTACTACATCAGGTGCATTGTCAGGATTAGGAGGAGCTATTACATTACCAGTTGCTATACCAGCTAATATTGGTAGCGTTGTTTATGTACAGATGAGAATGGTAGCCTGTACAGCATATATGGCTGGTTATGAAATAAATAGTGATCAAGTACAGACATTGGTCTATGCTTGCCTTGCTGGTGTGTCTATAAATGGTGTTATAAAACAGGCAGGGATTCAATTTGGAATGAAATTAGCAAATGGACTTATTAAAAAAATACCAGGCAAGGTGTTAACAAAAATTAATCAGAAAGTTGGATTTCGATTTATTACAAAATTTGGAACAAAGGGAATTGTTAATTTGGGTAAGATGATTCCAGGTGTAGGTGCCATTGTTGGAGGTGGACTGGATTTTGTAGAAACAAAGGTTATTGCAGATCGAGCATATGAGTGGTTTATGGTAGGAGATTTTTCTTCTGGAGATGATAAAGAAGATGATGGTGTGGAGATTGTAGAAGAAGATTTTAGTTATTAAGATGATGTAATATGGGATAAAGGAGATGATTATTATAGGTAAATCTTATTCTGATACCGCATTTAGATTACATTTACCAACATGTTTAGTATTTGATAATTATGCTAAAATAAACTTTAAATTTGAATATAAAGCTGGAAATACTCAAAGAATTATGTACTATATGTCTAATTTAACAGAAAAGGTAAAAATGTCTTATACAGATACAAGTAGCCATCTATACAATTTATTAGATAAGAAAATTTATTGGGATTCCATTTGTATATATGATGAAAAAAGAAAAATTTTTATTAATGATGCAATATTAAAAATATATTTTCTTTCAGATAATGATGAGAAGACAGAAGTGACATTTTTACTTCATTCTTCAAAAAAGACACAATTATTAAATGTAACAAAATATCCGATGTCAATTTCTGAAAAGGAAATATATAAGTTAAAAGCTAATTCAGAAAAAGTAAATTTAATAAAAGATGAGCCCAAAGATTTTAGAGAAGAAAGCCCAAATGATAGTTTTGTGGTTGATGCTAAAGTTGAATTAGAAAAATATAGAAAGGCCTTAATGGAAGAAAGAAACTTTTTAAAACATGAAGGTGGAAGAAAATATAAGGCGACAAATGGAAAACTTATAGCAAGTGACAAAAGTGAATATTTATATATTTTTGATTTGGAAACAGAACTATATATTGCAGATGAATCTCCTGTAAAAATTTCTGTAGGTAATAGTATAACTAAGGGACTTGTTTTAATGTGTGAAGATTTTCAAATAATAGTACAAGTTGAATTAAATTTAGGTGATCGTATTGCAAATGCCTTTCTAAGTGTTGAGCCTTGGAAATTATTAGATGCTCTTGAGAATCGATTAAAGAATAGTATAGACATAGGAAGTAGTGAAATTGCTAAACAATTGATTCATCAAGGCCCATATATGGCAACAACTAGACCTATTGAACAAATAGCCAAGGGACAGCAGATGGTTATTAAAAAAGCTATGTCAAATCCAATTTGTATTGTATGGGGACCACCAGGAACTGGAAAAACCTATACGATGTCAGAATTAGCTATTAAATTTTTTGATGAAGGAAAGAATGTTTTAATTGTTTCACATAGTAATGTCTCTGTAGATGGATGAGCTTTTTAGAGAAAAGGATAAATTACCAATTTTAGAAGAAGGAAAAGTTTTACGTTATGGATATGTGAGGGATGAGCAACTAAATAAAAATCCTTATGTTAGTTCATTTTGTTATACAGTGAGTAAAAATCCAGATTTGCATAAAAAATTAGATTTTCTGCAGGCAGAATATGATAAAATTAAACATACAAAGGGATATAATTCAAAAAATATTATTGAGGTACGAAAAGAGATAGGTAGAATAAGGGGACAAATTAGAGATCAAGAGCGCCATAATGTTGAAAAGGCATCGATTGTCGCAACTACAATTTCAAAAGTCATAATGGATCCAATATTTGAAAATAAAAAGTATGATGTCGTTATGTTTGACGAAGTTAGTATGGCATATATATTGCAGGTTGTATGTGCAGCTACATTTTGTAAAGAACATTTTATTTGTGTTGGAGATTTTAAGCAATTATCACCTATTGCACAATCGAAAGCTAAAGAGGTTTTATGTAAAGATATTTTTGAATTTATTGGAATTAATCAATATGGAAAACCTTATTATCATCCTTGGTTGGTCATGCTTGATGAACAACGAAGAATGCATCCTAAAATTTCTGAATTTTCAAATAAATATGTGTATAGTAGGTTACTAAAAAATCATGTATCAACGATTACCAGTAGGGGCTCAATTGTAGATGCTCCGTTGTTTAAAAAAGAACCAATAAACTTTATTGATTTAAGTGGATGTCATTGTGCAGCAGCAAAGAATACAGATAATTCTAGATATAATATATTAAGTGCATTTATTTCTTTTGCAGCAGCCGTACAAACAGAAAAAAATGTAGATAATGTGAGTATTATTACTCCTTATGCAGCTCAAACAAGACTTATTCGTGCATTAACTTTAGATTATAGGCAGAAGAATACAACTAAAATTAGATGTGCAACAGTACATCAGTTTCAAGGTTCAGAAAGTGATGTAATTTATTTTGATGCTGTTGAAAGTTATCCTTCGAAGAAACCTGGATGGTTAATGGGAAAGGATTTTTATTCTATTGAACGATTGATTAATGTCGCTGTAACAAGAGCTAAAGGTAAGTTAGTTACAGTTGCTAATCATAGATTTTGGGAAAGAAATTATAAAAATAATTCCTCTCATATGTTTTATAGATTGTTGATTCATAGTATACAAAATGGAAACAGAGTAGAATTTATAGATAAGAAAACTATTAAAAAACTAGTGAAAAAATTGTCTTTAAAAGATGGACCAGAGTTTTATTTAATGCCTGAAGAGTATTTGGATTTAGTACAAAATGATTTAGAAAATGCAAAAAGTAAAATCATAGTATCTCTGCCTTGTGGCGAACTTCTTATGAAGTATGAAGAAAAAATTTTTAATGGGATTCAGAAAGCAAAATTAAGAGGAGTACAAGTATTTATTAAATCGAATGATTATGCGAATCTTCCAGAGAAATGGAAAGTGTATGCTTGTAGGACTGACAATGCAATATTTCCTATTTTAATGATTGACGATCAAATTACATGGTATGGAGTTCCATTGGCACCATGGAAATTTGTAGATAGAGATATGACTTATAAAACAATATGTCCTATTGTTTGTAGGGTGAAAGGAAAATATACAGCAGAGATGATAAAATCTCTTTCTAATTTAGAGTATAGAAATATGAATGGTGAGGAAAATTTGAATAATTTAGAAGAAGTATCAGGATTTAAAGGATATATCCAAAAATATAAAAAATGTTTGTATTGTAAAAAGCCATTAATACTTACTAAAGGGAAGAGTAGAAAAACTATTCTTTGGTGCAAGGAATGTAAAAAAGTAGAGTTGGTGAAGCCAGATGATATCAATCATTATATATTGGTTAATCATGTGAAATGTCCTAGAGATGGATGGGATATTACAGCAAAGGTGGGACCTTATGGGATTTATATTGAATGTGATGGAGGGCATAGTTTGAAGGTAGAGGAGATATAGAATAAATTATTTAGTTATGAATCAATTTTATTAGTGATAGGGAGTGTAAATTATACAATTCTTGTGATATACTATATAAAATAGAAACTTAAGAATTGAAATAGTATACAATAATACTTGTATTATCAAAATATATGATAGTACTAAAAGACAAAAGTAATACAAGGTGTCAGGTAGCAACGTGGTTTTTTCTTAGAATTTCGTGCGAAAGTGGCAGAGTATATGGATTCTGCATTCAAGATGTACGGAGGGCCGGTAACGAGTGTCGTACTGGAGTTTGATACAAGCCTAATCAATGTTGTCTATGACAAGTTTGGTGAAACCACGCCGATAAAGCTATGTTGCGACTGTGAAGGTGTGTCAAGTCCCACCTTCTGGGGCTGGTTGTTCCAGTTTGGAAATAAGA
>JPZU01000001.1:3048781-3053844 GCA_000875945.1 Lachnospiraceae bacterium TWA4 | reverse complement strand
TTGAAGAATATAAAGAAAAAGATTGAAGAAGTTAAATAGACAAAATATGCAAATTGGAGATGAACGAATGGAAGCGAAGGTTTTTAATAACATCTCAGAAATAGTGCGAGATGATTTGATAGAAAAAATAAGCAAGGGAAGCAAAGTATCTGTGGCTGCAGCGTGCTTCTCTATGTATGCCTATAAAGAACTCAAAAAGCAACTAGAGTCTGTAGATGAATTTCGATTTATCTTTACGTCTCCAACTTTTGTTACCGAAAAAGCAGCAAAAGAAAAAAGAGAGTTCTATATTCCAAGACTGAGTCGTGAGAGTAGTCTATATGGTACAGAATTCGAGATTAAACTGAAAAATGAAATGACGCAGAAGGCTGTTGCAAAAGAATGTGCTAACTGGATTAGAAGAAAAGCGACGTTCAAATCTAATATCACTGGCGAGAACATGGCCGGTTTTGCAACAGTAGAGAATAGAGAAAATAATTATGTTTATCAGCCTATAAATGGTTTCACAACAGTAGAGCTTGGATGTGATCGTGGAAATAATGCTTATAGCATGATTACAAGAATGGATTCTCCGGTTACAGAGCAGTTTATGCAGACATTCAATATCATTTGGAACGATGCCCAGCGGCTGGAAGATGTAACGGAAGAGGTCATTGGAAATATCACCACTGCATATAATGAGAATTCTCCGGAGTTTATCTACTTCATGACCTTGTATCATGTATTTAGTGAATTCCTTGATGATCTGTCTGAAGATGAACTTCCTAACGAAGCAAATGGTTTTAAGGAAAGCAAAATCTGGAACTTGCTTTATGACTTCCAGAAGGATGCAGTCCTTGCAATTATCAACAAGCTTGAAAAATATAACGGCTGTATCTTGGCAGATAGTGTAGGTCTTGGTAAGACATTTACTTCGCTTGCAGTTGTTAAGTACTACGAAAATAGAAACAAATCAGTTCTTGTTCTGTGCCCGAAAAAGCTGGCAGAGAACTGGAATACCTATAAAGACAATTACATAAATAATCCTATCGCGGCAGATAGGTTGAATTATGATGTTCTTTTCCATACAGACTTATCACGTAATGGCGGAAAGTCTAATGGTTTGGATCTTGATCGATTGAACTGGGAAAACTATGACTTGGTTGTTATCGACGAATCGCATAACTTTCGTAACGGTGCAGGAACACATGCAAATACTACGGAGAACAGATATGTGAAGTTGATGGAGAAAGTCATCAAGGCAGGTGTAAAAACAAAGGTTCTTATGCTTTCTGCAACTCCGGTAAATAATAGATTTATCGATCTTAGAAACCAGCTGGCAATTGCTTATGAAGGTGATGCTGAAAACATGGATAGAAAGCTGGATACGAAGAAATCCCTTGATGATATCTTCAAACAAGCACAGAAGGCTTTCAATGCATGGAGCAAGTTGGAACCGGAAGATAGAACGACAGATGCACTTTTAAGAACATTGGATTTTGATTTCTTTGAAGTTCTTGACAGCGTTACGATTGCGCGTTCCAGAAAGCATATTGAAAAATATTATAGTACTGCAGAAATTGGCAAGTTCCCGGAAAGGAAAAAGCCAATCTCTCTCAGACCAAGTTTAACTACACTTGAGTCTGCTATTAACTATAACGAAATTTATGAACAGCTGATGATGCTCAGCCTTTGTATTTATACGCCATCAAATTATATATTCCCTAGCAAGATGGGCAAGTATTTAGAGATAACACATAACAAAGGGAAGGGACTTACTCAGACAGGACGTGAACAAGGTATCAGAAAATTGATGAGCATTAACCTTTTAAAGCGTCTTGAAAGTTCTGTGTATTCCTTTGACCTGACATTGTCTAGAATCAAAGATTTAATTACAAACACAATTGAAGCTATTGATCGATTCGAAAAATACGGTCAATCAGAGATTGATGCTTATGAAGCTAATTCTAATGAATTTGATATCGATGATGAAAATACGGATTACTTCACTGTTGGTAAGAAAGTGAAAATTGATCTAGCTGATATGGATTATAAATCTTGGAGAGAAGAACTCGAAGCGGATGCCGATGTTTTAGAACTGCTAACTTTGATGGTTCAGGATATTACTCCGGAATATGATACAAAGCTGCAGACGCTCTTAGGATTGATTTCTCAAAAAGTAGAACATCCAATGAATGGAGATAACAAGAAGATTCTTATCTTCTCTGCGTTCTCCGATACAGCGGAATATTTGTATCAGCATGTTAGTGAGTTTGTAAAATTCAAATATGGATTGGATGTAGCATTAGTTACTGGTTCGGTTGATGGTAAGAGCACGATTAAGGGATTAAAACCAACTCTCAACAACGTGCTTACATGCTTCTCACCGATTTCAAAAGATAAGGCAGTGTTGATGCCTAACAATAACTTTAATATCGACATCCTGATTGCAACTGACTGTATCTCAGAAGGTCAGAACTTGCAGGACTGCGACTTCTTGGTGAACTATGATATTCACTGGAACCCGGTACGTATTATTCAGAGATTCGGAAGAATTGACCGTATCGGAAGTAAGAATGCTTATATTCAGTTGGTTAACTTCTGGCCTGACATGACACTGGATGATTACATCAACTTGAAGAGTCGTGTTGAAACAAGGATGAAAATATCCATTATGACTTCAACCGGTGATGATGACCTTATCAATGCAGAGGAAAAAGGTGATCTGGAATACCGTAAAGCGCAGCTGAAGCGTCTGCAGGAAGAGGTTGTTGATATCGAAGATATGAACGATGGTATTTCCATCATGGATCTGGGATTGAATGAATTCAGACTGGATCTGTTGGAATATATCAAAACACATCCTGATATGAATATGAAACCGAAGGGACTCCATGCAGTTGTAAAAGCTACAGAAGAACTCCCAGAAGGTGTCATCTTTGTATTAAGAAATGTGAATAATAGCGTGAACATTGATAATCAGAATCGAATCCATCCGTTCTATATGGTTTACATCAGCAGGGACGGAGATGTGATTTGTGATTATTTGAACCCTAAGAAAATGCTCGACGACATCAGACTTCTTTGTAAAGGTTATGATCGTCCGTACAGCGAGCTTTGCAATGAATTTAATAAAGAAACAGATGATGGCAGAGATATGAGTGCAATGTCAGAGCTTCTCAGCGATGCGATCAATTCCATTATTGATTCTAAAGAAGAGAGCGACATTGATAGCCTGTTTAGTGCAGGTGGAACATCTGCATTGATGTCCGATATCTCAGGCCTTGATGATTTTGAACTAATCTGTTTCTTGGTAGTTCGATAGGAAGGAGAGCGGATGCATGTTAGGTCTACCGAAGTCGACCGAATTTAATAAAAGAATTCCTAAGCAGAAGTTTTATGATAACTTGGATGTTTCTCCTGCATTAAAAAGAATATTCATCGATCAGGTAAAGGTTATCTACTGGAGAAATAAGATTGCATCCACGACGATGAACCTTGCAGAAGGAACTGATGTTAAGGAAATCGAAATCTTTGAAATCAGGTTGAATAGTCCTGAACTAAGTGAACAGTTGCTTAGACAAATTGATAAAGAAATACCATACCACATCTTGTTTTTGCTTAACTACGATGACAAGTACCAGGCGTGGATAGGATATAAAGAGCAGGCTCAGTCAGGTGGCAGTGCTTTCAAGGTGAATAAGTATTATCACACTGAATGGCTGCTTGAAGATGAACTACTGCTCAAGGTAGACGGACTCAATATGGATGCTGCCTATGAGAATTATGTCAGACAGATAGCTGGAGAGAGATTATCTGCAGCAGGTACACAGGAAAGCTTGAAAGATTCTGTTGAGCGTGATGAGAAGCGAGCAAAGCTTCAAACACAAGTAGCAAAGCTTGAAAAGCAAGCAAGAGCTGAAAAACAGCCAAACAAGAAGTTTGAGATGGTTAAGCGACTGAATGAATATAAAAAACAACTGGAGGATTTATAAAATGGACAAGTTGAAGATGCATACACCGAATAAGGCGGATGAGAATTTTGAAAAGCTGGCAGCAATGTTTCCGAATGCTGTAACAGAGACAATAGATGAGAATGGTGTAGTTGTCAGAGCTATCGACAAAGATGTTCTGATGCAAGAGATTTCTTGCACTGTAGTTGAAGGACGAGAAGAGCGTTATCAGTTCACATGGCCTGATAAGAAAAAGTCTGTTCTTCTGGCAAATGCACCTATCAACAAAACACTTCGTCCTGTAAAAGAGGATGAGACTGTTCCTACTGGAGCGGACAGCAATGGCAATCCTTATTGTAGTACCGGAAGTATAGACTTTGACACCACTGAGAATCTTTACATTGAGGGTGATAATCTTGAAGTTCTTAAGCTTCTTCAAGAAACTTATCTTGGAAAGATTAAGATGATCTATATTGATCCTCCGTACAATACCAGGAATGATTTTGTGTATGAGGATGATTTTGTACAGTCAACGGATGAATATATTACAAATAGTGGACAGTTAGATGAAGAAGGAAATCGACTTGTGGCTAACACCGAAAGTAATGGCCGTTTTCATACTGATTGGTTGAATATGATTTATCCAAGACTAAAGCTTGCTAAAGATTTGTTATCAGATATCGGTGTTATTTTTATAAGTATAGATGATCATGAGGTTGGAGCTTTGAAACAAGTTTGTGATGAAATATTTGGGGTTGGAAATTTCGAAGGTCATATTCATTGGAGAAGAAGACATAACCAACCAAATGATAAAACAAAGATGATAGGAGTTGTGGCTGAGCATATTTTGGCTTATGCAAAAAAATAGTATTGCTTTAAAAGAAGCGGGTGTTGGAAAATTGGATTTAACAGCGAAATTTACTAATCCAGACAAAGATCCAAACGGACCATGGGCAAGTAAACCATGGAAAGCTGGATCAGATCAATCTGGCAGTAGATACACAATTATCACGCCAACTGGAAAAAAATTAGACGGAGAATGGATGGGAGAAGAATCAACTTATCTGAAATTTTTAGAAGAAGGTAGAATCTATTTTCCAAAGAACGGCGAAGGAATGCTCGAAAAAAATA
>JPZU01000001.1:3023822-3048761 GCA_000875945.1 Lachnospiraceae bacterium TWA4 | reverse complement strand
AGGACAATGTGCAACGAATTGGTGGTCACATGAAGACTTTGGACATAATCAAGGCGCTAATGATTTAATGACATCAATGTTTGGACAAAAGAACATCTTTAGTAATCCGAAGCCTGTTGAGTTATTAAGGGCACTGCTGAAAATAGGAAATGTCAAATCGAATGATATTGTTTTAGATTTCTTTTCTGGTTCTGCAAGTACTGCCCATGCGACAATGCTGTTAAATTCTGAAGATAAAGGTCGTAGAAAATTTATTTTGGTACAGTTGCCAGAAATTCCTGCTGAAAAGTCTGAAGCGCATAAGGCAGGATACAAGACTATTTGCGAAATTGGCAAAGAGCGAATTCGACGTTCTGCTAAGAAAATTATTGAAGAAAACTCAGAAGCTAAATTTGACGGTGGCTTCCGAGTACTCAAATGCGATTCCTCAAATATGAAGGATGTTTACTATAATCCTGAACAGTATGAAGCTAACTTATTCACTTCTCTGACTGATAACATCAAAGAAGATAGAACACCGGAAGATTTATTATTTCAGGTTATGCTTGATCTCGGTGTAGAACTTTCAAGCAAGATTGAAGAATATGATGTGGCTGGTAAGAAAGTATTTAATGTCGCTGACGGATTTTTGATTGCTTGTTTTGATGAAAATGTGACGGAGGAAACTATCACAGCAGTTGCAAAGATGAAGCCTTACTACTTTGTTATGCGTGATAGTTCCTTGGCTTCTGATAGTGTTGCCACAAACTTTGAGCAGTTGTTTGCTACCTATAGTCCAGAGACAGTAAGGAAGGTGCTTTAATGAAATTTAATTTTAAAATTCAAAAATACCAGACTGAAGCTGTCGAAGCAGTGGTAAAAGTGTTCAATGGACAGCCAAAGTATGACAAACTCAGCTATCGAAGAGACGTAGGATCATATAAAGGCGGAAGAACACAGCAAATGTCTTTGGTAACTGATGACGGAGAGTTGAAGATCTATGATCCGAACGATGATACCGGATATAAAAATAGAGAGATTGAATTGACAGATGAGCAGCTGTTAACTAACATTCATCAGCTTCAAAGTCAGAATAATATTAAGCATGCTTCTAAACTGAATACCGATTTGGGTAGAGTTTCTCTTGATGTTGAGATGGAAACCGGAACCGGTAAGACTTATGTCTACATAAAGACGATATTTGAGCTGTATGAGAAGTACGGCTGGAGTAAGTTCATCATCGTTGTTCCAAGCATCGCCATTCGAGAAGACGTTAAGAAGTCTTTTGAAATGACAGTGGATCACTTCATGGAGCACTATAAACAGAAGGCACGCTTCTTCATTTACAACAGCTTAAACCTAAACCAACTAGATGCCTTTTCTCAGAATGACAAAATCAATGTCATGATTATTAATACACAGGCTTTTGCTTCATCATTAAAAGAAAATGGCAGAAGTAAAGAGGCACGTATCATCTACTCAAAACGTGATGAATTTGGTTCTCGTAGACCTATTGATGTTATTGCGGCAAATAGACCAATTATTATTCTTGATGAACCGCAGAAAATGGGTGGTACAGTTACACAGAAAGCTCTGAAAAATTTCAATCCGTTATTTAGTTTGAACTATTCTGCAACACATGCTGTTAAACATAATACAATGTATGTTCTTGATGCATTGGATGCTTTTAATAAACGCCTTGTAAAGAAGATTGAAGTAAAAGGTTTTGAGATTAAGAATTTTAGAGGTACTGACAGCTACCTGTACTTGGAGCAGATTATTCTGTCTTCTAAGAAGCCACCTATGGCAAAGATCGAGCTTGAGATTGGTTACAACAAGTCTACGAATAGAGAGACTCGAAACCTTGGTGTGGGAGATAACCTTTATTATGTTTCTCAAGAGATGGAACAGTATAGAGGATATACCATTTCTGAGATTGATCCACTTACTGGAACTGTAACGTTTACTAATGGTGAAGTCCTTAAAACAGGTGAAGTTGTTGGTGATGTTTCTGAAATGGATATGAGACGTATTCAGATTAGAGAAACCATTAAGTCTCATTTTGAAAAAGAGGAAGCTCTGTTTAATCAGGGTATTAAATCATTGTCCTTGTTCTTTATTGATGAAGTTGCGAAATATCGTCAGTATGATGAAGACGGCAATGAAGTACTTGGAGAATATGGAAGAATCTTTGAAGAGGAGTATCTCAGTGTATTAAATGAGAGATTGACACTGATTGATTCACCATATCAGAGATACTTAAGAACTACATGTAGTAATCCATCCGAGGTACATAAGGGATACTTCAGTATTGATAAGAAGACCGGTAGAAGCATTGACTCGGCAGTAAAGCGCGGAAGTGAATTCTCGGATGATATTTCTGCATATGATTTGATCTTGAAAAACAAGGAAAGACTGCTTTCTTTTGAGGAACCTACTAGATTTATCTTTTCACACTCTGCCTTAAGAGAAGGATGGGATAACCCGAACGTATTCCAGATTTGTACGCTGAAACATAGCGACAGCAATACTGGAAAGCGCCAGGAAGTAGGTCGTGGACTTCGTCTTTGCGTAAATCAAGAAGGAAATAGAATGGACATTCAATCTGTTGGTGAAAGAGTTCATGATATTAATTTACTTACTGTTGTTGCTAGTGAAAGCTACGCAACTTTTGTAGGTGATCTTCAGAGTGATATCAAAACAGTTCTTTATGAAAGACCTACTGTTGCTACCAGTGAATATTTTGAAGGAAAGTATATCAAGGTTGACGATACACCAGTTCAGATTGATAACGATCAGGCAAATGCGATTGAGTTCTATTTGATTAGTAATGGCTACATTGATCCTAAGCGTAAGGTTACAGATAAGTATAGAGCTGAAGCTGCAGCAGGAACCGTTGCTCCACTACCTGAAGAGTTACAACCTATGAGCGAAGGCATTCATATGCTTATCCAGTCTGTTTACGATGACAGCGTGCTTAAGGACATGTTTGTAAATGGTCATGATACGAAGGTTACTGAGAATCCATTGAATGATAATTTTGCAAAGAAGGAATTCCAGGATTTGTGGAATCAAATCAACCACAAATATGCATACACAGTCAGCTTTGACAGTGAAGAACTGATTCGTAAGGCTATTGCACATATTGACGAGAAGTTGTTTGTTGCAGAGCTTCAGTACACCACAACTATTGGCCGCCAGAAAGATAAGATGGATGAGTATGAGGTCGGAAGAGGTGCATCATTTGTACGCGAGACTTCCGGTACTTACAACTTGAAACATGCAGAGACAAGTAAGGTTAAGTATGATCTTGTAGGCAAGGTGGCCGAAGGAACGACTCTTACAAGAAAAACAGTCGGCGCTATTCTTTCAGGAATAAGAATGGACAAACTTTATATGTTCAGAAATAATCCTGAAGAATTTATCAGCAAGGTTGTTAAACTCATTAATGAGCAAAAGGCAACAATGATTGTTGAACATATTTCGTATGATACGATTGAAGGAGAGTACGACAGTTCGATATTTACTGCAGAGAAGAATACACAAAGCTTTGATAAAGCATTTCTCGCAAAGAAGGCTATCCAGGATTATGTGTTTACAGATGGATCTGCAGATAAGAGCATAGAGAGAAAGTTTGCTGAAGATCTGGATGCAGCAGAAGAAGTATGCGTATATGCAAAGCTTCCGAGAACATTCCAGATTCCAACCCCGGTAGGAAACTATTCTCCGGACTGGGCGATTGCTTTCTACGAAGGAACAGTTAAGCATATTTTCTTTGTTGCGGAAACAAAAGGAACGATGGACAGTCTGAATCTGCGCCCAATTGAGCAAGCTAAGATTTCTTGTGCGAAGAAGCTGTTCAATGAGATGTCTACAAGCAAAGTAAGATACCATGATGTTGATAGCTATCAGAGCTTGCTGGATGTGATGAAGACGATGAATTGATGGAAAAAATATATTAGCAATAGTAGCTAACTACTAATGAAAAGAGGTGAAATAATGTCTTTCGAGGCAAAAGATTACTCAATCAGTGATGTATTAAATAAGGCGGTTTTTGATATTCCAAGAAATCAGAGGAGATATGTTTGGAAAAAAGAACATTGGGAAGATTTATTTGAAGATCTCATTTTTTCAATTGATCAGAAAAAACCTCACTTTCTTGGGAGTGTTGTCTTAAAAGAAAATGGGAAAAAGGATAGTTTATCATACTATACGATTATTGATGGACAACAGAGATTGACAACAATTATCCTACTTTTGATTGCGTTAATGAAACATTTTAATGAAAGATCACTGGATAATGATTTTATGGGAACAATCTCTTATATAAGGTCAAAAAATACACGTAATCAGGATATTGAAATATTGAATTCTGACTTTCATTTATCATTAAAGTCACTGATTGAGGGTATTATTAATATTCAAGATAGAAAATGTACCATTAGCGCATTTGTGGATTCTCATTTGCTATCTAAAAGTAGAGATAAGGAAATCGGAGATGCTATTAAGAAATTTTATTTTTTGATCCGAGATGATTTGGAAAAATATGAAAACGCAGATGATAGGTTACGAGATATTCGAGCTGCATTATTAGATATGACGGTAGTAAAGATAGTATCGAGTACGGATGAGGATTCGTATACAATATTTGAAATTCTTAACGCTCGAGGACAAGAACTTGAATCATATGAGCTACTAAAGAATTATATAATGAGATATATACAACCAATCGAAAGAAGAGATGATGCAAAAAGTCAGTGGGAAGATATGGAAAAGAGCATATCCACTGCAATGAATAAATTTATTAAACATTATGCTACTCATCGATTTGGTGATACAAAGGACAAGTATAATTCACCATATGAAGCAATACAAAAGAAAACTCGTGGGCAAAACATAAGTGCACTTTTTGACGATATTAAATTAAAATCAGAATACTATCTAAAAATAATAAAGCCATCAAAAGGACCGGGTGGAAATTGCACAGATATAGAGTATTTAGTATTTAATTTTTTCAGAGTAAAGCGTTTTGAACAATTTCGTCCGATTTTATTAAGTTTGATTCATCAATATGAACTTCAAAAGATAAGTCGTGAGAATTATGAAAAAATTCTGACATACATATATAACTTTTTTGTTTGCTATACAATAATCGGAGAAGAAAAATCTAATAAGTTGGAAGATGTCGTGTTCAAATATGCCAGATTACTTGAGGAATCATATACAGATAAATTGCTTTTTGAATTCGCAAAGAGTATCAAAGATAAAATGCCGGGTTATGACTGGTTCCTGAATTCATTTAAGAATGTAGGCTGGTCTAATCATTTTGATTTATATAAAGGTGAAAAAACAAGAAGCGAGTACAAGTTATTTTAGAAGCAATAGAACTATATGTTGCAAAAAAATCAGAAGTGGAAGATTTTACGTTGGAACACATGTTGCCCGATTCTGAAAGTGTTGCTAATTCAAAAATTGGAAATATTATTCCGTTAGAGGAGTATTTAAATAAACAGTGTGGAATAAAAACGTTTACTGAGAAACTTTCTATTTATGATGAGTCATGTTTTAAGTCAGCAAGAAATATAGCAAAAAGATATAAAACTAATAATCTAAATGTAGATGTTCGAACAGAAAATATGGCTCAATTAATATACAATGATATATTAAAAGTGTCACAGTTTGATTTTGAGGATCCAGAATCTAAGATTGTTCAATCTGATAAATAATCCGGGTTGAGACGATAGCCCCGTTCTTGCAAATATTTCCAAGTTAATTTATTTGCGCCGACAGACACCCGCACATTGGGACAATTCAAGAAGTGCCGGAATATCAAAGGATTTCGGTCAAAGTACAAGGTGTCAGGTAGTGCGAAATTTAAATTAATCAATATTTTATAATAATTTTATTGATTTTACAATTTATTTCTATTTCGTATACCTGACACCAACGTGTTGTAATACAGATATGGAATAAAATAGGAGTAATCAAAATGGATGCTACAAAAGGGAATATATATGCCATTTTAAATGGTAATAAGCAATTTTTAATTCCTGTATATCAAAGATACTACAGTTGGAATATTGCTCAATGTCAAAGATTGTGGACTGATATTGTTGATATGCAAAAAAAGAATAAACAGGGGCATTTTGTTGGTTCAATTGTAAATATTGCAGAACAAGCAATGCCAACAGGTGTTCAAAAATATATGATTATAGATGGTCAACAAAGAATCACAACATTGACTTTGTTACTAATAGCTCTACGCAATTATGCAGAAAATCATGTAGAAGGACAAAATATAAATGCAAGACGAATTAATAATACATTATTAAAAAATGAATATGAAGATGGTGATGATAGATATAAACTTTTATTAACAGAGACAGATAGAGATATTTTAATAGACTTGATTGAAAAGAAACCTATACAGGAAGATACAAACTCTCGACTTCTTACGAATTTAAAATTTTTTGCAGATCAAATTGAAAAGTTAGAAATAAAGCCAGAAGAAGTTTACGAATCGATTGGTAAACTTCAGATTGTAAATATTACTCTTGATAGAGTTGTTGATGACGCACAAGCAATATTTGAAAGTTTAAATTCAACTGGAAAAGAATTGACAGAATCTGATTTGATTAGAAATTATGTTCTTATGGGGCTTGAACCTGCTGAACAAATATATGTATATGAACATCAGTGGAGACCTATGGAATTATTGTTTGATTATGAAAAGCAAGAATCCACAATGGATAGGTTTTTTAAAGATTATTTAACAATGAAACTAGCTAGAATTCCCAAACAAGATCATGTTTATGAAGAGTTTAAGCTTTATCATTTGAATTGTGAATTTGGAAATATAAGAGAACTTTGCCAAGATTTATTAGATTATGCAAAATTTTATACGGATATGATTTTTTCGAGAAGTAGTGATTCAGTTTTGAAGAAATTATATACGGATATTAATGAATTGAGAATGGAAGTAGCGTATCCATTTTTATTAAAAGTACACAGTGACAATATAGCAGGTTTGATTGATGATAACGGATTAAAAGAAATCTTGAGTTTGTGTATTAGTTATGTACTTAGAAGAAATATATGTGAAATTCCAACTAATTCTTTGAATAAAACATTTGCTACATTTAAAAATTTTATTCGCAATGATGATTATATGAATTCAGTGAGGGCTTATTTTGTACTTCTTCAGACATATAAGGAATTTCCAGATGATAAAAGATTCATGACAGCATTTGTTACACGTGATATTTACAATATGCGTCAAAGAAACTTTATTCTTCGACACTTAGAGGAACATCAAAATAAGGCATCAATAAATATTGAAAACTATACAATAGAGCATATTATGCCTCAGAACTCGAATCCGAGTCCTGAATGGAAGAGTGAATTGGGTTCCAATTGGAAAGAGATACAAAAGAAATATCTTCATACGATTGGAAATCTTACATTAACGGCTTATAATTCTGAAATGAGTGATTATTCTTTTATGAAAAAAATGGATATGGATGGAGGATTTAAGCAGAGTGCTCTTAGATTAAATAAATATATTGTTGTACAGACTGAATGGACAGAGAATCAAATTCAGGAACGAGCAAAAGAATTAGCTATAAAGGCTACAGAAATATGGAAATATCCTGAGATTTCAAAGGAAAATTTAGAACCTTATCAAATAGAAGAAAAGTCTATAACAACATATTCAATTGATTCATATGAGTTTAATTTACATACAAAGACTTTATATGAATTACTTGATAAAAGAATAATGAATTTAGGAACTGATGTACGTAGAGAGTTTAAAAAACTTTATATTGCTTATAAGCTAGATACGAATTTTGCTGATGTAGTGGTTCAAAAGAATCAATTACGTATCTCAATTAATATGAAATTTGAAGATGTGTACGATCCAAGTAATATTTGTCGAGATATTACTGGAGTTGGTAGATGGGGAAATGGAAATGTTGAATTGTTTTTTGGACATACATCCGATATCAACCAAGTGATGGAAATTATAAAACAGTCTTATAATGTACAATCTGATTAAGACGTTGGTGATTAAAATTGCAGAAGTATAGATGGAGATGAATATATGTCGGGATGGAATTTAAGAGAAGGAAATCTAACCCAATTAGGAGTAAGCGATGATGAATACTGGTCTCTGTTTAATTATGTTTTTTCAGATGCTTGTAAGAAGACTAATACATATAAATTTGGACTCATAAAATCTATATGTGATCAGATTTACGATGTGCATGATAGTGGAACAATATTGTTTCTTTCATATGAAAAAATATTTTCAAAGTTTGCAGAGAATTATTGGAATCTTGTAAATAAGTATAAATTAAAACAGATGTCTTATAATGGAAAATCTGAATATTCTAAGATTGAGGTTATTATTAAGAGTGCGGTCGAGAATTATGAGATTCCGGAGAACGTTGGATTTCAATCATTAAGCAGTAGTAACCGTAATTACATCACGAAGAATGTAACTATGGAATGTAAGAAGTACGTTGTAGGTGCTTTATATAATGATTTTGAAGGTAAACTGTATGCATTTAGTTTAAAGGGAAATGGAATTTTTTTAAGCGCAGATTCTTACCGATTTATATCAAAATACAAGATGGAAATTGAAAAGCTTAATTATTATTCGTGGGCAAGATTTCTTGAAAAGGTTAATGATGATGATGCTCTTATAAGGTTGTTAGAGAAACTTGATATGGCTACACCACAGCGTAAAGATTTATCTATGTATAGAGACATCTTGTTTAATGAATTCCAAGAAAGCAATTGTTTTTACTGTGGTAAAAAATTAGATAAGACTATGCATGTGGATCACTTTATTCCATGGACATTTGTAAAAAATGATAACTTATGGAATTTTGTATTAGCTTGTCCAAAATGTAATTTAAAGAAAAGTGGGAACTTAGTGAGTCACGATTACATAGTGAAAATTGAGAATAGAAATTCAGTTGTAGTAGACAGTAGAAGTTTCAGTCCTATAGTACAAGTCGAATTTGATGGATATTATGACGGATTGTTAGATAGGATGTGGAACTATGCTAAAATGAGTGGGATTCGCGAACGGAATTGTGTGTAAGGTGGATGAAAGGTGTCAGGTAAGTTTGAGGAAATTTTATGGTACCTGGTACCTTGTGTCACACTCACAGGATGGAGCTGTAGGTTCTGAATTATTTAATGGAATTTCATGGATTACAAAGAAGGAAGCTAGGAATTTATTAAAACAAGGAAGAAATGCAAGTGGAATTTACTATCCGGCAATTACATGGATTGCGATGACAACATTTTTATCGGATTTATGGTAAATGTTTTATAGAGAAAATAAGAAGCTGGGGTGACTCTATTAGAGAACCCCAGCTTCTTTTAGCCATTCTTTTACTTGCTGCACAGAAGTCTGTGTAATAGTAGCAATATCGGTTATAGAAAGAGAAGCTTTTTTGTAGGTGTACATGTTAATAGCATCAGATTTTTTGCTTTCAATACGACCTTCAGCACGACCTCTGATATGACCTTCAGTGCGTAAGGTTTTTTCATGAAGTTCTTCGTTATATTCAGTTAGACACATATCCACTACCTCCGCTCTATGAGATTTTAATAAGTTGCCAAATGCCCCACCCTTTGAAATTTAAATAAGGTTGAATTAAAGGCATCTAACTGGTTTTCTGTTACATATTTATCATAAAGTTTTGCACAGTATTCGAATTCTCGAAATGGATTAATATTATAATCCATGTACTAGGTTGTACCTCCTTCAATTATAATGAATAAATGTGTGAATGGCAAGTGATAATAGAAATTGTACAAATAGCTCAGTTGCTGGAAAGTTCTGGTAATTGGGCTATTTTTGCCATGAATAAAGCAAAATAGCACCAAATAATAAATTTAAAACAAAAAACTTGATTAAAAACAAATATTAGCATATAATAGATGTGGAGGTGTGTTGATATGAAACTTTTAAGAGTAATTGCAAGTGGATTTAAGAACCTAAAGGATAACACAGACATAAATTTAGTAGCTCAGTCTAAGAAGACATCAGAAGATAAAGAATATGAACTTGTAAATATAGCAGAGGAATTATATGTATATAGTACGGCAGCTTTTATAGGAAAGAATGCATCAGGAAAAACAACAGCAATTGATTTGCTAGATTGCTGTTATTCGATTCTTGGTAATTTTAGTATAGACAATAAACATTATTCCTATGATGGAGTGAAGCTTCGCATTTTCTTTTGGCAGAATGGAATGATTTACCGTTATGATACGGAACTTTCAGCTGATTCGACTTTTGGAAATAAAGCGACTTTTGTTAATCAGAGTATATATCAGAAAAAGTATTATAAGACGAAGGTTAATGAAATCTTTGATGACACGGGATTTGTGCAATTGACAGAACTGGGTGATCTTCCGGAGGATACATCTAAGGTATTCTTTATATTAAAGAAGAAAAGTACTGCAGCGGTGTATTTTGATAGCTATGGTGATGGAGCAGATACGTATCAGCTTCTGTTTAAAGCCATGAACACATATAAGATACCAAACGATGTTCTGACCAATGTCATCAGTATTTTTGATGAAACTATAGAAGGTTTCGAAAAAATCGATGACCACAATTACAAAGTAACATTTGCAAATGAAATAAAAACATTGTCAGATAAAGAGCTTGTTTACATGTTGTCCAGTGGTACAACAAAAGGTCTGCTTCTGTATATAATGGTGGTAGCATCCCTACAGAATGGTTTTGATTTGTTAATTGATGAGGTGGAGAACCATTTCCATAAAACGTTAGTAGAGAATATCATTAGTTTGTACAAGGATAAGAAAGTAAATCGAAAGAATGCAACACTTATCTTTTCGACACATTATTGCGAGTTGCTAGATTTGTTTAATAGACAGGATAATCTGTGGGTGTGTAGGTCAGATGAAAAGATTTGTGTTGAGAATATGTATCAGAGCTATGATATCAGATCAGGAATTTTGAAGAGTAAGCAGTTTTATAATAATACGTTCCACACAGCCGTAAATTATGAGGAACTGATGAATCTGAAAAGGAAATTGATGAGATGAAACTGCTCATTATGTATGAAAAAATTAAGTTTAAAAATGGAAAAAGAAAGAAAAATTATATTAGAAAAGTTAACCGAATATATGGAAGGTGAAGAATGGTCGAGAGCATTAGTTTATGAGGCATTAGAAGATGAATGGTATAAACAGAATTCAGAAATAAAAAAACTTTCACCAGATGACTATCTATTAATTATCCAATATGATGAAGGAAAGTTATATTTTTGTTTTTCAATAGATAGAGAGGATGATATGATAACTGGAGTATCAAGTGTAGACGAAGTATTGAAGGTAATATATTAAACAGGAGGTTTGGATATGATGTAGTTCATATTTATTAGTTTGCAGAGATGTTGAAGAAAAGTAAAGGAAGATATAGACCAGAGCCAATTGTATTACAAAATGAAGTTGCCTGGAATGTAGGTGGAAAATGCTTCCTTGCAATTCAGACCAGTGAATATGGTTATGATTATACGCTTTACCGTCCTGATTTAAGTGAAATTGACGGTGGTCAGATTGATGAAATAGAAAAAAGTATTCATGAGATTCGTGATGAAATCTTAGAAGAATATGGCTGGGATAATGAGTCAATGACTGCTGTGAATTATGAGCTTTTGATGGAACGTGTGGATGAATTGGAGTCAGCTATATTTTTAGGTAAAAAATATAAAGTATAAGGTAAGCTAATTAGTTATGAGGACTTTTTGTGTTTGTAGAGTTCTGCGTTAAACATCAACATTGACTCTTTTATCATTTCAGCTTATAATTTTTGTATTATTACAAACGGAAGGAATGAACCATGTCGCAACAACTAACTAACCTTCGAGAAGGATTCGAAACCGCATTCATAGATAGCACTTATGCATCCAACCTAACTTATCGTCCCCAATTTATCTCAAACAATTACAGAGAAGGGAAAAAGGTACTTCCTACAATTGAAAATGAACTCCTATCTTGTAATGAATTCAAAATAAGCGTGGCTTTTATTACTCAAAGTGGAATTATGCCATTTTTACAGACGTTAAAAGAGTTAGAATCACGAAATATCAAAGGTCAAATTCTTACAACTAACTATTTAAATTTTAGTGAACCTAAAGCTTTAGAACAATTACAAAAACTAAAAAATATAACCTTAAAAATGTATGATGTAGAGGCAGCAGGAGAGGGATTTCATACAAAAGGCTATATCTTTAAAAAAGAAGAAGTTTACAATATCATTATTGGAAGCTCAAATATGACTGCTGCCGCTTTAACTAGTAATAGAGAATGGAATACAAGAATTGTATCTACAAATCAAGGTGAAATGGCTAAATCCATTGTAGATGAATTTGAACAGCTATGGAATCTCCATATTCTATTAACTATAGTGACTTTATTGAGGTCTATAAAACACGCTATGAGATAATTAAAAAGCAACGCCAGATTGCTAAAAAAGAAAATATTATCTCCGTCCAGAAGTACAAGTTACAGCCCAATAGTATGCAAGTACAGTTCATTACAAATTTAAAAAAGATTATCGAATCAGGAGAAAAACGTGCGCTTCTTTTAAGTGCAACAGGAACTGGTAAAACCTATGCTTCAGCTTTTGCTATGCGAGAACTTGGTTTTAAAAAGATTTTATTTGTCGTACATAGAGCTCAACTTGCTGAGCAAGCAATGAAGTCTTATAGTGCAGTTTTTGATGATTCTGTATCTATGGGTATGGTAGGCGCAGGAAAGCATGAATATGATAAAGATATTGTGTTTGCTATGGTTGAAACGTTAAATAGAGACCAGCATTTATTTCAATATAATTCCAATACCTTTGATTGTATTATTCTTGATGAAGCTCATCATAGTCCAGCAAATACCTATCAAAAAATCATGAACTATTTCACTCCAAAGTTTTTTCTAGGAATGACAGCGACTCCAGATAAAAGGGATGATCATATTGAGGGAAGAAATGTGTATGAGTTATTTAATTATCAGATTGCACATGAAATTCGTCTTCAAAAAGCGATGGAAGATCATTTGCTTTGTCCATTCCATTATTTTGGAATTAGTGATATCAGTGTCATTGATGAGAGTCAAACTAATAAAAAATTGTCACCAGAAATTCGATTTAATTACTTAACAAGTGACGAACGAGTAAAGCATATCATAGAACAAGCTAATTATTATGGATATAGTGGTGAGCGTGTAAAAGGAGTCATTTTCTGTAGTGGAATTAGAGAGTCTGAGGTTCTGTCAGAAAAACTTAATCAAAAAGGTTTTCGAACCATTGCATTGAATGGTAGTGCAAGTAATGAAGAACGTACAAATGCTTTTGAGCGATTAGCGATGAGTGAAAGTGAAGCAACTAATGAGAATCAACCGTTAGATTACATTTTATCCTATGATATTTTAAATGAAGGGGTTGATATTGTCGAGATTAATCAGGTCATTATGTTACGACCAACTCAATCACCAATTGTATTTATTCAACAGTTAGGTCGAGGACTTCGAAAAGTTGAAGGCAAAGAATTTGTTGTAGTTCTTGATTTTATTGGAAATTATAAAAATAATTTTATGATTCCTATCGCACTATCTGGGGATCGAACCTATAATGCAGATACTATTAGAAAATATGTAATTAGCGGAAACAATATAATTCCTGGAGAATCGACGGTTCATTTTGACCGAATTGCTAAGGAAAAAATCTTTGAATCGATTGACCGAATTCGAGGAATGAGGACAATTATTAAAGATAGTTATACCTCATTAAAGAATCGATTGGGTAAAATACCATATCTTTTAGATTTTTATGAGAATGGTGAAATTGATCCATTAGTAATTATTAAAGAATATAAAACCTATTATAATTTCTTAAAATCTGTAGAAAAGGCTGAATTTAAAGAAGAATTTACACCACAAGAAGAATTAATTGTTGAATATTTGTCGAAAACTGTATTAAGTGGTTCAAGACCTTATGAGTTAGAAATTCTAAAACGATTTTTAAGTTTACAAAAAGTAACAGTTGAGACCTTTCAAAGTGAATTCAAACAAACCTATGGGTATGAAATGGATATGGATTCGTTTGAAAATGCAGTCGATGTATTACAGGGGAAATTTGTTACTAAAGAAGATGAGTATAAAAAATACTGCCATATGGATATTGTAGGCCAGAATAATTCTAATCAATTAGAACGATTGAATTCTTACACACAAAGACTTAAACATCCAGAATTTTATAAGCATGTTCGTGATATTATAGAAGTTGGTCTAAGACGTTATCAGGAAAAATATCTAGTAAAAAGGCAAGAAGAAACACCATTTATATTGTATGAGAAATATTCTAGAAGAGATGTTAGTTTACTTATGAATTGTGGTAAAGATTTATCTTCTACGATGTATGGTATGAAACGAATTGGTGATGATGTATTTATATTTGTAACCTATCATAAAGTAGAGAGTAATGAAGATAAAAATTATGTAGAAGGTAAACCAGATTACGCAGATGCATTTGAAGATAATTTAATCTTTCGTTGGGATTCCCAAATTGGACGTGGCATCAATAGTTCTTATGTAGCAGATGTTGTAGAAGCTAAGAGAAAGCATTTATTTGTAAAAAAGAGTGATGCAGAGACAAACTTCTATTATATGGGACAATTTGATATCATGGATATCCAAGCGGCATCTAAAAAAGATAATAATGGAAAGGATAGAGAACTTACGAAATTAAAAATGAAAATGAAACAACCTGTGCGTGATGATTTACTACAATATCTGCAAAGTAGTATTGAAAAAATCAAACAAATCGCATAGTTAAAGGAGATAAATCGTTTATGAAAACCATCAAAGTAGTAGCAGCAGTCATTAAATCCACTAATAAAGATAACACCCCAATAATCTTCGCTACCCAAAGAGGTTATGGAGATCTTAAGGGTGGATGGGAATTTCCAGGTGGAAAAGTAGAACTTGGTGAAACACCCCAAGAAGCACTAAAAAGAGAAATCATGGAAGAATTAGATACTGAAATCTCAGTCCATGATTTAATTGACACCATTGAATATGATTATCCAACCTTCCATCTTTCGATGAATTGTTTTTGGTGTGAAATTATAAAGGGTGACCTCACTCTAAAAGAACATGAAGCTGCCAAGTGGCTTACCAAATCAGAATTAAATTCTGTCAAATGGTTACCAGCAGATATCACTCTAATCGACAAAATAGCAAAAGACTTATAAGAAATTATAAAGTGAGTATTTATCGTAAGGGAATTGGTTCGAATTTGGATAATACTGCGACTGATGCGACTAATGAGACTAAACTAACGCAAGTGAATTAGCTTCATTGCTTGAATTACAGTTATCGAAGAGAGTTATCCTCAGAAACTGAGTGTGGGCTTTGAACGAACAACTGATTGCAAAATGTAGAAAAGAAGGGAGAGGTTAGAGATGAGATATTATGTAACAGCGGATATTCATGGATTTTATGATGAATTCTTAATGGCGTTAACTCATGCAGGATTTTTTGATGATTCTACTCCTCATCAGTTAATCATTTGTGGCGATTTATTTGATCGTGGAAGTCAGGCAATAGAGTTACAAAATTTTATCTTAGACCTTATGAGTCGAGAGGAAGTCATTTTAATTCAAGGTAATCACGAAGATTTAATGTTGCAACTCTTAAATCATTGGCATACTTCGTTTGGACATGCCAATTATGAAGGAAATGGTGGAGAGTTTGATCATAATCCAGATTTTTCACCGTATATAGCAAAAGGGATTATTGCGCTAGATGCTTGTACAGTTCGATCGAAAACCGTCAATTGTATCGTAATTGATGATGAGTTAGTTTGATTGTAGAATATCAAAAGGCAATGACCCAGTTACTGGGTTCATCTCGCTATATTTCAAGAAAAGAATACCTACCATTAAAAGAGAAGTACAAAGAGGTGATTGATTTCTTTGAAGTTCTTGTAGAGAGTAAAACGCTAGAATATTTCTGCAAAGAGAATCAAATAGAAACTTCAAAAATTCTTGATACACTTCGATTAGATAAAGAGTTAGTTCTTGAAATGGAGCATCACAATGACGAATTTATTGCTCAAAACCTATATTTCCCTATATAAAAATCACTACGCATCCCTTGCTCTAGCCAAAATTAACCGAGTCATCCATGGATAAATACGCTTGTTTTAGAAAATCTGGCATGGCTACAAATTGCATATGAGCAAACTCTGTGGCTGACATCTTGTGTTGATTTAGTAGCCATTCGATGGTCATTTGAATTGTTCCATAGGAATGATATTTTATCAAGTAAAGCTGTTCATCAGAAATCGTATCTGTGGAAAGAGCATTTTTAACAAGAGCTGTCCCCATCTCTACATCAAAATCTTGTATATATCTTGTAATAGAATTTTGAGAATGATCTGTAAAAACTTGCTTGTAGAATGAACGCTTTAAGTACATTTTCTCAAGAATGCTGGCAAGATTGTGTTCATATGAGCTGGAAGTGGATGATTTAAAGACAGAATCATAATCCTGATGGAAAATCCACGCAATTAGATCATATTTATCACGAAAATGGTAATAGAAAGTCTGTCTTGGCGTTTGACAGTATTCACAAATATCTTTTACCTGAATTTTTTCAAAGGGTTTTGTAATAATGAGTTTGTATAAAGCTTCTGCATACATTTGTTTTGTTCGATTTTTAAGTGCCATAGGTAATACTTCAATACTCCTTTGTCAAAAATAAGATATGACAAGTATATAGACATATTTAAAATATGTCAAATGAAATAATGAGTAAAGCATGATATAGTGATCCTATCAAATGAATAGAGAGGAAAAACATATGCATTATACAGGAATATTATATCGAAACCCATATCAACCACCTTCACCACTGATTGAGATTACGCAGGGGTGTACACATAATAAATGTAAATTCTGCACAATGTATAAGGATGTACCATTTAAAATGTCGCCAATTGATTGGGTAGAGGAAGATTTACAAGAGATAGCAAGGGATTATCCGGGAACAACCAGACTACAGTTTGTTGGAGCGGATCCATTTGTGTTAAGCTTCAAAAATCTTAAGAAACGACTAGAGTTAGTTCATAAATATATCCCAACAATCCAGACAATCACCATGGCGGCAAGAGTAGATAATCTAAAAAATAAAACGGTTGAAGAACTTAAAGAACTTAGAAAGCTTGGTATCACAAATGTTGAGCTTGGTGTAGAAAGTGGAGACGAATGGACTTTACAGAGAATAGAAAAGGGATACCATGCAGATGAGATTGTGCCACTAGTTCGAAAACTAGATGAAGCAGGTATCACCTATTGGTTGACATATCTTAATGGTGTTGCAGGAAAATCTCATAGTTTAGAACATGCGAAACACACTGCGGAAATATTTAATCAGCTAAATCCCATTGTTGTTGGATCAGGTGGACTGACTCTATTCCCAGGAACACCACTATTAGATGAGGCACAGCGCGGAGAGTTTGATCCGTTGGATGAAAAGGGAATGTTAGAAGAAATGAAAAATTTTCTTGAGACATTGACCTGCGATTGTCGAATCATCACACATCATACCTTTGCAGCACACCTTACAAATGGTCGCTTTCTAGAGAACAAGGACAAGATTTTAAAAGCATTGCAACATGAAATTGACCATATTGATGAGGATTATCTTGCACGCATAAGAAAATCCAAGAGAACATTGTAATTTGATAAAAGTTGTAATAAACAATAAACATTTTGATGACACCTGACTGTGGTTGGGTGTCATTTTTTGAGTGGAAAAAATTCTGAAAACATGATATAGTATTTACCTATAAAAAATTAAATAAACTACACTAACTAAATAAACCAACAATTGAAAGGTAAAACCCTATGAATACAAACTTAAAATTTAGATATGCCCAAAGAGAAGATGCGCAATTAATTCTTTGGTTCATTAAAGAATTAGCAACCTATGAGAAAATGTTAGATGATGTAATTGCTAACGAAGCAATCCTTACAGAATGGATTTTTGATAAACAAAAAGCAGAAGTGATTTTTGCAATGGAAGGAGATAAAGAAGTTGGATTTGCTTTATTTTTCCACAACTTCTCAACTTTCTTAGGTCGTTCTGGATTATACTTAGAAGATCTTTTTGTAATTCCGGAAGCTAGAAATAAAGGTTATGGAAAATCCATTTTAAAGAAATTAGCATCCATTGCAGTGGAGCGAAAATGTGGACGCTTAGAGTGGTGCTGTCTTGATTGGAATCAGCCAAGCATTGATTTTTATTTATCTCTAGGAGCTACACCAATGTCTGACTGGACTACTTACCGAATGGCAGGTGACACATTAGAAAAATTTGCAAATAATCCAATGAATATGTAATAGGTAATTATTCTTATGGTATGCTCATAACAGATATTGATATTTTAAAGTATATTAAAATAAGCTATAAAGTAAGGAGACAAAAATGAATCAAGAAACACTAAATAGAATCAGAAAGTTTACACAAGATCGTGACTGGGATCAGTTCCATTCACCAGCAAATCTTGCAAAATCCATTGTGATAGAAGCGGCTGAATTGTTAGAATGTTTCCAATGGTCAGATGAAGAATATGACTTACAGCACATCAAGGAAGAACTTGCAGATGTACTAGTGTATAGTCAGAATCTTTTAGATAAACTAGGACTTGATGCAGATGAGATTATAAATATGAAAATGGAACAAAATGAAGCGAAGTATCCCGTGGAGAAAGCAAAAGGAAAAAGTACGAAGTACAATCAATTATAGCTTGTAAATTATTTAAGATGATAAGCCAAACTGAAAATGATAAGAAGAGTATATAAATTCAGATTCACTTTAGTAAAAAATAAAAGAATTCTGTGTTTTTATTGAAATACATAGCTCTTGTATGCTAAAATATACATAACAGATGGTTTTAGTTAGCGAAAGGAGCTCAATATGAAATTTTTTATTGACACAGCAAAAGTAGAAGATATTAAAAAAGCAAATGATATGGGCGTTATTTGTGGCGTTACAACGAATCCATCTTTAATTGCTAAAGAAGGTCGAGTGTTTGAAGAAGTCATTAAAGAGATTGCTCAGATCGTTGATGGTCCAATTAGTGGAGAAGTAAAAGCCACCACAGTAGATGCAAAAGGAATGATTGAAGAAGGTCGTGCAATTGCAAAAATTCATCCGAATATGGTTGTCAAGATTCCAATGACAGTTGAAGGATTAAAAGCTTGCAAACAATTAAGTTCTGAAGGAATCAAAACGAATGTGACATTAATCTTTACAGCAAATCAGGCACTTCTTGCTGCAAGAGCAGGTGCAACTTATGTGTCACCTTTTCTTGGACGATTAGATGATATTTCAACGTATGGCATTGATTTGATTAAACAAATCTCAGATATTTTTGATATTGCTGGAATTGAGACACAAATTATTGCAGCAAGTATTCGAAATCCGATTCATGTAACAGATTGTGCACTTGCTGGTGCAGATATTGCAACAGTTCCTTATAAGGTAATTGAACAGATGACCAGACATCCATTAACAGATGTAGGAATTGCTAAATTCCAAGAGGACTATAAAGCAGTATTTGGTGAAGAATAGAATGATTTTTCAATTAAAATAGTTATAACATTATAATATGTATATAATATATAATGGTTTTCAAAAGATTGAGGTTTCCTCAATCTTTTGTTATAATATCTAAAAACAAACAAATAAAATTTTAATGAAGAAGTTATGCAATTGATACGATAAAAAATTAGGGATTCATTAATTTGGAAAGGAATTAAAAAAGAGTATGTACATGATTTCGGCTTATTTTGACAAAGAAGCTTCTAAAGAAATTGAACGACTAATTCAAAAAGTTTATAAGGCTACAGGTAATACATTTATGATCGAACATAAAGTTCCTCCACATTTAACATTAGCGGCAATTCAAGCAAGGGAAGAGAAATCATTAATTTCAGCCTTCTATGAAATAACAAGTGACTTAAGTTCTAAACCCATTGATATTGTTTCTGTAGGAATGTTTTTACCCTATGTTGTTTATATAACACCAGTCCTTAATCAATACTTATTGGATATTTCTTATCAAATTAGCGAGCAAATAAAACAAATTTCTGATGCATCTATTAGTAAGTGCTATCAAACAATGAATTGGTTGCCTCACATTACTATAGGAAAGACTTTAACATCCTCTCAAATGAAAAAAGCCTTAGAAGTGATGATGAATAATTTTGTTCCATTTAAAGCAGAAGTTTGTAAAATTGGTTTAGCAAAGGTGAATCCTTATGAAGATATTGAAACCGTTTGTTTGTATCCTTAATTAAATGATTATGATATTAAAAAAGGAGAATTGATATGTCTCTTACTTTGACAGATAAGCTCGTTGTAGGTATTTCTTCACGAGCTCTCTTTGATTTAGAAGAAGAAAATAAAATTTATGAAACAAAAGGGTTAGAAGCTTATATTAAGTATCAATTAGAACATGAAAATGACATTTTAAAACCAGGCACTGGTTTTCCATTAATTAAAGCATTAAATCGTCTAAATCACAATGGAAAGCATTTAACCGAAACTATTATTATGTCTAAAAACAGTGCAGATACAAGTCTTCGAATTTTTAATTCTTTAGAATATTATGGACTAGATATTAGTCGTGCAGCTCTAGTAAGTGGTGCGCCTATTGCTCCTTATTTAAATTCATTCAAAACAGATTTGTTTCTTTCAGCAAATGAAGAAGACGTCCAAGAAGCAATTAATTCGAATGTAGCAGCAGGAATTATTTGTGCACATGATAATTTACCAATTAATGCTGAAAATGAAACCGACCAAATCCGAATTGCTTTTGATGGAGATGCTGTAATCTTTTCAGATGAATCTGAACGAATTTATCAACAAGAAGGGCTACAAGCCTTTGCAGAACACGAACATAAAAATGCAAAAAGTCCACTGCCAGAAGGTCCTTTTGCTAAGTTATTAAAAACTATTTCACTAATTCAAAAAGAATATCCAGATAAACATTTTATTCGAACAGCTTTAGTTACAGCTAGAAATGCGCCTGCTCATGAGAGAGTAATTCGAACACTTAGGGCTTGGGATGTGCGAATCGACGAGGCATTTTTCCTTGGAGGAATTGAAAAGAGTGAGGTTTTAAAAGCATTTGGCGCAAACATCTTTTTTGACGATCAATCAACCCATATAGATGCAGCTTCAAAATTAGTTCCTTCTGCGAGAGTTCCTTATAAGAAAGATTAAAAACTTATACGTTTGTTATTAGATAAGAGTATTTTTAATGACAAGATTGACTGATATTAGCACTCACGATATAATGAATAGGATTTAATTTTAGAAGATTCTATTAAAAAGTTGTAAAAAAGTTGTCAATAAGTAATAAAAAAGCTATAAATAAGTGATTTATTGATAAGAAGGAGAACCATGGCAAAAATTATAGAGATTACAGATTTTAATGAAAAAGCATTAGATATCTATGCCAGAAAAAGTGAAGGTGAATTACTAAATCGTCACGAGCCAGAAAAAGGAATTTTTATTGCAGAAAGTCCTAAAGTAATTGAACGAGCTTTAAATAGTGGTTGTAAGCCAATTTCTATTTTAATGGAGAAAAAACACATTAATGGTCAAGGACAAGAAATTTTAAAACGCTGTAAAGATGTGCCTGTTTATGTTGCAGAATTTGATATTCTTACCCAGTTAACAGGTTTTAAACTAACAAGAGGAATGCTTTGTGCAATGCACAGACCAGCACCTAAAACATTTGATGAAGTTTGTGCATCTGCAAAACGAATTGTTATTTTAGAAAATATTATGAATCCTACAAATGTAGGAGCTATTTTTCGATCTGCTGCTGCATTAAATATGGATAGTGTGATTTTAACTTATGATTGTAGTAATCCACTTTATAGGCGCGCAATTCGAGTCAGCATGGGAACAGTATTTCAAATTCCTTGGATGATTCTTGATAAAGATGTTTGGCCAGAACAAGCAATCAAGACTCTTCATGAAAAAGGGTTTAAGACTGCTGCCTTAGCACTTTCTAATGATTCTGTACCCATTGACGATCCAAATTTAATGAATGAAGAAAAAATTGCATTGATCTTTGGAAGTGAAGGTGATGGATTAACAACTAAAACAATTACTGATTGTGATTACACAGTAAAAATTCCAATGTCTCATGATGTCGATTCATTAAATGTAGCTGCTGCCAGTGCAGTTGCATGTTGGCAAATTGGATGTGTATCAAGAAAAAATAATTAAATGAGGTTTATGTATTAATGAAAACTTATAGTGAACATGATTTAGTAAAAATTGCTAAACGTGAAAATAACCCAAAACGAGATTACTTAGTGGTCAATCCTTTACAAGGAAAGCATGTCCCTGTTTCTCCAACAAAAGCCCTAAAACTCTTTTTTGAACTTTCAAGTTGTTTAAAAGAAAGCTATAAAGGAGAACAATTATTAATTATTGGATTTGCCGAAACAGCAACAGCAATCGGTGCACAGGTGGCAATCGACCTTTGTATGCCTTATATTCAAACAACACGTGAAGAACTTCCAAATGTTCATTACTTATATTTTTCAGAATCTCATAGCCATGCAACTGAGCAAAAACTTGTAAAAGAAGACATGGATCAAATAATTTCAACAATTGATCGAATTGTTTTTGTTGAAGATGAAGTAACGACTGGAAATACGATTTTACAAATTGTGAATCTTTTAAAAAAGACCTATCAAAAGCCTTTAAAATTTTCAGTTGCATCGTTATTAAATGGTATGAATGAGGAGAGTTTATCTCGTTATAAGACAGAAGATATTCCTCTACACTATTTAGTAAAGACAAATCATACATCTTATGGAGAAATCGCTAAACATTTTAAAGGAGATGGTGTTTATTATATTCACATAGGAAATGATGAAGTTTCTATTAATAATATTTCAGGATTTATGGATACTAGAAGAATCGTTGATTCAAGTTGTTATCAATTAGCCTGTCAGTCACTTTCAGATACGATTCTTCAACAAAAATCAATAGAACAAAGTAAAACTATTTTAGTGATTGGAACGGAAGAGTGTATGTATCCAGCGCTTTATTTTGGAAGTCAATTAGAAAAAAAGGGATTTACTGTAAAATGTCATTCAACAACTAGAAGTCCTATTATAGTAAGTAGTGAAGAAACGTATCCTCTTCATAGTAGGCATCAATTAAAGAGTCTTTATGATGCAAATCGAAAAACGTTTATTTATGACTTAGAAGGTTATGATGAAGTGTTTATTATAACCGATGCGGCTTTAGAAGAAACTACAGGTTTAGAGACTTTATTATTAGCAGTTTCTAGATATAATGATCAGATTACAGTTATTAGGTGGTGCTAAATGAGAACGTCCTATCATAATGAAGATGTAATTTTCTTATTAAAGGATATTACAGGATTAATTATACCTAAAGGAACTAAAGAGCGAGAAAAACTTATTCAATCAGGAAAACATTATAGTGAAATGCTTCCAATAGAATATGTTCCTACACAAAAGTATATGGATGTTTATGAAGAATTACTTAAAATTTATTCAAAACCTGTAGCACTTGCAGTAGGTCAATTAGCGGATAAAATTCTTAAACAACGAGGAAAAAAATGTTGTTTTAGTTTCACTTGCTCGTGCTGGAACACCTATTGGAATTTTAATTAAACGATATATAAAAAACTCTTATCAATTAAACCTTCCTCATTATTCAATTTCTATTATTCGTGGACGAGGAATTGATCACAATGCTATGAAATATTTATTAGACCGTTATAAGCCAGAACAATTACTTTTTGTAGATGGTTGGATTGGAAAAGGAGCAATTCTTAATGAATTAAAAAAAGACCTTTTAGACTATCCCAAAGTTTCCCCTCAGTTAGCTGTTATTGCTGATCCAGCGAATGTAACAAAACTTTGTGGAACACATGAAGATCTTTTAATTCCTAGTTCTTGTTTAAATAGTACAGTTTCTGGATTAGTGAGTCGAACTGTTTTACGAGAAGATCTTATTGGAAAAGAAGATTTTTCATGGAGCTGTTTATTATGGAGAATTAAAAGAAGCAGACCTTTCCTACCAATTTATTGATTCGATTGAACGCCAATTTGAACCAATAAGCTTTAAAGAAGAATTAGCTATTAAAGGAAAGGGCATTGATGAAGTAAAAAATCTTGCCAAACACTTTGCTATTGACGATATTAATTTTATAAAACCAGGAATTGGAGAAGCAACAAGAGTGTTACTTAGACGTCTTCCTTGGAAAGTGTTAATCTCACCAGAATATAAAGAAAGCTTAGAGTTAAGGCATTTAATTCGACTAGCCAAAGAAAAAGATGTACCAATTGAATATTATCCATTAAATCACTATAAATGTTGTGGAATTATTAAACAGCTAGCTGATACCTAATAATAGCTTGTAACTAATAAGCAGCAGAATTTGCTGCTTATTTTAATCCTTAATTCCAAAATGATTAGCTAAATAAAAAATTTTTCTTAGCCCCAATTTGTATGGGTTTTATATTCATTCATACGTTCATTAGATAAACTACCTGAAACAAATGATGGATTTTTCTTATCCCAATTTAGAATAGCTTTGGCATCTTCATAGTCCATTTGACTAACTTGATAAGCTAGATTGACAATGGGGATTTGATTAGGATGGATGACTGTTTTTCCAATAAATCCACAAAGTTTATCTTCTTTTAATTCATGTTCTAATCCTAGTTTCCAATCATTTCCTGAATAGTATTCCCAAACAGGTCCAGAAATCACATAATCCCCTTCCATAAACGGTAATAATATCAGAAAAAATATTGGCAATTGGGCGAATTTGATGAATGGATT
>JPZU01000001.1:3021265-3023540 GCA_000875945.1 Lachnospiraceae bacterium TWA4 | reverse complement strand
ATTTAAAACTAAATCATCTAAGTTTTTTAGTTTTTCTTTTAATTGATAAAGAATATCTACTCGATTTTGTAAATTAATGATCGAAGAACTTTCATAAATTGGCATCATATAGAGCTTTTTTGACGATTTTTCATTGCTATGTAAAATTTCTTCTAGATATGAGTCTACATTTTCTAATGAAAATTTAGGAATAATAAATCCAGTAATTAAGTCAAGATAAGGCAATAAACGGTTGGTTAATCGCTGAATTTGAGAAGAATTTCGAACTCGAATAAATATTTTAGGTAGGTAAAATGATTTCCTTTGATAATTTTCATATAAATTTTGAATTGAAGACTGTAAAATATCCTCAGCTTCTTTAACAAACTGGTCATTAATGGTGTCTTCTAAGCATAATGCAAGTGAAAAATTTGTACCAAATTTCTCATGAATAATAGAATCAACGATAGATGGTTGGTTAGCTGGACAATAAAGAAGAGCTCCAACACTATAAGATAATTGATTTTTCATAAATTACTATAGACTCCTATAAAAATTTAGCGTTTTAAATGCTAAAAGTTATTATATCATTTTTTGAAGGATTATGGTATACTCTAAAGTATTATATTTTTAGGAGCATTCCAATGATTGTTTTTACGACAGATTTAGATAATACATTAATTTATTCTTATAAACATGATCTAGGATCTAATAAACGAAGTGTTGAGCTTTATGAAGGGCGAGAGATTTCATTTATTACAGAAAAAACCTTTAATTTATTACAACAAGTAAAAAAACAAATGTTAATAATTCCTACAACAACAAGAACCGTACAGCAATATAAGCGAATCCATTTAGGAATTGGAGAATTTAACTATGCATTAGTATGTAATGGAGGAATTCTTTTAATTAATGGCATTAAGGATGAACAATGGTATAACAAATCGTTAGAACTGATAAAGAGTAGCAGAAGTGATCTTTTAAAATCTATTTGCTTACTAGAAACAGAAAAAAGACGAATTTTAGATGTACGATTTATTGACGAATTATTTGTATTTACAAAATGTAAAGAACCAGATGATGTGGTATCTTTATTAAAAAGTAGGCTAGAAGGTCAAACGGTTGATATATTTAACAATGGTGAAAAAATTTATGTTGTTCCAAAAAATCTAAGTAAAGGACTAGCCGTTCAACGATTAAAAAATTTACTTAAACCTGATTACATAATTGCAGCAGGGGATAGCGAATTTGATAAATCTATGGTAGACGTTGCGGATTTTGGAATGATGCCTAAAAATTTTACTAAAAGAGAGGGAAAAAATATTTTTTCAGAAGTTTTACTGGAAGAATGTTTAAAATATAAAAACTTATAAGGGGAGAAAAACTATGAATATCGCAGTTTATTTGGGCGCAAATAAAGGAAATAATCCAGTTTACGAGCAAACAGTTAAAGATCTTGGAGCCTGGATTGGATCAAATGGTCATCATTTAATCTATGGTGGCAGTCAAGTGGGACTAATGGGATCCTTAGCAATTAGCGTTTTAGAAGCTGGAGGGTGTGTTACTGGTGTAGAGCCGGAATTTTTTATCGAAAGAGATTTACAGCTTGATAATCTAACAGAACTTATTATTACCAAAGATATGCAAGAGCGCAAGGCAAAAATGATTGAACTTACAGATTTTTTTATTGCTTTTCCAGGAGGGACAGGAACTATTGAAGAAATTTCAGAAGTTGTTTCCATGGGATGTCTTGGATTAATGGATAAAAATATGGTTATTATAATGTCAATGGATATTATGATTTAACCAAAGCACACTATGAACAAATGGTGGAAGAAGGTTTTATGACCAAAGAAAATAAAGAGAAAATTTATTTTTTTAATTCATTAGAAGAAATTATAAAAATTGTAGAGGATGAAAGTAAATGAATAGATTTATTAGAGGATTAAAGGCAGGAATCCCTATTGGTCTAGGGTATTTTTCTGTTGGATTTACATTTGGAATTATGGGAATTACAACGGGATTGTATTGGTGGCAAACCACATTAATTTCTATGCTAACAGTAACCTCAGCAGGTCAGTTTGCAGGAATTGGAATTATGGCATATCCCTATCGATATTTGGAAATGTTAATTACTCAGTTAACAATTAATGTTCGATATGCTTTTATGTCTGTATCTTTAGGACAAAAATGTGATGAAAAATTTAAAGGAATTTGGCGAGTAATCTTGGGATTTATGATTACAGATGAAGTATTTGCTGTAGCTAGTCAAGAAAAAAGTTTAAGCCGTAGTTTT
>JPZU01000001.1:3016226-3019413 GCA_000875945.1 Lachnospiraceae bacterium TWA4 | reverse complement strand
AAAAAGTTTAAGCCGTTAGTTTTTTTACAGGTCTAGCTGTTCTTCCATATATTGGTTGGAGTTTTGGAACTATGTGTGGAGCACTTCTTGGTAGTGTATTACCAGAATCTCTTCTTTCAGCGCTTGGAATTGCGATCTATGGAATGTTTATTGCAATCGTTGTTCCAGATTTTAAAGGATCAAATCCTATTCGAGTGGTTTGTATTGTGGCTATTATACTTAGTTGTTTATTTTACTATGTACCAGCATTTAGTAGTATTTCATCAGGACTTACAATCACAATATGTGCAGTAGTTGCCGCAATAGTAGGTGCTTTTATATTCCCAATTGAAGAAGAACTTAATGAAGAAGGAGGAGAACACATTGAATAATTCACAGTTTTTTATGTATTTACTTGTGCTTGCAGGTTCTACATATTTAATTCGTATGATTCCATTTATTGCAATTAGAGAAAAAATAAAAATAAGTTTGTGCAATCCTTTTTATACTATATTCCTTATGCAGTATTAACTACCATGACAATTCCTGGAATTTTTTATGCTACTTCTAGTAGGATATCAGCGATTGTAGGACTTATCGTGGCAATTTTAACAGCTCTCAAAACTAAAAGCCTTACACTTGTAGCAATCTTTGCTTGTATGGCAGTATATGTAGTAGAAATGGTTTTAAAAATATAAGAATACTATCTAAATACATATAGATAATAACAAAATGGCTAAAATTTCTTAAATAAAAGAAATCTTAACCATTTTTTATTTTTAGCAATTTTTATTTCAGTATAGATCAGTATAGAATAGATCCAGTATTTATTTGATGAATTAACTTGTTAATTTATAGCAGACCCTTGTTTTAAATTTACTTCATCCATTCGTTTTCGAATAGTATTTAATACTTTTTTCTTATTTCCACTCCATAAAGGAGCTTTTAAAATTGATTTAGGTCCATCTCCTGTAATTCGATGAATGACCATAGTTGGTGGTAGAACTTGAAGAATTTCTATAAGTATATCGATATATTCATCCATTTGCATTGCATTAAATTTTCCTTTTTCATAATCGACAAGTAAATCGGTTCCTTCTAAAATATGAAGAAGCTGTATTTTTATTCCAAAGGTATTTGTTCTTCCAATATATCTAGCAGTTTCTAATATTTGCTTACGACTTTCTCCTGGAAGTCCTACAATCATATGCGTAATTACAGAAATATTTGCTTTTTTTAATCGGGAAATTGCATCATCATAAATGGATAAGTCATAACCTCTTCGGATATACTTAGCTGTATCTTCATGAATGGTTTGTAATCCTAATTCAATCCATACAGGCTTATACTTATTTAATTGAATAAGTAATTCTAAAATATCATTATCTATACAATCTGGTCTTGTAGCAATTGATAAAATATCCACTTCAGGGTCATTTATAGCTTCTGTAAAAATTTTTTGAAGATAATCAATGGGGTGCATAGGTATTAGTAAATGATTGAAAGTATGCAATAAAAAATGATTGGTATTTGCTTTATTTTTAATTTTGTCTTTAGCCAATTGAAGTTGATTGGTTATTGATAAATTTGCATTTGTAAAATCTCCACTACCATTAGCACTACAAAAGATACATCCTTTATCTCCCAAAGAACCATCACGATTTGGGCAAGTCATTTGACCATCTAATGCTAATTTATAAAGTTTATATCCATAGTGTTCTTTTGCCCAATCGTTTAATGAATAGTAATGTTTTTCCATAAACGTTAATAAACCATTCTATTATTTACTATTACTTGTATTCATATTTAATGAGCCACCAAGAGCTAATGTTTTATAAACTTTTAAAGTTGGTGCTAACCATACCTGTCCCGTTCCTCTATAGACATTTACAAGACCTTCGCCACTGACAGCAGAACCTATTAAGGTTTTAGCACTTCGTTCAACGGTAAATTGTAATTCGCTAGAGCGTAATACAGCGAAATTACCATCCACTTTTAATGTATCGTTATTTAATTCGATAATATCAATTTCATCCATTGGAACGGTAGATTCTAAGACAATGATACCAGGACCTGTTAATTGTTGTTGGAATAAACTTTCACCACCAGCAACAGCAGAAGAGAACGATTTTTGTGCAACAGCTTTAACCGTTACACTTCCTTGTGCACAATAAAACATTCCATCATCGATAATAATAGATTCTCCTTTGTCTAATTCTAATACTAGAAAATGTTTATAAGATGGCTCTAAAACAAGTAATCCAGTACCACGGTATTCAGGTTGAGCCATTTGTTCACCGGTTACGGATCCTCTAACTAAACGTCCTAAAGCATTTCCTACGGTAACGCCACTAACCATTTCAATAGTTCCCTGAAAGTAGCTCATAGCTCCCTTTTCAATAGTTACTTTTTCATCATTTAAATAAAGAGCAATTTGTCTAGGACGAATATTTTGTTTTTCCATAAAATAAATTTGCTCTGCCATGTGAGGGCTAGAAAGTCCTAATAGTTTTTGATATTCTAAAATCTCTACTTTTAATCCTCCATTAGAAAATTCTTCTAAAACTCGTATATTTTCTCTAGTTCCTATTGCTGAACGCATAAAATTAGCCTCCTTATAATTAAAATTAGTTTATTAATTATAGCATAAAAGTAAAGACACGAAAAGCAACTTTTAATTTGGCAGCAGAATTTGATACAATAAAGAAGTCGAAGCAATTTCTCACTTCGACTTCTTTATTGTATTATTAACATTTTGTATTAACACTCATATGTTTTGCACAAATATCATCATAGGTCTTACAATCGGAGTAATTTATTCCATGTAATACATCAGATATAATTTCTTTAATAAACGAATTTTTATCTCCTAAATCTTTTAAGTTTGAATGTAAAAGAATTAAATCTAAAAGATTTTCTGCACAATCAGGAGTTATATCTCTTAATTTTGTTGCGATTTTTTTATATTCATCGACTTCAGCACTAGTATTGGCTAATGAACATCCAATTAATTTATCAATAATATTCATAAAATACTCCTTCCATTAAATTAGAAAATAATAGTCTATAGTTTCATTTATATTTTAACACATGTACTAGAAAATGTACACAGTTTTTAAAAACTTTTATGTATTACATACGTAATATTGATATTACGTATGTAATACATAAAATAGAAATAAAGCAAAAAAATCTTGATTTTATTTTC
>JPZU01000001.1:3015199-3015920 GCA_000875945.1 Lachnospiraceae bacterium TWA4 | reverse complement strand
TTTTTAAACTTTTACTCTGCCGTGGCAGAGTAAAAGAAACTATTAATAGTCGAATTGATTTTTACGAATAACGTGATAAAATTAAAAGAAAAAGGAGATATCTATGTTTCATTATATTGATTTAGAAAAGTGGGAAAGAAAAGAACATTTTAACTATTATCACAATTTTCTAAAATGTTCATATAGTGTGACAGCCAGTTTAGATGTCACAAATTTTTTGAATTATTTAAAAGAGCATGAGTTAAAATTTTATCCTTGTATGATTTATAGTATATCAAAAGTTGTTAATGAAACTAAAGAATTTAAGATAGGAGTGGATTCTGAAGGAAAGCCTGGATACTATGATGTTATTCATCCAAATTATACGATTTTTCATAAAGACGATAAGACTTTTTCAGATCTTTGGACAGAATATGATAAAGACTTTACTGTTTTTTATAAAAGAATCTTAGAAGAAATGGCTCTTTACAAAGATGTTAAAGGAATTAAAGCAAAAAAGAATCAGCCACCTAATTTTTTCTGTATTTCTTGTAATCCTTGGCTAAACTATACAAACTTTAGCACTTCGGTAATGGGCGCAGACAGACCCACGTATTTTCCAATTATAGCTTTTGGAAAATATGAGCAGGACACAAACAAAAAATGGACGATGCCTTTTACAGTAAATATTGCACACGCAGTTGCCGATGGATATCATACATCGAAATTAATTAACGATGTT
>JPZU01000001.1:3008522-3014537 GCA_000875945.1 Lachnospiraceae bacterium TWA4 | reverse complement strand
TTATGACAAAGAAAACACCATTAATTAGTGTAATTGTTCCTATTTGGAATTCTGAAAAAACACTAAAAAAATAGTTTAAATCAATTAATAAACCAAACTTATAAAATAAAGAAATTATCTTAGTTGATGATGGATCAACTGACTCTTCTCTTTCTATTTGTGAGAAATTTTCTGATACGAATGAGCAAATTATTTTATTAAGGCAAGAACATTCTGGTTCGGGAGTTGCAAGAAATCTCGGTCTTTCTAAAGCAACTGGTAAATATATTTTCTTTGCAGATGCTGATGATTTATTACTTGATGATGCTTTAGAATGTATGGTTGACTCTATGGAAACTTCATTTACAGACTTATTAGTTTTTGGGTATAATCAAGTGACAAAAACGAAATCCAAAGCAATTTCTTATTCTGCTGCTACTCTTTTAGCTGATGATGTTCGAACAAAATATTTTATAGCTTCAGATATCGCAATTAAAGGTAGTCTTTGGAATAAATGTTTTAGAGCTAGCATTATAAAAAAATACAATATAAAATTTCCTAAAATTACTAGAAATGAAGAAGAAGTCTTTTTAATGCGTTATATTAACGTTATAGACGAAATTGAGGTTATAGACGATATATTATATACCTTCTATCCTATTTCGCTTCCTTATGCCTTTGAGAGGCTTCCTAAGGACTATGCAAAGTTAGTCGTACAATTTAAAAATGAATGCTTAAATTATTCAAAATCCTGGAACAATTCACCTAAAGAAGATTTAGCTAAAATTTCAAGAGAATTTTATGGTAAAATGGTTTTAGCTTTAAAACTATGCTTAAATCCAAATAAACGTGATCGAAAAAAATTTTATGAATGTGCTGATTTATTATTAAAAGAATTGCCTTTTGAATCTGATGAAATAAAAAAGATTCGTCTATATCGCTTATTAAAACATCATTTATATTTTGCAGCTTGGCTGTTATTAAAAAAAGACCTATAAAAAGGTCTTTTTTTGTTTAATCATGTAAACTAGTCAATAAAAAGTCTAAATATAAAGATAATTTTTGTCGCTTAGCTGTATTTTTATAATGTAAAATAGATGTCATATTTTTAGCAGCTTCTCTTCCAATTTCATTATAGCCTAATTGATCGTAATGAATTGTTGAATGGACGTCATTAACTGTAGACGGAATCTTAACGTTTTTATCACTCATTGGATTTTTTATATGATAATCATTTATAGATTTATAAGCTTTTTTAAAATAATTTGCTACACTTTTATCATCTGTCCATAAATCAGAAATTGTACTAACCATATAAATATTGTTATTTTCTTTTGCTAATTGTTTTTGAGCTGTTCTAGGTCCGTTCATTTTAAAATCTTTGGTACACGTTTTATTCATTCCAGCCCGAACAGTTAAAAGTCCTGCAAATTCTAACGTTAGTTGATTTTCTAAACCTTTATGCATTTGAAGAAAATAGTTCTTATAAGCTAAAGAAGACATTTTTTTATCATTTTCTCCTTGTAAAAAGAAATAACCTTTGTGTTTTAAATAATAATGACCTAAATGACATTCCTTTTGTAAAACTTCTGCTGCCTGTTGATATAAAGCTACTGCCTGTTTAAAATTATTGCCTGTCGGAATCCAAGAAGTGATACTTGTATTTCCTTCTGCTGCATTTATAATCCATACCTTTTCATTTGTTTGTTTTGTCCAATTATAAGCAAGAGAACTATCAAAACCTAATTTACTACAAGCTCCTTTAGCTGTTGTCAAATTATTTGTTCTACACCACTCATTCTCACTATGATTGTCTGTCAAAGAATTCGGAACAAATAGATGAGCATTTGAAACTTTTAATCCCTTACTAGATTTTGAAAATCCACCTACTCGCTTATAAACATAAGGTTTTGCAGGAGCAAAGGTATTATAAACTTGTCCTTCTTCACATAAAATGGTTTGATTATGATAAGTAGAAACTAAATGTTCTTTACTGCGCTCTCCTTCAGCATTACTTTGTCCTATAATTAATAGTAAACTAATCGGAGCACTTGAAACGCTTACTTTAATTACTTGTCTATTTTCTAAATAAACATAAGCTACACCACATTCAGTTGCTATAACTTTTTTATTCTCAAATGCAAGAACTGAGGTTTGTTGATGTATTTTTACAATATTAGAATCAAATTCATAATGATCATCATAATATAAATTTAATGTATAAGAAGGATATTCTTCAGCCTTAATAAAAATGGATTTATAATAAATAAAATTGTCAAAATAATACCTATAATTAAGATTCTTTTTAATAATTTCATTAGTAACTCCCCCCCCAATAAATTTTTATCTTTTTAAGTATATCATAGTTTATTAATGAATAATAGGTAAATTTAAAAATTGAATATAATTATGCAAAATTGAAAAAATGGTTATTTTTTAAGGTATAACCCCCGAGATTTTTGAGACTCTCCTTATATTTTTCATTAAAATCAATAATTCAAGAAAATTTAGTCTATATATTCTACCTGTTGAAATAAAATAGTCATTTATGTTACAATTAAAATGAATGAAATTAATTTAGGAGAAAATACTATGAAAACACTAGTAATTGCAGAAAAACCTTCTGTAGGTAGAGATATTGCACGAGTATTAAATTGTCAAAAGAAAAATAAAGATTTTATTGAAGGAAAAGATTTTGTCGTTACCTGGGGCCTTGGTCATCTAGTAACACTTGCAGACCCAGAAGACTATTCAGATGATTATAAGGAATGGAACTTAGAAACTCTTCCAATGATGCCAGAAAAGATGAAACTATCTGTCATTCCACAAACCAGAAAACAATATCAAACAGTTAAGAATTTACTTCATCGAAATGATATTTCAACCATTGTTATTGCAACGGATGCAGGTCGTGAAGGAGAATTAGTTGCTCGTTTAATTCTAGATAAAGCAGGTAATAAAAAACCAATAAAACGTCTTTGGATTTCATCAGTAACTGATAAAGCGATTAAAGACGGATTTAAGAATCTAAAAGATGGTAGAGCTTATAATAACCTTTATTATGCAGCTATGTCTCGTGCAGAGGCTGATTGGCTAGTTGGTATTAATGGAACTAGAGCATTAACAACCAAGTACAATAGTTCCTTATCTTGTGGCAGAGTTCAAACACCTACACTGTCTATGATTGCCACTAGAGAAAAAGAAATCAAACAATTTGTTCCTAAAACTTATTATGGATTAGAGCTTATCACCTATCATACAACATTTAAAAGCTCTATTCAAACCTTTGATGAAGAAAACTTAAACGCTTCAAGAAAGTTAGTAAATAAAATAACAACTGTTAAATCCATTCAGAAAAAGGTTAATACGACTCCTGCCCCACTACTTTATGATTTAACATCTTTACAACAAGAAGCCAATAAACGCTATCAGTTTTCAGCAAAACAAACTTTAAATATTATGCAACGACTCTATGAACATCATAAAGTTTTAACTTATCCTAGAACTGATTCTAGATATCTTACTAAGGATATTGTAGAAACTTTTAATGAGCGATTAAAAGCTATTGCCATTGGTCCTTATAAAATGCTTGCAGGTCCTTTTACTCATAAAAAATTTGATACAAAGGCTTTTTATATCAATGATACAAAAGTATCTGATCACCATGCAATCATTCCAACTGAGCAATTTGTTCAATTAGATCATATGACCGTTGATGAGCGAAAAATCTATGATTTAGTGGTTCGCCGATTTTTATCAGTTTTATTTCCACCTTATAAGTATGAACAAACAACAATTACATTAGATATTGATAGAGAACTATTTACAGCTAAAACAAAGACTGTATTGGATGAAGGTTGGAAAAAGGCATACACAAAGGACTGGGAGGAAATAGATAGCGATGAGGGAAAATCTCTTCCAGATTTAACTATTGGACAGAGTATTGAAGTTTCTTCACTAAAAATTACAAAAGGTCATACAAATCCACCATCACCATTTACAGAAGCCTCATTACTTGCAGCAATGGAAAATCCAGTCAAATATCTAAGTACAGACAATAAAGAGTTAGCAAAAACGCTAGGAGAAACCGGTGGACTTGGGACTGTTGCAACAAGAGCAGATATTATTGAAAAATTATTCTCAAGTTTCTTATTAGAAAAGAAAGGAAATTTCATTTATACGACTGCTAAAGCTAGACAATTACTTGAACTAGTTCCAAACGATTTAAAGCAACCAGAACTTACAGCTAATTGGGAATTAAAGCTTTCTAAAATTGCAAACGGACAATTAAAACGAGCAGATTTTATGAAAGAAATTCGTGACTATACGATAGATTTAACAAACGAAATTAAATCTAGTACAGGAACTTTTCGACATGAAAATTTAACCAATAAGATTTGTCCTGAATGTGGAAAGAAAATGCTAGCAGTTAAGGGGAAAAACTCAGAACTTCTAGTCTGTCAAGACAGAGCTTGCGGACACAGAGAAACCATTTCTAGAACTAGCAATGCCAGATGTCCAAAATGTCATAAAAAATTAAAACTCATTGGAAAAGGTGAAACTCAGACGTTTGTTTGTAGTTGTGGATATAAAGAGAAGCTAGAGCATTTTAAAGAACGACGAAAAATGAAGGTGCTGGAGTTAGTAAAAAAGATGTACAAAAATACTTAAAGAAACAGCAAAAGGCAGATCATGAACCAATGAATAACAGTCTTGCTGATGCTCTTTCTAATTTTTTAAGTAGATTTAAAAAGAGAAGAAGTTTTTGACCTCTTCTCTTTTTTATTCCTATATTCCTATTTTTAGTGATGGAATAAACGAATACCAGTAAATGCCATTACAATACCATATTTATTGCAAGTTTCAATAACATTGTCATCACGAATAGAACCACCTGGTTGTGCAATGTATTTTACACCACTTCTATGAGCACGCTCGATATTATCACCAAATGGGAAGAATGCATCTGAACCTAAAACAACATCTTTTAAGCCTAATAACCAATTCTTCTTTTCTTCTAAAGTAAATACTTCTGGTTGTTTGGTGAAAATCTGCTGCCAAGCACCATCAGCTAATACATCCATAGGTTCTTCACCAATGTAAACATCAATAGCATTATCACGTTCTGCACGACGAATATCTTCTTTAAATGGAAGATTCATAACCTGTGGAGACTGACGTAAAAACCAATTATCAGCCTTTGTACCAGCAAGACGAGTACAATGAATACGAGACTGCTGACCTGCACCAATACCGATTGCCTGACCATCTTTTACATAGCAAACAGAATTTGACTGAGTATATTTTAAAGTAATCATGGCAATTGCCATATCAATCATAGCATCTTTAGGGATTTCTTTATTTTCAGTTACACGATTAGCAAATAGTTGTTCATCAATGACCAATTCATTGCGTCCCTGTTCAAAAGTAATGCCATAAACTTGTTTTGTTTCAGTCTGTGCTGGCTTATAATTTGTATCAATTTTAATAACATTGTAAGAGCCTTTTCTCTTAGTTTTAAGAAGTTCTAAAGCGTCATCATCATATCCTGGAGCGATTACACCATCTGATACTTCTCTAAAAATCATTTTAGCAGTGCAAAGATCGCACGTATCAGAAAGAGCAATAAAATCACCATAAGAAGACATACGGTCTGCACCACGAGCTCTAGCATACGCACTTGCAAGAGGAGTTAATTCTCCAAGATCATCGACCCAATAGATTTTCTTTAATGTATCACTTAAAGGACGACCTACTGCTGCTCCTGCTGGAGAAACATGTTTAAATGAAGTAGCTGCTGGTAAATTTGTTGCTTTTTTAAGCTCACTAACTAACTGCCAACCATTTAATGCGTCTAAAAAGTTAATATATCCAGGTTTACCATTTAATACCTCAATAGGTAATTCTCCATTCTCCATATAAATCTTAGAAGGTTTTTGATTTGGGTTACAACCATATTTTAAAGCTAATTCTTTCATTATCCTTACTCCTATTCTTTATACTTCTTTAGTTATTTTTATTGATAATGCGACTTTC
>JPZU01000001.1:3004732-3006292 GCA_000875945.1 Lachnospiraceae bacterium TWA4 | reverse complement strand
CTTCCATCTTCAATGTTGATATAACGAACAAATAAAGAAACTTTATTATCTACATTTAAGTTTTCCCAAAGCATTGAAGCAAATTCATCCATAGAATCAGGAATTTCTACTAATTTTGGCTCACCTTCAAAACTAGGAAGTGGATTGCCATCACCCTTATAAGTATGAATAAAATGACCTTCTCCAGCAACTGGTGTACTATAAGCAAAGGTATAACGATTGCAAGCAGCAGGGTTTCCATTGTTGCTCTTTAAGATTGACATTGCATAATTAAATTCTCCATTTTCAATGTGCATAATACCAGAAATACGAGGTGTATAATTTGGTGCATCTGGTTCAAATTCGCGAGTACGAAGTGCCTGTTCAAATGTCTGTTGCTTATCCATTAACTCATAGATTGTATCTGTCTGGTCTCCATTAGTTACAATAGTTTTATTACCAAGAACGCGAACTGGAGCATAAATCACTAAACTTGGGTCTGTAAGAAGTGAAGGATCAAATGCCTGAGTACGAATTCCATTTCCATCTTCAACAAAAATACGATTTCTACTGTTCACACTTCTTCCCATAATAAAATAAGCAGTTACGGCATATTTTCCATTTTTAGACTTTCCAATAATAATTCCTCTACCTGGATATGAGTTAGTCGCTAATTCATTTTTAATGTCAATCATTTGCATTGTCAAATCTCCTTTATCTCTTTTTTATCTACTATTTCTACGCTAATTGTAAATTTTACCATGAAACAATTGGACTTTCAATAGTTTTATCGCGAAGCATTAAATCTTCAACAGCTTTTTTTGCTGGTTTATTATTAAATAATACATCATTGACTTCTTCTACAATTGGCATAGATATCTCATATTTATCAGCCAAAGCCTTAGCTGCCTTTGTCGAATAGACACCTTCAACCACCATTTTTACTTCAGCCATTGCTTCATCCATCGTATATCCTTTACCAATTAAAATTCCCGCACGACGATTTCTACTATGCATACTAGCGCAAGTAACAATTAAGTCACCAATTCCTGAAAGTCCTTGCAAAGTTTCTGAATGAGCACCCATTTTAACAGCAAGTCGACTAATTTCAGCAATTCCTCTTGTAATTAAAGCGGCCTTCGTATTATCTCCATAGCCTAATCCATCAGCTGCTCCTGCTGCTAGGGCAATAACATTTTTAAGTGCTCCCCCAAGTTCAATACCTAAAACATCAGAACTCGTATAAACTCTAAAAACTGGACTCATAAAAATAGTTTGTAAATATTCTGCAGTTTCTCTAGTAGTTGCACCAATTACACAAGTTGTAGGAATCCCTCTACTCACTTCTTCAGCATGGCTAGGGCCTGAAAGAACACAAACATTAGCTTTTGGAATTTCTTCACTAATTTGTTCAGTAAGAGTTAATAACGTATTTTCTTCAATACCTTTGGCAACATTTACAATAATTTGACCTTCTTTAATAAAAGGAGCTACTAGTTTCGCTGTCGATCTTGTGTAAATACTTGCAACTGCCATAACAATAACATCTGCGTTAGTTACAGCATTTTTAGCATCATATTC
>JPZU01000001.1:2994000-3004481 GCA_000875945.1 Lachnospiraceae bacterium TWA4 | reverse complement strand
TTTTATGTGCGTGGGTATTTTTTAACATATCTAATTCATCAGGCAAAGCAGACCAAATGGTTACCTTGTGACCATTATTTGTTAATAAAATTGCTAAACCAAGTCCCCAAGTTCCTGCTCCTAAAATAGTAATACGTTTCATAAATAGCCTCCTTATTTTTTAGCTCCAAATTTATTTTCAGTTCCTGTAAGCAATCGCTTAATATTACTTCTATGTCTAAAAATTCCAAGACATGCAAATGCAAACACGACGATGCAAGATTCTAAAACGAACATTTGCCCAATTGGTAGTGCTCCATAAACTGCTAAAACTGTCCAAGTAATAAAAAATGAAGTAACACCTAAAATAGAACCTAAAGAAACATATCTTGTAATAAAAACCGTTAATAAAAATACTGCAAGGCAAATAAGAAATATTCTAAGGTCAAAAACTGAAATAATAACTCCACCAGTTGATGCAATTCCTTTTCCACCTTTAAAATTCATGTAAAAAGGAAAGTTATGACCTAAAACTACACCAAATCCAGTATATAGAACTAATAATAATGTCATATCAACTAAATCTTTAAAAATAACTCGAGTTATTATACAAGGAATCACACATTTTAAAACATCTCCAATTAATACAATGATTCCTGCTTTTTTTCCTAATACTCGTAGGGTATTGGTAGAACCAGAATTTCCACTTCCATGCTGGCGAATATCAATTCCCTTTAGCTTTCCATAAATAAAGCCTGTTTCAAAAAGACCAAAGATATATCCCATTGCTAAACAAATGAGTCGTTCCATTTTATTTCTCCTTTCGTTCACGAATAATGAACTTTAAAGAAGTTCCTTTAAATCCAAAAGCCTCTCGAATTTTATTTTCTAGGTATCTAGTATATGAAAAATGCATTAACTCTTTATCATTGACAAAAATGACAAAGGTTGGTGGTTTTACAGATACCTGTGTCATATAAAAGATTTTTAATCGTTTACCTCTGTCTGAAGGTGGCTGCTGAAGTGCTACTGCTTCTGTTAAAATTTCATTTAACACACCCGTTGCAATTCGCATATTTTGATTTTGAATAACCATATCGATTACATCATAGAGTTTAATAAGACGCTGACCTGATACAGCAGAGATAAACATAATTTCTGCATAAGGTAAGAACGATAAAATTTGACGGATTTTATTCGTAAATTCATTAACTGTTTTATTATTTTTTTCAATCGCATCCCATTTATTTACAGCTATAATAATCCCTTTTCCTCTATCATGAGCAATACCGGCAATTTTTGCATCTTGCTCAGTAATTCCCTCAACAGCATCAATAACTACTACAACGACATCAGCTCGTTCAACAGCAGTAACTGTTCGAATAATACTATAACGCTCTAGTTCTTCTTTAATTTTATTTTTTCTTCTAAGACCTGCTGTATCAATGAATACATATTCTTGCTTATTATGTGTAACGACTGTATCAATGGCATCTCTTGTAGTTCCTGCAATATTCGACACAATTACACGGTTTTCACCAACTAAACGGTTAATAATTGAAGATTTTCCTACATTTGGTTTACCAACGATTGCAATCTTTGGTCGTTCATCTTCTTCCTCTTCTTTACTAGTTTCTGGAAAGTGTTTAACGACTTCATCAAGCATATCACCAATTCCAAGTCTTGAAGCAGCAGAAATAGCAATTGGATCGCCCATACCTAAGTTATAAAATTCATAGACATCTGGCATAAACTTTTTAAAGCTATCTACTTTATTAACTACTAAAATCACAGGTTTTTTACTGCGTCTTAACATATTTGCCACTTTAGAATCAGCATCTTGAAGACCTTGTCTGACATCTGTAATAAAAATAATAACATCCGCAGTTTCCATGGCAATTTCAGCTTGTTCACGCATTTGTGATAAAATAATATCCTTACTGTCTGGTTCAATACCACCAGTATCAATTAAGGTAAAGTTATAATTTAACCATGTACAATCTGCATAAATTCTATCTCTTGTAACCCCTGGGGTATCTTTTACAATTGAAATATTGCTTCCCGCTAGCGCATTAAAAAGTGTAGATTTTCCTACATTTGGTCTACCTACTACTGCAACAATCGGTTTACTCATACTTTTTCCTCCCTATTTCTATAGTATACTTATACTTTATAGTCCACTTGGCTCATAATCACCATGTGTATCTGTTTCCTTAAAAGACTCATCGCCTGCTATCGCATAAACTAAGTCTTGCCCGCTTGATTTTACACGAAAGATTGGAACTTGTAAAGCCTTTTCAATATCAGAAACCGTTAAATCATCTAAGAAAACATCTTCTCCACTTCGAAGCATATCAATTGGAATAAGAAGGGCTTCTCCTAATGGCTTATCAATTAATTGATTTTTTAAATCAGTTCCTGTAATTAATCCTGCGACCGTAATCTGCTCACCAAAAAAATAATTGGTAATCGGATATAAATGTACTGTAATATTTGGATAAACCGTTTTTATCATTTCTAAGCATTTTTCTAAGAACGGAGCTGCAAGATGACCCGTTGCAATGGATAATTCTCGTTTCTTTAAATTTATTGGCAAGTCTTTAATTGCAGCAGCTGTTTCATCTAATAAAAGGCGAACCATTCCAACACCATTTTCTAATTGAAGATAATTGTCATACGTTTTAGCACTTGGAAGTTCTTTTCCTGCTAAAATATAAAATTCATCACTTAAATGAATAAAGTGAAGACCATAAGCTTTAAAAAACTTTTCTTGATAGCTTTCAACTAATTCAATTAACTTGCAAGCATCTTCTTTGGTAAAAGGCTCCAATTTGCAAAGTCCTTTGCGATATTTTGTAAGCCCTACTGGAACAATAGACACACTTTTCATGACTGGACAGTATTTTTCTAATCGTTCAATCGTATACGTTAATTCTTCTCCATCATTATATCCTTTACATAACACGATTTGACCATTCATTTCTACGTTATGTTCATGTAGGTAGTCGATTTTTTTCAGTGCCTCTCCCGCAAATTTGTTGTGTAGCATTTCACAACGTAAAGAAGGATTCATTGTATGAATTGATATATTAATTGGAGATAAGTTGTAACGCACAATTCGTTCTAAATCTTTATCAGATAAATTAGTAAGGGTGATATAGTTTCCCTGTAAAAAGGAAAGTCTTGAATCATCATCTTTAAAATAAAGGGTATCTCTCATTCCTTTTGGCATTTGGTCAATAAAACAAAAGATGCACTTATTACTACAAGAGCGATAATCATCCATTAATCCATTATCAAAGACGAGTCCTAAATCTTCATCGGCATCTTTTTCAATTTCCCATTCAATTTCTTCACCATCTGGTTTTCGTATTAATAATGTAAGTTCTTCTTCCTCTGTTAGAAATTGATAATCAAAAATATCTTCTATTGGTTGATCATCGATAGAAACTAATTCATCACCGATTTCTATTTCTAATTCTTCGGCAATCGAATTTGGAAGTATTTTACAAACAATATGTTGTGATTTCATAAACTAAAGTTAAACCTTTCTTTTCCATAGTCATATTTATAATACCAACAACCAGAAATTTTGTAAAGTCTAATTGTCTTGTTCTATTGACGCTTATTCCAACTAATAGTATACTTATGATATAGATTTTATCGAAAGGAGAGAGTATTATGAAACTAAAAAAACAACTATTAATACTCAGTTTACTGCTAACCTTTATCTTTTCCACAATCTTTTCAGTTTATGGAAGTTTTAGCGTACAAGCTGCCACTCCAAAACTAAATGCGACTAAAGTCACTTTAAATGTGGGAAAAACTAAAAAGTTAAAAGTTACAGGTACTAATAAAAAAATCACATGGACTTCTTCTAATAAGAAGGTTGCTACTGTAAGCTCTAAAGGGGTTGTAACTGCTAAGAAAAAAGGAACAGCCACTATTAGTGCAAAGGTAGCAAACAGAAAGCTAAATTGTAAGGTTACTGTAAAATCTGTATCAAAAACAAATTCTACAAAACCTTCTACTACAATGGTATGGCTTACACGTACAGGAAAATGTTATCACAAAACCAACCACTGTGGGAATACGGATTCTTCGACTGCATGGAAGGTTACTTTAAAGGAAGCTCAGAAAAAACATCGAGCTTGTAAAAAATGTTTTAGATAAAAAACAAAAATATACTTGACGGATTTTATCTTATCGGTTTAAAATACTACTGAATTAACTACAGATTTACTTAAAGGGAGATTTACTCATGTCAAACAATTATTTATTTAACGACAAAATGCCTGTAGCACCATTAAAAATTGCTGCTCTTGAAAGTTGTACAGACTTTGCAAACAAGGTTAACGACTACATTGTTCAGTTTCGTCACAACGATTACAATGCGTTAAAAGAAAAACATGTTGATAGCTTGGAACTTAGAGGTTATCAAAAAGATTCTTATTTAGTTGATTGCGATTGCCCAAGATTTGGTAGCGGTGAAGCGAAAGGTGTTATTAATACTTCAGTTCGTGGTAGCGATTTGTTCGTTATGGTAGACGTTGTAAATTACAGCTTAACTTATTCAATTTGTGGACATCAAAATCATATGTCACCAGATGATCATTTTCAGGATTTAAAGAGAATTATTTCTGCTGCTATCCAGTCTGCACATCGTGTAAATGTTATTATGCCTTTCTTATATGAAAGCCGTCAACATAAAAGAACTAAGAGAGAATCTCTAGATTCAGCATTTGCATTACAAGAGCTTGTAAATATGGGTGTTAACAATATCATTACTTTTGATGCTCATGATCCTCGTGTACAAAATGCAATTCCTTTACATGAATTTGATAACTTTATGCCAACTTATCAGTTTATTAAAGCAATCTTACAGAAAGAAAAAGATTTAGTTATTAATAAAGAAAATATGATGGTTATCAGTCCTGATGAAGGTGCAATGTCTCGTGCAGTATACCTAGCAAACAACCTAGGTGTCGATGTAGGTATGTTCTATAAGAGAAGAGATTATTCTCAGGTAGTTAACGGACGTAATCCTATTGTTGCTCATGAATTCTTAGGAAGTAATGTGGAAGGTAAAACCGTAATTATCGTTGATGATATGATTGCTTCTGGTGAAAGTATGTTAGATACTGCAAAAGCATTAAAAGACAGAAAAGCTAAAAAGGTTATTGTTTGTTGTACATTTGGTTTATTTACCAATGGTTTTGAGAAATTTGATGAATTCTACGAAAAAGGCTATATTGACGATATTATCACAACAAATCTTAACTATAGACCTAAAGAATTATTTGAAAAGCCTTGGTATGCTGAAGCGGATATGAGCAAATATTTAGCTTCTATTATCAACACCTTAAATCATGATGTTTCAATCAGTGATTTCTTATCAAACACTGACAGAATTCAGAATGTCATTACTCGTTATAATAACGGTACATTATAATTATAACTATAATTAAAAAATGATGTAAAAGTAGCCTTTCCAATTGTGGGGAGGCTATTTTAGAGAGGATTTATGAATTATTATTTTGCTCCTATGGAGGGAATTACAGGATATATCTATAGAAACGCACACAATAAAGTGTTTGGAGGGATTGATAAGTACTTCTCTCCCTTTATTTCACCTATTGCTAAAAAAGATTTAAAAACAAAAGAACGAAATGATATTTTGCCTGAACACAATGAATCTTTACATTTAGTTCCTCAGATTTTAACCAATTCGGCTAAAGATTTTGTCCGTATAGGAAAAATTTTGGCAAATGACTATGAGTATGAAGAAATTAATTTAAACTTAGGCTGTCCTGTACGAACAGTTGTTAGCAAGAAAAAAGGATCTGGATTTTTAGCTTATCCAGAAAAAATTGATGAGTTTTTAGATATAGTTTACAATGAACTACCAAATTTAAAACTCTCGATAAAAACGAGACTGGGAATGACTGATGAAGAAGAATTTGATGAATTATTAGAAATTTATAACAAATATCCATTAAGTGAACTCATCATTCATGCAAGAATTCAAGCCGATTACTATAAATATACGCCAAGACTTCATGCATTTAAAAAGGCAGCAGGAATGACAAATCATAAGCTTTGTTATAATGGAGATTTATGTTCGCTAGAAGATATTGAAGCATTTCATAAAGAATTTCCAATGGTTGATACGGTTATGATTGGGCGCGGACTTCTCACAAATCCAGCACTATTACAAGGAACACTCACAAAAGAAAATTTATTAACATTTCATAATGAAATTTATACGTCTTATAGAGAAGTTTTATCTGGTGATACACCAGTTTTATACAAAATGAAAGAACTTTGGTGTTATATGGGGGCATTAGTTCCTGATGATAAAAAAGAGTTAAAGCAGATAAAAAAGCTAATCGATTAATAGACTATGAATCTGCTGCTTATAAAATCATTGATGAATTTAAATAAGTCATAACCACCGGCTTAACCGGTGGTTATGACTTGTCCCAATAAGATAAAAAGTTTATAATTTAAAAAATCTATCATAAAATCTTAGTCTCCTCTTTTATAATTATATTCTTTGATTCTATACTCTTTAATCCGCTGTGCTATTCCATTATAATCTCGTTCAAAGAGTTCTTCACAAATCTGCCCAATCAAAACCTCTTCTGTTACTTTTTCCAATATCTTTTCTCGTACAAATTTTTTACTCTTTTGTTTATACTTAGGCATATTATTCAATTCCTGAATATGCGCTAGTTCTTCTCTCCAAAGAAACGATAGCTGATATTTAATTTTTTCTTATTATTAGGCTGTATCTTTCTGTAGACATAAAAATCTGGCTTTCCATCTACTTCATCAACTGTTATAATTCCCCACCAATCAGGAACATGCTCCTTAATATGTAATGCATGTCTAGAACCAATCACTGCAATGTTATAATCAAAATATTTATTATAATCCTTACTCTGTTTCTTTAATCGAACATACCTATCTGCATCACTTTTAATTTCTATACCAGCCAATGCTTGTTCCATTACCATAACAATATCTGCTCTGGAGTGTCCAATTCTTTTTTCTTCAATAATTCGAATTTTTCCAAAATACTCCTCTAAAAATTCAAACAGAGGCTCCCTAATATCTTTATCGTATAACATTTTCAAACGCCTCACTTTCTTATCAAAATTCCAACAAATTAAACTTCAATCAATTTTTTCTTCTTTATAATAAAATAACCAATTCCTGTAAGATCTGCTAAAAACCATCCAATGGGAATCGCCCACCAAATTCCAATAACTCCAATCGTAGTTATTGCCGAAATTTTTGCAATAATTACTCGAGTACCTAGAGAAATTATCGTTAATATCAAAGACATTTCCGGTTTTCCAAGTGCACGATAAAGTGCATATAGTAAAAACAAACAGCCGATTCCTATATAAAAAGCTCCTTCAATATGTAAATATTGTATGCCAATTCGAATTACCTCAAACTCTTCTTTTCGAATAAAAATCATCATTAAATCCTTTGCAAAAAACCATAGAACCATCGATGCAATCAAACAATAACTTCCAGACGTTGCAAGTCCACACCGAATCCCTTCTTTTACACGATGGTCTTTTTTAGCTCCTCGATTTTGTGCTAAAAATGTCGAAAACGCGTTAGCATACTCTTGAGCAGGCATATAAGCAAAGGCATCAATTTTTACACCTGTCGCAAAAGCTGACATTACAGCAGTTCCAAAACTATTAACAATTCCTTGTACCACTAAAATTCCAAGGTTCATCACTGACTGCTGCAAGCACGTAAAAATCGAATATCTAAACAACAAACAAATATCTTCTCTTAAAAGCTGGATTTTTCTAAATTGTACCTGCCTCTTTAAAAGAACATAAGCCAAACAACTAATTGCTGATACATACTGTGCAATGACTGTTGCAAATGCAACTCCAAAAATTCCCAATCCAACATTCATTACAAAGAAAAAATCAAGAATAATATTAATCACTGAAGAAATCACTAGAAATAATAATGGAGCTACTGAATTTCCAAGTGCCTTTAAATAAGAACCAAAAAAGTTATAGATAAAAACTGCTGGGATTCCCCATAGAATCATTGATAAATAGACTTTTGTCATTTCATACAATTCATCTGGTGTATTCATCCACCAAAGAATTCCATCCATTCCAATAAAGGACAATATCATCAACAAAATAGTTATTCCACCGATTCCAATAAAGGCTGTTCCCATTCGCCGTTCAAGAGCCACCTCATCATTTCTTCCATAATCTAATGAAAAAACTACTGAACTCCCCATGCATAATCCAATAAGAATTGAAGTAATAAACGTCATCAATGTAAAAATTGATCCAACAGCAGCTAACGCATCCGAGCTAATGTATTGACCCACAATCCAAGTATCTACAATATTATATAACTGTTGTAAAATATTTCCAATAAGCATAGGTAATGCAAACAAGGAAATCGTTAAAAAGACTCCTCCTCGCGTCAAATCCATTGTTTTTTTCATAACAGTAACCAATAATCTCCTAACAATCAGTATTATCCATTATTATCGTTTTCTATACAAAAATAGTATCCTATTATTATACTAGGATACTATTCTTACTGTCAATAACAAGCCAATTATTATTTAAATCGATTAAAACAATTCAAGCGTGCTATCTAAATAAATTTCTTCTCGTACAATTAGCTGATACTCTGGCTTTGTCATATAGTATAATAAAAATTCTAAAAGTATTGCACTTCCAAGTCCTCGTCCTTCAATTTTAAAATTTGAAAATCCCATCGGCAAATAACTATTTTTAATATTTTCTAAACTAATAAATCCTGGATTTGTCATTGCCTTTGAAAACTTATAACCTTCTTGCGAATTAGGAGCCTTGCAAATGTGATCTGTACAATTAGAATCAAGACTTTTAAGACTCACATTTTCATAACATGCCTTTCGGTCTTTACATCCAAAGTAACAACATTCATTACACAAAAATTCTACTTTTTTCTTTTCTTTGTAAGACAAACGACTTAATTTTTCATAAGTTTTATTCAATCTAAAATCCGGCACAACATATAAAAACTCCTCTCTGTTTAACTCCTCTTTAAATTTTTCAAAATTTGTAATTACTTTTGTCGTTGATGAAACAAAATATAAATTTGGATAAGTTTGTTTTAAATAATCAAGCAATAAATCTGAATAGATAATTACACCATTTTGAGCTTTTAAATTCCTATTAAAATCTCTATTAAATAAATCACATAATTCATTACACTTCTTATCCTGTAGATGTTTTTCTTGTAGCAAAGAATTACTAAAAGTTAACCGTGCAGAAATTTCATACTCACTCATAAGTGAAGCGACATTTTTTGGATTGTTATCACCAAATCCCACACGGCCTCCACCCCAAATACAACCTGCAGGTGCTCCATAAATAGAACCTATCTCACACCAATCATAGAAATAATCTCTGTGTTTTCTAAAAAGGGCTAAAAATTCCTTGTAAAATTCATAAAACTCAAATAACCCTGGAAGATGAAAATAGGCTTTTTTATCTTCTGTATTAACTAGCTTCTCCATTTTTACCTCAATTTACCTCAACGATTTTTATTTTTAAGATAGACTTTATCTTTTAAATGAATAGTCATAAATTTCTAATTCCTTTCTAGTATCATGTAAGTAGTATCATGTAAGTTTATTCTATCACAGATAATAAATCAATTTTTCTAAAAAGATAATAAAAAATAAGGCCACATGACCTTATCTTTTATTATCTTTATTAGTTTTATGCTTTTTATGCCTGCTCTTTTAAAATTTCTTCTAACATACCAGCAGCATCCATAATACAATCTGGACAAGATCTTAAAACTTTTCCTGTATCTTTTCCTTTTAGTTCTCTACATGTTACAGAGCCATTTTGCTCTTTAAACTTTTTAACAAGTTCTCCAGCTTTTTTCATATTCTCTGCACGAGTTCCTTCTTTGCCCATAAGTCCAAGAATCACTGTTGCTCCAGTAATTGCTCCACAAGTACCTTCCATTGTTGCACCAATTCCAGCTCCCAATGCCTGTGTTGCTGCAAGAATTGTATCTTGATCAACATCTACATACTCTGCAAATGCACATGCTACAGATTGTGCACAGTTCATTCCGGATTTTCTTAATGCAATTGCTTGTTCACTTTTTGCTGACATAATTTTTCCTCTCTTTCGAAATCTGCTGTCTTTACTATAAGCCTAATTAAGAGTAATGTCAACTAAGCATTTACCTTATCTTGTAAATCATAATCTTACACTCCTTTGTATATTTATATAAATTTTTATTATTTCATTAGTTTATACTAATCCAAAAACAACTGCAACAAAAATCGTAGGGAGCATATTTGCTACTTTAAATTTTTGTCCTTCAATTAAATTTACACCTACACAAAAAATTAAAATTGAACCAGTCATTGAAATATTTGCTAGTGCCTGATTCGTCATTAATGGAGCTAAAAAACTAGCTAAAAATGTAAT
>JPZU01000001.1:2993296-2993980 GCA_000875945.1 Lachnospiraceae bacterium TWA4 | reverse complement strand
GGAATTGCAGAAATACACATCCTTTTCCTAAAGTAGTTGCCATTACTGCAATAATTAAAAAGTCAAGTAACGCCTTTGTAAATAAAATCGAAGGGTCTGACTGCATTCCTTCTTGAATAGAACCTACAATAGCCATTGCTCCAATACAAACAGTAAATGAAGCTGTAACAAATGCATTGACAAATTGACTGTCATTTTCACTTCCACTTTTCTTTTTTAACCATACACCAAAATTTTCAAACTGTTTTTCAATATTTAATACTTCACCAATAAATGAACCAATTGCAAAACTTACAATTAATAAAATAGTTCCTTCAGTGTCTAACTTTCCATCATTGATGTATAACAATTTAGAAAGTGCTCCACTGATTCCAATAAATACCACACAAAGTCCTGTAGACTTCATAAGTGTTTCTTGAATTCGCTCGTTAAATACTTTCTTGCCAAAAATCCCTAAAATTCCACCTAGAATAATTGCCAAAACATTTACTAGTGTTCCAACACCTATAACCATTTTAGCACCTCTTTATAACTCTATATAATGTGGAATAATATCTTCATAATCTCCACTATCTAATCGAAATCCTTTGGGAATCACTCCTAACTGTACAAAGCCCAATTTTTTATACAAATGAAGAGCTATTTTGTTGCTTTTTACAACCGCATTAAATTGTAAAATTCTAA
>JPZU01000001.1:2975048-2992442 GCA_000875945.1 Lachnospiraceae bacterium TWA4 | reverse complement strand
TATATTGTTTGGATGTAAAATATAAAGTCCCACAATTTCATTAGTGTTACAATCAACTGCAATACCCGTATAGGACTGACTGCTAAAAAATGCTTCACCTGTTTGCTCATCTAAACAATCTTCTTGTGGAAATGCCTCTCCCTCTTTTACCACTGTATTCCAAATATCAATAGCTTCCTTTACATCTAAAGGTTTATAGCTTCTTACTTGTATCATAAAATCTAAATTCCCCCTCTTTATATTCTCACATAATTTTATTATCATATCACATTTTAAAATGTACGACTACTATTTTTTAATTTATATTGAATATATTAATAAAAAGGAGAGATCTTTACAATGAAATTAGCAAAAGAACGTATTCACACTGGAGATTTATATCTTCCGGATGACAAAGAATTATTTGCCATCCAACTTAAAAAGCTTGATAAACTCTATGATTTTAACCAAACAAGACCTACAGAGCTTGATAAACGAGCTTCTATGCTTAAAGAAATGTTTGCCGAAATTGGAGAAAATTGCTATATCGAACCTCCATTTCATGCAAATTTTGGCGGTGCTCATTGCCATTTTGGAGACCATGTCTATGCAAACTTTAATCTAACGATGGTTGATGATACTCATATCTATGTAGGAAGTTACACAATGTTTGGTCCTAATGTCACGGTTGCTACTGCTGGTCACCCCATTTACCCAGACCTTAGACAAAATAACTACCAGTACAACTTCTCAGTTCATATTGGCAAGAACTGTTGGATTGGAGCTGGAGCAATCATTTTACCTGGCATTACTATTGGAGATAATGTCGTTATCGGAGCAGGAAGTGTTGTAACCAAAGATCTTCCAAGCAATGTCGTTGCTGTTGGAAATCCATGTAAGGTTCTTCGTCCTATAGGTAAAAAGGATATTGAAACTTATTTTAAAGACCGAGCAATTGATTGGGATTGTATCGAAGAAGAAGTAGGTATCAAAAAACCAAATTAATTTTTTCCTTTTTTAATTAACCTGCAAAAAAGAACCCCTTTTCAAAAAGGAGTTCTTTTTTATATTAGAATTTTACTTCTTTTCCTTCTTTTAACCAATCTCTAAATTCTGCAGTAGCTGCAAACATAACATCACCTGCAGAGTTAATAGCTGTTTCAACTGAGTCTTGAACAACACCAATAATAAATCCTACACCTACCATCTGCATTGCAATATCCTGAGAAACACCAAGAAGAGAACAAGCCATAGGAATTAATAAAAGTGAACCACCAGCAACACCAGAAGCACCGCAAGCACCTAAAGTTGCAACAAAACTTAAAATTACTGCAATAACAAAATTCACTTGTACTCCTGAAGAAAATGCTGCAGTTAATGCCATTACTGTAATAGTGATTGCAGCACCATCCATATTAATAGTAGAACCAAGAGGAATTGCTACTGAATAATATTCTTTATCAAGTCCTAACTTTTCACAAAGTTCCATATTTACTGGAATATTTGCAGCAGAACTTCTAGTAAAGAAAGCCGTTAAACCAGATTCTTTAAGACATCTAAATACAAGTGGATAAGGATTTCTCTTTAATGAAACTGCAACGATTAATGGATCAACTACTAATGCAACTAATAACATACATCCAACTAATACTAAAAGAAGTTTTCCGTAAGTTCTAAAGATTTCAAGACCATATTCATTTACAGAGCCAAATACAAGACCCATAATACCAAATGGTGCTAATTGGATAACCCATGCAACAGCTTTTGATACAGCATTTGATAATTCTGTAAGCATGTTTTTAGTTGCCTGTGAAGCACAACCTCTGAGTGCTAAACCAAAAACAATTGCCCAAGAAAGAATACCCACATAGTTTGCATTAATAATAGATGCAACTGGATTTGCTACAATGTTATTTAACAATGTAGTAAATACTTCTCCAAGTCCTGAAGGAGCTGCCTGTTCAACAGCCTGTGTTAGAGGAATTTTAACTGGGAATAAAAAGGTTAAAACTACTGCAAAAAATGCAGCTAAAAATGTACTGAGCATATAGTAAAAAATAACTGTACCAAATCTCTTTCCAATTCCACTTCCTGCGCTAGCTAAAGAAGCAATAACTAACACAAATACCAAGATTGGTGCAATAGATTTTAAGGCTCCAACAAAGATACTACCAAAGATTGAGACAAAGCTAAATGATGGAAGTGCTAATCCTAACACAATACCAATCGCTAATCCAATGACAATTCTCAAAATCAGTGGAGTCTCGACATAACGAGTGACTAATTTTTTCATAAGTATACCCTCCATATTTTGTGTCTAATCTGACACTATAAGTTTAATATTTGAGAATTATAACATACATATGTCTTTCATGCAAGCACAAAATAAAGCACAAGAACAGATACCCAAAATTGTAGTTTAAAATTTTGAACTTTTTATAAAAAGTAATTGAACTTAAATTGAACTTATGATATGATAAAAGAAATTTTTAAAAGGAGATACGGTTTATGTCAGAATTTGCACTTCGTCTAAAGGAAGTTATGGATAAGAAAGATTTAAAACAAGTCGATGTTTTAAAATTATGTGAATCACTTGGTGAACAAGAAGGAACGAAAATCGGTAAAAGTCATTTAAGCCAATATTTAAGTGGCAAAACTGAACCAAGACGAGATATTTTAAAATTATTAGCCAATGCACTTGAAGTCGATATTGCGTGGTTGGCAGGAGATACAGTAGAAACGGAAACTATTAATGAAAATCAGGAGGAGAATAAAATGAGAACTTTTAAAAAATCAACCAAATTAGATAATGTATTATATGATGTGCGAGGACCTGTTGTAGAAGAAGCAAATCGTATGGAAGAAGCAGGTATGCATATTTTAAAATTGAACATTGGTAATCCTGCACCTTTTGGTTTTCGAACACCTGAAGAAGTCGTTTATGATATGCGTCAGCAATTAACTGATTGTGAAGGATATTCCGACTCTAAGGGATTATTTGCTGCAAGAAAGGCAATCATGCAATATGCTCAGATTAAACATATTCCAAATGTAGGAATCAATGATATCTATACAGGTAATGGAGTCAGTGAATTAATTAATCTCTGTATGCAAGCACTTTTAGATGATGGCGATGAAATTTTAATTCCTTCTCCAGACTATCCACTTTGGACAGCTACAGCTACTCTTGCTGGTGGAAAAGCTGTGCATTATATCTGTGATGAACAATCTGACTGGTATCCAGATATTGAAGATATTAAAAAGAAGATCAATCATCGAACCAAGGCAATTGTTTTAATTAATCCAAACAATCCAACAGGTGCACTCTATCCAAAAGAAGTTTTAGAACAAATCGTAAACGTAGCAAGAGAACATCAGTTAATCATTTTCTCTGATGAAATCTATGATCGATTAGTTATGGATGGAGAAGAACATATTTCAATTGCATCATTGGCTCCTGATTTATTCTGTGTAACCTTTAGTGGTCTTTCTAAATCTCATATGATTGCAGGATTTAGAATTGGTTGGATGATTTTAAGCGGAAATAAGGAGATGGCTAAAGATTATATTGAAGGAATTAATATGCTTTCAAATATGCGCTTATGTTCAAATGTTCCAGCACAGTCTATTGTTCAGACAGCACTTGGTGGACATCAAAGTGTAAACAGTTATATTGTTCCAGGCGGACGAATCTATGAGCAACGTGAATATGTTTACAATACATTAAAAGAAATTCCAGGTGTTAGTCTTGTAAAGCCAAAAGCAGCATTTTATGCATTTCCTAAGTTAGATATTAAGAAATTTAATATTTTAGATGATGAAAAGTTTGCACTCGACTTCTTAAAAGAAAAGAAAGTCTTAATTGTACACGGTGGAGGATTTAACTGGAAACAACCTGATCACTTTAGAATTGTTTATTTACCAAGAGTTGAGGTCTTATCCGAATCGATTGGCAAGTTGGCAGATTTCTTAGAACATTATAGACAATAACAAGATTAGGGGGCATATGCCCCCTTTTATATTAGATTCTTCATATTATTTAAACTTAGTGCAAGCGTTGTTCCATTGTGTAACAATGCTGATGTTGTTGGAGGAATAATTCCAAGTACTCCAAGTGCAATTAATCCACCATTAACTGTCATAATTGTTCGATGAGTACTGTGTATTCTCTTCATCATCAATGTACTTAGATTTCTAAGGGTTACAACAGTATCTAATCTATCAGCTTCTACAGTGATATCCGCAATTTCACGAGCAATTGCTGCTCCATCACTAATCGCCATGCCAATATCTGCTGCTGATAATGCAGGAGAATCATTAATTCCATCTCCAACCATTGCAACAATCCGACCTTTTTCTTTTTCCTTTAGTACAAAATTTGCCTTATCTTCTGGCAATACTTCTGAATAGTATTCATCAACACCCACTCGCTTAGCAATTGCTTTTGCAGTTTTATCACTATCACCAGTCATCATGACGACTTTAGAAAATCCTGCCTCTTTAAGGGAACGAACAACATCCTTTGCTTCTTTTCTTAAAGGGTCTTCAATGCAAATGATTGCTGAAACAATTCCATTAATTGCTAAATATAAATAAGAGCATTCTTCTGGAAGATGATGGAGTTGTTCTTTATATTCTTCTCGAACAATACAAGCTTCATCTTCAAAAACAAAGTGATAGCTTCCAATAACTACTCGCTCATGATTAATACAAGATGCAATTCCATGTGCAACAATATAATCAACCTTTGAGTGCATTTCTTCATGCTCTAACCCTTTTTCTAATGCCGCATCCACAACAGCCGTTGCCATTGAATGTGGAAAATGTTCTTCTAAGCAAGCAGAAATTCGAAGAAGTTCATCTGGTGAAGTTTCGCAAAGAGAAATCACTTCTTTAACTGTTGGGCATGCCTTTGTCAATGTGCCTGTCTTATCAAAAACAATTGTATCAGCTGTTGCAAGTGCCTCTAGATACTTACCACCTTTAACGGTCACCTTGTAAGAACTAGCTTCTCTCATTGCTGAAATAACCGTAATAGGAATTGCAAGTTTTAACGCGCAAGAAAAATCGACCATTAAAACCGATAGAGTTTTTGTTACATTTCTTGTAATTAACCAAGTAAGTCCTGTACCTAAGAAGGTATAAGGTACTAATTTATCAGCTAAATGCTCCGATTTACTTTCTACTTCTGACTTTAACTTCTCTGATTCTTCAATCATTTGAACAATCTTTTCGTATCGGGTTGCACCTTTAGCCTCTTTAACTAAGATTCGTAGTTCGCCTTCTTCAACAACAGTTCCTGCATAAACAGTTCCACCTTTGTCTTTTTTAACAGGTACACTTTCTCCAGTTAAGGATGCCTGGTTAACCATTGCCTCTCCACCTAATACCTCTCCATCAAATGGAATCTGGTTACCCATGCAAACAATAACCTCATCACCTGCGCAAACCCTCGAAGGATTTACGGCAACTATCTGTTCTCCATATTTTACCCAAACCTTACCAATATTTAAGGACATGCTCCTAGCAAGATCACCTACAGATTTCTTATGAGTCCATTCTTCTAAGAGTTCACCAACACCTAGTAAGAACATAACAGAACCTGCAGTACTATAGTCTCTTCGAGCAATTGAAACACCGATGGCTGTTGCATCTAAAACTGGAACTTCTAATCCTCTTGTAAATAAGCATTTTATACCATCTTTTATGTATTTAAAAGATTTAATGACTGTATAAACTGTTCGAATAGGTGTTGGAAGCACCCATTTAGTAATTCCTCTTGAAACAACTTTAATGACTAATTTTTCTTTATACTCGTCGTTCATCTTACGACCAGAATTTTCTAAAAGATCTTCAGGAACTCTGAATGTCGAAAAATCAAATTCTTTTAATGCAGTAATAACTGAGTCTTTAGTTCCATTATAAGAAATTACAACATCTGCTGTCCTCGAATAAACCTTTACCTGTTTAGTCTCTACATGACATTCTAAAAAATATTGAACAATATCCGCTTCTTCACTTGTAAGACATTTCATCATCAAATGAATACGCATACGTCCCTTAATCTGATGTTTAATTTGAAATCTCATAAACGATCATCATTCCTTATTCTTCTGTAGTTTCTTCCTCTTCTACAACTTCTTCGTCTTCAATTACTTCCTCTTCTGCAGCTCTTTCTTCGTTAATCTGCTTTGCTTCAGCTAAAATATCTTCTGCATTTTCCTGAGCCTTTGTTACAGTATTCATTACGCAATCTTTTGCACGTAAAACTGCTGCAATACAATTGGTATATGCTTTCTTAGCATCTTTACTTGTTAAAATCTTAAGACCTGCTGTACCAAATACTAAACCTGCTGCAAATAATCCTGTGTGTTGTTTGTTAAAATTAAAGTTCATGTTTAATCCTCCATGTAAATAAAATTTAGTTATGTAAAGTATATCATCATTTTTTTAAATTTCTAGCATTTTTTATTTAATGATATTTTTTTTCAATATAATTATTGACAAATTCATTAGCAATCAATTATAATTATTAATTTTCTCTAATAAATATTGGTTGAATAAAATTCTTGATAAATTTCATCAAAAAAACCTATTACTGCTGCTCTATAAGGTTTATCCTCTTCAATTAATCACACAATTGTTAACTATTTGTTATTATATAGTTGACAATTGTGTATTATGGTTTTATACTATAGTCATAGTTATTAATTGAAGGGGGATTTTTTATGCAAACCAAAACTAGTTCACTATCTATTCAAACAATTACAAAGGTTGCTCTATTAACAGCCGTCATTTGTATTCTCGGACCTATTTCACTACCTATTGGTCCAGTTCCAATTTCACTTACAAATTTTGCAACTCTTTTGGCTGTTTATTTATTAGGAACTTGGGGTGGAACACTTAGTCTATGTATTTATCTGCTTCTAGGTCTTGTTGGACTTCCAATTTTCTCAGGTTTTACTGGCGGACCTGCTAAACTACTTGGTCCTACTGGTGGATATCTCTTCGGTTTTATTCCAATGGCAATTATTGCTGGACTTGTTATTGACTATACCAATCAAAAATTGTTACCTAGTATCTTAGCTATGATTGTTGGAACTCTGATTTGTTATATCTTTGGAAGTCTTTGGCTAGCATATCAAATGTCTTTAAGCTTCAAAGCGGCATTAGCTGTTGGTGTACTTCCATTTATTCCACTTGATTTAGTAAAAATAGTTGTGGTTGCAATTATTGGTCTAACCATTAGAAAAAGGCTACCTTTTTAATAGGTAACCTTTTTTAGTTTCTGTATTTTATTTTATTCCAAGTCCACCACTATAATTTAACTCTTGAGTTTTAGCACTTACTCTGATTCCTTCTGAAACTGAACTTGTAATAAAGACATTACCTCCAACGACCACATCTTTTGAGATTACAGTATCTCCACCTAAGATGGATGCACCTGAATAAATAGTTACATTGTCTTCAATCGTTGGATGTCTCTTCACATCTTTAAGCGACTGACCGCCTCTTGTTGAAAGTGCACCTAAGGTTACTCCCTGATAAATCTTTACATGATCTCCAATAATTGTAGTCTCACCAATAACAATTCCTGTTCCATGGTCAATAAAGAAATATCTTCCAATCGTAGCACCCGGATGAATATCAATTCCTGTTAAACTATGTGCATGTTCAGACATAATACGCGGAATTAATGGCACACAAAGCTTATGTAACTCATGAGCAATTCGGTGTACCATAATTGCATATAATCCTGGATAAGATAAAATAATTTCATCTTTATTAAAAGCTGCTGGGTCTCCATCAAAAGCTGCCTGAACATCCGAATCTATATATTCTCTAATCTTAGGAATCTGATGTAAAAACTTAAGAGTAATACATTCTGCTTGTTTTTTATTTTCTTCGATATTTGAATTATTAGTAATATATTTAAGTACTTTTGCAATCTGTTTACTTAAATTGTAAAGCACATCTTCTACAAGTACATACACGTTATTAGTTGCTGTATAACTTCTGTATTTCTTATCCCTAAAATATCCTGGAAAAATAATCTTTTGCATTTTATTAATAATATCAATAATTACTTCCTTATCTGGGTCTGTGTACTTATTAATTTTATCAACCGCTCTTCCATGTCCATAATCTTCTAGAATATCCTCTACCAAATTATGGATTTGTTTTTCAATTTTTTCTGCCATCCGTTTTCCCCCTAAAAAAGAAATAGTATCCTATTATTATACTAGGATACCATTCCTATTGTCAACTACTAATCTATCTACGCTACAGCTCCTAGTCAGCTAAAACATGAAACTATTTGTACTTGCACAAGGATATTTTCATGTTTGCTGACGAAGGAAGTAACTATTTACAGTTATCAAACGCCGGATTAAATGCGTAGAAATTCTTACTATCTAAGTTTTCTTGTACAATACGAAGCCCTTCACCAAAACGCTGGAAGTGAACGATTTCTCTCGCACGTAAAAACCTAATTGGATCACAAATTTCTGGATCTTTGATTAAGCGTAAAATATTATCATAAGTTGTTCTAGCCTTTTGTTCAGCTGCCATATTTTCCACTAAATCAGTAATTGGATCACCCTTAGATTGGAATTCACAAGCATTAAATGGTATTCCTCCTGCTGCCTGTGGCCATAAACCTGTTGTATGATCCACATAATATTTATCAAATCCAGAAGCTTTAATTTCTTCAATACTTAAGTCTCTAGTTAACTGATAAATAATTGCACAAATCATTTCTAAGTGAGCAAGTTCTTCTGTTCCGATATCTGTAAGAAGACCTCCTACTTGTTTATATGGCATTGAATAGCGCTGAGATAAATATCTCATAGATGCTGCTAATTCTCCATCTGGACCGCCCATCTGACTAATAATAATCTGTGCCATTTTAGGGTCGGTTTTTGTAATATTTACTGGATACTGCAGTCGTTTTTCATATACCCACATACTAACATCCTCCTTCCCAAGGCATTTTTCCTACATTCCAATTCCAAATCTGAGTATTTACTTCAGTCTTATTGGTAAGAGGGCGTACCTGATTATTATATTCAGTCCATAATTTCTGATAATTCTTTTGCACCTCATGATAATAACTTAGTGCATTATTATCTTCTGGATGAGTATCTAAATAAAGAATCATATCATCCATAGCAAATCCTAATTCATAAATTTTTTGCATTAAATTGGTTTGATCCATCATGAACGAGCACACCTCCCCGCTGCCATAAAAGGCTTATTTAACTCAGGAAAGATGGTTCCTGTCTGAAATCCACGAGATAAATCAAAGGTTTCTGTATAAGTTTGCCATGGAACATAAGCCATTGCAACTACCCAATCATTTGAGTTTGGAGGTGGAGTCGACTGATTTTGATTACTAGACATTTGATTTTGATAACGTCTATAGCGATTGTATTCCATCATAAAAAAATCTCCTTTCTTACTGTACTATCAGTATATGTAAGAAAAGGAGATTTGAAACAACCAATGTTTACTAATTGGTCAATATTTTTAATTTTTAAAGCTGTGAATTGGTGCAGGAATTCGTCCACCACGATTAATAAATTCACTACAATCATAGGTATTTACTGGCTGAACTGGACCTGTTCCTAAAAGTCCACCAAACTCTACACTATCGCCTACTTTACATCCAATTGCAGGAATTACACGAACAGCCGTTGTTTTCTGGTTAATCATACCGATTGCTGCTTCATCAGCAATAATACCAGCAATCGTAGTTGCTGAAGTTTCACCAGGAATCACAATCATATCTAGACCAACGGAGCAGACGCAAGTCATGGCCTCTAATTTTTCAATAGTCAATGCTCCACGCTCTACAGCATTAATCATTCCTTGATCTTCACTGACAGGGATAAATGCTCCACTAAGTCCACCAACATACGAACTTGCCATAACACCACCCTTTTTGACCTGATCATTAAGAAGCGCTAAAGCAGCCGTAGTTCCTGGTGCACCAACAGATTCCAAGCCCATTTCTTCTAAAATGTCAGCTACTGAATCACCAACTGCTGGAGTAGGTGCTAGAGATAAATCAACGATACCAAAAGGAATACCAAGACGAGCAGAAGCCTCTTTAGCTACTAACTGTCCGACACGAGTTACTTTAAATGCCGTCTTTTTAACAGTTTCACAGAGTTCTTCAAAGCTTTGTCCATGAACACCTTCTAATGCATGCTTTACAACACCAGGTCCACTAACACCAACATTGATTACAGCATCACCTTCGGTTACACCGTGGAAAGCGCCAGCCATAAATGGATTATCATCTGGTGCATTACAAAATACAACTAATTTTGCACAGCCCATAGAGTGATCATCAGCACTTGCAAGAGCTGTTTCCTTAACAATTTCACCCATTAGCTTTACAGCATCCATATTTAAACCAGTCTTTGTAGAGCCTACATTTACTGAGCTACATACTCGCTCTGTATTTGCAAGAGCCTGTGGAATTGAAAGAATTAAATTTTTCTCTGCAGGTGTCATTCCTTTCGATACTAAAGCTGAATATCCTCCAAGGAAGTTTACACCTACGGCTTTTGCAGCACGATCTAAAGTCTTTGCAATAGTTACAAAATCATTCGGTGTTTTACATGCTGGTGCACCAACTAGTGCAATTGGTGTTACAGAAATTCGTTTATTAACAATAGGAATTCCATACTCTAAACTAATTTCTTCTCCAGTTTTTACTAAGTCTTTTGCATAACGAGTAATCTTATTATAAATATTGTTATTTAAAACTTCTAAATCAGCATCCATGCAATCTAAAAGACTAATACCCATTGTAATAGTTCTTACATCTAGCATTTCCTGCTCAATCATCTGATTAGTTTCATTTACTTCAAATATATTGATCATCTGTCTACCCCTTAGATTCTATGCATTTTAGTGAAAATATCTTCTCTCTGACAACGAATATGTACGCCAATCTCTTTTCCTAACTCTTCAAGCTCACGTACCATATCTCCAAATTGAACTGTTGATTTTTTAGTATCTACAATCATCATCATATTAAAATAATCCTGTACAATGGTCTGAGAAATATCTTCAATATTTACGCGATGGTCCGCTAAATAGGTGCAAACTTTGGCAATAATACCTACAGTATCTTTTCCAAGAACAGTTATAATTGTTTTACTCATAATTTTTGTCTCCTTTAACTTTTCTTGTTGATAAAGATAGCATATCAACGAATGTTTGTCAAATAAAAAAGGAATCCAATTTCTAAGATTCCTTTTTTAATGTGCCATCTAATTTAAATTTAATATAAATCTTTTTCAGCAAATTTTTTAAATGTATCAAAGTTTGTACTTGAATTGTAAACCGATAATACATTCATGATTTCGTCAGTACTATAAGCATTTTTATAAATACTTTCTGATTGAGTTTTAATTTCATTAAATTGCTCAATAGAATCTGCATAAACAAAATTCTGATGTAAATTATAAGCATTTCCATCTTCACGGAAAACATCTTCATGCCCTGTTATTGAATTTAATAACCCAACAAACGCAGGTGCTCCCATTGCACCCTCTTTACCTGCAAGGAAGTTTAATTTTGAATTTCCAAAAGAATCTTTTGTTTCAAACAACTCTTTATTCGTTTCACCAAAACAGTCAATAGTTCCTACTTCAATATCTTTATTTTGAGTAGTCTCATGAGCAGTAATTGCTTCCATAAAATCACTAGCAGGAATTACTGTAGCAACTGCATCGACATCTTTTCCTTCTAATGCTTGCTTAAATTCATCAATATTATTCCTAAAATAACCTGGATAAATAAGAACGCTTCCGCCCTCACTACTTGTACCAATAATACCTACTTCATTCTGACTAGCTACAGTTTTAATATCTTTATCAAATTTAAAACCATAGTCTGACTCTAAAGTTTCTAACATTCCAATCGTTCTTGTTAAATGCATATAGTTTTCTAAATTTGAACCACCAGATACAATGACATAATTTTTAGAAGAACCATTCTCTCCTGCTAATTTTTTAATCATCTCAACGCCAGCTTTTTTCTTCATTCTCTTCTGAAGGACCATTTACACCTACAAATTTCGTATTGGATTTAACTTTATCAAATACTTCAGGATTGACATAAGCACTACCTACAGCAAAATATAAATCATCTCCACAAGCCTTTAATGAACTTTCAAGATCATAGGTTGCATAAGAAATAATTCCTTCACAACCTTCTTTTTTTGCTTTCTCAATAAATTCATCTACTGCACTTTGATCTAACAATGCATCTGAATAATAAAATTTTACATCCAATGCACCTGCTAAATACTGATTATAATAATCCTTAAATAAATTAAATTCTTCATCTTCCGGATTATAAGTTGCTACTGCAATCTTATGAGTTTTTGTATGCACATGCTCTGTGTGTCCTTCACTACTTGCAGTAGTCTCTTTGGTAACTTCTGTAGGGGTAGAAGAAGTACCATTGCTACAACCAGTAAATCCTAACATTGCACCTATACCTATAATAAATAATGAAGAAACTAACTGTTGTTTTCTCATAACTTAACCTCCTAATCTACCAGTTTTTAAATTATAACATAAAATAATCCATTTGTCTTATAACAATTTGTTATATCAATTAAATAATTAATTAAATGTTTACTAGTTTAGAAGGCATCTGTCTTTTTGCAATATGAATAGGAAAATCATCTGATTTATACTGGCAAAAGCCCTCATCAATTTCTGTTTTAACACTTAAGCTTGCTAACTCTTTTAAATTATTTTTATCTGAAAGATGTCCTAAAAAGATTTCCTTCATTTGATCATGTAATAAATAATTTAATAACTTTCCACAACTCTCATTTGACAAGTGTCCTTTTTGTCCTAAAATTCGTTGTTTTAAATAATAAGGATAAGGTCCTGTTTGAAGCATGCGTACATCATGATTAGACTCAATTAATAATCCATCCAAATGAAGTAATTTATTGATTAGTTTTTCATCATATTCTCCTAAGTCTGTAACCACTGCTGCACTAGATTTTCCATCATCCACTCGATAACAAAGAGGATGAATTGCATCATGTGAGGTTTCTATTGGTAGAATCTGCAAATCACCTATCGAAAATTTTTTTTGACTATTAATTGGAATTAACAATTCTTCTGGAAGCTTTCCAATCGACGAAGTTTTTTTAATTTCTTCTAGGGTTTCAGCAGCAGAATAAACTGGAACTTGATATTTCCTTAAAAAAACACCCAGACCTTTTATATGGTCTGAATGTTCATGTGTCACTAAAATTGCATCAATGTCATTTCCTGTAAGTTCTGCCTGCTTCAGTCCTTCTTCTACTCGCTTTTTAGAAATTCCAGTATCGATAAGTAGATGAGTTTTATCAGAACCCACATAAATACAATTTCCACTACTTCCACTTGCAATACTCATAAACCTCATGACTTGCGTTCTCCATCTAAAATTTCATGAACTTGCTTTCTTGTTTCTTCTATGCTTTTTCCATTGTCAATTAAATATTCACAGTTTTTACAAAACTGGGCATGGCTTAGTTGATTTTGAATTAATTGATAGGATTTAACCTCTGAATAGCCCCTTTGCTCATATAAACGCTTTACTCGCTCTTGGGTTGATACAAAGATATACCAAAACTCGTCACATAACTCTCTAAAACCTGCTTCAATCAATAATGCTGCTTCAATTACAACATACTCTTTATCAGAATTTTTAATCATTTCTTTTACAGTAGCTCGAACTACTGGATGCACAATGTGATTAATTCGTTCTTGATTTTCTTTATCCTTAAAAATAAGCTCAAACATACGTTTTTTATCTAATTGTCCATCATCTCCGACTAATCCTTTACCAAACATATCAATGATTTTCTGATAACAATACTGTCCAGGTTTCATCAAATCCTGAGCTACCTTATCAGTCTCAATAATTTGAGCATTATAGTCTTTTGCTAAAATATCTAATACTGTTGACTTACCAGCTCCTACTCCACCAGTAATTCCTATTACATCTGTTTCCTCCCAATTTATCACAATCTATGAATGATTATTAATGAGCTTCAAGCCAATTCTTTCCTTCATTTCTATCAGTTTCTAACACAACGGATAACTTAGCAGCTCCTCGCATCTGTTCATCTAAAATTTCTCGTACTTGCTCTAATTCTTCTGGTACTGCCTCTACTAAAAGTTCATCATGAACCTGTAAAAGTAATCTAGATTTTAATCCTTCTTCTCGAAGCTTTTGATCTACACGCACCATCGCTATCTTTATAATATCTGCTGCTGTTCCTTGAATTGGAGCATTCATTGCAATTCTCTCACCAAACTGTCGTTGCATAAAATTGCTAGAGTTAAGCTCTGGAACTGGACGAATTCGACCAAACATCGTCTCTGATTTACCAGTATCCTTTGCTTTTTTTACTAAATAATCTAAATAATTCTTAATTGAAGGATAAGTTTCAAAATATTTTTCAATATAGCTAGCAGCTTCTTTTCTAGAAATACTTAAATCTTCACTTAACCCAAATGCACTCAGTCCATAAATAATTCCAAAGTTTACAGCTTTTGCATTTCGTCTAAGCTGTGGCGTTACCTCTTCTAATGGCACATGGAAAACCTGAGAGGCTGTAATTGCATGAATATCCTCTGCCTGATTGTAAGCATCAATTAATCGCTTGTCATTGGACAAATGTGCTAATACTCGAAGCTCAATCTGTGAATAGTCTGCATCAATAAACACTTTGCCCTCAGCTGGCACAAAGACTTCACGAATCTTTTTACCAATTTCCATACGAATTGGGATATTTTGTAAATTCGGCTCTGTACTACTAATACGTCCTGTTGCTGTAATCGTTTGATGAAATTTTCCATGAATTCGACCATCTGCTTCAATAAACGTGCTAAGTCCATCCGCATAGGTAGATTTTAATTTAGTTAGTTGGCGATACTCTAAAATCATATCAATGACTGGATGTTTTGGACGTAATTTTTCTAAAACATCTGCTGCTGTTGAATAGCCTGTCTTTGTCTTTTTAGAACAAGGAAGTCCTAACTTTTCAAATAAGATGACACCTAATTGCTTAGGTGATTGAATATTAAATTCTTCACCACAAAGAGCAAAGATTTCTTGTTCTAACACAGAGATTTTTTCAGACAACTTAGCTCCATAGATTTCTAAACCTTTTCGATTCACGCCAATTCCTTCTTTTTCCATATGATAAAGAGTAAGAACTAATGGCATCTCAATTTCTCTATATAAGTTCACTAACTGATTTTCTTCTAATTGATTATAAATTGCTTTCTTAGCTCGATAAGGAATAGCACTTAAATAACCACAATAATTTAGATAAGCTTGATGCTCAGTCTCTTTTGCCTTCTCTAATGAAAGCTTCTTAAATAAATCTTGTCTTGAAGGAATCACTTCATCCAAATAGTCTCTTGCAAGATCATCATAGTCATACGTATCTTTTAATGGATTGATTAAATATGCACCAATTGCAAGGTCATCAACAGCTGCAATTGCTGGTTCGTAGTCCATTTTTTCTCTCCACAATGTACGAAGTTGCTCTTTTAAATTTAAGGTTGTAAATACCGAAATTTGACTTAATAACTTTTTAATTGCTTCTTTATCTTCAATATAATAGCTCTCTTTATCACTAAATGTTATAGAAAGTCCTAATAGCTTTTCATTCTCATGCACAACTGCTAATGCAAGGTCTTTAGCAGAATCTTTTAAATCTTTTAAATCTGGAACTTCTTCTTTTACTTGAACTTCCCACTGAACACTTTGTTCAGATACTGTCGATTCAAAACGTTCTAGTAATTTTTTAAATTCTAAGCCCTTTAATAATTCATAAGCCTCTGGTGTATACAAATCTTTTAATTTTGCATCTTCTAATGAAAAATCCAACTCACAATCGGTTTTAATGGTCACTAATACCTTGCTAAGCTTTGCAGAATCTGGATGTTCAATAAGAGAATTTTTTGCTCTTGTAGGTTTTACTTCATCAATATGCTCATAGATTGCTTCAATTGAATGATACTGCATGATTAATTTAGCAGCAGTTTTCTCTCCAATTCCTGGAACTCCATGAATATTATCAGAAGAATCTCCCATCAGTGCTTTCATATCAATAAATTCCGTTGGAGTCACTCCATAAGCTTCTACAACATCTTTTGTAAAGTAATCTTCAATTGTTGTAGTTCCACGTTTTGTTTTAGGAATACGAATACAGATTTTTTCACTTGCTAATTGCAATAAATCGCGATCCCCTGAAACTAAAGAGACAGATAATCCTTCTTTCTCACTAATTGTTGCAAGTGTTCCTAAAATATCATCTGCCTCATAACCTGCTTTTTCAATCGTTGGAATCTGCATTGCACAAAGTACATCTTTTAATACAGGAACTTGCTCTAAAAGTTCTGTCGGCATTCCTTTTCTAGTTCCTTTATATTCCTTATATAATTCATGTCGAAACGTTGGCGCTTTAACATCAAAAGCAACAGCTAAATAGTCTGGATGTTCTTCTTCTAGAATTTTAAACATGATATTTAAAAACCCATAAACCCCATTTGTATGAAGACCTTTTGAATTCGTCAGTTCTGGAACTCCATAAAATGCTCGATTAATAATACTATATCCATCTATTAAAACAATTTTTCCTTCCAAACTTTTACCTCCACACTATTTAATAAATCCATTTTGTACCCATTGATAAACTTGCAGTACTAAAATTACTACAACACACCAACAGACAACAGTCGTTAGAATTATTTTTATTCGATTTAAAATGGTCCAATAAAACACCTTTTGTTCGGCAGCTAATAAAACATCTTCTAAGGCGTCCTCAAAATCAAAATTTGGTGATTCATCTTCTAATGAATACAATACCAAATCTAACGTATAATCTAATTCTAATTCTTCTCTACAAGAAGAACATTCCCTAATATGATCTAAAAATTCTTCTAACTCCCAACTTGGAAGGCGATTTTTAATAAATTCTCCTGCTAAGGAACAAGTTTCTCTACAAGTCATCGTCATCCTCCCTCCAATTTTCGCTCCATTCATCATACAACAATCTGATTTAAATTTCAACTACTACTATCTCTCATCTACAACTAACATTTGTTACTGTTTACACCATGCCTTTTTTTATATTCACAAAATCAAATAAAAAGTACTTGCTTTTTTTATTTATCTATGGTATTATATCTAGCGTTGCAGGAATAACCTGTATGCCGATGTGGCGGAATTGGCAGACGCACTTGACTCAAAATCAAGCGGGTAACACCGTGCCGGTTCGAGTCCGGCCATCGGCATTTAAGTATTTTAAATTAAACATTTAAATTTAAAAAGGAGTTCATTGAGAACTCCTTATTTTTTTGGACTTACCAT
>JPZU01000001.1:2974008-2975028 GCA_000875945.1 Lachnospiraceae bacterium TWA4 | reverse complement strand
AATACACATGCATGCACTTACAATCATTAAGCACGCCCAAAACTTACGCTGTTTTAGCATAAAAATTCCTCCTATCCTTGGCATGAGGTGGCAGCGAAGCTGACGGAGCCCTGATGCCTTTAGCTGACAGAACTCTGATGCCTTTTCATCTTTGGCATGAGATATCATCTCTTCTTTAAAATTTTATCAAATATTAAAGTCTGTGTCAAACATATTCTCCATATTCACATCCAACATTTTCTGCTAATACTTCATCTATTAATTGATATCCCATGAGTGTTCTTTTATAAAGTTTTACCGTTCCTTTACCAGTTCCTCCATTCCATAATCGGTTGTGAAGCTTTAATCCATTTGGTGCTTCATAATTAAAAAGAAGCATATCTTTTTTATCACAGGTAATATCTGTAATCATTTTTGCCAGTAGTGTTTTTTGTTCAACATGCCAAACAACTTGTGTATCCGTTTCCTTACAATCAAATTTTGTCAAACAAAAAGTACCAAAACTTAGAAAAATTAAACTCGTTAACTTTTTCCTTCATACCAAAAATCCGAAAGTAACTTTCGATTTAAGGCAAAACCTAAAACTTTAGGTCTACCTCCTCCAATGTCAAATACACTATTATTTAATTTTTTACCAGTTAACTTACTAGTTAAATGATTAGAACTTAACCAAACCCAAGGACTTGTAAAATCTCCACCCCAGTTTTTATCTGCATATCCATAACAATCTTCTGGACGAACTAGGTATTTCTCTCCGTTATACTCAACCCAGCCTTTATAAGCAGTTTTCATACCTTCTGCATGCCAAAACATTTCAAATGCATTTAATATTCTAAAAAACTTACTAGCTCCATATCCTACATGAAAAGCTACTTTTTTATCAATTGACAATTTCCATCGCATACAACCAGCATCGCTCATAGTTTCAGGATGATTTTTTAGCAGTCTCTTTAGATACAAAAACTTGTCCTTTCGTTTTAAATTCATCTAAGTAACAATCATTTGCCTTTATTCCAAAAT
>JPZU01000001.1:2960815-2973785 GCA_000875945.1 Lachnospiraceae bacterium TWA4 | reverse complement strand
ATTTCTACACAATTCCATCCAATAAATCGGTGAAGTTGTAAGCAATCCTCTCCCCAAGCACCACATTTTACCATTAAATAGCTAGGAATCGCTGCTTCTACAATTTGTCCAATAGGGGTTGATTGCCTCCAAGCGCTGGATTACAGGTAAAAACTCAATAAAAAGGATTTTGCTTTCCCCGTCTTTTCATGATAACCTGTAAATGAATGCCACCACCAATCATAACCTTTTTGTGCCAGCGGTCCTTTTAGCATAAAGGCATCTCTTGATAAATCACTTTTATTTGCCATACTATTACCTCCTTATAAACTAGCTATCACAAGCTCTTTTACTTTTTTCATTCGTTCGTTTGTTTGTGGATTTTGACTTTCAAAATTTAATAACTGGTCTAAATATCCTTGCTCCTTAATAATCTTTTTACTCTCATCAAAGGCTAAATCAAATACAAATCCAATATGTCCCATAATAAAGTCTATCCCTGTTTTACTATATTTACGATTCACAGGTTCTTTATTCATTAAATTTAAAAACACTTCATCAGTCATAGAAGAAGTTAAAAATTCTTCAGTAGGCAAATTATAGATTTCTTCCCTTGGTGTATAACAATTAACACGAAGAATATCAACCTTATCGGCATCTCTTAAAATATCTGAAAATAATCGTTCACGACTCGTTAAATCTTCTGGTAATCGATAAACATTATGCAAACGTATGGCTTTTTCCATCAAATCTAATTCTGAATGAACTAAAAATCTATTAATTAAGCCATCTACGAATAATAAATCTGCACTAAGCATTGCATGATTGACTGAAAACTTATCTTGAAACGTATGATATCTTCGTACCTGTTCAAAGCGACCAATGTCATGAAACATCCCCAAACACCACGCAAGGTCTATATCTTCACTAGATAAATTTAAGGTCTTTGCAATTCGTTCACAATTGGTTGCTACATAATAGGTGTGCTCATATTTTAAATAAATTTTAGGGTCTTCTAAATTATAATTTTTTACATATGAATCAAATGTTTTCTTTATATGTTCTCTATTTATCATTTGTTTAGTTCCTTATTTATTTTTAATTTTATGATACTAGGGTACAAAAGATATTGCCACTCAACGTCATAAAATTATACAACAAAAAAGAGACTGTTGTAAACAGTCCCCTAAATAATTTCAACTTTTATACAGTAATGATTCCAAAAGCACTTAGAATTGAGCTAACAAAAATAACTACTAATAAAATTGGAGATAAATATTTAATTGTAAAAATATAAATCTTAGTTCCCCAGAAACTTGAAGACTTCTTTACTTCATCAATGACGATTTGCGTTCCTGTAAATTTTAATAATAAAATACAAGTAGTAAGCGCTGCAATTGGCATCATAACTGAATTTGTTAAGAAATCAAAGAAATCTAAAAACTGCATTCCAATTGGTTTAATAAATGCAAGTGCATTATATCCCATTGCTGATAAGGTTCCAAGTCCAGCCATAATAATTCCCATAAGAATACTAGATGGTACTCGACTTAAATGGAATTCATCTTCAAATGTTGATACAGCACTCTCTAAAAGAGCAATTGAACTTGTCATTGCTGCAAATAATACCATAACAAAGAACAAAAGTCCTACAATTCTTCCACCTGCCATATCTGCAAAAATTTTAGGTAATGAAATAAATAATAGGGAAGGGCCTGCATTCAAAGTTCCTGCTACATCTCCTTTTGAAAAAGCAAATACACTAGGAATGATCATTAATGTTGCTAAAATTGCTACTACTGAATCCACAATTGCCACTTCATAGGTTGATTTTTCAATATCTACATGGTCTTTCATGTAAGAACCAAATGTATATAAAATTCCCATAGCAATAGATAGTGAATAAAACATCTGTCCTGTAGCAGCAACTACAGTCATCAATGAAAACTTACTAAAATCAGGAACAAATACATAATAAACTCCAGCAAATGCTCCAGGTCTAGTAATGGAGAAAATTGCAATGCCTAATGCTAATACTAATAATGCTGGCATCATAATTTTTGAAAGTCGTTCAACTCCAGCATTTACTCCAAGAGCAATAATTAAAATGGTAATAGTTGCAAATATTAAAAAGAAAATTTCAGAACTTGCTGCATCTGAAATAAATTCTGTAAAATACGTTTCTTGTGCTAATTTTTGTTCATTTCCTTTAACATATTCCACAAAATATCTTAGTACCCAACCACCAATTACACTGTAATAAGGAACAATAATAATTGGAATAATTGCATTAACCCATCCCCCTACTGCACCAAATTTACTCTTTGTAAAGTGCTTAAATGCTCCAATAGGACTTTTCCTTGATAACCTTCCAAGTGCCGTTTCTGAAATAATCATCGCATAACCAAAGGTTAATCCCAATATAATATAGATTAGTAAAAAATTCCTCCTCCATATTTTGCCGCTAAATATGGAAATCTCCAAATATTTCCTAATCCGACGGACGCACCTGCGGTAGCTAGAATATAGCCTAACTTACCCGAAAAATTTGCTCTACTTTTCTTCTCCATTGTAGTATACCTCTCCTTTAACGATTTTCCGTCATATATTATACTACTATTTCAGAAAAATACAATCAAAGAATAAAAAATACCTTCATTGTCTCTTATATCTCTTACATTTGATATTTTTTTAAATCAACTTTAGAATCTATGACTTTGACCCCTTCTGATTCTAAAAGCTTTGCCTGTGCTCCTGCTCCACCAAAAGCAAAATCTCCAGCTAATTCTCCCTTTGCATTTACCACTCGGTGACATGGAATTATTCCTGGGCTTGGATTTTTATGTAGTGCATTTCCCACAGCTCGTGACATTTTTCCATTTCCAGCAAGCTTAGCCACTTGGCTATAAGTAGCCACTTTTCCTTTTGGAATCTTTTTTACTGCTTCATAGATTCGTTTTGTAGGAGTATCTGTAATAATATCATAACTTTCAGCAATCATTCGTTTAATATCATCTGCTGGAATACTGCCATCTAAAATAATAGTGTTCCAATGTTCTTTACTTAAATGATATCCAGGAATCACTGACTCATAAGCTTCTCTCCAAAAATCTCTCCATTCGGGATTTACTTTCACATTCAAATTTATATATCCATTTCGCTCATAAGTCCACAAAAAGGTCTTTTTACTATCTTTTACTCGAACTAATTGCCAATTTGTATCACTAAATGGCGTATCTTTATACGTATTTGGAAATGATAAACCATACGCTAATGCTTCTTCTCGTGTTGTCATAAATTTTCTATTCATCCTCCTAACTTTTATCTTCTTTAGTATTTATATTAGTATTTATATTTTTTAATTGATTCATACCATTAACCAATAAGTTTTTAAATCTATTTCTTAAAGACATGTTCCCAATCTATTCTAAATAAGTAAATCACAAATAGTATCGATGTGATTCCCCATGTAATCGGATAAGCCCACGATATTGTCTGATAAACCGGGAAAAAGTGTAAGGTAACTGTAACATAAATAATTCGAATAAAACACCACGATAGAAGCATACCTGCCATTGGAATTATTGACTTTCCACATCCTCTCATTATACCTGCCGCACAGTGGGAAAATGCTAGTAAACAGAAGAAAAGACTAACTATGTGTCCATGAATCATTCCATATTTCAAAGCCTCTGGTTCATCTACAAATATACGTAAAAAAGGCTCTGTAAATATTCGAATTAAAATACCTGTAAGTTCTGCAGTAGTAACACCAAAAAGAATACCAAACAATGCTCCTTTTTTAGCACGGGAATAGTTTCCTGCACCTAAATTTTGACTGACAAATGTTGGAAGAGCCATTGCCATACTCATAATTGGAAGAAATACTAGTCCTTCAATCTTGCTATAAGCTCCTTGACCAGACATTGCAAAAGCACCAAACGAATTAACATTTTTTTGTATTACCAAATTTCCTAAAGTAATCACTGCATTTTGCAGACCAGAAGGCATTCCTTGCTTAAGTACCATATGCATAATACGCGGATAAAAATGAAGTTTTCTAAAATCTAAACGCGTACAGTCTTTTAAATGACACATGCGCCAAATACATAAGATGACACTAAGACCTTGAGATACAACCGTTGCAATAGCTGTTCCTTTCACGCCCCATTGAAATGCTGGATGCACAACCAACAAAAAATCTAACAAAATATTCACGGTTGCTGAAAATAGCAGGTAATAAAGTGGATGTAGGCTATCTCCTAATGCTCTCATAATAGCCATACAGAAATTGTATAAAACAACTGTGAAAACTCCACCAAAATAAATTGTCAGATAGGTAATTGCTTTAGGCATAACTGAATCAGGCGTTCCAAGCCATTTAAGCAAGTATGGTGTCATCCATATACCAATGACTGTTGCCAATATAGAAGCAATAATTGCTAACAAAAAATTCGTATGAATAGACTTTGAAATATTTTCCTCATCTTTTGCACCAAAGTAAATAGAAATAATTACACTACTTCCTGTAGCAAACCCTGAAAACGTCCCAATAATCAAAAAGATCACAATTCCTGTTGATGCAATCGCTGCAAACGAATCATTGTCAGCAAAATTTCCAATGACCCATGCATCAACCATATTATAAAGTTGTTGCAACAATTGCCCGAAAAAAAGCGGGATAGCAAACGCAAGTATCCCACGAGGAATAGAGCCACTAGTCAAATTGACCTGACTTTTAGATGTTACATTAGACATAAATAAACCTTCTTTTAAAATATTTTCTACTAAAAAGTGTATCATGTTTAGAAGAAAACAGCAATACTTATTGGTCTATTTAAACGCCAAACTAACTATGTATGTTGAACTTGAATTTTTCTTTATTTATCCAGTATCTCTGCTAGTTGATTTTTTTACCTTCATGTATTATGATGAAAAATATTAAAAATTTACATGACAACTATATCTATAAGTGCTATAATGTAAAAATTGATAGCAATTAAAACTATTTAAAATTTGGAGGAATTGATATGGATACAAATGTACGTCCTGAGAACATGACACGTATTACAACACCAGAACTTGCAAAAGCTTTTATTGATGAACAAGTAGAAGCTCTTCGTGCACAGATTGGAGATAAAAAAGTCTTATTAGCTTTATCCGGTGGTGTTGATTCTTCAGTTGTTGCTGCTTTACTTATCAAAGCAGTTGGAAAACAGCTTGTTTGTGTGCATGTAAATCACGGTCTTATGCGTAAGGGTGAAAGTGAACAGGTTATTAAAGTTTTTGGTGAAAGCTTAGGTGCAAACCTTATTTATATTGATGCAACTGACCGTTTTCTTGACCTACTTGCAGGTGTTTCAGAACCTGAAACGAAACGTAAAATTATTGGTGGAGAATTTATTAAAGTCTTTGATGAAGAATCAGCTAAATTAGAAGGAATTTCTTTCTTAGCACAGGGAACTATTTATCCAGATATCTTAGAATCTAAAGATGGAGTAAAAGCTCATCATAATGTAGGTGGCCTTCCAGAAGATGTAAAGTTTGAGCTTGTAGAGCCTGTGAAATTATTATTCAAAGATGAAGTACGTGTAGTTGGTGAAGCACTTGGCTTACCACATAACATGGTTTATCGTCAACCATTCCCTGGCCCAGGACTTGGTGTGCGTTGCTTAGGTGCAATTACTCGTGATCGTCTAAATGCGCTTCGTGAAGCAGACGCTATTCTTAGAGAAGAATTTGATAAGAATGGATTAGCAGGTAAAGTATGGCAGTACTTTATTTCTGTACCAGATTTTAAGAGTGTTGGTGTAAAAGATGGTGTTCGCTATGAAGGATGGCCAGCAATTATTCGTGCAGTAAATACAGTTGATGCAATGTCAGCAACTATTGAAGAAATTCCATACGAATTATTACATAAGATTACTGACCGTATCACTCATGAAGTGCCTGGTATTAACCGAGTAGTTTATGACCTTACTCCAAAGCCAATTGGAACCATTGAGTGGGAATAATTAAATAAAAAAGAGAGGCTGTTGCAAAATTTTTTCAGCTTCCATATTTTAGTGTACAAGAACTTTTCTGACATCTGTACGTCTTTATTTCGTACAGATGTCTCAAAGACGTGTGTTATTCCCTCCTTATGTCGAGAGTATCTCATCGAAGCCATTTATAGATACTCTTTATTAATTAAAAAGATAAATACAAGTGAACTAATTAAAAGCAACTATGGATAAAATAAATTTGGAATAATCTGAAATACTGAAGCTTCAAGTCCTTACATTCGATCTAATATCTCTTTTGAAAACTCATCTAAATCCTCTGGAACTCCTTGTTTTAAAATTCCACAATTTGGACAAGATAAAACAGAAAGTAATTTTCGTTCTTTTCGATCATGGATATCAATTCTTGGAATGAGTTTTGCCTTCATAAATTATTTCCACTCCTTCCAAATTTCTGGATGATATCCAATTGTCGACTGTTTTCCATTTCTAACCACAGGTGTTTTTATCACCTGTGGATTTTCTAATATTTTTGAAGTTTATCTTCTAGAGCAAGATATTTAATTAGTGCCAATGTATCCTGATCCTTACAATTTAAGTCAAGCATTGCTTCCATTCCACCATTTGCCTGAGCAACTGAATTAAATTCTCCTTTACTCATTCCTTTTTCTTTCATATCAATAAACTGAATTTTAATTCCTCGCTCTTTAAAAAAATCTCTGTGCTTTTTTTGTATCGTTGCATTTTTTTGTGCCAAAAATTTGTATGTTCATTTCTTTCTCCTAAACTATTTGGTAATTTAATTACTGCATTTTGTATATTACTACATTTTGTATTCGTGGAGTCTCACATAACTAAGTCACACGAATATACTAGTTAATTTTTTAAAGAATTGAATATTATTTTCTCACAAATTGTACACCTTTGCAACTTTTTTATGATTTAATTAAACGACAAACTTTCTAATAACATTGATTTTACAATAATAATTTATTATTAAATAAACAAACTAGAGATACTATTACCTATCAGCATTTTACTATTTACATAATCGATAAATATCAATTAAAATTTCACCCAATAATGATCTCTCGTTAGCTGTCATAGGGTGTTAATAAAATCCTCCGAAAACCTTGAAATAAAGGATTTATCGCAGTTTGCTCGCCCTATCCCTTTATACGATTTCACACTGTTTTACCCCTTCTCTAGAAGCCCGTGAGGGAAAAATCAAGGGAAGGAAAAACTCATAACACGATATAACATGGTGTAGCAATCGGGGAACTGTGACATATGTGCGAATATACTTTAACCGGAGGATTTACAGATGGACAACTACATATATGATGAAAGCAATGGGCTATGGTATGAGCAACGGGGAGACTATTACTTCCCTTGCCTGACCTTACCACCCGAAGAAGAACAGCCGATAGGTCTGTGGGGACAGCGACACAAACTTGTATCCCCATGTATGAGAAGAGTGACCACCAGTAATAACTTTAGCTCCCCATTTATCAGATGTAGTTGGACTGGTAGCAGTTCCACTGGTGTAACCATACATAAGTTTTCCAGAGTTTTTAGATGCATACAAATCGTTTAATCCAATTGCGTGGCCAAGTTCATGGGCGAGTACAACTGCCGATTGAGTATATGCACGATTCATTACAATTTGCCAAGATGTAAGATGCCCTGTGCTACTGTTGGCAGAAGCCTTACAAAACATAGCGACAGTACCTGTATTCGGACTATTCATCGTGCTAATTTGACCAGTTCCGGAACCGTCCGTTTTGTTAATTATATTTACAGTTCCACTCCACTTACTTACACCGCTTGCAACATAGGATTTGTATATACTATTAAGATAAGTATCTGTACTCGAAAAAGAATAAGTTAAAGTTGTTCCATTTGTATGCAACCCTTCATCAATACTCCAGCCAACATCCTCTCCACCAATATAGTAACCACCATACGAATGATAAGTTTTTGCTAAAATTCCCTCTTGTGAAGATGAATGTGCAAATACATGCGGGCTACTACTGAATATAAAGAGTACAACAAGTATATACAAGATATGCTTCCGTATGATTTTTTTCTTCATAGATGTATCCTCCTGCTACAAGTTTATTTCGCTTATTGCTTCTCTATCAGAGTTAATATGTCTTCTTCTGAAAAGATGTAAGGATAAGAGTATCGCATTTCAGAAATAATTGAATCTTTTGCTTTGGCAATAGATAGAATCTCATTAGAAACTGTTATTTCATACGCATAGTTAGTCCTAACTTCTACAGACTCGCCCAAAAAACCATAACGGTCAGCATAATAGCGATTTCCGTATTCATCATAAGAAACATCTAAAAGCGTAGTAAACGAGCCAATTATCCAATACGGTGAGTCATAGGTAACCCCTGTCGCTTTATTCAAAAAAACCAAGATTTCATTACCACTTTTGAACAGCGGGTATTCTTTCATGGTTGCCGCAGAACAACCGTCTTGAAGAAGCGTAAAGGATTCGGGAAGTGAACCTTTAAAGCATTGCAAGGTTGTCGCTTCGTAGTATGTTGTATAGATGTCTGTGTCCTCAGCGATCCAATTTCCAATCTCAATCCGTGCAACAACATCAGCCTCGAGAAACGCTGATTCAAATGTGTATTTATCAACTAATGATGCTTGAATGCTGGAAGTACCTACACGAGTAGGCGGCAAGATAGCAACATCATTTTTATCGGTAACTGTGGAGCAACCAGATATTGATAGCAACAAAAATATTGCGAATAAAAAACTAAGAATATTTTTCATCTGTTTTACCTCTTCTTTCATATGGCGGAGTTCCTAGCGTCTACAACTTCAAATAAACAAAAAGCGCACAAGCTGACTCATAAACAGTCTTACTTATGCGCAAATATGAATGATTTTGATCTGTCCTCTCCAAAACTTGGGATCAAGCCACATACATGCTCGCCATAAGCAAAACTGAATGTTATAAGAATAATACATGGTAATTCCTTCAATCATTATTATCTAGATAGATGTACAACTACCTCCATGTTAATTTAACATATATCCTTCATTTACTTTATATAACATCAAGAACCTTTGGCATAATATTCCTTCACATAACCTCTTAATTCTTCATAGAATTCTAAATACGCTGTCCAACTAACGGGCGGTGAAGGTCTATTAGGATCAACTTCGAGATCGGCAACAGCATTTCGTATTACAGATGTTTCTAGATTTTCAGGAATCATAATCTCATGATCTGTAAGACGCTGAATAAGCAAATCATCATCGAGTTCTGACAGTTTCTGGTATTTATTGTTGTTGGAGCAGCCGGAAACAACACCTATAAAGGTAATCAATACAAGTATTATCATAACAACGAAGGATTGCATTTTCTTTGAATACAACATGATCCACCTCCTAAAAAGAATTTCAAAAAAAGCGCATAAGCCGAACAATCAACAGTCTGGCTTATGCGCTAACATGAATTGTTCTAGTCAAGCATTTTTGTAACACTATTAACCGATTAATCTAATATTTTAATTGTAAACTTCATTTCTTCATTCTTCAATGTATTAAAGTATCTTTCCATTGGTGCATTGTCATAAGGGCATCCAGCCTTGCTCATACTTTGAGTTACATGAACTTCTTTATGGTAATCATCCTTTTTATTCTTTTTATAGTTATAATAAGTATTAGGGTAGATAGATAATCGTCTAAGCAACCAACGTACTCCAAATAACGTTCCATAAGCATCGATAAATCGATAAGCCTCTAATCGATTTCTTTCGCAAAGAATGCCGCTGCTTTTTTTAAAAATAAATTCTCTTTTCTAGCTTCCTCTAGCTCCTTTTTTAAACGTAAATTTTCTCTCATCAAATCTAGTTCAGCTAATTGAGAGTTTCCTTCTTTAGAATCAACGGCTTGTTCTTGGCATTCTTTGATGTATTGATTACACCATGTTAAAATAGTAAATTTAGCTACTCCATATTCTTTTGAAAGACTTGGATAACTTCGACCTTCTTCAATATGTAGTCGAATTAGTTTCTTCTTAAACTCTGGTTCATAATGTTTTTGTGACATATCGTTGACCTCTTTTCTGTAATATCTCTATTATATCAATCGGTCACCTCTGTTACAAGTCTAGTATATCACAACAAAACCCAGCACTGTTGGCAGTACAGATTGCCTACTACACGGGCTTGCGTATCGGTGAGGTATGCGGCTTAACTTGGCAGGACATCAACCTTAAGGAGCAATACCTAACTGTACGCCGCAGTATGCGTTACAACGGTACAAGGCACAAGTACAAGGTTGGACCCACCAAGCGAAGCAAAATCCGTACCGTGGACTTCTGTGACACACTGGCAGCAATCCTGAAAACCGCCAAGACCGAACAGCACAAAAACCGCTTCAAGTACGGGACGCTCTACTATCTGAACTACTACAAGACGGTACAGGAAAAGGGACGCACCTACTACGAGGTCTACAAGCTGCAAAGGTCGGAGGAAGTGCCGGAGGACTACAAGGAAAGCTCCTTTGTATGCCTCCGCCCGGATGGGGCTTTTGTAAGCTCCTCTTCTGTGGAGCAGGTCTGCTGCAAGGCGAAGAAAACCATTGAAGGAATGGAGGACTTCCACTTCCACACACTCCGTCACACCTACACAAGCAACCTCATCAACGGAGGGGCAAGACCGAAGGATGTGCAGGAGCTACTGGGACATTCCGACATCAGTACCACAATGAGTATCTACGCTCACTCTACAAGGGAAGCGAAGCATACCTCTGCAAGACTGCTGGATAAGGTAGTCGGGCAAACATAAAAAAGTTTCCCTTGTTTTCGCCCGTAAGGGAAAAAACAAGGGAATTTACATAAAATTTGAGCGTTTGATATGCGAAAAGCCTTGAAATATCAAGGAATTTTGGAAGATTGAATTTTTAATTTCAATTATTATACAGAACAGATTATCAACTATTAATATCATCCAATTTCAACCAAATACTCAATCGTACACTGTTCTTCTTTATAAATTACAATCTCATCATTTCGAAGCATATCTCCTGCATGAGCATGTAAACAATTTGCACCTGGTTTCTCCTTCTGCAATTTCTCATAATTAAAATTACAATACTTATCATCAAAACTATTTACATTATATGGTTTTCCATATGCAACCTTCATCACAGCCATGTAAGCTGTTTTTTCATTACCTCTTGCCCAATAACTTCCCAAAAGCGAAGTATATCCAATACTCTTTTGAGCCTTTGGCGCAAAATAAGTACCCATTCCAAACATTTTACCTGAAATAACAACATTTGTAGGACGAAGAACCAAACCTGTATTGATAATATTCCACCAATTTTCATTCCTCGACCCATGCCATAACTCCTTAATTCGTTTAATACCTTCCTTCTCCACAAAATCATTAAATCTTGCTTCTGTTTTCCAATTTTTTACTCGCCATGCTTGCTTAAACTTATCTTTACTGCTGCCAAGTAACTTCTTAATATGTTCTACCTCTTCATCTGTAACTTCCTCAAATTCAAGTCCCATAGCTTCCAAAATTGTCTGCTGTGGTACCTCTAATTTTATAGTCTCTTCAGGTTCCTCATTCAATACAATATGTTGCACAACCTGACCTTTCATAACATCCAACAGATCCTGCTCACGGGTCAAAATCTCTCCAATATCTGATTTGTGTTTTGCTAAATATTCATTCACATTTCCCATTTTACGAGGAATAATCATAAATAACTGTAACAAATCCTCATTGAATCTTTTCTTCGTTGTCTTATCTGCTCGACTTACCATATCATCAATCTGATTTTGAGCCTTGTCAACCATAGCTTGTGTTACTTCATTTGCACCGACTCTATAGTTCTTCTGAATAGTTGCCCTTGCCATAGACTGCAATTTATCGACAATCTGTTTTATAACCTGATTTTCAATATCTTTATATTTTTTATCAGTCTTTGGTTTTATTTCCTGAATCAAGTCCTTCATCAACTCCGTCTGATCTTCATAACCTTTACGAATTTTTTCTTTATATTTTTTATCCCATTGACTCATATCATATCTAGTGTGTTGACAACTCGCACCAACACGACCAAATTCTACATTAAAATAGTCACCATCAGGAAACATTCTATAATATTTATTATTGTTATTTGCAGTTACCATAACAAGATATGTAGGTACTCTATTCATAATTTCAAAAATCCTTTCCGTAAAATTATTGGTCACAAATCATAATGAAAATTTTAGAATCTCCAAATACATCTCGAATTATTGTACGTACAGTTTTCCATCTCAAACTATTTCCACCCGTACACAATTTTGGCATTGCAATTCTATCAATATGTTCTTCTTCACACTTTGTTCGTAAATCTTCTAAGGCAGCTCTCAATAAACTTTCATCCACTTCATCATATGAGTTTGACTTCACAATAATTGCTGCATGAGACCCAATAATTTCAGTTGTGCCAACCAAACAATCTCTATCATACAATGCATCTTCTAAATGAAATGTATCATTCATAATTTTTGCTAATCCAGAACCCACATAACCATCTGCAGATGTAGTAAAGCATGTCAACCATCCCTGTGGTATTGTAACAATATTCATTGGTACGATAACCATTCTAAATCTCTTTATCATCATTTTTAGCATTAAGAGACTTACAACCTACTATGAAATAAATACACTCAATTTCAAAGAAAGTGTAAAACTCCCCTATACCTCCTTTTGACTAAATTTTAATTAATATCTTCATCACTATTTTCTTCATTACTCTTTTAATTACTAATTGAAGATTTGTTCAACCCTATTTTCTGAAATCCTTCTACTCCAAACTTTCGAAACCTTTTTCGCCTTAATCCTATTACTCCTATTACTAATCACTCTTGTATCACTCTTGTAATTATTATACATTCTTATTTATTTAGAATGTATGTTCTTATTTTAGCATAAACTATATCTAAATGCAAGAAAAAA
>JPZU01000001.1:2954852-2956905 GCA_000875945.1 Lachnospiraceae bacterium TWA4 | reverse complement strand
TCTTTTATTATTATTATATCTCTTCAAATCAAAAATCCAACAATTAAATGCGATTTTTTCTCATTTAATTGTTTTAAATGTATTTTTGACATAGACTATATATCCTTTTAATAACTACATTCTATAAAAATTAGGGAATGATTTCTCATTCCCTGTAAATCCAACTATTTAAGCTAACGTAGTCTGTAATACCCATTCTTTAATTTTTTCTACTGAAAATCCTACTAAATCTGCAATATCTTCAAGTGTTGTATTTTTTGCATATAATTTAATTGCTGTTTCTCTAGCTTTCTTTATCTCTCCTTCTAATTTACCTCTAGCTTCACCTCTAGCTTCACTCTCTTTTACTAAATCCTCTGTATATTTATCCATCAATTCACACATCTCTTTTCGACCTCCTTCATCATGTTTCATATATTTCATTCGGTTGCTAAGATTTGGAAATTTTGAACTATTAAAATCACTTTCCTCAAACAGCTGCATTAATTGACTCACCTTAGACTCATCAACATTTACTGTATTTACACAAACGATTTGTACTCCATTATCAACAACTTTTCCTGTTTCACGTACAACAGGATCAATATGATACATTACACGACCATCTTTTAGAAAATCAAATTCAGAAATATAGATTACAATCACATCTGTGATTTCTTTAAACTTACTTCCTGTCTTAGTTGTACTTGTTGTAATCAGTGAAGAATTATAACGTATCCTCTTTAAATGATGATCATTATCGCTTCTTTGAACTTCAACATTGCAAAACTTTCCATTTCCTAATGTACATAAGGCATCTAGTCGTACTGAACGACCAATTAAGCTTTTTATACTATTTTGTGGAATAATTTGATTAACTACTAATTTCTCATCTTCTAAAAGAACTTGTAACAATTCCTGACAAGCTGACAAATCTCGAATAAATGCTTCAAAGAATATATCATCCAATAAGCAAAACTTTTTTATAACTTCTAATTGCTTTTCTGTAGGAATTGGCTCATGTTTATTATTTTCATCCATTTTAACCATCACCTGTTTCTATATCATAGTATAATCCATAAACAACTTTTCTGCAAGATATTCACAAATATTTTCTAAACTTTCAACTATACCTACTGCTCGAATTTCCATTCTCACTCAAATTCCTCTCATGACGAATCCATGTCACCTATTTTAGTTTTAAGGACTCCTTAACACTACATAATATAAGTAGAATCCTATCCAAATTATCTTAATTTCTTACCATTTTCTCTTATATATTGAATCAAACCTTTAGAAATTTCACCATCCATTGATTCATAAAATTTCATATCCAAATCGTCAAAATTTAATTCCTTATCGTCCATAATTTCTTGGATTCTTTCTTGTTTCTTGGGTACTCGTGCTCTAGGAAATACTTTTTCAACTTCAACTAATAAATCAACCAGTGAATTCATCTCCATTTCACTAGCTGATTTTTTTGCTCGTTCAAAATACCTTCCATGATAATAAAGGTAAGTATCAAAACCTCCTGAATTCACTTCTTCCCAAAGTTGATTAATGTAAAATAGTTTTTTCTCCCAATTATTTAGATAGTTTAACTCTTCTCCATCGGCAGATAACTCATTCATATGTATAGATAGCTCTTTCAATAATTTATCCTCATCTATCATTGAAAGAATCTCATCCATCGACTTTGTACACTCACTAGGGCTTTTCGTTTTTTTGTATCCATTTTGAATACTCTCACGAACTTTTCCTTCTACATAAGGCTTATATTTTAGCCAAACATCCGTAAGTCCACGAAACTCAATGGATTCCTCATAATTACTCGTTTCTTCTTCACAAACGTGTGTTAAATATTCGATTCCTTTTTTAACATTTCCTTGAAGAAATTCATATTCTGCTAGTCTTAAAAACAATGTAATTCCATCTGAATGAGGACCTTTTGCTCCTCTTTTTTGAGCAATTTGAAGTAAAATTATTCCCTTATCATACTCTCCACGTACAATCAATGAATTTCCTGTAGAGATTAAAATCTCATCCTCAATAAATCCATTGTTTATTTTTTCTT
>JPZU01000001.1:2949981-2951000 GCA_000875945.1 Lachnospiraceae bacterium TWA4 | reverse complement strand
TTAAAAAATGTTTAATTCCTTTTGAAATTCTTCTAGACTTAATGAGTGATTTTCTACTATATCCTCCAAATCTGTTATATAATTAGCTAGTAGGATTCGATTACTATCACTACTCATAAAGAAAAAATCATCACATATACAAGCAATTCTTCTTTGCTCTAAAATTTTTTTAGAAGTTTTAGTCTTTCAATATTCTCATTTTCTATTTCTGTAAAATAAATGGTAGGATTCTTCAGTTCATTTACTAGTCTTTTTAAATTTTTTATATTCGATATATCTTCTACATACTTTTTAGCTCGTTTCAATTGATAATTTTTCATAAAAAATAGATCAGCCATTGTATTGAATTATTACCATCTAAAATTTTTCCATTCTTTAAGTCTTCTTGATAGATTTTAGGACTTAGATATTGTGAAAACCATGGTAAAACAAATTGTTCAATAACTTCTACAACATTTTCAAAACTTTCTTTAGCTACTTTATCCTCTCGATAATCCCACCAAAAAGATTTAAATTTTTCTTTTTCATTAGCATTAGTAATAACTTTTCCTAAGTCAAATCCCTGTGCTAAAGGCAGACAAACATTTGGAACATATAATGGAGCTAATGAAATTAGTAATGTAAATTTTCTAATTTTTGATTTTTTAATACAAATACACTCAACTAAAAATTTTTCATTCAAACGAATATAACTATTCGTTTTATATTTTACAAAACCTTGTTTTTTCATAAATGAATCTAAAATTTCTTGCTTATATTTTTGAAATAACTGATTAGTTTGTATTGTCATATACGAATGCTCCTTAAATAATATCTTGATTTATCATTATACTACAAGAATTATATATTCGAAATTTTTCTCTTATAACTGATAAAATTCATACTACGCAGAACTATAAATGCTAGAATTGTAATACCAACCAAAAATCCCAATGACCATTGAATTACAACTCTCTCATCTGCTCCTGCTCGTTTAAAAAAAGAACTAAATATAAACTTGACACCCTCCCACTACTTTA
>JPZU01000001.1:2938997-2947263 GCA_000875945.1 Lachnospiraceae bacterium TWA4 | reverse complement strand
AATGGCATGAAATTGTCGTTCTAAAAACTTTCTATCAGATGTACTTGTTTTAAGTGGTAGTCGAATCGTATGCAATAGTTATCCTCCTCAAAAATATTTGGATAGTTTTCTGATTGATTGTCTCTACTATAGCACAAAAAAATACAATTCGCAAGTACATACGTTCTTATTTTTGAAAATTTCCCGAAATTCATCCCACCCGTAAACGAGTGGGCTTTCTTTCTAAATTTCTTGTAAAAAAATGGATTACAAATTTGGAAGGCATGAGCCGATTGGCGATAAGATTTTGTTTGTTTTATCTCTTGATAAAGCAAAGATGAAAGAATATTAATTGGTGAGGAACAGAAGATCCGTTTTAAATTATCCGGAGATGAAAGTGCAGATGTTATGTACAATGAGACTAGACCTGTAGGAACTTTAATTACAGGCTTCGTACATGATGAAGATAGGAAATGGAATCAATATGGTCTGATGCCGCTTTATCAGGCATTGGAATCCAATCGATGGAAACAACCTGATTTTGAACATACTGCTAGCAATTTCTTATCTGAGGAATTTTCTTCCGGTGATCCGGTAAAAATGTATGTTGCATTCCGCATTTGGAATGAATATCTAATTGCACGAAAATATAGAAATCGTGAATCGGCAAAGGAAAGATTTTTAAACAGAATGTCTGGACTTGTCGTGGCTTTCCATACCCAAAAACCATTGGAGTTTGATACCATAACAGGAAAACCGATTCTTTTTGACTTAAGTAAACGACATTGGAAAACGATTCCAGAAGATCATTTACGTTTAAATCTTTGGTATCCGGATCAAAAACAAAAAACAGAATGCGTCGCTGCCTTCCACTCGATTTATCCACTTCTCATTTATTACATGAACCACATCAGTGACTGGGGATTACATTTTTGCAAATGCAAAGTATGCAGAAAGATTTTCCTTGTGAAAAGTCTGAATATGAATTATGCAGTGAGAAGTGTCGTAAGAAACAAGCCAGCTCAAGTGAATTCTCAAGCTGGCTTGCGATAAAGCATAATTATATTTTAGATATCCTTAATGGTGCTATTTAAATCATCTGTAACAACCATTTTTATACCGCTTCTAATTGCAAAGTGTATACCAAGCACAATTACTCCTATAATCAGAATGAGCGGAATGTAATTGAACCTAAATACTATTTCTTTAACGATAAACATAAAATCATATCCGCTTTTATAAGAGCGTAAACTAACTGCAACCGCAAATACCAAGCCATATAAAATGCCAGTATATTTGAATAGCATTTGTGCCTCACCATAAATCATTTTTTGATTTGCGCATCTGTCATTCCGGCGGTAGATAATAACTGAAATTCTCTCTTTCTTGATATCAAATTACCATGGAAACTGTTATATGCATTTGACAAAGCAAGTATTATAAGAATAATTTGTATTCCATAATTCAACATATTCTCGTTACGTTTCTGTTCCTCATTCATTGCCTGTCTTATCGTATCGGTACTTGTTGAATGGTCGCTTGCAGGAATATATGAGCTAATAATTGTTTCACAATTTTCGTACACTTCATCTATTCCTTTGTCTGCAATAATTCGTACTTTGTAATAATTTGATGGATCAGACTTATCTTGACCATAGGTATCAATAAAGCTTTCGAAATTGCCCATTCTGGTTAATACATATACTGCATTTTCATCTTGCCCTTCGAGACTGAATGGGAAATCATCGATATATCCATCAATGCGAATTGGCATCTTCGTTTCATCTGCGTTATACCTAAGGTAGAGTTCTTTATTTTGTTTGTCTGTAACTGGAATGTAGTTTCTAAAATAATATGGACTTACATCATTTTCGGGTATCTTATTCAGTAAAATATATTCTGAGTCTCGACCTAATCCATTTGAGGATATAACATAATTAAAATCATCATCCGTTAATCCCACCATATTTACATAGATATGCTTTGCATATTTATCGCCGGCATCAAAGGCCCTTTTCAATTCTTCTGATTCAAACCCTTCATTATCATTTAAATAAAACTTAAAGTTCTTATTCAAATAAACATGTAACTCATCTACTCCGTCAACAACAGTTAAATCGGTTATTAGCTGCTTATTTAAGTAGTCAGATGTATAAATGTGCGAAGTAATGTTATAAGGACTATCAAACTTTCCGTATTTAGCATCTACCGTTCTATACGCTTGTGATATTAAAACAAAATTCATTGCCATAGCTGACAATAATATTGTCATAATAATAGTTCTGTACGTCAAACTATATGCTTTGAAATAATCCGTTGCTAAAGTCTTCTCGATTTTTCCAGTAATTTTTGATTTACTATACTTCACTTTTTGATTGGCAATTCCTGTGAGTCCTTCAATCACATTTAGCTTAGCGCTTTTTCTAGCCGGCATTATCGCAGATAGATAGACTGTAAGAAAAGCTAATACCAAAATTGTTAAAATGATTGGTGCCGATAGTTTAATCAAATGAAAATCCGCAGCTTTTAGTTCTTCACCAAGTATATTCGAGAAATTTTTATAGCTTACAGAATTGTTGAACCACATCAGGTAGAGAAGTAGATTTGCAATAACGTATGAAATTGCTGTTCCTAACATAATAGGTATTACACCTATTCTAAGAACCTTCAAACGAATCATTTTCTTCACCTGTTTTTCAGTCATGCCGACACTTTTCAATAATGCCAGTTCTTTTAAGTCTCTATTATTCCATACATTAAATGCTCCATACACCATAATAGAGAACAAGAAAACCAAAAAGATGCATACTCCGTAAGTCTCAACAGTTTTCTTGATGACATGACCTGGCGGAATGATTCCAGAAGGATAAATCAGATCATGCTCCAAAATATCCTTATTGAAATATAACCTGCCGGTATCTAACGATTTTGAATAATCCATATTGAATTTCTGAAGCAGTTTTTTCGTTAGAGTATAGGTGTCTCTAGGATTCTTATACCAAATGTATACTTCGAGTCCATCTGTATTTTCCAACAAATGATCTTTACTTTCATCAGACAAATAGCCGATGAACATACTCTCATCGAACGTCATTGCCCAATCATCATAGTCTCCTACAATTGTATACTCTTTATCATTTACAGAAATAATCGATCCAATCTTGTAGTCCTTGTGATTAGCTAAGAAACGAGTAGGAACAATGATTTCACCCTCTGAGTTAGGTTGGCGACCCGAAATAACATCATAACCTTCAAGTTCTTGATAATAAGCACCTTTTTCTACGATTACTGCATTCAAATCCGTCAGAATATATTTATCAAACGAGAGCTTTTCGATATCTTGATCATCGAATAATGTCTCAATCATGTCTGAATTCACATCTGTTATAGAAACATTATAATTTCCGACCATAGAACATATTTTTTCATATTCATCTGCATTGATAGAACCAAGTATGAAAACAATTGTACCTAATAACACCACTGCCAAGAATATAGACAATTTAGTTGCCAGCGTATCTTTTTTGTTATTTTTGATCTGGGCAGCAGAGAGCTCATTGATTATTTTCATATCATAAACCCTCCAATTGACTCAATTTTCCATCATCCATCTTGTATACCTTGTCACATGAATTAGCAACTTTTTCATCATGTGTAATAATCATAATTGTCGATTCGAAACGCCTGTTTACTAATCTGAACAAAGAAACAATTTCCTCAGAATTTCTTCTATCAAGATTTCCTGTTGGTTCATCTGCCAAGATGATAGCAGGTCTTGTGATAAGACATCTTGCGATTGCAACTCTCTGTTGTTGTCCACCAGACAATTGTTTTGGGAAACTATCAAGTTTTTCTTCAATCCCTAAAGTAGTGATAATCTCATTAAAGTATTTTTCATCTATACTTTTATTATCCAGCAACAATGGTAATAAGATGTTCTTTCTCACACTAATATTGGGAATCAGATTAAAAAACTGATATATGACACCGATATTTCTTCTACGGAATATTGTAATTTCTTCCTTCCCAAGATTTGTGATATTCTTACCCTGAATATAGATTTCACCGCTCGTAGGTCTATCAACACCAGCCAGAAGATGTAACAAGGTTGATTTACCAGAGCCGCTATCTCCTATAATCGCCACCAAATCACCTTTGTTTAGTTCGAAATTCACATCTGAAAGGGCATTTACCTTTACTCCAGAATCGTATACCTTACTCAGATTAACCGTTTTTACAATGCTCATATCCGAAACCTCCTTTTGTTTGTAATAAAACTATCATATTAAAGTGACTGGAAAGTGACTGTAACAAAAAAGCAAGCCGTTATAGTGACTTGCTGTTATCTGTTACCTGTAAAATCTCAATTCGAAATAATTAAACTCTTTCCCTCTAAAATAAATTAGTTCTCCACCTTGCTTTTCAATAATCGTTTTTGCCATTGGAAGACCAATTCCGTATCCCTTAGAATCTTTATTTCCCTTATGAAATCGCTTATAGACATTTTTTAAGGTTTCCTCTGACATTCCTTTACTATAATCTTCAATTAAGATACTTTGATAGATATTCGTTTCTTTCAGGCGAACAGCAACTCCCTTATCTTTTGACGCCTCCATTGCATTTTTCAAAATATTAAAAATTGCTTCATACGTCCATTTCCTGTCACAAATCAGCTTATAATCATTACCATAAATTGGAATTGTAGAATGATAATCGGCGAATAGCATTTCCATTTCCGAAATAGCAGTGGAAACTATTTCCTTTACGTTAATTGATTCCTTTTTCATCGAAATTGTTCCAGAATCTAGAGCTGCTAACTTTAATAAAATATCAACTAGCTGATGTAACCTATTGACGCTTCTTCTTATACGGTAAATATATTCCTTCATATTTTCTGAGTCTTCTTCCATCAAATCCAACATCAGCATAATACCTGTTAAAGGAGTTTTTAATTGGTGAGCAATGTCTTCGGTATATTCCTTCAAAATCTGCTTATCTTTTAATGCGTTGTTTGTTATTGTATTATTTTCACCAATAATTTTGATGATTTCATCTCTAAGTGCACCGAATTCATCATCCAAGATTTCGTAATCTTCAAAATTTGCATCTATAGAATGAAGCAGTGACGTCAACTCATCAATTTTATCTTTGATTTTCTCGTTTTGTTTTTTCTCGCGCAATAGTAGCAATACAAATATGATGACATTTACAGCAAGAAAACACCCAAATGTTATTACATCGAATCTCGGACTGACATAAACAACTAACAGCGATAAGAATAGATTCAAAAGTATAATCGGTATATACTCCTTGTTATTTCTCATGACCATTCTCCCACATATACCCAATTCCTCTAATTGTTTTAATGTGATTACCATAGTCTTTCAGTTTATGTCTCAATCTTTTCATTGTCACAGTTAGAGTGTTGTCATTAACTTCGTACAGGTCATATCCCCATATCTCATCAATAATTCGCTCTCTAAGAACATTTCTATTTTTGTTTTCCAAGAGCAGAACAAGCAAATCAAACTCATGCTTGTTAAGATCTAGATTATCATCGTATAGCTTTGCTGTCTTAGATTTAAGAGATAAGCATAAATCTCCAAAAGAAATATCTTCCCTATCCTTGTTTCTTCTTAAGACATTATCTATTCTTGCTTTTAAAACAGGTAACGAAAATGGTTTTGTAATATAATCATCTGCACCTCCTTCAAACCCCTTTAATACATATTCATCTTCATCTTTTACTGTCAGCATGATTACCGGTATAGTTGAAAAATTTCTTAACCATTTCAAATAATCGAAACCTGATCCATCCGGAAGATTGACATCCACTAATATAAGTTCGACATCTCTAAAATCAATTCCCTCAGCAACAGATAAATTTTCAAATACCTTTATTTCCATGTCATACCTTTTAAGGTATCTTTCGACAGCAAATGAAATAGTACTATCATCCTCAATCATTGCTATTTTCATTTACAATCACCTCGATTTTATACTTCTTTTTTATAAGGATTTAAAAGACTTCAATCATCTCACTTTCCAAACGCCAGTTTTTCGTGACCCTTCTCTTTCAATCAGTTTTTTGCTTTTAATGATGAAATTGCTCTTGTGATGGTTCGCGATGATTTATTACATATCTCCACCATCTCAGGAACTGTGGTCTTTCCATCTTTACGAAGTATGTCTAAGATTTCGCTTTCCAAATCACTTATCGTGCCATTTATTGTGTCATTATCTTTTAGTTTATTACAGTCTTCTAATGACTCAAAAAACGATGAACTACTTACTCGTAAACGATAAGGTCTTTCATTTCCTACAGTAATCATTACCATTCGTCGAACATAGTTCGTTAATTGAAGTAATATCGAATCGCCAGCTAACGCCATATTACTAATTAACCATCTAAGAAATGATTCCTATTTTATCATTTCTTATTTTTTAACTTTATCAACAAAAATTACTCCTCTCCTCCTGCTTTATAATTATAAACAGGTCTTAATATCTTATCAATCTCTACAGTATCTAAAATTAAATCGCAAATATCTTCTAATCTTCGATATACAAAGGGAGCTTCATCCAACGTATCTTTTCTGATGCAACTACTATAAATTCCCTTCATTTCTTTTTTGAAATCCGAAAGCGTATAGTGGTTTACCACTTCTGTACGTTTTAATACACGCCCTGCTCCATGTGGTGCAGAATAATTCCACTCTGCATTTCCTTTTCCAGTACCTAAAATAATCCCATCTCGCATATTAATTGGAATAATGACCCTTTCATCTTTCTTAGCAGAAATTGCTCCTTTACGAAGGATTCTTCCATATTCTGATAGTTCAATATAATTATGAATACTAGAAAATTCTTCTTCAATTTTTAATTTCATTCCTTTTTTTAGTTCATCAAGCATTGCCAATCGATTCACCGATGCATACTGTTGAACAATCTGTAAGTCATGTAAATAATTCTCCATTAGCTCTCCAGTTAGATACGTTAATTCATAAGGAATTTCTATACCTAACTCTTTTAATCGAATCTGCCCTTGTTTTAAATAATGTTCTGCAACCATTTTTCCAAGACTACGACTTCCACTGTGAATTACAATATAAAGATTCTTCTCATGATCACAATCTGCTTCAATAAAATGGTTACCTGAGCCAAGAGTTCCAATACTATGAATCGCTTTTTCTATATGGATATTTTTATAGCATTTTAATTCTTCAAATGGAAACTCTGTACTAAATCTGTGAGGTTTTCTCCTAACTTGAAAACCCGATGGAATTTGCTCTCGAATAACTGTATCTAATTTTTGGTATTCTAACTTTTTTCCTTTAATTTTTGCTATTGTCATACCACATCCACCATCGATCCCTACAATATTAGGCATAATAGCATCTTCTACAGTCATAGTAAGACCAATGGGACCAACTTTCCCTGGATGTACATCTGGCATAATACGAATAGTACTTCCTTTTGAAGCTTCTTGATCACAAATCATCTGTATCTGTGCCAATGCATATTCTTCTACATTGTCAGTAAAAATCTTAGCATTAGCAAACGTCCCTTTTATTTCTTTCACTATTAAATTTCCTCTATCTTTCACTAAAAAATAAATTAGGAAATGATTTCTCATTCCATATATAACGACTAACTTGTCAACACTTGTTATAATTTTTTGAGTAAATTCTACTTTATTTGATAAATTCTTGTCATCTTTATCTAAAAAATATATTTAAAGGATGTTCCTTTATGATAGAAAACATAAGGATATTCATCGTTTTTAAGCACTATATTATGTGTTCCATCACTATCTATAATACGAACAGTTTTACAATTTGAATTATTGACACAAAAAGAATATCCATCATTCCAATTAAAAATCCCAATATCTTCATATCGTTCCATTGATTCATAAGAACCAATAAAATCATAATTATTCTGTTTATTTACTTTACATTCTACTGGGAAGTAAGAATGTCCTTGATATTCATTACCTGAAATAAACCAAAGGAGTGCCAAATTATCTGCTTTAGATTGACCAGCATATTGAATCTGTATCGTATCTGCATTAGAAATAGGAATCTCTTTTCTCACTTTTTCTATCAATGCTTCTGGTGTATCATACGTTTTAGTACAAGCACTTAAACTAACCATAACTACCAAGAAGCAAATAAATTTTGTGATTTTTTTCATAAAAACCTCCTTGAGAAAAACGAACTATATTAACTTTATCCTTTTATCAAATCAAACACAATAATTAAATTTTTTGCACCATAAAATGGAC
>JPZU01000001.1:2927172-2938888 GCA_000875945.1 Lachnospiraceae bacterium TWA4 | reverse complement strand
GCCTATGATACAATTTTTCATAAATTCCACCCTGTGCCAATAATTCTTCATGTGTTCCAGATTCTGCGATTCATCTTCTGTCAAAACTAAAATCATCTGTGCATTCTGAATGGTTGTTAACCTGTGAGCTATCACAAATGTGGTTCGATTTTTCGCAAGCTTTTCAAGGGAATCTTGAACGACTCGTTCACTTTCATTATCAAGCGCTGAAGTCGCCTCATCAAAAATACAAAATCGGCGGATTTTTAAGAAAAACTCGTGCAATTGAAAGTCTTTGTTTTTGGCCTCCTGAAAGTTTGACTCCACGCTGTCCAATATCCGTATCATATCCATCTGCAAAATCCATAATAAACTCATGAGCATTGGCAAATTTTGCAGCAGCAATCACTTCTTCTCTTGTTGCTCCGGGCTTTCCATAAGCAATATTTTCAAAAATTGTTCCTGCAAATAAATAAACATCTTGCTGAACCATTCCAATATTATTTCTTAAGCTCTCCTGAGTTATATGCCTAATATCTTTTCCATCAATCGTTATACAACCAGCAGTTACATCATAAAACCTAGGTATTAGTGAACAAAGTGTCGTCTTACCGGCACCAGAGGTTCCTACAAGTGCCACATAAGTCCCTGAATCAACCAAAAGGTTGACATGATTTAACACATTATCTACGCCATCTTTATAATGGAAAGAAACATCTTTAAATGCAATATCACCTTTTACATTCTGTATTTCAATCGCATCTTTTTCATCTTGAATTTCAGGTACAATATTCATAATCTCCTGAAATCGTTCAAATCCCGTATATCCATTTTGAAACTGTTCAGTAAAATCAATTAAGGTTTTAATCGGTTCTGTAAATACACTAATATACAGTAAAAATGTGACAAAATCCGAAATATTTACCTTTTCTAGTGCAATTAAAACGGATCCTGCAAGAATAACGTTGACCTGAATTAACGTTGTAAAAATATGAAGACCTGCCTGAAAAGAACCCATATATAAGTAACTTAATTTTTTAGCACTTAAAAATCCATCATTTCCCTTTTTAAACTTTTCATTTTCAATAGCCTCATTGGCAAATGATTTTACAACTCTTATACCAGAAAGACTGTCTTCAACCTGTTCATTGATTCCTGCAATTTTTACTCTACTGCGTTTAAATGCTTTTCTCATTTTTTTATTGAGAATAAATGCGAAAATAAACATCACCGGCAGAATAATAAATGCAGCTAACGTAAGGTATCGATTAATTGAAAACAAAATAATTAATGCACCAAAAATTTTTAATAGTGATAGGATAATATTTTCTGGTCCATGATGAAGGAGCTCTGTAATATCAAATAAATCAGAGGTAATTCGGCTCATTAATTGACCAACCTTTGCATCATCATAAAATGAAAATGGAAGTTCTTGCATATGAGAAAATAGCTCTTTTCTCATATCATATTCCATTTTAGCACCCATCACATGACCATAATTTCCAATAAAAAACTTACTAAATAAATCAACAATTAAAAGTCCAGCAAGAATACATGCAAGTCCTCCTAATTCAGAAAATATTTCCTCTTTAGACTTATAGCACAAAGTTCCTGTAACATATCGTACAATTAAGGGAAGAATTAGTGCAACTCCTGCCGATAAAGCTGCAAAAAACATATCTGCCCAAAAGATTTTTTTATAAGGCTTGTAGTAACCTATCATCTTTTTTAAATTTTGTTTCATTCGTTTTATTACCCCCTTCTTTCCTATCTTGATTATACCATAAGATCATTATTAAAAAAATCCTCCAATTTAAAATTGGAGGATTCTTTTATTTAAACGTTATATTTTTATTTTAATGATGCAGGATTAACCTTTTTAGTTTCAATTTCTTCTTTAAGCTGAGCTACAAATTCATCTTTAGAAACTGTTGTTGATGCCTGTTCACCATGCAGACGATAACTTACAGTTTGATCAGCAACTTCGTTCTTACCAAGTACAATTAAGTAAGGTGCTTTAGCTACCTGAGCAGCTCGTACACGATAACCTAATTTTTCTGCACGTTCATCAATTTCTACACGAATTCCCTGTCTTCTTAAGTAGTTATATAACTCATGTGCATAAGCATTTAACTCTTCATCTTCATTCTTAACAGGTAAAATAATTGCCTGTACAGGTGATAACCAAAGTGGAAGATTTCCCTTAGTTTCTTCAAGGATATAAGCCATAAAACGATCTAATGATCCAAGGATTGCTCTATGAAGAACAACTGGTGTCTTTTTCTCTCCATCTTTATCAATATAAGTTAAGTTGAATTTCGCTGGTAAACAGAAGTCTAACTGGCAAGTAGAAAGTGTATATTCATTACCTACTGCTGGTTTTACGTTTACATCAAGCTTTGGACCATAGAAAGCTGCTTCACCAATTTCTTCTGTATATTCAATACCAATGTCATTTAATACACGGCGAAGTGCATCTTCTGCAGTATTCCACATTTCATCATCATCATGATATTTTACCTTATCAGCTGGGTCTCTTAATGAAAGAACACAACGATAATCTGTGATATTAAAGTCTTTATAGGTATCAAAGATTAAATCTACAACCTGCTTAAATTCAGATTCAATCTGTTCAGCAGTTACAAATAAATGCGCATCATTCTGGCAGAAATGTCTTCCACGTTCAATACCTTTTAACGTACCACTTGCTTCAAAACGGAAGTCATGAGCGATTTCACCAATACGAATTGGAAGATCCTTATATGAGTGCATTTTATTTGCGTAAATCATCATATGATGAGGGCAGTTCATTGGACGAAGTACAAAGGATTCTCCTTCAACTTCCATTGCTGGGAACATATTTTCCTTGTAGTGATCCCAATGTCCTGAAGTTTTATATAATCCTACAGTACCAACACAAGGGGTCATAACGTGTTCATAGCCAAGTGCACGTTCTTTATCTTTAATATAGTTTTCAAGTTCCTGCCAAATGGTATAACCCTTTGGTAAAAACATTGGAAGACCACGACCAATTAAATCATCAGACATGAATAAATCCATCTCTTTACCAATTTTTCTATGGTCACGTTCTTTAGCTTCTTCTAATAATTTTAGATGTTCATCAAGTTCTTCACGAGTTGGGAAACATACACCGTAGATACGCTGCATTACATGATTATTTGCATCACCTTTCCAATAAACTCCTGAATATTTGATTAATTTAAAGTTTTTACACATCTTCGTATTATCTACGTGAGGTCCTCTACAAAGGTCTGTAAATTCTCCCTGGTCATAAACTGTAATATTACCATCTTCTAAGCCAGAAATTAAATCTAATTTATATTCATCACCTGCAAAAGCTTCCATAGCTTCAGCTTTTGAAATTTCACGACGGAAAATTTTCTTGCCTTCCTTGCAAACTTTCTTCATTTCTTTTTCAATTGCTTTAATGGCATCATCATTAATAACATCATCGCCTAAATCGATGTCATAGTAAAATCCTTCTTTTACAACAGGTCCTACCCAAAACTTTGCCTGTGGATATAAACGCTTCACAGCTTGTGCCATTACGTGTGCACAAGAATGATTAAGTGTGGATAGACGCTCTTCTTCTTTAAAATTAACCATTCTAATTTTCCTCCTAAACTTATATCTAAACTTATAGATCATACAAAAGCCCCTTATACAGACTTTTGTATCCGTACAAGGGGCGAATAATTATCCGCGGTTCCACCCTTCTTATCCCTAATTTATTTCTCTACTTATTCTTCTATTTATATAATTTATTGTATAGAATTTATATAAATAGATAATAGGGACACTCATTCATGACGATAACGGAGTCACCGGACTGGATTAGAGTCACTCCGAGGTGGTCTTCAAAAGAATTATTCTTAAGATGCTCTCAGCAAACACATCTCTCTCTGAAAGAACTCTTCAATTTACTTTCCTCATCAACGCATTACTTGTTATTTTAGTCTAAAACTTTTCCTATGTCAACTGTTTTTGTTTTTCGTTCTCTTACTAGACCAATAATATTTGATAATGCTTCTGCAAAATCTCTTGTAGCTTCAATATAAATTCCATTTGAAATATCAAAAATTACCCAACAACCATCTGAAAATATGGTTCCATATTTGATACTCTTAACACTTCCAAACCAATTAACAGAACAAAGAACGACTGGTGCTACAATAATTAATAGGCTAAGCGGTGACTGCCATGCCACAACACCTACAACAACTTGTGCAATCACACATCTCCAAAAGATTTTATTACTTTTTACTTGATCTTGGAATAAAAACAAAAATGCTCGAATTGTACATATTAAGGTAGATGCTGCCCCATCATATCTTCCCGCAAAAATCATGACCAATACGCTACAAACATTGGCGCAAAATGTTAAAAACAATATCCATTTTTTCTGTTGATTAACTCCAGCAGCTAGGACAAAGCCTAACCCAAAAATTTGAAAAATAGTACACCATATCATTAAATTACTCATATACTCATAGTTTCTCCAATATTGATTACACTTATTTTATTTTAAATCTTTAAAATGAAATTGACTTTTTCCACTCGCATAATCACCTACGATTTGACCATTTCCAAACAAGTTATACTTATAGGTCACTAAACCTTCAAGTCCAACAGGACCCCTTGCATGAATTTTTGCTGTGCTAATTCCAACTTCTGCTCCAAATCCATAACGGAATCCATCAGCAAATCTAGTAGAACAATTTTGATAAACCCCTGCTGAATCAACCATCTGCATAAATAATGCAGCAGTTTTAGCATCTTCTGTCAAAATACAATCTGTATGATGAGAGCCATACTTATTAATATGCTCAATAGCTTCTCTAACATCTTCTACGCACTTAATGGACACCACTAAATCCAAATATTCCGTATGAAACTGTTCATCTGACATTTCTTCACAACCAATAATTTTTGCTACTTCCTTAGATCCACGAATCTTTACTTTGGCATCCATTAATGCTTGTTTTAACTTCGGTAAGAAATCTTTTGCAATTTTTCTATTAATAAGAAGTGTTTCTACTGAATTGCAAGCAGCTGTATACTGTGTTTTTGCATCCACAATAATAGGAAGAGATTTTTTCTCATCAAAGGCCTCATCCACATAAATATGGCAAATTCCATCCGTATGACCCATTACTGGAATCTGTGTATGCTCCATAATATATTTAACAAATTGATTAGAACCTCTTGGAATTAAAAGGTCTACGCTTTCACTACAAGACAAGAGTTCATCAATTTCACTGTGAAGTTCTGCTTGATGTAAACAATACTGTGGAAGTCCTACTTCAATAGCTGCTTCATGAATTAATTCAAATAAAATCTTATTCGTTCTAGCTGTTTCTTTTCCCCCTTTAATAATTGCCACATTTCCACTCTTAAGACAAAGTGATGCAATCTGAACTAATGCGTCAGGTCTTGCTTCAAAAATAATTCCAATAACTCCAATAGGACAAGTCACTCGAACTAGTCGTAAATCTTTATCTAATTCTCGCTCAAGCTGTACATTTCCTAGAGGGTCTGGAAGTGATATCAATTGCTCAATCCCTTTAATAACATCCGTTAATTTTCCTTCATCAAACTTTAAACGTTTTTGAACAGGAGGTAAAACTCCTGCATCTTTTGCAGCTTCTACATCTTCTTTGTTTGCTTTAAATATTAACTCTTTTTGCTCATTTAATTTATTAGCAATCGCTTTAAGTGCCTGATTTCTTACTTCAACGGTAGAACTTGCAACTAAAGGTGCTTGCATTTTCATTTGCCTTGTAATTTCTTTTATTGTCATACTCTACGCATATCCTTTCGTTTCTGTTTTTCGTTTCTATTTTTCATTTCTGTTTTTTGTTTCTATTTCTAATTTTTATTTCTCATTTACTAATTTTCCAGTCATATGTTCAATATCAATAGCAAATACCAAAACTCGATTCATGGCTGAACTTGCCATCTCTTCATCAACTTCTTCCTTTGATGGATAGTACTTCGTTGCTAATTTTCTCAATTTATCTACAACGACCTTCTCATCTTCAATAAACTTTGCTCGTCCAAAAATCACTACACTTGTAGAATTCCACTCCCAGTGACCTTCTTTTTTAAATCCCTGATTCCAAGTTGTAAAACAAACTTTATCACAAGCTCTCATCGCATCTACTTTATGTCCTGATTTAGCTCCATGAAAATAAATTCGATGTTCCTCTTCATCATAATAAAAATCAATAGGAATAGCATATGGATATCCTTCATCCCCAATAACTGACAAAGCTCCTCTTTTTTCTTCTTGTAAAATACGTTTACATTCTTCATCCGTTACCTGCTGTTTAAATCTTCTCATCTTACGAAACATTTAACTTGACACTACCTTTCGATTCAAAATTTATCTATTAGTATACACATAAAAAAGCAGAAAGTATAGTACTCTCTGCTACAAATTTTGTGTTACAGTTCACACGTCAGCCAAAACATGAAAATATTTGTGCTTGCACAAGGATATTTTCGTGTTTGCTGACGAAGGGAACGCCATTTAATAAGCAATACAGCTGCAAAGCAGCGAATGAGTACGTCAGTGCGCTATTGCGAATGATAAAAATGGCGTGGGTGTGAACATTAACAATTTTGTTTAAAAACTTTTACATTCAAATAAAATCAGATATGAAAAAATCTTCAGGCATTTGATCTAGCAAGCTTTGTACTGTATTATTCATATTTGACATTTCAACTCTAGAACACATTTTTTTCTTGCCTTCTTCAAAACAACTAAATATAATCTTTTCTAGAGCACATCTGGCTTCTTTATTAATTGGATGTGCAACATCTTTAAAATCTCCATTTTTTAAAACTTTACTTGGCATTGCTAAAAACTTAGAACCTTCACTTTGTAAAATTTTAATGTCATGAATTACAATCATATCATCTAATACGATAGATGCTACACCTAACATTTTTGTTGTAGGGTTTTCAATTATCTTCATTTGAACTGATGTAATAATCATCTTGATTTTCTCCTTAAATTCTACCTAATCATTTTTATTATATCATACCTTTAAATCTTTTTCTACCCATTAATTATTACACTTTATCTATTTATTTTTATCGAATAACAATATATACTGCATATGCCATATATAAAGCAATCATACATCCTCCTTCGATTTTACTTAAATGACTTTTTTGTCATAGAAAATATCCAAATAATACAAGTAAATACAAATAAAATCATACTATCCATGATGCCTTCTGTAACCACTATAATTGGACTAATCGCAGAAGATAAACCTAATACCAACAAGATATTGAAAATATTTGATCCTATTGCATTTCCAAGTGCCATATCAACTTCATTTTTTCTTGCAGCAACTATCGATGTAACTAGTTCAGGAAGTGACGTTCCAATCGATACAATTGTTAATCCCACAAGAGTTTTACTCATTCCAAAGTCCATTGCAATCTTACTAGCAGCATCAACAGTCAAATCCCCACCAAATACAATAGCAACAGCACCTAATATGATATATAAACTACTTAATGGTATAGATAGTAACTTATTTTCTTGTTCTTTATCAACTTCTACGTTTGTTTTAAGACCTGTTTTAACTAGAAGAACCATATATACAATAAAAACAATTAAAAAACAATTCCATCTACTCGTCCAAGAACATGATCATAAAAAATCGTTCCAATCAAAAGAAGTACACAAAGTACTGCCAGTGGAATATCCCTTTTTAGAGTCTCTGGTTTTACTAACACTGGTGCAATAAGAGCACATACGCCAAGAACTACCATTGTATTAAAAATATTTGATCCTATTGCATTACTTACTGCAATTTCATTATTATTATTAATCGAAGCCATAATACTTACTGCTGCTTCGGGTAATGACGTTCCCATTGCAACAATGGTCAATCCAATGATAATTGAGGAAACATGAAATCTTTTTGCAATACTAGAACTACCTTCTACAAAACAATCTGCTCCTTTCACTAATAAAGCAAATCCTATAACTAACAATCCTACAACCACTATAAGTGGTAACGAATTTATAAATTTTTCCATAAAAGTTCTTCCTCTACCTCTTCTTCAATTATTAACTATTCTTATTAATTTCGGTTTCCTAAAAAATTTACAATTTGTTTTACTGTCATCTCCTGCTGTTCTTTGGATGAAATCGTGGCATTTCCATCTCCTTTTTGATTCCCATAATTCCCAAATCCACCATGATTTGCTCCATCAAAAACTTGTACATTTGTCGTATAATCAATTTTACTTCTATTTAATATTTGGTCATTACTTCCATAAATTGTAAGCGATTTTTCTTTTGGAAAGTCTCCATAGACATAAGCACCTAGTAAAAACAATCCTTCTACTTTATCTTGATGATTTGAAGCATATTTGCTTGCAAACGCACCACCCAAAGAATGACCACCTATATACCAATGTTCAATTTGACGATTTTCTTTTATAATAGAATCTGCTCGGTTTGTACCAAGCATTGCTAAATTAAAAGGCATTTCTACTAGATAACAGTTAATTCCTTCATTATATAACTTCCACATCAAAGGAAGATAAGAACTATACTCCACCTTACCACCTGGATAAAAGATGATTCCTATATCATCACCGGTATCCTCATCAAGTGTAAGTTCTAACAGATGTTCTTTTTGCTTAATTTGATTGGTTTTTAGTCCAAGTTGCAAAAGTTCTATAGCTTCTTTGTCTGCATGATAGTAATCAGATACATAAACTGTAAATCCAATTCCCACTATAGCAATTAAACTAATTAGAATACTGAAAAGTATTATCAAAATTTTTTTCTTCTGATTTTTCATTATAAATCTCCTAAAAATTAACTACGGTATTTTTAAGTATAGCGATAAACTACTGAAAATACAACCTAATTTTTAGATGACTTCATAAAAAACTCCCTCTTTGGACTGAGGGAGTTTTTATTTAAATTCTCTTCTACTACAATATGTTTATAATTTATAGGAACTTACTCTTCATAGGGACTTTCTTTTTGCATCTTTCCATTTACTTCCCAAAATCCAAAACTCTGTTTGGCTTGTATAAAAATTGGTTTTACCTAATGTAAAAGTTTTTTCACTTTCTTTCGCTGTCATTACAGGATATTGAAATGGAGTAGTCTGATGAGTGTAATTAAACCAACTGATAACCATATAACCTTTTTTTAGTTCTTTAATAGAATACGTCATATATCCTCGATAGTTTGTTCCACCTCTTGGCATTGAAAAGGTTGCAAGTGTATCTAACTTATGTACCCTTTGTACTGGAAAACCATTAAAGATATCCGATGTATCGTATTCATCTTCTCTTTTTATTTCTATTGAATGATAGGGTGATACATAATTTGTCTGATTCTTTGTATATAACACCTGACCGGTTATATCACTTCCCATCGTCCATCCTGCATCATAATCAGCTATTTCACTTGTTGGACTAACTTTAATGCACTCCGTACCATAAAACTTAGCATCTGCTCTCCACAGAAAATGATGAAAAATTCTATATCTTTCAGACTTTCCAGAAAGTTGTACACCAATACTTGTTACCTGAATTCCCCATATTTTTTCTTCTGAATAATATTCTTCATCACTCATAGGTTCATAAGAAACTTCAGTAAATACCTGTGTTGCCCCCTTACAAGCTAAAATGTCTTCCTCTTTAAGATCCTCTAAGATTTCTTTTGGGAAACCTTTCTGTATTAATGAGTTTTTAATTTCTAAAACTTCTTGATTTAAATCTTGATCTGAAGATTGTTGTAAAACACTCCAGTTCATAGGATAACTGCTTGCAAATAAGTAGCCACAAGCACCTCCTATAAAAAGTACACCTACAATAAGTGATACTACCACCCAATTAGGTATACGAATTGATTCTGGCTGAATCGTATATCCAATTTCATCAATAACCTTTGATAAGCGATGTAGATTCCATAAAATTAAAAAGTATACAATAGCTATAATAAAAACAAAAAACCTTCATAGTTCATTAATGCAAATACACCTAAAATAACATAAAAAACGAATAAAGCAACAACGCTTTTTAAAGAAATTTTAACTGAAGCTTTTTTACGAACAATACATAGTGCCCTCCAAAGACAAAAATATTGCACATAAGAGGATATTGCACCAATAGCCAATAGTACCTTTTGTGCCTCTAAAATGTTTATTTCATTCTGATAAATCGTTGTACCTATAATTAAAAGCAGGATACGTGTTAGTACATTAATAATTTCCATTACAAAGCATCCATACAACCAACGATTCCCTAACCTCAAGCTCCTATAGCCAAGTAAAATCAATATTGAACCAATTGTAGGCAAGAGATAATTAAGACCTGCAAAATTCAATAAAACTGTACAAAGTACCATGCCTATTAATACATAATTCATTGCTTGTTTCAATGGAATTACACGAACTAAGGCATCCTCTGGAGGTGGACTTAATAAGCTCTCTGTTAACATCTGATCAAATTCTTGTTCATTATACTTCATAAAAGTCACCTCCTAGTAGCTTGCGTAGTTTCTTTTTAATGCGATATAATTTTCCTTCTACTGCTCGATTTGTCATTCCTAGTTCTTCTGCAATCTGATTCGTTGATTGCAGATAATAATACTTTCGATAAAATATTCGTTGCTCATTAGGCTTTAACCTATGTATGGCACGTTCAATTGAAGCTTTTAACTCATTATTTAAAATTTCTTTCTCTGGCATAGAATTAGATACTAATTCTATAGATTCGATATCTTCATGATATGAAATCTTCCTAGTATGATTAATTGCCGTATTTCTGGCAATAGTTGTAATCCAAGCTGATAGACTTCCTTTACTTTCATCATACTGTTTTATATTCTCCCATATCTTCATAGAAATTTCAGAAAAACAGTCTTCTCGATCCTGCGGATTTTGTATGATGGGTGCAATAATATACTTGATTAATAACTCATACTTCTCCAGTAAAGAAGCCATATCTTCTCGATCAAAATGACTATTTCTCTGTGTCTTAGTTAAAATTTTTCTCTCGTTAATAAAATCACCTACTTCTCCTCATTGGTTTTCATATAATTATACACATCTTAAATAAAAACCCAACGAAAAAATTTTTATTTATAAAAAATAACACTCCCAAGTCTTAACTAAGGAGTGTTGTAATTATCTCAATTTTTAGTTTGTGCAAAAAATTTTTATAAACATAGTAATAAATCCATCCACCTATAACTCCTATTGATGCAATTCCTACTACAATTAAAAGAATAGTTGCCAATATTATATGGACATTTCCAATAGGACCTGTTCCTTTTCCTAACAGTCCAGATGCTACAATAGCTACAAATACCATCATCACCATAATTAAATAAGCTGGTAATCTTCTAAAAAGTTTTTTCTCAGCTTTAAAACAAAGAACACTTTGAACAACAAATAACACTACTGCAAAAATACATCCAACAATCCATGAATTTGAAGGCTCACTAAAAATATCAAATATAGAAAAAATAGCCATAAACTCTCTCCTTATAAATTTCTGCTTTGTTACCGGTGTCATTATTAATATACCATATAAACTGTTAAAATACCATATAAAAATTCTCTTAATTAGATATGAACCTCTACATTAAGTTTTTCGCATTGTTCCTTTAAATAATTTGCTACTTTTAATTCTTCATCTGTACCATTCGTATACACAAAATCTG
>JPZU01000001.1:2909877-2926865 GCA_000875945.1 Lachnospiraceae bacterium TWA4 | reverse complement strand
CTTTTGTAATTACTTTATCACAAAAGGTCTAAATAAAATAGACTATTAATATTATATATTTTAAATTTTCTTAAATTATACAAAAATATCTTTACTATAAATCTAATACTTATATTTAAAAATCTTTCATATAACACACATCACAAGCATAATGTCCAGTTTCTCCTAATGATTTTTTTAATCGATAAAATCCATATTTTTCATAAAACTTCTGTGCTGCTATCATATTTTTAAAAGTTTCTAAATACACATGCTTATAATACTGTTTCGCAAACTCTAAAGCTTCTTTTATAAGTTCATGACTAATTCCTGTTCCTCTTGCCTCTGGTAAACAATACATTTTCTGTAGTTCACAAGTGTCACTTACGCCTACTAACTGACCAATTCCAACACCTGCAACAACTTTTCCATTTAAATCTTCTGCAATCCAATATTTACATTCTTTGCTATTATAAATTTCTGAAAAACGTCCTAAATCTGGATCTGACCAAGCGGTTCCTTCATGATTTGCATGAAACTCGATTAAACAACTACGAATTACTCCTTCAATTGCTTTATTATCTTCTTTTACGATTTCTCTAAGCCTATAATTTTTCACTATTATTTTTGTCCTTCCTAAATATTTTTATTATAGGTATTTTTGTCCATTCTTGTCAATGGAATACTGACTTGCAATACCTCTTTATATTTGTTATAATTTAAAAGTTCAGTCAAAAATTTTATAAAAGTAAGTATTCCTATGACATTACAAACTATTTTAGAATCTTTAATTCCTCTTGTAGATTATAAGGAATCTACAACATACGAAGAGCTAATGAAGAAACAGTCTCTTATTTGCGCAAATCAACAAGAAAGTCAAACAGATATTAATTACGTATGGAAAGTAAAAAATGAAATTTTTATTGGTATAAACTCAGTTATTGTAGTAAGAGTTTATCTTTTGACTATTCTGATTCCTTACCAACCAAGAATATTGCAGCCTTTTTAATAAATTCATCAATAATTAAAGGTTTTCCAATATGAGCATTCATCCCTGCATTAAGACTACTCTTTACATCTTCCATAAATACATTTGCAGATAAAGCAATAATTGGAACTTCTTTCAAATAGATTCTATTTAATGAACGAATTTTTCTAGCTGCTGTCAATCCATCCATATAAGGCATTCGAATATCCATTAGAACACAATCATAATATCCATCCGTTGATAATGCTAATTTTTCCACACCATCGCTTCCATCTTTAGCAGTATCAACTTGCATTCCCAAATCTTCTAACATCATTTGAGCAACTTGACGATTTAATTCACTATCATCTACAACTAATATTCGTTTTCCTATAAGGAACTTGCTATCCACTTTCTCATCTTCTCGTTTTGAAATGTCCTTTGCAAATTCTAAATTTAAACGAATGACAACTTCTGTACCTACTCCTTGCTCACTGAAAACATCGATAGTACCTCCCATTAAATCGACATATTTTTTGGTAATTGCCATACCAAGCCCAGTTCCTTCTTGATTTGCAAAAGAATTTGTCTTCTCTCTGGCAAATAATTCATAAATATGTTCCAAAAATTCTGGACTCATACCAATACCTGTATCTTTAATACAAATGGTATATAAACCAAATTTATCATCTATTTTAGAATCTTCAGTTACTTGACATTGTATACTTCCCTGCTCATTTGTGAATTTTGTAGCATTACTAAGGACATTTACAATAATTCTTCTAAACTTTGGCATATCAGATTTAAAATATCTATGTTTTACACTTGAAGTATCTATATCTAATTTAATCGATTTTACTTCAGCTAACGGCTCAATCAATGAACGAACCTGTTTTTCCATTTCATCCATAGAAACATCTGATAAATTTAAAGTTTCTTTCCCAGCCTCAATTCTAGACATATCTAAAATATCATTAATTAAGTCCAAAAGATATTCCCCTGAGAACTGTATTTTATTTAAGCTATCTTCTATAATATCATGCTCATCAATATGATCTAATGCAATAGATGTATAACCTAAAATAGCATTCATGGGTGTACGAATATCATGAGACATATTCGATAAAAACTGACTCTTTGCCCGATTTGCATGCATCGCTTCCTCTAGTGCATTTTGTAGAGTTTCTTTTTGTTTATTTCGCTCTCTAACAGCATCATCAATAAACATTGTAAGAACAATACCTATTACATCTCCATTTGCTGGATCTGTTGCATATACCACTCGGTCAGATACCCAATGAAGGTTCCCTTCCGAATCATACAGTTGATGTTCATTTACAAAATAACGCTCTCCAGATTTAAACTTCTTAAGCTGTGACTGAACAGTCTGCTGCGCATAATCTTCATTGTCTGGAATGTGAGTGCTAACTTCTTCTATTAATTGTTCATAGGTATCAAATTTTGACCAGTCATATCCTACAAAAGGTCCATTCAAATATATATTGTACGAATTTTTTGTTAAATTAAAAGTAATGACCATGTTATAAGAAGAATTAATAGCTTCTAAAAACAATAGCGATTCCCTAGCTGCTTTTTCTCTTTCTTCGACATATTTTGCAGTAATATCTGAAACATAGCATATCGTTGCTTCACGTCCATTCCAATTACCATCTACATAGAAAACTAGTAAGTTTCTTCCATCTAATTCAATTTCATATTGTGTTCGTTCTTGACCTGTTCGATAAGCTCCATTTACAATTTTGTCTGCTGTGCATGCTCCCCTTATAGATTCATATTGTTCCTCTAACGACAACGCATCACGTTTGGATGCTGGAGCACTTAATACATTCAGATTCGAGTAAAGTATTTCACCATCATCTTTTGATTTTGCATAAATATATGCCTGTGATTCATCAAGGATTGTTTCATAAATACTAGTTGATTCAGATAGGTTTCTAAATACACCTAAAAACAATGGATGACCATTTTGCTCTCCAATCACTTTCCCCTGCATGTTTACCCACACAGTATTTCCATTGATATGGTAAAGTCTATAGGTTACATTTAACTCTGTGTTCGTTTCTACTGCATGCATAAAAGCATCCAGTGCTCTCTTTTCATCTTTTTTAAATATTCCAGCCGTGCCATTTTTAAAATCAGATATAAATGTATCGGTATCTCTTCCTGTGATTTTTGCAACACCTTTTGAAGCATAGGTGATATGTAATCCATCTTCACACACCTCATAAATTATAATACCACCTGGTATAGTATCTACTATGGTATCTAACTGTAAATTATAGGAATCAAGCTGTTCTTCTAATCGTTTTCTTTGATCCAAATCAAATTCTGATCCACCTGTGGCTACAGCTATAATCTCATTGTTTGTCTGAACTTTATCCGCAAAGGTAATTTTTAGTTCTGGGTATAAGGTCACTTTATATCCAGCATACTCCTTTACATCCTTTAGTCGCTTTACCATATCATCTGCAAACTGCCTAATATCATCTTCATATATATACTTCTTTAATATAACATAGCTACCAGCATATAGTCTTGCCAATACTGCATTATTTTCTACAATTTCTTTTAAGCTTGAAGCCACACCCAACGTAATTTTTTCTGAAATTACTGGTCCATACTGCTCAAAATTGTATTTTTGCTCTGCAAATTTAATCTGAATAATCGCAAACTTTTCCTGATAATTCATCATTGCTTCAATATATCCAGATACCGTATCCAACATTCCCTGTGCAGACAACAAACCAGTAATTTCATCAATACCCTTTTCGGCTTTTCCAACCATTCCTCTTTCTGCTAAATCATCAATATCAATGAGTGCGCAAACAAGCCCAACAATCTTTCCATTCTGATAAATAAGTTCTCTTGATGCAATAATTGAATGTGTCACACCATTTGCAATGATTTTATTTAGATGATCACTAGTTGCTTGTCCGGATCTTAAAAGATACTCTTCTTCTTTAACAGCTTTATTAATATCAACAATCCATCCTAAATCTTCATCACGTTTTCCAATAATAGCTGATGGGTCATCAATATGAAAATGCTCTATAAACTTTCTGCTAACACCTACAATTCTTCTTTGTGTATCCTTCCAAAGATAAGTAATTGTATTCGAATCCTTTAACTGATGTAGTAAGGCTTTGTCATAATTTTGTACAGGATCCTCACTATATTCTGATGAAATCTTTTTCATCAATCCATCTTGATATAAGGGTGCACTTTTTGTTGAATAGATAATCCAGTCCATATCTGGAATATACTGATAGGTATGTGCTTTCCAAACATACTGCTGCCTAGATGTATTTGATCGATAGTATTTTGTATCATATCCCTTTTCTGTTTGTTGTAATTTTTCTTTTAGCGTATCATAATTTACAGTTTCTAAAAAATCTGTTCGATCATCCGGGTGTATAAACTGTGCAGCATATTCTAGGCTAACCAATACACCTTCTTGCTCAATTTCATTTTCATTGTCTTCAGATAATGTACTTCTCATAACGTTAAGCATTTTATTATCAGGACGTAAAATAAAAATACTATCATACATAGAGTACATCACACGAAAGACTTGATCTAATGCATTTTCCTTATCAGATTCCACTTTCTTTGTGATATTTTCTATCTCTAATTGATTTGCAACAAATTCAGCATTCTCACAAATTTGTTTCGAGCGCAACCTAAAATAGATTCCATTTACTGAATAGTCCATTTGAATAAAATCATCACCTAGATGTGTTCGTTCCTGTTGATAGCGAAACTTTCTGCTTAACGTAGATGAAAAAGCATTCACCATATAATCAATTTTATCTAAACTATCAAATCCAAGTGAATAGCACACCTTTTTAAAAGCTGCATTCATGTAAAGGATACGAAAATTCTTTTGATCATACTCTGAAATTGCAAGTGTCTTCTCCGTTATTTTTATTGTATTACAAATTTTCTCATAATACTGCCTTTGCGCTTTCTTTTCCAATATATAAGTTGATCGACTAATAAATGGAAGAACCTCATAAGTAGCTAACGTCTTACATAGGTATAATCCTTGGGCATTATCACATCCTAAAAGTTTAATTATCTCCCATTGTTTTTTAGTCTCTACTCCAACAATTATCGTTTGCATTCCCAGTTTCTTTATCATTTTAATGTACGAAGACAGCATATCAACTTCAAATTCATCAAATACGGTTAGACGTGAAACATCGATTTTAATCTCATCAAATAAAATATTTTTAAAGATATTTGCCATATCAAAATTAGGGCTAAAGTCATCTAGCCAAATCTGATATCCTAATTGTTTAATTCTTTGAATAATTTTTTGAATCTTTTCATACTTATCTGTAAGTATCGATTGGCTAATTCCAAAACACAACATATCTCTAGATATGTTATACTTGCTTACAATCTGTTCAATTTCAAATACTATATCACATTCTAAAAAGCATTCTTTAGATAATATAATAGAAGTAGGTATAATATTTTGACTATTACGCTCCATAAATGCAATATTTTGACAAACGCGTTCTATAATATATAAATCAAATTTTTTAATGAGACGGTTCTTCTTTAATACTGGAAGAAATTCATCCGATGAAATTATTCCATATTTATTATCTTTCCATCTTGCAATCATCTGTGTACCACAAATCGTATTACTAATTACACGTATAATTGGTTGGTACGTTGGTTCTATCCACCCTTGTGCAATTGCCTGATCAAATTGCTCTAAAATGTAGGATTGCTTCATAAATTTTTCTCCTCATAGCTTTCTATAGCTAGTTATATTCACTATTTAGCTCAAATTTTATAGTTACAGTTTATAACAATTTTCACTTTTAGTAAACATAAAATAAAAAATAGAATCATACTGTTAATTTCAATATAAATAAACGCGCTACTTTTATAAAATTATTACACTATTACAATACGCAATAATAATTATACTTCTAATTTTTCTAAAACTGCCATCATTGCTCGTTTTTCACAAACTGCTTCTTCTAAGTGAAAAACTGCAAAAATATGACCTGTACCTTCAGCATAAATTTTCTTCATTACTGGATATCCAGGTTGTTCCAAAGCTTCCTTAGATAATTTAGCTCCATCTTCTCCTTCCTCAAATACAGCTTTTCCATAATATCTAATAAATTGTTTTCCTTTTCCCATCAATCCTGTAATTTCCACATAAGGATTTTCTTTCATTTGACGATACACTTCTTTCATTTGTCCAACACCAAAGTAATTCACTCCATCTTTTAACATATGAAAGCTAATAGGTCTGGATTTTGGACGGTTTCCATCAATTGTTGTTAAAAAGAATGTACCTGATTCCTCAACGCATTGATTTAACCATTGGTTAACTTTCTGTGCTGCTGTTATTGTTTCATTATTCATTGTTTTTCCTCCTTTTACATCGCATATCTAAATTACATCACTACTAAGTACAGAATATAATTTTAAGTCACTATAACTTCCATCGGGATTTTCCTGTCCATCACGAAGAGTTCCTTCATAAACCATACCTATCTTTTGCAATACATTTCCAGATGCAAGATTATCAATATGATGGGAAGCATACATCCTATGTGCCTTTATTTCATCAAATGCATACCCCTTTACAGCTAGTGCAGCTTCTGTCGCATAGCCTAATCCCCACCATTTACTTCCAAGACTATATCCAAGTTCACATTGATGACCTTCTACATTAAATAATCCAATTGATCCAATAACTTCATCATCCAATGTAATCGCCCAACCATAAAAATCTGGATTTGACTCATATTGATCTAAATGCATTTGGATAAATTTTTGTGTAGACTCTAAGCTAAAGCAAGGTGCAAAACTAATATACTGATTAACTTTTTCGTCACTACCATAATTTTTATAGGCTTGCATTGCATCATCCATACGAAAAGGTCTAAGCACCAAACGTTTTGTTTTTATTTCTTTTGTTCCTACAGATTTCACTTAATACATCTCCTTTCTTATCTAACCAAAAGAGCCGGAGAAGCAAACAAGCATTTCAACCTGCATCTTCTCCGGCCCTTAATTTCTACTATGAATCGGTGCCTCCGATCTATAAACTATATACAATTATCTAATTCGGAGTTACTATATCAAAAAACCTGATAAAAGTCAAGAATTGAGCAGATTATCCTTATCTTCCTACTTCTCAGATTTTACATAATTGTCTGCTACAATACAAATACACTTTATGTTTTAATCCTGCTCTACAAATGCTTTTTAAGATACTATTTAATATCATAATTAAGGCATACTTTTGTCCCACCATCATTTAATAGAGTGTAAAAATAATCCGCTTCTTAACTTTGGCTCAAACCATGTGGATTTTGGAGGCATAAGACGATTTTCATCAGCTACTGCGAAAAGCTCACTAATCGATGTTGGATACATAGAAAAAGCGACTTTACAATCTTCATTTACCCTATGCTCTAGTTCTTCTAATCCTCTGATTCCTCCAACAAAATCAATTCGTTCATCAATTCTCGGGTCACCAATACCAAGAATTGGAGAAAGTACCTCACTTTGTAGAATTGAGACATCTAATCCATCAACTGAATCATTATTTTCATATTCTGATTTTAGAGTCATTTGATACCAATGTCCACCTAAAAACATTCCTACTTGATGCTTTTGTTTTGGACGAACTGGAACATTGGAAGACTCAATCTCATACTTAACAGATACCTGTGATAAAAATTCTTCTTCACTTAGCCCATTCAAATCTTTAACTACACGATTATAAGGCATAATAAAGAGTTCATCATCCGGAAAAATAACCGAAAGAAAATAGTTAAACTCCTCATCTCCTGTATAATTGGAATGTTTAGTTCTTCGCTTTAAGCCTACTTTCACAGCAGAAGCTGCTCGATGATGACCATCTGCAATATACAAATGTTTGATATTGCTAAAAGCCTTTTCAATTTGTATGTTATCGTTAGAATCAACGACCATCCACCCTCTATGCATTATCCCATCCTCTGAAATAAAGTCAAAAATTGGAGTCGTTTCTTTTACTTTTTTTGTAATGTCTGTAATTATTTTATTATTTCGATAGGCAAGAAAGATCGGTCCTGTTTGCATATCACAAGCATCAATATGCCTAATGCGATCTTGCTCTTTCTCTTCTCTGGTATTTTCATGCTTTTTAATGACCCCATTCTGGTAGTCATCAATTGAAGCACAAGCTACAATGCCTGTTTGACTACGACCATTCATCGTTAGCTCATATAAATAGTAAACAGCTTCTCTATCTTGACAAAATGTACCCTCTTTCACCATTTCCCAAAGAACATCATGCGCCTTTTGATAAACTTCAGGTGCATACATGTCATAATCATCTGAAAAATAGGTCTCTGGTCGATCAATATTTAAAAAAGCAATTGGATGCCCATTAACCTGTTGCTTTGCTTCTTTTCTATTATAAACATCATATGGAAGAGAAGCGACTTCATTTTCTAGTCCTTTTCTAGGACGAAATGCCTTAAACGGTTTTACTACTGCCATTATGTTTTTCCCTACCCTAATAAATGTAATTCCATTTAGGTTTTTCCTTTCTTCATCGTTAACCAAACTTCTTTTATTATAAGACCTCTTGGTTTCTTTTTCAATAATAAATCGTTTGTTAGAGTTCATATTGTTGTGGATTTTTATTAATAACCTATTGACAAATCATTTTAATGATGATAATATGAAGCTAACTTCATATGAAATAAACTTCACATGAAGTTAGCTTCATTTATGGGAGGTTTTATGAAAACAAAATTAAAAGAGCTAAGGCAAGCAGCAGGATATACTCAGCAACAGCTCGCAGACATGGTAAATGTGTCTTCTCGAACGATTATTTCTATTGAGAAAGAGCACTACAGTCCATCGCTTATGCTTGCTTACAAAATGGCACAAGTCTTTAACGTTTCTGTCGAAGAGCTTTGCTGCCTCAAAGAAAATTTAGAAGAGGAGAAAAGGAATGAAGATTTATAATAAGAAGAAATTTGGGATTGCATTGTTTATGATTGTATTTGGATTATTTCATGTTTTGTGGTATTTTCAAGGTGAACCTGACCTCTATAGAATTGTAATGGGGAGTCTTTGTCTAATCTTTGGTGCAATTGATATTTATCACAGTCTTTCAAAAGAATTAACACGAAAAGAAATGATTGAAGAAAATGATGAAAGAGCTAAGCTTGTCTATCTTAAGCAAAAAATCTGTCTCATTTACTATTTTCCGAACAATCTGTATTCTATCAAGTATTATCATAATGGTTGTTGGCAAATCTATGAACTATATGCCAGTGATCTATGTGGGACTTGGATTTTTCTTTACATATCCAGTTTCTCTTTTAGTGGATTTCTTTACATTTATGTATTATGATGAAAAATATTAATTTACAAGAAAACCATCTAGAAACTATTTAGGATAGAAAAAATAAGGGGCTTTACACCAGCCCCTTAATCACTATTTACTATATATTTACTATAAATTTTCTACTTATATAAGCTAGCTACTCCATATCATCTGGTTGCTGACCATCATGTGCCTTCCACAGACATTCACCCATATTAAAATTAGAAAATTCTGCCTGAAACGAACTATTCTCTGGTGAACAAGCAAAAATTCCAAACCAAATGGTATCTCCACCTTTATGCATATGACAAATACGCATCTGATTAAATTTCACACCATCCTCTGAACATTCCATACAGTAGTCATCTTCTCTACGGCTAAAGCGATACCACATAGACTTTACATTTAAAGGAACTTCTGTAGTTGCCCAATCTGAATATCCATGGTTAGTCACAACACTTCCTAAGTGTTGAAATTTTTCATTCTCATATTCCACACACGCTTTTAACCAATTTTCACTATCTAAATACATCACAACTCCACATTGATCAAAGCGATTTTTACTATCTGTAAAATCTGTCTTTACTGTAAAACTAAAGAACTTCTCATCCGTCTTCATCTGAAATACCGGTGCACTATCATTGCGAAAATGATAATAGGTTCTTTGCCATAAGTCTGTATGAGGTTCTGTGATTATTGTAACTTTGTCTTTAGTGATGGTATATTCTTTAGGTGCTCGTATCCATTGAAAATCTTGTAAATTCATTAATTTCTTCCTTAATCCTTCCTATTTTATTAAAATAGCAAGAACACTCCTCCTGAATCTATTTGATTAATTTGCAGATTAAAATCCTAGATCTTCATTGACTAAAATGACATGTACTCGATCTTTATGTCTTTCAAATCTTGTAATTAAAAATTGACAGCAAATAGTATCCATAGATTTACAATTGAAACAAGCTCCTGTTTTCTTACATGGTGTGTTCAATTCAAATCTTTGTGCATTCTTTGTTGCAGCTTCATTTCTTGCTCGTTTCATTGCTGCATCTACATCTACTGCTACCTTGTTCATTCCAACTATAAGCACTAACTTCTTAGGTCCATAGGCATAAGCAGAAACTCGGTTTGAATTACCGTCAATATTAATCAAAACACCATCATTTGTAATAGCATTGACACTTCCTAAAAATACATCTGCATCATATGCAAAAAGTTCTGCTGCATGCTTATCTACTGCAGCGTCTCTATCACAAAATTCATAGTTTCCATTTTTTACTGCATCCAAAAGACCTATTTGTTCTACAGACATAGAGCCACCTTTTGTAATCTTACTGCCCTCTGGAATCAATTGAAGCGCTAGATTTAAAGCGTCCTCTTTGGATTCTGCATAATAACCAGACATATTTCTAGATTCTAATCCTTTAATTACTGTCTGTGCCAACAAATCGTTTCTCTTTTTCATAATTTCATTTGCTTTCATTACGTATACCTCCTAGTAAATCTTTATTTTTAAATTATTTTTATTAGTACAAAATCTGTCTAATTTTAAAATCATAAAAATTATTTTTATTTTATCATTTCCTCTTACAAATTTCAATTTATAGTGAATCTACAAATTTCTTTGCTTCTACTAAATCCATAGTTGTATTTTTACGTAGCATCTTTACAGCTTCTGTTACTTTTCCGTCAACCTTTAACGTATGCAATTCTCTCTCAAGCTCATCAGATACAAAATCGGATGCATCTGTCCTATTTCCAGTTTTCATACAAAGCGTATCTAATTGCTTTTGCATAGACTTCACTTGTTTTTAAGATTTGTAATTTCTACCATTTCAACAACAATGGCTATAAATGCAGCTATTATTAACCCATGCTCCATGTCCGTCACCTCATTTATAAATTAAAATTTGTTAGCTGAAAAAACGAACTATCAACATCAAAACAACAGTTACCACAGGGACTATAAATAGAAGAATGCTTCTTTTTATTAGATATTTAAAATTTTGTTCAATGGTTTCTTCTCTGTGTATTTTAATAAACTTTTTAAAATCAATACATATAATAAATTCAACAATAATGCACAAAATGCATAAAACAGATACTATTATTTTCATAATCATTTTCCTTATAAATTCCATTTTTTCTTTAATCAGTATAAATTTGCTTTTACCTCCCATTTACCATAAGCTTAATAAAAACAACTTTACTGGTGCAAAATTACCCTTATTACAACAATTCCCAAATATAATTTCCATTAAGCTCTTTTAAAAAGAATTCACTATAGGAATCTGATTCGAAAATCTCAAGTAATTCTTTCATATTCCAAACAAATTTAGCCGTCTCAATTTCTTCCCTTTTTAGCCAAAAAACCCGTCCTTCTGATGAAGATTTTAATTCTCCTTCAAATTCATTGGTTTTGTATAAAAGAACAACATATCGACTTCCATCTTCTTTCATCCAATCTTTTACTCCGCAAAGTTTTGGATTTGCAATTGTTAGCCCTGTTTCTTCCTTAATTTCTCTAATCACTGATTGAGCCAAGGTCTCAAAAGGCTCTACATGACCTCCTGGAAATACTAAACCTCCCGTTTTTCCTATTCCTACTTTTTCCTGAACTAATACCTGTTCTTTATCATAGACTAAACACATATTCGTTAGTTCAATGGGTGTTGTTCGACTCATAGTTTTTTCTCCAAAATATTTTTTATTTCTTCTGTCACGTTACAATAACACTCATGTGTTAGCGTACAGCACAGTATTTCTCCTTCACGAAGAAAAAATACATCCTCAAGATTAATTTCTTTCTCATCTATATTTTCATAATCAAAAATATCTTTTTTATTCAAAAGAAAACTTCGTGTCCAAAAATCAACTTTCAAATATACTATACTATCCTTTGAATTTTTCGTATTGAAAGACTCTATGTATTCTGTACCAATAATCGAATTTATAATATCCGTATATCTTGTATCGTCAGTGATTTCCGTAATATCGTCTAGATATGGCCAAACTACAAATGCAATTGTATCTGAATACTTTAGTAAGATATCAATAAATTTCTTATACGTATTTTTTTCTGGAACATAAAATTCTGTAGTTCTAATTGGCTTTTGTATAAACATCTTCTAGAATTTCCCCCTACCGCTTTAAAACGCTTTTAAAATTTTACTATGCTTCTTGTTCTTGTAGTAGTTTACAAACATCTACCCAACCAATGAAATCAAAAATAGATTGATAATATTATTCCTAATTTTTAATTTTTTTATTTAATAATGTATTATAAATTTGGTAATCTTCATCTTCAAATACATTAAAAACCACTTTTTGAATTGTACTTTCAGGATTCTCGGCTATCCATTTCTTTACAGTTCTTACTGCAATTTGTGCTGCCTTTCCATGGGGAAAATTAAAAACTCCAGTAGAAATACAACAAAATGCAATCGATTGACACCTATTCGCTTGCGCTAATTCTAAACTTGCGCGGTAACACTGCGCCAGCTCATCTCTATGAGTTTTGCTTAAAGGTCCATCAACTACCGGTCCAACTATATGAATTACTTGTTTTGCTGGAAGATTATACCCAGAAGTAATCATGGGGACTGCTGTAGGCTGTACATAGGAGTCTCCATATTGCATTTTTAATTTAAACATTTCTCGATGACATTCTATTCTCATTTGACATCCAGCAAAGCTGTGAATGTTATTATCAATACAATTGTGACCACTGACCCAACAGCCTTCCATATGATTATTTGCTGCATTAACAATTACATCAGCTTTTAAAGAGGTAATATCTCCCTTCCATAAGATAAATCGAGGGTCTAATTTTGTTCCTTCTAATTCTTTTACATCTGTAATTCCCTTATCAATTGTTATTTTTTGCAATACTTCATCTTGTAATGTAATAAATTCTGTTGTCAAAGGATACGCAGGTCTTACATTAAATAATCCTCGCAACATATTCCATTGTTCTTCTTCATTTGTTGGAATTTCCTTTGTTGCATATTCAGGCATTTCTTTTTTTAATAATTCTATTAATTTAACAATTTTTTCACTGTGTGTCATAAAATTTTCTCCTACCTAATAAATATAAGTTTTCATTGTTAACAACATAAAACTTTTTAATCTTTTCTACAACTTTTTATTTCTTGATATTCAAAACGATACTTCTGCGATACATTTGGGTATTTCTCATGATCAACTTCGCTTAAAAACATTTCTTTTGGTCTAATCCAAAGGCTACAATCTCCATAGAGCTTGCGATAAATCACATACTCCTCTTGTGTTTCAGAATGCTTAGCTACATCCGTTACTAAGTAATAATCTCCTTTAAAATGTCTATAGATTCCATTAATTTTTAAATGATTCATTGATATCTTTCCCTCCAACAATCAGATTTTTTAAATATCTTTATTATCCATCCTATTATATTATAATTCTTACTTATTATCTCTCATCTCTTGGATAAAGAGTCCAACCACATAAACCAAATCAAATGCCACGAATAAAAACATAACATATAGCCACCATTTTACTGAAGTGATAATATAAAGAGTCAAAAATAAAAAAATAAATGCTCCAAATCCATAGACGATTGAAACCATTCGATACTCAGACTTTTTATCAATCTTGTCCCAATCTTCTTTTGGTGTAAGCAAGAATGTATTAGACAAAATTGGACCTTTACATCTTAATGTGAATGACACATAGATAAAAAGTATAAATGAAATAACTCCTGTAAATATTGCTGTAATTAAATCCATCAAAATACCTCCATAACTTCCGATTTCATACCTACTTATTATTTACAATTGCTTTTACAAAGACTTCACCACAAAACCATTTTCTATATTTTTCGTCTAGTTCATTATTTTCAGCTTGCAGTGCTCGATACATAACCGGATGAGAAAACGCAATTATCATTCCACTATATCCTGTATCAAACAGACTTCCACTATCTGAAACGACTACATTTTCTCGTTCACCTTCAACGAATAATGATTCTTCATCAGTATCATCTTCTTCAAAATATAATTCTTCTTGCTCACGAGAAATTGAGTACAAATCTCCACATAACATAGCGCGAATACTATAAACATCTGAAAAAATGGTTTCTTCTTCGTCTTCTACTCGTTTATTGTGATGCACCTCTACTTTTGTTAAGTCTATGCCAAATGACTCAAAGAATTCTACCTGCTCAGCTGTCAGGATTGTCTTCAAATTTACATCCAAATTACTAGTAATAGACTGATGATATTCTTTTGTACGCTCTATATCTACGCCCACTTTCCACGGACCATATTCGTAATTTGTTATCATGCTAAACTACCTCCAAATTTTGATTTAACTATACGGTTTAAAATCTCATTTCCAACTAGAACTTAGCGATTTTTCAGCATCGTTTATTATTTTCAGTATATTCTTGACACCAGTATAAAACCCAACTATTACTAAAGCTACACAAATCCAGGGATTCATATTCGAGATACCTGTTGAAAATTTCTGAATCAGTTCTACAACTCCACAAGATCCAACAAAAATTGGAATTACTATCATGAAAATTTAATACAGTTTATGTCCCATATTAAATTCCTCCTTCATAACTTTTTATTTTTCCTTTAAATTAATCTTTTTGTAAATTGAAATCCGTTACAATATTAAAATTTGATTTTGGTTCTCCTTCCAGTTTCCTCTTTGACTTCTAATTTTTCTTTCATAGAACTCTCTACATCCTCTAAACTAGAATTCGTTTATATAATTAAAGTTAGAATATGTATGAATAAAAAGGAATCCATATAAAGTGCAAAATTATCCATAACCCATTAATTCCACCCATCAACGCTCCAAATGCGCAAAATAGTAATACTAATGCATTTATAGCTGCTATCACATACTTATAAATCTTTTTTTTACATAAAAGACAAACTATGATACAACCGTAAAATCCACACCATAACCAATTATACAAATTAAAATCATACATACCAGTAAAATATATTAAACCAGCTATTGGTAAAATCAAACTCATAATTATCCCGATATATTGAACTATTTTCCTCATTCGCCACCTCCAAAACTTCCGACTTATCAATTAGTGTATCTTTTTTTCAAACACAAACATTCCATCATCTAGTCCATTAAATTCCTCTGGCATTTCTGGATTTTGATGTTTAGCATTTAAAAATTCAACTATATGGAACCCGCATATATTTATGTAAAAATGAATATTTCTGACTTCAAAATATGGTGTACACGTATGCCAAACCTTTGTATCTGGATATAATTTCTCTAACTCACTCCAGATGAAACGACCTACACCTTTACTCTGAACTCCATGTTTTACATACAAAAAATCGAGATGATTATGCTGCGTATAATCATCAATAACAACAATTGCTCCACCGACAATATGATTTTCCTCATCAACAGCTACATATGCTGCTGATCCCTTTGCTTGCAAAGACGCATCTATATGGGATTCAGGCAGAATTTCCTCATCCTTTTCCATATCGTAAGATCCTTCCATGGCTCCAAATTGAAACGCCTCCTGCATATCACTCTTAAATATACCTACATCAGTAGATTGTAATCTTCTTAACTTCATATCTCATCTCCACAAATTTAAATTTGACTACTATTAGACTGCGTTAACCATAAACACAGGATGCATCATTAACATACATAGTTATTCAGTTACTGATTCTATCGTTTTGATTTGCAAAATAATCCGATGCCAACAATCCATACATAGCTGCATCGACTATACCTTGATTACTCCAATCATTTTGACGCAGAGTTCCCTCATACTTCATTCCACATTTTACCATTACTTTTCCTGAATTTGGATTATTAGGATCATGCTGAGATTCAATTCTATTTACCTTAACATCTTCAAAGAAAAATGGGATGATTGTTGCCAAAGCCTCGCTCGTATAACCTTGATGCCACCATTTTGTACCAATACAATATCCAATGTGAACTTTTTTTGTTTTCTCGTCCATTTCCACTACAGATATCGTTCCAATGGGTTCTCCCAAATCCTTAGGCACAATAGCCCACTGATAAAAATCTTTATTCTTATAATTTTCTACCCAGTCGTTAACAACTTCAACTGCTGAATCCAATTTTTCTGCTGCCTTCCAACGCAAATATTTTGTCATGTTAACATCTGACTCAAAGTTGTCATAAACCAGTTGATAATCTTCTTTTGTAAACTGACGTAAAACAATTCGATCCGTTTCAAGTCTAACTGTTCCTTTATGCTCCATATGCATCACTTCCTTATCAAATGTATTTTTGTCATTCTTATTATCCCTAAAAATAGAATTTGTCACTCGTTTATTCGATCCAATATTTTTATAGTTTCATACCTTTTACCACACTCCGTACAAATCCAATCGCTATTACTTTTCTTTGCTTTTTTATGAAAGTAATCTAATTTTCCACTTGCTCTAAGCACTCCTGTACCTAACATCAGTTCATATGCTATCTGACTTTGTATTGTCCATAATCTTATAATTTTTTCCATACTATATTTTCTACAAATTGGAAGTTATTGATCAACCGTATACTTCAGAATTATTTCTAGAATATCTCTATTCCACTGTTCTTGCTGCTCACGTGTACATTCTATCGTCTTATCATTAGAAGAAATACTCA
>JPZU01000001.1:2908324-2909692 GCA_000875945.1 Lachnospiraceae bacterium TWA4 | reverse complement strand
AAAATCTCCAAAAAAAGTTCTTTACAAAAAGTAAATCACCACTTTCTGTACTACCATCAGGAAGAATTATTGGATCAAATCTAAAGGTCATCTCCCACATATAGTCTCCTGAGGAATAACGGTGTGTTTTGGTTCTTTGCGGTAATAAATTGCCCAACTTTGTTTTCAATTCAGCAGACTGAACCATATTCACTAATTTATTAAAATCAGCATCTGTAGATTTAATAACAAACTTTGGATTTTCTGAACTTCTTGGCTCATTAGAATAATAACCGTTTATCTGCGAACATTTTGAAAAATCGATATATGGATATCGTTTGGCAATTATCCAAGGACGAGTATAAATCAGACAAAATACAACTACTCCAATTACAAATATCATACCAATAGTTAGCTTGACTTTTTTCTTCATTATACCGTACCTCCTATTTGCAAGTTATCGGGTATCACTTATTAAATTTTCTCGTAGGTAGTTATATTCAGATTCTGACTTATTTACTCATAATAGGTTTTCCAATAATAGGCTTTCCGTCGGAATCAAGTAAAGGAGTAATCCCTCCAGCATACCCACTCTTCCAAACAAGATAATTTACACCTGTTTCTTTATCTACAATAATTTTATGAATTTCTGAAAACTCACTGCCTTGTTTAAATACTTCCTCAAATCTTTTTTCTTTTGCCATTTTACTACCTCATTCCTCTTTTCTGATAGTTTCAATATCATTCCCCTATCATTTTTTATATTTATATGTTCTATGCTACTATAAATTAAAATTTGGCTATTTGTCTTTTGTTAAGTTATTAAAATTGTTCTTTCTTTAACCAATCAATAAACTGACTTCGTTCATCGTCTTCATATCCTTTAAAATATACTTGTTCTACATCCGCTTGATTAAATAAATACATTTCCTCAGAACTTACATATCCTTCTGGATATAGGACTCCCAAGTAATCGTAATTTTCATTGCCTCTACCCGCATCACTTTGCATAATACCTATCACCATTAGCTTTTTTTTCTCCATCTTTAAGCAGAACAATTGAGCCAATTGGAAGAAGGTCTGCCACATCGGATTGGCTACGATTCTTATCGATATTTTTTTCTTTACTTTTCGAAAATAATTCTTTTAACATATAGCTCCCTCTGGCAAATTCCGATTTTACTTATCAACTTGCTCTACAATTATCTCATCAACGAGATTCTGATCTGTCCTGCAATGCATATCAGAAACTCCTTGGCTGACCAATTCATAAGTGAACGAGTTATAAAATATCCCCAAAGCCTCGTCCAGAGATATCTTCATCTGCTCTGCAAGGAGTGTGGCTATGCGAGCATATTTCTTCTTTGACATCCTCCCACCACTAAAGGG
>JPZU01000001.1:2894639-2901698 GCA_000875945.1 Lachnospiraceae bacterium TWA4 | reverse complement strand
AAAATTCCATCTGTAAGATATAATTTACTATACTCCATTCTCAATTTACGACATTCCTCTGGAGATAGTTCATGTCCTCGTTTTTCTTGTTCATCTTCTGGTAATAAAATCCATTCTAATGCAGATAACCCCATACTATTTTCCCCTTTATTTTACAAATAAAAAACTCTATTCTACATGATTAATTATCTCGTAATATTGTTCTTTTGGTAGAATTTTTTCTAAAGTATTAATAGCTAAATCAAATTGGTTTTCATAGCTAGAAAAACTATCTACCTTTTGAACATTAAATCCTTGTCTAACATATAGAATGATAGCTTTATAACTCCAAGGTTGAGTATGAAGATATATTGGTAGTTCATTTTCTTTGTAAAATATTTGCATAACTTTCTGGCAAAGAGCTTTACCAATCCCTTTTCCTTGATATTGAGGTGATACAATTAACCAATGCAATGATGCAACTGGAACATTATTTTTCAAATCTTTCCAAGCAATACAAGAACCAACTATTTCATTTTTTTGATTTATCACAAAAACACAACGCTTTGAAATTTCATTTAAATCATTTGAACAATAAGCTGATAAAAAATATTGCTTAGCCTTCTCAACCGTCTCAAAATCGCCAATTTCAAATTCGAGTTCTGCCCAATTTTTCTCATCACCTTCTTGATACATTCGAAACTGATAACTATTGGGTAAAATAGGTTTGAATTCCTGAATTTTATCACATTTTAAAATCATATTATAAAAGGGTATTGTTCTATCAATCAACTTTTTCTCCTTCATAGATTAGATTCTTTCATTTGCCTACTTTCACTGCGAGCCGTTAACTCGATACTGATACTCTGGAATATTTTTCATTCCATCACCTAAAATTTTATTAGAAATAAATTGAAAAGTTCCATCATTCTTTGTTTGAATCATTAATTCATGTGTAATAATAGCTTCATTACATAAAAATAATTCACATACTGCATGAATAGTCAACGTAATAGAACCGTCTTCCTTTTTACTTACTGCTGTTACTTCTGGAAATGAGGTTCCAAAATAGGTTGGTGTATAATCTCCACACCCTAATCGAGCCCATAAATAGGTTTGGCTTTCACTATCAAATTCAGCATATTTCCTTAATTGTTCTTCTGAAATTGGAATATACTTCATGATTAAGTTTTCAAATTCATCTTTAGGTATTCCATCTATATATTTATCTTCTGTAAGTGATTTCTTATATTCCAATTTATATAGATACTCATATAATCCACTATAATCAAGTTCTTCTAAATGATCTTTATCCCAATTAGAACACAAAAGATTATTACCTTGATACCCTAAGTCATATAGATAATGTTCGGTATAATATGTATTTTCTTTTGTCATGGGAATAATTCGAATCAGATTACTCCCATCAACAAGTGCTGTAGCTTCCGGATATTCTGGTACACAGAGTTCAAAACAAAACCAACCATTATCACTATATCTCCACTCTTTTATTCTAGTGTATGAAATATATGAACTATCTCCCTGTTCTTTGCTATTCCATATATTTTTTGAAGCAATCACATACATATCATTTCCATCGTAGATAAATTTTCTCCTCGTCAATCCTCCATCATAGTTAATTTCATATAAGACTGCATTGGTTTTTATCCCTCGCTTTGCATTTAATAAAAAATCTCTTATTACTTCATAATTTTTAATATCTGAATAAATATAAGAAGTTTTAATACAGTAATTTTTTTGTGCAAATCTATTTATTATATCAGATAACACTTGCTTTGATAAATTTTCACTCTTATTTTTCAAATAAATATCCCTATAACAATTCATAACTGCAATACTATCTTGTTCTGCTTGTATTTGCTCATGCTCAGGAATAGTCAAATTATATCCTTTTTCAATCTGTGTATTATCTTGAGATGAGAGGTTTGAGATTGTGCTTTTTTCTGATTCTATAGATGCTTTCTCTGTTTTATGACATCCAGATAATATCAGACAACACCCTAAACAAAAAATAACGTTCTTGACTATCTTATTTTTTATCTTCATTTTTCTAAATTTCCTCCGGATAAAACATTCCCCACTCTTTTCGTATATCTGTCATAATTTTCATTACATCCTTTGTATATGCCAGACACATATTGTCATTCTCGCCTGACACTGCATTTTCCATATCAATAATTTCATACTCCAATGCCTTGTCAGTGCTTCCATCAGTAATTATTTCTTTATGTCCATCTTCTGTGTATGTAATAATCGCCTCTTGTCCTCTTGGATACTCAAATATTTCAACATAAGCTTTATCAAAAGACAATGTTCCACGCTTTGGCTGTTTCGAATGAAGTGAAATAATGATCGTTGCCATTTCCTCTTCCTTATTCTTCAAAAGAATACCTGCTTGTTCATCAACTCCTGTTGGTGCGTATTTTACCTGTGATAAAATATCTGTAGGTACTGATGACATAAATCTTCTCACAAATGATAGTGCATACACACCAATATCAAGCATTGCGCCACCAGCTAGCTTTGGATTGAAAAAGCGATTACTCATATCATATTCTTTGTAACTACCAAAATTCATCTGTACCAATTGAAGCGGTCCAAATTCTCCTGACTTAATTCTTTTCTCCAACTGATTATAAATTGGCATATGATAAATCGTCATAGCCTCTGCTAATACTACATGATTCTTTTTTGACAATTCAATTGCTTCTTCTAACTCATCACTGTTTAATGTGATTGCCTTCTCACATAGAACATGTTTTCCTGCTGTAAGTGCCTTCCTCAAATACTCCATATGAGTATTATGTGGAGTAGAAATATAGATAATATCTACATTCTCATCAGTAAATACTTCATCAATGCTTTTATATACTTTTTCGATTCCATATTTATCCGCAAATGTAATTGCTTTTTCATAGGTTCTGTTTGCAACAGAATATAAATTGCTCCCTTGTGCCTGTAATGCACTAGCTAGCTGATTTGCAATTACACCACACCCTAACGTTGCCCAATTATATTTCATTGTTTAGTTCTCTCCTATTTATAACTTTTTCTTATGTTCCTTACAAAAAGAAATATCAAATGTATTATATATGCTCCAAAAACATTAATATCACATAAAAAAGTATTCCAAGTGTACGTCCAATCTGTCCATCAATCCAATGCAAAATCGGTTGAGTACTCAAGTGATACGGTGAAATATAAAACATATCACAATCTCCAAAAGGATGTAACACTACATTAATAACTTCTGCTAAAACTGTCGACGGTAAAAATACAACTAAGCTTTTCAAAAATCCTCGCATACTACTATCTGCTAATCGATAATAAAACATCAGAACTGAAATTAAAATCAAAATCACATGCCACAAATATCCATGTAAAGTCAAAAACATATGATTCGGATAGATAAATCCATCAGGTACAGCTAATGCTCCAATACCTCCAAGTAATGTAAAATCCTGTAAAAATGTGTCAATACATTCTTTTTTCATATAATTTCTTTCATTCAAAAAGAAACGAACAATGCAAAGATACATCGGAATAGAACATAATTGAAATGGAAAATACCATACATTATAGTGCCTATCAAAATATACAAAAAAAAGATAGTATTGCTTGGCTATTTCCATGCTTAAAAGTAGCAATCCTATTATTAAAAATATCCAATCTATATTCCTCTTTTTTAATAGTTTCAATATCATTCCCCTATCATACGACTTCCAAGTTCTAGATTAGGTAGTAAATTCAAGCACAGTCTCCACTTCATTTGTTAGATGGTTATTCTGCTGCTGATTCTACTGTTCTAATTCGAACTACACTTGCCATACCACCATCACCATATGATGGACTTTCTAAAAATTTCTTTGAATCTTCGCTTGATTCATTAATATCTAATTTATGAAGAATTTCTTGTTCCCATAAACTTAATCGATTCATAGAAATTTTCTCAATTCCAAGTATTGCATCTATAAAATTTTTCGAATAAGAATCTTTATGTTTTTCCATCAGATAATGCATAAGTTCCAAACGTTTTTCCATACTCTTAATATTTGAAGAAACTGGAACTGTTCGATATTCAATCAGTGCCTCTGGAGCTATTTTTATTTGAGCATCTTCACTAGTTTCTAATAAGCCTAGAAAATACTCCCAATCTTCAAATCCAGACCTCATTGTTTCATCATATCCATTACTTTTTTCCCAAGCACTTTTCCTTACAATATGAGTTGCCGGACAACAATTTCTAGCTAGAAAAGGAATTATAGTTCCACCCGATGGTTTTACAATGGATTGTAACACACCAAATGTTTCCATCCAAGAAGAAGCTGCAACTACTGACTCATTCTCTTCTAATAAGTTTATCACCTTCTCAATATATGTAGGTTTTAATCGGTCATCTCCATCAAGAATTAAAACATATTTTGAATTCGTTTTCGAAATTCCTGTATTTCTAGCAGCAGAAACCCCTGAATTTTCTTGATAATAAATCGTAATTGGAATCTTAGAATCTTTTTGACTGATTTTTTTCAAGACTTCAAGCGAACTAGCATCCCTTGAGCCATCATCAATGATAATGATTCTCTCTGGAAGTACCGTCTGATTTCGTACAGAATCCAAAGCTTCCTCTATCATTTCTTTTTGATTATAACTTGTTATTACTACTTCAATATCTTTCACTTTACATAACCTCTATAATTTTTTAAAATCAATAATTCTTTTCTAGCCACTTTGCTACTCCATCACTATTATTACTAGAAATAATCCCTGTAGCAACTGCCTTTAATTCTTCTACTGCATTCTCAACTGCATAAGCTTCATCAGCTATCTCAAACATATCAACGTCGTTTTTTCCGTCTCCAAAAACAATTAAGTAGTCACATCCTAGTTTTTCCTGTAACTGTTTAATTGCATTAGATTTTGACGCACTCTTTGGCATAATCTCAAACCACTGGTCTCCTGTATAAATATCTTTTTGAAATACACAATGATGCATATCTTTATATTTATCATATAATGGAGCTAATTTCTGTTCTTTATCAATACAGGTAATATAAAAGATTTCTCCATCTTGTAACTGTTCTTTATTTTCAACGACTCGTGTTCGTTGGTCTCCACATCTAGTTTCTAAAAATCTATGAACTTCCTCTGTACATTTTTCTGGAATAAAACTAAATTTTTCAATATCCTCTATAAATGAATAGACAATTGGATAAATTCCATTTTCAAATAAGTCTTCTAATAATTCTGTTACATCACTACCAAAAAAGTTTTTTTGAATAAATTCACCTGTGCAATTATCAACAATCATCGCACCATTATAAATAATTAAGGGGGATTTTGGCATTTAATCCTTTTGTTGCTTTATGAGAAGTATGAAAAGATCTGGCAGTTGCATAAGAAAAGTTCATTCCTTTTTCAACTAATTGGTTAATTACTGCATTTGTATATTCCGAAGTTTTTTCATCACTTCGTAGTAATGTTCCGTCTAAATCAGAAACAAATAATATTTTCAATTATGTACTCCCTTTTGAATTAGAATTCCAGAAAATTGGAATCCGTTACAATATTAAGATTTGATTTTACATCCGCATTCAGGACAATACTTAGGTTTCTTTTTTTGTTCTCATTTTCTCATACTATTAAAATCTATAATAATCTTTCACTCCGATTCCAAATGTCATCCAATGGTTTGCTCTCCTCATTTCCTCTTCAAACTCTTCTTGGCTCATTGGATTACCATCTTCCTCACTTTTAGCTCGCAAATCTTCAATATCTTCTGGAGTACTTTCACGGTAAACTCCAACACTAATCTCCAAAAAAGCATACGCAAAAGGACCTTCACTATCATCTATCTCACCGTTATTTATATCGGATAACATATCAAAAAGTTGATTCGCATCCATTTGAAATATCTCTTTTCCGTTCAAAATTGGTTGAAGTTCTCCATCGATACCATACAAAAATTCGATAAATTCTACTGTTTCATCCAATCCATAATCAATTCTCATTTCATCATTAAAATAGTATACTCTATTTTTTTCATGTGAAAAATAATTGCCAACCCCAAGAATACTTTCCACATCTTTTCGTTCCATTCCTAGGTAAATATCCTTATCTTTAATAATAATCCTATCTAATACTTTAACTTCGATATTCAATACTTAAATCACCTCCATAACTTCCGATTTCTTTCATTTCTTTATACATTTCCTCATAAAACTGTAATCTGATGAATAAGTTCGCCGAGAACTTACCCACTTAAGAACATAGGATATTATGGTCGATAAAAAATCTCATCATAAAACACAATATCGAAATAAGGTGTTGGAAACTCAAAAGAAGGACATGGATGTTCCAACTCACATCTGCAATTTGCAACTGGATCAACCGATACTTTCTCAATAACTTTACCAACAATTCGATAACAATATTCATACAAATCTTTGCCATCTAAAAGACATACATAGGTTGCCTTTTCAGGTGGAATATCTAACTCCTGCAATACTTTCAAAGTGTACTCAGGAAGTTTTTTTCCTTTTGCAGCTTCAATAAACCTTCTACAATCTGCACAAGCACAATCCCACTCCAAAGTTTTTTCATACCATTTTTGTGTAGCATCCAAATCAATATCTACTAAGGTATCGCCAATAATCGTTTTTAAACCCATAAATTTTTCCATCCTTTTGATTCGTTTAATTGTATAACTTTTAATTTATTTACTCATAATAGGTTTTCCAATAATAGGCTTTCCATTGGAATCAAGTAGAGGAGTAATCCCTCCAGCATATCCACTTTTCCAAACAAGATAATTTACACCTGTTTCTTTATCTACAATAATTTTATTAATTTCTGAAAACTCACTACCTTGTTTAAATACTTCTTCAAATCTTTTTTCTCTTGCCATTTTACTATCTCTCCTTAAAATTGGAATTATTTAATATTCACCAGTAGCTCTTTGAAAAGCCTCTGAGCTTACATCTTTCCAAGATTTTTTCCACTATTTAGTAATATTCTGAGTATAATAATAGGCGATATGTATCTTCTATAATAGAATACTTC
>JPZU01000001.1:2886805-2892931 GCA_000875945.1 Lachnospiraceae bacterium TWA4 | reverse complement strand
TTATTTATCTGACAGTTTTCTTTTTCATTCAGCTCCAATTTCACTAAAAAATTAGAAGTTCAGAATCACTTTTCATCAAATATTGCAACCACTTTCATACACTCTTCACAATAATATCCCTCACCATTAATGCGTAAATTTATACCTTTACGCATAAATTTCTTTTTTAATTCTTCTTCTGAAAACCACTTAACTGATGTACTTGCATTTGTAATACTACCAGTAGTTCCTGCTTCAACTTTTCCTTTTTTCATTTCATTACCACAAATAGGACATTTCATAAATCATATTCTCCTTTCTACTTTGATACGATTGGCAAATCATTACTCTTACATAATTCTTTAATCAAATCCATATACTCCTCCGACTACTAAGATAATTCTGAATTATAAACTGGAATTTAATATCATCTCTAACTACTTGGTTTAATATACTAAGCCTGTTTTGATAATTTATCGATTTCTTTTAATCTTTTAATCCATTTAAGAAAAATTCCATTATTCAAGCATCCTAAAATTAAACCATCATAGAATCTCTCTTCTGCATCAACCATTGTCATAAAATTAAAAATTGTGAATGCATCTAACATCTCAGCATCATACTCACGAATATCTTTTACACCAACTTTTGCCTGATATTCTTCTACATATTCATAGCACTTAAAAAGTTCTCCATTTCTTTCAGGTAGCTGATGTAATTCACCCAAAAAATCATGAATATCTTCATCATAAGTGATGTTCGGAAACAAACTATCTTTAGAAATATCTGCTTTTCCAAATTCAGTTCTACTTTCTAAGACTTCAATATATTTGGTAAATTCCTCATACATGATTGTTTCCTCCATTTTCGATAAATTTTGATTTTACTAAGAAATTGAAAGTCACATACTTATTACTCTTTCGGATAATTAAGTGGAAATCCATCTTGCTTCCACTGTTCAAATGTTAACCACTTTGGAAGAATCTTCCATTCTATTAACAACGTATACTGAGACCTTTGCCTATTCATTTTTTCTTCTTCTGATAATTCTCGTGGATGTGTAAATCTATATTTTTCAGCCTCAGTCATGTTATTTTTTGTTCTTCTGTAAGATATAATTCACTATACTCCATCCTCAATTTACGACATTCCTCTGGAGATAGTTCAGACCCTCGTTTTTCTTGTTCATCTTCTGGTAATAAAATCCATTCTAATGCAGATAATCCCATACTATTTTCCCCTTTACTTTACAATTTAAAAACTCTATTCTACATGATTAACTATCTCACAATATTGTTCTTTTGGTAGAATTTTTTCTAAAGTATTAATAGCTAAATCAAATTGGTTTTCATAGCTAGAAAAACTATCTACCTTTTGAATATTAAATCCTTGTCTAACATACAGAATGATAGCTTTATAACTCCAAGGTTGAGTATGAATATATATTGGTAGTTCATTTTCTTTGTAAAATATTTGCATAACTTTCTGGCAAAGAGCTTTACCAATCCCTTTTCCTTGATATTGAGGTGATACAATCAACCAATGCAAAGATGCAACTGGAATATTATTTTTTAAATCTTTCCAAGCAATGCAAGAACCGACTATTTCATTTTTTTGATTTATCACAAAAACACAAAGTTTTGAAATTTTATTTAAATCATTTGAACATGAACAATAAGTTGATAAAAAATATTGCTTAGCCTCCTCAACCGTCTCAAAATCGCCAATTTCAAATTCGAGTTTTGCCCAATTTTGTTCATCACCTTCTTGATAAGTTCGAAACTGATAACCATTTGGTAAAATAGGATTGAATTCTTGAATTTTATCACATTTTAAAATCATATTATAAAAGGGTATTGTTCTGTCCATCATCTTTTATTCCTCTAAAATCTTCAATTACTAATAAATATTTAATTGTTTATCTAATATATTACAATATCTGGCTCTCTCTGTTTTTGAAATTTAATTTTAGGATATAAACCATAGACTCTTTCAATGAGTTCATCTTGTCCTATTATTTTAACAAGATTTGCAATTTGTTGCCCCATAGCTTTTTTACTATAATAAAAAATAGTTACTTCTGCATTATCAAGATTAATCAAATCTTTCAATATATCCTTATCTGTTACATCTAAAGAATGACCAAATATAGAAATCTTTAATTTTTCATTTGGATCATTATACACACGTTTTTCACCAATCCATTTTTTATATTCACATCCTGTTTGTTTATAAATTCTTTGATAATATTTTTTAAATTCAATAAATTCAATATTTTTATTTTTTCTTTTTCATCTAAGTATTCATCAATACCTAATACTAGATTACAATTTTCTATATTATGAGAAATTTCTGCCTTACCATGAATATAATCATATTTAGCATCTTTAAAATAATATTTATTACATGTATTAGTATAATTAAAACTAATAACATATTCAGGATTAATCTCATAAATATCTGGAAGAAATTTTGAAATTTGTATCTTTTCAACATAATCTGTAAGATAAATCTCTAAAGATCTTATTAACTCATTTAAATGCTTTAAAAGAATTTCTTTTGTTATATTAATCATATTAATATTTACTTTTAATGGTTCAATATCTTCTATATTTGTATCTGAATCATATCTATGATTAGTTATAGCAACTAAATAGTTTAAATTTTTTTGCAAAATTTCTACTTCTCTATTTTGCTCCAAAACATTTTTCATGGTTTTATCTAAATTTTCAATAATTATTGATATTTCACTTTCAAAATCTATCCAACCTGTCTTTCCACTCCGTTCTCTCTCTTCATATACTTTACTAAAGTATTCAATCCACACATTGTCAAGGCTTATACGTGTAAGTTCTCTACCTTCATCTATACATTTTCTAACACCATATATATTAGTAATATAATCTTTATACTTCTGTTCATTTTCTTTAAATTGAAAAAGAGAATTTTCATCACGTTTCCTAAATCCCACAGAATTTTCATAATAATTCTTAATTAATTTCATAAAAATTAAAAAGTCTCCATATGTAGTTGGTAATCCATGTGCCAAATCAAAACCATTTCCAATTATTAATATATCCATTGAATCGTCCTCTTATTTACGAGAAAATTCTTTTCTATTTATCACTTTAATCATTTTCAAATTTTCTCTTTAAATTCTTAGTTTTTTCTAAAACCATACGTATTATCCAAAATAATTTCTACAACTACAAGTAATCGCCTTTATCTATATATAGATAGCATTAACTCCAAATTGTTTAAAATTGCCAATTTTATAATTTGCTACAAATTTTTGGTCTGCCGTCCACTTATCTATTGCTTCATTATATTTTACATCACCTGATTTTTGACTTATAAAAAACTTTAAATAAGAAAGTATTTCACTTTTTGTCAAAATATTCCAATCAATAATTGCAGCTAATATTTTCTGACGATCTACTGTTTTTAAATTACTCTTTCGATTTACATTATAACCATACAACATTAATGTAGATTCTTTAGCCAAATTATATTTTCCGTTATTATTACTAAATGCATATGTCTTTATATCAGTCACTCGGCATAATATGATGCCTAACTTTTTCAACATTTCAAATTGACTCTCAAGAATAAAAAACACTTTACATTCTTCGCAATAACCTGCAGCAATTCTAAAATCTTTTCTTTTTCCATCATTACCTATTACCGGAACTAATGCCGTTATATCATGAATAATATGACCATCATACGCACATTGAAATATTGTGGTTTTACAAGAAAGTCATTATCTGAAATCGTACTTATTTTTTTATCTTCATACTGTTCTTTATAATCTTTATTAAATCGTTTCAAATATTGTGTTAATACCTTTTCATATTGCTGAATTCGCCATGATACATCATTTGGATCTGAATAATATATATCTTCTAAATCATTATGATTTTTCCATACAAATAATCTAGTATCGTGATCAATTCCATTACATCTATTACTATAGTAATCTTCATCTATAAATCGCAAATCTAATAGACATTTGTTTTTTTTCACTAGCTTAAACATATTTTTACGAACATTTTTTGCAATTATTTCACATTCATTTACTGAATATTGATTTTTCACACTAATACACCCTCATAATTTTTAACCTATTTACACTTACAATAGTTTTTCCGTTGGAATCAAGTAAAGGAGTAATCCCTCCAGAATACCTACTCTTCCAAACAATTAACTCTGGTTTCTTTATATATAATAACTTTATAAACTTCTGATAGCTCACTTCCTTTTTTTTGATACAATTTCAAATCTCTTATCTTTACTTCTTATCTAAAATATCTCAAAGTTATAGTAAGTGCTTTTTATACCACTCAATCACTTCATCTCTATCTGAATCAAAGAATTGAGTTGAAACAAATACTTCTGTACCATTAAAATTAATTGATTTAGCCCTGTATCTTATCTGAGAAGAATTTCCCATATTATCAGTTCTATTATTTGCTAATGCTGGATAATCTGATGCTTGAAACAATTTTTTTGTATATTCTTTTGATTTTAAATTTTCTATTTCAACTGTACTAATTAATGATTTTTTTACTAATTCATCAAAAAAATAGTAGAATAATTTTGCTACAGGAATTATTCCTTTAACCCATGTGTCCTCATTATTTATATCAAATGGAACCTCTGATAAAGAAAAACTAAAATCATCTGTATCTAATTGCATTTTTTCAAGAAGATTTTTAATAAATGAAATAATATTATTAGCAGATAAGTTGGTTTCATAATATATTCCACTATTATCAATCTGCTTAGCTTTACGAATCTTTCTCTTATCATTAGAAATATAAATTTTAGTTGCATAAGGTATAGAATAATCATTTACCGCAAGTTCTATAATAGTTTCTGTATCAAGGTCATAAGCTGTACTCATAGTTTTAGCTAATAAATCAGCCCAACTTGTAACCTTTATGTGTTCACCAACAAAAGCAATTTCTTCCGGCTTAGTATTTGAAAAATCATAATCACTATTGACATCAAAAGATAACTCATTACCTTCATTTTTATCTGCATGTAAATCTATATATTCAAACTCATAAATCAATATATCAGCAAGTACTTTTGCTCTATTCAATATAGATGATTCATTCCAATTATCAGCCAACAAAACTTCCTTATTAAGAATATTAGCCTTAGAATTATCTTTAATAATTTTTTTCTTCTCTGAAAATGACTTTGTTCCTAATTCACTATTATGACCTGTTATTGTTAAATTTCCAAGAGTATGTAAATACACTTCATATACACTACTATAATTTTCTCCCACTTCTTTTTTCCATGCTGCAGCATTTTCCTTTTGTGGTAAGATATGTTCAATAGTAAGATTACTTACATCTATATGCTCTTTTGTTGAATTTTCAATAACTGAAAGAAGATACTTACAAATATTTTTCTTATATAATGGCTTATAAATTAGTGCATATTCAAACTCTTTGTTAGTTGGCATACGATCATTTGCACGAATATCATTCAAAAAGATTACAAACTTCTCATAATAATTCTCATAATTATTATCAATAACCCTTCCATAGAGTGACTTCATAAATTTAGCCATATTTTTATTTATTTCACAAGCATTTGTTCTAATTAAATAAGTAAGTAAATAATCTAATACTTTACATAATACTTCTTCATTAATAGACTGTTCTTCATAATCATCGAAGATTTTAAATAATAGAGGAAGAACGGTAGTTTGTTTAATTGTATTAAATGCATTTAAATATTTCATTATCTTATCACTATAAGAACTGTACTCACCAATAAATGCTCCATAATATTTTGAAGTTCTCTTTAAGCTAATCAAAACATCTTCATGACTAAGACAATTGCTTTCACAATGCTCCTTAAATAATCTATAGGCATTCTTATTATTTACAGAACCTGTAATCTGTGAATTTAAATAATTAATGACAAAATCTCCTAAATTACGATAACCTACATTTTTCTCTATTTCTAACCAATATTCTTCATATAATTCATCTTGTTTATCATCATCCATAAGTAAATAATTACGAATTAAATCTGCTAAACTTAATTCTAAACCTGTTGAATTAATTGATTCAAATATTTTCTGTGGTTCATCTCCTTGTAACTTATCAAGTATAATCTCTACAA
>JPZU01000001.1:2881958-2885763 GCA_000875945.1 Lachnospiraceae bacterium TWA4 | reverse complement strand
ATTCCATTCAATATATCATTTAATTCTAATCCATCTAAAAGTGTTTTTTGAATAAGATTTCTAAAGATAATATAATTTTTATAAACGTTAGAATTTCGATCCATCTTATCTACTTTATCTTTAATAAGAAGTGTCATCTGCTCATTATCAGTCTTAACTGGTTTTAATTTAACCTTATATTTTTCTTCACAATGTCTATTAAACATCACTTCTTCAATTTCACTCTCCACTCTAATAGATACATCATGTGACACATCATAAAGTGCTTTAAGTAAAATATATATAGTGGTTATACGTTGTTGCCCATCAATAATTAAAACTTCGTTTAATCCACTACCTCCATTTATATCATCAATATAAACAATAGTACCAGTAAAATGTTGACAATCTTTTTCACTTGCCTGCATAATATCTTGATATAGTTTTTCACATTGAATACTCGTCCAATCGTAATTTCGTTGATAAACAGGAACCTTAAACACTCGTTTATTTTTCTCTAAAACATCTGAAAAAAGCCACATTCTATTTGCTTTCATCACCACGTCTCCTCATACTAATTTTTATCAAAAAGAATCATATTAATCTAAAAATTCTTTTATAAATCAATTTTTAACTCTGCAATCGACACAAGTGTTGCATCCCCACTAATCGCAATTCGACCATTTTCAAGTAGTCTACACCTTAAATATCCACCTCTTTTTGAAGCCTGATAAGCATAAATCTCCTTCTGACCCAGTTCCTTTGCCCAAAAATCTGCAATCTGACAATGCGCAGAACCACACACTGGATCTTCAACTATCGATAGCTTTGGACAAAAACTTCTAGACACACAATCCGTCTCCGTTCCTCTTGCTGTAGCATTTTGGATTCGACCTTCAATCTTAGTCAAAAGTTCTTGGTCTGGATTCATATTTCTGACATCTTCCTCATTTTCAAACACACAAACTAAATCCAATCCTAAAACTGCTTTTACTGGACGCATGCCAAAAGCTTTTTCCATCGCATCTGTCACTGGAAGTTCTTTTAATTCATAGGTTGGAAAATCAAGTTCAAAAGATTCGCCCTTTCTTCGAACAATCAATTCCCCACTCATTGTATGAAAATGAACTTCTTTTGCATCTGTATCATAAAAATTTAAAATAACAAACGCTGAAGCTAACGTAGCATGACCACAAAGTTCTACTTCTGTTCCTGGTGTAAACCATCTTAAATGATATCCCTTTTCTTCTTTTACAATATAAGCTGTTTCTGATAAATTGTTTTCTGATGCGAGCTTCATCATAAATTCTTTAGTTGGCCACGCATCCATCACACAAACTGCTGCTGGATTCCCTTTAAATGGTTCTTTTGTAAATGCATCTACGATATATTGTTTCATCTATATAAATTCTCCGTTTTTCTTTATTTTATAGGTCTTATCTTATCATATATTCATCTTATTTTCAATTACACGTATAACCAAAAAAGAACACTCAGCCATAGCCAAGTGTCCTTCACTTTCCCCAATTATTCAACCTCTATCTCTGTTCCATCTTTAAAAGTAAATTTCATCATTTTACTTTTATCTACCGTTACAAAATCCAATAAACTTCCCCACATTCCAGTATCAAATTCCGTAACCAAATCACCACTATCATTCAATACTTTTATAAAAAGATTCAACTTTTCTGACAATGCTTTCTTCTTTTCAATCTCACCCTCCACCTTATCATAACTTACCTTCAACTTATTATATCGTTCTACCAATCCGTCATAACGTTTTTGATACTCTTCTTGATTCTGAATAATTCTTGCGTTTTCACTCATACAGGCATTTGTCATCTCAACTATTACTTCTATTTCATTTCGCAAATTTTCTAATTTTTCTTCAAGAGCATCCACCTTTGTGACTGTATTCCTAATTAACTCAATATTTGCAATGACCTCTTCCTTTTCACTAATTAATTGATTCAATGCCTGAACAAAAGCCTTCTTAATTTCATATTCAACTACATGAGGTGTCTGACATTTTTTATTACCACTAAATTTATGATTACACTGATAAATGATTCTTCGATACTTATCAGTTGAATGCCAAACCTTTGCTCCATACCAACTACCACACTCAGCACATTTTATTTTATTTGAAAAAATACTTACCCCACTATATTTACTCGTATCTTTTCTCGACCTTTTTTCTAACTCTAATTGAACTAAATCAAACACAGCAGGTTCTATAATTGCTTCGTGATTTCCTTCAATATAATACTGTGGAACTTCTCCTTCATTTTTCTTTGTTCTTTTACTTAAATAGTCTATAGTGAAAGTTTTCTGTAAAAGAACATCTCCTTTATATTTTTCATTGGAAAGCATTCTTCTGACAGTTCCTGAATTCCATCTATCTTTTCCTTTTGGAGATTTAATTCCTTGATTCGTTAACCTTACAGCAATACTATGAGGTGTCATTCCTTCTAAAAATAACTTGAATATCAACTTTACTATCACTGCTTGTTCTTGGTTGACAACAATATTGCCGTCTGCATCCTTCTCAAGTCCAAGCACTTGACTATAAGCAAAGCTTACTTTTCCATCAGCAAATCGTTTACGATGTCCCCAAGTAACATTTTCAGAAATCGAGCGACTTTCCTCCTGTGCCAAGGAACTCATAATAGTCAAAAGCAATTCTCCCTTAGAATCAAATGTCCAGATATTTTCCTTTTCAAAATAACATTCCACATTGTGTTCTTTTAATTTTCGAATAGTTGATAATGAATCTACTGTATTTCTTGCAAATCGACTAACGGACTTTGTAATGATAAGGTCAATCTTTCCCTCTAAAGCATCTGCAATCATTTGATTAAATCCATCTCGGTGTTTTGTATTGGTTGCTGTAATTCCTTCATCTGAATATAATCCAGCAAATACCCAATCCTCTCGACTTTTAATATAATTCGTATAATAATCCACTTGTGCTTCATAACTTGTTGTCTGGTCTTCATGGTCTGTACTCACACGAGCATATCCTGCTACTTTTCGTTTTTGCTTACTTCCTACAGGAATTGCTGTAAACTTATCAATAGTCGCAGGGATTTGTGTAACTTTTCGTTTAATCATTGACTATCAACTCCCTCTACCAAATTTTCATAAATTTTATTTTTCTTCTCATAGCTATGACCAACATTTGGACAATCCTGTGTAATCACTCGTCCATCATAAAGATGAATTTCTAATGTATAAGATTTAGGTACATAAATCACTTCAACTTGTTCTAAAAATATATTTTCATCAAACTCTGAAAGTTCAAGTACCTCTGCAAGAACCTTTTTCATATTTCCTTGATGAATACTTCCTCGAACTTTACAGTGATTTTCTTTTTTCCTTTTGCACTACATCTCCAAAATTCCATGATTTTCCCCTTAGAGGTCTTCGGATATCTCCTATCATATCTGTAACTTTGATGACAATAAGGACATTTAATTTTTCTTGTAAAACAAGAAGTATTTAAACTTTTATTTGCTAAAGGTCCAAGTTCTTTTCGTCTAGCCATTTCTTCCTGTATAAAATTAAAAGTTTCCAAGTCTATAATCGCCTCATGAGTATTTTCCATCCAATACTTTGGTAATTCTCCACAATTTTTCTTACGTTTTTTCGTAATAGGGTCAACAACAAATCCTCTCTGAAATAATAAATTTCCAGTATAAGTAATATTGGTTAAAACAACCTTCAGATTTGAATCTGCCCATCTTCGTCCTTTTCGAGTTCGAATTCCTTCTGCATCAAATTCTCGTTCAGTTTCAAGTCTTGATTTTCCATCTAAAAAATTCTG
>JPZU01000001.1:2847154-2881918 GCA_000875945.1 Lachnospiraceae bacterium TWA4 | reverse complement strand
AAACTTTCCATTTGGAATCCCTTGTGCATATCTCTTTCTTGTTCCCCATTTCACATTTTCACTAATTGAACGACTTTCTTCTTGTGCAAATGAAGCAAGAATGGAGAGCATTAACTCTCCATCTCCACTTAGCGAATAAATTCGTTCCTTTTCAAATCGAACTTCTATTCCTAAACTCTTTAAATAACGTACAGTTTCTAGTAAATCTACAGTATTTCTAGCAAATCTCTGAATAGATTTCGTAAGAATGATATCAATTTTTCCATTTTCACAGTCAGCTATCATTCGTTGAAACTCACTTCGATTCGTTATACTTGTTCCACTAATTCCATCATCAGCATAAACACCTGCAAATTCCCAATCTGGATTTTTCTGAATCAGTCCATTGTAATAGCTAATTTGAGCAGATAAGGAATGGTTCATTCGCTCAGTTTCCATTGATATCCTCGCATACGCTGCAACCTTTTTCCTCTTTTTGATAACAGGGATTTTCGGTTCTATTTTCTTTATTTTACGCATCAAATCAACCTCCTTTCCCTTACATATATCACTCTAAATCCCATTTATAGCAAGTCAATATCCGTAAATAATGTACCCAAAGTTGATTGATATTTTTTCTTAAATATTGTATCAATTTGACAATACTCTTCCTTTGAAATTAACTGATCTTGATATAACTTTTTTGCTATAGCCATTGTTATTTGATAGAGTTTTTCATATTTAAATTGCTCATTACTCAAGATTGCTACCTCCAAATCGATATTCCACATAACATTCGTGACAGCAATATTTTCTGTGACGATTTCCATAAACTTCAAAACTTTTTCCACAATTTGGACATGTATACTGATAGATAGCTTTTCGTTTTACAATATCTAAATGAGAGTTCCACCATTTGTTTCTACAAACATCCGAACAAAATCGTTTCTTTTTACGTCCTGAAATCTGAATAAGTGGTTTTCCACAATGCTCGCAACAATTCTCTCTCCTTTTAACTCTTTGTTGATTTCTTCTACAAAATGATTTAACTGTATTTTCTGAAATTCCTATTTCATTTGCAATTTTTATATATCCAAGCCCTTTAGCTCTTAATAACAAAATCTGTTCTTTCTGATTTTCTGTCAATTCTATTTCCTCCAATCGTTATAAAATAATTTCTTATAAAGGTAAAAGGACAAAATCTCTCTTACTAAGAACTAAAAAAGGCAAAAAAATAATGCCTACTAGAGATTACTCTCCAGTAAGCATTATTTCCATCACTCAATCTTTTTTGCATAATCTAAGGAAATCCATCCCACATTGGATTTTAATTTTCCCCACTTCGTTGCACCTTTTCCTAAGCTTTCATCAATAATAGTAAATACTCCTTTTCCTGTACACTTTCCAGTCTTTGCATAGTTCGTTCCTGGTCCTTTTCGGATATTTAAGTTGTCAATCTCCACTCGTACCTTATAGGAACTTGTAACCTCTACTACTTTTTTAGAAGCTTCCTCTACGTGGATGGTTTCACTCATTTTTGCTTGAACATCCCTACGAAATCCATCCATTGTGTACCCTAGTCCTAATCCCTTCCACAGATGTTCTGGATCACCATGATTGGAAGCAATCCCACAATCATGTCCTTCCGTATGAGATAAGATCACTCCCTTTTTTAATGGATTTAATCCATATCGGGTGCAAAGCATCGCAAACAATTCTACTACCACCTCATAGGTACGAATCACTTTAGCAATTGCTACTTCTTTGTTTGTGCAAACAAATGTTGAACCACTGGTATAGGTAATGGTTTCTGGTTCACACATCTCAATTCCAATATGGGTGTTGTTTCCAGAAGCTCCACAATGCCATCCTCGTATATTCCAAGGAAGAGTCTGATACACCAATCCATCATTCGCATCAATGAATGCGTGAACACAGGCTCTGTGATAGGTACTCTTATTCCATTTCTTAATAAAGGCTAATGCTTTCGGTTGAGAACACCCAACTGAATGAAGCATTAGCCCTTTAACTGTTAAGATTCTTCCTGCCTTATAGCAAGGGTTTCTTTTCATAATAGATTCAATGATTTTCATCACTTGTTTCCTCCTTTTCTGCTCGGTCATGTAATTGTTCTAAAACTAATTTAATCTTTTCTGGAATCGGTAATCCTAAGTGACTGGCATTTTCTAATAGGCTCACCCCTTCATTGGAAATATAAAAGAAAATGACTGCTGTACGAAGAATACTTCCTGTATGGATGATTTCAACATCTAAGATATGTGCCATACTTACCATTAAGAAGATTAATACCTTTCGACAGATCCCTCGAAATCCAACTTCACTTGATAATTTCTTATCCGAGATTGCACACATCACTCCTGTCAAATAATCCATCACCATAAACGCCAATAGTGCATACACCAGACCATCATAATGACCTAAAAAATACCCAAGCCATCCACCTAATGCTGTAAATACCGTTTGAATCACATTCCAAAATTCTTTCATAGAAAACCTCCTCTTTATCTATTTTTCTGTACCATCCACTTCTGTTAACTCATAAGTAATCTTCATCGTTTTATCAGCAGTCTTTGTAATCGGACTGGATAAATTATTAATCGATGCCAAATAGGGCGTTAACAAATACGATAAGTGATACGCATTACTATAACTACTTCCCCATCCAGTCAAATAATTTTTGTACTGAAATAATGGAGTTGCTAGATTATCTAATCTTGCTGTTCCAACTGTTTGAATCACTTTATCATTCGCTGTGATTTGAAAATCCCATCCAATAATTAAATCACCAACAACCACTAAATAATTCTCACAATTTCCTGCCCCACCTAATGGTTTCATCTGTGATGTAAATCCAAATTCAATGAATTTAACATCGGTGGAATTACTAAGATTAATTTTATAGATTCCAGTCTTGTTATAAGCAGGAATATAGAGATATCCTCTTCGAACAACAGCTCGTTGGATTCGAATTGGATAAGTGTCTACTCGAAAACTTCCACAAGCTGGAAGCTGACAGTTCGTTAATGTCCAAGAACCTTCTGTAAAGGTATAATCTTCTTTTTTAATCTTCATCCACAACATCTTCGCATCTCCTGATGTGTTCTGTTGATTGGAAAATCCATACCAATAGCCATCGCCCCCATCACAAAATACTCCATAGGGAATATATGAACCTAAAAATTTAAACGTGGTACAAGCAAGCACTTGACTTTCCAATAAACTACAAGAAGAATCATTGAGGGATTCATTCAGACCAATCGTAAAAGTTGGAATCCTTAACTTTCTAATAATGACTGATGAATCACTATACTGTAAGGAATACAAACAATTCTTCTCAAAATCGATACTCGTTGTTAGAAACAAATCCGTTAACTTCTCATTCCCTAAGTTGCTGACATCTACCTTCCTCATTAATAGAAATGGACTGGCATCATCAATTAAACTGCCATAGGCATTCTTCCCTCCATACGAAGAAGTGAGTGCCACTGCTGCAATCGTTCCATTTCCTTGATTGGGTGTAAATTCCCAAATGAATCGGTACCCATTGTCTAACACCTTACTCTCAGTCAAGTTTAAACTTCCTCTTGCTAAATTTTCTGTCGAATTGACATCATTACTCGCATAAGCTACAGGAAGATTTGAAGAATCCGAATAGATGTTACTCGTCTTTTCTTCTAATGCCTTAGAAAAAAGTAAAATCCCTCCAATCAGATTCGGACAAATCGGTAGTAACGTACCCGTCCAATTCAGTAAAGTGTCATACTTTCCTGCTGCATTGAGCAAGATACCCATTGGATTTTCCTGAAAAATATTATTGACTGCATCGGTTAACATATTCGTTTCAATCACCTGCTCTACTTGTCCCGTCTCAACATCTATGAGCTGAATGGTCATTGTTCCTTTTAACTTCATTTACTGTTCTTCCTCCAATTCTATTGGTTTTCTAAATCCACAAAGTCCAACTCTTTGCACATTCTCATGATATTCATTTGCTCCAATACACTTGACTTCCCAGTCAATCTGTTCCTTCAAATGGTTCACTCTCATCTGACCATTCAGTCCGACTCTTGGTACTTCATCACTTAAATTAATGAGTCCATCCCAAGGAGCTGCAACTGCCATCGATTGACCACTAATACTTGCAATACATCCACCACTAGCAATCAGCCCTTGTCCACCAGTGATTTTGGCATACACGTTAAATGTATTCGTGACATTGGGTTTAATTTTTTCTAATGGATAATACAACAACATTGTATGGGCTCCCGATTGCCAGGTATTGATGGGTTGATGGTCTTCGACTTTTACATCATTGAGTTCAAAAATTATCTGTAAAGTTGCTGTTCCGGCTTCTTCTAGCTGAATCGGAATCTCAACCTCTACAGGTGATTCTACTGTTGGAAGATTTATACTACTTTTAACGATCTGTTCCTTTATCTGACCTTCTGCTTCAACTTTAACAATTACTGAAGCACAGAACTGTGCATGAGTTTCCTCATTGGTTGCAAACTCCATAGAAATAATTACTGTGTCTATATCTTCTTCCAACACACAATCGGCTGTATTCGTAAAGCTATGAATCCCAATTTTTCCCGATTCAATCTGACTTAACAGACCCGAAATATTTTTATCATTCTTACTTTTTGCCTGTGACAATCTCGGATTCTTTCCCACACCCTTTAATCGATGTTTTCCACCAATTTTACATTGCATCGAAGTAATCACCGATAATTGATTCTTATCAGCATGACCTTCTGAAAATCTCAACACATCTCCAATATCTAGTGCAGGATTTCCAATCGTATCCGAGTCAAAAGGAACATAATGAATCACTGCTAAATCAGCTAAGATATTTCTACAAAGTGTTTCTCTTGTTTGCTTTAACCCAAACTGAATAAAGGGATTGACTCCTAAATTCATGGTCAACCCATCATCCACTTCCAACGCATAATACTCTGCAATCTGTGTTTGCATATTTGTGGAACTAATCGCTGTATACCTCGTAATAAAATCTGAAAAGCTAGAAGTAAATCGGTGCCGATTGGAAAATGTCATCACTGGTTTTGTCCCATATTGTTTAAATTCCAATTGTCCTAATCGGTTGATAAAGAAAAACCCACCTAAGACCTGTCCCACATAGTGAAGCACATCTCGGTAGGTTTCAATATCATTTTCTGAATAGATAGAAAGCTGAAGTTCACCATTCGGTAATGCTTCAATCTCCTCTTTTGTCTGAGCTAAGTCTACCAAACAGTTTTTGGCACAAAATGCTAGAAACTCATAGGCTGTTCCTACCATTTGAAATGAACTAAAACTTTTATCAAATCGTAGCATATAGTCATAGGCTTTAAGCTCCACACATTTGATGGTTCGATTTGCTTCAATCACCTCAAAAATCCCCATTGGAATTGATTCATATTCTAAACTTGGTAGTTGTAAATGATAACTCAAGTTAATAGTTGCACCTTCTAAGGTATATCTATCAATAGATGTAAATAAGGTAAGCCCTAGTTCTGTTGCATACACTGAACCTAATTCTAATTCTTCTGATCCACAACACTGGCTTGAAATGTATCCACTGCCTTTAACAATTTCTTTTTCCGTAAATTCATAAACTGTTCCACTTTTTGTAGCAATCGTTCCCGTCCAATAATAATGCCTGGTACTGGATTGAATTGCTTTTAGAAATTCAGCACTCACTGGATACATTTTTCTCACCTTCCCATCTCTTAAAATTCCTTTAATGTAAACGACACTGTCCAAAGTCCTTTATAGGAAGTGTCCTTTTCCAACTTGCTCTTGAATCCTTGAATATACATCAGAGTTTCCTTTAGTTCTAAAGAATTGGTATCAAAATACTTCACAGCAATCTGTGCTTGATTCTTAAACTGACTTAATAACTGTAGCCACTTCGCACTAACTGAAAAGGATACTTGAATGGTTACCACACCCATTCGCACGACATCTCTCTGAATGGTTCCTGCCTCGGTTTCTCCTCCAGAATCGGCTTCCACATCCTCTAATTCAACTTCATAACTATCAGGAAGTGGAAGATTCATTCCATCAAACACTAGGTATTGAATAAATGCCATCTTATCGTCCTCCACTTCGTAAATTCATTCGTTGTTGTGCTTGAACAATCACTTCATCCACTAATGTTCCACCCACATAGACTGGAATCACAATATCCTTTACAGAGGTCTGCATCCCACCAACAGCTTCCTTAATCGCAGATATAAGACTGGTTGCATCCACACCTGAAGCTGAAGAATTAGTCGATACAGTTGGAACATTCATCGTCTTTACCGAAGGCTGTAAAATCAAATCACTTGCCACACCCTTCACTGCTTTTTGAATCAATCCTCGACTACTGGTAATTCCCTTTGCCAATCCTTGCATAAAGTCAGGCATCCAACTTTCAAAATCAGTCAGTGGTCCTTCATCGGGAACGGAGAAGTGTAGGAAGGATTTAATCTTCTCAGCAACGGACTTCACAGCATCCTTCACATCTCCAATGCAAGACTTAATGCCTTTGACGATTCCACCAATAATATCGGCTCCCCACTTAAATCCCAAAGAAGCTAATCCTTTGATAAAACTAATCGCCTTAGTAAATCCACTTTTAATCGTTGAATAAACTCCACCCATCGTAGTCTTAATTCCCGATAACATCGAAGAAAAGGTCTGAGTCACAACTGTACAAATCCCACTCATCACAGAACTAATCGTTGATTTGATGCTCGTCCATGCAGTCGTGATGGTAGTTTTGATTGTAGAAACCACACGAGAAACAAGGGCTAAAATTCCATTCCAGATAGTTGAAAACAGATTTTTAATCGAAGTTAAAATCATTGAAAGCGTAGTTTTGATTCCTTGCCAAGTCGTCACTAAGAAATTCTTAATCCCAGTAACAATTGTGACTGTCACTGTCTTGATGCCCGTCCAGATGGTTGAAATACTCGTCTTAATCCCTGTAAAGATTGTACGAACAGTCTGAGCGATTGCCGTCCATGCAGAAGACAGAAAATTTTTAATCGCTGTAACCGTTAAAGTAAATACCCCTTGAATCCCACTCCACAAAGTGGTAAAGAAGGTCTTTAATCCTGTCCAAATAGTTTTTGCAAGTTGCAAAATTGACTGCCAAGTGGTCTGCATAAAATTTTTAATCGCTGTCCACACAGATATAGCCACTTGCTTCACATTTTCCCAAAGTTTCATCCAAAACTGTCGAAATTCCTCATTGGTATTCCACAGATAGATAAACGCAGCTACTAATGCAGAAATGGCTACAATAATCAAGGCAATTGGGTTGGCAAGCATGGTCGTATTCAACGCTGCAAAAGCAGTTTTGACCGTTGTAATCATCGCTGAAATTTTAGGCACTAAGGTCATAATGGTTCCAACCGCTATGATGACTTTTCCAATTACAATTAGAATCGGAGCCAAAGCAGCTGCAAGTAAGGCAACAGTGATAATGACTTTCTTCGTTCCCTCATCCATCCCATTTAACCAATCGACAAAGGACTGAACCCAGCCAATGATTAATTTAATCGATGGCATCAATAATTCTCCAAATGAGATTGCTAATCCTTCTATAGCTGATTTTAAGATGGTGATTTGTCCCTCTAAGTTATCCAGTTGGGTATCTGCCATCTGTTGTGCAGCTCTACCACTGTTTGTAATCGACTGTTGTAAATCATCCCAAGTTGTACCAGTATTAGCAAGTAGGGCATTGACAGACGATAAATCGGTCTTGTTGAAGATTTTACTGATAAGATTACTCTTTTCTTCAGCCGTCATACCATCCATGCTCTTATTCATATCCCCTAAGATATCATTGAGACTTCGCATATTACCCTCTGAATCATACACTTGAAGTCCTAATTGCTCCATCGCACCTGCTGCTTTATCCGTAGGGTTCTGTAGGGATAAAATGATGTTACGAAGATGTGTGCCACCTTCTGCACCTTTGAGACCATTATTTGCAAGAATACCTAATGCTGTATTTAATTCAGCGGTTCCACCTTTGATGCTTTTGGCGGTTGCACCAATCGTTAAAATTCCTTCACCCAACTGACCGACAGAAGTGTTAGTCGTTGATGAAGTCTTTGCCATCTGGTCAACCATCTTTTCAGCATCTGTCACTCCAAGACCTAACGCAGACATGGCATCAGTTACTTGGTCAGAAGCATCCGATAATTCCATATTTCCTGCTGCGGCCAAATTTAAAACCGTAGGAAGTGTCTTACACATCTGTTCTGTGTTATACCCTGCCAATGCGAGGTAGTTCAATCCATCGGCACATTGACTGGCCGAGAATGCACTTTCTGAACCTAGCTTCTTTGCCAACTTACTAAGGGTGTCCATCGTATTGACCGATTGCCCATCTACCGTTGACATCGAATCTTTCGTGATTCCCATTGTAGATTGAACTTGTGACATCGATTTTTCAAAATTGGCTGCTGTCTTTACAGAAGCAACTCCTAATGCTGTAACTCCTGCGGTCACTGGCATCATTTTTTGTCCAGCAGAGGTAACCGTTCCTCCGACCTTTTTAAGCTTTTCTCCAGACGCTGCAATCTTTTGAACAGCGACACTGGATTGATTCGCTTGAGATTCTAAACGCTCAAGGTCTTGCTCAGTTTCAATGATTTCTCGTTGAAGAGCATCATATTGACTTTGAGAGATGTCTCCATTGGCTAAGGCAGTGTTCGCTTGTTCAGCTGCAGTCTTTAAAGTTTCTAACTTTTCTTTGGTTGCTTTGACAGCATCGCCTAACAATCTATGCTTTTGAGATAACAACTCCGTATTACCTGGATCAAGCTTTAACAGTTTATCGACATCTTTTAATTGTGATTGTGTATTTCTGATTTCCGAATTGACACCTTTTAACGCTGTTTGAAGTTTTGTGGTATCTCCACCAATCTCAACGGTAATTCCTTTAATTCGATTCATCGCCATGTAAGACACCTCCCTTCATCAAAAATAGGTATAAAAAACACCAACCATTTTACTGATTGATGCTTCTAAAAATTATCAAAATCTTCCTGCGTAGCCACTACATCATAGTCATACTCATCATTACTACTTTCCACATACATGTCATTGACCATTCCAATACTCAACAAATCCAAATCTCGAATCGAAATCCCCAACTGCACACATCGAAGCAAGAACAACGGAGTGGTCATCGGTCGGTCAGTTTTTTGTAGGTTTTTTTTAGCCTGTACATCGGTCTGCACATTCAGTCCCCAAAGCTGAATTAACTTCGGCAAAACTTGATAAATGGAGAATGTATTAAATTCATCCAACCATTCTTCAGGTGTATTTGGAATGGACGCATTGGCATGTTTCGCCATCACATAAGCAATATTTTCAAACATCTCTAACGAAAATAAATCTAGATTTGACTTTTCCTCATTATCTTCTTTTCCAATAGCTTTTTCTAAAGCTGCTAAATCTTTATAGATATCTCGATGAAACTTCATGCGATAAATTCTTGGAATGGCAGCAGAGGCCTTAAACTCCACTGTCTTTCCATCAATTTCAATCGTTTACTTTAAACTCATTATCTATTCCTCCCCTTGAATTGTACTGGTACTTGTCATATACACCGATTTATACCAATTAGCATAGACCGTATCTGTCGTATCATCTCCAGTTCGTGCTTTCACATAACCATTTGCCAACGGACTTGCTTTTAACGAGAACTTCTCTGCCTGTACTTCAATACTATCTTCTTTAGTTGAAGATTCAATATTCGGTCTAGATGCTGAACAATTATAAAGTACATGACGGATTTTCTTAATATCTCCATCAAACTCAAATAATAAAGCAAAATTTGCGGTTTCCACATTGGCATTTTCCATCAATACGCTGTTCACATCCTTTTCTTCTTTTAAGACATCCGTTCTAAAAGACTCTGGAAGCATCGCTAATTCTAAATCTCCTTCATAGCCCATATTGTTACTAATTGTATAATAGGCATAACCATCGGCATAAAAATTACTCGGTTCTCCATTTGGGTCTAATGCTAAAGACACAGCTCCTGGCATTGGAACTGGCTTTCCAAAACTAACTGTTCCACTTTCATCCATCGAAAGTAGAGCATAATGTACATTGCAAAGATTATACTTCACTTTATTTTTCTTAGTTCCCATTTACTCTAACCTCCCATCATTACTTCAAATGTAAACACCACTTCATAGAGTTTTTCACTTTCAATCCACATTTCCGTTTGTGTATAAAAAATTCCATGCTTATTTAATATAGAAGTCACTTTATTTTCTACATCCAAATCTTTCTTATCGGTATACAATTCCATTCGCACCATCAAAATCTGTTGATACACTTGCCCATCAGCACTAAAATGATGATTCTGAGGAAATAAATAACAGATAAAGGGTGGATTTGGACTTTCCCTTCTGCAAAATGATCATAGGCAAATGGAATGTTCATTTCATTGATAATTGCTACAAGTTCTTGAATTGTCATTTCATCACCTTTTACTGCAATGCTTTCCTAATTTCTTCTTCCAATCGATGAATCGCTTCTTGTTCAGCTGGAGCAATATGTGGAAAGGCTCTAGTTCTCCCACCCTTTCGCTTAGCATGACCAAATTCCAATAAATGAGTCAGTTGATATCTATTTTTAGAGTGAATCGTCACCTGTAAGGAATTAGACGTTTCTTTTGTGGTTTTCATCGTCCAGCTTTTCTTATACGCTCCAGTATTTTTTGGTGCATTGGCTTGAATACTTTTCTTGGTTTCTTTAGCTGTCTTTTTTACAGCCTGTTTCACATCTTCGGTTGCTACCGTTGCATACTCTTTTAAGCCATCCATGACTGTTCTTGCTAATTCATCAATCGGTATTGTATTAGTTGCCATATCAAATCCTCACTTTCTGACAAATCAGTTTCACATACTTCTTTTTAGCATTTAATTCATCAATGGATAAAATATCATAAACTTCATCTTTATATTCAACTCGGTACTGTATCGAAGTGATTTGGTCTACCTTCTTACACCATCGAATCACAAAATTTAACTTCTCATGACTAACAATAACTCCTGCATTAGAAGATTCTGTCTGCTCACTAACTCCACCTGAACTGACTTTTGCATAACAAGAATAATACGCTTTCCATTGATTGCTATGATTTCCAATTTCATCCTTTACTACGGTCTGTTTTTGTAAACAAATTCGAACATTTAAGTCAGAAATCTTCACTTAAAACTCCTCCCTTCGAATCCCAAAAAGCAAGGCTCGAAGTCCAAGAACTAATTCCTGATGATTCGATTCTTCACGATGTTCATACAAATAAGCTACTGCATACATCACTGCAATCTTAGCAACTGGTTCTACTTCAAAACTATTAGCATCACTAATTCGTGTCACATCCATACAAAGCTGTTCAGCCTGTCTGATCCATGCTTCAATCAACTCATTTTCTTCTTCGGCATCCACACGAAGATAATTTTTCATTTCATCCACACTGACAATCATTCCATCACTCCTTGTATCCATAGGGAAATCAGCCATTAAACTGATTCCCCAAATGGTCTCTACATCTACGAAGCTTTGTGTTTTAGCACTTGAACAGCTTCTGCTAATACTAACTTTCCATCCACACGCTGACTTGCAAGGAATCCTACTTGTCCTGTAGCTGCATAAAGCTCACTTAACTTTTTAAAGCTTCGACCTTGTCTATCAGCAATCCAGTAATAACCAAAATCTCCAAAAGCTACAGACTTTGCTCCTGCTGCAATTGTTGGCATATAAGAAGAAGTTTTTACTGGACGACCTAGAATCATATCAGGTGTTCCAGCTGTTAAGGATGGTTGCCATAAATACTGTCCCTGATTATCCTTTAATTTACGAATCGCTTTAATGGTTGTATCATTCACTAACCACACAGCCTTTTTACGATAAGGTGCTCGTAAACTATAGAATAAATCAATCAGTTCATCGGCAGTCATTGTAGTTGCACCAGCAGTCGTAACTCCTACATTTGCTCCACCAGTATTGTCTAAAATTCCTGTAGGCTTGCCTTTGCCATCACCCGTAAAAAACGCTTCTTCTTCCTTCGTTCCAATACGTCTAGCAAACTCTGTAGAAATATATCCTTCAATATCAAACACACTGTCATTTAAGAGTTCTTCAGATACCTTAATCATTGTTCCTAATTTATAAGCTCCAATGGAAATCTGTCCAAAGCTATCATCGCTTTCAGGGAAAGCTCCTTCTTCATCAATCCATGAAGCATTGCCTTTGGTTGCCACCACTGGAATTTTTCGATCTCCAGAAGAAGTCTGAATAATTTTCGCTAATTGACGGAAAATATTTTCTTCTTCTAGTGCCTGTACTAAGGTCTTTTCAAATTCATCAGGTACTAAGAATCCACCTTCTGAATCCGTTCCAATCTGTAACGCATCATAAACAGCTGGCAAAGGACTTTTCACCCTCATGGCATTCCAAAACGAAGTCTTATATTCTTCCGATGCACGACCAATTTTATCGATTCCACCTCTAGCTTCAGGCTTAGTCATAATCGGTGTACTGGTTGCTCGTGCAAGTTCTGCATCAATCGTAGCTTGTCGCTCTAAACGTTCAATCTCTTTTCCTAAGTTCACAACATCAGCTTCCATCTTTTCATAGGTTGCTGTGTCCTCGGCTGAAAGAAGACCATTTTCTCCACGCTTTGCATCTAAAAACTGCTTTGCCATATCCCATGCTTTTGCTCGTTTTTCTCGTAACTCTAAAATCTTATTCATAATCTGTATCCTCCTGTTTAATGAATTAATAACTCTAATCGTTTCTCTAATTGATCAATCGGTGTACCGGTTTCTGTTGGTTTTGTAATAAACTTATTTAAAAAACTATTGGTGACTGTCTTTTTGGAAAAGACCATTGGGCTGGATTCATCAAGGGTTTGCTCTGAAAATAAAATCTCATCAGCAAATCCTAATTCCACAGCTTTCTTTGCATTAAACCAACTTTCTGCATCCATAAAATTGGATAATTGTTTTCTAGGAAGTCCCGTCTTTAGCTCATACGCATTTAAGATGGATTCCTTCACTTCTTCTAACATCTTGATGGCTTTCTTCATTTCGGAAGAATCTCCAAAGGCAATCGTTGCTGGATTGTGAATCATCATCATTGCCACAGGACTCATCTTCACAGTCGTTCCTGCCATTGCAATCACTGATGCCGCACTAGCTGCTAATCCATCAATCAAAATGGTCACTTCTTGTGGATAATCCATCAACATGTTATAAATTTGTGCAGCTGCAAAGACATCTCCACCTGGACTATTAATCCACACTTGAATTGGACCATTTCCTTTATTTAATTCATTTTTAAATAACTTCGGTGTGACTTCATCACCAAACCATGTTTCATCAGAAATTTCTCCATTTAAAAAGAGCGTTCGGTTTTCCAACGCTCCTTCATTTTCTACCCAGTTCCAAAACTTTCGTTTCATGTATCCATTTTCCCTCCTTGCTTCTGACCAAATAGTCCTGCATCTTCAAGCTTCGTCATATTTCCATTAATTAAATACAAATCGCCACCTTCGGATTCAGGGATTCGGTCTAAATTTTCTAACTCTCGAATGTCATTTGCCGACATCCAACCATTTTGCCTTGCAGTCGCATACCCACTCATTCGACTTTGATAATCGCCTCGAAGTAACCCATCCACATTAAACTTCATAAAGTATTGAGGTTTCTCCTTTTCAGAAAGTAAGGCTCTGTGAATACTCTGCTCCCATCGCATAATCCAAGGCTCTAATGTATACTTTACAAACTCTAAGGACTGTTGCTCAATATTTGAAAAGCTCGACTTCTCTAAGTCCCCGACCATGTGAGGTGGTACTCTGAAAATTCTTGCAATTTCATCAATCTGAAATTTTCTAGTTTCTAAAAACTGAGCTTCATTCGGTGAAATGGAAATCGGTGTGTACTTCATACCTTCTTCTAAAATTGCGACCTTATGGGCATTACTTCCACTGAATCCTCGATTCCAACTCTCACGAACTCGTTCAGGTTCTTTGACAATTCCTGGATATTCAAGGATTCCTCCTGGTGTTGCTCCATTGGCAAAAAACTTTGCTCCATATTCCTCGGTAGCTATCGAAAGTCCAATCGTATTTTTTGCCATCGCAATCGGAGAATAACCCACCAATCCATCAAATCCTAACCCTGGAATATGCAACACTTCAACAGGAGAAAGATTCACCAAACGACTTTTCATAGTCGGTGCATCCGAATCAGCCACTTGATATTGATAATAAATCTGTCCCTTAGCATTACGATCCACAGTCATTCGATTGGGCATCAACGGATACAAGGCTAAAACTTCTCCTCGTCCATTTCTGATAATCTGTGCATACGCATTTCCCCACAGAAGTAGGTGTGTCATTAAGGTTTCTCTGAACACAAAACTGGTCATCTCTGGATTGGGTTCATCGTGGAGTAAAAAATACAGTGGATGGCTGATGGCTTTTTCTTTACTTCCTGTATCAGTATACATATATAAATGAAGAGGCAATCCTGCAATTGCCTCTGAAAGTATTCGCACACACGCATAGACAGCAGTCATCTGCATGGCTGATTTTTCGTTGACCGATTTACCAGCCGTACTTCCTCCAAAGAAGAATCGATAACTACTTCCATTTGTACTGTTTTGAGGTTTATCCCTCGACTTAAAAATTCCTTTTAAGATACTCATAGCTTTTCTTCTCCTAATTCTTGCAAATCATTTCTAGTTGCTTTTGTGTCACTTTATCTAATGGATACTGGTCTAAAATTTCATAACCATAAGTGGCTAGTAGCTCTTTCATTTTCTGTAAAACCCATGTTCTAGCCCTCTTTCCATGAATTTTTTCCAACCATTGAGAGGAAATTAAATACATGGTATTCTCCACCGACACTGGCTGTGCATAGTAACGGTTGTAGCCTTTTTCATCTCGCTTTACTTCTTCTAAAGACTGGTTTGGTTGTAAAATTTTTAATACTGGTGAGTCTAAATTAAACCACTTTTTAGAATACTCTTTGGTTTGTAATAAGGCAATTTCCTTGTCTGATAGTTGATGGGTTTGAAGTAATTTTGTCAAAACACCTTTCATCATCACTCCAATTTTAATCAGTTGGACTTCTTCCTCTAGAAATTCTATCTCCTCGCCTAATTCCTGTGACAGTAATTCCTTCGCTTTTTTCTTAGTTTTTTCATCCATTCGCTCGGAAGCAAGAATAAATTGTAAAGCTTCAACTTCCAAATGGTCTTTAAAAATATTTCTCGCACTAGCAACTCGACTTCTCCTAGAAATTAATGTATAGCCTTCGACTTCTAAAGCTTCTACAGGATTTTTATTCTCCTTAAAAATCTCATAATACTTGATAAAGATTTTCTTTCCAACCTTAATCAATAAAAGCTTGAGATTTTTATTATCGTTACACAACTTATCCGTCTTTTGATAGAGTTGTTGATACAATTCCATCGTCATGACCACATAAGTAGGTTCTCCATGTTGTGTAAGAACCACTTCTTGGTGGTTTTCTACTAGTTTCTCTGCTTGTCTACTTAACGCTTCATTGACATTCATTTTCATAGGTTTTCTCTCACTTTCTTTTATTAGAGGAATAAAATTCCTCGATGGTCATACACAGACTCTGTCGATACATTTCCACATCGTACTGCTCTATCTAGTGCCATAATCGTTGCAATTGCTCCATCAATCTTCTCGGTAGATTTTTCTTTATCCGCTTTGATATTTCCTGCTGGGTCTGTTCGAATAAAAATGTTATCCATGTTCCATCGAAGAACTGGATGTCCTCCATGAGCAATTTTCTGTTCTAGAGTTAACTTCATCAACTCTTTGGTGGGTGGACTCATATCTTTAAATCCCTGTCCAAAAGGAACAACGGTAAATCCCATTCCCTCAAGATTTTGCACCATTTGAACTGCACCCCAACGGTCAAAGGCTATTTCTCGAATGTTGTATCGTTCCCCTAATCGCTCAATAAATTTTTCAATGTAGCCGTAATGCACCACATTTCCCTCGGTCATTTCCAAATAACCTTGTCGTTCCCAAATATCATAGGGTACATGGTCACGTTTTACTCGAAGGTCAAGCGTTTCTTCAGGTATCCAAAAGTAAGGAAGAATCACATATTTATCGTCTTCATCTAAGGGTGGAAACACTAAGACAAAGGCTGTAATATCTGTGGTGGAAGATAAGTCCAGTCCTCCATAACACACTCGCCCTTCTAGCTCTCTTTCATCAATCGCAAATGAGCATTTATCCCATAAATTCATCGGCATCCAACGGACAGCTTGCTTCACCCATTGATTTAACCTCAACTGTCGAAAGGAATTTTCTTCCCCTGGATTTTGCTTGGCTGACTCACATGCAGCTTGAACTTTATCAATTCCAACGGTAATCCCAAGGGAAGGGTTCGCTTTTTTCCACACTTTTGGGTCTGTCCAATCATCTTCTTCATCTGCCCCATAAATGACTGGATAAAAGGTTGGGTCAATCTTTCGTCCCTCTAAAATATCCTTCGCTTTTTGATGGGTTTCATAACAAATGGAATGGGTATCCGTTCCTGCTGTCGTAATCAAAAAGTACAGAGGTTGCATTCGTGCATCGCCAGAACCTTTTGTCATAACATCAAACAACTTTCGATTCGGTTGGGTATGTAGCTCATCAAAGACTACCCCACTGATATTGAACCCATGCTTTGAATAGGCTTCTGCCGATAACACTTGATAAAAAGAGTTGGTCGGTGTATAAATGATTCGCTTTTGAGAAGCCAAAATCTTTACTCGTCTATTTAGTGCTGGACACATACGAACCATATCTGAGGCCACATCAAAGACAATCGTTGCCTGTTGCCTATCTGCAGCACACCCATACACCTCAGCTCGTTCTTCCCCATCTCCACAACAAAGGAGTAAAGCAACTGCAGCTGCAAGTTCACTTTTCCCCATTTTCTTTGGGATTTCCACATAAGCTGTGGTAAATTGTCGATAGCCATTCGGCTTTAAAGTTCCAAATAAATCTCTGATAATCTGTTCTTGCCAATCAATCAGTTCAAACGGCTTTCCAGCCCATGTCCCTTTGGTATGGCAAAGACTTTCAATAAACGCTACAGCAAAGTCTGCTGAATCCTTATCATAATACGAAGTTTCTACCATAAACCTTGTTGGCTCAAAACTCATCCTATGTTCACCTCCCACTTTTTGTTTTTATTTACGGTTTGGACTTCTTATCCAAACCGTAAACCTTCAATTCTTAATCCTCTTTGACTAGCATCTTAATTGCAGGAATCTGTTGATGCTCTTTTGTTGCCCAATCTTTATATCTTGCATTGATGGTTGTCAGTCCGTTCATCACAATTCCTTGCTCTTCAAATTTGGCAAGTGTTGCAATCAATCCAGAAAAAGTCGAGCTAATGGTAAACTCTTTAATTCCTTCTTTCTTTAAGGTTTTTGCAATTTCTGGAATGTCGTAATCCCAAATGCCATCATCAAAATCCAGAAGGTCATTTTTTGATTCCTCTCTGGTGGTTCTATATGCCCAGTATAAGGTACTGTTAACTCCTGCCTCTTTTAAGCTAATGTTTTCTTTTGATGTCATAAGTTCTTCAAATTTTCTAATTTCCTTCATGGTGTCTACCTCCGTTTATGTTTTTCCTTTTGGTAGTACTATATATCACTCTAAATGCACAGATTATCAAGTCAATTCTTGGCATATATGTACCAATGTTTTCACCCATAAATTGTGTAGCTTAGACCTCTCCATAAAGAATGAAATGCACATAGTCGGCTTTGTGGTCTTCTAAAAAAATCACTAACTCATAAAATCTATATTCATTTGCAAGTCGTTGAACCCTATTTACATCAAACATATTGGTTAGCCCTGTAGCTCTAATCGTTAAAATCTGTTCTTTTATCATTTCATTCATTGTCTTATATCTCCAGCTTTCTTTAAGAGATGCCTTATTCAGACATCTCTTCACTTACTTTTTCTTTTCGTTTACCACTCTTAAAAGCTGAGGAACCTTCAAGGTTTTGAAGTAAAATTTTTCTATCCATTTTGTACTCAGTTCCAATAAACCCTAATCGTAGAAGGAAGCATCGAAATGCATATTTTTCATTGGAAGCTTTTGCCTGCTTTGAGCTAATTCTCTTTTGTTCCTTACTCATTTTGCAAAGTGCTTGAATAAACTTGATGTATGCTGTGACTTCGTCAGCTGTCAGAATCTCTGAAAACCAAGGAAAGGAAACCATTTCTTCGTCTACAGAAATTAGAAGTTCCTCTAACTGAAAGGCTTTCTTGATTAACTCTCCTTTTGCTTCCAGTAGGTTTGTAAGATTTATCACGCCTACCTGTTGAGTGGGTACCTCAACCGTCAATCCGAGTTGCACCTGTTCTTTTTCATCCGTTTCTTCGTCTGTTGACTCTGCTTCACTTTCTGTTGGCTCTTCGTCTACAACCTCTGTAGGTTCCTCCTCGTCCTCTTCAATTTCTTTAGGTTCAGCTTCAAAACCTCTGTGTAGAAGTTCCTCTAAAAGATTTTCAATTTCATCTGAATCAGCTCGGTCATCAAACTCTAAACTTCCGTCTTTAGTTACTGTGAAGTAATCTATCTCATAACTCATGCTTGGTGTTCCTAAATATCTTGGTTTTACCTCAAGAATCTCACCGATTGCCTTCACTAATGCCTTTCGTTCTTCCCCTGTTCTATTAAACTTAATTGTCATATGTAGTACCTCCTTCGTTTTTTGGTACTACATATATCACTCTAAAAACCGATAATAGCAAGCATTTTTCTGTAGAATAAGTACCAATTTATCACAAAAGTTTTTGTGCAAGATATGTGATTCTACTTTGATTCAATCACTTCTTTTACTAAATCAGAATATGTGAATTTCTCTCCATTTCGAACCACATAAACATCCTCACTTTGTTCGGTCATTTCCACATATCTTCGCAAAATGACCGAAGCATATTTCGGATCAAGTTCCATCATGTAACAAATGCGATTCATCTGTTCACAAGCCATCAGGGTTGAACCACTACCACCAAAGGTATCAAGTACAATCGCATTTTCCTGAGACGAATTTCCAATTGGATATCCTAATAAATCCAATGGCTTAGAGGTTGGATGATTCTTATTTCTCTTTGGCTTATCAAAGTTCCAGATGGTAGTTTGGCTTCGGTCTGAAAACCACTGATGCTTTCCATTTTTTAAGAAGCCATAAAGCACAGGTTCATGTTGCCACTGATAATCACTTCTTCCTAGTACAAATGCATTCTTTACCCAAATGCAACAACCTGCAAGATGAAATCCTGCATCGACAAAAGCCTTTCTAAAATTCATCCCTTCGGTATCTGCATGAAACACATAAGCCACTCCTCCAGATTCCAAATGAACCACCATATTTTGAAAAGCTACCACTAAAAAATCATAAAACTCTGTACCTTTGATGCTGTCATTTTGAATCGTCAGTCCATCAGCCGACTGAAAAGAAACTCCATACGGTGGATCTGTTACAATTAGATTCGCTCGCTTTCCATCCATTAATGTAGCTACATCTTCGTTCGAAGTGGCATCTCCACACATCAATCGGTGCCTACCTACTATCCATACATCTCCCTCGTTTACAAAGGTTGCTTGTTCTAAAGCTTTAGATAAATCAAAGTCATCATCTGTTGCTTCACTATCTGTCTTACTGTCAAATAAATCAGCTAAGTCATCTTCTGAAAAGCCAGTTAGGGACACGTCAAAATCTTCTCCTTGCAATGCTTCAATTTCTACTCGTAACAGTTCTTCATCCCATCCAGCATCCATCGCCATTCGATTATCAGCCAGAATGTAAGCCTTCTTTTGAGCCTCTGTTAAATAATCCACGAATACACAAGGAATTTTCTCAATCCCTTCTTTCTTTGCAGCCATCAAGCGTCCATGACCAGCAATTACGTTGTAGTCCTTATCAATAATCACTGGATTAATAAATCCAAACTCTCGAAGTGATGAACGAAGCTTTTGAACTTGTTCTTTGGAGTGTGTTCTCGCATTATTGATATAGGGAATTAGCTGGTCAGTTTCTATCAGCTGTAATTGTGTTGTTGTTTTCATCTCATCGTCCTTTCCTTGCTCGAAGCAATCGTTCCATCACATCATCTTGTGGTGTCGCACCGTTGTATTCAATAGAAGCATTTTCTCGCACAATCTGATAAATCTGATACCATGACTGATTGACTTGCTTTGTAAACTGTTGAAGCATCGATACATACGGACTTGCTATCGCATTTCCAGTCGTTGGATGCTTTGCTAAAAATCCATACTCCGAGATACACTGCTCACATTGAATCTGTCTAGCAACACTCATCGCATATTGATTAATCAACTGCGTATTAACATAATCGGTACAACCTACTTTCTTTAACCACTCCCAGGTTTCCTGAAAGATTTCTTCAGCACAAAGGTCTGTTCCGTTTTTCTGCTTCGCTTTCATGTATTCCTTAATCGGTGGCATGTCTACTCCCTCTAGTTTGGGAGCACTTGGAAGGTCAATAATAGTTGCTGATTTACCTGCTGAGATTTTCTCTGTCAAAGCTTTTCGTTTTGGACCGCTTCCTGGTCTTGCTCCACCTCTTGCCGTACCATCTTTTGCCATAAATTTTCACCTCCATTTCTTGTTTGCCTATATACCCTGTTTGAATAGCAATTTTTGTGCGTGTGACTCCCCCACCGTTCCACAGGAACCAAACGGTAGAGATTTTGACCACCCCCGGGTCTAGTGTTTCTTCCATCGGTCACCACTTTTGGCATGAATCCTTGCATGACACTCCTTACACAATGCAACTAAATTTTCTCGATCATGTGTTCCACCTTGTGACAATGGAAGTTTATGATGAATCTCCTGAGTCTTTACATACTTTCCTTCACTTAAGCACTGCTCACACAATGGATGTGCTGTAGCATAGCTGTCACGAATTCGTTTCCATGCTCGTCCGTATCGTTTCTTCACAGCAGGATTACGCTCATATCGTTCATATCGTTTGTTTTCTTCCTTCTGATGCTTCTCGCAATACCTTCCATTGGTTAGGTTCGGACAACCTGGATAAGAACAAGGTCGTTTGGGTTTTCTTGGCATTTACTCCACCTCCTTTTGGGCATAAAAAAAGCTCTATGGTGTAACCCACAAAGCTTCTTGACAATTTTTCATGTTATTAATATATCACAGATTTATGAGTAATGCGTCCACGATTTTACTCATTTACATTTATGCCTTTCCAAATAAAAGTGTTGCAAGATGGTTCACTGCTCGATTCTTTTTATTATAAGCAGACGAACGCTCAATACAGAAATGATTACAAATGGTATACACAACATTACCTGATAAATCTTCCTCCAAATAATAAATTTCCAACACATATCGTTCATCATCCGTTAGCTGATTCCATGCAGGCTCAAACCATTCCATATACTCTATCGCCTGTCGGTATCTTTCCTTTAACACATCAATTTCTTCAATGCCATTAAGGATTCGCTCCTCAGTCACATTAGTTTTTGATGCTCGTGGCATTCCATCATAACTATGACTCCCAAGTCCAATCATCTGACTACTTACCACTTTTATTTCTTCATCAGTATTCTCAATAATAAACTTCATGCTACTATAATCTTTGAGTGCATTGATTGCTGCACTACGCTTATCTAGATACTGCCAAATGATATTCATATTCAACCTCCAAATTTATAATTTCCCTCGGATCGACTCTGATTGACACCTATTTACTCTGATTTTACAATTCGGCTCTCACTGCATCAATTAATGCTGATTGAGTGGTATCTTTTTTAGCCAAGGCTTTCATGATTCGTTCATCAATCGTATCCTTTGTCAAAATATGGATAATCGATACTGTGCTTTGTGTTTGTCCTTGTCGGTAAAGTCTTGCAACCGTCTGTTGATAAAGTTCTAAACTCCAAGTCAGTCCAAACCAAACAAGGGTTGAACCACCACGTTGAAGATTTAATCCATGTCCGGCTGAAGCTGGATGAATGAGTGCTACAGGAATCTTCCCTTCATTCCATGATTTAATGCTGACATCTGTATCTAATTTCTGATAGGTCATTCCTTTTTGTTCTAATCGGTTTATAATTCGCTGTAGGTCATGCTTAAACCAATAAGCGACTAAGACAGGCTTTCCATTCGATGCTTCAATTAAATCTTCCAAGACATCCAATTTTCTATCATGAATGGTAAGAATCTGTTTCTCATCTGAATAGACTGCTCCATTTGCCATCTGTGAAAGCTTTCCTGTAAGAGAAGCTGCACTTGATGCTATGATTTCTCCTTCAGGAAGATTTAAGACCAAATCATTTTTTAATTCTTCATAGGTCTTTCGTTCTTTTTCAGATAAAGACACCAAAACTTTTGTACTTACAAGTTCTGGCATTTTTAAATGTTCAGTTGCTTTCATTGAAATTGTAATGTCTGAGATTTTTTCATAAATTAATTTTTCAGCATTTGGCAAAGGTTTATAGTTATAAACTATTGGACCATTCACTTGATTCGGTCTAAAATAGGTACTTCGATACTGACCAATAAATCGTCCCAGTCGCACACCCATATCCAAGAGTTTAAATTCTGCAAATAAATCCATTAACCCATTACTTGAAGGAGTTCCTGTAAGACCTACAATTCGTTTCACTTTCATTCGTACTCTCATCAATGACTTAAATCGTTTCGACTGATGATTCTTAAATGATGATAACTCATCAATAACAATCATATCAAAATCAAAAGGGACATTACTCTTTTCAATCAACCACTGAAGATTTTCTCTGTTGATTATGTAAATATCTGCTACCTTCTTTAATGCACTCATTCGCTCAGACTCTGTGCCTACTACAATAGAAAATTGAAGATTTCTAAGATGCTCCCACTTTTCTATTTCTTCAGACCATGTAGTTTTTGCAACTCGTAAAGGTGCTATAACTAAGACACGATGAATGTCAAATGAATCAAATAATAAATGATTTAATGCAGTCAATGTAATGCTTGTTTTTCCAAGTCCCATATCTAAAAAAACTGCAGCTACTGGATGAGTTTCAATATAATTTGTTACATAGACTTGATACTCATGAGGTTTATATTTCATCAATAACATCTCCTATCTGCTTTGCATCATCAATTACATAAACTTTAAATCCTAACTTTCTAAGTAATCGATGTCTTGCTAATTGCAAAGGTCTTGGTTTTTCTCCTGGTGATTTTAATTCAACAAGAGCAAATCTCCCTTCTGGAAGAAAAACTAATCGGTCTGGCATACCATCATAACCCAGAGATACAAATTTAGGACAAATTCCACCTTGCTTTTTAACTTCTTTTACCAGTTGTTGCTCAATTTCTTTTTCTCTCATTTTTTATCCCTATAATTTTTTTAGAACAAGTAGAACTATAGTTTCTATATACTTTTCTATGTATATGTACATATATACAAGCTATAATATAAAGTTACTATGACTTATTCTATTTAATAATAAATTCTTGTTCTACTTGTTCTTATTTCTTAAATTTGTTGATTTTATGGTGTTTCTAGCACTGAACAACTATCTGAACAATGTCTGAACAACCATACCTCTTGTTACTACTAAAACAGAACAACCTACACACATCGTTCATATACTCGTTGTCTGCCATAAATACTTACATACCTTAAATTAGCTTTTGACCAACCCTCAATCTTTTGCATAATTGCTCCAAGCTCATAAGAATCTGATTTTTTCATTGTAGACGCTTCCTTACAAAAACATTCACACCAAATTTCCATATTGCAAACATTTTTCCTTTGTACAGTCCCTTTTCTTCCAATATCTGTTAAACTGCTACCGCTAAGAAAGTGTCTTCGCTCATATAAATCCATCGATTCCCAGTCCTCTGGTAATAAAGTATCTAAATATTGACGAACTAATCCTTCACGTTCATCAGTTTCCATCGCTTCTGTTTGTTTCTCAATGGCAAAAAATGCGTCTGAACCCTCTAAATACAACGCTTCACCTTGTTTATAAAAGAATACAGCTTCAGCCCACAACTGTAATACATCAGCATCTGTTAACTGCCATGATTTTTTCTTTGAATTTCCACTAACCGTTACTGGCCAAAATCGACGATTTCCTGTAATATCACGAAGAAATCCCGTTTCAGCGTTTGTAGAACCTACAATAATACATTGTCTAGGATGACTTTCTACGGTTTTTCCATAGGAAGGTCTATATTCATCATCTGTACGACTAATAAAGGATTTAACCGATTCAATATCCACCTTCTTCATTCCTGCAAGTTCCCCTAGTTCCAAAATCCAATAACCTTGTAATTTTTCAGCTCCAGCTTTATCCTTCATATCCGTAAGTGTTAAACTATCAGAAAACCAGTCCCCTGCTAATTTTGCAAAAAATGTCGATTTTCCAATTCCTTGTGACCCATTGAGAATTAAAACACTATCAAACTTCGTTCCTGGATGATAAATTCTTGCAACTGCTGCCACTAAGGTTTTTCGACTCACAGCTCTTGTATAAGAAGAATCTTCTGCACCAAAATAATCAACAAGTATAGTATCAATACGAGGAACTTTATCCCACTCTGGTAATCCGTCTAAATAATTTCGAATGGGATGAAACCTTCGATCATCAGCTACTTTTGTAAATGCCACATCATGATTTCTGGTAGAAAATGTTACATATCTAAGATCCATTAATGCTTTCATTTGAGCTGTATCTGCATCTCTCCAAAACTTATTATCTCTAGGTCTTTCCCATGGAACTTTTCCTGTAACCTGTATACGATTTGCCATTTCGTTATATCCAAAATTTGCAAAATCAGGGTCATTATTCAAAATCAGCATTTCATTCCACACACTATTTTCAAGCACTTTACTCCTTGGTTGAAATCGTAGCTTTGTTCTCCAATCACTATCTTCATCTGTAAGATCTGCAAAATCTTCCTCTACTTGTTGTCTTCGTTCGTTTGCAATCTGAAGCTTTACTTCATCCAAAGTCATCGCAAAAGAAACCATCTGATTAAAAGATTTTTTCTCATCTTCATCACTAAATTTATGCACACGCACTAAATCAAAAGACATTTAAAAGTTGTAAGTAAGCAGGGTCTTTTGCATGATGACTATATGCAAACCTTCCTTCATGAATCAAGAGTCCTGGCTGACTACTTGACTCAACATATCGGTATCGATTTTCTAAATCAGTAGTTTCATATACATCAACAAGTAATTTCTCAATAACTTTATTGATTGGAAAAAATGCTCGATTAAATGCACCAACTACACCTTCTTTAGTTAACGGGTCTGCTTGCTTTTTATCACTCATTCCCCTAACTGAACATTCTCTTGAAGATGTTGGAAGCTTTGTAGGGTCTGTCCATTCAGGATGCTTTGCAAAAATCTCATCTGGATTTAACCACTGACCTTTAATTTCTTTAAAAATAAATTCTCCATTTGATGGAGTTGTAGGCCAATACATCAACTGTTGAGGACGATAAGAACATTCATCAAATAAATCAATTCCCCAATCTGCTGCAAAATATCTTGCTAAAGCTACATATTCTTCAGAAGTTACATCTCTTGTCAATGGAACGATAATACGAACTCGCGGTTTTTTAGATGTATGACTATGAGTGGTATAAATACAGGATGTGTAAGGACAAAGCATTTCATAACGCTCAATAAAATCAACATCTGCTTGGTCAACATCTTCCGTTAACATTGAACGACATTCTACCGTTTCTCCTTTGCGTCTACCACCCTTCAAATTTCCACCCACAAATCCACCTTTATCCTTAATTCGATCTTTTTCTCCCTTTGGCAATTTTGGATATTCCTCAATAGTTTCAGGTGTTCGAATCGTTTGACTTAATTTCTTACAAAGGTCATCAAATTGAATCTGATTATTCGACCACTTAATCGCAAAACAACTATTCCCATACGCAATCTTTAACTTACGCATCTGTGATTCCCTCCATTTCATCACTTTAAGGGTTTATACCCCTTACTAATAAAAGGACACAAACCCTCACATTAAGTACCTATTTAATCTTTTTGATAAAAGTCACATTCATAACCATCAGCTCGAAGAATCAGTCCTGGAATCCAAGGAGGTGTTCTTCCCATTTGCTTACAAATTTCTGTCAATGATACATCCTTGCTACATTCAATAATCAATTCATCATGAACATGACCACAAATCAGGCAATAAGATAAAGTTTTCATTGCATACATTAAAATATCTCGACTAATTGCCTGTACAATATTTTCTACAAATTTTGGACCGTAACTTTCAATTCGTTCCCATTTCTTTGTTCCACCAATCCCTTCATAAGTTACACTTTCTCCACCAAATCGATTTTCTCCAATTTTAGGTTTCACATATGAGAGTCTACGTCCGCTTGGAAGTTCTATAAAAAGCATTCCACTTTGATAAATAAATCGAATTCCATGAGTTTCTGTTTGTATATGTTCTTTTATACATCGCTTAATACATCGGTCAACTTCCCACCAAAATCGAACAATATTGGGATTTGCACTTCTCCAAGAATCAACAAGTGGTTGAAGCTCATCTTCTTCTAAACCCATCTCTAATGCGCCCATGGAAGTCAATGCAGAAACTGAACCTCCATATCCGAGAGCTAATTCTGCAATTTTGCCTTTCTGTCGTAACTCACTATTTTGTCCATGCTTCTCAACAGGCACTCCAAACATCGCCGATGCTGAAGCACAATAAATATCTCCATTTTTCTTAAAGACTTCACTTCTCCATTTTTCTTTTGCAAGATGTGAAAGCACTCGTGCTTCAATCGCAGAAAAATCAGCTACTACAAATTTCATTCCTTTTCTTGGCACAAAAGCTGTACGAATTAATTGAGATAAAGTATCTGGTATATCATCGTATAAAATCTCCATTGCTTCATAATTTCCAACGCTAACTAATTCTCGTGCTTGTCTTAAATCTGGAAGATGGTTCTGTGGAAGATTTTGTAATTGAATCATTCGTCCTGCCCAACGTCCACTACGATTTGCTCCATAAAATCGAAACATTCCTCTTGCTCGAAAATCTCTACATACAGCATTTTCCATTGCTTGATACTTTTTCACTGAAGACTTTGAAAGCTGCTGCCTGATTTTTAATACTTCTTTAATCATTGATGAAGAAGATGTTTTTATTAAATTTTTCACAGATTTTTTATCTAAACTATCTGCTATAATTCCATTTTTAGCTAACCAACTCTTCATTTGAACAACACTATTTGGATTATCAAGACCTGTCAATTTTTGTATTTGCTCATACAAAACTTCTTTTGAACGCTCATTAAACCCAATAGCATAATTTACAACATTCATATCTAGTGCAATTCCTCGGTCATTAATCTGTTGATCTAGATAAAATTCTTCCCAAATAAACTCTGGAACTGGAAAATTTTTTAATCGACTTTGAATGGATAGCTCTACTTCAACATCTCGAATATTATATTTTTTAAACTTCTCCCATTTACCTTTATCATGAATTGGAAGATTTCTAGTTCTTCCTTTATTTGACTTTGTCGGGTTACAAGGCATACAAAAGTATCGAATAAGTTCTTTCCCTTCTTTTAACTTTTGTTCTTCAAGACCTAAAACAGCACCGACACCTTCTAAAGATAATGGCAGTCCTAAATAAGCAGACCATGTCATTGTACACTTCCAAGATACCGGGTTTAAATAATCATGAGTAGAATCTTCTCCAATACTATAACCTACAAATTCTTCTGGATAAAATCTTCGTAAATATTCAGAAAAACAAATCCTTTCAAACTGACTGTTAAATGCCCATTTTATAATCTGTTCATCAGTAAATGCCCTGATAATTTCAATTGGAATCTTCTCACCTTGTGCTAAATCAATAACATTAACCTTTCCATAATTTATTGAATAACCCACTAGCAATATCTCAAATGCCTCTGACTGAACATATCGATACACACCACTTTTTTGTAAATCCACATCTGAATAAGTCTCAATATCAATTGATAATGTATTTATTTTTTCCATGTATTAGTACCCCATAAAGAAGAAGGGAAGGACATCTTTAAAAGAGGTCTTCCCTTACTTTTAGCTAATTTTTATGATAGAAAGTCTTCATCATCTTCTGTTGCAAAATCATCTTCTGCACGACTCTTACCACCAAGTGGTTCACCATCAGAAATCTTTTGAAGATTATTTAATCCACACGCAATCCCTTTATTTCCATTTGAATTAAACGCATAGAAATTAATACTTGCACGACCATAAACTCCACTATAAACTTCAGAACGGTCAAGAATTGGTTGTCGGTCAATATCTACAATTCCTGGTGCAGTAGCAGAATTGGCATTAATAAAATAACTATTTGCATAAGCTGGATCATCTGGACGTTCTTCATCTCCATCTCGTAAAGGAGTTTTTAATACCTTAAGAGCTGGAACGTATTTACTATTTCCTTTTAGCTTCGAATATCCTTCTTCATAAGCGGCCTGAATAGCTGCTTGAATCTTTTCTACCGTTTTTGTATCTGATTTTGGAATAATTAAGCTCACGCTATATTTAGGATTTCCACCATTAATTGATTTGGGGTCCCATACATTGGCATAACTCCATCTAGTTTTCACTCCCGTAATTACTTTCGTTGGAATCTTAAAATTACTTGACATCATCATTGTCCTCCTTAAAATCATTCATTGCTGTATTTTTCATCATCGGACGTTTATCCGATAGTGGTACTAATGTTGGCTTTCCTTGTGGCTTTTCTATAAGACCACCCAGTAGTTCTTCAAATTTTGTCTTCCCTAGCATCTTAGTCATTGCTGTAATCCCTAGCATTTTCTGTTCATATGGATTGTATCCGGCTTCTTCAATAACTTTAGCAACAATCTGTTCATTGACATATTTACGATTTGAACGACCTTCGACTAATTTCCAGCCTTTCCAATCTTTTCCACTAATTGCTTGTCCCAAAGCATAGTCTTTAACATCTCCAATCCAAGAAACTAGCTCCTCTGATTTTGCAAGAATCATCTCAATTTCATAATCTTCTAAATAACTAGGCATTTTAAAATCATAACGAGCTAACTCTAAGTTGTACTCTGCTCTCTTACGACACGTTGCTTTCACTTTGCAAAACTGGCAATGGCTACCTGCTTTATATTCTCCTTCACCCTTTGCAGCAAGGTTTGCAATAGGAGCTAAAGTTTGTTCTGCCCACAAAAGAAGCTCTTTCTTCGTAATTAGAAATGTACTAATATGGTCTCTTCTCGGTTGAAAAATTGCCATCTCAACGCTTTTAATATCATAGATACCATCAAATAATTCTAAAGCTCCTAATGCATAGCACATCATTTGAGAATTATTTTCTGCTTCTACTAAAATTCCAGTACCATATTTTAAATCTATCACCGTCAAAACTTCATCAGCTACAATGACACAATCTCCTGTTCCAAATCCACTAGGAACCCATTTTGAAAAATCTAAATGTTGCTCTATCAAAACAATTGAATCTTTACAATTCTCATGCCTTTCATTAAATTTTTCCATTACATACTGAACATATAAATCTGAATAATCATCCATTTCTTCATCAAAAAATGTTAGATTTTCTATAGGATTTTTTGCCTGCTGTCCTAAAGCTCTATGGAGTTTATACTCACAAAGTGTATGAGCATCGGTTCCTTGTTTAGCAAATTCACTAGGTGTATCTATTTCCTTTGCACAAAGAAGTGCAGAAGGTGGACAATTTAACCAACGGTGACTAGAAGAAGCAGATAATACTGCATGTTTATCCGGCATTTCCAATGACCTCCGCTTCTTTAAGAAGTTCTTGATATTCACTTGGCTGAACATCTGACAACTTATTAACTCCATGTTTTAGAAGAAGTTCTTTGACTTGTGCTGTATAACCATTTCTAGATATATCTGCCAATACTGCTCGTACATCTTCAAGGGTAAGTACCTTTTCTCTCTTTTCTTCTTTTACTAACTCTACTGTTTGCCTTTCCTGCTGCAACACTTTTTCTGTTTCTACAGAATTCTCACAACTAGAACTACTAAATAGATTTCTTAACTCATCTGAAATACTAATAAGTGTTTTCCCACATTGACTTAATTCATCAATAATCATCGATAATTCCTTAACTTTTCCCATTTCATTTTTCTCCCTTTTGATTGACTTTTTCTTTACTATTTAAAATACAAAGTCTTTTAGCAATTCGTCTTGACACATCACTAATAGACATCAAAACATCTACAATTTCTCTGTCTATCTCTTCTTTTTCACTAATAGCTGTATCAGAATGACAATTAATTACCATAAGTTTCACCTTCCTCTCTGAGTGGCTTTTTGCCTCTCTACTAGTAAAAGGACATTTTCTAATATTTAAGTACCAGATTAATTGCCGATTTTTAAAATTTCTAAAATCGTTCTGCTTATCCTAGCAATTCTAAAATAAGCAGAACGAAACTTTTTATGATTCAAATTCTTTTAAAAGAGTTCTTAATTTAATAAATACATTATTTTTTCGTTTATTAACGCCTTTTTGAGACCTATTTACTTCACTTGCAATTTGACATTCTGTACGACTTTTACTATACAAATCCATAATTTTTTGATCTATCTCTTCTAATTTTTTCAATGCAATTTTTAATTCTTTAATCATTTCTTGCTTAATAATTTCTTCTTCAAGATCAAAATTACTAGAAATTTCATAATCTGTATCATCATAAAGTTGGTCTAAAGATACTGGTTTCATTTTTCGTTCATCTTCCTGCTTACTTGCTCTCTGATTTCTCTTCTCTTCACGCCAAATTGGTTTCATATATTCGTGATAGACTTCTTTTGTTACAGGAATCATAATTGCTCGAATATAACGATTTCCGATTTTCTTCCATACAGCATCTTTTGATAAATCATATCCATTGCTAATTAAAAATTCCTTTGATTCTGCATTTACTTCTAAAGGAATGTATTTCTGTTCTTCACTTGTTGTCTGTAGGTTGTCTAAATGTTCCATGCTGTAGACCCTCCTTCGGTCTGAAACCGAAGTGAGAATCCACACGGAACTTCCTATCTTCACTTGTATTGGCCATAAAAAATGAATCCTCACTTCTTAAATGGCCAACCGTCCCAGTGGGTTGACTTTCTATTAAATTGTTACTACTATCTTTTAGCTCTGGGCATCCCTGATCAGAGGATGAACTTCAAGATAGCTTTGAATGATATACATTCAATTGAATATAAAATTTAGATTTCATACTCAATTGAATCTACATGCATCATACCAAAAAACTACATCCTCTATCTTTTTCAGGAAAAATGCTCAATTTTTAGGATTTTGAAATATTTATAATCATCCTTCGCTGCTTTTATAGATAATTTGGTTAATAAATTAAATAAAAAAGAGCCCAAGTGGCTTAAACAATGAATTTTCACTGTTTAAACTACTTAGGCTCCTCTTAGCCGTTACCGAATACCTCTTTATCCGATCTGTTTCTTTTTCTTATGTACTTCATAAATCACATAATTGCCGTCTTTATCCTTTTTAACTTCAACACTATTCCCTCGTTCAGATATGGTATTAATTTGCTGAATTAAGATTTCTTCTTTCTTAGTCATAAAAACTTCCCCTCGTCTAAAAAATTACTAACTTTATATCTAATTCCAATTAAAAATCATATTTAATATGAGAAAGGTAATTTTTCTTCATCATCTTCTAAATCATCTTTCATAAAAGCATCAATAACATACTTCAAATCTTTTTTGACTCTAGGATGACTCATTCTTTCTGAAACTGTTTCCACGAGTATATCAACTAATGGAGATAAGGGAGAGTTATCATTATTTGCAACAAGCTTTTCTGCACCAACACTAGGCATATACATCCATATCTCTTTTGCCTGTGTATCAATATTAATAAAAGGGTGCTCTTGTTCACAAATATCCATTAAATAAAGAATTGATTGATTCTTTAATTTCAAAGAAAAACAATCTCCATTAATATAGGTATTTTTACCAAAACTATCTGATACAAAAGTTATCCTAGTAGCTTCGTCCATACCCATAGAATATGACTCCCATCTAAAAAGTGGATGTGGAATATATCCATTTTCATCTGAAACCATATTGTTTAATGAATCTGCTGTTTCTCTAATCCATTCAAGTTTATCATCAAGAGTATCTTTTTTTAATTTGTCAAAAAATTGAGCTAAATACCTCTCTGTAGGAGTCATACTAGCTAAATCAAGAGTAATTAATGTATCTAAACTTACTCCAAGCATATTTGCAGCAGTTACTATAAATTCTATAGATGGTTCACTTGAATTTGTTTGCTTATCCAAACGAGACATATATCCTGGTTGACATCCAGCTTCTTTTTCAATCTGCCCAATTTTTACATGACTATTTTTTATCAATTCTCTAATATTTGAAAAACATAAATACTTATTAAAATTTCTTTTTTCTGAAATTAATTCTTCAGGTTTGTTATCTTTAGATAGATCCATTTTTACTCCTTTCTAATATTGTTATTGTAATATTATACATTATGTTTATTTTATTGTCAATATTTTAAATAAATTGTATTATATTGTTTTAATATTATAATTAGTTCAAATATTTGTAAATATTAACAATATTATTTTTTATTTGTTTTATTAAAGCAAATATATTGTTGATAATTTTAAAATTCAAAGTTATTTCACAAATTTTCTCTTATTCTTATTGACAATTTGTGAAATTTAATTTATCATATATGTAACTTATTTCACATTATAGGAGATTTAACTTCACTTGTCAAGCTAAATATAATAATTAAAGTGAATTTAAACTTCACATACGGAGGTTAATATGAAATTCGGTGAAAAATTACGAAAGTTACGAATAGATAAAGAAATGACTCAAGAACAAGTATCTATTGCAATCGGTACATCACGCCGTACCTATATAAGCTATGAACAAGAAGGACGTTACCCTAGAAAAAGAGATATTTACAAGAAACTTGCAGACCTTTTTGAATGTGATGTTAACTATCTCATGACTGAAGATGAAGAATTTATATCTAAAGCATCCGACCAATATAGTTCTCGTGGTAAACGCCAAGCTGAACAATTAGTTTCAGAACTTTCTGGTATGTTTGCAGGAGGTGAACTATCTGAATCTGATATGGATGCAGTTATGATTGCACTTCAAAAAGCGTATTTTGATTGTAAAGAAAACAACAAAAAATACACTCCTAAAAAATATCGTAGCAAGAGTTAGTATATATCAATATACAACAAGCTATAACATGATTGAGGAGGTAAAAACGCTTGAAATCACAAGAAATATATAAAAAGGCTGAAAATCTAGTACATCTGTGTGGAACTAGAAATCCAGAACAAATTGCTAAAGAACTAGGTATTTGGATTTATTATGAAGACAATTTTAACGAACTCCTGGGAATGTATACTTTCCGTTGGAATCATCGTTTAATATTCTTAAATCCTCGAATGGGGAGGGCAACTAAAAAAGATTGGGTTTTTTGCTCATGAAATCGGTCATGACCAATGCCACCGTAATATCGCTAAAAGTGGTCATCCATTAAAAGAATTCAGCTTATTCTCAATCAAAGATACCACAGAATATGAAGCTAATGCTTTTGCTGCTCATCTCCTCCTCGATAATGATGATGTAGCTTCTTGTGCAAAGCAAGATAATGATGTCATATCCATGGCAAAAACTTTAGAAGTAGATGTGAACTTAATGTTAATTAAGCTAAGAGAAATGAACTGTCTTGGCTATAATTTTAATATTCCATTACAATACGATAGCTATTTTTTCAAAAGAATAAATATAAAACCGAACTAAGAGTTTAATAATAAAATTAATAAACTCTTAGTTCATAACTTCTAAATGTTTAATTAATCATTAATTGGCCAGACTTTAATTATATCTTTCATAAATTGATTTGTACGTTTTCGTATTTCAACTTCATTCCAAACGCCATTGGCATCATATGTTTCTACTACTTTTCGGCTAGAAGTTAGCATAGCGTATGCTCTAATACCTTCTTTCTTCTTTAGCTTTCCAGTAGTATCCCCTTCAATTTTTCGAGAAAAATCATAATCACTTATTGCACTATTTAGGCTTCCTGAAAGTAATGCCATATTCCCTAATTCATATATAGATGCATCTCTTATTTCTATAGCTCTTTCTTCATCTGTGATTATTTCATTTGATTCTACATCTATTACAGGTAATACATCAATCGACCAATTTTTTTCCCAATTCTTAGGCATAATATGCTCTAATGAAAAAACATAACGAAGTGCTATTTCATCTGATTTTTTATTAATATACTGTATTATATAACTCAATCCAAAATAAAGTAATTTTCCTAATTCATTTTCTCTAATGTTTTTTAACCCTTCTGCAAATCGTATATCATTTAGATTTTTATCTCTAATATAATCATCTACTGAAATATCTCCTTTAATAAGAATTGGACATTCTTTATTAAGATTTTTGTTGACTCTCCACAAACTATTGAACGAACAATATAAGTTTCAATCTTCTTAAGTTGTAATACCAATGTTTCTGTTACATCATTTATATTTTTTACATTTGCGTCTTTAAACAATTTTAATTATATACGGATGCAAGGCTGTTATTTTTCTTTGAAGTTAAAATATTAAAA
>JPZU01000001.1:2841819-2847134 GCA_000875945.1 Lachnospiraceae bacterium TWA4 | reverse complement strand
GTTAAAATAATTAAAAAGTCTTTCCACCGTATCATCATAAACGTATGTTGAATTTTCATTTGGTACAAAAAAGCAATTTCTATATATATTTGCATAATCTACGATTTCTGATACAAAAGACAAAATATTATCAACAACAGGTTTTTTATTATCTTTTGAATTTTTTACTAACTCCGAAAGATATCTTTTATAACATATAGGAATCATAGAAAGTGGCTCTCTTTCTGGATTATAAATTCCTAAGATAAGAGCAATACTTTGAAATAGTATCTCTATATTATTTCTCTTATATCTTCCAACTTGAATTTCTGTATTCCAATATTCAATATCCTCTTTAGTAGCTGAAAAAACTTTTTCCCATGTTCCCTTATATGTACTAATAATAATATTCTTTAAATTCTCATTATTAGCATTTTCCATTGCTCTTTGAAATATACTATTTTTTATTGTGTCTGCACATGAAAGTCTAATTCCCGCTGTATTTATAGTATCAAAGATTGCTTGCTCATTTTCGTTTTTATCCAAATTTATTATCACAATCATTTCAGATTTATTATCACACAATAATCTTTTTAAAGTATTACATATAGAAAGATTTCCATTTATTTTTTGATAAAAATATTTATAACATTTAAGAATATTACTATCTTTTGACTTTTCAGACTTTTTATGATTTTTGGGTTTGACCATATCTGAGTCAAGAATAATTTTATCCATATCATCTTTGGTTAGTCCTTCTAAAATAACCCTTTCATAATTTGGTTCATCAACTAAAGAATGTTTTATAACAGGTTTTAACACAGGTTCACCATGATTATTTTGTGTCCAATGACATAACATTGTTCCCATTTGAAAATCATATAATTTAGTATCATTTGTTGTATTTTCCCTATATCGCATAAAAGTATCATAGCAAACTTTTATTAAAATACTAATTGTCGTAAGTCTTTGTTGTCCATCTATTATAGAATATTTATATTCTGACTCTCCTTCATTCTCCTTCAAAATAATGGAACCTAAAAAATGATTACTATTTTCATCTAATAGGTCTTCATATAAATCTTTCCAATTAGATTCTTCCCAAACATACCCTCTTTGAAAAAATGGTATTTCATAAAAATCTGAATTTGTACTTAAAAAAGTAAATGTTGATTGGTGTGCTTCCATTTAAATTCCTCATTTCTACGATAAGATATATTATAATTATGTATTATCTATCGGTCTTGTAGATATATCTAAAAATATTCAAATAACAAAATTTTACAGATTTAGGGTTTCAATATCCATTTTCTTCCCAGACAAATATAAGTCATAAACTTTCTTTACCGGTAGAAGTCTTACCTTAATATCTTGCAATCCCAAATCAGCAAGCATTTCTAAACGAGCTTCTCCTTTTTCTATTATCTCATCAGATTCAGTTGGCAATAAAAAACAATTTCTCACAGTTGAAAATTCATGATCTTTAATAAAATTTTGATAAGCAAGCTGATATAGATATTGCTTTGTTATAGACTCTATACCCGGTTGTCCTGTCGGATACATTCCTAAATCCAAATGTGCATTATAATATTTAGCATCAAATATTATAAAATGGTATTTTTCATCTACTTTTGAAATTGTAATTAAATCAGGTTTTAATGTATCATTTGCAGTCTTTCCTGTAGCTGTCCATAATGGTTTTTCAATTATCTGTATTAATTTCTGCTTCTTATTATAGCTATCTTTAAGTGGAACTGGTAGTTTTAATTGTCCTAAAGGTTTATCAAGTTGATTATCCATAATATCTGCACAGACTTTTTCCCAAACTAGATTAAAACTATTAGTACCAAATAAGGAAATACTATTTATATCATAAAGACTACCACTATGCTGAATGTAAGCATAAATTGTTCTTAACACAATCTGCTTTCTAGTATTGAACTGTATGTTTAATTCATTTTCAATTTTATAAAGTATAAATTCCTTCTCTCCAAAATCATCTATCTCTTCATCTGTAAGATTAACTTCAGATATCTCAAACAAATCAAGTAATCCAGCATCTCTTAATTCTACAGATGCCATGGTAAGAACACATTCATGGAGTCTTTTAAAATAATCATAATCATTATTGACTTTTCTTCTTGTTTTCAAATCTGTATAATATGGACGATTATTAGATAAAAGCATAAAAGTTTCATTAATCGTTTTATCCCAAAGAATTTCTCCTGCCCCATTACTTTCTATAATTTCTTCTGAATTACTATATACTCCATTTTCAAAATAATCCTGCAAGAAAAACAATAAAACTGATAACAAATTAAACGTACCATCTTCACTATCATCATTAAACATATGAATAATCTGTTCTTTAGAATTGTATTTTTCTAATACTTTTACAATTTGTTTTAGTTCTTTTTCAGGTTTATCAGTATTCAATATATATTTAGGGTAGCATTTCAATACACGTCCTGCAACAACAATCGCACCAACAAATGTAAAAACATAATAATATTTCGTTTCACTAAGATCAACATCTACAACTTCAATATCTTCCTGTAACAAATCAGTCATATTTCTCTGTATCTCTGACGATTTGACTGATTTTAATATTCCAAATTCTTTTAGCTTACGTATCAAAAATACAATCTGATCTTCTGTACATTCCAAAATTTCACAAAGTTCTTTTTGTGTATAACGTTTCTGTTCCCGTATAAATTTAGAGATCATAATTAACGACCTCCTTATTTATCAGAATTTTTTGTAGCTTGTCCAATATCTTCTACATCACACTCAAGTAGAATATCATGATTGAAGATTCCTATTCCCTTCTCTTCAAACTCTTTACAGATTTCAGAATATCTACTTTTACTTTCAAAGCAACCTTCAAACAATTTATCTTTCTTTTGTCGAGCTGCATCTTCAAATAAATACATAATTACCTTATTTTTAAAGGTATCTATAAATTTATCTCTATCAATTTCATCACCTTCAGATGGTATAATAATATTCTTTGAAATAAAATAAGGTCCGAGTTGCTTATCTTCATTAATTTTATACTTAGCTAAGAAATTATTAATTGCTTTTCTAAGCTTGTTCCACTCCACCTTTTGAGAATAATCATCAGCAAGAATTACATATTTCCCCTGAAGCTTTTCATCGTTATCATCAATCCCAAGATACGTAAAATTCCATCTTCTTTTAAATGCAGTATCCATTGGAAATACACCTTGATCAGCACTATTCATAGTTGCCCAAATAAACATATTATCCGGAATTCTAATTTTACTATATTCTTCTGGTAATCCCCCTAATTCTTTTGAAAGATATTTTTTAATATCTTCAGATGCTTGAATTGGATATTCACTTACAAAATCTTCATCTCTATCAAGTAATTGAAAATATCTCCAAACACTGCTGCCACATTTGCACGATTAATTTCTTCAATAATTAATAAAAATGGCTTAACATTATTTGTACGACTATTTTTCAATGCCTTTACATAGATACGCATAAATGGTCCTGGAACATACTCATAGGTAATTGCATCATTTCCATCCTTATCAATAATTGGGACAGGTTTATAAGTTCCAACAAAATTTGCATATGAATAATCTGGATGAAAGGTTACTCGTTCATAATCATCTTCATTATTCTCACCAATAAGTGTTTTTGCATCTTTATTAAGTGTGAAACTCTTACCTGTTCCAGGTGCACCAAATAAAATTCTATTACGTGAAAATAAAGACTGAAATCCTGTACTAAAACTAATTGAAGATTCTTTCTTATTATCAATTTTTTGTTCCTCTATATCCATATAGGTTTGATAACTTAACTTAATTTCATTAAAATTATTTCCTTTGGGAATCCAAAAATCTTCATATGTAAGAATATCAAATAAATCAGCCTTATCACTTTCTGTTAAAGAATCAGATATTAATGTTATTTTACCACTATTATCTTCTGCAACACATCCAGACCAAGTCAATATTTTTACCATTTCACGAACTTGTCGACTTTCTTGTTTCCACTGCCTATTAGTTGTATTCTTTTCGACTGAATTAGGATAATTTCCAGTTCTTCTAAATTCTTCAACTTGTTTTATAATACTCAGAAAATCAACTTTTTTGTTTTTGCCACTTCATAATTAAAAAAATAAAATCTGCTATTTCATCACGAGTTAAATATGCCGTTGATGAATCTTGCATGTACATTATATATAATAACCTTAAAATAATTCTCATAGGGGCAATCTGAATTCCATCAGCAGAGGTATTCTCATATGATTCCTTTGTTCTTGGATTAGGAAACTGAAATTTCTTAATAAAATTTAAAACAACTTTTCTAATATTATTATTAGAACATTCTACGGAACATCTACTATTTTTTGTAAGGTTAAAATAAAAACCTAAAGTATTCATATTATTATTTGCATTTTTATCCTCTGAAGCTGATGGGACGGAATCTGTATTAAAACAAATACCTGCCTCATAAAGAGAATCTTCTAAATGTGAAATTCTTAAATCATTTGTAAATAAATAATGATACATTCTATTCCTCCTCTAACAATTCTTTTACAGAATCTGCTATTGCCTTAGCAAGTTTCGGGGGTACTGCATTTCCAATCATTTGATATGCATTGCCTCTACTACCAACAAATTCAAAATCATCCGGAAAAGATTGTAGCCTTGCCGCTTCTCTTACTGTAATTGTTCGTTGCTGAGTTGAATCATAATGAATAAATCTATTACCATCCTTATATAAATGAGCAATAATTGTTGTACTTGGTTCATCTGGTTCTAAAACATGATATCTATGAATTGGAGATTTTGAACCTACTTTTGTTCATATAACTCACTAATTTTTTACTATCATATTCTCTTCTACCAGATTCTATATCTTCTTCTAATATTCTAAATGTATCCATATCTCTAAGATTACTGTATCTTGGAACATGCCAAGAAATAGAACATTCTGGTGTTATATGTGACCTTCTTTTTTTATGATTTTCTTCATCAAATAATGGTATTAATTTAGGTAAATCTCCAATAGCCTCTCTAACTGTATATATTCTTGAACTTCGATATTTAGGTAATATTTCACCATAAAATTTATCAAGTAACTTCTGTGGTTCTTTATAAATTTGTTTATTAAGTCCAACAATTATTATTCTATTTCTATTTTGTGGAACACCAAAATCTGCTGCATTGACTACAGCAGTTTTTAAATCTAATGTTATTTGATAACCTATACTTTCAAAACCTTTTGTAATTAATTGTGTGATAGGAGTTCCATTAGGAGAAGCACTCAAAATTCCTGGAACATTTTCAAATACAAAT
>JPZU01000001.1:2840857-2841799 GCA_000875945.1 Lachnospiraceae bacterium TWA4 | reverse complement strand
CCATTAGGAGAAGCACTCAAAATTCCTGGAACATTTTCAAATACAAATAGTTTAGGTTTATATCTATCTACAACACTTAAATAATGTTCAAACAAATAATTTCTATAGTCATCTTGCATACCTTTTTCATCTCGTACCCTACCAGCTACTGAATACGCTTGACATGGCGGACCTCCAATAATTAAATCTATGCTTCCAGCTTCATTAACATAATAATCCAACCCCTTACCTATGCCAAATTCTTCATCATTCCATCCACTAAATAATTCATTTTCTCTTTGAATATCAAAATACATCACTCGATTATCAGCATCTTCTTCATGCCACTTTGTATTCAGTCTATGTCTTAATGTATTAACTTGCGGTTTTAACCATTCAACAGCTGCAATTTCCTCATATTCCCCACTTTGCATGAATCCTTCTGTTAATCCACCACACCCAGCAAATAAATCAATTATATTATACTTCATAACTAAAATTAACCTCTCAAGTATTCTTTCAATTTTAAAGCAACTACCTGTCCTAAAATTGGAGGAACAGCATTACCTACTTGTTTATACTGCTGAGATTTATTTCCATAAAAAATAAAATCATCTGGAAAGCTTTGCAATCTTGCACTTTCTCTTACTGTTGGAATTCGATTATATAAATAATGAAAATGTGAACGATGTCCTGTATTTATGGTTAATGATGGTTTTTTACTATGATAACGAGTTAATGCTTCATGATACTTATATAAACCTCTATATTCTTCAGGAAGTGCTTTATAGTTTTTACCTTCAGGAACTAATGAAATCATTTTCTTTGTTTTTTCAATTGGTATACTTCCAATATGATTATAAACTTTGTTCATATTTTTTCTCATCGATAATTGATAATCGGTTCTTGCTGGAGTTGCATAGTCTTGAATTTCATCGCCATAAATAATATTTCCATTTTCCA
>JPZU01000001.1:2833225-2840837 GCA_000875945.1 Lachnospiraceae bacterium TWA4 | reverse complement strand
TTCTAATTTGTGGTATTCCATAATCTGGAGCATACAATAACTTAGGAGTCATATTGTACCCAATCTTTGCAAAATCTTGAACAATTCTTTTAGCACCAATACCCCCATTAGTTTGTACCATTCCTGGAACATTTTCTAAAACTACAGCCTGTGGTTTTAACCTATCTGCTAACTTTACCATTGCTAAGTATAATGAATTTCTTTTATCATTCATATCTCTAGGACCTGCAACTGAAAAACCTTGACAAGGTGGTCCACCTACTAAAACATCTAATTTGATATCCTTAAAATTAAGAAAATCTACTATTTTATTAATATTCTCATGATTAAACAAATCAAGTTTCATAGCTTCTGCATGCCCATGGTTTGCTTTAAATGTTTGTAATGCTGCATCATCAAAATCTACTCCTAATACAACATCATATCCAGCATCAAAAAATCCTCTTGACAATCCTCCTGCTCCAGAAAATAAATCAACACAAGTAAATTTCTTACTCATATAGTAACGCTCCTTAAATTTTATTCTGCACTTTTTCCACTATTAACCCATTCATCAAGTTCGGACTTTTTAAACTTCCAACAACGTCCTATTTTATGTGCAGGTATACTATTATTTTTTTAATCCATTCTCTTATTGTTGAAGCCTTTACACTTAGGTATTCTGCTGCTTCATCTGTATTAATCCATTTTTCATATTTATTCATATTTTACCTCTATTTTTTATATAGCATAAATTAGGTTAGTATAACATATTTAATACTATTTTTCAATATTTAATATCAATGCATATTATTTAATACTATTTAAAATATGTTTATATTAGTTTATATTGGTTTATTCTTGTTAGTTTCTAATCTATTCATATTATATATAACATATTTTAGAACTTATGTTTGTATTTATTTGAAAACATTTTTATATATACTCTTAAAATCTATATTCTTCTATTAATATTTTATATATTTGTTCATTTTTTTAATATCTTTTTATTTATTTTGCGAATTGACATATAATATTTCAACATATATTATATATATTGCAGAGACCTCAACGTTTATTTTAATAAACGTTGAGGTCTCTGCATTAAATCTACATTAATTGTATTAAATTAACAAATATTATAGTATTGCTATTTTGAAAAAATAACATATTATATAAGTAATAGAAGAATAATCTTTTAAATTTTATAGACTGTAAACATATATATCAGTTATAAAGAAAGTATGGGGCAACCTTTTTTATTTATAAAAGGAAATTATATTTTGTAAAAGATATGATTTTTATGATAAATATAAAAATTATGGATTAATGACTAACAAAAAAACTATTAATGGTAGACCTTGTTGTTATTTATTCGAATATGATTCTATATATTAGATGATCCCAATCTCATCAAAAGTGAAAAAGTACGGAGATTTATATTTTCATTCTATGGAAAGATATGGTAAATATGATAAATCTATTTCTTACTTTACTATTAATAAATATAAATAAAAATTCTTCAGATTTTTACGAATATCATCTACTCTAAATATAATTGCACCAATGAAATTAAAACAACTTACTCTCATTTTTATTTTAAGCTTATAAAATTTTGCAAAAACTAGGGGCATTTCTCATGAAATGCCCTACATTACAAATACTAAACTAGACTAGTATCCATCAACTGACTACTATATGCTACAGAAATCAATGATAACATTGCTAAATTATGAATTGTATCGCATACTTCAAAGTTTTTCTCTTTTTTTCCAATGAGGTTTCCAATCTATTACAAAATCATAGACATCCTTATCTGAAACCTTTTCATTCTTTTTTGCTAGCTCATCAAATGAATATAAAACTGTTGCTATCATTTCAGCCTGTTCTGTACTTTTAACACGTCCAAACAAATCAACTGTTTTTTTAGTTGCCTCCCATTCAGCATCAGTAAACTTATCTCTTTGTATAATCACATCACTTGCAACTTTTAAAGAAATCATTCGTCCTAAAGACTTTTCAATTATTAAATTAGCATTCGCTAATACAGCTATTGAATCTTTGACATTTGATGAATAAGGTCCATAGCTTCCTTTAATAAAATTAAATCCTGTTTCAACACCATTTCTAGTAATTACATAACAGATTTTTTGATAAATAGTTCTTCCAACCTTTAATGAATAAGTTCTATTATTTAACTCACGTATCACTTCTAGAATCAAATACCATTTAGGATTTACTTTAGAATTTACTTTTCCCTTTAAATCCTGTTCAAAAATTTGTCTAGATAAATATTCCTGTGTAATTTCTTTTTGATTAGTCCCAAAAGGAGCATATATTTCAACTTCTATTGGTAATTTTACAAGTTTCTGATACATAATTGGACCAACAATATCCCAAGTCAAACCTCCATTTCCACAACCTAGTGGTGGAAATGCAATTTTGTCAATTCCATATTTTTTATAATTTTTACAAACCAATTTAATTCCATCAATAATATAAGATAATCTAGAAGGTGACCTCCAATGATCTTTTGTTGGGAAATTTAAAATTTTTATTCCTGTATCTTCATCTTCATATACATATGGTACACCTATTTTAACTTCACTAATACTACATTTATAAACATAATCTGAATACATTTGAGGATATAACTTTTTAAACTCAAGTGCTATCCCTTTTCCCATTACTCCTACGCAATTAACAGTATTTACAATAGTTGTACACTTACTATCAAATATATTTCCTATCTTCACCAACATTTATTGATTCACCTCCTTAAAGAATACCCTGGGCTCTACTATAATCTTTTTATCAAATCCAATATCTTTTAATTTAACTGCTGCTTGTTTATTTACAACAGCTGCACAAACTACAAAATCATAAGGTATAGCATAAGGTACTAAAACTTCTGCACATTTTATTGACTTTTTCCTAAGTTGTTGATAATGATCTTCATCAATCCAATATCTTGCATAAACTATATCAAACTCAATATTCTCCAACCCAATTTCAGGTGTATAAAAAGCAGCATAGGCACTAGATGCATTTCGATCAGATACAATAACATTATTCATATCTAAAACGGCTCGGTCAAATTTCAAGATACAAATTTGTTGATTTTGATTTCTCTTAAGAGACAGCATCGGATTCCATGGGTCAAAATATAAATTAGCATATTGATGTAATTTTAAGCCATTAGGAATTTTAATAAAATCTCTTTTTTGTTGAACTTCATTCATAGCAATCGAAACATGATTAATAATTTTTGCTCTCTCATTTGAAAGTAAACCTCTTTTCATAATTGATGGAATATTATCAATTGCTTGAATATTATATAATCCTGTTTGATTTGTAATCTCAGTAAATCGCTCTGAAGCTCGCATTTATTACCTCCAATATAGCATATTTTTCACAAAAAGTAAACTTATGTTTTGTTTTTTTGAAAAACATATATATATTTAATATTAACACAAAATTACTTAAAAAGAAAGAGTACAAAATTTTAAATATCTTTTATTTACTAATATTCAATTAACGATACCCTTTTTAATCGTTAACACCGTATGCAAAACCACTCCCTATCTTTCCTACCCTCAACTATATTTTTTCTAAATTTTGGTCAAAAAAATAAGACCTCATCGACTCCTACTGTTGACAAAGCCTTATTCTAAGCGATTTTCAATATCTGATTTTGTATCAATTTCGCAACTGCAACATCCTCATCAATTGACAACTTTGGACAAAAACTTCTAGACACACAATCCGTTTCCTTACCTCTTACTGTAGCATTTTGAATTCGACCTTCAATCTTTGTTAAAAGTTACTTGGTCTGGATTCATGTTTCGCACATCTTCTTCATTTTCAAACACACAAACCAAATCCAATCCCAATACTGCTTTAATCGGACGTACACCAAAAGCTGCTTCCATCGCATCTGTTACTGGAAGTTCTTTTAATTCATACGTTGGAAAATCAAGTTCAAAAGACTCTCCTTTTCTTCGTACAATTAATTCACCACTCATTGTGTGAAAATGAACTTCTTTTGCATCTGTATCATAAAAATTTAAAATGACAAATGCTGAAGCTAACGTTGCATGACCACAAAGTTCTATTTCTGCTCCTGGTGTAAACCATCTTAAGTGATATCCCTGTTCTTCTTTTACAATATAAGCGGTTTCTGATAAATTATTTTCTGCTGCGAGCTTCATCATAAATTCTTTCGTTGGCCACGCATCCATTACACAAACGGCTGCTGAGTTTCCCTTAAAAGGTTCTTTTGTAAAGGCATCTACGATATATTGTTTCACGATTCTATTTTTCTCCGTTCTCATTATTTTATAAACTACATCTTACCATATATTCATCTTATTTTCAATTACACGTATAATTCAAAAAAGGACACCTATTCATAGTCAAGTGCCCCATTTACATTCTTTATTCTTTCTAGCTTAAACACTTAAACAACCTTTAACAACACCATATAAGTTGCAGTTCCTAAGACAATACTTAAAAATGTCTGGTGTTTAAACTTATAACTCCCTGCAACAACTCCTACCGAAATTAAAAGAGGAATTCCTTGTGAAATTGGAAAATCCTTTGCTTCTTTTAAGCAATACACAATGAGAACTGCCATAATTGCAGCAGGAAGTTTTTGACCTAACTTAGTAAGCCAGTCAGGCATCTTCGTTTTTCCTCTAAAAATCAAAAATGGAACCGCTCTTAGAAAGAAGGTGATTCCCGCACTCATAAGAATAATTCCTATTGTTCTTAAATCAATCATTAATAACTACTTCCTCCACATTCTCATCCTTTGTATGTCCCATAAATAGTAAGATTCCTGCCGTGATTAACAGTGCAGGCAAAATAAAAGCACTTTTTCCAAAAATCAATAAACTAATGACTCCAACTCCTAATCCAATTAAGGCAAATCTATGGTCACTTGCCTTTTCCCATTGATCAATAAATATGATAACAAACAGGGCGGTCATACAAAAATCGATTCCTTCTAACTCTACTGGAATTATCTGCCCTAAAATTCCACCTAAAACTGCCCCTAGCATCCAGTAACATCTTGAGAAAAGAGCTACTAGAAACATCTGCTCTTTACAATCCGGTTCATTTTTTGAAAATGTACAGTTTACAGCATAGGTCTCATCAGTCATTGTATGTACCATATACCATTTTTGTTTCATTTCTTTAAAATCTTCTAAAAATGTAATGCTATAAAATGTTTGCCTGCTATTCATGAAAAATGCAGTTACAGCAATCGTTGCAACAGAAGCTCCACTACTTAAAAACGTAATGAGAACAAATTGAAAGGCTCCTGTATAAACCGTTAAACTTGTAAACAATGAATAAATCCATGAATACCCTTTTTCTTCCATCATCAAACCATAACTAAAAGCAACAAACACATAACTAAAGAAAATGGGTAATGACTTTACAAATGCTTGCTTAAATGTCTGATTCATGATTACACTCCCTCTTTCTAATTTCTTTTTTACTTTAAATTTAAAAAGCATATTTTTCATACTAGCATAAATTTTTTAATGTTTCAATCCGTGGTAAAAAATATACTTACAATTTATACTAAAAGATCAAACTAGATTTGTTAGCGAATCTAAAAAAGAGGCAAGCCATATGCCCCTTTTAATCTATCGATATTCTTAATATTAACACAACGGTGAAAAAATTCGAAGTACTCCATCCAAAAACCATTTACCAAATGAAAATTTTACGCCAAGTTTCATTTCTCTGCATATAAGCATATCCTCGTGAAGTTTTTCACCTACAGAATAATACTTAGCAAATTCATTGTTCTTTATAGGAAAATTACTTGTAGATTCTAAATATGAAAAGATTTGTCTGATTCGCTCATCTTTAAATTGGATGACCTTCACCTTTCCACTAATTGCATCTAGATTTTTAGTTACAGAATCTAATTTGCGATTTAACGACTGGGTGGTCTTCTTATTTCTAAACATTAAATACAAAATAGTACCTAAGACGGGTAGTACTAATCAGATTTCTCATAAATAAATAATTTTATCAGTAGATTTAGTGATTGTCATTAAACTGCTAGTATATTATTTAGAAATACTCTTTTATAATTAAATAGACTATGAGAAAAGAACTTTGGAAAGATTTAAACTATTACAAATTTTTTGAATCTCTTGATTCTCCAAATTATACATTTTTAGGTAAATATTGCAATGTTCTCCATAAACTGTACCAAAAATTACTGTACCACCTTCACTTCCTTTTTTCTTTGTCAAAAATACTTCCACACCATCATTTGTTGTATAATAAGAACTAGATTTATTTCCTTCGTGAAATTCATAGGATGGCATATTCTCATTATCTTTTCTATATTCGTATTCAATACCTACGCATTGTCCATCACTTGTTCGATAAGTGTCAAAAAACATGGCTTGTTTCATTTCTTTTTTAGATGAATCCGTATACTCAATATATACTCCATACTCAGCAAATCTTTGTGGATAGTGTTCTTGAATATAGCTAAGATTTAATGGAATTTGATAATCATTCATAGCAACTTGTAAATCGGTATAGTCATATAAAACTAAGTTTTCTCTACGTTCTTCATACATTCGACTCCATGAATCTGGTTTTGTATTTTTTACAATATCACTTTTATTACTGCACACTCGGTCTAGCCAACACTCCGAGCTTACACCTTCTTTATAAGACGTATCATCCACTGTTTCATCAGTTACTGAAATCATCTCATCCTCTTTGATCTTTTTCTCTTTCTTTAAGTCAGATAAACTTGTATATTCTGTAATATGCATTTGTTTAATGATTTTTGCAGCTCCATAAGCTGTCGTTCCCACTAATACAACTGCCACAACTGCTGCCACAGCTATGTTCCTAGAACATTTAAAAAGTTTAATAATTCTTCCTTCTTTCTTAAAATCATAGGCATTTTCAATATAGGTATCATCAATATCTGTCATTGCTTCAAATAATTTTTTATCATCCAATAGAATAGCCCTCCTTCTCTAAATACTTTTTTAGTTTCTTTCTTGTACGAAATAAATTGGATTTAATCTTTGATTTGCTAAATCCAGACATTTTTGCAATACAGTCAATGGATTCTACATACCAGTATCGACAGATAAAAATGTTTCGATCCACTGAAGATATTGTTTTTAAGAATTGATTAATACTATTTGTAAGTTCTTTTTCATCAATTTCAGCTTCTACACTTTTAGAACTAGGTAGTGTTTCTTGTAATTCCTGCAATGCCACCTCATAATCGGTTCCACCTCTTTGTAATCTTGTAGATTTTCTTAAATAATCAATTGCTGTATTTCTAGCCAATTTTCCAAGATACGTTGCCAAATTGGATGGACGATTTGGAGGAATCGAGTTCCAAGCCTTTAACCATGTATCATTTAAACATTCTTCTACATCTTCGTTGCACCCTAGAATATTTCTAATAACCTTTTCGCAATAATTTTTATAGTTACTTTCAATTTCTACGATAGAGCCTTCATCTCTTGAAGAGAGCAAATCTAAATAGTATTCATCTTTTGTCGGTTGGTTTTTTGGTTTCTTTTGTATTCATAAATCTCCTTTCTTATAATTGAAGGTCCTTCTACCTATA
>JPZU01000001.1:2829349-2832504 GCA_000875945.1 Lachnospiraceae bacterium TWA4 | reverse complement strand
CTTCTACCTATATACACGATATAAATTGGGCTTGGTTTTAATTTTTAATAAAAAAATAGCATCTAGCTAATGCTAAACGCTATTTTTTATATCTCCCTTATTTCTCTTACGGTTTTAATGATTTCTTTTTATAATTTTTCAAACACCTCTTTAAATACATCTTCTGTTTGAGCTCCAACTACAATATATTTATCTTCAATAATGAATGTAGGAACACTATTAATTCTATAGCGTGCACCTTCTTTCATATTTTTTTCTAATGACTCTTCATATTTTGGATTTACAAGTGCTTTTTTTACTTCACTTTCTGAAATTCCTACTTTTTTTGCAATATCTATAATGATTGCATCATCATTAATATTTGCATTAAATCCAAAGTAGGTTTTCCACATTTCAAGTACAAATTCTTCACCTTTTCCAATTTCTTTTGCATACTCTCTACTCATTAGCCATAGCCTCCAGTTCATCCATACTACGAGTCACTACCTTTCCTGTCTTAACTTGTTTATCTGCTTTTCTTATTCTGTCCATATTTGCTTCAGAATGAAATGGATCAAGAGGTGCTTCAATTATAAATGGAATCTTTCTATTTTACATTCATGGGTTTTATCTGCTCTATTGTAATTAATTCCACATAATAATAAATTATCTGTATAGTCTTTCAATACACTCGGATAATTTTTTTCATAAATTTGGTTCATTGCTGTCTGTGCATTTTTATCCCATTTTAATTCAATAATAACTGCAGGAATATCTGTATACCTTAATCTTGGAATAAAACAAATATCTGCATAACCTTTTCCAGTTGGAAGTTCTCTAATCATTTGATAATATTCTCTCGCATAATAAAAAGCTAACCCAACTGTACAACTTAAAGAATTCTCATCATTATACTTTAAAATAGAAATTTCTTCATGTGCTTTCTCTATTCCACATGCAACACATTCTTCATCCATGTTCCATAAATCTTTTAACAATTGTTTAGAATCTTGAATTGCCTGATTGACTGTAGAATAGGAAGGAATCATCTCAATCGAAGCGATAAATTCTTGTGCTATTTCTTTATTCGGTATAGTTACTGTATTATTTTCTTGATTATATGCCAAATAACCTAAATGAACTAACAGAGTTAATACATCATCTTTTGTCTCAAATGTATTCATATCATTTTGAAAATATCGTGTTTGAATTTCAATGGATTCACCAGATAACATTTGTACGATAGCATCTTTTAATCCATCTTTGTTCATTTGAATATAATCCTTTAATGCATCATACGATTCTGTCTGATTCCAATAACTTCCATATCGATGTCTAAGCATTGACTCTACAACAGACTTTGGACTATATATCGAATAGTCTTCCTTCCCATCTCTTGTATAATTAATGAGGTGATAACCATCATACCATTCCCTTGCTTCATCAAAGTCCATTCCATATTTCTGACACAAATTATAGACTTCAGCTTCTGTAAAACCAAATCCATCACTAATCTCAGCTGAATCCATCATCGAATATTCATAAAACATATTCAGTGTCGAATGTTCTCCATATTTTTTAATCGGTAAAATTCCAGTCATATAGGCAAGTGCAATATATGGTTGATCTTTTATGAGATTACGCAAAAAGTCCAAGTATTCTTTTTGCGATTTTGTATCATGATATCGTCTCATGATACAATCCCATTCATCAATCAAAAGAACAAATGGGATATCCGTAGAATCAAAAATATCTAACAATAATTCATTTAACGCATCATCTTCTGATAAATCAATTTGTGGAAAATCACGTCTAAAATCTTTTAATAAGGCACTTTTTATCTTCTTAATCATATGGGTTACAGAATTTGTATCACTCATAAAAAATTGCATATCTAATTTTATTACGTGATATTGATTTAAGTGTGTTTTAAAATCTTCACTATCCTTTATTTTAAAATTCTCAAATAGTAAACCAGCATCTTTCTTACAATCGTAATATGCAGCAAGCATATCTGCGACCATAGTCTTTCCAAATCGTCTAGGTCGACTTACACAAATATAGCTCTGCTGAGTATTTACTCTTTTATTTGTAAAACGAATGATATTTGATTTATCTACATAAATTTCTGAATTAATACTTCTTTTAAAACTAACTATGCTAGGATGTAAATATCTTCCCATATGGATTTCACCTCATTTCATCTATATGGATTTAGTATACTACATTTATATCTTAATTTCAATATATTTTCTAAAATTTAAATTATTTCTTATTTTTGAATTGTAATCCTATCCCTATTTTATCATTAAATTAAATTTTATAAGACAATATCCTATACTCACTATTTTGATTTTTTACAACATTCAATGTCTTAAAATTCTTCTAATTTCTCTAAGAGTCCCTACAAAAATTTGCTAATATTTTAGACTATTTAAATAATTCTTTTGCACTTGTAAAACCCTTCGACTCTCTCTTGCCTTTTGAATTGCTTTATTGTGTACCCACTGATCTAAGGCATGATTTTCAATAAATGGAAGGGTTTTCTCATATTGTTTTGCAAGAGCTGTTGCAAAATACCAAGCAATCATCATATTCACATAGTAATCTGTACTCCTAATTTTTGCAACTTGGGCTAAATAATCTTGATCAAACTCCTCATCTAAATAGTAGGAATTTAATACACCAATCCCAAATCGAATCGTATAAGTCTGATCTGATTGAAGCCATTTCTCTACCCATCTAATTAGTTCCTTTGTATTCTTTTTAAAAACTTTAGGGCGAAGTTGATCACAGGTTGCCCAATTATCAATATAAGGCAGAAATCGATTGATTTGATTTACTACAAATTCATAGTCCTTAAATTCTGATAAAATAAATGCATGTAACTGATTTTCTTCATAATAGATATGAGGTAATTCGTTAATGAATTCTAATGCTTGGTTTTCTTTAATTAATTCTTTGGCATATTCTCTAAGTATAGGAGTTCGCACACCAATAAATCTATGAGCTTTTACTGTAGGAATTAGCTTTGCACTAAATAAGTCTTTCATAGTTTATATTTCTAATTTAGGATTGGTCTTTCCATTCTATCTAATTCGATTTCTCATAAATAGTTTTTTATCTGGATACTTTTTGTGGATCATACAAAGTTTATATTCTTCCCATGATCCACT
>JPZU01000001.1:2805053-2829329 GCA_000875945.1 Lachnospiraceae bacterium TWA4 | reverse complement strand
ACCTAATGTAGAATATAGTTTAACGGGAAAAAGGGAAATCCTTAATTTCTATTTTAGATCAGTTATGCTATTGGGGTGAAGACCATCGATAAATTTTTTCAAATTTACTATTATTTATTATCTATTAAAAATTCTCTAAAAATCTAAAAATCAGGCGACTATCACAAACGATAGCACCTGATTTTTATTTTTAATTTTACTATATAATATATTATGTTATGCAATATATTCTGGAATATAGTGAATCTGTGGGCGACCAGTACGTGGATCAATCGTAATCTCACTGTCCATGTCATAAAGCGTGCGAATTAACTCTCTGGTAAAAATTTCATTGGGAGTACCATCTGCGAGCTTTACGCCTTTTTTCATAACAATAATACGATCACAATACTGAGCTGCAATATTTAAATCATGTACCGATGTAAAAACTGTAATATCCTGTTTCTTTAGAATATTCATAATCTGATACTGATACTTAATATCTAGGTGGTTGGTCGGTTCATCAAGAACAATCATCTTGGCTTCTTGTGTAAGTGCACGTGCTAGAAGTACACGTTGCTTTTCACCACCTGAAAGACTTAAAAAGCTTCGTCCTTCACAACCACCCATACCAACTTCATCAAGAAAATGCTTTGCAATTTTTCTGTCATCTTTTGAAGAATCCTGCAATAGTTTTTTCCTTGCATATCGACCTAGGATAACCATATCCATCACTGTAAGATCAAATTCAATGCTGTTTTCTTGTACCATAACTGCCATCTTTTGGGCAAATTCTTTATTTTTGATTTCTTTAATATTATCCCCTTCTAGGAAAATATCTCCTGAATTTGGATGATATACACGATAAACATTTTTTAATAAAGTAGATTTACCACATCCGTTTGGACCTACAAGACCAACAAACTCTCCTTTTTCTATAGAAAGACTTACATTTTTTAAAATATCCGTTCCATCAATTGAATAACATAAATCTTTAATTTCTAATTGAGCCATCTTATGCACCTCCAAACTTTGATTTGCCTTGACGAATCAAGAATAGGAAGAATGGGGCACCAAAAAGAGCTGTTAGGACACCAATTGGTAACTCTTCTGGTGATACAACCACACGAGAAAGCAAATCACATAGAATGGCGAAGATTCCTCCGATTAAAATAGCAGCAGGAATCAAGCGTCCATGCTTTGGTCCAATTAAAGATCTACTGATATGAGGGATAATTAAACCAACAAATCCAATAACACCACTGACTGAAACAATTGCACCTGTTAAAATCGTACATAAGATAATAATTGAAAGTTTAATTCTTCGTAAGTTTACACCGAGGGTAGTTGCTGCATCATCTCCAAGCATCAATACGTCTAAACTATCTGTAAAGAAGAAGATTGCAATTAAACAAATTACTGAGATAAGGGTAAGGTATTTGATTGCTGACCAATCTGCACCATTTAACGAACCCATCATCCAGTACATTGCAGTTTTTACCTTGTCTCCACCAGTATTTACATAATAAATCATAAAGTTTGTAATTGCTGTAAAAAGAGTTGATACAGCAATACCAGCTAATACAAGTTGTGAAGAAGTAATTTTTCCTCCAACAGAGGATATTTTCATAGCAATGACAATGGCAATTACTGCGCCAATGGCTGCACCAAATGCAATATGAAATCTTCCTGCAAAAGAGAAGAATCCATACATGATAACTGCTACAGCACCACATGATGCACCAGATGAAATACCAAGTACATAAGGATCTGCAAGAGAGTTCTTAGTCATTGCCTGCATTAAAATACCACTAATGGCAAGACCTGCTCCAACAAAGAATGCCATAAGTACTCTAGGAAAACGGATCGTCCAAATGATATTTTCAATAGATTCTTCCCAATCTGGCTCAAAAAATTGATGTCTTGTAATGTGATTAATAAGTACCTTCGATACAGTTTCTGGACTTAAAGAAACACTTCCTGCAAATACACCTAAAATGATGCTAAGTACAAGTAAAACTACTGCACCAATCATAAATATTGTATAAGACCTCTTACTTCTAAGAGGTAAAAATGCTGTCTTTTTCATGGCTTATTTCATTTTATCTGGATAAAGATCCTGTGCAATCTCCTTTACAAGCTCAGCTGACTTAGCAGAACCCTGCATAACTGCGCAACTTGCAGAATAAATCTTACCTTCTTTTACAGCTCTTAAACCTTTTGTATGTGTATTGGTTTCAAGGAATTTCTTCTTTTCGTCAGTTTCTCCATTGTAATCTAAGATAAGGATTGCATCTGGATCACGCTGTACAACTTCTTCCCAAGAAGGAGTTGCCCATCCTTTTTCGATATCAGAAAAGATTGAAATAGCTCCTGCTTTCTTTAAGGTTTCCCCTGGAATACCCTGACATGCAGTAAATGGAGCGTCTTCTCCTGAATCGTATACGAATACTTTAATTGGTTTTTCATAAGCTTCTTTACCAAGTTTTTCTTCTACTTCACTAAGCGTATTCTTCATAGTTTCTACTTTCTTAGTAGCAGTATCTTCTACCTGGAAAATCTTTCCAAGTGTCTCATAATCTTTATATAAATCATCAAAGGTTGCACTGTCAGAACATACATATGGGAAGTATGGGATAATACCGTTTTTATTACAGAAATCAATACTGTAATTTTGATCACCATATAAACTATCCCAACCTACTAAGAAATCACATCCTGTAGCAAGAACCGTTTCCTTTGATACATCTTTTAAGTTTGTACCAGCTTCTACTAGCTGAGGAACACTTTCCCAACCTTCATATTTAATTGTATTGTCAACACAAGCACCATGGACATAACCTGCCATTACATCTTTAAGTCCAAGATCATAGAACATTGCTGCCATCTGACCTCCGTCTGCAACTACATGGGTTGGTTTTTTCTCAATAGTAATATCTTGATTCGTTCCCATACCTGAACGGTCAAGATTCATTGTAATGGTTACTGGAGTATAATCCTTAGAAGCACTTTCTGTTGTCGAATCTGCTTTAGCAGCTGTAGTACCTGCTTGTGTAGTGCTAGCTGCAGTAGTTGTTTTGCTACTATCATTTGCATTGCTTCCACATCCTGCTAGCATAGACACTGCCATAGCTGATGTGAGAACTAAGGTTAAAACTTGTTTTCTTTTCATTTTTTCTTTTCTCCTTAAAATAAATTAAAAATGGTACTTCTTTAGTAAAATTTGTATAAACAACTAAAATTATATATATCTTAAAGTTAGATATATCTATCTTATGTACAAATTCACTTACACATTTTCGCAAAGATTTTATCACTGACGATTTGTCAAGTCAATATAGAGCATATTCCATTTTGGAATCATTAAAATGCAAAATAAAAAGGCAATCAAAAGTGATTACCCTTTTATTAAATATCATCTATTTTTTAATATTCTTACTAAAACAACACCTATTCCAACAGCTACTGCTATCCATCCCCAAATAGGAATTTTCTTAGTTTTTTCTAATTTTTCTTTTTCTAATTTTTCGGCTAAAAAAATACTAGTCGGTCCATCTGGTCCATCAATCATTACTTGTTTACTCATAAACTTCAAACTCCTTATACTTTTTGACTAATTTATCCAAATTCCTTAAATTTTCCTTAAATTAAATCTCCCAAACTATAAATCATAGCCCATTTGGAATGCTTGCTCTAATATTGGTTGATCTTTCACTTTTCCTGCATCCATAACATTGGTAGCATAAATTCGTCCCTTTAATTCATAAGACTGTAGATGTTCCACAAATCCATCTAAATCTCCTAATGAACGGTTAATAATGTCTTCTCCTAAACCAGCAGAAACTATGTAATAGATTTCTTTAGAACCTAGAGCTGTCCAGATTGGATACATGCGGTCAATAAATGTTTTCATTGGTGCACTGATTCCATAAAAATAGACAGGAGTTGCAAATACTACCACATCTGCTTTTTTAAATAATTCGATTAACTCTTGCATATCATCCTTTAATACACAAACTCCATCATTTTTCATACAGCTATCACAAGCTCTACAATATCCGATAGTTTTTTCAATTAATCGAACTAAATGAACCGTATGTCCTTTTTCTCTTGCACCTTCACTAAATTTCTCACATAATAGCTGTGAGTTTCCGTTTTTCTTGGACTACTTGATAAAATTAATACGTTTTTCATAATTTTTATCTTCCTATTTTTTATATTTACTATTTATATTTATTTACTAAGATTTTCTCACGGCGTGTTAAAATTCTTCTAATTTCTCTAAAACTGCCATCATTGCTCGTTTTTCACATACTGCTTCTTCTAAGTGAAATATCGCAAAAACATGTCCTGTACCCTCAGCATAAATTTTTTCATTACTGGATATCCAGGCTGTTCTAAGGCTTCTTTAGATAATTTATCTCCATCTTCTCCTTCTTCAAATACTGCTTTTCCATAATACCTAATGAATTGTTTTCCTTTTCCCATCAAACCCGTAATTTCCACATAAGGATTTTCTTTCATCTGACGGTATACTTCTTTCATTTGTCCCACACCAAAGTAATTCACACCATCTTTTAACATATGAAAACTAATAGGTCTAGACTTTGGACGATTTTCGTCAATTGTTGTTAAAAAGAAGGTTCCAGATTCTTCTACACATTGATTTAACCACTGATTAACCTTCTGTGCTGCTGTCATTGTTTCATTACTCATTGTTTCTTTCTCCATTTCCTAAAATTTTGTTTATGAATTTTATAAACTATTTTTTATTATGCTATCATTTTACCAATAATTTATAAAAATACAAGATAAGTCCCTACAAAAATTTGCTAATATTTCAGACTATTTAAATAATCTTATTGATCTTTTATAAATCGTTTGTAGGTTTTTCTTTTTGGTTCATAAAGGTAATATATTTATTTCCCCATACTTCTAAGGTTTTTAATACCGGCTCAAATTCCTCTCCAATAGGACTTAACGAATATTCTACTTTTGGTGGAATCTGAGCATACTCTTTTCTTAAAATTAAACCTTCATCTTCTAGAGTTTTTAATTGTCTAGACAATGTTGTATGTGTCATATCTACAGGCATCATTCTAAGCAATTGATTAAAGCGAATATTGGGATTTTCTGATAATAAATATAAAATATACATTGACCATTTTCCAGTTAACACTTTTTGTGCCGTTACATACGGACATAGTCCAAATAATTCTTTTTAGGCATTTTCACTCTCCTTTGGTATCATATTTGAAACCAGTATCATAAAATATCGTACTTGTATTATTGTTTGCATACGCTATAATAGCAGTGTAACACAAAGAACTAAAAAGTCAAGAAATTTAAATCATCTATTATTTACCCAAAAGAAAGGAAATTACTATGAACGAATTATTATCATTTTTAAAAAGCTGTGGAACATTTTATCTTGCAACTGTAGAAGGCGATCAGCCACGTGTACGTCCTTTTGGCGCTGTATGTGAATTTGAAGGAAAACTTTATATTGTAACCAACAATCAGAAAAATGTGTATAAACAAATGCTTGAAAATGGAAAAGTTGAAATCTCTGGAATGTCTAAAGGTAAATGGATTCGTGTGACTGGTGTTGCTAAACATGATGACCGCAGAGAAGCTAGAGTGGCTATGATGGATGCAAATAAAGCAGCTCTTAGCAAAATGTATACCGTTGATGACAATTTAATGGAAGTTCTTTATCTTGAAGATGTGACTGCAACCATTTACTCATTTACTGAAGAACCTAAAGTAATTACACTATAATATACTATAAACTTAATATCATATAAAAATAGTACCATAAAAAATGAAGACATTTGATTTAAAGTGTCTTCATTTTTATTATAGTAGGATATACCGTTAATAATCATTTAATAGAAGTTCTTTATCTTGAAAATATAACTGCAGCTATTTACTCACTTACCGAAGAACCTAAATTTTAATTCTCTTGATCCATAAAAAAAGAAACTACTAAATATATACGCGTCTGTACATCTTCTAAATCAATCCCTGTCAATTCAACAATTTTATCTATACGATATTGAACTGTATTTCTATGTACTACTAACATTTTTGAAGTCTTCTTATAATCTCGTTCACATTCTAAAAAAGCCCATAAGGTTTTATACAATTCACTGTGGGATTTTAAATCATATTCTTTTAATATTTCTAAAACTGGGTGTATCAAAGAAATCTTACTATGCTTTTGTAAAACATCTGTCATATATTTAAAAATATAAGATTCACATCCATAAATCATCCCTTTTTTTCTCTCACTATATTGAGTTGTTAAATAAGCAAGTTCTTTTTGATCCTTACACTGTGAAATCGTTTGAAATAAATAACTAGCACCTGCAATAGAATCAGATTCTAGTAAATTTCTTTTAAGTTCTGCCTGAAAATCATTTAAATTCAATAAATCTAAATTACATAATAAAAGCAAATATCCGTCAATAACTCCTGTAACACACCCCGTTTAAGACTATAGCGATAATTCATATTACTTAAAATATAATCATCAGATTTTAAATTTTCAATCACAAATATTTGCTTTTGTGCATCTTTTTCCCAACCAATACGACTAAGATGTTGCTCCATCGCTAAATAAGATTCTTTATCATCTTCTCCTTTATAAAAGATTTTTTCAAAAACTGTATAAAAACTGTCTGAAGTGTTTGCAGATGAATCATTAGACTTTATCCACCATTCAACCTTTTTACCTATTTCTTCTAAGATTTGTATTTTTCCAGTTGTACACTTTGTAAAAATATTTAGCTGTAAAATCCATCCCCATAATATACCCTTGTAAAATAGATTTATAATTATCATCTCCGAATAGCTATCTTCTAAATGTAAATAACTAGTATAAGCTTTTTTAATAGGTCTATAAATACTTCTATTTTTCGAACTGCCACTATTTTATCTAAGGGTAAACTTCTCTCTTTCCAAATCTTTTCTTGATACTGATCGATTTCTTTTTGTTTTCTGATTGATAACTTACTGGTCTATTCGGATAAATACGACTTAAAAGCAGATGACTACTGTCAGCTACATAAACTGAATCCTGAACAATTGACGTTGATGCCTCCATTAACTCATCCAATGTGCAATTATTTTGAATCAGTTTTTGGCACTGGTCATCCCAATAATTATAAGATTCAAAACAATCCAAGATTTTATTAAATACTTCTTCCATATCATCCGTTTCTAATAAGATCATATCTCTCTGATGTACACATAAAATTTTATGATATTCTCCACTAATATATTGTCCTGCATTCATTAAATAGACTGTTGAATCGGATTTAGACAAAGATTCTGACAAGATTCGTACATTTCTTAGGGAACAACTTCCATCAATAATGGTTGCAACTGGATGGTATTCCTGTAAATAGTCATTTAATATCCACATACTAATTTTCATTATTTTATTTTCCTCTTGATTTCTAGTCTTAAATTATAAAATTTTACAATTTATTAAATTCATATTTTTTTATATTTGTAAATATTTCCATAGTTCTATAGTAAAATTCATTATATACTTCTTTATAAATAAATGCAATAAACTATCAAATTCAAACAATAAAACTAAACAATAAAAAAGGAGATTACTATGTCAGAAATTACTACAACTACAACAAATGAACTTCCACCTATCGCTATTCGTGGGATGCGTATGCAAAAAGCTATCAGTCTTACTGGACCTGACCGTGTTCCATTTATTCCCTCTATGAGTAACTTCTATGCTTTATCTTATAATGTAAGTATTTATGATGCAATGAAGGATCTTAGATTTATAAAACCAGTTATGCAAGATTATCTAAGTAGATTTTCTCCAGATCTTGTATATCTTCCATGTTTCTTCCCAATCGATCCGATGAAATTTGCTGGATATGATAATGTTAAATGGCCTGGACCAGATTTTAATCTTCCTGTAAATACCCCTTATCAATATGTCGATAGCACTTTTCTAGAAGAAGATGAATATGACAGTTACTTAAAAGACCCTAGTGCTTTTCTTATGAAGAAAGTTCTTGCTAAAAGATATCATGCATTTGCTGGACTCGAATACCTAAATATTCAATCCCTTTGTGGTCAATCCATTTTTAGTCTTGCTGCACTTGCCGCACCACCAATTAAATCTGCAATTGAAAATTTATTAAAAACTGCTGATATGGTTCAAGAAAACTTAAACGATATGATTGATATCACTAAGATGATTGTCGAAAAGGGCTTTATTCCTTATGGTGGTTCTACTGCATCTGCACCATTTGATGAATTTGCTGATAATATTCGTGGATTAGTAAATACTTGCTGTGACTTGATTTCTGATCCTGAGTCAGTCGATGAAGCAATTAACCGTTGGGCAGATATCTCTATTCCTGCTATCATTAATCAGGCAAAATTATCTCACGACCAATATGTATTTATGCCTTTACACTGTGGTACAGATACCTTTATGTCAGCAGACACTTATCGTGAACATTACTGGCCAACTTTAAAACGTATGTTAGAAGAAGTCGTCGCTGCCGACCTCACTCCATTAGTATTTTGCGAAGGTAAATACGATAGCAAATTAGATATTATTAAAGACGTTCCTAAAGGAAAAATTGTTTATTTCTTTGAAGATGTTGACCTTGAAAATGCTTGCCGTACTCTTGAAGGAGTTGCTAACGTTGCAGGAGGAATGAGAACTCAAACTCTCATGAGAGGAAATATTGATGAAGTTGTAGCAGAAACCAAAAAGAGTCTTGAGATTGGTAAAAAATATGGAAACTTTATTATGTCAAATACTCTTGCCCTAGATAAAATTGACTTGGATGTTATGCAAGCATGGCAAGATACAACCTTTGAATATGGAAGATACTAAATAATAGTTCATTTAAAGATATAAAATAGGAAGTGCAAAAATATGCACTTCCTATTTTAGGTTAATCTTTCATTAATAGACACTTTGCAATTTTCTCCTAAACGATTTTGTCCACTTTTCTGTTTAAAATAGATAAAATTCTTATTTCTAATCAATTTCTGATTTTAACAATTTTCGATACAATAAAACTGCAATGATTGCTGTTAAAAAGTCAGAGGTTGCTTGTGCTGTCAAAATTCCATAGTAACCAAAAACCGTGGATGCAATCACTAAAACAATTGCAAATACTACACCCTGTCTACTAGCTGAAAGAATAAAAGCCCCTAGTGCTTTACCTGTTGACTGAAATGCACAAGTAGTTACAAGTACAATGGCCATAAAAGCCATTCCCATCTGTTGAAGACGTAACATAGGAACCCCTAATGAAACAATGTTTGCATCATTCATAAATAATTGTAAGATTGGCCTTGCAAAAATCGAAAGAATTGCTGTAAATATTAAAGCAAGACTAAATTCAAATTTATATCCAAATGATAAAACTTCTTTTAGTCGTTTTCCATTTCCTGCTCCATAATTATAGCCAATGAGTGGCTGAGGGCCAAAAGAAAATCCCACTAACACTAAGGCTGCAATCATATTGATTTTCATTACGATTCCCATAGCTGCAATTGAATCCGTTCCATGCGATAATAAGAATCGATTGGTCAACATCATACATAAACTCTGCATTAAATTCGTAATTGAGGCAGGAATACCAATGGATAACATATCCACCAATTCTCTTTTAGAAACTTTTACCTGCTTTAGATTTACAGAGAGTTTTTTACTTTTCTTTTTCAAAATCACTACAAATGCGATATCTGCACTCAAATAACCTAAACGGTTAGCAATTGCAGCACCACCAGCACCCATACCTAAACCAAAAATAAAGATAGGATCTAAAATCATATTCACTACTGATCCAAAAATAGTTCCAAACATGGATTCCTTTGCCAATCCTTCGGTTCTAAGTAGATTAGAAGGTGCAAAGTTTAGAATAATAAGTGGAGCACCTAGAACTAAGTAAAAATAATATTGAGAAGCATAAATGAACGTATCTGTTTTTGCTCCTAAAAGTGTTAATATCGGTTGTTTAAACAGTAACATAATCGCTGTAACTACTAGTCCACCACCAATTGAACCATAAAAGCAAAAGGCACTTAAACGCTTACCATCATCTTCTTTTTGCATTCCAAATAGTCTTGAGATGACTGAACTTCCACCCAGTCCCAAAATATCTCCTAAAGCAATCATTAATGTAAAAATAGGTGCACAAAGTGAAACTCCAGCAACTAATGCTTTATTATAAGTATGTGCTATAAAGTATGTATCTACCATATTATAGACTAAAGAAATCACCATACTAAAAACGACCGGAAGTGAAAATTTCATATAGGCTTTTCTAACCGGCATCTTTTCAAAAATTTCGTTTTCCATAAATTCTTCATTCTTCCTTTCACTATTTCTTTTGAGAGTTTAGCAAAAATTATTGACAAGTATTGTGACATCTGTCACTATATAAGATACATATATCTTAACTATAAAGGAATGATCAATCATGAGAGAACTATTTGATTCTAAACGACTTGAAAAACTTTTATCCGACTACCATTTTGAAAAAATTTTTGATACACCAAATCTTCCATTTCACTTATATACCTATGAAAAAGGTGAGACTCTAAATTTACGAAAAGACTTCACCCAAAATCTTTTATTTATTCTAGAAGGCAGTATTGCTATTTATGCATTTTCAGAAAACGACACCACACGTTATTTATGCACTAATCAAGGTTTTACTTTGCTTGGAGACATTGAATTTACTAGAGGTAATTCTTCTGAACGATTGGTAGAGGCTACTAGTGACCTTTTATGCATTGAATTACCCATTACTTCTTTAAAGACTACTCTACTTTCTTATAGAGCTTTTTTGTATTTTTTATTAAATTCTGTAACAAAAAAACTGGATTTATTCATTAATTCAGAAACCATTTCTCAAACTCTAGAAGAAAAAATTTTATATTATATGAGATATTGTTGTGAATCTTATGAATTTCATGGAGTTGAACAGACTGCAAATCATTTACATTGTAGTCGTCGCCAATTACAACGTATTCTTAAACAACTTTGCGAAAAAGAAATCCTTATTAAAGTAAAAAAGGGATGCTATCGCTTAGTATTATAAGTTATTTTATTTACAGTGAAGCCATTCAGCATTTAATCCAATTTCACTAACTTTTAATCCTGTTTTTCCTAAGTCTCAATACCTCAACGTTTACTCCTTACAAAAGCTTTTAGCTTTTTAATTTTTTATTTACTAATTTTTAAAATTATTCTTCTAACTCTTTTTTACAAGTAACAAGATACTCTGTAATCTTTAAATGCTGTGGACAAGCCTCTTCGCACTGTTTGCATTCAATACAATCTGATGCTTTTCCTTTACCTTCTACCGCTTTCTTATAGTCACTAATTGCCTGGATTCTTTTTCCTTCACCTAACTGTTTATTCATTGCTTCAAAAACATCTGGAATTGGAATATTATTTGGACATCCATCTACGCAGTAATGACAAGCTGTACAAGGAATTGTTGAAAATCCATTAATAATTTTTTGTGCCTGTTTGATAATTTCTTGTTCTTTGTCATTTAATGGCTTGAAGTTTTTCATATACGATAAATTATCTTCCATTTGTTCGACACTAGACATTCCTGATAATACGGTAAGAATTCCATCCAAAGATGCAACAAATCGAATTGCCCAAGAAGCATAAGACATTGTTGGATCATAGTCATGCATTAACTTTTGAATTTCCTTTGGAGGATTTGCAAGATTTCCACCTTTTACAGGTTCCATAACTACAATAGATTTCCCATGTCTTCTAGCCACTTCATAATTTGCTCTTGATGTAACTGCCGGATTTTCCCAATCAGCATAGTTAATCTGTAACTGAATAAAATCTACTTCTGAATGCTTAGTTAGTATTTCATCTAAAAGTTCTGGACCTGCATGATAAGAAAATCCAAAGTATTTAATCAATCCTTTTTGTTTTTGTTCTTTTACAAAGTCCCAAATATGGTATTCATCATATTTTTTATAATTATTCTCCATAAATGCATGCAATAAATAATAATCAAAATATCCAGCTCCTGTTCGCTCAAGACTAGTAAAAAACTGCTCTTTACAAGCCTTTTCATCAGTTGCCATCAAAAATGCATTAATCTTTGTTGCTAGTGTATAGGATTCTCTTGGATAGCGATCAACTAAAGCTTTCTTCGTTGCTTCTTCTGAGCCTGTGTAGACAAAAGCTGTATCAAAATAGGTAAATCCAGCATCCATATATAAATCAACCATCTTTTTTACCTGTTCAATGTCAATTTCCTCTCCTTTTTTAGGTAATCTCATTAAACCAAATCCTAATTTAGGAACTTCTTTTCCAAAATACTCTGACATAATAAATCCTCCTCTTTGCATCCTTATTTTTTAACTTTTAACGATTTTAGTTATTCTCTTTATAATAACTTATTTTGTTTTATAAGACAACGGACTTTTTTCTACAAATGGTATAATAAGAAACTATCATGTGATTTTTATTATGCTGATTTTAAAAATTCATTCGTATTTGTTATCTTGGAAATTTCTGCATTTAAGTACATAGAAACTTCATTCTCCAAACATGCTTCTGGAGCAACAAGAAGTTCCATTAAATATTCAAGGACTTCTTCTATGGAGCTGTTCTAAGAACACTGCCGGTACCAATGACCTGCACATCAAGAATGTTTGCAATTCCTATAAGCAGGAAAATCAGTACCTTTCTGCTAGAATAATTCTACTTTCTCTAATAAGAAATCAATTAGATTACAATGAAAAATTCCATTATCATCATAATAATTATGTGATATATCCATTCGAACAACTATTTTTTTAAAGAAATCCTTTGTCAACATTAATGATGCAAGCTCTGACATTTCTTTCTTTTCATTATCCATGCGTAAAGCAGATTGGATATATATTTTCTTATCTGCCCAGTTTACAACGAAATCAATTTCTCTTTGCAGATTTTGTCCTTTTGTTCTATCTGAGATAACACCGACATCAACACTATATCCTCGCCTTAACAGCTCGTTATAGATAATATTTTCCATAATATGACCCGGATCATATTGCCTGAAGTTAAGACGTGCATTTCTAAGTCCTATATCTGTATAATAGTATTTATACGGATATTTGAAATATGTTTTTCCCTTAACATCAAATCGTTTTGCTTCCGAAATGAGAAACGAATCAATAATATGTTTTACGTAATTCGATACCATTGAAGCAGTTATTTTCTCATTCTTTATACTAGCTATGGAGTTGGCAATATTTGTAGGATTTGTAAGTGAGCCTATCTGAGAAGCTAAAAAATTTAAAATATCATTTAAAATATCCTCTCGCTCAATTCTGTTTCGTTCAATAATATCTTTAACATAAAGCTCACTATATAAAGAAGACAAGTAATCTTTCTTTTCAGATTCATCAACAATAGCCAAAACCCTTGGCATGCCACCATAAAGCATATATTCATCTAATGCTTTTCTTTCGTCTCCGTTCACAAAAGAATAATACTCTTCAAACGACAGCGGAAATACATGAATCTGCGTTGCTCTTCCACGAAACTCTGTAGCTATATCATTCGACAAACCTTTTGAGTTACTGCCAGTCACATATACGTCAAGATTTTTGTATGATTTCAATTCATTGAGCATATCATAGATAGTAACTTCAATATCTCCATTTTCGTGATCTATTACTTTTTTGGTAAGCTGAACCTCATCAACAAAAAGATAAAATTTTTCACTTGTTTTTTCGAGAACAATCCTTTCCACATATTCACACAGGGTTATTGGGTTTCTATACTTGTAATATCTCCTTTGATCAAGCTCGATTTTAATTATATTTTCATCATTTGTTTCATTTTCTAAAAGATAGTTATAGAACAAATCAAAGAGAAGAACGGATTTACCACATCGTCTGATACCGGTAATAACTTTGATTTCTCCATTCCACATATTGTGAATCATCTTTTTTAGATATAAATCTCTATTTATCATAATTCCACCTCGTACTTGCGACGTATTCGTCGATACTTCTATGTGTATTATGCCACAAATTTCATAAAATATCAAGTGCAAACAAGGTTTTCACAAAGAAGTAGCGTCGTAAATGTCGCAACTTCTTTGTTTGATATTAAAACTTTATCTAGTAGGAGGGAGTCTTAGCTCCCGACCTCTCACACCACCGTGCATACCATTCGGTACACGGCGGTTCAATTAACTTGACATGATTTAAGGTAGTATTCTTCTATTGATAACAGTCCATTTATATCTAAACATTGAGAAAGAAAAACGAGACGAATAAATATTTTACTCGTCTCGTTAAATTAAAGTTTTGAATCTGCTAGATATTTTTCATTAACATAGGTATGACAACTTATCTTTTCTTGTAGAGAATCAGTTCTGGATTTTCTCCTCCAGCCTCACGATTTGATTGTCCAATCCTTTCTAGCATTTAACATTCCTAAAATCATTCCATGATAGAAGTTTTCTTTTTCACTCCTTTTATCCATATAGCTAATAGAAGAATCCATCATCCAATTTAGATAGTTTTGCATTTTCTGCGCATCTTGACTATCCATGGCTTCAAAAAAATCCTTAAGTCCTTCACTATCACTTGTAAAAGTCAATATAAAAACGGTTCTTCCGTAATTATCCGTTTTTAACTTTAACATAAGCTTAGCTTCTAATAATTTTTTGCTTGCACGTCCATACATTATTCGTTTGACCATTTTTTACCAAAATTATACATTATTTATATCAAAATTTCAATATTTTTCTCAAATTTCTTTAAATTAAATTTTTATACTAAGGAAAATTGCATTATCTGAATTAATAAATTTAAGTTAAACACATGTATAGCCACCATCTACTGCAATAATCTTACTTTCTAAAATTTTCATGTACTTTAATTGATTTTTACATTCTGTCTAGAATTTCTCCTGCAAACTCATCTAAATCTTCTGGAACTCCTTGCTTTAAAATTCCACAATTAGGACAAGATAAAACGGAAAGCAATTTTCGTTCTTTTTTCAAGAAACTCTCTTGAAATCTAAAGAGCACAATACTATCCCATATCTTTTTTGGAGTTACTCTTCCACCCACATGCTGATTCATAAGCATTGCATGGTTCCAATCAAAACGGCATAAACTATAGGTTCCATCAGAGTTAATGCACATTTCATAAAATACATATGGACAAACCTGAACCTCACCTGATTCTCCTCCTAGTAAACTAACTGTTTCATCAAATTCCACCTTCATATCTTGGAATTTGGGCCAGTATTCAATCGTATGCTCTACATTAATACCATCTGTGATATTTCCAAAGACTTGATAAAACTCCTCTTCTTGTTCAGAATTTAGGATATCTCCATTAATTTTAATATTCATCTGACACTGTTTTTTATGATCATAGAAAAATCTGATGTTTTCTACAAATTTTTCATAATCAATCGTATGATTGGAAAACTCTTTATACTGATTTGCATTAATTCCTTCAATTGAAATATTGATTCGATCAAGTCCTGCATCTATAATTTCTAAGCTACGTTCAGGCGTCAGTAAAGACGCATTGGTTGTCGTATCCACTCGTAAAACATGAGGTGACTGTTTTGCATAGCGAACCATATCAGCAAATTTGGGATGAACTAAAGGTTCTCCCTCTTTATAAAGTCTAATAACTCGAATTGGGTCTCTAAACTCTGCTAAATCATCAATAATTTGTTTATATACTTCAAAGTCCATTGAACCATGCCCTCGCCCTTTAATCGTTTTCATTAACTCTGTATTCCCAGATGGACAAAATTTACAATGAAAATTGCAGGTGTCACTTGGATCGATATGAATGACATAAGGTGTATCTAATGGCAAGGCATTTTTAAGCTCAATTCGGTCATGGATATCAATTCTTGGCATTAATTTTGCTTTCATAAAATAAAATTCTCCATTTTCTATACTAATTTTTTATGGTAGTGTAACATAAATAATTGAACTACTCAACAATTAAATTATCGCCATATTCTATACGCTTACTAAGACTGGTCATTCTCTTGTCAAAGTTCTAGATTAACTCTGTATATGGAGGTTAGAGTACCTAGAACACTAAAAAAGACAGAGAATATTTTGTACATTCTCTGTCTTGACTCTGTTATTTTCTAATTTTTCTGTAATTTTCTTTTTAACACTTCATATAAACGATTCGGCTTGTGTCCAAGAATAGCAGTTGTAGTAAAATCTATATATTTTCTACGACTTATTTTTCTATAGTTTTTCCTGCTTGATAAGCTTCTTCCATTGCTTTTGTTCCTACTCAGATACATCAACCATTATCTATTCACAATAATCTGACAACTTTCCATTACATCTAAAGCTTCTTCATGTTTTTTAGGAGTAACTCCTGCACAACAGCTAGCATCCACACAAATTGGAAGTTCAGGCATTGTTGCTTTTAGAAGTAATGCATTCGAAATTACACAAATATCTGTACAAATTCCAATAAGCTCTACGGATTCTACTTGTCCTTGGTCATAAAGATTCTTTAAATCATTTGCAAGTTTTGTACTGCCAAACGTTGGCTTTTCGTAAACTAAAGCTTCCTTCGCATTTTTAACTTCTTCTAATGACTTTGGAAATTCCCATCCTTTTGTATCTTTGATACAATGTGCTACAGGTAAAAGCTTTCCTTCCTGAGTTTCTAAATAATTTTCTGGATGTGTGTCCTTTGTCATAACAACTGTTCCCTTAAAATTTTTTACCTTTTCAAGTAAATGCGGATACATAGCTACTGCTTCCTTTGAGCCAAGCGCACCATCTACAAAATCATTTTGAACATCGACTACTATTAAATACTTCATATCCATTTTCTCCTATTCTTATTATTCTCTATATTAATTTCCTCTTAAAGATTGAAAATCCTTCCAACGCTCTTTATTTTTAGCCAATTCCGAATCTCCTATAAACACTTGTGCTGCCTTTAAATCATTCTTTAATGTGTAACAAAACCATGCGTTAAAGTATCCACAACCATGATATTCATTAACAATATTGTGATTAGCTCCTATTTGTCTTGCCATAAAAGCTGGATTTTTTTCAGATAGCTGTCCAAAATTTTCTTTTATAGATGACAAAGGGGAAATCCATAAACTATCTAAAAACATCGTTCCTGTTGTTGCAAAATATGGAACATCAACCAAAGATACATCATACTTCCAATAAGCAAACTCCATATTTTTCTTATCGACACACATTTCAAGCTTTGGCAATGAAGTTGTAAATAAACTTGCAAATAGTGTTTGACTTTCTTCATATTTCGTTGCTGCATTTACTGCCCCACAAGCTCCTTGAGAATGTCCTCCAACTCCTATATGATTGATATCCAACTTTTGATAAAAAATACTTTCTTTATTCGTATTTAGATTTTTTACAAATAATCCCATTTCATATAAAGTCTTTCCATCACCCATATTGCTGTCATTACATCCAACAACGACAAAACCATAAGAAGCTAAACTTAGAAGGCTTGCCTCATAATTGACATAGGTATTGGCTGTCCCATTTCCCCAAACAACAATGGGATATGTTTGACTTGTTGACTCTAGCTCTTTTGGATAGATAAACACATAGTCTCCTAAAAAAACTTTATTAACTTCACAAATTTTATCTTGACCATAGACATATTCTAAATCCGTTTTTCCTTCAATTAGTTTTGCTTTTAAATTCTTTGTATTGTGATTATGTATTGCCCAAAAAATTTTAGGAAATAAAGCAATAAATAATCCAATAACTGCTAAAATGCTTACAATGATTATTACCATTTTCTTTTTCACAAATGTACTCCTTAAGTTTCACTTACTTCATAAATAATTCTTTTACATTAAAGAATCTCAAAAGTAGAATTCCAACGTAGCATTGCAGACACCAATACATTTTTTCCACTCTCCCATAATGCCTTCTCCTTTTAGTTTCTTATAACGTCTCCTTAGCTCTTTTTAGTCCTTAGTTCTTTGCTTTTTCTTGCAATCGAATCAGTCGCTTAGCACCTCTTTTAAATGTGTTAGTCTGCCTAGGTTTTACATGGTCATAGGTTTTTGGAACGACCTTTTTTTGCAGTTCTTCCTTTGAAGCTTTTAGAATGTTTTCTGGTTGTAATAGCTCTACAATCTCATGAAGTCCTGGAAATTCTTCTCCTTCACTCCAATCGTGTTTTCTATTATGTGGACACGTATCTTGACAATCATCACATCCACACATCCATTCGCCAAATTGGTCACTTTTTAGATGTGGTGGGGTTAAATTCTTTCCAAATGTCGTCCAAAGAGACAGACAAGAAATCGGACTCATGGTATACGGTGCGCACAGAGCCTTTGTTCTACAAGCATTTTGACATAGATTGCACTTATCAGAACAAGGTTTTAAATTGCAGGTCTGTTTAAGGACACATTCCTCACCAATTAAATACCCTTCTAAATTATAATAAGATCCCTTTTCTCCATAAAAAAAGTTATTTTTTCGCATGATTCCAAGTCCTGCACAAACTGCCGCCTCGCGCAAAGGAATCGTATCCACTGGACTATTGGCTTCTCCACCAACCCAACGAATTCCACTTTCACTCAAAAACGATTCAAAACGTATGCGGTCTTTATAAATTTTATGATTTGGAACTGTATTTCTAGAAAGTAAAAATGCCTTTGCATACTTTCCTCTAAGTTCTTCTGGGTAACGATACTTTCCCAACCATTCTGTACAAATGACTACGGACTTTGCCCATGGGTATCGCTTTTTTAATTTGGTTAAACGACTCATGCCCACTAACAGTACCATTCCAAAAGGTACTTTTTTGAACGCTCTTTTAATCTAATTTCATAGTTATCTAAATCAGATAGCGGAATGATTCCACAATTATCAAACCCACAATCCATCGCCATCTGATAGATTTTTTTACTCAGTTCTTGATTTTCCATTCGAATCCCCCATATTTCAACGTGTATATACACTTTATTTTGTAAAAACATACCTACTAACCTGTTATTCCCATTCATATTCTGATGTCAATCCATCTAGAAGATTTGTTACATGAACTTCTTTGTACAACATTGGAGCATCCATTTCTCCAGATTTATATAGCTCAATAATCCACTCATTGGTTGAATAATCTTTATAGGAATAGATGCAATTCTTTTCATCATTATCTACAATACCAATCTGATTTTTACATTCTTCATTGTCAATCACACAATATGGAAGATAAACTTTGTCCTCATAAGTAATTGAAGCAAAATCTTCATATTTGTCTGATGTCTTATAGTTTATATAATTCTTCGTTGATTTACTACAGGCAATAAAACATAGACTTATTAACACTATAAGACTAATAGCTAGCATCTTTTTTCTTTTCATCATTGACTCTCCTTTTTTATATAAAATCACAATTGTTTTGATTGTAACATATAAAAATTAAATTTAGGGATAGATATTCTTAAATTTTCTTTAATTCTATCCATCCCCATTTAAATCATCAATTATTTAATTATTTATTCCTATTTTTTGGCTTTACACGTCTTACTAATGCACCAATTCCCATTCCAACAAAAGATATCGCTCCTCCTGATAAAATCATCGAAAATTCAGGCACATTAAATTTATTAAAAGCTACCATATTTGCCATACTAAAAGTTGCGTATTCTGCAAGCATATACATCACTCCAAAAAATAAAACAAATAGCCATTTTCCTTTGCCCCAATAATTGTTTCGACCAATGAGTACCGAACTGATAAATGTGGTAACTGGAAGTATCACCCATAGAAACATCAGACTATACCCCATAGCATCTGATCCACTTGTAAAAAACCAAAATACAATCATTGCTATTGCCCAAATAGACATGTACGCTATAAGAAGTATCAACTTCCCTAAATTCGTATGACTCCTTACTACATTTGTACTTTCCTCTAAATAATCTAAATAATTGGTCATAGGCTTTTCCTCCTTTAGCAATTTGTCAAGACTAACATGGTATAAGTCACTCATTTTTATCACACTAATAATATCTGGATAAGTTTTTTCGGTTTCCCAGTTTGAAATCGTCTGTCTACTGACACCTAGCGCTTCACTAACTTGTTCCTGTGTCAGTTTCGTATTTTGACGAGCGTTTTTTAATTTAGTTCCTATATCCACAACTTGCACCTCCTTTTTTCCTTTAGTATAAATTTTAGAAAAGCCTATGTCTATCAAATACCTTTTTATTTATGATTTTTCTATGTCAAAATTCTTTTACATCGATAAAATATAAGGGATTTATCGAAATTAGCAATACATATCGGTTCGTCGCAATGATGTATAGGGTTTACTTTCTCGTATAGTCTTTGCATACTTTAAGTCATCAATATCTAGATATAAAATTTGTTCCGTATCATCTGCCTTAATGATTGTATTTCCCTCAGGTCCTACAACAATGGACTCTCCAGCAAAATCCATAGCATCTTCGTTTCCTACTCGGTTTGCCATTGCAATATAAACGCTGTTGTGAAAAGCTTGTACACGAATCTCTTGTTCAAATAGTTCCATTGGTTCTTGCTTTGTATTGACCGTAGGAATTAAAATCAAATCGGCTCCCATTAATGCTTCTGTGCGAATACTCTCTGGATAATGTCGATCAAAACAAACAACGATTCCTATTTTTCCATATTCTGTATTAAATACCTTAAATCCATCATCTGATGGTGTATAATAATCCGATTCAAAGAACTTGTCTGCATAAGCAATATGAACCATCTTTTGAACACCTATGATTTGGCCCTCTTTTCCAATTAAAATACTAGCATCATAATACGTTTCATTCTCAAGCAAATATACATTAGGAACTGCCATAATTTTATTTTCTCTACATACATTTGAAAAAGCTTGAATAATTTCTGAATCCATAGTAATTCCATACTGAGAAACCTTAAGTCCTGCATACTGGGGGAAAAATTCCGTTAATTGTACTTCTGGAAACAGAATCAAATCTGCTCCTTCTTTGGCTGCTGTTTTTATTGCTTGTAAACTTTTATCTAAATTTTTTTCTATTGAGCCAGCATTTCTCATCTGACATAATGCTAATTTCATAAAACTCTCCCTCTTATTTTATCATTTATAGTAATATACTAACACTTGAATTAGGAATTATAAATTATAGTATTAAATTTTTGCATTTTCATAAATTCCAATTGCATTGCCTAATAGCTTCATAATCTTCAACTCATCAAGCGCATCAGCAATCGCATTATGGGGCTCAATATATCCCTGATTTCCCGATAACATTCTCATAATTGGCTCTACCCCATAATTGCTTTTTAATCTCCCCGTTTTACACACTTTATATCGATCGGATATTTTCACATTGTATTGTTTATAGGCTGCAATTCTCATAATATCATACCAATCATAATTCTTAAGTTCTAGTAGATGTTTTTTATCAAACATTGCATTATAAGCAAACAATTTCTTGACTGAAGAATCCTTTAGTAACTGGCAAATTTCTAACATCGCTTCACTTCGCTCACATTCTTTTACTGCACAGCGAGTCTTTGTCTTAAGAACATAGGAATACATTCCTCCTACCTTTGCCTCCCTTGGAAAAATATAATACAACTTTTTAACAGGCTCATAAGTTATGGAATCTGCAATCACTAGTCCGACTGACATCACCTCATCATTCCAATTGGTTTCTGTATCAATGACTGCAATAAGTTCTGAATGTCTATAAGTATGCTTCGTTATAGTCTTTAAAGCTTTTTTCATAAACAATTTTCTATTAAAAACTCTAAGCTCATACATCTGGTTTGTTCGTACATTCCACAAGATTCCCTTTTCATACTTTAAAGCAATCATATAACAAGCACACTGTAAAAAATGCTCATGAGTTAGTTCATTTACAAATTTTAGCTCATAAACTGTCCTATCTTTTACAACATCAGCAAACCCTACAGCAACAAACTCTCTTCGACCTGTCTTTCCTCGAAAAGGAAGCTTACATCCTATCTGTACATGCTCCCCTTGGGTAAATACTGTTGCTAAACGATTAAAAATCTCTTCCTTTTGTTGATCTTTTACAAAAGGAATTTCAACTTGTTTTTGATATCGTTCCTGCTTAGTTTCAAGAGAAGTTAAAAACAAAACTTTCTCTTCGACTGACAATTTCTTTACATCATCAGTAAATAGATAAAGTTGATTTTTTGAACTCAAATGCATTTTAATATCTTCATCAATATTATAGCCTTTAAAAAAGAAGCTTCTTGGTAAATTCCTATACATGGCGATAGATCAATGAGTCCATCTGCATTATTAATATCAATGGTTTTTGTATCTATAGGGGTAATCTTTTTCGTACTTATTAACTGAAAGCATTCTTCAACATCTTCTTTATACTTAAAGTCAAACATCTGGGAAATCATCTCAACACTTGAAAGCCTCATTGGACGATTAAGAGAGGATAAACTTTCTTCTGATAAAAGGTCTTCACCTTCTTTTACAAAAATAATATGTGACTTTCCTCTACTAGCAGCTACACAAAAAATATTTCTAAGAATTTGCATATTTTGTAAAGGTTTATTTGCACGAAGTTCCCAGTAGCTTTCTGTATAATCAAACAATACACAAATCGGACGTTCTAATCCCTTACTACTATCATAGGTTGTAAAAATTGCCGAATTGACCTTTGGCATTGTTGAACCTCTATCAGACTCTGCAATACTTGCATACACTGTTTTTATTAAATATTAAAGGCTTATCTTCTTCAAGCCGATTTAATACTTCTGCCATCTTTTTAGACCTCGATCCTAAACAAAGAATATCCTTTGGATTTTGTTCTTCTAAAAACTTAATAGTATCTTCCATTGAAAGTTCTTCAACAAGACAGTTTTCATTAACGCCAACTATTTCCTTCCCCCAAATTCGTCCTAATTTCGATGCAAGCTCTGTAGAAAGTCTAAAACACTTTGTAAATTCCAGTCGCTCATAAGAATCTAGGAAACATTCGATAAATTTTTCCACATCAAGAGTTGTTTTATCATAGATTTTTTGTTTCATGTCTCCAACTGCAATGATTTGCATTTTAGAATTAGACTCCTTTATAAGTTCTAGCATACTTGCCAGTTCAAGTTCAATATCCTGATATTCATCAATAATTAACACATCATACGAATCTATAAGGGGTTTTTCTTTAAGAAATGATTGAATTAAATCAGAAACTCCTGAAGAGATTCCAAGTTTACTAAGAATGTCATAAGCAAATCCGTGATAATTGGTCACTACGATATTTTTTGACTTAATTTTCTTTTTTGCATCGATTTTTAACAATCTATTATAAGTCAAATAAAGAATCTTCTTAGACTTCGGAAAGGTGTTGCACAAGTGTTGAATAGCTGTAGTTTTTCCGCTGCCAATACAAGCATCTACTAAAAGATTTTTCCCTTCTAATGACTTATTTATAAATGCTTGTTGTTCTTTAGATAATTTAATCATAATAAAAAACCTCCTAGGTTAACAATTATTTTATCATTAATCTAGGAGAAATTCTATTAATTTATCAATTCACTTATACATATAATCATAAGTTTTAATGATCAGATTTTAATCCGGCTCCACACATTGAAATAATACTATCTTTTGTTCTTCCATATAATTTACAATAATGTAAGTATGCTGCATAATTTGCAGCTGTTGTATGTTCACAGTAAATTCCTTTTCTAGCGAGTATCGCTCTAGCCTCTAAAATTTTATCTTCAGGTGCAATAATCGTTTTTAAATTGTACTTATAAATATAACTTAAAATTTCTTCTCCTCGCATAGGAACTCCAATGGCAATTCCTTCTGCAATTGTTGGCTTTACTTGAACCTTTGCAGGAACTGTCATCTTTTCTTCTACAGCTTTTACAAATGGATCACAGTATTCACTTTGAATAGCCACTACATTTGGCATCTCTTCAATGATTCCAGACTCTAAAAACTCCTCTAATGCCTTCATCACTCCAATAAATAAAGTTCCATTTCCTAGTGGGACAAAGATATTTTGAGGAATTCTATGAAGCTGTTCATACATTTCATAAATATAGGTTTTGGTTCCTTCATAAAAATAAGGATTATAGACATGATTTGCATAATAAATTCCTTCATCATAAACCTTTTGTCTACACACATCTGCACAATGGTCTCTAGAGCCAGGTACAATCTGAATCTTTGCTCCCATGAGCTTTAATCATATCAATCTTTTTAGGTAGAAGTTCCTTCAGGAACAAAAAATTT
>JPZU01000001.1:2791892-2804948 GCA_000875945.1 Lachnospiraceae bacterium TWA4 | reverse complement strand
TTCAGGAACAAAAATTTCACAGTCAATTCCTGCTTTTGCGCAATACGCAGCTACACTATTTCCCGCATTTCCACTGCTATCTTGAACAACCTTTTTTACACCAATTGACTGACAATGAGTAATTAAAACAGCTGCTCCTCGATCTTTAAAAGATAATGTTGGCATAAAATAGTCCATTTTTAACTGTAAATCCTCATCAAAGTTGACAACCGGCGTCATTCCTTCTCCTAATGAAATATCCTTCCACGAATCATCTATTAATGGCATGAATTTTCGATATCTAAAAATGCTCCAAGTATCTCTATCAATCAGGCTTTCATCAAACTTTGGTGGTTTGAAATTTAATTTCCACAGCCCTCCACAGGTACAGGTAGGATTTTTTGTTGTTACATCTTCTTCATGTCCACATTTTGAGCAAATATACTTCTTTAGCATCTTTCCTCCTTTAACTCAGCGATTGCTTCTACTTCTGCCATACATCCAAAATGAAGTTCATTTGTAGAAATAACAATTCTTGCAGGTTTGTGATTACCAAAAAATGCATTGTATTCTTCATTTGCTTCATCCCAATACTTCATTCCAGTAATATACACTCGACAAAAAACCACATCTTCTTTCGTTGCTCCTGCTGCGTGTAATACTCGTTCAACGTTTAAGAGACATTGACGAAGATGCTCTTTAATACCACCTTTTACAACTTCTCTTGTGTCTAAGTCTAAAGATAGCTGACCAGAAATATACAATGTTCCATTTGAAATTACTCCCGGACTGTAATGTCCCTTATTTTCTCCTGCATGAATTTGAACCATTTCCATATAAAAAACTCCTTTGCTTTATAATCTTTTATATATTTATATAATATTTTATAAAGTATGTCAATACTTTTTTCTATTTTTATAGAATTTTTTATAAAATAATTTTTCCTCTTTATCGTTTTCCTTTTGCTTCATCCAAATAGCTATACACGGTTACTTTTGAAACACCCATCATCTGAGCAACTTTATCAATTGCTCCTTTAACAAGAAAGATTCCCTTTTCATCCATAAATTTTACCATTTCTACACATTTCTTTCTGCTCAAATTTTTTACATCCTGTGCTCCAATAATATTAAAAATTAATTGGTCAATCACCGATAAAACATCTTGTGCTGGCTCTGTAGAAAACTCTTGTGGACTTTGGTTTAAAAAGCCATTCATTAAATTTCTAACTTGTTGAATTGCTGTAATATCATAGTTAATGCAAAACATTCCAATAGCTTCATTTTTCTCATCTCGAATCATTGAAGATACTGATTTAATTTTTTTCCATCTACTGTTTCAAAGTAATAACTAACCGAACAATCATCTTTAAAATTAGTATTTAAAAGAACCTGTCTAATTAAATGATCAAACGATTGCCCCACCTTTCGCCCTGTAACTTCTCCATTTACAACAAAAACAACTGAATTTTCTGGTTTTGATAAATCATGAAGTACGACTTCACAACCTTTTCCAAATAATTCTACAATTGCTCGTGCAGTAGGTTCATAGGTTTTTAAAATTGTATTCATCTTCTTACTCCATATAATTTTTTATATGAACTATATCATAAATTTTTTATCCTATCAAGTTTTTAATGCACTTCCAAAGGTAGCAGCCAAATATTTAAAGTAAATTGTTTTTACCTTGTCATTTAAAAAATCCATATCTACCCAAAATTATAAAATAAAAAGAGCCAGAAAAGGTGCCAAGTATCTCAACCTACATCTTCTCCAGCCCTTGATTTCTCACTGAATCGGTACCTCCGATGACTTTAATTCCTTTTATGGAATTTATTTTTATACTATTATGCTAATACCACTTCTATAGTTTAGCATTTTCACTGTCCAAATGTATCATTGAACTTTGGTTATGTCAAGCCTTGTAGTTCTCGTTAAATTTATTTTCAATCAGTCTCGCTACCTACATCATATTTTTCTTCTACAAAGGCAATGACATCTTGTTTTAATAATTCTGAATCAGCTATCGATTCCTCTCCTAATGACTGTAATGCTTTTACATCATGTTTGGTAAATTCTTCGTCTTCTTCATATTTCTTTGAAAAAATATGAATCATTTTACGTCTACGAAACATCTCTGTAATAATATTTTCTCGTTCACGAACCCACGCACCAAGAAGAACTACCAATAGTAAAGTTCCTACATATCCTAGGATTGGATATAGAATAGAAACTAATTGCTTAAATCCAGAAAAACTGAATATATAACCGATACCCACCATTATAATTAGAATAATTTTTAATTTTTTATTATTATCCCCAGCAAAACGCTTTGCAGTCGCATAAAATAGTGAAAATGCCGTATTAAAAATCAAAGCAAAAATAACTATCGCATACACAAATGCAAATACAGGTGAAATCTCATTTACAACTGCGAGCATTGGAATCTCTGCATCTTTTACTGTATCAATGTTTGCAAACAAAGTAATTGATGCACAAAATATAATCAATCCAATAATTGTTCCACCAATCAAGCCACCCTTTCTTGCGTTTCCAATCTTTAGCATAGAACCACCAAGCACAAATGCCATAGAAACCCCCGAAACGGCGCAAATAGAATAATAATTGATTGCCGACATCACAGGATAGGGAACAGCCGGTTCAATTGTCTTTGCGACTTGAGAAAGCATATTAAAATCATAGCTTTTTCCAATAAATGTATACCCTGTAATTACTAATAACATAAAAATAATAATAGGTGTAAAAATACCAAGTACACCTGTGATTTTATTAAAATCAAGAAACGATACTCCAACAATCAACAGTGCACAAATCAACGTACCAAGCCATGCCGGTATTCCAAACTGCTGATGTGCATTAGCTCCTGCTCCAGCAATCATAACAAATCCAATCAAAAAGCCTGATACAATTAAAGTCAAATCAATCAATTTACTAATAATAGGATGCGCAATCTGGTTAAGAACATCCTTGTGGTTATCCGACTTGTAGTAACATCCCAGTGTAATAATGATTCCACCAAATATCATATTCAAGATTCCTAGTAGAATTACTGCAAAGATTCCTTTTTAACCAAAACATAGAAAGTATTGTAAAATGTCTTGTCCAGAAGATAGACCTGCACCTACAACAATTCCAACATAAGCTAATGCCACTGACATATAGCGTTTGAAATTAATAATATTAATCAGCTCCTTTTCAAAAATATAAAGAGGTTCTAACGCCTATTTTAAGAGAAAGCAAAAGAACTTCAAAAATTATACCACACTATTTCATTTCTTACAAATTAACTTATTATAAAGCGAAACTTTTATCATCCATTTATTTATTTGATACTAATTTCCTAGTATAGTTTTTTACAGTCTCCAATTTGTTATGTATTAGCTGAATATGTCTTTCCATTGTAATAAAACAAAAGCGCATGAAACACCCCATAAAAATCATAATTTAGACCAAAAAATCTGTTGTAAAAAGTTATCCTTTTAGGATTAGGCTTTGTGAATAGCCATAGACCACTTAGAGGAGAAAAAGAAACCACGCCTGTGATATGTGGGAACAATACTTCAAACGTGGTTATTGACGACATTTTAGATTTTTTATTCACCAAGTTCTTTTACACAACGCTCTAATTCTTCACGAATTGAAATATGCTGTGGACAAGCTTCTTCACAAGCTCCACATTTTACACATTCTGTTGCTTTCTTTCGTCCATGACCACCTACTAGCCAATTTTCCTGGTGAACTGCGGCTGCTTTATTGTTGTATAAATTTAAAATATTCATCGCTGTAAATGTTCCTGAAATTCCAATATCTTCTGGACATACTTTTGCACAATAATTACAAGTTGTACATGGAATTAGAGGAATTTTATTTAATTCAGCTCTTGCTTTATTAATGGTTGTTACTTGTTTTTCATCAAGTCCACAAAAATCCTTCATATAAGAAAGATTATCTTTCATCTGCTCAATACTGCTCATACCAGAAAGAACGACTAAAACACCCTCAAGATTTGCAGCAAAACGCACAGCCCAAGAAGCTACAGAGGATGAAGGCTCAGCTTCTTTAAACACTTTTTCTACAACTTCTGGAGGATTTGCAAGAATACCACCCTTTACTGGTTCCATAATAATCACTGGTTTATTGTGTTTTCTAGCGACTTCATACACTCCACGAGATTGAATCGCTGGATTTTCCCAATCGGCATAATTAATTTGAAGCTGAACAAATTCCATTTCTGGATGTTTCGTCAAAATCTCATCTAATTCCTCTGGAGTTGAATGGAACGAAAATCCCACGTGCTTAATCAAGCCTTCTTTTTTCTTTTCCTGCACCCAGTTCCACATATCAAAATCATCAAAATACTTTGTACGAGCTTCACCAAGGTTATGTAAAAGATAAAAATCAAAGTATCCTGCACCCGTCTGCTTTAATGATGTGTCAAATTGTGCAATTGCTTCTTCTTTGGTCTTGCAGTTAATCCATGCTGCATTCTTGGTTGCTAACTGAAAACTTTCTCTTGGATAACGCTCAACTAATGCCTGTCTAATTGCATCTTCACTACCTGCATAAGCCCATGCAGTATCAAAGTATGTAAATCCTGCATCCATAAACAAATCAACCATTTCTTTGACTTGTTCTATATCAATTACCTCGTCCTTTTTAGGAAGTCTCATTAATCCAAAACCTAATTTTTTGATATTTTCTCCTAGCATTATGTCCTCCTCAATAAACTTTAGAATTTTACATATATATTATATATTTATTTTGATGTTGAAAGCAACAGGTATTGCTCTCAACTATAATACAAATTTTATCCTATTTCGTAACCAATGTTTCTTAACTTCTAATAGTATATTATCTATTTTTTTTACTTATAGCAATGGACACTTTTCTTAAAAGAGTAGATTATGTAACTCCTTTTAATCAATTGGTTTCTTAACTTTATAATTTTATCATACATTTTTATAAAGAGGAAGTTTTAAAATCAAATTAATTACATAAAGAAAAAAGCAAGACTACCTAAGCCTTGCTTCTTTCTTCCCAACTTCTAATCTCTTTTGTATATCGGTATATTGACCATAAAACATATAACAGTACAACTAGTTCTGTAATCGGCATTGCGTACCAAATTGCTGTCGGAACAATCATCGGTAAAGTCATAATAAGGACTCCACTGATAACTGCCCCTCTTGCCACAGAGACAACAAACGAAGTCTTTGGCTTTAAAATTGCCTGAAAATAATAGGTTGAAAAAATATTCATCGGCAAGATTAAAAATGAGATACCATATCCTCGAATAATTGCTGGAGCCACTTCTAGTACAGAATCTGTTGGTGTCATAAAGATGTAGACAAACAGATTTGGAGCTAGCTCTGCAAAGAGTGTCCACACTAGACCAAACACAATCGATGTCACTGTCGCATATTTTAAAACTTCCTCAATTCTCTTACCTTTATGTGCGCCATAATTGACAGAAATAATTGGCTGTGCTGCCTGTCCAATACTATATGCACACGCCTGCACAAAAGTACTGATATTGATAATAATCCCATATACTGCCAGTGCATCTGTACCTAGATAGTTCAAAATTTGTCTGTTAAACAGTATAGTGATAATCCCCATCGCTACGTCTACAAAAAATGTCGCAAACCCTGTAACTGTAATATTTTTTAGATTTGAAAATAAATGTTTAGGTCTTTCCAATCGAAGGGTATTCTTCTTACTCACAAAGTGGTATAACATCATCACTAGCGAGATGACTGCCCCAATAGCAGTTGCAAGTCCTGCTCCTTTGATTCCCATATCCAATGTAAAGACAAAGAAATAATCTCCAAAAATATTGAATACACCACCTGTCAATACTGCCTTTGTCGCAAGCTCTGGATCTTTATCGTTTCTTAAATAAGCAGCTAGTAGCTGATTAAACAGATAAATTGGGAAAACAAATTTAATTGGAAACAGATAGGCTTTTGCCAATACCATCAACAATTCATCTGCTCCAAAAAAACGAAGAATCGGTTCATCCCATACAAGTATTGCTATCCATGATAGAATTCCAAGAAAACTGCTTCCAATTAAGGATGCTGTAAATATTTCATTGGATTTTTTGTCGTTTGACTTTGATTGTCCTCGTAAGGTAGAAAAGATGACTGACCCACCAATCCCCATCAATAATCCTAAACTGTAAATTACATTCCATACAGGTGCGACGACTGCAAGGGCTGCCGTTCCGTCTGGTCCTTGATACTGCCCCACCATTGCCATATCCACTGCTCCATAGATGGAAGAAATCAGTGCACTTCCAAAGGCAGCAGCCAAATATTTAAAGTAAATGGTTTTTATCTTGTCATTTAAAAAATCCATATCTACCTCCCAAATCATAAAAATTATAATAAAATAAAAAGAGCCAGAAAAGGTGCCAGGTATCTCAACCTGCATCTTCTCCGGCCCTTGATTTCTCACTGAATCGGTACCTCCGATGGCTTTAATTCCTTTTATGGAATTTATTTATTTTTATACTATTATGCTGATACAACTTCTACAGTTTAATATTTTTACCGTCCAACTATATCATTGAACTTTGGTTATGTCAAGTCAAATATTTTCAGATTTTAGTTAATCAAAGAAGTAAATGTAACAAAATTGACTAAAATTTTATGGGTTTGATTGCATTTTAATTTTCAAATATAAAGAAGCATCATATCGCACTTGATATGATGCTTCATCTTACCTGTTAATCACTTTCCATAAATCATTCTGTTTTTTTAAGGTACGTGTCCCACTAAAAGGCCAGGAACCTCTTGCTCCATAAGCATTTGCAGTCAGTACAGTTGTGCAGTTCACAGTTGCAGTACCTCCATCTACTGTAATGACTGGACTCTGAATTTTTACCTTTGTATAGTTAAGGCTTCCATCTTCAAAAAAGCTGAGAAAAGCGCTGCTAGGTATAGAAATCCTGAGATTAAGTTACAGGAAATTATAGAAGCAAATAACCAAAGGTGATGGGATGACGAAAATATGGAAAACCAGATTTTATTTCAAAGGTACTTGAGATACTATAAAGAAGTTAATGCCATTTGAAGAATAAAGCGATACACAGTCTATCAAGTTAAGATATCTGTGTGTCGCTCCTTTGTTCATTTTAGAATAACAAATTTTTATCTGCTGGTAGAAAAAAATTTTTATTTTTTAATTGTCTACTTGACAGAAAGCGGTTCAATTTTGTAATAGCCCCTTATCATAAATAAAACTCCTATTTCCGAAAACTCCTAGCTTTCCCTTCCTGAACGGTATCACTCTCCTGTATATATCCAAGCATAATTGGGGACTCTGGATTATGAAGTTTATAGTTCTCAAAGGCTTTCTGTGGTGTCTTATTGGCATAACAATATTTGCAACCATTCATACAAGTATCGTATGCTCCGATATCTCTGCACTCAATACAGTGGCAACCTTTTCTAGAACCTTTATGCTTCACATTCTTAAATTCAACGCCATTTGCTTTGCCCAAGACATCAAGCGTCATACATCCCGACGTATGAATCCCATATTCTGAATAATCTCTGTTTGTTCCACAAGTCTGAACATATAACCCATATTTCTTAGCAATCGCTCCAATCCCCTCTGCAATATGAATTCTATCCTCATCTGTAAAAAGAATAATCTCAGGCATATTAATTTCCAGTTTCTTATACATCTCCACGTAACTAAAAATACACCGATCTATGTAAGGAGTCAGTTTTGCTGCCATATACTCAAAAATTTTTAAATGTTTCTCTAAGGTATATTCTTTTGTAAAAAGAATCGGATCATACCTCCACGCAATCTTTCCTTTACCAACTACCTTAGATAATTGAATCAAGGTATCCATACTGTCATCAATTGATGGCACTCCCGGCTCAATCTCTTTGCCATAAGCTGTAATTGTATAGTGATAATAGGTGTTATAACGTTCTTCAATCCACTTCAGATGTGGAAGCAACGGCTTATAATTCTTTGAACAAAATACTATACAATCTACATTCTCCGGTGTAAGATTTACTTTTGTTACTTTGTTTTTAAATAATGGATTTCTTGAATAAGCAAATCCTTCCTCTAATCGCTTCATTAACCAAGGCGTGTAATACTGAACCATATCTGTACGCCCACAAGGACTAAGTATCATGTTGTTAGTTCTCCTTCTTTTTTGCAGCCTTCTTCGCTGATGGAGTCAACTCCTCATGAAAGAAATAGTTTACAATAATAGGTGGTTCTTCAAATGGTCGCTTGATGGAATCGTCATCTCTGACATAGATTAGTCCCTGCTCCTTCGTAAAAACTTTCATTTCCTCATCAAGCTGTGACCAATAGGTTCTGTCTTTCTTAGTATAAATAGCTTCATATAGTGGCAATAAATCCGAATGTTTCTCTTTGATATAATCCATGATGACCGATTTATACCCACCTCGAAGATTTAGATTTTCAAGCCACACAAGATTACACTGATTCTTTGCACGTAAAATGATTTCCTTGACATCTGTAATGCCTGGAAAAATAGGTGAGATAAAACAAGTCGTTCTGATTCCTACATCATGAAATACTTTCATCGCAGCCAGTCTACGCTCTATGCTCACGCCCCTATCCATCTCATTTTTAAAATCCTCATCTAAGGTATTGATAGACCACGACACTCTTGCATTTGGAAATGTCTTAATTAAATCCAAATCTCTTACTACCAAATCGGACTTCGTTGCAATACTAATCGTACAGCCACTTCCCTGCATCTGTTTGAGCAAAGTTCTAGTACGCTCATATTTTTCCTCTACTGGCTGATATGGATCGGTCACAGAACCAATAAATAATTCTTTTCCTGCATATTTTTGTGGATTCTTAATATCTGGCCAGTTCTTTACATCAACAAATGTTCCCCAATCTTCCTCATGTCCGGTAAAGCGCTTCATAAATGATGCATAGCAATACTTGCAGGCATGAGCACAACCACCATAAGGATTGACGGAGTAGTCTGCGACTGGCAGATTAGATTTTGTAAGGACACTTTTTGCCTCAATTTCTTTAATTACTAAATCACACATCGTTATTGATCCTTTCGGGGGATTTTTTCCATTGCAGTTTCAAGATTATTTAAAATTCGCTCCAAATATCCTTCCAACTGTTCAATTTCTTTCTCCTCAAATCCATCATAAAAAATATTGCTAAGTTTTTCGCTAATCTGATTTCCAACCTGCTCTTGTTCAATTCCAGTCGGTGTTAGGTCAAACCACTTCTTACGTTTATCTTTTTTATCCTGCGCACTTACTACTAATCCCTGTTCTTCTTCTAATCTCTTTAACATTAACGTAAGTGTACTATTTGCCAATCCTGTTACCTGTGCAAGTTCGGATGCAGTCTGTGGTCTTTTATCCCACAAAGCAGATACAATCTTTCCCTGTTCTGCATTATAAAAAGCCCTACCATCATTGGCTAAAAGTCTATTGAACAATCTTCCATTGAGAAGATGTATTTTTAATGTAAGGTATCCACCATTTTTTGTAGTTGCCATATATTCTAAATTCCTTTCTTACATTCCAGTTCTCGTAGTGTCAAACTTAATCCTTTGGCGATACGCATTAGGACATCCTTATAATGATTGCCTGGATTTTTTTCAAATATCGCTGTCACACTTTTATTTTTGTATATATTGCAAAGTTCTCCCATATTCGACTCAGTCTTAGAAAGATAGATATTTTTTGTTCTGCTTTCCAAACTTCCTATAGATAAATAGATACACTTAGGTAGATTTATAAAGTCATTATCTTTCACATAACTGACAAATTTGGGATACCATACAGATGCAGAAGGTGCTACATACGCATCAAACAAATGACTGTGGTGTGCTGCATATAGTGCAAACAGTCCTTCCATAGAATATCCATGTAAATATTATATTTACTATTGGGTACAATCGAATGAACGTATGGAACAATTTTATTTTCCAGTAATTGCAAATAAGTATCTGCCTCACCAGTGAAGTGATCATCCTTTGCCACAATCGGACTATGCTCCCAAGGTGAAAGTTCCTCGTCCCATCTAATACCCGTTATAGATACCAGATGAAAAGAAGGGCACTCCATTTTCTTGCATTCTGCAAGAACAGCATCTGCACTTTTAGAAAAATCATTGGAATACACCACTGGAGCATCTTCCCTATCACAAACACATACCGTTATATTCTTTCCTTCGATTGTTGCAATTTCTTTTCTCATATTTGTTCCTGAAATAACTGAAAAATAATATTGCTCATAGTAGTGTCTCCTTTTAGTTTTATATAAAAATATATTTATTCTAACTAGATATTACTATATAAAAACACTTTCGTCAACTGTTTTTATATAAAACTTTTTTACAATAGCCCCATTCTCTATTTTCCTTGAAGTAATAATTACCTGTTTCACCAAAATTTCTAAATTTAAACCTACCTACACTCTTTCTATTTTACATTCGTGCTTCTTACTAGCTTTATTATAATTGATTCCACACAACAATAGCTGTTCTTTGTAGTCTTTTAGAGCATTTGGATAGTTCTTCTTTCGAATCTGATCTATAGCTGTTTGTGCTTTCTTATCCCACTTCAATTCAATAATAATAGCAGGAATATCTGTATATCTTGGTCTTGGTATCAAACAGATATCTGCATACCCTTTTCCAGTCGGAAGTTCTCTTACCATTTGATAATATTCTCTTGCATAATAAAAGGCTAATTGAATTGTACAGCTTAAAGCATTTTCATCATTATATTTTAAAATCGAGATTTCTTCATGAGCTTTTTCTACACCCTGTGCCACACGTTCTTCATCCATATCCCATAAAGCTTGTACTAATTCCTTCGATTCTTTAATACTTCTTGCGACCTCTTCATACTCTGCACTATGATTAATTGAACGCAAAAACTCCAAAGATACTTCCTTATTAGGAATTACTACCGTCTGTTTATCTTGTAAGTAAGCTAGATATCCTAAGTGAACAAGCAGGGTTAACACCTCATCTTTACTGTGAAACTCATACATATCATTCATAAATGCTCCTGGATCAATCGCCACCTCACTCCCTGATAGCATCTGTACAATCGAATCTTTCAATCCATCCATATTTAATTGAATATATTTTTTCAAAGCCTCATAAGTTTCTGTTTGATTCCAGTATGCATTATATCGACCTCTAAGCATCGATTCTACCACTGATTTTGGACTGTAAATCGAATATTCTTTTTTCTCTCCGCCAACATAAGAAATTAAATGATATCCATCATACCATTCCTTGGCTTCATCAAAATTCATATGATATCTATTACACAATTCATAAACTTCATCCTGTGTAAATCCAAATCCATCACTAATTTCAGCTGAATCAATCATCGAATATTCATAAAACATATTAAGTGTAGAATGTTCTCCATACTTTTTTATAGGTAAAATTCCTGTCATATAAGCAAGTGCAATATAGGGCTGGTCTTTTAAGAAGTCTCTAAGAAAATCTAAATACAGCTTTTGCTCTTTCCAGTCATGAATACGACGCATCACACAATCCCATTCATCAATAATAATGACAAACTGCTTTCCTGTTTTGGATAAAATTTTATTAAACATTTCTACAAGATTTTTTTCATTCGTAAACATAATCTTTGCATATTCTTCTTTTAGTTCTTCTGCAACATATGTGATAAGAAGTGTAATCAAACCTTCTACAGTTTTTCCCTGATTTAAAAAAATTGCATATCAATTTTTAATACATTGTAACCATTTAAATGAGCTTTATATGTCCGTTCTTTTGAAATTTTAAAATTTTGAAATAATTTATCTGTATCTTCTTCACAATCATAATATGCAGCAAGCATATCTGCCACCATAGTTTTACCAAATCGTCTTGGTCTACTCACACAGATATATCTTTGTTGTGTATTTAACTTTTTATTAGTAAATGCTATTAAATTCGTTTTATCTATATAAATTTCTGAATTAACACTCATTTTAAAACTAACTATACTAGGATGTAAGTAAATGCCCATAAATTCCACCTCACTTTTTAAGAAAATTATACACGATTTGTACATAAATTTCAATAGTTTTTTCTATATTTTCAAAATATTAAATCAATACGTTACAGTTCATCTCTTGGCTGAATTGCTGAATTAGCTAAGAAGTCTGATTCGTAAATGGCAGTAATTTATTCCTACTTTTTGAAATTTCTTCAATTTTGGAGAAATGGTAAAGAATCCCTAAATTTTTCCTGCCAACATTTTTATTTCTTGTGCAATTCATTTGCATTGGCAGTATAAACCCCAATGATAATAATCACTGCTGCTCCAGTATAATCTGTTGCTTTTTCTACAAATACACAATATAACACATAGGATACTACTGCAATCAGCAAGAAAGCATACCCTACAACAGAAAAACTTGACGCAGCGCCTACTACAACCACAGTCAACACCACGCCGACCAATGTGATAAAGATTATGATTACAGAAGGAACAGAATAATGAGAATACACAAAAATGCATTCTCCTCATTCAATTTGTAGCCATATTATTCCAAATCTATAAAATCCTGTAGAGTACCACATCTGATTTTTATAATCAGGCGTGGGTGAATACAGGTTATTCTTTTTGATTTACAATATATTGTTTTACAATGTCTGTCGTTCGTTCACTGACAGTTCCCAAAAAATAACTTAAACTCCAAAAATACGGTTTCCAATAGTATTTATCTACTTGCATTTTAAAATCACTTCTCATTCGTCTAGAAGATGCAGATTTTAACGCATTAATAAATTGTGATAGATTTATTTGTGGAGGTGCATCAAATAAAATGTGAATATGATCTGGCATGGTTTCTAATGCTTGAATAACGAATCCTCGTTCTTCAAAGTAGGCTTTTAGATAGTTTTGTAAAGCCAGTTCTAATGATCCAGTAATGACTGGTTTACGATAGTTTGTCACTAATACTAAATGGTATTGCAATAAATAAGAACTATGTCGGTTCCTATAATAACCATCAGAAGTTTTTCGCATAGATGTTCTCCTTTT
>JPZU01000001.1:2788707-2789380 GCA_000875945.1 Lachnospiraceae bacterium TWA4 | reverse complement strand
AAAGGCAATATTTTAAAAAGCATCAATCAATACTACAATAAAAAAATGGCAATAATTCAATCCGAACAAACCAAAGGAACCACAAACAAATTTGTTATGACCGATGAAGCACATAAACTATGCCAAAAGCGTTTAAACTTCTGTAATGATTTTATGCATAAAGTGGCAAAACGTATTCTTCAGTTTGCAACTAAACATCAGATTGACACGATAATTTATGGACAGAATATCTACTGGAAACAACAAACAAGCATGGGAAATGTTTCGAACCAGAATTTTGTACAAATCCCATTTAATTTATTAAAAAATAATTTATCCTACTTATGTGAAGAACATGGGATTTGTTTGATTTGTCAAGAAGAACCCTATACATCAAAGGCTGATTTTTTAGCAGATGACTGTATACCAACCTATAATGAAGACCATTTACAAGAATCTGTGACATTTTCTGGCAAGCGAATCACACGTGGATTGTATCGTTCAAACAATGGACAACTTATTAATGCAGACTTAAATGCCTCTGCAAATATTGGACGAAAATGTCTTCCTAATTTATTTAAACAATTACGACCAGATTTTAATCATGTGTTAATTTTTAAACATCCAGACCAAGAATTTGTACACCCTACAAAGAAGCAAGTAATGGGTCTTTTTAGTCATGCAAAAATTAAAC
>JPZU01000001.1:2779728-2788676 GCA_000875945.1 Lachnospiraceae bacterium TWA4 | reverse complement strand
ATCTTTTATTTCATTCACATAATTTGATTCTTCCAATTCTTCAGGATAAGATACTTTTACAGCCTCAATTTTCTTTTGCAATAATCTTGTTGTATTTTTATTTCCAAATAAAAGATATAAGAAAGTTCCCGTAATTGGAAATCCTAAAATGATAAGCAACCAAAGTGTTTTATAAGTGCTTTCTTGTCTTACAGATATTATAAACAAAACGAACAACACAGAAAGTAACGATAGTAAAGCATTTATGATTGTTGCATAAGGTCTAAGCCATTCGAATAATAACGCATACCACAATAATTGCAGGCATAACGCTGGAATAATTGCAATCACCCTTTGTAATATTTTCTTCATGTGTAATTAACCTCCGACTATACAAACTGACTATTATACAGTGCTGTATATTTTCCATTAAGCTTCATTATAAAATATTAAAGGATCTTCTTTTCATAATCTTGCAACTCATGAAATAAGATATCGATAATTGCATTATTCCCTTCTACACGGAAAAGCATAAAATACCTATGTCTTTGAAAATCTATTCTTTTATATCCTTGTTCTATCATTCTTGGATTTTCACATAGTTTTAAACTTCCTGCAACAATAGACAATATTGAGACCGTTTCTTCAAAATCATCCAGTAGATTTCTTGCTGCCTGTTCGTTTTTCTTTTCCAAAAGCAAATATCTGATAAATCGATCTAAATCATTTTCTGCGTCTTCGGTCACAATCACATTATAACCCATATTTCGACCTCATATCGGAAATTACAGACTTTGCTTCCCTTTGTTTTCCCTGTGCACTGTGTTCTCTTGCAACACTTAATTGTTCTAGTATTTCATCCTCTGACATAGTTACAAATAAATTTGTATTCACTGGAGTCCTCTTGATTTCAAATGGAAAACCATTATGAGCTACAGCTTGAGTTAAGAAAATTCTAATTGCAGAAGTTGTATCTGTTCCTAAATCTTTAAAGAGTCTATCTGATTTCTTTTTTAAATCATCATCTACTCGAATCTGAATTGTACTTGACATATATGCACCTCCTTATTGCTATAATACTACTATATCATTACTAAGTCAATTCAAATTCATGCAAATAAGTTATCTTTTGTCAATAAATCGTTACAGTTCACACCCATTTGACCGTATGCGGAAACATATCAATAATGATTTTACCCTATTTTCGCCATTTGGTCGTTTGTGGGAACATATCGAATATTATCCCGTATATGCATCATCCACGGTATTCCTAAAATTCTGCTTAGAAAGCCATTCTTCCTCATCTTTGTTTTCAGGAATATCGATTATTGATGAAACTGAAGTTTGTAATTAAAAAATCATAAAAATTTTGAGATAGAGGATTGTTTTCTTCGGTATAAAGTGTTATCATAGCCTTGTGTTTGAATGAGGAAACTCATTTATTTAACATGAGGCAGGAAACCAAACTTTGGACGGGGAGGTTCCTGCCTTTTTAATTGGTAACACTCTTATCATAACAGAAGGTATAGGATAAAACAATCTGCTAAAGAATTTATCAGATTAATTTATGCTATACCTTCTTTTAATTTGATAAAAATCGAAGAAAAACGCTTCGAATAAAATGACAATCTACACCATTGAAGCCATCCTTAATGCATCAGATGGAACCCCTAGACTTATTAATAAATACTGTACAGCCAGTATGGTTTTTGGTAATAGTCAGCAAGCCTCAACCATTTCTAGTGAGTTTGTTATGCAAGCCATTAGTGATTGTGAATTAAACTAATGAATGATTCAGAGAGGGTACTTCCCTCTCTTTTAGTATCTTTCGCCTAGCACTCTTAAATGATTCCTAGATTCCCTTAAGTGAAAACTCCCTAAATCTCTCCTAAATCTAGCCACCGTAGGCTTGACCTTGACCACTTTTTCCTAGATGGTACACTAGGTAAACGATTGGAACAGCTTATGGTTTGATTCCTGAGTTCCCCATCGTTAAAAATCGTACACCATCTAGGAAAGAGTTGTCATAGGTTGGCGTCCGTTTAGCAACGTAAAATAATCAAAAGAAACAGATTCATATTCATTAACAACACTTTGGACGAAGAAACCAAAAGAATCGTATGTGCTCATGAAATCGGTCATGACCGACTTCACAGAGATATTGTAAAATTCGGTGCTATGAAAGAATTTACTCTTTATGATATGAAGTCAAAGCCTGAATACGAAGCAAATATCGTATGCTCAGAGATTCTTCTCGATACAGATGAGTTGTTGGAGCATATCTATGAAAATCACTACACAGCAGAAGAAATAGCAAAAATAATGCATACGGATATTAATCTCGTTGCATTAAAGGTCGCTCACTTAAGTTCCATCGGTTACAAATTACGAAAACAGGAATTCAGAAGCGACTTCTTGAAATAAAAAATCCCCAGTTAAAACTTGGTGCAATAATGTCGGAAGTTTTAACTGGAGAATATTTTATATGATTTTAAGATTATAATTCAAGGCTGTTATCTTTTAATAGAAAATCATAGATATTAATGTACTCGACACCATCATCATCGTGCCTTACATTGATTACATCCTTTACAATTATTATTTTCTTAAATGAATCATTAATACCCATGAGCGATGCCTTTTCCTGCTTGATTTTTTCTGAATCAGGAAGACTGTAAGCTGATTGTATATAATACTTCTTACTTCCCAAACTTGCAATGAAATCTACTTCTAATTGTTTTTTCTTAAATTCGCCACTTTCTGCACGCTCTCTTTTTTGCACAACACCAACATCAACCTGAAATCCTCGCATTCGCAGCTCGTTATAGATAATATTTTCCATGATATGGGTTTCTTCAACCTGTCTAAATCCAAGTCTTGCATTTCTAAGACCTATATCTTCGAAATAATATTTAACAGGGCTACCGATATATTTACGACCTTTCACATCGTATCTTTGAGCCTCAGTAATTACAAACGCATCTTTGAGATACTCTATATACTTTCTGATGGTATTAATACTAATATTAGAACCGATTACACTCTTAAATGTGGCTTCTATCTTTTTCGGATTAGACAATGAACCGATAGAGGATGCAAGCACATTGATTAAATCATTTAATTCTTGTATACGTTCAATACGGTTACGCTCAATAATATCCTTTATATACGTCTCATCAAACAAGGTGCTCAAATACACAATTTTTTGCTCCTCGGTCTTCATTGTGACTGTAAGAGGCAAACCACCATAGGTAATATAGTCTGCCCATCCTCTGTATTGATCTCCATCATACGCTTCCATAAATTCCTTGAAAGACAAAGGATAAATATGAATCTCATCACCACGTCCCCTAAATTCCGTAATAATATCCTTAGACAAAAATTTGGAATTGCTTCCTGTTACATAGACATCAACATTACTGATATGAAGCAATGAATTTAATACCTCTTCAAAGTCATCTAACATCTGTACTTCATCCAATAAAATATAATATTGTTTATCATCAACAATCTGATTATCAATGTAGTTAAGAATTTTATCAGGATCTCTTAATTCTTTGTTCTTCCTTTGATCCAGTTCTATCGCTATAATGTGTTCTTGGTCAACACCGCTTTCTAACAGATAGTTCTTAAAGATATGAAAAACAAGATATGATTTACCACATCTTCGAATTCCGGTGATCACCTTTATCATTCCGTTATGCATGCGAATCTTTAAAGCATCCAGGTATTTATCTCTACCAATTTCCACAAAACATCATCCTTCCATTGAATTATAAGGGTTATTATACCCTTTTCTGTCACTGATTATACCATAAAGATTTGTGAAAATCAATAGTTACATTGAACGAAAAGGGTAAATATACCCTTTTCGTTCAGAGTATTTTAACTAAAATCGCATCATAATTTTAGCCTACGATTTCTTTCTTCTGCCTGATTTATTATTTTATTAATAAGTGATGTAACTCTTTCTTCATCGGCGTCCATAATCAGCGATCAGTTAAACATAATAGAATCTCACATCAAAGAGCATCCCCAAATCACCATTACCTACTTTATTCCTGACAAAACAAAAGACGGTGGAGCCTATCAGACCCTCACCGCCGCTGTGTTAAAAATTGATACTTACGATGAACGCATTAAATTTGAAAATGATATCTCCATCGCTTTTGATGATATCTTTGAAATTGAAGGAGCAATCTTTAAAACCATATTTGAATAAATCTCCAATTAAGACTTTAAGCAACAAGCTATGAGTTTTGATTGGGAATGTTTTTATATATTAGTCAATCAAAACTTGGTTCAAAATCAGGCAAGTCATCCCCCTGCAGCACACCTACATCAATAGCAAAATCATGTATAAAGCTATAAACTGCATCTACAATATCGTCTGCTCTATCTAAATCTTTAAATTTTTCATCAAGATATTCGAGACCACCACAAGCATATTCATTAAATATAACCATATTTTTCTTTAACTCTTCTCGATTCTCTTCGTCCGCATCATCACGAAATGCTTTATTCATGTAATCATCAATCGAATATTCTGGATTGTCCAAAGATAGCATCATAATTCTATAGAGCAGTCTAAGATCTGATTTTCTTTTACTTAGCTCTGTTGGAAAAATGGATGCTGTTCTAGTATTTTCTTCTGTATTACCATTCGCTTTTATATTGTTAACAAAGCCGATAACTGCTGCTAATACATACGCCTCTCTAAAAGTGGCTACTATTTTAATTTCATCTCGTTCAAGAACTGCTTTATACGCACTTGTTCCTTCTCTTAAATCCGTTCCGCAAAGACAAGTTCCTCTTTTTAGTAACTCATGAATTGCAGGAGCCTCAATACCCTTAATACCTTTATCCGCAACATCCATTTCATTTAAACGTTCTTTTGCTTTTGGTAATAATGGTGTAATCAATAATGGAAAAGCATCTTTGCTAAAAAATGCAAGCATTTTTCTGTTATTATTAGCTAATTCTTGTTCTTGATCTTCTATTTCCTTTATAATTGTATCCCTTCGTCTCTGAAGCTTTTTTGAAGGTGCTGCTTCTCGCAATATTTCATTAATTTCATCAATCTTTCTTTCATAGCCGTCTATATTACTCTTTAATTCGGTAATTCTTTCTTGAATCAACCTAAGATCAGATTCTGCTTTTTCTTTTTTTTAAATTCAGCAGTCGCTTTGCTATCACTTTCATCCTTTTGTTTACTCTGATAGTATCCCATAACACTATTGCTATATGGTGCAGACTGCGTCTGTGATCCAAATAGATGGTTTCTCATATTATCATATGCTTCTAAACCTAATAGCGTTTTTACTGATTTTCTCAAATCTTTTTTGTTATTTCATTGTCTTTTTCTCCTTCAAAGAAGAAGAATGATGATATATATCACCAGGATAGATTCTCTGCATATAAATATTCTTATCAAAGATTTCATCCAATTTTTCATGACCAATATTTTTAATTTTTCCACGAAGTGAAATAGAACGCTTATCCTTGATGGACGAAAGAGAAATATAACCTTGTTCCATGAGTTGGCGATAGAATTCTTTTCCCTTTGCAGTCAGAAAATAGATTCCTTTCTCATCATACAACATCATATCAATGACTCTTGTAATGGGTTTTCCATCTGCATCTACTGTTGCGATTACCGTAGAATGTATATCCTCTACCAAAATTTTTAAATAATATAATGATGTCATACTTCTCACTCCTCCATTAAAGATAAGCACCTCAGTTGTAGCATTCTACAACTGAGGCATCTTATCTATAAATTCTTATATTACTTACGAACTACAGAAATTCTTTCCTGAATGTGATTACCCTTTGTAGCTTCATCTACAAGTGCGATTGCATAATCTGCATAAGAGATAATGCTTTCTCCTCTTTCGTTAAGAGTAAGCTCTTCACCTGCAAGAATATACTCGCCGCTTCTTTCACCATCTGCCTGGAAGTCACCTGCTGGGCTGATATATGTCCACTTTACATCCTTATTCTGACGAAGTTCACCAAGTGCTTTAGCCATTGCCTGTGCAATTGGCTGATAGCTTTCAGGGAAGTCAGGACCATCAGATACGCAAACTGTGTGCTCTGGATTTACATAAAGACTTCCTGCACCACCAACGATGATAAGTCTTGTATCAGTTCCACCAAGAACCTCTAAAAGGTGAGCCTGAGTTGTACTGTGTGCTGGTAATGTTTCTACTGTCCATGCACCGAACGCATCTACAACAACATCGAATCCTGCTAGATCTTCTTTTGTTATTTCGAAGATATCTTTCTTTACATAAGTCTGTGCCTGAGTGTTGTTCTCATCTTTTCTACCGAATGCTGTAACTTCGATTCCTCTGTTTACTGCCTCTGAGATTACCTTGTTTGCTACTCTTCCGTTTGCTGCTACTACTGCTAATTTCATGCTTAAATTCCTCCTATGTTTGAAATATTGTTTCTTTGTTTTGTTGTAACCTTGTTAGTTACATTTATATTTATATCACTTCTTTGTTGTAATGTCAATAGTTACATTAAAATTTTTTCAAAAAAAATTTTTACTAACAAAAAAATCCGTAGAAATTGCACTTTCACAATCTCTACGGACTCATTATAGTTTCTTTTATTTTTCCTTGTTTATAAAGTCCTGCGTATCTCTTACGACATCTTCTAATGTGATTGACTTCATCTTATCTTCCATTGCAACTTGGATGGAAAATAGTTTATCATCCAGGCCAGCATGAATATTTCTTCCTACCGGACATTCTGTACTTGGATTCTCGTGGAAGTGGAACAGCTGTCCATCTTCCAACGGCTCTACTGCATTGAAAATATCCAGAAGCGTAATCTCATTCATTGGTTTGGATATCTGCATTCCACCGGTACCACGTTTTACCTCAATGAGTCCCGCACCCTTTAACGACTGCATCGTTCTTCTGATGATAACCGGATTCACATTAATACTTCCTGCAAGAAAATCACTGGTAACCTTATAATCATTTTGAAAGGTATCGATGACTGTTAATATATGAATTGCTATTGTGAATCTGCTTGATATTTGCATGATGTAATCCTCCTTGTTTCATTTAAGTATACTATCCATTCGATGTAATTTCAAGAATTACATTAAATTCATAAAAATAATGCTCACCAGAAAAGCATTATTTCCAGCGAGCATTATCCTGTTATCTTTAATCCTCATTAACTTTCTTTATTATCTTTGTAATATCTCCATCTATGCAAATAGAACGGTCTTCAATTTCTTTTGGTGCATATGACTCCCCCAAATTCAGACATACATACTTTGCATTTGGATTATCATTTGTCATTTTCCAAAATGGATACTTGATCCAAACTGGGGTGTTTTATTTATTGCGCACCACATGAAACTATAAGATAAATTCGATAAAACAACAGTTTCCGGACATACACATAAATCTCTCATAAACCAATGACAGGGATCATTTATCCCAGAAAGGACAACGATATGAAATCAACCTTTGAAGAAATGGGCGGAACTTACACCTTGGGCGCAGATGGGATGTATTACCCCGGACTTGAAGCTCCCGGAAGACAACCTGCCCGCTTTGGCAAATATGGCCGGATGAGGAAAGTTTATCTGAAGGAACACCGTCCAGTGCTGTACCATGATCTGATTTTGAACGGTAAGCTGGTGACTCACTTGAACGAGGTGGACGATACCGCCAATGCCAGATTGGAGCTACTGATCGGACAGCTGAAGCAGCAGCGTCACATAACCGAGGCACTGAAAGCCCGTGATATGATGGGCTGGGTGCAGGAAATGAATGCGATTCAGCATACAGCGGAGGAGCTGATGCTGGATGAATTGATGTATGTATAGAGTTCCAATTTTTATCTGACAATTTACACATGGAACAAACAGAAATAGGACTCGAAAATTCTAATATAGCTTTTAGGCCCCACTGTGAAGTCTTTCTTCACAGTGGAGCCTAAAGTTTTATCTTCTCAATAATACCTGTGTACTACAACGAAAAGAACCTCCCATCGAACGTGATACATGAAAATCAATATACTCTACATATATGCCACGCTTCTCTAATTCATTTCCTATTGTCTCTTTGAATGCAAGGTCTGCAATATAGACTTCCGGATTGATGGGCAAGCCATTGATTGCAAGATATTTAATCTGCTCCGCATCCACCTTGATCTTATCCCAAGAATCGAATACTTCCGGTACTCCCTTCAGAAATACCTCCTCACTGACAATCATAAGACCGTCTCTCACCAGACTCATTGCACAGTCCAAATGCAGCACATCATGTCTAAGAGGAACCTCTGTCACGTGATATCCTTGCGGCTCTAATAAATGCTTCAACCACATAACCCCGTTATGATTGGATGCTAATCCTGAATTCCCTACAAATATCTCTTTTCCGTAGACTAAAATATCGCCTCCTTCGAGGAAAGGACCTTCCTCAGAATGTTCTCCTTCTGATATATCCGGACGGGGTACGGAAACATAAATTACCTTACTGTTATATACCTGCTCGGTTATTACCTTTCTCGCTGGAAGAATTTCATTTCTTCTATGTCCAAATCTTAAAGATCCTTCAATAACATAGTTTCCTATTGTAAAAAACGGATCCCGTATAAAGAAGTTGCTGCTTCCTTCGTCGACGGTAATGCTTTTTTCATATTCTGTAAGAAGTCTTGGTCTCAAAACTTCTACACCATACTTTTCTAATACATTGACAAGATTTTTTCTCTCCTGCAACCATAATTCATTATTCTCCGGAAAAGCCTCTGCATACGATTTTCCTGCCACCGCCGCCATATTTTTCATATCTGAGTCTGCTAAGAACTCAGTTTCTGTATTCTCTGTTTTTAATGGAAAATTGAATTCCGATTGTGCCACTATAACCTTTTTTAAGTTAGAAAATTCATTTTCTACATAGATGCTGTTCATTGTTGTCATATTTCCTCCTTGTCCGATT
>JPZU01000001.1:2759679-2779596 GCA_000875945.1 Lachnospiraceae bacterium TWA4 | reverse complement strand
ATTCATTTTCTACATAGATGCTGTTCATTGTTGTCATATTTCCTCCTTGTCCGATTTATTAGCAGCAGCCTCAAGGCCTGTTTCTTTTCTTCTGTCTCTTCTATTCTACAAAAAATGTCACTGTAAATACAGCTTTTCCACTTATATAGTGTGCAGACACATTTCCACCGTGCAGCTCAATAATTCGCTTGGCTATGGCCAAGCCAAGCCCATTGCCCCTTGTTGCATGAGAATGATCTCCTTGATAGAATTTATCAAAAAGATGCGTCAGCGTTTCATCTGTCATAGGCGGGCTGGGATTGGAGATTGACACAACCTGACTTTCTTGGCTGCTTTGAATGTCTATACAAATTTCTCCTCCTTCAGGCGAAAATTTAATAGCATTATCTAACAGGTTGATCCAAACCTGCCGCAAGAGCTCATCGCTTCCAAGTAAGCTGACCTCATTGGTATCAAACCGGAAGGAGATATTTTTGTCTGCCCATTTTTGTTCCAGCATTGCAATAGAGAGACGAATTTCTTCGCTGATATTACATTGCTTTTTACCGGTAAGAATCGTCTGCTGCTCCAATTTTGACAAACTCAGCACATTTGTTGAAAGCTCCGACAGACGTTCCGATTCTGAAATGATGATGTCGAGATACTCGTTGCGCTCAGTGTCGGACAAATCCTCCCATTTTAATGCCCTCGCAAATCCACGGATGGATACAATCGGAGTTTTGAACTCGTGCGAAAAATTTCCTACGAAATCACTTCGCAGCAACTCTACACTCTGAAGCTCTTTTGCCATGTGGTTGAATTTATCACACAGCTCTCGTACCTCCTGTGGTCCATTCAGGTCAAGTCGAACGGTGTAATCTCCATCTGCCACCTGATCTACTGCTTTCATTACCTTACGGATTGGACGCAAAGGCACCTTACTGACGATAAGCGAGATGACCGTGCCGACAATCAAACTGATGATTGCAAAAAATAACAACGGTACACGATTCTCTTCATAGTACCCGATGACACCGAGCTTTGCCAAAAGAAAAATCATGGTAAAGGTAATGAAAATAGCCACTAATATGATGACAAAAACCATGACTGTAAAGCCGATGGTGAGTTGTGCCTGCTTCCAAAATCTCTGCCATTTGCTCATTGATGAATCACCGCCTTATACCCAATGCCACGGATGGCAATAATCTCGAATTCCGGATAGGTATCAAAGCGTCTGCGAAGCCGATTGATATGCACATTCACGGTGGTGTCTACGGTTTCTGAATCCATTCCCCATATCTCATCCATTAGCTGCAAGCGAGTAAAGATTTTATCGGGATAAGCCAGTAGTTTATAAAGCAAATAAAATTCTTTTTGCGGCAAAGTCTGACTGTTGCCTTCTCTTGACACTGTCAAAGCATCATAATCCAGTGTTACCCTTCCGATGTGCAGCTTTCGCTCATTGGCAATCTGACTACGACGAAGTAGTGCTTTGATACGAAGAAGCATTTCATCTTCATTCACAGGCTTAACCATATAGTCGTCTGTTCCAACTAAGAAGCCCTTACACTTTTCCTCCGGAAGTTGCTTGGCCGTTACCATCAGGATCGGTGTATTGTCCCCGACACTTCGTAGTGTTTCGGTAAATTCATAGCCATCCATCTTTGGCATCATCACATCCAGGAGGATCAGATCAATATGCTGTTTATCCATAAACTGTAAGGCATCCTCGCCATTTTCAGCAGAAAACACTTCATACCCAGCGTGCTTCAGTACAGCGGTCATCAGCTTTCTGGTGCTTTTATCATCTTCAACTACCAAAATATGAAACATTTCGAGAGATCTCCTTTCTTTTTTCGTATAGTTAGGCGTTTGCGAAACTTTGAAAGTCGCATAAACGCTGACTTTTTTCGAATCTCATTTTGCATATCTCCTCACTGAAATTTTCTTGGTTTTGCTTGTTTTGCACTAAAATCAATGTTTATTTCTTTAAATAAGACTATTTTTGTTCAAACACACCAATATATTATCAGCAAGTTTCGCAATTACCTATTCGTATAGTATACCATAAAAATGAACTGAAAATAAACTACATGGTTTGTTTCGTATTTCTTATTCAATGCGTGTGGGTGTTAATTTTCAGTTTTTCAAAGTAGGCTATAATCCATGTAAGAAATGAATTACACGAAAGGAGCGTACCAACTATGCTACAGATACAGAATATCAAAAAGCAATATATTACCGGAAATCTGGTGCAAAAAGCACTGGATGGCGTATCACTGAATCTTCGAGACAACGAGTTTGTTGCCATTCTCGGTCCGTCTGGTTCTGGCAAGACAACACTGTTAAATATCATCGGAGGCCTTGACCGCTATGACAGCGGCAATCTGATCATCAATTCCATCTCTACCCAAAAATATAAAGATAGGGATTGGGATTCCTATCGTAATCATACCATTGGCTTTGTCTTTCAAAGCTATAACCTGATTCCACATCAGTCTGTGCTTGCTAATGTAGAACTGGCACTGACGATTTCCGGTATCTCTCGAAAGGAGAGGCGCAACCGAGCCAAAAAAGCATTGGAAGAGGTAGGCCTTGGCGATCAGCTCCATAAGAAACCGAATCAGATGTCCGGTGGCCAAATGCAGCGTGTAGCGATTGCCAGAGCCTTAGTCAATAATCCGGATATTTTTTTGGCAGATGAGCCTACGGGTGCATTAGATACAGAGACCAGTGTACAAGTAATGGAACTACTGAAAGAGGTAGCAAAAAATCGACTTGTGGTGATGGTCACACACAATCCAGAACTGGCTGATAACTATGCGACTCGTATCGTCAAACTTCGAGATGGCAAGATTACCGACGACAGTGACCCATTTACACCAGATACCGCTATGCTGAAAGAGCCAAAGCACCAGAACATGGGCAAGTCATCCATGTCCTTCGGCACATCCCTTGCACTGTCCTTCAACAATTTGAGAACGAAGAAAGGGCGAACAATGTTAACAGCCTTTGCAGGGTCTATTGGCATTATTGGCATTGCACTGATCCTCTCTCTGTCCACAGGAGTAAATTCCTATATTGAAAGTCTTCAAAAGGACACCATGACATCATATCCAATCTCTATTGAAGAACAGTCAATGGATTTATCCAGCATGTTGGCATCGGGAAGAGAACGCACAGATCGCAGCAGCGAGGAGGTAACGCATGAGCTGGACGGTGTTTATTCCAATGGCAGCAGTATTGAAATGGCATCCTCTGCGAGCATGAGTATTACAACCAATAATCTGACAGAGTTCAAGAAATATCTGGATGATAAAAACAGCGCCATTTGGCAGTATATCGGGGAAAATGGTGTTATCTATAGTTATGATACAAAATTCAGTGTTTACACCCACGATTCCGAAGGAACGTTGGTCAATACTGACGGCAGCACTTTAGAGGACAGTCAAAAATCATCCAACGGAATGGGGATGATGGGCATGATGTCCAACAGCAGCTCAAATAACTTTGAACAGCTCATGCCCGGTGTAGACGGTGGGCTCGTCAGCAGTACTGTAACTGATAATTATGATGTCCTTTACGGTGCTTGGCCCGACAGCTATGACGAAGTCGTACTGGTGTTGGATAAAAACAACGAAATATCAACCTCTACATTATATCAGTTGGGACTTCTCCCTACATCAGAATATAAAGAATTGATGGAGAAGATCAATAACGGTGAGGAAATCACTCTGGATACACAAAAGTGGGACTATGAGGAAATCTGTAAGCAAAACTTCTACCTGATTCCCGCCTCCGATCTGTATGTGCAGAAAGAAACGGGGACTTACGAAGCACTGGAAGGCACAGATTCCGAGATTGAAAAACTACTTGCTGATTCTGTAGAACTGCACATTGTCGGTGTTGTTCGCCAGGCAGAGGATGCAGAAATGGCCTCTATCGGGGAAGCCATCGGATATACCTCCGCTTTGACTGACTACCTCATCGACTACACAAATCATAGCCCTGTTGTACTGGCACAACAAAAAGACAAAAACATCAACATTCTGACCGGAGCGGAATTTTCACCTGAGGACGATGCTGCCAAGGTACAGGCAACCAAAGATTATCTATCCAATTTGACGGTTTCGGAAAAAGCAAATATGTGTCGTGAAATTCTTCAGTCGGTCTATTCGGATGATCCGGAAAATGCCCAAACGATGTTGGACATGACAGATACCGAGCTGGCATCCACACTGGATGAGTATGTTCTTTCTTCAGAGGATGAGGCAGATGAACGACTGCTTGCTATCTACGAAAGCTATATTGGCTCCGGCTCCTATGATGACAATATGGAAGCCTTTGGCTATGTAAGCCCGGATGCTCCGTCCGGCATAGAGATTTATGCAGACAGCTTTGAGGATAAGGAATCTATTGTTGCGTGTATTGATGCATACAACAAAACCGCTGACGAGGAAAATCAAATCACATACACCGATTATGTGGGGCTGCTGATGTCATCGGTTACCACCATTGTCAATATTATTTCTTATGTACTGATTGCCTTTGTCGCTGTATCATTGGTGGTATCCTCAATTATGATTGGTATCATTACCTATATCTCCGTACTGGAGCGTACAAAAGAAATTGGTATCCTGCGTGCTATCGGTGCTTCCAGACGAAACATCTCACAGGTATTCAATGCAGAAACCTTTATCATCGGTCTTTGCTCCGGCTTGCTTGGTATTGGACTCACTGCACTGTTGCTAATTCCTGGAAATGCAATCATTCATGCAGTTACAGGCTCGACTGTGGTAAATGCGGTTCTACCAATCTCCAATGCAGTAGCGCTGGTACTCCTGAGTATGGTGCTGACGCTTATCGGCGGCCTGATCCCTGCCAAAAAGGCTGCAAGAAAAGACCCGGTTACCGCCTTAAGAACAGAGTAATAAGTAAAAGCAGAAGGGGCTACAATGAAGGAAGCCCCCTCTCCCAACGCATAAAGGGACTCCTCTCAGGTGAATGTCTGGCTTTGACACCTACATTTTACCAAAGATCAGTCCCTTTTCATGTCGCCAAACAGGTGAAAACAATATTCCGTTAAAAAGCAGTAACTGTACGGCCTTCGGCCGCGCTAAACAAGTTTCATGAATAATTCAGGTAAAAATTTTTTCAATGACGAATACAAAGATTACAGATATGCAAACAGGAAAAGCACCCAGACCACTAAAGTCTGAGTGCAATAATACTTACCTAACATTTGCCTTCTATGAAATTATGACCACTCGCATGAATTGGAAAGACGAAGGTGTCATTGCTGTTCCATTTACGGGTGCAAGAACGGTATCTGAAAATTCGGATGCTTTAGCAAAATTATATGAATTTGGCAGAACTCTCACTGCATGATAAAAAATCCAAAAGCTCTCCGTTAAAAAGGACTCCGAGTTTTTGGATTTTCCATCTACTACCATAAAGACGAATTGTTTCGGTTGCATCACTCGGGATTATCTTTTCATCTACCTGTTTTCTGCAACCTTGTTAATACAAGTAATTGCATGCCTAAAGTCAAATTATACTCTTATATTATACAAAGTATTCCCTATAAAACTTCTCAATCTCATCAAACGGAATTTTATCTACCTGGTCATACAAATCAGTATGGCTAGCTCCGGCAACTGTGTAGAACTTCTTGTTATCACCCTTCATTCGATCAAAAAGTCCCTTTGCTTCCGGATAGGTATAAGCCTGATCTCCATGAACTAAAAGCACCGGATTTTCAATCTGATCAATGTATGTAAACATTGAAAAATGGAAGTAGCTTGTACTTGCTGCCACATCGGTTGCGATTCCAGAATTGATGGATCTTTTATGATATCCTCTCTCTGGATTGCGATAGTAATTGTAGAAATCCTTTACAGGCTGTGGTGTATTTTCATCAATGACTTCCGGTACACTATAAGCTGTCATTGCTTCCTGTCCTTTTACTTCGCCGGTACGTGAAGCTGCCACTGCAGCTAATGCCATCTTTCTATTCTCCAGAGGGAAGTCGCTCAAGTTTGCTGCAGTTGCACCTACGATAACTTTGATTCTTGGATCTTTTGCAGCTGCACTCAGTGCGATTCCGCCCCAACCGCAGATACCTAAAATTCCGATCTTATCATCTACGTCGTCTCTACTAATCATATAGTCAACAGCTGCTGAGTAGTCCTCTGTGTTAATATCCGGTGAAGTTGTATTTCTCGGCAGTCCTGAACTTTCTCCGGTATAAGAAGGATCAAATGCCATTGTCAGGAACCCTTTTTCTGCCAGTGTCTGGGCATAGAGTCCGGAACTCTGTTCCTTCACTGCACCGTAAGGTCCACATACGATGATCGAAGATAATTTTCCTTCTGCATTCTTTGGCTTATATACATCTGCCGCAAGTGTAAATCCAAACTTGGTATCAAAAGTCACCTTGCTGTGATCCACCTTCTCACTCTTCTTAAATGTCTTGTCCCATTCTGTTACTAAATTAAGCTGTGCCATAGTCGCTTCCTCCTTAAATCAATTTTCTAAAATATGTTCTATAATATCGCTCTCAATCTCTGCGGATGCTCTTCCACCAAACATATGTCCCGCACCCTTAATAGGGTATAATTCTGCATTTGGAAAGTATTGAATTGCTTTCTCTGAATAGCTGATTGGTGCCATGCCATCTCTTGTTCCGTGATAAATAATGACCTGACCCTCATAATTTTTCATTTCGTTATATAAGTCATATTCCTCGGCATCTGTTACATACTTCTCTGAAATCACCATATTTCCAAACTGTGCCGTTTCCTGGAAATCTCCATACATTTTTCTGAAATCAATGATGACATATGCCGGGCAGAGCAGGAACATTCCTCTGATCTCATCCTTATGACTGATGCCTACCATCGTGGATACAAAGGAACCTTGACTGTTTCCGGATAGATAAATTCGATCAGAATCAATATAGGGCAATTCCTTCAATGTGTTCAAAACCGCTTCCAGATCGGTTGCCTCTGTCTTTACTGACATATCCGTTGACCTGCCATCACTTCTTGAACCAGGAGATCCGCCACAGAAGTCAAAACGGTATGCTGCAATTCCATGTCTTGCTATTTCCTGCAAATCATATTCTTCGTAGTTGTAGCCATAACCATGAGAATAAATCAAAAGAGGATATTTACCATCTCCATCCGGTTTGTACATCTGTCCATAGATCTGGTTTTTACCATTCTGTACATAAATCGTTTCTGCCTTCACTGCATTTCCCCCTTTCTTTAATATTCCGGTATCCAACGGCTGGATGTTCTTCTTTTTTTGTGACTGCCCCTGCAGTACAAAAGCAAGTACGGCCACGATAGCGATTCCTATTAGTAATCCAATGATATATTTCATCTTTCCATGCATATCATGCTTCTTCGACAAGGAACTCTACAGAAGAAGGAAGTCTTTCAATCATTGCTTCAAATCCATCATCCATATGACCTATAATCATCTGGTCTTTATAGACCTTGGATTCTTCCTGCCCACCATACAGAAGTGCAAACCAGCCACTGCCAAATCCAATGTCACCGTTGTTCCAATCGTCCTGAAGCTCATTTCTGTCATATTTTCCTTCTTTTGCTATGCAACAATAATCAATTCCGGAATCATTTCCTGTTGTTTTAAAGGGAAGCCTTTTCTCGAAATCCTTTGCTGCCACCGTATCATTCAGTGTAGCGGGAATCACAACACCATTTGCAGTAATCTTAATCTTTTTCACTAAAACCACCTCGCATTATTTCAATTTTCCATAGTCTTCTTCACTTACCGCTTCACACCAGTCTGTACCACCATTTTCACCAGGCACTTCTACCGCAAGGTGTGAGAACCAGGAATCTGGAGCTGCACCATGCCAGTGTTTCACACCTACCGGAATGTTGATGCAATCACCCGGCTTCATTTCGATAGCTTCTTTGCCCCATTCCTGGTAGTATCCTCTTCCGGCTACACAGATTAGGATCTGTCCACCGCCTTTATCAGACTTATGAATATGCCAGTTATTACGAGCGCCCGGCTCAAAAGTCACATTAAACACGCCTACCTGATCTGTTGATACAGGAGAGAGATAACTCTGTCCCACAAAGAACTGTCCGTATGGATTCGGCTCTCCAATCGGGAATACCATAGATGCCTCATGTGCTGCCTTTGCCGTATCTCCTGATTCCTCATCAGTCCAGATTTCTTTTGCCAAATTGAACATGCTCCAGCCCTTCGGCCATCCCACATAAAACGCTACATGTGTGATGATTGCAACGATTTCCTTCTTCGTTACACCAGCCTTCTTGGCATTATTCAAATGTCCTTTCAGTGCGTCACTGATCATTCCGGATGACATGAGTGCGACAACTGTAATAATGCTTCTTGTCTTTACATCAATGTCCTGATTATTCCAGTTCTCACCAAAGAGAACATCATCATTGTAGTGTGCAAAGTCCGGGGCAAAGTCACCCAAGAAATCTCTGCCTGCTGTCTGTACGATTTTTTCCATCTTAAAATTCCTGCCTTTCTATTTTTATTTCATATGTCTTTCCCAAAAATCCATGGCCTGTTGCATCCAGCCTTCTGCCCTTGTGCCATTTCCAACGCCAAAACCATGCTGGGTATCAGGCAATACATGTAATTCCACATCAATCCCTTTCGAACGCATTTCGATTACAATGTCTGAAGCCAGCTATCTATAGCTTCATCGAGCTTTTTCTTATTACCGGTTAAAACTCTTGGCATGGAAAGTCCTTCTACATATACAGCCTTCTGCTTTTTGCATTCCTCGGACATTGTTTCACTGTAATGCTCATCATGATCCCAGAAGGTCCAAAAACCGGACACTTTTTTCCCTGAAAGATCTGCATCCTGGAAAAATCTGCGGATTGGATTGGACAAAGACTGTCCCCATACCGGTCCGCCAATGATAACAGAATCATATGAAGTAAAATCTGGAATCTCATTGATCAGCTCCGGTAATGTTCCGCTCTGAATCTCTGCAAGCGCCTGGTCTGCTGCCTTCCAATCATCATCGTCATACACACGGTCTGTTGCGGCATCAAAAATATCTGCTTCTATCTTTTCTTTCAGTAAATCTACAATCTTTTTTGTATTTCCCTTTTGCGAATAATATACAAGTAATGTTTTCATCTTATAGCCTGCCTTCTTAAAATTTCCACTGGTGGAGCATCTTGATCCACTGTGGATCAAAGTGATTTACGATTTCACTGTGTCCAAGATCCATTCCTTTAATCTGTTCCATATCCTCATCAGACAGTGTGAAATCAAATACATCAAAGTTCTGCTTGATTCGATCTTCATGAACGGACTTTGGAATGACTACGACTCCTCTCTGAATGTTCCAGCGAAGAGCAACCTGTGCAGCACTCTTTCCATATTTTTTACCGATTTCTACCAAAATCGGATTATTGAAGAAATCACGAAGGCCCTCATCGAATGGTGCCCATGCTTCCGGAACGACCCCGTACTCATTCATGGTATCTACATTCAGCTGCTGTTGGAAAAATGGATGCATTTCCACCTGATTGATCATTGGCTTGATTTCAAAGGTCTCGCATAGATCAACGAGTACATGAGGATAGCAGTTGGCCATGCCGATGGACTTCAACTTTCCATCCTTATATAACTTTTCCAAGCCTCTCCATGCATTGATATAGTCTCCCATAGGCTGATGCAGCAATAACAAATCAATGTATTCCAGACCGAGCCTTTCCATAGAAAGCTCTGCTGCCTTGATAGCACCATCATAGGAAAAATCCTGAATCCAAAGCTTTGTCGTAACAAAGATTTCATCTCTTGGGATACCACTTTCTTTGATGGCATCGCCTATTGCCTGCTCATTCATATAGCCCTGAGCCGTATCGATCAAACGATAGCCTGCTCTTAAAGCGGATAATGTTGCTTTCTTTGCCTCTTCATAGTCAGGAATCTGATACACTCCGAAACCTAACATTGGAATCTTTACGCCATTATAAAATTCTCTATATTCCATTTACCCAATCTCCTTCCATTAGTCGTTTGCATGTACATCAAATGCACCGAGAAGCATTTCCTTCACGCCATCGGCATCCGGATTGTGAGAACCATGTCCCTTATCCAGTGCGCGGATCTCGTTCATTTCATCCTCAGACAGTTCGAAATCAAATATTTCAAGGTTAGACTTCATTCTTTCCGGCTTTGTTGTCTTAGGGAATACAATAATTCCTTCCTGAACCTCAAAGCGGAGGATGATCTGTCCTACATCCTTTCCATGTGCCTTTGCAATCTTTACAAGAACCGGATCAGAAAGCAGTTCCTGATTGCCCTGACCAAGAGGTCCCCAGGACTCAACAGTTACATTGTTTTCCTTCATCAACTTCATGAGTTCCTTCTGCTGAAAGTAAGGATTCCATTCCACCTGATTGACAGAAGGCATTGTGTTAAAGTGAGGAACAAACTTTCTCCAAATCTTTACTGTCATATTGCTGACACCGATGGAACGAATCTTTCCTTCTGCTTTCGCCTCTTCCATAGCCTTCCATGCTCCAACGATTTCCTCTACTTCACCATAAGGCTGATGAATTAAGTACAAATCGATGTAATCCATATTAAGCTTTCTAAGAGAAGTCTCGATTGCCTTCTTTGCAGCTTCATAACCGAAATCCTGTAGCCAGAGCTTGCTGGTGATGAAGAACTCTTCTCTTGGAATTCCGCTATCCTTGACTGCCTTTCCAACTTCCTGCTCATTAAAATAAGCTACAGCAGTATCGATGTGACGAATGCCTGCCTTGATTGCTTCGCTGACTGCGTTGTAGCAAGTACCATCGTTTGCCAGTAAGAAGGTTCCAAATCCAAATACCGGAATTGCTACGTTGTCGTTTAATTTGATTGTTGTAATGTGTGCCATAATTGTTTACCTAACCTTTCTTTTATTCCTTGTTGTTTTGGATGCTGCTATCTTTTTGATAATCCACTTTCACATGAATAGTTTCCGGAAGTTTATGAACTAACGGAAGGTATTCTTCATCAATATGTGCGATCACCATGAGATCCTTGTATTTTTTTGAGTGTTCTTCATCTCCATATAGTATTGTGAACCACCCTCCAGCAATACTGATATCGCCATTTTTCCATCCTGCCTGTGTTTCTAACGGATTAAAATAACCGATTGCTGTCGATCCACAATAATCAATTCCCGAATCGTGACATACTGCCTTAAAGGGCATTCTCTTTTCAAAGTCCTTTGCTGCCACAGTATCGTTGAGAACAGCTAGAATCCTTATATCCTCTGCAGTAATCATGATGTCTTTCACCTAATCACCTCCTCGGAATTACTATCCATGTGTTGCTTTTTTCTTATAAGCCTATTATAATAAACATAATTACTGAATACAATTTCCACATTTCCATATGTGGAGTTTATGCCACACTTTTGAAAAACTGGACATTATCTTTTATTTTGGAGGTATCGTATGGAACAGAAAGAACGCAAAACAGACCTTCGTGTGATAAAAACACGAGAGGCCATCCATAGTGCTTTTCGAGAAATGGTATGTGAGATGGATGCAGATCAAATCACAATCAAAGAACTGACAGATCGTGCACGCATTCATAGGAAGACTTTTTATCTACATTACACTTCGATTGAAGCGTTGTATGCAGATTTGCTTACACAAGTCGGCAATGAGATAAAAGAACTGCTCTCAACACTACCAGTCCCGATAAACCCGGCAGAAACAGTTCGCACCGTCTATGAATATTTAGCAAGTAAGGACAAATTTATTGAGAAGCTTATTTGCAACAATACTTACAGGGAATTCTGTAATAATTTGTTCACATCAGTAATGAAGTATAATAAGGATCGATATAATCCCTTCTCCGATCTACCGGAAGATGAATTCAACATCATTACTACTTATCTTTCCACTACCCTTTTAGATATCTATCGTCAGTGGGTAGCGGATAAGAAAAAAATGTCCTTGAATCGCTTGATTGAAATTGCAAGTACACTTACTGCGAACGGCTTTTATGGTATGATTAATCAACCTTAATCTTAAGCAGGAAACTATAGGGTTATTTTCTACATTAGAAAAAGGCATCCGAAAAACCTTTTCGAATGCCTCTGCTGAGAATATCAATTTATTTGAAGCACACCTAATGGTATATGTGCTTGGCTATTATCCAAACACCCATCCATTACAGAAACAGATCCAATCAATGGCAAACGCCGGAATGGAACTTCCGCTCTTGGATGCAAAGGGAATATTATACGATGGAGTGTATCTAATGTCTCCACACCTGGAGCAGCACACGATACTGGAAAGTGCATATTTGCTGCTGTACACTCTCTTCTTTCTCTTTTCTTCGCTGTGAAGGTTGGCTCTTCGCACCATTTCTTCCTGTACTCTCATGAAGATATCTCTTGAAATAATGGCTTCATGGCTGTTCTCCACATAGTACTGCGGCACAATTTACAGGAAATGCGATAGATTTGATTGATATATTCCAATAATTGAAAAGCAACATATGGCGCTGTCTGTGGACACCAAGATGTGATAATTTTCTCATCAACAACGATAGGTTCATCTACTACAACAGCTCCAAATTCTGATAATTGCTTCTGTCTTTGTCCATTTCCCAGATGATAGGTTGTTGCCTTTCTGCCTTTCAAAATACCGGATTTGGCAATTGCCAATGCTCCGACACATACAGATACGATATATTTACCGTTTTTCTCAAACTCACAAATCAAGTTTGACAGCCCTTCATCATATGCTTCAGAATAAAAATCATATTCTTCAAATCCACCTGGGATAACTATCGCATCATAGTCCTCTGTATTTATTTCTTCTATCTGTTTATCAACCAGTACATTGACACCAAATGTACTCTCGACTTGCTTTGTAAATCCACAAGTAACAACTTCGATATCAAATCCGTAGTCATTTCTCGCCCATCCAAATACATCAATGAAGGGACTAAATTCCATTGTTTCAAATCCTTTGCAACAGAAAAGAAGTATTTTATTCATTATTCTCAGTCCTCCTGACTTTCTGATTTCTTGTGCAGTCCATTTGCATTGGCAGTATAAACACCAATAATGATAATCACTGCACCGATGATCTGATAAACTGAAAATGGCTCTTTCAATAGTAATGCACCTGCAACAATCGAAACAACAGTAGCAACACCAATGAATGAAGAATATGACATCACAGTTAAAGGCTGCTATCGACCGAATGTATGCAAAAGCTCCATACAACTTCCATTTTAAGAAAGTTGCTATGTTTTTAGATTGTGCCGGTAACGATGTTGTCTTTGAAGCTCCTCTTGCCTTCTATAAAATTATGACCGGTCGCATGAATTGGAAAGACGAAGGTGTCATTGCCATTCCATTTACAGGAGCAAGAACAGTGTCTGAAAATTTGGATGCATTAAAAAGTTATACGAATTTGGCAGAAATCTAAGCATCTGAAAAGAGGCTATTTGAAATTTTTCTGTAAATTCTGATATTCTATTATAATTGATTGCTGCGACTTAACAGCAACTCTCAGCTATTAAGTCGCTGTTTATTTCATGAAAAAAGAAGAGATTACACTACTGCAATCTCCCTAATCTATTTGAAGCCATTCCAAATATTAAATACTTCTTCCAAACTCGTATGCCTTCTTTAGAAAATCCGTTTTTTTCAACGCTTCTACGTCACTGGAATTTTCAGCATTTATAATTCCTACAACATCCCATTTGTAAAGATCCGCAATCAACTTGAATGTTGTATTTGCACCTTCTGCCGCAAAGGCAGGATCTGACATTGTGGTAATTAGAGCAAACCTCTTAGTTGCTCCATATAAAGCCATATTATTAGCGAAGAATCTGTCGATAGTGACTTTCATCTGTCCATTCACATCAAAGTAATAGATTGGACTTACCAGCACAATTAGATCAGCATCAAGCAAATGTGGATTCAATTCCTGCATATCATCTTTAAACACACAACCTTTATCCCCAGTCTGACATTTTGCACATCCAATACATGGATGAATGTTTTTGAATGCTGCATCAAATCGGAAAATCTCATGCCCTGCTTCCTTTGCACCTCGGATAAATTCATCTGCCATCATAGAACTTGTGCCATTTCTGTGGGCACTTGATGTTATTACTGTAATCTTCATATCTTAATCACTCCTGTATTATCTTTCTTGTAATATTCCGATTTCTTGAAGCCAGTTCTGTACATCGGACTGCTTGGCATTATGAATTCTCATTCCTTCCAAAACTGTGGCATCTCCCGCCGCTTCTCTAATCGTATCCATTGTTATATCAATATCGTTGTCCTGACTTGTTGCAAATGGAACAACTGTCTTTCCACTCAAATCATAATTCTCTAAAAACGAGACAACAGACATCGGTGCATCAAACCACCAAACCGGATAACCGATATAGATTGTATCATATTCATCCAATGACTCTGGAAGTGCTGTCAAACTCGGATGAATGTTAAATTGTCTTTCTACCCAAGATGTCGCAGCTGTTGCCAGATATGGTGTACGATAATACTGCTCTACCTGAATCGCATACAAATCGGCTCCTGTTTCTTTCTGAATCATTCGTGCCGCTGCTTCTGTATCGCTTGTATTTCCGCCGTTTGTAGTCGGTGTTGCAGATGTCACTGCATCCACATCTCCGGCAAGGGAATGGTCTCTGGAAAAATATACAACTAAGCTCTTTGTTCCAGATTCACCCTTTTCTATCTGTGCAGATGTATATAGATTTTTAGTTCCTGTGAAAAGATAAATTATAAGACCTATAAGAATAACTACAATAATGTCAACCGCAATCGGCCATTTTTTCTTTTTTCATATGGTGGTTCCTCCTAACTGGAATACCACCATATCTTAGCGGCATTCACTTTTTTCTTAATATCATTTCTTTATTCGTGAATCTTATAGCTGTGAAGCATCTTCACAAAGGCAGGATCATAATGATTGACAATCTCACTGTGACCAAGATCAAGTGCTTCGATTTCTTTCATATCATTCTCTGTCAAGCTGAAATCCCATACATCAATATTCTGTTCCATTCTGTCCTTATGCGTAGATTTCGGAATCACTGTTACCCCACGCTCTACATTCCAGCGAAGTGCTACCTGTGCAGCGCTCTTTCCGTACTTCTCACCAATCTTAGTGAGAACAGGATGTGTAAAGATTCCATTTCTGCCTTCCGCAAATGGTCCCCATGCTTCCGGCTTTACACCATACTCAGCCATAAGCTCAAGTGCCTTCGTCTGCTGAAAGAATGGATGAAGTTCCACCTGATTCACCGCCGGAATAATCTCAACTGTCTCGCAGAAGTTTGCAAGTACTTCCGGATAGAAGTTCGCTACACCAATAGCTTTTAACTTGCCTTCTTTATAGGCTTCCTCCATCGCTCTGTATGCGCCAAAGTAATCGCCCATCGGCTGATGAAGCAGATAAAGATCGATATACGCAAGACCTAATTTATCAAGGGATGTCTGGATTGCTTTCTTTGCAGCCTCGTAGCTTGCATCCTGTACCCAAAGCTTTGTTGTAATGAAAAGTTCTTCTCTTGCAACACCACTTTCCTTTATTGCGGCTCCTACCGCCTCTTCATTTCCATAGGAAGCCGCCGTATCAATTAAGCGATAACCGCTGGCAATCGCATCTAACACACTATTCTTGCATACCTCCGCATCAGGAACCTGAAATACGCCGAAACCCTCCTGTGGCATCTTTATTCCGTTATTTAATGTTACATAATTCATCATTGCTATTTCCTCCATTTATTTTCTCGAATCTTTTTGTTTGTTTCTATATTTATATCTTACTTGAATTTTTCACCTTTGTACAATGTTAAAAGTGAAAACCAGTATAAATCACATGCATACCCATTCTATTTATTGTGCTAAAGATGCTGCCCACTCTCTTGCGTTTGCTACATCCTCATTTGACTGAAATCTCTTACCTTCTAACCAGTTGCCGCCTCCTGCATAACCTTCCAAAATCTCACCGCTTTCACCCATTCCGGAGGAAGAAGATGTTGCAAATGGAATGACTGTTTTTCCTGTAAAGTCATTGTCTTTCACAAAATTATCTACCGGCCATGCTGCAATTCCCCACCAAATCGGATATCCAATGTAAACTGTGTCATAAGAATCCCAATTTTCTACTGTCGTTGCCTCTAGTGCAATATCTCTCAGGCTTTCATCGTCATGCTCTTTATTCACTCGGCTTCCGTCCTTTGTCCAGTCAAGGTCTTCACTGCTGTATGTGTCTACAGGTGTAATCTCGAATGTATCTGCGTTCAGCTCTTCTGCAATCGCTTCTGCAAAGTTTACGGTATGTCCCTGAGCGGAATAATAAACAACTAATGTCTTACCCGACTCATTTGTATCTTTTTTACTTTCTGTACTTTCTTCCGTTTGCTGTACAGCAGTAGATGCTTCTGTTTTTTGTTCTTCGGTTTTCGCTGATTTAGATGAACTACCTGCTACACAGCCACTTAATAAACCAACCGCCATTACTGCTCCAAGTACCAATGAAATAATTCTCTTTTTTGTCATTTTGATTTCCTCCTGATATTCTTCTTATAAGTTGTATGCATAATTGCTTTCCTTTGATGATTCTATGATAGCTTAATTTTAAACGAATGTACAATGCCACTTCTTCATTCAAGTATAACTTTCACGCATACTGGTTTATTACAACTTTGAGAACTACGCTTTGCGAGTTTCTCAAAGTTGTCGCGGTGCTCCTCGAATGCTCGTGCCAGCACGGCATCCTCATCGCTACTCGCGCAAAAAGCCAACAGAACTGCTTCTCCCACAATTCTGTCGGCTTCTACAAACTCTATTATTTACATTGAATTAAAATTCGCTCAATATCATCCACAGTCAGCTTCTTACAGCATCCTGCCGTAAAGACGGTTGATTCCGCAATCTTCCTTACCATGTCGTCATCTAAGGTGACATTCATCTCCGCAAAGGTTGTAGGCAGTCCAATCTCCTTGATAAAGTCTGCAAGTGCCTGAATACCCGCCTGTGCCACCTCATCCTCAGATTTCCCAGTGTCATCTACGTTCCATACCTCTTTTGCAAATCTCGCAAACTTAGATAACGCATCCCTATAGATTGTGCGATAAAGATGAGGATGAATGACTGCAAGCCCCTGTCCATGATTACAGTCGGTATATGCACCTACCTGATGCTCAATCATATGACCCTGAAAATCTGTTACCTTGCCAATCTTCAATATTCCGTTCTCAGCCATAGCAGAAGCCCACATCAGCTCACTTCTCGCACTTACATCCTTCGGATTCTCGATCACTTTTCGAATATTACGTATAGTATTTCTCATCACAGCCTCACCAAGTTCATCCGAGAGATTCACTTCCTCCGGCTGTCCGAAGTATGTCTCCATCGCATGACTTAATGTATCAAATGCTCCTGATATAACCTGTTTCATTGGAACAGAAAGTGTATAGGCAGGATCAAGAATCGCAAAGGCTGCATAGGCTCCCCAGAGAGCTGCTTTCAGCTTTTTCTCTTCATGCGTGATTACCGCTCCGTTGTTTTGCTCTGAACCTGTTCCAGATGCAGTCACAACAACGCCCATCGGGATATGCTCGGTTGGAATCTGATGATCGGTATACTCCATTTCCCAGATGTCCTGTTCGTACTTTGCCTGCGTTGCTACAATCTTACAGCAGTCCGACACCGAACCGCCACCAACCGCAAGGATAAAATCCACCTGCTTTTCTTTTGCCAGTGCAGCACCTTCCTGTACCTTTGCATAGGTCGGATTGGACATGATGCCAGTGAACTCTACAACCTCTTTTCCGGCATCCTTGAGGATTTCCACCAACTCATCATAGATTCCAGTTCTCTTAATCGAACCGCCGCCATAGGCAAGCATGACTGTTTTTCCTACCTTTGCAAGTTCTGCTGGAAGGTGATTTGCTGCTGCCTTCTCTCCAAAATACTGTTTTACCGGATATTCATATGTAAATGTGTTCATTGTAAAATCCTCCATTTTCTATTATTCGATTTCTATTTTTTAATACTCGTAATCAGGTTCTAACAACTGCATCAGTTCCTAATCGTGATGTTTTTTCAGTTCCGACTGTGTATCAATAATCATAGTTGCACCAATTACTGCCTAATATTCTCTTTTCCCAAAAATCGCCTTCTTTCCAAAAATACTTTTAATCCAGTTTTCCAATATATACAACTAACTTCTGCAGATAGTATCCTACTGCCACCATAAGAATCATGATTGCAGCAAGATCCAGTTCAAAGAAAAGAGCTGGCTCACTATAGTCGAACATGACAAAGTGCATCTTTCCAAAAATATAATCAAAAAACTGTCTCTTGATAAGAGCATAAGCACCATATGTACTAATTACTCCGCCTATTCCTCTTAGAATCCAAGTGCGATAGACATTCTTATCCTTGATTTTAAACATCTTACGAACCATGCCCATTATCATTCCATAATGAAGTCCGATATGGATTCCGAGTAACAGGAAACCTCCATAACTTGCAGTCATATGAAGTGTTCTGGCAAGTTCCATATTGTAATTCAGATTCAGCCACTTAAACACATATCCCGACATTCGCATTCCACTAAACATCAGTGCAAACATATCAATTAAAATAATAAAATCAATAATTGTTGTCAATAGTCTTCTTCCTGTGTACTTACCTTTTTTTAACTTTACATACCATCTCCAATTCATGATGTGATGTGCTATAAAGGTTGCAAAGAGCACTGTTCCAAATATTTCATGATTCATTTGTTCCATAAACTGAAAGGACATGGAGAAGAACAACAGAACTGTCATCCCTATATCAATCAGCATTTTTACCATTGCTTTTTTATTCATAAACTCAATCCTTACTTCTGACTAAACCCGATTTTCTCTAACCAATTTACTACAACGCTTCTCCTATTCGTGTATTTTCCATTCTGTTAGCCACTTCTCTGTGAGTGGATTGTTATGATCGATAATTTCGCTATAACCCATGTCGTAGCTTTCGATCAGATTCATCTCGTCTTCTGCGAGTTCAAAATCTAGAATATCAAAGTTTTCTCTGATATATTCTGTATGAATCGACTTCGGAATGGCAGGCACTCCTCGCTGCAAGTGCCATCTTAGAATCACCTGTGCAACTGATTTGTCATGTTTCTCGGCGATAACCCTAAAATCCTGATTCTCAAAAATACCTCGCTGTCCTTCCGATAACGGTCCCCATGCCATAGGTGCTATGTTTTGTTCTGCCATATATTCTCGTAGTTCCTTATGCAAATAATAGGGATGAATTTCTATCTGATTCACTGTCGGATTTATTGTTGCTACCTGTTGCAATTCTTCTAACTTACTTTTTGAGAAGTTGCATACTCCGATATTCTTTATCGTTCCTTCTCTTACAAGCTGTTCCATTACCGGCCAGCTTTCCAGATAACTTCCATAAGGCTGATGAATCAGATATAAGTCAAGGTATCCTACCTGTAATTTTCTCATAGACTCCATAACAGCAGCTCGTACCATATCTTTAGGCGTATCCTGAATCCATAGCTTAGTTACGATAAATAGCTCTTCCCTCATTACAAGACCTTCTGTGATTGCTTTTGCAATTCCTTTTCCGACGGCTTCCTCATTGAAATATGCGGGAGCAGTATCAAACATACGAACACCTGCTTTGATTGATTCATATATGCATTTTTCACATACTTTTGCATCTTTGATTTGAAGTGTTCCAAAGCCCTGCATTGGCATCTTATTTCCATTATTTAATGTGATAAATGATGATTTCATTTCTTATTCTCCGTTTATTTTAACTTTTTCTCTATCTACAGAGTCCCTCGAAAACACTTCGTGTTGACTCTGTAGATATCATATGTTACA
>JPZU01000001.1:2740187-2759507 GCA_000875945.1 Lachnospiraceae bacterium TWA4 | reverse complement strand
CGAAAATATCCTTGTGCAAGCACAAATATTTTCATGTTTTGGCTGACGTGTGAACTGTAACTATCATATAAAAATTTTATAATGTTTTCTCAAAAATGTACAATACCAAGTAAACATTGTGGTATAATGTAAACGCATACTAGAGACTAGTTGCAGCATATATGTATATGCCAGATTTCTTGCTTGCATGAAAACCTGGTTTGTACATATATGCTGCACTAAGGATTTTAACGAATATGAGCAAAAGGAAAGTACGAAGTACGATTTTGCGAATAAGCGGTAAAAGACTGCAACTAGTCTCAATGAAGGAGGTATATTATGTTTGAATTAAATCAACTTGAGCAATTGCTCGCTATTGAAAAATACAAAACTTTATCGAATGCCGCTGAACACTTAAATATTTCACAGCCAGCACTTAGCCGTTCTATTCAGCGTTTGGAAGAAGAATTGGAAGTCACCTTATTTAAACGTCAAAAGAATAGGCTAACCTTTAATGAAGATGGAATTTCTGCACTGGAATACGCTAGGCGAATTATGGAATTATCCAATGAAATGAAGGATTCTCTTATTACTGCATCAAAAGCTAGAAGAACAATCAGTATTGGCAGTATCGCCCCTGCTCCTATATGGACACTGACACCAGAAGTTTCCAAACTTCATCCAGAAATGTCCATTCAATCAGAAATTGAAACACACGATAAATTGGAAAAAGGATTAAAAGATGACACTTACCAGATCATTATTACAAACGATCCTGCTGCCGATAATGACACAGTTGTGATTGATTATTGTGAAGAAGACCTCTATGTGACACTTCCTCCTGCGCATCCTCTGGCTGGCAGAGATAGTCTGTATCTGGCTGATTTAAATGGACAAAGTATCCTGCAGTATTCCAAAGTTGGATTCTGGCTTGATATCTGCAAGGCAAAAATGCCGGACTCTATGTTTATTATGCAGGATGAGTTCGATACACTGAATGAACTTAGGCGAACCTCTGCACTTCCTGCATTTGCAACCAATATCACAGGCTCAACTCCATCCAGTGAGCATCGAGTTATGGTTCCATTACTTGATGATGAAGTGAATGTCATTTTTTATCTCAAATATAAAAAAGCCAACAGAAAGATGTTCAAAGACATCTCTCCATTGACCTGATTGCAAGCTTTGCAAGTTTATATTTCAAAAATAGACTTGTAGAGCTTTTATTTTTTAACATTTGACTCCCAGAAAGAAAGTGCGTCATTGATCCACCCCTCTGCTACCGTTCCTTTTCCCAATCCATATCCATGCGGAAGTCCTTCATATGCATGAAACTCTGTTGGTATGCCAAGTTTTTCCAAACTTGCCAGTCTGCTCTGCATGGTTCTCCAACTTGCAATCCCGTCAGATGTACCTACATTCACATAGGTAGGTGCATCTGATGATGACACATTATTATATCCTGTATACTGCATAATGACTGCTACTGCCTGTGGAATATCCTTTCTTCCTGTCAACTGATATAGATAATCTGCATTGCCAAGTGTTGCTGCCATTCTCGCACCTGCAGAACCACCCCACAGCGAATAATTTTCTGAATCTATCTGCAATTCATCTGCATGGTCATGAATATACGTAATTGCCTGTGCCAAATCAGAATATGGATCTTCTGGTCTGTAAATCAGTGCAAAGGCATTATATCCATTCTTACTTGCTTCTAGTGCATGAGGGAAACTGTCATGCATCGCACCTACATATGCAAAACCTCCGCCAGCATTCATCACCGCAAATTTTTCGCCTGAATTGCCTCTAAAAAAGAAGAGTCCTGTATCTGCTTTCGATGGATCATTTTTGATTTCTTCTTCCGAATAAATTGGATAGAAAATCTGATTTCCATTCACAGACTGCTCTTTCAGATAATTTACAATCTCTACCGTTTTTTCCGGCTGAATGTAATTATACCAGACATAAGTGTTACTACTGCTGATCTGTTCTAAAGTTGCATTCTCATCCACAGATCTGTCTACTGGAAAAAGTAATCGTCCAAAATCCCCAAAAACTTCATCCTGAACCACATCTCTTACTGTCGAAGTCAGTATAAACTTTTCATTTTCTGCTAAGGGTGTATTGATATTCACACTTGTTGTTCCAGAATTTTCTTTTGCATTTCCATCCTTAAACAGCCAAGTCAACCCATTGTAGAAATAGGTCATAGCAGCATATCCATCATGACTGTATCCCTCTTTTTCTAAGAAATACAGATTTCCATCCTGCTCATTATCTGCAACGGTAAACATATCATTTGCAGCCATTGCCTGAATCTGTGACTTGAAAGAACCATATGCAAAGTCCTTGGTTCCGGATGCTGCAAAGATAAAGAAGTCGTCTGCCGTATATCCCTGGTTCCTTACAAGCTGTGCATATGCTTCTCCACTGCTTCCTGCATTGCCACTGGATGGCATAAAATAACGGAATGCGTCCAGATTATATTGGAACGTCCTCCACGTCTGCACAGAGCCCATAGAGAATCCAGCAAACGCCCTATGGTCTCTTGATGCAACAATCGCATCATGGGAAGAATCCTCGGCATAGGTGCTGTAGGTATCAATCACTGCTGGAATCAAATCATTTGAAAGTTCATTGTGGTACTGATCGGTAAGCTGAATTGCAAGACTGTAATCGCCACTGTCACTGGAACTTGTATTGTTAAACTTGTATTGTTATAGGTAGGAGATACCACAATCAATGGATCAATCTGCCCATTTGCAATCGCATGGTCGAGCACATTGGCAAACATCCCCTTGCCTCCTTCTAGAGAGCCAAGATAGACTGTTTCATCACTCCAGCCACCATGCATGAGATAAAGCACGTTATACTTTTTGCTTTCATCGTATCCTTCTGGCAGATATACCACCGCTCTCTTATCAAGCGTCTGACTCTTATCCGCATAGGTAAAGGATTCATAGGTCGTATAATTTAAGTTTTCAAGTATTCCGCCACCATCCATTTTTCTATAATATTCATCTGGAAGTTCTATAATCTGTTCCGGTAATCTATGTAAATTCACGATTTCACCATCCTGCCTTTTATTTGTATTATTTTCACTTATCGTAGTGCTATTATTTGTATCTTCAATTGATGTGTTATCTTTCCTGCCACATCCACTGACAACTGCTATCAACAGTACAAGTATTGCTCCTAAAATAGTGATTTCTCTTCTCATGTATCTGCCTTCCTTTCCTAATTCTGTCAGAATGCCATTCGCATTTTGCTTCGCTTCATGCTCATGCGTCCTATCAGACTATCATACTAGTCCTATATACATCCTTTTATAAGCAAGCTCCAAAAGGATGTATATCGTCCTAGTCAGGCATTCTTCATCACCTCGCAAATAGCCAGCTCATAATGTCTTCTTCATAAGCAAAGGACGCTGCGCCCATATGCTGATCTTTGTATCCTCTATCTGTAAAATATTTTGCATCTTTCACATCTAAAACAAGAAGTCGATCTATTGTATCTTCCTCAAGCCCTTTTCTCTCATACAGCTCATGCAGCTTTTTATAAGCATTTTTCAGTGATGATGAACCGTAATAACTGTCATCATCTCCGATTACCAGATACACAGGTGTTTTTGCTTCTGCCAGAACATTCAAATCACCATCCCATTTGGAACTTGTCATTAAATATGCAGTGTATAAATCTGGTCTTTTCCCCATAACTAGAGAACCAGTTTCTCCGCCACCAGACATCCCATGAAGATATACTTTGTTAGTATCAATGTTATAATTTTCAATGAAATACTCCGTCAGCTCGATTGCCATATTTGCAGAAGTCTCACCCCAATCATCAAGCTGTGTGGACAGAATAATCATTTTGTCATTATATTTGATTGCTTCAGGACCGAAATCCTCATACATATTTGCACCTACTCCCTGAAAATAAAGCCCTTCCCAGCCTGGCAGGGTAATAAACAAGGCATAAGGTTCAGATCCATCATAAGTATCTGGTATGTAGCTGCTAAAATGAATATCTCCAATGTCTGAATGGAGAACATTGTCATTGATAAATCCTTTTTGTTTCTCTGTTCCAACTTCTAACATTGATGAGTCACTGGCTTCTTTCGTTTCTCCTGAGCTGGATACACTTTCACTGGTCTCAGTCTTCTGATTCTGTCCTTGCTTATCTGTAAGTTGTCCATTTCTGACAAAGAACCCCACAGCTAATAAAGCTATAATTATGATGCATATAAATAGCATGATTTTTCTTTTCATGATTTGCTCCTTTCATCGATTACATGCATATTATAAGTGTTTATATCACATGAAGTACAGTTCCCATTCTTTATGGTAGTATGTGTTTAACACATAGCAAAATACCCTACAGCATTAATGCCATAGGGTATCTATCAAGATATTCTTTTTATCATTTTCTTATAAAAGAAATCACTAAAACTATTGGTATCCAAAGCGTTCAAATTCCTTCATGTAAGGATAACCCTCTTTGTCGTATTCTATCACCATACCAGAGCAGACATTTCGACATTTTCCACACTTGATGCACTTTGATTTATCTACTTTAAAATGTGTTTTTACTTCTGTTCCCATTACTTTTTCCATCCTCATCAACAGTCGCAAAAGCGAGAACCCCCACAAGCTGCATTTTCTTTAAACAAGTAGCTAAATCCATACGGTTCACCTCACATTTCAACTACAATCTTACCATTTACTTTATGATGATCCATATCCATCATTGCCTGCGTAATATTATCAAACGTATAGCTTGTACCAATTTTAGGAGAAACACCATAGCTTTCAAAAAACGCAAAAATATCCATCATAATCTCTTGTGTTGGGAAATTACTATGAAATCCTGTCAGATATACGCCATTCGGAATTGCTTTGATTGGGTCAAAATTGTTTAATGCAAATACATTTCCAAGTACCCCTGTATGACATACAATACCATGTTTCTTTACAAGTAATAAGGAATTGCGAAGCGACTTAGGTCCTACAAGTTCCAACACCTTTGTCACAGGTTCTATTTTGCCTCTAAGATCTCCATCATCTACGATTGCAAGATCTGCATCCTCAATCAAAGATAATTTTTCTTCTCTATGCGTAGTTGCGATCACCTTGCAGCCAATCGATTTTGCTATCTGGATAGCGGCATATCCAAGAGCGCAGGTTGCTCCACGAACAAGTAGGGTATCTTCTTTTTGTAAATCAAGACATTCAAACAGACTTCCCCAAGCTGTAAAATAGGTCTCTGGCACAGCAGCAATCTCTTTCCAAGTTAATTTACTCTCTATTGCAAATACATGATGTGCTGGAAGAAGCGCATATTCTGCATAGCTTCCATTAAAACTTCTTCCCATTCCACCCATAAGAGCCACAACCTTCTGACCAACCGTAAAATGAGTGTCCGAAGGATCTGCAATCTCTCCTATACATTCAATTCCTGGAATGATTGGTTTCTGAATATAATCTGCTTCAATCTCATGGAGCCTTAAAATCTGCTCTGAATGATTGAGTCCAAAGGCTTTTACTTTTACAAGTACCCAACCAGGCTGTACCTTTGGCACATCAATTTTTGTAAGTACTACATCTTTGGCAGTTGTTGGTTTGGTAAGAACCACTGCCTTCATTTTTTCTGGTATAGATTTCAGTGACATATTCAGATTCCTCCTTCAAATTTATTAACTAGCTTTTTTGGCAACTGATACTTATGTGGACTAAGCCCCTCTGCAAACGAATTAAACTCCACCCATGTATCTGTAAGATAATATCCAACTACAACCTCTCTATGATTTCCAAACTGGGAGGTGAGAACGGGGCTGTTTTCAAAGCATCTGTCTATGACTTTTTTATCTCTTGTAAAGTTTACCGTTCCACCAATGCGAACATACGTCATTGTTTCCTGATCACAAACACACAGCTGCAAGGTTGGATGAGCCTTCATTTCTTTATACGAGGTATAAAAATCCACTGTATCAAAATAGAGCACTCCATCTTCTTCAAACTTAAATTCCAATGGTCTGATTTGAGGATTGCCATCCAAACCTAGCGTTGTACCATATTGTAACGGAAAACGCTCAAGCGTCTTTACTGCAACTTCCAATCCATTGTTGTAATCTAATGATTTAAAAAAGTCAATATTTGTCATAACTTACCCTACCTTTCAGTTATCAGGACTCCGTCATTTGCTTCGCAAACACCACCTCATAACACCTTCCAGCACTGTGGATCCTCCGCATAGAAATCCCCATCTGCACCACTTGCTACCGCAGGACATCCTCTGCACCACGCTTTTAACTCACATTTCGAGCACTTCTTAAATTTATCGAACTGTCTGTAATTCTCCATTTGGTTTACCCATACATCAGCTAAATGTTCTTCATATACATTTGCAACACGACTATTCTGTACACGTCTGCAGGCAAATACTTCACCCTTTGGTGTGATGGTCATATGACAGTTGCCACAATTACATCCCCCATAAATCATAGTAGGGTCAGCATTTTCAGGAATCTTGAACGTTCCCTTTTCATATTCATATAAAGTCCAAAGATGATCTTTCTTATTAAAATAAGTCTGACATCCAGCAGCCTTATACTCCTCAAATTTCTTATCACAAATTGTAAGCAGATTTTTGTACTGCTCTGGTGTCATATAGTTCTCGTTGCTCTCATCTGCTTTTTCCTGACTGGTTGGACAGTATCTTGAAAATGCATAGACATTTACACCAGCTTTAACTACCGCATCAATAATTCCTGGTACTTCATCTATATTTTTTCCAGAAACAGTCGTCATGATAACGGATCTAATACCTGCATTATTAATCAACTTTACCTTCTCAAGTGTCGTTTTAAAAGAGCCAGGCTTTCTAAACCAATCATGAGTTTCTTCTAGTCCATCAATGGACATCTGATATTTTTGACATCCACATTCTTTTAATCGCTTGCAGACATCTTCTGTTAAATGAAATGGGTTTCCCATCAATGTGAATGGATATCTTTTTTCTTTCATAAGTTCCATCAAATCCCAGAAATGTGGATGAAGAATTGGGTCACCACCTGTAATATAAAAGTAAGGAAGTCTATTATATGTCTCACAGAAATCCTCACAATTTTTTACCACATCAAGCATCTGTTCCCAATCCATAGAATCTAATTTCTTGCAGTTGTTCTCTGCGAAAATATAACAATGTTTACATCTTTGATCACAATCATCTGTAATATGCCACTGAAAAGAAAAATATGACTTCATCATCCTTACCTCCATTAGTTCAAATCTATCTGTTAAGTGTGTTTCCCTATTTGTTCGACTTTCAAGCACATAGGGAAATGCACTTAACATTTTTTGCATGGGGGCTGTTGCAAAACTGTTTTTATCTTCCATATTCCTGTGTACGCGAACTTTTTCTGACATCTGTACGTCTTTTCCGGACTATGTCCGTCCAATTCGTACATCTGTCTCAAAAATACGTACACTTTGGAATATTGGAAGCCTCAATACTTATTTTGCAACAACTCCACACATCTACATCCATTTAGTTTCTTACTGATTATCGCCTGCGCCACAAGCTGTTCCACATGCTGCTGGTGTTTCTGCTGGCTTATCGCTTGCACCGCATGCTGTTCCACACGCTGCTGGTGTCTCTGCTGGTTGATCACTTGCACCACAAGCTGTTCCACATGCTGCTGTAGCTTCTGTTTCCTGATTGTTCCATCCTGCTAATTTGTTAAGTCCCATTGTAAGTTCCTCCATTTCTTTTAAATATACGTTATAGTTTCTTAATTATAGTTCACACATCAGCGTGCGACCTCGAATAATAAAAATGACGTGAGTGTGAACAGTAAACTTGTTTCTTACTACAATTGCATTATATATGATTTACCCTTGTTTGTGAAATGAATATATGCTATAATTTATAACTAAATGGAATAGTTAGGAGTTAAAGAATTTTATGAATATCAATCAACTAGAATGTTTTGTTAGCTTGGCATCGACACTTAACTTTATGCAGACTGCTGAAGAACTTGGACTGACACAACCTGCAGTATCAAAACAAATCAAATCAATGGAAGAAGAACTTGGAGCATCCCTATTTAATCGAACATCTAGATCAGTTGCTCTGACTCCCATTGGTCAACAATTCTTGCCTGAAGCACGAGACATATTAAAAATCTTTTATCACAGTAAGGACTGGATTAGTTCCTACTATACTGCTGAGAGAAATGCCCTAAAAATCGGATACTCTGATCCAAGTCAAATGCCTCTCATTAGTAAAATACTAAAATTACTTGTAGAAGATGGTAGCAACGAAAAACTAAATCCAGAACTCATTTGCGACCAAACCGACGCTAATTTAAGTAGATTAAGCAAGCACCAGCTAGATATTGTAATCGGGATAAGAGATTCTAAATTTGATGATAGTAGTATCGTTTTTAAAAAACTGGCAGATAATGGTTTTATGTGCGTTGTGGCAAAATCACATGAAATTGCAAAACCATTTATAGAAGATATAGAAACTAAAAATCGAACAAGAGAAATATCCACAGAAGAACTCTGGAATTATCGTCAAATATTAAACATTCCTCCCTATTTATTAAAAAGCTTTTATTCTAGGGGATATCGAATCCTTCCAGTAAATGATGAACTAGATAATATCATCTGCAGCAACACACATGAAGCATTAGGGCTTGCTTGTGCTGGACTTGGATACACAATGATTCCTGAACATCATTTCGTAAATCATGATGAACTAATCGTGCTGAACTGGAAGGAATCCCCTCATGCTGCATTTGGAATTTACTATCATAGTAATTTAGATAAACATTCTGGTGTAGAAAAATTTATTAAGGTATGTAAAAAACTTTACGCAAAAAAGCCAATGTGATTCTTAATTGATTTGCTTTTGATTTACTTTTTACTTGTTATCTATATATATCTATCGTGTACTGGTTAATGAAAAAGCCCTCTCTATAGCTATGCAACTATAGAAAGAGCCTTTTTCATTATTCACTAATTAGCACTGTCATGCTTGTTTTTTTCATTTTTCTACTTGTAATAAATGCAAAGCAGGTAAATATCATGGTTATAAGTATTCCTGGCAACATCCATTCTAGTACTGTTGGATTAGCAGAGAAATTACTGATTCCTTCTAATTTCATGACCTCTGATACAAGATGATCTGCAAAGATACTAGAAAGAAATGTTCCCACAATACTACCAATTCCCGTACAAATCAAAAATCTAATTGCAAATGATACACGCAAGCCTGTGCTAGTAAATCCCAACGATTTATATATACCAATAGTTCTTTTTTCTTCTTGTAAAAGTCTACTTGTGGTAAGCCACGTTGCAATAAAAATGAAAATTGCTGACAATACATACATAAGAATGACCAATAGTTGCATAGCACTTATGATTCCAAAAAGTCCAGGCCATGTATTTTCATGTACATGAATATCTCCACCATAGGTCTGCTCTAAAAGAGTGGTTACTTCATATTTTCGTTCCGGGTGTTCAAGGAAATAATGATGACACCAGATTCTTTTGTCATCACGCCCAATCTTTAAATACGCCTCTTTGCTCATACCTATATTGGAACCCATATCATTGGCGCAGGAATAAATTCCTACAATTGTATACACTTCGCTTCCACTATCTCCTACAACCCTCAGCTTATCACCAATCGTTACACCCATATCTGAAGCAACAAATTCAGTAATGACTATTTCATCATTTCTGCTGCTTGTTCGACCATCCAGAATATGAAAACGATGAGGGTCAGTGATGACATTTGCAGTAAGTCCAGTCCCACCGATTGTGACTTTTGGCATTGCAAGTTCATAACTATCTGTAATACCAGTAACACTTAAAATCAGATTTCTCGCATCTTCATCACTGCTTGATCCAAACATCTGAACTCCAATGTCGTGATCTGCTGGATTAAATGCATCCATCATACCTTTTCCGTCATTTCCAAGCCAGATGTTCATCCTACCAATCATAGATACAAAGAAGGTCAACAAAACTGCGATCAACAAAACACTAATATAATTTCTCTTTCCTGTAATAATCTGTCGGATTGCAATCGTAACTTGTAAATTCTTTTTAACGGAGGGCATCGCCTTTCTATGAAAATGAAGTCGTTCTTCTCTGATGGCTGACATCGGACTGATGGAAATAATTTTTCTGGTAAATACCACAATAAAGGATGTAAACAAAATAAGAAGTGCCAAAATAATAACCACAAGTAAAACTAGTGGTACTACCTGCGGGATTTTTACACCTGTCACCTCGATCATCAAATGACTGATTCTCTCTGTTACAACCGGAACAAAACTAAGACCTGCAATCATTCCGATAAAAATAGCACTTACATATTGAATGATTTGTGAAATACGAATTTCTCTGCTGGTAACACCCATTGTTTTTAATCTGCCGATATTCACTTGGTCCGAATCAATACCCGCACGAATCGAATAGCTTAATATAATGAGTACAACAATCACTAAAACAATCACAAACGCCAGCAAAAATCCACTAAACGCATTCTGTAAGACCAACATAAAACCTTCCATAACACTTTTACTATGACTAAATTCAAGAATTGACGATATATGGGTATTTGTCAAAATGGAAGAAAGAAGTTTTGTCTGATTGACTGCCGACTCTTTTGCAGTCACATGAAGAATTTGTCCTGTTCTTGCAAGACTATCAATTCCTGCGTTTTGAAGCATACTAAAAAGTTTCAAATAGTCTTGTTCACTGATTAATAAGCCTTTCATTCCAATCATGGAGCTTCCCATCACTGGATCTTCATAAAATCCTCTTATTACAAAAGAAACATTCCCACGGTTTCTGGTCATACGAACAGTGAGATGATCACCCACTTTTACATTCATCATAGATGCAAAAGAAGCTGGAACATAGACTTCTCCATCCCCAATTTGCTCTGGTGCATCCTCATAATCCCTAAGTGTGGCATCAAAAAAACGATACGGTACGGTACTGTCAAATACAATGAGCTGTCCTTCACTATCCGACTCTACCCCATTTGCTTCATAGTTTGTGTAAATAATTCTCTGTGATGTTACCTGTTTTATCTCTGGAAGATTTTCAATCTCAGATTCTATCTCTACATCCTCTGGAACGTTTGACACCCATAGGGATAAATCACCATATCCAATACGAGTCTGCTCATCTGAAATATACTTGTGGGAATTTGTCCAAATGGTTAACAAACTTCCTAACGTCATAATCGTCAAAAAACTTAAAATCATAATTCCAAAAAGTGTATGCTTATGTCTTTTGATTCCTGTCCAAATAAGTTTTTTATTACCATATCCATTACCACCTAAGCGAGGAAAGCCAAGCGCCTAGTATTTCCTCTCTTTTTTTACATTCTTCTGGAATATATTCTCCCAAATCTAACTCTCCCGTGATAGTCCCATCTTCTAAATAGATGATCCGATTACCTCTTACTGCTGCATGGATATCGTGAGTGACCATAAGAATACTCTGACCATCTTCGTGTAATCTTGTAAATATATCCAGTACCTTTTCGCTTCCCGCACGATTTAATGCCCCTGTCGGTTCATCGGCAAATAGTATCCCTGGATTTCCTATAATCGCTCTTGCAATCGCAGCTCTTTGGGCTTCACCACCAGATACCTCACTTACAAAATGATCCTTGACATGGCAAATCTCCATTTCCTCAAAAAATTCATCTGCCTGTTGTTCTACTTCTTTTTCTTTATACTTTCCTGCAAGCACTCCAGACACTACAACATTTTCATATAAGGATAAGTTACTGACCAAATTTGCCTGCTGAAAAACAAATCCATATTCTTTCGCACGAAGTCTTGCCTGCTCTTTTTCTTTTAATTTACTTACCTCTTGCTTCTTATAAATAATCTCACCATCTGTGATTGTATCCATACCGCTTAGAGAATATAAAAGTGTTGATTTGCCTGCACCGGATGAACCCATAATAACGGTAAAATCCTTCTCATAAATCGTGATATTGACACCTTTTAATACAGAAGTGCTGTTCTTTCCACTTATGAAATCTTTGTAAATATTTTTTCCTTGTAATAAAACTGCTTTATTTCTCATGCAATTCCTCCGTTTTGCTGTAATTTGCAAGTATTAATGGTTTTTTCCCTGTCTTAGGATTTGGGGCAATCGCATTTACGAATCGAATCTGATAATTCACAAATTCTAGTCCTTTTTGGCTCAAAATTCGGGATAGTTCTTTGTGTAGCTCGTTAAATATCTTTGTCAAATCACTATCTTCCTTTGTTTCAGCTAAGAGTTCAAATTCCTGCTCTCCTACCTGTCTAAACTGATAATCTTTTAAATTTTCTATGCATAGCCCCTCTACTGCAAGTGGATGTAAAAATTCTCGATTGCCCTCGTTATCGGTAAACCACAAAATATCTTCATTTCTACCGATTAATCCAGTCACTCTTGAAAATGGACAACGATCTGTCTCACTTGCTTCTACAATATCAATACGGTCTGTGATTTCATAACGAATCAGTGGCATCGCATAATTGTACAGACAGGTCAGATACATTCTTCCATTAATTGATTCAATGATGTTCATATCATCAAATAGAATCATTCCTTCTTCTTTGGATGCTTCTACGCCCATTGCCAGTGACTCACTTGCCCCATAAAAATTAATCACAGGAACATGAAATACTTCTTCCAAATACGTGCGAAGTCCTGTATCTAAGGGTTCTCCACAGGAAATCACTCGCATGATATTTACATCAACTTTCCCCTGCTGTACCAGTTCAGATAAAATTTTAATTGCAGATGGGTATCCAATAATTATATTGGGTTGAAACTCTTTTATTTTTTAATCCATTCCTTTGTTGGCTGGTTGATATCAAGCTGAATCTCTTTTGCATTTAATCCTTCGATTCCATCTGACACAGCCATAACACCACCATATCTTCCATCGGTTGCTGCAAGATATGCAATTCGTGGACCTTTTATCAAAAGTTTTATCATCTGAGGAAGTGACATATTCCACAGTGCTCCACGAATAATTCCAAGAAGCATCTGATGCCATGCTGCTTCATCATATAAAAAATAGCTAGGCATTCCTGTACTTCCAGATGAATGAACAATATGATAGTTGTCTTTTAAAATTTTTTTACTTATTGTTTCTTCCTTATCAAACGCTCTCATTTCTTCCTGCGTAAGATCAGATACCGTAATAACTTCGTCAAATCGTTCCAGCAAGGTTGTCTTATCTATGGTAGGTAAATCAGATAATGCTACATTTTTTATGTTTTGTTCGGTAATTCCAGCTTGATGAAATAATTCTTTGTAATAAGCAGAATTGCGATAAGCAACTACAAGCAGTTCTTTAAGCTTCACATTTTGTAATTCTTTAATCTGCTTTTTTGACTTCCACTGATTTTTTCTAAGCAAAAGCAATTCGTGAAATAATTTTATCACTGCCATAAATAATCTCCTTCGTTACTAGTTTTCAATAGCAATCGTATAACTTTTGGTATAGTTTTCTCTGTGATAATAGTCCACCACACCTTCATCTAATTGGAATACTGCACTCCATTCCGTCGATTCGTATTCATCAAAATTATGCTTACTCACACTGTCCAGAGTATCTCTTACCTGAAATCTGTTCATTGTTTTTTTCTGCTCCAGAGTATTCTCTAAAGTTTCATATCTAGCGTGAGACTGACTAGTTCCTATTCCATACTTTTCTCCTTCTGTCAGATAAAAGTTTGTAACAATGGGAGTTTCTACAACACTCATTTCATTACCAATATATTCGACCACTACACTTTTTCCAGTTGTATCTGTCATAGCAAAATGAACCATCATTCCCATTGAGCCGTGCAAATCATATTGTTTTAACAGTGTGATTGCTTCATCCACAGTTGCTGCCTTATTTAATAACATTCTCACTGCTGTTGTTGTCGTCAAATCCGGCTTATTAGTATCCTGCTCAATACTTGCAGAATCTGAAATCATATTTACAGAAATGCCAAATCCTGCCTCATTCATTCCATCCAATGGTGCATAGAGAGATGCAAGTGTCATAATCTCATCTTTTTTTAGAGCTAATCCTACGGTAAATCCTGCATTTGCAGTAATAAAATTTGTGTTTACGGTTGAAACAGAAGCATATCCCTGTTCGGGTTTTGATACAACAACTAACGCATCGCAGGAATCCCAGTCAAAGTTTCTGCCAAAAAGATGATTGCCATTTTCATCTGTGACAGCAATTGTACTGCATCCAAAAATCTGAGAAGTATCTATATCAATATCTGCTAATAGTTTTGTGGACAGAAATTTTATGACATCTGCATCCGAACTTGCTCCACCAGCATTTAGAAAATCTTCAAAGTTATCATTACCTTCAAATCGAACTGCTGATAATCCTTTTTCTAATTCTTTTATTTCAGATGTAAGTACAATTCGATTTTGTATGTTTTCACTTGTCTTCATATCTTCATTTGTCTTTTCATTTTGAACAACCGTATCTGTTGCCTTTTCGTTTTGATTTACAACACCATTTCCACTACAACCTGTCGCTAAAACACATGAAAGAAGTACACACGCTGTCAAAAATCTGGTTTTCTTATACATAGGATAAATATCTCCTTTTCTCTAATTTGAATTCATCTTTTGTTCGCTCTTATTATAAGGGTAATTATATTAAATAACAAATACTTATATTAAATAGGTATTTATGCTTTATAAGTATATAAAAAACAACCTGCCCGTTCTAGGGGGTTAATCAAAATAAAAAAGCCAACCACCAAATACTAGTAATTGACTTTTCGCTGATAATATTCAATTATCTTGATACTCCTAATTTTTGAAGGAGTGCTTCTTGAAGAACTTTTGACACATTAACATGAGCTTTTTCAGCTTCATCATTAGCTTGTGTAAGAATTTGTAAATCAGGTACCTCAATTAAGATGTTTGTATCAACATCTGTAAAAATTACGGGATAAATTACTTTTATGCTCTTTACCTCCCTATTACTTATATATCTATAAAATTTAAAGTTGGGGATGTGGAAGCCTTACGACTTCCACTTTTTAATTATTGCTCTAGCTAGTCTTTCATTTATCTCACGATGTCTAGGAACTTGTTCTTCATCGTCCCCTCGTTTATAAATGTCATGGTCACTACCATGTCTAGCAAATTCAAACTTCTACACGAATTGCCCAAAATGTCGATTTAAAGAATCTTCTCTATGATATCCTGTGCTGATTGTCTAAGGCAATACTTTTTCTGTATCTGATACCCATATTCCTTTTCTGCACACAAATTTTCTACTCTGTGTGCATCTGAATTAATAATTGTACCTATCTGGTACTCACTGGCAATCTTCCAAAACCTCCTATCCGGATATGGACTTCCCAGCTTATGAAGTCCATTGACATTAATTTCTAAGACTCGTTTCTTCTTCTCTGCCAGCTTACACATCTCCCGAACACAATCCTCTGCATAGGAATCCCATGTTTCCAAGCGCATAACAAACAGGTCTGGATGTGCAATGAAATCAAATATGTCTGTATCCAAATTTCCAAGCATCTGATCGGTATAAAGTCTCATACGTTTATGATTCAAAGGTTCCTCAAATACATCAACCATTTTCCCATTTTCATAAAAGAAATGTACACTTCCAATCAGATAATCAAGCTGATACTTTTCTTTCAGTTCACTATAAAACCCCATAAATTCTGGCGTATAATCGCATTCCAGTCCTTTTAAAAGTTTTATCTGAGGATATTTTTTCTGTGCATCCTCAATTTCCTTTACATAATCAGGAAACTCCTCTAGCTCCATACGGATTCCCTCATCCCGCTTTTCAGGAAAAGGTGTGTGGTCGGAGATCCCAAGCACTTCTACACGATGTTTTAATGCCTCCTGTACATAGTCCTCCACACTTCCTTCCGCATGATGACAACGATAGATATGAGAATGAAGATTTATTTTTTCATATAATTCCATAGTATACCTTTCTTACTGCACACTCTGCAAATAATTGATAAACTGCTGTGCGGTTCTTCCAGAGATTCCACCATACATCATTTCCCACTTATTTGCTTCTTTATGCAGTTCTTCTACATCCATTGTAATACCATTTTTTTTGGCAAGTTCTTCTACGATATAGAAATATTCCTTCTGTGTTGGCTTTGAATAACGAATACTCAATCCAAACCTGTTTGCAAGAGAAAGTTTTTCTTCTACTGTGTCAGAATGATGAATTCCATTATCAAATTCCATATCGTTGCGATCTGACCAAGTCTCTTTAATCAGATGACGACGATTGGATGTGGCATATATTAAAATGTTATCTGGTCTAGTCTCCACACCGCCCTCGATGACTGCCTTTAAGAATTTATATTCAATTTCAAATTCCTCAAAGGACAGATCATCCATGTAAATAATAAATTTATAATTGCGGTTCTTAATCTGAGCAATTACATTGGAAATATCCTTGAACTGATACTTATAAATCTCAATCATACGCAGACCATCTTCATAAAATTCATTGACGATTGCCTTGATACTTGTCGATTTACCCGTGCCACTATCTCCAAATAGAAGTACATTATTGGCTTTCTTTCCATCTACGAAAGCTCTTGTGTTATCCACCAGTTTCTTTTTCTGGATTTCATACCCTACAAGGTCGTCTAAGACCACACGATCCATATTGTTGATTGGAATAATCTCTACTGCTCCATCTGCCTCATTATTGGTAATACGGAATGCTTTATTTAATCCAAACATTCCCACACCGTACTGCCTATAGAACTCTGTTACAATATAGAAAAACTGTTCTGCACTGTCAGCCTGCTCAAGCTGCTCACTTAAACTTTGAATCTTCTCGCTGACATTTCTGTTATACATAAATTCTGTTTTCTGGATTGCCTTATAATTTGATAATCTTGTAAAACAGTCTGTATGTAGCTTGCTCTCCAATTCTGAAAAACCATAATCAAACAATTCCTTAAAGGCAGCAAAATCATCCTTTACAAAATCATTGACACTTCCATCCTGCGCACCAACTTTCTCACAAGTAATCGTAAATGGATTCTCATTTGTAATCAGCAGATATGTCAGATAATTATGCCAGATATTTTTATCAAATCCATAATCGGTTGCCACCTGAAGGATTCTCTTTACCTGAACCAAAAGTCTTGTCCGAAGACGATTGACATTTGTCTGCTTATCCTCTAGTGCTTCACAGATATCTGCAAGCTGCACCAATATGGAGTCTTCCTTCATATCTCCATACATCAGTAATTTTGAAATAATATGATTCATTTCTTTTCCTCCAATTCTTCTATCTTCTGCTCTAAATATTCATTATATTCCTGAAAAAAGGATTCTAAAAACTTCTGTTCTTCCTTGGAATAACGAGATAAGAAAATTCGGTCTTGCTTTTCCCATTTTGTATGCCTCTTATCATGTTCTTTTACAACCTGTTTTCCCTGCTCGGTCAGCCTAAAATAGATTTCCTTCTGATTTTCAGGCTCCATATATCGCTCGACACAATTCTGCTTTTCCAATCGTTTCATAACCTTACTGATTGCACTTCTCGTCATCAGCATATGTTCTGAAATCTTAGTCACATTGGCATGGTCAATCTCACTGATTGCTACAATCGTATGCACATCCGTAAAGCCCATGCCATGTAGTTTTTCGCTCTCATTTAATTTTGAGATTATTTCTTGCTTATTTAAAAATTCAGAAATTAACGATAACATATCAAGTTCTCCGTTTTTGTTTCCTCGGACACATTATATCGTATTTTGTGTCCTTGTCAACCAAAATAGGTGTCGTACACCATCTCTGATATACAACACCTATAACAGGATACTTCTTGTTTTCTGTTTCCAATTCTTTTAGATAACTGATCTCATATCTCTAATCCTTTTTCTGTACTGCATAACTACCCCATCTGTGAACTGCTGTTTTTTTCTTTTTCCCGGATGATTTCTTCCGGTGTTCCAACTCGGCGTGCAGCAGAAAAAATATTCTCTTTATCTCTACCATCATCTACGACTTAAAAATATGAAAAGCCTTTTCCATAAATTTTTATTTTAGCTTAAACCTCTCAATTTTACACTCATGCTTTTTATCTGCTTTATTATAATTAATGCCACATAGCAATAAATTATCTGTATAATCTTTTAATGCATCTGGATAGTTATTTTTATAAATCTGATTCATTGCTGTTTCCACGTTCTTATCCCATTTTAACTCAATAATAATTGCACTCTTGTCTTTATAACGCGGTCTTGGTATAAAACAAATATCTGTATAACCTTTTCCTGATGGAAGCTCCCTAATAATCTGATAGTATTCTCTTGCATAGTAAAAGGCTAGCTGAATGGTACAACTTAGTGCATTCTCATCATTGTATTTTAAGATAGAAATTTCCTGATGAGCTTTTTCTATTCCCTTTGCAACTGACACTTCATCCATATTCCATAAACATTGTAATAAATTTTTAGAATCTTCTATTGCCTGATTCACGGTATGATACGACGGTATCATCTCAATGAATTACCACGTCTGAAGCTGTTGTTCTCCACATCATCATCAGGTGTGGTTTCGTTTGCCCCTCTAAGTGGCTTATGGCTATTCACAAAGCCCTATCCTAAAAGGATTACTTTTTATAACAAACCTTTTCGTCTTAATCGTTTAATTTTTGCATGACTAAGAACACCCATTACTTGCTTCTTTGTAAGATGTACAAATTCTTGGTCTGGATGTTTGAAAATTAACACATGATTAAAATCTGGTTTTAATTGTTTAAATAAATTAGGAAGACATTTTCGTCCAATATTTGCAGAGGCATTTAAGTCTGCATTAATAAGTTGTCCATTGTTTGAACGATACAATCCACGCGTGATTCGCTTGCCAGAAAATGTCACAGATTCTTGTGAATGGTCTTCATTATAGGTTGGTATACAGTCATCTGCTAAAAAATCAGCCTTTGATGTATAGGATTCTTCTTGACCAATCAAACAAATCCCATGTTCTTCACATAAGTAGGATAAATTATTTTTTAGTAAATTAAATGGGATTTGCACAAAATTCTGATTTGAAACATTTCCCATGGTTGTTTGTTGTTTCCAGTAGATATTCTGTCCATAAATTATCGTGTCAATCTGATGTTTCATTGCAAACTGAAGAATACGTTTTGCCACTTTATGCATAAAATCATTACAGAAGTTTAAACGCTTTTGGCACAGTTTATGTGCTTCATCGGTCATAACAAATTTGGTTGTAGTTCCTTTCGTTTGTTTGGATTGAATCG
>JPZU01000001.1:2719153-2737539 GCA_000875945.1 Lachnospiraceae bacterium TWA4 | reverse complement strand
TCTATGCAAATCGATCTTTTCTGAATTTCTCCTGGTGCATATGCCTGTCCAAAATTCAAACACATATAAGTAGCTTTTGGATTACGATTCGTTAAATTCCAAAAATTATATTTAATAATTACTGGCGTATTAAATCCTACTCCAAGTTCTAAGTATAAGATGTTCATTGCTTTATGTCTGCGAAGGAAATCCTCATAACGGTCATTTGCTTTATACCAACCTTCGTCCTGAACAAATGTATCATCAGCACGAAGATTCATGGTCATCGGTTTCCCACACTTTGGACATTTGGGAATCAGTTCTGTCGGTACTGTCATTTTCAGTGTAATTCCTTCCGGTACTGTAAGACCATTGTCTGCACCAATGACATATCCCTGCGAAAGAATCATCTGATGTATCATTTCTTCATTCTCATAATTTACCTCATGACACGGCTCACTACACTGAAGTAGACCATAATCCCCTTGTGTATAAAACAATCTTTTCTTGTCAAATCCTGCTTTCTGAAAACAGTGATCCACATTTGTTGTAAGGACAAAATAATCTTTATCTTTAATCATATTATACAAATCAGAGTATGTACTCTTTGGAGCATCCATATAGCGATTCACATAAATATATCTACACCAATAGCCCCAGTATTCTTCAAGCGTGTCGTAATTATGAAAACCTCCGGTATACATATCATGGAATCCATACTTTTCCTCAAAGTCAGAGAAATACTGCTTAAACCTATCACCTGCATATACAAATCCCGCAGCAGTAGACATCCCTGCTCCAGCTCCAATCATGATTGCATCTGCTGTTTGAATAGCATCTCTTAACTTTTTACTTCCATCTTCCTTAGTATCTTGCGCTTTTTTTTGTAAAGTTAAACATCTTTTTTAACACCTACTCTCTATGGAATATCTACGCACTCTATTTTTTCTCTCTTTCTCTCGATAAACTGCTTTTTTGTGAAAAATCTTTATTGCATACTGGAAAAACTAGCTTTTTAGATTATGACATTTTATTATACATATAATATGCAATTTTCCACTGTCCATCTACCTTATGAAGCACCCATAACTCACGGTTGATTTCCTCAGCCTCTCCATCCTGACCTACAACTTTTAATGTTCCATTTGATGTGGATCTTGCAAATGCATAATCACCATCCACTACTACTTCATCAATATCAAACTGTAAATCTAAAGATACTGCACTAAAAATACCTTCATAGTTACCCTTTACTGCCTCCGAGCCCCTATAAGTTGCTCCTTCCGGTGGCATTACAACGCCATCCTTTGCAAATGCTGATACGATGCCATCTGCATCTCCTGCTGCCAATGCATCACGATAAGTTGTTGCAATAAGAGCCTTAATTTCATCCTGATCTGCTTTCGCTCCGCCTGTTGATGTATTCTCAATCACCTGTGACTCGGTAGCCGCTACTAAAGTATCCATCTTGTTATACATATAGCGTGCGATTTTCCAATCTCCATCAACTTTTTCCATAACAAACAGTTCTCGATTCTGTTCTGGAACTTCATTGCCTGTTGCCTGAACAAGTGCTGTTCCATCTGAGGTAGACTGAACAATTGCATACTTATTACCAATAATATAATCTGCTACTGTAAAATCCAGATTAAGTCCCACGCTATCAAAAATTGCTGTATATGTTGCATTCAACTCATCTCCGATTGCCGTTGGTGACCCAGGACCCATTACAACACCGTCAGAAGTGTAATTTTGTGCAACTGCTACTGGATCATTTGCTGCAAGAGCATCCCTATAAGAAGTAAGTCTTTTTCTAATCGCCTTTGCTTCTTTCTCTGCGTTTACATCTGCCCCAACTGTCTCTGTTTCAGCTACTTCTAATTCTGTAACTTTTGTATTCGCACTTTCTGTCTGTTTCGAAGATGTTTGCCCACTTGCACCACATCCTGCAAGTACTCCAACCATAATTGTTCCCGCTAACACTAATGCTAAATTTTTATGTTTCATTTTTAATTTCCTCCTGTTGTCATTGTATATTTTCAAAGTTCTTCGCTTATTATCCTTGTACTAATTTCAATGTGTTTCCTAGAGAAATATTCTCCATGGAGACACCTGTATGTTCATTTTCTTACTGATTGTCACCAGCGCCACAAGCTGTTCCACACGCTGCTGGCTTCTCTTCTGGCTTATCGCCTGTGCCACAAGCTGTTCCGCACGCTGCTACAGTTCCTGTTTCCTGATTGTTCCACCCTGCTAACTTGTCAAGTCCCATTGTAAGTTCCTCCATTTCTTTTGGCATGTATTGTAACTTTTTATGCTACAACTACATTATACATACTTTATCCTTGTTTGTGAAATGAATATATGCTATAATTTATAACTAAATGGAATAGTTTGGAGTTAAAAAATTTTATGAATATCAATCAAAAATGCCCCAAGACTGAAGACGCAATTCAAAGAACAAGGGTAATTAGAAAATTCGTATTCCAATGGAAACCGTTCACCAAATAATCACGATGAATAATTGATTGAACCATTGTCCATACGATAAAAGCGAGTATCCAAACCGCATGCAATATTAATGACAGTGCAGTCAGGATGATGACTAATCTAATCACTCACCAGCTCATCAAACACTAATGTTCGTGCAATGACGCCTTGATTCATCTTACCGTCTTTTTCTGCATCACTGAAATCATAATCAAGCTTTTCAACAATCTCTACTGCTTTTGCGTCATAAAATTTATGACCTTTTGATTTTGAATATTTTGCTCTGGCATAAAAGCTTTGCAACATCGTTTCTGCTGCGCCTGTTAATTTAGGTTGAACCTTCATATCTGATTGCATTTTTTCACCACCTTGTTTCCTGTTTATTAAACTTGTTGTTTTACATGCATCTCCATACACTCATTGATTACATCAAGAACCGGTTCTTCCCATTCTTTATCAAACATCCATGCTTCATGCTGCATATCCAATCTGTGAATATCCAGATTTTTGAAATGTTTCAGATAACGTTCCTCATATTTTTCACCCATTTTTAATGCATAGATGACATGCACAATCGTATCGTTTACATCAATTTGATCTTCTAATGGCGTGATTAAATCCGAATAAAACTGATTGTATACAGTTTCTTTTTTCAGATGAGATATACCCATTGTTAAATCCGACATCATTTCTTCCATACCACTGGTATCTTCCATATGGATTCCCTTTTTTAAGGCATTGATTAAACGCTTCTTTCCCCTCTCACTTTTACTTGCACGATAAAGCAAGTTTGAGATAATAGTCGCTTGAATTTTCCCAACAAACTTCCCAGTTTGATCAAGATCAGAACTGCCAATAAATCCATGATTGATATGAATTCTTTTTCTCTGAATTAACAAACCAACAAAACTTCCACCAAGAGATGAACCATACGCTCCATCTACTGTTCCCTGGTGATTCTCGATGATATAGTCCTCAATTTTTTCAGTCACAGTTAACATATCTGGGAAAGTGCTTCCTGTCCCATCAAATCCATCATAGTTCACACATATTAAATGATACTGTTTCTGCAAGGCATCGATGACACGTCCAAAGTTTATTTTCCACGTGCAGCATGTTCCCGGCATTAATACCAATGTTTTAGAATTCTCTTCTCCAAATTCCTGAAACTCCATAATCCTTACCTCGTTATTTCACTTTCTTGTAATCAAGTCATGGCAACAGTTTCCATCAGACAAATCAGAATATCTTGTAAAGCATACATGTTTTGTAAGATTTGTGTACGTATTGATATCTGTATTGCAGAAAATCTTGCATAGCTCACGAATACCATATGAATCAAATATTTCTACATACATACATTTCGAAATACAGTATTCAATTGTCCCTGTTATTTTTGCGGTCTTTCCTATTTTCTCCATTTGTTCATTGCTTGTTAACTCTCTTTCCACTGCAACTTCTTGAAAGTGCTTCGGGTACCAATGGAGACCGCCTTTTCTGTCTTTTGCAACAAACATCAAAATTAAGATTCTCATTTTTCAACTTCTTCTCTCTGGAAAAGGAATGATACGATTGACTTTTTTACAATACAGCTCATAATCTTTCCCATATAAATCAAACAGCCACTTTTCTTCTGTATTCTTCAGCAATATCGTCATATAAATCCAATTCAACAACGGAACAATACACAATAGAATATTCCCATTCATGAGTACAATACCAAAGCATAGCTGCCAGAATGCACTGTAAATGGGATTGCGAACCCATGCATAGCTGCCGCTTGTGACCAATTGATTGCTTTTAATGTTTTGATCAATCTTCTCTTTGAAGTTCGCCGACCACCATAGAACAACTCCCGCTAAAATCATGGAAATTCCGATCATTACCAGTAATGCTCTAAGTGTATTCGGAGATGTAATACTTGGAATTAACTTTCTTTTATCCATCCAAATTGTGATGCCTGTTAGTATCAACTGTGGTGCAACAATCAGTGGTCCAATACCGATTACAGGTAAATGTTTTTCTTCTTTTGCCACCTCACACGCCCTCTTTATATACACTTCTTACAAGAGATTCCATTCTCTGTGCGAACTCATCCGGATGTAACGAAGCCAATCCACCATGTCCTACGTGTTCTATCTTTTCAAACTGTGTATATGGAAAATGCTTCTGGTAATATTGGATGTCCCATTTACGATCTTTCTCTTCTGATGCACCATACCAATAGTAGATGCTCTGACAACTTGTTTCGATTAGCTTCGGCATTGTGTAATTGTTGCAGGATTCAAATGTTCGCCAGATGGTCTTGTAACTAATCCACTTTAATACATCCGCCACATACTGCAGATCTTCTTTCGTATATTCATCTGTTGAGAAAGCTTTTTCCAGCAGTCTCATTCCGCCAAACTTTCCTGTAGACACAAGCAAGAAATCTTTGATTGCGATAAGACGAGTGATTAACCATGGTAACTGATATGGCGTAATGCCCCCATCTACAACTGCATTCTGAATTGCCAACTTGTCATCTGCCAGTATACTTGTGACAACTGCTCCACCCATGGAACATCCATACAGACAAGCAACATTGCTACAATGATTTTCATTCAGCCATTCTTCTATCCACGCTGCAATCTCTTCCACACTGGTAAAATCTTCACCGGGTGATTCTTTGTCATATCCTGGAAGCGCTGGGACAATTACATGATATTTCTGTTCCAATAACGGCCAGACGTATGCAAAATAATCCCACATGACGCCGGAGGGATGAATCAAGACGATATTCTCTTTATTATTCTTTCCGAATTCATGCATTCTCATTGTCTATCACCCTTTCTTGCAAAGAAACAAACTATTGATTCTGCATGAGATACATCTGCAACTTCATATGAATCACCCAATCTCTTTTCAAGACTCTGAAGTGATTCGTATGGTGGTGTAAAGAAACCTTTTGATTCATATAAATGCTTAATAAACCAGTCCATCCGCTGATTCTGTCCCTCTATATAGAAACATCCGCAGAACATTCCATCATATAGAGTCGCTTCTTTTCCTAATAACTGATATGCATTTTGAATTTCATAACGTCGTTCCATTCTTATCCCTCTTTCAGTAATTTCAATATTTCCGTAAATGCTCCTTAATATGTGCAAAAGCCAGCACTACCCCTATCGCAAGGATAATGCTGGTGTTTTGTCTATCAAGCAGTGTGTATTCTCCAACTGATTGCCTTTTCTCTTTCGCTGATGAAATTCTTATAAATTCCTTCTTGCTTCATCAAATCATCATGCTTACCCTGCTGAACAATCTTTCCTTGATCGATGACAATAATCTGATCTGCATTGCGTACCGTTTTGAGACGATGTGCAATCATGATAATGGTTTTTTCTTTTGTCAGCTCCTCAATTGCAGATACAAGTTCCACTTCGCTTTCTGGATCTACATTTGCAGTTGCTTCATCCAGAATGATAATCGGAGCATCTTTCATGATTGCTCTGGCAATAGATACTCTTTGTCTTTCGCCTCCGGAAAGCGAGGCTCCATCTTCTCCAAGCACTGTTTCATACCCGTTTGGAAGATTCATGATAAAGTCGTGACAGCTTGCTTTCTTGGCAGCTGCGATAACTTCATCCATAGAGGCATCTGGGTTACTGAATCGAATATTATTTGCGATGGTATCATGGAAAAGGTACACATTTTGGAATACAAAGCTAAAATTGTTCATCAAAGAGTCCATACTGTACTCTTTGACATCTTTTCCGCCAAGCGTAACTTTTCCAGCATCGACATCCCAGAACCTTGCCAAGAGATTAGTGAGTGTTGTTTTACCACCACCGGAAGGTCCAACAATCGCTGTTGTTGTCTTTTCTGGAATATCCAGTGTGATTCCATCAATAATCTTTTTATCCCCGTAAGAGAACTCAATATTCTCTGCGTGAAGATTATAATTTGTAGGAACTTCATCTTTTCCATCGATATCCATCACTTCTGTATCTAAGATCTGATTTGCGAGATCAACAGATAAATTAATGACACGAAGTAGTGCCGAATAGCTTCCGGCGGTACTTAGTGCATCCAACACCAGGAAGGATGATAGAATCATAAGAAGTGTATAGAAAAGGCTCATACTGCCGTTTAGATAGAACATCACGGAAACTAACGCCATTGCTACACCAGTCAATCTGGTAACTAAGGTCTGTACTCCCATATATGGAACAAGCGTAAACTCCATCTTCTTATTGATTTCAGCATTGTTTTTGATGGAACGGTTTAGTGCCTTGCTTTTATTTCCAATCAAATGAAAAGTTTTAACTTCCGTAATTCCCTGTACATATTCGATGACCTGTTCAACCATCTCTCTATCTGCCACAATCTTCTGTTCTGATACCTTTTCAGAGGCAGACTGCAGAAGATGATTGGTCAACATAAACAGTGCAAATCCAATGATTAACACCAATGCAATTCTCAAATCAAAGAATAATAGCATCACAGCAATCAATGCTGTTGTAAGAAGACCCTCGCAAACGAGCATAATGACTCTGGTTGCCACATTTTCAAGACCATGCATGGTATTGGTTGTCACGGAAGTGATAGATCCAACGCTGTTATCATTAAAATATCCCATTGGAAGGAAACGCATATGCTCAGCAATTTCGATTCGCTTATCGGCACATGTGCCATAACCGGCTTCCGTCTGCAGCATGGAAGATTTACTCTTGATGATGCCAATTCCAATGACGCTAACGAACATGATACCAAAAGATATAAGAATACTTTTCACTGTCACATTTTGTTCCAGGCAGGCTTGTAACAATACAGCAATTGCTGGAATACGCAGTGCTGAAAACATCGCCTGAATCACACTGAGAATAATAGATACTCTGAATTTCTTTTTGTTTTCTTCTCCGCAAAATGCGAAAAACTTCTGCAATATGTTAAGCATTCTCCATGCCTCCTTCCATGTTGTCCTTTACTGAGATATGAGCCTTCCACATCTTTTCATATAAACCATGCTGTTCTAATAATTCTTCATGTGTTCCGCTTTCTTCGACATTTCCATCATTCATAACATAAATCTGATCTGCATCTTTTACAGTTGATAGTCTATGAGCAATGACAATGAGTGTTTTCCCTTCCACTAGCTTTGCGACAGACTGCTGAATGATACTTTCATTTTCCGGATCGGTATAGGCTGTTGCTTCATCCAAAATGACAATCGGTGCATTCTTAAGCATGGCTCTTGCAATAGATATACGTTGTCTTTCTCCTCCAGACAAATGTCCTCCGGCACTTCCGACCACTGTATCAAATCCATGTTCCAATCCCATGATGAAGTCATAGCAGCCACTTCTCTTCGCAGCTTCCACAACTTCATCATCTGTTGCCGGAACCCCAACAGTTTTTCCCATACGAATGTTTTCTCTGATTGACTGATTGAATAAATAATTATCCTGAGAGACATAGGCAATATAGTCCGAATATTTTTCAAGTGGAATCTCTCTGATATCCACACCCCCAAGAGAGATAGAACCACTCTTGATGTCCCAAAGTGCATCAATTAGTCTGGCAATCGTAGATTTACCACTTCCAGAAGGACCGACCAATGCAACATAGCTGCCTTCTTTAATATTCAAATCAATTCCATGAAGTACTTCCTTTTCTTGATATGCAAAGTGGACATCCTTTAGCTGAATATCAAAGTTATCCGGAACTTTTTTCATCTGAGCAGGTCTTTCCATCACTTCTGCATCCAAAATCGAACGAATCTCTTTTACTGTTGTATCCAACATTGCTAGATCATCCGTATAGGACATCATTGTAATGACCGACCCAAGCACCGCTACCGATAAAATAATGCAGTACAAAAACGTGGATACTTCAAGGCTTCCCTTCATGACAAGCAGACCACCAATCGGAAGTACTGCAATCAAAGTAGAAGGCATAATGCTCATGGCAAATGTCATGTAAAAAATTGATGCTCGCATCCAATCGATACAGCTATTCGCATTTTCATTTGCAACCGCAACAAATCTTTCATAACTGCTTCCAACCTTGCTAAAAGCCTTAATCACTTGAATTCCTCCGATATATTCCAATGCGACATCATTCAGATTCTTTGTTGCTTCCACGGTACGACCATAAGCTTTATCATAATCTTTCATCATTCCCATCAAACAAAGCATTCCAACCGGAACTGTCGCAAGTGATGCAAGTCCCATTCTCCAATCTGTAATGAACAGCAAAAAAAGAATGCCGATAGGCGCAAATAAATTGGATGTAAACTCCGGAATAATATGTGCAAGCGTTGTCTCAATGGAATCCACCTGTTCCACGAGAATGTTTTTTAGTTCTCCGGCAGGTCTGGCTAACACATCACCAAGCGGCATTTTTGCAAGATGATCCAATCCCTTCTTTCGAATATTAGCCAATATCTCGAAGGTAGCCCCATGAGAAAGTGAAGTAGAAATTGCATGGAAAACTGCTTTTCCCACAAAGCAAAGTGCCATAAACGCAAATAGAGAATAATATGTATTTTGATCTTTCACTCCATTCACTAAGTGACTCATAATTTGTCCAGCTATCAAAAATGGGATTACCTGACAAATCACACCTAATACTGCAACAATCACACTGAGTACAAGTTGGTACTTCTTTTCGCCTGCCTGAGAAAACGCCCAGGCAACGCTTGATTCTTTCTTTTGGTTCATTGTATGTTCCTCCTGTTAGTTTATGCTAACTCATGTATGAAAATTAAGGGGATTAGGACTTCCCAATCCCCAGTAATTCAAACCATCCCGCTGTATAAAAATCCTGCAAATCCTTCATGTACTGAAGAGCCTTATCTCTAGGCATATCATGCCGAATTGTTTCAAACATTCCCGAAATAAGCGCTGTTGACAAAATATGCATCAATCCTCTATCGATGTCTCGAACCTCACAATGATTCTGTTTCATCATATCGATAAAAGCAACGCTAGACTCATCCTCAATTTCTGTAACCTGATCAACATAGTCTTCATACTTCGTTCCCTTCGCACTGCAAGCAATCAACTTAAATGCATTAAAATGATCATACATATATTCCAACATACTGTTATTGCCAGATTTTGCTGAATTGCTTTTTAACATTTGCATCTGTGAGTCGAAATCTTGCGCAGCAAAACTAATTTGTGCTTTTTTATAACAATCAAGTAAATACTGTGCCGGTTCTGATACTAATGCCTCAAACAACGCCTCTTTGTCTCGATAGTATTTATAAATAGATCCGGTGGTGACACCAATAGCGGCTGCAATCGAACGAACCGTCACTGCAGAATATCCATTTTCTAAGAACTGCTTACAGGCTTCTTCCAGAATGTCAGCAGCAAGCTGTTCGTTTAAAGGTCTCATGAATCCTCCTATTCACATTTAAAATAACAATGTTATTTTAATTCTTATAGGCTAAAGTGTCAAGTAGTTATCTCTAACTCTCTCAATAATTTTTCTCATTATCGATCATTAAGTTCCATCTGTTTCTCTACACTTGCGTTTTTTTTGCTGTAATTTTAGTGTCTACTGAGATTTCGTTCCGATACCAATCTCTTAGATCTGCTTCTTCGCATCTTTCTGTCGCCTTTTCGGATTTTTTTCCTTTACAGCAACTGCCACAGCTGGATTGATCTGCAAATGCTCATAGTATTTCAGGATACATTCCATCACGTCTAAAAGATATTTTAGTATATTATTACCTAAATTTCTTTTATTATATCATAAATTATTACTTTTTTCAATTTACATTAGATAGTTTGTTGCCCAATTCTCATATACTATCTGGCTCGAGTGGATAGCAAGAATGTCAAATCTCACTCGTTCGTATTACTCTTGGGCTGCCATTTAACACTAATATATTCATCATTTCCTCCATATACACAGTTGGGGATATCTGTCATCAACAAATATCCCATTGCTTTTTCTCTTCATTTTAATATTTACTCAAATATTCTAACAAATTTCTCTATTGAATTTCTTGTAGTTGTTGGCTTATTGAGCGGACTGCTTTCATCTGGATAACCAATTCCTACTCCGGCAAGTGCAATGATATCCTCTGGAATATCTGCAATCTCTCTTAATCGATCCCCAAAATATGTCAGTGTTGCTGCCGGCATAGTTGCTAATCCTTTTTCCTGTGCTGCAAGCATCAATGTTGCTTCATATGCTCCAAGATCATATACGGAATACTCCGTTAATCCCTTTTTATATCCAAGAATTACAATTACCGGTGCATAGTAATTATTTCTTAAAGTCTCAATGTTCAATCTATCCAGTTCTTCTTTTGGAATATCCTGAAGTTGCTCTTTTCTATGAGATCCCCACTCACTCATATTCTCAATACAGCGTGGAGCCATTCCCCAGTCATCATACCCAGGTGTCTTGATATCATGACAAGATGGTGGAACTTCTTTGAACTCTTCTCTCCAAATTTCGTTCATCTTTTTAAGGGTTTCACCTGTGATAACGAAAACTTCCCAAGGCTGACTATTTGCCCATGAGGCTGTATGGCTTGCATCCTCAAGTATTTCCATTACCACTTTCATGTCAACAGGCTTATTCGGATCCATAACACGAGTTGCTTTTCGTGAATAAATTGCTTCCTTTACATTCATTTTGATTTCCTTCTTTCTTTTATCTGTATGAGCGTTCAAATACTCCTGCGCAATCCTCATCTGTGAACTCACAAGGGTTTGCCGCGAAAAGTCCACCCTGCATAGTTCTTGCACCAACTGCAAGTTTCATAGACTCTGATTTATCAAAACCAATCTTTTCATTTGTCTCCAAATTTGAGATAACACCGAATCCATTCATCTCTGAACCTGTACCAGATGTTGTTGCAATTGCCACTATTGGAAGTCCTGCATTCTTTAATGGCTGGCACTTTCCAGTTCCACCATAGACATAATCCCAAAGATCTCCATCATTTGTAGCCATGGCTGCGATTGCAACAGAAGAATCAATAACAGCACCACCGCCAAGTGCTACGATGAAGTCACATGCATTTTCTCTTGCAAAAGTTGCGCCTTCCATGATGACTTCCTTCACCGGATTCTCCATGATTTTGTCAAATACCACATACTCAGAACCAGCCTTTTCAAGCTGATCGATTGTTCTATCAAGGTATCCATTTGCTCTTGTAGACTTACCATTTGAAATCAGAAGAAGTGCTTTCTTTCCTGGTAACTTCTGATCACCCAACTGGGTTAATGTTCCTACTCCAAATAAAAGATTTGTTGGATTGTTAAAATTAAAATTCATATTATTATTCACTTTATTATCCTCTGTTTTATGCATTTAAATATTTATTAAAGAACTCTACCATCTTATCAAATGGAATTACCTCAAGGTTGTCATATAAATCTACATGCGTTGCTCCCGGAATAATCATAAGTTCCTTGTTAGCCCCTTTAAGCTTCTTAAACTCGTCTTTTGAGAAATAGCATGAGTGAGCTTTTTCTCCATGAATCATCAGTACTGCACTTCTGATTTCACTGGAGTTTGTAGCAGTAGGCATATTGATAAACTGAAGCTTTGCTGTATCTACTCTTCCTTCATTGGAATTCGCACTTCTAACATGATATCCACGATCCGTCTTGTAATATTTTTGATAATCCTTAAAGAACCAAGGTGCATCTTTCGGAAGTGTCTCCGGAACTCCGCCCGGATATGTTACTTTGCCTTTTCTAAAGTCCTCTGTTCTTGTCTTATTAAGTTGCTTTAGTAACTCGTATCTAGCATCTTCGTCTATCGCATCAAAATATCCATCTTTATTCACACGAGACATGTTGTACATGGTTGATGTTACTGTTGCCTTTACTCTCATATCCATACTTGCAAGATTTAATGCCATGCCACCAAATCCGCAGATTCCAATCGTTCCAATCTTTTCTGGATCAACATTATCTTGAACATATAAGAAATCCACAGCTGCTGCAAAGTCCTCAGTATTGATGTCAGGAGAAGCCATGTTTCTAGGTGTTCCTGTTGACTCGCCCATAAATGATGGATCTACTGCGATTGTCACGAATCCTCTCTCTGCCATTGTCTGAGCATAAAGTCCAGCCGACTGCTCTTTACATGCTCCGAATGGTCCCATTACTGCAATCGCAGGAAGCTTACCTTCTGCATTTTTAGGAACATACATATCTGCTGCCAATGTAAATCCATATCTGTTATTAAATGTTACTTTACTATGATTAACCTTGTCACTCTTTGGAAAAGTCTTGTCCCATTCCTGCACTAAATTTAATTCTGCCATTTTGTTTTACCTCTTTCTTTTCATTATGAATTGTGTTCTTTACTAATCTTATAAATCAGATAGTCTAAGCAATCTAGTTTGCTTTGCTCCTTGTGAATCGTATTAAGCAGCTGACTTCGATAGCATCTTAATGTCGGAAGCATAGAAGTCCACCTATCATTTTTTGCTAAATTCATACAACACTCGATATCACTTGGATTACATCCTGCATCTACAAGATTTTCATGAAGCATTCCCATTGTATCGTTTGCATTTGCCATGGTTTCATTTCCTTTCTATGATCTCATTATATGTTCATGACACAGATATGTCTAATATCCAGTTTTCATATCATGTTATTCTTGACACGAATAACATGATAATTTATACTGGTTGTAGTGTTAATCTCGGGCGTAAATGCCAAACGACAAATTCTAAATACAATTTTTATGATAATAGATATAAATGAGGTCACTATGGAAATACGAGTTTTAGAATATTTTATAGAAATTGCCAGAGAAGGCAGTATGACAAGAGCCGCTGAGACACTTCATGTCTCACAGCCAACGCTCTCAAAGGAAATGAAAAAATTAGAACAGGAATTAGGGACAAAACTATTTAGACGAAGCAGTGCCAGTGTTCATCTGACAGATGAAGGTATGCTTCTTCGCAAACGTGCCGAAGATATTATTGGAATGGTTGATAAGACCACCGCTGAATTCAGAGCAATGGAAGAAATTCAAGGCGGTGAAGTATACATTGGCTGTGCTGAATCCCATTTAATCAGACACCTAGCCCGAATCATCAAAAATTTTCGTGCCAGATATCCACTTTTTCAGTTTCATTTGACAAGTGGTAACACAGAGCAGGTAATTGAACGTCTGGATCGTGGACTTCTTGACTATGCCTTTATTGTAGAGCCGCCAGATTTATCCAGATATAACTTTATTGAAGTGCCCGGAAATGATACCGTAGGACTTCTCGTTAATCGAAATCATCCTCTGGCATCAAAAGAATATATAGAGGTTGATGACCTTTATGGAGTTGATTTGATTGCATCAAAACAATCCATGGAACACGACCTCGTCAGATGGTGTGGTGAGAACATAGATAAAATCAATCTAATTGGAACTGCCAACCTGTCAAACAATGGTGCTTTCTTCGTCAAAGAAGAGCTTGGCGTACTTCTTACATTTGAACATCTGATCACCCCTGATTCTGAGGTTACATTCATTCCATTGCATCCTGCTTTGGAGGCAAGGATGTATGTAATCTGGAAAAAATATCAGGTGTTCTCTCCCATTGCATCATTATTATTGGATGAAATGAAAAAAGAGCTTCCTGTTCCATAATCATGTTCCTTTTAGTTTCTATCCAATTATTCTTCCATTCTCTTTATCATCTTTGCTGGGTTTCCAACTACAACAGTATGTGGTTCAACGTCCTTTGTTACAACACTGGCACTGCCAATCACAGCACCTTCACCGATGGTTACACCCGGTAGAATCGTTACATTAGCCCCGATCCAGGCACCTTTTTTGATTGTTACCGTTTTGCATTTCAAAATCTGCAAGTCCTTCAAATCATGATTTACGGTAAGAATCGTCGCATGTGGTCCAATCATAACACCATCTTCTAAAGTGACACCTCCAGCCCCCATAATGGTAAGGTCATGGTTTGCAAATACCCCTTCCCCTACCGTGACCTGATTGGCATAATCAACCTGAAAAGGTGGAGTAAAATAGCTCTTATCAGATAATCCGGTTGAAAACAATTCTTTCTCTAACGGATGAATCTCTGCTCGTTCCGGAATTGTGTGATTGATCTGGAAACACAGCTTTCTGCATCTGTCCATTTCCTTATGTGCTACTGCATGATACTCTGGCACATTTATCATGTGGATTGGCTCACCGCTTTTTAATCTCTCGAAAATATCCATTTTATGATACTCCTTCCACATTTCGTTCTAATATTTATTCAATAGGTGGAAGCAACAGCCTCTGTAATCTTCCATCCTGTATCTTTCTTCGTTAATTGTATTCTTTGTCTCAGTCTCCAGGTATGCTTTCCACCTCCAAAGACCGCTGCATTTACCATACTTTTCCCATCAAGTTTTGCATGGTTTTCTGTTAATTCTGTCGATTCATCCCCCAAAAAGATATGCCCTGCTCCATTTATCTCAAATAAACTTGCATTGGGGAAACATGTAATTACAAGAGGAAACTCACCTGTTCCATCTGGCTTATACATCGTTTCATAAATTCGATTTTTGCCATTTTGTATGTATATTACTTCTGGCTTCAAGTCAGTGCCTCCTTTTATGCATCCGGCTTTAATGGACCATAATAATAACTTGCCGTTGCACCGCCATCCATAAGAAATGTAGATCCTGTAATAAATGCTCCCTTATCACTCATAAGAAGCTCTGCTACATTTGCCACCTCATCTGCAGTTGCCGGTCTTCCCTCCGGACACTTTGCAAACATATTTTTATAAAAGTTTCCACGAGGACCGTTAAACTCGTCGATAGCAAGTGGTGTTACAATGATCCCCGGTGCGATTGCATTTATCCTTGCGCCTCTTTTTCCCCACTTTACGCACTCTGCCATAACTCTTTTTTCGTTACATCTCTTAGCAAGCTGATAAGCATGAAGCGTATCCTTAATTTTTTCCGGCTGTAGAAGCTCAATATCAAGTAATTCCTCTGTAGGTGTAGTTGCAAGCTGCTCATCCTCTTCTGGAGTAAGCTGTTTCATTCTCCATCCTGATTGAGAAGAAATCGTCACACCAACACCGCCCTTAGCGATTACCTTACCTACTTCCTCTAAAAGAACCGCTGTACCATAGAGATCAACTTTTAGGATTGCGGAGGCAGGTGCCTGAGAAGGGGATACCCCTGCTCCATTGACTAGCATCTTAATTTCACCATATTCCTGAGCTTTTGAAATCAGTCCAAGAATTGATTCTCTGCTGGATAAGTCCATTTCTATTGGTTCAACATCATACCCTGCCTCATTCATTACTTTTGCAATAGCCTTTGCATGTTCCATGTTTTTATCACCCATGACAATTTTCTTACCATATCCCATACGTCTTGCGATTGCCATGGAAATCTGACCTGCACCAGTTACAATCATTACATCTTTGTTCATTTGCTTCTTCTCCAATCATTTTATCTTCTATTTATTATTTTGATTTTTGCTCTTTTAGTTTCTGCATCCTTCTTATCAATTTCATAAGATAATATCCTGCAACTGCAAACATTATCATTACTGCCACATAATCAATCAGAAACCAAACGACTGACTCCGAAAAATCATAAAATGCAAACATTACTTTCATGAGCAAATAATCTGTAAATCCACGCTTGATAAATGCATGGACTCCATAAAGCAAAAGTGCAATCTGTACTGCATAACTGCTCCATCTGCAGGTTTCTGTTTTGTCCTTATTTCTGGACGATTTCTTTCCCATCATAGAAAGCATCTGATCCATATGGAAGCCCAAATGAATGCTCATCAATACAAATCCCCAATACGAAACCGTCATATGGGCACTCCTTGCAAAAGATATGCTATTACCAAAATCAAGGAAGGCAAATAGATGCTTTGACATCATGATTCCCGTGATTGGCTGTAAAAGCATGAATATGAGCAGTGCTGAATTTACAATAAGATTCGCTGTTCGTACTGCATTATATTTTCCTCTGAAAATATTTTTTATCCATTGATAATTAAGGATGTGATGTACGATGAAAAGAATAAAAATCGTAATACCAAACCATTCATGCAGCACCTCACCCACAAGACTATATGCCATAAGAAGCGGCATCAGAATGGTCATTAAAACATCCACTATGATTCGTATTTTCTTTTTCATATTTACAATCACATCCTTTACTTATTAAATCAGATTCTTCTTAGCCCACGCTTCAACAGCAGGTCTTGCAGAAGCTACGCTGCCACCCTGAACTGCCAAACTTTTTCCAACTGCTGCACCCTTGCAGTATTTCTTTACATCACGTTCGCTTCCGGCAAGGCCTGATCCTTCGTGTGTCATAAGCGCAAATACTTTCTTTCCGGTAAAATCCAGTTTCTCTAACTGGGAGAAGATTGCATATGGATAAGTTCCCCACCAGCAAGGTCCTGCAATTACAATGTTGTCATATGCGTCAACACTATCAAGGTATGTCTTCAGTTCCGGCCTTGCATTCTCCTTTGCTTCTTTTTTTGCTTCTTCAATACAGGTCATGTAATCCTCACTGTAAGGAGTGGCAGTATCTACCTCAAACAAATCTGCCCCAACTGCATCTCTGATATACTCTGCAACAACTTCTGTATTTCCTTTTGCAATTTTCTTAATGCTTCCATTCACGTAGTTCTCACCTTTTCTGGAATAATAGATTACTAAATTCTTTGCCATGGTAATTATCTCTATCTCCCTTTCGTTATCATATTTTTTACTTTTATCTTTTGCAACTGCCGTTGCCTAACTTCTAATATAATAATATCTGTATTTATGATTCAAAACAATGGGCACTTTTTCAAAATAAGTGAGATAAGAAACCTTATTGGCATTTTGGTTTCCTATCTCGCCACTTTTATTCTTTCGATAGTTCAATTGTCTCCCCCGGCTGAATAATAAGAAGATTCTCTACATCAAACTTCTCTGCTTTCTTAAAATCAAACATTTCTCCTGAGTTTGATGTATCATTATGGTAAGGAATGTTATGCTTCGCACCTACAAGTCTGGCACACTCTGCGGCCTCTTCCATTCCCATATTGTAGACACCATCCTGGCAGTAAAAAGCATAGTCTATTTCCATATCTGCCATCTCTTCCATCTGCTTCGTCTTTGAAGTGTCTCCGGTTACATAAACTTTTACTCCATCAGACATAGTCAGCACATATCCCACACAGTTTCTCACACTGTGCATACGATTATAACCAGCCTCTACCGACTGTACCGTAACAAAATCAAACTCAAACGTTTGATGTACCCCATTTGATATAGCTTCCCTCTCAGTGATAATTTGACAATCACTTGATCTGTTTTGCACGCAATCGATATCGTTATGATCAAAATGCTCATGCGTTACTAAAATCAAATCTGCTGACATCTCGTAGTCATCTCCTGCATAGGGATCGATATAGATTACTTTATTCTCTGGGGTCACAATCTTTATACTTGCCTGCCCTAGATAGGTAAGCTGTGTTTTCATATTCTCTGCTTCCTCTCTTTGATCTTTGCTTTCTTCTTTATCTGCATCTTCTATAGCCGTTTCTGAAATCATAGTATCCTGCGTAAGCTCCTGATAATTTTTAGAAATTCTACAGCCTGTCAGAAAGATGCAAATTACCAGAGTCGCACAAACTGCCACTCTGGTGATTTGTTTAAAACTCATCTGCCACCAACTTTCTGTTTAGGCTTAATATCCAGAAAAACGTTCATTCTGTTCCAACGCCTTAAAATCTGCCATATCATCTGCAGTCAGTTCAAAGTCAAAGATGTCAAAGTCTTCTATGATATGTGACTCGCTGCTAGACCCCGGAATTGCAACATACCCATCCTGTAAATGCCAACGCAGGATTACCTGTGCAGGAGTTTTTCCATGTTTTTTTGCAATGCGTGCAATGACTGAATCTTTAAATAA
>JPZU01000001.1:2715145-2719133 GCA_000875945.1 Lachnospiraceae bacterium TWA4 | reverse complement strand
TGCGTGCAATGACTGAATCTTTAAATAAAGTTTCCTTATTCTTGGTAGATCCCCACATCAGGCTGTCTTTTCCACCGATTGGGAACCAGCTTTCCATAACAGTTCCATACTTTGCAATATGCTCTGTCATCAGTTTATCCTGGTGATACGGATGTACCTCATTCTGAAGAAGTGCCGGACGAATTGTTGTCTGACTTACCAGACGGTCAAAATCTGCAGGCTCATAATAGTTGGAAAGACCAATGCTTCTAAGCTTTCCTGCCTCTACCGCACGTTCCATAGCTCTGTATGCCTTCACATCATTTTTTGGCTGTGAATGATGCAGAATCATGAGGTCAATGTAATCTAATCCTAATTTTCTTAAGGATGCATCGATTGCTGCATCTCCACGATCAAAATCAGATGTCCACATCTTGGTTGTGACAAAGATTTCCTCTCTTGTGACGATTCCTTCTGAAATTGCACGGCGAATTCCTCTTCCGACACCATCCTCATTGCCATAGATTTTTGCAGTATCAATCAAACGATAACCTTCTTTGAGCGCCCAGTACACAGAATTTTCCGCCTGATCGTTTGACAAGCGATATGTTCCAATTCCAAGAATCGGCATTTCATATCCGCTGTTTAACATAACGGTTCCTTTTTCCAAGTTAAACTCACCTGCATTTTCAGAAACTTCCGTATTAGCCTGAACGATTTCTTCTTCACTTTCAGTACTGCTGCTTTCCTGAGTTCCGGTTGTACTATTCTGACTGGCAGTTCCACAGCCAGCCAGGAGCCCCACTGCAAGCACACCTGTCATAATGATTGTTAATATTCTTTTTTTCATAGCGACTCCTTTCTGCCATTTGGCAATTCGCTTAAGCGATTGATTTCATTTCTGTTTCTGTTATTATCTGTTTTTTATGAAGATGCAGATACATCCATACCGCAATAGATCCGCCTAACAGTTCCATGAACGGCTGTACTAACATGACACCATACATTGGCCAGATACGGTTGGCGAGAATCATCAGCGGTAAATCTATGATGCCTTTTCTAAGAAGAGATAATACAAACGCCTGTTTTGCACCTCCAATCCCCTGAAATACGGCAATTAAAGTGAACTCTACCGTAATAAACGGAAGTGCCAGAATGCGTAATCTAAGAAAACTGGAACCAAACTCAATCGTAGATGCATCCGGTACAAAGAATCCGACCACTGAAGATGCAAATAGCTCTAAGGTAATCAGCGAAATAACTGCAATCACTAATTCAATAGAAAGAGCAAAACGAATCGCATCCCGCATCCTCTGTTTTTTTCCAGCCGCATAGTTATACGCAACAAGAGGCAATACACCAGATGAAATCCCCTGAGCGATCTGGAATGGAATAATCTCTACCTTTTGCATAACTCCGACACCGGAAATGGCTGCCGATGAATATGCAGACATGATATTCAGCAATACACTGTTTGAAATGGCCGCTAATAGAATCGTAAGAGCCGCCGGAGTCCCAATGGAGAGTAATTCCTTAAGATTTTGGCCATCTATCACCTGTGGAAGGACCGTTGCTTTCACTGCACTGTTCTTTCTCGTTCTCACATAATACTGCATGAGGAAAACCAAAGATATCACATTAGACAGTCCTGTCGCAATGGCAGCTCCTGCTACATTTAAGCCCAAGACAAAGATAAAAATCGGATCTAAAATCATGTTCAAAATTCCGCCAATGGACATTCCAATACTTGCGATTTTGGCTCCGCCCTCTGCACGAACCAAATTTGCTATTACAAGATTTAGAACAGTAAAGAATCCACCGACAACCATGGTCCAGAACAAGTAATCTGAAGCGTAGGTAAAGGTTCCTTCATCCGTTCCAAGTGCTCTTAACAGATAATCTCCTGCAAAGAATACAACAGCACTATAAACAAGAGTGAAAAGTCCACTTGCCCATAAGGTAAACGTTGCAACCTTTCCTGCATTCTTGTAATCATTTCTTCCAAGAAGCCTTGATATCAAACTTCCGCCACCGATTCCAAACAAATTGGCAATCGCATTGAGCAGCATAAAGATTGGGTAGCATACCGTTACTGCAGCGACCTGATATGGATCTCTCGTTTGTCCGATAAACCAGGTATCTGCCATGTTGTAGACCAGAACAATCAGCTGACTGATGACAGTAGGAACTGCCAGTGAAACAACTGCCTTGCGAATCGGCATTTCCTCAAATATTCTTTTTTCCTTTGTTCCTACTGCTTTACTCATAACTTTCTCTTCTTTCTTTGACGTTCTTTATGACATCTTTACGGAATTGATCATCTTCACATATTCCGGGTTATTGTTATCTCCAAATAATGTTGTGTTTTCATCTAATGTTGCAATTTTCTTCATATCATCATCCGACAATGCAAAATCAAAAATGTTGATATTCTCCTTCATGCGATTCTCATGAACAGACTTTGCAAGAGGAATGATGCCACGCTGGATATCATATCGAAGAATAACCTGTGCAGGACTCTTGCCATATTTCTGTCCGATCTCTGTTAAAACCGGATTGCTAAAGATTCCATCCTTGCCCTCTGCGAAAGGTGCCCAAGCCTCCATACGCACACCATTTTCTTCCATATATCTTCTGGCTTCTTCCTGCTGAAAAAACGGATGACTCTCAATTTGATTTACTGCCGGTACAATCTTATTATTCATAATGAGATCAACCATTCTTCCACTTTCAAAGTTAGAAGCTTCATACAGCTCTTCCATCGCTCTCCATGAACCGTAGTAATCTCCCATCGGTCTGTGAATCAGATAGAGGTCAATATAGTCAAGTCCAAGATTGTCCAAAGATTTCTCAAATGCTGCTTTTGTCTTCTCATATCCGGCACCATCCACTAACTTTGTTGTGATAAAAAGTTCTTCTCTTTTGACCCAACCATCTTTGATTGCTTTTCGAATGGCATTTCCAACGGCCTTCTCATTTCCATAGATGGCTGCGGTATCAATCAAACGATATCCTGTACGAATTGCAGAAAGCACGCTTTCCTCACACACCTTCTGATCCATAATCTGAAACACGCCAAATCCTGCCATTGGCATGTTGACTCCATTGTTTAATGTAATATATTCCATGATGTCTCCTCCGATTTTCTAATTTCGTTCGATTTACTGTCCGATCTTCTCTAACCAATTGGTCACTTCGGAATCTGTCTTTTCACGATTGTTTTGTGCTGTCTCTCCGGCGATTGCAAATCCGTCCAGCATGGTTGCTCCCTTGCAGATTTCTGCAATTGTGGATTCCGTCCTGGATAATCCGCTTCCGCCGTGTGTGCAGAATGGAATCACTGTTTTTCCATTAAAATCATAACTTTCAAGGAAGTTATATACGATCATCGGCATATCACCCCACCAGTTCGGATAGCCAATATAAATCGTATCGTAATCATCCATATTTTCTACAGTACTCTTGATTTCAGGTCTGGCATTTTCTCTCTGTTCATTCTGTGCAACTGTAAGCAGTTCACTGTGGCTGCTTGGATATTCATTTACCGGTTCAATTTCAAACAGATCCGCACCTGTTTTATTCGCAATCATTTTCGCTACAATGGATGTATTTCCTTCTTCAATGACTCCGACATTGTACTGTTCCCCTGCCAGTGAGAAATAAGCAACAAGCACCTTGCTCCCATCTTCTGTTTCTGTTTTTGATTCATTCGATCCACTGTCAGTATTTTGCTCTGTCTCGCTTTCTGCTTTCTGTTCTGCACCACTCACAGCAGAATTGCCTGTGTCTGCCACACTTTGTCCACAGCCCGCCATAGCTGCCACCATCATAATTCCAAGTATAAATGCTAAAATTCTTTTCATCAGAAGCCCTCCATTTTTTATTTCGTTTGTCGATGCTTTGTAACTATAGTTTCTTTTTCTTTGATTGTATTATAACCATTTAAAAACTCCGAAACAATGGGCACATTTTCGGAAAAAGTGTGTTAAGAAACTCATTTTACAAAAAG
>JPZU01000001.1:2712940-2715125 GCA_000875945.1 Lachnospiraceae bacterium TWA4 | reverse complement strand
GAAACAATGGGCACATTTTCGGAAAAAGTGTGTTAAGAAACTCATTTTTACAAAAAGGTTTCTTATCTTTGAAAAAAGTATAAAAAGCCGGATTCATGACTTTCATCACAAACCCGGTCATCTACTCTAAAATGAGTTTTCTCTTATCTTATGTGTAAATTATATGTTCCACTCTCGATTGCTGCGATAACACCGCCATCAATCAAAAGGTCTGTTCCGGTGATAAAGGATGCCTCATCACTTAACAAGAATGCACCAGCTGCACCGATTTCTTCCGGTGTTCCAACACGACGAGCTGCGGAGGAATCAATCATCTGCTGATAGGTGTTTCCGGCAGCATTAAACTCATCATATGCAAGCGGAGTTACAATGACTCCAGGGCTAATGGTATTGATTCTTGCTCTTGCATCTGCCCATGATGTAGCTGCTGCAGTACGAACACGAAGCTGGTTGGCACGCTTAGAAATGATATAGGCTGCGCCGGAATTGCTCATGGCAGTGGATTTTACCACTTCAAGGTCTGCAAGTTTTTCTGTCTCTGTCATCGCAAGTTCATGCTCTACCTCCGGAGTAAGATGCATCATATATCCGGTCTGACTGGCAACAATAAGACCTGCTCCACCTTCTGCAATCACCTTGGAAAATTCATCAATAGCAATCGCTGTTCCCACAAGATCAAGCTTAATAATATGCTCTGGTTTTGCCTGACTTGGTGATGCTCCTGCGGTGTCAATAAAGTACTTAACAGGGCCAAGACTTGCTGCCTTTTCTGCAAACGCTCTCACAGAATCACCATCGCAGGCGTCTACTTTCTGTGTTTCTACAATATAACCACTTGTACGAAGTTCCTTTGCTCTCTCTTCCAGATTTTTCTCACTGATATCTCCAAGCAGAATCGTCTTCCCAGCTCCGATTCTCTTTGTGATCGCAGTTCCCATACTTCCTGATCCAAGAAGTGCAATGACCGGTTTATTGGTATTAGAATTAAAATTCATTGTATTGTCCTCGCTTTCCTAATCTTATCTTGAATATCTATTATTTTAGGCATTTACTTCTGTGCATTATTGTCCGGATGCGGCTAATTTACTGAGCAAGTTCATGCTTCTCAGAAATCAGAAATGTTGTTCTTCTCTTCTTGATAAACCACTTGCCATCCAGCTTGCTGTACTCATCTGTATATCTTACCTTGTTCTCTGTTGCAATCAACTTGCCATCCACTTCGTTGACAAGTGTTGCCACACAGTATGCCACACCTGTTGCCTCTGTCATATCTTCATTCAGTTCTACCGTGTGCTGCCCGTTGATATGATAGACAGATACACAAGGATTGATAGTCGCTGAAAATGCTTCTACCAAAGCCTCTCTTCCAACAATATCCTTCACCTCTCCGTCAAATCCCATCTGAAATTCTAATTTACCATCCGGAAGGAATAAATTCCCCTGACTTTTAGCATCCTTTACATCAGAAAGATTTGCAAATACATCTACCAATTCTTTCAGTTCCAGTCTGTCCTTTAATTCTTCTGTTCTCATGCTTCTGATCTCCTTTTTCGTTATTTATATGATTTTGTACTTTTATTTAATTTGGTTTCTCGCCCAGTCCTTAATTTTATCTTCCGATGCGTCTACAGCTGATCCTTTCCATTCTGAGACCGTAGCAATCTCGGACTTATTGCAAATTTTCTTAAGCTGGTTCATTCCTTTTCCTGCTCCACTTCCTTCGCTCGTATTAAACGGAATAATCTTTTTTCCGCTAAGATCCACTTTGTTTAGAAAACTGATAACAGGCATCGGCAGCTGATTCCACCAGTTTGGAAATCCTAAGAATACAACACTTTTACCTTCAAGATTCTCTGGCAATCTTTTAAGTTCCGGCATCTCGTTCTTCTCAATTTCTTCCTTTGCCTCCTGAATCATCGCAAAATGATCCGGGTTATAAGTCTTTACAGTCTCAATCTCAAACAGTTCTCCTCCAACGGCTTCCTGAATAAATTCTGCTGCCTGTGCGGTATGCCCTTTATCAAGGTTTACAAGTTTCATTCCCGGTGCGATTGTCTCACCCTTCATTGAAAAATAAATTGTTATAATATTTGCCATCAAGCTATTCTCCTTTTGCGATTAACTCTCCATTTTTATTTTAGAAACCTCCGTTTCTTTTCATGTTCTTATTATATGAAAAATCAAT
>JPZU01000001.1:2709743-2712920 GCA_000875945.1 Lachnospiraceae bacterium TWA4 | reverse complement strand
GGGCACTTTTTGAAAAAAAGTAGGTTAAGTAACTCAGTCAAAAAAATGGTTTCTTAAAATAAGGAATCAGGAAGATTTTACTCTCCCTGACATTTATTTGAATGATAAACTTACCTGTTAATCACTTTCCATGTTCCATTCTGTTTTTCAAAGCTGCGTGTCCCACTAAAAGGCCATGATCCCCTAGCACCATAAGCATTTGCAGTCAATACGGTGGTACAGTTTACAGTTGCCGTATCTCCCTCCACTGTCATGACTGGGTTTTGAATTTCTACCTTTGTATAGTTCAGACTTCCATCTTCAATATCCGCCAGATATTCCTGTTTCGTCTGTGTTCTTCCACTCATATGGGTAAAAGTAGAGTTATCCTCTATCATCTCGTCAAGTACTTCCATATCCGCATCAGTTAACGCCTGCCAATAGCGTGCATACTGATACAGTACTTCTCTTTCTTCTTCACCTAAATTTTCTGTATCTACGCCACTGATTATTATATTTGAAAACTGCTTAAAATCCTGTGTCATCTTTTCCTGCTCCTTTACCGATATTGTAACTTTTCGGTCACCATCCATCTGAATCAATTTATCCAGATCTGAGGTAATCTTTCCCATTCGTATCAATCCGCCTTGATCTGAACTGTCCGCTTTGTCGAAGAAAATGGCTAATGCATTTCCTTCAATGTAATATGTGATATCTCCGTTCTCAAAATCATCTATTATTTTACCCTCTTGAGATAAGGTTTCACCTAATCCAGCTGCATACTCCCTGTCATAAAAACGAGTCATATCAAGAGTCAAAGGTAATAACTTCAGAAAATTTTCAGATGTTTTACTGTTATCAAGTACGCCCTCAATCTGTTCTCCATCAAAATCCAGAATAATTTCTGTTGTCCCTTTTGCATCTGTTTCTGATTTCTTTTCTTCTGTTACCATCTCAGAAGTGACATTCTCCTCTTCATTAGAAACAGTGCTGCTATTTTTTACAGGTTCACTTCCACAACCTGTAAGGAGACAGATGCTTAGTGTTAATAAAATTGGAATAATTTTTTCATAATGACCTCCCAGACCACCTATCAATTCAACTCTTTTCACTTAATCTGCCAATGCGTACTTCTTTGTCGAAATTACGGTTTCCTTTTCTGATGGCAGCATCTCGATTACATCAGCTCTGACACCTCGCATCAAAAGAATTGCTGATACAAACATAAAAACTTCTGCGGTTGGAAATGCCGTCCATACCAGGTTTAAGTTTCCTGTCAAGGAATATAATAAAGCGGCTCCCAATGTAACCACAATCTGTACAATTGAAATAAGCAGAGCTTTATTACTATGTCCAAGTGCCTGAAATACTCCACAGAAGATATTCCATACACCTGTGAGCACAAATGCTATTCCTACGATTCGAAGTGCCGGAACTCCAATCTGAATCATTTGCTCAGAGGCGTTAAAAATTCCAAGCAACTGTGTCGGTAAAATTTCAAACAGCATAGTTCCAACAAACATAACAACCGTACTTGATACAAGAGACAAACGAATTGTATTTTTGATACGTTCTTTCTTCTGAGCTCCATAATTATATGCAACGATAGAAACTACCGTATTTCGAATTCCCATAACCGGCATCAGTACAAAGTTCTGAATTCTTACATAGATGATATATACAGCCGGGGCTACCGTTGTGAATCCAATCAAAATCATATTCATGACGAATGAAATAACGGATGTCAGAGCAAATGTGAGTGCTGATGGAACACCAACTTTTAGAATTCCACGGATGAGTTCACCTTTTGGCATAAATGATGCCATATTCATACGCAGTTCCTTGTTCCATGCATAATGAAGTGTCATACCAATAATACCGCCTGCAAACTGTCCGATCACGGTTGCCCATGCAGCACCCGCAATTCCCATAGCAGGCATTCCAAAATATCCGAAAATCATAATCGGATCTAAAATAATATTTACAATTGCACCCGTCGCAAGAATAATCATAGAACCTGTTGTTTTACCTGTTGATGCAAGCAGTCTTTCCGCCAAAGTCTGAATTACTAGACCAATGGAGAAGATAGAAATGATTGCTGTATAGTTTGTTCCCATCTGCTGGATTTCTGCTACATTTGTCTGAAAACTAAGGAAAGCATTTGCACCAAAAGCACCAAATGCTGCAAAGATGAGCCAAATGATTACTTCCAAAAATACTCCATTGCCTGCTGTTTTCCTCGCACCTTCTATATCCCTGGCTCCCAGTTTTTGCGAAAGAATTGCATTGACACCAATTGCTACACCAAAGGAAGCCGAAAGCAAAATCGTAGCGATTGGTGTGGCAAGTGATATGGCTGTTAATGCATTATCTCCCATCTGTCCTACAAATATGCTGTCTACAAGATTGTAAAGTGACTGAACTAATACAGACAATATCATCGGAATTGCCATCCGAAAAAGCAGTTTTCCTTCAGGCATCGTACCCATGATATTTTCTGTTACATCAAGTTGCTTTGTCTTACTCATTATAATTCTCCTCATTGCTTTATTTTTATATTTATCTTTAGAAACCATCGTTTCTTTTCTTCACATTTATAATTATACGGCTCTCTGTATTCCAAAACAATGGGCACTTTTCTTCAAAAAGTAACTTACGCAACCTTTTATAAAGATAAGTTTCTTAAACACGATTTATTCTAAAAATATTAATTCGTAAAAAACCCCTAAGAATACAAATAATGCCCATCAGAGAAATCAATCTCCAACGGGCATTAATAATTAAACTATATTTTATTTTTCAGCTATAATATCTTTCAAAACTTGCGCAATATCTCCATCCATGCAAATTGAACGATTTCTTATTTCTGCAGGTGCATAGGCTTCTCCATAGTTTAAGCATGCATAGGAAGCCTTCGGATTGCTGTTTGTCATTCTCCAGAACGGATATTTAATCCAAACAGGTGTATTCATACCACCAAGTTCCATATAAAGTACATGCTTATCTTTATTTTTCTCTAAGAATTCCTCATAACGTGCCTTTGCAGCATGCCATCCCTCATCCTGAACAAACTTATCATCAATACGAAGATTCTCTGTCATAGGCTTACCACAATGAGGGCAGTTTTGTATACAAGATAGGTCCACTTTCATACTCCATCTTTCCGGTGAAGTAATCACATACTCCCCCATCTTTTTT
>JPZU01000001.1:2674091-2709579 GCA_000875945.1 Lachnospiraceae bacterium TWA4 | reverse complement strand
TGAAGTAATCACATACTCCCCCATCTTTTTTTTCAAGGAAATCTGCGGAAAGAAGCATTTTTTACAATTGCATCGTAGTTATCATAAGTTTCATCATGGCAGGCATCGCTGCACTGAAACAGACCGTAATCACCCTGTACATACCAAAGACGCTTTTTATCAAAGCCCGCCTGTTGGAAACAGTGGTCTACATTCGTGGTCATCGCAAAGTAATCTTTGTCCTTTACAACATCTAAAAGCCGTTCATATGTATCATTGGATGCAGGCATATAACGGTTCACGTAAACAAGACGTGCCACCCATCCCCAATATGTCTCTTTATCTGGGAATGGATATGCGCCACCACTGTACATATCACGTACTCCAAACTCTTTAATAAAATCTGAGAAATACTTCTCAAAACGCTCTCCGGTATAGGTATGTCCAGCTGCTGTGGATAGTCCGGAACCTGCTCCGATCAGAATAGCATCGGTTGTCTCAATTTCATGTTTTAATTTCGTAATTTGATCTTCTATATTGTTAAACTGTCTCTTTCGATAAATCATACTTCTTCAACTCTTTGATTATTGGCTTCGATAATTTCCTTCAGTGTCACTTCTTTATTACGATATCTTGCATCGCTTTTTTCTGCTTTTAAGTGAATCGCATGCTTTGGACAGGCATGAATGCAAGCGTAACATCCCTGGCAGCTTTTATTTAATTATGAAACATATCGACTGCCATTTTACCCCATTTAACCGTATGCGGAAACATATCAATAAGGATTTTTCCCTGTTTTCGCAATTTGGTCGTTTGTGGGAACATATCAACTAATAGTATAACACAGATAAGGCAAGGTCGAAACCCTGCCTAACAACTCCATCATTTACAACATTTAATACCAATCGTGCTTCTCATCACGATTCAATCCCCGAATCTGATTCATTTCATCTTCTGACAACTCAAAGTCAAACACATCTAAGTTCTCCTTGATATGTTTTGGATTACTTGATCCTGGCATCACAATTACACCATTTTGCAAATCCCATCGAAGAATTACCTGAGCCGCTGATACATTATGATTCTCTGCAATCTTCATAATTGTTTCGTTGATTAAAAGTTCTTTTGTATAACCTCTTCCACCAAGTGGAAACCAACTCTCAACTACAATACCCAGATTTTGGATGTACGGAATGACATCGGTTTCTTGATAATATGGATGAATCTCATTCTGTACCACTGCAGGTGTAATAGATACCTGCGGCAAAAAATTTTCCAATTCTTTAATGTACCAGTTTGACAAACCAATAGATTTAATCTTTCCATCTGCAACATACTGCTCCATCGTTTTATATGCGTCTACATCTCCCTTTCCCGGATGATGAAGTAACATAAGATCAATATATTCTATATCCAAAGTTTCCAGTGCTAAGTCAATAGCTGCCTTTGGATTGCCAAATTGAGATGGATATATTTTCGTAGTTACAAAAATCTCTTCTCTTGGGACACCAGAATCTCGAACTGCACGACCAACCGCTGCTTCATTATGATACATATATGCGGTATCAATCAGCCTGCCACCATTTTCTAAAAGTGCACGTACAGAATTATAACATTCCTCATCAGACAATGCATATGTTCCAAGTCCCACAATCGGCATATCATAACCACTATTCAATTTCACTTTTTTATTTTCCATATCAAATACACCTACAGCTTCCTCTGTCACATGAAATGAAATTCCAAGTCTATCAATCCATTTCTGTACTTCTTGTTTATCGCTATCCACAGAGAATCTCTCTCCTTCTTTCCAAGTTGCTCCTTGCACGAGTTCATGCAAGTTATCTGCACTAGATCCTATTCCACTGCTGTGTGATGTACAAAACGGAATGATTATTTTATCTGAAAAATCATAGCTTTCTATAAAGGTACTAATAATACGTGGTGCCTGCCCATGCCATATAGGATAACCTAAAAAGATTGTGTCATATTGTTCTAAATTCTCCACATTTCCATCAATTTCTGGACGTGCTGTTTCATCGGCCTGTTCTCTATTACATCGTGATGAATTATTTGTATAGTCTCTGTCCTCATCCGTATAAGGAGCTTTTGCAATAATCTGATGCATATCCGCATCCAGTATTTCGCCAATCAACTTTGCAATTTGTTCTGTCGTACCTGTATTTGAAAAATAAACTACTAAAACATTAGAATTATCCGTTTTTTGCAAATCATCATCAACTGCCTCTGTTATTTCCGAATATTTGCCTTCTTCTGCTGTGGAACTATTTGATTCTGTGTTTTTTTCTGCACATGCAGTGATGGACAAGGCAAGTATAAACACTATAAAAATGGATATCATCTTCTTCATGTAATATCTCTCCTTTGCGTATAAGCCCCTTCTACAAATCATGCAAAAGGGGCAATCCATCTTATAAACACATCTTATAAATAGCTACAATATCTTCCTGATTCAGATTCTTAATACCAGGGATAAAAGCACCCATTGAGGCATGTTTTGCCATATCTACGAAATGCTCTTCATTAATATTCAATTCTGTAAGAGTCTTCTTCAGTCCTAAAACATCAAATGCAAAATGCTCTACTGCTTCAATTGCTTTCTTTGCACCATCCATCGGATCAAGTCCTGCTTCTACTCCAAATACATGAGTTCCCAAGCGATAAATTGCTGGTGCTGTACTTTCATCCAAAATGTATTTCAGCCATCTTGGAGTAACGATTGCAAGACCATGTCCATGGGTAATGTCATAGTATGCAGACAGCTCATGTTCCATTGCGTGACATGCCGGTGCATGAACAGTTCCTGCATCAAGAATTGTATTGAGTGCCATAGAGCTTGCCCACATCAGATTAGCTCTTGCTTCGTAATTCTCAGGCTCTGCAAGTGCAACTGGTGTCCATTTTACAACGGCACGCATGACTGCTTCCTGCATTTCCAAAACCATATCAAAAGTTGCATCGCCTGCCAGATAGTAGTTATCAAGTACATGATTGAAAATATCAAATGCTCCGCAGGCGGTCTGGTATGCCGGGAGTGAATAAGTCAGCTCCGGATTCTCAAAAGCAGCCTTTGGAATCAGTGCATCCCCACCAATACCAATCTTTACATTGACATCCATGTTGGAGATCACTGCCCATGCATCCATCTCTGAACCTGTTGCTGCATTTGTAAGAATGGCAATGATTGGAAGCGCATCCGTTACCCATACGTTTCCTTCCACTAAAGGCCATACCTTTCCGTCTTCTGTCTTTGCTGCAGCGGCAATTCCCTTAGAGCAGTCTATGGTAGATCCTCCACCGACTGCAAGAACTACATCAATACCTTCCTGCTTACAGATCTCGGCGCCTCTATCCACGGTTGTGTGGCGAGGGTTAGGCTCTACGCCTGCAAGCTCAAAGATCTCTAATCCTTTTTCTGTAAGAAGTTTTGTCACCTGGTCATAAAGCCCATTTTTCTTGATGGAACCACCACCATATACCATTAACACCTTCTTGCCATACTTAGATACTTCCTCTGCAAGATGTGTAAACTGATTTTTTCCAAAATACACCTTATCAGGGTTGTGAAAAATAAAATCATTCATGAATGTAACCTCCTTCAAATTTCGTCCGAACTCATAAAGCTCCTGCTTCTTTTCTTCTGATACTTCTTCCTCACCATGTACGGTGAATACACCAATATTCTCCAGTCCAAGGAAATCCTCAAAATCACCTTTCAAAGAATAGAGTGCTCCGTCATAAATATCCTCATCACCTGATGCCAAGAACATTGCTACCTGTTTTAACTTAGGCAGTAACGCTTTCATCCCGGTTGCATAAAAGCGGTCAATGACGCATTTGAGCTGTCCGGAAAGGTTGTGATAATAAATCGGAGAGGCAAGCACTAATAAGTTTGCTTCTCTTAACGCATCGTATACTTCCTGCATATCATCCTTTTGTACACAATTAAAATTGCCCTTTGTATGGCAATACTCACAGGCAAGGCATCCCTTAATATTTTTTCTGCATACATCAATCACCTTTACTGTATGTCCTGCATCCGTTGCACCTTTTTCAAAGGCATTAACCATTGTCTTTGTATGCCCTTTAGGTCTTGGGCTTCCATTTAAAACTAAGATATTCATCGTCATCACCTCAACTATGTTATTCCAACGAAAATGTTACACTAACATTTCCCTTTCCAAGTGCTGCTTCCCAGCCTGTCAGATCATTAATTCTCGCCAGTTTAGTGTAACTCCATGAATGAGAGCCATAGAACATAACAATGTTGTCCCCACCATACAGCACGATATCTCCGGCACTGGTACGCATTGGCTTATCACTGGTGGAAAGTTTCCTTCCAAGTGCACCTACTTTTTCAAATCCCGAATAATCCTGTAAGAATAATTTTACCGGTCCCTGCTCCATCATCTGAATCAGTTCATCTGTTGCTTTGTTATCCTGCAAAGTTGCTTCAAACCTTTTGTCTCCAATCATTACAATCATATTCATATCTCGCTCTACTCCTTTGCTACTTACTCTTGTATAGATAAACAGTCCCAGGATAACAACAGCAACAATAATTATGATTGCCGTCATTCGTTTTTTCACTTACCCTTCTTCCTGTTCTTACAAAGGGATACTTACCATGTGCAAGTATCCCTTGTGTCCGAGACACTTTTATTTTAAATTTGTCTGAAAGAATGTTGTAAGCTTATCAAAAGGAATGAGATCCATCTGATCATAGAGTGCTGCATGATCAGCTCCAGGTACGATAACGAGTTCTTTTGGCTCGTTGGCTGCCTTATATGCGTCCTCTGCATAATAACGAGAATGTGCTTTTTCACCTGCAATCAGCATCACAGGTCTTGGAGAAATCTCTTTAATATTTGTCATAAGAGGAAACTCAAAGAAACCTACTGGCGTTGTTGCAGTCCATGAGGATACAAAATTGATTGCTCTCTCATGGCATGCACGAACCACATAATAGTCGAAGAAACTTCCAATCGCATCATCCATTCCATGAAGCATCTGACTGATTTCCTCCAACGTCATACCTTCAGGGAACGACGGTGCTTCCGTATTGATCTGTCCATCTTCTGTAAAGGAAATCTCGTGAGATCCCCAGCTTGTTTCTCCATTTACAGCATCTTCCCATCTCTTCTGACCAAGATAATCTTTAATCATGTTTCTCTGTTCTTCTGTATAATAATCCATATGTCCACGAGAAATATCTCTCGACATATCATACATAGATACAGTTGCAACCGCCTTGATTCTTGTATCCGCACCAGTTGCAGTCAGCGCCATTCCTGAAAGTCCGCAGATACCAATAACACCGATACGGTTACGATCTACATACTCAAGAGTTCCAAGGAAATCAACTGCTGCTGAAAAATCCTCCGTGAAAATTTCAGGGGATGCTACATTTCTTGCTTCTCCACCACTCTCACCACAGAACGAATTGTCAAATGCCACTGTTACGAATCCCTTCGTTGCCATCTCCTGTGCGTAAAGACCAGATGACTGCTCTTTCACTGCACCAAATGGTCCGGATACTACGATTGCTGGATTTTTCTTTCCTGCATAGTTCTCAGGAAGATATAAATGTCCGGCAAGTTCGATGCCATAGCGATTCTTAAATCTCACTTCCTTCATCTCAATATTCTCATAAATCTTAAATGTTCTTGTGTCCATGTTATTCACCTTTTCGCTTTAAGCGTCCTTTCTTTAAATTGTCTGTTTTTTGCTCTGTAACTGAAAAATCAGATAGTCCAAGCATTCCAACTTATCCTGTTTTTCGTGAATCGTATCTAATAATACGGTTCGATACTGGAGTAATGTAGGAAGCATTTTCACATCTGAATATTCCTCTGCCATACTCATACAGCATTTGATATGTTCATCATCAAGCCCTGCGTCCTGAAGATTCTGCAACAGCATGGCTTTCTTATTTGTGATATCTGCCATGTTCTTACCTTATCACTTGATTTTAGTGCCTTTCTCAATTGATTTCTCTATCTGTATTCTATTATATACACTTTCCCAATAATAGCAAATTGACATTTTCTATCGCTTGTCATTCTTGATTGGAATACCTTGTTGTGATATAATAGATACATAAAAAATCAACAACATGAAGGGATTTTAATACTATGGAAATTAGAGTTTTACGCTATTTCTTAGAAGCTGCCAGAGAAGGCAATATGACAAGAGCTGCCGAACGGCTTCATGTAACACAGCCGACACTTTCAAAGCAGATAAAAGAATTGGAAAATGAACTTGGAAAAAAGTTATTTCATCGAGGAGCAACCAGCATTTCACTCACAGAAGAAGGTATGATTCTTCGCAAACGAGCAGAAGATTTACTTTCCATTGCTGATAAAATTGAAAATGAATTTAAATCAATGGATCATATCACCGGAGGAACGGTTTCCATTGGATGCGCTGAATCCAAGTTAATTAAATATCTCGGAAATGCAGTTCATTCTCTAAATGAGACCTATCCAAACATTCATTACAATATCATCAGCGGAAATACGGAACAGGTTACAGAAAAATTAGACAATGGCGTATTAGACATGGCATTTATTGTGGAACCACCAGATCTGTCAAAATACAACTATCTGGAACTTCCGGAGCATGATATCTGGGGGGTCTATATGCCAAAGGATCACCCTCTGGCCAAAAAAGAAGGCATTATGTTTGATGAGCTTGCTCCCTATCCGATTATGATTTCAGAACAGTCTGCCCGCTTTGATCTTCCACGTTGGTGTGGAGAACGTGCAGAGCAGTTGAATATCGTTGCTAACTTCAATCTTGCTAACAATGGATTCGTCTTTGTTCGTTGCGGTGTTGGTCTGGCTCTGGGATTTGAAGGAATCATTGAAGCAAATAATGAATCCTCCCTGGTCTTTCGTCCTCTTATTCCAGAACTTCATACTTCTATGTATGCCATCTGGAAGAAATATCAGGTTTTTACACCGATTGCATGTCTTTTAGCAAATGAAATCAAAAAAGAAATGGGAATAGATTAACCCTCTATTCCCATCCTAAGTCTTTCTAGACCATCATATAACTGCTCTCGTGGACATGCTACATTTAATCGAAGGAATTCATTTCCGTTTGAACCATACTGACTTCCTTCCGACAAATACAGTCCTGTTATTTCTCTAATTTTATCTGCTAACGCTTTTGTATCTTTCGTAATTCTACTGCAATCAATCCATAATAAATAGGTTGCTTCTGACGGTACAACATACAACTCAGGAAGTTTCTTCTGAATGTATGTACATGCCACCCACATCGGAAGTTCATTCTCATCTACATTCCATTTCAGAGAATTTGTTCCTCTGCGATTTACCATTTTGTCAAAATCATAGTTCATATTGCACGTTCTCCTATTAATTTACAGAAAATGTCACGGATACATCTCCACTGCCAAGTGCAGCCTCCCAACCTGACAGATCATCTATTTTACCTAATCTTGTATAACTCCAAGAATTTGATCCATAAAAGATGACAATCTGATTTCCATTATAGAGAACAATATCACCAGCCGTGGTGGTTGTCTGTTCATTACTTGTCGTGAGATTTCTGCCAAGCGAACCAACCTTTTCAAATCCGGAATAATCACTCATATCTATTGTAACGGGATTTTCCTTCATCATCTGGATAAATTCTGTAACAGCATCATTCTCTTCTAAAGTTGCCAAAAAAGTTTTTCCACCAACAGTAACTGTCATTTTTGTAATTTCTTCCTCTGTATTTTCATCTATTGTTTCTGCCGGTTCCATTGTCTTAGTTTCTTCTTTCGATGTTGAAACTTCGAGTCCATCATCCTGTTCCACCATCTCTGTTTCATTTTTTTGTGACTGAGTTTTGGTTCCAACATCTTGTGTAACCTGAGAACTACTGCTTGTATCCTCATTTTCAATTCTTTCAGTCTGAGTTTTTCCGGTTCTTGAGTTTTATCAGAACCGCATCCCACGAGTGTAAGTACAGCTATCACCAGTATCATTACAACACTTTTCTTCATTCCATTCACCATTCTATCCTAATACTCCTTTACCTAGAACAACGACTCCAAAGAGTACCAATATTACACCAAATACCCTGTTCAGTTTTGAGAATTTCTTAATCGCTGATTTTTTGGCTACTACATCTGTTCCAAAAGAAAGAATACTCCACCAAATGAATGTACCTAAAAACACACCTATTACAATAGCAATCCCATCTGCTGCAGAAGAAATCTGATTGATTCCAAAATAGGTAAACGCAAACAAAAAAGTCAGTATTGCTGCTGGATTTGTAATGCCTATAAAAAAGAAGTTCCAAACATCTCCAACCAATTTACTTTCGTATTCTCGTCCTCTGTAATATCAGAAACAGGTTTCTTCCATGCTGAAATCCCCATAAAAATTACAAATAGTCCACCAACCAACACAATTCCTCTTTGATAATTCAACAAAAAATCAGAAATAAATGTCAGCCCGAAAGCACCAATACACGCATAAATGACATCGGCTGCGGAGGAACCAAGTCCTGTAATAAGTCCTGCTTTCCATCCATTTGCAATGGTTCGCTGCATAGTTGTTGTTCCTACTGCTCCAATGGGGATTCCGAATAGTAACCCTATCAGAATCCCCTTCAGCAAAAATATAAATGTCTGCATACTATGCACATTCCTTCTTCTGTTCCGGCATATGAAGTGGTGCCTTTTCTTTACAAACGATTACTGTCTTATCTGGATCAATGCGGTCTTTTTCCATAATCAGTTCGCCAATCGAAGCTGCTGTAATCGTGCCGCTCGTAGGATTCATGACACTGTCGATCTTAGAATCAATCTGTGCATCCACGGTAGAATACTCAAAGGCAAGTGTCGTATTAATCAGCTTACAGTTTACCATTTTCAGATTGTCAATATAGCAAAGCCCCTGCAAGCTCTCGATGGTACAGTTGATAAATGTAATATTCTTTGCATTCCATGCAAGATATTCTCCGTAGATGACAGAATCATACACGGTTACATTTTCGCAATTCCAGAACGCATCCTTGCTCATCAGCTTCGAATTATGAACCTCGATGTTCTTTGCTCCGTCAAAACAGTAGTTGCCATACAGATTTAATCCATCAATATAGATGTTTTCACTGTTCATTCCAAAGTAATCTCCTTTGGCTGTTACGTGCTCAAGGCGGACACCATCGCAGCTCCAGAATGTCTCCTGCGCATTTGGGATACTCACATTTTTCAGTGCAATATCCTTACATCGTCTGAAATTCTTAGGTGCTTCGATCATGGAATCCTCCACTGTCATATGTTCTGTATACCATACACCGGATCTTCCCATTTCAAACCATGTGCAATCTTTTACCTTAATGTTTTTTGAATACCATAATGGATATTTCCATTTGAACATACTTCCATAAAGCTCAATATCCTGACTTTCTTTGAGTGGTGACTCACCATCATCAAAGATCATATCCCTGATAATCAGGTCTTTTCCATGAAATAATGCTCTTTCTCCTGTTAATCTTTCCTGTGTAATTACTTTCTTTTCGCTCATAATGAAATCCTGCCTTTCCTTGTCCTAGTTTAGATTTTCCCACCATTTGTTCATATGTTCTGCTATATCATTCTTACCTACACTCTCTCCAATTTGAGGAGTAATAACAGAGATTTGTTCTTTTTCAGCTTCATTTGTATATCGTTCGATTGGTTCCTTCCAACTGTGATTCGATAGTACAAATCCTGCCCAATGAACCGGAAGCACTACATCAGCCTGCAAAATCTTTGCTGCCTCCACACCTTCTTCCGGCATCATATGGCAGTCTGCCCACATCTTATCGTACTGTCCATTCTCCATGATAACGAGATCCATCTTGCCAAATCTTTCATTAATATCCTTAAAGAATTCAGCGTATCCAGTATCTCCTGTATAATAAATCTGCTGTCCATCCTTCTGCATAACGTAACCGCCAAACAAGGTCGTATTGTTTCTCCATGGCAATCTTCCGGAATAATGTTGTGCCGGAGTGGACGTAAATGTAATACCACTCACTTCTATCTCGTCCCACCAGGCTACCGTATGAATTTTATTTTCATCTACACCCCAGCGGATTAGATGTTGGTCTACACCGAGCGGAACAATATATTCTTTCACTTTGCTGTCAATTTTCTTGATTGTGTTATAATCCAAGTGATCATAGTGATCATGAGAGAATACCACCACATCTACTTCCGGAATATCTTCTGCATCCATTGGAAGTTCTGCCATACGCTTCCCATAAAATGCCTGAATAGGAGAAGAATATTCAGAAAGCATTGGATCAATAAATATCTTTTTATCGTCAATCTGAAGCATCACCGTGGAATGTCCAAACCATGTAACATTCCATTCTCCCTCTTTTACGCTGGGAAATTCAGAAATTTTATCTACCGGTATCTGGTCCGTTGGATACTGGTTTTTGGATGCAACGCTTTCTTCTCCTTCATAATCTGTCAAAACAGAAAATTCTTCCATTTGGTGGAATATACCATCATAAAAATATTCCGTTCTTTTTGCATATTCCTCCTGCAATTCTTTTGATGGTGTACTTCCAAATGGTTTCCACAGCCAAAGAATCAGTCCTGCTGTCATAATTACGATTACCGCAATGATGATTAGAATTTTGATAATTTTAAAGATCATCTTTTTCATGTCATAATTTCACCCTTTCTCATATTTAAGTCGTGATATTCACTTCGTTTTTTTCCAGCTTGTATAAGAAATAATCAAGACAATCGATTCTTTTTTGTGAGGTATGTAGATCATTCAGCAGCTCTTTTCGATGTGCTCGTAATCTGTTGATGCTCATTTTTTATCTCCGTCACAAAACTCTGTTAAGAAGCAGGAAATATCCTCCTCATCACAGCCAGCATCTCTTAAATTTTCAATAATGTCTTCTTTCTTATTATATGTCATAACTTTACCCTTATCTTTCCGCACTAATATGAATTAACTTATTGCCCCATCCTTCAAGTACCGGATTGTTTTCGATCGCACTCTTAAGATCGTCTGTCATATCAAAATATCCGATTGGTGTATATTCAGCCTCGACTTCGCCGTCTCCAAAGTAAAGCACAATTCTGTTCGGTTCTGAATAATAAACAGTTCCCGCTGCTTCCGATGTTACAGTCTCTGGATTTGACGGAATATCATATCTGCTTGGAATATCATAATATTGCATGATTTCCCAGTTTTCGTAGTCATCATAATGATAAATTGGAAGCTGCCAGCTTTCCGAACCGACATAGTAAGCAATTCTCTGAGCCGTTTCACTATCGTTTAGATGTAACGTAAAATACTCACTTTCTCCAAAATTAACATAGAGCTCACTTACCTCATTCTGTAATGCTTCATCTGTCTGCTGACCCTGATTTGCAGTATCAAGATTTGACTCTGTATTTGCCACACTCTCTGTAATATTATCTGATGATGTTCCTGAAGAATTACTCTGCGATCTGTTTGTACTGCCACATCCTGCAAGTAATGTTGTAATTAACGTTGCTGTTAAAATCATTCCTACTACTTTTTTCATCTTTATAAAATCCTTTCTTGATTGATTTGTTTTCCTTTGTTATCTATAGTTTAACCTCTTAGCATTCAAATTACAAATACTTAGATTATATACTTATTTATGCTTTACAGGTATATCAAAATTTATTATAATAGTGATATCAATCACGAAAGGATGTGACAGACTTGGAACTTAGAGTTTTACAATACTTTTTGGCAGTTACAAGAGAACAGAGTATTTTAGGCGCAGCAGAAAGTCTGCACTTGTCGCAGCCAACGCTTTCCCGTCAGATAAAGGATATGGAAGAAGAGTTGGGGAAACAGCTTTTTATACGAAGCAACCGACGAATTACACTTACAGAAGAGGGAATGATCCTTAGGAAACGTGCGGAAGAAATCCTAAGTTTAGTACAACGAACGCAGGAAGAACTATCCATATCGAATGATATGATTGCCGGAGATATCTATATCGGTGGCGGAGAATCTGACGGTATGCGCTACATGCTGCGAGCCGCCCAAAAAATTCAAGACGAGCATCCGCTTGTCCATTTCCATGTGATCAGTGGAGATCAGGAAACAGTCATTGATCAGTTAGACCGTGGCTTGATTGATTTTGGAATATTATATGGAGATTTCGATCATTCCAAATACGAATTATTAAATCCTGATTATACGGATTATTTTGGTGTTTTAATGAGAAAAGACGATCCACTTGCTTCTAAGGATGTGATAGAAAATACGGATCTTGCAGGAAAACCACTGATCATATCCCGACAGATTAAGCTATCTGACTTGGAAAAACAATTGAATCTGTCAGAAAAGGACATCAACATTGTTGCCACTTATAATCTTCTTTTTAATGGATCACTTATGGTGGACGAGGGTATGGGATATGCCATCTGTTTTGATAAAATCATCAATACAACCGGCGATAGTTCCCTCATATTCAAGCCTTTTGCAAAGCAATTTATTTCCAAGCCAACCATCGTCTGGAAAAAATATCAGGTATTTTCCAAAGCATCACAAAAATATCTTCAAATCTGTAAAGAAATGCTCGCATCTAAATAAACCAAAAAGGTCTGGCAGTGTTTGTTCACATTCACTGCCAGACCTTTTTTTATCAGATGTTATATCTATACTTACACAAGATATTTACGGAAAAATTCCTCCATCTTGTCAAACGGAATAACATCCTTACGGTCATATAAATCGGTATGAACAGCATCCGGAATCGAAACAAATTCTTTGTTATCTCCCTGTAGCTTTTCAAATGCCTCTTTTCCCATGTAATAACTGTGTGCCTTTTCTCCATGCATAATCATAACTGCACTGCGGATTTCCCCAGAATACTGAAGCAGAGGGCTATTCATAAGGGATGTATTTCCAATGACCGCCCAACCATTATTAGAATTCAGGGATCTCTCGTGATATCCTCTCTTTGTCTTGTAATAATCGTAATAATCCTTTACAAAAAATGGTGCATCCTCTGGAAGCGGATCAACGACTCCACCAGCCATTGCATTTGTTCCGTTCTTATAGTCCAAAGTTCTCTGTGTATTATATGCCTTTTTTGTTTCATATCTTGCATCTGCATTGTTTGCAGAGTCAAAGTAACCATTCGCTGCAATTCGAGACATATCGTACATCGTAGAAGCAACTGTTGCCTTGATTCGTGTATCAAGTGCTGCTGTATTCAGAGCCATTCCACCCCATCCGCAGATGCCGATAATACCGATTCTCTCCGGATCTACATTTTCCTGTACAGACAAGAAGTCTACTGCTGCCTGAAAATCTTCTGTGGAAAAATCCGCACTTGCCATATATCTTGCATTTGCTGGTCCACTTTCTCCTGTAAAGGACGGATCAAATGCAATCGCGAGGAATCCTCTTTCCGCCATCTCCTGTGCATAGAGTCCTGATGACTGCTCCTTTACCGCTCCAAAAGGTCCGCTGACAGCGATTGCAGCAAGTTTTCCTTCTGCGTTCTTTGGCACATACATATCTGCTGCAAGTTCGATACCAAAGCGGTTGTGAAATGTTACTTTACTGTGATTTACCTTATCACTTAATGGAAATACCTTATCCCACTCTGTTGTTAATTTTAATTCTGACATATTAAAGTCTCCCTTCTGTTTTTATTGCTTTTATTGCCTTTATGTTTATTTTTACTATATCAATTTGCCCATCTCAAATGCATCTGCCAAAACATCCGAATTTCCTCCGATTCTTGGACTGCTCGATATGACTAATACTCGTTTGCTCATTATGCAATCTCCTTCTTTTTCTTTATATGCTTGATATATCTTGCAGGAACGCCTCCAACAACTGTGCCAGCTTCCACATCCTTTGTAACGACTGCCCCGGCTGCCACGATAGCATGATCGCCTATCGTTACACCTTGACATATGGTTGCATTTGCACCGATCCAAACATTTTTACCGATATGAATTGGCTTTGGAATCATATTTCCTCTCTTCTCCGGAATTGGATTATGGTTCAAGGTAGCTAACACCACGTTGTGTCCGATCAATGCTCCATCATCGATAAAGATTCCTCCCTGATCCTGAAATTTACATCCGGCATTCAGAAACACATTCTTTCCAAACGTAATATTCTTTCCACAGTCCGTATAAAAAGGCGGAAACATTCCAAAACTCTGATCCACGGACTTTCCAGTAAGTTCACTCATGAGATCTCGTATTTCAGCTTCTGTGTGATAGGATTGATTCAATTCACAAGTGATCTTCATTGCCTCCTGCGATAGCTCATGCATATATTTATGGATATCTGAACCGGCCTGAACCTCTTTTCCGCTGTTCATATATTTCAAAAAATCTTTTAATTCCATTTGTTTGTCTCCATTTGATATTTGTTTTTCCTCTGTACAAGCATATTATAAACTTATGCCGATGAAAATACAAATACTTATAATAGATAGCTTGATATGCTTATTTTCTATATATCCATATTTCCTCCCCCAAAACCAGGTTAATCAAAGAAGTAAATGCAACACGACAAATTCTAAATGCACCCCGTTTTCGGTTAAACTATAATTCTTTTTCTTCAATGAGGTTCAACGGGTTCCTAACTGGGAGGATGCAATCAACTCTTTCCGTGTTAACTTCAATTGCGATATTTATGTCACTGGTTCAAATGCCTATATGCGTTTTGGCGGAATGCCAGGAATTGCTGATGTGGGACTGGACCAAGAAAATGAGTATCAACATCACACCCACTATACATCACTCGCATGATGGATACCGTCATATCTCCGTTATCTACGATATAAAGAACACAGTAATTATCTACAGAAACAATATGAAGTCCTCGGCTTGTCCACGGTTCTCTGGCATATAAACGAAATCGCTCTGGCATCTGGTCAAGACTCATAATATATTTTACATTTTCTGAACAAAAAAGAATGCAGAGTTTTGATTCTGCATCCTTTTTCAATAATTAGACATTATCTGTCCAGCACTTTAATTCGCTTTTGCTTACGCCTGCATCGAATCTTTTTCCTTCTTTCAGTATCGCACCAGTACAGGACTTTCTTAAATCATCGTTCGTTTTACCCATCTGACTGCTTCCTGAAGTAGCAAATGGAACAACTGTTTTTTCATCCATATTGTACTGTTCCAGGAAAGTATTGATGATCGTCGGTGCGGTGTACCACCAAATCGGAAAGCCAATATAAATCTTGTCATACTGCTCCATGTTCTCTACCTTATTAGCAATTGCGGGGCGAAATGCTTTATCATTCATTTCAATGGAGCTACGACTCTTCTTGTTTGTCCAGTCCAGATCTGCATCTGTGTACTTTTCCTGTGGGACGATTTCATGCACATCTGCTCCAAGTACGTTTGCAAGTTTTTTTGCAACGCCTGCAGTTACACCACTTGCACTAAAATACGCTACTAATGTTTTACTCATATTGATTTCCTCCTAATTTTTAATGGATAAAACAGCCGTAATTCCGTCTTCTCCAAATAGTTCTTTTAATTCCTCTTGATTTACATTCTGAAATTCGCCAAGTTTTGTAAAGTTCCAGCTGTTTGTATCGTAATAAAATACGAGCTGATTTCCTTGATACAGAATGATATCGCCTGCCTTTGTCGTAATCTGCGTATCATTCGTTGGCAAATCAAATCCCAAACTTCCTACCTTCTCAAAGTTCGAATAATCTGACATTTGAACAGTAATCTCACCATCTTCAAGTTTCTCATACAGGGCATCTGCAGAAGAATTGTCTTCCAATCGTGCAGTCAACGTTATTCCATTAATTTCTACTTGAATCTGTTTCTCTGTTACCACTTCTTCTGTATCATTCAGCTGTTCAATCCGAATCGTACCATTTAGCTGTTCCAAGATCTCGGTTCCGCTCAGGCAAACCCCAAGACGATGCATTTCATCACCGGCATAGAAATCTTCATAAAGAACAAACACATCGCCCCATGGCTCATAGTAGCTTAATTCTCCCTTTTTTCCATCATGGTAAGCTTCTTTTTCCGTTACCGATAGTTTTCCGGTGGATAGAACATCCACTGTGCATTCCTAAAATTTTCTGTTTCCAGTGTCAATGGAAGCTGACTATAAAAATCCTCTGCGGCCTTCGTATCATAAAGTTGGAAGGTGGCTTCCACATTATCGGCACTGATCTTGATCGTTTTTTCCGACAATGACAGTGTATTTTCCTCTTCCTCGTTGTTGGAGCCGACTTCATTCTGCTCTGCTTCAGTGGAAACGACCGCTGAATCATTTACTGCCACAGTATTCTCTGCTTCTTCTGATTTTTCCGAAGAACAGCCTGTTATGAGAACGCAGAGTATAAATACCATTTGCAATAATAAAAATCTACGCTTCTGTTTCATAGACAGCCTCACACTTCTTCTACTGTGATATCAACCGAGGATCCAAAAGATGCAACCGTAGGTAAGTACTGTTCTTCAATCTTTCCAATGATCATCATACCGGAATACGATGCAGACTGTTCCTCTCCACCATACAGAAGTGCCAGCCATCCATCTGCCAAACTGATATCTCCATTCTTCCATCCGTTCTGCTTCTGTGACGGATCAAATTTACCTTCCTTTGCTGTGCAACAAATATCAATTCCTGAATTGCTTCCTCTTGTTTTGAAAGGAAGTCTTGCTTCAAAATCCTTCGCTGCAACGGTGTCATTTAGTGTTGCAGGAATCACAATATCGCCTGCAATAATTTTAATATTTTTCATGTTCTTCATCCTTTCCCTAATTTCTAATCCGTCCATTTGTCACCTCACAGAGAAAGTTCTGCTGTAATATCCCGCTTGCCAAACGTCTTCATCAATTCCGCTTTTGTCACATTCTGAAATTCACCAAGCTTCGTGAAGTTCCAGCTGTTTCTATCATAGTAGAATACCAATTGATTTCCCATATAGAGAATGATGTCCCCAGGCTTGGTCGTATACTGATGATCATTTGTCGGCAAACGAAATCCCAATGAACCAACCTTTTCAAAGTTTGCATAGTCATTCATATGCACCGTAATATTTCCATCTTTTAACTTTTCAACTAACGCATCTGCAGAAGAATTGTTCTCTAGCTCTGCAATCAGCTCTGTTCCATTCACATTTACTTTGATATTCATATCCATCCTCTTTTCCCATTAAATAGACTGACCAAGCTCCATGGCTTTTTCCAATGCTTCATCATTCACCTCACCTGGAACGGTCAGCACACCCTTGTCTTCCAGTTTCATATATTCCACAAAATTCTGACGATAGGCATAGAGAATGCCATGCTTGCATGAACATTCGAGCAGCGCCGCGACAACGAAGTTACAGTTTGCCACCGTACACTGGGAACATACTGGCATCGCCGTAGTTTTCGATTTTCTTGACCTGTTTTAATACTTCCATATCTGCGTCGCTGATCACAAAGTCAAGTTCTGCATTGGACTTCATGTGATCCGGATTTGCAGTCTTCGGAAGAGAAACACAGTCTAACTGAATGGTGTAGCGGATGCAAAGCTGTGGAACTGTAATGCCATACTTCTTTGCCATGTCTGCAACTGCTTCGTTTTTCAGCATCTCACCATGAGCAACCGGTGAATATGCCTCTACAAGAATGTCATTCTTCTGACAGAAATCAATCACTTCAAAGTTCGTGTTACTGATATGAGTCAGGAACTGATTCACGGCTGGCTTAATGCGACAGTCTTCCAAAATATTCTTCATATCTTCTACATCAAAGTTTGAAATGCCAATGGAACGTACCTTGCCTGCCTCTACTGCATCCTCCAGTGCTCTCCAAACTTCTTTATTTTCTGCGAAGTAGCGGTTCTCTGACTGATTCACTTCCATCCAAGGTTGCGGAGAATGGATAATCATCATGTCCAGATACGTAAGCCCCATCTTTTCTAATGTCTCATCGATGGACTTTTTGGCTTCTTCATAGCTCTTATGCTCTGCAGTCACTTTAGAACCTACAAAGAGTTCTTCTCTTGAAACTTTGCAGGTACGGATTCCTTCTCCGACGCCTGCTTCATTTCCATAAGCCTGTGCTGTATCAAAGTTTCGGTATCCAATTTTTACTGCCTGACGAACTGCCTCTGCAACCTTATCGTCATCAATAAACCAGGTACCAAGACCTAACTTTGGGATTTTTAAACCGTTATTCATTGTGTAAGTTTCTTCAAAAATCATGATCTTTTCCTCCTATAATCTACAATCTTACTCATATGTACTTTTTCCTTCCGTTTCAGCGACTCGTATGGAAATTCGAATCGTCTCTTTTAAATGTTTCAATTTCTCATACTCTTCGGTATGTCCAATGACCATGGTAAGTCCGTACTCCGCTGACTGATCCTCACCACCGAGATCAACTACAAAGTAGCCATCCCATAAAAGCAGATCTCCATTTTTCCACCCTACTTGCAAATCATTGGGTTCGAAAACGCCTCGGGCAATCGAGCAGCAATACTCTTTGTCGTTACGTTTACAAGATAGTGTCATAGGCAATCGCTTTCGGAATTCTTCTGCAGCAACTGTATGATTCAGATATCCCTTTAACCGGATATCCTCTGTTTCCAGAATAATATGTTTCACTCGCATTTCTCCTCTTGCAGTGGAATTCCTATCCACATATTGCTTTTCTTTACGTGTTCTATTATAATATCCACATGGATAGAAATCAATTGCCACTTTGACTCCAAGTGTGGCGTAATTCATGAAATGAGGGATAATTTTGAGAACAAAAGTTGATAAGAGAACCATTCGCACCAAACAGGCGATTCTAAAAACCTTTGAGGAAATGGTCTGCGAACGAAAACCAGAAACGATTAACATCAAAGCCTTAACGGATCGCTGTGGAATTCACAGAAAAACATTCTATCTTCATTACACCTGCATCGAGGCACTTTATGAAGATGCACTAAATATCCTTGTTCAGCAGTACAACGAAGAAGTTGCTAAGCTGCCGAATCCTTATACTTATTATGATTTAACAAGAGTTTTATTTGAATTTTTCACAAAAAGCGAATATAACGAGTGCCTGTACTGCAATCCGAAGTATGTAGAGTTTTCCTCACGTCTCGGTGCTACAACACTCAAACATAATCGCTCCATCTATAATCCATACAGTCAGTACTCTCCTGAGATGCAGAATATCATTAATGCCTTTGTTTCTCAGGCATCCTCTGTGGCCTTCCGGCAATGGGTATCTGACGGAAAGAAAGTGCCGATGGAAGAAGCGATTCATATGGTTGGAACTCTTCTTGAAAAGGGTGTCCAAGCAATCATTCCCCCCAATATTGAAGAGCAATCATAAGATTGAAAATGTTCAATTACCAAAACCGTAAATAAAAGGTAGCAATTGAATAAAGGTCATACGTATCTCCTTAATACACCAAGGCTCCCTACCACCAGAGGATTATCCGGTAATGGGGAGTCTTTTAGCGTTTGTAGGAACATATCTTTATTTCATCTTCATACGTGCTTTTGCCGTATAATCAGCAATCTCAACCTTAATAACAGTCACAGCATTCACCATCTGCTCTGTAAATTCAAACACTCTGCCTGTTTGATTTAGCATTAGAAGTTTCAAACCATGTTTCTTTTCTTCTATTTCATCAACAATCTCAGCTATGCCTTGCCCTATTACAGATGAATAAAAAGAACCATACTGACATGGAACATCTCCAGCAGGATCAAGTTCAATATCAGTTTCCAACTCTATACAAGCGTTTGAATTTTCATTTATTAAATTTATTTTATGTCCCACCTTGGCTCCATGCATATAGAAAATAAAACCATCTCGTTCTTCGTTATATTCATAACCATAATGAAGCGGAATGATGTATGGAAATACACCATCTATCAGACCAAGATGAAGGATTTTAGCCTCATCCACAATCTTCAATATTTGCTTTATATCAGTAACAAATCTGTCTTTTCTTCTGATTTCTTTATTCATATAATCAACTCATTTCTATTAATATTTTCCATACCTTTATCGTCTGGCTTATATCTTCTTCGAATACTGATTCCCTTTTCGAATCAGCAAAATCGTTATAACGAACATAGCAAAGAGCATTCCAGCACTTGTATAGGCTGTCAATGTCTGCATTGATTTCCCGTTTCCAAAAACCATAACCATCGTATTTTGTAATGTAAGTATAGAAACGATAGCATCCTTTAAATTGATAATTTTCAAGCCAAATAAGGACAAATTTCTCTGTCCTCTTGTTTTAACATAATTAATAATAGCTATGGTTATTTTGTAAAACGTATACGCTGCAATTCCAATTGTTGGAATCATCGTCATGTTCACACTTCTTTGTGATAACACCATAAGAATGATTGGCACAATAAGTGCGATATCCATCAACAGCATTAATATTGTTGTAAATCGGAATAATCGCAATTGATGTTTTCTGCGATATTCTTCCGTTTCTAATCGCCAATACTTTTCTTTGACGATAATCAATGTCCTTAAGCCAAGCAACACCATATAATAAATGCTGATGCTAAAGTTCCAAACTGTTTTATATACGATTCCGAGTACTAAGTTATAAATCAAGAATGCAAATGTCGTAAAAAGTGAAAAACCGGAGAATAGGTAGCTTCTTAATTCATAATCCTTATAAATGGATTTTATCTGATTCCTTATTCTCATCGTGGTCTCACGCATTCTTTGATAATCTGTGTCATCTCATCAATGCTTTTATCACAATCTCTATCTAGCCACTCTTTTACAATCGCATTTAATCCTTCAAGATAAAAACGAATCATATAGGATCTGTTGTCTTCTGGTATATCAAAGCGATCCATCACTTTATCAATGACGTAATAAACGCCATCATACATATTTTTTCCAAAAGAAATAGCATCATATCTTTTTAGTACAGCATGGTATAGTACTCTGTTTTCTTTTATGAAAGATAGATAAGGCAACAAAAAATCTTCAGTAATAAAAATCAGGTTTTCCTTTGGTGCTGACTGAATATAGCTTGTATCCACATTTCTTTCATCAAACTGTGAAAAGAATTTTGATTCAATATACTCTGCTGCTTCTATCAGCAAGTCACCAATGTTTTCGTAATGTAAATAAAAGGTAGAACGATTCACTCCAGATAGTGCACATATTTCTTTTACAGTAATATATTCAAAGGACTTTTTGTTAAGCAATTCTATGAATGCTTGGTCCATTTTAACAGCTGTATTAAAATACTTACTCTCTGCTTTATTCATCATTCCACCTCTTTCCTTTTGTTTTGTATGGTTATCGTTTACTTACCACTGATATCGTTGGCCAGCAACATGATATCGCCAGCATACTTTTTCATTCCGTTTGCTCGAAGCCTCTTATAAATTGGAAAATTCACACCTACTCCTATAAGACCAACAATCCCAATGATAATACCTGCGATAAAGTTTGTTTGTGTAGTATTGCCAATAACACCCATAGATAAGCACATTCCAATGCCTAAAACAAGAGTCATAATTGTTCCAAAGGTATATGCAAAGATTTCCGATGGGCGTTTTGCCTTTCTGTCTAATTTCTTTAAAGCTACTACCTTAGATGTATCCTTTGGTGCATACTGATTTGCAATTGATTCTGCATAAATTTTATCTGTGTTCATATCTAATATCTAGAACCTCCTTCATTTGATGGTTCTATTGTATCCATAATATAGATAAATTTGAACAACACGAATGCTCAAATGTGTTGTGTTAAGAATTTTACTCTTACATTATTCCAACTATCTACGAGTTTTTTCAAATTTCCACGCAGTATTCCTTTTTCGGATAGATCTGATATACTCATATTATCACATTCTCAAATGAAAAATCGACTTTTTTGCTCTTTATTATAATCTTTTGGGAGCATAAAATCAATTATATTTTATGAACACCTATTGAATATTAAAGTTTATGATACCTCATAGTTTTCCAAAAATGTTTTCACATGTTTATCCTGTTTTCCATACGGATAATCCTGCGCCCACAGAATAGTTGCTATCCTAGACAACTAAAGCAATTAGAAGAAAATCATCATATTACCTATATTATAGATAAACCACTCGCAATCTTAGGAATAGGTTAAACATCTATTCCCATCTTAAGTCTTTCTAGTCCATCATATAGACGCTCTCGTGGACAGGCTACATTTAATCGAAGGAATTCATTTCCGTTTGAACCATACTGACTTCCTTCTGACAAATACAGTCCTGTTCTTTCTCTGATTCTATCTGCTAACGCTTTTGTATCTTTCGTAATTCTACTGCAATCAATCCATAATAAATAGGTTGCTTCTGAGGGTACAACATACAACTCTGGAAGTTTTTCCTGAATGTATGTACATGCTACCTTTTTGTTTTCCTGTATATACTCTCGCAACTCATCCAACCAGTTCTCTCCCCTAGAAAACGCTGCTATTGCAACATCAATCGCAAACGCATTTGGCTCTGCCACTTCATCCGTGTTCAGCCCTCTCCATACCTTATGGCGAAGATTTTCATCTGACACATATACGGCGGATGTCTGTAGTCCGGCAATATTAAATGCCTTTGTCGGAGCAATGCAAGTAATACTAATCTCCTTGCAAATATCAGATGCTGCTGCGAATGGAATATAAAATTTTTCAGGTGCTGTCAGATCACAATGAATCTCGTCCGATATCACAGTAACATGATATTTTTTGCACAGTTCACCGATTCTTGCCAGTGTTTCTCTGCTCCATATTTTCCCCACCGGATTATGTGGATTGCATAAAATCATCAAACTCGTCTGAGGATCAGATAGATCCTTTTCCAATCGTTCAAAGTCAACATCAAAATTGACACCGTCATAGGCAAGCGGACTTTGCAGTACCTGCCGACCATTATTTACAATCGAATTAAAGAAAATATTGTATACCGGTGTCTGTATCAGAACTTTTTCAGCAGGAGTCGTCAATTTACGCACGATGCTGGATATTGCCGGTACAACTCCTGTACAGAAAATAAGCGCATCTTTCTCCATTTGAAATTGATGTCTATCCTTCCACCATTTCACATAGGCTTCTGACCATTCCTCTGGAATATCACTGTATCCAAAGACTCCATGCATCAATCTTGTATGCATCGCTTCTATAATCTCTGGAGCAGTTTCAAAATCCATATCTGCTACCCACATAGGAAGTTCATTCTCCTCTACATTCCATTTCAAAGAATTTGTTCCTCTACGATTTACCAATTTATCAAAATCATAGTTCATATTTTATATTCTCCTATCCTAATATTCCTCTGCCTAGAACAATCACTTCACAATCCCTTTCAACAGAAACACAAATACTAACATACTATGCACAATCCTTATTCAGTAATGTCTTTTCTCTTTTCTTTACAAATAATCACTGTCTTATCCGGATCAATGCGGTCTTTCTCCATAATTAACTCGCCAATTGATGTTGCTGTAATTGTGCCACTTGTAGGATTCATCACACTGTCAATCTTAGAATCAATTTGAGCATCTACGGTAGAATACTCAAAGGCAAGTGTCGTATTAATCAGCTTACAGTTTACCATTTTCAGATTGTCAATATAGCAAAGCCCCTGTAAGCTCTCGATGGTACAGTTAATAAATGTAATATTCTTTGCATTCCATGCAAGATATTCTCCGTAGATGACAGAATCATATACAGTTACATTTTCGCAATTCCAGAACGCATCCTTGCTCATCAGCTTCGAATTATGAACCTCGATGTTCTTTGCTCCGTCAAAACAGTAGTTGCCATACAGATTTAATCCATCAATATAGATGTTTTCACTGTTCATTCCAAAGTAATCTCCTTTGGCTGTTACGTGCTCAAGGCGGACACCATCACAGCTCCAGAATGTCTCCTGCGCATTTGGGATACTCACATTTTTCAGTGCAATATCCTTACATCGTCTGAAATTCTTTGGTGCTTCGATCATGGAATCCTCTACTGTCATATGCTCTGTATACCATACGCCGGATCTACCCATTTCAAACCATGTGCAATCTTTTACCTTAATGTTTTTTGAATACCAAAGTGGATATTTCCACTTGAACATACTTCCATAAAGCTCAATATCCTGACTTTCTTTGAGTGGTGACTCACCATCATCAAAGATCGTATCCTTGATAATCAAGTCCTTTCCATGAAATAATGCTCTCTCTCCTGTTAATCTTTCCTGTGTAATTACTTTCTTTTCGCTCATAATAAAATCCTGCCTTTCCTTGTCTTAGTTTAGGTTTTCCCACCATTTAAACCGTGATATTCACTTCGTTTTTTCCAGCTTGTATAAGAAATAATCAAGACAATCGATTCTTTTTTGTGAGGTATGCAGATCATTCAGCAGCTCTTTTCGATGTGCTCGTAATCTGTTGATGCTCATTTTTTTATCTCCGTCACAAAACTCTGTTAAGAAGCAGGAAATATCTTCCTCATCACAGCCAGCATCTCTTAAATTTTCAATAATATCTTCTTTCTTATTATATGTCATAACTTTCTCCTTATCTTTTTGCACTAATATGAATTAATTTATTGCCCCATCCTTCAAGAACCGGATTGTTTTCAATGGCACTCTTAAGATCGTCTGTCATATCAAAATATCCGATTGGTGTATATTCAGCTTCAACCTCGCCGTCTCCAAAGTAAAGAACAATTCTGTTCGGTTCTGAATAATAAACAGTTCCCGCTGCTTCCGATGTTACAGTCTCTGGATTTGACGGAATATCATATCTGCTTGGAATATCATAATATTGCATGATTTCCCAGTTTTCGTAGTCATCATAATGATAAATTGGAAGCTGCCAGCTTTCCGAACCGACATAGTAAGCAATTCTCTGTGCCGTTTCACTATCGTTCAGATGTAACGTAAAATACTCACTTTCTCCAAAATTAACATAGAGCTCACTTACCTCATTCTGTAATACTTCATCTGTCTGCTGACCTTGATTTGCAGTATCGAGATTTGACTCTGTATTTGCCACACTCTCTGTAATATTGTCTGATGATGTTCCTAAAGCATTACTCTTTGATCTGTTTGTACTGCCACATCCTGCAAGTAATGTTGTAATTAACGTTGCTGCTAGAATCATTCCTACTACTTTTTTCTTCATTGTTCTATGTCCTTTCCAAATCATTTTTCTTGTCCTTTGTTATCTATAGTGTACTCTCTAATCATTTAAATTACAAATACTTAGATTAGATACCTATTTATGCTTATTTCCTATAATAAATACAAACCAAAACCAAACCAAAACCCAAAAGCTCTAGATGACCAGATAACCTAGCTTTTTTAACTTTCTACCACGAAACATAGAACCTATAATATTTAATAGACATAATATCCTAGTGGCTATATCAATCATGATTTTTTTGAAATAAAAAAGAGATGCATTATACATCTCTTTTTTATTTCTTGTCCATCTATTATCGACAATTTTCTTTATCTGTTCTAAATCAGTTACAACTCTGTTTTTTCTTCGTATCGCTTTATTCATAATATATCAAAATAAGTCTATACTTCCTTAGTTAATTTTTTATTCATTTTCTTACCCAAAAATATTCAAAATTCTATTGCCATTTTAACCCATTTGAACAACAATATATGAATAATATAATCCTCATCTATCCTCTAGCAAAGAGGTGAGAATATCCTCAAAACCCCATTCAAAAACCATGTACCCAAAGACATCTTCAAGTTTTCTCCCGTTTTTATTAATACACACTGTTGCTGAGTTTTAAGGAAATCTTTTTCAATATCTTTAATGATATCCGACTTATAGAACACCGAATTATTCTCAAAATGAAGGAATAGACTACGATAATCTAAATTCACTGTTCCTACACTTCCTATAACACCATCAATGACACTTGCCTTCGCATGAACAAACCCTGGAGTATATTCATAAATCTTAACACCACTTTCAATAAGTGGAAAGTAAAAGCTTCTTGACATACGAAATACCAGCTTTTTATCTGGAATTCCTGGCATAATAATACGCACATCCACTCCTCGCCTTGCTGCCATCTTAAACGCATCAAGGAGGGCATCTCCCATCATCAGATACGGTGTGTAAAAGTATGCCGTATGCCTTGCCTGAGCTAATAGTTCAATATAAAGTTCATTGCTTGTATTTTCTCTTCGAATTGGGGAATCATAGTAGCTAAAAATATATCCATCATTTGATTTTTGACTACTAAAATCTACAGTTTGATATAACTGTTTTGGCACTGGTTCTCCTGCAAATGCATCCCAAAATTCCACAAACATTCGAGTATAATTGCAAACTGCCTCTCCTTTAATACAAAATCCAATATCTTTCCAATGACCAAATCTTACACGATGGTTAATGTATTCATCTGCGATATTTACACCACCACTAAATGCTGTTTTACCATCAATAATCGTCATTTTTCTATGGTCTCTGTAATTTAATGTTCCACTAATTAAACGTAACTGATTAAATGGAATGCACTTAATTCCTTTTTTCTGTAATGACTTCAATTCTTCTAAGGAATAGGTCGAAAGACTTCCAAAATCATCATACATTACACGAACATCTACTCCATGTTTTACCTTTTCTTCTAGGATATCTACGATAGAATCCCACATATATCCGTGTTCAATAATAAAGTATTCAATAAAGATAAACTGTTCTGCCTTTTTTAATTCTGTCAAAAGATCACGATGTAAATCTTCACCTAACGAATAATATTTTGCGATTTCATTCTTTTTTACTGGAAAACCTGTAACGGTTTCCATATAAGAAAATGTCTGTCTAAGTCTTTCATCCTCAATTTCTTGTAAATCACTAGAACCACTAATTTTTAATACTTCTGGTGTTACTTTCTTTAATTTCTTATCGAGAGATTTGGTGGTTCGTTTATTGCCAAACATCAGATAAATAACCGTGCCAAGAATTGGTAAACCCATAATGGCAATTAACCATAAAATCTTATAGGTTCCATCATCCTCTTTTGTTGCAATATAAAGAATAAAAATCACCGAAAGAATAGACAGTACAAAGTTGATTCCTGTTGCCCAAGGTGTAAACCATTGAATTAACACGAAAAACCACAGTCCCTGCAATAGAACTGCTGGAAGAATTGCCAAAATACGCTTTACAATTTTTTTCATTTGAAAATAGGTCTCCTTTTCTTCGTCTATTTTGCTATTCGTTCTAATACCTTTTGCCTACAACATCATTATATTCATTTCTTAATAATAATACAAGAAAAAAGTAGAAATTAAGACCTCTCTCTTAATTTTTACTTTTTTAGTTCACTTTGTTTATACAACTAGAACACAGTTTTTCCATTATTAAACATTCTTTCTAGCTTATCCTACTAAATTAAAATTAAAAAATGCAGGCGAAATTCCAAACGCCTGCATTTTTCTTTCTATTCTTCAGAAATAGCTTCTACTGGACAACTATCTATGACATCCTGTACATTCTCATCATCGCCTTCTGCAAAAGTCTCTGCTTTACCTTCATTATTCATACGAAAAATGTTTGGCTCCATGCCTGCACATAGTCCACATCCAATACAAATATCTTGATCTACATATGCTTTCATATTATTATTCTCCCTAATTTCTATTAATTTTTTCAAATTATTATTTTTTAAATTATTAATTTTTTTCAAATATGTCTTTACTTAGTTCTTCAACTTATTCTAGCACTAATAATAAAGCCATCTTAAATTTCTTTGTTGCACTAACTGAATGTTTACCCAATTTATCAAATTTAAAAGTCTCTCCTGCATGAATCACATATTCCTGACCCTCGTATCCAATGACTGCTTCTCCATCTAAAGCAAACACAAGAGCTTCTCCTGGTGCAGCGTGTTCTGAAAGCCCCGTTCCTTCATCAAAACTCATCACCACAAATTTCATTTTTTCATTGTGTGCTAAATCCATGTTTACAATCTTACCTTCCTGATATGGAAGTAACTGTGCTAACTTAAAAACTTCTCCTGATTTTACAATATCATTCATAATACTCTTATTCATAATACTCTCCTTTTGAAACTCAATTTCTTTATATATAGAATCTTTTTTTACTCTTACCCCTACCGATACATAAAGTGGTGTAAAAATACTCTCTCCTACTGACAAAGTTTTTTTCATGCCATCCGTAGTAAATACTTCTATTTCACCGTCATATACCGTCCAGAGCTTGTAGTATTCATAATTCTCTGCACTAATACTTGTCCCTGATGCCAAAGAGAAAATTGAAATCCCCATACCATCTTTATGATAAATTTGCTTTGAGATGGTGCAACTAGGTACAGGTCTATTTTCTTTTGCAAAGTCTATGATTTTCCCAGCAAGTTCTTTCATCATGTCCACCTCTTTCTTTTTTCTTCCTGACACTTCGTATTTTAACCATTTCCTTACATTTAATCTGTTGCCACAGCAACAATTAGAATAAATTTTTGTACTTACATTACAAGCCTTCTAAAATTTTTATACAAATTTTTCAGTCCTATGATATAATTCTAATGAGGAGGAACTTTTTATGCATACAGTAACTAACTACGAAGAATTTTTACCTGTCATATCTAAGACCAAATTATTAAATAATATACCTGTAGAACATTATCCACGTGTTTTTCAATTCCTTGAGGCAACTGTTCGATTTTATGAAAAAGATGAGTTTATTCAACGCTTAGGAGAACCTCTTTTATATTCAGGTATTGTTCTTGATGGAACTATTGAAGGATCATTTATCAGCGAAAGTTATAATAAAATCAATATGAATCACTTTCATACTGGACGATCATTTGCTGAATCATTGGCATGCGTACAAACCTCACACAGTCCCATACAACTAAAAGCATTAACAAACTGTACTGTTATGCTACTAAATTTGAAGCAAATTTTATCAGATTCAAAATGTGATTGTTCTCACCAACAAACCTTATCTGTCAATTTAATTAAAATCCTAGCTAGTCAAAATGTTTTTTCTAATTTAAAGCTTAGAATTGCCAACCAAAAAGTCCTACGAGATCGAATACTCATATACCTACATAGCTTAATTCCAGATTCTAATGGCTATATCCATGTACCATTCACTCAAACTGCACTTGCAGAATTTTTAGGAGTCAATCGCAGTGCACTTTCTAGAGAATTAGGGAATATGCAAAATGAAGAATTAATTTCCGTAGATGGAAAGAAAATAAAATTGCTATTTTAGATTATTTTTCTTTATGTGAAGCCTCACATGACTAAAACCCACATACCACTTGCAGTGATACCACTAGATATGAAAGTAGTATGTACTTTTATAGTAAGTCACGAGAATACACCCGTTAATTTTTCAATTTTTAAAAAATTATAATCTGCTGTTAAAAATTATATCTTTTTATGCTATTATAGAAATAAAATGGTATTTTAATAAAAGAGGAGAAATTTTTATTCTTGTCGCAGTGGAAATCCTCATGATTATGATATAGTTGAAGGACCTATGGCAAATGATACAATATTTAACTATATACAAAACTTTGTTGAGGGTAAAATTTCCAGAAGTGCTTTCTGGGAACTTGCAAAATTTAAAAGACCCACCCATCAAATTAGTTTTCATACAATCAGAGCTTTAACTACTCTCACATTTAAGGAAGGATATGAGGTATTCGATGAAAAATGATAATAATCTTTTTTTACCTGTAGTTTAATTGAATTTATAGGTAGAACAAAAAAGAGAACTAGAAAAGAAGTCGTCAACCAACTAGGTGTAAAAATCTTAACCCGTATTTATCGCTATGCAGATGTTTTACATTGTGAACCGATTGCCAAAGTTGCAGATGAATTTATAGATATCGTCAAATTAGATGAAGGGACTTTTGATAATGTGGCTAAATGTCGATATGAAATTCCAGATTATTGGGATATTGGGGTCAGTTTATGAACGATTAATTGAAGATGTCATGGAAGATGATGTAATCGCTACTTTAATTGAAGTTTACAATTCATGGATTAGCGATAGTATCTCCAATTATAACACAGATTTTTTTTATCAACCTAGAGACTATATAAAAGAATGTTATAAAACGAGGAGAAATTCTAGAAAGCTAAAGATTATTAAAAATTCTAATTATTTTAATTATTTGATACTAGAGTCAAAAAGTCATTATTTTTATGCTTACATGAAAATATGACTTTTTGACCCGCAAAATCATAAAAAATTCCACAATGCATTTAATCTTAATTTAATAATGGTACTTCTTCTTATTTATTAAAAGGAAGAAAATACTAACGCCAAGAGAAAGTACCTCTGCAAACACCACAGCAAGCCAAATACCATTAATTCCAAGAACTACTGGTGCGACTAAAATAGCAACAACTAAAAATGCAAAGGTTCTAAGGAAGGATAAAATTGCTGAAACTACCCCATTATTTAAAGCTGTAAAAAAGGAGGAGGTAAAGATATTAATTGCTGAAATCAAATAGGACAATGAAAACAAACGAATGGCATTTGCTGTAAATTTCATAAGTTCTTTATCATAGCCAACAAAAATCTTTGCCTGTAAAGTGGCTGTTACCTCTGCTAATCCTGTCATAACGACTGATGTAATCGATAATAAAATCAGACTTCGTTTCAGTAAATTTTTTAACTCTTTTGGATTATTTGCACCATAGTGGTATCCAATAATAGGTGCGGTTCCAACAGAATACCCCATATAAGTTCCCAAAAAGATAAAACCTGCATACATAATAATTCCGTAAGCAACAACTCCACCTTTCCCCTGAAAGCCTTAAAAGTTGCCAATTATAAAGCATACTAACTAAACTTACAGAAATATTTGTAACCATTTCTGAAGCTCCATTCATGCTCGCCTTTAAAATCGCTTTAAAATCAAAGGAAGTCTTTACTAATTTTAACGGTGAATCATTTTCTCTAATAAAATAAATCATCGGAATAATTGCTCCAACAATCTGGCTAAGAAGTGTTGCAACTCCTGCTCCTGCTACACCAAATTGAAAGACATAGACAAGTAAAAAGTCAAAGACCATATTTGTGATTCCACTAATTATAGAGATTACTAGCCCCATTCTTGGCTTTTCTGCTACAACTAAAAAACTTTGAAAACTATTTTGCAGCATAAAGGACGGAAGTCCAACCATTAAAATTGCCCCATAAATGATACAAGTTTCAAGCATTCCTTCAGTTGCACCTAAAATGCCTGCTATTGGTCGCAAAAATAAAATTCCAATAATTGCAAAAAGAATACCTGAAAGAATCATCAAATAAATAAGCATTGAGAAGTATTCATTTGCTCGTTTTTTATGGTTTTCTCCAAGAGTTTTAGACACTAAGGCACTGCCACCCGTTCCAATCATAAACCCAAAAGAACCCAGTACCATTATCACTGGAAGAATTAAATTGACTGCTGCAAATGCTTCACTTCCAACGATATTCGATATAAATAAACCATCAACTATTCCATAAATTGATGTAAAAATCATCATCGCAATCGTTGGCAACGTAAATTGAATCAATTTCTTATATCCAAAGTGATCTGATAAACTAATTGTCATATACAAATTTCTCCTATCTATTATAATTTACTATCTCTATCTACAATTGTTTACTCTAGCCTATATAGTTATCTACTATAAGTTTTTAATTTCTTCTTCTAACTGAGTCGCATATCGCTCATTTAACTTAATAAATAACTGTCTTTCTTCTTCACTCCATGAGCAATAAATTTTATTTTCAATCTCAATAATCTTTTCAACACGATGTAAGTAGTCCATTCCTTTTGAAGTTACATAGACTTTTTTATTTCTACCTTCTCCTGCTTTTAAGTAAATAACTTCTTCTTTTTCTAACTTGTGAATAGATGTATTTACGGTTGACTTTCTCATGCCAGTTTCCTTATAAAGAAGGCTCTGGTTGCATCCATTTCCATAAGTTGCTATGATATAAAAGATATCTAATTCACTGTCGCTCATCCCAAGCTTTAGAGCAGCTTCATGATACAAATGATCAATTCTTCCAGCGATTATATTAAACTCATTTAACTCGATTTTCATAATTTCCTAATATCCTCTCTTATAGTTTCCTTTACTTTTATGTACGATATCGTACATCTACTATACTTTAGTACGTTTCCGTACATTTGTCAATAGTTATTTTAATTGTATTCAACCCACTCTTTAACTGTTCCGCATCCTCAATTGCAATAAAAAAGCACCTTAAAAGATGCTCATTATTAACCAATCAAATAAATTATAAATTTCTTATTTTGATTCTCGTTACAACACTCACTACAATACTAAGAACTAGTAGTGCAACAGATGTAACAGAAATACGATTTCCATTTGCATAAATCAGAATCGTTCCAACTGCAAATACAACGGTTGTTATATATCCAATTTTATTAATTACATAAAATGCGTTGCCTGTTTTTTTCCAATAATAAGCAAGACCAACCAATACGGTAATAAATCCAAGTGCTATCATACCAAATCCTAATGGTAATAAGAAGAAGTTTTCATGAAGTATTCCCGTCTCATCCACATATTCTACAGTCATACCTTTTAATAAAATAGTTGCAATACCCAGTATACAAAAAGCTAAACCTGTAAGATTGCTTACCATATGCATTTTAGTTCTTTTATTCTCTGATCCATCCTGAATCAACTTTTCTTCCATCTGTGTCATTTCATTTCCTCCTAAATTTTCTTCTAAATTATTTTCTCTTAAATTTTCTCCTAAAATCAGTTCATCTAAGGAAATCGAAAAAGTCTTTGAAATACTAATTAACATTTCAATATCTGGTAAATTCCTATTATTCTCCCAATTTGAAATTGCTTGTCTAGTAACACCTAACTTTTTCGCAAACCCTTCTTGTGTTAAACTATTGTCTTTTCTAATCTGTTTTATCGTGTTGCTAAATTCCACGGTTTATTTCCTCCTTTCGACCACCTAATCTTAAAAGATCATTCAAAAAATGCAAGAAAGTTGTGCTTTCTATAACGACAGCAGTGCTTGCATCCCTTATTTTACGGCATTTTTGAGCATTTTTTATATATTCTAAAAACTTCTATATGAATATAAAAATAAATCCCTGTTTACAATTATTCTAGCTTATTTTAGTAAACAGAGATTTATAAATTCTAAAATTTTTTAAATTGTACAATTATAATTATACAAGATTCTTCTTTGCCCATTTTTCTACTGTAGCTCTTTCTGACGCTACACTTCCTCCATGAACAGCAAGGCTCTTTCCTACTGTAGCTCCCTTACAATAATTCTTTACATCCCTTTCACTGTTTGCCTGTCCACTTCCTTCATGTGTCATAAGAGCAAACACGTTCTTACCTGTAAAGTCTAGCTTTTCAATCTGAGTAAAGATTGCCATTGGATAGGTTCCCCACCATGTTGTATTGACGGTTAGGAGTCATAGCGGCTATATAGATAACTGGTGCGCCTAACTATAATCACCCCTGTAAAGTGGGTGATTTTTTAAACACCTTATTTTCTATTTTAAAAAATCTTTCCGCCACAGACAATTTTTTAGCTTTATTATTCCATTAAGCTAATGCTCATAGGGGCTATTTCTAGGACAATCGACCGGAATTTAAATCTTGGTGCATTATTTCATACCGTTCTCTATATAATACGCCCAGTCGCTATACCTATCGCTTTTCACTCAAAAATCAGCGACACTTTTTATCGCTGATTTTTGCACTTTTATGTTTTTATCTACAATCGAATTATATATTCTAACCTATACGGTAACAATGGGCTCTTTATTAAAATTGGTTTCTTTTGAAACTTTTTATCCGATATGGTTTCTTATTATTGATCTTCTTCGAGATTCTTCTTTCATCTCTTTCGTCCAGCTATTATGTCTCGATTCTAATTCCCATTTTTCTGAAAAATGCGCCCCATCTCGGAACACGAATTCGAGAACCCTATCTGGGTAACATTTGATTTCCAATAAGTCACATACCTTCTTCCCGTTACTACTAGTAACATTATTCAATTTACCTTCTAATACAGACTCCGGCACACGCACATTCGTGCATCCATTCTTTCCGTATAACTTTTTTGTCTTACATTCCCAAACTTTCTTATTGCGCGAGCTGCGCCTATTAAAATGTTTGTCGCAAACCCCACATACTAATAGCGAACTAAAACAAGTCTTCTCCGCTTTAACATAGAACTTCTCATTCTTACTCCGATTAGAAATTTCTTTTTGTACTTCGTCAAACATACCCCTAGAAATAATTGCTTCATGATTGTCTTGAATAAAATATTTATTCATATAGTTATTATTTTTCACTTTTTTCTTAGTTCTAAAATCTGGAGTACATGTTTTTTGCAACAATATATCGCCGACGTACTTTTCATTGGTTAATATTCTATGTATCGTAGCTTGATCCCATTTTCCGACCCCCTTCAAAGACTTTATTTTTGCCTCATTAAGCTCTCTAGCAATTTTTATCTTCCCTTTACCAGAAAGATAATCTGTATAAATTTTTTTCACTACTTCTGCTTCTTCTGGAACTACAATTAATTCCGCATCTCTCATTTCGTAGCCATATAATCTGAAGTAAGTAGGAACACCATTTTCAAATCTTTTTCTAATACTCCACTTCGCATAATCACTGATGCGCTTGGCCTGATCCTCTGCGAACGAAGCAAAGGCAGTTAACATTATTTCTCCGGTAATGCTCATAGTATGGATATTCTCAAGTTCAAAATATACGTCTACCCCGAGTTCTTTTAGATTACGCACTTCTCGAAGCAGGACAAGAGTATTTCTTGCGAAACGAGTAACGGATTTTGTGACGACCATATCTATCTTACCTTCCCGGCAAGCTTGAAGTAGTCGCTCGAATTCTGGTCTTCCCTCTTTCACACCAGAAATACCTTCGTCAACAAAAATACCAGCAAATTCCCAGTCTAGATGTTTGGAAATAAGCTCGTTATAATGGCTAACTTGTGAAGATAATGAGTTTAGTGCGGCGTCCTTATCCGATGAAGTTCTAGCATATGCCGCAACTCTAATCTTCTTATTCTCAATCTTTCTTTTTGCTTTATCTCTGTTATTTGCATTTTTTCTCCTTAGTAAAGACATTAACCCTCTCTTTGCGGAAGATTGCAAGTCTTCGACCAACCTAAAAATGGGCAGTCTCATAGACCACCCATATGTAGCATGCATATTATTTTTCTCCTATTAAATGTCTTTCGTAATTTGGGTTCCGTCCTTAAATTCGAATCTCAATTCACGGTTTTTGGAGACGTAGACTTTATCTATGGTCTTTCGCCATATATCTGCATCAAAGCTATCTTTCTCTTTATATTCATCAATAACACTAATGAATCTAAATAACTTTTCATGCTTAGTCCTACGTTCCATTTTTTCTGTTTCTAGATCCTGAATTTGATCTTCTAATTCGTGAATCTTTTCAGAAACTGCGTTATATTTTTTCTGGTATTC
>JPZU01000001.1:2667965-2672758 GCA_000875945.1 Lachnospiraceae bacterium TWA4 | reverse complement strand
TACTGTTATCTTTATCATCCCAATCTATCTCAACAGAATATTCTGTTAGTTCACGTTCCCAGTTTGCAACATAAGTAACATTTTCAGTAACAATACTAGCTATTTGCTTATCCCAGCCCTTAAACTTCCAGCCATTTTGGTGCGTAATTTCATTTTCGCTTGGCTGCTTGGTCGCATCGCCGTATTCTTCAAAATACGTAATATCTGAGAATGTACCATGTGCGCCAGCTTGGTAAGTTACATTAAAATTTTGCTTTTCCCAAGTAGCAGTATATACTGCATTTTCGGTTACAGATGGAGAAATAGTTTTGTCCCAGCCCTTAAAAATATATCCAGTTTTTGCTTTGATCTGATCGTTGGATGGCTGCGGAGTCGTCTTTCCATAATACTGATTTTTAAATACTAGATCAGAAAAATCGCCATTAGCACCCGGCTTATATATGACAGTAAATACCTCTCGTTCGTTTGTTGCGTAGCTGACAATACCATTAGCGCCAACAGTAAATTGAGAAATACTATTAGATACCTTAGCGTCCGAGTATAGCTTGAACGAATTTGTTTTGTAATGATCAAGATAAGTCTTCTGAATCCAACGATAAGTCTTTGCATCATCAAGACTAATTGCGCTTACTTGTCCGTTATTATCTGTAGTAGATAGTGCGTCCACAACATCCTTCCAGGCACCATTATCTAACTCTTGAAGCTGCATTTTGGCGCCAACAATAGGCATCATTGAATGCTTATCTAGAAGAACTAGTTTAGCCTCACCTTTAATGGAAGAGATAGCAGAGCCAGCGCTAAGTGACGCTTTTGCTGTTCTTATATAAGAACCACTCTTGCCATTACCGTCTATATATGAATATTTTATAGTCGCTTCGTTAAGATCAATATCTATCGACGAAGTAGAAAAATATGGAATGAAGTGTGTATCGTAGAGGACGATTTTATCTTTATTAATGCTCTCTTCTCCAAGCAAATTATTTATCGTATTCCCGACAATTCCTCCATAGTACGGAGCAGTTTTATTAAAAGATTCACCAATGCTGGAACCACTAGGTATCGTATTTTTATAAGTCAAGCTACTTGGCTGAGATCCATAATTTACAATAGCGATAATGCGCTGAGTGTCTGAGTCTTTATATATGCCGTATTCAAATTCCCTAATTGAGTTTTTAAACGCTTCGTAACTCTGACCAGAGTCTTGTTTGCGTTCTTTAAAATACTTTTTTACATTATAGCCAGTGCCCCAACTGCTTGCACCAGCTTCGCCATCCGTCCAATTAACAGGCAGTACAGTGCGCGAGCTGATACTCTTAATACTTACACTAGTTGCACCTTCTGGCGCAGTAAATTCAGCAACCAAATTATAATAAGTAGCTTCTGGTGATTGCGGTTTCACTCCACCGCCTATATACAATTGATCTATTGTATCAAGAGGGCTATATGAGTGGTAAATAGCAGAATTATTCGTAGACACACCATTATTTAAATAGACGCCTTTACTAATCCTTACCAGAGTAACTGCCCCAATTTTTATATTCTTTTTTATATTTCCAATACTTATAGGTTGAACATTCGGCTCTTTTGAGGCTCTATTCGCATGAATATTACGAGGCGTTACTAATGTTCCAGATATACTGTTTTTCCCTACAGCAAAATTACTAAACTTAATCGTTTGTTTTGTGCCACTAGAGCTCCATGTGCCAATTTTATTGTTTTGCGTATCAAAGATATCAATTGCAGACATACCTCCCGAGGTATATGAACGAGTAGACGCAGTTTCCGGATCATTCGCAATATAGAAAGTTACAGTATCATTAGCGGAAATCGCCGTCTTAGATTCAAATTTAAAATTCATCTTGATTTTAAAATTATTATTTACGCCAATTTCATGATCTTCGTCAATTTCTTTTGTCATCGCATCGTCGGCGTACACATGCGCTTCCGTGATCATGAAATTACTCGATACGTCCGTAGCACTAGTATTATTGTTTCGTTGAAGATAGATTATTCCGCCAGAAACAAGACACAAGAAGACTATTAAAAAAAAGTATCTAATTTTAGAAATTTTTCGCCTTTTCGGCATAAATAAAATCATATAACCTCGTGTAGATAATAAAGTTTAATATTACCTCCACATTTCCACTATATTCTAGTATAACATAAGCTTTATAAAAAACGAAAAAGTCCGCCAACTTGGCGGACTTCTCTACATATTTCTATTTCGCAATCTTCTTAATCCAAGAGCTTACAGTGTCTTCAGATTTTGCAGCATCTGCTCCATGAACAGCTAAGCCTTTTACGATTTTTGCATCTGGATATTTCTTAGATAGAGATTTCTCAAAAGATCCAAGACCTGAGCCCTCATGCGTCATAAGTGGCGCAATAGTTTTCCCTGTAAGATCTAATCTATCTAACTGAGAATAGATCGCCATTGGAGCATCGCCCCACCAACATGGGGCAGCTACTACGATAGTATCGTAAGCATCTACATTATCTAAATACTCTTTAAGCTCTGGTCTTGCTGCTTTCTTGAGCTCTACTTTCGCTTCTTCGATGCAGGTCATATAGTCGTCAGAGTACGGCGTTACAGTATCTACTTTGAATAGATCTGTGCCTACTGCATCGCGGATGAATTCTGCGCAGACTTCAGTATTGCCCTTCTCGAGTTTTCTGATGCTTCCATTAACGTAGTTTTCTCCAGTTCTTGAATAGTAAATTACGATTGTTTTTGACATATTTCTATCTCCTTTTTGTGTTGATTTTATAGTTTTTGAAGGATTATTATGGCGTTCTATCTCTGTTATTTTGATGCTATTTCCCTTAGCGCTCCCTTAATTCTATAAAGATAAGCGATATAATAAACGGCTTTAGTATTTAAGGGAAATGACTTTTATGCCGCATGACTCCCGACCGTCAAGGAGAGACAGCAAGGACCTGCAATTACAATATTGTCATACTGTGAAATATCTGTAAGTTCGTTTTTAATTTCTGGTCTTGCATTCTGTTGTAATTCTTTCTTAGCTTCATCAATACAATTCATATAAGACTCACTATAAGGTTTTACAGTATCTACCTCAAATAAATCGGCACCTACTGCATCTTTAATGTATTCTGCAACAACTTCTGTGTTTCCTTTTGAAATCTGTTTTAACGAACCATTTACATAGTTTTCGCCTTTTCTTGAATAATAAATTACTAAATTTTTTGCCATGTGATTTTCCTCCATTGAAGCATTTATTTATATTTTAATTTTATATAGTTTATTTATTTCATATACCTTTGTACACCATCGACTAAAAGACTTGTTGTAAGTTCAATAACTTTTTCTACAGGAAGTTTCTTTCCACCTTCAATCCAGTTTCGATAGATTGCAAGCAATGATTCTGATAAAAAGGTGCGAATGATTTCCTGATCTTCCTTAGAAAGTTTTTGTAATTCTGGATAAGAGTCACGATTATTATTAACCTTATCAATCATTTGTTGTCTAATGTGGGTGTATGCACCTCCACAGGTGATTTTTTCATAGAACTCTCCCTTTTCTTCAGAAAAGATAAAGAATTCTCGTACTTGTTTATCAATATCTTTTAAGGTATAATTCTCGATACGTTTCGTATACTCTGACGAAATCATTATCTGCATCTCTAAAAGTAAATCATCTAATGTCTCATAATAGGTGTAAAATGTTTTCTTATTGATACGGGCACGCTCGCAAAGTTCTTTGACAGTAATGTTTGAATATTCTTTTTCCAAAATTAAGTTATGAAAATTGCTTTGAATAGCTTCTATTGTTTTTTGTACTCTTAAATCTTCTTTTCCTGTTAAAATCATTACTCATGTGCCTTAGCATAGGATGTTATTCTATGATGTCTAGTTCCATCCTAATGCCTTTCCTTTCTTTAAAATTTTCTTAATCTGATAAGCTGAAGGATATCTGTCCATCGTTTAATTTAATATACGTCTGTGACATAACGATCTCCTCCTGTTATTTTAATTTATTTTATTGTTTTTAGCAACTGTTGTTACTTAATTTCTGATATTATAATATCTACTTTTTAGTCTAAAAACAATGGGCAAATTTTTAAAAAAGGTGGGATAAGTAACTTATTTCAATAATTAGTAACTTATTTTTGTTAAATATCCTTTATAAATTTTCATAATTGACCTCCAAATTTTTTATATTTTATTGACAATAACTTTTTTATAATTATAATATAATTATGAATGATATAAAATTTGAATGGGACGAAAATAAAAATACAATCAATAAATCCAAACACGGTATCTCTTTTGAAGAAGCTCAAACTGTATTCTATGATTCAGAAGCATTAGTAATTGATGACCCCGAACATTCAGAAAAAGAAGAAAGGTTTATTATTTTAGGTCTTAGTAGTAAGACAAATCTACTCGTTGTCTGTCATTGCTACAGAGCTTCTGATACAGTAATTCGTATTATTTCTGCAAGAAAAGCAACTAAAACTGAAAGTAGCTATTATTTATAAGCGAGGTGATAACTATGTTGAAAGAATATGATTTTTCTAAAGCTAAAAAAATCCTTATGTTAAATCAACCAAACAACAGATTACTATTAATATCGATGTTTCTGCAATTGAATATTTTAAAAAACTATCCTCTGAATCTGGTATTCCTTATCAAACTTTGATAAATTTATATCTTAAAGATTGTGTTCAAAATAATCGTAAATTAAAAATATCTTGGCAGTAAAGCAAAATTAGGGGTTGTTGCAAAATACGTATTCAGGCTTCTAATATTCCAAAGTATACGCATAGGAG
>JPZU01000001.1:2653762-2667945 GCA_000875945.1 Lachnospiraceae bacterium TWA4 | reverse complement strand
TACGCATAGGAGAAGCCCATATAACAAAGTCATATCTATAAATGGCTTTTTTCTAATAGTAAATAGCCTTTTCAAATATCGTACCGAAAAGGCTATTATCATTTGCTATTTTACATTACAGATTTCTACCATATAAGACATATATAGAAAAGAAACTTTTTCGTCCTATTCCTCTGTCCAAATCTCTTTTGCCATATTAAATACTGCCCATGCTTTTGGCCATCCCACATAGAACGCACAGTGAGTAATAATTGCTGCGATTTCTTTCTGGGTTACTCCTGCCTTTTTAGCGTTATCTAAGTGATACTTCAATGAAGAATCTGTCATTCCAGATGACATAAGTGCTACTACTGTAATGATACAGCGTGTCTTATGGTCGATATCCTGATTATTCCAGTTTTCACCAAAAAGCACATCATCATTAAAGTGTGCAAACTCTGGAGCAAATTCTCCAAGTGCATTTCTTCCTGCTGTCTGTACAATCTTTTCCATAATCCTATACCTCCTATATCAATCAATTATGCTTATTAATCAATTACACTAATTTGTTATAATCTTCATCCGACACTGGTTCACACCACTCATTAGAGCATTCTTCACCCGGAACTTCTACTGCGATATGGCTAAACCATGAATCAGCTTTTGCACCATGCCAATGTTTTACTTCTGCTGGAATCGTAATCACTGTACCAGGAACTAAAGATACGGCTTCTTTTCCTTCTTCCTGATACCAACCTTCACCTGCTGTACAAATTAAAAGCTGTCCGCCACCACTTTTTGCATGGTGGATATGCCAATTGTTTCGACAACCTGGTTCAAATGTCACATTTGCAAGGAATACTGGGCACTTGCCAAATTCTGTAAGTGGCTTTAAAAATGAATTTCCTACAAAATACTTGGCAAATGCATCATTAGGTGCACCTACTCCAAAACTATCTACCTTTTCAAATTCTTCTCTATTCTGATATTTCATGATTCGTTCCTTCTTTCTACTATACTTTCTACTATTTTTCTACTATTATTTATTATTTCTATTATCAAACTATTTGTTAAAGAATACTCATAAACCACTCAACAGTAGCTGGGTCATAATGTGAGAAAAATACACTGTTTCCAGTATCCAATTCCTCAATTCTCTTCATATCTTCAGCACTTAGCTCAAAATCATAAAGGTTAAAATTTTCTTCCATACGTTCTACATGAGTTGATTTTGGAATAATTACTACACCATTTTGTAAAAGGAATTTAAGTCCTACCTGTGCAACACTCTTACCGTACTTTGCACCAATTTCCTTTAAGGTTTCATTATTGAAAAAGTCATTTCTTCCCTCAGCAAGAGGTCCCCATGACATAATCTGTGTATTATATTTTTGTAAATATTCTTTTGCTACTTTCTGCTGCTGGAATACATGAGTTTCTATCTGATTGACTGCTGGTTTAATTTTAGCAAAATGCTCAATATCTAGGAAACGATCTGGATAAAAATTGGATACACCAATCGCTCTTACCTTTCCAGCTTCGTATGCTTCTTCCATTGCACGATAGCTTCCATAGTAATCACCAAAAGGCTGATGAATTAAAAGAAGATCAATATAATCGGTCTGTAATGCTTTTAAAGACTGCTCAATAGAAGCCTTTGCTTTTTCATATCCAGCATTAGTAATCCAAATCTTAGTTGTAATAAAAAATTCTTCTCTTGGAAGTCCTGATTTTGCAATTGCAACTCCAACACCTGCTTCATTGCCATAGGCCTGTGCTGTATCAAAACTACGATAGCCAATCTTGATCGCATCTAATACACATCGCTCAGTGTCCTCTACAGGTGTCTGATAAACTCCATATCCAAGCTGTGGCATCTTTACGCCGTTATTTAATGTAATATAATCCATGATAAATCCTCCTTGTGCTCATTAGTTGTTTTCTTAATATGAATTCTCATTTATTTAAAAGTTTTTGTTTTTTCTTTACATTTAATACTTTACAACATTTTTTCCAAGATGTACAATATTAATATTGAAATGTAGATTTCATAAAATGAATAGTATGTCAAACAATGGATGACCAATAATAAATGAATAATAAAAGGAGGTAATCATGTTAAACCTTGATGATTTATCCCAATTTGTAGCTTTTTACAACTATGGAACACTAACAAAAGTGGCAGAAGAATTTAATATTTCCCAACCAACGATTACACGAACTATGAAACGAGTCGAAGAATCTTTTGGCGTTCCTCTTTTTATTCGCTCTGTAAATAAAATAGAAATGAATGACACGGGCAAAGTTGCAGCCCAAGCAGCTATGCGATTATTAGAAACTGCCCATCAATGTGAACTAGAAGTAAAAGAGTATGACCGTAAAGTACATACAATTACTGTTGAATCTTGTGCACCTGCTCCTCTATGGAGTTTTATGCCCAAACTATATATGAAACATCCAGAAAAAACCATTACCTCTAAATTAATCGAACATCCAGCACAACTAGAGGCGAATTTACTTGCACATAAATGTCATATTGGCATCTTACCCTATCCTATAGAAAACTCTGAGATTCAATGCATCAAATATTTAGAAGAACATCTATCCATCTGTGTTCCTCCGACCCATGAACTTGCAAAATACAAGGAAGTTTCTACAAAGCAAATCAACGGTTATAACTGTTTACTTTCTTCAGATATCGGATTTTGGACCAATTTTCATAAGCGTGCACTTCCTTCTTCAAAATTTTTTATTCAGACTGATGAATATGCCTTTAAAGAACTTGTAAAAGAATCGACACTTCCTTGTTTTACTACAAATCTTGCACTAGACTACTACGAAGACAACTTAGGTAATCGAATCTCTATTCCAATTACCGATGATGAAGCCAATGTGACTTATTATATTTGCTATTGGAAAAACGATTTAGACTTATAATATATGATACCTATAAAAATCTTATAATTCTCTCAATTACAAATATACAAAAATCTGAGAATCCGAAATTTTTCGGTACTCTCAGACTTACTATTTCACAATCTTAATACTTACTCAGACAACCCTCTTACTTCAGTGAAAATGTTATTGATACATCACGACTTCCAAGTGCTTCTTTCCATCCAGTTAAATTATTAATTTTACCAATTCGTGTATAACTCCAAGAATTTGAACCATAGAAAACAACGATTTGGTTTCCATTATAAAGTACAATATCGCCTGATTTCGTTGTCGTCTGTCGATTGCTTGTCGTTAGACTCTTGCCAAGAGAACCAACTTTTTCAAATCCTGAATAATCTCTCATTGAAATGGTTACAGGTTTTTCTTTCATCATTTGAATGAATTCATCAACTGCCTTATTTTTTTCTAATGTTGCTGTAAATGTCTTATTTCCAACTTTCACGTTCATTGATTTTGCCTTCTCCTTGCTATCAGATCTATCAGAACTTTTCTTTTTAGGATTCACTTTTATCTTACAGGTTACTTTCTTTGAGTTAACCGTTGACTTTGCTGTAATTATTGCCGTTCCTTTTTTCTTAGCTTTTACATATCCAGACTTGTTTACCGAAGCAACTTTGGAATTTGAAGACGACCATTTTACTTTTTTTGAAGCGGTCTTTGGAGTTACTGATTTTATTTTAAGTTGTAAGCTATCACCCACCTGTAGGGTCGCTGTTGTCTTGTTTAGAACAAGTTTTTTAGGTGCTTTGCGTTTTAGTAGCTGCATGGGTTGGCATTGAAAAAAGCAATACTAAAATCAATAAAATAATCCATATACTTCTAATATTTTTCATATTCTTTACATTTTTAATATTTTTCATCTAATTTATAGCCTTTCCCATTTCATAAGCGACTTCTAAGGACGGATGATTTTTAATATCGCCTTTATCAGTTACTCCTCCTGCAAATACTGTACCTGCTAATTTAGCATTTGAAAAACATTCAATCCATCCTTCTACACCACTAACTGCTCGATTTGGGACAGATTCTTCGTCTTCTGCTGCTGCCGATAAGAAATAAATATCTCTGAATTTATAGTTTGTTGTGTATAATGGATTTCCTCGATCAAGCATAGTCTTTAACTGACCACTCATTTCATAATAATAGATGGGTGTAGCAAACACTAACACATCTGCATCCTGCATCTTTTGTGTAATCTGATCTGCATCATCTCGGATGACACATCGTTGTGTCGTCTGACAAACAAAACAACCTCTACAAAACTCAATTGTTTTTCCTGCAAGATTTACTTTTTCAACTTGATGACCAGACTCTTTTGCACCTTTTATAAATGCATCTGCTAAAACATCAGAGTTTCCTCCAACTCTTGGACTGCTTGAAATTACTAATACTTTTTTACTCACTTTTGACCTCCATCTTTGTCAATTAATTGATATATCTTATTATAAAGCTTAAACTATTAAAATACAAATGCTTATATTTGATATCTTTTTATACTTTATAGGCATATTAATTAAAAAAGAACTTTGGTTTCTTATAACTATCACTATCTAACCACAAAAAAGGTACTTGACTCATATAGCTAAGTACCTTTTATTTTCTCTAACTTATTCCGGGTTATTTATGATTCATATTTAAGGGTTTTATCCGATTAATGCCACTGACACATCATTCACATTAGTTCCAGTTGGACCTGTCACAATTAGTCCATCTACTTCTTTTAATGCATGATAAGCATCATTATTACTCAATACAGTAGTTACATTAATTCCTTTATTCTTTAAACGTTCTAAGGTATTTCCATCCACATATCCACCTGCTGCATCCGTTGGACCATCCGTTCCATCACTACCCACGCTAAATACACAAGCATTTAATCCAGCAATCCCCTGAGTTGCTGCAAGAGCAAGTTCCTGATTTCGACCACCTTTTCCTGTTCCAGTTAATTTTACGACTGTTTCTCCACCAGCAATAAACGCGAACTTCTTTCCATCATTTCTATGCGTTCTAATGATGGAAGCTAAAAAACTTCCAGCTTCTTTAGCTTGACAGCAAAGCTCATCCGTTAAAATCATTGGCTCATAGCCAAGTTTTCTACATTCATTTGCTGCTGCCATGCATAGTTCACGAACACTTCCATTAATTGTCGTTTCTACATTGTCTAACGTTTTAGGAGTTTCTTTGGTCAACAACTCTTTTGCTGTTTCTGACAACTTTAAGTGGTATTTTTTAGCAATTGCAACTGCTTCCTTACACGTACTTGTATCTGGACAGGCAGGACCAGATGCAATCATATCTAAAGGATCACCTAAGATATCACTTAAAACAATAGCATAGACACTTGCTGGTTCACAAAGTTTTGCAAATCGTCCACCCTTTACAGCTGATAAGCGCTTTCGGATGGTATTCATCTCTACAATATCTGCTCCACTTGCGAGTAGCTGTGAAGTAATGTCTTGAAGTTCATCCCCAGACACATAAGGCTTTTCAAATAAAGCACTTCCACCACCTGAAATTAAAAACAATACTGTATCATCTTTTGATAACCCTGTCACTGCATCAATAGCCGCTTTAGTACCCATAAAAGAATTTTCATCTGGTACAGGATGTCCAGCCTCGTAGCAGGTGCAATTCATGATCTCACCCATGACATGATCATACTTTGTCACTACTACACCGTTATCAATTCGCTTGCCTAATACATCACTGGCTGCCTTTGCCATCTGCCAAGCAGCTTTTCCTATAGCAACTAAAATGATTTTTCCATTAAATTCTTTATGTTCTAATGCTCTACGTACCGCAGCATCTGGCTGTACAGCTTCAATCGCTGACTTTACAATACAATCGGCATCTTTTCGTAATTTTGTAGAATTTACTTCGCTCATAATAACTCCCTTCTATGCATCAAGTAATCGGTGCTGGATTAAATACACATAAATCATTAGCAAGACCATACTGCTCAGTAAATGGTTTCTTCACACCACTTGCTACATCTAAGATAAAGTCAAATAATTCTTCTCCTAATTGGTCAATTGTCTTTTCTCCTATAGCTGCTGGTCCTGCGTTAAAATCAATAATATCAAACCACTGGTCTTTCATTTCATTTCTTGAGCACAATTTTATTACTGGTGCTGCTGCAAGTCCATAAGGAGTACCTCGTCCTGTCATAAAAACTTCAAGTCCCATACCAGAGGCAAGTTGTGAAGGACCACAAACAAGATCTGAAGCTGGAGTTGCTGCAAAAATTTCTCCATGTTTGGTTGGACGTTCTCCTGGTGATAAAACTTCCACAATTGGTGAAGTTCCAGACTTTGCAATTGAACCCATCGACTTTTCAATGATATTCGACAATCCACCTTTTTTATTTCCTGGTGTTGTATTCGCTCCACGGTCAACACCACCCATTTTTAGGTAGTCATCATACCACTTCATTTCTTCGACTAATCGCTTACCAACTTCTTCATTCACACAACGTTCTGCAATAAACTGTACGCCATCACGAACCTCTGTAACTTCTGAAAACATCGCTGTTCCACCACCAGATACTAAAAGATCTGCAGCATACCCAGCTGTTGGATTTGCTGTAATTCCAGAAAATGCATCAGATCCTCCACACTGCATTCCTACAAGTAAATCAGAAAGTGGTAATTCTTCTCGTTTTCTTTCATTTAAGATTTTAAGCTTACTCTCTGCCATTTCTAAAATAGCATTAAGCATAGCCACAAATCCTTTATGTTCTTGTAAAATAACAACATTTTCTTTAGTATTTAATTCTGGAAATGGTTCACAAAATCTGTCTGCTGTAAACTTTTCACATCCAAGACCTATAAGCATAAACACACCGCCAAAGTTTGGATGCTGTGAAATATTTCGAATAATTCGCTGCGGAACTTTTGCTTCTGGTGCATCAATGGCTACCCCACAGCCATAAGGATGATTTACTGCAATAACATCATCAACATTTGGATATTTTGGGAGAAGTTCCGCACGAATTTTCTTGATTGCAACATTTAATACACCTGCTACACATTGTACAGTTGTATTAATTCCAAGAATATTTCTTGTTCCTGCATAGCCACCATTTGGATTTTTATATCCCATCCAAGTGGTACGCTTAGGCTTTGGGAGGTCTGTTTTAATATTGACTCCAAATTTCATAGAGTCCAAATCAGGTGCATCTGCCATCACGAGATTTGTTTCATTAACCCATCCACCTTTTTTAATATCTACACTTGTTGTTCCAAGTAAAACCCCATAACGATAAACTTCACTTCCCTTTGGTAAGTCAACTAGTGCAATCTTATGAGCTTGAGGAATGTCTTCTACAGTCACAACACCTGAAAAGACTTCTATACCCTTATCTATATTTTTAATAGCAACTGCCACATTATCATTCTCGTTAATCTTTATACATAAATTAGCCATCATTTTCTCCCAACCATTCATTTAAATGTTTACCTGCTAATTCAATAATCGCATCAAAAGTCTGTTGTAAATGAAAACCTCCTGCTACATGAGGTGTAATGAGTACATTTTCATAATCCCATAAGGCATGGTCTTCATTTAAAGGTTCAGGCTCTGTTACATCTAAACCAGCTCCTGCAAGGATTTTCTCATCTAATGCAAATTTTAATGCATCTAGATTAACTGAATCTCCTCGTCCACAGTTAATTAAATAAGCTCCTTTTTTACATTTTTCTAATAATTCTTTATTAAAAAGATGCTTCGTTTCTTTCGTTGATGGAAGTACCGATGCAATAATATCTGCTCTTTGTACTAATTCTGGTAAAGCTTCTAACGTATACTGCTCATCAAGATATTCTGGTTTTGGCTTATTTAAATGCCTAACACCTAAAACATAAGCCCCTAAAGCCTTTACCTTTTTGGCATAGCTTCCACCAATATCTCCAAGTCCTAGTACAAGTATTGTGGACCCTTCAATCGATATAACACTTCCCTCATCTTTCCATTGATGCGCTTGCTGATTTCTGCTATACTGTGGAAATTTTCTGATTAGTGCAAAGGTTAATGCAAGCATATGCTCCGAAACAGTTCGTCCATAAGCTCCCACTGCGTTTTTTAATATACATCCTTCTGGCAAAATCCCTGGTACAACATAAGAATCTTGTCCAGCAGAATTTAATTGAATCCATTCAAGGGATGAACCTTTAATAAGATTTGGAGAAATATTTCCAATTAATCCTTGAATATTTTCTAAACTTTTTACTTCCTTTGAATAAATAAATTTTGCTCTAGTTCCTGCTGCCTGTTCCAATAATTGTTTGTGATTTTCTTTTACGGGGAGTGTTACCAATACATTTTTCATCTAATTTTTCTCCTATTGCATATCTAACCAAACCTTATGATTAGGTGCTGGGTAAATGCTATCGATTAACTCAAGTTCTTCTTTAGACAAATTGATGGTTGTAGCTTTTGCATTTTCTAATGTATGTTCCATTTTTCCCGTTCTAGGAATTGCAATGGTTCCTTCCCCACGAATATTCCACGCAAGTAAAATCTGTGCAACAGTTGCATCATGACCTTTAGCAATTTCATTTAATGTCTTATTGGTAAAAAGGCCTCGTTTAAGACTACCTGCTTGAGCAAGTGGACAGTAAGACATGAGTGCAATTTTTTGTTTCCTCATCCATGGAAGAAGACTGTATTCAATTCCACGAGAAGCCATATGATAGAGAACTTGATTTACTTGACAATGATTTTTCTTATCATATTTTGACAACTCTTCCATATCATCAATATCAAGGTTTGATACTCCCCAATCTCTAATCATTCCGAGTTCCTTTAATTTTTCTAATTCTTCTACAGTTTCTCTAAGTGGAATACTTCCTCTCCAATGATAAAGATAAAGGTCTAAGGTATCAACACCAAGTCTTTTTAAGCTATTTTCACAAGCTATACGCATTCTCTGCTTCCCAGCATTTTGTGGTAAAACCTTAGATACTAAAAAGATATCTTCTCGATTATATGAAGTAATTGCCTCTCCAACTAAACATTCACTTCGTCCATTTCCATACATCTCAGCAGTATCAATTAAAGTCATACCAGATTCTATTCCTGTACGTAAAGCCTTTATTTCTTCCTCTCTAGTTGATGGATTATCTCCTAAGTACCAAGTTCCCTGACCCATACATGGAACACTTCGTCCATTTAATAGAGTTACGTTTTTCATTGTGCTCATCTCCTAACTTTTGGCATGAGGTGTCGCTTTTAACATGAGGTGTCTGCATAGCTGACGGAGTCCTGATGTCTAAAACTGACGGAGTCCTGATATTTAAAAGCGACAGAGTCCTGATGCCTTTTTCATATTTAACTTGACACTATCCTATAAAAGTCCTGCTTTTTTCATTGTTTCTTTCATTTTATCTAAAGCTTTACCTTCTGGAGTTGGTAAATTAGGTGTAAAAGGCACTCCAACATTTAATCCACGAAGATTTGCCATATCTTTTGCTGCAACTGGGAAACTTGCGCCATCCATTGCAAGTCTAACAGGATTTAGTTTAAACTGTGCTTCAAGAGAGCCTTTGATATCTCCTGCAACAAACTTTGCATAGACATCTTCAATTAATTCTGGCATAAAGTTTCCAGCAGTACATACACCCCCTACAGCTCCTACACACATACTAACATATAATAAGGTATCTTTTCCACCAAATACTTTAAAATTGACATCTCTAGTACGTCTAATAAATTCTTCTGTCAATGTAATATCTCCAGAAGTATCTTTCATTCCTACGATATTTTCTACGTTATGGGCTAATTTATCAACCATATCTAGACTCATAGAATAACCTACACGTCCAGGATTATTGTATAAAAGGACTGGAGTATTGGGAATAGCTTTTGCAATGGTTTCAAAATGCTTATAAAGCTCGATTTCATTAGGTTTTAAAAACATTGGCTGTAAAATTGAAACACCTGCTGCACCTTTTGCTTCTGCCATCTTCGCAAGTCTTACAGCTTTTTTTGTATTAATTGCCCCAATTCCAAAATAAACAGGTACTCGTCCTGCTGCTTGATCGACCATGATTTCAAATCCACGTTCCATCTCATCTTCTTCAATTTGATAAAATTCTCCATTAGATCCAAAAGCTAAAATTCCCTGCAATCCACCATTGATACAAAAATCTACCTGGCGTCTCATTGCTGCTTCATCAATTTTTTCATCTTCATCGATAGGGGTAATAATTGGAACAATTACACCTTTAATATAATCGGTATTCATATCTATTTATCTCCTTATATACAGAATAGGGCTACCACAAGCTAGCAGCCCTATCTTCTGATTTTTATTTATTTGTCTTCTTTAACAATTGAAGTTCCTGAAATTCTCTCATAGTATTTTACAATATCTGAATGGTCATTCATTGATTCGTCATGATTTGCAAGTTCTTGCATTACTTCCATCATCTGAGCGGTCATAGGCACAGGCATATTAATTGCATGTGCTGCATTTAATGCATTTGTAAGGTCTTTAATATGAAGATTAATTCTAAATCCTGGTTTGTAATTTCCTGCTAACATCATAGGAGCTTTTGCATCCATAACAGTTGAACCAGCAAGTCCACCACGAATTGCCTGATAAACTAATTCTGGATCAGTTCCTGCTTTTTAGCAAATGTTAAAGCTTCTGCAACAATACCAATATTTGCAGCTACTACCATCTGATTTGCAAGTTTAGCTACGTTACCAGAACCGATTGGTCCAACATAAACCACTGAACCAGCCATACTTATAAGAAGGTCATAGTATTTATCCCAAGTTTCCTTGTTACCACCACACATTACAGATAAGCTTCCATCGATAGCCTTTGGTTCTCCACCAGATACAGGGCAATCTAACATATCGATACCCTTTTTAGCAAGTTCAGCTGAAATTAACTTTGATTCAGTTGGGTCAATAGAAGACATATCAATTACAACAGTTTTATCTGTACCAGTTTCAATTACACCACCCTTACCTAAGCATACGTCACGTACCTGTGGAGAGTTAGGTAACATAGTAATAATGACATCTGCCTTTGTTGCTACTTCTGCTGCTGTGGCTGCTGAATCAGCACCAAGTGCTTTAAATTCTTCAATAGTTGCCTGATCTAACGTATTTACTACTAGTTCATAACCTGCTTTTAACACGTTTTTAGCCATAGGTTTACCCATAATTCCAAGTCCAATAAATCCAATTTTCATTTTAATTTCCTCCTAATAATTCTTTTTAATTTTAGTTTATATAAATAATTGATTATCTAACTAAACAAGGTTTCTTTGGATCAAATTTCCATCCAGGAATGAGATACTGCATACCAACAGAGTCATCTCTTCCACCTAAACATTTATCCATATATAATTTATGTGCTTTTTCTACTTGTTCTCTATCAATTTCTACACCAAGACCTGGCTTATCAGGTACTGCTACACAACCATCGACAATCTGAAGAGGCTCTTTGGTTAATCGCTCTAAACCTTCCTGCCAAATCCAATGTGTATCAAGTGCATTGTACTTACCTGGTACTGCTGCACCTACCTGAGTAAACATTGCAAGCGAGATATCAAAGTGGTTATTACTATGAGAACCCCAAGTCAAACCAAAGTCATGGCACATTTGAGCTACTCGTACAGATCCATTCATTGTCCAGAAGTGTGGGTCTGCTAAGATAATATCTACGGCCTGAGTTTCTAAGCTATGGCAAACTTGTCTCCAGTCAGTTGCAATCATATTTGTAGCAGTAGGGAAACCGGTTCTTCTTCTGAACTCACTCATGATTTCTCTTCCTGAATACACACCTTCTGCTCCACATGGATCTTCACAATAAGTCAAGATACCCTGCATATCTTTTACATATTCAACAGCCTGCTCAAGTAACCAACCACCATTTGGATCAAGATCAATTCTTGCATCTGGGAATGCTTTCTTTAAAGCCTTGATAACTTCCATTTCTTCATTTCCAGGAAGTACGCCACCTTTTAATTTAAAATCTTTAAATCCATATTTTTCCTGAGTAGCTCTCGCATGAGCAACAATCGTTTCAGCGTCAAGTGCTTCTTCATGTCTTAAACGATACCAATCGCAGTCACTATCAAGTTCATGAGCATACTCTAAATCAGTTTTATTAGGATCACCAACAAAGAATAAATAGCCAAGCATACGAACTTTATCTCGTTGCTGTCCATCTCCAAGTAACTTACAAACTGGAACATTTAACTGTTTTCCTAAAAGGTCAAGGCAAGGAGCTTCAATTGCAGTTTTTACATGAACACCTGTACGAAGGTCAAAGGTTTGATTTCCACGAACATCTTCTTCACCTTTTGCATCAAAGTGAGCCTGTACATCCAATAAAATATTTCTGTATTCTTCAGTATTTTTACCAACAACTAAAGAAGTAACTTCTTCTAAAGCCTTTGTAATTTTTTCACCACCAGGTACTTCACCAATACCTTCTACACCATTTTCATCAGTAAGAATTACAATATTTCTTGTAAAGTAAGGAGCATGTGCCCCACTTAAGTTTAATTCCATACAATCTCTACCAGCTACTGGAAAGACTTCCATTTTAACAATCTTAGACATGAATTTTCCTCCAAATGAATTTATTTATAATAACTAGTGAATAAAAATACTAAGAACTAATAGTTCTACAATACCAACAGCTGCCATAATAAGTGACACAGCAGTTTTACAACGAACCTGATCTTTAAGTTCTGTAAGACCAAACATTCCGTTAAATACCCAGAAACCTGAATCATTAAAGTAAGAGAATGAGATTGCACCTACACAACAGCTAATTGCCATAAGAAGTGGAGATACACTAATTGTTCCCATAAGTCCTGCTGATAGAGAAGCAGCAGTTGTAATTGCTACAGTTGCAGATCCAAGAGCAAGTCTCATACAAGCTGCAATAATAAATGGGATAAAGATTGCTGGTAATGGAGTTGCTGCGATTGCAGATCCAAGTACATCACCAATACCTGCTACTTTTATTACATTACCAAGTGCTCCACCAGCACCAGTAATTAACATAATAAGACCTGTATCTTTAATTGCAGTATCCATGATGTTAATAACTCTTTTATTTTCTTCTTTCTTTACGAGTCCATAGATAGCAATAACTGTACCAATAGCAAGTGCAACAATTGGAGCACCAAGAAGAGAAATTCCGCTGTCTAATGTAGTACTTGCAACTGCTGTATTTGATTTTTTGTACATATCCCAGAAAGTCTTTACAAAGATTAAAATAATTGGAACAAGAATTGGAGCAATTGAAGCCCAGAATCCTGGAAGTTTTTTAGAATCCATTAAGGTTTCAACTTCTTCCATAGTCTTAATATATTCTGCTTTGTAATCCATACGATCAAATCCACCTTCTTCATTTGGAATCTGGTAAATTTTCTTACTAATACTTCTTACATAAGGAATCACAACAATTAACATTGGAATTGAAATTAAAGTTCCTGCAATAATCATCTGACCAACATCTACACCAAGCATACCAGCTGCAGTAAGTGGTCCTGGAGTAGGTGGTACTAAACAGTGTGTAAGCTGAAGTCCACAAGCGAGTGCAAGTGCAAGTCCTACAACTGAATAACCTGTTACAGAAGACAATGCTTTAACAAGTGGAGCAAAAATTACAATTGCTGAATCAGCAAATACTGGAATTGCTACTACCCATCCTGTAAGAGCGAGTGCCCAATCAATATGTTTCTTACCTAATTTTTTAATAAAGGTAAATGCAAGTCTTTCAGCAGCACCAGATACTTCAAGGATTCCTCCCATCATAACGCCTAAACCAATAATAATACCTGTACTCTTTAATGTACTACCAAAACCTTCTTGTATCGCAGTAATAATACCTTTAGTTGTTACTTCATCAACCGTAATATCGTTGATTGGCATTCCTCCAATCAAACCTGTAACTAATGCTGCAAGCAGCAATGCTATAAATGTATGAACTTTTGTTTTCATTACTAGGATAATCATTAGTGCGATACCAATAATTAATCCGAGTATCATTCTTGTTGCTTCATCCATAATAAACTCTTTCCTTCCTTTGTTCAAATTTCTTTGCTTTTAGGGTTTACCATCTTATCGTTTTTTTATAACATTGCGCTTTGTTATGTTGATGTCATTATATAAGATTTCATTTAGTGAGTCTATTGACAGAATCCTCAAGATTGACCTCGGATTTTTATGCGAATACGTAATCCTTTCACTTATTGTATTTTTTTATTTCATTA
>JPZU01000001.1:2627706-2653742 GCA_000875945.1 Lachnospiraceae bacterium TWA4 | reverse complement strand
AAATTATTATTATGAAATGGTTTTTATTTAATTATTTGTTTCAATTAATCCATATTTTTTCATCTTTCTCCATAGTGTAGTTGTACTAATTCCAAGAAAATCTGCAACCTTTTGTCTATTTCCTGCATACTCTCTCAATGCCTCTTCAATTTCCTCAGCTTCTTGAGAGCGATAAGTAACAAATGAAGAAACTCCATTAATCTTTACAACCTTTGGATAAAGAGTCGAATACAATTTTTCTATTGCAATTTCATCAATATTTCGTTTATTTGCTGTGAGAACTAATCGTTCAATAAACGTATCCAATTGTAAAGAATTTCCTTCCCATGGAAGATTTAATAAAGCTTTGCATCCTCCATCTGTCACATGTAGGTATTTATTATATTGCTTCATATATTTTCGTAGTCCTTCATTAAATAGATGTTTTAAATCTTCAGGACATTCTCGTAATGATGGCATATTTAATTGCAAAGTACTAATTAAATAATAAAATTCAGGTTCAATTTTTCCTTCCTCCATCAATACCTTTAAATTTTCTTTTGTCGAAACAATAAAATGTACATTTAACACGTGTGCCATCTGTGCATCTGTACTAATTTCATTCCATGGCAAAAGCATTCGTACAAGCTGATGTTGCATAAATGTTGTTAAATACTCAATTCCCTTTAAATATAAAGTTCCAAGATTGGCTTTATAAATGATTCCATCCATACCTTGCGATGGCTTATTTGAAATTTTTTGCACATCACCAATTAATGCTTCTAGTTGTGCCTTTGCTGGAATTCCTGCAATATCTACGCTAATAAACGGACCATCTTTATGACTACTATTATTGTGGATGGCTTTTGCCAATATCCCACCATCTATCCCTCTTGGAAGATGCAAAAGGATTGGTCTATCAGATAAAGAAAAAATTTTTGCCCTATTAATAACCTTTTTCATTGCACGACTTTTACTTGGAATATCATCAAATGTCGTATTTGCTAGATATCCACCAAGTAGTAATTTAGGATCTACCGAATTAATTCTAGGTATTTCCTCTGCAAATTTTTTAATTGATAAAATGGCACCTGTAATTTTAAGTTCCAATCGAATCGGAGCTACAAGAAGCATCCATGCTTCATTTTTTAAATGAATTGAGGTTGAAAACTGTTCACCTTCACCTGATAAAATTTTAAATATCTGCTCATAATCAATATGGGGTAAGATTTCTTCTACATCCTTACCAATAATTTCACTATTTTTAACTTCAAGCAGCTCTTCAATTAAGTGGTTGATCACTAAAATTTTTCCCTCTTTATTAATTCGAATAACTCCATTAAAAGAGGTATCAATCATAGTTTCAAATTGGGCATCACTTTGCATTTGACTTTCCATAATCTTACTCATATTTTCAGCAACATCTACAGCTAATTTTACAGATTCTGATGTACAGCTATAATATAAGCTTAAATATCCTCTATTATTTGCATATTCACAAACTTCGTAACCACCAATAACTATATCAGGATTCCAACTATCCATTGCCTCAAAAATTTCGTTAACCTCATCTTCTTGAGTAATTGTTCGGACTTGTAATTTCACATTAAAAAGTTCTTCTATATATGTAATATCTGGAAGCATATTTTCAAAACTAATTAGTAAAACTCTAGGACATTTTTTATTAGTAATCTTTATTGCTTGTTGTAATAAAAGTCCTAGCTCTTGTGTAGTAAAATGAACTTCTACTACTGGAATATTTAGATATTTTTTAATAAGTAATGCCTGCTTCCCTCTGACTAATAAAAATTGTGCACCTGCTTCAACTGCTTGTCTTGCTTCATTAATAGCCTCTTCTGTGCGAATTTTTTTACTGTAAACAATATCTAATCCTTTTTCTAAAGCAGATTCTCTTGCTACTTGAACCATCTGTTCTTCTGGAAATAGAATCCCAATCTTTGCCATAAAATTTCTCCTTGAATTTTTAATTTCATCTTATAATAGCCTTATATTACTGTGAATCCTCACATGACTAAAACCCACATACCACTTGCAGTGATACCACCAGATATGAAAGTAGTATGTACTTTTATAGTAAGTCACGAGAATGCGCCGTTTAATTTTTCAATTATACTCAAATGGTGAAAATTTTCTAGTTCAAAAAAAGTGGCACATACATTATGAGTAACATTTTTGTTACAGTTCACACATCAGCTAGAACATGAAAGTTTCTATATATTTATATAAATTTAACAACTTAACATCATATCCAATAAATATTAAATTTCCATATTACATAATTACATAGGCGTTCTCACTTCAATCAAGTTGCCATCCAAATCATAAAAGCGAACAACCTTCTGTCCCCAACTATGCGTCATCAAGCGATTTACATATTGAATTGAAGGATATAAATTTTCTAACCTTTCAATGAATGCCTCTATATTTGGTTCTTCAAAATACAGTTCACATGAATTGTTTTTTGGAATAGTCTCTCTACCTATAAATGTTCTCCAAATCTTTTCATCTTGAAGCACTAATCCTTCTGTTAAAATCGCATTTCCATCATTATCAAGTATCACATCAAGACCAAATAAATCATGATAAAATTGTTTTGATTTTTCAATATCTTTAACCACAATTAAAATATTTTTTAATTTCACTTTTAGTCCCTCCAAAATCCAAGAATCTATCTATTAATTATTTATTCCATTTTTGATAAAAATTTTTATGGATGCTCATAAATATTAGTTACTACCCACTTTCCATTCTCATTTTTCTTTACTTCCCAAAAAGAAGGAACCTCCCAGCTACCACAGACTACATCACCCTTCTGATTAAGTGTTTCCGATGAATAGTAAACCCATAAACTTCCTTTGTCTCCATCAAAATGTGCAGACCACAATTGCAATGAATACTCACTAAAATCTAAATTTTCTTCTGGATAATCATCAATGCTCGTTGCATAACGAGAAAGCAATCCATAGTCTTTCTCATTTTGAGCACGAGTATGATGCACATCCTGAAAAGCTTTATGAGCCATTTGTAACACATCTTGTGCTTCTTTACGATCCGATGAAGAACCAATAGACAGTGCTTTCATTACTTGAGCATTTGTATAAAAATCTGAATATGCACTTAACATAGCCAATCTATAAATTGGAAAAGTATGAAGTAAAATTGCTACTGCAATCAAACAAGCACCTGTGATAGAAATTGTCTTCATTGTTTTTTTTCGTAACTTCTTTTTCACTGTCATCAGTGCTTGTACATCTTTCTTCCCCTCATTTTCTTCTATTGTATGATTCTTGACTCCTACTTTCATTTGTTCAAACTCATCTGAACACTGTTTACAACTTTTAAGATGTTGTTTTACAAACTCCATAGTTTCTTCACTTAGCATATTTTCTAAATAAAGAGGTAATAAATCACCAACAATCTTGCATTCATTTTCCATTGTTTAATTCCTCCAATCTGTTCTTTATCATAGCTCTAGCTCTGTGATAGGTAACACAAGCCCAATTATCAGTCTTATTAAAAATTTGACCAATCTGCTTAAAATTGAGTTCTGCAAAAACTCTCCACATAAATACTTCTTTATATGGATCTGATAGAGTATGTAGTACTTTTTGTAATTGACGTGTATCTTCTTGTTTCACAATTTTTTCATCAATCAATGAATTTGAATCTTCTAAATTTTGAAATTCTATATCATCAATATTTGAAATATTTTTTTGCTTTTTTAGAAATGAATAATAACTATTTTTTGCAATCTGACATAGCCAAACACGAATATCACAATCTCCACGAAAGTCCTTAATTGAACGCATAGCCTTAAAAAATGTATCACTCGTAATTTCATCTGCTAAATGTTCATTATTGGATAATCGAAGAACATATCTATAAACATCTTTAAAATATGTATTAAACAATTCATCAAGCTCCATTACACTATCACCTCCTTTCGCCTATATGACTCCCCAACTGAAGAAATCTTACAAAAATTTTGTGTTTTTTTCTGTGTACAACAGTAATTTTTTTAACATTCTTAAAAACATTATAAAATCCCTATATACATCTCTCATATATAGGAATTCTCCTCATTTGTATATAAGATGACCTTATATTCCTAGATATTTTCACGATTTAATATCCACGCAAAAGCCTTAGCCATTCGGATATCAGAATCAATAAAGTGATTCCCCTGATTCCATTCAAATATCACATTTGAACTTCCAATATCATTCTGACATTTTGCATACAAACTCGTTATTTCATCTGCTACAGTTGCCATAACCCGATTTTTTGTCTTTGCTTCCTTATTACCTAGACTTAGGTACACATACGTTGTCTGAATTTTATGTTCAGATGTGTATTGATTAAATTTAGGATACCAAACCGATGGAGATGCAGCTGCAATCCCATAAAATTTGAATGTTTCATATCCACTCCAAAGAGAAAATAATCCAGCTAATGAATAGCCACCTAATATTATTGGCAATTGACCATACTGATGAATAAGGTCTGGAATAATATCTTCATTAATCGACTGCAATGTATCTGCTGCACCATCTCCAAATGGCTTCTTTCCAAAAACAGGCTCTGCTCCCCAAGGTGTGAGGTCTAGATTCCAATCATTAATTATTACAGCAACATGGACAAACGACTTATCTGAATACTCTTTGATTAAATGAATTTCATTTTCCATAACTTCCATATCATGCTCATCTACTGGCTGAATTAAAATATATTCAGGCTTTATTCCTGATTCAACGATTTGTATATTCATATTTTTTAGCGTCCTCCTCTTATAATTTAATCATGATTTGTCGACTCTTCTACGATTTCTACTTTAAATACATTGATAACATCTGCATCCGAACAACAAAAAACTGCTGTTTTATCTGGATTACCTGGCACATGACCACCATATCTTAAAATATCAATATACGGAAATCCACAATGCATTGCCATTGGACATAACTTGCCACGCTCTGTGTCGTAATCATACGTATCTCCAATTTTATGCCCTCTGTGACACCCTTTTTCACCTTTTTTATCAATCAAAGTAATTTTAATTTTTGGTCTTGACATCTTTCTACCTCAACTTATTTCTTTAATTCTCAATTTTTAAACATTCCTCAATTTTTCAATAATGCTTTTTGTCTTTTTCATTATTAATACTTACGTAGTATACACTATTTTTATTTTATTTTCAATATATTTTTTAAATTTTAAATTATTTCTATTTTTAATTTTTATGAACAAACAATAAAACTCTATTTTATCATTTCATTTATACATTTCCTCAGATAAAATAATAAAAAGACAAATTTTAGATTTAATTCCATCCAAATCTAAAAATTTGCCTTTAATTTATTGCGTATACGTTTATTCTTTTCTCCTACACGTGTCTATAGTATTATAGTTTTATAAAAATGTATTTTCAATCAAATAGTTTTCTGCTTTTCTTACAAGTTCTGTGACATCATTCCCTTCTCGATCAATAATAGGAGCTTCTATCCATGTTTTTCCAGTTTCTCTGCCTGCTAAAAACTGTAATCCACGATAATATCCATTCTCACATTGAACACCTAACCCACGATTTACTTGTAACATGATAGAATTATAAGCATCTAGAACATCTGCAACTGGCATACCATTTTCACAGATATTTTTATAAATGCTAAAGTCAAACCTATGAAGAGGGCCTTCTAACTTATAATCTGATACTGACTCAAAAAGAATCTCTTTTTCTTCGTCCGTTAAAGGCTGTAAATTCTTAATACAATTCGTATTGTCAATAACCTGCTGCATGGATGACATTCCAGAAAGTGTACAAAGAACTCCATCTAAATTAGCCGCAAATCGAACTGCAAAAGATGCATCTGATTGACCTGGTTCAAGACTTTGTAACTTTTGGTGTGCATTTGGTGGAAGTTTTGCAAGAAGTCCACCTTTTACTGGTTCCATAATAATGACTTTTTTACCATGTTTTCTTGCTACTTCATAACATTCTCTTGCATGAACAAATGGACTCTCCCAGTCATAATAATTTACAACAAGCTGTACAAAGTCGGTTTCTGGATGTTCTTCTAATACACAATCTAAGATTTCTGGTCGATCATGAAATGAAAATCCAAAATTTTTAATCTTTCCCTGCTTTTTCATTTCCATAGCAAATTCAAACATTCCACAGGGTTTAATCTGACTGTCATAAGTGGTAGAATAAATACTATGAAGAAGGTAATAGTCAAAATAACTGACTCCAAGATTTGAAAGTTGTTCTTCAAATGTTTCTTTCACCTTTTCTTTTTCATGAATCAGAAAAGATGGAAGTTTTGTTGCAAGTTCAAACTCTTCTCTCTTATGTCTCTTTACCAGTACCTCTCTAACGTTTTCTTCATTGTGACCATTCTGATAAACATAACTTGTATCAAAATAGGTGAAACCTCTCTCAAGAAAAATATCTACCATTTCACAAGCCTCTTTATACTTAACCTTATTTGGATTTGTTTGTTCAATTGGAAGACGCATCATTCCAAAACCTAATGGATACTTTGGCATAATCTTTCTCCTTTTACTATTCTTATTTCTTTATTCGTCTTTTTTATTTATCTTTTATGAATTACTACATTTGGACACCCTTCAAATGCTGTATCTGATATTTCTTCAATACTAGAAGGCAAATAGACATCTTTAAGATTTGTACAATTGTTAAAAGCCTTTCCCCAAATTTTCTTGGTTCCCTGACGAAAATAAACGGTATGCAACTGTTTACATTCATTAAAAGTAAATGGGACAATTCGTTCAACACTTCCTGGCACTACAATCTCTTCAATTCCACATCGGGTTAGCGCATATTGCCAAAGATTCTCAAGATAAGACGGAAGAGTCAACTCCTTTAAATTCTCACATCCATCAAAAACAAAGGCACCAATATCTCGAACAGTATCTGGAAAAACAACTTTTTTGAGTTCTTTATGTCCTTTAAATATATCATCAAAAATCACTGTATAGTTCATATTGGTGGGGAAAATAGCTTCTTCTCCTTCTCCAGTACACCCTGTAATCGTATAAGAAATTTCATCATCATTCATTTTATAATAAAATTCATACATAATCTATCTATCCCTTTTATTTATCTATCTCTTTTTATTCCTATCCTTTTTTAGAATGTTTCATAATGAACTAAACACTTATCAAAATCATCCTCTGTATGAGGAGATTTTAATTCTCCTTTTTCTCCAATTGCAATCAAGTTTAAAACCGTATAGCCTGTTGGTACTCCAAGTAACTTACGAATTTCTTCATCAGATGTCTTACGATTGCCTGTTCGATTTCTAATGTGTACCCAACAAGCTCCAAGGTTATACTGCTCTGCTACAAGCAATATATAAGTCGAAGCAATTGCACCATCTTCAATCCAAAACTCACTTTGTCGTTCATCAGCAGTTCTTACCATTGTTACAACAACTGTATCTGCTCCATTAATTTGTGAACCGCCAAGACTCTTACATACTCCAAGCTCCCTAATACGTTTTTGTTCTCTGACTACGACAAACTCTACTGCTTTATGGCCAAATGATGTAGGTGCAGTAAGTGCAACCTTCATAATTTCATCAATAATCCTATCATCAATTTTTGTACTTTTATATCGACGAACTGAACGTCTTTTAAGTGTTAATTCTAATAATTGATTTTCCATCGATTTTACTCCTTTTACTTGGCTATACCACTATGTTACTACTTACTATTTCTTACTCTCTTACTTCCTTTTACTCAATTGTTCTATCCTATCACCACTGATTTATAATTAATTTATAATTAAAATGATATCTCTTATTTGAATACAACTTCTACATCTTTGCGATTTGTATACAGTTCCCAATATTTTTCAGCAATTAACTCAGGATCATATGGTGTATTTTTTGCTATATTTCCCATAATTGTTACAATACCTGTAAAGATTCCTTTTTCACTTAATTCCTGATTTAAAGTAAATGCCAATGCTCTAAGTGCTGCTTTTCCTACAGATACACAAGTGTATTCAGCCATTGGATAAAGTGCAAAACCACCACCTGTAAATAAAATGGTTCCTTCTTTTTGCTCAAGCTGAGCAGGAATGACCTGATTTGCACAAAATAATGCACTTGCTACATCCACCTGATAGTGTTTCATAAATTCTTCATTTGAAAGCGTCGTTGGAAATCCTGCTTCTAAAATTGCTGCATTGTAAACTAATACGTCTACAACACCAAATTCACTTTTTACCCAGTCAAAAGCATCTTTTAATGACTCTGTATTTGCTGCATCAACCGATTTTGTAGCTACTTCAAATCCTTCTTCTTCAAATTCTTTTTTATACTGTCCTAATCGTTCTTCACTTCTTGCCATAAGCACAACTCTAAAGTCATTTTGTGCAAATTTTTTTGCAATGTGATTACCCATACCTTTTCCTGCACCTACAACTACAACTGTTTTCTTACTCATTCTAATTTCCTCCTCTACCTTAATGCAATCTTCATTTCCTTGTTTATGACTTTATTATATGCTATAATCATTCATAACTCTAATACATATCTATTAATGAGGAGATAACTAAATGATTATGTTAAATCACAACCTACATATATTTTTAAGTGTTGCTAAAAATGGTAGTATCACAGAAACTGCCAATGAGCTCTATATCTCACAGCCTGCTGTCAGCAAAGCCATCAAAAACTTAGAATCCGAACTCAATCTCAAACTATTTCACCGCGATAAACGTAAAGGATTAATTTTAACTGATGCAGGAAACGAAATTTTATTACAAGCTAGGCAAATGGCAGATTTAGAAAATCGAATGTATCAGACTGCTTTTCGTTACAACAATTTTATCGGTGGAAAAGTGCGAATTGCTGCTGTACCTCTTGCAACAAACTATCTATTAGCAAAAGTATTACACACCTTTAAAACCAAATATCCATTTGTAACTGTTGAATTGACCGAAGGAAGTGCTATTTCTATAAAAAAAGCGGTAGAAGAACACCAAGTTGATTTTGGTATCTCCTACTCACCTTTTGGAAATCTCGATTACAAAGTAATCTATAACGACCATATGATTGCTGTATCCAAAGAGCCTTTACCGAACGGTTCTGTTATAAATCTGTCCGAAAATCCACAACGTTTTATTCTGTGCCAGTCTGGAAAAGAAGTCATTTTAGAAAATCTTACAAAGAATATCAACGTTCTCATTAAAAGTACCGTTGTTGAACATGCTAGTACAGTCATCGCACTAGCTGAAGAATGTAATGGAATTGGAATTGTATCTAAACTCTTAGCAGATATTACACCCAATTCACTCATTCAATATCCCATTGATCCTGCTATCCATTCACAAATTGGAATTGTTGCTCATGATATCAATGATTTAACTCCTGTTGCTACGGAATTGAAGCGAATGATTTTAGAATTTTCTTAAATATATCGTCAAACTAAAACTTAAAGGGAGATAACCATCAATTATCTCCCTTACTCATTTCTTTATCTATTTTCTAATTTCTTTTAATACATCATTAGGAATTTCAAAAGTTACAACACCCATATACATCGGTGCAACATCTCCTTTATCAAAACTAATAACTAAATGATCTTTTTCATTAATATAAAACTGAGTACTTTCCAAAATCTCTTTAAAATCCCACTCTTTTACTTCACTATCTAACCAATAACTTACATTTTTTATCTGCATCCATTTGTACTTTCATTTGTTCTTTGATATTTTTACTAATTACTGCAATATAATCTGCATCTTTTACAAATAAATCTTTTAAATTTAAACGTTTACCAGTCTTTAAGTCAATGGTATAATATGTATTTGAATGAATTCCACTTCCTGATTGATCATAAGAATCAATCTTTAATGTAAAGTATTTATCTGTAGAGTGAATAATCTCATAATCTACTCCAACATTTTGATTACCTTCTTCACTTAATCCTTCTTTAAATTCCTTAATAACATTATTTGTAACTTCTTTAATTTCTGTATTAATTTTATCAACTGATTTTTTCACTTCTAGATTTGTCTGTCCAGTAGTTGACACTTCTAATTCAGGTACTTTAATATCTGCTACATTTTTTCCATCTGTATACGTATAATCCCTAAAAGTAATAACCTCTACAAATTGTCCAACTACTGGAATATTTCCCATAGCATAAGCTATATTTGCTGATGTATTTGGTAAAATAACAATTGCTGCCGCAGCGGCAACTGCAAGTGCACCTTTGACAAATTTTCTCATTCTCTTATCCTCATTTCTATTTTCTAATTTTGCTTTATGAATACTTTGTTTCATCTTTTCAACTTGACTTACTGACATATGAATAGATTCATACTCTTTCTTATAACTCTTAAACTGATTTTCTAAATTTTTTTTCATAATAAAAACCAACCTCTTTCTTTATGCTAGTCTGACAATATCTTTTTAGATTTCTCATACTCCTATACAATCGACTTTTTATCGTGTTCACATTCTCGCCCAAAATATCTGCAACTTCTTCAATCTTTTTATCTTCAAAAAATCGAAGTATAATAATGGCTCGGTCTCTTTTATCTAGGGTATTTAATGCATTTTGTAAATCGATATTTATATAGTTGTCTTCTTTTCCAACTTGTTCCTCCTTTTCTTTTACTTCTTCATAAGAAATCACTGTTTGTTTAGAATCTTTACATAAACGAAATATTTCATTTAACATAATTCGGTAAATCCATGTCGCTGCATAAGATTCTTGTTTTAGGCTTTCACAATTTTTTATTGCACGGTAAGCACCATTTTGAACAATATCTCCTGCATCATCTTCATTATGTACATAACTATAAGCTAAACGAAAGTAGTTATCATAATTATCTAATAGAATCTGTTCAATTAGTTGTTCTTTTGTTTGATTTTTATTTTTTCCGGAAAATAATTTCAAAGCTTCTTACCTCCCTGTTACAATAATTAGACCTTCTGATTTATAAAAAAGTTTCAAAGCAAATTAAAAAATGCGAAATGGATTCAAAAATTAATCCACTTCGCAAAAACCTAACTTTTTTGAATATATACTCATCATTCTCAATAATTCTTAATATATACTATTATTACCAATTCATCTGTTCTAAGACCTCAACAATCCCTTCAAGTCCAATCACATCTTCCTCTGTAAAACGTCCAACCTTAGGACTATCAATATCTAAAACTCCAATAATTTCACCGTTTTTGTGAATAGGCACTACAACTTCTGAATTTGAAGCACTATCACAAGCAATATGTCCTGAAAACTCATGTACATCATGGACTAATTGTGTTTTATCTTCAGATACTGCCGTGCCACAAACTCCACGACCTATAGAAATTGTTGTGCAAGCAACTTTTCCCTGAAATGGTCCTAAAACAAGTTTTTGATTTTTTACTAAATAAAATCCCGCCCAGTTTAAGTCCTCTAAAGAATTATAAATCAAAGCAGAAACATTTGAAAGATTTGAAATATAATAATCTACATCTTCAATCAAAGATTTTACTTGTTCAATTAATAATTTATAATTTGTCTTCATATATTTATTCACCTATTTATATTTTTATAGTTATTCACTCTTCTTTTTAAGATAGCTATTTAATTTTTATCACTATTTAATATTTGTCATTCTTTTTAATATTGTCAATGGTACAAAGTAAATCGTAGATAGCATCTTGAGATAATACTCCATGTTTTAAATCCTTGGGAATTTTTCCTTCACTGTCTGCATCATAATCTTCCATCCACAAAGGACCTTCATAATAATCGACTAACTCTTTTATTTTATCTTCTAGATGATTCACCACATCTACAGAGCCCTTAAAAACTTCTATAGCTTCATAAACTTCATCATAAATTTCTTCCATATGGATAATACGAAAGATTTGTTCTTCATTTTTTATTACACTCATAAGTATTCCTATATCAATTCTGCTAAAAATAATTCATACAAATCATCTTCGCCTTTTAGAAGCGGGGAGTTTTCTCCTCCACCATTTGTACTACGCTTCATTGCCGCATAAGATTCTTCTCCTGCCATTGCAAGATCCATTTCTCCAATTAATACTCCTGCTGTTACAGCGATTTTGCAAAACTCTGATACAGGATTTGACCTTTGTTTAGTTGCAATAAGCGCCTTTTTTAATTCATTGTCCGACTTAGCTAATAACTTAAGACGTTCTAAGCTTTCTTCTACTGTCATGAATTTCTCCTATCTCTACTATGTATAGTTGTATAGTTTCTAATTATAGCTATTGTAATTACTGCATTTTAGTTTGTCAACAAACTTTAGGTTTTGTTTTGACATGTACTAAATAGACAACATATAAAACTATATAAAAATAGAGATACCAAATAAGGCATCTCTATTTATATTAACGGAGGACAACATATGAAAAACTTTCAAAAATTTATGTAACTTATGTTTAAATTATAATCACAAAATATGGACAAATTATGAATATTATATAAAAATTTTATATAAAACCTAAAAAATTACTGTCCACAAGGCTTCACAAATTGCCAAAAAAGAAGTACAATACCATTAGAAATTAGAGAGGGGATAAAACTTATGATTAGTAAATTTAAAGAATTATGTACTGGAGATATCACCAATCCAGATGTACAAAAACAAATTGAGGATACATTTCGTGGCTTCCAAGTTCAATTGGTTACAGGACAATTAGACGTTGATGTGTTCTCTGATGAAATTGAAGATGTCTATAACGACTATAAAGAACGATTGGCAAACCTTTAATTTGCCATAAATTCAAATAATATGAATAGGGGCTTACGCCCCTATTTTAGCTTTTTAACCTTGTTGTCCATTTGCCTGTCGAATCATATCTTCAACAACAATATCATAAATTTCACCAATACTATTACAGTATTCTAAAACTTTCCAAGGCTCATTGGTATGGAAATGAATCTTCACTAAGTCTTCATCTCCTGCTGCAATTAAGCTATTTCCTTCAAAATTTTCTGTAATATAATCAGCAATTTCGTCCTCATCTAAATCTTTATCTCTGCGATCAATAAGTAATTGTGTATCATAACGATAAGCAAACTGATCGTCTTCTGCATCAATTGATTGAATTCCCATTTTTCTATTCTCCTTCCTATAATGTCAAGCCTAAATTTATTGATTTTATAGGCTTTCAAACATAACAGTGTAACTCTATCACAGATTCAAACTATTGACAAGAGTTGTATAATAAATTTAGACAAATATTTCAATAAATCTTGGAGGTTACATAATGAAGTCATTTCTTATTTTACTTATTGTTGCTCTAATAATTTCAGCAATTGGTTTCAAAAAGTATGTATGGTTTATTTCAATTGGATATGGTGGGGCAGTTGCCGGAATTGGCGTCGCTTTACTTGCCTTATTCCATAATGGTTTAACTGTTGGAACTACACTTTTATGTATTCTTTTTATTATCTACGGATGCAGACTCGGCGGATATCTTGCTTTTCGAGAACTAAAAAGTGCTACCTACAATTCTAAAATGAAAACAGAAATTAAAGATGGTGATTCTGTATCATTTATTGCCAAATGTGGGATTTGGGTATCTGCTGCAATTCTATATGTATGTGAAACTTCTCCTGTACTTTTTAGACTAGAAGCTTCAAAAGGTACTGATGGATTCTCAATTGTTGGTCTTTTCATTATGGTACTTGGACTCTGTATAGAAAGCATTGCCGATTTACAAAAGAATTGTGCAAAGAAGAAAAATCCAAAACGCTTTGTAGATACTGGACTTTTTAAACTCGTTCGTTGTCCAAACTATCTAGGTGAAATGCTCTTTTGGACAGGTGTTTTTGTAACAGGGCTTAACATCTATCACACACCTATTCAATGGATTTTAGCACTTATTGGTTACTTAGGAATTATCTATGTAATGTTTGGCGGTGCTAGACGATTAGAAATTCGTCAAAATAAAAGTTATGGAAAAGACCCTGAATATCAACACTATGTAAAGACTACTCCAATTATGGTACCTTTTATTCCTCTTTACAGTGTTGAAAAATACAAATGGCTCATTGCCTAAAGTTAAAATTATGAGGTAGTTTTATGTCAAATCAACCCAAAATACCTGAAGGATTCACGGTTTTAATGGCAACCGTAGATTTTATTCCTGTACTATTCTTTTCGATTATGGTTAGCGTATTATCGTTGCGTTTTAAAAGCTTATTATTTTTTATTGGTGCGTTTCTTGTTATTGCAGCTGGAGTTTTAAAATGTCTTTGGAAATATGTCATTGCTATTGCCAAAAAGAATATTCCTTTTTTATTCTATCAAATGCGTATTCTTATGCCATTTGGATTTTTATTAATTTTATGCTCACTAATTGTTGATCGTTCACAATTAAATAAAGAGCTTATTTTCCAACAAATCCTATCATTTCCATCGATACTTTGTTATCTTATTGGATTATCGGGAATGGTGTGCATGATGATTTTTGCTAAAAAACTAGATAGCAATAATGCTAAACACAATTGGATTGAACAAGGAACGAATGCGATTGCTCAATTTTTTATTTTGTTGGGGTACTCTTATAAAATAGTAGGTGTGTTAAAAAGGGGCTGTTGCAAAAAGTGTGCTTAATTGCAACAGTCACTTTTTATTGTGTTCTTTTAATTCTACAAACTCCAATCAATAAATTTTGTTATTTTTTCTTTTTTAGCTGTTCATTAAAAAGTGTGCTCATTGTTCGACATTCATTGTTTTTTATAACACTTATTAGAATCCAATTTTACAACAAGACGCTTTAATACTTTTATATACTCTTCTAAACTTTTAATCCTTGCCAAAATCCCTTTATCTGAATGCATCTCGCCACTAGTTGGAATACACAAACTGAAACATTGAATATTTTCTTCGTCATAATCCCAGCTTTCATCTGGCTCTGCCTCTTCAAACCATACTTGATTTCTGGAAATATAGTTAGGTATATCTGTAGGATCCTCTGGGACAAACATCCAATTGTCCGTATACTGACTAATTGTATCTATATTAACACTGATACTCTATTGTAGAATATCTGCATATTCTTCAATCTTTTGATAATAATCAAAAACAGCATCTTCTGCATACTCGCGAGCATCACTTTCACATTTTTGATTATAATAAGAACAAAAGTCCTCGTATCCATTCTTGTAATTTGCAAACTCTTTCATATATTTTTGAACTTTACTATATATTTTTAAGCTTTTTGACTTCTCATCTATGCTTGAATATGTTTCTACTAATCTATGTTGATAGCAGTGGTATACTTCGTGGCAACAAATATCCAATACATCATATACAGATCCATTTTCAATATGTTGCAAATCAATATATGCGGTATGAGTTCTATCTTCGTAACACCCTAGGGTATATTGACCTAAATTTGCTGTTCCAACATTTACTTCATTTGGAATTCCTAAATAATGAACCTCTATGTTTGCAACAGTCTGCATAACATCTAATTTCTCTTTTACGTTTAGTTTGTCCCAAGTATTCGGCTGTAGTTTGACAATAACATCAATATTATTATTTATTGTTTGTTTTGAATTAACATTGTATGCCTCTGGGATGACAGATGAATTTTGTAATGCGATTCCAAATACTCCTTTGATTCCGATAAACAACATAATAACTAACATGGAAGTTGATAAAATACAGTTGGATACACATATACATCTATATATACGATTTTTTATTATTTGTCCTGAATGTTTTTTATTTTTTATCTTTCTAGTTAGTTTTATAACGCTATAACAAATGGATAAAAGAACTCCTGCTATTAATACGTTCTTTATAACCAAAGGAACCGTTGTATAGTAAGCAATTACAGTAAAAATTCCATATGGTGCTATAATTGTAGCAGCTTTTGTCCATTCTGTTTTATTATACTTAAATACAATTGTAGAAAATATTATCGAACCTACTAATGATGCCCATAATATTAGCTTTGAATTATGGTATGTCATTTCTGGCAAACAACGAAATAATATATTTTGAAACCATATCATAGATACTAGTTCATAAAATATAACCCCTATTAGGTATTCAAAAACACTCATTGTACTTTTATCTTTCATTGCTATTGCACCTGCTCTCTTTTTAGCACGAGTATTAGTTGTAAATGTAACTTCTTTGTTGTATGGAATGTGAATAGTATCTAATTCATTCATACAAATCTTTGCTAGTTCATGTAGATTTCTCATTATAATATTTACCCCTCTTAATCCCATAAGCTCCAGAAATATTCCCTTAACAAATCTATAGCTTCATCTTTGCAACGATTTCTATATGCTTCTAATTTTTGTTCATAATCGCTATAAAGTTTATCGATTTTTTGGTACTTTGGAACTTCTGATAAAAAATGTACGGTATGACCCATTGAAGATTTTTTATTTGGTGGTTCAAGCTTTTCTCCTAGAAATCCATAAGTTTTTTGAGAATTGCTTATAGGCTTGAGTGTGTTTCTTTGCATAGGGATTTTTCTTTGAACAAGTTCGTTCGTTGCTTTCTTTCCATAAAAAGATCATTCGATTAAGAATTTTATCCCATTCTTCATGACAGGTATCATTCTGTAAAATTCCATTAGAATCTGTATAATTTTCTCCTAAAAATCCTGGACTTCCAGTTCTTGTTTCTTTTAATTGTAGTAACATCTTAGGGAGAAGTTCTTGTAGATATGCATCCATGCTCCAAATATCGCAATCGGCATAACCTCGGACAATTCGCTGTTTACTAAATTTGATATGTCGTAAGATATATTTTATACGAGTATAAAGTTTAAATTTTTCTCCAATAGTATATTGTTTAAATTCTTGTTTGTTCCAAATATTTAAAGACATTGTTTACCTCATGAAAAATATTTTATATACCTAAATTATCTAAAGGCAATTTTACCATTAAATAGAGGGGATTGTCATTAAACCATGAGTATAAAATTTACCTTTTTCACTATTCCCCCTAAAAAAACAAAAATATTTAGGGTGTTTAATTATTATTAGAATTGAACTTTGAAAATTGAATAAAACATATCTTGCCTAGTTGTTAAGGCATAGAGTTTAACAACAGCGACCATCTAGCGACTAAAGACTTATGGGGAATTGTACACTGCCAAAAGTTATAGAAACATAAAAATCAAACGTTGATTTATGAAAGGAATTAAAATTATGATGAAAATTACAGCATTAACTTTAAAATCATTTGAAACTGGTACTCGTTTAGATGGAACCTGTTCAATTACACTGGATGACATCTTATATGATTTACCACCAAAGCCTACTAGAAAACGCGGGCGACCAGCTAAACGTGGAGAACGATTATCGATTGAATCAGCCTTTTCATTTTCAGGAGCTACACTTGGCTAGTAGACGTGTAATCACGAATCTCTTTGGTTCTCGTCAAGTCAGTGCAACAAAATTAACAGTCGACTAATCAATCATTAAGTAACGAATACCTTACTACTATTATCAATTAATCCCAAAGATCCTTAAGCGTTACCACTTTCACTGAATCTTCAATTCCATTGATATCCACTGGTGATTTTGAGATAAATACATATTTATAACAATTCATCCCTGTTGCTTTCACTTGTGCTATTTCTTCACGTACCATAGATGCTGAAATAGTTTCTTTTCGAAACTTAACCTCATAAAATACGTATCCATTTTCATCCTCCGTTACAATATCAAATTCTCCGTTTTTGTGTTCTTTTGGAAGATCATAATAGTATTTTCCAATTTTTTCTATAACTGGTGTGATTTCTCCTTTACGATTCTTTCGAATTAAATATTGCTTACATATCTCTTCGAAATAAAGTGGAACATAAATTGTTTCAAAATTCTCTCTAATATATTTATCATAAAAAACTTCAGAATCCATAATCTTTCTTTGAGAAGCATATCGAAAAATATATCGATAATAGAACGCTGAAAGTGGATCACTAATATGGTAACTTGCTTTTCTTTTATTTCCTTCATCATTGATTGGTGTTCTCTTCTCTACAACTTCCATATTAGAAAGCTTATCAAGTACATCCACCAAAGTTGGTCCACTAGATACATGCGATTGATCTAAAAGATCTTTATACTTTGAATAACCTTTTGCCAACGCTTCAAAGACTTCATTTGCATTTGTTATCTTAGAAATTTCTGCATTTAAGTACATGGAAACTTCATTCTCCAAACGTGCTTCTGGAGCAACAAGAAGTTCCATTAAATTTTCTTCTACAGAAATCGAATCATCAATTAATCGATTATAATAAGGAATACCACCAAATACAGCGTATATTTTTACCCTGTCTTCTTCTGTATATCTTGGATAAAACTTCGATGCCTCATAATAATCCATAGGCTTCAAATTAATAGTAACATCTATACGACCGTACAAAGGATTCGAATGTCCTAAAAGATTTCTCATAATTTCAACATACGATCCCAAAATAATGAATGTCAATTTTGCCAAATCTCTATATTTGTCAATCAATACCTGCAAAATACTATCCATTCCCTTGATATTTTCTCGAAGATAGGGATATTCATCCAAAACAAAAATCATAGGTTCTTTACAAGCTCTTTGAAAAATGTATTCAAGAACTTCTTCTATAGATTGATATCCAAGTTTTGGAAGGTTCAATTTTTCTGATAAAATCGTACAGATTCCCTGTGCGTTACTCTCCTCTGCCACCTGTTTACACTCATAATAAATACTTTGAATGGTTGTATTTTTAAGCAGTTGTTTTACTAGTTCACTTTTTCCGACACGTCTTCGTCCATAAATTAAAACTGTTTGCATAGATTCATCTGTATTCATTTTATGAATTGTACGATTGAGTTTTTTTAGTTGTTCTTCTCTTCCAATAAATTTCATTTATTCGGTTACCTCCGACTCGGTTTATTTCGAATATATTATACCACATTATTTTAGTCTTGCAACTATTTATTCGATTATAACCGACTCGGTTTTATTCGAATAAGTTTCTTTGTTTCACGCACATTATAAATGATGAAAATTTTTTGCCTAAAATGCCCAAAAACCCGAATCTGTAAAATGGACGAGAATCCATTATTTTTCAAAATAGGTAAAATGTATACCTAACTAATTTAAAATGGCACATATTAAAATTACTAAAAATATTATTGATTTTATAAATCATCAAAAAAGTGTTTTTATAAAGTATCCGATGAATAGGCAAACAACGAAATAATATATTTTGAAACCATATCATGGATACTAGTTCATAAAATATAACCCCTATTATGTATTCAGAAACGTTCAGTGTACTTTTATCTTTCATCGCTGTTGCACCTTCTTTTAAATACTGTTTAACAACGTTTGCAATTTCATTAGAATAATTCTTTTTCATAAACAAATTTCTCCTTTAAATTAATAATTTTTTGTTATATAATTTTATAAGTTCTATTACTACGGATCACTGTTATCGAATCCTAGTTTTGATAACTGATTATCAATCAATAGAAAAATAAAGATTGTTTCTTTTGATGGTTTAAATATAAACTTTTAATTTTATTAATTTCTAAGGGGGGGAGCATGCTTTAAATTGCTTTTCTCATAAAAACTAAAAAATCTCAGTAGTTTTATTATATTACTGAGATTTCTTGATAATTTTTTAGTATTTAAAATTTTAGCTATTTGATATTCGATATTGTCTATGATTTTCACTAACAACTGATAAATAAAACATCATATCGGATTTTTGAACTTTACTACTTCTAGACTTAATAAGTTGTGCATAATACTTTGTAATCCAGTTATCAATGGTTTCTGGTTTACATCTATCTTCAAGAATAGCTCTTGCAATAACTTTCACTTCATCACATGTTTGAAATAAATCTCTAATAATCATAGGAAAATCTCCTTTTTCACAACCAATTTATTTCATTATAACATTTAGAATAAATTTATTTTTATAAACGTTTTATTATAACCCACCCTATTTCCATAGACAACTACTTGACAATTCGACTACATTCGACTATGATTAGAATGTTCGTAGAACTTAATTACATAGGATTGATAACAAGGGGAGCTTATGGTGATAGGCTGAGAGGAAGTTTAAAACTTCGACCCATAACCTGATTTGGATAATGCCAACGTAGGAACGCCGTTATACAAAATTTAACCTTCTTGTTTTCAATCGAGGATAAGGAGGATTTTTTATGTTTCAATTTCTAGTCACTTCAGAAGGTGGATTAACAACTGCTGGTTATGCTACCTGTATCATTCTCGGTATCATTTTACTAATTGGTGCTGTACTTTTAGCAAGTAAAACTACTGAGAAAAAGCACATGTCTACCCTTCAGCTTGTCTGCTGTTCAGCCTCTATGGCTCTTGCTTTCGTTGCTTCTTATATTAAGATATTCCAAATGCCTTGGGGTGGAAGCATTACCCTTTGCAGTATGCTCTTTATTGTTTTAGTCGCTTATTGGTATGGAGCTAAAACAGGAATTTTGGTAGGACTTGCTTATGGAATTTTACAGTTTATTCAAGAACCTTATGTTCTTTCACTCTTTCAAGTTTGCTGCGACTACATCTTTGCCTTTGCAGCCTTAGGGCTTGCTGGATTCTTTAAGGGACGAAAAAATGGTCTACTCAAAGGTTATATTCTAGCAGTACTTGGTCGATGGTTTTTCCATTCTCTAGGAGGATATTTGTACTGGATGGATTATATGCCAGAGAATTTTCCAAAGGCATTAACAGCAATTTACCCATTAGTGTACAATGGTTCATTCCTTTTTGCAGAAGCGATTCTTACCATTGTTGTTATTTCTATACCAGCTGTTAAAAAGGCTTTAAATCAAGTACAAAATAGGATTGCATAACTAGAAAAAGCCACGTTTATAACGTGGCTTTTTCTAGTTAAATTTTTTTAATACTACGCTCTAACATCTCTGCATCATTAATTGCTAAATCAAGTAATCTACTTAAGATTCCTGTATAACCAGCTCCAAGTTTTTTTGCCTTTTCTAATGTATCTGGTGAAACACGTAGTGATACAAGTTGCTTCTTTTTAGCTCTTTGTTCTTTCGCCATAGATGCAAGTTTCATAAGCTGTTCATCTGTAAGTTCTGGACAATCATCATCTGGCTCTACAGGATAAGTTATTGCCTCATGAATTTCTTCTATTTGCTCTTTAGTTGGTTTTTGATTTTCATATACTTTCGTCTTAATAGTTGCCATAATATGCTCTCCTTTCCTTTGATGTTGCAATTCGAGCTGAAATTAACCGTAAAGAATTTACTCTTTCTGTATATACCACAAATAATACATCCTCCACTTCACCAATTGTAATATAACGATCCTCCTCATCGCTATGTGTCTCATCATATATTTCTAATCTATTCGAATCAGAAAATACTAATGCTGCAGTTTCAAATGTTACGTGATGTTTTTTTGATTGATTTTAGCTTTATTATCATCCCACTCAACATTATACCCTTGTATATTGATTTCCATATTTTTAGTATAACATTTTGTATTACAAAAGTAAATACATATTAGACACCTATCCTATTACAAATAGTTACCATTCATACTCGCACCATTTTCATCATTCAAGGCAGCTTACTAGAAGCTGTAACTATAAATTCGTATATCCCATCAATGACTCATCCACAGCCTTTGCAACCGCTCTTCCCTCAGCAATTGCCCAAACAACTAATGACTGTCCTCTTCTGACATCACCAGCAGCAAAGACATGTTCCTTAGAAGTTTTATAGTCATCACCAGTTTCAATCGTCGTTCTCTTCGTAAGTTTTACACCAAAGGCATCGGTTAAATACTTCTGACTTCCTAAAAATCCTGCTGCAATTAACACAAGGTCTGCTTTTAATACTTGCTCGGTTCCAGGAATCGGTTTAAAGGTTCCAGCCTCCAACTGCACAGTTTTCACTCCACAGACTTGTCCATCTTTATCTTTACAAAATTCTGTTGCTGTTGTCTGATAAATTCTAGGATCACATCCAAACTGACTCATCGCTTCTTCCTGACCATAATCTGTCTTAAGAACGCGAGGCCATTCGGGCCATGAATTATGATCTGTTCGACAAACTGGAGGTTTTGGCATCATCTCTAATTGAATAACACTTTTTGCCTTTAGTCGAATAGAAGTTCCTACACAGTCATTTCCTGTATCGCCTCCACCAATGACTACTACATGCTTTCCTTTTAAACTTCCAAATGAAAAATCGGTTTTATTTATTAATTTTTTGCATCATAATCGAAGTCCATCAGGCTTTTACTCACTTCTGATAAGAAATCTACAGCAAAATAAATTCCTTTTGCATCTCGTCCAGGTACTTGTAAATCTCTAGGATTTGAAGCTCCTGCGCATAAAATCACTCGGTCATAGGATTTTTCCAACTCTTTTGCTGTAATATCAACACCCACATTGACATTGCAACGAAATTCAATTCCTGCTTTTTCCATGAGACAAACCCTTCGGTCAATACTTCTCTTGTCAAGCTTCATATTTGGAATTCCATAGCGTAGCAATCCACCCACGCGGTCACTTCGCTCAAAAACTATCACCTTATGTCCTCTTCGATTTAAAAGCTGAGCAGCAGCTAGACCCGAAGGTCCACTTCCCACAATTGCCACTGTTTTTCCTGTGCGAACTGTAGGCAGTTGTTCTTCAACCAATCCATTCTCATAGGCATAATCAATAATGGTTCGCTCATTTTCTTTTGTACAGACCGGCTTTGTATGAAGACCGCAAGTACAAGCTGCTTCACAAAGTGCTGGACATACTCTAGAAGTAAACTCTGGAAAGCTATGCGTCTTAGCTAAGCGAAGATACGCCTGCTCTAAATTTCCATTAGCTACAAATGCATTAGTTTCTGGTACTAAGTTGTGAAGTGGGCATCCAGAACCCATGCCAGAAATCATCCCTCCATATTGACAAAATGGAACACCGCAGTTCATACAACGGCTTGCCTCAACCTTTTGCTCACTAAGCGGAGGCGTTTCATGAAACTCTTCAAAATTTTTTATTCGTTCTTCTACTCTTTTCATTCCTATCGACCTCCTATCTGCATCATACGATTAAATGCTTCAATCTGTGCATCTTCCAGAATCATTCCTTTTTCAATGAATTCTTCCGTCAATGTTAGAATCTTTTTATAATCTATTGGAATAATCTTTTTAAATTTATGAATACTTTGCTCAAAATCATCTAAAATAGCTTTTGCCTTCTTAGAACCTGTATATTCATAGTGATTAGCAATTAATGTCTTTAGTTCTATAATGTCTGTTTGATATTCTACAGGCTCCATCAGTACCATTTCTTTATTTAAATTTCTATAAAGTCGGTTGTGTTCATCATAGACATAGGCAACGCCTCCACTCATTCCTGCTGCAAAGTTTTTACCTGTATGTCCTAAAATGACAGCAACTCCACCTGTCATGTATTCACAACCATGCTCACCAACACCTTCAACAACCGCCTTTGCTCCTGAGTTTCGAACACCAAATCGCTCTCCAGCCATTCCGGCAATGTAAACTTCTCCACTGGTTGCACCATATAAAGCAACATTTCCCACAATAATATTGTTCTCGGCATCATAGCTAGCAGTTTCTTTTGCATGTAGGATTAATTTTCCTCCTGATAGCCCTTTTCCAAAGTAGTCATTACTATCACCTACTAAATCTAACGTCAATCCTTTTGGAATAAAGGCACCAAAACTTTGACCTCCAGCACCCTCACAATTAATAACAATGGTATCATCATCGAATCCTTCGGCGTGCTTTCTAGTGATTTCAGCACCAATCAGTGTTCCAAATGTACGGTCGATATTGGTTAAATTTGCTTTTAACTTTACATTCTTTCCTGTTTGAATAGCTGTCTTTAACTGCTTGTTTTGAACTAATAACTGTTCATCTTTTTTGGTATCTAAACTAAAATCATAGAGTTCCTTTTTATGATCTAGTGTAGAAGGAGTCGCCAAAATTTGGTCTAATTGAATCTTTTTAGCTACACCACTAAGTCCTTCTTTTTTCTTTAGAAAATCTGTTCGTCCAACGAGTTCATCAACCGTTCTTACGCCTAATTTTGCCATGTATTCTCGCAACTGTCTTGCAATAAAAATCATAAAGTTTTCAACATACTCTGGTTTTCCCACAAATCGTTTTCTAAGTTCTGGATTTTGAGTGGCAATCCCCATTGGACAAGTATCTTGATTACAAACTCTCATCATTACACAGCCTAGAGTTACTAAAGGCGCTGTTGCAAAACCAAATTCTTCTGCTCCAAGAATAGCTGCAATTGCCACGTCACGTCCACTCATTAACTTTCCATCGGTTTCAATCACTACATGATTTCTAAGTCCATTCATTAGTAATGTTTGATGCGTTTCTGCAAGACCTAATTCCCAAGGAAGACCTGCATTGTGAATAGAGCTAATCGGTGCAGCGCCTGTTCCACCATCATAACCAGAAATTAAGATAACTGCTGCTCCTGCCTTTGCTACACCTGCTGCAATCGTTCCAACACCTGTTTCTGATACGAGTTTTACAGAAATTCTTGCATTTTTATTAGAATTTTTAAGGTCATAAATTAACTGTGCCAAATCCTCAATCGAATAGATGTCATGATGAGGAGGTGGTGAAATTAAACTCACTCCTGGTGTAGAATGTCTAGTCTTAGCAACCCATGGATAAACTTTCTTTCCTGGAAGATGACCACCTTCTCCTGGCTTTGCTCCCTGTGCCAATTTAATTTGAATTTCTTTTGCACTAATTAAATATTTACTTGTTACGCCAAATCGCCCACTAGCTACTTGTTTAATCGCTGAGCTTCTATCATTTTTAGTTCCTGCACTTGCAATTCGCTCATCACTTTCTCCACCTTCACCACTATTTGACTTTCCGTGAAGATGATTCATTGCGATGGCTAGAGTTTCATGAGCTTCCTCTGAAATAGAGCCATAAGACATTGCTCCAGTTTTAAATCGTCTAACAATACTCATTTCACTCTCTACTTCTTCAATCGGAATTCCAACCTCTGGGTAATTAAACTCCATAAGACTACGAATATATCCTGATTGTTCATCATCAACCATCTTCGTATAAGCCTTAAATTTTTCATAATCTCCTTCTCTAGTTGCAAGCTGGAGCATATGAATGGTTGCTGGGTTATATCTGTGAGTTTCGCCCTGTGCGCGCATCTTGTGTCGTCCCACAGAATCAATGGTCTCATCAATAGAAAGTCCTAGTGGATCAAAAGCTTTTGAATGTTGCTTGTCCACTTGTTTTTCAATATCTTCTAAAGAAAGTCCCTCAATTCTAGAAACAGTTCCTGGAAAATATTTGTCAATTACTTCGCTTGAAATACCAAGAGCCTCAAAGATTCGACTTCCCTGATAAGACTGAATCGTTGAAATACCCATCTTTGATGCAATCTTTACAATTCCTGATAAAATAGACTTATCATAGTCTGCACAGGCTGCGTAGTAGTCTTTTTCTAGTGAACCTTCTTTGATTAATTGTGAAATTGAAGCATGAGCTAAATAGGGATTAATACTACTTGCACCATACCCTAAAAGTGTTGCAAAATCGTGAACTCCTTTAGGTTCTGCAGTTTCTAAAATAATAGACATTGCCATACATTTTTTGGTTTCAACTAAGTGACTGTGTACCGCTGCAACACCTAAAAGTGATGGAATTGCCACATGGTTTTCATCTACTCCTCGGTCTGAAAGAATTAAAATATTTGCTCCATCTTTATAGGCACGGTCTACCTGTAAAAACAAATGGTTAAGTGCTCGCTCAATGGATGTGCTCTTATAATGACAAAGTGTAACCACTTCTACTTTTAATCCATCTTTTTTTAGATTTTTAATCTTTAAAAGGTCTAAATCTGATAAAATTGGATTACTAATTTTTAATACACGACAGTTTTTCGCATTTTCTTCTAATAAGTTTCCGTTCTTTCCCACATAAACCGTCGTAGCAGTCACAATTTTTTCTCGTTGAGCGTCAATTGGTGGGTTCGTTACCTGTG
>JPZU01000001.1:2608865-2627686 GCA_000875945.1 Lachnospiraceae bacterium TWA4 | reverse complement strand
CAAAAACGCTGTTTAAACTAGTAAAAACGTGGCTGATTTTCTTTAGATAAAGCAGCAATTGGGGGTATCTACACCCATGGCTCCAATAGGCTCGCTTCCATCTCTTGCCATTCGTCCAATATCTTCCATATAGTCCTCATAGGTATAGCCAAATGCTCGTTGAAGTTTTGCTAATTCACTCTTTGAATAATCAACAACCTTTTGATTCGGAATCTTTAAATCAGCTAATTTAGTTAGATTCATATCTAGCCATTCTCCATAAGGCTCTTTATTGGCATAGAGAATCTTTAACTGTTCATCTGATAAAATCTCACCTTTTTTCATATCTACAACAATCATTTTACCTGGATGAAGGCGTTCTTTTCTCACAATGTGTGCCTCATCAAGTGGTAATACGCCAACTTCTGAAGAAAGAATCAGTCGTCCATCATCCATCACGTAATATCTGGAAGGACGTAGCCCATTTCGATCTAAAATTGCGCCCATCTGGTCTCCATCAGAAAACAAAATAGAAGCTGGTCCATCCCATGGCTCCATCATTGTTGCATAATACTGATAAAAATCACGCTCTTCTTGTGAAATAGTGTCATTGTGCTCCCAAGGCTCTGGAATTAATACCATAGCTGCAAGAGGTAAATCCATTCCACTCATAGTCATAAACTCTAGAGCATTGTCTAACATTGCAGAGTCTGAACCCTTTGCCGAAACAATTGGCAGTACCTCTTCTAACTCTTCTTCTGTAAAATACTTGGTTGCAACCGTTTCTTCTCTAGCAATCATCTTATCGACATTGCCTTTAATCGTATTGATTTCTCCATTGTGAACAATCAAACGGTTTGGATGAGCTCTTAACCAACTTGGATTGGTATTCGTAGAAAATCTTGAATGCACCAGTGCAACTGCTGATAAATAGTCGGTATCTTGTAAATCTAAGAAAAATGTGCGAAGCTGTCCAACCAAAAACATTCCTTTATAGACAATTGTACGACAAGATAGAGAGGGCACATAGGTACTCTCATTGCTCTGTTCAAAAATTCGTCTAATAATATAGAGCTTTCTATCAAAGTCTAAATCTGTCTTTAAACCTTCTGGTCTTTTAATAAATGCTTGATAAATCACTGGCTTGCTGCTTAGTGCCTTCTGTCCTAATACTTCATCATTTGTAGGAACTTCTCTCCAACCAAGGAAGGTAAGTCCTTCTTTTTCTACAATGATTTCAAACATCTTTTTAGCCTGTCTTAGCTTTAGTTCTTCTTGTGGAAAGAAAAACATTCCAACGCCATAACTTCTCTCTGATTCTAAATCTATTTCTAATTTTTTACAGATTTTTTGAAAAAATTTATGTGGAATCTGTGTTAAAATTCCAACACCATCCCCAGTTTCTCCAGTCGCATCCTTTCCAGCACGATGTTCTAGATTTTCTACAATACTTAAAGCATCTGCAACCACTTGATGACTTTTTTCTCCATGGATATTGATGACTGCACCAATTCCACAGTTATCATGCTCAAATTCTGATCTATAAAGTGTATGATCATACTTAAATTCTGATCCATAAAGTGTATGGTCATTCTCAAATTCTAATCTATAAAGTGTATTTTGATTTATATTAAATTTCCTTTGGTTCATATGCACTTTCCTTTCTATCCAACTAAATAAGCCTCTCTAATAACATCATTAATGCACAAGCCTACTAAGCCTCCCTCTAATAACACCATTAATGCACAAGCCTACTAAGCCTCCCTCTAATAACATCATTAATACACAAATCTGCTAAGCCTCCCTCTTGAGGGAGGTGGCTGCGAAGCAGACGGAGGGAGTATTTTTTATAAAGTTTTCACTATACAACACATATTCAGCAATATATCTGTATACTCCCTCAGTCGGATTTAGGCATCAGGACTCCGCCATTTCATGGCACCTCATGCCAAGTTGGCACCTGATGCCAAATGCCGACAGCTCCCTCAAGAGGGAGCCTTAATACATCTTCCTTTAAACAGGAGTCTTAATATATCTTCCTTTAAACAGATTCCTCGCAACTATTACCTAACTATTACTCTACATCCAGTAAAGCTTCTAAATCTTCTTCACCTGTTCGAATTTTAACCACTCGTTCAACAGGATAAACGAAAATCTTACCATCTCCAATATGTCCAGTATACAATGCCTTTTTGGCAGCTTCGATTACACGATCTACTGGAATTTCTCCAACTACGACTTCAACCTTTACCTTTGGTAACAAAGTAACATCCATTTCAACTCCACGATATCTCTTTCCAGCGCCTTTTTGAACACCACAACCCATAACCTGTGTAACGGTCATTCCAGTTACGCCTAAATCATTCATTGCTTTCTTTAAATGATCATAGCGAGAAAGCTTTGCAATAATAACAACTTTGTTCATTGGTGACTGTGCAATGATCTGAGACGGAACTCCTTGTATAGATTGAGGCTGAACTTCTTGTGTAGGTTGATTTTGTATATTCTGAAATTGAGCTTCTTGTGTAGGTTGAATTACCTGAATAGCTGCATCTTTCTTCGCCTTACTTGCATGTTCATAATCTTCTGAGCCTAAATGAGTATTTTCATTGACTTCCATCATCATAGTACCTGAAATATCCATAATACTAAATCCTGCATAAGCACTTGGAAGACCATGTTCTGTTTCGTCAAGTCCTGTAAGTTCTTCTTCCTCAGAAGCTCGAAGTCCAATTGTTGATTTAATTACAAAAAATACAACGGTAATTGTAATTGCTGTCCAAATCCCAACAACTAAAATTCCAAGACACTGAAGACCTAAAAGGCTAACTCCCCACCATAAAATAATCCATCAATTTCTGATAGTGGAGCATTGCTTGTTGCAAAAAGCCCTACTGCAAGTGTTCCCCAAATACCATTTAAACAGTGAACAGCCACTGCACCAACTGGATCGTCGATATGTAACACATTGTCTAATAACCACACACCAAAAACTACTAAAAGTCCAGATACACATCCAACCATGATTGCACCAAAAGCATCCATGACATCACACCCTGCGGTAATTCCTACAAGTCCTGCCAGTGAAGCATTTAGACACATAGAAACATCCGGTTTTCCATATCGAATCCATGTAAATACCATACAGACAACTGTTGCAATTGCTGGAGCAATTGTGGTAGTTACAAAAATCGATCCAAGCTGTGGAACTGAAGTTGCTGCTGCCCCATTAAATCCATACCAGCCAAACCAAAGGATAAATACTCCTAATGCACCGATTGGAAGGTTGTGTCCAGGAAATGCATTGACTTTTACAATTTTTCCTGTCTCATCTTTTTCGAATTTACCAATTCTTGGTCCTAAAATTTTAGCTCCAATGATTGCTGAAATTCCACCAACCATATGAATCGCACAAGAACCAGCAAAATCATGAAATCCCATCTGAGCTAAAAATCCTCCACCCCAAATCCAATGCGCCTCAATTGGATAAATAAGTGCTGAAATCACTCCTGAGTACACACAGTAAGATAAAAACTTCGTCCTCTCTGCCATAGCTCCTGACACAATCGTAGCAGTTGTGGCACAAAATACGAGGTTAAACACAAAATTTGACCAACCAAAATCCTGATAAGTGGTAAAAATATCAAATCCTGGCTTTCCAATAAATCCTGCCATGTCTTCCCCAAACAATAATCCAAATCCAATAAAGATAAAAACTACTGTACCAATACAGAAATCCATCAAGTTTTTCATAATGATGTTTCCTGCATTTTTTGCTCTAGTAAAACCTGTTTCTACCATTGCAAATCCTGCCTGCATCCAAAATACAAGTGCTGCTCCAATTAAAAACCATACACCAAAGACTTCGGTGTCTACTACACTTAAAATATCACCCATAACCATTTCTCCCTCTTTTGGAATATCTAATTTAATATACCTATAAAAACAAAAAGCACGTTCCTCTCCCTTTAGGAACGCGCCTTTGCGTTAAAAATATTATAATACGGATTTTTTCGTGCTTTGCACTCTCAAAATCCTATAATCCTATACATAGAATAGTAATTCTGAATACGTTGGATATGGAAGAAATTCTTTTGGCATCTTTCCTTCCACACAATCAGCAACTTGTCTGATTTCTTCCATTCGACCAAGAATCGTTTCCTGATAAAAGTGTGCCAATTTTAATTCATCCTCCATAGCTTCTGCCTGACCAATTTCTTCTTCAAGCTTTAAGGTACTTTCATAAATGCTATCATATGCTTTTGAAAACTTCTCAATTTCATCAAGTTCTGTCTTCATACTTAAAGTTTCTGAAAGTGCTTTTTTCTTTGTTGCTAATGTAACAACGCTGTCAATTGTCTTACTTAAAGCTGGCAAGAACTGATGATTTAATATCTCTACTAAAGTTTTTGCTTCAATATGAATGGTCTTGTTGTATTCTTCTAAGAGAATTTCATATCTTGAACGAATTTCACTCTCTGTAAATACCTGATGCTTTAAGAATAATTCCATGTTCTTTTCTTCAATAAATACTGGAAGTACATCTGGTGTAGAAGGATAGTTATATAATCCTCTCTTTTTAGCTTCTTCAATCCACTCATCCGTATATCCATTTCCATTAAAGATGACTTTCTTATGACGAATAATCGCATCTTTAATAACTTCATGAACTTTTTCTTCTAACGAATCAGCATCGACATCTTTAATCTTTTCATAAATGTGATCCAATGCCTCTGCTACTGCTGTATTTAAAACAACGTTTGGTCCAGATACAGAAAGTGCAGAACCTAAAGAACGAAATTCAAATTTATTCCCTGTAAATGCAAATGGTGAAGTACGGTTTCTATCAGTTGTATCTTTAAAGAAATGTGGAAGTACAGTCGCACCAGTTTCTAACTGTACCTTTGCATGTTTCTCAAAGAACTGATCCTTTTCAATCGTCTTTAAAATATCCGTTAATTCATCTCCTAAGAAAATCGAAATAATTGCAGGTGGCGCTTCGTTAGCTCCAAGTCTGTGATCATTTCCAGCAGTTGCTACAGAAAGTCTCATTAAATCTGCATAGTTATCAACAGCTGCAATTACGGCGGTTAAAAACACTAAGAATTGAATATTTTCATCTGGTGTTTTTCCTGGATCTAATAAGTTTACTCCAGTATTTGTAGTCATTGACCAGTTATTGTGTTTTCCTGAACCATTGATACCTTCAAATGGTTTTTCATGTAAAAGACAAACAAATCCATGCTTATCTGCTACTTTCTTCATAACTTCCATTGTCAATTGGTTGTGATCAACAGCCACATTTGTCGTATCAAATACAGGTGCAAGTTCGTGCTGACAAGGAGCTACTTCATTGTGTTTAGTCTTTGCTGGAACTCCTAATTTCCAAAGTTCTTCATCAAGTTCGTGCATATAAGCAGATACTCTAGGCTTTAGAGAGCCAAAGTAGTGGTCATCCATTTCCTGTCCCTTAGGAGGTCTAGCACCAAGAAGTGTTCGTCCTGTAAAAACTAAATCCATTCGTTTCTTGTAATCTTCTTTATCAATTAAAAAGTACTCCTGCTCTGGACCTACAGTAGTCGTTACACCAGTAACTTCTGTATTTCCTAAAGCCTGTAACACTCTTGTTGCTGACTTATTTAATGCTTGCATTGACCTAAGTAGTGGAGTTTTCTTATCAAGTGCCTCTCCACTGTAAGCACAAAATGCTGTTGGAATATAAAGCGTTTGATCTTTGATAAATGCTGGTGAAGTAGGATCCCATGCAGTATATCCTCTTGCTTCAAATGTTGCTCTAATTCCACCTGATGGAAAACTTGAAGCATCCGGTTCACCTTTTACTAATTCTTTGCCAGAAAATTCCATGATGACTTCTCCATCACTGGTTGGAGAAATAAAACTGTCATGTTTTTCTGCTGTGGTTCCTGTCATTGGCTGAAACCAGTGTGTGTAATGAGTCGCACCATTGTCGACTGCCCATTCTTTCATCGCAACAGCAACTGCATTTGCAACATCAAGTTCAAGATGTGTATTATTGTCGATGGTCTTCCTTAGTGCTTTATAGATATCTTTTGGAAGTTTATTTTTCATTACAAGATCATTAAATACTAAGCTTCCATAATTTTCAACAACTGTCATAGTTTTATCCTCCCTTATTTTGGCATGAAATTTCTGATTGTATCCAGAGTCTTGATGCCTTTATTTTGGTATAAAAAAAGGCACCTTGAACTTTTGTTCAAAGCGCCTTTGCTTTTATGCGTCGTAGTATATCACTCATTTTTTTATTTGTCAATATATTTTTTAAAATTTTTATTTTGTAATTTTTTTCTTTTTTAATACTTTATACAGGATACTCATTATCAAAGCATGCCTTACAAACTGGTAAATCCCCAGTCATATACGAAAAATCTAAACGATCCATATAACCTAGTGAATCAGCCCCAATAAACTCACAGATTTCATTTACGGACAATTGATTCGCAATAAGCTCTGAATTACTTGGCACATCTGTGCCATAGTAGCAAGGATATAAAAATGGTGGAGCACAAATTCGCACATGAACCTCTTTTGCACCACTTTGGCGAAGCATATGGATAAGATTTGCGATAGTCGTTCCTCTGACAATAGAGTCATCAATTAAAACTACACGTTTACCCTTGACTACACTTTCTAGCACATTTAACTTTGCCTTTACAGAGTTTTTTCTTTCCTGCTGCGTAGGTTTAATAAACGTACGTCCTACATAGCTATTCTTGTGAAAAGCAAGCTCAAATGGAATCCCTGATTCTTTTGAATATCCAACAGCTGCCACTAGTCCTGAGTCTGGTACACCCGTAACTACATCTGCATCCACAGGATATCTCCTTGCTAGTGCACGTCCCCCTCGAATTCTTGCATCATAGACACTAATCCCGTCAATTTTTGAGTCTACTCTTGCAAAATAAATATATTCAAAGATACAATGCGCTCGTTTTTTCGTTTCACTAGGAGTTGATACGACATGTAAACCTTCTTGTGTAATTGCAAGAATTTCTCCAGGTTCTACATCTCGAATAAATTCTCCTCCTACAGAGGTAATTGCACAGCTTTCAGACGCTACTATATAGCTATCATCAAGCTTTCCAAGGCATAAAGGCTTAATTCCTAAAGGATCTCTTGCAACAATCAATTTTCTAGGACTTAAGATTAATAGGGCAAATCCTCCCTTTATCACCTGTACCGTATTTTGAACCGCCTCTTCAATCGAACTGCTGGCAATTCGGTCCATGGCAATCTTATAGGCAATCGTTTCTGAATCAGAATTCCCATTAAAAACAGCCCCTGATTCCTGTAATTCTTTTCTCAACCCATCGGCATTTGTAATATTTCCATTGTGTGCAAGTGCCAATGTTCCCTTTAGATAATTTAAGACAATTGGCTGGGCATTTGCAATAATACTTCCCCCAGCTGTTGAGTATCTTACATGACCAATTCCGATATTTCCACGTAGTTTCTCTAATGTTTCCTCATGAAATACTTCACTGACTAGACCCATTTCCTTATGAGAGGCAATATTTCCAATGGGTCCTTTGGTATCACAGACAACAATTCCCGTCGATTCCTGTCCACGATGCTGAAGTGCTAAAAGTCCCTGATAAATTGTATGTGCAACTTCTTTGCCTTCCATGCTCCAAATGCCAAAGACTCCACATTCTTCGTGAATATGTTCTTCACTCTCTTCGTCTATATATTCTTCGTCCATATATTTTTCACACTTTTTATAGCTATGTTCTTCACACTCCATTACAGTGACTCCTTTCTCGACTGATTCAGTGCTGCCTCAATAAATCCTGTAAATAGTGGATGAGGTTCATCAGGTCTTGATTTAAACTCTGGATGAGCCTGTGTCGCAATAAAAAATGGATGGTCTTTATACTCAATCATTTCTACAATTCGTTCATCTGGTGACAAGCCACATAGGACCATTCCATGGGCAGTTAAAATTTCTCTATAGTCATTATTGACTTCATAACGATGTCTATGACGCTCGGAAATCTCCTTCTTTCCATAGAGTTTTAAAGCGAATGTATCATCAGCTAATACACATGGATAGGCTCCAAGCCTAAGGGTTCCGCCAAGGTCTAAAAGTCCTTCTTTGTCAGGTAAAATATGAATCACAGGTTGTTTGGTATCTGGATTTAACTCACTGCTAGACGCATCCGTTAAGCCACAAACATTTCTTGCAAACTCAATAATTGCTACCTGCATTCCAAGACAAATTCCTAGATATGGAATTTTCTTAGTTCTTGCATAGTTTGCAGCCAAAATTTTTCCTTCTGTTCCACGCACACCAAATCCACCAGGTACCAAGATACCATCCACATCATGAAGATATTGATGGGCGGTTTCAGGTGTCAATTTCTCTGAATCAATCCATCGCAGTTCTACACTGGTTTTATTTGGAATTCCTCCGTGTTTTAGCGCCTCAACAACACTTAAATATGCATCATGAAGAGCAACATATTTTCCGACAATTCCAATAGTTACCTGATGTGCTGGATTGTGGAAGGTATCAACCATCTGTTTCCAATGTGCTAAATTCGGTGTTGGACAAGGAATCTTTAAGCATTCACAAACAGCAGATGCCAAGTGTTCTTCTTCTAACATCAATGGAACTTCATAAAGTGATCTTGCATCTAAATTTTGTAAAACGTATTTTTTAGGTACATTACAAAATAGAGCAATCTTCTCTCTCATTGCATCATCCACTGGATAATCCGACCTACACACTAAGATATCTGGCCAAATTCCCATAGACTGAAGGCTTTTAACGCTCATCTGCGTCGGTTTCGTTTTCATCTCTCCAGATGCCTTTAAATAAGGAATTAATGTCACCTCAATGACAATCGCATTTTCCCTTCCAACTTCTGCCTGAAATTGACGAATGGCCTCTAAAAATGGTTGACTTTCAATATCTCCAACTGTTCCTCCAATTTCGATAATCGAAATCGTCTCCTCATCCTCATGTTTTGCCTTATAAAAATGATCTTTAATCTCGTTGGTAATATGAGGAATCACTTGAACTGTTCCTCCACCATAGTCTCCATGTCGCTCTTTATTTAGCACAGACCAGTAGATTTTACCGGTCGTAACATTTGAATTTTTATCAAGGCTTTCATTAATGAAACGTTCATAATGGCCCAAATCCAAATCGGTTTCAGTTCCATCATCCGTTACAAATACTTCTCCATGTTGAATCGGATTCATAGTTCCTGGATCTACATTGATATATGGATCAAACTTCTGCATCGTCACATGGTATCCTCTAGCCTTTAACAAACGCCCCAAAGATGCTGCTGTAATTCCTTTTCCAAGTCCTGAAACTACACCACCTGTCACAAATACATACTTTACCATTTTTAATTAAACCCCACTTTCTCCATAATTTGATAGTACCCTTGCAGAAGGATCATCCACATTACATCCTTCCCAAGATTTATTTGGCATCCAAAAATCAGCAACCATCGGTGCTTGACCTTTATAATAGGTTTCAAAGAGTTCTCGATACAACAAAGACTCTTTGGTAAATGGTGTCGCAAACTCATACTTCTTTCTCAATTTCTCATACTCCTCATCCGTATAATAGTCATTGGCATACGCCTTTAAATCATCCACCATTGAGTGGCCCACAGCATCAGAAAATGCAGCCTTTTCTCTCATTAAAATACTCTGTGGCAAATAGTTGCCTTCAAATGCATGGCGAAGTAAATACTTTCCAATGCCATAGGTATTCATTTTGAGTTTTGGATCAATACTCATCACATAGTCAACAAATTTTAAATCGCCAAAAGGAACTCTCGCTTCTAAAGAGTTACTTGAAATGCAACGGTCTGCACGAAGTACATCATACATATAGATTTCACGAATTCTCTTTTCTGCTTCTTTTTGAAAACTTAAGGCATCCGGTGCAAAGTCCGTATACTTATATCCAAAGAGTTCATCACTAATTTCACCCGTTAAAATTACCTTAATATCGGTTTGTTCATGAATAGCTTTGCAAACCAGATACATTCCCATACTTGCACGAATCGTTGTAATATCATAAGTCCCAAGAAGTGCAATCACTTCTGGAAGTGCTTTGATAACATCTTCTTTTGTAATAATGACTTCTGTATGGTCACTGCCAATATATTCGGCCACTTCTTTGGCATATTTTAAGTCAATGGCATCGGTGTTCATACCAATGGCAAAGGTTTTAATTGGCTTTTTTAAAATCTTTGCAGAAATTGAGCAAACGAGTGAACTATCAAGTCCTCCACTTAACAAAAATCCTACAGGGGTATCACTATCTAGTCGTTTTGCTACTCCATCGATAAGCTTTTGCTTAATCTGTGCACAAATCGTATCGATATCATCATCTATGACCTGTGTCACCTTTGTTGCATCTTTATAACAAACAAATTTTCCATCAGCATAGTAATATCCCGGTGGAAACGGTTTAATCTCATCAACTAATCCCACTAAGTTTTTAGCTTCACTAGCAAATACAATTCCTTCTTTATTGCCCTCTTGTTTTGCATTACCATAATTTTGTTTTGCATTATCATAATCTTGTTTTACATAACCATAAAATAGTGGTCTGATTCCAATTGGATCTCTAGCTGCTACTAGACTTTTTTTCTCATCATCATAGATGATACAAGCAAACTCTGCATCTAACTGCTCAAATAACTCTACACCATATTTTTCATACATGGGAAGAAGTATTTCGCAATCTGAATCACTCATAAATGTATACTCTGATTCAAGCTCTTCTTTAATTTTACGAAATCCATAGATTTCACCGTTACAAACCACCAAGTTTTTGCCAAGACTAAATGGCTGCATTCCAGCTTCTGTAATTCCCATAATCGAGAGTCGTTCAAACCCTAGTAAAATATCCTCTGACACTCGTCGAATTCGCTCCATATCCGGTCCACGTGAGGTGGTCTTTTCTAAATATTTTCTAAAGATTTCTTCCGGTAATTCGACTCCTTGCCATCCCATAATTGAACACATAACATTTCTCCTCCTCATAGACCTAAATTCATTTAGTTCACGTAATATATCCATCACTATCTCAAATCATGAAAATGACATATCTATGAACTATTGCACAAAAAAAGGGCACGTTCCCCTATTTGGGAACGCGCCTTTGCGTTAATTTTACAGTTACAGTTCACAAAAATAAAGAAGGCACTTTGAACGTAGTTCAAAGCGCCCTTGCTTTTATGTGTGGTAGTATATCACTCCAATTTTATTTTGTCAACCACAAAATATTGTTTCAAATATTAAAAATAGTGAAATAGTTACAGTTCACACGTCAGCCAAAACAAGAAAATATTTGTGCTTGCACAAGGATATTTTCTTGTTTGCTGACGAAGGGAGCGCCATTTTTATCATTCGCAATAGTGAACTGTAACCTGAAATATAAACTGTCATGTTACTCCCTCCGTCGGCAAAGCCGACAGCTCCCTCAAGAGGGAGCCTAAAAACTCACAATAAGCCTCCCTCTTGAGGGAGGTGGCTGCGTAGCAGACGGAGGGAGTATTCTAAAAAATTTCTGACACTTGAATGATCTGCTCTTCTAAAAAATCTCTGACACTCGAATAATCTGCTCTTCTAAAAAACTCTCTGACACTCGAATTGTCTGCTCTTCTAAAAAATCTCTGACACTCGAATTGTCTGTTCTTCTAACACATCTAATAATACCTTTACTGTATCAAGCGATGTAAAGGTTGTGACATTATTTTCCATTGCACAACGACGAATAGCTACGCCATCTTCATAATGTACACCTGAAAGAATTGCACGAGTATTAATCATATAGCTAACATAACCAGAACGAAGAACATCTAAGACTTCTTCACTGCCTTCACTTAACTTTCTACGAATTCTTGTACGAATTCCATGTTCTTTTAAAAACTCTGCACTGCCAATCGTTCCTTCAATATTAAATCCCATATCATAGAAACGTTTGATTAATGGAAGTGCTTCTTCTTTATCCTCATCAGCTAATGTAACTAAAACTGTACCATAATTTTGAAGCTTAATGCCAGAAGCAACTAAAGCCTTATACATTGCACGGTGAAGAGTCCTGTCATAGCCAATGGCTTCACCAGTAGACTTCATTTCTGGTGACAAGTAAGCATCCATACCCTTTAATTTAGAAAATGAAAATGCAGGTGCTTTGACATACCACCAGTCTCTTTCCTTTGGATATAAGTCCATAAGCCCTTGCTCTTTTAGGCTCATACCAAGAATTACTAGAGTTGCAATATCTGCTAGGCTATAACCTGTTGCTTTAGACAAAAATGGTACCGTTCTAGAAGATCTCGGATTTACCTCAATAATATAGACATCTTCATTTTCATCGACAATAAACTGAATATTAAATAAACCAACAATTCCGATTCCAAGTCCTAACATCTTTGTATAGTGAAGGATTTTTCCTTTGACTTTATTAGAAATACTAAATGGTGGATAAACACTAATCGAATCTCCTGAGTGAACCCCTGTACGCTCGACAAGTTCCATAATACCTGGTACAAATACGTCTCTTCCATCACAAATCGCATCGACTTCAACTTCTTTTCCTTTGATGTATCTGTCAACTAGTACTGGCTTGTCTTCATCGACTTCAACAGCTGTCTTTAGATAATGTCTCATATCGGCTTCTTTTGATACAATCTGCATTGCACGACCACCAAGTACAAAACTTGGACGAACAAGTACTGGGTATCCAATCTCTTTTGCAACCTTTACACCTTCTTCAATAGTGGTTACAGCAAGTCCCTTAGGCTCAGGAATACCTAAATCTTCTAAAAGCTTTTCAAATAAATCTCTATCTTCTGCTCGGTCAATTGCCTCACAATTGGTTCCAACAATCTTTACGCCGTATTCCATTAAAGGTTTTGCAAGATTAATTGCCGTCTGTCCACCTAAAATGGCAATCACTCCCTCTGGCTTTTCCATCTCAATGATGTTCATTACATCTTCTACACAAAGTGGCTCAAAGTACAACTTATCAGAAGTCGTATAATCCGTCGATACAGTTTCTGGATTGTTGTTGATGATAATTGCCTCATAACCGGCACTCTTAATCGTCTTTACTGCATGAACCGTTGAATAGTCAAACTCTACACCTTGCCCAATACGAATGGGACCAGAACCAAGTACAATAATCTTCTTTTTATCGGAGATAATCGATTCATTTTCTTCTTCATAAGTTGAATAGAAATAAGGAATATAGCTTTCAAATTCTGACGCACAAGTATCAATCATCTTATAGACTGGGAAGAGTTTTTTCTCTTTTCGAAGTTCAAAAATTTCTCTTGGCGTCCTATTCCATAAGATGGCAATTTCCCTATCCGAAAATCCAATTCGTTTTGCACGAATAATTGCATCAAAATCTCCAACATGTGCACTTAAATCACGCTCAATTTCAATAATGTTTCTTAACTTTCTAAGGAAGAATAAGTCAATACCTGTAAGTGATGCCAACTCTTCTAATAATGTATCACGTCTAATTAATTCAGCAAGTGCATAGATACGGTCATCCGTTCCAAGCGTAATATAGTCTTTCATTGCATACGTTTCCATCACATCAAACTTCTCATGATGTAAATGGAAAACGCCAATTTCCAGTGAACGAATCGCCTTTAATAAACTTTCTTCAAATGTACGACCCACACTCATCACTTCACCCGTTGCCTTCATCTGAGTGCCCAGAGTATTATTCACATCATTAAATTTATCAAATGGGAAACGTGGCATCTTTGTAACCACATAATCAAGCGCTGGCTCAAAACTAGCTAGAGTATTTGCTAAAGGAATTTCATCTAGTCGAAGTCCTACAGCAATCTTTGCAGAAACTCTAGCAATTGGATAACCGCTGGCTTTAGAAGCTAAGGCTGAAGATCTAGAAACTCTAGGATTTACTTCAATTAAATAATACTGAAAGCTCTTTGGGTCTAGCGCAAACTGTACATTACATCCGCCTTTAATATCTAGTGCACGAATAATCTTTAATGCACTACTACGAAGCATATGATACTCTTTGTTGGTTAGCGTCTGTGAAGGACAGGCAACAATCGAGTCACCAGTGTGAATTCCAACAGGGTCTAAGTTTTCCATATTACAAATGGTAATTGCCGTATCGTTTGCATCACGCATCACTTCATACTCAATTTCCTTATAACCTTTTACGCTCTTTTCTATTAATGCCTGATGAACTGGCGAAAGTGCTAGTGCATTGGTTAAAATTTCATGGAATTCTTCTTCATTATCGGCAAATCCACCACCTGTTCCACCTAAGGTAAACGCTGGTCGTACCACTAATGGAAATCCAATTTCCTTTGCTGCGTTCATGCCCTCTTCCATCGATTCTGCAATCATTGAAGGAAGTACAGGTTCTCCTAGTTCAATACAAAGTTCTTTAAAGAGTTCTCGATCTTCTGCTCGGTCAATACTCTCAATATCCGTTCCAAGTAGTTCTACGCCACACTCTCTTAAAACCCCTTTTTTACTTAACTGCATCGCAAGATTTAATCCAGTCTGCCCACCAATTCCAGGTAAAATGGCATCTGGACGCTCCATACGAATAATTTTTGCAATAAATTCAAGGGTTAATGGCTCCATATACACCTTATCAGCAATCGACTGGTCTGTCATAATTGTTGCGGGATTGGAGTTACAAAGGATGACTTCATATCCTTCTTCACGAAGAGCCAGACATGCCTGTGTACCAGCATAGTCAAACTCTGCTGCCTGTCCAATGACAATAGGACCAGACCCTATTACTAAAATTTTATTTAAATCGGTACGCTTAGGCATTTTTCATCTCTCCTTCCTTCCATTCACTCATCATCTGTAAAAATCCATCAAATAAATACACACTGTCCACAGGCCCTGGTGCACTTTCTGGATGATACTGTACAGAGCTTACAAAATCAGCTTTGCAACGAACTCCTTCTACAGTTTGATCAAGCAAATTGACATGCGTAATCTCCAATTTAGTATCAGCAACCGAAGCTGTATCCACTGCATAGGAATGGTTTTGTGAAGTCATCTCAATTTTGTCGGTTAAAAGATTTTTCACTGGATGATTTCCACCTCGGTGTCCAAATTTTAATTTATAGGTTTTTGCATGATAAGCTAGCGAAATAATCTGATGCCCAAGACAAATACCAAAGATTGGAACCCTTCCAATAAGTTCTCGAATCGTATCAATTGTAGCCTGAACATCCATTGGATCTCCAGGACCATTTGAAATAAATACGCCATCAGGACTTAGAGATAAAATTTCTTTTGCACTTGTATTCCATGGAACAACGGTAATAAAGCAACCCTTCTTTTCTAACATTCGAAGAATATTGTACTTAATCCCACAGTCAATGGCTACCACATGAAAACTTGCCTTTTCTTTATCCCCTAGTGTATAGCAAACTTTTGTACTAACACGAGAAACGGCATCCGTTAAAAGCTTGTATTCCTTTAAAAGATTTACTGCTTTTTGTAATGGCAACTTTTCTTCATCTTCTCTAGTAATCATTGCCTTACAACTTCCATAAGTACGGATATGTCGAGTAATCTTTCTAGTATCTACTCCCGAAATTCCAACGACATCATAGGTTTTCATTACGTCACCTAGTGATTGCTTACTTCTAAAATTCGACGGTTCATCATTATAATCTCTTACAACAAATCCTGAGATTGTAGGAGTTTTTGTCTCATAGTCATCTTCATTGATTCCATAATTGCCAATCAGTGGATAAGTCATTACCACTGCTTGGTCTGTATATGAGGGATCTGAAAGGATTTCCTGATATCCAACCATTGACGTGTTAAACACTAGTTCAACGATTGCAGTTCGATTTGAGCCAAATCCTACCCCTATAAATTGCGTACCATCCTCTAAAATGAGTCTAGCTTTTTCTTCCATCACATCTTCCATCACATAGTCTCCCTTCCAAATTTATTCAATATAAGTCCATATAAGTTACCAGCTATTCATTTTATATAAATCTCATTACTCCCTCAGTCGGCATAGCCGACAGCTTTAGGCATCAGGCCTCCGTCACTACGTGACACCTCATGCCAAATCCCCTCAAGAGGGAGCCTTACATATGAATCATTCGTTCAATGGCCTTTTTAGTATTTTCAAACGTATTAAACGCTGTCAAACGAAAATATCCTTCACCACTTGGTCCGAATCCTGAACCTGGTGTCCCTACAATATGTACCTTTTCTAATAAATAATCAAAAAATTCCCATGAAGTCATAGAATCTGGAGTTTTTAGCCAAATATACGGTGCATTTACCCCACCAGACACCGAAAATCCAGCATTTTTTAATCCTTCATAAATATACTTCGCATTATTCATATAGTAAGCAATCTGCTCACTTGTCTGTTTTTTTCCGCTCTCTGAATACACAGCTTCACCTGCTCGCTGAACAATATAAGGCGCTCCATTGTACTTTGTTCCATGTCGCCTTGCCCAAAGTGCGTTCAGGCAAACGTCATCTTCACTCTTAAGTTCTTTAGGAATCACTGTAAATCCAAGTCTTGTTCCAGTAAATCCAGCATTTTTTGAAAAACTTCGAAGTTCAATCGCACAAGTCTTTGCTCCATCACATTCATAAATCGTATGAGGAACATCTGATTCACTGATATAGGCTTCATAGGCTGCATCATAGATAATCACTGCTTGATGTTCATTGGCATAATCGACCCATTGTTGTAACTGTTCCTTTGTAATTGTGGCTCCTGTTGGATTATTTGGAAAACACAGATAAATAAGATCTGGCACAGTATTTGGAAACTCTGGAGCAAACCCATTTTCTTCTTTGCAAGGCATATAAATGACATCACTCCACAAACCTGTTACAGTATCAAAACTTCCAGTTCGACCTGCCATAACATTCGAATCTACATAGACTGGATAAACAGGATCACAAACAGCAATTTTGCTATCTTCGGCAAAAATCTCTTGAATATTTCCTGAATCACACTTTGCTCCATCACTAATAAAAATTTCATCAATCGCAATGTCTACACCTCGATCTTTGTAATCATTTTTAGCAATGGCAGATCTTAAAAATTCATACCCTAAATCTGGTGCATATCCTCTAAATGTTTCTTGAACGCCCATCTCTGACACAGCCTCATGGAGCGCATCAATAATTGCAGGTGCTAAAGGCTGTGTAACATCACCAATTCCAAGACGAATAATCTCTTCCTCAGGATGTGCAGCCTGATAGGCACTAACTTTTTACCAATCGTTGAAAACAAATAACTTCCAGGAAGTTTACAATAATTCTGATTTGCTCTTGCCATAATTTTTCCTACTTTCTTATACTTTCGTATACTTTTTATTGTATTTTAGTGTGCTTTTTATCGCATTTTCTTTATTGCATAAAAAAAGGCACTTTGAACTCTATGTTCAAAGCGCCTTTGCTTTTTCCTCGCTATTATACTCTTGTTTTTTTTAGAAGTCAATAAAAAGTTTTTATCTCCAATTTTATGTAAAAAACTACTAGACAATTTAAAAACTTATGATATACTACAAAAATGAGCACTAATTTAACAACTATATTTAAGGAGACCATCTTGAGTGAATTTTATCGTACATTAAATGATTTAGACCAACAATCTCATATTCAGTTACTAAAAAACTTTTCACAACATCGCAGTTCTACCACTTATCATCACTGCAAACGAGTTGCAACTATGAGTTATAAACTTGCTCGTTTTTTTCATCTATCCGTTCATGAATCACAATTAGCCAGAGGTGCTATGCTTCATGACTATTACTTATATGATGCTATGAAAGAAGATATTTCTCCCTATCGTCATGGTACATCCCATGCAAATCAAGCATTAGTAAACGCTCAAAAAGTTTATAATTTAACTCCTTTAGAACAAGACATTATCTACAGTCATATGTGGCCATTAAATATTACACATGTTCCTAAATCTAAAGAGGCTGCTCTAGTGAGCATTAGCGATAAAATTGTAGCAATTCAAGAATTTTTAAATATTTCGTAAAAGATAATGTACCACTAAAACTTAACTATAAATTTTAGTGGTACACATATTTATTCTCCTTATTGATAATATATCACTACAGTGATATATTATCAATAAAAAACTATAAATCCCTCTCTATCTATTACTTGATTCTTTCATATGCAATTCTAGGATAATTATCTTCCACTACATGAATGATTCCACATCTCTTAAATCCAATTTTTTCAAGTAAATTTTGCATAACCACATTGTCTTCATGAGTATCCATTCGAATGTGCCCACACTGATCAAATACCCAGTTAATGCAAAATGAACCAACTCCTTTTGTTGTACCATCACTTGCTATACGGTGAACAGTTCCATAATTTTCTTCACCAATCCACTGTCCGTCAATGACATTATAAGTAGGCTCTATATTCGTTCCTATATCATAGAAAAATACACCAACTACTTTTCCTTCATTTTCACATACATAACTTTTCTTACTTGCAATATCACTGTGAATGAGTTCTTCTGGTGGCCAATTAGTCGGTCCCCATTGATTTGGGTTTCCATGTTCCACCATAAAATTTCTCGCATAAGCATAAATTTCCATTATTCGTTTAAAATCTTTTTCTGTTGCTTTTCTAATTTTCACTAGTTCATTTTCCCCCTTATAGGTTTTAGACTATTCTATCATAATTTTCCTATATTTCTTGCACATTTTAAAAAAAAAATGATATTATTTTAAACAATATGCAAAAATTTTAGAAGTTACAGTTCACACGTCAGCCAGAACATGAAAATATTTGTA
>JPZU01000001.1:2600423-2608524 GCA_000875945.1 Lachnospiraceae bacterium TWA4 | reverse complement strand
CTTGCACAAGGATATTTTCATGTTTGCTGACGAAGGGAACGCCATTTAATGAGTAATACAGCTGCAAAGCAGCGAATGAACACGTCAGTGCGCTATTACGAATGATAAAAATGGCGTGGCTATGAACAGTAACTTTTAGAGGGAGGAATTTTATGGATAACACTTTAACGAGTGGAAATTTATTTAAAACTATGGCAAGATTTTCTGTACCTTACTTAATTTCCAGCTTTTTACAAACCTTTTATGGGCTCGCTGACCTTTTTATTACCGGTCATTTTAACGGTGCTGCACAGGTCACTGCAGTTTCTGTCGGAAGCCAAATTACGCATATGCTAACGGTTATCATTGTAGGTTTAGCAATGGGTACAACCGTTTCAATTAGTCATGCAATTGGTGCTAGTGATAAAAAACGTGTTGCTCACACAATTGGCAATTCAGTTATTGTATTTGCAATTATGGCAATAGTTACGATGATACTTTTACTTTTTAACACATCAAATATCGTATACTTATTAAATACACCAACTGAATCTTTTAACTCTGCAAAAAGCTATCTCATTGTATGTTTTATTGGTGTACCATTTATTGTTGCTTACAATGTTATTAGTTCAATTTTTCGTGGTCTTGGGGATACTAAAAGCCCAATGATTTTTGTCGGTATTGCAGGAGTTATCAATGTAGGTCTTGATTATGTTTTAATTGGTCCTTTTTCTATGGGTGCAACTGGTGCAGCAATTGCTACAGTTTTATCACAGGCAGTTTCAGTTATTCTTGCGCTCATTGCTATTCGTCGATTAAATATGGGAATTACTCTATCAAAAGAATGTTTTCAGATTAAAGATGCAATTACAAAGAAGATTCTCTATATTGGTGTTCCTATTGCTTGCCAAGATGGATTAATTCAAGTTTCGTTTTTGATTATCACAATGATTGCAAACTCTAGAGGACTAGAAATTGCTACTGCTGTAGGTATCGTTGAAAAAGTTATTAGCTTCTTATTCCTTGTACCTTCTGCAATGCTTTCTACCGTTTCTGCTATTACTGCACAATGTGTGGGTGCGGGACTTCATGAACGAGGTCAAAAGACTCTTAAATATGGAGTTTCTTTTTGCATTGGATTTGGAGCAGTGGTCATTTTAATTTGTCAATTTATGGCTCCAGCTATTGTGTCTCTTTTTGTACAAGATGAACCACAAGTTGTCATTTATGGCGCACAATATTTAAGATCTTATAGTGCAGACTGTTTAGTAGCAGGTATTCACTTTTGTTTCAGTGGTTATTTTAGTGCTTATGGAAAATCAATGTATTCCTTTATACATAATGTTACTTCTATTATTGTTGTGCGAATTCCAGGAACTTATTTAGCTTCGATTCTTTTCCCAGCTACACTATTTCCAATGGGAATGGCAGCACCAGGAGGTTCTTTATTATCTGTCATTATCTGTTTAATTTTATACTTCAGACTAAAAAAGCGTGACCTGTAAAGGTCACGCTTTTTGATTATCTATTATCTAATTATCTATTATCTAACGAACTATTTTTTAATTAGTTATCTTATAAAATGTGTAAAGCGTTCTTTCTTAGAATCTGGGAATTCAACTCCAGCTTTCTTACCAGCTTCAAAACACTTAAGCATCCACGCCATATTTCTTGCTAAATTTTCCATAGTCTGTAGACCTTCATCATCTTTCATGACTTCTCCAGGTTTACGTCCATGAATGATGTTCCAGTAAGTTGAGCCAACAACTGGCATCTGAGAAATTCCAAAGTATTTATTCATAACATCAAAACTTGCAGAAGTTCCTCCACGTCTAGCAACAGCAATTGAAGCACCTGGCTTAAAAGCTAAAGCCTTTCCTGAACTATAAAATACTCGGTCTAAGAAAGCCAAAACTCTTCCTGATGGATGTGCATAGTAGGTTGGAGTTCCAAACACAAATCCATCAGCTTCTTTTGCTTTTGCAACAAATTCATTAACTGTGTCATCTGTAAATACACAGCCATTTTCATTACACTTTCCACAGCCAATGCAATCACGAATGACACCGTTGCCAGTCTGAAAAATTTCATATTCAATTCCTTCTTTTTCAAGCTGTTTTCCCACAACTTCTAATGCCTGATAAGTATTTCCATCCTTATGTGGACTTCCATTTAACATTAATACTTTCATTATTTTTCCTCCTAAATTTGTAGAATAATAGTTTAATAGTTTATATAATTCTCTCTGGCTTAAATTTTAAATAATCTCCAGATACTAAATGATACCAAATTCCTTGAAATTGTCCAATAATACTATCATGAAATCGACTGTCTCCATGACAATGAGAATAGACTACATGCTCTACACCATATTCTTTTGCTATTTTAGTGAATACACTTTCTTCTTCAAGTATATTTGTTGGTGGATAGTGTAAAAACATTAAAAATTTTGTATATCCATCTTTTCTTGCCTGTTCAAAGGAATCTCTCAATCGTTCTTCTTCACGACAAACTAATTTTTTAGCTTTCTCTTCATTTTCCTCATCCCAACCAATAATATGGCCTCGTTGATCAATATAAAATGGTCCTTCAAATGTGAAACCTTTTGTTCCAACTAAAGCATAATCTTCATAGGTATAGTAATTATTTTGAAGAAATTCCAGCTGGCCTTTAAATTCGTCATTTAATTTAGCAGTTTTTTAACATCCCAAAACATATCGTGATTGCCACGAAGTAAAATCTTTCGTCCTGGTAAATTTGCAATAAATTCTAAATCTTGTCTACATTCTAAGAGTTTTCTTCCCCATGAATGATCGCCTGTAATGACCAGAGTATCCTCATTTGTTATTAATTTATTGCAATATTTTTGTATTTTTTCCTCATGTTTTCTCCAAACCTTTCCAAATTTATCCATTGATTTATTTACTTGAAAAGATAAGTGAAAATCACCCATTGCATATAATGCCATAAATTCCTTCCTTTTTATTTTTTACCTCAACTATGATACAGATTTTTGTTTATTTAGCTTTTCTTAATGCTCTTCTTCTCTCTAAATTGCTTACTACTACTGTACAACTTGCATCTCCAGTAATATTAACAACTGTACGACCCATATCAAAGTTACGGTCTACACCTGCAACTAATGCAATACCTTCAACTGGAAGACCTACAGCTGTTAAAACCATTGTTAACATAACAACGCCTGAACCTGGAACACCTGCGGTTCCAATTGAAGCTAAGGTAGCTGTTAAAACAATACTAACCATCTGAGGAAGTGTTAAATTAATGCCAAAGCACGAAGCAATAAAAATTGCACACACACCCTGATAGATTGCTGTACCATCCATGTTAATCGTTGCACCCAGTGGAAGTACAAACGAAGAAATTTCCTTGTCTACACCCATACTTTCTGTACACTCAAGGTTAATCGGTAATGTACCCATTGAAGATGCACTAGAAAATGCAAACATCATTGCTGGAAGCATTCCTTTAAAAAATTTCAGTGGATTCATTCCACCAATCGTCTTTACTGCAATCGAATACGTGATCATCATATGCGCAAAATAGCAAATATACGCTGTCAGTAAAACCATCGCTAATGAACCAATAATTGCTGAACCATTTTCTGCAATGACTGGACAAAGCAAACAAAATACACCAATAGGAGATAATTTTAAGATTAACTCCATACATTTCATAAAGACTTCCGTCATTAAATTAATACCATCAACGAGTGGCTTATTTTTTTCTCCAATTAAAATAATTGAGAAGCCCACTAAAATTGAAATGACAATAATTTGAAGCATATTGGCTTCTACAAATGGTGATAGGATATTACTTGGAAATATATTCACCAACGTATCCATAAAAGATGTCGGCTCAATTGCTTCATAGGACAAGTCTGTCGTTGCAAGAAGTGGGAAAAATCCTTTGAATAAATTCCCTCCAATTAAACCAAAAATAATTGCAAAAGCTGTTGTACACAGGTAATAAACTACCGTTTTTAAACCAATCGCTCCAACTTTTCGAATATCACTCATTGAAATAATTCCACCCATAATAGAAAATAACACAATGGGCACAACAATAAATTTCAATAGATTCAAAAAGATTGTACCAAATGGCTTAATATAAGCTTTTGCTAAATCTGCATGATTAGCTTCACCTAAAAGCAAACCTGCAATAATCGCAAGCACTAAAGCTATAAAGATTTGCATTGCCAAAGACATTTTCTTTTTTTGCATAAAAAATACCCTTCCCTCTCTCGTAAAATTACACTTATTTTATCAAGAGAAGAAAGGGATTTCAATAGAAATTTAATATTCTTTTAAATTTATACTATTTGACTAATAATGCAGCCAATAGATTATTCTCATATAAGAAATATACAATTGGATTATCACCAATCGCTTGGTTTAACTCACTTGCCCAATCCATTCCTGAACTAAAAGATGCTGCAAGAAAAATAATCCATACAATTACTAATCCTCTGCCAAATCCTAATAGTCCTCCAGCGATTTTGTTTGTTCCATGAATGACTGGAAGCAACGTCACAATATTTAGTGCAGAACCTATTATGCGAAGCACAATCCAAATGACAAAAAATGTAGTTAAATAACTTAAAGCTCTAATAACTAAATCTGTTAGACTATTTGAAAGTTCATCTTTGCCATTCATAATTAGATTTTCTTGCCAAGACTTTGGGAGTGATAACTCCCTAACATAGTTTTCTAATCCCTTAGTATCAATATCTTCTAAGCGATTTTCAACTACTGATTCAATTGTTTTGTCTAAATGTATTGTATCTGTAAGAAATGATGTAACTTGTGGATTGACTAATGTACAAAGAATTAATGCTATAACTAATGAGGCTACAGACCAAACGGTTTTAATAAGTCCCGATGAAAGCCCTAAAATTGTTGATATAGCAATAATCCCCAATAAAATAATTAACCAGATATTCACATAATCTCCTTATTCTATCTATTATCTTATTCTATGATTTATCTGACTTTATCTTCCTTAAAAATCTGTCTCAAAGTCATCATAGTAATAATCCAGTCTACTAGATTCACTAAATCCTGCCTTTATATAGAGATTATAGGCAGCTTCATTATAACTGCTAACTTGTAATCCCATTGTTAAAATTCCATCTGGAACTTCGCTAAGTGCAAGATTAATCATCTTTTGTGCATAACCTTTTCCTTGATAATCTGGTAACACACCAAATCCAAATAAGAAGACACGATCTCCATCAAGTGCAAGATGGAACATTCCAACTGGGCGATTGTCCTCTTCTGCTGCTCGTACAAGATAGTTTTGAACATAGTCTTGTTTACAACTTTCTACAAATACTCTAGAAGCTGCTTCTCCCTCAGCAAACATGGATTCATGAAGCATGTAAATTGCATTAGCATCTCCATCACTTTTTGCATCTAAAAGATTAAAGCTTAAATCTGTAGGAGGTAGTGGAGGCTCACTCATCAATTTCTTTGTTAAAACATATTCTGTGTACTGGTATTTCATTCGAAGTGCCTTTAAAGTTGCTAGTGCATCTGGACTCTTTCCATCTGTTAAGAACATAATCTCCATTTCATCTAAATTTACATTTGGATGATCATGAAGTTCTCCAAGTGCCTGCATCCACAATTTCATAAAGTTCCCACGTTTTCTAGCAGCTGGGAATGTATAAGCTACACATTCAGCATAATATGGGTTAGGCATATAAATAGAAAGATAGCTCATTAAAAATCCACTTTCTTCTAATAAATAAAGACAAGGGATTGTTGGATCATAGTTTGAATCACTTGTCATTGTAGGAGCAATGGTTACAGGTTCATGCTGTCTACACTGAGTCAGTAACTCATTAACTCGAATAATTTGCTTACGATTTAATTTAGTAAGAGATTTAATTTCCATTGGTTTTTATTCCTTTCAGTAACACTTTTTTCTAATCTGTATTCTAACATAGATTGAAGAAAAGATAAAGACTTGACTTGAAAACTTTCTAGGACATGTGTATAATAATAGTTATAATAAACTAACTAAAGGAGTGAATTTTATGTCAAATTCAACAAACACCCTACCTACTAGAGATGAAATAAATGTAAACGACACTTGGGATTTAACCCCTCTTTTTGCTTCTGATGCCCTTTGGGAACAAGAATTAGAAGCTTTAACAAATGACCTTTCAATCTATGAAAAATACAAAAGTCATCTTCATGAGTCTGCGGATATTTTATGGAATTGTCTTAGTGATGACGATAGGTTGTGCAAGCGTCTTGAAACAATTTACAGCTATGCCCATCAAAAACAAGACCAAGATACTTCGAATGCTAAATATCAAGAATTCTATGGGAAAGCCTATGAACTCTATACCAAGATGTTATCCGTTTCTTCTTTTATTACTGTAGAAATTACAGCTATGGGAAAAGAGTTATTAGAACAACGCATCTGTGAGAAGAACGAATTGGAACTCTATCGAAGAAGTTTTGAAGTTATTTTAAAGCAATCAGATCACACATTAGCACAAAATGAGGAAAGCCTTCTTGCTAGAAGTCATGGATTTTCTGCTGCTGCTTCTGATATCTTTAAAATGTTTAACAATGCAGATATCAAATTTGAACCTGCTCTAGATTGCAAAGGAGAATCTCATCCATTAACTCATGGTACCTATGTCAGACTCTTAGAAAGTTCTGACCGTACCCTACGTAAAAATGCCTATGAATCTCTTTATACAGCTTATGGACAATTTCGTAACACCCTTGCTGCTATGTATGAATCCAATTTAAAACGTTTTGCCTTTTATGGTCAGGTTCGTGGTTATAAATCTCCAATTGAATACGCCCTTCATGGAAATGAGATTCCTACAAAGGTTTATGACCAATTAATTGAAGCTGTTCACGAAGGTCTTCCTTCTATGTATGAGTATGTCAAATTGAGAAAAAAGGCATTAGGTGTTGACCATTTAAAAATGTATGATGTCTACACCCCAATTGTGAGTGATTTTCAAAGAACTTATACATTTGAAGAAGCAAAAGAACTTGCATTAAAGGCTCTTGCTCCAATGGGTGAGGAATACATTGCTCTATTAAAAGAAGGATTTGACAATCGTTGGATTGATGTCTATGAAAATAAAGGCAAACGAAGTGGTGCTTACAGTACAGGAAGTTATGGGACTCACCCTTATGTGCTTTTAAACTTTACAGGAAGTCTCAATGATGTATTTACTCTTGTTCATGAAATGGGCCATTCCTTACACACCTGGTATTCTCATCACAATCAGCCTTATGTGTATGCAGATTACAAGATTTTCGTTGCAGAAGTTGCTTCTACTTGTAATGAAACCTTACTCAGTAAATATCTTTTAGAACACGCTCAGTCTAATGAAGAAAAAGCTTATATTATTAACAACTTCTTAGACAGTGTAAAAGGAACGATTTTTAGACAAACCATGTTTGCCGAATTTGAAAAAATCACTCATGAAAAAGTTTGGGCTGGTGAAACACTAACCGCTGATAAGCTTTGTAGTATCTATCATAAACTCAATGAAGAATACTTTGGGCCTGATATGGAAGTGGATGAATTTATTGACATGGAATGGGCTAGAATTCCTCATTTTTATACCCCATTTTATGTTTATCAATATGCGACGGGTCTTTCTGCTGCAATCGCACTATCTGAACGAATTTTAACTTTAGGTGAAGACGGTGTAAATGACTACAAGAAATTCTTAAAGGGAGGTTCTTCTAAGACTCCTATTGAATTATTGCAAATTGCAGGCGTGGATATGACCACAAAACAACCTGTTTTAGATGCATTAAAGAATTTTTCAAACTACCTTGCTTTTATAAAAAAATATGATATAATCTAATTCAAACGCAAACTAACTAACTTAAATAAAACTAAGGGTTATGGGGGCTATAAGATGACACTATATGATGCAATATTTAATCGTTATTCTGTTCGAAAATTTGACAAACGTGCTGTATCAGATACAATACTAGCTAATTTAGATAAGCATATCGAGGAAGTTGATCGTTTAGATTCTGATATTAGTTGTAAAATCAGAGTAATTAAAAAAGATGAAGAGAATTTTTCAGGCCTTTTTTTTGGTAAAAGC
>JPZU01000001.1:2599294-2600357 GCA_000875945.1 Lachnospiraceae bacterium TWA4 | reverse complement strand
ATAAAACAATGCACGATTTGAAGCCGGATATGTTGCTGAACAATTAGTGTTATTTTTAACAGGTAGAGGAATTGGTACTTGTTATCAAGGTGGCGTTAAGATTCCTAAATCTTCTATTCCAGATGGAATGGAACTTGCAATTGTTGTTGCCTTTGGATATTCTGCTGGAAAAGTTTATCGTGAAAGTTCACGTGCGAAACGAGAACCTTTAAGTAAAACTTGTTTATTTAAAGAGACACCCTCTGAAGATTTCCGTGTATTACTAAAAGCTGCACGACTTGCACCTTCTGCGTTTAATCGTCAGCCTTGTCGAGTCATTGTTTATTCTAATAAGCTATATATCTTCTGTCGAAATAAACATCATTTAGGAATGAAAATGAATTGCGAACTAGATGCTGGTATTTTCTTTTCTCATATTGCAATTGCAGCAGAGGAATTATGGTTGGATGTTAGTTTTGTATATGATGAAACGATTTCTGAAAAGTATAATAAGAATTTAGATTATATGATTACTGTAAAAAGTTTATAAAGCTTCACAAATGCTTTCATATTTTGGCTCATGTGTGAACTATAATGAAAATAGTTACTGTTCACACCCACGCCATTTTTATCATTCGCAATAGCGCACTGACGTGCTCATTCGCTGCTTTGCAGCTGTATTGCTCATTAAATGGTGTTCCCTTCGTCAGCAAACACGAAAATATATATCCTTGTGCAAGCACAAATATTTTCATGTTTTGGCTGACGTGTGAACTGTAACTGAAAATAACTATAAATTTTTAAAAATAAAAAAAGTTCTTGACAACTCGAACGAAATATGCGATAATATATTTCGTTCGAGTAAACAAGAATATTTAGTAACTGTTCTCTTTAGAAGAACAAGATATGCGCGAGTGGCTCAGTGGTGGAGTATCGCCTTGCCAAGGCGAGGGTCGCGGGTTCGAATCCCGTCTCGCGCTTTTTTATTTACTTTTTATTTTATATTTTTATATTTAATAGTTTTATCTTATATAATAAAACCTTTCAGATTACCATAAGTACCCCTGAAAGGTTTTTTACTTAA
>JPZU01000001.1:2594435-2599274 GCA_000875945.1 Lachnospiraceae bacterium TWA4 | reverse complement strand
AAGGTTTTTTACTTAAATATTCATTTATCTGAATATTCTTAATTTAAACATTCTGATTGTGAAAAAATTTCTACTAATTGGAAATATCTTAAAGGCTCCCTCTTGAGGGAGCTGTCGGCATTTGGCATGAGGTGTCAGCGTAGCTGACGGAGTCCTGATGCCTAAAGCCGACTGAGGGAGTATTCTTTTAACTAAATAAACTCTTAATAACTTTTAAATTATTGAAACTATACATAGTTCAATAATTCATTCATAAATTCCTGTTCCACATGAATTAATTCTTTTGCTAAATGGATAGCTTTTGCATCTGCCTGTTCATATTGATTAATATATTCTGCTAATGATTTTATTCCCATATGACAGCCATCTAGCATAATTCCTGCAATTTTTGAACTTTTATCATCCATCATTAGCTTCATTTCAGTAGTAACCCATGAAAATACTTTTGCCATCATATTAGGATCCTTCTCATCCACTCCATTTTCATTTAAAAGAGTATGACATTTATCTCCTATATTTACATGTTTATGATTAGATTCCGTAATAATTTTCTTTAATTGTTCTTCCTTTACAAATGGAAGAACTTGTTCCATACTATTAGTAGCAGATTTACAACCTGCATTACATTCTTTTAATAAATTAATAGTATCTAAATTCATAGATTATTTATCACTCCATTTCCTAATGTATTTATAATTTTAGTATCTCTCTAGAGTTAATTTTTATACTGTTTTATTTTCTGTTTTACAACTAAATCGATTCTTTTACAAACACCTTCAAAACTTTTATCTACATCATTATTAGAAAATCGTACAACATCTAAATCATATTTCTCTATCATTTTAGTGCGCATAGAATCATATTTTATATTTTCATCTGTATAATGTTGAGATCCATCTAATTCAATCACAAGGTGAGCAGAATATGAGTAAAAATCAGCAATATATTCTCCAATTACTTTTTGTCGTTCAAATTTTATAGGATATGTTCTTAAAAAATCGTACCATAAATGATTTTCTTGTTTTGTAGCATTATTTCGTAATTTCCTTGCAAATATAGTTTTTTCTCTATTATATGGTAATGGCATTTACAATTCCTTTCTAAAAACTTACATTTTTATAATAAATAAACTAATTCCATATACTAATTTAATAATTGCATCAATAGATACTCCCTCAGTCAGCAGTAGGTATCAGGACTCCACCACTATGTGGCACCTCATGCCTACTGCTGACAGCTCCCTCAAGAGGGAGCCTTAACATATAAAACTATTTTTATAGTCTAATATGTTAAAAATATAGAATTACCAAAAGTAATTCCAGCTAATCTAAAAATTCTTATTTCATATATAAAATAAAAAAGCGCGAGACGGGATTCGAACCCGCGACCCTCGCCTTGGCAAGGCGATACTCCACCACTGAGCCACTCGCGCATATCTTGTTCTTTTAAACAGAACCTTTATGAATTTATTATGTTCTCTCGAACGATATATATTATCACATATATCGTTCGAAATGTCAAGTATTAAAATATAAACATAGTCGACTATATTTATTTCTTATTATAGTTCACACCCACACCATTTTCATCCTTCGAGATAGCCAATGTGTGAATGATAACTATTTCTTATATTGATGAAAAAATACTGTAAGCTTTTCAAGAATCTGACCAATCATCTCCGCCTCTTCCTTACTAAACCCATCTAATACAGCTTGAGTCATTTTCTTATGAAACTCTTCATGATGTTCATACGCCTTCATTCCTTTTTGAGTTAAACAAATAAAAACAACTCTCCTGTCTTCTTCCGAGCGCTGTCTTTTCACGTATCCTTTTTTTACTAGAGCATTCATTGAAGTTGTCAACGAACCTACAGTAATATTCAATTTGGAAGCAATTGCAGACATATTTCCACCATTAATCCCCACTGCTTCAATAATATGCATATCATTATTCGAAATATCTTTAAATTCCTCTGTAATAATTGCATTTTCTTCTAAGTCTAAAATTTCATTAAATAAGTAGACTAGTGAATCATTAATAATTTTCTCCTTATCCATACTTATACTCCTTTTTTTCACACACAGATAGAGTATAACATAAAATTTTTTTAAATCTACAAATTTCTATAAAGTATTCCTATTAGAGATGCAAATTATTCTTGATAGTACTATTAAGAATTAACATATCATTAAAAAATTAACGTATCATTAAAGAATTAACATATCATTAAAACTTTCTAAATCGTTTATACCTATAAATCTGCAATTCTTCTACACTAAGCTTCTGATAAGTTTCAAAAAATTGATGCATATGTTTCGTTAAATAAATATTTTTCATAAAAAATGAGAGTTGTAAATAAACAACTCCCATTTTGTAAGCAAATGTTTTATTTTTAGTTTAATTTTTATTTTACAGCTTTAAATGCTTCTTCTAAATCCTGTAAAATATCATCAATATGTTCTGTACCGATAGATAAACGAATAGTATTTGGCTTAATACCCTGATCTAATAATTCTTCTTCTGTACACTGGCTATGTGTAGTAGTTGCTGGATGAATTACTAAAGACTTCACGTCAGCTACATTAGCAAGTAAAGAGAATAACTCTAAGTTATCAATAAATTCCTGAGCCTTCTTGGAATCACCCTTGATTTCAAATGTAAAGATTGAGCCACCACCATTAGGGAAATATTTCGCATATAATTCTTTCTGCTTAGGATCCTTGGTTACTGATGGATGGTTAACATTTTCTACCTGTGGATGTTCACTTAAATATTTAGCTACCTTTAATGCATTTTCTACATGACGTTCTACTCTAAGAGATAAAGTTTCAAGACCCTGTAAGAAAATGAATGAATGGAAAGGAGAAATCGTTGCACCTGTGTCACGAAGTAAGATTGCACGAATCTTTGTAACAAAAGCAGCTGCTCCTACAGCTTTAGTAAAGCTAATTCCATGATAACTTGGGTTTGGCTCAGTTAATGAAGGGAATTTTCCTGAAGCTTCCCAATCAAACTTACCACTATCAATAATTACACCACCAATAGTTGTTCCATGTCCACCAATAAATTTTGTTGCAGAGTGAACTACGATATCTGCACCATATTCGATTGGACGTACAAGGTAAGGGGTTGCAAATGTATTATCTACTACTAATGGAATCTTATTTTCATGAGCAATTTTAGCAACTGCTTCAATATCTACAACATCTGAGTTAGGATTTCCTAAAGTTTCAATAAAGATTGCTTTTGTCTTGTCATCAATAGCATTTCTAACTTCATCTTCATTAAAGATATCTACAAACTTTGTAGTAATTCCATAAGCTGGAAGTGTATGTTCAAATAAGTTGAATGAACCACCATAAATATTCTTAGCTGCTACAATATTGTCTCCGTTCTGAGCTAAGTTTTCAACAGCATAAGTAACTGCTGCTGCACCTGATGCTACTGCTAGTGCCGCAACACCACCTTCTAATGCTGCAATTCGTTCTTCAAAAACACCTTCTGTAGGGTTTGTTAAACGTCCATAGATATTACCAGCATCTTGAAGTCCAAAACGTGCTGCTGCATGAGCACTATTCTTGAATACATAAGAAGAAGTCTGATAAATTGGTACTGCTCTTGCATCAGTTACAGGATCTGGATTTTCCTGTCCTACATGTAATTGTAAAGTTTCAAATTTAAAATTTCTATCTTTTCTTGCAATCTTTTCACTCATAGTTATTATCCCCTTTAACTTGTAATCTTTTTAACTTGCGATCTTTTTACTTTTTAGATCTCTTAAATGTTTATTAATTGCTTATTCTGCAAATAATGCTGTAGAATAGTAACGATCTCCAGTATCTGGAAGTAATACAACAATTGTTTTTCCTTTGTATTCAGGTCTCTTAGCTAGTTCAATTGCTGCTTTAAATGCTGCTCCTGAAGAAATTCCTACTAAGACACCTTCCTTTTTAGCGATTAGCTTTCCAATTTCAAATGCATCATCATTTTCAATAGTAATAATTTCATCATAAACCTTTGTATCTAAAACTTCTGGTACAAATCCAGCTCCGATACCCTGAATCTTATGAGGACCACCCTTACCTGTAGATAAAACTGGTGAAGTTGCTGGTTCTACTGCAATGATTTTAACATCTGAGTTCTGAGATTTCAAGTACTTTCCTGTACCGGTTAATGTACCACCTGTACCAACTCCTGCAACAAATGCATCAACTTTTCCATCCGTATCTTTCCAAATTTCAGGACCTGTTGTTTTTTCATGAATTGCTGGGTTTGCTGGATTAACAAACTGTCCTGGGATAAAGCTGTTTGGAATTTCTGCTGCTAATTCATCAGCCTTAGCAATTGCACCCTTCATACCTTTTGCACCGTCGGTAAGAACTAATTCTGCACCATAAGCTTTTAAGATATTTCTACGTTCAACGCTCATAGTCTCTGGCATTGTAAGAATTAAACGATAGCCTTTAGATGCTGCAATTGATGCAAGACCAATTCCTGTATTTCCTGAAGTAGGCTCAATGATTACAGAACCTTCTTTTAACTGACCTTTTTCTTCTGCATCTTCAATCATTGCCTTAGCAATACGATCTTTAACACTTCCTGCTGGGTTGAAATATTCTAATTTTGCAAGGATAGTTGCTTCTAAACCTAATTCCTTTTCAATGTTTGTAAACTCTACTAATGGGGTGTTACCAATTAAACCTAAAGTTCCTTTATAAATATTTGCCATAATCTTTTACCTACCTTCCTTATTGCTTTTGTTTGCCTTTTGGATTTGTTGAGTATATAATAACCCTACTTTTCCCATTTGTCAAGTATGAAATTAGGATTTTTAATTTT
>JPZU01000001.1:2585849-2593618 GCA_000875945.1 Lachnospiraceae bacterium TWA4 | reverse complement strand
TAAATTATAGGAAATAAGTCTTAAATAAAACTTATAACTATTCTTTATCAACTCGTATTTCATTTCTTATATTTATCATTTCTTATATTGATTGTATAATTCTTTCATAAATCTCTTTTGCTACAGCTAACTTATACATTAGCCTTGTTGGTTGTGGCTCTAATTCGATAAAATAGGCTTTGAAATCCTCTCCTACTCCAATCGCAAAATATACTTGTCCAGGTATTGAATCATTTTTATTTGCCGGATCTACATTTCCCATTGTTCCTGTAACTCCAATCGAAATATCTGCGTTATAGACCTTTTTACAAGCTTTTGCCATAGCTGTAGCCGTTTCCTTAGAGTACACTGTATACGTATCAATTATCTCTTTAGGAACACCTTGTAAAATCTTTGCTTCATTTGAATAGGTAATAAATGCTCCTTTTAATATAGCAGATGCTCCTTCTGTATCTGTAATCAATGATGCAATCTGTCCAGAAGTTGCACTTTCCATAGTTGTAATAGTCAGATTTTTCTCAATTAATAGCTTTGTTAACTTTTCATAATCTCTACGAATACTCTGTTCATCATAAATTTTCACAACTGATCACCTCAATCTAGATAAATAATTTTTTCTAAATTTTATAACAGTTGTTATAGCCATTCCAATTGAAAGAATTACTAAGACTACACCTGCCCAAAATGTCTCCTTAGATAGCAATGAACTTATACCAACTGCTGCCAACAAACCAATAACAAAAAAATAAACCAAGCTAATGAATCCAATTAATGGATATCTAATTTTTTACTTATTTTTTACTTGTACTTAAGACTTCACATTCATCAAAAATTAAATCTAATACCATTTCAATAACAATATCCATAAATTTCCTCCTCAATGTATTGAATAGGAATCTTCTCTACACACCACACATCATTTTCTGAAATACCAAATTGATAACCATCATTACACATTTTCTCTGCATCAATTTTTAAGACAACAGGAATTAAATGCCACCTTTTTGCAGACTGCCAAGCCATTTTCTCTGTATGAAGATGTACTGCATGGCGCTCCATTTTCTTTATTTCACCACTTGCCTTAATTTTTTCTAGTGCAATTGTGGTTGTTCCATGATAAAGATACTTTGGGACTTTTACATCATATCTAAGTTCTAATTCAATCCAAGGAATCGAATGGCCTTGACAACACTTAATTCTTGACTCATCTTCATTTAAGCGATATCGTCCCTTTGAATCCTGTTTTACAATTTCTTTTAATTGATTTTTATCTAATTGATATTTTCCTTTATTATTAATAGCTTCTATCAACTCATTGACATCTACCCAACCATGTTTATCCATAGCTAGACCAATACTTTCTGGATGATGCCTTAATAAATAACATAAATACGTACTAATAGTTTTCTCTTTTGCCATGGACTTCTCCTTACTTAATATCAAGTTTTGGAGGAACATCTAGCTCATGTGGAACTGGAGAGCCGTTTTTCTTTCGTTGCTTTACACATTCTGTCAACAAATACTCAATTTGACCATTCACCGATCTAAAGTCATCTTCTGCCCAAGCTGCAATCGCATCATATAACTTTGCAGATAAGCGAAGTGGCACTTGTTTCTTACTATTTCCTGCCATTAATATAAACTTCCTGAATTAACAATCGGTTGAGCATCTTTATTTCCACAAAGAACTACTAAAAGATTTGAAACCATTGCAGCCTTTCGTTCTTCATCAAGCTCAATAATATCTTTTTCTGATAGTTTATCCAAAGCCATCTCTACCATTCCAACAGCTCCATCGACAATCATCTTTCTAGCATCAATAATTGCTGATGCTTGCTGACGCTGAAGCATTGCAGCTGCAATCTCAGGAGCATAAGCAAGATAAGTAATTCTAGCCTCTACAATTTCAAGTCCAGCATCTTCTACTTTTCTTTGGATTTCTTCTTTAATTCTCTGGGCTACAACTTCACTTGATCCTCTAAGACTTCCTTCATCTGCAATTCCATCTCCAGTAGTATCGATATTTTCTGATACATCATAAGGATACATACGAACAATATTTCTAAGTGCACTATCACACTGTAAAGATAAATATTCTTTATAATTATCTACATCAAAAACAGCTTTTGCTGTATTTGTAACCTTCCATACAACGGCAATTCCAATTTCTACAGGATTACCTAGGCAATCATTTACCTTTTGTCTACTATTACTTAATGTCATAATCTTTAAAGAAATCTTTTTACTAGAGCCTTCTTCAATACTCGTATCAGAACCTAACTGGATTTTCTTTGATTTTTCTTTCACATCACCACTCTGATTAAGTTTCGTCTGAGCTGCTGGATTGACAGCTGTACAAAATGGATTCACAAAATAAAATCCTTCTTCTTTAAGTGTTCCTACGTACTTACCAAACAATGTGAGTACTAACGCTTCTTGAGGCTTTAAAACCTTTAATCCTAAAAAGAATATCCATCCCAATGCTAAATACAAAATTCCTACAACTAATAATAATATACCGATTGATCTTCCATCGTCTAACAAAATTCCTCCTGTAATAACTGTGCCAATTGCTGCCACATAAAATGCAATAAACAAAATCATCATTACCATACCATTTTTATTCTTTTGCAATACAATTTCTTTCATAATAACTTTCCTTTCTTTGTTTTGATATCATAATGATATCATTATTATATTATCTTGTCAATAAATTTTGCTAAAATACCAATTTTTTCTTTCCATATTTAAGAAAAAGTGCTACAATAAATGAGAACACATAAAAGGAGGAAATTCATACAAATGAGCAGTTTTTCAAAAGAATTCAAAGAGTTCATCTTGCGTGGTAACGTTATGGACTTAGCAGTCGGTGTAATCATTGGTGGTGCTTTCCAAAGTATTGTTAACTCTTTAGTTAATGATATTATTATGCCAGTAATTACTTTAATCACAGGTGGTATTGATTTCACTAACTGGTTTATCTCTTTAGATGGAAGTAAATATGCTACACTTGCTGCTGCACAGGAAGCTGGTGCTGCCACTTTAAATTATGGTGTGTTTATCACAGCAATTATCCAATTTTTAATCATGGCATTTGTCATCTTCATGCTCGTTAAAAGCATGAATAAGCTAGCTTCAATTAATGCAAAACCAGTAGAAGAAGCAGCTCCTACTACTAAAACTTGTCCATATTGTAAATCTGAAATTTCTATTGAAGCTACAAAGTGTCCACATTGTACTTCAGACTTACATGAATAAGTATTCCTTACACAATTTTTGAAAAAGTCCTTGATTTTTTTCAAAAATTGTGTATAATAAATGAGCATGCTTCATTAGCACAGTTGGTAGTGCACTTCACTCGTAATGAAGGGGTCGCCGGTTCAAGTCCGGCATGGAGCTTAAAGAGAGAAGGTGTACCTTCTCTCTTTTTTAGTAAAACTTTGTTATTCAACACAAAATGGTATAAGGGTGAAAATTATGAAAACAACTATTAATATTACTGCCTATCCAGATGATTTAGGACGTTATGAATCAGCAAATGATTTACGTACTTTTTATGAGCAATTCGGATGCTCTGGTCTTGAATTAATGCCAGCCAATAATTTACTTCCAGGTCCACAAGTAACACCTGATATGATTATTGGAATTCACTGTCGTTGTATTAATGATTGGATGAATTTAGATTACGATTATTTAATCGATCATTATAGAAAAGATTTAGACTATGCAAAAGAAATAAATGCAGAATATGTCGTATTTCATATTTCTCAAAGTTCTTTTAAAGAGAGTATTTCCTATACAAGATCTCACACAGATATAGAGGTCGTAGATGCTTGTTGTAAACTTATTAATGATTTACTCGATAATCAAAACTATTCATTTTATTTTTTAATGGAAAATCTTTGGTATCCCGGATTAACTTTTAAAGACCCAAAGATTCCAATTTATTTACTTGAACAAATTCATTATACGAAAAAAGGGTTTATGCTTGATACGGGGCATTACATGAATACAGATACTTCACTTAGGACTCCCAACGAAGCATTAGAAAGTCTTTATCACCTACTGGAGAAAAATCATGCAATTATACCATTTATTAAAGGAATTCACTTAAACCAATCTTTGAGTGGTGAATATGTCGAACATTTTAAAAAACATCTCCCTACACCTGAATCAGACCCTGATAAACTTATGGCTCAGGCATTTGAACATATCTTTAAGTTAGACCAACATCGACCATTTGCAATTCCTCAAGTTCGAGATTTTATAGAGTGTATTAAACCAGATTATATAACCTACGAATATATAACAAACTCACGCAAACAGCACGCTGAATTCTTAGAACTTGGCAGTGCACCATTGCGATAAATTTTGTAACTATAATTGAAATAAAAAGCTCCCTTGTTTATAGCATATCACTTAATGACATTTGTTCATTCGAGGGAGCTTTTTCCTTTAACTATTTAATTTAACATCATTCGATCATTAGCAAACTCTCCACCACTTACCTGTTCAAATTTAGCTAATAAATCACTTACTTGAAGATTTCTCTTTTCATCTCCAGACACATCATAAATGATTTTTCCTTCATGCATCATAATCAAACGATTTCCATGAGCAATTGCATCCTTCATATTATGTGTAACCATCATAGCAGTCAAATGATTTTCTTTAATAATTTTATCTGAAATTTCTAGAACTTTTGCTGCTGTTTTAGGATCTAGTGCCGCTGTATGCTCATCAAGCAACAACAATTTAGGATGCTTTAATGAAGCCATTAAAAGAGTAATTGCCTGTCTTTGTCCACCAGATAACAATCCAACTTTACTGCTCATACGCGTTTCTAAACCGAGTCCTAATTCTTTTAAACGCTCTTGATATTCTTCACGTTCTTTTTTAGTAATTCCCCATCCAAATCCACGCTTTGCACCTCGTCTTGCAGCAATTGCCATATTTTCTTCAATAGACATCGTTGCAGCTGTTCCAATCATTGGATCTTGAAATACACGGCCTAAATGAATTGCTCTTTTATGTTCTGGAAGCTTTGTAATATCAATTCCATCTACAATAATTTTTCCTTCGTCTGTTGGCCATACACCAGCAATTGCATTCAAAGTTGTAGATTTTCCTGCTCCATTTCCACCAATAATAGTTACGAAATCTCCTGCATTTAACTTTAATTCTACTCCATTTAATGCAACTTTCTCATTAATTGTTCCCTTATTAAATGTTTTATGTACATTTTGAAGTTCTAACATATATCCCATAATTGATCTCTCCTATTTTGTAGAATATTTATTCTTTAAATATGGCACTGCCAAGAAGCATGCAACTACAACTGCAGAGAATAACTTCATATAATCTGAAGGCATCTTTAACCATAATACTAATGTATATGCAACATAATATAAAATTGCTCCAACAAATACTGCGGCAAGTGTATAAGCAAATGCATATTTCTTACCTGCACATAATTTACCAAAAATCACTTCACTAATAATTACTGCAGCAAGTCCAATAACGATAGCTCCTCGACCTGCATTAACATCAGCAGCTCCCTGATATTGAGCATAAATACCACCACATAATCCAACTAATCCATTAGAAATCATTAATGCAACTACCTTCATTGCATCTGTATTAATACCCTGTGCACGTGCCATTTGATTATTACATCCAGTTGCACGAATTGCTGCACCAAGTTCTGTTCCAAAAAACCAGTAGGTTATAACTACTAAAATTAAGCAACCCAAAATTAATCCACCAAAAAATATCATACGATTATCAGCAGTTACATAACGAAGAGATGCCACCAAATTTTTTTGTGCAATTCCAATACTCTGGTTTGATTTTCCCATGATTCCAAGATTTACAGAGTATAATGAAATTTGAGTTAAAATACTTGCTAAAATTCCTGGAATTCCTAATGCCGTATGTAATAGCCCTGTTATAAGTCCTGCAAGCATTCCTGAAATAAATGCAAAGATTAAAGCTACAGCTGGGTTCATTCCTCCACGAATTAACATAACAGCTACAGCTCCTCCTGTTGCTAACGAACCGTCTACAGTTAAATCAGCAAAATCTAGAATTCTAAATGTGATATACACACCCACTGCCATAATTCCCCAAATTAATCCTTGCGCAATATTTCCTGGAACTGCACGAAGTAAAGCTCCTGGATCCAATGTTGTAAAATATGTCATTATCATTATTATGATTCCTTTCTATCACTCAAACAGAGAAGCATAGTTTATTATGCTTCTCTGTTTAAATTTTTATATTGATTATTTATTTTTTATTCTTCAGCTTTGATTTCTTCATAACCTTCTGGAATAGTTATGCCAAGTTCATCACAAATTTCTTTATTATACATTTTCTTTACTTCTGGAGAATATTCAATCTTCATTGTTGAGATATCCGTTCCATTTAATAATACATCACAAGCCATTTCACCAGCTTTATAACCAAGTTCATAATAATCAATTGATAAAGTAGCAATACCACAACCAGAAGCAAGTCCTTGCTCTCCTGCAATTACAGGAATCTTAGCTGGTACACAAATATTTTTAATAATTTCTGTATTAGATGCCATTGTATTATCTGTTGGAATATAAAGCACATCACATTCTCCAATTGCACTTGTTACAACTGACTGAATTTCATTTGAATCTGCTGCTGTATATTCAGCGTGTGCAATGTTATCTTTATCTAAAGCTTCACCAAATAAATCTGCTTGATATTTAGAATTAGGTTCTGCTGAACAATAAACAATTCCAACTTTTTTAGCATTTGGAATCAATTCTTTTAACATCTCTTCCTGTTTATCAATTGGTGCTAAATCACTTGTACCAGACACATTAATACCTGTAGCTCCTGACCAATCTTTAATTTCTAATGCTGTTGCATAGTCTGTAACAGCAGTTCCAATAATTGGGATATCAGCAGTTGCTGAAGATGCTGTCTGAAGTGGTAAAGTAGCATTTGCTAAAATTAAGTCTACATTGCTTGAAACAAAGTTCGTTGCAATTGTACTACACATTGCTTGTTCACCCTGTGCATTTTGTACATCAAAACTTACCTTATCCTCTCCAAGACCTTTTTTGCATGCCTCTTCAAATCCTTTAGTTGCTGCATCAAGTGCTGGATGTTCAACCATTTGGCTAATACCAATTTTGAATGTCTTATCAGAATTTGCAACTGAATTACTTCCTGATTCAGCTGATTTTGTTGTATCACTAGATACATTGGATTTACTAGTTGTACTAGAGCTACAAGCAGTCATTCCCATTACAAGAGCTGATGCCATAACTATTGATAATATTTGTTTTTTCTTCATAAACTTTCCCTCCTATTAACTTTAATAATTTAATTAATTCATACTTTAAATCATTAAAGTTTATTCCTAGGCATCATTATACTCTTCGTCAATAGATTTTTTTATTTTTTAAATATATGATACTAAGGTCAAAATGTGACTGTTTTAGGGTTTTGAGAGTGTAAATCACGAAAAAATCCGTGTCAATGTTAGGGACTATTCACACCCACACCATTTTCATTTAAATAAAAATAAACCAGCAAAAGCTGGCTTTTATCTTATGTATATTCTATTCATCATCTTTTGTATCTTACAAATTCATCTCTTGTATTCAACGAATTCATCATTTGTAAGAATTATCTTTTGTAAAGAAGGTAAATACTAAATACCTTCAAAACTACACATTCACATAAACCGTATCATTTATATCATTATCCTACCATATATTTACAGG
>JPZU01000001.1:2568959-2581196 GCA_000875945.1 Lachnospiraceae bacterium TWA4 | reverse complement strand
AAGATTAACTTTGGCTAATCTTTTTCCATCTTACTGTTGTTTGGGTCATCAGTTTTATCTGATGCTCGTTTTGTTCTGAATTATTCTCTTAAGAATCGTTCAGGGTTGGAATATACTGTTTTATTATCAAGGTTCATTCTCATTCTTGTCTTTCACAAGCAACTTTTATAGTTTATCATAAGTTACTGTCTTTGTCAAGAACTTTTTTATTCTTTTAATTTTCACCTAATTTTTACTCTGTGTGTTTATCTCTCACTCACAGCGCTCGTATATATTATCACGAGAGGATTTTTTTGTCAACAACTTTTTTAGTTTTTATCTAATTATAATGCTAACTATACACATTCTAGTTAGCATTATAATTAGATAAAAAACTGCTACTTGATAATGAACTTTTCTACTTACCATTTATTATGAAAAGATTCTTATATCAAGTAACAGTTTTTCTACTTCTCTCCTTCTAACCTATATTTAATTGTGTCAATAATTGCTTCCATCGCTTCCTTCTCATCAGGACCTTCAATCTCAATTGCAACCTTCGTGCCAGTTCTTACACTTCCTGAAAGAATGTTCATCAAACTCTTCACATTAATCAGTCGGTACTCATGAATCATTGTAATCTGTGATTGAAAACGTTGCGCTACACCAGAGAGTATTGCGGCCGGCTTTACATGAAGCCCTTCGGGATTTGTGATTTCTATTGTCGTTCGAACCATAATTTTACCCCTCTCTTCTTAAATAAATCCTTCTTTTAACATTTATTTATATTATACAATGAAATCCTTAGATTGACAATAAATTTACAAACGTTTATTAAGAAAACATATTTAAAAAATTCTAAATTTTTATATGGACAAATTCAAAAAAATGTTGTAAAATTCTACTTTGAAATCAAACAGAACGAATGTTTGAAATTTTATTAGAAAGTTGCGATATATAAAGTTATGGAACAATATAATGCAAGTTCAATTACTGTTCTTGAAGGCTTAGAAGCCGTACGAAAACGTCCCGGTATGTACATAGGAAGTACAAGTAGTAGAGGACTTAATCATTTAATTTATGAAATTGTCGATAATGCTGTCGATGAACATTTAGCAGGTTTTGCTACTAAGATATATGTATTATTAAATAAAGATGGTTCAGTGACTGTTAGTGATAATGGTCGTGGAATTCCTGTAGATTTACATAAGAAGGGGGTTTGTGCTGAGCGAGTCATATTTACTACTCTACATGCTGGAGGTAAATTTGATAATAATAACTATAAAGTTTCTGGTGGCCTTCATGGCGTAGGCTCATCAGTTGTCAATGCCCTTTCATCTTGGATGGAAGTCACTGTTTATCGAAATGGTCATATTTATAAAGACCGTTATGAAGAAGGAAAACCAGTAAAAGAATTAACGAATGGCTTATTAGAATCTGAAGGAAGAACTAAAAAGACTGGAACTACTATCCAATTCTTTCCTGATTCTAAAATTTTTGAGCACCTCGTATTTAAATCAGAAGCGATCAAACAACGACTTCACGAGACAACCTATTTAAATCCAGGTCTTGAGATTTACTTTGAGGATAAACGAGAAGGAAGCGAAGAATCCATTCTATATTCAGAGCCAGAGGGAATTCCAGCTTATGTAAAAAGTTTAACCCAGTCAAAGACTATTCTCACCAATTTAATTGAAATTCATGGTCAAGAAAATGATATTTCTATTGATATTGCACTACAATTTACAGATTCTTTAGAGGAGAACTTATTAGGCTATTGTAATTGTATTTGTACAACAGAAGGTGGAACTCATATTACAGGATTTAAAAATCGATTTACTACGATTATTAATAATTACGCCCGTTTACTTGGAATTTTAAAAGAGAAAGATACGAATTTTACGGGAACGGATACAAGATGTGGAATGACTGCCATCATTTGTGTTAAACATCCAGATCCACTATTCGAGGGGCAGACTAAGACTAAACTGGGTAATACAGATGTAATAAAGGTTATCACTTCTATTATGAATGAACAATTGACTCTTTATTTTGACCGAAATGTAGAAGTTTTAAAGAAAATCATTAGTAGGGCTGAACTTTCTTCCAAAGTTCGAAAAAGCGAATTAAAAGCTAGAAGTGGTCTTCTTAGTAAACAAAAATTTTCAATCGATGTCCATAGTAAATTAGCAAACTGTGAAGGAAAAGACTATTCAAAAAATGAAATTTTTATTGTCGAAGGTGATTCCGCTGGAGGTTCTGCAAAAACTGCTAGAAACCGAAAATTTCAAGCCATTTTACCTATTCGAGGAAAAATTTTAAATGTCGAAAAATCTTCCATTGATAAAATACTTGCAAATGTCGAAATCAAGTCCATGATTCAAGCATTTGGCTGCGGTTTTTCAGAAGGTTATGGAATGGATTTTGACATTGAAAAGCTACGCTACAACAAGATTATTATTATGACCGATGCTGATGTCGATGGAGCTCATATTAGTACTTTACTTCTGACTTTCTTTTACCGTTTTATGCCAGAATTAATAAAAAGTGGCCATGTGTATTTAGCTATGCCACCACTTTATAAAGCAATCCCCAAAAAAGGGCCAGAAGAATATCTCTATGACGATTTTGCACTTAGTCGTTATCGTAAGACACATAAAAATTTTATTTTACAACGCTATAAAGGACTTGGAGAGATGGATGCTTCTCAGCTTTGGGAAACTACTTTAAATCCAGAAACTAGAATGTTAAAACAAGTACAAATTGAAGATGCAAAAGAGGCTAGTGATGTCACAGAATTATTAATGGGCAATGATGTAAGTCCAAGAAGGCATTTTATTTTTACAAATGCTAATCTTGCTGAAATTGATGCATAATTGATAGCTATTTAATTCACAATAGATTTACTACATAGATTAATATTGATATTTAAGGAGAAGATTTTATATAGATTATGGAACAGATTATAAAAACTGATTATTCAGACTGTATGAAACAGTCCTATCTGAATTACTCAATGAGTGTTATTACTTCAAGAGCCTTACCAGATATTCGAGATGGTTTAAAGCCTGTTCAAAGACGTACACTTTATGCCATGTATGAATTAGGACTCTCACCAGATAAACCTCATAGAAAATGTGCTCGTATTGTAGGAGATACCATGGGTAAGTATCACCCCCATGGAGATACTTCTATCTATGATGCATTAGTCGTTATGGCGCAGGATTTCAAAAAAAATCTGCCACTTGCTGAACCTCATGGGAACTTTGGTTCTATTGAAGGTGATGGCTCTGCTGCTATGCGTTATACAGAAGCTAGATTAAAGGCATTAACTAGAGATGCGTTTTTAGCTGATCTTGATAAGGATGTTGTTGATTTTATTCCTAATTTTGACGAAACTGAAAAAGAACCTTCCGTCCTACCTGTAAAGATTCCTAATTTATTAATTAATGGAGCCGAAGGAATTGCTGTTGGTATGACAACCAATATTCCTTCCCACAATTTAGCTGAAGCTATTGACTGTGTTCTTGCATTATTAAAAAATCCAGAAATCTCCATTGATGAATTATTACAGATTATGCCAGGACCTGACTTTACAACTGGGGGATTAATCGTCAATAAAGAAGACCTTCCTACTATTTACTCTACTGGAAGTGGAAGAATTAAACTGCGTGGAAAAACCTGTATAGAAGACGTCCCTGGAAGAAGCGGTCGTAAACGCTTAGTTATTACAGAAATTCCTTATACAATGATTGGTGAAGGAATTCATCGCTTTCTCTCTGATGTTGCTAACCTTGCAGAGAATCGTACAATCCCAGAGATTGTAGATATTTCCAATGAATCTTCAAAAGAAGGCATCCGAATAGTTATTGAGCTAAAAAAAGATGCAGATATTGAGAATATCAAAAATATTCTTTATAAAAAACCAAACTAGAAGATACTTTTGGCGTAAATATGATTGCTATTGAAAATGGCTATCCTGTAACCTTAGATTTAAAACATATTTTAGAAAGTCATATTCAATTCCAAATCGAAACTAATACAAGAAAATACACCTATTTATTAAAGAAAGAAACCGACCGATTAGAAATTGAAGAAGGGCTTATTCGTGCAATTGACGCAATTGATTTAATTATCCAAATCATTAGAAGCAGTAAATCACAAGTTCAAGCCAAAAAAGAAATTGCTAGTCAATTAGAACTTACTGAGCGTCAAGCTCAAGCTATTTTAGATCTTCGTCTAAGTAAACTTATTCGATTAGAGGTTGAAGCCTTAGAAAAAGAACATAGAAAAACTTTAAAAAATATTAAAACTTACAAGAAAATTTTATCTAATTCTACTGCTATGCAAAAAGTCATTGAAGACGAATTAACTTCTATTAAGGAAACTTATGCAACACCAAGAAAAACAGCTATTATTCAAACTAAGGAGATTTCAATTAAATCTATCACTCCAAAAGCTGAAAAGCTTCTCTTTTTAATGGATCGTTTTGGCTATGTAAAGACTGTTTCTGAACGAAGTGCTCAAAAAATTTCAGAAGATGAATACATCTTTTCTTGTCCTTGTATGAGTGATGGAAAACTTCAACTATTTACTTCTAATGGCCGTATGCACCAAGTAAAGGTATTTGATTTGCCACAGAGTAAATCAAAGGATAAAGGTATTCCTATTGATAATATCAGTACTTGTAAATTTACAGATGAGCGTATTCTTTATATTCAAGAAGCTACTAACGAAGGAAATCTACTATTTATAACAGCTCATGGTCTGAGTAAAAAAGTTTTAATGAATGAATTTATAACGAATAATCGAAATGTTGCTGCAACTAAGTTACAAGAAGATGACGAATTAGTTTATGTAGGAAAAGAACAAGAAGAAGAAATTCTTCTTCACAGTAAAAAAGATTACTATCTACGATTCAAAATAGAAGAAATTCCTCTTTTAAAGAAAAATAGTCAAGGTGTTAAATCTATGGACTTTATTTCAAATGATACAATAAAAGAAGTTTTACAACTTTCTCCTACAAATGAAGAATATAAGAAAATTCGTTTAAAAAATCGAAATGAAAAAGGAATTAAGCCACGAAAAAAGGAAGCATAATCTGCTTCCTTTTTTCAAATACTAAAACAGATGCATCTATAACCGAACTCCGTCCGGAAAGCATCTGCATAGACAATGACTTCTCCGAAGTCATTAAAAGTAATGGACCTGGCGGGAATCGAACCCGCGTCCGAAAATCTATTCACCCAAGTGTCTCCCATTACAGTCGCTATTTTAACGTTCCCTCCTTCACACGTCTAACGACATACTTGTGAATTCAGTAGCTTCATAATGCGTTTCATCTCTCAAAGCTTTGAGATGAACGTTCCTCACCTAAACGATGCCAGTGACTTAAGCAGTGAGCGACTTAAGGCTGACAGCTGCAACTAGGCAGCGATTGCTAAATTATCTTCAGCGTTTATATTTATTTCCGTTTTGATATGCAGTCACGGTCTGCAAATGGCTGCTCGGACTTCAAAATCCCCGTCGAAACCAGTACAAGCCCTAATTAGACTTGGTTGGATTTATATGATAACACAAAGAAATTTTTATGTCAAGAGTCTACTTGTATTTCTCTTCATTTTCTTGTATACTGTCCTATAGTTTACACAAAAGAGAGGGAAATTAAATTTATGAAACATTTAAAAGGAAATCTATGTCTAACTCTTACAGCTTTTATTTGGGGGTTAGCATTTGTTGCTCAAAGTGTTGGAATGGACTATGTTGGTCCATTTACATTTAACTTTTTACGTTTTTTTGTTGGAGGAATTTCACTCATTCCTGTGATGTTTCTTTTAAGAAAAGGTAATTTTACAGAATCTGCTTCTAAAAATGAAAATTCCATAGAGTCGACTTCTCACAAAGCATCTAAAAATCTATTAGTTATTAGTGGAATTTGTTGTGGAGTAATTCTTGGAATTGCAAGTAATTTCCAGCAAATTGGAATTCAATATACTACTATTGGAAAAGCAGGATTTATTACAGCACTTTATATTATCATTGTACCTATTATTGGAATCTTTCTAAAAAAATCAATTGGATTAAAAGTTTGGATTAGTGTAGCAATTGCCTTAGTTGGAATGTATCTTCTATGTATCACTGAGAGTCTATCGCTTGGAACTGGTGATTTATTTGTTTTACTTTGTGCTTTTATTTTTTCACTACATATTATCTGTGTAGATTACTTTTCTCCAAAAGTTGATTCAGTAAAACTATCTTGTATTCAATTTTTTGTTGCAAGTCTTGTTTCATGTATTGGAATGCTCATTCTAGAATCTCCATCTATAAATGGAGTTCTTTTAGCATGGATGCCAATCCTCTATGCTGGAATTTTTTCTTCTGGTGTTGGATATACTTTACAGGTTATTGGTCAAAAATATACTTCACCTACAGAAGCTTCATTAATTATGAGCTTAGAATCTGTTTTTTCTCTACTAGCTGGATGGGTCATTTTGCATGAACGACTTTCTACCAAAGAATTACTTGGTTGCGCTTTAGTATTTATTGCAATTATCTTGACTCAACTTCCTGATAAAAAGACTAAATCATAAAAGAGGCTGCTTTTAACAGCCTCCTTTATGATTTTATTTTAAAATTTTTATACTTGAAAATGGAAAGTATGTAAATACTGCCTTTCCAAGCATTGCATCTTTTGTAATATACTTATTCTTCCATTCTCTTGCATCACGTGAATTATTTCGATTATCACCCATCATAAAATAAGAATCCTCTGGTATTGTATAAGGTCCAAAATCCATTTGTGTAGCTTCATTTAAATAGGGTTCTATTAAAGGATTTCCATTAATATAAACTTGGCTATCTTTACACTCAATAGTCTCTCCTGAAAGACCTATAATCCTCTTTAAAAAGGGAGTTTTTTCTCCATCAGGAGGCATAAAAATAATAATATCTCCCCTTTGTGGTTCTCCAAATTTATAAGCTAAGCGATTCGCAATAATTCGGTCTCCTGTCATTACTGTTGATTCCATCGATCCAGTAGGAACTTTAGCATTTACAATTAAATAATTATTAATGATTAATGCTAGAACAGCTGCTATTACAAAAATTTTCAAAAATTCTAATGCATATTTCAAAAATTTCACCTCCATAATTCCATAATTCATAGAGATTAAAATGTTACAACAACCCCACCATCTGCTGCATATAAACTAGAAACACCCGCTGCATCAACAACAATGCAATCTTTAAAATTTGCCTTCGCTAAAATTGCATCACGAACAGCTAGTGCACGTTCTTCACAATTGCAATGAGTAATTCCTAAAATTCGATTCTCCGGATGATTGGCGTGCTTTACTGTATAGTCAATCATCTTTTTTAATCCCCTTTGAATACCTCTTGCTTGATCTAATTTGACGATTGTTCCATGGGTTGCTGACATTAATGGTTTAATGTTAAAAGTGGTTGCTATTAGTGCTGCCACACCTGTTAATCGACCATTCTTTTTAAGCATATCTAAAGTTTCTAATACAAAGAGTGTTGTTAAGTGGTCTGTAAAGTCCTTAATTTCCTTTTTAATTTCTTCAAAAGGCAACCCTTTTTCTTCTAATTCCATGATTTTAATAACTACCTGAGTTTCTCCTACACAAGCAGACTGAGAATTAACCACTTCGATGTGCTTATCTTCCCCATATTCTTCAATATACATATCCTTACCGACTACTGCACTATTGTAGCTTCCACTAAGCTCCTTTGATAGGGTTACTACATAAACTCTTTCTTCATCTCCTTTATAGGATTCCATATAACTACCTGGAGATGGACAAGCAGACTTAGGGCAAGTCGGAGATTCTTTAACTAAACGAATGAATTCTTTCTGATCAAAAGTTTCATCATCGACAATTTCTTTATCTTCAATATATAAAGTTAATGGTACTAATTGAATATGAGGATTTTTCTTCATTTCCTCTGGTAAATCACAACAACTATCTGCAATAATTTTATAACTCATACTATATTCCTCCAAAATCTATGTTTAAGTTTTATTTTCTATTTTAAGTAGTTTTTATTACTATATCAATCAGTATAATATCATAGATTTAAAGGTTTGAAAAGATACTTTATAAAATTTCTGCAATAATTCTTGTAAGTGCCTCTTGGTCTTTAATAGCCATTAACTCTCTTGCTGAATGCATAGCTAAAATCGCTACACCAATATCAACTGTATTCATTGTAAGAATTGATGATGAAATTGAACCAAGTGTAGAGCCACCTCGTAAATCTGAACGATTTAGAAACGTTACATACGGAATATCTTTTTCTTTACAAATGGATTCAATAATTCCAACACTCTTTGCATCTGTAGCATAACGCTGTCCATAGTGCATCTTTATTGCCACACCATCACCCATATAAATTTTATTTGTAATATCAAAAATCTCTGGATGATTTGGATGAGTTGCATGTGCTACATCAGCAGAAAGCATGAGTCCACCCAAAATACTATTTAAATAAGTTTCTCTAGTACCACCTAATGACAAAATAATTTTTTCTAAAATCTGTGAAAGAACCACAGAATCTGCTCCTTGTTTTGTCTTACTTCCAATTTCTTCATTATCAAATAGCGCAGCTACACTAATGCAATCCGTATTCTCACCCATAATAAGACCAGATACGCAAGCCTGTACAGAAGTTGTATTATCTAAATGAGGAGCTGAAAGCATATCTCCTTCCATTCCCACTAATGCACAAGAGTCCATATTATAAAGATTTAAATCATAGGTTAAAATATCTTCAGAATTTACTTCTAATTCATTAGCTAAAAATTCTAAAAAGAATTTTTCTGATTTAAAATGATTAGAAAGAAGAGGCATTAAATCTTTTTGTGCATTAATTTCAACACCTTTATTCACTTCTCTATTAAAATGAATTGCAAGATTTGGAATTGTAACTACTGGACGCTTAAAATCGACTAAACGAATTTCTGGATTTTTATAATCCTCTCCTTTAATTGCTACTCGTCCGGCAATAGATAAAGGACGATCAAGCCATGTTGAATAAATAGGACCTCCATAAACTTCAACGTTTAATTTTGCATATTCTCCAACTGTGCTTTCTGGATTTGGTTTAATTTTAAGTGTAGGCCAATCTGTATGAGAGGCTGCAATATGAAATGGCATAGACGGTTTATAGTCTTTAGGAATTCTAAAACCAATTAAAGTTGAACCAAACACTTCTACAAAATAACCTTTTCCTGGTTCTAACTTCCATGAGTCTGTTAAATTAAGTGGAAGGAAACCTTCCTCTAAAAACTGTTCCTCACAATATTTTACACAATGAAATGTTGATACTGATTTATCAATGGCACGCATAAGTAATGCGCCTTGTTCTTTGATGTCCATACTTCTAAAAACCTCCTACTAGACATTTTACTTTATTTATCATAGAATAGAATCGACTAAAGTTCAAGGGGGATTTTTATGCAAGCACTTCAAATTTTAGATATTAAGCAAGGAGCTTCTCATCTATTTACACAATCGTCATTTGACTATTTTTTAGTAAAAGAAGCATCTGTCACAACATTTTCAACAATCACCATTGATGGGCATTTATATACAGATTACTTTTCTGATGATGAATTAGAAACATTAAAGGACACACAATACAGCAGTTGGCAAATGATACGACCTATTTTTTACTCCCTTATTAAAGGAAAAAAGTTACCTAGAGATTTTTCTTTGATTTTTTCTCTTTCTAAAGACAATATTCAAAATTTCTTAAAACAGTATCAATTAGAGCAGTTTGAAGATGCATTAGAGGGGCTTTATTTAAACTTTAAATATAAAGATCAAAAATTACAAGTAATCTCTGGAGTTTCATTGAATGTATTCACAATGGATAAAACCGTTGAACGAGCTTGGGACGATATGACAAAGAAAATTCTAAAACATCATAAAATTGCATTTGAATAAAAATAAAGGGTAGCAAATTGCTACCCTTAAATCATTATAATTATTATTCTATTATAATTATTCTTCTTATTATTCGTTTTATTCTTCACTTGCTCTTGCAGCTACTTCTTTCGCTTGAACATCTGCCGGAGCCTGTTCATAACGAGTAAATTCATACTCATAAGTACCAATACCACCTGTCATAGAACGAAGGTCTGTATTGTACCCATAAAGTTCTGACATAGGAATTTCAGCTGTAATTACTTGCTTATTTGCTCCTGTATGATCCATACCAAGCACACGACCACGACGCTTATTCATATCACCCATGATATCACCAGCAAAGCTATCAGGAATAGTTACTCTTAAAGTAACGATAGGCTCTAATAATACTGGAGAAGCATCCATGATACCATTCTTAAATGCAAGACAAGTAGCAGTCTTAAACGCCATTTCTGATGAATCTACTGGATGATACTTACCATCAATTAATGTAGCCTTAACACCTACAACTGGATATCCAGCAACAGGTCCTTTAAGTACAGATTCTTGAATACCTTTTTCAACTGCTGGGAAGAAGTTCTTAGGAACTGCACCACCAACAACTCGTTCAGCGAATTCATAAGCTTCTTCTAAGTTTCCACTAGGCTCAAATTCCATAACAACAACACCATACTGTCCATGTCCACCAGACTGTTTCTTATGAGTTCCAGTAACTGTTGATTTCTTACGGATGGTTTCTCTAAATGCAACCTTAGGTCTAGAAAGTTCAATCTCAACTTTATATCTATCTGCTAATTTACTAGCTACGATTTCCAACTGTTGTTCACCAATACCATAGAGTAAAGTCTGACGATTCTCTGTATCATTTACTGACTTAAGGGTTAAATCTTCAGCCATCATCTTGCTAAGACCAGCTGCAACCTTATCATCATCACCCTTCTTCACTGCATCATATCTCATATATGTATAAGGTTTAGAAATCTCAGGAGCATCATAGACAACCTGTGCGCCCTTATCTGCAATGGTATCACCAGTAGCAAGACCTGTCTTTGCAACTGCACCAATATCTCCAGCTTTTAATTCTTTTACTTCAATAGCTTCTTTTCCACGAAGAACATAAATCTTAGAGACTTTTTCTTCTTTTTCTTGATTTACATTATAAATTGGAGCATCAGCAGTTAAAGTACCAGTACAAACCTTAAATAATGAATACTTACCAATAAATGGATCGACTAAAGTCTTAAAGACTTTTGCACTCATATGCTTATCTTCTTCATAAGCAACCTGAATCATTTCTCCAGTGTTAATATAATGACCATGGGTTGACGTAGATGCTGGAGAAGGAAGATACTTACGAATTGCATAAAGTAACATCTTCACACCTTGAGCATTGATTCCAGCACCCATCTGAACTGGTACAATGCTGCCATCAATAACATTCTCCATTAAGGCTTCTGAAATTTCTTCATAAGTAAATTCATCACCTTCAAAGTAACGTTCCATTAATTCTTCACTAGTTTCTGCAACTGCTTCCATTAATGAATCACGGCTAACTTGTACTTGTTCTGAAAGATATTCAGGAATAGGACCTTCTTCAAATTCACTAGTATCACCAACAAAACGACGTCCTGCCATTTTTACTAAATTAACAAAACCTACGAACTTCTCATTTTCACGAATAGGTACGTAGAAAGGCGCAACCTTACGACCAAATTTGGTATTTAACTGAACAACTGTGTTCTTAAAGCTTGCATTATCATCATCCATGTTTGTAACAAAGATAATACGAGGTAAATGATATTTCTCACAAATATCCCATGCTTTTTCCGTTCCAACCTCTACGCCTGCTTTACCATTGACAACGATAATTGCTGCATCAGCTGCACTAACTGCTTCTTCTACTTCACCTACGAAGTCAAAATAACCTGGGGTATCTAGTACATTAATCTTCACGTCTTCCCATTCAATAGGTACTACAGATGTGCTAAGTGAAAAGTTACGTTTAATTTCTTCTTTATCGAAATCACTGATTGTATTTCCATCAGAAACCTTACCCATTCTGTTTGTTAAACCAGCGACAAATGCCATTGCTTCTACTAAAGTAGTCTTTCCTGCGCCTCCATGTCCTAATAATACAACGTTGCGGATTTTGTCAGTTCCATAAACATTCATAACAGTTACCTCCATTATTTAGTAAAATATATATAGGTAATTTTCACCGTCCCCATATACTTATGAGTTTATTTTACTAAATAATATACAATTCGTCAAGTTAATTTGTTAAATTGTACTAATGATACTTTTTCGC
>JPZU01000001.1:2554700-2568829 GCA_000875945.1 Lachnospiraceae bacterium TWA4 | reverse complement strand
AAAAAGTGTTGACAATCTTCTTCTAAACCATTAGAATAATGTGGTATTAACGATTGAACTATTGAAAGGATGTAATTATAGATATGGAAACAATAGGTTTTATTGGCTTAGGCTTAATTGGAGGCTCTATTGCTAAAGGAATTCGTAAAAAAGACCCGATATTCGTATAATGGCTTGTGGAGCATCTCTAAACACATTAAATTTAGCATTAGAATCAGGAACTGTCGATGAAGTATATATGTCAGTAGATGAGCACATCCGTCAATGTGACATCATTTTTTTATGCGCTCCTGTAGAATATAATATTGAGTATCTAGCTAAATTAAAACCTTTATTAAAGGAAGGTTGTATCTTAACGGACGTGGGAAGTACAAAACGCGAAATGCATGAAGCAGCACATGAACTTGGATTAGATTCTTATTTTATCGGTGGACATCCAATGGCAGGTTCTGAAAAAAGTGGATTTGCTCATTCTACCGACCATTTAATTGAAAATGCTTGGTATGTACTCACACCTACTACAGAAACCACTGAAGAAAATTTAAATAAATTAAAAGATATTGTCGGTCTTTTAAAAGGCTTATGTTTAGTTTTAGATTATAAAGAACACGACCGAGTGGTCGCTGCTATTAGCCACGTTCCTCATTTAATTGCTGCAGCTTTAGTAAATCTCGTTCAAGACAATGATAATTCTTTAGAACAGATGAAACTTTTAGCCGCCGGAGGATTTAAGGATATTACACGAATTGCTTCCTCTTCTCCTGTCATGTGGGAACAGATTTGCACAAGCAACACAGAGCCAATTGCTAACATGCTTCAATTATACATTAATTCTTTAAAAGATATTTTAAATGAAGTAAAAAATAAAGATGGTGCATCCATTAACCATCTATTTGAACGCTCTAGAGACTATAGAAATTCAATTCCCGATGCAAAGGCTCGTGGACTTATCCAAAAAGAGTATTCTCTCTACTGCGATATTGTAGACCGAGCAGGAGCAATTGCAACGATTGCAACCACTCTTTCTACACATCAAATCAGTATGAAGAATATTGGAATTATTCACAACCGTACCTATGAAGAAGGTGCACTAAAGATTGAATTTTATGATAAAGAATCTTTAGAAAAAGCGGTTGAAATTTTAAATAAGTGGAATTACACCATTTATCCTAGAAAATAAATTTAGCCTCCCTCCTAGAGGGAGGTGTCTGCGAAGCAGACAGAGGGAGTTTTATTTATGAAATTTGCAACTATAACTAGCTCATTAAAAGGAGAACTAACTATTCCTGGAGATAAATCTATTTCTCACAGAAGTATTATGTTTGGTGCTCTTTCAAAAGGAACAACAAAAATTACTGGATTTTTACAAAGTGCTGATTGCTTATCGACAATTGCTTGTTTTAAAAATCTTGGAATTTCTATAGAAAATACAACCAATGAAGTATTCGTTCATGGAAAAGGACTTCATGGACTGACACCTTCTGATACCATTTTAGACTGTGGAAACAGTGGAACAACTACTAGATTAATCTCTGGTATTCTAGCTGGACAACCATTTACAACTAATTTAACCGGAGATGCTTCTATTCAAAAAAGACCGATGAAGCGTATTATTGACCCACTTACTGAAATGGGGCTAAAAATTATTAGTTTAAAAGACAATGGCTGTGCACCTCTTGAAATTTCTAGAGGAAATCTCCATGGTATCCACTATTATTCAAAGGTTGCTTCTGCGCAGGTAAAATCTTGTATCTTGCTTGCTGGACTTTACGCTGATGGAATTACTAAAGTAACAGAACCTTATCTATCTAGAAACCATTCAGAACTTATGTTAAAAAGCTTTGGAGCTAATGTTAAGAGTGAAAATACAACTGCAACAATTATTCCAGGAAATGAACTATTTGCACAAGAAATTTGTGTTCCTGGTGATATCTCTTCTGCTGCCTACTTTATTACAGCAGGATTAATTGTTCCAAACTCTGAAGTTTTAATTAAAAATGTTGGAATCAATCCTACAAGAGATGGAATTTTGCGTGTCTATAAAGCGATGGGCGCTGATATCACTTTACTTAATGAGCGTACACAGGGTGGCGAATTAGTTGCTGACTTGCTTGTAAGATCAAGCAATTTAAAGGCTACAACGATTGAAGGAAGGATTATTCCTACATTAATTGATGAAATTCCTGTGATTGCTATTGCAGCTTGTATGGCAGAGGGTACGACTATTATTAAAGATGCAGCTGAATTAAAAGTTAAAGAAAGTAATCGAATTGGTGTTATGGTAGAAAATCTAACAGCGATGGGAGCTACGATTACAGAAACTGAAGATGGAATGATTATTGAAGGTGGTCACCCTCTACATGGTGCAGCCGTTAACAGTCATGATGACCATAGAATTGCGATGAGTTTTGCAATCGCAAGTTTAGTTGCAGATGGAACTACTGATATTGTAAATGCCGAATGTGTGGGTATTTCTTATCCAGAATTTTATAATGATTTAGAGGGACTACTTTAAGTAGCCCCTTTTGCTTTTACTATTTTACTATTATAAAACTATTCCTCTAGATTATAAGTTACTTAGTTACCTCTTTTAGAGTAACCTTATATCCTCGACCTCTAGACTCATCTTTTTCATATGTACATGTAAAACTTCTTGTATCTGATGCTTTCCAAACTGAATAGTTGTCAGAAGAATCTTGTATCTGGTATTTAGCATTTAATTCCTTAGAAATCATCTGATATATAGTTTTAATTTCTTCTTTTGAAGATGCATAACTCATAAATAAGTAACTTTTCTGCTCATTATCACTCTTAATTAGTCTATAGCTCACACCCCAGATGTCAAACATTGCAACATAATGTCCCTTCTCTTCTGATGAATGCTTCTCCCATAACTCCCAATCATAGTTTCCGTTATTCATCCAAGCTTTAAATGTATCCATAGAATTTACTACTTTATAGGACATTTCATTTTCTATGATGTAATTTAAATTCAATAGCTCATATCGATTCTTGGCTGAACTTCTATCCCTTAATGTAAGAGCAAAATAACCGACTCCTAGAATAACTACAACATACAAGGCAATAATTGCGATTTTTTACCAATTAAACTAAGTGAAGAATTATAAGATTTCTTCTTTTTAGGTTTCTTCTGATTATTAGTAGTAGAATTATTAATGGAAGATTTCTTCTTTTGATTGCTAGATGGCGTTTTCTGCACTTGTGGTCTTTGTACTGGCTTAGATGGAGCTGGTGTTTTCTGTACTAACGGTCTTTGTGCTGGTTTAGATGGAGTTGGCGTTACCGAAACTCTCTGCACTGGCTTTGATGGAGTTGGCGACTGTGGCAAATGTTTTGAAGCTTTCCAATGTACAACTTTTATTGATTCATTTCTACTTATAGGAACTAACCCCATTCCTTTTAATAATTTATTTACAATATCTTTAGCTGAACGAAAAACGCCTTCAGCTGCTGCATTTAAATCTTGATCTAATACTTTACCTTCCTTTTTTAAATTATCACTGACATGCGCTGCTTCATTTCGATATTTTCGAATTTTATGTAATGTATCTACTACATTAGTACCTTCAAATGAGCCAAACATTTCATTTAAAGTTTCTTTAAATTTAGTATCTTCTAACATATCAAATACATTCTTTTTATCATCCACATTTTTAAAGTTCTTTTTAACATATGCCAAATAAATAAATCGAACTAACTGTTCACACGCCCTTCCAGACGATACAATACTCTGTTCAGGAACAATTTTTAACAACTTTTCAGCACTAATTAAAGAATCATATAATCCGCCTCTGTTATTATTTCTGTTACAGATTCTTTGGAAATCTTCATCTTTTATGCTTTTTATATATTCAAATTCTAAGCTCATTTTCTTTTTCTCTACACTTTCATTTTTATTATTATAAAATTTAGTTGTATTATATCTTAGAATTTAAAAAAGTAAATGCTATCACTTGATTGAACTAATTACTGTTCACAATCCTATCATTTTCATCATTCACAATAACACAACAACTAGAAAGTGTAACTGAAAACCACTTCACAAAAAGTTCACAAATAAATTAGCACTCACCTCTTGTCGGTTCTATGTGGTTTTTGTCTTATGTTGTCTAGTGCTGTAAAGCTTGTATTTATGGGCTTTACAGCGCTTCCTTATTTTTATCAGGTGTTATCAAGTGATGTCTTTCTATTCGAAATTGGCGTCAAAATTGGCGTCAGAAATATGTGCAGAATGCTAAAGCATTTTATCAGCTACATCACGATACGATTTAGCAGTCTCAAATAACATGGAATTAATCCCATCAGCATCTTCTGACATCCCACGTTTCATCCATTCAAGAATCCAGCCATACATTCCATATGCAAAAAAGGCTTTGGAATAGGCAGTTCTATTATCTAAATCATCGGAATAGTCTATTTTATTTTTCACGGCATCAAGGATTGGGTCAGTGATTCCATTTTGGTACATGATTTCATAAAAATCTCTATGATCCTTATAGTGCGTAAAAAGACTGCCAAATACATTAAAGATACTTGAAGTTGGATCAGCTTCAAAATCTTTTACCCATTTTTTCATAAGCATATTGGAATGCTCAATTAGTATATCATTGATATCAGAGTAATTGCGATAAAAAGATACTCTACCTACACCAGCTTGTTTTGTAAGTTCGCTAACAGATATATCAGTGAGTCTTTTTTTTTTTAATAAATCAATTAAAGCCCTTGTAAGCTGATCTTTTACATATTTATTCTTTTCTAAATTATTCATGATGAAACAAACCTCCGCATTTTGTATCATTTTTGGTGAAACAATTGACACATCGACAAACCGATGATACACTTGCATCATCAAAAAGTCAATACATTTTATTGATAAATGAAGAAAAGAATATATCAGATATTGGAGGCTGTTTTATATGAAGAAACATAAGAAAACATTGATAATATTAGGAAGTACGATTGGAACAGTAGCTGTTATTTGGGGACTGCTTACAATATTCGTATTTCATTTTCCTAAGGTTAAAAATAATGCGGGTGCAAAAGATTTAAAGGAAAATAAGTGGTATCGCATTGACGTGAATGATGGTAAATCTTCTGACGGTAGTGAATGGTACGGTTATATCAAGCGTGGTTCAGAAAATAAGCTTATGATATATTTTCAGGGTGGTGGCGTTAGTGTAAATGAATATACGGCAGCGAATAAATTTTATAATAAAAAAATGTGGGGAAATGACTGGTTCATGAACCTTAATACAAATATTGGCATTGGAAACACGAATAAAAATAATCCGTTTAAAGATTGGACGGTTGTGGTTGTGCCATATACAACGGGAGATTTTCATGTAGGAACTGGTGAATATGCTTATCATGATGATGGGAATGATCACATTTTATATCATAATGGATATAACAATTACCAATCGCTTATGAACAAAGTGTCGTCAATGTTTGAGGCTCCTGAAGAGATTTTGGTAACAGGATTTAGTGCAGGTGGTTTTGGAACTTCACTTCTTGCAAATGATGTTCTGACGAATTACTACAATGATGTGCCAAATAAAACAGTCCTAGTGGATTCTTCCTTGCTGTTATATGATGGATGGAAAAATACTGCTGAAAATGTATGGAAAGCTCCATCACAGATTAGTGAACGATTGGTAAGCGACAATATTACCTTGGATAGTTTACTTGCACTTAGCAAAGATCACCCAGATGCCAAGATTTTGTTTGATTGTAGTGTCAGAGATGGGGAATTAGCAAAATATCAGAACTATCTGGACACTGACAACTGGGTGGCAACAAAAGAATCAGGAGAGATATTCCAGAATAATCTTAAAAACATGGTGGATGGAATAAAGAACCAGATCCCTAATTCTGCAGTCTACATCTGGGATGGAATTGAGTATGATGAGCAAGGGATGAATTTAACACATCATACGATTATTAATCTGCCAAATGCATATAAGGATGATTTTGGAAATGATGAGACGATTGCAGAATGGGCGATGGATGCGGTAAACGGACAGTTACACAATTATGGAGAAAATTTGTTGAATTAGGAGACTGATAGATGAAAAAGAAATTGATTATTTTAGGTGTTGTCGTTGTTGCTGCATGTATTATCGGCGGGGTAATAGGAAGATATTTGTTGACACTGTTTTAGGTGGGACGCTATGAAAAAAGTGATAGGTAATTTGCTCTTTGTTATATTTTGTATCATTGTATTTTTCGTAGTGGCTCTTATTTCCGGTAGAGCAAGTTTTTATCATACACTTGCGAAATCAAGAGCAGCATATCAGGTAGAATGGAATGATGAAGTAGGTACAATCTACAGAAACTTAGCTGAAAATAAAGAAATGCAGACGGGATATGATCTGTATATCCCTGCTGAAAAATCAGCAGATAATAAATACTCACTCATTCTATACATACACGGCGGCGGATTTACAAGTGGAGATAAGACAGATTCTGATGCGGAGATGCTCTGTAAATATTACACTTCTAAGGGATATGTGTGTGCTTCTGTAAACTATACTTTGGCAGATAAGGAGCACGATTCCAATATCAATCTTATGTATGATGAAATATGTGAGCAGGTGAAATCTATAAAAGAAGAATCTGAAAAGCTGGGGTATGAGCTGACAGAGATGGCTACAACAGGAGATTCCGCCGGAGGGTGCCTTGCTCTTTTATATGCGTATCGTAATCCGAAAGAATCTCCGATACCGATAAAACTTGTATTTGAAATGTGCGGACCGGCAACCTTTGAACCGGCAAAGTGGGGATTAGATACCGACCGACAAAAGGCTGAATTTATTACCAGTTTTAGTGGAACGACAGTAAATGAAGCAGAATTGGAGGCACAGGAGACGAAGAACATTTTAAAGCAAATATCCCCGGCGATGCTGGTAGATGAGAATACAGTTCCTACCGTATTTGCCTATGGTATCAATGATAAGATTGTACCTGTGAATTTAAAGTATGAGTTAATCAATGCACTTAAAAATGCAAAGGTGGATTATACCTATATTGAATTTCCACATTCTGGTCATGCTATGGCATTTGATCCAAATCTGACAGAAGAATACTTAGATAAGGTGGATGAATACTTAAAAAAATATATGGAGAATGAGAAATGAAGGTGATCAAAAAGATGTTTAAAATAATTGGCATTATCTTATTGATATTATTTTTATTGATTGTAGTGTTATTGGTAATCGGTGCGTACAAATCAAACCAGCCTCTGGTTGCAAAAGATTATAGCTCAAAGGTAGAAACTGGTGGAGAGATAGAAGCAAAATACTTGGCGAATGGTGCCTATGATTCTATTAAGACAAAGGAGATAAAGACGGATAAGTCTTACGGAAAGTTTGTTATATATTATCCGGAAAAGCTGGAGGAGAAAGAGCGGTTTCCTGTTGTTATTATCTCAAATGGTTCTGGTACAAAGGTTACACGAATCAGTGAATCTGTAAAACATTTATGTACTTGGGGCTTCGTTGTAATTGGAACCCTTGAACAGAGTGATTGGGCTGGAACTTCCGCTAATGATTGTCTTGAATTACTTATAAAACTTAATGAGAATAAAAATATAAATGAGTGGGATAATCAGCCACTATACCAGAAGCTAGATTTAGAGAATATTGGTATATTAGGTCATTCTCAGGGTGGGGTTGGATGTATCAATGCTGTAACAACCACGGAGAAAGGTTCTATGATTAAGACAATAGTTGCTGAAAGTCCTACAAATATGGAACTAGCTGAAAAACTGAACTGGCATTACGATCCTTCCAAGGTAAATGTTCCTACCTTACTTCTTGCAGGAACTGGAAAGGCTGAGACAGAGATTGTTGTAAATGAAGAACAATTGAAAGCAATCTATAACACACTGCCAGACTCAATTGAAAAAGTTATGGCAAGAAGAACAGGTGCAGATCATGACCGTACCAATCAGGATATGGATGGATATGTGACAGCATGGTTTATGTGGGAATTGCAGGGAGATGAAGAGGCTGCCGGTGCATTTATAGGTAATAAGTCTGAACTACAGAACAATCCGTTGTATCAGAATTTCCAGAAAAATGAGTAGGCAATAGCGATGAAAAAGGTCATTAAAAAAACGCTGTGTGTTCTTGTGGTTTTGGTAGTGGTGACTATTGTTATAAACCAAATCAGTGTGTATCCATTTATTTATACTTTCAAAGCACTCATGAGTAATACTAAGATACAAGGTAACATTGGCTCTTATGAAGAACAAATACAGAATGTCAATGAATATGATGTGATTTATCGCAGGCATAGTGATGATTCAGAGTCCATTATTTATTTGTATGCACCATCCGGAGAAACTAAAAGGTTACCTTTGATCATTTATTTACATGGAGGTGGATGGGTTACAGGAAGTGCCAAGAGTGTTGAATGGTATGCAAAACTATTGGCATCCAATGGGTTTATTGTTGCAAGTATTGATTATGCATTAGCACCAGAATATCAATTTCCGGTTTCGACGAAGCAGATCATAGATGATATGGATTATCTGTATGAGAATGCAGCAGAATATCAAATTGACAACACAAAGATATTTGTTGGAGGAAATTCTGCGGGGGCACACTTGGCAAGTCAAATTGGTGGAATTGTAACCAATGATTCCTATAGAGAATATTTTGAAGTACCTGTAAGTGTTCCTAAAGATAATCTAAAAGGTGTCATTCTATTTAATGGAGTATATGATTTTAGAACAGCTCCAAAGTGTAAATTTCCATTCTATTCTAAATTGACTTGGGCATATTTAGGACAAAAAAAGGCAAAGGACTTTGATGGAATAGATTATGTTTCATCCATCAAATCTATTACGGAAAATTATCCGGATGTTTTTATCACCGTTGGGGATATTGACCCGCTAGAGTCACAGACAGAGGAATTTTTAAATAGGTTAGAAAAATATAAAGTAAATAATACTGCGGTTCTGTGGACGAAAGAGAAGCATGATTTGTATCATGATTATATTTATGAAATGGATACCGAGGAAGCCATAACTGCTTATAACCAATTAATAGAGTTTTTAAACGAAAGAAGCGTTGACTAGAATATCGGAGGAAATAGAAATGAAGAGTCATAAAAAACTGTTTACGATTATAAAGGTTGTATTGATAGCGTTGCTTGTGATAAGTGTGCTTATTTTTATAGTAGTAAGAGTTATTTCAAAAAATAGTTATCAGAGGGTGGATAAGCCGCAATACACTTATAATTACTATTATGAGCATTATTCAGATAGATACCCTCGTAAAGAAGTGAAGATAAATACAGATAGAGAAGAGCTTACTGCTTTTATCTATGGTGAGGAAAATACAAAGGCATTACTTGTGTTTTCTCATGGAAGTGGTGGTTTTCACGAAGATTATATGAAGGATATCACTTGGTTTGTAGATCACGGATATCGTGTGTTTGCGGCTGATTATACAGCAAGTGGACACAGTGAAGGAACATATACCGGTGGATTATCCAGAACGCCCATTGATCTTGATCAGGTATTGACCTTTATAGAAAATGATGAAGAACTAAGTAAAATGGATAAGGTTTTATATGGGCATTCTTGGGGCGCATATGGTGTGACTGCCGTATTGAACTATGAACATGATATAAAAGCTGTTGTAAGTCTTGCAGCCTACAATGCTCCGGCTCAGCAGATAACAAATATTTTATCACGAACACTCAGTCCGGTATTGAAAATTACTGAACCGTTTTTCTGGTTGAATAATGTGATTGATTACGGAAAATATGGGAATTTAACAGCGGTAGATGGAATCAACAAGTCGAATATTCCGGTATTGATTGTACAAGGAACAGGGGATCAGATGATTTCATATGAGGAAAGCTCCCTAGTGGCTTTTAAAGATAAAATTACGAACCCTAATGTTGAATATTTGATTATTTCAGAAGATGGGTTAAATGATCATGATTCCTTTTTCTACACAAGAGAAGGAAATACGATAATAAAGGCTTTCAATGAGAAAAAAGGACAGCTGTTGCAACAATATAATGGGAAGATACCTGATGAAGAACTGAAGAAACTTTATGATGAAGTAGATAAAGAGGAATTGAATAAACCAAATGAAGAATTTTTAAAACGGATGGAGCTCTTTATAGAAAAAAGTATTCACTGAGAAAATGCTCTTGAAGCACAAGGAATATTATGCTATATTTGACTTAAAGAAAGACACCTGCGTCAACAGGTGTCTCTCAATGGAACCTCACTCCATAAGGTGGAGTTCCCGAGATGTGGTTTAGTCCTTACGGACCTTGCCTACCCTGGTCGCAACAGGGTAGGCTATTTTTATTTTCGCTTATTTCTCTTGTCGAGAAAGGTAAGCAATGCTATGAGCAAACCACCAAAGGACATCAGCAAGCCGAGTATCCCAAGGAAAATCATAATGATTTCGTAGGCTGTCATTGGCATCACCTCCCTTCCTATGTATTCCGGCATGCCGGTTCATTGGCTCGGGAGGCTACCACCCCTGTCGTGGGTTCCATATGGAAAGTCTAACATAGATTGACGGCTGCTGCAATTACAATTCATTTTGTCTAGTCAGACAGAAGTGATAGACTTGTATTTTCCCAATAAAATCCCAACAATTTCCCGATATTCTCCTACTATTTTTGCTTTGAAGGATATGATACAGTGTAACTTGATAGAGGGTGTCCTAAAATTGTCCATAAATTGTCCATAGCAATAAATTTTAGGGCATGATATTATTATGATGGCAAATGAAACAGATAACGAAAAGTCACGACAGACTAACCAAATATCACGAAAAACTAACGAAGTGATAATAGATTTTAGATATTGCTCGTGATAATATTAGACTAGAAAATTTATAATGAACAAACTAAAGGTGATCAGCAGAAATGTTGGTCGCTTTTATTTTGCTCATTTTTAAGAAGGGAGGGATTTTGAATATGGCAGAGAAAACAAAACAAATCAATATCAGGGTTACACCGGAGGAGTACGATCTAATCCGGCAAAAGATGCAAGCTGCGGAAATGAGAAATATGAGCCTATATATGTTGAAGATGGCTCTTAGAGGATTTGTGATCAATCTTGCATGGACTGAGTTAAAAGAGGTCCTGCGGTTGCAATCCATCATCAGCAATAACTTGAACTAGTATGCTCACAAGGCAAATGCGAAAGGAAGTATTTACTTGGAAGATATTGAAGAATTGCAAAAAATGACAAAAGAAGAAATTGCTATTCTTGGAAAAATACTGGATGTTGTTTCTGGATTAAATGAAAAAATGGCATGAATGTACTACAACTATTTTTTCAAAAGCGACAGCGTGGCTCTGATGGCATGACATCAGTTCTAGGGGATTGGGGCATTTCCCCAACGAGCAGAAAGTCAGCTTGTGTACACAGCTACACAGCTACACTGCTTGCGAATTTGCCTTTGTACACACAAAGGCATTGCTCGCCAAGTTGCAAAATTAACAAAATGAAGAGATTAACTTTAAGCGTTTGTATTCCGGTAATGGAGTGCAGATGCTTTTTTTATTACAAGAAAGAGGTGGTTTAATGGGATTAGATTATTTTTATGGAAGAGAGTCTGAACAGTTCGCTTTTCTTCGAGTGCCCAAGATTCTTTTTACAGATGTGCGCTATGTTGATCTTTCATCAGATGCAAAGATGTTATTTGGACTAATGATTGATAGGCTGGGATTGTCCCGAAAAAACGGTTGGATTGATGAGCAGGACCGAGTTTATATTCGATACACCAATAAAAAATATGCAAAGATATGGGATGTGCAAGTAAGAAAGCGTGTAAATTATTGGACGAGCTGGAATTTAAGGCTGGTTTGATTGAACGAAAACGAATGGGGCAGGGGAATGCCAATATTATCTATTTAAAGAATTTTATTGACGATGATTCAGTGTTGTCGAAAGCACAATTCCAGGATGGTTCAATGGAAAATTCTACTGTTGTTGAAAACACAATTCTAGAATTGTCAAAAGCCCAACCTAATAATAATAACTCTAATAATACTAATTTAAGTAATATCAATCCTATCCTATCTGAGGATGAGAAGAGATTTGATGAGTATGCAGTATATCTTAATTATTTTTATGAACAATTAGAAATTGAGGCAGTAAAACTGGATTATCCTTTTAAGACAGAGCTGATTGATAGCATTTTAGAACTGATTGTTGAGGTTATGTGTAGTAGCAGGGAAAAAATTCGGATTGCTAGTGATGATAAGCCGATTGGAATCGTTAAAAGTCGATTTATGAAGTTGACTTCGGAGCATATCAAGTTTGTGATTGATAGATTTGCTGAAACTACAACAAAGATAAGCAATATGAAACAATATTTGTTGGCAACGATATTTAATGCCCCAACAACGATTGATGGATATTATGACAATCTTGTAAGGCATGATATGGCAGAAGGTAGAGTTTAAGGACTTGTTTTGTTTGGTTGTTTCCACTCAGTGGAGCAGTCAATAAGAACAGGTCCTTTTTGTATTTCAAAAGGAGAAATTATATGAGACAGACAAAATTAAGAGAAGTAGATCAGATGTTAGCAGTAGATATTGATAAACTTGCAGGAATGCTTTCCTGTGGACAGGCTACAGCCAGAAAAATTGGAGAAGATGCGGAAGCCAGAATCGCCATTGGCCGTAGGGTGCTCTATTCGGTCAATAAGGTAGAAAAGTATCTGGATGAAATCGCAATCTAGCAGATGCTGTGAAAGTCAACTGAATATCAATAGAAAATATTAGCAATAACTTCGTGGTGTCAGTTGGCGCAATGCATGGTATAGTATTTTTGTAAGACAAAAATCATTCTAACTGACAGAAGGATGGCAGAAAGGAATGATTTTATGGCAAGACAGGATAATAAAGGTAGAAAACTTAAGGAGGGTGAATCTTACAGAAGTGATGGACGTTACGATTATCGCTACACGGACGAAAAGACCGGAAAGAGAAAACACGTTTACGCAAAGAGCTTACCGGAGCTTCGTGAAAAGGAGAAGCAACTTCAAAAGGATTTAGATGAAGAAATTGTGACAGATGCCAGTGCAAAGAAGATGACGGTAAATGAATTATTTGCTCGTTATATGGAATCTAAGGAACTGAAGGACGGTACAAGGAAAAATTATGTGTCTACCTGGAATAATCGCGTTAGGGATGATCTGGGGCTAATGAAGGTGGTTCAGGTGAAGCCATCCCATGTGAAAATATTCTACGCCAAGCTTTCAAAGGAAGGATATTCTCACAGTATGATCAAGCTGATTCACAATTTGATCTATCCTAGTTTTGAAATGGCAGTCGATGACAATATCATTCGTAAAAATCCGGCAAAGGGTGGCATCGGTGATTATGGAAAAGCTGCCAAAGAGAAGAAAGCTCTCACACCGGCTCAGCAGGAGAAGCTACTTGCTTTTGTGAAGGACAGCAATGTCTATAACGTGTACTATCCGATGCTGGTCATTATGATCGGTACAGGACTTCGAGCGGGAGAACTTATTGGACTTACCTGGTCGGATGTGGATATGGAAAAACGTGAGATTCACATTGCGGAGCAGCTCGTCTATAAGAATTATGGCGATGGCTGTAAATTCCACGAATCAACACCCAAGACAGATGCCGGTGTTCGTGTGATTCCTATGAGCGATGATGTGCGTAAGGCATTTGCAGAGCAGAGAAAACTCAACTTCATGCGTGGCATTCGTGCAGATATCGAAGTTGGCGGAAAATGTGGTTTTATCTTTACAAGTAAATCCGGCAGACCTTTGATGCCGAACGGTCTCAATAATGCGCTGAAGAACATAGTAGCTGCTTATAACAAGAAGGAAGACGCTCAGGCGGTCAAAGAAAAGCGGAAAGCGGAATTGATGCCTCATATCTCTGCGCACTCTCTAAGGCATACAGGATGTACCAGAATGGCAGAGAATGGACTTGATATGAAGGTGGTACAGTATGTGATGGGACATGCCAATGTTGGCGTCACGATGGAAGTATATAATCACATCACAGAGCAAGCTCGTATCGAGAAAGAAATTGCAAAGATGAATACAGTTAAAATCGGATAACACTTGATGAAAAGTAAAAAAAAT
>JPZU01000001.1:2543770-2554680 GCA_000875945.1 Lachnospiraceae bacterium TWA4 | reverse complement strand
CAAAACGCATAAATTGAAGTATTTTTGAAAAAATATTTGGATTGTGAGGCCTCTGAAATGCTGATAAAACGGGCATTTGTCAGACTTCACAAAAAGTTCACAGAAAATATTAGCACTCACCTCTTGACAGTGCTAATAATAAGTGTTATATTACATGTAGAACAAAAGAAAGGAACAAACAAGAATAATATTCCAATTTGATGTTCATACTATTATATATCATGGAAGGAGTAATTGATTTATGTTGATGCCTAGTATTTTTGGAGAAAGTTTATTTGATAGTTTTATGGATCCTTTTGATACTCAATTCTTTACAAGAAATCCATTTTATGGTAAACAGGAAAAGGATATCATGAAGACTGATGTTAAAGAAGTTGAAAATGGTTATGAATTAGCCATTGATTTACCTGGATACAAGAAAGAAGATGTTCATGCCCAATTAGAAAATGGTTATTTAACAATTAATGCTTCTAAGAATGTAGATAATGACAAGAAAGATGAAAATGGTAAATATATTCGTAGAGAACGTTATACCGGTTCAATGTCTAGAAGCTTTTATGTAGGCGAACAGGTTACCGAAGAAGATATCCATGCAAAATTTGAAGATGGTATTCTTCATTTAAGTGTTCCTAAAAAAGAAGTTAAAAAAGTAGAAAATAATCACTATATTGCCATTGAAGGATAAAACTAAAAAATTACTAAAATCCACCAGAATAAAATCTGGTGGATTTTTTAATGAATATTTTATTTACCAATCCTTTTTACTTACCTAGAATAACACATCAAAACAGATTCCCCAGTGATATCCTTATAATGAAGCACAACAATTTCTACCATTTCTACAAATCCACTCTTTGTATACAAACTAAAATGCCCAAAATAAGGTTCTCCAATCAAGTCATCATTTAGTCTATAATTTGAAACTTCTTTTTGACAAAATTCAAGAAACTTTTCTTTATCCTTGTCCACAATCAGATGTGTGATTTGAGCTATGAGGTCATTCAGATTGCCTTCTAAATCAACTTTATTTAAATATTCACTGTAAACGACTTTATAATAATTTCGTTCTGGACGTATTTCAACCAAATCACTAAAAGCAAAAACTTGGTCTTCTAAATGATACTTTTCAGTAAATATCCTTCTATAGCGCTTCTTCACATTTTGCATACGAGCATTTGCAATATTTACAAGATCAAAAAAGTCATTTTCATATTGATCAATAGTGACAATCCCATCTAACAAATGAGCATTTAATCGGTTAAGCGATTTACTAGCTACTTCTAGATAATTCTCTATTTCTTCCAATAATTGCTCCTTTAATGATTCTTTAGATTCTTCGCAAATAATTAAAAATTCATTTCTGCCTAAATTGAATACATTTGACTGACCAAATATATTATTAAACATTTTCTCTACATATAAAATCATGCGATTATCATCATTTTTACTATAATCTGTCAACATTCCCTGCATGATAATCGAACAATAAACAATTCCTAGTGGTTTATTTTCTTTTAGTTGTGTCACTCGGTCATACATGGACACTTTACAATTAATATTTTCTTCCATTGATTGGTTTACATCTATAATTCGTTTTGTTAGATCTTTTCTATAATTTTGAACTGCAACAAAATAAGATATAAAATCAAAGAGATTCAATAATTCATCAAAAAACTCTGCACTAGGATTATCGATGCCAATAAACCCTTTATCTTCACCCTCATAAACTAATTGACCAACTATTACTGAGGACAAATCCTGTGCTTTAAGCATTTTATATAGAGGATAGTCCTCTTTTGAAAACGACTCCATGTCTCTAATAATTAGTTTCGAATTTCTTGCAAAATAACTATAATATTGTCTAACTGCATTTTGAGAAAGATTTTGTAGCAAATGCTTCTTTGAAAGGTTTTCATGACAAACCCATTCATTTGTGCAATCGTAATATTCCTGACAATTCTTCTCAAAAACATACACTCGATCACACTGATACTTCTTACCTAGAACTGATAATAATAGTTCTACTGCTTCATTAGGGGATTCTTTTTGTGCAATCGATTCAAATTCAACTCCAAGTACGCCTACATTTTCCACAGGAATAGGGATATCGCTATAAAACTTTTCATTCATCCTTAAAACACCTCCTACAAATGTACTTTCAAATAATACGTTATCTTATTGCTTGTATAGTTTTACAATTTTATCTAATACCCTTATTTTTTCAATAATAAATGGTAATATCTGTTAATAATTATAAATCTCAACCAATAGAATGTCAATTTATATTATACATTTATAGCTTATATTTTTGTTACAGTTCACACATCAGCTAAAACCTGAAAATATTTGTGCTTGCACAAAGATAATAAGAGCAATCGATGAATATCTTCTTTAGAAGAAACCTTTCCACTACTACTGCCAAATATAAAAAATTGAGAGAATATTCCTGATTATTTAATTTTTCCATAATTTAGAATAAGTTCTTCTAATGAAACACCTTTTTCCCTTTGAGATAATAAATACTCTGCTGGATTTGTTCGATTTTTAATTCGATGATACAGAGGATCTAAATACTCTTCTTCTTTAAATCCTCTACTTTCTAGCCCCTTCTTTGAAAGATCTACAACCTTTTTAGCTAATTCATATAATTGATCTATATCTACAAAACCTGGAAGTTTTCTCTTAATAAACAACTTTCGCAGTTCACTTGCATTGTATCCATGGCGATAAATAACCACATCATTTTCCATTAACTTATCAAGTTCATAGAGTTTTTCCATCAATCCCACATGAAAAGCTGCTACCGTCATCGCTTCTGAAATTGGCTGACAGCAAACACTTCGAAATTCAATCGTTCCTCTAAACGTTAAGTCCTCAAACTTAAACGTTCTTAAATATTCAATATCTTTAAGCTCTGGTATAATTTCTGTTTCTACATACCCTCCATCTTTGTAAAATTCGCCTTTAATTTTATCCTGAGAAAAGTAATCCATAACACCAATTGGAGGAAAATTAATATACACACCTTCTCGTTCTACACAGTATAAACTAGTTGATTCAATATACGCTTGCAGTTCTTCAATCGATTCTGGAATTTTTTCAAACATTCCAATATTGTGGGGATTAATTCCATGCGTACTATTTTCCCATAAAATATCTCTTATACATAAAATATCTTCTCGTTCATCTAACAATACCGAATTTGAAAAAAGCAATGCTTTAATAGGTTCAACTTTAGAAAATGCACGAATTGCTGTAATTAAATCTTCTTTTCTAACATCTAATTGAACTTGAGAAGCACTTGAAAACAACCCAAAATCTGGATATCTATGAAAATACATTGGATTATCAAAATAATCTTTATATGAACCTAAATGATGAAAGAGCATTCGATATCGTTCATTTTTTATTGGAATATTGTTGTTATAATTTCTATACGGATTAATTCCCATTCCTGTTAATGCATGATGATTTTCATTAAATTTAGCTTGTAGCCAAGTATAATAGCTTACAAATCGTCTATAAAGCGTATGGATGTCTTCTCCAATCCCCATAGACAACTCCAAATTATTATACGAACAGTCATAGGAAAGAATATCCTTTGTTTTCGTATTCTCAGCAGCATAAATGTAGCCTTCTGTGTCTCGACCAATTACTTCAAATGAAAATTGCTTCAGAAATTCTTTCGTAATTTTTTGCACAAGTTCAAACGATACTGGTTCTTTTTTTAAATTTACAATAGGTATTTCAATCTCTATTCCTATGTAAGATTTTCGTTCTCTTTCAGTCAGTGAAATATATTTATCATAAAGTTTTTTCTTTACTTGTTGTAAATCCATCCATCTTTCCCCCTATCTATAACTGTGCAAATATTTGATATAAAAATTTCATATTCTCTTCATTGTCCACATGCGTATTTCCATGATCTGTACCTGTAAAAACTAAATTTCCTTCTCTATAAGCAAGCAATGTATTCATTTTTACAGGAGTCCATTCATTGTCATCTAATGGAACTGTACAAAAAACGGATTTGTTGTCTTCATGAAAAACATATAACGAGCCTTTATAATTTGTATGTACATAAAAATATTCCCCGTCATAAATCATTAAATTTAATTTAATTCCCTAAAGACATTGAACAGACAATTTGGTCTAGCAGTTCAAATCGACCTTTAGCGTCTAAAGGTTTTATTTCCTGTGCCTTATTCATCTGATCAACAATGTAGCGTAACACTCGCTCACTATCAGAATCTCCTTCTTGTACTTTTACATACTTACTTAACGGTTTAAAATCAAAAATCGTTCCATTGTGAATCTGAACCCATTGTCGTCCCGTTTTATCCCTTAACGTAAATGGATGGCAATTGGCGTATTTAATATTTCCTATGGTTGCATATCGAATATGTGCAAATGCCATCGAAGATGCAATCGGTGTACTCAATCGTTCTTTTAAATACTTACTTTTTGATGCCTGCATCGGCTCTTTTTCAATACTTACATGATTATGATCCATAAATGCAAGTCCCCATCCATGCGGATGCTCATTGCTATGACTGTAAAATTCTTTTAAATATTCATTAAGTTCTACGTTTTCTTTCGAACTTATACCAAATAGTTGACACATACTTCCTCCTGTTGACTCTTAGCTAACTTTAGTCCTCCTGCTAAGTAGTCATTTTGATACATTTCTCTTATTATTACTGCATATCTATTCGATGGATTAAGAAACTTATTCTTTTCAAAATCAAGGCAATCCATCACTTCTTTTTCCTGCCCTTTAAAGAAATCTTCCATATCTTCTAAGACTTTTATTCCTTTATCAAAGGTATCTATTTTTGTTTCATCATAAAGAGCTGCTTGCTTCATCTCATGAATTGCCAAAATCTGTTCTTCTTCTCTAAATCTTAAAGGTTCTTTGGCTATTAAATAATTAATCAATAGATAAATAAAAAGTAAATCTCTTTTGTCTATTCCCGCCGAGGATAATGGATTTAAATCAAGCATTCGAAGCTCAATGTGATTTATTCCATTTTCTCTAAGATTTGTAAAATCATTTTCTCCCCTTGGCTTAAATCGAACAGGATAGTAAAGTTCAGATGCTGCCTTTAATTGTCCTTTTTTTAAATAAGTTTCAACACTATCAATATAATCATCTAAACCATCAAAATTTAATACAGGAACAAAATCATTCCAATAGCCAATTTCACTACATCTTGGAGAAGCATATTTATCTAATACTTCTTTTGAACATCCCTTAAAACTAGTATCTAATATTGGACTTGCAGCAGTTAAATAAACAATTAGCCAACTATACTCTACAATCTTTTTTCCAAGGTCTAGGTATAAATCATTTTTTAATTGTTTTAAATCGGAATAATTACTTTGCTCATATAGCAACTCAATAATATGTGTTGGAAAGGAAAAATTAAAATGAATTCCTGAAAAAAGCATTTTCCACTTTCCATATTTTTTAGCTAAATAGTTTGATAGTCTTTTTACTGCTTAAAGGACCAGTAAACTGTGCTACTCGAATTTCATCTTCGCTTTCTATCGTAGGTGGACTTGAAAATGGCCATAAATACTCAATTCCTGTATCAAGGGATTGAAGTTTATGAATTACTTTTCCTCTAAGATTTACAATCTCTTTATATAACTCATCAATACTATGAGAAACTCCTGTGATAATTTCTACCTGATTTTCACAAAAATCTCGGTCAATCTGTTTATCCTCTCCAAAAGGATGAAGAGTCTTTGAAAGTCTACCACTTTCATCTACTCGAAGTCCTTCTTGTTCAAATCCAAACTCTCCTTCACCCAGGTATTTAAGTAAAATGTCTTTTTTGTTATTTATTTGCATTAAAAACTCCCATTATCTAAAATTGTCTAAAAATCTTATACTATCGTTAATTCGTTATTATTTTTTATATAATACCTTATGTTCTATAGTAAGTCAATGGGATATATATGAAATTAACTTTCAAATTTAAAAGACAATGGATTAAGATTTCTAAATTTTAAAAGGGGATGTTTCAAAACTCCCCCTTACTTTTTATACACACGTATATCCACCATCAACTGCAATCACCTGCCCAGTTACATAACTAGATTCCTTCGCTCCAAGAAAATAGCTGTTGAATTCAATTCACCTTCTTTTCCATATCGTTTCATTGGAACTGAATGGTTCGCAAATTCTTTAAAAAAATCTGTCGACAAGGTCTTTGTTGTAAGTTCTGTATGAAAGTATCCTGGACAAATACAATTGACAGTAATGTTTTTTGTTGCAAGTTCTGCCGCCACACCTCTTGTAAAGTTTACCACACCACCTTTTGTTGCGTGATAAGCAATCGTTGGAATTGCAGTATTCCCTACCAAACCATAAATTGAAGCAATGTTAATGACACGACCATAGGTTTGATTTCCTTCAGCCATTGCCCTCTCCATAAAATCACAAAATACCTGAGTCACAGTAAAAACTGAGGTCAAATCTAGATTTAAAGTAAAATCCCAATCTTCTTTCCTATATTCTAAAAAAGAAGTTCCTGTACCTCTTTCTCCTCCTGCATCATTAATAATCACTTCACAATGACCAAAAACCAACTCAATCTGTACAACTGCCTCTTTAATAGACTCTTCACTAGTTACATCACACTTTATTGGTAATGCTTTTATAGAATATTGGTCTTCTAATTCTTTTGCAATAGCTCTTAGTCGGTCTATTCTCCTTGCTAATAAAACTAGATTTGCACCACATTTTGCAAATCCTTTTGCTAGCTGTCTACCAAGTCCTGAAGATGCACCTGTAATAGCTACTACACGATCTTTATAATCAAACATTTTATACGCCTCATTTCTAAATTTCATCTAGTAATTATCATGCCCAATAGTAAAAAATATTATTAGATATTTTTATATTTTGCATTTTTCATACTCCACTTTCTTAATTTACTTACTTTTCTGTATGTCTTATTATATAATCGGTTAGATTCAAATACAAATGCTTCTGTCAGATAGTTTATCATGCTTATTTTCTATATAAACCAAAAGAACCAACAACTTATCTACACAATAAATCATTGGTTCTTTTTTAATTATAGACTAATTTATTTACTTATTTAATAATAACTTCTGAACACATAAATATAAGGGTTTTATAATGGTTTGTCACTAGCTTGTAACTAACGGATAAAATTTTATAAAACTTCTTGACAAACTATAATAATAGTCTTATAGATGTGACTATCTCTTTGAGATGACTTATTTTATGTTAAATGACAACTATTTTTTTAGTTGTCCTTTTTCATTTTTTATAAAATTGTAGTGTGATCTAAAGCAATCCATCCAGACCCATCTGATAGTTTACCCCATGTATAACCATCTGACTTTTCTACTTCAGTGATGGTATGTGTGCCTTCTTTTACATAACCTTTGATTTTAGAATCAAGTCCTGCACCGTTTCTGATTCTAAGATTATCGACTTCCACTTTTACTTTAAAAGTGGTTGAATCAGTTTTAACTTCTGCATTGGTTTCTACATAACGAAGTACACTATTCCATTTACCATTATAATAGGAACGTGTACAAATTTCTTTTCCTGTCTGGTCACCACTTTTTCCACCTGTAGTAGTTCCTTTTTCATTAATTGAAGCGTGTACAATTTTGTTATCACCAATGTAAAATGCAACATGATGACCTACACGAAGTAATATATCCCCTCGTTTCATACCTTTACCTGTAGAAATATTTACTTTACTTTTGACTTCTTTAAATCCACATTTTAGTAATGCTTTTCGCATATTACCAGTATAAGTTGCACCATTTTGTTTTGCAGGAATACCTGATTCTTCTAAAGCTGTAATTACAAGTCCTGAACAATCAAAATCAGGTTTACCCCATCTGTGCTTTTGGTCATATCCGTGCTTATTATCTTTAGCAATGTTAATTGCATATTGCACTGCGTTTTCAATTTTATTCATCATTAATTTTCCCCTTTCTCTGTTAAAACCTCTATTGCTTTATTAAATACTTTTGGTAATGGAATACCCATAAGCCCTGCATTTTCTATTAAACTAATTAATTCGTTTGTCATGAATCCAATTACTACTGCTGTTTTAATATAATTAACTTGTAAAACTAAATCTAATTCATGAGCAACATATACAAAGACTAAGATTACGCATTTCTTTAATAAACCTTTCATTCCTGCATTACTTTCGAGTGCCCCATTTGCTGTTTTTGGTGATTTTTTAAATACTCCTGCGACAATTAATCCAGTAATATAATCTGCAATCATAAATCCAAGCAATGCTCCTAGGCTCACATCCCACCCCCCAAATAACATTGATACGGCACTTCCAAAGATTCCTGCAATTGTACAAATTAAATCTTTCATCTTACTAATTTCCTTTCTTTTATTTATAAAAGAAGGTTGAAAAATCAACCTTCTTTGAAAATATTAGTCAACAATCTTTTGTCGATTGAAACATTAAATCGAATTAATTTTAGCTCTAAGCATACGTACAAAAGTATGATACACATCATCTGTAAAGTGCAGACCATCCCTTGCTAATAAATCATCTTTTCTAATATTAGACGCATTATATAAGTCAATATAAGGTACACAATACTGCTCATAAATCGACTTTAATAATGGAATTTTCTCGTCCATATTTGCATAGGATTTTTCATCATAACAAGTTTTTCCATGCTCACTATGGTCATATCTGTGAGCAGGGATTATACCAATAATTGTAGCATATGGATTATATGTTAGAATTTTTTCTAACCCTTGTTTCATCATTCCAACCATTGTAGCTGTTCCACTTGCATCTGTAATTGTCCCTGCTGTTTGATCATTTGTACCTGCCAAAATGATATAAATATCATCTCTTGAGTATGTCGGATAGGCTTCAATATGCTTGTCAATTTGTGTATCAATATTTCCCCATTCCCATGATGCTCCTGATACACCATAATTTAGATGTGGCATACCAATCTCTAAGAAACATTTTTTAGGTGTCCATGTTTGTGTATTTGTCCAAAACATAAAGTTACTATCGCCAAATAACACGGCTCTATCTCCGTAATGTGGTAGTGTTGCACTTGCACTTGCTTCTGGCATTTTTAATTCAGAATTATCTAATTGATACTGTATGATTCTCTTAATTAATTCTGTAAAATCATTGTCAATATCATCAATTCCGTTTGATTCCGTTTCACTTCCACTACTTGTAGAATCCCCATTTGTTACTGTATTTCCTTGCTGATACGCTAACAAAGTTTCTTTCGTTGGCTGAATTGTACAAGCATACTTACCTGCTTCCGTAAAAGATGGGTTATAAAATGACTGTGTTTCTGTGATTCCTAGTGCATTGAAATCCTCTTTAGCCGTAGATATATCAAATGCGTAAACTTTTACATTCGTCCATATTCCAACATCACCTAATTCAGATACTAGTATAATCCCTTCACCTATTTTTAAATAACGTCTACTTCCGTTGCTCAAATATCTCCATCCGTAGATATTTGCTCCCTCTCTATAATTTCCATTTTGTATGTTGTTTTCTGCGTATGTAACAACGTATACTGTATTAGGTAAAGAAAGAATTTTAAAGCAATCGAGCATATCATTAATTATATTAGTATTATCTAATGCAATATCGCTTTCACTTGTATCATCTGTGATTTTCTGTTCCACTAATGCTAATTTTGCATAAGTGATAGAGTGGTCGGCTACTGTTGTACCATATCCATCAATTGGATGTTCTTCTAAGTATTTACTTACAGCCATTGCAACCTGTTCATCACTTACAGTATCAGAGTTAATATTTGCAAGTACTGCTCTAATTGCTTCACCTGCACTTGTATATGTTTTACCGTTTAATGTTCTTAAATCCTCAATTTCTTTAATTGTAATATTAGTATTTAAATAATACGCTAAGTTAAATAAAACATTAACTTTTGCATCAGCTGTATATGTATTTCTAATTTGCATATTTACATTTTTATTAACATTATCCCAATAACACCTTGTAGGGACACAATAAGAATTATATGCACCGTCTGATGGTTTTTCAATTCTCCAACCTACGACACCTACAATTTCTGTATTTGCAGGTACTGTAACAGGTTCTGACAAAACATAATAATTATTTGCAGGTACTGTAACATCACTAACTGTAATTGTTCTAATTTTTAGTTCTTTTGTAACACTTCCATTACTAAGTAATTGTTCTAATCTTTTTGCTAAACTAGTTCTATCTTTAAAAAATACTTGTTCTGCTACTGTTGCAGGTGCAATAGGTTTATTGTCGTCATCTGCTAATGTTACATATTTACCAACTGTTGCCATTCTTTACACTCCCTTCTATAATGTAGCTAAATAATGTATTACAACATTAAATGCTACATCTTTCTCATTATTAATTGATACTGTAAAATCTGATTTTGTAACAGATATCACATTGATGTCACACCATTCTGGTGCACCATATCCACCTACTGCTGTTCTAACAGATGTTATAAATAAACACGGTACTTTAGAAAACTCTTTAGGAAATTTAATAGTTTTAGTTTCACCATCTGCATACTCTTCGACTTTAAATGTTGCTGTTTTTCCACTCATGAAAGTAGTAGTTTGTGTAGTTGTTGTATTACTTTTCTTGCTAAGTTCAGCTTGAATTCTCTGACTACTCCATGTAGTTTCATCTGACACATGAGTATCATCAATTGCACCTGAAGGGAATTCAAATTCTTCTGCATTTTTGATTTTTATAAACGCTAAACTTTTTACACGTTCTCTCATTTCATAGTCAACGCTTCCTGCTTTACCATCTTTATAGCAGGTTTCAATTGCATCATAAATAGCTTGCCTTACATCTTTTCCATATACAGCTTCTTTGATTTTTTTCTAG
>JPZU01000001.1:2527728-2543743 GCA_000875945.1 Lachnospiraceae bacterium TWA4 | reverse complement strand
CCATTTTTACCATAGTTTTTTGCACCTGTACCTCTCCAATTGGAATTAGTACTGTATGATTTATTATTACTTTCATACTTAGAACAACCTAATGATATTACTTTAAATTTATTACGATCGTTAGTACCAATGAAATCAGAATGATTATGTCCACAAACCGTACCAAGAACGTTTCCACCGTTTGCTATAAATTTGTTTAACGCATTTCTTAATTTATCAGCACCTCTATTTTTTATAGCTGTTTTGTTTTTTGTAGTATCAAAGTTCTTTACATAATCAAATTCAGGAATCAAAGAACAATGTCCTAAAACTAACACAGGTTTAGTAGTTTTTAATGCAGTATTTTCAAACCACTGTATTTGTTTTCCAAATTCATATGTATATCCGTTTTTTCCGTTCTTGTCATAACCTCTATAAGCTAAACAAATCACCCTAAAATCAGCATAATCCACATAAAACCACAGCGTACCGTTAGTTTTATTGTTTGGATAACTTTTTGCTTGTCTGAAATATTTACTAAATTCTGTATCACTTAAGGTATCTTTACCTGCATTTATTTTACCTGCACAATTGGAATCATGATTTCCAAGTAAAACATAAACATTAGTGTCAATTTTATTTAAAGTGTTAATTGTATCTTTTAATTCATATTGTGCATTTGCTTTTGAAGTATCATTAAATACTAAATCTCCTAAGTGATATATTGCATCAATATTTGTATTCCAACAAAGCCTTTCAATTACACTTACTGTATCATAAAAATTATCTTTATGTTTTTGATTATACTTATTTGTTTTTTGACCACCTTCATGAGTATCAGTCAAAAATACAAATACTTTTGAATCAGATTTTCTTAAATTTTCTACTTTCGTAACTGTATCTGCAATTTCACTAGTAAAAATGTCAGTGGTAGTAGTTTTTTGTTTTAATTTATCTACACTATCATCTAGGTTTATGATGCTACTGTTTAAGTTTTGCACTTTTGTTGTTAAATTTTCTGTAACAGATGCTGATTTAGTTTTATTATTCTTTACTTGTTCGGTCAATGTTTTTGCAGATGTGCCAAATGTAAAAACTGTGTTGTCTGGATCTACCAAATCTGTTTCGATTTTAGAACAAACAAAATGTTTATCTACACCATGTGGTTTAGAAACAACTCTAGCTTTATCACCAATATTTATCATTTCTGTATCAACATCAATTAAATGTAAATCAATTGCTTTTATCGTTAATAATACTGCTGTTTCAATTCCACTTTTTAAACGCTCTTGACCTTTTCTTAGTAGATTATCAGCAATTGTTACATCATCCCATGTTTCAACATTCCAAATTCTACCAAACAAATCAATTGCAACTTCATCTTCAATATAATCTTTCCCATTGTTTATAGATTTAATATTTAATCTTCCCAAGTCATTTCCATTGGTATCTGTTTGTTTTGCACCAAGTGGTATTAATATTGTAAATACTTCATCTGCACTAATATATTCTGTAAAATCTAAAAGATTTTCCCCAAATTTGATAACCTGTGTACTTTCTTTTCCAGAATCTTCAGTGTAATCAATATATCTTATACCGTCTTCAACTCTAGTTTTTAAATAACCACCACACAAATTTACTAATTTAGAATTCAATTCATCAAATGTTTTTGTGTAATCACTGTTTTCACGATTTATATAATCGTTATTATCTTTTACTGTAATATTCCCGATCTGGAATTGTTTAACTTCTTCAACTTGTGAATTATGCTCACTAATAAAATTTTTAAATAAATCAGGAATATCCCCTTGGAATTGATAAGGTCTTATAATACTATCAATTAGAAATGATAAGTCACCTTCACAATAGACATTTTTTCTATTATAAAAATCTCTCTCATCATGCAGAATTCTTCCTCTAAAAATCTCAACGTCATCCTGCTCAACAGTTATGATTGTTTTTAATTTTTTAAGACTATTATATAGCACGTTATTTTGTGGTAATAGAAATGTTAATGAACCTGCTTTGTTTAACTCTAAAGTCATTTTAGGTTCTAACACACAATACCCTTCATGTGCTAACAAAGAGTTATAAAAGAGTTGATTATCTGCATAAATCTTATACATTATAACCTACCCCCTTTATAATCAATTGATACTGTACCGTTACCAGTAAATATTAAGGTGTTCTTACCTTCTTTTAATCTAATATCTACAATTTTATTTGTTCCGTTAGTAAGTTCATAATTTTTATCATCAAATCTCACTAACAAATTGTTTGAATTCTGCACAATAAAAGAAGGAATAGATGGTTCTCTATTCCCTTCAATAATCATGCTCAAATAATCACTTACTTTTATATTTCTGTAATCTCTAATAATCCCTGTTTCAAAATTAAAAGCGTCCCAAAGCCAATCTTCAATTGTACTAACTCTGTCATGCTTATAAGGATACAACAACCCTTTTATTACAATTTTAGATGTAACTTTGTCAGATTCCCATTCATCAACTTCTAATCTACCTTCGTAGTAATATCCCAAATCTTCATCTAAGATTATTTTCATGCGTTTACCATGCAAATAATCTAAGATTTCAGAATATATTTCTGACCACTTTTTTCTTGATTGTGTTACAACAAATTCACAATTTAATAATCTATCTTCATAAGTTACTTCACCTGTTAGTGATTCTGTCAAATCTAATTGGCTATCACTTGCAGGTATATCAATATAATTTGTTTTCACTTTTGGAGAACTGATAACAGGTCTTGATTTTAATAATAAACCCCAATCCCTATATGAATGTTTTTCACCAAATAAAACACCATTCATTTATCAATTCCCCCTTCCTTTGTGTATACTAATAATTCCTAGGTTTCTATCTACCTTTGGTGTGATTTTCCCAACTAATGTACCATCATCTAATACGACTTCGATATTTGCAAATTCAGGAAAATATTTTGCTAATATTTCAAATAATTTTTCAAACTTAGTGTTTATAGTGTCGATCAGACTCTTATTCTGTAAAGAAACCGATTCGCTGATATCATTCATTAAGTTTCTTTTTCCATATATCATTTCATCTCCTGCTTCTCCTGCACCTTTAGCTTGTCCAGTTGCAGCATCATACCCGAAGATTGTAGGTGAAGTAAACATATAAGGATTATCCATTGCTTTTTTATACCAACTTACACCAAATTTTGGTATAGATGGTGGATTTAAACTAAATGATCCACTAACACTAAAATGTGGTAATTTCAGTTTTGGAAGTGACCAACTAAAATTAAACACAGACTTAATTTTATTAATTGCATTTTTTACAATGTTATAAGCACCATCAAGAATACTTTTAAATTTATTCTTGATTGCGTTTAATACATTAGTAACAGCTGATTTTGCACCATTCAAGCCATTACTAATTGTTGATTTAATCCCATTGATAACATTAGATACAATTGATTTGATTCCATTCCAAATACTAGTAAATGTTGACTTTACAGCATTTAATCTACTACTAACCACTGATTTTACAGCATTTAAAACTGTACTAATGATGGATTTTATAGTATTTAAAACTGTATTTACAATATTTTTTATAGCATTAAAACCATTTGTAAATAAATTCTTTAATGCGTTAATCACACTACTTGTTATACTTTTGATGTTTTCCCATAAGTTAATCCAAAAGTTTCTAAAACTTTCTGATTTATTCCAAAGTGCTACAAAAGCAATTACTAAACCTGCGATTAAAGTGATTACAATACCAATAGGGTTTGCACTCATTACAGCATTTAAAACAGCTTGACCTTTTGCAAGTCCTGCTTGTGCTAACTGTGCTAAAGTCATTTTACCAGTCAATAATGCTACAATAGTTTCACCAATAGTCATTGTACCATTCAATGCTAATTGTGCTAAATTTGCTCCCTCTGTTTGTGCTGTCAACAATGCAATTGCGACTTGTGCTTCCTGAAACGCATTGACTGCACCTTGTATCATCATTGCACCTTTAAATGCAACAAATAACCCAATTGCATATGGAATTACTCCTGAAAATTCTTGAATCTTGTCAACAACTTTTCCAAGAACTTCTTTTGCTTTTTCTGCACCTTGTTTCAAACTTTCCCAAATATCACTTAGATTTCCTAGTGCTGATTTTAATTTAGATTGTAAATCAGGTGGTAACTTGGAAATTATTGCTTGTACAATCGAATCTAAAATTGCAGGTAAAACTTGAATAATTGGTTGAACTAATGAAGGTAATTGACTTGCAATACTAATTGCTATATTTATAATTCCAGAAATTAATGTAGGTAATAATTTAGCAAATACATTCATCAAGCTAGGTAATGCATTTGCTAACGACTGCATTAATTGTGTTGCACCTGCAATTAATGGTGGTAGTAATTGGTTTAAAACACTAGGTAATTTAGCAGATAAACCTTGTATCAGTCTTGTAGTACCGTCAACCAATCTAGGTAACAACTCTACAATCCTAGGGACTAAATTATCAGCAACAGTCATTACAGAATCAATTAAATTATTCATTAATTGGTCAATGTTTTGGTCACCATCTGCAAGACCTGTTGTGAAATTCTCCCATGCTGATTTCATCATACCAATAGAACCACTAATAGTAGATCCTGCTTCTTTTGCTGTTGTACCTGCGATACCTAAAGAGGACTGCATGACAGAAATAGCATTTACAATGTTACCAAAAGACATATCCCCATCTTTTACAGTCAAGTTTAAGTCTTTTTGTACATCTGTCATTTTTGAAGCATCTTTGATTAAACGCTTCATCTCTGCTTGTGTACCACCATACCCTAACTTCAGGTTATCAAGCATGGTATAATTCTGTTTTGCAAATCCGTTGTAAGCATTTTGGATCAGTTCCATTGAAGTACCCATTTTATTAGCATTATCGGACATATCAACAATTGCCCTATTAGCTACATCAGATGCTTTTACAGTATCACCACCAAGGGATTGAATTAATGAAGCACTAAATGAAGTAACCGTTTCCATATACTCATTTGCTGACATTCCTGCTGTTTTATAAGCATTATCAGCATTTTTCAGTACATTGTTTTGTGCTTTCATTAAATTATCGTATTCACTTTTAGCTTGTTTTGTAGTTTTACCAACAGACTTTGCATATTCTTCAAGTGATTGACCACCTGCACCAAAGAGTGTTTCAACACCACCTACTAACTGTTCATAATCTGCATAACTTTGTACAGCTTTAGTTCCTAGTGCAGTTAGTGCAGTAGTTCCTGCAACTGCACCTACTGCAATTGCTTTACCTGCTTTAACTGCAACTTTACCAATACCCCCAAACCACTTTACCAAGTACACCATGTGCTCTACTTGCTCTGTTTGTAGTATCTTCGATACCTTTATTTGCTTCTGCGTTATCAATTGCAATTGTACCTACTAATTTAAATAAATCCAACTACTCACCCCCTTTACTATAATTTTTCAGGTATAAAATTATTTAAAATGTTCATAGAATCATTTACTGCTGTTTCAACTTCATCTTCTGTCATCTCATTTTCTAAAGATGATTTTTCTTTTTCATCACAATTTTTCTTATATTCATTCCAAGTCATATCAAAAACTTTGTGTAACCAATATTCCCATTGCACCTTTTCTTTGTGTTTTTCTAAAAAGGTGTCGATCCATTCACAAAATCTTTCAGAAATAATTAAAGAATCAATAAAAGAAAATGGACTTGAATATTCTTTGAATACCAAGTCCATAAACTCAATATCACCTACTTGAAGAATCTTGAAACAGCCTTGATAAAATCCCCTAATTCTTCTTTTTGTACAAAGTCAAAAATCATATTTGTAAACACTGCAAAATCTAAATCAGCAATATCTTTTACAGACAATCCTGAAACATTTGCTAAAATAGTATAGATTTCTTTTTTACAAGTCGGTAATTTTACAAGAATAAATTCAACTACGTCTAATACAACAGACATTCCAACAGAATAAATTAGTTCAGTCTGTAAATTTTCTTTATTATCCTCATCATTACCCTCTTCTCTAATCATTTGAATACTTTTCTTTACAACTTCAGGGTCTAAAGAATCTTTAAGTTCTTTAACCCCAAGCTTTGAAAGTAACTGAATCATTGGGAAAATATCGTCTGCTTTTAATCGTCTAAGAGTATATTCCATTATTAGTTACTCCCTTCTTTTGGGTAATAAATATGCCAAGGTAAGGTGTCTGATTCTGGTGATAAATCTGCAACACATTCAAAAGTAAAAGGTGGAACAGATGCTTCTTTATTTTTACCTTCTAAAGCTAATCCAGATGTACAAATTGCGTATTCAAATAAAATAATAATTGGTTTACCTTCTAAAGTTTTACCAACGTATGCCATGTTTTCTAAATAATCATCTTCTTCAATTCTTGCACGACTTTTGATTTCAGAATACCCAATTGCAGTTTCACTATCAATTTCATCACCAATCAGTGACATTTTTAAAATTTTAGGTGTTAGTTCAACTGGGTTTGTTTCCATAGTGGCTGTTTCACCAACTTTTTGCTGTAAACCTTTTACTTTTACTAGAGCACCATCTACTTCAATGTCCTTTAGTTCAGGTGTAATTGTCACTTTAGACCCACCACTTGTTGCACATAATAGTGATTCTTTAAAGTTCCAAGTGTTACTTTCACTATCAAATTTCAAATCTTTGTGAATTGTACCTGCACCTAACATAATATTTTTAGGTGTATTCTCGGTAATACCAGAACTTTTAAACTCTTTTCCTAATTCCATTAATTCACTCTCCATTCTTTTATTGCTAAATTAATCTGTATTCTTTTAAAATCTGAATCTTCCATATGTAACGGTATCGCAATAGAATAAAAAACGGCAACACTCGAACCATTATCAAGTATTGCCGTTCTTCCATATTTTGGAAAAAACTGTTTTATTTTTCTTTAAATCTTCTAAAACTAAATATTTATCATTAGTTGTTATGGTTATTATAAATGTACCTTCTTCACAACCATCTTCATTTGTATTATCCATTTCTGTATATTCACCAACGGCATAAACAAATGATTCGTTCAATTCTTTTGTCCATTGCATATATTCATATGGGATGTTTAAAATATTCATACAAGTATTAATATAACCTAATGCTTCACTTGTCATTTTAACCCCCCAAACATTGACCTTGCAGATGATTCTAAAACACCTTTTAAAGAATGATATGCGTTGTGTAACATTCGTTTTGGTTTCTTACCAACAGTTCTATAAGTTTTACCTTTTGAATCTTTATAAATCCAAGGTGTTTTTCTTCCATTTCCTTCTAAAGCATATAAACCAGTTCCAAATTCTTCCCATATAGCATTATCATAATTAGAACCAATATGTCCTTCTAACGCTTCTTCATCAACAACATGAGTAAAAGAACCTTTAGTTTTACCAGTTACAACTGTACAATTTCTTTTTGTTTGTGCTTCAATTTCACCACTTGCTTCTGTCAACCATGCAACGGATTTTTCTTTTATAATATTTTTAATATCATTTGAGTAATCTTCAAATTTAATTGACACCTAGACCACTCCCAACATATTTTAAATAGATTTCTAAATGTTGATGTAAATTCATTGGATCATCAATCAACTTTACTTGATATTTTACACCATTTATAATCATTCTCGTGTTTTCAGATGTTAGTTTTATATATTCTTTATCTGATTCTTCGTTTACGATTATATCTTTTTCAAAATCAAATAAATTCCACTTAAAATCATCTGTTAAGGCTTCTAATTTACAAAAATCACAGATAAATATATGTGTAGATTCTTGTAGCTTTACATAAAAATTATTAAGTGGTGAATCACCAGTAGATAAATCCAAAAAACCTATTAATTTATAAGCATCAACCCATTTTTCAATACCTTCACCGATTGAATTTTTTTCTTCACTTTGCTTGATTTGTAAAATCCCTTCGACATTTCCACCAATCATCTAAAACCTCACTTTCTTATAAGGTTTTAAGAATCCTAGCACTGACACAGGATAGCCCATCACTTGATTATTAGCATCTAAATCAAAATAAGTAACTGAATGTCTACTGATTGTTTCAGATTTAACCCCAACTTTATCTCTGTTGCTAACTTCCCATTTCATCAAATTAATGATACCTTCTACAACATCAATTGGATATTCTACTTTAGTAACTAAATTATGTGCTACTGTAAACAACGGTTTATCAACTACAATTGACCGAATACCAATATCTTTTACCACATAAAGACCATCATTCACTTTTGATTCTGTGATTTGTACAGTATCACCAACTCTTAAAAATGAGGAAAAACCATTCAGAATTGTACCAACTGAATCAGCTTTAAAACGAATGTTTTTATTTTGGAAATTATTGTTTGTGTATTTCCTGATTAAAACTTCAAGACTGTTCAATTTTCGTTGAACAGTCCTTTCATTCATTGTTTTAAATTCAGGAAGTGACATAATTTCTTCTACATTAATAATCATCCTGAATCACCAACTTTCTAATATTATTTTGTAGCTTTAGTTCTAAGTACTACAACCTTAGCTTCGTTAGTTAGTGCAGGCATACCATAAGCAGTACATACAATATTATCACCAACACCAATCTGTCTTTCGTGTTCAGCTAAGTTACCACGCTTTAAGAAATATGTAACTGCTGACATATCATCTTCTGTTTCTGCTGTATTATCTAATTTAATAATAGGGTTGAAATATGTAGGTGTTTCAACTTTTGTTACTTTATTACCAATTTTTGCATAAGGAAGGGATTTCTGAATTTCTGCAAGATTTGAATTATCAACGGTTACAGTACCCTTTTCATCTAACTTGTACCAACTATCAAATTTCTGTACTTTATTTGATACGACAACATCACAACCTGCAATACGACCAATAGCACCTGTTACTAAAAGTTCAGATGCAATTTTATCATTTGCAATGAAGTTTGCATCTTTTCTTAACTGTGTTTTCTGCTTACTGTGAATAAGAATGACCTTTTTGCTATCTTCTTCTTCACCAAATACATCAACACCATCTACAATAGATTCGTAGGTAATTGCACTTGAAGTCTTATCACAAATATTTTTAGATTCATAAAGTACATTCACTCTATCATTATCTAATTTTTCACTAATAGACATTGCAATCTGTGAAGTTGCTGTTCCAAGTGGATTACCAAATCCTGATAACTGTGCTTCATCAGTAAGAGTAACACCTTTACCAATTTTCTTGATACCATACTGTGATGTGGTGTATGCCATCTTAGTGGAATCAATTGTTTCACCTTCTTTTAAATCAACAGCTTCTCCAATATATCCCCATTTTGGAACTGTAACTGTTGAACCTGCAACACCTTCAAGTGTGTTGTCTACAGTTACATATCCTGTCATAACAGCTTTCTTTTTTACTTTTGCATTAATCATATCTGACACAACCTGTGGGTCAAATACATCACCATTTACTAAAGTTGTTGTTTTACTTAAATCTGCCATAATTATTTAATTCCTTTCTATTTACATAATTCTTCATATAACTCTGGGTTTTGCTGTCTTAATTCGACTCTACTTTTATAACCCATTTTTTCAAATTCCTCTTTTGTCACTTTGGTATCTTTATGATCATCATCAGGAAGTTTATTTTCATTAATCTTCTTTTGAGATGTAGATTCAAACTGGGATGGAAACTGTGTTTTTAAACCTGCAAGCATATCATCAATATTTTTGATATTCCCCTGATCATCAAGTGTAATTTCCTCACCTTTTTCTTTAATCTTATAAGCTAGATAATCAACATCAACAGCTTTTGCACCAAGAAGTGCAACCTTTAATGCAGATTCAATTTTGACTTTTTCTAGTTCTGCATCTTTCTGTGCAATCTGTTCTTCATAAGTGGTAATTTTCTTTTGAATATCTTTTTGACCTTTTGATGCTTTCTGTAAATCTGCAATTAACTTTTCAGCATCAGAATATTTTCCTGTTAATGCTTCATGGTCTGTTTTTAACTTCCCATATCTAACATCAAGATTTTCTTCACTTGATGTATAGATTTTATTTTCTTTCATCTGATTGACAATAGTTGTGATTTGTTCATCTGAAAGACCTTGTACTTTTAAAAGTTCTTGTAATGTCATTCTGTTTTCTCCTTCTCATTTACAATTTTTACAAGTTATGTCTTGATGATTATTCTAAAACATGATGTTTAACGTCATCACTGACGAATAACATAAGAAAAAGCACTCAAAAAGGGTGCTTTTTTAATAAATTCTATTTAAATCTAAATAACCACAATCATATACATCTTTACCTTTTTCAAGACAATCCTTAATGATTCCTAATAATTCTTCTTCCGTTCTTCCTGAAAAAGGAATTGTTGGAAAATTATCATCAAACACCTCTCTATATTCTGATAATGCTTTTTTTAATTTGTCCATTACTTCACCCCTTTCATGATTTTCAAAAATTCATTATAACTATTTGGTAAATATTTTTTTATATATTCTAATTCTTCACCACCAACAGTTTCAGCACTCATAATATTAGCCCACATTTCAGATGATGTTTCATAATCTCTACAAATTGTTGAAACTTTTGATTGATTACTTGCATCCAATCCAAGAGATTTATAGACACTTTGTATTTTTTTCACCAATGGGACAGTCAATCTTCCATTTTCATCATAATCTTTCATTTTCTTTATACTAGTGTATATACGATTGTAATATTTTTCACCATGCCCCCAACCGATTCTTTTATCAGATCCGACAAACATTCCATCTATAGCATCCTGTACCCCATGACTTGCATCTTTACCTTTCATTTCAGAATATAAAATTGAAAATCCAATATCTTTTAAGAACTTTTTATCTTTTCTAACAGCTTCTAAAAATTCATCTGAATTACACGTTTTCCTTCTAAAGTTACGTTGCCCAAATGAAATGTTATCATGAATTGAATCAATTTCTTTAAAATGTAAATCTCCAAAGTCTGCTTTTTCATCAAAATAATGACCATATTCATGAGCTAACGTAGAATATTTACTTCTTCCATTATCTATATATTTTTGTAATGGATAATTAAATACAATTGTACTACTTCCTGATTCATAATAACCAGATTTATCAAGTTTAATACAACCTATTTCATCAGCATAATTATTATAAATACGTCTAATATCTTTATTTTTATGATTTCTTAATATAGACATATATTCTTTAAAATCTGCGTCAGACATTCCTGAATTTTTAAGTTTATTCAAATCCTTAATGTCTTGGATTTCTTTGACTTTCTCTTTAAATTCATTATAAGTCTTTGATTCTACTTTTACAAGTTCATGTGCATCTCCATCCCATTTAGTAAAATATTCTTCCTTTGATAACGCCCATCTTGCTCTTTGTAACAAACAGCATCTACAATTACAATCTTCACTAGGATCACCAAAATCAGCAGGGAACATTGCTTTCTTTCCTGCAACTTCAAATGATTCATCAATTTCTCTAACTTGACCATCTAATTCTTGGTGTGTAGGTCTTGTTTTAGAATCCATTGTTGAATCCCATTGTTTTAGTACATCTGCACCTCTTTCTTTAGCTTTCTTTTGACAATCAAAAGTTGATGCTTGCTGTACTCTGTGTCCTTCAGTTCTAGCAATTGTATTTGTTCTATTTAATGCTTTATTAAAAGGACTATTCATACCAATTGCAATCTTTTCTGCTATTTGATTCCAAGATGAACCATTTAATGTACCTCTTGATAATTCAGCACGAATAGATAATTTTAATTTCTTAGTATCTTCACCCATTCTTGAATAAAGACCTTCACTAATTTTTGAATCAGTCTGTAAGGCTTTTACTACTTCGTCTTGATTAATTGGAAATATAAGTGGTACACCTTGACCTTGAAGATCATACAATGTACCAATGAACCCATCTTCATAACAATTTCCAAGATATTCTGAAACAGTGGTGAACGATTTACTATTTAATTCATCTAAGACTGAATCTATTTGTTTTTTTAGAATCTCCTGATACTGTTTTTGATAAACGATTGCTTGAATATTGGTCATATCTGACCTCATAGACAATTCTAAGATTCTTTTTTGACAATCTTTAGATGCTTGTGTGTATACTTGTTTTAACTCCTTGAACACTTTAGCTTCATTAGTTAAATGAATCTTTTGAACTTCTCTTTGACGTTCATTCATTAAGAATCACCACCTAAAACTTCTTGTGCAATCTGATTCTGTTTTACTTCATCTAAACTATCAATTTTACCCTTAATCTTTTCATAATCTAATTCAAGGACATCACAAATTGATTTAATGATTGTTTCATCATCTAATGTATTTGCAAGACTTAAAATCGTATTGATTAACACTTGCTGCTTTTCTGCATCTATCTTTTCAATTTGTGCATTGTCAAGTGCATTGGTCATAATCTCTCGATTAAACTTGATTTTTACATCTTTTAACTGATAATCAGTCCCATTTACTCTATTGATTTCAGCAAGAACAACCTTTAAAATTTTATTTAAAAACTGTTTTAATTTAATTTCTAACTTATTTGCTTTTAAATCTAATAAAGCATATCTTGACTTAATTACTACATTTGTGACGTTTCCATCACCAAGTTGTGCAGAATTAAATCCCATACCAAACCTATAGATATTCTTTTCATCTTCCTGCATTTTCACAAGTCTAGCCTGATAAGGAATATCAACAGTGTGTACTTCAATACCACCTTGTTCATCAACACCGACAATCTTTTTAGTTTTTAGATTCTGTTGTAACTCTTCCAGATTATCACCTTGAAATCCTTTGACAACATGAAGTGGATGGTCAAAATCTGCAAGATTATTAGAAAGACCACAAGCCATGATATCATAATCATCAATCAATGATTTAATTGGTTTCAAGTCGGATATTTGTTTCTTATTATTATCTAATCTAAAAAATGGAATAAAACCGAATCCATCATAATAGATTGCATCATCACCGTCTTTCTTATAGGTGATATGTGGTCTTGGATTAATAGGTTCTGATTCATCTTTTACAAGTTTACCATCATCTTCTTGGACATAAAAATAAGTTTGGTTTTCATCCCAAACTTGAATCCTTTTAATTGTTTTATTTTGTTTTGCAATTTTATCTACATACCAATAGATTACATAGGCACAACCATCATCTGTTTCTTTATCCCTAACTTCAACAACTCCCATACAATCAGCAGACTGAAAAGCTAGTCTATCATCTTTATTTTGGTAAACATACATATACTCAAAACCTTTTGAAGATGCACCTCTGATAACCTCACTAAGTTCTGCAATAAACTCATCATCAAAATAGGTATTCAATCGTTCTTGTAACTCTGAAATATCTGAATGTATGAACCCATCTTTTCCTGAAAGCATATATTGAACTAATTGGTCAACAAGTTCTGTAAAGAAAGGATGTGGAATCTTGACATTAGATCTCATTTTATCTTCTACAAGTTTACCATCTGCATTAAAATAAAACATTCTATATTGTAGAATATCATGTTCTGCTTCATAATATTTTTGTCCTACTCTTGCAAATCTTTTCTTAGTGGAACTCATATCCTCTCTAATAAACTGTATAATCTCTGATTCTTTTAACATCTACCCTCACCTTCTTTCTTTAAATTTAATCTTATATACATTTTAGTTCATTAAATACTTCCATAAGTTTTGGAAACTGTAATGCTATCCAATCTACAATTTCTTCGTTTCTCCCCCAAGAGGAAACATCTAATCCTGACTCATATAAAAAAGCATGAATGATTTCATGTCGAACTATTGTATTCTTTCTTGTGACTGTGTCAATCTCTGAATTAATTACAATTTCCTTTGCATCAAAATCTGTATATCCACCTAATCCATCTAAATCCTTATCTTTTGTCACATTTGAACTAAATATACTATAATCTGTACCTAATATATTCATAATTAAAACATCCAATCTTTATTTATTATTTCATCTTCCAGTCCATATCTCATAGCGTCCATTAAATGATTAAAATCATCTATTGGTATTTTTAATTTATTTCCAAATTTATCTTTCTCCCATGTATAATTTTGGATTTCTGTAAGAAAACTCGTACATCTTGGATGTATAATAATCTTCAAATCTTGAATGTACTGAATACCATTTTGAATACTGTCTTTACCTTTTTTAGCACCTTTGATTCTTAGTCCATAACCTTTTAATTCATCTATGCTCTTAGGTTCAGCAGAATCACCTGTATATCTTTCTTTACCATACCCCATATCTGTTAGTGTTTGATAAATCTTTTTATTCGACAGTCCTGTTTGATATAATTCATCCCAAATGTACAAAGTTTCATTTGCTTTATCTAAAAACATAATTGGTACTGCTGTAGGATCATTAGTATATCCAAAGTCAAGACCACATTTTGTTTTAAATCCTCTTACATCATCAAGAGTAAACTGTTTTTCTTCCCAATTTTCAAATACAAGACCATCAACAATACCCCAACCACCAAGACCTGCAACTGCATATCTTCTTGGATTCTTCACCTTCATTTTTTCAAAGACTTTTTTATCATCATCAGATAACCATTCATTACAAAGATAATTAGTTGTGATTGCAAGTGTATCTTCATCAGGATTATCAAAGAATTTTTTCTTTAACCAATGATGTTCATTCCATGGATTAAATGTTAGGGTTATCTGTTTAAATAAATAATCTGGACAATCACCAAGCATTGATTCACAAAGAGTATCAAAATCATTTTCTGATGTAATCTCATAAGCTTCTTCAATCCACATCCAACAAAGCACACCAATTTCAGTAGTAATTGATGTTACTTTTAATGGATCATCAAGACCTCTAAAATAAATCTTTTGTCCAGTAGGTTTATAAGTCATTTCCATTGGTGACTCTTTAATATCCCAAAGGTGTCTTACTTTCAAACGATTCATTGCCCATTTCAATTCAGTAAAACAAGAATCTTTCAATGTTCTGTATGTCTTTCTGACTACCAAACTATTTGCATCAGGATATTTCATCATGTTATAAATAAACCATAATGCAGTAGTTTTAGATTTCTTGCTTCTTCGTGAACCCTTGACTACTCTATATCTACCTTTAAAGTTCCAAAACCTTTTATATCCTTTACCAACCACATCAGGTAGATGTATGTATTCTTTTTTAATCAAATACTACACCTACCCTTAACCTTCTACATTTATGTTCTAAACATCTGTGAGTACTCATTAAACCTTTAGTAAGTACCCCTTGATAATAAATACAATATGCAGTAGGATGATTTGTCATATTACCATCAATACATTGATAAAGGCTTTTAGTTTTTGGTGATTCTTTTAATCGTTTATTTCTTCTTTTCCTTTGACCTTTTCTGTCACCTTTACCTTTATTCTTCAAGTTCGTCTTCACCCCCAAATACTGGCTGTGTAACTTCAACTTGAAGTTTATCATTGAACATTCCAAGATGTTTTCCAAGTAATTCAAGTGCTTTTAATTTTGAAGCAAGCTTGACTTCTCTTTCAAATGATGAACCTTTATCACCATCCATATTTTTAACTTTATATCCTTCGATACAAGCTAAATCATCTGGTGAAGCATCTCTGTTTATCTCTCCATCAGCATCAACCACATCTGTGATTTTTACAAAGGCAATTCTTGCAAGTTCCTGAACTACTCGATCTTGATTAATTCCTGTTCTTTTTGACCTTTTAGCAAGTTCTTTTTGAATAGCTTCTCTAACGCTAGTATTTTCTAGTAACTTGTTTGCATTTGTATCTGTATATTCACTAGATTTATATCCTGCCCTAATACAAGCTTGTGTTGCATTAAGGTCAATTAGATATTCTTCTACAAATCGTTTTTGTTTGTCCGTTAATCCTTTTGCCATCAACACACACCCCTTTATTTAGGACAACAAAAAAGGGACATTTCACTAATGTCCCTAAACCTTTTTATACATATTAATTATACTATAACTACGTT
>JPZU01000001.1:2523224-2524812 GCA_000875945.1 Lachnospiraceae bacterium TWA4 | reverse complement strand
AAAAGACTACAACCACTAAGCACTATTAGATAAGTGAATCCATATATGGAAGTTTTCTAAATTCAGCGATTAATTGATGCCATTCATTTAGTTTATGATGTTTACGTTGCTCAATAATTCTTGTAACTACTTCATAATTTAACATTACTGTACGTTTCTGATTATATGATGTAGGTAGTAACTGAATCATCTGATTCCAAAATTCTTTATCCCCTGTTTCATTATATTTATCTCTGTAAAAATTCAGATAACTAATCAATCCGTTAAAATAAGTTTTTGAAACATCATCTAACAATTCAATACTGAAATCTTCAGGAACAAATTCTTTAGCATGAATTTTGTGCATTGTACTACATGAGTTTGCCACTGTTCCAACTTTGTAAGTATCAAATTCTTTCCACCAATATAGTGGAGCATTGATATTTACCCATACACAAACCATTCTCATATACTTTCTATGTTCAGTACCTGCGTTGAAAAGATTTTTCATTAATTTCAAGTCTTTCTGACCTAAACTAACTCCATGTGAGTATGTCGGACAAGTACCCTGTTTACCTTCACCATGAAGGTTCTCATCATAAAGAAATACTAATTTAGGAAAAAGTACAGGTTTTTTGTTTCCTTCTTTACCTTGTCCTTTTGTATGAACTTCTAAGAAGGTAATACTTGCCATTTTTCCAAAAATTGACGTTGCAAGACCAAAAGTCATTGTGATAAATGGATAGTCACCTCTACTAGAACCAACAGTATTTAGTTTCATCTCAATACCTTGAAATCCTTGTTCAAAATCACGTTTAACTTTTCTCGTTGCATATTCATCAGCTCTACAATTAGTAGGATAGCGATAAGTATTTATATCATCATACTCATCCAAATACATTTTGTATGATTTTCTTGCATAAGGTTCTAAGATTTTATCTATCTCTGGTACTGTGAATCCACCATACTGTTGACTAGCTGTTGAAAGAATAATATCTCCAAGCACATCAAATGCAGTATCAAGGGTTTTTGGTTCGTTATACCAAATATTACCCATTTCAAAACCACCCTTCATGATTGCACCAACATCACATAAACAACAGTTTATTGTATCAAGTCTTGCTGACTGATCGTGAATATAAATGTAACCATCTTTACAAGCCTGAAGTTCATCTTGTGTCATAAAGAACTTTCTATACAATCTTTTATTTAAATCGTTGAAAATCAAGCATCTTTTAGTAGCAACTAATGTACTATCAGTGTTACTATTTTCTTTATCTCCAATAAATCGAATAGATTGTGATGTCTGAAAAACTTTGTCCATCATGTGTACAAAATCTTTCTTGTAATTACGATAATCTCGATAAGACTTAGCAATCTTAGGATGTAATTCATCTAGTACTTGCTCAACAATATGATGAATGTCTAATACCGTTACTGAATCAAAATTGTTTATAACACTTTGTACTCTTGTAACAATTTCTTGATATTGTGAATCATTTAGTTCAATCATCACTCTACTTGCTGATTTTTTAACTGCATTTACAATCTTTTGACCTTGAAATTCTTCATGAGTCCCATCTTTTTTAATGACTTTCATATAAAATCA
>JPZU01000001.1:2511846-2523204 GCA_000875945.1 Lachnospiraceae bacterium TWA4 | reverse complement strand
TTGTCTGTCGTACATCTATAACTCTTTGATTTGTACTACCTGCCCAATGATAATTAACATCGGCTTTAGATTCAATGAATTTCCCATCTACTAAAACATCAATTAAACCAATAATATCTTTTAATAAAAATCCTTTTGAATTTAGAATATCTTCCCATATATATCCTGTATACAACCAAATTGTTTTATCAGGAAAATTGGATTTTATGTATTCGCATAAACAAGATACTAATGCTCTATTTGATTCATGGAGAGGATCACCACCACTAAAAGTAATTCCTGACACATAATCTTTTTCTAGTTCCTTATTAATTTCTAAAAGTGCATCAGTATCAAAAGGAATTCCACTTTCAGGATCCCAAGTTATTAGATTTTGACATTCTGGGCAGTGGTGTTCACAACCAGCTAACCAAAGAACAACCCTTAATCCATCACCATTTAACATGTCATCTTTGGTAATATTATGATATTTCATCATGATTCACCTTCCTGACTTACTCTTTCTTTAAGTTCATTATAAGTTCTCATGTACCAATCTGATTTCTTCATGTCTTCTTCTTTGTTCTTATAAATTGCTCGCTTTCGATATTTCCATACGTTTAAGATACAGAAATGCATAGTAGCTGGTAAACCAAATACTGACACCATTTCGTCAATACACTCCATACTCCCTTCTTGACAATAGTGCGAAGGATGATTTACTATATCATCTTCTGTAACTTCAAAAAATGCACACTTATCATCAATTAAATTTTTATTAATGTGAAAATCATTTCTACTGCAGTACAGTCTTTGTTCCTCAAAATATTTACATTTCTTACATCCCTTATAATGATTACTCATAATTACCCCTTTCTACAAAATACAATTATTCTTTTACCATCTTTTCTTATTTGTTTACGTTCACATTTTAAATACTTTTTTATTTCTTTAGTAAACGCTTGCATTGCCATTTTATTAAATCCATTTTCATGACAAAACGTATCATATCGAGTAAACACTTGTTTTGTTTCATGATTTAAAATCTCATGCTCTTCTAGTTCTTCCAAAAACAAAAGAATTGGATTATTATTCTTTTCAAAATTGTAAATTTCATCTTTAACTTTTTGACTTTCTGTAAACCCTTGATTATCTAAAACTCTTTTTAGTCCTTGAAGTCCTAACTGAATTAAGTATTCAGCGACTTCTTGACTTTTTAGTTTCCAACCAATCGTTGAATCAAAATCTGGATCATCTTTAGAAAACTTAGCATTAAATGGAATGATTACCAATCTTCTTTTTATAGCTTCAAAACCTTTATTTCTCATTCTTGGAATCTCATTTGCACTAAAAAGCAGCTTAACTATTGGTTTAAAGAAATAAACATCTTGACCTTTATTTTCAGCTTTAATGTTATTTCCAGATACAATCTTTTTAAATTGTGCTATTGTTTTTCCTTGAAGAAATTCATCTGAAATATCATCACCTATGTTTGCTAATTTTCCATACATAGTTGTACTAGAAAATCTATCTGATAACTCATCTAAATCTAACGAAACATAATTCTGTATACCTAGAACATTTTCAATCATATCTAAATAAGTTGATTTACCATTGCTTCCTGTACCTGTAAGAAAGAAAGATTTAGATAATTCATTCTGTCTAAAAAAACAATATCCTATACATTCTTCAAGTAACAATCTAATCTCTTTATCATCACAAGAAATTTTATCTAATGTTTTATCACATAACTCTGAATAGGCATTAGGGTTATAATCCCATGGAATCTTATTTGTGATAACATAATCAGAACTAAAAGGAATAAGAATTTTCTCTGCCAAATCATAAATTCCATTTCTAAAAGCAATATACCTTGCATCACTTGGAACTGTTTCTTCAGGTGTTGTTATTTCTAAAAACTTAATAACTTCACTTCTTTGTGTAGCTTTTAAGTTTGGTATAATTTGCACCATTTTCGACTCTAAATATCTATATCCTGTTTTATAAACACCATCATCATATACATGAAGTTGTCCTTGAATCCTTTTTATACAAAATTCACTTTTTAGATATTGTGCAAACACATCATGTAAAAATGTCTTTTTCCTATAAAATACAGGTTTAGCAAATGCTTCATCTCTTGTTATAACTTCCATTTCTTTTTCTGATAAAGCATCTTTAAAAATAAAATGATTGATGTTATTAAGTACATCTTTAATTTCATTTTTATCCAGTCCAAGTTGAGATTGTAAAATTAAGATATACTTAAATAATTCCTCATTTCTACCATCACCTTCAGTCAATGATATTAAATCAATCTGTGTATTAACTGGAAGTAACTCATTTGGAACTTCTTGAATACTCACAGGTTCTACACTTGGTGGGAATCTCTCTACACCATCAACTTTTAGTGGTATATATGTACTTCCTGAATGAATATCAGCAATTAATCCAACAGCAAGTTTTTTATCCTTACCACCTTTTTCAATCCTTCCTTTTGTATCTTTCCAATATGAATGAATATGTCCATTTGAAGGATTTTCTAAAATAAGACATTGCCAATTATTCTGTTCAGCCATATCCCAAAATTTCTGTGATAATTCATCTGAATCAAAACTAATATCTACATAATCTTTATTTAGGATTGCACCAAACGATTCACAAGATTCCACCTGTTTCCATGAAAGAAGATCAACATCCTTAACTTTCATGGAAGGCTTTTTTCCTTTCCCTGTTGCGTATCCCTTGAACACTTCAGTGTCCCCTTCCCATTTCAATCAATCACCTTCTTTCTATACACAAACACCAAAGGCTTTAAGTCTGTCTTTTGCTGTATTTATATACCACTGTTTATCTAGTTTTGTAGGAACTTTTACACCATTTACATTATCGTTATAAATAAAACTATGTGTCGGTGTACCTTCTAATTTTTCAATTTTATCAACACCTTTAACCTTCCACAATCCACCATCATTTAAATCAGTTGATGCGAATATTCTTATACATCTTTCTTTAATGGTCTTTCTATCTCCAACGAATCTTGTAAAAGTTTTTAATCTTCCTGAAGATGGGTTGATTGCTTTATAATTTTCCCAGTAACCACCATGCAAAATAGTTGAGTATTTGGAAGAAATTTTTCTAATCATCTGAAACTCTTTTAAATCATTACAATTCAAAATAGTTGTTTCAATAGATATATGTTTAACCATATAATCAACTAATGCTTTGTTTAGAATTGGAAGGTCATAATCAAGATCAGATAACTTCTTGATGTACTCACCCTTTGATTTAACAGCACCTGTTTCATGGTCAACTAATAAATAGTTGTTCACATCTTTCTGATAGATTTCACCAAAGAATGTGTCAAAATCCATCTTCATTCCTGTTCTCTGTTCCCATTCGTAGACAATATCATCAATAATATCAAAATCCTTATCATAATCTCTAACCTTAAAAACAATACCATCTGTATTATTCTGTATTAAATCAACATAAGGTTCTAAATGCTCAATTAGGTCAAGCAATAGCATCTGACCATTGACACAGATAGAATTATTAGACATTGGATCATATAAAGCAGATGATTTTTGTTTCATTTGACCACTGATTGCATTATCCATAATTTTAAATGGAAGTCTTGCTTTCTTATCACCTGCATACTTAAATTTAATATTAGATTGATGAATAAACTCAAAATTTTCAGGACGATCCATTACTCTATAACCAAAATGATATTTCATCTGAAGTGATGGGTAATAAGCTGTTACATCTGCAATCATGAAAACCCCATCATCATGATATTTTGGTATTGCTCCATGTCCACCACCCCATGAAAAGGTATGTTCAACACCTGCAACTATTACATTTTCTTGTCTACATTCATAATTCTTGTTTTCAGGCTTCTTATACCAATCAGCAATATATTTATACTTACTTAACTGTATACAGTCTAAAATTGGAAAATCAAACTCATCATTAAAGGTTTTCCCTTTTCTATTTCCACCAAGAATAATTGCAGTCAATTGTGATTTGGTTTTTTCTAAATAATTTAAAGGTAATTTAAAATGTTTGATAAAGTACATCATTGCGTTAAACTCATCATATCTTCTCATAAACACTTGTACTGTTTGTTCAACATCATGTGTACAATAAAATACCGTCTGTTCAATTTCAGCTGCAGTTAATTTTCTATCAATATTAAATGGTACATCTGTTTCTTTAATATTGTTTCCTAAGAAACCTTCAAATGCTTTTAAACCTCTGTCTGTTCTAAGCATCACATCATAATTAATCATTTTAGTATCTTTAAATAAATTACTAAATTGATATCCTGCTTTACCTTTAGAAATAATAAAATCATTACATTCTTTGGGATCTAATTCATATAAAATAGACTTATGAATGTATTGGTCATAATGTACATTGTTAAATCCAACCCAAATATCATTTTTATGCTCTTGATGAAATCTCTTTAATTCCTCACAATCATTAATGATTACGTGTTTTGTTTGTGTTACCATATCAAGTGCAACTACTAACCAATCATGCTTAAATACTTCATAATCATAAAACACCATTTTTCTTCACTTCCCTATAACTTCTCATATAAGTTCTCATGTATGTTCGTCTGCAAGTTTTACAATATGAACTATATCTTTTTTTATGTACCATATAGTAAAAGGTACTTTCATCTTTCACCACATGGCACATTCCACATTTAAACTTCATACACTTCTTTAATTGTATAAATAGGGAAATCTTTCTTTGATTTTTTATACTCTAATAAAAACTCTAGCTTACCATCAATAGCTTCCTGAATATCCATGATTAAATTGTTATACTGCACGTAATCCTTAAATTCCACATTAACCCCTGATTCTAAAGAACGTAAGAATCTATTTACACTTCCAATCTGCCAACCTTCAAGAACAATCTGATTCATGAATAATAAACTATTAGCGTATTCCCCTTGGAGAATCTTGAACCATGCTGTAACCATTGGTTTATGATTTGATGATTCTCTTAATTCCAACTTCTCAATTCCAACTTCATAAGTACCAACAGGTACCTCTGGGTAATCTCCTGATCCACCATTTGCTTCAGCTTCTTTTGTGTCCTTTGCAAGACCTTCTGTGTCAATGTTCTTGTTCCATTCATCAAAAATACTCATAATAATTACCTAACCTTTCTATTTTTAAAATTTATTCCACATATCATCAAAATGTTTATTTGCTTTTCTCACACCTAACATATAGAGAATTGTAAATAAAATATAAATTGAACCCATGATTAATTCTGGTAAAACTACAATCCACCATGACCAATCAACAAACTTAAACACTTTCAGTAAAACAAAGATAATTGTTAAAATTTCTGTAAAACCCATATATTCTTAACCTTTCTTAAATTAATCTCTTGGTTTACGTGTTCTTCTAGTTCTCTTTGGTTTCTCTTCCTGTTCAGGTTCTTCTTTTTCACCTTCATCTGGAATATTAATAAACTTATCATCTACTGAATTAGTAGGTTCAACTTTGTTTTCTTCATGATTTTTTTCGATATTGTTTTTATTTATCGTATTGAATTACTTCATTGATATTTGCAAAAAAATTATTTGCTTCGTCATAGACTTTACAAAGTTCATTCCAATCTAAAGGAATCTGTGTGGTACTAATATTCTTTAATCTCCCACCACCAAATACAACTTCATTAGCTTTAAAGTTTAAAGTTCTAGTACCATCTTCTTCAACAACAACTCTAGCTACAATATCAACCATACCTGCAACTTTATTTGCAACTTTTTCTGCAATATTAGGTTTAATTGCTGTAATCTTATCACCTGACTTCTTAGTAATATCCTTAGAAGTATCTTCATGACTAATCAGTACAATATTTTCATAATCAAGATTCATAAGTTTACGAATTGTTGATAAAAATTCGGTTCTAACCTTGTCCCATGCTCTGAATGAATCATCCGATTCATGTGTAATTCCTAACTTATCATACATATACAATCTACATGATTCATAAGTATCTTCAAGAAGATCAACAATAATTGTCTTGAAACCATTTTCACCTGATGTCTTTTCTAATTCATTGATTGCATCTTTGAAATTCTTCCATGCTAAAACGTGTTGTCTACCTTCCATGGTATCCTTGATTGGTACAAACTGCATAGTTACAAATTGAATATTCCCATCTGTATTAAGATTTAATGGTGCAGGTGCTTTGTCCATGAATGTAGTTTTTCCACTAAATGCACCCCCCATAAATCCATAATTTTCTTTTTTGAGTCTTTCTAACATCTCTACGTTCTGCCTTTGGTAATAACATATAATCTAAATCCTTTCTACAATAATCTTTATACTCACACCAATCACAATAATAAGATATCATTTTATCAAAACTTTTAGTTAATCCTATTCTCATAGTGCTTTCATAAAAATCAAAAACTTTTGATTCATCAAATAAAACTTCTTTGATTTTTATTTCTTTTTGACTAAGTTCTTGATACAATCTAGTTCTAAATTGTTCAATACTCTCTGTACCCTTTTGTCTTATCCTTACTTTTGGAACAAACACAAAGTACATTCTTTTAATATAAATTCCTTTAATTCTTTCTAAGAAATATTTATAAACATGAAGCTGTCTGGAATCCATATAATGCTCTATATTATTTGAATACTTAAAATCATATAAATCAAAAACATTTTCCATTCTCTCAATTGGTTTTACAGGTACTAATAAATCAGCAGTTCCTTCATAAACATCATTTTTAAAATTCACCTCATGAAGTCCTTCAGGAATTAATGATTTTAATTTAGGAATCCAATATTCCATCTTAATGACTTCATTTTCATGTTCTGTTGTAATAATGTTATATGAAGCATAATATTCTTTAATTGCTGTTTTAAGATCTGTTTCCATAGCCTTATGAATTGCTGTTCCTAAGATTAAAGGGTTTGTAGGATCATCACTTGGAATTGTTTCAAGGTTTTCCAAATACCTTAATTTAAACTTATAAGGGCAATCTTCAAAACATCCGACTGTACTAAAATGAAAGTTATTCATTAAAATAGTTCCTTTCCCATGCTTCCCATTTTATTTTAAACAAATCATAATTATATTTTGTGTTTTCAATATCATTGTAAATTAAACAATCTATGAAATTCTTAAAGAGTATTTCATGTTCAGGATAAAGTAAAATTGCATATCCACCTGCTTCATGAATTTTCCTCAAGTTATAAATCTGAAGTTTTGAGGGTTTTCCATTAGATGCTTTTACTTCGATACCTAAAAAATGACCATTCACACAAGCAAGAACATCTGGAACACCTGCTTTAGTAAATTCTCCACCACCCCAATATTTAATAAACCAACAACCTTGGTCTTTTAAATACTTTTTTACTTTGTTTTCAAAGTTCTTTTCACTTGCCATCTTCTAATCCTTTCTCTCGAATAAACTGTCTTAGCTGCTTTTCAGTTGCATCTTTTAATCCATGCAATTTATATTCATCTAAAAATTCAATTAACAGCTCATGATTATTAGTTTTTGAAGCATTAGCAATAATTTTTATCAACTCATCCTTCATCATTTTACCTTGATTCTGATTGATGCAGATACATTAGAAGTTTTTGAATACTTCTCTGCAACTTCAGGAAGTTCTTTCTTTAGCTTCGTAGAATCAATAGAAATCCTTGTTGTTGGTGCAACATAAGTAACTTCAATGACATCATTTTTAAATGATTTAACTCCGAATTGTTCCATTACTTCCTGTAACTTCTGCTTCATTTCTTTTTCTTGTGCTTCAATATTCTTTTTCTGTGTACAGATATCACTGATTGCTTTAATTACTTCTGGAACTTGTTGAGTTAAGTCAACAATCTCTCCAACTTCTTCTGCATCAGTACACGTTTTTAAAATATCTGTATCATCTCTATTATCAAAGAAATCACATTTATAATCACAATCATCCCACTCATCACAAGTGTAACAGCAATTTAATTTACCACAATCAGCATTTTCCCAAACTTTACATTTAATCATAATCAAACCATCCTTCCTGATAACCATATAGACATAACCAAATAATATTAAATAACATTAAAAAACATAATTCCCATGAATCTACTACTGATTCAATTGCACAAAATAAAACCATAAGACTAATAAAATTCACAAAAGTGAATGATTTAATCAGAATTTTCTTTAAATAATTCATCTGTAAAATCTCTCCTTTCTTCCAAGGTCTTTAGAATTTGATTATCAATTGTTCCTCTTGCAGTCAAAATGTAATAAAAACATGGCTTGTTTTGACCAATCCTATGAATCCTTTTCTTTGACTGTTCAAAATCTTCTGAAGAAAGACACAAGCTAAAATATATAATTCTATTACACTTCTGAAGGTTATGTCCTTTACTTGCTGATTGATATTGACACAAGGTAACTGAATTAGACTCATGTTCATAAGCTGTTAAATCTTTACAATGACCATTAATTTCTGATATCGGTCTATTATAAGTTTTAGAGATTTTTTTAAGTTGTTCTAATTCTGTATCAAAGTTATAAAAAACAATTAATCTGTCCTGTGTAGATGCTAATAGATCCTTAAACGCATCAATTTTATTTTTATTATATTGACTTGCTAATTGTCTTAAATACAATATCTTAGTCAACATTGTGTCACCAATCAATTCAACTTTTGGTGTAACATCCTGTCCATAAAAATCAGATGTATCTTCAAATTCATGAAGATTATAGGTATCAATTGTTATAATACAGTCCTTCATAAACTTCCAATATTCCTTAGTAGCAGGCACTTTGATTTCTTGAAAGATTTGTTCAGGTAATTCAAAACATTCGTCGGTTTTCTTAAATACAGCTCCATATTCTCTCATTTTTGACTTTAGTCTTTCAATGTTCTTGTATGGATTAGTCTTATCAACAATCTTATGTCTAACTCCTGAACCATCATCTTCAGTTAATTTCCAATTTACATATTGTTTTTGATAAAGCTGTTCAGAAATCCCCCATCCCAACAGATGACATTGTGTCCAAAGGTTTTCATACCTACCACCAACAGGAGTACCAGATAATAAGATAACGTGTGCAGGTTTCATTTTAAGAATAAACTTCGTCTGTTTAGCTGTCTTGTTCTGAATTAATGAAGATTCATCCAACATTAAAGTAAAATCTTCTAATTGACTTAGAATCTTTCTTCTCCAAGCTAACTCATAATTGATGATATAAATTTCAGGAGAATAATCTAAAAAAACTTGATACCCACCTCTATCTGAAAATAACTTAAATTGTTTTTTATCAGTAAAATCCAAAACATGAATATTGATATAATTACTCTCAAAATGATTCACCCAATCGGAAACTTTGGATTTTTGACATATGATCAGGTTTACTTTTTTACCATATCTAATCATCATTTCACTTCCTGTGTATGTCTTACCAAGCCCCATATCGTGATAAACTGCTATGTTTGGCAGACCCTCGGTCTGCTCTAGTGCTTCTTGCTGATGTGGAAATAATTTTACCATATTTCCTGAACCTCTATCCCTGTATGCTCTGTAAATTTCTGTTGACTAATGAAATAAGTATATTGACTTGACATCTTAACAGCATAACCCCATGGGAATTTTCCTTGTTGAAGTCCTACACGAACAAATTGTTCAGATACTTCCATCAATTCAGCTACATGACCAACTGACAATCTATTCTTTTTCATTTTCATCATCTCCTTCTATGAAATAATCAATTGGTAAATCAAAATATTTTGCTACTTTTTGAAGATTTATGACATTAGGTGAACACGTTTTCCATCTTGAAATGATTGTAGGTGTGATTCCTGCTTCTCTTTCTAGTTGTCTGATAGAAATACCATTTTCTTCACACAACTTTTTGATTTTCTCGTATAGCAAACTCAACACTCCTTTCCTAAATTTGTAATAGTTTATTAATACAAACGAATGAAAATATTCATCAAAATCAATTGACTTTCTGTTGAATTTATCCTATACTTAAAACATCCAATTATACTAAAGAAAATAAATTCATTAGAATTCCATTGATTATTGAATTAAATCATCACTTGTTCTTTTAATATACTGAATTAATTCAATATTGTCAATATATTTTGATGAATTTCTTCAATATCCACTCAATGAGTGTTTCTAAGGAAGGATAAAATATGGTTAGAATTGATAGAATTAATGAATTATTAAAACAAAGAAAATGGTCAAGAAGAAAATTAGAAATCGAATCAAATTTAGGATTAGGGACAATTTCACGATGGAATAAATTTAATCCTACTACTAGTAGTATTAAAAAAGTGGCTGATGTTTTAGGTGTATCGACTGCCTATTTAACAGGTGATAGTGATTATATGTCTGAACAAGATGCAGTAATTGCTAAATGGACTGAAGAACAAAAAGAAGGTCTATCTGATGAAGTCAGAAGAATTGAAGCAGGAATCCGAATACCTGTGTTAGGAGAAGTTCCATGTGGTATTCCAAATACTGCTATCGAATTAGTAGATGAAAATAGTGAATGGGAGGAAATTTCAGAAAAGTTAGCAAGGACTGGTAATTTTTTCGGATTACAGGTTAAAGGGGATTCCATGTCACCAAGGATTCAAGAAGGTGATGTCCTGATTGTAAAACAACAAGAAGATGCTGAAAATGGGGATATTGTAATTGCAAAGGTGAATGGTGATGATGCTTGTTGTAAACGATTATTAAAATATAAAGATGGTATTACATTACAATCATTAAACCCTATTTATGATCCAATGTATTTTTCTAATGCTGACATTTTAAATAAACCTGTCAAAATCATTGGAAAAGTAGTTGAGAATAGACAAAAATTTTAGAAAGGAAATTAAATTATGAAAAAGAAACTATTAATTATTACTCTTGCAGGTACAATGTTATTACTTCCTGCTTGTAGCTCTAAACCACAAGAAACTCAAACACAATCCACACAAACACAAGTAGAAACTACTGCACAATCCACCACTAAAGATTTTGATGGTACAGGACTTGAAAAAAATTATAAAGGTGAATTTTACTTAGTCGGTGCAGGTGGGGATTCCAAAGAAGCTGCTTTAGTAGAATATATAGATTCTGATACTTCAGTTACACAAATTGGAATTAATACTGAAGGGGCAGATGGATCTAAACTTACATACATTTACATTGATGGTATGTTAGCATCTAAAGAACAGTTGGCAGACTCCCAAGTATCATTGGACTTACAAGGGGACAGTATAAAAGAAGGTGAACACCTAGTTGAAGCTGTTCAATATTCCAATGATGATGTAAAATCAGATGTAGTTGGATATACTAATACCAAATATACGATTAAAATTAAGT
>JPZU01000001.1:2488062-2511826 GCA_000875945.1 Lachnospiraceae bacterium TWA4 | reverse complement strand
AAAGACAAAAAGTCCATTTTTCCCTTATAAATCAAGGGGTTTTATGGTGTCTTTATAGTGTCTTTGGTAGTACATTTTGTCTTTGATAAAATAAAAATACCACCCTAATTGACAGTTAGGATGGTATTTTGAAAGGAAACTATTCATCATACTGTTAGATGAACAATCACCACTAAGCAACTATTATTGTATCATCTGACAGTCTATTTTGCAATAGCTGTTATTTTTATACCCAAAATTAAGGAGATGATACAAATGAAATTACCAAATGGATTTGGAAGTGTATATAAATTAAAAGGTACAAGAAGAAAACCTTGGTGTGCTAGAAAGACCACAGGTTTTACTTGGAATGAAGAAAAGCAAAAGTCTTATCCGATTTATCAGTATATTGGATATTATGAAAGTAGAAAAGAAGCACTCGAAGCACTTGTAGAATTCAATAAAGACCCTTATGAACCAAATACAGCCACTTTTGAAGAAGTATATATCAATTGGTCTACCGAACACTTTAAAAAGGTTTGTGAAGCGAATGTGAGAGGTTATAAGACATCCTATAAATTGTGTGACTCTATAAAAAATATGAAAATGCAAGATATAAAATTAAATCATCTGCAAAAGATTGTAGATGATTCTGGTAAAAACACACCGACTCTACGAAAATTAAAAGGATTGTTTGGAATGGTCTTTGATTATGCAGTAAAATATGAAATTGTCGCAGCAGATAAAAGAAATATGGTGCGTTATGTGGATATAAGTGAAGCAGGTAACCCAAACGGATTTACTAGATCACCTTTTAATAGAGGAAAAATAAAGACATTATGGAAATATAAAGATTCTAATGAATATTTATCTGTAGTCCTTATGCTAATTTATACTGGTCTAAGGATTGGTGAGTTGCTTGATTTGAAGAAAGAAAATGTAAATCTTGAAGAAAAATGGTTTGATGTAGTTGCATCCAAAACACAATCAGGTATTAGAAAAGTTCCAATTGCTGATAAAGTTTTACCATTTTTTAAAGAATGGTATGCCAAGAATGATTGTGAATATTTGATTAGTAGTCCTGAAGGTAATCATCTTTTATATAAAAATTATTATGATAGTTATTGGACACCTTTGATGAAACAACTTGATATGGCCCAACATAAACCACATGATACAAGACACACTTGTGTATCTCTTTTGACATCAGCAGGAGTTGATGATAGAGTAATAAAGAGAATAATTGGTCATAAAGGACAAACTATCACAGAAACAGTTTATACACACTTTGAAATTGACGAATTACTCAATGCAATTAATAAAATTTAAGACATCCTTTTTGGATGTCTTTTTGTTTTGTATTAATTCAATATTTATTTTTTAAAAATAATGAATTAATTCTTGACAAGCACACTCATTAGGTGTATTATGATTATGATGAATTAAATCATCACTAAGCAAAATAATGTATTGAAGAAAGGAAACAAAATTATGACAAAGTTAGAATTAATTGAAGCAATCGTAGGAAAACACAATGAAGTAGTAAATAATGAAATTAAAAATGGTGTGCTATTTGTGAATTGTACAAACTTATTACTTGATGCTATTCGTGAGTATGATAATGATGCTTGCGACTTAACACATAAATTTCTTAGAGGTAGAGAAACAGAAAGTTTTCTAAAGTCTTTAAAGAAGTCTGTTTTAGAGGATTTATACGAGATGATGATGGAAGAATTCCAGAGTATGAAAGCTAAAGAAGAAAAAGAATTGACCAAAGGACAGAGATATGTTAAAGATTGCTACACTAAAGAATTAGGGTATGAAGAAGCTATTCAGGAATCTATGAAAGAAGCTAAAGATATGGGAATTACAAATAGAGAAGATGTATATCATAATTATTATCTTTTAGATACTCCTATTTATCCTCTTAATTCAGAACTATACGACGAATTTTGTAATGAAGGGGAATTTGATACATTAGAATATTTCATCTTTATTGCAAAAAGAATTGAATTAGAAAAAGAAGAAGAAGTAAAAGAGTTAAAAGAAGAACTAGAGATGTGGAAAAACATCCTTATGGACAGTGAATGTTACAATGATTTTGCAAAGGTTAGAATCAAAGAAATTAGACAAGAATTAAATGGTTTAGAAGAAGTAAATACTTTTAAGACTGTAAGTTATAAAGAAGAAATTATAGATGATGAAAATCTAAAAGTCACTGTGATTAGTGCCTGCATGGTTAAAGATATGTCTGAATTAGCAAAGAAACTTTCTAATAAATTTAGATGGGTACATGTTTATAACGGATCAGGTCAATATGATTTTAGTTGGAATAAGAAATTAGGTTATACTCAATGGCAACCAGTAGAAGTTATTAAAAAGAATCTAATGATTTGATTGAAGATTGCTACATGGCAATTCTAAACAATACAGCTAATATCTTTACAACATCACAATATCATGCTTTATGTAAATGTATAGAAAATTATATTCGTAATGATAAATGGGTGGCAGAAAATAAAAGTGCTTTAAAAGCTTTAGAAAGAAAACACGTTATTGAAATTACAGATGAATCCTATAGAGTCTATGAATTTAAATTCAGTGATTATATTAAAAGACTGATTGATGAAGTACTTGGTAAGGTGGTGAAATAATGACAATTAAAGAAGCAAGGGAACAAGCAGGATTAACCCAGAAACAAGTTTTTGAAATAATTGGTGTACCAATTAGGACTCTACAAAATTGGGAATCAGGAATAAGAATTTGTCCTATTTATGTAGAGAATTTAGTTATTGAAAAGCTGCTTAGTTTAAAGAAATGATTTGTCACTAATGTGTCACTAATGTGTCACTAGATTGTATCTATTTTGTCACTAATGGATAGAATTTGATAGATTTGGACATAAAGAAAACCCTTGGAAATCAAGTATTTCCAAGGGTCTTGTATTGCAAAAATCTATTTTAATAATAGCATTAACTCATTGCTTCTAGTAACAAATGCACTCATTCGCTCTGGACTTAAACTGCCATGACTTAGTAATGCTAAATCGTAAAGCTGTTCACAAATCTTACTTGTATATTCACCTTCAGGATTTTCTACAACAAACTGAACTAATGGATGAATAAAGTTAAGTACAAGGGTCTGTCCATCTGATCCACCAAACATTGAAGAATCCATTCCATACATCTTCATCATATCCTGCATTCTTCTATTCTGCTCTGAAAGTGTAATCATTGAAGCAACATCTTTACTCTTTAACTTCTCAACTTTTACTTCTAACTGCTCATTATTTAAAGCCTTCTTAAAGAGTTCTTTCATCGCAGTAGTTGTTTCTTCTAATCTCTTAGTTTCATCTTCTGAAACTTCATCTTTAAATGAATCATTTAATTCACCATCAACACGATAGAATTTTAAATTCTCATTTTTTTGCTCTAAATGACTAATATATGGATTGTCAATTCTTGCATTTAGAATTACAACATCTACACCTGCATCATTATACATCTTCACATACTGAGCCTGTTCATTTTCATTATCTGTATAGAAAATTGTATTCTCATGCTTTTCTTTATTGTCTTCCAAACGTTCTGCTAAAGTTTTATACTCACCCTTAGTATCTTTAAGAAGCATGAAATCTTTCATCTTATCATCAAACTTCTCATCTTTTAAGCAACCATACTTAATAAATGGGCTGATATCATCCCAATATTTAATATAGCTGTCTTTATCTGTCTTACACATACCAGTAAGCTTATCAGCAACTTTCTTCGTAATATAATCTGAAATCTTCTTTACGAATCCATCATTTTGTAAAGCACTTCTAGATACATTTAATGGAAGGTCTGGGCAATCAATCACACCTTTTAGAAGCATTAAGAATTCAGGAATAACTTCTTTAATATTATCAGCAATAAATACCTGATTGTTGTATAACTTAATCACACCTTCTGCTGATTCATATTCCATATTAATCTTAGGGAAATATAAAATACCCTTTAAGTTAAATGGATAGTCCATATTTAAATGAATCCAAAATAGTGGCTCTTTATAATCATGGAAAACTTTGGTATAGAACTTCTTATATTCTTCATCACTGCATTCATTTGGATGCTTAGCCCATAAAGGAGTGGTATCATTTAATGCAACTGGACGCTTATTAATTTTTACCATTTCCTTTGCTGGTGAAACTTCTACAACTTCTTTCTCGCCATTTTCATTTTCTTTTTCTTCAGTCTTTGCTTCTTCAACAATGGTTTCAACTACAACATCATCATCTCGAACTTCTGAAGGTTCAACTGTTTCATACTCTTGTTCTTTGCCTGCTACAGTTAAAAAGATTTCAGTTGGCATGAATGAACAATATTTCTCTAAGACTTCTCTTGCACGATATTCATTACTAAATTCATAGCTGTCTTCATTTAAATACAACTTAATCGTTGTACCAACACTAGTCTTTTCAGATTCAGACATTTTAAAATCAACACCTGCTTCTGATTCCCAATGAACAGCTTTAGCACCTTCTCTATAAGAAAGTGAATCAATAGTCACCTTATCAGCAACCATAAATGCTGAGTAGAAGCCTAAACCAAAGTGACCAATAATTTGATCTTCATTGGTTTTATCTTTGTATTTTTCTAAGAAATCTGCTGCACCTGAAAAAGCAATCTGATTAATATACTCATCTACTTCTTCAAAAGTCATACCAATACCATTATCTGAAACTGTAATAGACTTTTCATTGGCATCTACAGTAACTTCAACCTTTGCTTTATAATCATCAGCAAAGTTATACTCACCCATTATCTCTAATTTCTTTAACTTTGTAATTGCATCACATGCATTAGATACTAATTCTCTATAAAAGATATCATGGTCTGAATACAACCATTTCTTAATGATAGGGAAGATATTCTCACTATTAATTGTTAAATTTCCTGACTTTGAAGCCATTTCTATCACCTCTTAATTTTATTTATTCTTCATAATTACATACTATAATACCATTTAATTCAAATGTCAAGAAAAAATTAGCACTCATCTAAAATGAGTGCTAATAAATTATTACTGTTCAACCAATGTATTATAAATTTTAAAGAAATCTGCCTTTTCTAATAAAGGGATATCTTCTAGATTCAAGTCATTCCAAACTGAACCATTAAATTGAGCATTTAATTTATCTACATACTCTTTGTAGATTGAATCAAAAACTTCTTTCTTATTTGTTTGCTCCATCTCTGCTTTGTGAGCCTTTGTTGCTTCTTTATCATAACTCTTTATACAAGAAATAATATAATAAGCGGAATCTGTTTCAATGATATTACTAATTTGACCATCAGTTAAAGTAAACGCTACTTCATCAAATTCTGTTTCATATTGATTTCTAGAAATTTTTTGAGAAACTTCTTCTAACTTTGTATATCTTTTGGCAAGTTCTTCAAATTTCTCTCCTGATTGAACCCTTTTTAACACAGTCTGTGCTAACTTTTTATTGTCATCTGATTTATCAAGTTTTAAAACATTTGCCTGCATAACTCTTGCATCATTATCACTGATTTGAGCAACTTTATCTTTTGTAAGTTCACTTTCTACTTTTTGAACCAAAATATACTCTTCATAAATTTTTGTTATCTGTTCATCGGTTATTTTTAACTGACTTTTTTCATTCTCAGTAAGTTCTTCCATATACTGATTTGCACAACTTCTTGCTAAAAGTTCTTCTTGCTGTGCTAAAACAATTGAATGGTCAATGGCCATCTGATGAATACATTTTTCCTGTGCTAAAAAGTCTTTTAAGGAATTTTTTACATAATCTTCAACACGAATATCCTCTGTGCTTACCTTCCAAATTCCATTACCATAGGCATCTTCGATTAACTTCTTTTGAGCAGTTGCATAGACTAAAGCTTCTTCTTTTGTACAAACCTGATCGCCTACTTTAAATAATTGATTACCTGATAACCCTACAGTTAATTTTACTTGTTTATTTGTACATCTACATAGACATATCATAGCTAAAATAACTATTAATCCACGGATTCTATACATAAAAGTTTTCCCTCTTCAAAGCTTACCATTGCTTCTTCTTTCTCAAATTCATTACTGATTCCTCGAATACATGATTTTTCAAGAAATAAATCGTCTAATTCGTAAACAAATCCTTTTAAGGTTAAATGAGCAACGTCTCCATTCCACGGAAAAAATGAAATATATTTTCCAAAGGATTCCGACTTTTTAAATGTTCTTGAGCTACTAAGTAACTCAATACGATTTTTACTATTCACTAATTGGCAAGAAACTCCTTTATTACAAGCTATTTCTAGCAAATAGATATTTGCCAACACATGGTCCATTCTTGTTCCAAAGGCACCTAGAATTGTTACTTTGGTTGCTCCTTTTTTAATTGCATAATCTAAGGCAAGTTCCGTATCCGTTTCATCTTTTTTGAAGGAAATTTTCTCCATGAAATATCATCAAATGTTTTATAGTATTCTAAGGTTTCTATACTTACTGAATCAAAATCTCCCATAATTACATTAGGTTTAAGATGAAGCTTTCTACATGCATCCATTCCATGATCTGCTGCAATTAGTACATCCCAGGCCAACGTGTCTAGATAAGACGTTGTTTCATCAATTTCAATACTTCCCCCTGTAATAATAATTGTATGCATATCTATCCTCTATTTATATCGTTTATGAGAAGACAATTCTTCCCATATATAGGTATATGAATCATATCGTTTTTTTGGTATACTTCCTAGTTCTACAGCTTCTTTTACCTTACAATCTGGCTCATGAACATGTACACATCCTTGAAAACGGCAACTTCCTTCATATTCATCAAATTCTGGATAATAGAATCGAAGATCTTGGGCCAGAATTTCTTCTAAATTTAAGTTCACAGAAGTAAATCCAGGTGTATCCATTAAATAAGTATTTGGAGCAAGACAAAAAATCTCACAATGTCTAGTTGTATGTTTACCCCTTTGAATTTTTCGACTAATATTTCCTGTTTCAACCTTTGCATTTGGATAAAGTGCATTTAACAACGAAGATTTTCCAACTCCTGATGGTCCTGCTAAAATCGTGGTTTTCTGGTCTAAATATTCTAAAATATTTTCCATTCCAAATCGTTCTTCTACACTAATGCACACAGAATCTTTATAAATCGAACAAAGCTTTTTTGCTTCTTCTTTATCTAAATCCATCTTATTAAAACAAAGCTTCATTGGAACATGTTGCCTTTTTAATTCAATCATTAGCTTATCAAGCATAATATAATTAGGCTCTGGATTTGTACAAGCAAATAATAATAAAGCTTGATCTACATTTGCAGCTGCTGGACGAATTAATGTATTTTTACGTGGTAAAATATCAACTAGATTTCCTACAAGTTTTTCTTCATCTAATACTTCAATTTCTACTTCATCACCAACTAAAGGTTTTAACTTTTTATTGCGAAAAATTCCTTTCGCTCTACATTCATAGACTTTATCCTGAATTGTATGAACATAATAAAATCCACCAATTCCTTTAATAATTTTTCCTTGCATTTTTATTACTTTCTATTCATCTCCAGTTGTAGGTTCAACTCGTTCTACACCTACTGTTGGAGGAGCTTGTGTCTCATCTGGCTTTTTATCTGTAGGTTCGTTGGTTTGCCTTTCAGTTTCAGTTTCTTGTTCAACAGGTTTTTCACCCTTACTAACTACAAGGTCTACCGAAGTATTTTCTGAAACTTGAGTACCTGAAATTACACTTTGAGAAATAACTTCACCTTTTTTAGCAGAATCATATTGTTCAGTAACTGAACCAACAGACAATTTATTTTCTTTTAATAATTCTTTAGCTTCTTCTAAGGTCTTACCAGTAACTGAAGGCACTTCTACTAGAACTTCTTCTGCACCTAAGCTAATTACATAAGAAACCGTTGAGCCTTCCTCTGTCTTACTACTTGCCTTTGGCTCTTGGCTAATGACTTTTCCTTTAACTATCGAATCGTCATAGTTGTAAGTAACCTTTCCAACTAAATTACTCTCCTTCAATAACGCCTCAGCTTCTTCTTGTGTCTTAAGATATATATCTGGGACTTTAACCATAGTCTTTGTAGGACCTGTACTTACATAAACAGTTACTTCTGAGCCAACTTTTACATTTTTTCCTACACTTGGATTACAATCAAAAACTGTTCCTTTTTGGGCTGTCTCAGAACTCTTAGTTTCTATTTTTGCTATAAGCCCTAGCTTTACTAAAGCATTTGTTGCAGCTTTTTCCTTTTTACCAATAATTGATTCAGGAATTGTAACTGTATTACTAGTGACACTAATATACAATGTAACTTGAGTATTTTTCTCTAAAATTTTACCTTCTTCATAATCTGCACGAATAACATAACCTGGATCATATTCATTACTTTCTTCTTCTTTTAAAATTCGACCTAAGTTTGCTTCTGCTAGTAAATCTGAAGCCTGCTCCAAAGTTTTTCCCACAACCGAAGGCATTCTCGTTTGATTTACTCCCAAAGTTTCTTCTATAACTGCCTTTGTAGTTTCCGTTTTATTCGATGATATTCCCAATGGAAAAATATTAAAGGTTCTTCCGACTAAAAAGACTGCAATTGCAATAATAATCACTAAGACACCAATTCCTATTGCCATAATTACTCTTTCAAATTTGGAATCCACATTTATATCTTCATCTTCTAAATCTAAATCTTGTGAATGCTCTTCCTCTTCATCAATCCCAAGTTGATAATCGGTTTCTTCTTTGGTTGTCACAGGAACTTTAGCTCCCGAAGTTTGCTCTTTAATTTTCTTTGCTTCTTCTTCTGAAAATGTATGAGTTTCTCCACTTGTATCTAAACGAATGATTTTTACAAAATCTTCATTCGGTGTCATTAATGCTTTTCTTAAGTCACTAATTAAATCTAACGCTGAATCATAACGCATTTCTGGTTTTTTCTGCGTACATTTCATAACAATTTTCTCAAGACTTACAGGAATCATTGGTTCATACACACTTGGAGGAATCATTTCTCCTTGAATGTGTAATAACGCAACTGCTACAGCTGAGTCCCCATCAAAAGGTACTCTACCTGTTAACATTTCATAAATTGTAATACCTAACGAATAAATATCACTTCGTCCGTCACAATGAGACCCTCTTGCTTGTTCTGGAGAAATATAGTGTACAGATCCTACTGTATTTGCAGTAATTGTCTGAGAAGATACAGCCTTTGCAATTCCAAAGTCTGTAACTTTTACTTTTCCATCCATTGTGATAATGACATTTTGTGGCTTAATATCTCGATGAATAATATTTTTATCATGAGCTGCCTGAATTCCATTAGCAATTTGAATAGCGATATTAATTGTATCTGAAATATCAAGTTTTCCTTTTTTTCGAATATATTCTTTAAGAGTAACACCCTCACAAAGTTCCATTACAATATAATTGATATCATTTTCTTGTCCTACATCATAAATATTTACAACATTTGGATGTGATAGACTAGCAGCCGCCATAGCTTCTTGCCTAAATTTCAAAACAAAGGTCTCATCTGAATTTAATTCCTTTTTTAAAACCTTAATTGCAACATATCGATTTAATGTATGATCAAGAGCTTTATAGATATCTGCCATTCCACCAGCTCCTATGGAACTTAATAGCTCATATCTATTATTTAAAAATCTTCCGATTATATCCATAATCAATGGCTCCTTTTACTTATTTTTTAGAATTCTGGATTGATCAATATCACAGAGATATTATCATATCCACCTTTCTGATTTGCTTCATCTATCAGCCAATCGACCTTTTGCTCTAAACTTCCTTCTTGCTTTAAAATATCTAAAATTTCCTTATCTTCTAACATGGTAGTCAATCCATCAGAACATAGTAATAACTGTACATTATCTTCTACAGATAACTGAAAAATGTCCACATCTACTGTAGGTTCTACTCCGACAGCTCTTGTAATAATATTTTTGTTATTCTTATAAACATCACTATTAATATCTAATTCTCCTGTAGCTACTAAAGCTGCTACTAAACTATGGTCTTTTGTTATTTGCTTTAATTCATTTTCTAATACAAAATACAGTCTGCTATCTCCTACATTTGCAATAGTTACTATCCTCTCTGTAGGTTCTATACTACAAGAAACAATTGTTGTTCCCATTCCAAAGTATTCTTCCTCTAGCATACCCTTTTGCAACAATTCTTGATTTACAATCGAAATAGAATCTTTTAATAAAAATACAATTCGATCTTCTGTGAATGTTGTTTGAGTGATTAACTCTCTCATTCGATTAATTGTATATTTTGATGCATAATCTCCCGCTCGATGTCCACCCATACCATCTGCTACAATTGCTAGATTGGGTAATGGACCAATCGGACTACTTGTTGCAAACACTGCATCTTGATTCATCCGTCTACGACGTCCTTGATCAGTTTTTGCGCAAATTTTCATAAGTCCACCTCCTAATGGCATGAGGTACCTGCTTTTGACATGAGGTGCCTGCATAGCAGGCGGAGTCCTGATGTCTAAAAGTGGCGGAGTCCTGATGCCTCTTTCTATATTTTTACAATACACTAGTTCTTCTCAATAAATGAACGTCTAAGTTGTCCACAGGCACCTGAAATATCTCGTCCCATTTCCCTTCGTATTGTAGCATTCACTCCATTTTTTTCAAGCATTTTTTGAAAATCTTCTGCCTGTTTTCTGGTAACAGTTTCAAAAGAACGCTCTTTCACAGGATTTACTGGAATTAAATTCACATGACTGTTGGTTTTACTAATCAACTCTGAAAGTCTTTTCGCATGTTCTTTTGAATTATTTACATCTTTTACAAGACTATACTCAAAACTGATTCTTCGTCCTGTTTGCTTAAAATAATATTCACAGGCTTCTAATACCTCATCTAATGAATATTTTCTGGCAATAGGCATTAATTCTATTCGTTCTTCATTCGTTGTCGCATGTAAGGACAATGCCAATGTAATTGGAAGATTTTCTTTTGCAAGATCATAAATTCTTGGTACAATTCCACAAGTAGACAATGTAATTGCTCTCCTGCTAAGATTTTCACCATTTTCATCGGTAATCAAACGTAAAAAACGAACTACAGAGTCATAATTATCCAAAGGTTCTCCTGAACCCATAATCACTATACTATCTACTCGCTGACCAGTAGCTTCTTTAATTCGATAAATTTGCTCTAACATCTCTGATGGACGGAGGTTTCTTACAAGTCCTCCTAGTGTGGATGCACAAAATTTACATCCCATTCTGCATCCTACCTGAGAGGAAATACATACAGAATTTCCATGCTTATAATTCATCCATACACTTTCAATAATATTTCCATCAGACAATTTAAATAGATACTTTCTAGTACCATCAATTGATGAAATTAATTCCTTTGCAACTTTTAACGTATCTACTGTATAATTTTCTTTTAAATAAGTTCGAAGCTTTTTAGAAAGATTGGTCATTTCTTCAATTGAAGACACCTGTTTTTTATGCAACCATTCAAAAACTTGTTTCGCTCTAAATGGCTTTTCGCCTGCTAAGACCATCACTTGCTGTAGCTCTTCTAAAGACATTGAGCGAAGTTCTTTTTGTTCATTATTCATCTTATTTATTCCTTACTGCCAACGATATAAAAAATCCATCGCATTTATGAACACCTGCAAATAAGTTCAAGTATCCATGAGTTGTTGTGTTACTGTGTAATTCTTCTGGTAAATACAAATTAACAGATTCTGCGATAAATGGATGATTGTCTAAAAACCATTCATAATTTTTAATATTTTCTAAAGGAGTCCATGTACAAGTACTATATACTAAACGACCACCCGGTTTAACATATTGCCAAACAACATCTAAAATTTCTCGTTGAAGCTTTGCTAACTCTTCTACTTGTTCAAAACTCATTCGATACTTAATTTCTGGCTTACGCCCAATAATTCCAAGTCCTGAACAAGGCAAGTCTGCAATGACAATATCTGCTTTTTCTATCCATTCCTCATTTAATTTTCTAGCATCATGGACTTTGGTAACTAAATTTTCTACCTTTAATCGTTTTTTATTTTCTTCTATTAATGCTGTTTTGTCTGAAGTTAAATCACAAGCAATGACTTTGCCCGTTCCATTTAATGAAAGTGCTGCATGTACTGCCTTTCCTCCTGGAGCTGCACAGACATCTAAAATGACATCTCCTTCTTTTGGAGAAGTGATTTCTCCAGCAATCATAGAACTGACATCTTGAACTAATACGTCTTGATTTTCTAAACTTGTAACATATGCACCATTCAGTCCATAGGGTAAAGGTTCTCCCTCTAAGTGCTTATTGGGTGACCAAACGGATAATTTTTCTTCTTCTAGCGATGCCTTACACATTTTTGTTGCAATTTCTAACCCGAAGCTTTTTATCATATAGTCAACCAACCACTTAGGAATTGAATACTGAATCGATAAATCATCTGGTAACTTCACACTTTCTTTTTGTCTACTCAGTGTTCGAAGTACTCCATTGACAAAACCTTTTAACCCAGCATAGCCTTTTTTTACAGTCAATTTAACAGCTTCATTACAAACTGCATGGTCAGGAATTTGATCCATATAGTAAATTTGATAGGCACTCATTCGAAGAATTGTTCGAATATAAGGCTTCATTTTATGAACTTTTGTCTTTGAATAACTATTAATTAAATAATCAAGCGTAATCATTCGCTCAATGGTTCCCTTCACTAAACGTGTGTAAAATGAACGGTCTTGCCCATCAAGCGTTACTCTTCCCATTACTAAATGAGAAAATTTTCCTTCCTCTAAAACCTCGTAAATTGAATTACAGGCTATTAATCGTACATTAATCATCTCTTATTAATCATCTCTTCTACCAAATAATAAAAGTAAACGAAGTAGCTGTAAAATTGAAGAAGCCGCTGCTGCTACATAAGTTAAAGCTGCTGCCGTTAAAACCTTTCTTGACTGTTTCATCTCTTCATGATATAAAATTCCAGATTCTTCTAACAATGTCAATGCACGAGAAGATGCATTAAACTCTACAGGCAATGTAACTAGCTGAAAAACAACTACTGCTGTAAATAATAAAATTCCTATCTGAATTAATGTTCTGTTCCATCCTAAGATTACACCCAAAATAATCATTGGCCAAGAAAGTGTTGAGCCAATATTTACAACTGGTACAATTGCTGTACGAATTTGTAAAGGAACATAACCTTTCGCATGTTGAATTGCATGTCCACATTCATGAGCTGCAACACCAATAGCTGCTACCGATGTTGCATTATACACGCTATCCGATAAACGAAGTACTTTACTTGATGGATCATAATGGTCTGTTAAATTTCCAGAAATATGCTCTACACGCACATCATAAATTCCCACATAGTTTAATAATCTAGTAGCTGCCATTGCACCAGTCATTCCAGCACTGCTTTGAACTCTAGAATATTTATTATAAGTGGAATTCACATTCCCTGATGCAACCATGCAAATGACTGCACCAATAATTACTAAAATATATGTTGGATCAAAAAACAATTAATTTATCCTCCCTAATTGAATACCTGCCTCTAACTTCACACCTCGAAGAAAGGCATCTACATCCATTCGTTTCTTTCCTTGTAACTGAAGATTTTTAATCACAAGACTTCCATCTCCTGTTGCTACTGTAAAATCTTTCTTTGTTACTTCTATAATTTCACCAGGTTTGCCCTTTTTGTCTACAATTTCAGCTTCCCAAATTTTTAACATTTTATTCTCTAAAAATGTATATGCACTTGGCCATGGATTCAAACCACGAATTAAACGTTCAATCGTTATAGCGTCTTTATTCCAGTCAATTTCTCCCATAGACTTTGTAAGCATACCTGCATAGGTGAATTCTTCTCCTTGTGGAGTATACGTAGCTGTCTTTTCTTCGATCTGCTTTAATGTATCAAGAATTAAGGTTCCACCTAAAGCACTTAACTTATCATGTAAACTTCCACCAGTCTCTTTAGCATCTAGCACTACTTCTGATTTAGAAATCATATCTCCACTGTCAAGTCCCTTTGCCATCTGCATAATGGTTACACCTGCCTTTTTGTGTCCCTCTAAGATAGCAAACTGAATAGGTGCTGCTCCACGTAAATTTGGGAGCAATGATGCATGAATATTAATACATCCATACGTTGGTAAATTTAAAATTCTCTCTTTTAAAATCTGACCAAAAGCAGCAACTACCATAATATCTGGTGAAATCTCCTTCAACTTCTGGTAAGACTCTTCACTGTTAATATCTTCTGGCTGATAAACAGGAATGTCTAATGAAACTGCAGCTTCCTTTACTGGAGTAAACTGCATAGCTTTTCCTCTTCCCTTTGGCTTATCAGGCTGAGTAATTACAAGCTCTACTTGATGAACCTTTGCAATTGCTTGCAGTGCTGGTACTGCAAAGTCTGGGGTTCCCATATAAACTATTTTCATGTATATTATTCCTCTTATTGCTTACTTTCTATTATTTTCTATTTCTCTTATTACTTAACTATTATTCTTCTTCCTCAAACTCTTCAAGTTCACTAATATCTTGTAAGCTTCCTTCAACCTTTTCTACATATAAATGACCATCTAAATGTTCAATTTCATGAAGTAACGCTCTTGCTAAGAGTTCTTCTCCTTCTATAATGTACTCTTCCATATTTTCATTTAAGGCTTTTACTTTTGCATACATTGGACGAGTTACAACACCTCGCTTATTTGGAACAGATAAACATCCTTCATAACCAGTCTGCTGTCCACTAGTCTCTAAAATTTCTGGATTAATTAAAATAATAGGTCCTTCTCCACAGTCAATAACTACGATTCTCTTTAGAATACCAACCTGAGGAGCAGCTAAACCTACCCCATCTGCATCATACATTGTATCTAACATATCAGAAATTAACTGTCTGTTTCTGTCAGTCATTTCCTTTACTACTTTTGCTTTTTTAGCTAATACGTCATCTCCAATAACTCTAATTGTTCGAATTGCCATATCCTTATTTCCTCTTTTCTTTATAAATAATCATACTGAACAAAGATTTTTCTTCCTTCTGGAATCCTCTTTAGATACTCATCAATCTTATAAATTTGTTCAGTTAACACCTCTTTATCTTGATGTTTTAAATAAATTCGTTTATAAAACACATCTTTAATTCGTGCAATAGGTGGTTCACTAGGTCCTAAGACCCAAAGACCTGTAACCATTAATTCTTTTACTTTATTTGCTACTTTTTGCGAAACTTCTTCTAACGATTTGTGATTTTCACTTGAAAGTTGTATCATGACCATCGATAAAACTGGAGGATACCCCATCATTTTTCGATAAATCACTTCCTTCTCATAAAACTCTTCATAATCTTGTCTTGAAGCAGTATCTATACTATAGTTTTCAGGCGCATAAGTCTGAATAACCATTTCGCCGGGCAGGTAATCTCGTCCTGCGCGTCCTGCTGCCTGAGTTAAAAGCTGAAAGGTTCGCTCAGCTGCTTTATAATCGCTACTAAATAGTGATACATCGGCTGCTAAGGCTCCAACAAGCGTCACATTTGAAAAGTCATGCCCCTTTACAACCATCTGTGTTCCAAGTAACACATCTGCTTCTTTATTTGCAAAAGCTCGAATAATTTTCTCATGACCTTCCTTTCCAGTTGTTGTATCCATATCCATTCGAAGGACTTTTATTCCTGGAAATACCTTGTAAAGCTGTTCTTCTACTTTCTCAGTTCCACTGCCAAACCCTGCAATATAAGGTGAACCACAACTTGGACAAAGTTTTGGCATAGGTTCACTGTGACCACAGTAATGACAATGAAGTTTCTTATCCTGATGAACTGTTAGTGTAACATCACAGTGTGGACATTTAATTGCTTCACCACAACTTCTACACGAGATAAAGTGATTATATCCTCTTCGATTCAAGAACAAAATAATCTGTTCCTTCTTTTCTAATCGCTTTAAAATTTTTTCATGTAAGCTGCGGCTAAACATTGTTCGATTTCCACTTGTCAACTCATTTCGCATATCGACAACTTCTACTGAAGGAAGCACACTGTCCTTTTTAGCTCGATGCTTCAATGGAAACAATTTAAAATTTCCAATTTGAGTTTGATAGTATGTATCAATGCTAGGCGTTGCAGAGCCCAAAACGACTAGTGCATTATTCTGACTTGCCCTTTTAATTGCCACTTCTTTTGCGTGATATCTTGGAGTAATTTCACTCTTATAAGCTCCTTCATGCTCTTCATCAATAATAATAAGACCTAAATTGGCAAATGGTGTAAAAAGCGCAGACCTTGGTCCAATCATAATATTGATTTTCCCCTCTTTGGCCTTTAAAAATTGGTCATATCTCTCTCCTGGAGAAAGCCTTGAATTAATAAACGACACCTGTTTGCCAAATCGCTTATAAAATCGCATGACTGTCTGATAAGTCAGTGCAATTTCTGGAATTAGGACAATTGCCTGTCTTCCATAATCTACGACATGAGCAATAAGTTCCATGTAAATTTCTGTCTTACCACTACCTGTTACTCCGTGAATTAAGCATGGTGTAAAATCCTGTTGATCATAGGCTGTAACAATTTTTGAATAAATTTCTTCTTGCCACTCGTTTAGTGCAATTCTTGGTACAGTCAATGTTTGCGCAATCTTTAAAGGATTTCTGTAAACCCTTTCTTCACTAATCGTAATCCATCCCTTTTCGACCATTGGTCGCATAGATGCCATTGTCAGGTGTAATTTATCACAAGCTACCTCATAAGGAATTTCTATATCCGTTACTAACGCCTCTAATAATCGTACTCTAGCATGTTGTTTTTTGTGTTTACAGCTTTCTAATATATCAAGAAGCTCTTCATTTGTCAAATCCGTTGATATTACTCGCTTTTTAGGCTGTGCTACTTTTTTCTTCACAGGCATTACAGTTTTTAATGCCTGTATCATTGTAGCTCCATACTGTCTATGCATCCATGCAGCTAATTCCACAAGTTGCCCTTGTGCATTAAAAGCACTAGAATCTTTTGATAAAATAGACTTTACTTTTGATTCATCATACGAGCAAGTATTTGTAAGTCCAATCACATAAGCACTTAATTCTCGATTTGAAGCTCCAAAAGGTACAATGACCATTGATCCAACATCTAACTGCATACCTTCTGGAATTCTATAAGTAAATGTATGGTCAAGACTTGCATGTGTAATATCTAAAATAACCTGTGCATACTGATTACTCAATCACTTTTTCCTTTACTATTTGAATAATTTCTTTAAGATTCATTCCATTAGAACCTTTAAACAATACCATATCTGAAGGCTTTAAATTCTCACATAGATAATCAGCAGCCTTATCATTTGTACTAAAATAATGAGTAGGAATTTCACTATATTGATCAATAGCTCGTCCAATCCATGAAGCTAACTCTCCAATGAACACATACTCGTCAATTCGTTTATCAACTGCATAACTTCCTACTTCAAAGTGGTATCTTGGTGAATCTGGGCCAAGTTCTAACATATCTGCTAAAACTGCAACCTTTTTACCTTCACATTTCATACTATCTAATACCTGAAGGGCTGCTCTCATTGAATCTGGACTTGCATTATATGCATCATCAATGATTGTAATACTTCCATTAGTTAAAATCTGTAATCTTCTATCAAAACCTTCAAAACCTTCAATTGCCTTTACAGCTTTGTCTAAATCAACCCCTGATTCCATAGCAACAGCTAAAGCGGCCATTGTATTTAATACATTGTGAACACCTGGCACTTTTAAATGGATCGTGACTATTTTTCCATCACAGTTTGCTTCAAACACTGCGCAGTTATTCTCTGTTCGAATGTTCATTGCTTGGTATCTACAAGCGTTAGTCGTACCATAGTAAATTTTATTGACTTTTTTTGTCTGGGTATAATCTGCTAATAATGGATCATCTCCATTTAAAATTAAAGTTCCACCTTCATTCATCCCATCTAAAATATGTAGTTTTTCAGATCGAATGGCTTCTTGCGAGCCTAAGTTTTCAATATGAGAAATTCCAATATTGGTTACAACTGCCATATCTACACAGGCAATATTCGAAATAATTTCCATTTCTCCTGGTAGGCTCATACCCATTTCAAGAACAGCCATTTCATCTTTGCTACTCATCTGTGAAAGAGTTAGTGGCACACCAATTTGACCATTAAAGTTTCCCTTCGTTGAAAAAACATCCTTTCCAGCAGACAGTGCTGTACTTACCATCTCTCTTGTTGAAGTCTTTCCCACACTTCCGGTAACTCCAACAATTTTTAAATGGGCTAAACGATTTTTACGATACCAACGTCCAATCGCTTGAAGAGCCTTTAGGGAATCTTCAATTAAAATAATTGGCTTATTATGTAATGGAATATCTTCCCTTGAACTTAGCGATGCAGCGCTTAAATCTTGATCTAACACCTGACCTACAAACTTATGTGCATCTACTTTTTCTCCAATAAAGGGAACAAATAAATCATTTCCTTTTAGATTTCTTGAATCAATACAAATGTGTTCGACAACAGTATCTTCGCTTCCACAAAGAAGACGTCCACCTGTTGCTTCTAAAAGATCTTTTACTGTAATATTTTCCATAAATCTATTTTGCTTCTTTCTCTAATTTATCTAAAGCTTTTTTAGCTTCTTCTCTATCTAAGAAATGATGACGAACTCCTTCAATTTCCTGATAATCTTCATGCCCTTTACCAGCAATAACAATAATGTCACCTTCTTTTGCATTTTCAATGCAATACTCAATGGCTTCTCGTCGGTCTGGAATTTCTACATACTTGCCATTTGTTTTACTCATTCCAATTTTAATGTCTGCAATAATATCTTCTACTTTTTCAAAACGAGAATTATCAGCAGTAATTACCGATAAATCAGCCATTTTTCCACTAATTTCACCCATATCATAACGACGAAGTTTTGAACGATTTCCACCACAGCCAAATACGCAAATAAGACGAGCTGGATGATAGGAGCGAAGAGTCTTTAATAAACTTTCTAAGCTCACTGCATTGTGTGCATAGTCTACAATCACGCCAAACTTTCCTGCATGGACAATTTCCATTCGACCATCTACGCGAACTTTTGCTAGTGCCTCATTGATGACTTCGTTGGACACATCTGCATGCATACAAACACTAACTGCTGCTGCTGCATTCATTGCATTAAAGTGACCTGGCATATTGACTTTTATCTGCTGTCCATTTAATGAGAATGAAACACCAAGATAGCCATCACCTCTTAGATAATCAATATCTGTCACTCTAAGGTTGGCATCCTCTGACTCCCCATAGGTAACTACCTTGCAGGTAGCATCCTTGACAATCTCTTCAAAGTGCTCATCATCACGATTTACATAACCCACTTTACATAGATTTAAAATCTTGCGCTTATAATTTAGATATTCATCAAAGTCTGCATGTTCATCTGGTCCAATGTGATCTGGAGAAATGTTTGTAAAGAGTGCATAGTCAAATGAAAATCCATCTACACGATGCATCTTTAATCCCTGTGAGGATACTTCCATAATCATATAATCGCATCCTGCATCAACCATTTTCTTAAAAAAGCTTTCTAACTCATAAGATTCAGGTGTGGTATTTTTTGTCTCATAGTGAACACCATTAATCCAAGCACCATTGGTTCCAATCAGTCCTACTTTCTTTCCTGCACATTCTAAAATCATTTTAATCATATAAGAAGTGGTCGTTTTTCCTTTAGTTCCTGTAAGACCAATCGTTGTCATCTTATCTGCTGGATAATCAAAATAAGCAGCTGACATAAAAGCTAGAGCCTTTCTTGCAGACTCTACATAAATCACTGTAACATCTGCATCAACTTCTACCTTCTTTTCTACAACAATTGCCTTTGCACCTGCCTTAATTGCCTGTGGAATATACTTGTGTGCATCATTCTTAGTTCCACTAATGCATAAGAAGATGCTACCATCTGTAACTTCTCTAGAGTCATAAACTAAAGTTGTAACTTCTGTATCTACACTTCCTTTTAATACCTCATAGGATAATTTTTCTAATAATTTTTTTACTGTAATCACTGTATTACCTCCTAAACCTAGCATGAGGTGGTACGAAGTACCGGAGTCCTGATGCCTTTTCTTTTTTCATAATTTCATTGACTGTTTAATTTTGTAAATATTCTTCTAATTCTTCTAAAGTCATCAAAATCTTTCTAGGCTTTGTTCCTTCTTCAGCACCTACTATACCTGCAACTTCTAATTGCTCCATAATTCTGGCTGCTCGATTAAATCCCACTCGAAAAGCTCTCTGAAGCATACCTATACTACCTTTATCCTTTTCAATGACAAATCTTGCTGCTTGTTCAAAATAATCATCTCGCTCAGAAGCTTGCTGCATACTACTTGCTACAGTTTCTACTACATTTTTCTCAAGTTCTTCTTGCTCTACTTGGTCCACAACGTATTCATTTCCTGCAGCAAGGAAATCAACAACTTTTGCAACTTCCTCATCTGAAACAAACGCACTTTGTACACGAATCGGTTTTGGAAGCCACGCAGGTGCATAGAGCATATCTCCTTTACCTAAAAGCTTCTCAGCTCCATTCATATCAATAATTGTACGTGAATCGACACCTGATGAAACAGCAAACGCCATACGACTTGGTACATTTGCTTTGATAACACCTGTAATAACATTTACCGAAGGTCTTTGTGTTGCTAAAACTAAATGCATATCTGCAGCTCTAGCTTTTTGAGCAAGTCTACAAATGGCAGTCTCTACTTCTGAGGCTGCAACCATCATAAGGTCTGCAAGCTCATCTACGATAATAACCATCTGAGGAATCTTTTCTTTTTTCTCCTCCTCAGGTAAATACATATTTTCTTCTTCAATCTTACGATTATAACTCTTTAAATCTCGAACTCCATAATCTGCCATCTTTCGGTATCTGTCATCCATCTCAGCAACTGCCCAGTTTAGTGCATTTGCTGCCTTTCTAGCGTCTGTTACAACTGGAATTAATAGATGAGGAATTCCATTGTAAATACTAAGTTCTACGACCTTTGGATCAATCATTAAAAATTTTACATCCTCTGGCTTTGACTTATATAAAATACTCATAATTAACGTATTAATACAAACAGATTTTCCTGAACCTGTTGCCCCAGCTATTAATAAATGAGGCGTTTTTGCAAGGTCTGTAACAATAATCTTACCACTAATATCCTTACCTACTGCAAAGGCAAGTCTTGACGGATGCTTTCTAAACGCTGGATTTGTAATTAATTCCTTAAAGGATACAATTTGATTTTCACTGTTAGGAACTTCAATACCAATTGCTGACTTTCCTGGAATTGGTGCTTCAATTCGAATGTCTGCTGCTGCAAGTCGGAGTTTGATATCATTGGTTAATGATAAAATTTTACTAACTTTCACACCTTGATCTGGAAGTAATTCATACCTAGTTACTGTAGGACCACAACTAATCTCTGTGACATGAACCCCTACACCAAAGCTGTGGAATGTCTCTTCTAGTTCATCAGCAACCTTTCTAAGACTTGCATCAGATGCCAAAGAGGTATTTTTACGGTCTTGTAAATACTCAATCGGTGGAAAACGATATTTAAGCTTTTTCTTCTTTTTCTTTGGCTTCTTCTTAGATGGTGGACCTGAAAAAATTGTTCCACTACTTGAAGAACGCATCGATTGCGGTTGAGATTGCGGTTTCTCTACTTCAATAGGTTTTTTTGTCTGTACAGGAATAATTTCTGGCTCTTTAATCTTTTGATTGCTTACTAGTTTTTCTTGATTACTAATCGGTTCTTCATCAGGTTCATGAATCCATCGCAATAATTCTTCATCACTAATTGATTCATTTTCCTCGTCATCTAAAGCATCCAATTCTTCTAATGTACGATAGTCCTTAATTGGATAAACCGGTTCTTCCCTAGATATCGCTCCTTCTTCCCTTGATACAGCGACTTCTTCTCTAGACAAGACGGTTGTTGTCTCACTTCTTCGAATTTTAATGGGTTCTTTTTTTAAATCTACAGGCTGATTCGATTCTAGAGTCTGTGAACGTTTATCTTCTTTTTCTATTGGTTTTTCTATTAATTCTTCTTTTGGCTCTAAACGTCCCATAAAAATATCTTTTTTATTTCTATAATTTCTACTGTTTCTATTCGATGTAGAATCCTTAGATTCTAAAGCCTTAGGTTTTCTAACTTCTCTAAATCTTACAAGTTCTTTCTCTCCACTATCAACTGATCGTTTAGTGCGCTCCTTAAATCCATTTCTTGCTCTTCTTCCAAAAGCTCGCACAGATTTATTTGTAAATCCAACATAAGAAACTACAGACAAAATAATTAATACAAAAATGCACCTATTGAGCCTATTAGTAACTGCATGATGCCTACAAAAAATCCACAAATCACACCGCCACCAATCGATTGTCCTTCATTATAATATCCTGCAATATCTAATGGTTCTACAGTAGAAAAGAATAATTGAAAAAAGCTTCCTACTGTCAAAAGACCTATCCACAAAAATTTAATCTTATCTATATGCTGAGGTTTCCCCTTATTCGCTGCATAAATTAGATAACTCCACCCTAAAACAATCGGTAAAAAATAGGATGCTGTCCCAAAAAATCCATGAACAATATTATAAAACACTCCTGCCATTCCTGATGTTTTAAAGTAAGTTCCTATAAAAAGAAGACCCACAACACATACCATTGCCCAAAACTTAAGTTCATCTTGAGTTTGAAGTTCTTTTTCGGAATATTTTCTCTCTATTTTTGTAGGAGGCGTTGAAGACTTATTAATCTTTGGTTTGGAATTTCTCTTCTGACTAGTAGTTTTTTTGTAACTTTTACTTTTGTGATATTACTATCACTTTTACGAACACTTTGATTTCTAGCCACTATCTTCTCCTTTTCTAAATAGTTACTGTTCACACCCACGCCATTTTCATCATTCGCAATAGCGCACTGACGTGCTCATTGGCTGACGTGTGAACTGTAACTCTAAATAATTCTTAATTCACATCATTGTATTATAGCTTAATTCTGTTTAAATCTCAACTCTTTGTATAAAAAAAACCAATTTTACACATACTCTTATCAAAAACTTGTGAGGATTTTATAATGAACTCTATAACTGAAACTGGTGAGCTTGATTTATCAAATGGCATTCACCTAATGACAATCATTGGAGAAATCGAAGGCCATGAGTCGTTATCTAGTGGAAGTAAATCAACAAAATATGAACATTTACTCCCAGAACTTGCAAATATCGAAAGCAACCCTTCAATCAAAGGACTTCTTCTACTTTTAAATACTTCGGGTGGTGACATTGATGCTGGACTTAGTCTAGCTGAAATGATTGCTTCGCTTAGTAAGCCTAGTGTCTCTTTAGTTCTTGGTGGGAGTCATTCCATTGCTGTTCCACTTGCTGTTTCAACGACCTATTCATTTATTGTACCTAGTGGAACTATGCTTATTCACCCTGTTCGTATGGGTGGCACAATCCTTGGTGCTCCACAGACCTATGAATACTTTAAGCGCACCCAAGATCGAATCACTGGATTTATTTCTAGACAAACCGGAATTTCTATGAAACAACTTGAAAATTTTATGATGGAAACCGGAGAAATGAGCAAAGATTTAGGAACTCTTTTTGTTGGAGAAGAGGCAGTAAAATCTGGACTCATTAATGAAATCGGAGGAATT
>JPZU01000001.1:2477200-2486065 GCA_000875945.1 Lachnospiraceae bacterium TWA4 | reverse complement strand
GCAGAAAAATCTATGGCAGATACAAAAGAATGTGGCTGTGGTCATACTCATGAACAGGAGCATCATCACGAAGAGGGTTGTGGTTGCGGTCACCATCATGAACACCACCATCACGAAAATGGAGAAGGTTGTGGCTGTGGTCATCACCACGAGCACCATCATGAACACGGTGAAGGCTGTGGTTGTGGACACAATCATGAGCGAAATAAAGTAATGGTCGGTACAATGAGCAATGCCGTTGTAGGTACTCTTACAGCTTATACAAGCGATGATATTCACGTTACAGAAGTTGCACTAAATTTAATTTTAAAAGATCTTGACGCATGGGTTAAAGAAAAAGGTGGATTAGTCAACCAATTAAAATGTAGTATCAAATCAACAGATCGAACAGTTATTTTAACGATGTTTGGTGGAGATGTCTTCAGAAAAGAAAGTGATTCAAGTACTGAAGATGAAGAAGGCGTTGTAAAAATTAATTTAATGAACATTATCTTTAATGTTGAACCATTAGACCTTAAAATCTACTTAGAAGACGTTTTAGAAATGATTAAAAAAGTAGATTAGAACAGTAAATTAAAATTTTGGGGACTGTTTAAGACAGTCCCCAAATTATTTTTATCCTCTAAGTTCAATTCCTAATTCATTAAGTCCTTTTAGAATCTTATCCATTACTTCATTGATTTCTTTATCAGCAAGTGTATGATCTTTTGCACGGAATAAAATATTATAAGCTACAGACTTAAATCCTGTTTCAATCTGACTTCCTTCATAAACATCAAATAGTGAACAACTTTCTAGTAACTTGCCACCTTTTTTAAGAATTACATCTTCAATTTCACCAACTGTTAACTCTTTCTTTACTAACATACTGATATCACGAGTAACTGCTGGATATTTAGCAATGCCTTCATATTTACGATCAAAGGTTGCAAAATCAAGAATTGTTGGCATATCAATATTTGCAAGATAGGTACGTTCTCCAATTTCATAGTTGTCAGCAACCTGTGGATGAACTTCTCCTAACCAACCGACAACCTGTCCTTTATAGATGATGTTTGCCTGACGACCTGGATGTAAGAATGTCTTACCTGCCTTTGGATCATAGTTTACTCGCTCAAACATACCAAGTTTTTCAAAGAATTCTTCAACCATTCCCTTCATATCAAAGAAGTCTCCAGCGCCGTAAAATCCTAACATAAACTGCATACGTTCATCTGGAAGTTCAGTAAGTGGTAATGCCTTTGGACGATAAACATTTCCAAGTTCATAGAGTTTAACACTCTTATTTCTTCTATTGTAGTTTGTAGATAAAGAGGTTAACATACCATTTAATACACTAGTACGCATAATACTATAGTCTTCACCTAATGGATTCATAATGGTTACAACCTGGCGAAGGCTACTATCTTCTGGAATTAATAACTTATCAAATACCTTAGGACTTTCAAATGAATAAGTCATAGACTGTGAAAATCCATTGTATTCAGCAACATCTGCTGCAATTGATTCCAAGCGATGTTTAAAGCTAACTTTACCAGCAGTTGCTGCACCAGAAGGTAAGGAAGTAGGAATCTTGTCATAACCATAGATTCTAGCAACTTCTTCTGCAATATCAGCATCACATTTTAAATCTTGACGGAAAGTAGGAATCACTAATTCTCTCTTATCTGCATCATATTCTAATTCTAACTTCTCAAAGGTATGAAGCATTTCTTCTTCTGAAACTTCAATACCTAATAAATCATTGTATTTTTCTGGTGTGAAAGGAAGAACAACTTTTTCTTTCTTTGTTGGGTAGATATCCACAATTCCCCCAACGACTTCACCACAGCCAAGTTCTTCAACTAAGGCACAAGCTCTGTCAATCGCAGCCTTTGCATTTTCTGGGTCTAAGCCTTTTTCAAATTTACCAGAAGCATCGGTTCTCATACCAAGACGTTTAGAAGATAAACGAATATTGGTTCCATCAAAGCAAGCAGCTTCAAATACAACTGTCTGAATATTGTCAGTAATCTTAGAGTTTTCTCCACCCATAATACCTGCAATACCAATTTCCTTATCAGCATCACAAATCATTAAGATGTCCTTATCAAGTTTTCTCATCTGTCCATCAAGGGTCTGGAACTCTTCTCCATCATTTGCACGACGAACAACAATCTTGTGTCCAGCAATCGTTTCATAGTCAAATGCGTGCATTGGCTGGCCATATTCTTCCATTACATAGTTGGTAATATCTACTAAGTTATTAATTGGACGGATACCACAAGCTGCAAGACGTCTTTGCATCCATTCTGGAGAAGGACCAATCTTGATATTCTTTACCATACGAGCAGTATATCTAGGGCAAAGATCACCATCTAACACTTCGACCTGTAAAAAGTCATTCACATCTTCTCCATTATCTTTAGAGGTTTCAGATGGTTTTACTAAAGGTTTATCAAAGGTTGCACTGACTTCTCTAGCTAAACCTAGGATACTGTAACAATCTACACGGTTATTGGTGATTTCATATTCAAATACCGTGTCATGAAGTCCTAATACTTCTACAGCATCAGCTCCAACTTTTGTATCTTCTGGGAAGATATAAATTCCATTTTCTGGAGCTAATGGATACATATCACGAGTTGAACCAAGTTCTTCAATAGAGCACATCATACCATTTGATGGAACGCCACGAAGTTTACCTGCTTTAATTTTAATTCCTTCTTCTGGAAGTGGACCACCATCATGACCACCTGCCACTTTACCACCTGCTAAAACAACAGGAACTTTATCTCCTTCTTTCACATTTGGAGCACCTGTTACAATCTGAGTCACCTCATCGCCAACATTTACCTGGCAGATGATTAATTTATCAGCATCTGGGTGTTTTTCGATTTTCTCGATTTGTCCAACGACAATTTTTTCTAAGTTTTTATCTAAACGAGTATACATTTCAACCTTACTTCCTGATAAGGTCATTGCATCCATAAATTCTTGATCGCCTACTTCAAGTTCGGGAACGTAAGCTTTAATCCATGATAATGGTGTATTCATAATAATTTAATCCTTTCATCTATAATTAAAATTCCAATTAAACTCATCTTAATTGAGCCTCCCTCCTTGAGGGAGGTGACAACTTGGCATGAGGTGTCAACTTGGCATGAGGTGTCAGCGTAGCTGACGGAGTCCTGATGCCTAAAGCTGACGGAGGGAGTAATTATCTAAAATAAATTTCCTATCTTTCTATCTCAATGATAATTCTATAACTCCCTCAGTCGACTTCGTCGACAGCTCCCTCAAGAGGGAGCCTATATCCTTAAAACTGTAAAGTAATTCTATACCTTTAGAACTGTTTTAAGAAACGAACATCGTTTTCATATAACAATCTCATGTCGTCAATTTCATATTTTAATAAGGCAATTCGCTCAAGACCCACACCAAATGCAAAGCCTGAATATTCATTCGGATCGATTCCACTCATTTCTAATACATGAGGATGAACCATACCACAACCTAGGATTTCAATCCAACCTTCGCCTTTACAGAAACGACAGCCTTTTCCACCACATTTAAAACAACTAACATCTACTTCTGCACTAGGCTCTGTAAATGGGAAGTGATGAGGACGGAATTTAACCTTAGTATCTGGTCCAAACATTTCCTCAGCAAACTGCTGCAAAGTACCCTTTAAATCTGCAAATGTAATATGCTTATCAATGACCATACCTTCAATCTGATGGAAGGATGGGCTATGAGTTGCATCTACTTCATCTGAACGGAATACTCGTCCAGGAGCTAACATCTTAATTGGTAGTGAATGAGTTTCCATTGTACGAACCTGTACTGGAGAAGTCTGAGTACGAAGTAAAATCTTATCATTGATATAGAAGGTATCCTGCTCATCTTTAGCTGGATGGTTTGCTGGAATATTTAAAGCTTCAAAGTTGTAGTAGTCATATTCTACTTCTGGTCCTTCTACCACTTCATATCCCATGCCAATAAAGATACGCTCTACTTCATCAAGAGCAATCTGGTTTGGATGTCTGTGTCCAGTTACTTGCTTTTTAGCAGGTAAGGTAACATCAATCACTTCTCGTTTTAACTGTTCTTCTCTAGCCTTTGCAGCAAGTGCTTTCTTCGTTTCTTCTAATTTTTCTTCTAATAAAGCACGAGCTTCATTCACCATCTGTCCAACAACTGGACGTTCTTCAGGGCTTACATTCTTCATTCCCTTTAACACAGAAGTGAGTTCACCCTTTTTTCCAAGATAAGCAACTTTAATTTCATTTAGTTTATCTAACGCATTTGCTTCGCCAATTTTAGCAAGAGCTTCTGCTTTAATTGCTTCCAATTTTTCTCTCATTAAATAAATCCTCCTTTAAAATAAAAAACGCCCTATATAGTTAAAAACTAACTACATAGGGACGAAATAAATTAATCCGCGGTACCACCCAATTTCCCATAAGATATAGGTATACATAAACTTATGACCTTTCTTATAGGCACTTAACTACTTAACGCGTAGACACGTCTTGATATTTCTACCAAGCAGCTCCAACGGGAAATTCAACAATTACCTGAACCTAAAGAAGCTTACAGCCGGTGACTTCTTCTCTCTGAAGGAAAATAATAATCTACTGTGGGCCATGCCCTCGTCTTCAACGCTTTTCACAACCTTTATAATATCATAAAATCAAAGGTTGTCAAGAACTTTCTTTAAACTTATCAAAGATTAAGGCAGGTAGTGTTACTGTTCACACTCACGCCATTTTCATCATTCGCAATAGCGCACTGACGTGCTCATTCGCTGCTTTGCAGCTGTATTGCTCATTAAATGGCGTTCCCTTCGTCAGCAAATATGAAAATATTCTTGTGCAAGCACAAATATTTTCATATTTTAGCTGACGCGTGAACTGTAACCAGGTAGTTTAATTAAAATAAGCTACGAATAATCTGAAACAAAACTACTGCTGCGATAACAATAGCCCATTCAATCATATGCCATTTTCGTTTTTTCTCAAAATCTTTTAAAATTTTCTGCGTTTCGTCCATTGTTTCGCTCTCTTTTGTTTCACATATAAGTAAGTCATATCCTGCTTCTTTAAGAGCCCTTACACAAACCTCATAGTCAGCTTCTGGAACATAAACTGCATGTTCTTCTAATACTGTCTGATTTTGTGCAAAACTGTATTCGGTACAATCATTCTTTTTTATATAAATCTCCACATGTAAAGAAAGCAGAAGTGAATAAATCACTCCTGCCTCCTTCGCATGAAGAATCTGTGTTAACTGTCTCATCATAGATTCCTCTTTAATTATTTAATTATTTTATTATTTTCTTTATTCAATCACTCATTTCTACAAAAATGAATTTAATTATAAAGATGACATCTTACAACATGTCCATTGCCCATATCTTTTGCTTCTGGAGCCTTCGTCTTACAGATTTCCATACACTCTTTACATCTTGTATGGAACTTACATCCTGCAGGTGGATTTGCTGGTGAAGGAATATCTCCTTCTAGAAGGATTCTGTCTTTTTTCAAATCCGGATCAGGCATAGGAATTGCTGAGAACAATGCCTTTGTATATGGATGAAGCGGATTTTCAAAGATTTCACTTGTGGATCCTGTCTCTACTAAACCTCCAAGGTACATCACCCCTACAGAATCAGAGATATGCTCTACAACTGAAAGGTCATGAGAGATGAACAAATAAGTAAGTCCACGCTCTTTTTGAAGATCACGAAGAAGGTTAATAATCTGTGCCTGAATTGATACGTCAAGCGCTGATACAGGCTCATCGCATACGATGAACTCAGGATTTAGCGCAAGTGCACGAGCAATACAGATACGCTGTCTTTGTCCACCTGAAAACTCATGTGGATAACGATCTTTATGATAAGGCTGAAGTCCACAGTCTTTCATTACCGTTGTCACATAGTCATCAAACTCTTCTTTGGATACAAGACCATGCTCTCTTACTGCCTCACCAATGATTTCGCCAATTGGAAGTCTTGGTGATAAAGAAGAATAAGGATCTTGGAATACAATCTGCATCTTTGTACGCATGCTACGAAGCTTTTTCTTATCCCATTCATTCACATCTTCGCCGTTAAAATAGATATTTCCATCGGTTTTTTCGATTAGACGAAGAATGGTTCGACCTGTAGTTGACTTTCCACAACCAGATTCTCCTACTAGGCCCATGGTTGTTCCACGTTTAATAGAAAATGATACATCATCAACAGCCTTTACATTACCAGTTACTCCACCAAAGAACCCCCCCTTAATTGGAAAGTATTTCTTCAGGTGGAAAACTTCAAGGATGTTATCCGGATTATGCACAAATTGATTTTCTTTACTCATTCTTTACACCGCCTTCCTCGCACAGATAACAGCTCACCTCATGAGTTGGTGAAACCTTGTAAACCTGTGGATATGCGCCATCACATTTGCCGATACACATCTCACAACGGTTTTTAAAGTAGCAAAAATTCGGCATATTAATTGGGTTTGGAACACTTCCAGGAATGTTGTATAGCTTATCAATATGCTTTCCAACGACCGGTTTAGATTTCATCAAACCAATGGTATATGGATGTTTTGGATCCTTAAATATTTCTTTAGCTGTACCTTTCTCAATGACACGACCAGCATACATAACGACTACATAATCAGCCATCTCTGCAACAACACCCAAGTCGTGAGTGATTAACATGATGGAACTGTTAAATTTGTCTTTCAGACCACGAAGCAAGTCAAGAATCTGTGCCTGAATAGTAACATCTAGAGCTGTTGTAGGCTCATCTGCAATGATCAACTTTGGATCACATGCAAGTGCCATAGCAATCATAATACGCTGTCGCATACCACCTGAAAGCTCATGTGGATACATCGCATAGACACCTTCCTTGTTAGCAATACCAACAAGTTCTAGCATCTCTAGTGTACGGGCTTTTACCTGCTCTTTTGTCATATTAGGATTATGAAGTTCAATAATTTCATCGACCTGAGCACCAATACGGAATACAGGATTTAGAGAAGTCATCGGCTCTTGGAAAATCATAGACATCTGATTTCCACGAAGCTTTTGCATCTGTGCGGTCGGTGTATTCACAATATTGAATACTTTATCGCCATTATTAAAACGAATTTCTCCCTCTACAGTCTGACCTGTAGGACGTTGAACTAACTGCATTAACGAAAGACTCGTTACAGATTTTCCACATCCAGACTCTCCTACAATACCAACAGTTTTTCCCTGTGGTACATCAAAGGAAACACCATCAACTGCCTTTACTACACCAATATCCGTATAAAAATAGGTATGCACATTGTCAAACTCCACACAGTTAGCAGGATTTCTCATCTTAGTGATGTACTCCTCCTCTGGGATGTGCTTACGATTTCTCTTTTTTTCTATCTCGCTTGTAATCTTACGATTTTCACGAGCGATTCTTCTAGATTCCTTTGCAGAAATATACTTGGAATCCTGATTTTTTTATTTTTAAATAAACTCATGATTTCCAATTCTCCTATCGCTTCATCTTCGGATCAAAGGCATCTCTTAAGCCATCACCGATAAAGTTGAATGCAAGTACAGTAAGCAAAATCAAAAGACCTGCTGGTACCCATACGAATAAATAGTTCGTCATAACAAATGAATCGTTAACTGCATTGATGATACTTCCCCAAGAAGCTGCAGGATACTTGATACCTAGGCCTAAGAAACTTAGGCTAGCCTCTGTTAAGATAACATCTCCAAGACCCATCGATGCAAATACAATTAACTGTGGGATTACGTTTGGAATTAAATGTCTAAAGATTCTTCTGCTGACTCTAATACCTGTTGCTTCTGCAGCAATCATAAACTCCTGCTCACGAAGAGATAGAATCTGTCCACGAACAATACGTGCAATTCCAACCCATCCGATAAGACCCATGATAACACAGAGCATATAAATACGAAAAGTTGCCGATACCTGCATATAGTCCATGATGGAGCCAAGAATCATATATAAAGGAATTGCAGGAATACAGTAGATGACATCCACAAGACGCATCAAAATGTTATCAATCCATCCTCCAAAAAATCCGGCAATACCGCCAATGATTACACCTATTAGAACTTCCAAAAATACAACTATAAAACCAACGAGAAGAGAAATTCTACCGCCATACATCAGACGGGCAAGAAGATCCATTCCGTTTACATCTGTACCTAGAAGATGTTCCTTTGATGGAGCACCGTATTGATCAATGACACGTGATTCTTGATATCGTTTAATGACATACTGTGAACCACTTCTCTTAACAAGATACTCTTCTTCCTCACCATCTGCATTGATATACGTAAATGACTCTAAATTATTGTCAATAGCGTTTACAACAGCCTCTTTATATTCTGGATTAAGAAATACTTCACTACTAAGTGCATTGATGTTCATATTTGATACATATGCCACGTCTTTGCCATTTGCATCTTTAACCATGCTTGCTGAAGCTGAGAACTCTTCAATTGTATACTCTCCACTTACTGTTTTTGCATCACCCTTGCAGATTGCTGCAATTACCTCGCGACAGAAATCATAAGAGAATGTAACACCCTCAGAAGATGGTGTAAATGATTTCTTAAAGATCATTCCCACTTCATTTCTCTCCATTGGAACTCTTCCCTTGTAAAGAATATACGTATCTGTACCAATCTCATCAATACACATAAACTTCTTGTCAGCCGTCATAAAGTTCTTCTTACCAGTAGTGATTGCCAAAATAGATTCAGAATACCCATCGCTAGGAAGTTTTTCTCCATCCTTCATCATTACCTGATAATCTGAGATTTGTGTTGCACCGGCATAGTCGTTTTTTACCTGCTCCATAC
>JPZU01000001.1:2464981-2476999 GCA_000875945.1 Lachnospiraceae bacterium TWA4 | reverse complement strand
ATAGTCTTTTTTTACCTGCTCCATACGGTAAAATACCTGACTTTGTCCATAAGGAATAATTGCACCTCCAAGGAAAGAAAAAATAAACATACAGACAATAATTACCAATCCAACAATTGCCAAACGGTTACGTAAAAATCTCTTTGCAACCATCATACCTGGAGAAAGCACCTGAACACGCGCTAGATCATCTTTCATCTCAGATGATTTTTTCTGATTGTCTTCCATGTCTTCCTCCTTTCTAGTTTACACGAACTCTTGGATCTACTACTGCATATAATACATCTGCAATCAAGTTACCAAGAAGAATCAAAATTGCCATAAATAACATATAGAACATAACAAAGGGGATATCACCCTGAATAATACACTGATAAGAAGTATATCCAATTCCAGGAATCTGGAATAAAGTCTCTGTAATCATTGCGCCACTAAATAAACCTGGAAGAGATCCTCCAAGAAGTGTAATGATTGGAATCAATGTATTGCGAAATGCATGATGGTTAATCACGCGTTTTTCAGAAACACCCTTAGCTCTAGCTGTTCTGATAAAATCGGAATTTAAAACTTCAAGCATATTTGTACGTGTATAACGCATCAGCGCACCAATGCTTACAACTGCAAGTGTCAGTACAGGCAAAATCATATGCTGTGCCATATCTAGAATCTTGCCAGCAGAACTAAGCTGTTCATGCATACGTCCTACAATGCCATAAAGATCCACCCATCCAAGTTTGATTGAGAATACCCATTTTAAAATGGTTGCAAAAAAGAAGCTAGGGAGTGAGATACCCACTAAAGCAATAACCGTAATTAGGTAGTCCACCCATGAATACTGTTTTCTTGCAGCTGCAATACCTGCAGGAATTGCAATTATAATTTCAAGAATAAATGATGCAAGACCTAGTCCAAATGAATACCAGATTACACTAGAAAACTTCTTTAATACTGGCTGATTCCAATACCATGAATCGCCAAACTGTCCACGAACGGCCTTTGATGCCCATGTAAGATATCCTTGAAGGATTCCCTGGTCAAGTCCGTATGCTGCATCGAGCTGTTCTTTCCATTCCTGAAAGGATTTTGCACCTGGCTTCATAGAAAGTTCGCGCGCCTTCGTCTCTACAAAGGAAGTAGGCATGCAACGCATAATTCCATAAATAATCAGAGTGACAAAAAACAGAAGTAAAATGGAAATTAATACTCGTTTTAGAATAAATTTCTTCATCCCAATTTCTCCTCATCTTATTAATAGTAAAATATACCTTTCAAAATTAAATTGAAAGATATTTCGCAAACAGGGTCAAAAGCTCTGCTTGCGAAATATCTTTCACACCAAGCCCCAAAACAGGGGCTTGATGCTTCTCCTATAAATGATATTATTTCATCTCAAGAGTTTCAATTTCAGCCATCCAATTGTAGTAGGTTGTCTGATCTGGGCAAAGTGTATCTACGTTTACACGCTCTGTGCTGTAGATGAATCCTTGCTGTCTCTGATAGATAGGAATTTCAACTGCATAATCAACGATGAAATCTAAACATTCTTTGTATTTTGCTTTACGATAAGTCTGGTCTGTATTTGTTTTAGCATCCATAACCATCTTGTCAAGTTCTGGTGAAAGAATTGCATATTTGTGAGAATCTCCACCCTTGCTGTGATAGATTTGGAACATATCAGGATCAATGGTTGCCTGCCATGCAGCACACCAAATTTCAGCTGTCTCAGCATCAAGTGCAGCCCAAAGTTTTGATGAATCTGCAAGGTCATTGATCTTAAGTTCGAATCCAATGGTCTTAAGCGCGTTGCTTGCTGCTGTTAAGATACCAAATGAAGGATGGTCACCACTACCATTACCAGGAATCATGACTTCATAAGTAAGTTTTGCACCCTTTGGAGCTTCTGTAACTTTTCCATCAGCTACTTTGTAACCAGCTGCTTCAAGATAACCAAGAGCTGCTTTAAGAGCTGCTGCATACTTCTCATCTTCTGTCATGCCATCTTTATAAATCTCATTTCCTTTAACATCTGTAGAGAAAGCAACCTTATAATCTGCATCAGATTTCTTAGGTGCTGCCCAAGAAGTGTTAGAAATTGGATAGTTGATAACTTCCGCTGCATCACCATAGTAAGACTCGATAGTAACATCACGGTATACAGAGATTACTGTAGCGATCGCTTTTCTAAGATTCTTAGAAGCATCTGTAGAGCCGTCACCACCAACACTTACGTTGTTAGAGTTAATACCAATATAACCATATCCATTGTAGTCTGTAAGAACAGTTGTAAGCTTATCACCAGAGATTTCTTTATTAGAGTTTTCTTTAGAAATTTGCTCAAGTGTTGACTTAGACATTGATGGATCTGCGATATCTGCTGCACCCTGAAGTACACCAGGTGTCTTATCAGGCTCGCCTGTTGCTTTTAGCTGAAGGTTTTTAATCTTTGGAGCACCAAGGAAATAGTTTTCATTTGCTTCAAGATAAGCAATTTTGTTCTCATATTTTACAAATTTGTAAGGACCTGCGCCCATTGGTGTGCTAGTTTTTTCACGAACAGATGAAAGGTCACCTTTTTCGAATCCAAACTTGTGGTTTGCATAGTCATACTTAGAAGTATCACCATAGTAGTGCATTGGTGAAACCTGAACACCAAGCTGATAAATTGCTGATGCATCGATTTCATCAAGTGTTACCTTAACTTCGTAGTCACCAACTTTTTCAATACCTTCTACGTAGTCTGCTGAGTCACCAGTTTCAACAGTTACCTTATAACTATCATCAAGGAAATCAAAAAGACTGCTCTCTGCAGATTCTTTTTCAGAAGCCACCTGATAATCGTTTTCATATTTTTCTACGACTGCTTTGAAGAAATCTGCTGTAGTAGCATCATCTTTTGCACCAGTAAATCCCCAAGCTTCCATCGCATCTTTAACACTTTCTTTTTCAATATATCCGTTAGCTACACAGTAATCAACGATAGACTTTGCCCAAGCTTCACCTGCTGCAGGAAGATCTGTTTCAAAGAATTTCTTCTGCTGATCTTCTGTGTAGTATTTAAAGTCTTTGTTCTCTGCACCATTTTTTAGCATAAGAGTATAAAGAACTTCTGAACCACTTCTATATGCTTCAAGTCCACGAATTGGAAGTGCATATAATGAGCTACTTCCATCATAAGATGGATCGATTAGCGCATACATAGAGAAAATAAGGTCATCAGCTGTAAGCTTCTCACCATCAGAGAATGTAACATCCTCACGAAGCTTAAAGTCATAAGTTATAGAACCATCTTTGTTCTCTTCAATACTAGTATCAGCAAGACCATTGTAGTGATAAGTTGTACCATTGTACTCCTTATCCTCACCATTGATACCATTCATAATAATCTCACCTGAACGGTCATTACCGATAAGTGCAACCTGTGTAAAATCAGTTAATCTCTGATCAGGTACAGACTGTACAAAAAATGGACTGAATTTCTCACTGAAATCATCCTCTGCAACTACAAGTGGAGTATCGGTACTTGTAGTCTTACCTGCTTCTGTGCTGGCTGCTGTTGAATTAGAACCTGTAGACGATCCACATCCTCCAAGAAGCCCAGCAACCATAGTTCCTGCCAAAAGAAAGGCAACGACTTGGTTTCTTTTCTTCATAATTATACCTCCTAGTATTTTTGAAGCATCTGCTCCATTCTATGTTCTAACCTCATATCTGAGGAAAAAACCGTAAGTTAAGATTCAATCTGAATATTCGTAAATGTTTTATCATAATATCTGCCATATAAAATAATACCAAAAATCACCAAAATATGAAAAGCTAAATAGATGATTTCCATTTCCATAAATCCCTGATAAAAATTTCGAATCAGATAGACTATATCTAGTAACATGCCAATCACTTTTAAAACCATGATTCCAAGAAGTGATCTTCGAATTCGTTGAATTCCTTCTCTGTACTGCCTGCCACTCATCCTTGTCGTAGCACTGTAGTAGGTCACTACTCCAAGAAAGGCATAAATCAATGGAAGAAATACGATCAAATATGGATAGACTACATAAAAAGTCCGTGAAGAGGGTTGGTTTAAAAAACCTGCAGCGATATGCAATATGGCAATTCCTGTTACATAAATTAAGTTCCCTCTTGCACTTTTTTTCTTCTCTTCTTGATTCATATTTAATACATAAATATTTAAGTCATCCAAATCCTGATTTAAAAATCTATACAAATGCTTTTTTCTCTAATTTTGGAACTAGAGCCTCCATACAGCCGTCTTCAAAAGGAACTTTAAGACCAGCTTCTTTAATTACATTAATATAGAAGTCACGCGCTGAGAGATTACAAAGCTTTACATAATCTGCCCATGCAGCGTCAAAATCCTCATCCATACGTACCTTAAACTGCATTGCACATACGCTTGCAAGTACGTAATCAATATAATAGAACGGACACTGGAAGATATGTGACTGTCTTTGCCAGAATCCACCATTTGCAAAGAATGGATCATTGTCATAATCTAAATGTGGACGATAGACTTTCTCTAACTCTGCCCATACCTGCTTACGCTCTGCCGGTGTCATTTCAGGCTTAGCGTATACGAGATGTTGGAACTCATCGACCATACATCCATAAGGGACAAAAATCGAAGAATCTGAAAAATGCATCTTACGATAGTCATCTCCACGTTCTCCAAAAAAGTTATCCATCCAACGATAGGTGAAATACTCCATGGACATAGAGTGGATTTCAGCAGTCTCCATCGTGATATTTGCATACTCACGAATCTCTTCATCACGAAGAAGAAATCCCTGGAATGCATGACCACACTCATGAGTAATTACATCAACATCTCCACTAGTTCCATTAAAGTTTGCAAAAATAAATGGTGATTTAAAATTTGGTAAGTAGGTCATATAACCACCCTGACGTTTGGTCTTGCGACCAAGTACATCAAAGAGTTCATTCTCGCGCATAAAGTCAAAAAACTCTCCTGTTTCAGGTGAAAGTTCACGATACATTGCCTGACCCTTTGCAAGAATCTCATCTGGTGTACCAATAGGTTTTGGATTTCCGTTTGTAAAGAATACTCCGTTGTCATAATACTTTAACGTCTCAACACCGATATCCTTTTGACGTTGTTTGTGAAGCTTTGTAGCAAATGGAATAAAGTATTTCTTTACCTGAGAACGGAAGTTTTCTACCATTTTTTGATCGTAACAGTTACGATTCATACGATAATAACCCAGTTCAATATAGTTTTCAAAGCCAAGCATATGTGCCTGTTCTGTACGGTTTTTCACCATTTTATCATAGATTTCATCAATCTCATCTGTTACACTAAGGAAGTAATCGCTAACTGCCTTCCATGCACGTTTACGAATAGTTCGGTCATCAGAAGTTGTAAACTGAGTCATCAAAGACAAATTGTAGATTTCTCCATCAAATGGAATCTTAGCAACTGCAATCAGTTTCCCATAACGGCTCTGAAGTGCGTTCTCTTCTTGCATCAAAGGAATCAGCTTTTCATCAAAAGACTTCAATGCAAGCTCAATATTTTTAAAAGTCACGCGTCCAATTTTCTCTTCTAGAACCTTACGGTATGGAGATTCATAAAGCACTTTCAAGTACTCATTTTCTAAATTTGTAATTAAAGGAGCAACTTCATCATAAAAATCGTTTTCCTTCTCATAAAATTCATCGGTTGTATCGATATCATGACGAATATGTGCTAGCACCATGTTCGTTTCAATGTCTCCAATGAACTTGTAATATTCACGGTGAATTTCAAATTGTTCTTCACCAGAAGTAGCATTCTTTGTACGCTCAATAATATCTTTATAGCCTTTTTCTACTGCATCCATATTGATACGCTGATAAGGCATTTGCGAAAATTTCATTCTTAATTCTCCTTCGTTTTGGCATGAGGTACCTGCTTGTAGGCAAAGTCCTGTTGCCTTTTTTCATAAATTAATCGTAGTATAATCCATTCTATCACATTTAATTGATTTTAACCACAATAAATTAATTTTTTTTACATAAAAAAATATCCGTATCTCAATCTGACAGAGATACGGATATTTTTAATTCACTTTATTTTTTTCTAACAGTTACAGATACCCAATCATTTTGTCTAGTGATTTCTACTAATTCAAATTCATCATTTGCCTCAAATGCTGCCTTTACATCTTCTTCCTTCGTATTAATAATACCAGAAGTAATAAAGATAGCACCTGGTTTTAAGTGTCTTGCAATTTCACCTTGAAGTGCAATAATAACAGGTGCTAAAATATTAGCCACTGCAATATCATAACACTCGTATCCAGCCTCATCTTGAACAGCTTTATCACCAATAATATCACCAGTAATAATCTTTACAGTGTCTTTCGAAATGTGATTAACCTCGACATTTTCAATGGCTGCTTCTACAGCAAATTCATCAAGGTCGGTTCCAAAGGCTGATCCTGCACCAAGTTTACAAGCAGTAATTGCTAAAATACCACTACCAGTTCCTACGTCTAAAAGTTTATCACCTTTTTTTAAGTACTTTTGAAGCTGACGAATACAAAGCTGAGTCGTTTCATGCGAACCTGTACCAAATGCAGTTCCAGGATCAATTTCTACTAAAAGCTTTCCTTCCATTCCCTCTGGAATTTCTTCCCAAGTTGGTTTAATTAAAATATCATCCACTGTAAAGGGTTTAAAGAACTGTTTCCAGTTATTCATCCAGTCTTTATCTTCAGTTTCAGAAATCGTAATCTCTCCACTACCGATATTTACAAAAGCTCTCCACTCATTAAGACCTTCTTCAATTTGCTTCTTTAATGCTTCAATGTCAACATCCATTTCTAGATAGCAAGAAACCTTTGCTTTTCCTTCATCTGGAGGAAGCTCAGGCAAAATATCAATAAACATTCCTTTCGTTTCAGATTCGGTTAAAGGTACATTATCTTCAATTTCAATGCCTTCAATTCCTAACTCTGTTAACATATCACTAATATAATCCACAGCTTCGGTGGTTGTATCTATTGTTAATTTAATCCACTTCATTATTTTTTAAATTTCTCCCAAAAGCTTTTCTTCTTTTCTTCGTGATCTTTACTCTTTGGTACTTCGCCCATAGTTTCTTGGAAAAGTCTAAGAGCACTCTTTTGTTCTTCATTTAACTTTTCTGGTACTTGAACAACCAAAGTAACATAGTGGTCACCTCGAATGTTTTTGTTTCGTAAAGAAGGCATACCTTTTCCTTTTAGACGAATTCTTGTATCTGTCTGAGTTCCAGGTTTTACTTCATATTCTACTTCACCATCTACAGTTTTAATACGAATAGGTCCACCAAGGGTAGCTGTAGCAAATGAAATTGGAACTGTTGAAAAGATTGTAGTATCCTGACGTTTAAACAATGGATGCTGTGAAACAATAACTTCTACTAATAAGTCACCACGTTCTCCACCATTGATGCCTGGTTCTCCTTTACCACGAATACGAATACTCTGACCATTGTCAATACCAGCAGGAATAGACACTTGAATCTTTCTACGTCTTTGAATATATCCACTGCCATAGCATTTTGGACATTTTTCTTTGATAACTTTACCTTTACCACCACAGTCTGGGCAAGCTTGCTCACTACGCATGGTTCCAAACATCGTCTGCTGAGTCATAACCACTCGACCACGACCACCACACTTTGGACAAGTTTCTGGACTAGTTCCAGGCTTTGCACCACTTCCATGACAATCTTCACATTCATCTTTTAAATTAATATCTAATTCTTTTTCTACGCCTTTAACAGCTTCATCAAAGGTAATACGAACAGAGGCTCTAAGATTTGCACCAGTCATTGGACCATTACTACGTCTAGAACGACCGCCACCAAAGATATCGCCAAATCCAAAGATGTCACCAAAGATATCACCCATATCACCAAAATCGAATCCACCGGCACCTGCTCCACCAGCTCCGCCTTCAAAGGCTGCATGACCAAACTGATCATATTGTCTTCTCTTATCTGCATCACTTAAAACAGAGTAAGCTTCTGAGGCTTCCTTAAATTTTTCTGCTGCTGTTTCATCTCCAGGATTTGTATCTGGATGATATTTCTTTGCAAGTTTTCTATAAGCCTTTTTAAAGTCGCATCATCAGCATTCTTATCTACACCTAAGACCTCATAATAATCTCTTTTTCTGCCATAAAATCCTCACCTCTCCAACGCATTATACGGAACGCCATAGTTTAATATGGCGTTCCGCATGAATTGTTGACACTTTCTATCGTTTATCTCTTATACTTCTTTGTAGTCTGCATCTACTACATCATCATCTGGAGCTGAACCGCCAGCCTGTGCACCTGCACCTGACATATCTGGACCTGCACCGGCCTGACCGCCAGCTGCCTGAGCATTTTCATAAACTTTCTGGAATAATGCCTGAGCATCATTCATTAATTTTTCTTTACCAGATTTTAATTCATCTAACTGAGAATCAGAGATTTCCATGTTAGCAGTTGCTTCTAATGTAGCTTTAAGAGCTTTTAAGTCTTCTTCTACAGTTGCTTTAGCAGCTGGATCAATCTGATCTCCTACATTCTTTAATGCATCTTCTGTCTGGAATACCATAGAATCTGCTTCATTTCTAGCATCAATTGCTTCTTTACGTTTCTTATCCTGAGCTTCAAATTCAGCTGCTTCTTTTACAGCCTTATCAATTTCATCATCTGACATATTTGTACCAGAAGTAATAGTAATATGCTGTTCTTTACCAGTTCCAAGATCCTTAGCAGATACATTAATAATACCATTTGCATCAATATCAAAAGTTACTTCGATCTGTGGAACACCTCTTCTTGCTGGTGGGATACCATCAAGACGGAACTGACCAAGACTCTTGTTGTCTTTAGCAAACTGTCTTTCACCCTGTAATACATTGATATCTACAGCAGTCTGATTATCAGCTGCAGTTGAGAATACCTGTTTGTGAGTTGTAGGAATTGTTGTATTTCTCTCAATTAAGTGAGTTGCTACTCCACCCATAGTTTCAATTGAAAGGGTAAGTGGTGTAACGTCAAGTAATAAGATATCACCAGCACCTTCATCACCAGCTAATTTACCACCCTGAATAGAAGCACCAATTGCTACACATTCATCAGGATTTAAGCTCTTATTAGGCTCTTTACCAGTAAGCTGTTTTACCTTATCCTGTACAGCTGGGATACGAGTTGAACCACCAACTAATAATACTTTAGAGATTTCTGATGCGTTAAGACCAGCATCTCTTAATGCGTTTTGAACAGGAATAGCAGTACGTTCTACTAAATCACGAGTTAAATCATCAAATTTAGCACGAGTTAAAGTCATATCTAAGTGTTTAGGACCTTCACTAGTTACAGTGATGAAAGGAAGGTTGATATTTGTAGTAGTTGCAGTAGAAAGTTCTTTCTTAGCTTTTTCTGCAGCTTCTTTTAATCTCTGTAATGCCATCTTATCAGTAGATAAGTCTACACCTTCTGCTTTCTTAAACTCAGCTAACATATAATCAGTTAATTTATTATCAAAATCATCTCCACCTAAGAAGGTATCACCATTTGTAGATAATACTTCGATAACACCATCACCAATTTCAATGATAGAAACATCAAATGTACCACCACCTAAGTCGTATACCATAATCTTCTGTTCGCCTTCATTGTCAAGACCATAAGCTAAAGCAGCTGCTGTAGGCTCGTTGATAATACGTTTTACTTCTAAGCCTGCAATCTTACCAGCATCTTTAGTTGCCTGTCTTTGAGCATCATTGAAGTATGCAGGAACAGTGATAACTGCTTCTGTTACACTCTCTCCTAAATAACTTTCAGCGTCTGCTTTTAATTTCTGTAAAATCATAGCTGAGATTTCCTGTGGAGAATACTTCTTATCATCTACAGCTACTCTATAATCAGTTCCCATATGTCTCTTAATAGAAGAGAAAGTCTTTTCTGCATTAGTAACTGCCTGACGTTTTGCAAGTTCACCAACTAAACGTTCTCCAGTTTTTGTAAATGCTACAACTGAAGGAGTAGTTCTAATACCTTCTGCATTAGCGATAACTACTGGTTTTCCACCTTCCATAACTGCTACACATGAATTTGTTGTACCTAAGTCAATACCAATAATCTTACTCATAATAATTCCTCCATCTATAAATGAAATTCTAGTTTCTTAATCTTGGCATGAGGTGCCTGCTTGCAGGCGGAGTCCTGATGCCTTATCTAAATTAATTTAATTAGCTACTTTAACCATACTAGTTCGAACAACAGTCTCTCTATAGGTATATCCCTTCTGGAATTCCTCTACAATGATGTTCTCTCCGACTTCTTCATCTTCTACATGCATTACTGCATTGTGGAAGTTTGGATCAAACTCACATCCAACTGCTTCGATTGGTTTTACTTCTAAGTCTTCTAAGACTTTTAGAAGCTGGTCATACGTTTTATTAATACCCACTACAAAAGGATCTTCTTTTTGTTCTTCCGTAAGTGTTGTAAAACCTCTTTCTAAGTTATCAATCACTGGCAAGAGTTTTTCAATCACACTCTTTGCACCGATTTCAAACATCATCGCTTTTTCTTTTTCAGTACGTTTTCTGAAATTATCAAATTCAGCCATCTGACGCTTTACTTTATCGGATAATTCTTCGATTTGTTCATCTTTCTTATCCTTTTTTCTTTTTTTAGAATCTTTCTTAGGAGCTTCCTCTACAACTTCTTGTTCTTCTTGTTTAGATTCCTCTTCTAAGATTTCTTCTTCTAAAATTCCTTTTTCTGCTGCTTCAGTCTTTTCAGTGTTCATGTCTCCCATCCTGTCACCTTCTTCTATCTATTCTTCATCATCATTATTTTCTTTATAAATTCCATCAAGTTGTGCCATGGTCATCTAAGCGAATCCATTACCTTCTGATAATCCATTCGCTTAGGTCCGATAACACCTATTCTTCCCTTAATCCCATCGCTTAATTCATAATTTGCAGTAACCACACTACAATCTTTCATCGTATCTACAGACAATTCATTTCCAATGTATACTTGAATATCTTTGTTATCATCTGAATCTTCAACAAGTGCATCTCGGATGAAACTTCCAAGTTGTTCTTTCTCTTCAAAAGATTGAATCAATTCACTGGCTACCTCACCATCTGCTAATTCTGGATACTTAAAGAAGTTATTCGCTCCACTGGTGTAGATTTGCATATCTTCTTCATTCTTCATTGCCTTAGCAAGTGCATCTAGTACTTCTCTGACAACATATCCATACTCTCCAGCTTGCTCCTGTAAATTAGAAATAAGTCCTAGATTAATTTCATTCATCATTAAACCATTTAGATTACTATTTAGTAAAAGGTTCAATGATAATAATTCTTGTTCAGTCATCGACTGTGTGTCAATATCTAAGATACTATTCTTAATTAAGTTCCCATCTAGTACAATGACTACTAATAGCTTTTTATTCTCTACTCTAGAAAGTTGAATAAATTTTAACTTTGTACTTTCATAATTAGGACCTGTAATCATGGTCGCATAGTTCGTACTCTTTGCTAAAATCTTAGCCATCTGCTTTAATAAAAGTTCTAGCCTATCTACTCTCTGAATTAAAAAGCTATTAATTGGTGAAAGTTGTCTGCCATCACCTTGCATTAATTGGTCGACATAATATCTATATCCCTTATCGGTAGGGATTCGACCTGCTGAAGTATGAGGCTGAATAATTAATCCCATATCTTCTAAGTCAGACATTTCATTTCGAATCGTTGCTGAACTAAGCTTTAAGTCCGTGTACTTGGAAATTGTTCTGGAGCCAACCGGTTCACCAGTTTCCTGATACGTTTGTATGATCGCTATTAAGATTTTCGCTTTTCGCTCATCCAGTTCCATCCCGTTCCACCTTCCTTTGTTTTTTTGATTTGTTAGCACTCATTTAAGTAGAGTGCTAATATCATCATCAATAAGATACCACTCCCTCATTATTTTGTCAACCATTTTTGTAAATATTAAAAA
>JPZU01000001.1:2460532-2464961 GCA_000875945.1 Lachnospiraceae bacterium TWA4 | reverse complement strand
AAGAGGGAAAATGTTCCCTCTTAATAGCTACTTAATAGTTACTCTTTATATCTATTCACTTCCATCCAAAACTCTACTCCACCATCAACATTTCTAACCCCATAGTCACAGTGATGTAAATCCATAATTGCCTTTACAATGGAAAGTCCAATTCCACTGCCACCATACTCTCTAGTTCTTGCCTTATCCACCTTATAAAACTTAATCCACACTTTTTCAAGCTCATTTTCTGGAATAAAGCTACCTGTATTAAATACTCGAATTCGATATTTATTTTCATCATTTGGAGAAAGCTCTGCATAGATTTTAATCTCTCTAGGAATGACATCACAATCATCTACATGGTTAATCGCATTACTTATGAAGTTTCGAATAACTTCTTCCATACGAAATTCATCTGCATAAACCATTAGTGCATCATCACAGGATTTAAAAGTCACTGCACACTCCTTTTGTTCTGCCATAATATTTGTAGATTGAATAACTCCTTCAATCATTTCCTTCATACTAAATGGAGTAAATTCCACACTGTCTGTACCAAATTCTAAATGATTGAGTGATAATAACTTTTGAACCATCTGATTCATTTTATTTGCTTCATCAATAATGACTTCACAATAAAACTCTCTACTTTCTGGATCATCATTAATGCAATCTTGAAGACCTTCTGCATACCCTTGAATTAAAGCAATTGGCGTTTTAAGTTCATGTGATACATTGGATAAAAATTCTTTTCTCATATCATCAATTTGAATTTTTTCTTCGATATCTTTTGTCAATCGAACATTCGCTTCTTGAAGCTTTGTGATTGTACTTTCTAATTGTGTGGACAAATTATTAATACTAGTGCCAAGCACACCAATTTCATCTTTTGCCTGTCCAGCATACTTAGCCTTAAAATCTAACTTTGCCATTTTCTCAGAAATCGCTGATAACTCTTGAATAGGCTTAGTCATTCGTTTGGTTGCAAAGAAAATTCCTATTGCACTAATAAAGACGGCACTAATTCCAATAATTGCAAAAAATCGATTGGATATTGCTGCACTATTTTTAATGCTCTCAATAGTTGTAGAAAAGATAAACGTATTTCCATCTGCCAAATATCCCCAAGAATCGACAAAGCCAGAGCCTGTATTTTTATCTTTTAATGAAATGATTTTATAAGTGGGATTTTCATTCTCATATAAAACTGTTCGATCAATTACTGAATCTTCAGGTAAATCTTGAAAAATATAAAATTTTAATCGCTGAATGAGTCTTTCTGGGTCAGCCATTGAACTGTATTTAACCTCCCCATCTCCACCAATAATCGTACCAACAATGCCATAAACATCTCTCATTTCAGTTAATACTTCCAAAATTTTACTGTCTAATTCACTTTCATCTGTTTGAGTAAGAACCTGATTCATTTTATCGATTTCTTGAATCGTTTTATCCTTTTTGTTTTGTAAATAATACCCTTCTAATAGAAATACGTTTAGTCCTATGCAAAGTGCAATAATTAAAGTAGTGACACCTACAAAAATCAATGTAAATCGAACTCTTATAGATTTCTTCATCAATCTACACCTCAAATTTATAACCCATACCCCAAATCGTATGAATATATTCACCTTTCTTGCCCAATTTATTTCTTAACTTCTTTACATGCGTATCAATCGTTCTTGCATCTCCAAAATAGTCATAATTCCATACATTATTTAAAATCTTTTCTCTAGAAAGCGCAATTCCTCGATTTTCTAGAAAATACGCTAAAAGTTCAAACTCCTTATAGCTTAAATCAATCGGCTTTCCATCACAGCTTACTTGATGAGCCACTTTATCTAAGACGATTCCGCCCACTTCCATCTTTTCGCTCTCTACATCATTGACTCTTCGAAGAATCGCTGCCACTCTAGCCATTAAAAGCTTCGGACTAAAAGGTTTTGAAATATACTCATCAACGCCAAGGTCAAATCCTTTTAATTCATTCTCTTCATCGTCCTTCGCTGTCAACATAACAATTGGCACCTTTGAATGCTCACGAATCATTTTTAATACCTGCCAACCATCCAGTTTTGGCATCATAACATCTAATAAAATCAAATCAATCTTTGGATTTTTAAAAAATATATCAACGGCTTCTTCTCCATCGCAAGCTTCTATTACTTCATATCCTTCACGGCGTAAAAAATCTTTTACTAATTTTCGCATTCTATTTTCATCATCTACAATCATAATCTTTTGCTGTTCCATACAAAATTCCTCCTTTAACGTCCTCATTTTATCAAATATCATTTGAAATTGCCATAGTTTTCACAGTTATTTCATAGATTAAAATAAAAAGGATTTTTATGAAAGTTGCTATCTATTGTCGTCTGTCAGTTGAAGATGAAGAAAAGTTTGATACAAGCGAAAGTATCAAAAATCAACTTCTTTTATTAGAGGATTACTCTAAAAATCACAATTATACAATCTATGATTATTATATTGATGAAAATTATTCAGGTCTTGACCGAAATCGTCCAGCCTTTAACCGTTTACTTACAGATGCTAAAAATCACCAATTTACTATTATTTTGTGCAAAAATCAGTCTAGATTTACAAGAGATTTAGAAATTGCTGAAAAATATTTGCATGGTCTTTTTCCACTATGGGGAATTCGACTCATTGGTGTATCCGATGGCGTTGATACCAATTTACGTTCTGGAAAAAAACTTCGTCAATTAAATGGATTGATTAATGAATGGTATTGTGAAGACTTATCTGAAAATATTCGTCTTGTTTTAAAGTCTAAAATGGAACATGGACAATTTATTGGTTCTTTTTCTTGCTATGGATATCTAAAACAAGACCACAACTTAGTCATTGACCCTCAAACTGCTCCAGTAGTTGAGCAAATTTTTACTTGGTATTTAAATGGATATAGCATGCAAGTTATCGCAAATAAACTCACACAATTAAAGATTTTAACCCCTAGCATCTATAAAAAATCGACAAATTTTAAATCTCCATATACAAACCCTCATTGGAGTGTTTCTACTATTAAAAGGATTCTTCACGATGAAACCTATATTGGAACCTTAGTTCAAGGAAAAAGCACAAAACTTAGCTACAAATGTAAAAAACGAATTGCTACTCCATCTACCGAGTGGATTCGCATCTTAAACCATCATCCACCCATCATTAAAGAAGAAGTCTTTTTTGAAACTCAAACTCAACTAAAAAACAGACGAAGAAATTAATCTTCGTCTGTTTATAAATTATCTATTAAATTTTAACTATTAAATGGCACAAGTTGAGGACCAAATCCTTCTTTAGCTAATGCTTCAATAATTTGTTGTCTATGTTCTAAACCAAATGCTTCCATTGTTACCTTAAGTTCTACTTCTTTATTACGATTTACACTGACAAACTGGTTATGATCTAGTTTAATAACATTTCCTTGATTTGCAGAAATGATACTAGCAACCTGTAATAGCTGACCTGGCTTATCTGGTAAATGGACACTCACTGTAAAGATACGTCCTCTTTGAATAAGTCCATGCTGTACAACTGATGACATTGTAATAACATCCATGTTTCCGCCACTAATAATAGAAACAATTTTCTTATTCTTCACATCCATATGTTTAAGTGCTGCAACCGTTAATAGTCCAGAATTTTCTGCAACCATCTTATGATTTTCCATAAGGTCTAAGAACGCAACAATTAATTCTTCATCTGGAATGGTAATAACACCATCTAAGTTTTCCTGAATGTATGGGAAAAGTTTATCACCAGGAGTCTTTACTGCTGTACCATCAGCAATGGTATTTGCTGTTGGAAGTGTAACAATATGACCTGCTTCAAGTGAAGCCTTCATACAAGAAGCTGGCTCTGGTTCTACACCAAGAACTTTAATCTTTGGATTAAAAAGTTTTGCTAACGTACATACACCTGTACAGAGTCCACCACCTCCAATAGGTGCTAGGATGTAATCAACTGTTGGAAGTTCTTTAATGATTTCCATTGCAATACTTCCCTGTCCAGTCGCTACATCAAGGTCATTAAATGGATGAATAAATGTCATTCCTTTTTCTTCTGCTAGCTTCATCGCATATTCACAAGCTTCATCATAAACATTTCCATATAAAATAACTTCTGCACCATAGCCTTTGGTACGATTTACTTTAATTAATGGAGTCGACGTAGGCATAACTACAGTTGCCTTACAGCCAAATCGACTTGCTGCATAAGCTACACCCTGTGCATGATTTCCTGCAGATGCAGTAATTAATCCTTTTTCTCTTTCTTCTTCACTCAATGTACTAATCTTATAGTAAGCTCCACGAACTTTATAAGCGCCTGTATACTGCATATTTTCTGGTTTGAAATACACTTTATTTCCAGTTTGGTTACTAAAATACTCACTATATACAAGTTTTGTCTCTAATGTAACTTTTTTTAC
>JPZU01000001.1:2451278-2460512 GCA_000875945.1 Lachnospiraceae bacterium TWA4 | reverse complement strand
GAGGCTTCCTCAAATTTATCCATCGTTAATGCTTCTGTTGCCATTTATTCTTCCCCCTCATCCTTTTTTACATCAAATAGTGCATCTACAAAAGCATCTGGATTAAACTTTTGTAAATCTTCTAGGTGTTCACCTACACCAATATATTTTACAGGCACTCCAAGCTCTGCCTGAATAGCTACTGCAATACCACCTTTTGCAGTTCCATCTAATTTTGTTAAGATAATTCCTGAAATATCAACTGCTTCTTTAAACTGTCTTGCCTGCACTAACGCATTCTGTCCAGTAGTTCCATCTAAAACAACTAAGGTTTCTCTATAAACTCCTGGATACTCTCTGTCAATCACACGATTAATCTTTTTAAGTTCTTCCATTAAATTCTTTTTATTGTGAAGACGACCTGCAGTATCCACTAAAAGAATATCAGTATCTCTCGCTTTTGCTGCATGAACAGCATCAAATACAACTGCTGCTGGATCTGAGCCTTCTCCCTGTGCAATAATATCAACTCCTGCACGATTTGACCACTCTACAAGCTGTGCGGTTGCTGCTGCACGGAAGGTATCTGCTGCTGCCATGAGGACTTTCTTTCCTTCATTCTTGTACTGAGCTGCTAATTTTCCTACGGTTGTTGTCTTTCCAACACCATTGACACCAATTAACATAACTACGGACTTTTGATGTTCAAATTCATAGTCATGTTCCTTAACAGTCATCTGATCTTTAATACTTTGAACTAAAAGTTCTTTACATTCCACAGGTTCTTTAATTTTTTGTTCTTTAACCTTTGCCTTTAAATCTTCAATAATTGCCTCAGTAGTTGCAACCCCAAGGTCAGCCATTACTAAGATTTCTTCGATTTCTTCATAGAAATCATCATCAATGGAGCTAAATCCGTGGAATACCGAATCAATTCCTGATAAGATGCTGTCTCTTGTTTTAGTTAGACCTGCAAATAGTCTACCAAACAATCCCTTCTTTTCTTTTGCCATAGCTTTTATTCCCCTTTCAAATCAACGCCTACAAGACTAGAAATTCCTTTTTCTTGCATCGTAATTCCATAAAGTCTATCTGCAACCACCATCGTTCCCTTTCGATGAGTAATTACAATAAATTGAATGTGATCTTTTAACTCTTCTAAATACTGTGCAAATCGTGAAATATTTGCATCATCAAGTGCAGCTTCTATTTCATCCAGTAAGCAAAATGGTGAAGGTTTCAAGCGCTGAATTGCAAATAATAAACTAATCGCTGTCAAAGCTCTTTCTCCACCACTTAACTGCATCATATTTTGAAGTTTTTTGCCTGGTGGCTGTACCATCATTTCAATTCCAGCATCTAAAATATCTGTATCTATTAAACTTAGACTTGCTTGTCCACCACCAAATAACTCCTTAAATACTTCATTAAAAGTCTCATTAATTTCCTTAAATTTTAATGTGAACTGTTTTCTCATTCCAGTATCTAACTCTTTAATGAGTCCTTGCAACTGTTCTTTTGCTTGTAAAAGATCGGTATACTGTTTTCTCATAAACTCTAAACGAGAAGACAATTCTTTATACTCTTCCAATGCATGAATATTTACCGTTCCTAAAGCCTTCATTTCTTCTTTTAATCGTAAGATTTCTTTTGGTAAATTCTTAAGATTTTCTCGATAATAATTCTTAGCTTCCGATGGTGTTAACTCATAAGTTGTCCACAGATAATTAATTTGCTCTTCCCTTTTTTCTTCAGCCTGTTTTAGCTGTTGCTCTAAACGATAAATTTCCTTCTCAATAGAAGTTAAATCTTGTGAAATTTTTTCTCGCTCTAAAATTTCTTTATCCAGACCAGAGAGAAAATCTGCCTCTTCTTTTGCTAATTGTTCAGACTTCGATTTACTGATTGCCAACTGTTCCTCTAAATACTGAACTTGCTTTTTTGTCTCTAAAATTTTAGCTTTTTGAATCTCAATAAACTCTATAGCCTCTTTAGAACCTATTAGTGTTTTTTCAATTTCATCTGTTAAATGATTTAATTCATTAGATAAACGAATCTTTTCAGCCTCATTAAATTCTTTTTTGTAAAAATTTTGCCTGCTCTAATTTGAGTTCATTGACATTAATAGTAACTCTTTTCATTTGGCTTGTCAATTCTTCAATTTCACTCTTTAGTTGTTCTTCATTTAACTTCCATTCTAACTGATGGTCTTCAAAATCTTTTAATTGTTGTTCTAATTGAGATTGCTTCCTACTCATTTCTTCTTTAGTTTGACTAATCTTATCAATCTCATCTAAGAGTTCTTGTTTTTGATGTGCAAGTGATTCTAGAGAAACTTTTTTAGCAGTAATTTCTAAATGTTTTGCATTTTGTTCTTCTTGTAACGATTCTTTATCGTAGCCTAATTCTTCAAATTCAACCTTTAATTCTTCATTTCTTCCCTGAAGTTTTCGAATTTGCTCCTCAATTTCTTCTTCCTTTTCACAAAGTATTTGCTTTTTATTCTTTAAATCTTCTAATTCTTTTATTCGTCCTAACAAATGACTTGTACTCTTATACGCACCACCACTAATGGAGCCACCTTTGTGAAGTTGTTCACCAGTTAATGTCACAATTCGAAAAGACTGCCCATATAATCTAGAAAGTTTAATAGCTGTATTCATCGTATCAACCACTAGAATCGAGCCTAATAAAAAGTAAATAATTGATTCATACTCTTTCTTTGTAGAAACTAACTCACTAGCTACTGCCACTACGCCCTTTTCTCTTAAAACCTCTTTATTAGAAAATCCACTTCCTCGTTGAATTGATGAGATAGGAAGAAAGGTTGCGCGTCCAGCTTTTGTTTTCTTTAAAAATTCAATACAATCTCTGGCTGTATATTCATTATCTGTAACAATATGCTGAATACTTGCTCCAAGTGCTGTTTCAATCGCTGTTTCATGATTTTTCTCTACCTTTATTAAATCCGCTACAACTCCATGAATTCCTTTAAAGTTTTTTCGCTCATTCATCAATGCTTTTACACTTGTACCATAGCCTTCATAACGCTCTGCCATAGTTTCTAGTGTTTCAATCCTTGTAGAAAGAATCTCCATTTGTTTATTCACTTCTATCAATTCTTCATTTTGAATCTTTTCTTTTTCTTCTCTTTGTCTAGAAGTTTCTTTAAGAAGTGTTTCTCTTTTTAAAAGAGCCTGTGCGTCTTTTTCAATACTTTTTTGCTCTTTCACTAGCTGATTAAACTCTTCTTCTAATTGATTTTTTTGATTTTGTAATTCCTCTAAATTTTCTTCTAATGCAGTTTTTCGTAGTGAATTTTGCTCTAAAATTGTGGAAAATTTTTGTTGTTCTACTAAAAAATTAGATTTTCCTTCTATATAAATAACCTTTGCCTGATTATAGGTATCTACCTGTTCTTGCAATCCTTTAAGTTTTTCAGATAACTGTTCGTACTCTTGTTGCCTTTTATCTAATTCACTTTGTTCTAAGAAATCATTTGGTAATTTATCTAGCTTTTCTAATTCATCTTCTAGCTTTTTAATTTGAAGATTTAATTCATCAACTCTTCGATCATTTTGTTCACTTTGAATCTGTGAGGAACTAATTTTTTCTTCTGTAACAGCTATTTCACTCGTTTTTTGTTGAATCTGTGTGGTGATATCTAAAATCTGTTCTTGAAGTTCTTGGGATTGTGCCTGAAGTTTTTGTCTTTGTTCCTGATAGGTTTGCTGTGCTTCTTTTGATAAATCTAACTCATTTTTAACTGTAAGGCTTGCTCTTGTAAAGCATTTCTTGCATCTTCATCTTTTTGTATTTGATTTTTATAGTTTTTTGTAGTCTCTAAAAACTTATTAATCTCATAAACCTTTAATTCTTCATAATAATCTAAGTATTTCTTAGCTACTTTTGCTTGACTTAACAGAGGTTTTTCTTGACGTTCTAATTCAGTTAATAAATCACTCACTCGGTCAAAGTTTTGACTTTCTTTTTCCAACTTACGAAGAGCAGCCCCTTTTCGCTTTTTAAACTTCATAATCCCTGCTGCTTCATCAAAAAGTTCTCGTCTATCTTCTGGCTTTGTACTTAAAATCTTATCAATTTGACCTTGTCCAATAATCGAATAGCCTTCTTTTCCAATTCCTGTATCAAAGAATAATTCTTGAATATCTTTTAGGCGACAAGGCGACCCATTTAATAAATACTCATTTTCTCCTGAACGATAAACTCTTCGTCCCACCGTCACTTCATTAAAATCAATAGGCAATAAATGATCTTCATTTCCAAACGTAATGCCTACATAGGCATAACCTAAAGGTTTACGATTCTTTGTTCCTGCAAAAATAACTTCTTGCATCGTTTGACTTCTAAGTAGTTTTGCACTCTGTTCTCCTAAGACCCAGCGCATAGCATCTGCTACATTACTTTTTCCACTTCCATTAGGACCTACAATCCCTGTAATTCCCTCATCAAACTCAAACGTTGTTCTTTGTGCAAAGGATTTAAATCCAACGATTTCAATCGCCTTTAAATACATTAATAATCCCCTTGTTCCTTCATTAATAAAATTGCCTTATAAGCTGCTTTTTGTTCACTAGCTTTTTTAGTTTTACCTGTACCACACCCTACTTCTTTTTTACCAATTAACACTCTTGTTGTAAATCGCTTATCATGATCAGGACCTTCTTCAGCTAAAAGCTCATAAACTAAATCTTGTTTAAATTTACTTTGTACAATTTCTTGTAAAATAGTCTTGCTATCAAAAAAGAGCTGCTTATTTTCTACATCATCTAAAATAAATCGACAAATAAACTCTTTTGCATTAGCAAAACCACCATCTAAATAGATTGCACCAATAACTGCTTCCATTGCATCTGAAGTAATGGAATCTCTATTTCTACCACCTGTTGCATCTTCTCCTTTTCCAAGTAATAAATACTTTCCAAGTTCAATTTCCTTCGTACAAAATGCTAACGTAGGTTCACAAACCATACTTGCACGAAGTCTTGTAAGTTTACCTTCTGGATATTCTGGGTATTGATGATAAAAAAAATCACTGCTTACTAACTCTAAAACAGCATCCCCCAAAAATTCAAGGCGTTCATTGTTTTGTAAGCGGTTCATTCGATGTTCATTCGTATAAGAGCTATGCAAAAGAGCTTGCCTTAATAGCTCCTTATTTTTAAAATGATAACCAATTTTATCTTCTAATTCTGAAAATTTTTTATTGTTTTCCATATTTTCTCTCCTAAAATATAACTCCCTCAGTCAACTTAAGGCATCAGGACTCCGTCAGCTACGCTGACACCTCATGCCAAATGCCCAGCTCCCTCAAGAGGGAGCCTACTAGTACTATACTCATAGTAATACGCTACTAGCACTATACTCATAGTAATGCACTACTAACACTATACTCATAGTAATGCACTACTTTACTATACTACTACTAGTACTAAACTAATTTCTTAATTAACTCTACAGCATCTGCAACAGTTACAATACCTTCAATTTGTTCGTCTGGTACATGAACATTAAATTCATCTTCCATACGCATAACAACTTCCATTAAGTCTAGAGAATCTGCACCTAAATCATCGACAAATGTAGTATCTAACTGAATTTTATCTTTATCAATTTCTAATACATCACTAATAACCTGCTGTAATTTTTCTAATTCCATTACTTATATCCTCCTATATCTTGGCATGAGGTGTCAGCGTAGCTGACGGAGTCCTGATGCCACATTTAACACTATTTACCAAGGGACTCCCCAATTTTTTCTGCAATTTTTTGCTCCTTAAAAGCAATACACTGATTTAGTGCATTTGTTACTTCTTTTGCTTTTGCACTTCCATGAACCTTTACAACTAATCCATTAAGTCCTAACATTGGAGCTCCACCATATTCTGTTGCATCGAATGTTTTTAAAGTCTCTTTTAATGATTTTTTAATTAACAATGCACCAATTTTAGTCTTTAAACTAGACATTAAACTTCCTTTAATTTCTGAAAGTAATACAGAAGCTACACCTTCATAGAGTTTTAAAATAACATTTCCAACAAATCCATCACAGATAATAACATCTGCTCCTGCATGTGGAATTTCTCTTGCTTCAATACTTCCAATAAAGTTAATATCTTTACATTCCTTTAATAGTGGAAGGGTTTCTTTTACTAATGCATTTCCTTTTTCTTCTTCCACACCTACATTGACAATAGCTACTCTAGGCTTAGTAATTCCAATAATATGTTCCATATAAATGGAACCCATACGAGCAAACTGAACAAGATGCGAAGGTCTTGTATCGACATTTGCGCCACTATCAGCAAGTAAAGCGACTCCACCCTTTACAGGAATTAACGTTCCAAGAGGTGGACGTTCAACTCCTTTAATTCGTCCGACAACAAACATTCCACCTGCAAGTACCGCACCTGTACTTCCTCCAGAAACAAATGCATCTGCTTTCTTTTCTTTAACAAGCTTTTGTCCGACAACAATTGATGAATCTTTCTTTGAACGAATAGCAGCTACTGGAGATTCCTCTGTTGTGATAACCTCAGAAGCAGGCTCAATTTTAATTCGATTTTCTGGATAACTATACTTTTTAAGTTCTGCCTGAATGACATCTTCAGGTCCTACTAGAATAACTCCTAAATTTTTATTCTGATTAACGGCATCAATAGCACCTTTTATCGGCTCTACAGGAGCTAAGTCTCCTCCCATTGCATCCACAACTACAACTGTTTTCTCCAAATGGCATCCTCCTTCCAACTACTGGCAACTCAACTACTGATTAGTAAAAAAGGCACAACAAAATCCGTTGTGCCTTTCTCTAACTCACATATTAAACTTCGAAGCAAAATTAAGCTTCTACTTTCTCTACGATAATCTCTCTCTTATTGTAAGAGCCACAAGCCTTGCATACTCTGTGAGGCATTGTTAAAGCGCCACACTTACTGCATTTAACTAAATTAGGAGCACTCATCTTCCAATTAGCTCTACGGCTATCTCTTCTAGCTCTTGAAGATCTGTTCTTAGGGCAGATAGACATGGTTACACCTCCTTATTGTCAATCTTTTGTAGCTGCGTTAAAAATATCTAAGATTGCAGCCATTCGCATATCTTTTGGTTCTTCCTTGCAACTACAAGTTCCGCGATTAAGATTCGCACCACATCTATTACAGATTCCCTTGCAATTCTCATTACACAGAACTTTCATAGGCATGTGGAGTAATAATTCTTGCAAAATCAACTCCTCAGCATTTAACTGATCACCTTCTACATAGAATTCTAATTCAGCCTCTTCTTTCTTGTCAATATCTTCGACAATCTGGAGAGAAAAATCCATTGGAACTTCTTCAAGACATCTGTCACAGACAAATTTCAAACGAAGACTTCCCTCTAATTCTACATGAAATCGTTGATTACCTTCATTTCGCACCTTCCCTACAAAAGGTTTCTTCTCTAAAACAGGATAGTTCACCCCATTCCATAGAACTTCCTCTGCTTCAAAAGGTACTTCTATCATATATTCTTTTCCAACAGTCAATAATATATCGGATAAATGAATCAGCATATTTTATTTTCTCCTAATACGCACCTTGATTATTATACATAGGCTGTTTGATTTTGTCAATGATTTTTTTGATTAAGTTGTAACTAGTTATTAATTAACTTATCTTCGCCATTCCAGCTATATAATTTTCTGATTTCTTCACCAACAACTTCTGATGGGTGTTCAGTAGCTAATTTTCTCATAGCTTTGAAGTGAACTTGTCCACCTGCTTCAGACATATCTAATAAGAATTCTTTAGCAAATGTACCATCCTGAATATCAGAAAGAATCTTCTTCATAGCTTTCTTTGTTTCATCAGTAATAATCTTAGGTCCGGTAATATAATCACCATATTCTGCAGTGTTAGAAATTGAATATCTCATTCCTGCAAAACCACTCTGGTAAATTAAGTCTACGATTAATTTCATTTCATGAATACATTCAAAGTATGCATTACGTGGGTCATAACCAGCTTCTACTAAAGTTTCGAAACCTGCCTGCATAAGAGCACAAACACCACCACAAAGTACAGCCTGCTCACCAAATAAGTCAGTTTCTGTTTCAGTTCTGAAAGTAGTTTCTAATACACCAGCTCTAGCTCCACCAATACCTGCTGCATAAGCTAATGCACGATCCTGAGCCTTACCAGTAGCATCCTGTTCTACAGCTACTAAACAAGGAACACCTTTACCTACCTGATATTCACTTCTTACTGTATGACCAGGTCCCTTAGGAGCGATCATAGTAACATCTACACCTGCTGGTGCTTTGATTAAACCAAAGTGTACATTAAAACCATGAGCAAACATTAACATATCGCCATCTTTTAAGTTTGGCTCAATATCGTTTTTGTATAAAGCTGCCTGTTTTTCATCATTGATTAAAATCATGATAACATCTGCCTGTTTTGCAGCTTCTGCAGCAGTATATACTTTAAATCCCTGAGCTTCTGCTTTAGCCCAAGAACGGCTACCTTCATATAAACCAATAATAACATTGCATCCTGACTCTTTTAAGTTAAGGGCATGTGCATGTCCCTGACTACCATAACCAATGATGGCAATTGTCTGTCCTTCTAATAAAGATAAATCACAGTCTTCTTGATAAAAAATTTTAGCCATTTTGCATTCCTCCATTAAAAAAATTTTTAAAAATTTAAAAAATATTTATTACAAGCTTAGTAGCTTATAGTCTTTAGTTGAATTTACGATTATAGACTTCTGTAGATTCTGCCATACCTCTTGGAAGTCCTGTAATACCTGTACGAGCGACCTTTAAAATATTGTAGCTAGATAATAATTCAATAAATGCATTAATCTTTGATTGGTCACCTGTTAATTCAATAATCAATGACTCACTTGCCACATCAATAATCTTTGCACGAAAGATATCTACAATTGAAATAATCTGAGGACGAGTTGTAGCAGGTGCCTCTACCTTAATAAGTACTAATTCACGAGTGACAGACTGTTCTAAGGGAAGTTCACGAATCTGAATAACATCCCTAAGTTTCATTACCTGTTTTTTAATTTGATCTAATGAATCCTCATCTCCACTAGAAACAATGGTAAGTCGTGAAAGACGTGGGTCATCGGTTTTTCCAGCAGTAATACTATCAATACTAAATCCTCTTCTACTAAATAAGCCAGCCACACGACTAAGTATACCTGTGCCATCTTCGACTAAGATGGATAATACAA
>JPZU01000001.1:2440894-2451258 GCA_000875945.1 Lachnospiraceae bacterium TWA4 | reverse complement strand
GTATACCTGTGCATCTTCGACTAAGATGGATAATACAATCTTTCTCACCTTGTATCTTCCCCCTTTGACAATTTCCTATTATATTAGCACAGGAAAAACAAAAAGTCAACCTTATATACTAAAATAGCTTAATTATTAATGTTTTTCTCTTAAACACATAAAATGATTACAAGTAATTAACTGCAAGTAAATAAATACCAAATAAAGTCGCTAAACTTCCACTAACATATCCAATTAATGAGCCCAACTTACTATCTGCCTTACAGATTCTAAACGCATATCCTTTTTGTAAAGGCCAAAATAGCAATTCTCTTTTTTATTTAATAAATCTAATACTAAATGAGATAAATAGCTAATGCCAAAACATAACGTGTACCTGTCATTTGGAATAAATGCATAAAAGCAAGACGTAAAAATAAATAATGCTACAAAACTATGCGTGCGTCCCCTATGCGGTGCTAATACGCCCCAAATTAATACTGCTGCAAAAATTGGAATCATTAGTGGCTCAAAATGGCCTTTTTTTATAAACATATAGAGTATACTAAAGGCTGAGAACTTGGCAATATCATAAACTGCTTCTAGTGGACGACTATTATATTGATCACAATCTGGAAGGGTTGAGGCAAGTGAAGCGGCCATACATCCACATCCTAAATCCAACCACGAGACCGGTCCTGTTTCATATAATGCAATCATTCCACATAATATGCCTACTGGCATATGAGTTCTTCCTAACATGCCCCTTCCTCCTGATTTATAGCAACAATCATACAGATTAAATCTCTAGAAACTACTTCTTTATTTGAAATAGATTCTAAAATTGTTCTAGCTGCTATCATTGGTTCATTTTGTTTATAATAAATTGGAAGAATCTTTTCTATATCTTCAATGGTCATCACATCTAGTACCCCAGAATTTATCAATAAAAACCATTCTTTTGGATTGTCTAAGGAAATTTCACAAGTGTCAATGACTAAATCTCCCATTGTTTTATCTAGTCCCATATAACTATACATTGGATTTAGCTTTGGAGAATTTGTGTAATCGATAAAGCAAGGACTTCCAATAGAATTTTTAAGTTGAGGATGAACTAAAGAATGAAGCTTTCCTGATTCATAACGAAATATTCTTGTACTTCCTACATTCACTGCATACATCTGCGTTGGTGAAATCCATAAATTTGCTATAGAGGCAGCCATATCACCAATTACTGGATTTTCATTTTTGTAAGTGCATAGCATTTGATTCATTGTGCCTATCATAGATTTAATATCTTTTAATCCAAAATTTAAATCTTCTAATGATTCGCTAAGCATTTCTTCTAATTGTGTAGCTAGTAAATAACTTGCATACTCACTACCATGATAAGCTGTTAATCCATCACAAATGGCAAAATATCCAAATTCTTTAGTTAGTACTTCACTAACCTGCGTATGGATTCTTGGCTCACCTAATAAATCAAATAATGTATTCCAAGATAGATACTGATTAGGATACATATAGAAGTTTCCATTAAAATCAATTGAATCCTTACCTTTTATCAAAGCAATTGAAGACACTATCTGTTTTTCTTTTGTCTTTTGTTTTATAATCATCCGTTTACAATTTTCCTTCCTCTCTACGAATATAATAGAATAGATATTGCTGAATTACTCCTGCAAATTCTTTATAGTGTTCAAGCGAAAAATTTCCTTTATATTGATTTATTTGAACCTTTTTCATCCAGGTATCTACAGGGAAAGCACTAAGATCATGTAAACCAAAAAGTTCTACACAACTTGCTACTTTTTCTCCAACTCCTACAATACTAAGTAATGCTTTGTGATGATTAGTAAAATCAATACCCGGATATTCAATAATTAATTTTTCTAAATACTTTTGTCTATACCCTAATCCCATATCTGAAAGATCTTTATCAAGCAGTTCCTCTCTTGTAGGAAATGCATAGTAACCATCTTTTTCTTGTCCAAAGCTTTCACAGAGTCGTTCAATCGTTTTTTTAATTCTTGGGATATTATTATTTTGACTAATAATAAAACTCACTAGCATTTCCCAAAAATCTTGTCGTAAAATACGAATACCTCTTCCTACTTTTGCTGCTTCGCTTAAATATGTATCAAATGAATCTATAGAATCAATAATTTTTTTATAATCCGTTTGTAAAATCAAATAATTTTCCCAATAACTATCCTCACTGTCAATAGTCACTTCATTTCCCTGTTGATAAGCAATAACCATTTTATCAGCTGATAAAATTTTATAGCGACCATCTTCTAATTTCTGCCAACGAAACACTTGTCCAGAATCTGCAATTTGCTCTAAACTTAAATAATCATTTTTAATAATCATTCACTTCACCTCGAATAGTGATTGTAAGATTTTCTACATCTTCTAATACATTGATAAATGCCTGCATATACGGCTTCTTATTAATAAATTCAAACTCTATAAATTCTTCATCATAAACACTCAAAATATCATATAAGGCATCTAGATTTTCTCCATAATATTCTGGAAAATTTAACTCCTGTTTTAAAAATTTATGAAGTGCTTTTGAATCTGTTAATTCATTTCCATCAATAAGTAATTGTTTCATAGCATACCTCACTAATAAATCTGAATAAATGTCTTATAGTGGTCTTTTGTATAGTAGATACTTCCATTCTTTCCAAAAATAATACGCTCTGCTTGACGATACCCACCTGTATAATTGACATCACATTCCGTATATTTTGTATTTGATGGTAAAAGTTCTTCATAATTACCAAATCGGTCACCACCAATACTCTTTCCTGGAGCAATTTCAGCTAAGTTTCCTTTACTACTACTCCAACCAAGAGACTGTGCTTCTCTTTTGGTAATAAAATTTTTAGGAAGCTTTCCATAAATATGAATATAAGCTGCTACTTCTTGTGGCGAAGTATATGTCTTTGTTTCTTTTACTGTTTTTTCTGCTTTTTTAGATAGGGAAACTAAATCATTTGATGATTGAGACGTACGAGTTTTATCTTTTTTTGTTGTTTCAGCCTTTGTTGTTTGCTTTGATTTTTTCTTTGTTGCTGTTGTTGTTTGTTTTGGAATACTTCTCTCTACAGTAGTCGTAGACTCAGTTAAAAATTGACTAACTTCTTCAGAAGTACATCCAGTAAACACCAAAAACATACATAACAAAGTCAATAAAAGAATCTTTATCTTTTTCATTAATTTTTCAGCGTTCAAAATTCCAAACGGTCTAGTAGTTTTAGCCTTAAGAATCAAACGCCACTCCTTTCCTTTAATAAAATTATATCAGAAAAAGAGATGCCTTACAACATCTCTCCAACCTTTTACTTATCATACGTATCTAAGAAATGATGTTTTACACCTTTTGTTTTATAGCAAATAAGTGTATCAAGTGCCACATTCTCTACACTTTTAAAGATATTTCCTTCCACATGAGGATTTGTTTCCTTCATCGTATGAATTAACTGTTTAATCTCTTGTCTTTTTGACTTCGTTCGTCCATCTTCACTGCAAGTCGTACAGGTATCTGTAAAATGACAAGCACATTGAATAAATCCAAGCTTATTGTAATCACGCCAAGCCTTAATATCATCTTCACGAATTAAATACATTGGACGAATTAATTCCATTCCTTCAAAATTTGTACTGTGTAACTTTGGCATCATCGTTTGAATTTGAGCTCCATAAAGCATACCCATAAGTGTTGTTTCAATGACATCATCATAGTGATGGCCTAGTGCAATCTTATTACACCCAAGTCTTTTTGCTTCACTATAGAGATATCCTCGTCTCATTCTTGCGCAAACATAGCAAGGAGATTTTTCAATATTATAAACAGAATCAAAGATATTTGTTTCAAAAATTTGAATTGGAATGTGTAACTTCTTTGCATTGGATTCAATAATTTTTCGATTATCTTCGCTATAACCTGGATCCATGACAAGGAAGGTCACTTCAAAATGTACTTTATTGTGCTTGTGTAATTCTTGGAAAAGTTTTGCCATCAGCATCGAATCTTTTCCACCCGAAATACAAACGGCAATCTTATCGCCTTCTTTCACTAATTCATAGTCTCTAATTGCCCTAGTAAATCGACTCCAAATTGGTTTTCTAAATTTTTTAATAATACTTTTTTCAACATTTAAGTGATATTCTTCATCTGAGTCTTCCTTTGAATCATCTCCATCGAGATTAATCTGTTCCCCATAGAGTAACCAAGAGAAAAATCCACCTTCCAAACTATAAGCTTCAATTCCTTCCTCTTCTAATTCTTCTACAGCTTCCTCACTAGTCTGACCTTTTTTACAATAAAGAACTAATTTTTTCCTTCACTAGAAGGTAATTTTTCAGATAATTCGGCCACTGGAATATTTATAGCCCCCGGAATATGTCCATAATTAAAAGACATATCATCTCTAATATCTACTAATATATATTCACTTCGTTTTAACTTTGCTAATTCTTGTAGAGTGATTTCGTTCATTGTACTCCCCTTCAATAATTGTATACTAATGTTTTTTAATGAGCGTAAATTTAATACTCTTATTCATTACATATTATGATGTTCGGGTCAAAAGGTATTGTCCCAACTATGATACGGATTTTTCCATGCTTTGCACTCTCAAAATCCTAAAACCATTTAAAATTTGCCCAGCTCCCTCACAAGGGGAACCTTAGCAATCATACAATGAATACCACTATTTGTCAATTCTTTGTCGCACTCATACAAGATTTGCTTACTCAGTTCTTTATCCTATTATTAAAAAAATAAAGGGCTGTTGCAAAATGAGTGCTTAGACTTCCAATATTCCAAAGTGTATACATCTTTAAGACAAATATACGAAATTTGACGGATGTAGTCCGTCAAAAATGTACAGATGTCAAAAAGATTCGCACACACTTTTTATGAAAACTAAGAAAACTTTTTGCAACAACCCCTAGGCTTTACTTTGTATTCCATTGACAATTTTTAAGGCACCATTCAAGTCCAAGTATTTTTTCTTCTCCAGATTCAAAACAAATCTTTAACCTTGTATCTTCGATTTCCATAACAGTACCCAAACCATATACTTTATGTACCAGTGTACTTCCAACAGACACTTCAACCATAGGTTTACTTTCCTTTACCTTTTGGATATTTCTTACATCCTGTGAATTTTCTTTTAAAACTGAGCTATTAACAGATGTGTTCGATGTATAAAGACTCAAAAAAGTATCTAAACTTTTTACTTTTCAATTAAACCCATACGATACAATGATACAAATGTCGCTGCTGCTCTGGCTTGACAATTCAGTGCTGTTTTAGGATTAAATTCTATATCAGTAAATGCATCATAATTTAAAAGTTTCTTTGCTAACTCTTTATTTTCAAATAATGCATTAATATAAAGATAATCATAAAATAATGACTTTGGAGTTACTGGAAATTTCTGCCCTTCAAACTCAAATCCTATTAGTTCACCACTAGTTTTAAGTCGTTCATCTCTTTTAGCTTCTCTTGATGTAGATGCAAATAAATCTGTATACGGTCCACCATTTTTAAATACTTTTCCTGCCTGATATGCGCACTCAACAGATACAGTCTTTTTCAATGAAGGTACATATTTTTGCAGATTAAAAGCACTCATTAAAATTCCTTCTTCTTGCAAAGACTTACTTGAAATCTCTAAAATATTTAATTTAGGTTTAATATTATGAAAACCTTCATGAAGTGCTACAATATTTTTCTGTTTCTGACATTTTGCAAATCCACTACTCCACTGAAAATCTACATCCATAATACTATAAAAAGGTTCTTTTTCTCTTACAACATATACTGGTCTATTTGCCATATGCATCCTCCCTATCAGTTATCACATCACTATTACATCAATCTAATTATAACTGATAAAGTTTAAACTGTCATTAAACTATGAAATATTGATAGACAAAATGCTCCTTTTCTACTTCTACAAGTTGTCCCTCTATATTAAAAGTTGAAATATCATAATCTAAAATCGTTTTACTTTTTTCATAAATAGGGTCTGGGACAGGAATTGCTGACAAAAGAGCTTTTGTATAATCGTGTAGGGGGTGTTCAAATAGTTCTTCCGTTTCAGCCATTTCCACTAATTTTCCTTTAAGCATTACACCAACTTTATCACTGATAAATCGTACAATTGATAAGTCATGAGCAATAAAGATAAATGAAAATCTATGTTCTTCTTTTAATTTCTGAAAAAGTGTCACAATCTGTGCTTGAATGGAAATATCTAACGATGCAATAGGTTCGTCGGCAATAATTAAATCTGGATTTGTACTAATACTTCTTGCAATTGCCACACGCTGTCTTTGTCCTCCAGACAATTCACTGGGATATTTATTTTTATAGAACTTATCAAGACCGACCATCTCTAAAAGTTCATCTACTCGATCATCTGAGTACATTTTACACGCCTTCATTGGTTCTGCAACAAGGTCTTTTACTTTCTTTCTAGGATTAAAAGCTGTCGAGGAGTCTTGAAAAACAATGCTTAAATTCTTTTGAATATCTTTTTTGTGCTTTTTATATTCTGACTTATCCGAAATTTTAATTCCATTAAAATAAACCTCTCCATCTGTCAGCTTATAAAGCCCCATAATTGAGCGAGCTGCTGTAGACTTTCCACAACCACTCTCACCTACAAGACCAAATATTTCACCTTTTTTTACATGAAAACTAATTCCATCGACTGCTTTAATGATTCGATTCTTACCCATAGGAAAATGCTGTTTTAAATTCTTAACTTCTAATATCGTGCTCACTACATTTCTCTCCTTTTTAGTAAAACTGGGGGATTTACTTTTGGCGCGCGTTCATCTAAAAGCCAAGTCGCTGCAAAATGTGTATCAGTAATCTTAAACATTGGGGGCATTTTTTCGTAGTCAATTTTCATTGCATAGTCATTTCTAGGTGCAAATGCATCGCAATCTTTAATATTCACTAATGTTGGGGGCATACCTGGAATACTCTTTAATCGACCATTTTTTTGCGCAAACATTGGTAGTGAAGCCATCAGTCCCCAAGTATATGGATGCCTTGGATCATAATACACTTCATTTGACATACCAATTTCCACAACTTTTCCAGCATACATAACTGCTACTCGGTCTGCAATTCTTGCCACAACCCCTAAATCGTGAGAAATAAATACAATGGATAAATTCAATTTTTTCCTAAGTGATAAGAGCAAATCAATAATTTTTGCTTGAACAGTTACATCCAGTGCTGTCGTTGGCTCATCAGCAAATAAAATTTTGGGTTCAGTGGCAAGTACAATGGCAAGTACACAACGCTGTCTCATTCCTCCTGAAAAGAAGTGAGGCTGCATTGAAAATCGTTCTTCTGGATTGTCAATTTCTACTAATTGCAAAAGTTCAATGGCTTTCTTTTTCGCATCAGCATAGCTCATTTTCTTATGCTTTAAGATATTTTCAACAATCTGCTTGCCAATGGGCACAGTGGGATTAAGGGTTTCCATCGGGTCTTGAAAAACCATAGAAAAAGCTGTACCACGTAAATTTCTCATCTGCTTTTCTTTATAATTTGTAATATCCTTTCCATTTATAAGAACACTTCCACTTTTAATCGTTGCAGTTTTGGGTAGTAGTTTCATCACTGATTTACAAAGTACAGTTTTTCCACAGCCACTTTCTCCAACAATTGCTAGTATTTCACCTTCTTTAAGTGTTAGGTTTACATTTCGTACAGCTTTTAACTCTCCTTCATCCGTATCAAAACTTACCGAATAGTCCCTTAATTCCAATATGCCTGCCATTAGTTACACCTCTTGTTTCCTTTGTTTATTTATTTAATGTCCAATTTTCAATATTCCATAGGACTCCTACAGAGTGATGTCCTAATACTCTAGTGGTGTCAAGTCCGTCAAGTGCTTTCGTACTTACATAGTTTCCTTCAAGAAAAGCGACAAGTACAACGCCTGGTGCCTGTGCATAAACTTTTTCAAATTCACTATAAGCTTTTTGTCTATCTTCATCACTTGCTGCGTGTCTACCTTCTGTAAGAAGTTTATCAACTTCTGCATTTGAATATTCCATGTTATTTGAACTTGCACCTGTTACATAGTTTGAATAGAATTGATCTGGGTCAAACTGTGCAGCATATCCTGAAAGGAATCCATTGTATCCTGCTTCCCAGTCAAATTTTGTAACAAGTACAACTTCCATATCTACACCTGCTTCCTTTAGTTGACTTGAACAAATCTTTGCAATATCTACACGTTCTTCTTCATAATCTCTTACCTGGATCGTAAAATGGAATTTTTCACCATTACGTTCATAGATTCCATCAGAGCCCTTTTTCCAACCAAGTTTTTCCATCTCAGATGCAAACTTATTTAAATCATAAGAATAGATATCTGCATCTTTATTTCCACCAAAGTTACTAAGCTGAATTGGACTATAAGCTGCTACACCTTTACCAGCTAATACACCAGCAATAATTGCATCTTTATTTAGTGCATAGTTTAAAACGCCAATAGAGTCCCCATTCTTTTTCCAAAAATCCGTTCTAAAGTCCATAGACATTGCACGATAATCAGCAGTTGTATAATCGATATTCTTATAAGCATCATTACCTCTAAAAGATTCGGCATAGTTGGCATTTAACCAAGCAAGGTCAGCTTCACCTGACTGAAGCATTGTAGCTTTTGTACTTTCTTGGGAAACGGTCTTATAAACAACCTTTTCAATATTCGGTACTTTATCATAATAGTCATTATTTTTCTCAAGAATAATCATTCCACCTGCATTATCCCATTCAACAAATTTATAACGACCCGTACCCACTGGATTTTGGTTAAAGTCCATTGTATTAATATCTTTGCCTTCGGTTAGGTGCTTGGGCAAAATACCCATGGTAAAGTAGTTAAGCATTGCTGCATTGTGCTTTTTCATTTTTATAACCACTGTTTTGGCATCAGGTGCAGTCACTGTATCAATATCTTCATAGTTACTTAAAATACTTGCTGAAAGTGTCTCATCTTTTGTTAACACTTCATAGGTATATACAATATCGTCTACAGTAAACTCTGTGCCATCATGCCATTTAATACCATCTCGAATGGTAAATGTATAGGTTTCATTTGCCTGATCATAGTCATATTTTTCAGCAATATCACAGATTGGCTTATTATTTCCATCATACTTCATAAGACCAGAAAAAATAAGGTCTGGTAGTTCATCATGATTATTTAAAATTGGATTGATTGTACTTTCTGACTCACCTGCATACACTAAAGTATTTGATAAATCACCCGTTATTGTTTGTGCCTGTGTGGATACGGCCTCTGTGGTCTTTGCATTCTCCGTTCCTTTTGTGGTTTCTTTTGGTGTACTACTACAGCCAGCAATTCCAAATGTCATCGTTGCAGCGAGCGATACAGCCAAGATTTTGTTGAAAACTTTTCTCATTTTCCTTTTCCTCCTAAAATTTTTTATTTATGTATATAATTATTCAACAGGCTTATTTCATAAATTTGCATGACTCTGAATCATTATAGGTTATTGGATTTTTTGTTAATCTCTTTTCTAAAGAAATTTCCAATATCTCCAATACATATCAATGTAACAATTAAAAATAATCCCGGAATCACAATGACCCACCAAGTATTTAAAAGTAACGCCTTATTTGCAAGGGATAACATACTTCCCCAAGATGTCACATCTACTGGAAGTCCTAAACCTAAAAAACTTAGCGTAGATTCCATAGACATACTTGAGCTAATACTAGAAATGATGACAAATAAAATCGCTGATACAAAATTTGGAATTAAATGCCTAATCATAATCTTAGACATTGGTACTCCAATACATTTTGCATACAAAATGTACTCGGTATTTCGTATCTGTCTGACTTCACTTCTGACAATTCTAGATAGCCCAAACCACCCTGTAATTCCAATAATAATTGAAATTTCTACAATACTCTTACTTCCAATAACTGAACCAAGAAGTAACACCATCAAAAGAGTGGGGATACTATTTGCCATTTCAACAGCTCTCATCATCACAGCATCGACCTTTTGATTAGACACTCCACTGATACACCCATATGTGATGCCTATTGTCGTAATAATCACCATACTCAAAAGACCAATTGCAATCGACACTCGTCCTCCATGCCAAATCATCGAATAAATATCCCTGCCTAATGAATCGGTTCCAAAATAAAACTCACGATTAGGTGCTTCATTTAGATTCATAAGATAAAACTCACTACTACTGTGATTTGCTAATTGATCTGCAAAGATACAACCACCAATAATTAGAATTAATACCAATAAAGCAATATAGGGCTTTCCTTTAATTTTTGTATACCA
>JPZU01000001.1:2432374-2440573 GCA_000875945.1 Lachnospiraceae bacterium TWA4 | reverse complement strand
GGTCGTTTTTCTCAGTAATTTCCCCATAATTTGCTCCTACAATTTCAAATTCAAAATCATTTTCATTTATTTCTGCCATAGTGATACCCCCGTTTCTTTCATTCTTGGGTCAATCACCTCATTAATGGTCTGTGCCAAAATACTACTAAGAATCACTAAGACTCCTGTAATCAGAACAAGAATCATAAGTAAGTTGTAGTCGTGATATTTCGCACTTTCTACAGAAAGTGAACCAATTCCCGGATAATTAAAGACTGACTCTGCAATATAAGTACCACTAAGAACATGCGGTATAGAAATTGCCATAATGCTTACAATTGTCGGTGCCACATTTCTAAAACAATGTTTATACATAATTTCATGTTTAGTAAGTCCTTTTGTCTTTGCCAAAAGCACATAGTCTTTTCTCACTTCATCTAGTAACTTATTTCTTATCATATAGGCGTAATACCAAAGATGACTAGCAATCATAACAATCAAGGGTAAAACCATGTGTTTTATTCGATTTCCAACATCCCCTGCCCTTCCAATATCATAAGCTCCACTGGATGGGAACCATTTGAGATTGACACTAAAAATTAATACTAGTACCACTCCTAACCAAAAAGGTGGAATATAATAAGTAGCTGTACCAATTTTACAGATTGCTCGGTCAAAAATCGTATCCTCATGCATTGCACAAACAATTGCTAACAAAGTAGCTAGTAAGAAAACAAGAATATACGCAATCCCTCCTAACAAAAGCGTATTTCCAATAAGCGGAGACACAACATCCATAACTGCCATCTTATACTTCAAAGACAGTCCCCAATTGTTATGTAGTGCATTCCCTAACCACTTCACATATTGAATATGAATGGAATCATCTAGTCCAAGTCTTGCCCTTGCAGCATCCTTTTCAGCCGTTGTCATACTTTCTACGGCATCTCCATAAAACGACTGTAGTGGATCACCCGGTGCAAGCCTTGAGAGATAAAAACAATGACTGATAAGAGTAAAATTGTAATTACAAATCCTATCAGTCGTTTCAACAATTTCATTATAAAAGTTTTACTATCCAACTCTTCACCCCTCTGACAAAATCTCTAAAATTTTGATAATAGTTTAACAGATGAGTGTAGTCGTATTAAGCCCCACAGGGGGTTATCATCTATTCCAATTTGTATGGATTTTTTCGATAATTACTAGATTTTTAGTAAAATTTATAACAAATTGGAATAAAAATGAGATTTAGAATCTATTCCTATCTTCTAAATCTCATTTTTATTCCACACTATTTTTTTAGTTTCAAATTCTTACATTCTTCCATATACATATCTACAATATAAGATGGTCCATTACACCATAGTCTATTACTCGTATCATATAATGCCTTACCTGTTTTTGATGTTAAAATTTAATCAAAGTATCTTTTGTAGGAAGTTTTAGTTTCTCTGAAAGTTCCTCTACCACCATTGTAATTAAAAGGTCAACTGTATAATCTAACCGTTCTTTTTTAACTAATTGTCCATCCATACTTTTCTTCCCTCTACAAATTCCAGACTATCCAACGCTTTTTTAGTTCTAAAACAATACTGATCCTTTAGTTTATTAGGAAGTAATTGTTTTATACAAAACTCATCTGCCTCTTTACTTCCCATATCACCAAATACTCCAGCAATATACGCTACTAATGTAGCATTTGTCGCATCATCAGCAATTTTTCCACCAATGATATCATATTTCAACATTTCATTTTCAATATCAAAAAACACATTTCTCTTCCTATGTGCAGCTACACAATGTAACCATTCGATATTAGCTTCTTGAAACTCACAAATATTCAAATCACTTTGCAAATGTAATCGAAATACAGATACATATCCATGATTTTGTTCTCTTTCGATTAGTCCATTATTAACTGCCTTTATAATTGATGTTTTTAAAAAACGAATCGCTTGTGTTTCTGAAGTTGTAAGATAAAATCCTCTTCCAAAATCTTTTCTCTTTGCACACTTATTAAGGTCAGGTGTATCGACTTCACAATAACTACCATGATACAATAATAATCCATTTTTTAACTCAATCATGATATTTTATTCCCTTTCTATCTAAAAGTTCTACTATATCTTCAAATACTACCTCATCACCTTCACAATGAAAAATTTCATAACCTTTTTCTATATAATCCAAAATATTCGCTTTATCAAATATTTCAACAATCTGGTCAATAGACAAATTCCATTTTTCTAATGCCAATCGAATGAGCCTCGTTTGCATAAAAATAATTTCTTCTTTTTTGCTCATAAACCTAACCTGCTCCTATCAAATTTTTATAGGTTATATTATATGATATTTTCATATAAATTTCAATAGTTATTCCATAAATTAAATTATTTCTATTACAAACTTCTTGATTGGCTGACAATTGAACTTTAAATTTATGCTATATTTAATTTAAACTAAATTCAGAAAGGAAAATCTCTTATGTTTATAGCTAGAAAATGTGAAAAGGTGCTTGTGTAGATAATCCAATTAAATATGAAGGTTGGGAAAGTATTCCACAGTTAGTAGAGGCAGGTACAAACTTACAAAATGTATCAAAAGAAACCGTTCTTGCTACAGGTTGTGATTTCTTAGTAGGATGGATAGCTTATACTCTGATAAAATTCCTAATCCAATAAATATCCTGCTTTATAGGATTCTTGCAAGTAATCTAGGTTTTCAAAATATACTCCTGTTTTAAAATTAGAAATTTCATCACTAATAAATGAATTAAAAACCGATATCAATGTCTCTAAATCATCACCATTTTTAGCTAAATTTCTAATCATAAACATATATAATTGACCAATGTCTACGTAACTTGGAATAGAATATTTACAATTCGCAATAGTGTCAAAATCCCCATCCTCGATTTTATAATACTCTATAATTTCATCTGATACTTGTTCAAAGGACAAGCAATGATTCACTTGTGCATCTTTTAATTGTTTTTTTATTCCATCTTTTCCCAATGCATTGACTATGACCCTTCGTTTATTTTTTGTTTTCCTTGCAATGTATTCAATGAGTGAACATAAATAGAAATAATCATTTTTTTCTTTATTCGTCATAAATTACCTCGCTTTCCTTAAAAGTCAAACAGTTTAATGCTTGACTTGCATGGTAGAGAATCATTTATTTTTATTCCTTTCAATTAAATATTAACCATTATTTTATCATAAAATTTATAAAAAAGAATCCTGTATTTTTACAGAATTCTTTTAACCTACATAATTCATATGTATATATACAAAAAGGAAGATGCCCCACATATCTTCCTTTTACTCACCCTGTGCCTTCCAAAACACAAAGGCAAAAAACGGTGCCCCAATAATTGCCGTCAAAATTCCAATTGGAATCTCTGTAGCGACAACGACTCTTGAAACCATATCCACCAGTGTCATAAAAATTGCTCCAATAAGAAAAGACAGTCCAATAATTTTACTATGATTACTACCTACAAGCATTCGACAAATATGAGGAATGACAAGTCCTACCCAACCAATAATTCCAGTCACTGTTACACAAGAAGCCGTTACTAAGGTTGCAGCAAGCAGTACAACAAATCGACTCTTACTTGGATTAATTCCAAGGCTAATCGCTTCTTCATCTCCTAACGACAACAGATTGATTCGATGACGCATGAGATACAGCAAAATAGCTCCACCTAGAATTGGCATCACCACAATTTTAATTTCTTTATATGTTGTTCCAGAAAAACTTCCCATTAACCAATAGGTGATTTCAGGCAATTGAGTTTCTGTATCTGCAATATATTTCATAAATGACGTCAATGCATTAAACAATGCTGTCATAATCATTCCTGCTAAAATCAAATTTAAGATGGAACGACTCTTTCCAAGTTTTGAAAGTCCATAGGTTAAAAACAAACTTAAAATTCCCATACTTAATGCAAGACCTGTCGTCATCCAAGCAGAAGCTGAGATCATAATTCCAAGGACTGCTCCAAATGCCGAACCGGAACTTACAGAAAGTACATCAGGACTGACTAATGGATTTTGGAAAACTCCTTGAAATGCTGTTCCTGCAATTGCAAGTCCTCCACCTACTAAAATATTTAGTAAAATTCGTGGAAGACGAATGTTTAATAAGATGCTTTCATCTTTATTTCCAATCGGTGACTGTTTAATATTAGAGGCTAAAATTTGAAGAACTTCTGCAGGAGCGATAGAATATCGCCCTGCAAAAAGAGATAGAAATACTGCACCGACTAAAAGTGCTACTAATCCAATAATTAAAAGAACATAGTTTTTTCGTTTCATTAATTACTCCAAAGATTTAAAGTTGAGTTTAATTTTGCCTTATAGATTCCATTTAATTCTTCTTCACTTAAATCATAGTCAAACATAGTTTTATAAAATTCTTTTGTTTCTGACTTTAAATCGACTGATTTAAATGCTTCTGGCTGAACAATTTTTCCTAACCACTCAAGGAATAAATGAGCTTCAACATTTGGCTGAGACCAACGATAGATTCCCATAGGAATTTTATAAACCTGTTTATTTTTCACAGCCTTTAATTTACTCCAATCTGAGTTTGCAAGTGTATTATTATAAATCTCTTCTGGTATAAATGGATCAAAGTTTGACATAATAATGACATCTGGATCTAATTCATAAATGGTTTCCATATCCATGGTTGCAAAGTTATTAGTTGCATCGGATGCTACTTGTAAATCTTTTGCAGCATTGATTCCACCTGCTTCTTCAATCATCCAACCTGGAAATCCTTCTGGCTGTGTCATGAGTTTACTATTGTATAGATATAAAACACTTGGTTTATCTTCTTTTACATCTTTGACTAAATCTTTGACTTTTTCTTCTGTGTCTTTATGATAAGAAACAATCTTTTCTGCTCGGTCTTCTTTATGGAAGATTTCACCTAATAAGCGAATACCTTTCTGCACCTGATCAAGAGTTCCATAATTTACAATAACAACTGGAACATCAATTGCATCATAGCTAGGAATATCTCCACTTTGTGACTTATAAATAAGTACAAGATCTGGATCCATCTTTGCCATTTCTTCAAAATTTACTGCGCCAAATACACCGCCTGCTGCTGCATCATCAATGAAACTAGAATTACTGTCTGCAAGCTTTGGAGCTAAGGTCTTAAACATACATTTTTCATACGATTTCTTAGCAGTTGCTGACATGGATGCAATGTGTTCATCTGTTCCATCTACAGCAAATACAATACTAGTCCATGGCCAAGGAATAGCAACTACAGAATTGACATTTTCTGGAATAGTCACTTCTCGATCATCTAAATCTTTAATTGTACGAGTACCTTCTGATTTAGTCGCTGTAGATTCTGCAGTTATTTTTTTACTGTTTCATTTACTCTTGTGTTGCTTTTTGCTCATTTATTTGTACAACCCACTGACAATGTAACAAATAGACACATTAAAACCATCCATAAAATTTGTTTCATTCTTCTCATCCTTTCATTAAGCAAGTGCATTTGATAACTTTGTAATTTCATCTAACTGAATATCTAGTGCTTCACCCATTAATCCTTTTTGCAATACATCACGATTTGCATAAATGACTGCTGCAATTTTCTTATCGCCCATAGCTTCTTTCATACTTTCTACCTGCATTTCGTCTGCTTTATTTAACACATAGAATACTTCTTTTCCAAGTTCTGCACCCATAGAGCCAACTTTTCCTGCAAGACGCAAAGATTCATAAGAAGGGTCAATAACCATCATAATATGGTCTACTTGATTATCCACTCCACGTCCAAAATGTTCAACACCAGCCTCTGAATCAATGAGTACGACATCATTTTCCCCTAAATCAAGATTTGGTAATAAATTCTTTGTTAACACACCCATGGCACAAGCACAACCTTCATTTGCTTCATCAATTTTTCCAATGGCAACAAGTTTAACTCCTGCATTTTCTGAGACATATTCTGAAGGAATATCAGAAATTGTCCATTTTTTATCAAAAAGAATCGCATCTTCAGTTTTTGCTTTCATAATATCGGTACGTCCACCAAAATATTCAGTTAAATTCTTAGGTAACTCACAACCTAACTGTCTGTGTAATCCATAGTTTGATTCATCAGTATCGATGACCAATATATTTTTACCCTGTCTTGCGTATTCTCTAGCTAATAATGAAGAGATTGTACTTTTTCCACATCCACCTTTTCCACATGCAATAATAATCATTTTCTATTTCCTCCATAAACTCTATTTATTTTTCTGTTCTTCCAGTTACAGCAAAGACTGGAATCGTTCTATTACTACGATTTATTTGATCAACCACTGATTCTACTCCAAAATACTTACGAATATTCTCTTCGTTAAGGATCTTATTTGTATCGCCAAAAGTATAATCTTCACGACGAAGAAATAAGGTCTTATCTGATAACTGCATCGCGTGTTCTGGATAATGTGTGTTAATAATTAATGAAACACCTTGTTCTTTTACGATTTCTTCTAACAGTTCTAAAATAAAGAATTGATTATAAAAATCTAAGTGAGACTCTGGTTCATCTAAAATTAATATCTTAGGCTTAGCTGCTAAGGCACGAGCAATATAAACTAATTGAAGTTGTCCACCTGAAAGTTGATTACAAGAACGATTTTTTAAATCAGCTAATCCTACTCGCTCTAGGGCTTCATCAGCATATTCATAGTCTTTTTTTGATGGAACAGAAAGGCTTCCCATAAATCTTGCGCGTCCCATCGTCACGATATCTCGTATCGAATATGAAAAGTTTACTTGATGTGCCTGTGGTACATAAGCAATCTCTTTAATGAGTCGTGCATTTTCTATATCTTTTCCATCTAGTTCCAATGTACCTGTTTTCCAATGAAGGATTCCCATAATACATTTTAAAAGTGTGGTCTTACCTACTCCATTTCTTCCAAGAATCGTTAAAATGGTCTGCTCATTTAAGGAAAAATTTATATCGTTAAACAATACCTGACCAGAAGGATAGGCAAAACTTGCATTTTTTACTTTTAACTCCATTTTCTTACCTCATTTTTTGAAAAAATATCCCCTAGCCCGGCTTGTTGAACTCATTTTTCCTTACTATAATTATAGGTAATATACGAAAGGAACTTACTGACTATGACACTTCAAAATCTTCGCTATATTGTAGAAATATCAAAATATCATTCATTTTCTCAAGCTGCTAAGTCACTTTATATGTCTCAGTCCACCTTATCTGCATCGGTTAAAGAGTTAGAAGAAGAATTAGGTATTCAAATTTTTGTTCGAAATAATCGTGGCGTCACATTAACACCAGAAGGAGAAGACTGTCTAAAATATTCAAAAGACATTTTGGAGCGCTCCAATCTTCTCGCTCTTAGATATCAAGAACAAAAATCCCTTAAAACCTACTTTTCAATTTCTACTCAACACCTGCCTTATGCAGTTCGTGCGTTTCAGGAACTATCGGATTCTTTTCCAGAAGAATATGATATTGCTATTCGTGAAACAACTACCAGTGGTGTACTCTATGATGTCAGCGCGAAAAAAAGTGAACTAGGAATTCTTGCAATTCCTTTAGAACATTTTTCTCTTATCCAAAAAGCAATTTATAGCTATAACTTAGTTTTTACTGAATTAGCTAAATTAAAAACCTATGCGTTTATCAGAAAGCAACATCCATTAGCTAAAAAATCGATCGTATCCTTAAACGATTTAAATAGCTATCCATTCGTGACATACGACCAAGAAGATGCTCCTGGCTATTACACAGAAGAAGCCCTCTTTTTTAAGCCGTTAAAACAAAGCATTCACGTTTGTGACCGTGCAACTAAGATGCTGATCATTCGCAACACCGATGCTTTTAGCATTGGGGTTGATTTGCCAAATTTTAACTATGACCTTTATTTTTCAAATAAAGATACTGAATTAATTGCCATCCCACTTAGCGATTTTCCAAATCCTATGATTGCAGGCTATATACATAATAACGATCATAGTTTAAGCGAAAATAGTCTTCGCTATATTGATTTACTCAATAAACATATTGAACAATTAAGTCTTCCAGGCGTTCACTAATCTTATCTGCTGACAATAATAATTGTAACAAATAGAAATAAAAAATAAGCCCCCGGGGGCATATTCGCAATCTAGGTTTCTGGCATCTAGTTATCGTAAAAATTCATAAACTAAAATTAAG
>JPZU01000001.1:2417075-2431919 GCA_000875945.1 Lachnospiraceae bacterium TWA4 | reverse complement strand
AACACTCACAAAGTGGTTTTTTCATTTTCCATCTTGGATTTACCGATAATTCTGGATGCTGATAAATCATCTGAACGGGACAAAAACCTACTTTTTGGAAGTTGAGCATCATCTAATAAACTTGCCCCTCGGTAGGTTTTTCATATCCTGCCAAAATCTTAGACAGTGTACTTTTCCCATATCCAGAAGGACCAACAATACCTACTCGTTCCCCTTCTTCAATCTCTAGACTGACATCTTTTAATATCCAACTATCCCCTTGCGTATAGCGAAAGGACACATGATCTGCTTTAAGTTGCATGAATACACCTTACCTTTCCACCACGTACTTCTCGTTCTTCCTGCTCACCCACACACTGTTCATCTCTGATTGAACAACGGTCGGCAAACAAGCAACCCGAAGGCAAACTTCCTGCATATGGCTGAGTTCCTTTTATTGGTTTAAAATCATTTTGAGGAAGCGCATCGATAAATGCTTTACTGTATGGATGACGAAGCGCATCTTTTCCTTCAATAAAATCTTTCGTAGGAGCTGTTTCAACAATGGTTCCTGCATAAAATACAGATACACGGTCAGCAACATTTAACGCCAAGTCAATATCATGCGTAATGAGTAAAATTCCGGCTCCTTCATCAGCCATACGTCTAAACTCTTTTAAAGTTTCCATAGCCATCGCTGTATCAAGACCTGGTGTAGGTTCGTCTGCAATAATCAAATCTGGATTTCCCATCATTGCTCCACTAATTAACGTACGCCTTGCCATACCTCCTGATAACTGAAATGGATATTTATTTTCTGTATCCTGTGGAAGTTGATATTTTTTAAAAAGTTCCCTCTGACGCTCCTTCGTTCCATACACACCGATGACCTGTTTTCCTACCTTCATGACTGGATCAAGGTAGTCCACAGACTGTGGGATAAATGCAATCTCTTTTCCCAAAATTCCATTTAATCTCTTTGCAGTCAATGCTTCGCCTTTGTACTCAATTGTTCCTTCCATTAATGCATTCTTTGGAAGAAGATTCAGTACTGAATGTGCCAATATACTCTTTCCTGAGCCACTAGAACCTACGACTGCCACGATTTCTCCCTTGTCAATAGAAAGTGACAACTTATGTATAACCTCAAGATTCTCCTTCTGAAATCCACTATTGCGATACATACTGAAAGAGACGACAAGATCTTTAATATCTAATACCATAATTACGTCCTCCTTCCTTATTCATTTCCACTGCCTGGATTCCAAAGCTTCTTTAGATTTTCTCCAATTACATCAAACAAAAGCACTACGATTAAAAGCATGATTCCTGGGAAAACTGCCATCCACCATTTACCAGTCGTGATGTAATTCATCGATTCTGCAAGAATTACACCAATTGCTGGTGTCTCCTTAGAAAGACCAAACCCAAGGAAGGTAACCGAAGCCTCATGCATAATTGCGTGTGGAAACAGGAGAATCAATCCAATTAAGTAAGACGGAAGAATATGTGGTACCATGTGATGAAAAGCAATCCATGTTTTGTCATGCCCCATTTTTGCTGATGCATGAACAAACTGTGATTGACGAAGACTTAGTACTTCTTCACGCACAATTCGTGTCAGTGAAGGCCAGTGTGTTAAGGAAACTGCTACCATAACTCCGAATTTTCCTTTACCCATCAAACAAGAAATGAGAATTAAAAGAACCAAGTGAGGAAGTCCCATACACAAATCTACTGCAAGTTTTACAAATCGATCAAACCACCCACCAAATACAGCCGACAACACACCAAATACCAATGCAACAATTGAGCTGATTACAGAGGCAATTAAACCAATGACTAAACTGTTTGAAAGTCCTTTTACACAACGGTAGAACATATCTCGTCCCATTGCATCAGTTCCAAAAAGATGATTGATCGATGGAGATAACAATTTATTTTCATAATGAACCCCATACAAGGATGAATCCATAAATATTCCCCAAAACAGTGAGGTCAATAGATAAATCGCTGATACAATAACCAACAAAACAATTAGCTTCTTACGATTCCAAAACTCGTTTTATTCTGATTCATTTTATTTTCTTTCCCCCTCTCTGATTCGAGGATCCAAAACGCCATATAGAATATTGGCAATTAAGTTACCCGTAAATACAAAAATTGCACTAATTAATGCAATTCCAATCAAAAGAGGTGCATCTCCATTTAAAGCTGCTGCTGTTGTTGCAGTTCCAATCCCCGGATAAGCAAATACGTTCTCTGCTAATGCCATTCCACCAAATAATTCGCTAAATGAAGCAAACTGAACGGTAATCGCCGGAAGCATCACATTTCTAAGAATGTGTCGTCTCATAATCTGACGTGGATTTTCTCCTCTAGTTCTTGCGTATAAAATAAAATCACTATTTAAAATTTCAATAACTCGTTGTCTGGTATAGAGAACTGGCTCACTGATACTTGCAATAGACAATGTAACAACTGGTAGTATCAAATGATAAATACGATCAGACAGTGTAACTTCCGATGCCAATTTTCCCATCGGTACAGCCATACCAATTGGAAACCAACCAAGTTTTACTGCAAATATCACAAGACATAAAATTCCCAGCCAAAAGGTCGGTGCTGATTTTAATGCCAAACAAAATACCTTCAATATTCGGTCAAAAATACTTCCCTGATGTAGTCCTGCAATTACTCCTAAAAAGAAGCCTAATACACCAGAAATTGCCCATGCGAACATCATTAATACAACCGAATGTGAAAAACGCTCTCCAATCACTGTTAGAACTGTCTTTTTATAAGTAATGGATGTGCCCAAATCTCCATGCGCTAAATTATTTAACCAAGCCCCATATCGTTCTAGTACAGTTCCATTTAATCCCCAATGCTTAGCAATTTCTGCTTTTGCCTCTGCTGAAAGAGTCGAATTGGTTCCGATATAAGAAGTCAACGGATCAATTGGTGCTTTTGCAATTAAGACAAATGCTAAAAAGCTGACAAGGATTAATAACAAAACCATTCGTAAGCTTTCATATACTATGTTTTTCTTCAATTTTTTCTCTCCTAAAAACAGGCAGACGACACCCACCGACTGCCCGTAACGTAATTGATAAGTTCCGTTAATTGATGTTGAGGTCAAAAGGTATTGCCCCCAACTATGATACGGATTTTTTCGTGCTTTGCACTCCCAAAATCCTAGTATCATTAATTTAATTTCCAATCCTTCAGATTACAAATAACAGGACTTCCATGTCCATGTGGATGAGGAATCTGTGTGTCTACAGAAATATCTAACTTGTCATTTACGAAGTAACTATGTTCAATATTTACAAGGTAAAGATATGGATACTCACTATCACCAATCTTTTGAGCTTCTTTCCAAGCTTTTACTGCATCTTCCTGATTAGTTGCTGCGATTGCACGATCAATTGCTGCATCACAATCTTTGTTTGTATAACCAGTTACATTGGCATACTGTGCTTCTAAGAACATCTGTGAATCATAGGTCTGATAGATAACGGTTGGACTAAACTGTCCCCATCCCCAAACAATTGGTGTCTTATTTTCTTCTACTACTGCCACATCCCAAGATTCATTTCGGACTTTGATTTCAATACCTAAATCCTTTGCATTTTCTGCTAGAGCTGCTGCAAGTTTATAACGGTCTTCATCATTACCTGGTGCAATGATTTCAAATGAGCAAGCCTGTCCATCTTTTTCACGAATTCCATCATTGTTTGTATCCACCCAACCAGCGTCTTCTAAAATTTTCTTCGCTTCATCCACTTGATTATCTTCATAAGTATCTGTAGATGCCCAAACTAGGTTATCTGTAAAGTTTACAGATGGAACGCCTTCTCCGTTGAATGCATTGTCAATAATTGTCTGACGGTTAATACCAATTGCCAATGCTTTACGCACTGCAATATCTGAGGTTACTGCATTACCCACTTCATACTCATTTCCCTTGCTATCAGACATCTTCTGAGGAGTTAACGTAGGAAGTGAAATATTACGAACATCCATGGTTTCTAATTTTTTAAGATTCATACCTAGAATTTCTTCCTTAATATAGGTTGAACTAACCATAACTACATCCATCTGTCCTGAAACTGCATTTGAATAAGCAGTATCCTGATCCATAGAAATGATATTTACCTGTTCGATATCTGGAGTTTCATCCCAGTAATTCTCATTGACTTTAAGAATAATCTGCTGATTTGCGTCATACTGAGCCACTTTATAAGCTCCTGTTCCAATTGGTGCTGTGTCAAAATTCTCACTGTTATATGCATCACTTGGAACAATCTGTAACATAGCTGTAATATCTAAAAATGGAGAATATGGCTCTTTTAACTTAAAGACTACTGTGTAATCGCCATCTGTTTTTACAGATTCTAGGCGTGTTAAATCTACATTTTCATTATTTGCCTGATTTTTCATGACCTGTTCATAAGTAAATACAACATCTTCTGCTGTAAAATCAGAGCCATCACTAAACTTAATACCTTCATTCAAATTGAACGTATAAGTTAGTGCATCATCACTTACTTTCCAATCTTTTGCCAATCTACCCACATATTCAGATTTTGGATTGACTTCTAAAAGTGCTTCATTGACAAAACTATATCCATAGCTCATGAATCCTTTAACTGGATCCATGCTTTCTTCAAAAATCGTTCCTCCAATGTAAACACTAATGCTTTTATTTGCATCATCTTGTTTTGCTGCTTCTGTGGTCGTAGCTTGTGTAGACTCAGTTTTTTAGCTTCTGTTTCTTTTGCAGCTGTGGTTGACGCATTTCCTCCACCACTACATCCAGTAAGTGTTCCTGCTGCCATTAAGCCTGCACATAAAATTGCTGTTAATTTCTTCTTCATAAGAATCCTCCTGTGTAAATAATGAACTTATTTTAACAGAGTCTTATAGTCCAAATAAGCCTCCCAGGGGGTTATGATTTATTCCAATTTGTATTAGTTTTTTCGATAGTTACTAGTTTTTTAGTAAAATTTATAACAAATTGGAATTGATTTGACTTTAGATTTATGTTATATTTAATTCAGATTGATCTGAATCAAATTGACTTGAATTAAATACATCTGAACTAAATTTGAAAGGATATTTATTATGTTTATAGCCAGAGAACGTGAATTAAAAAGTTTGCAAGACTTATATGATAAAAATGGATTTGCTATGACTGTTATCTATGGAAGAAGACGTATTGGAAAATCCACCCTAATTAATGAATTTATAAAAGATAAAACAGCTATTTTCTATACTGCAACAAAGGTTGGCAAAGAGAGAAATCTTGAATTATTTTCTAGCCAAGTTCTTTCTATTTTAGATCCAAGCCTTGAAGATGTATCATTTCCTTCTATTGAATCGATATTTAACTTTATAAGTAAGAAACTTGGAAATCATAAATTGATTCTTGTCATAGATGAACTCCCTTATTGGGCTGAAAAAGATGAAGCTCTTCTATCAATTTTACAAAAATATATTGATACGAAGTGGCTAGATAAAAATCTAATGATTATTTTATGTGGATCAGCCCTCAGTTTTATGGAAAACAAAGTTTTAAGTGAAAAAAGTCCATTATTTGGACGAAGAAATTCTCAGATTAAACTTGAAGCTTTTAATTATAAAGAGGCGGCTCTCTTTGTTCCAAACTATTCCTCAGAAGAAAAAGCCATTTGTTATGGGATAACCGGTGGTGTTGCTAAATACCTTGCTATGATTGACAATACTAGAAGCCTTGATGAAAACATTAAACGACTTTTCTTTCACACAGATGGCTACCTATATGATGAAACAAGAAATTTACTCACACAAGAGTTTTCAGATGTTACACTAATAAATACGATTATTGAACAAATCGCCTTTGGTACAAATACTGTAAATGCCATTGCTCAAAAAATCAAAGAGAATGCTTCAACCATTCTTTATTCTCTTGAGAAGCTAATTCGAATTGGACTTATAGAAAAGAAAAATTGTATTACAGAAGAAAAAAACAAGAAAAAAGTCAGTATGTCCTGTGTGATCATATGTTTAAATTTTGGTATGAGTTTATTCCCAAAGCTACAAGTGTTATTGAGATGGGACAAGGTGATATCTACTATGATAAAATAGTTAAAAATTCTCTCCATTCTTTTATGGGAAGTGTATTCGAAGATATGTGCAAATATTATACACTAGAACAAGGGATTCAGGGAAAATTTGATAATTTTATTACAAAAGTCGGTACTTGGTGGGGAACTGAATTACTTCTTGATTCAAACAATAAAAAATTTCAACAATCAGCAGATATTGATGTCGTAGGAATTTCAGATATTGATAAAACAGCTGTCATTGGGGAATGTAAATTCAAAAATGAAAAGATTGACAAAAAAATTTACGATACTTTAATCAGACGTTCAGCATTAATCAGCGGAAAGTATCGAATTATAAAATATATCTTCTTCTCTTTGAGTGGATATACTGAATGGTTTGATTCCTTTAATGATACAAATGTTATTTTATTAACTATTCACGATTTATACAATTAACCTAAAAAGGAAGATGCCAACGCATCTTCCTTTTTTACTCAACTAATTCCTATTCTACTTCCATCTTCACTCGACACTGCTTCTTATAAAAGGCAATTCCATAATATACCACCTTCTCTGGTTTTCTTGGCATAAATATCTTCTCATAATGCTTTTCTTTAATCTGCTCTACAGCATCCTGTGCTAAGGATTCTAACTCTTGCTCTTTTTCTGCATACTTAAACTCAAAAATATAGGCAACCTTCGCCCTTTTATAATAAGTTAATAAATCTAATCGTCCATTTCCTGCTTCCCTGTTCGACTTTACAACCCAATCTTTTCTCGCATTTAGTATGCCAAGAACCATTCCATGATAAAAGTTTTCCTTTTCTTTTTGCTTTCCAGCATCCATATAACTAATTGAAGAATCCATTAGAATATTTAGATTGTCCTCCATTTGCTCAGCATCTTCCATATCCATCGCCTCAAAAAAGTCTGTAAGCCCCTCCGTATCATTTTTAATCTTTTGTTTAAACCATCGTTCAATTAATTTCTCAAATAATAGTTTTATTTCATGATTGGGTAAGATTAACTCAAATTGATTTTTGTCATCTCGATTTCTAAAAGTCAGATATCCAGTCATAAAGAGTACACTCCAAAGATTCTCAATCGTTTCTTCTAATTCCACATACGTTAATTCAAAATTTATCTGCTTCCAAACGCTTTTTCCCTGTAGTAATTCTTCTAATTCGATACGAGTCTGTTCATCAGCTAACTCGGCAAATCGAATAATAATATCATTACCACTAGAATTTGCCCAAAAATTTTGCGGACGATCATCGGAGGTTGTACTTAATTGGTCACAAAAGTTCATCACATCCCATGGACAATACACCTTTGTTTTACCAAATTGGTATCCATCATACCAATCTTTTGTCACTTGATAGTACTTACTCTTTCCATAATCAGCTAATAATTTCTGTACTTCATCATCTGTAAATCCAAACCATTCATCATACATTTCATTTACAATCGTATAAATTTTAGGATTATTAAATCCTGTAAAAATGCTCTCTTTTGCAATACGAAGACATCCTGTAACTACTGCAAATTCCATATAAGGATTCGTCTTCATTCCATAGCCAAAAAACTGACTAATAAATTTCGCCATTTCCTTATAGTAGCCTTCAATGTTTGCTTTCTGCAATGGAACATCATATTCATCAATTAAAATAATCACCTTCCTATGATAATGTTGATATAGAAGCTGCGATAATTCATATAAACTACTCTCTAAATTTCCAGTCTTTCCTACTAATCCATGAAAAACCTTACAGTCATCTTCACTTAACTGATCACTTTTTTCTAAAAATCCAAATCGCCTAGCTTCCGATCGAATGGAAACCCATAGTTGTTCCTTTGCATGGTCAAAGTTAAAACCATCGACTTGTTTAAGTGTCAATGAAATCACTGGATATTTCCCCATATAGTTCTCACATAACTCTCGTTCCTTACTAATATCTAAACCATCAAAAAGAGAAGAATCCGTACCAATTTCAAAGAAATATTTAAGCATACTCATGGTCAAGCTCTTACCAAAACGTCTAGGACGAGTAAATAGATTCACTTTTCCAAGATGATCTAATAAGTCCTTAATCATTCCTGTTTTATCAATATAATAATAGTCTCGTTTCTTAAAATCTGCATAATCCTCGATTCCAATAGGTAATTTTTTCAAACTGATAAGCTCCTTTCTTTTATTTTTCAATTTTTTATTATTATATAATATTTATTACAAAAAAGCAAGAGCTATTTTTAATCTCATGATACTAGGGTCAAAAGGTCACATTTTCATGCTTGCTCATATCTTTTTATCATAAAAATGAAACGAACCGTTTGCATCATAAACTGTTTAAAATCCATAACAAAAAACGAGGCTAATTTAGCCCCTTTTAATGCAATTCAAATTACTTTTTAGTTTTATAATATTTTGAGTTCTTTGTTACAACACATTCTGCTGAGCGATACAATGTAGGACTTGCTTTGTACGCATAAACTCCACAGTGATAATTTTTTCCTTTATCTGTGTATGTATAAGAAAATGCTTTACTAGTTTTTATTTTCACTGTAGAAACTGATTTTCCATTCTCATAAAGATGTACCATATATCCATCTGCTCCTGATACCTTCTTACACTCAATCTTTACGCGATTCTTTGATAAAGTTTTACGCTTTAATGTAGGAGTTTGTAAATAAAGAGCACTTGTATATTTATAATCTGAAGAATACGAACCGTCTTTTATCTTAATTCCATACGAATAGTTTTTACCACTGGATACTTTTTTATCTGTATACGTATAGGATTCTGATTTTTTTGTATTATGAGCTTTCTTAAATTCTACAATTTCTTCATACTTTCCTTTACTATTCTTTCGGCAAAGAAAAACTTTTGCTGAATCAGATAACTTCTTCCAGTCAACGGTATATTTAAATGTAACTCCTTTTGTATCATTATAACATTTTAGTGCAGAAGATAGTGGTCTAATATACATAATGGTCTTTACATTTGATATCGCAGACTTACTATCACCATTCACTGCAACCACATAATACGAATACTTTTTACCATTTACAACAGATTTTGACGTATATTCTGTACGAGTAGTAGTTGTAACTCGTGAATAACTACTATCTCCTTTTTATTTTAAAATTTTCAATATTTATTATATATATAGTATAATAAATTAAAGCAATAATTTCCCCCTACAAAAGTATAGTTTTGTATTTCCACTGCTTTAACTTTAAATTTAGCTGAACTAAATAAGGAAGATGCCAACACATCTTCCTTATTATCAATAGAATTTTAACAAAAAATAGATACCAATTAACCGTGACATTTAGGTATCTATCTTTTAGAGTTGGAGGGTTATTAATAATCCCGTCAAAATTATTAATAACGTATGATTATTTATTTGAGAAAAAAGGAAATCATTTCTATCTATTTATTCTCTCCTTATGGCTATATAATAGCAGATGTTTTTCTTTAAAAAAAGCCACCCTGGGGGTTATTTTTTATAAAATATCTATGCAAAATTGGAATATATTTATTTATTGTGTATAAAAAGCCAACAAGCCTAGTAACTATTTTTTACAACCTCTACTAAAAATACGGGATGCGTCTGGTAGTGAATTTGTTCTTCTCTATTAAATATTTGCTTATTTAACTTCTCATAAACATGACATTCATAACCCTGACATTCCCAGAACTTTCTATCCCACTTAGGACGATTTTTATAAGTCATTGGAAGTTCTCTAGAAGCCTCATCTAACTCATTAGCTTTTTCGTAAAACTCAATTCCTTCATCTTGAATTGACTTTTTTGCATTTTCCCAATGCTTCATACCTTCCTCATCTCTTAAATGATAATTCCATTCGGCATCAAAATATAAAAGCTTTCCACCTTTTCGTACAATCGACATCCAAGATTTTAATTGTTCTTCTGGCTCGGTAAGCGTCCATGTCACATCCCTAGAAATCACAACGTCAAACCACTCTCCTACAAACGGAAGGTCATGACCTACTTGAAGAAAATTTATAGTAACTCCTTCATTTATTGCATTCTTCTTTGCAAATTTTAGCATCTCTTCATTCATATCTACTGCAGTTACATTTAAACTGTGAAGTGCCATTAAAATTGCAAAGAATCCTGGGCCTGTTCCAATATCTAATACATCTTTATAAGTTTCCTTAACATGGGGAAAAATCACATCTTCCCAAACTTTTTTTCGATCCGTATGTAATTGCTTCATAGTCATTTCACTATAGCTTACACTACGTTCATCCCAATAATCATTCATTAAATCTTCCTGTTCGTACATATATAGTTCCTCCCTATAAAAAATAAAATACTAGCTCATAACCTAACAAGCTAGCATTTTATTTTAAGTTTTAGTTTTAAGAGTAATGAATTATAATAATTCAGAAGGTAACTTTAGAATAGCAGACATTTCATCTAAAAAGAAGCCACCCCCCGGGGTTATTATCTATTCGTAATTAGAATAGTTATTCTATAATGCTGCATCAATTAACATCTTTGTATAATCTGACTGTGGATTAAAGAGAATCTCTTCAGTCGTTCCACTTTCCATAATCTTTCCATCTTTCATGACAATTAATTGATCACAAAATGTCTGAACAAGTGCTAGATTATGACAGATAAACACAAAACTAAAATTATGCTTGACTCTTAGATCCATTAAAAGCTCCATAATCTGTTTTTGAACTGTTACATCAAGAGCTGATGTTGCCTCATCACAAATTAGAATCTTCGGCTTTATAGCAAGCGCTCTAGCAATCGCTGCACGTTGACACTGTCCACCACTGACTTCATGAGGATATCTATTTGCAAACTCTCCACTAAGACCACACTGTTCTAATAAATCCACAACCTCTTTTTCGCGTTTTTCCTTAGATACTCCTGCATTGCGAAGACTTTCTCCAATTCCATATCCTAAAGTTTTACGTGGGTCAAATGATCCCATTGGATCTTGAAAAACCATTTGAATGTCACGATATACCTGTCTTAATTCTTTTCCTTTTGCATGGGTAATGTCCTTTCCATTCATCTTAATGGTACCTTCACTTACATCAATAAGTCGCATAAGCATTTTAGCAATGGTACTCTTTCCACTACCTGACTCACCCACAACGCCTAATGATTCTCCTAATCCTAAAGAAAAATTTGCATGGTCAACAGCAGTAAATGTTTTATTCTTTTCTATTTCTAATTGAAAGGTTTTTGTTAAATCGCAAACTTCTAAAATGGTTTCCATGACTAATTTCTCCTTACTAATTTAGGTACTGCTGACATCAATTTCTTTGTATATTCATTCTTTGGAGCTTCCAACACTTGCTTAGCTTCTCCGTATTCCATGATTTTTCCATGTTGTAAAACGAGCACTGTATCAGCCATAGCAGATACGACTCCAATATCATGAGTGACAATGATAATTGAAATATCAAATGTATCACGAAGATACTTCATCTCTTCAATGACCTGTTTTTGTACAGCAACATCTAATGCACTCGTTGGTTCATCTGCAAGTAAAATTTGTGGTTTCATAAGCATGGAAATTGCAATACCTGAACGTTGATTCATTCCACCTGATAGTTCAAATGGATAACTATTCCAAATACGAATTCCATCTTTTAATCCTAGCTTCGCAAATAGCTCCAATGCCTGTTCTTTTGCTTCTGATTTAGTGATAGACTTATGTTCACTCATACACTCATAAATCTGTTCACCAATCGTACGGATTGGACAAAGGGAGGTTCCACAATCTTGGAAAATCATTCCTATTTCTTCCCCACAGATTTTTCTAAGTTCTTTTTTAGAAAGGTCTGGAATATTTTTATCATGAAACCAAATATCACCTCTTGTAACTAATCCTTTCGGTCCAAGAAGTCCCATTGCAGATTTTAAAAGTGTAGATTTTCCACTACCTGATTCACCTACAATCCCTAGAATTTCTCCTTTATGTAGGGAAAATGTAACATCATCAACAATTTTTGTTCCATTGTAGCAAATATCTACGGATTGAAATTTTAACAATTCTTCCAAAATCGTTCTCCTCCATAAAAATATGAGGGTGTTACAAAACTTTAATTATATAACTCCCTCAGTCTGCTTCGCAGACAGCTCCCTCTAAGAGGGAGCCTTCTATCCTTTAAGCTTAATTTTTATCTTTTAAAATAGATTCTAAATTAGTTCGCTGGTTTTAAATCTGCTGTAATTTCATAGAAATCACATGGATGAGCAGTTAAGCCAGTGACTGTTGATTTAGAAACCATAGTCATCTTTAAATGTGAGCAGAAAATAAATGCATCATCATCCAATAAAATCTGCTGCATCTTTACTGCAAGTTCACCACGTTTTGCTGTATCAAATGTACCAGCAAGTTCTTTAGCTAATTTTTCTAATTCATCATTGTGATAATGACCATTGTTTACTGTAGCATCATCTAAACAATGGGTTGTAAAGAAATACTGTGGATCTCCTGTTGGAGCAGTAACCATTGCACTTGCATATACATCCCATGCACTAGCATCTCCAATAATCTTCTTGTGATCTGCTGTTGAATTAATCTTTACATCCATACCAATCTTCTTTAAAGAAGCCTGTACAGATTCAGCAAGTAATGGAAGCTCCTGACGGCTTGGATAGGTTAACCACTTAATTTCTAATTTCTTACCATCTTTTTCACGAATTCCATCATTATCAGAATCTACCCAACCAGCATCTTCTAATACTTTCTTAGCTCCTTCTTCATCATACGCTTTAGCCTTTACAGCATCTCCACCAAATGAGAAGTTATCTGGATAAATACCAATTGCTGGATAACCATTTCCTTCTAATAATGTATTAACAAATCCTTCTTTATCAATACCCATAGCAATTGCTTTTCTTACAGCATCATCTTTGATGATATCACTTTCATAGTTCATATGAGCAAAGAATGCACGAGAAGTTGGAGTGCTTGAGAATGTATAATCTGAACTAGCCTGGAAAATAGGATAACTAGCATAAGGTAAACCATAAGCTGCATCAATTTCACCAGACTGTAAGGCCATAGTTAATGTATCCCCATCTGAAATTGTACGAATTGTAATATCTTCAAATCCTGGAGTACCATTCCAATAGTTTTCGTTCTTTACAAGGTTTAAATGATCATCAGTCTTTAATTCTTTAACTGCATAAGGACCTGTACCAATGACAATACCATCATCTGTAATTCCAGTTTCCATATCAATGATACATCCATAAGGATCTGATAAGTAGTTGATAAAGGCTGGTTTTGGCTCTTTAGTTGTAATTGTAAGAGTTAATCCATCCACTTCAATTTTGTCAATCATTAAGTCACCAGCTGCACGCTCGTGAACTTCCATTAAATGTTCTAAACACTTCTTTACAGCTTCGCCATCTAACTTTTTTACCATTTGAGAAAGTTACATTGTCATTTAAAGTAATCTTCCAAGTGGTTTCATTGACATTTTCAAAAGATTTTGCTACCCAAGGTTCAATTTCCATGTTATCAGAATATTTAAATAATGTTTCGCCTACACCATAACGGATACAAGCCCAACCAGCATAAGTGTTATGAGGGTTAACATCTGCTTCTTCATTTTCAGCATTAAAAGTTGTATCACCCATTACAAAGCTAGTTTTTGAAGCAGAACCACTATTATCTGCTGCCTGTGTTCCTGCAGGTGCTTTTGTTTCATTTGTTCCACCACCACTACAAGCAGTGAATGAGCCCATTACTAAACCTGCGCTAAGTAATCCACAAAGAATTTTCTTCGAATTTTTCTTCATCTTTTCGTTCTCCTTTTTCCTTAAAATGATTATTGTTTATTTGTAATTATTCAAAACCATACGTATCTATAAAAATGATTCATTGAATAATTGTTATCGTTGTTTGCTTTGAGGGTCAAGATAATCTCTGATCACATCACCTAATAAATTAAAAATTACAACTGCAATAAAGATTGCAAGACCCGGTCCTAAAATCAACCATGGATACGTCTGTAACATACTTCTTCCACCACTCATCATACTACCAAGTTCTGCCGTTGGTGGCTGTGCACCTAAACCTAAGAACGATAAACCTGCAATTTCCATAAGCATGGTTCCTATATCAAGCATTGCTGTAACTAAGATTGGTCCTACAGAGTTTGGCAAGATATGTCTCCAAATAATTTGAAGAGATGAACATCCAGCCTGCTTAGATGCCCAAATATAGGTGCTACTCTTTAAAGCAAGTGTCTGGCTTCTAGCAATACGTGCATATTTTGGCCAACTAACAACAGCTAAGGCAATAATCGCATTACTAAGTCCACCGCTTAATAGTGCAGCAATTGCCATTGCAAATACAAGACCTGGGAATGCAAGACAGATATCTGAAATACGCATAATTACTGCGTCTACAATTCCACCAAAATATCCACAAGCAACACCAACTACTGTACCTAGTACACAGATAATGCCTACTAAGATTAAAGTAGAAGAAATACTTGTCTGTAGACCTACAAGAATACGTGAGAACATATCTCGTCCATATTGGTCCGTACCTGCAAGGTGTTCACTACTTGGTGCTTGTTTAGCTATTGATAAATCTTGAATATTTGGATCATATGGACAAATCCTTTGTGCAAAAATTACTACAAGCAATAGTGCAGCTGCTAATACTAAAAAGAAAATGAGTCGCTGCTTGGAATAATCCTTTTTGATCTTTTGCACTCGAACAGAAACTGTTTCTTCCATTAATATTACTATACCTGC
>JPZU01000001.1:2408245-2414929 GCA_000875945.1 Lachnospiraceae bacterium TWA4 | reverse complement strand
TAATTTTAATAACTTAACATCATCTCCATCTCATGGCATGAGGTGTCACGAAGTGACGGAGTCCTGATGCCTATTTTCTCATGGCATGAGGTGTCACAAAATGACGGAGTCCTGATGCCTATTTTTTTATAACTTATTTTATACTTCCATTTTCCCAAGTCGAATTCTAGGATCTAGGAAACGATAGGATAAGTCTGTAATTAAGTTAAATACTACATAGATGATTGCCATCCACATAACATAGGCTTGAATGATTGGATAATCACGCATATTGATTGCATCTACTGCCATCTTTCCTACACCATCCCACATAAAGATGGATTCTACAATTGCTGTACCACCAAGCAAACTTCCAATAGAAAGTGCCAAAAGAGTAACGATTGTAACAAGTGAAGCCCTTAGTACACTCTTAGTTAAAGTCACTGGAAATCGAATACCTCTTGCCTGCGCACCTACTACATAGTTTTTACTAAGTTCATCTAAAACCGTAGCACGCACTTGACGTAAATATTTTGCAGACATCGCAATCGCCAATGTAAGCGCTGGAAGTGCAACCGTTTTTAAATTGACTTCTGTTGAAATAACTGGAAACAACTTAAGCTTTATAGCCAAAAAGTACATAAGTAAAAGTGCAACAAAAAAGTTTGGCATACTATTTCCTAGGAAACTACAAAATCTTATAATATAATCTGTGACTTTATTTTGCTTTACAGCTGCTAATACACCAAGTGGAATCGAAATAATAATAGTTAAAAGAATCGATACCACCGTTAACAATAAAGTTGCTGGAAGTTTTGAAATAAATGTTGAAAATACAGGATTACCCGTAATATAGCTATGTCCCATATCTCCTTTAAGTAAGTTTTTAAGCCAAACAAAATATTGAACAATAAACGGCTTATCAAGTCCAAGTTCTGCTCTTGCATTGTCAATCAATTCCTGTGAAACAACTGTTCCCGTATTTTCCATCTTTTGCATAACGGCATCTGAACCAGCAAGACGCATCATAAAGAAAGATAAGAACGTAATCACGAATAAAATAGGAATTAACTGCAATAAGCGTTTAATTACATAGTTATTCATAGTTCCTCCTATTTATATAATCATAATTTGCAATTTCGTATTTTAACACAAAGTTTCATAGGATATAACCCCTACAAGGGGTTATCATCTATTCCAATTCTTGCCGATTTTTTACTTAATTCAACGAATTTACTAACAATTTTAAAATTATCTATAACAAATCGTTATACATAAAAATGGAGATGATCGAACATCTCCATTTACTTAAAAACTTTTTGTAAATTCTACAAAATCTTCTGATAGTTTTTTATTCTTTTTTACTACGTATCCAAAACTTACTTCACCTAATGCATCTGCAAGTGGAATATGCCTAATATTTCGTTGTTCTTCCATATTTAATCCATTTCCAACACTTAAAAGTCCAAGATCTGTGTGCTCTACCAAATTTAAAATCACATTTTCACTATTTGTTACACAGTCAATTTTGGTATTTTCATTTTCAATAACCTGATTGACAAGCAATTCATCCTTTAGCAAAGCCAAATTTTTTGTTTGATAGTGAATCAAATGGAGTTCTGATAACATATCCTTGGTAATAGACTTTTCATTATAAAATGGATTCTTCTTTCCAACAGCTACTACCTGCACAGCTTTTGACAATTCAACAAAGCAAAGCTCATCTGCTTCTAATTGTTTTTCTAATTCTTCTAAATGCTGATGACTGATGTAAATAAATCCAATTTCTGCCTCATAATTTTTTACATAATTAATGACTTGATGGATATTTCCCTCCAAATATCTAAGTTCGTCATACTCATCTCGCTTTTTTTCGTACCATTTTTTAAATGTATTCGATACAAAATTACTAGGAACTGAAGCAATTGAAAAGTTTTTTTCACTTCTGTATTTAATAGGTCTGAAATTCTCTCTGTATTCTCCATAATATTTACTGCATAGCGATAAATTTGCTTTCCCATATCTGTCAGCGTAATTTTCCTACTTGTTCGCTCAAATAGTGTACATCCTAGTTGCTTTTCCATTTGATAGATGACCTTACTGACATTTGGCTGAGTTGTATAAAGAAGCTGTGCTGCCTTACTAAAATTTTCACAGTCACAACAGACAATAAAATATTCTAACTGTTTCATTTCTACTATCATGTTACATATCCCCCTTTAAGTACTAGTTTAACACAAAAAATCCCCTAGGTAAGCCACCTAGGGGGATGAAATTTATTGTCCATGAATTTCGGATACACGTCCTTCAAGTCTTGGTGCTCTTGAAACCTGCTCACTTCTAAGTTCAGAAATGGCTTGCCTTACAGCCTTAATGGCTATTTCTACATCTTCTCTTGTATTATCCATTCCAAGAGTAATACGAAGTGAACACCCTGCAAGTTGGTCATTGTAACCAAGTGCTAAAAGCACATGAGAAGCTTCCTTAGAAGATGCTGAGCAAGCTGAACCAGAACTTACACTAATTCCCTTTTCATTTAACTTATTGACTAATAACACGCTATGAGAAATATCTTCAATGACAAATGAGCAAAAACCAGGCAAACGATTGACTGGATCTCCTGTCTGATAAACTCCTGGAATTTTTAGAATTTCTTCATTCATATAATTCATCAAGTCATTTAGATACTCCATATTACTAGTAAGATTTAAAACATTTTCTTCTAATGCTTCTGTCATTCCAACAATTGCTGGTACATTTTCTGTGCTTGAACGACCTTCCTTCTCCTGTCCGCCACCAGTTAAAAGAGGTTTTAATCGATTAGGAAGTTTACAAAATAGAGCTCCCACACCTTTTGGCCCATTAAATTTATGAGCTGAAATGGATAGAAAATCCACTCCCAATTGTCTAGCATTTACTGGTATATGTCCTACTGCCTGAACTGCATCTGTATGGAACCAAACTTTATGCTTTCTAGCAACTGCTGCCAATTCTTTAATTGCAAATACACTTCCTACTACATTATTCGCTAACATAATCGTAATTAAAATGGTATCTTCTCGAATGGCTTCTTCTAACTGCTCAGGAGTAATATGACCATATTTATCAGGATTTAGATAGGTAACTTCAAAACCATCTTCTTCCATCTGTTCCAATGTTTTTTTCACTGCATTGTGCTCAATGGTTGTCGAAATAATATGACGTCCCTTATCCTTTTTCATTCGACAAACACTTCGAATGACCCAGTTATTACTTTCTGTTCCACCAGAAGTAAAATAAAGCTCGGTAGGTAAGGCTCCAATAGCTTTAGATACTCGATTTCTAGACTTTTCAACTGCGTTTTTAGCAACCTGTCCATAATCATAAACTGCTGAAGGATTTCCATATTCTTCTCGAAAATAGGGAAGCATGGCATCAAAAGCTTTTTGGCTAAGTTGAGTAGTGGCAGAATGATCCATATAAATTCGTTTCATCGGATTTTTGTCCTCCTAATAAAAAATCCCCCTAAGTGATTTGCCTAGGGGGATAAAATTAATTATTTCTGTACAATATTTACAATACGACCAGGCACATAGATTTCTTTTACAATTGTGCCAGTTAACTTATCTGCAATTACTTCTTTTGCCTTAGCAATTGCTTCTTCTTTTGCAGTATCTTTAGCAATTGTAATGGTTCCACGAACTTTACCATTAATCTGAACGGCAATTTCAATTGTCTGTTCAATCGTCTTAGCCTCATCATATTCTGGCCAAGCTGCCTGATAAAGTCTGCCTTCACAACCAATCATTTCCCATAATTCCTCAGTCATATGAGGAGCTACTGGGTTAAGCATTAAAAGAAGTACCTTAAAGTCATCTTTAGTAATCGATTTTTCTTTATAGTAATCATTAATTAAAGACATCATAGCAGCAATTGCTGTATTGAACTTAAGTGCTTCAAAGTCCTGACTTACTTTCTTAATGGTCTGATGAATCTTAGTTTCAAGTGATTTACTATAGCCTTCGCCTCCACCAATTGATTCACGTAACTTCCAAACTCGCTCTAAGAAACGACGACAACCTTTTACGCCATCATTTGACCAAGAAGCAGCAAGATCAAAAGCTCCGATAAACATTTCATAAGTACGAAGAGTATCTGCTCCAAAATCGTTGACAATATCATCTGGATTGATAACATTTCCTCTAGACTTACTCATCTTCTCACCATTCGATCCTAAAATCATACCATGAGAAGTTCTCTTCTGATAAGGCTCTTTACAAGGAACAACGCCTTCATCATATAAGAATTTATGCCAGAAACGAGAATATAATAAGTGGAGGGTTGTATGTTCCATACCACCATTGTACCAGTCAACTGGTAACCAATACTTAAGAGCTTCTTTACTTGCAAGTTCATTTTCATTGGTTGGATCAGTATAACGTAAGAAATACCAAGAAGAACCAGCCCACTGAGGCATCGTATCCGTTTCTCTCTTAGCAGGAGCTCCACAACAAGGACAAGTGGTATTTACCCAATCAGTAATTGGAGCAAGTGGAGATTCTCCATTATCTGTTGGCATGTAGTTATCAATATCAGGTAACTGTAATGGAAGTTCTTCTTCTGGTACTGGAACATATCCACATTTGTCACAGTGAACAATTGGAATAGGTTCCCCCCAATATCTTTGTCTAGAGAATACCCAGTCTCTTAACTTAAAGTTTCTCTTTGCCTGACCAATTCCTTCTTTTTCTAAGAATTCAATCATTGCCTTCTTCGCGTCTTCAACCTGCATACCATTTAAGAAGCCAGAGTTTACTAACTGTCCAGTAGCTACATCAGTAAATACTTCTTCATTGACATCCTTGCCACCAGCTACTACTTCTACGATAGGCATATTGAATTTCTTAGCAAATTCCCAGTCACGAGCATCATGAGCAGGTACAGCCATAATTGCACCTGTACCATAAGACATAAGTACATAGTCTGATACCCAAATAGGGATTTCTTTATTATTTACAGGATTTATAGCTACTAAACCATCAATGCACACACCAGTCTTATCTTTTACAAGTTCAGTACGTTCAAAGTCAGATTTTCTAGCAGCCATTTCTCTATAGGCAACAATTTCATCCCAGTTTTTAATCTCATCTTTGTATTTGTCAAGATAAGGATGTTCTGGAGAAACAACCATATAGGTAACACCAAATAATGTATCACAACGAGTCGTATAGATACGAAGTTTTTCTTCTTTTCCTTTAATGCTAAAGTCTACTTCTGCACCATTTGAACGACCAATCCAGTTTTTCTGTGAAACTTTGACACGGTCAATATAGTCTACTTCATCTAAGTCATCAATTAACTTATCTGCGTACTCTGTAATCTTTAACATCCACTGGCTCTTAACCTTACGAACCACTTCACTGCCACAACGCTCACAAACACCATCAACTACTTCTTCATTTGCAAGACCACATTTACAAGAAGTACACCAGTTAATAGGCATTTCTGCTTTATAAGCTAAACCTTTCTTAAATAATTTTAAGAAAATCCACTGAGTCCACTTATAGTAATTAGGGTCTGTGGTATTAATTTCTCTATCCCAGTCAAATGAGTAACCTAAAGACTGTAACTGTCCTTTGAATCGCTCAACATTATTCTTTGTAACAATTGCCGGATGAATTTTATTCTTAATTGCATAGTTTTCTGTAGGAAGACCAAATGCATCCCATCCCATTGGGTATAACACATTATACCCCTGCATTCTACGCTTTCTTGATACGATATCAAGTGCTGTATAAGGACGAGGATGTCCTACGTGAAGTCCTTGTCCTGATGGATAAGGGAACTCTACTAATGCATAATATTTTGGTTTTGAATAGTCATTAGTTGCCGCAAATGCTTTTTCATCTTCCCAAATTTTTTGCCATTTTTTCTCTATAGTTTTAGGATTATACATCTTCTCGTTATTTTCACTCATAGCATTTTTCTCCTTCTTAAATTATGATAGATACCTAGTTTTTCATTCTACCATGAATTCAAAATTTGTCAATTCTTTTGTCTGGATTTTAACCACTTTCTATATATAATAATCTTTTATTTTATCATGAACTAAATATTTGTCAACTCATTGAGTGATTCCATTCTATTTATTGACAGGTTATCTTGATAACTGTATACTATTTTTATAATTAATTAGTTTACGCATATATGTGCACCACGCAAAGGAGGTATTATTATGGCAAGTGAAGCTATGCAGGCTGTCAATGATTTTCTAAAAGCAGCAGATACTTATTATTTAGCAACTGTTGAAGGAGATCAACCTAGAGTTCGTCCTTTTGGTACCATTAACATTTTTGAAGACAAGCTCTATCTTTTAACTGCCAAAGAAAAACATGTAGCTAAACAAATTGCAGCTAACCCCAAAGTTGAACTTTCTGCTACAAGCAAAGATGGTTCTCATTGGATTCGTGTTTCTGCTACTTTAGTAGAAGATCCAAATATAGCTGCACAAACATCTATGTTAGATGCTTACCCATCTTTAAAGTCTATGTACACAGCTGGTGACTCCAACACCGCTCTTTACTACTTAAAAGATGCAGTTGCTACCCTCTACTCATTCACTGAAGCCCCAAAAGTTTGCCAGTTCTAAAGTTTTAAATTAGTACGTCACAGAGAGAGTGTACTAGACTCTAACTGCAAAACTCCCTCAGTCGGCTTTAGGCATGA
>JPZU01000001.1:2405312-2406786 GCA_000875945.1 Lachnospiraceae bacterium TWA4 | reverse complement strand
ACACCTCATGCCAACCGACAGCTCCCTCAAGGAGGGAGCCTTTTTTTATTGACAGCTTAAATTTATAGTTGTATAATATTTAATTAGTTAAATAGCTAACTAATTGAATTAATCAAGGGGGTAATTTATTATGGCAAATGAAGCTATGCAGGCTGTAAACGATTTTTTAAAGGCAGCTGGTGTTTACTATTTAGCAACTGTTGAGGGAGATCAACCAAGAGTTCGTCCTTTTGGCACTATTAATATTTTTGAAGATAAACTTTACATTCAGACAGGTAAATCGAAAGATGTTGCTAAACAGATTGCAGCTAATCCAAAGGTTGAACTTTCTGCTATGAGCGAAGGAAAATGGATTCGTATCGCTGCTACTTTAGTAGAAGATGACAATGTAAAGGCTCAAGAAGATATGTTAGACAACTATCCAGATTTAAAGGATGCTTACACTGCTGGTGATGGAAATACTGTAGTTTATTACTTAAAAGATGCAAAAGCTACTTTATGCTCTTTCACAGAAGCTCCTCAGACTTGCGAATTCTAAAATTCTAAGCATACAAAATTAGAATTCCAAACATAAAAATTAGAATTCCAAACATAAAAAATTAGAATTCTAAACATAAAAAATTAGGTCGGCTCATAATGAACCGACCTTTTATAATTAATTCATAGAAATATCTCAACCAAATGCCTAGAATTCTTAGAAATATCTCAACCAAATACCTAGGTTTGAAATTAATAATACGATAATCGTTGCTGGAATTGCAGTCTTACAATATTTACCCCAAGATACTTTATATCCTGCTTTATTTGCTTCAGCAATACCTACAACGTTTGCACTTGCTCCAATAGGAGTAGCACTTCCACCGATATCAGTACCCATAGATAATGCCCATGCTAATGTATTAATATGAACACCACTTACCTGAGATAGAGAACTAATAACAGGAACCATAGTTGCTGAGAATGGAATATTATCTACTAATGCACTTGCAACACCTGAAATCCAGATAATAATTGCAACCATAATCTTTCCATTACCACCACTGATATCTTCGATAAATGCAGCAATTGTTTCAAGAACACCAGTCTGTTCTAGACCACCTACAACGACAAATAATCCAATAAAGAATGATAACGTTGCATAGTCTACTTTCTTTAATAATTCCAATGCATTCTTACCTGCTGCAATAAGTGTTAAAATCGCAATAAAGGTTCCAATAAATGCAACCGTTAAACCAGTCATTGCATGAGTAACTAATAAACAAATGGCAAGTAAGAAAATTGCTGTACTTACAAAGAAGTAGCGTTTATTAGTAATTGCATCATTTGGATTAATAGTAATACTTCCAGATACATCTTCTGTAGGCTGTAATTGTTTTCTAAATGCAAAATAGAAGAAAATAATTACAAAGATTAATGAAATTCCTGCAAGCACACCAGTATTTGTAACAAAGTCAGCAAATGAAAATACCTAGGG
>JPZU01000001.1:2392297-2405292 GCA_000875945.1 Lachnospiraceae bacterium TWA4 | reverse complement strand
CCACACATTGTTGCAGAACCGCCTAGATTAGCGCAGAAGATTTCTGCTAGAATCATAGGAACTGGATTAAACTTCAATAATCTAGAAAGTTCTACCGATACAGCTGCTAAGAATAAAATAACGGTAATACTATCAATAAACATTGCTAGTATTGATGACATAATCATAAATGCAATAAAGATTGGTACGACTTTATAATTAACCAATTTAGCAATGGTCATACAAAGCCAGTTAAAAAATCCAGCTTTTGCCATACCTTCAACCATAATCATCATTCCTGCAAGGAAAATAATAGTTGCCCAGTTAATTCCACTGGTGCTTTCTCCTGCTTCACCTGCCTGATACCAAAAATTAAGTGTCAAAATACTTCTTACATTTAATGTTTTTACTACGGCATCTGCACTTCTCATGCAGACACCAAATACTAAAACCAATGTAAGTAATCCACTACCTAGTGTAACGTAATGTTTTTCAAATTTTTCTGCAATGATTAAACCAAACATCACAAGAAAAATAATAATTGCTAGTACTTGTGCTACTAACATGACTTTTCCTCCTTGTTACTAAATTTATTTTATAATACCCTGTTCAATCGCTTTTTCTTTTACAGCTTTTGCTACTGCACTAGCTACTCGCTTATCAAAAGCTCCAGGAATAATATAATCTTCTCGTAATTCCTCTTTAGGAATAATACCTGCAATGGCATAAACAGCTGCCACCTTCATTTCCTCAGTAATATCTGTTGCCTTTGCTTCTAGGGCACCTTTAAATACACCTGGGAAAACTAACACATTGTTAATCTGATTTGCATAGTCTGAACGACCAGTTGCAATAACTGCTGCTCCACCTTTTTTAGCCTCTTCTGGCATAATTTCAGGAACTGGATTTGCCATTGCAAAAACAATCGCATCTTTAGCCATTGTAGAGACCATTTCAGCAGTTACAATATTGGGAGCTGATACACCAACAAAAATATCTTTTCCCTTCATAATATGTGCTAAATCTCCATGCTGTCCCTCTTTATTTGTTCGTTTGGCCATTTGAGCCTGAGCAGGATTCATCCATTCTTCTCCAACAGCTAAAGCTCCCTGACGGTCTACTAAAACGACATCACCAATACCAATCTCAAGTAAGAGCTTTGCAATAGAAATTCCTGCTGAACCAGCACCATTAATTACTGCTTTTGCTTTGCTAAATTCTTTTCCTACGAATTTTAATGCATTTAGAAGACCTGCTGAAACAACAATTGCTGTACCATGCTGGTCATCATGGAAAACTGGAATGTCTAATTCTTCTTTTAAACGACGCTCAATCTCAAAGCAACGTGGAGCTGAAATATCTTCCAAATTGATTCCACCAAATACCGGTGCAATGCGTTTAACAGTTTCTACAATTTCATCAACATCTTTGGTGTCTAAACAGATTGGAAATGCATCTACACCACCAAACTCTTTAAATAAGATGGATTTTCCTTCCATTACAGGAATTGCTGCTGATGGACCAATATCGCCCAATCCAAGAACTGCTGTACCATCAGAGACAACGGCTACTAAATTTCCTTTCGCTGTATACTTATACACATCTGAAGGGGTAGCCGCAATCTTTCTACAAGGTTCAGCAACACCTGGAGTATATGCGGTGCTAAGATCATCTCTAGTTTCTACTTTCACTTTAGAAACTACTTCAATTTTTCCACTATTTTCTTCATGCATTTTTAATGCTGCTTTATTATAATCCATTCTATCATCCTCTCTTGTGCTAACTTACTTATAGTTTTGTTTCATCAATATCCATGGCACTAATTGACTGTTTCATAACTTCTCGTACTTCATCTTCACTAATATGCATACGATTTGCTAATTCTTCCAACGTTGGCTGTCTTTCAAATTCTTCGGCAAGTTCTGCTGAAAGCTCCATTAATCGATTGGCTCTATCTGCAATCTTATTTTTAATACTTGCACTGCCTTGGTTTTCTTCAATCATCTGCTCTAAGAAATCATCTATTTTCTCTTCTAATGCTTCAAAATAGTTCATTGCAGATGCTTCTGATACATGAAGCATTAAAGCCATATTTGCTTCTTGAATTAAATCTGTAATAGGTAAGCCTCTTCCTACGTATTTCTTTACATAGTCTGCAACATAACTTAGGCTTCCTTCAACTAAACGATTTTTTGAAAATTCATCGCCAACTTCAAACAAGCGAATAATCTCTTCTTGTGTACAAGGAGAAATTCCTTCTATTTCTTGTAAATACGTGCGATAAATCTGTGTCTCTTGAATATTTAAACGGGTACTATCCTTTATCGGAGCCATTTTCTTTTTTGCTCTGGTAACAGAAATGTTATCAGAAATTTTAATTCGTTCACTCTCTAAATATGTATAAATTGCTTGTAACTGTTCATCCGATAAACCTAATTCTTTTGTCTTTTCATGAACTTGACTAAACGTTATAGAATTATTTTGCTTAGCAGCTTGATCCTTTAACGATTCAATTAATTGCATAAACGATTGTTCATTCAAATAGTGCACCTCCCTTGTTTCTTCAACTTCCGACTCTATAGTATAAAACAATCAATCCAAAAAATCAACCCATAATTAACTTAAAAAATCGTTACTGTTCACACCCACGCCATTTTCATCATTCGCAATAGTGCACTGACGTGCTTATTCGCTGCCTTGCAGCTGTATTGCTCATTAAATGGCGTTCTCTTCGTCAGCAAACATGAAAATATTTTAGCTGATGTGTGAACTGTAACGAAAAATCAATACGAAAGGCAGACGTTATCGCCTGCCTTTCGTATTGATTCAATGTGTGGGGTTCCCTTCATAGGGATATATGTGTGGAAAAAATAAAAAAGGACAATGGCGCACTGATAGTGTTCTTAGACGCCTTTGTCCTTTATGGATAGGAGTATAGACCTATTTATATTAAAAGTCAATACTTTTTTGACATTTTTTTAAAATAATTTAAACTGATTAACATAAAATGTACTTTTGGATGGTTTACAAATTTTTATTTTTTCTTATACTATAAATTAACGTGAAACACAAAGAATGAGGAGGCGTTGCAATGCTACCAGAGATCGATTATCAAAAAATCGGACAAAGAATAAAAACTGCTCGCTTAGCAAAGGGGTGGACTCAAAGCGAGCTTGGTTCACTAGTTGATTGCTCAAATAACCATATGAGTCATATAGAAATCGGACAAACCAAAGTTTCTTTAACATTGTTATTGAAACTTGCCTATGTATTAGATACCGGAATCGAGTACTTCCTAATGGATACTCCTTACACTCGACCTGAAAGTATTATTGATGAAGAAATTGCTCATAAACTTAAACAATGCAATCCCTCTACACTGCTGACTATTAATAAAATTATCGATGTTCTATTAGAACAACAAGAAAATTTTTCTGAATAAATATACCATAAAGATATTGATTTTACTTTCAACTTCATTTATACTAATTAAATGTTAAATGTATTTTATTTATTTTGGAGGTAATAAATATGGTTAGAGCAGTCGTTGGTTGTAACTGGGGCGATGAAGGTAAGGGCAAAATTACCGATATGCTCGCTCAGGAAGCTGATATTGTTATCCGTTTCCAAGGAGGCAGCAATGCTGGTCACACAATTATTAATGATTATGGTAAATTTGCTCTTCACCTTTTACCATCTGGTTCTTTTAATCAGAACACAACAAACATTATTGGTAATGGTGTCGCTTTAAATATCCCTAAGCTATTTGAAGAAATCGAAGAAATTAAAAAACGTGGTGTCCCTGAACCTAAAATTTTAGTTTCTGATCGAGCACAAGTTTTAATGCCTTATCATGTATTATTTGACAGCTATGAAGAAGAGCGTTTAGCTGGTAAATCTTTTGGTTCTACAAAATCTGGTATTGCTCCTTTTTATTCTGATAAATTTGCAAAAATTGGTATTCAGGTTAATGAACTTTTTGACGAAGCTATATTAGAAGACCGAGTAGAAAAATCATTACCCTTAAAAAACGTAATGTTAGAACATTTATACCACAAACCACTATTAGAAAAAGAGGATGTATTAAAAACTTTACATGAGTACAGAGATATGGTTGCTCCTTATGTTTGTGATACTGGATTATATTTACATAATGCAATTAAAGAAGGAAAGAGTATCTTATTAGAAGGTCAATTAGGCTCATTAAAAGACCCTGATTTTGGTATTTATCCAATGGTTACTTCTTCTTCTACTATTGCAGCCTATGGTGCAATTGGAGCAGGTATTCCACCTTATGAGATTAAAAATATTACCACAGTTGTAAAAGCATACTCATCTGCTGTAGGTGGCGGTGCATTTGTTAGTGAAATCTTTGGGGAGGAAGCTGATGAACTTAGAAAACGTGGTGGCGATGCTGGAGAATTTGGTGCAACAACTGGTAGACCTAGACGTATGGGTTGGTTTGACTGCGTTGCTAGCCGTTATGGTTGCCGTGTTCAGGGTGCAACAGAAGTTGTTTTAACTGTTTTAGATGTTTTAGGATATTTAAAAGAAATTCCAGTTTGTGTAGGCTATGAGATTGATGGAAAAGTAACTAAAGATTTCCCTGCAACTTCTTTATTAGAAAAAGCTAAACCAGTTATCAAAGTTTTACCAGGTTGGAACTGCGACATTCGTGGTATTAAAAATTACGAAGAATTACCAAAAGAATGTAGAGATTATATTGAATTTATCGAAAAAGAACTTGAAGTACCTATTAAGATGGTATCTAACGGTCCTAAGAGAGATGAAATTATCTTTAGAAAATAATAATAATTTAAGGACGACTCAATCTGAGTCGTCCTTTTTTAAATAGTTCACAGCACTAATTCCTACATACAAGATGACTGGTACAACAAAAGTTGCATACAGTGATGCATAAAATAATTGCGTTGCAAAGGGTGAATGGAATAGACTACTAATAAGCGTTAACACATACATACCTACTAGCAGTGCAATTCCTATCCACGCTAAAATTCTTTTTAAGGTTTTCTTAGACATTAATTTCTGCCTTTTCACCTAATAATTCTCTATTTTCTTCCAAAATTGGAGCAATAACTTCTGCTAAGAATTCTTCTACCTGTTTAGGTGCACGACCCACATATCTAGAAGGTTCCATAGTCTTTTGTAAATCTTCTAAGTTTAATCCAAAAGACTTATCTGCTGCAATAAGCTCTAGTAAATTGTTGTCAAGACCACGTTCTTTCACATTACGTCCAGCTTCCATAGAAAGGGTACGAATCTTTTCATGAAGTTCCTGACGATCTCCACCAGCTTTTACAGCATCCATCATAATATTTTCAGTTGCCATAAATGGAAGTTCAGCCATTAAGTGCTTTGTAATAACTTTATCATAAACCACTAATCCATCGACAACATTTAAGTATAAATCTAAAATACCATCAATTGCTAAAAATCCTTCTGGAACACTAAGTCTCTTATTAGCAGAATCATCAAGTGTACGTTCAAACCACTGAGTAGAAGCTACAAGCATTGGATTCATAAGATCTGCCATTACATAATTAGCAAGTGATGCCATACGTTCACAACGCATAGGGTTTCTCTTATAAGCCATAGCTGATGAACCAATCTGATTCTTTTCAAAAGGTTCTTCTACTTCTTTTAAATGCTGTAATAAACGAATATCATTTGAAAATTTATGTGCACTTTGAGCAATTCCTGCAAGTACACTAAGTACACGGCTATCAACTTTTCTAGAATAGGTCTGTCCAGATACTGGATAAACTCCATCAAATCCCATCTTATTTGCAATTTTTTGCTCTAATAATTTAATCTTTTCATGGTCTCCATTAAAAAGCTCCATAAAACTTGCCTGAGTTCCAGTTGTTCCCTTAGAGCCTAAAAGTTTAAGACTAGAAAGTACATAGTCTAAATCTTCTAAATCCATTTTTAATTCCTGCATCCATAAGGTTGCTCTCTTACCTACTGTAGTAGGCTGTGCAGGCTGGAAATGAGTAAATGCTAGTGTAGGTAAATCTTTATATTTATCTGCAAATCGACTAAGTTCATCTAGAACACAAACTAATTTTTGTTTTACAAGCTCTAGAGCTTCTTTCATAAGGATAATATCTGTATTATCTCCTACATAACAAGAAGTTGCTCCTAAATGAATAATTCCTTTTGCCTTAGGGCATAACTGTCCATAAGCATAGACATGACTCATAACATCATGACGAACTAATTTTTCTCTTTCTTTTGCTACTTCATAATTAATTTCATCTTTATGAGCTTTTAGTTCTTCAATCTGTTCAAGAGTAATACTATCAAGTCCTAATTCATATTCAGACTCTGCAAGGGCAATCCATAATTCTCTCCAAGTTCTAAATTTTTTATCCTGAGAGAAAATGTACTGCATTTTTTTACTTGCATATCGCTCGGATAGGGGGCTTACATATCTGTCTGTCATAGTCGTCTTCCTTTCTTTTGTCTTAGTTTATTTTATCTTATTATGATGGATAATACGTTGCTTGTCAATAGAAACAATTATCTTAAAAAGAGTAGAGACCCATTAAAGTTACTGTTCACACCCACGCCATTTTCATCATTCGCAATAGCGCACTGACGTGCTCATTCGCTGCTTTGCAGCTGTATTGCTCATTAAATGGCGTTCCCTTCGTCAGCAAACATGAAAATATCCTTGTGCAAGCACAAATATTTTCATGTTTTAGCTGACGTGTGAACTGTAACCCGTTAAATCTCTACTCTCTCTTCCTGTAGTTATATCCTATTTAATACCTAAACGTTTGAAAACTTCTTCATAAGCGTCTTCAACATTTCCTAAATCTCTTCTAAAACGGTCTTTGTCTAATTTTTCATTAGTTTCTTTATCCCATAATCTGCAAGTGTCAGGTGATACTTCATCTGCTAAGATAATAGTTCCATCTGCTGTACGACCAAATTCAATCTTAAAGTCAATTAAACGAATGCCAATACTATCAAAGTATTTAATCATTACTTCATTTACTTTGAATGCATATTTAGCAATTGTATCAAGTTCTTCCTGAGTTGCAAGACCTAATGCAAGTGCATAATATTTATTAATAAATGGATCTCCAAGTGCATCATCCTTGTAACTAAACTCTAATGTAGGGCAAAGAAGCTGTCTTCCTTCTTCAATACCTAATTTCTTAGCAAAGCTTCCTGCTGATACATTTCGAACAATAACCTCTAAAGGAACAATTTCTACTTTCTTTACAGCAGTTTCTCTATCACTTAACTCTTCTACTAAGTGAGTAGGTACACCTTCTTCTTCTAATAATCTGAAGATGTGATTGGTCATACGATTGTTGATAGCACCTTTTCCAACGATAGTACCTTTCTTCTCACCATTGAATGCAGTTGCATCATCTTTGTAATCAACGATTAATACGTTTTCTACATCTGTTGTATAGACCTTTTTTGCTTTTCCTTCGTAAAGTAGTTCTTAATTTTTCCATTGTCTTGTCTCCTCATAAAACTAAAAAATTATCAGATTGTTTTCTAAACAAGTTACAGTATAATACAAACTTTTTAAAAAAACAATAACTAAATCTCATAAAAAAATTCAAACTATTCTCAATTTCCTTGACTTTTGTAACAAAGAGTGATATCATTCCGATATAGAAGTAGAGGTTGCGGATTTTATCAGTAAAGTATTTGACGATGTCAGGTTTCGGGAGACAATATTTGAAAGGAACATCCGCCGAAGGAATAGATTACCTGTCTTTTTTATTCCTGGGCAATGGGTGAAGAACCCCTTGACTGTCACCGTTGGTGGAGTGCTACGTACTAATTGTTGTGTTATATGACTATTATACTAAGTTAACCCCAATGGGTTAGCTTTTTTTATGAAATTTAGGAGGATAATCTTATGTCAATTTTTAAAGGTGCTGCTGTTGCAGTTATCACCCCATTTAATGAAGATGGAAGCGTAAATTATGAAGAGTTTGGTCGTATTATCGATGACCAGATTGCAAATGGTACAGATGCAATTGTTGCTTGTGGTACAACTGGAGAAGCTGCTACCCTTGATCATGACGAACATTTGGCAGTTATCGAATTCGCTTGTAAACATGTAAATAAGCGAGTTCCTGTAATCGCTGGAACTGGTTCTAACTGCACAGAAACTGCTATTTACTTATCTAAAGAAGCACAAAAACTAGGTGCTGATGCTTTATTAGTTGTGTCTCCTTATTATAATAAAGGTACTCAAAAAGGTTTAATTGAGCACTATACACTAATTGCTGAATCTGTAGACCTTCCTATCATCATTTACAATGTACCTAGTCGTACAGGTGGAAATGTTTTACCTTCAACAGTTGCATACCTAGAGAAAAACGTAAAGAATATCGTTGGTATTAAAGAAGCCTCTGGCAATATTTCTCAGGTTGCTGAGGTTGCACACCTAACTTATGGTGACGATTTTGCTATTTATTCTGGAAATGATGATCAAATTATTCCTATCCTATCTTTAGGTGGTATTGGTGTTATCTCTGTATTATCAAATGTTGCTCCACAGCAGACACATGATATTTGTCAGGCATTCTTTGATGGAGATACTGCTAAGGCTTGCAAGTTACAATTAGAAGCATTTGAATTAGTCAAAGCACTATTTTGTGAAGTAAATCCTATTCCAGTAAAATGCGCAATGAATGCTATGGGTTGGGCAGCAGGACCATTCCGTCGTCCATTAACTCCTATGGAGCCTGAAAACTTTGAGCGACTCAAAAAAGCCTTAACTGACTATGGCATTAAATTAAAATAATTTTGTGTAATTAGGAAGTATATAAAAGTATATTAGGAGGTATCTAGGTATCTATGGTTTCAATTATTATGCATGGTTGTAATGGCCATATGGGACAGGTAATTTCAGATATTGTCGCAAAAGATGACGATGCCAAAATCGTTGCTGGAATTGACCCAATGGTTGATGCAAAACAAAATCCTTATCCTGTTTTTTCAACACTTGATGAATGTACAATAAAAGCTGATGTTATTATTGATTTTTCAACAGCAAAAGCAATTGATCACTTACTATCTTATGCTGTAAAAAATGACACACCAGTTGTTCTTTGCACAACTGGTTTATTAGAAGAACAGATTCAAGCCGTTAAAGAAGCCAGTACAAAAGTTGCTATTCTTCGCTCTGCAAATATGTCTTTAGGTGTCAATGCTATTATGAAATTAGTAGCTGAAGCTGCTAAGGTGCTTGCAACTGCTGGATTTGATATTGAGATTGTTGAAAAGCATCACAATCAGAAATTAGATGCTCCAAGTGGTACAGCAATTGCCCTTGCTGACTCCATTAATGAAGCAATGAATAATTCTTATGAATACATTTATAATCGTTCAGATAAACGTCAAAAAAGAGATGCCAAGGAACTTGGTATTAGTGCCGTAAGAGGTGGAACAATTGTTGGTGAACACGAAGTATTCTTCTGCGGAACAGATGAAGTGGTAGAAATCAAACATACAGCTTATTCAAAAGCAATTTTTGCTAAGGGTTCTGTTCAAGCAGCAAAATTCCTTGCAGGTAAACCAGCAAGTCTTTATCAAATGAGTGATGTAATCGGATAAATAAAAGAGGCATAAATGCCTCTTTTTATTATTTAAATTTATTTTACTATTTCAATAAGCTTTGTCACATCTAATTTATTAATAAGCCATTGTGTTTTATCATTTACAGATAATGCATAATAATCCTTGTCATAAGGTACAAGCTTACAAATAACTGTATTAAAATTCTTATGATCTTTTAACACATAAGTAAGTGTAACCACATTTCCACTAATTTCTGAATATTCTCCACCACCTTGCGAATAAAATTTCTCTGAATTAATCGCTTGGATTTGGCTAATTAGCTCTTCAAAATTAGAGTCTTTACTTGTAAAAGTTTTGGAATTTTTATCCACATTTATTACAAGTTTGTTCACTGCACTTGACGCAATATTTAAGGGGTTTGTCACTATAAAGGTCGAATTATTAATTCCCAATAAATAATCTACTGTATCTTTATTAAGAACACACACTTGATTACTGCCTTTCCACTTAACATAATAACTACCCTCTGGTGTTTTACTTCCAATAAATATATCAAACTTTTTCGTTGTATCATAAGCTACTTGAATAGTCATTCTCGGATGGTCAAGCCCATAATTCTTTAATTGCGCCTTGGTTACACCATAAGCCACACAAGATTCTACTGTGAAGTCCGTAAAATGGCTAATAAGCTCATCCGCAGCTTGTGAATCCATTCCAGATTGAACCTTTGATGGATTTGTTAAAAACCATGTAAGTTCTCCGGTATAGTCTAATTTGGAATCTCCTGACTCTTTAAAAGTCGCAATCCATGTGCCATCAGATTTCTTCATTGTGATCGTTTTGATTAATGAACTATCAATACTAGGCGCACTATCAATTGCAATTAAATCCATTAAATGTGAATCAAATGCTGTATAATTTGCACTTTCTGTTGAATAAATCTTATGTTCTTTATCTGTATATAAATAATAATCTCCCGTAATATTATTGACATTACCAAAATACAAAGTAACTTTTTGATTTGAACTATTCGTCAATGTAATTACTCTACTTGGCTTATCTAGTCCATAATCGCTCATTTTATCTAAATTTGACTCCACTTCTCTCTTACCAACTAAACTACTTAGGGTTGATACCATTGTAGAGACATTCGATTGATTTACAGGAAACTTGGAATCCTTCTTATAAGTCCAGGTATTATCTTTGTTTTCAAAATCTAATACTTGGGACTTATCAGTTGTAAAACTAAATGCTGTAATATTTTTGGCATCAAAATCTTGTGGATAGATCGATACGGTCTTTTCAGTTTCTTGTTGTTCTTCTTCATTTTGACGATTTACAAATAAAACTATATAAGCAATTACAGCTAACACTAATAAAATACTAAGAACAATCAATAACCTTATTTGTTTTTTCGTTTCACATCTTTCTCCTTCTCAACCAAATGACAAATCCAATAAGGATACAACTTAAAGGAAGAATTACGATAAAGATTAGTGCTGATAAATTTGCCTGATAAGCTGTCGCTGTTAAAGCGGTATCTGTCAGTGATTTTGTATCAATACTAATCGTTGATTCTTGTTCTGCCATCCAGCTTAATGCATTGACAAATAAGTCTGTATTGCAGACAGTTAATGTTTCGATAATCGAATCATTTAATAAATGAGGGGTTGAAAATACTGTTAAATGGGTTATTGCCTCCTCTGAAATCTTTTCAGTGATTGCAACACCTAAACTAATAGGCCCTCCTTGATCTCCTTCTTCTTTTTCATAACTAGACAACTGACCATTGTTAATTTCCTTTACAAATGAACTTGAAGAGGTCGTTAATAAATCGGTCATTTCTACTGTACTTCTAGTCTGTGTCTTATCAAGTCCTAACGTTTGAATTACTAATACAGGAACTCCTGCATCCATTAAAGGCGATGTAATTTGATGATTTTCAATGGTTGGTAATACATACAAAGGATTGGAATAATACTTATCACTATCTCCTTCTAAGACTAATCCAGATGTCGTTTTTAATCCATAGTTTGCTAAAATACGATTAAAGTTTTCCATAGATTCTGTTGTATAATTTGTCGTAATTAGAGCAGAACCTCCATCTTCTAAATATCCAATAACTGTATCTGCTTCATCCGATGAAAAATCAGAAGTTGGTCCATTAATAATTAAGGCTGAACAATCATCAGGAATTTCTTTAACTGATAAAAGATTTAAAGATTCAGTTTCAAAGTTTGCCTTTGACAAACGATTCGTTGCTGTTTCGGAAATTACCACTTCATCATGACCTGTAACCACATAAATTTTTGGAAGATTATTCGTTGTTACATAATCAATTGCGGATGTAATCTGTCCTTCACCATCAAACTGCTGCACATAATTTCCATCTGTCGAATACTCTGTCACATAAATATCATTATAACCAATTACAGTATAACGCTTATCACTTTCAACAATGATACTTCCCTCTTTTAAGGATTCTGAGCTATATTGGTTTGAAAATGTTGGATTTGTGACTGGATCGATATAAGAAGTTTTAATGTGACTATTTAATTCCTTGTATCGATCTAATAAGGTATTTAATCGACTATCTTCATTTCGCTCTTGAAAAAGTAAATAGACATTAATATCTGTATCTAAGTTCTTTAAAACCGTTTTTGTCTGTTCACCTAATGTATAAATTCCTGAACTACTCAAATCAATTTGGCGATACTTTTCTGGCAACATTCCCGTAGCTAAATTTGCAAAAATAGCAACTGCAATAATAGCAATAGATAAAAGAACGCTAAATGATCCATGTCTAAAATATATTGTTTTAAATGTTGATTTTATACTCTTTTTTTCTTTCTTTTTCGTCTTGCCTTCCACGTTACTTCCTCCTTTACAATTTAACTCCATCTACGTTTTTCCACCGTTTGTATAGTTAAAAACAAGAAAACAACGATGACACTAATAAAATAAACAATTGCTGGAACATCAAAAATCTTGCTATAATAAAAATTATATAAACGTTCATTAAATGATAACTCACCTAAAAAATTTGGCAATAATCGTTCATAAATAGAAGATTTTAAAACGTAAATTGCACTAAGAACTCCAAATCCACAAACAGCTAGCCCTAAAGAAACGACCCAGTTTCTAATGACATAATAAATAATTCCACAGGCAATAAGTAAAATTATCATAAATCCAACATAAGAGCCCATAGCTGTCGATGGAATCAATTCTTTAATATTTGTTATTAACTGTAAAACTAAAAGAATACCAAAGGTTCCAACACTTGCTAAAATTTGGCTTTCTGTTAACGAAGAGATAAAAATTCCAATGGCTGTAGATGCACAACCAAATAAGAAGAAAGCTAAAATCATACTTAAATCACCAATTAGAGCAGTTGAACCCATTGATTTTAAAATCAATGGAAAAATTAAACTGAT
>JPZU01000001.1:2390605-2392277 GCA_000875945.1 Lachnospiraceae bacterium TWA4 | reverse complement strand
TAATGGATACAATCCCTAGTACTGTACACATTGCCAAGTATTTTCCCATGACAATTGAAAATACACTCGCTGGAGAAGTGAAAAGTAATTGGTCTGTTTTCATCTTACGTTCTTCTGAAATTGAACGCATTGTTAAAATAGGAATTGCAATAACAAACACAATACTAATTGTATAAAGTGTAGCAGCAAATGATGGGTTTCCAGAACGCACATTGATAACTACAAAATAAATCCCCATAAATAATAGCATTGCAGCCATTACTAAATAACCAATCATTGAGGTGAAAAATCCATGAATTTCTCTTTTATACACTGCAAACATTATTTTTCTTCCTCCTTATTTTCTGTTAACTCAATAAATACATCCTCTAGTGAATGCACTGGAGGTAATAACTTATAAATTGGTAAGGCTGCATTTGAAAGTGCATAGAATAACTCTTCTCGAATATCTTCTTTTCCTTCATAAGTAATCACAAGACTTTGACACGCTTTTTCCTCTGAATCCATAAACTGAATATCTGTCACAAATTCTAAGCTACGAAGAACTCCTTCTATAGATTCCTTACTGCCTTTTACTGTTAAATTTAAAGTCTTTTCTTTTTTCATTAATGCCAATAAATTCTCTGGTGTATCACTAGCAACTAATTTTCCATGTGAAATAATCATGACATGATCACAAATTGCACTAATTTCTGATAAAATATGTGAACTCAAAATTACCGTGTGATTCTTACCTAGAGATTTAATCATATCTCTAATCTCAATAATCTGTAAAGGGTCAAGTCCTACTGTTGGCTCATCTAAGATAATCACTGGTGGCAAACCGACAATTGCTTGTGCAAGCCCAACTCGTTGCTTATAACCTTTTGATAAATTTTTGATTACTCGGTTTTTTACTTCTTCTAACTTGCAAACATTTATTGCTTCATCAATCATAGATTTTCTTTCACTCTTAGGAAGCTTTTTTAAGCCTGCCACAAATTTTATGTATTCTAGCACCGTCATATCTAGATATAACGGTGGCTGCTCAGGTAAATATCCAATACATTTACGAGCTTCTTCTGGGTCTTCTAAAATATCATAACCATTAATTCGAACAGTTCCCTCAGAAGGTGCTAAATATCCTGTCATAATATTCATTGTTGTTGTTTTACCTGCACCATTGGGGCCTAAAAATCCATAAATCTGCCCCTCTTCTATATTAAAGGACAATTCATTTACTGCAAGATGATTTCCATATCTTTTCGTTAGGTTTACTACCTCTATCAAAATAACTTCCTCCTTTTTATAATTTGCCTCCAAATGATTCAAGCGAATAAGCTTGCTTATCCATTTGAATCATAAATACAAGTTTGAAAGTAAACTTTCAACCTATAGTAGCATACACTTAAATTGTGTCCAAAATGTGTAAAAAGCTGTCTGACTTTTAAATCAAACAGCTTTTATTTCTACTTATTCCTCTACTCGCTCAATCTTACTTATTGAAACTTCATAAGCTACTCTTTTTTCACTTCGATTCTCATCTAATTTTTTCGTATACTCTCTAGACTGAACCCTTCCCCACAATCTAATTCGATTTCCAACTTGAAAATTCGAAGCAAACCTTGCATTTCTTCCCCAAGCAATACAAGGAATATAATCGGATTTTCCATAAGGTCTATTCACCGCAACT
>JPZU01000001.1:2389045-2390585 GCA_000875945.1 Lachnospiraceae bacterium TWA4 | reverse complement strand
ATACAAGGAATATAATCGGATTTTCCATAAGGTCTATTCACCGCAACTAATAAATCTGCAATCTCACGACCTAAAGGAGTCTTTCTATAAATAGGTTCTTTACAAATAAAACCATCTAAAAATATTTGATTGGTTTTTGTATAATCTGTAAAACTTTCTAAAAAATTAACTTCCCTAGCAAATACTGACAGGACTAAACGATTCTTCATTCCCTCATGACGGTTATAGGAGCGAAATTGTCCAATTGCTTCAAGCGTTTCCCCTATATAATTTTTAGTCACATCAATCAATCGTTCCGAAATTAATATTGGAATAATATCTTCTTGCTCACTTAAACGCTTCACTTTTAAATCGATTAAATAAAATCCTTCTCCATATACTTCATGACTATATGTAAAATCTGAGATAATTTCTCCTATCACAGTCACTTTATTATTGTCAATCATCTTGTCAGACATGGTATTTACTCCCCCTATAATACATTGTTTTTAAAATTTTCTTTACTTTTTCTTCAGTCTATACTAAAATAACGATATTATTAATTGTTGGTTACAACAATTTTAAATTTTTTGAAAGGAATTTTCTATATTTATGAAACAATCTAGGTTAAAGGATTCAACCAACAATTGCACCTATCTCATTTCATTTTTCCTTCCAATTGTAATTATGCTTTGTGTATTTGCTGGAAATCAGATTTATCCATTTGGTGATAACAGCTTTTTACGAACGGACATGTATCATCAATATGCACCATTCTTTGCTGAATTACATCGAAAGCTTACAACTGGTTCTAGCCTTAGCTATACTTGGAATATTGGTATGGGAACAAATTTCACCTCCCTATTTGGCTATTACCTTTCTAGCCCATTTAACTGGCTGATTTTTTGTGCCCTGCTTCTCATGTCATTGAATTTATGAGCTATTTAGTTATTTTAAAATTGGCTTAGCAGGTTTAACTTTTGCTTATTTTTTACGAAAAAGAACCTCTGATTCAGATTTAGGAATTTCTTTTTTCGCTATTTTTTATTCATTATCAGCCTATCTTGCCGCCTATAGTTGGAATATCATGTGGCTTGATTGTGTGTGGCTAGCTCCTCTAATCTTATTAGGCATTGAAGCACTTGTTCAAAAAAGAAGAGGATTTTTATATAGCATTTGTTTAGGATTAGCCATTCTCTCTAACTATTATATTGGAATTATGGTTTGTATATTCTGCGTTTTATATTTTATTGTAACTTTAATTTGCTACAATAAGAGCATACAAGAATTTTTCTTATCTTGCCTGCGATTTGCTCTCTACTCTCTATTAGCAGGAGGATTAGCTGCAATTTTATTAATTCCAGAATACTATGCATTAAAATATACTGCATCTAGTGATATTTCTTTTCCTAAAACGATATCTACCTATTTTTCGATTTTTGAAATGCTCGCTAGACATTTAATGAATGTACAAGTGGAAATTGGTCTTGACCACTGGCCTAATATTTATAGTGGAATTGCTGTATTTTTTATGCTTACCTATGTATTTTTTAATACGCAA
>JPZU01000001.1:2380789-2388838 GCA_000875945.1 Lachnospiraceae bacterium TWA4 | reverse complement strand
GTACCTAACTAAAGAAAAAATTGCTAAAGGCACACTCTTAGTCTTTATGCTGATTTCTTTTGCTACCAATGTTTTAAATTTTGTTTGGCATGGATTTCACTATCCAAACAGCTTACCTTGCCGTCAATCCTTCTTATACACAGCCTTATTACTCTCTATGTGCTATGAAGGATACAGGGATTTATCAAAATATAAAAGCCAATCCATAGTTAAAATTTTCTTTGGAGGATTTGCATTTATCATTTTATGTGAACAGCTTATTACTTGGGATGATTTTGACTATATGGTTGTTTACCTAAGTCTGCTATTTTTAGCACTTTATGCCTTGCTAGCTTATCTTAGAAAGCATAAAAAACTGTCGTCATTTACACTATTAATATTTACTCTTATTATTATTACAGTAGAAATGACCATCAATACAGCTTATACAAGTGTCACAACAGTCACACGAAGTACCTACTTATCATTTGTGAATGACTATCAGGAATTAATTAAAGAAGTAAAAGATGAAGATCCAGAATTTTATCGATTTGAAAAATACTCTAGAAAAACCAAAAATGACGGAGCGTTTGTCGGATATCCATCAATCTCAACGTTTTCATCAAACTCTTATGGTGCAATTTCTGATTTTTATAAAGACCTTGGTATGGAATCATCTATGAATGCCTATAGCAATAATGGAATTACACCACTAATGAACAGCTTATTCAATGTCAAATATTATCTTTCAACTGTTACACAAGAAGAGTCTGATTTAGTGAGTCTTTACAAAGAATATGGCGATGGATATGTCTATAAAAATAATTATACATTAAATGTTGGATTTATGCTTCCTTCTTCTATAGAAAAACAGTGGCATACATCTAGTTCTAGTCCTGTTAATGTTCAAAATAATTTCTCAAATCTTATTGCTAATTGCAAGGTTTTTGATGAAATTACAACTACAGATACTTATGATAATACCTTTACAATTGAGGTCGATGACCCTACTCATATTTATGTAGAAGTCACAAATTCAGATATCGAAGAAATCGATGCTACGATTGGTGATGACAGTAAGAGTTTTTCAAATGTTGATCGAGGATTCTTATTAGACTTAGGCGTTTGCTATCCGGAAGATGAGATTAGCTTAGTTGCTGAAGAAGATCAAACCCCTTGATGCAAAGGCTTATGCTGTAAATCAAGATAGTGTCATTGCAGTTTATGATAAACTTTCTAAGCAACAATTAAATGTAACTAGTTATACAGATACAACTATTGATGGTACAATGAATGTCGCAGAAGATGGTCTTTTGATGTTTTCTATTCCTTATGATCCCGGCTGGACTTTAACAGTTGATGGAAAGGACGTTCCATTAAATCCATTCAAAGAAAGTTTACTAAGTGCCAATTTAACAAAAGGAAACCATGATATTCACTTAGAATATCATACTCAAGGTTTACAAACAGGTACGCTTATTAGTTTGTGTGCAATTATTGGTTTATTATTTATACTATTTTTAAAAAATTACTGAGGAGGAATTAAGACTATGAAATTATGGGGAGGACGTTTTACTAAAGAAACGAACCAGCTAGTTGATGAATTTAATGCATCTATTACTTTTGATAAGAGATTTTGGAAGCAAGATATTAGAGGAAGCCTTGCACATGTTACTATGCTTGCTAAACAAGGAATTCTTACAGAGGAAGAAAAAGAGCAAATTATTAAAGGACTTACTTCTATTCGTGAGGACATCGAAAATGGAGATTTAGAAATTAATGAATCGTATGAAGATATTCATAGCTTTGTAGAATCTACACTCATTGAACGCATTGGTGATGCTGGTAAGAAGCTTCACACTGGACGTTCTCGTAATGACCAAGTTGCATTAGATATGAAGCTTTATACTCGTGATGAAGTCACTATTTTAAAAGAATTAGTTATTCACTTACTTGAAGCAATTTTAAAAGTTATGGAAGAAAATACTGAAACTTATATGCCAGGTTTTACTCACTTACAAAAAGCTCAACCTCTAACTTTAGCTCATCACTTTAGTGCTTACTTTGAAATGTTTAAACGTGATTATGAGCGTCTATGTGATATTTACAAACGCATGAATTACTGCCCATTAGGCTCAGGTGCTTTAGCTGGAACCACTTATCCATTAGACCGAGCTTATACCGCAAGTCTTCTTGAATTTGATGGTCCTACAATGAATAGTATGGACTCTGTTGCTGATAGAGACTATCTTATTGAGTTACTATCTGCTATGTCCACAATTATGATGCACTTAAGTCGTTTTTCAGAAGAAATTATTATTTGGAACAGCAATGAATATCGTTTTGTAGAAATTGATGATGCTTACAGTACAGGCTCAAGTATTATGCCTCAGAAAAAAAATCCAGATATTGCTGAACTTGTTCGTGGAAAAACTGGTCGTGTATATGGTGCATTAATGTCTATGCTTACAACAATGAAAGGTCTTCCTTTAGCTTATAATAAAGATATGCAGGAAGATAAAGAATTAACCTTTGATGCCATTGATACCACTAAAGGATGCTTGCAGTTATTTACAGGTATGATTAGCACAATGAAGTTTAGAAAAGAAGTTATGGCTAAGAGCGCTATGAATGGATTTACAAATGCTACAGATGCTGCTGATTACCTTGTAAATCATGGAGTTCCATTTAGAGATGCGCATGGAATTATCGGACGAATCGTCTTATATTGTATTGATAAGGGAATTTGTATTGAAGAAATGTCTCTTGATGAATTGAAAGAAATTAGTCCAGTTTTTGAAGAAGATATTTATGATGCAATTAGCTTAAAAACTTGTGTCGAAAAACGAATGACTATTGGTGCTCCAGGTCCAAAAGTTATGGAAGAAGTCATTGCAAATTCTAAGGCTTTCTTAAAATCTTTATAAATTAAAAATGTTGGGGTCAATACTTTTTGATCCCAACATTTTTTAATTTATTATTCGCCTGATTTAATAAGGTCTAAGATTTTTTGTTTTTCTTCTTTTGAAAGTTTCTTATTATCACACATGGAAGCAATTAATCCAGAAGGTGAACCTTCAAACCAAAAATCTAAAAAATCATCTGTTTTTAATTTTTTATAGTCATCTTCTTTTACGATAGGAACATAGTAGAAAATTCTACCACTTCTATAGGATTTTACGTAACCTTTTTCAATTAGATGTAATAAAAATGTACTAATCGTCTGTCTCTTCCATTGTTTTCCAAAAGAAGTTTCTAAGATTTTCATAATTTCCTGTAAAGACACGTCTTTTTTAGCATCCCAAACACTCTTCATTACGATCTGTTCACATTCTGTCATAAATTCCATAACTCTATTTCCTTTCCGAACTATTGTATAGGTATAGATACACTATTATTCCTATACTCTATCACAAATTGACCCAATTTACAAGTAACAAATCTCTATATCTACACGGTCGACTTCTACATTCATTACTGCATAGGATGGCTTAAGATTTCTTGGTACAATAAGACTTCCTGGATTTACAAACACTTGGTTGCCTAATTCCACCTTCTCTGCTATATGAGTGTGTCCATAAAAAATAATTTCAGCTCCAATGTCATCAGCAACTTTCTTAAGACCATCTAAGCTCCAATTCACATCTTCTCTATGTCCATGAACAACCATCACCTTATGACCTTCTAGTACAATTTCTTCTCTTAATGGGTACTGATTCCCTCTATCACAATTTCCCTTCACTATATATACAGGACAAGGAATGTTCTTCTCCCAAAAGTTCTTAGGCAGTTCACTATCTCCACAATGAATCATTCCATCATAGGGACCTGTTTTCTTAAAAATTTCAAATATTCGTTCATATCGACCATGTGTATCACTGGTTATAAAATATCTCACTTAAAAACTCCTCCTTTGTTATGACTAAGTTTATCATAAATAAAATCTGTTGTCAATATTTTTTAAACATTTGTTCTCTTTTATGTAATTTAAAATACCTTTCGCTAGATTTATTCCTATTTTTTGTTGATATTCTGAGGTTGAAAGCTTGGTAGCTTCTTCATTATTTGATAAAAATCCACATTCACAAATCACAACCGGAGCCTTTGTATGCAGTAATAAATAATAGTTATCATTTGATTTGATCTTTCTAGAATTTTTTTCTTTTCCTACTACATCATTAAAACTTTCTTGTAAAATTTGTGCTGCTAATTTTCCTTGCTTAGAAGATTTATAATAGAACACCTGTGGTCCACAGACATTATCTTCATGATAGCTATTTTGATGAATACTTACTGCTAGTATAGGTTTAGCTTCTTCAATAATTTTACATCTTTTCGATAAATCTTCAATCTTTTTGTTCGATGCACCTTCACTATAAAGCGCTTTATCTGTATCTCTTGTTAAAATAACATGAATATTTTTTGCTTCTAATTCTTTTTTTATAATTTTTACAATAGTTAAATTAATATCTTTTTCTAATTCATTATGAACACCAATTTTTCCTGCATCATTCCCTCCATGACCTGCATCTAATACGACTGTCTTCGTGTCCAAAAGATTCTTTGAACTTATAGAAGCTATTGTTTTTTCTTCATACCCCTCCATAACAAAATAAATCATTACTACCATTATAATACCTAAAAGAATTTCAATTTTTTCTATACTTTTATTTTATGCATATAAAAAGGAGATATGATATCTCTATCACATCTCCACTTCTTGATTCATCTTCCATTACTTATAATATGAGTTAATCATTGGCCATACATCTTTAGACTCAAGACCTAATTTCCAGCCTGCAATTCCTGCAGTCTTCTTTTGTTGAACTAGTTTTAGTTTTTCTTCCAATGACCTAGCATCTTCAATCCATATTCGATATTTTCCATGTTCTAATGGAATTTCTACATAATTTAGCCCAAGGTTTTCATCCCATGCAATGCGATCATTTGCCTTATATTTTTCAATAAGTTCGCTCACTGCATCCATCGAATAAGCCGAAGAAGTTAATTCATATCGACTATATTCTGAATTTCCATCTTCACGAATGTTCTTCGTATCGGTTGCATATTCTTCAGGAACTTCTTTCCAAACTCTTGCATAAAATGGAATTCCTGTTACTAATTTCTCTTTTGGTACACTTTCTAAAGCTACATCCATTCCTTTTTCGACATAAGAAATCGAAGCATTGGGGCCTGCTTGTGAATTCTTCCAATATTCATCATAAGCCATAATCATTACATAATCGACAAGAGTTGCTTGCGAAGACAAATGATATTGCTTGCGAATATATGTTGGATTCATATTGTCTACAGATAAGAATAGTTTCTCTTTTCTACACTTTACTGATAATTCTCTTAAAAACTGTAGGAAATGAGTTCCTGAATCTTCTCCAACATATTCAAAATCTATATTGATTCCATCAGCACCTACCTTACGTACATCTTCTATAAGATTATCCACCAATTTCAAACGAGTCGTTGTATTACTAAGTACTTGATAGATGCTCATGTCTTGATTAAAATCATCCACTAATGCCCAAACTTGCAATCCCAACTGATGCGCCTTTTCTACATAGGAAGCATCTGCAAATGATGTATAACTTCCATCATTTTTAGTAATTGAAAACCATGTCGGTGAGACAACATTGACTCCCTTCGTCTGTTTTAATAAAGATTCCAATTTATCATTTGCCGACTTTTGAAAAACCTGATGCCATACTAAACAAACTGGTTGTTCTAACGATAGGCTCGTGTACTCTGCTTCTTCCTTTTTGGGTTCTAAAGTTTCCAAACGACTATAGTCTCCACTAAGCATATAATTTAAAACATAGCCAATTTGACCATCACTTGTCTGCACAAATGTCCAACGATTTATTTCATTAATAATTTCAACTTCTTCCTCAGCGTCTATCTTTCTTATAATCGGACTATTTAGACCTGAAAATGTTCGAATATTCGTTTGATGTCTAACTTCCTTATACTGTCTTACCTTACCCATTTTTTTAAGACAAATTCGATTAGGGTCTTTAAAAACTTCTGTCTGAACCTCTATGTAAGTCTTTACTAAATCAAGAGACACATAAAGCGTTGAATCTTCTCTATAAACATTCTGTCCATTTTTAATTGCAATTTCTTGAATCTTTATAGCATCTGTAAATAACAAATAATCTGTATGCTCATCCCAATAAAATCGACTATCTAAAGAATTATTAAGAAATTTATAAGGTAAATAAATTTGATGATCAATCAAAATTGCCTGTTCTTCTTCTAAGTGTCCATCGAGAATAATAGCCACTTTGTCATCTTGTACATCATAATATGAATTTAAATCTTTTTGTTCATTTGAAAGAAATAAATTTTACTAAAAAAATTGGATATTGCAATGCACTAATACCACCTGCTATCAATATAATCAAAATTAAAATTCCTAGCCATTTTATGTACTTTTTCATCAAAAATCTCCTTTCGAGTCTTACATAACTGACTATAAACTATAATTTTAAGAATGTCTAGCACTTTATATTTTTTTAATATGATATCCGAGTCAAAGAGTCGTTACTGTTCACACCCACGCCATTTTCATCATTCGCAATAGCGCACTGACGTGCTCATTCGCTGCCTTTGCAGCTGTATTGCTCATTAAATGGCGTTCCCTTCGTCAGCAAACATGAAAATATCTTTGTGCAAGCACAAATATTTTCATGTTTTAGCTGACGTGTGAACTGTAATAAAAATATTGTATCATATGTAGCGTGGAATAAATAGCAGTAGCCTGCATGGCAAATCCTCTATCACCCCCTTTTAGTTTTAATTGCGTGATAAAATTATAAGACTATCTATATAGACAGTCTGATTTTAACATTTACTCTTTAATTTGTCAAGCAATTATTTTTTTTCAATATTTCTTGCTTTTTACTTAGTTTTAGTTTATAATATTTAGTTAGAAATCTTTGAAAAGGAGGATTTTATGGGATATTGAAAAAATTAACGACCATCAAATTCGTTGTACATTAAATAGCAGAGATTTAGCTTCTAGAGAATTAAATATTGCTGAATTAGCTTATGGAAGTGAAAAGGCTCGCTCCCTTTTTCAAGAGATGATTGAGAAGGCTTCTATGGAATTTGGATTTGAAACTGAGGATATGCCTTTAATGATTGAGGCAGTTCCCCTTCCTGCTGAAAGCTTAATGTTGATTATTACGAAGGTTGAAGATCCTGAGGAATTAGATACTAGATTTTCTAAATTTTCTTCCTTTGATGAATCACTTGAAGATACCACGAAGAAGAATCGAGCAGATGATATTGTTGATCTATTTCGTTCAATCTTTGAAAAATCTGAATCTTCTTTATCAAATGAACAGCCATCTGATAAAGACCCAACTTCTATGAATGTATTAAGGATTTATTCATTTAAAAATTTAGATACAGTGATTGAAGTTTCTAAAATTTTACGAAGAAACTATTCAGGTATTAACTCTCTTTATAAAAATGAACAGACGGGAATGTTTTACTTAATTGTAAATAAATCTCATCATACTCCAGAAGAGTTTAATAAAACCTGTAACATCTTATCAGAGTATGGAGAGAAATTAAACTATGATGCTCCTTCTTATGAAGCATACCTTGCTGAACACTATACCTGTCTTGTAAAAGATAGCGCACTTCAACGAGTTTGTTTATTTTAATTTTTACAAAAAACTGGGATGTCAATTGACATCCCATTTTAAAAATTTTAATACAATTATTCGCCTTTAGCTGCTAAATATTTGTTAATATGAGCAAGTAATGGATCAACATCCATTCCATGAACCATAGCAGCTTCTTCAAGTGATTCCATAGCAGATGATGGACAACCGATGCAATGCATACCAGCACCCATTAAAAGTCCTGCAATATCTTTATCTACTTTAAGGATATCACCAATTAGCATATCTTTATCAATCTGTTTAGCCATTATATTTTCCTCCTACTTAAAAAATATAGCTTCTATATAGCATTTTTGATTATATCACAAACATTTTCTTTTATCAATCCTTTTTTTATATGCTTAATTGAAAAGTTGCAGTTTAC
>JPZU01000001.1:2370779-2380426 GCA_000875945.1 Lachnospiraceae bacterium TWA4 | reverse complement strand
AGTAACTTAACGAGAATATTTTTTATTAAAATTTAAAAATTTTACTTGAATTATCTATTCTTATGTATTACAATATTAGCAGATGACTAAGCAGGTAATTTTCTTATTAGTCATAAAAATAATTAAGGAGGAATCTTACTATGGCTTATGTAATTACTGACGAATGCGTATCTTGTGGTTCTTGTGCAGACGTATGTCCAAACGATGCTATCACAGAAGGCGATGACAAATACGTTATCAACGCTGACGAATGTGTAGATTGTGGTTCTTGTGCAGACGAATGTCCAAACGAAGCTATCAAAGCTGGTGAATAATCACAATAGAGCGGTACTTAAAATGGGAAATGGATTTATCCATTTCCCATTTTTCATTAGAGTTTTTATTAGAATTTTCATTAAAAGCTTCTTTTAGGAAATAATCGTTTTTCTTATTTCGCCTAAGAGGAATTACAGAATTTCTTGTTGCTGCTGCTTCATACCTTGCTTTATTTCCAATCTGATATGCTCTAAGTAATTCATCTAATTTCCTAAATCGTTCCTTTTCTCTTTCTTCTTGTAAATTTATTAATTGACTTACTTTATTATCCACCAATTTACCTAATTTATCATTATTTTCTTCTAACGCTTGTGATAAAATCTGGTTCATAACCAGCTGAAATTTCTGAATAGGTTCTTCTGGTACTGGCTCTAATGCTTTATCTTTTTCAATAGCTTGTATCGTTTGTATATTATCTAGGTCTTTTTTTAATGCTGCACGAATCGCTCGTAATTGATATCCATCTTCCTTCATATCTAAGATTTTTTTAAACATTTGTATATGCTCTTCTAAATACTCTCTATGTCCCATCTCATTTCTTGGAATATCAATTCCTAATTCCTCTTCCCAATATCTAAGTACATGTGCTTCCACATGAAGGCGCTGAGATGCTTCTGAAATCGGATAGCGGGTTTGACCCATATTATTAAATCCCCTTTCTTTCTACTATAATTTTCCCTAAGTATAACACAAAATCCCAGTGTAGAAACACTGGGACTGCTATTAACTTTCATATTTTTTTGAAGATTGCCGAATTTTGTATAATCTGGTAACCAAGCAAGCTCTACAGTTCCTGTTGGACCATTACGTTGCTTTGCAATAATAATCTCTGAAATATTTTTCGATGCTGAATCTTTATTATAGTAGTCATCACGATAAATAAACATCACCACATCGGCATCCTGTTCAATTGCACCAGATTCTCTAAGATCTGAAAGCATCGGTCTATGATCTTGCCTAGCTTCACAAGCACGACTAAGCTGAGATAATGCAATGACTGGACAATCAATTTCTCTTGCTAGTGCTTTTAGTGATCTAGAAATTTCAGAAATCTCTTGCTGTCTACTATCACTTGAACGTCCACTTCCACTCATTAACTGCAAGTAATCAATCATCACAAGCTTTAAATCATTTTCTAATTTAAATCTTCGACACTTACTTCGAAGTTCTGAAATGGAAATACCTGGCGTATCATCAATAATCAACTTGGAACTACCAATTCGACCTGCACTATCTACCAACTTTTCCCAATCGGTTTCTGTTAAATTACCAGTTCGAAGATTCTGAGAATTTACATAGGAATCCATTGCAAATAAACGATTGACTAACTGCTCTTTAGACATTTCTAGACTAAAGATTGCACAAGTTTCATGACTACGCAATACAACATTTTGAGCAATATTTAAAACAAAAGCTGTTTTACCCATTGATGGTCTAGCGGCAACTAATACTAAATCAGAAGGCTGAAGACCTGCTGTTTTATAATCTAAATCTGTAAATCCTGTTGGAAGTCCAGTCACAGAGCTCTTATTTTTGGCAGCTTGCTCAATCTTATCAAGAGCATTTAAAACTACTTGTTTAATAGGTGTGTAATCAGAATTTGTTCGATTTTTAATCAAATCAAAAATCGCTTTCTCCGTATACTCTAAAATTTCATCACAGGATTGTTTTCCTTCATAACACTGAATAGAAATTTCTTCATTTACTTTAATAACCCTACGAAGTAGTGCCTTATCTACAACAATCTTTGCATAATCTTTGACATTCGTACTCGTAACAACACCCATTAAAATTTCTCTAGTAAAATCAATGGATACAACTTCATCTGGTAAATTTTTTTCTTTTAAACGTTCTTGAAGTGTGATTAAATCGACGGCTTTTCCTTCATTAAAAAGCTCAATCATGCTCTCAAAAATAATACCATATTGCTGATTGTAAAAATCTTTTCGACTAAGCATTTCAGAGACTGTTACAATTGCCTCCCTGTCCATAAGCATTGAGCCTAGAACTGAGCGTTCAGCCTCCATACTATACGGAAGTTGCCTTTTTATTACATTCTCATTCATAAATTACTTATGCTTCCGATACGTGTACTTTTAGGATTCCTGTAACATCTTTGTGTAAACGACAACTTACATTGTGTACACCACAGTTCTTAATAGGAACATCTAACTGCATTTTCTTTTTATCAAGCTCAAGATTGTGCTGTTTTTTTACAGCTGCTGCAATTTCCTTTGTAGAAACTGAACCAAAGACTTTTCCACCTTCTCCAGTTTTTACTTTCAATTCTACTGTAATACCTTCTAATCGTTTTGCAAGTTCTTTTGCATCTGCTAATTGCTGTGCTGCAAGTTTGTCTTGATGCTGTTTTTGTAATTTTAAATCATTTAAATTTTTAGAAGTTGCCTCTACCCCTAATTTCTTAGGAAGAATAAAGTTTCTTGCATATCCATCATTAACTGTTACTGTTTCCCCTTTTTTTCCTAAAGATTTTACATCTTGTAATAGTATAACCTTCATAATTACCTCCTAAAATTGTCCTATATTTCACCATCTTCAAGCATCTGCTTAATGGTTACTTTCACAAATTCTTTCGCTTCTTCAAGCGTACAACCTGCCATTTGAGCACCTGCCATCGTTCCATGACCTCCGCCACCTAGACGTTCCATAATTAATTGAACATTAATTTCATCAATTGAACGAGCACTAATATAAATACTATCATTATAAGGTGTAAGAACTATAGATGCTCCAATACCAATAATATTTAACAATTCATTGGCTCCTTGAGCACCTGCAATTGTTGGACTTTCTAATCCCTGTGCATCACAGATACTAATAGCAAATCGGTCTTCAAATATTTCTGCATTTTGAACAGTTTGAGCCTTTGCCTTATATTCTTCTAGATGCTCTCTAAACAACTTCCTTACACGAGTCATATCTGCTCCACAACGCCTTAAAAATGCAGCCGCTTCAAATGTACGAACTCCTGTCTTATTAGAGAATTGTCCCGTATCCATTGCAATTCCCGCATACATTGCATCTGCTTCAATTGCATGTATTTTAATATTATCTCCACTATATTGAATAATTTCTGCAACTAATTCACAAGCAGAAGATGCATAAGGCTCTACATAAGAAAGAACCGCTCCTGTAATACTATCTTTACTCTGTCTATGATGGTCTAAAACGACCGTATGAGTAGCTTTTTCTAGAAGTTCTGGACATTCTGTATAACTTCCTCTATTTACGTCTACAATAACCAATAATGAGCTATCATTTAAAACTTCTTTTGCTTCTTCACTACTAATAAACATCTCTCCTTGATACTCAGGAATTGTACTCAGCGAATCAACCATTAAACGAATGGATGTATTTACTTCATCTAAGACAATATACGCTTTTTTCCCTTGCGAAAAAGCAATTCGGTAAACGCCTACAGCTGCTCCAATTGCATCAAAGTCTGGAATCTTATGAGCCATAATCACAACAGAATCTTTGGTTGTTAAAAGTTCTTTAAGTGCATGTGCCTTTACTCTAGCTTTTACTCGTGTATTTTTAGCAACTGTCTGAGCCTGTCCACCAATGAAACTGATTTCCTCATGGTCTTTAATAACCACTTGATCTCCACCTCGACCTAGAGCCATGTCTATCGCTGTTCTAGCATACTCATAGTCAACTTCATAGCTATCTCCATGAAGTCCCAGACCAATGCTAAGCGTAGGTGATTGTTCTGTAGGCAAATTAATACTACGAATTTCATCTAAAATGGTGAACTTATCCTCCTTCATCGCAGCCAAAGATTTTCTTGGAAAGACTAGAAAATACTTGTCATTTTCCATTTTCTTAATTAAGCCACCCATTTGTGAAAAATATTTATTAATTTTTCGTTCAATATGTGCTCGAATTAAAGTTTGTTTTGCCTCTTCAATACCACCCATGACTTCATCATAATTGTCTAGATAAACAAGTCCAATAATGATTCGTTCCTCTTCTAATTCTTCTTTTAGTGTAAGCTCATTTGTAATATCATAAAAATAAGCTGTATACCATGGATTTTTAGATAAGTTCTCAGGAATTGAATCCATGACTTCTTCTAATCCATTTAACTTAGCAAGTACGACTTCCATGCGATATTTTTTATCATTATATGAAATAATTGTACTTTCTCGATCTTTATCCAAAGGATTTGATATTCCTTTAATATCAGGAAATAAATTTTGGATATTTTTTAAATGTGTCGGTGTACCTTTTGGAAAAATCTTTTTAAAGGCTGTATTACTCCAAAAAATTTTTCCATTACAATCTAATAAAATATATGGAATCTCTAATTTCTTTAAAAGTTTTAATTGCACAGAACTTTGTCTTATTGCATTCCCAATAATAGTTCCTGTTAATTCTAACCGATAAGAAGTTAAATATCGAATTACTATTATACAAATTACTAAACTAAATACAAGAGTCAGAATTCCTGCTCGGTAATCAATAACAAAAACTATACTATTAAAAATGATTATGCAAGGCAATAGTAAAAGAATAATTCGATATTCATAATTCCATAAAGACTTTATATCTTTTTTATCCATAGAGACCGTCTCCTTTTTACCATATCTTACGATATATTAGTATACCATTATTTGCATAAAAAAGAAACAAAAAAATATACCGTCATACCAATAAATGATATGACGGTATTTATTTCTAATTAATCTAAAGTATAAGGCATTAAAGCAACGTGTCTTGCTCTCTTAATTGCAACTGTAAGAGCTCTCTGATGCTTTGCACAGTTACCAGTAATTCTTCTAGGAAGAATTTTACCTCTTTCAGATACATATCTTTTTAATTTATTAGTATCCTTATAATCAATCACTGCGTTTTTCTCACCACAGAATACACATACTTTTCTTCTTCTACGTCCGCCTCTTCTCTTCATAGGAGAATCAGGTCTTTCGCTCTTATTGTAAGCCATGAGTATAACCTCCTTCTATTATCTACGTCTGTTTAATTAAATGGAAGACCTTCATCTTCAACTCCATCAGGAATGTTCATAAAACCATCACTGACTGCTTCTGTTGGAGTAGGTCTGTGTTCAGGAGCTGCACTTTGCTGATATCCTCCAGCATTATAGCCTGCTGCTGCAGCTTTACTTTCTGCAAATTCCTGCTCTTCAATTACTACATCTGTTGTATATACCTTTACACCATCACGATTCGTGTAAGAACCTGTCTGAATTCTACCAGTTACTGCAATTTTTGTTCCTTGATGCAAATATTTTTCTGCAAATTCTGCATTTCGGTCAAAAGCTACACAACTAATAAAGTCAGCACTCTGTTGATCACCATCTGAATTACGACGAAAACGTCTATCAACAGCTAAGGTATATCTAGCTACTGCCATCTGGCTATCGCCTCGGGAAGTATATCGAACATCAGGTTCTCTAGTTAATCTTCCCATCAAAATTACTTTATTCATTCAATCACCTGAAACTTTCTAATTTAAGCTTCCTGTTTTACACATAAATATCTGATAACCTGTTCCATTAAACGAATACGAGCTTCTACTTCGTTAGGGCAGTTAGCATCTTCTGTTTCAAACTGAATGAAATAATAGAATGCTTCTCTCATCTTCTGGATTTCGTAAGCGAGTTTCTTCTTGCCACTTTCATTTACTTCAGTTACATTACCGTTAAAACGAGTGATATAACCTTTTACTTTTTCGATTGCAGCTGCTCTTTCTTCTTCTTCCAGCTTTGTGCTTAAAACAACAGCTAATTCATACTTTTTCATTTACGTCTACCTCCTTATGGACTCTTTTTCGGCTCCTTAACTAGTAAAGAGCAAGGATAACTATAATTTTATCACAGTTTCTAACTATATCATAGAATTTTCTTTTGTGCAAGTACTTTTTATTAGTTTTCTTGTACTTTTTTCTATAACTTTTCTAGAAACCATAATTTGATGTTCACATCCCTCACATTGTAAACGAAAGTCCATACCTACTCGTAAAATTTTCCAATCAAAACTTCCACAAGGATGCGGTTTTTTTAATTTAACAATGTCTCCAACTTCATAATTTAATTTATTTAATTTCATAAGAGTTCTCCAAGTACTTCTCCAATTGGATCATTAATCACTAAGTTTGCTCTTGAATCCATTGGTGTCGCACTCTTATTAATTAATACTAAACGATTTCCTCTATAATAATCAACAAAGCCTGCTGCTGGATAAACGCTAAGAGAAGTTCCTCCAATTATCAAAATATCTGCTCTTGCAATATAATTTAACGATTTTTCAATAACTTGTGAATCAAGTCCTTCTTCATAAAGTACAACATCTGGTTTTATAATTCCTCCACAACTACAGGTCGGAACTCCTTCTTGACTTAGCACTTCATCTAATCCATAGAACTTTCCACATTTCATACAGTAATTTCTATGAACACTTCCATGAAGCTCTAATACTTCTTTACTTCCAGCTTTTTGATGCAATCCATCAATATTTTGTGTCACTACTGCTTTTAATTTTCCTTCTTGTTCTAGCTTTGCCAACGCAATATGTGCTTTATTCGGCATTGCATCTGGAAAAAGCATTTTATTTCGATAGAATCTAAAAAATTCTTTCGGATTTCTCATGAAAAAGCTATGACTTAAAATTGTCTCTGGTGGATAGTCATATTCTTGATTATATAATCCATCTACACTACGAAAATCTGGTATTTTACTTTCGGTAGATACACCTGCGCCTCCAAAGAAGACAATATTTTCTGACTCCTTAATCCATTGTTTTAACAACTCTCTACTCATTAGCTTCTCCTTTCTTCCAAATAAGCAAGCGCTTTTTTATAACGCTCTCTTAAATAATTATAATTTCCTACATTTTTTCCAAGACGAGTTTCATCGCTATTATGCAATAAATCAGCAATTTTTACTTTACAAGCAATTGGATTTTCTTTAATTCTCTGAATATACTTCATATAGTCCATATCTTCAGGTCTTGTAAGCAACTCAATAGCCTCTAAAATTTCTTCATTGAATCCTTCGATTCTTAAATCAGTGATTGTATACTTTGTATCTTCTACCACATCATGTAGTAAGGCTACACACGTTTGTACTTCTGTGGTCATAAATTCTGCTACGTGAATCGGATGAAAAATATAAGGAACTCCTGCTCGATCTACTTGATCTTTGTGTGCTTTGTAAGCAAATATCATTGCTTTTTTAGTCATAGATGTATAAACCATAGTCTCTCCCCTTACTCTTTGACTTTTACTGTTATTTCACTAATCCATGCTGTTTTCTTACCGTCTACATAGACCTCATACCAGATAGTAGATTTATTATCTTTTTTAGAATCTCCAGTGGCTACAAGCTCATCTCCTTTTTCATAGGTTTTATAAACATCATACGATGTTCCAGCGCCTTTTCTTACATTAGCTTTTTTAACAATCACTACATAAGTTACTTGTTTATTTTCCTTTACAGTACTGCTCACAGAAGCAGTTACTTTTGAGCTTTCTTTTGTCTCTTGATAGATTGTAGTAAGACCAATACTTAAAATAGCCGCTAAAATTATCAATATTTTATAAATAATACTACTTTTTTAATACGTTTCTTAGCTAGTTGCTGTTTAAGTTTTGCCTGTTCTACTTGTATAAGTGTCCACTTATTTTGTTTCTCTTTTGAAATAGAAGAACTATTTAAAATATTACTAGAATCTTGTACTTGTTTTTGTAAGTTTTCCTGTTCTTGTTCAATCCATTTTTTAAACATGGATAACTTATTAAAAGAATTTTTTAAAGCTACTACTTTTTTATAATTTTGATAATCTTTTAAAAATCTAGTAATACATACAAAAGCTACTACGATTGAAACTCCATAGATAGCTCTTAATAGTAAAGCATTTGACCACTCTGAAACTTTAAAAAATCCGACTATACAATAAAAAATCAAAAAGAGACTAAAAACGAATGAACCCATTGCAATAATTCCATTTGGAAAATTTTTATTTTGAATCTGATTGTTTATAGACTCTTTCATATCTTCTTGCCAATGAGTCACTTGTTTTTTCAAATTTTCCATACACTGACTAGTTTCAATGCGAAACTTACCTTCAATTTTATTTAATACTTTCGAATCATCCGATTGACTTTTTAACCATCCAATAGGAACGAATTGACCATTTGAAAGAGTTGTAAAATATGCATCTGGATATTCACTAGTAATTCGATACCTACTCACCTGATAAATATTTAACTGATACATCCAGGGATTATTCATAAAATTGTATTTAAATTGATCATAAATTTCGCAAAGACTTAGATAATTTCTCTGAAGCACTTCCAATCTTATAGTAACTTGAAACTCAATCTCTTCTAAAGGTTCTATAATGATATGCTCCATAGATAAATCCATTGAATACCAGTCAATGTGTTGCTTTAACCAATAAGCCGGCTGCATTTTTATATAGCCAAAGTATATAATCGAAATAGTTTTAGACTTTTCTGGACAAATTTCTTTTAAGAATTTTAAAATATCTCCAACTCTATCTTTTGAATCTATATACATTGTATCATGCCAGCGTTCATAAATCTCGCCATATCCAAGTTCCTTAAGTCTATCTATAAACAATGGATTTTCAAAATCTCTAATTAAAGTTTCTTTTAAGAATTTTTGTGTTTTTTCCAGATTGTCTATGTATGCCTCAATTGAAATTAAATAATATGTATCATCTACTCCCACTAACTCACTCCTCTTTTCTATTTAGCAAAAATTCCAGGCAATAATAAAATACCTTCATCAGATAGCATAAAACTATAGTATTCCTTCACAGAATTTCTTATCGATTCTTGTTTCAACAATTCTGTAGTTTCTAGCCAAAATCTACTAAGGTAAATTCGAAATGGAATTCCCTCTGAATAAAGTTCTCGTTCAGACTTTGCTTGTCCTTGCTCTAAAGTCTTATAAATATCTTTAATCAATTGTACTGAGAAATTTTTCTCTAATTTTTCTGTAAATCTCTGTTTTGTCTCATCCCTTCTCTGATCGATTTTCTGCTCTAACTCATTAGTTTCTCTAAGCTCTTCTTGCTTTAATTCTCGTAGACTTTTTCGCATTTCTTCCTTTTCAGTCTGTTCTTCTTTTTCTAATTGATAACAAACCTCATCATAAATTTTCTTATTATCATTTAATAAAACTTCTAAATTCTCTATATCTACTTTTCCCTTTTTTTCTAGAGCTTCATTTTCAATCGTGCAAAGATAGTCCGCTTTATTCATCAAATTACAAAAAGATGCATATTCCAAAAGAACATTACTGTCTCCTAATTTTAATCGGA
>JPZU01000001.1:2368796-2370206 GCA_000875945.1 Lachnospiraceae bacterium TWA4 | reverse complement strand
GAAAAAATCTCCATATGCAGCATATTCTTCTTCATATTTAAAATAGTCGGGATTTTGAATATCTTCTTTATATTTTTGTATATATTTACAGGCTTTAATGTTTCTAGTAATAGTGTCTTCTAAAACCTGTCGTTTTGTATCTAATTCATCTGAAATCTGTTGAACTTTATTTTCTAATTCTTGTCGCTTTAACTTTCTTGTTGATTGATTCTTTTGAAAGGTTTGCTCTAATCTTTTATTAGTTTCTCTACTTCGATTCTCGTGCTCTTTTTGTAAAAGATTTCTCTGATCTTCAATCCATAATTCATCGTTTTTACAAGTTTCTTTATGAATAACTAACTCTTTAAAAAGATTTCGTAGAATTTGTATCGATTGTTCCATAAAGTTTATCCTTTCCTCGTTTACTTTTGCATTAGTATAACACAAATTAAAAAGAAAATAAACTATAAGAAATACGCTATTCGTATAAATAAAAAAACTCTCTGACTATATGTCAAAGAGTTTTTACGAAACAGGGGTGGAAGGAATCGAACCCACCTCTGAGGTTTTGGAGACCGCCGTTCTACCGATGAACTACACCCCTATTTACTATTTGTTGACTTTCTCAAGCCGACTGTATATTTATATCATACATTTATCTACTTGTCAACTACATTTTTAAATTTTTTAAATTTATTGTTACAGTTCACACGTCAGCTAAAACATTACGAATGATGAAAATGGCGTGGGTCTGAACAGTAACAATTTATTTGTTATAATTTAACTGAAGTACGAACTATAGACATAGACTTTTGATGATATAATTTATCTAGATAACAAATATCATAATCTATTCCTTTTTTGGCATCTAACCAAAGCGTAATATAAGAAGGCATCCTTCCTTCTTGTCTAGGAGATGTTAAACTTCCAGGATTTAGGATCATTAATTGATTATAAAAAGAAACTTCTGGACGATGTGTATGACCATACATCACAATATCTGCACCTTTTTTATGCGCTACATCTCTTAAATAACTAGTTCCTAAACCTACCTGATACTTATGACCATGAGTCATAAAAATTTTATATCCTTCAATTTCAAACTCTTTTTCTCGATCTAATGCACTAAAAAAATCATTATTTCCTGCAATAATTTGAGCAGGACAACCTGCAATTTCCTTAATTTCTTCTGGGGAACATAATAAGTCTCCTAAATGGATTAATAAATCCGCTCTTTTTTCCGTTTCCATTACTCGAACTAGGTTATCACAATTTCCATGTGTATCGCTAACTACAATTATTTTCATATACTTCTTACCTCTTTTGAAGTCCTAGCTAATTATTAAAAGGCGCATGAATACCTTTATTCATACGCCATTGTACAGCTTTAATTTAACATAAGTTTTATTTGTCTAGTAGGTTTTGTTACAG
>JPZU01000001.1:2357311-2368776 GCA_000875945.1 Lachnospiraceae bacterium TWA4 | reverse complement strand
ACATAAGTTTTTTTATTTGTCTAGTAGTTTTTTGTTACAGTTCACTCGTGAGCTGTAATAATTTTTTCATCTGTTCTAATGCTTTCCCCTATGACTAATGGCATTTTTTTCTTCTGGCAAAAGCTCAGCCATAGTTTTTTGATAAAATGGAACAAAAAAAATTGGGTCATATCCAAATCCTCCATTTCCCTTTGCCTCATGAGCAATAAAGCCCTCAACCGTTTCAATTGAATGAAGTTTTGTCCCATCGGGCAAAATTCCTGCAATTGCACAGACATACCTTGCACTTCGCTTTTCATCTTCTACATCTTTTAATTTCTCTAAGATAATTCTATTTTTTTCTTCATATGGAGTATCTACTCCTAAATATCTAGATGAATAAACACCCGGTGCCTTATCAAAATAATCAATTTCAAGACCTGAATCATCAGCTAGGACTAATTCTCCTGTTAATTTATGAATCGCTTCTGCTTTAAGAAATGCATTTTCTAAAAATGTCGTTCCTGTTTCATCTACTTCTATTTCCACGCCAGCTTCTTTCATGGTCAAAATTTCATAGCCCAGTCCATCCATAATCTGACGTACTTCTCGTATTTTTCCCTGATTGGTGGTTGCTACAATAATTTTCATGATTTCTTCCTCCTTGGTGGTTTTGGACCTAAATATTGATAAAAATAGGTTTTTAACATACCATTATAAATCTTTCGATTCTTATCTGCCTTTCTTCCCATGCAAGCTTCTGTTCCTTCATAAGAAGTAATGATATATGCAGACCAACTGTCTAGTTCAGCAAACCTTGCACCTAAATCTCCATAAATTATTGGAAGATTTTCTTTTTCTTCAATTCGCTCTCCATAAGGTGGGTTTGTAATAATAAATCCATATTTTTTTGGATGATGCAAATCCTTAACTGCTCTTTGCTGAAAATGAATCAAGTCCAAGACTCCTGCCATACGTGCATTTTCTCTCGCAATTTTTATAACATCTGAATCAATATCATATCCTTGGATATCCGTTTGTATATTTAAATCTACAAGGTCATTTGCTTCTTCTCTAACATCTTCCCATAAACTTTTATCGATTAAATTTTCCCAGCTTTCTGCTAAAAATTGCCTATTGATTCCTGGTGCAATATTTGCTGCCATAAGTGCTGCCTCAATCGCAATTGTTCCACTTCCACAAAAAGGATCCACTAAAACTCGATCCTTTCTCCAAGGAGTTAATTGAATTAGAGCTGCTGCTAGCGTTTCTGTAATTGGAGCTTTACTTGTAAGAAGTCTATAACCTCTTTTATGTAACGAAGTACCTGTTGTATCAATGGTTACTGTCACTTCATCTTTTAATAAGAAAATTCTTATAGGATAAGAACTTCCAGTTTCCTCAAACCAATTTACTTGATACACATCTTTTAGACGTTCAACCATTGCCTTTTTAACGATTGATTGAATATCCGAGGGACTAAAAAGTTTACTTTTTATCGATGTTGCCTTGGTTACCAAAAACTTTCCATCGGAAGGAATATAATTTTCCCACTCAAGTGCCTTAATTCCTTGAAAAAGTTCCTCAAATGTTGTTGCACGAAAGCTTCCTACATTCACTAAAACTCTTTCTGTCGTTCGAAGAAACATATTTCCTCGACAGATTGCTTCTGCATCACCTAAAAAAGTGATTCGTCCGTCTTCTACTTTTTTAATATCATAACCCAAATCATAAATTTCTTTTTTTAAAACAGCTTCCGTCCCAAAATGACAGGGAGCACTTAATTCCATTAAATCCATCTTTCTTCCTTTCAGTGTGTCCATAAATAAGCTTATTTACTAAGGATTACAACGTTTACAAGCAGTATATCCTTTCTTTAATAAATCATCTTTAGAACCCGTGTAGGTTTCTTTTTTATCCGATGCAATATCTTTTATACTCGAACAATCTGGTTTATGAATTTTTTTCGTCTTTGTATTTAGAATATAACGAACTTTTTTAGATTTAGAATCCATAGAAGCTGTAGGATCTCCTAGACTGCTTTCACCAGTTTGATAATCAATAGTAATTCCTGGTTGAACATTATAGGCATAGACATTAAAACAAATGCCCTCACCTTCATCTTCTACAGACCAGCCTTCCATTTGAACGCCTCTAGCAACAAGTTCATCTCCTACAAAAACTGGGGTAACTCGATACAGCACATGATTTTTTGTTTCTTTTACATAGTCGGCAACCATATTCTCAAATGATAACATCCCATCAATATTTAAATATCTTGTTCCAGTAATTAAATTTTGTTTATTTGCATTTTCACCTGTTAACTGATAACCAATAAGATGACAACGATTATATAAATACTTCCCATCTACAATATCATATTTTATTGTCTGCCAGCCTGTAGGTTTAACAGAAGAAATACTTCCTCTTTCCTGTGTTGGCATTAAATCAATTCCAACATTTGCAAATGCTACGCCACATCGTCCAAGTGAATCCAACTCACTATAATTTTCAAATGATTTTTTCTTATAATCAGACTTTTTAAATGACGGTTGATTGTCATTAATTGCTACATAAGCTTCACCTGTATAAGCAGGAAAGCCATCGGTTGATATTAAGGTTTCTCCACTTTTTGTTTCAGTAGATGTTGATAATTCCTGTAAAGATTCACATCCATAAAAACTAAAACTAGTAAGTAGAAAAAGAATAAGAAACAATAGATACTTTAATCGTTTCATAGATTTTAACTTTCTCCTTTAAATTTAAAAATTTCTCTTAAAATATTTTCATGCGAAGAACCTGCAAATTCTTTAGAATCTACTAATTCCCATTCATTAGGTAAAAGCTCTAAATCAAAAGAAAAATCTGCAGGATATGACCTATTCCAATGATAAACAATTAATTGTTCAATCTTAGACCTATATTCACCAAGATGTTTATTTTCAATAAAACAATACTCTCCATCTTTAGCAAGCTCTAACAAATTCTCATCAATTTGAAGATTTGGACAAGAAACATCTTCAAATAATTTTTTAGAATACTCATCAATCCATAACGTTTTATCTTCAACTTCTGTAAGTAAATCCTTAATTAATACACTATCTCTACTTTGTCGTCTTTTATTAAACATCATGCCTTTTTATCATCAATACAAACAATTACTATCATACTTTGCCTCTTCTTAAGAATAAAATTCTCTCTTTACATCTTCTACTGGCATATCTTTACCTGTAAATAACTTAAAAGCTGCAACTCCTTGCCATAAAAGCATTCCCTTTCCACTAATACAGGTACATCCACAAGATTTAGCTTCTTTTAGTAGTTTTGTTTCTTCTGGATTATAAACAACATCTACAACAACTAAATCTTTATGAAAAGCTGATAAATCTTTTACAACACTTTGATCTTCCATCGGCTTCATACCAAGAATCGTTCCATTAACAAAAATATCACTATCTTTGATTTCTCTAGTCATCGTTTCTATATCTGCCAAGTCAAACACATTCACTACACAACCTGGAACAGCTTCTTTAATTTTCCTAGCAGTCTGTAAAGTTCGCTCAAAAAAATCATCCTTAATATTAAAAATAGAAATTTCTCTTGCTCCATCTAGGGCACATTGTACTTGAATTGCAGTTGCAGCACCTCCACCACCAGCAATTGTAAGTTTCTTACCTTTAATATCAATTCCATGATCTTTTAAGTTATCGACAAATCCAGTACCATCTGTAATATGTCCCACAAGTTTACCATTTTCATTGACAATTGTATTGATTGCTCCAATAATTTTAGCTGCTGGTGAAAGTTCATCCATATACTTAGCAGCCTCTGTTTTACAAGGCATTGTGACATTTCCACCCTTCATTTTCAATAAACGCATAGACTGAACAAAGTCCTTTACCTCAGCAATTTGAATATCAAATGCTAAATAAGCATAATCTAACCCTAATTTTTGAAAACTATAATTATACATTGCAGGTGAACCTGAATGCCCAATAGGAGAACCCATAAGTGCTAATAATCCTGTGTGACCTGAAATTCGTTTTTCCATAATAACCAATAACCTCTTCCCTTATAACTTATAATTTTTCTTTATAACTTATAACTTTCTCTTTTAATTTGCTTTTGTAGTTTCTTGTTCTGTTACTTCTGTTTCTTGAGGATCAACTTCCTCAACATCTCCGTAGAGTTTATCAAATTCTTCTTGACTAATCTCATGCAGCGTATTTTCTTTTAATAAGAATTCACCAACTAAATCATAACGAACAACTTCTATAATTGCTTCTTTTGTATAGTCTTCTTCATATTCTTCTGTACTCGAATAGCCATTTTCTAAATAGTTCTCATTTAAATACTTTGTATAAGCTTCATCCGATACTTCTATAGATTCCTTCTTTGAAATAGCTCTAACTACCAAATAACGTTGTAAGTCTTCTGTGACTGCTTCTTCTAATTCTTCATCTGAGATATTTGAATCACTCATTCCCCACATATTTGCAAATGATTGGTAGAATATTTTCGTTTGCTCCAAATCGTAATCATGCAAATCTTTTGGATAGCCTTTAAATTTTGAATTTTTAATAATTATATTCAGTGCATTTGAAATTGTATTATTATTAGATTGTTCAGTTGCTAAATACGTCTTTAAATACTCTTTATAAGCTTCTTCGCTTTCATATCCTTTCGTCTTTACATAATCAGATACCTTAGGAATATTCATAACAAAAATTTCTTTAATTTTTATTTTATAAATAATTTCTTTCCCTGCATCTTCTTCATAGTAGTCATCTAAGACAGTTTTTGCTGTAACTGTATCACCAACAGAAGCTCCAATTAGTTTTTTATCAACTTCTTCGCCCAATTCTGCATCACCAACTGTTAATGTCATATCCTCATTAAATCCTAATTCTGAATCCTTTCCATCAACAGTTGACGTAGAATCAAATATAATACTATCTCCTGACTTTATTGCACGATTTGTCACTAATTCTTTTGTTGCTACATCCTGCAACTCACTGTCAATCTGTGAATTTATATCCTCTTCTGAAATTTCAGCAATTGGTTTATCAAACGTTAAGCCTTTGTATTCTCCTAATGTAATATAGTCATCTGGATCATAATTAAAAGCAGTTTTTGCATCCACAGAACTAGATGAATTTCCTTGTTCTACTCCTGAATTCGTTGCTGATTGATTATCTGACTTTTTAGTATCTGATTGCTTACATCCAGTTAATAAAACTACTATCAAGCAAAAACATAGTATACTTATTGAAAAATATTTATTCATATAAATAATCTCCTTAATTTTATATATTGCTTATCATATCATATAAGAAGTATTTAATCAAATGAAACTTTATTCACATTTATTGATATAAAAAACTAGTACCATATAAGAAATTATTAAAAACTTCTTATATGGTACTATTTTTACTTAAGTCCCTTATGATTTTCTGCATAAACCTTAATCGCTGAAAAGCTTTCAGCACTAATCACATGTTCAATCTTGCATGCGTCTCTTGCTGCAACTTCCTCACTAACTCCTAATGCGGTAAGCCAAGCAGTCAATAGCCTATGTCTTTCATAAATCATTTCTGCAATTGCTTTTCCTGAATCCGTTAAGTAAATAAAGCCTGCATCGGTAACTGTAATATGTTCCTTCTCTCTAAGGTTCTTCATAGCTACACTAACACTTGATTTCTTAAAGCCCATCTCGTTTGCAATATCTACGGAACGAACTACCGGAAGTTTCTCGCTAAGAATTAATATTGTTTCTAAATAATCCTCTGCCGATTCGTGCACAGCCATCTTTAGCTCCTCCAATACAATTAATATAGTTAGAAGTATATCACAAAAAACAAAAAATCAACAAAAAGTATTGACATCTAATATTAGTTAGTTTATACTAACAATATAAGTAGTAGACAAATTAAAATTAGTTATATAGAAGGAGAATATTTATGAGTGTTGTTATTGTCGGCGGACATGAACGCATGGAGGGTCAGTATAAACAAATCTGTAAAAAGTACAAATGTAAAGCAAAAGTATTTACTAAGATGAAATCTGGACTTAGAAATCAGATTGGTAATCCTGATTTAGTGATTATCTTTACATCAACAGCTTCTCACCCTATGGTGCATTGTGCAGTATCCGAATCTGAACGAGCTTGTGCAAAGATTGAACGTTCTCACAGTAGCAGCGCAGATGCACTAAAGGGTATTTTAGAAAAATATGCATGCTAATTAAAAATAAAATATAATATAAAAAATGGAAGATTTTTCATCTTCCATTTTTTATTTGAAATTTGCAAATCGCTCTACAGCTTTTGTAAAACTTTCAACAGTTTTATCTGCATCTCCATGTTCAATTCCATCTTTTACACAGTGTTTAATGTGTCCTTCTAACACAACTTGACCAGCTTTATGAAGTGCTGACTTTGCTGCATTAATTTGAGATAACACATCTTCACAAGGCACATCTTCATCAATCATTCGATCAATGGCCTGCACTTGTCCTATAATCTTTTTTAATCTACGATGTAAATTATCTGAATCCATACACTGTTTCATGTATTATCGCCTCCATTATCTATTATCTATATCTTTTAATACTCCAAATCATTTAAAGCTTAACTACTTTAAATAGTTACTAATATTCTTTAATTTTTCCTAGGAATTCATTCATTCGCTCATGCGTAGAAGCAAAAACTTCTTCTGGAGTTCCCTCTACAGCAACATATCCTTTATCCATAAAGATGATACGATTTGAAATATCTCTTGCAAAGTTCATCTCATGTGTAACAATTACCATTGTAATTTTAAGTTCTGCTAACGACTTAATAACTTTTAAAACTTCTCCTGTTAACTCGGGGTCTAGAGCTGATGTTGGCTCATCAAAAAATAAAATTTTAGGGTTCATTGCCAATGCTCGTACAATAGATACTCGCTGTTGCTGTCCACCAGATAACTGATGTGGATAGGCATTTTCTTTATCTGCAAGTCCCATCTTAGCAAGAAGTGCTCTTGCTTCCTTATAAACTTCTTCTTTATTTCTCTTTTGCACATGAATGGGTGCATCTGTCACATTTTTAAAAACAGTGTAGTGAGGAAATAAGTTAAAGTTTTGAAATACCAATCCATAATAACTTTGAATTTCTTTTAACTTTGAATTTGAAGCATAGTGGGACTTCCCATTTTGACTAGTTGCTGCTGCCTCACCCAAATAAAGTAAATCACCATCATCCATTTTCTCTAACATCGTTGCACAGCGAAGTAACGTAGACTTTCCAGAGCCAGAAGGTCCAATAATTGAAACGACTTCGCCTTCTGATACAGAAAATGAAATATCTTTTAATACTTTAACATCATCAAAACTTTTTTTGCAGTTTTTTATTTCTAATATTTTCATCTGATTTTCCTCTTATCGATTGTTATAATTCACTTTCTTCTCTAATTGTTCCATAATAAATGCGACTATAAAATTAAAGATATAGTAGAAAATAGCTGCAAAAATATAAGGAACCATGCTAGCACTTGAAGAAGCTAATGCTTTTGCAACTGTAAACATTTCCATAATAGAAATCGTAAATGCCAACGAGGTATCTTTAACTAAGGTAATCACCTCATTTGTCATAGAAGGCAGAATGATTTTTACAACCTGCGGCAAAATAATTTTAAAAAATGTCTGTGGTCTTGAATAGCCCAAAATAAAAGCAGCCTCATATTGTCCTTTTGGAATTGCTTCAATACCACTTCTATAAATTTCTGCAAAATACGCTGCATAATTTAAGACAAATCCAACAATAACAGCAACATATCGATAAGAAGCTGATGTACTAATTCTAAAAATATAATAAGGTCCAAACGTAATAACCATTAGTTGTAGCATTAATGGGGTACCACGCATAATAGATATATAAATCTTTGCTATTAACTGAATAATCTTTTTAAAGATATTTCCATCAGCCATACGCGCAAATGCAATAATCATTCCTAAAGGGATTGAAAAAAGCAATGTAAATACAAAGACATACATACTTAGTGCCATACCACCAGCTAACTCCGAAAACATCATTGCTAGGTTTAATTTTCCCATAGAGTTCCTCCACAAACCAGTCTTAACAACATAAGCGAGTAGGTTATTACCTACTCGCATTTAATCAATATATTACTTGCCAATTGTCGTAATATCTTTGCCAAACCATTCATTCGAAATCTTAGCCATTGTACCATCTTTAGCCATCTCTTCTAAAGTTGTCTGTACCTTATCACGAAGCTCAGTATTTCCTTTTTTAAATCCTACACCATATTCTTCTTCTGCTAAAACTTCATCCAAAATTACAAAATCGTCAGAATTACGCTGTGTAATCTGATAACTTGCAACAATATTATCCATTGCTACAGCATCAGTTGAGCCAGATTCTAATTCCATAAATGCTGTATTATATTCAGCTACTGAAACTAATTTTCCAAAGCTACCTTCTAATTCTGCATCTTTCTTTATTGCTTTTTCTGCACTAGAATCTGTCTGAACATCTACATTCTTTCCTGCAAGATCTTTTAAAGTCTTAATTCCACTATCTTTCTTTACAACAAATACCTGAGTATTTTTCATGTATGCTTCTGTCCACGTATAGTCCTCTTCAAGACCTGTCATTGTAAATCCATTCCAAATACAATCAATATTTCCAGATTCTAATTCTCCATTCTTTGCTGCCCAATCAATTGGCTGATACTGTATTTCAAAGTCTAATCTCTTAGCAACTTCTGCTGCTAAATCGAGATCAAATCCTTTGTATTCCCCTGTCGTAGTATCCTTAAATCCCATTGGTGGGAAATCCTGATCAAAACCTACTGTAAAGGTTTTCTTTGCATCTGCTGGTGCATTTGTTGTTTTGGTATCATTACTTGAATTACTACATCCTGCTAGTGTAGAAGCTGCCATAACTCCTACGAGTACTAGAGCACTTAATTTCTTTTTCATTTCGTATATCCTCCTTTATTATCCATAGAGGAAATTTTACCATAGAAAACAATTGATTGTCAATGAATTATATGTATATACTCTTATTTTTTACATAAACTATCATTTTATTTGTATATTTATTTATCACTACAATCTATAACAATGTCAGTAATTATTTATCAAAACTTCCACTAGAAATTCCAGCAAGATCTAATGTAACAAATTTAAATCCTAAATTCTTTAATTCCTGTACAAGTTCTGGATGCTCAAGCACTAACTGAAATTGATCTTTTTCCACTTCAATCCTAGCAATTTCTTCATGTACTCGTACCCTCACATATCCAATACCTAATTCATGGAATAAATCTTCTGCTTTACTGACTAAGTCTAATTTTTCCTGTGTAAGAAGTGTATCATATGGAAATCTAGAGGCAAGACATGCATTTGCCGGTTTATTATAAGTTGAAATATTTAATTCCTTAGAATACTTTCGAATCATCTTCTTCGTAAATCCGGCCTGTGCTAAAGGAGATAAAATTCCAAGTTCTTCACAGGCTTTCATTCCAGGTCGATAGACTCCATCAGCCCCATCGTCTTTATTATTTCCATCAGCCACATAATCAAATCCTCGTTTTTTAGCCTCTGCTTTAACGGTTGACATCACATTCATCTTACAGTGATAACAACGGTCTTTTCTATTATGTAAAAACTCATCTACAGCAAATACATCCACAGGAATGATTACATACTGTCCACCTTCTAAATTTTTCTTTGCTTCTTCGATTTCTGACTGTGGCATCATACTACCTTCGCATAAGACAGCTAAAACATTTTCATTACCCAATGTTTGTCTAGCTACTTGATAGAGAAAATTAGAGTCAACACCTCCACTATAAGCAATCGCTAGTTTCTTATATTCTTTTAAAATTTGTGTTAATCTTTCCATGATGTATTACGAACTCCCTTCTAATTATTGCATATACTATCATAGTAAAAACAGGAGGATTTGTCTATGAAAAAATTAATTTTTGGTCTTATTGGTATTCTAGTCTTAGAAATCCTTGTAGGATGTGCAACTAATAAGACCTCAGGTGATGAGCTAACTCCTATTACTCTAAATGAAGTAGCTCATTCTATTTTTTACGCTCCACAATATGTGGCTATTGAAAATGGATACTTTAAGGAAGAAGGTCTTAATCTTAAGTTAGATACTGGATATGGAGCTGATAAAGTTATGGCTGCTCTAATCTCTGGAGATGCTGACATTGGATTTATGGGAGCTGAAGCATCCATTTATTGTTATGCTGAAGGAAATAAAGACTATGCCGTAAACTTTGCACAGTTAACTCAACGAGCTGGAAATTTCTTAGTATCTAGAACACCAATTAAAAATTTCAATTGGAAAGATATCAAAGGAAAAACTATTCTTGGTGGACGCAGTGGTGGTATGCCTGAAATGGTTTTTGAATATGTTTTAAAACAACAAGGTCTTAATCCTAAGACTGATGTAAAAATTGATCAAAGTATTGATTTTGGTTTAACTGCTGCTGCTTTTACTGAAGGCGATGCTGATTTTACAGTTGAATTTGAACCTCATGCAACTTCCCTTGAACAACAAAAAGCTGGATATGTAGTAGCTTCCATCGGTAAAGATTCTGGATATGTTCCATATACTGCTTACTGTGCTAAACAAAGTTATTTAAAAGACAATCCAAAAATTATCCAAAAATTCACTAATGCTATGCAAAAGGGAATGGATTATGTAAATTCTCACTCTTCTGAAGAAATTGCAAAAGTTATTGCCCCTCAATTTCCTGAAACAGATTTAAAGACTATTACAACTATTGTTAATCGTTATCTAGAGCAGGACACTTGGAAAAAAGATTTAATTTTCTCCAAAGATAGTTTTGAATTGCTAGAAAATATTTTAATTGAAGCTGGTGAATTAAAGGAGAAACTTCCATATGAAGATTTAGTTACTACCAATTATGCTAAAGCTTGCATCAACTAAGGCTATGGGAGGTATTTTTCGTACCTCCCAAACTACTAATTCTTCTTTCGTTTACAAGTAAATATTATACTAAAACTAATTAAACATAATCCAACTATTAAATAATGATAATCTTCTGCTCCACCACTCATAGGAATCTCAAAAGATGTAGCATTTCCAATCTCATAAGTCAGATTATAAAAATTATAGCTATTTTTAGCTTTATCATAAATTGCTTTACTGACATCAATTTTTTTATTTTCTACTTCTTCCTTAGTCATTTCCATAGGAATTGTAATCGTAAGTTCATCTTTTAAAAGAGTGTATCCTTTAATTGTCTTAGTTTCTCTTAACAAATACTCCCCTAATTCCAACTGGTCAAATACAATTTCACCAGTTTTATTTGTTCTTTGAATATATTTTTTGGTTTGATCCTTTTTGGATACTAAAGTAAATTCAACACCTTCTAAAAATTTTTTACCATCTTTTTTTATTACTCTTATACTTCCTAAAATTGGTTTTTCTTTATCAT
>JPZU01000001.1:2353259-2357291 GCA_000875945.1 Lachnospiraceae bacterium TWA4 | reverse complement strand
CTTCCTAAAATTGGTTTTTCTTTATCATCTTCTACCTCTACTATATGCTTTGAAACTTCAGTAACCGCTTGTTGCAAGATATCTCCACGAATATTTACGGTATAAACCTTATCATTTAGAGCATAACCTTTTGGAGCTTTTGATTCTTTTAAATAATAGGTTCCATAGATAAGCTCTACGAAATTTGATCCTGTAGATGTTGTTAAAAAAGTGATTTCTTTTCCATTAATATCTTTTGCTTTTGTTTTACAAGTTTTATCTATATATAACTTATATTCGGCATCTGAAATCACTTCTTTACTTGCAGTTTCCTTTTTTAAAATTGATAATTTTCCATACTGTATATCAGAAACAGTTGTTTTATTGACAACAACAGGTATAGATGTATTTGTTGTTAGTTGAACAGTATAAATTTTAGAATCTAATACAAACCCTTTAGGACTTATAACTTCTTTTACATAGTAAGTACCAAGTGATAATAGTGGTTTATTAGAATAGTATCCTTCTTTATTTCTTGTAGAGATTGTTGTAAGTATCGCCTCCTTATTATCTACAGTCTTTACAACTTTTTGTTTGTAATTCTTAGAATTTGCTGCATTTGCATCTTCTTTATTTTTAAAAATTCCATATATTGCACCTGCAACATGTTTTTTTGAGTCTAATTGGTTTACTTTTTCTATGACGACTGGCGCTTTACTAGATAAAGTAACTTTAAATAAACAACAAGTTTGCTGAGTTTTATGTGTAATTGCATTGGCAACCCCTAAAATTGCATAACCTTTTACTCGGTCAATTTTAATTACTCGAAGGGCTGATTTTAAATACTGATAATAAGCTCCACCATTGCTTTTAAACGTTGAATCAGTTCCTAAAGGACTAGATATATGCGCACAGTTTGCATTAACTACAGTTTCTCCAAACTGACTCCAATCAATATCTGGTGCATTTTTAGGATTTTTTTGAATACTTGAAAATGTCATTTTATTCCCATCTTCTGTTCCAATATATGTTTTTTTACCATTTTCTATTTTTGTTTTTCCACTTACATTAAATTTCATTCGTATATAAGTTTGTTCATACAGCTCTGAAAAGTTTGTTTTACTGTAATCTTTCTTTTCACTAGCTATTGCAATATATTTTGCTAATCCTTTTACAACTTCATCATTATAACTACCATATGAACGAATCGCTTCTATACTAGGATCTCCAACATAAACTGCAGGAATTTTTCCGGTATAAATCGTTCCTTCCTTTAAGTTTGATGGCAATAAAATATTGGTAAATCTTGGTTTCATGGTATCAAAAGTTTCTGCTTTTACACTAATTGGTTTAAATATTGATGCTACCTTTTGAACCATTGATTTTTCCTCGACTTCTACATTAATTGTCTGAATTGTAGAAGACGATTGGTTTAATGACAGCTGTCCATTTTCTTTATTATACTTATAATTATCTTTATTAATAGGAATTCCATTAACAGAAACTAATAATTCTTCCTTATCTAAACCTTCTTTAGTTTTTACTACTGTTCCCTTGTTATAAACATCATAAATATCTACCTTTGTATCTGTTGCCAACACTTTTTCATCATCTGTTACAACGGTTTGAATCGATGATTTTGTATTCGATGAATCGATCAACTGTAACAATTGAATCTGAACTTTTCCTAAAACAATTTGTTTTTGTTTATCATCAACTCCATAGCTTTTGGGAATATAAGCTATTCCTGTATCTTTATCAAAAATACAATCATGGAATATTGTTCCTGTTAAATCATTTCTAGCAAAACACCAGTCTGTAAGTTTTGCATCGTTATTCATAGTATTTACATAAGCCACATAATAAGAACTTTCATCACTTAAATTGTATAATGATACATAGGATTCAAATTGAGTAATAAATTTTTTCTCTGAATTTTGAGACTTCCATAATTCATCAATAGTCTCATCTTCACCGCAATAGGTTCTATCTGCAAGTAACTGTTTTACTAAAATCACATTTGCAAGTTCAATTTTCTCTTTTTTTGTATAAATCTCATCCACATAAGTTGAAAGATAATTTATGGTGAGTTCATCAATAACTAGCTCTTGATCTTTGTCTACAACCATTAACTCATCTTTAGAATTACTTGGCAATTCAATCTCCTCAGTTACTGATTCAATCTCTGTTTCAGAATTTTTTATAGTTTCTATTATAGACTCAGATTCACTTTCCACACTAGTTAATTCACTTTCACTTTCTATTCCTTCACTTGCTTCTATACTAGATTTTATTTCTGTACTTTGTATAGTTTCTTGTTCAGTTACAGAAGTAGCACGCACAAATGTAGGAAAAAAAGATAGTACAATAAAAATTATTACCAACAAACTAGCAATTCTTCTCTGAACACATATCTTCTTCATCTGCTCGCCTTTCTCTTAAGACAAATGCTTAATAAAATTCCTAAAATAATAATTCCTCCTAGCTTCCTTATAATCTCTTCTACTTCTATAATACCAGTCGAAGATTCTATCATTGTTTCTTCTAATTTTTCTGTCTCCTTTAATTTTTCTGGTTTTTTATTCACTTCCTCATTTCTAACACAATACACAAGATAACGATATTTTCCTCTAGATAGATATGGATGGCAAGTACAAAGTGTAATCATATCTTTTCCCTCTTGTACTTGTAACTTTTCTATGTCATTCGGATTAATTACTTTTATATTTTCAGCTCTATAAACCAATTTTTGCGTAGAAGTTATTATATAAATTAAATCTCCAATTCGAATCTTTTCAATATCTTTAAAAAAAGAACCGGTTTTCCAACCTCTATGTCCAATAATTACATTATTTGAATTTTTAACCCCAATTGGAAGAGAACTTTTATTCAGTAAAGCAACTCCTCTAGATAAATTTTCATATGAATCTTCTAAATAAATAGGAAAAATTTTATCCATTGAAGGAATTTCTATATATCCACAAAGTTCATCTAAAGAGTTTTCTGTTTGTTTCGATTTAAATTGTTCAAAAGACTTTCTAGTTTGTTTTTCTAAATATACATCTTGAATATTTGGAGAAAGATATACACTAATTCCTAGTACTATTAATATTAATGCGAAAAGTCTTTTCATTAATATTTGTCCTTCCACTGAATACCTATAACTAAACCAACAATTAATAATAATGAAAAAATGCTTCCTAACATTAATGCCTTTTTATAAGAACTCATCCACTGAGAAGATGGATTACTATCTAAATTTGTTTCACTCTGAATTTTTTCTTCTACAACGGCTTCTTGATAATTCATTCGCTCACCTAAAACTAACAATCGATGGGTATTCACTCCATAGGGATAACAAGTCAATAAAGTCACTAAGTCTCTTTCCTTTTCAATTTGTAATTTATGCACATCTTGAGGTTCTACAATAGAAGTTTCTATTACTTGATAAGCAAGTTTTTGGTGTAAAATTTGAATAAAGAAATAGTCTCCTTTTTTTAATTCAGATAAATCTGTAAATAATCTTGCTTTATTAAGACCTGTATGCCCAGTTAATACACAATGACTAGAGTTTCCACCAATAGGAAAAGAAGTTTTTTCTAAATGTCCAACTCCATTCATTAAAACAGTATCCGAAACTCCATGATAAATAGGTAGATGAACGGATATTTTAGGAATATCAATCGTTCCTATAAGCCCTAATTCGTTAAAAGATAAAATTGATTGATAATCCATAGTGGACTTTCCTTTTTCAAATTGAGTAAATGGATCTGTTAATGTAATTTTTGATTCTGCTAGTTGCCTATTATATATCTTTGCTAATTCAAGCTCTTTGTTCTCTTCCATTATAGAAATATCCTCTAATTTTCTATCATAGGTATTAATTACTGAATTAACTTCATTTTTAAATAAATACTCACTAATCCAAGGATAAACTAGTAAACCAATCCCTAAAATTATGCTAAAAAATGGAAGTATATATTTTAGTTTTTTCATTGACTTTAATTATTTTTTATCTTTTCTTAAAATAGAAAAACCTACCTATTGCTACTG
>JPZU01000001.1:2342222-2353239 GCA_000875945.1 Lachnospiraceae bacterium TWA4 | reverse complement strand
CTTAAAATGAAGAAACTCCTATTGCTACTGCTAATACACCAAAAATGGTTACAAAATAAACACCATTTCCACCAGTTAAAGGTAATTTAAAATTTGCTTCATTTCGAACTCCAATTTGAACTAATCCATGTTTTGAATCTGCTGCCTGTGTTCTAGAAATTGTTGTCACTGTATAATTTTTCATTTCAGATTCTTTTGCATCGACAGTTGCACTAGCAGGAATTATTTCTCCTTCAAACATCGCAACTTTATTAATAGTTCGACCATTTGCTTCATCTAAAGAACCTTTTCCACAAATTAACTGATTTGTTTTATCATAGCAAGCATCTGTATGTATATGAGAATTCTCTTTTAAAGTCTTTGAAGTCTTATCTCTTCCCACTGCACCCACTTGTGAAGGAATAATTTCTCTAGTAGTTGACGTAATATCAATTACAATTTTATCCTTTAATAGGCTATATCCTGAGTCTGTTGCTGTTTCAATCAATTCATAGGTGTCAGCTTCTAATCCATCAACCACTAGTTGACCTTCTTTATCTGGTGAGAATACAGTTGCACTAGCTTTATCACTTGATTGACCTGTTACATAATAGACTTTTTTGCTTTCTTCGTTTACACCACTCTCTTTAGCTGTTACATAGTAGCCATCTTTACTGTTATAAACAATAAAGTTTACCTTTGTAGCATCACCTTTTTTATCAGAAAATGTCTTAGTCAAATCCACACCAAATGCATAGACATAACAACGATCCTCTAAAGTATCTAAATATCCTTCAGAACTTCTTTCCCAAGTAAGAATTACATCATTAGGATTTCCATTATCACCCAAAATCGTTGTTGCATCAGAATGAATCGTTGCTGAATAATAGACCACCACATAGTAATCAGACTTTGTTGTATTAAGAAGTTCTAACCCTTTTTTTGTAAAAGAAACTTTTAATGAGGTTTCTCCTGTTTCGTTAGTTCCCTCTCTTACTTCTACATAATCTGTTACAAATCCATCACTTGTTAAATCCCAAACCTCATCAGCTTTTTCTACGTTATTTTTAAAAGCATCCTCTTTATTTGCATAAAAGGCAAGTTGTACGTTCTTATTGTAGCTTAATCCTTCAGATAACTTATCTACAAATGTATATTGAGATAAATAAGTTGATTTGCTAGAGATATGAGGTAATTTTGAAACCAATATATAATCGACAACATCACCTTCTGAGGCAGTAGTCGTTGGATGATATTCACTTTCTTCTTGATTTTTTACTCCTTTATCTAATGATGGATTTCCTGTTTGATTTTTGGGATAGCAACTCATATCATAAATCCATTCCTTACCTTCTACATTAGTAAAAGGAAGTTGTACAAACCAAGGATTTACCGTATCTGTTACTTCTTCTGGAACTTTTGTTTCTACTAAAAGATATAAACCTAAATCTAAATTATCTTTTGATGTATAACCATTTTTATCTGTTAAATCCATTGATACAGATTCATTATTACTTATGACATAATTCTCTAAGGCATCTTTTGCTTTTACATCATCGGTTTCTAACAACTTTTTTAAAGAATCCTGAATTTCTTGCCCTTCAAAATGAGAAATTCCTGTATGTGTGCAAGGCATTTCAATAGATTTTTCTGAATCCAAATTCAAAATGGTTGATAATTGTGTAGGTATCTCATAGACTAATTTAATTTGATTCTTATCATGTTCTTTTTCACTATAGGTTTCAACATCACCTACGCGAAGATAGGTAAACTCTACACCTTCAATTGCATAGTTGGCTAATTTTTCTTCAATTGATTGGTCGGACTGTCCAGTTGATTTTATCTCATCTTCTTTATAAACTCCATCTTTTGTTGCAGATGTAATATCGTACTTATAAATTTTAAGTGACCCTTTCTTTGAATACTCCATTAAACTAGGATAGTTCACATCAGCCTTTACTGGTAAAGTAGAGCTTAAAATAATACTTGCAGCAGCTAACGAAGCAATCGTTTGCTTAAAAAATTTTTTCATAAAATAATTTTCCTTTCTTTTAGACTAATTATATAATCGACTATATTTGTCATTATAACATATTTCGATAATTTTGCAAGTATTTTCTTGATTTTTTTGACAAAATAAAAAATGAGTAGAAATTTCTACTCATTTCATTAAAATAACATATTTAGTAAACCTAAAATAAATCCAATTAAAGCGCCTAGATTGACAACAGCACTCAATTCCTTTTTCATCACAGACAATACCAATTCTTCAATCTCTAAGATATCCATTTCATTAATCTTTTGTTCTACTACTTCAGAAATATTTGCCTGCTGTAGTAACTTCGATGCTTGAGCTTTCATTAATTTTGTATAGATTTTATTGATTACTTGTTTTAACTCATTTTTTTCTATAGATGCTTGTTCTAATACCTGACTTGGCGTATAATCAACAAATTCATTAACTTCTTTATCGACTAATTCTCCTACGATACTTGGACCATTTACTAAAATATAATTATTAATTCGCTCTTTAATAGGTTCTACAAAAGATTCTAATACTTTATCTGAAACAAACATCGCCATCATTGTTCCAGCTACTGCTTCCTTTACAGCATTTAGTCCTTGCGTTGAGATAATCTCTCCAATATCAATTCCTTCAATTCCATCTAATATCTTATTAGTTAATTGCTCTTTAATTTTTTCACTAATTTGATTATAGGATTTTTCATCTAAAGACTCTAAGGATAATTCTTTAAGACTTTTGGTTTCGTTTTCCAAATATCCTATAAGCTCTTCACTAATCTTATTAGAAATTTCTTCTTGAAGAAGCATTTTTTCAATGTCTTCTGGGGTTAAAAGAGTCTGCCCTACAGCTTGTCCCAAAGCTTTTGCTAATCGTCCTCTTCCTTTTGGAATAATTCCTGGCGTAAATGGAAGCCTAAATTTTCCAATCATTATGGGATTTAATGGGCGAAAAAGCATCTTTACTGCAATATAATTTGTACAGTATCCAATAACTGCCCCAATTATTGGTCCTGCAAGCATTGTAATTGTCATAACTACTTCCTTCTATTTTCTTTATTCTTCAATACTAGCTTCATAATCTGTTTCCGACAAAAGCTCATCCAATTCAGATAAATCACTAAGCTCAATCTTTACAATCCAATTCTCATAAGGATTTTCATTGATACCTTGTGGTTCATCTACTAACGATTCATTTGAAGCAATGACCTTACCCGTAACTGGAGACGGAAATTCTAAACTGTCATTTGAAGACTCTACTTCTGTAAACACTTCATCAGCTACTACTTCACTATCTATTCTTGGAAGATCTACAAATAGAATATCTCCTAGCTGTTCTTGTGCAAAATCCGTAATTCCCATTGTAGCAATCGTTCCTTCTACTTTTATCCATAGATGTTCTTTTGTATACAATAATTCTTCTGGAATATTACTCATAATCACAACCTCCTTTAGCAATAATTCTATTCCAATAAACATAGTTTATATCATCTTTTATAAATTGTCTACTAAAAAAGGGCTATATCTTCCGATATAACCCCTTTATGTTACAGCTTACATTATACTATTTTCGCCACTTGAAATAGCACACTAATTAAAAACTGTAACTTTTTATTAATGAATATCACCTTTTTATTTTGTTAAACCTGCAAGTTTAAGAATATCAGGAATCTTATTTTCCCATCCAAGTGACATAATATGAACACCCTGACAATAAGGTTTACATTCTCTGATAAGACGTGCTGAAATTTCAACACCTGTAATACCAGCTTTTGTTTTTTCCTTATCAGCCTTTAATTCTTCAATTAAAGATTCTGGTGCATGAACACCTGCTACGTTTGCATTCATGAAACGAAGCATACCAACATTCTTAGGAATGATGATACCAAGCTGTACTGGTTTACCAAACTGTTTAGCTTTTTCCATAAATTCTGCAAATTTATCTGGTTCGTAAACACCCTGTGTCTGGAAGTAATCACAACCAGCCATTACTTTACGTTCCATCTTTGCAAGCTGTGCATCTACAGAATCACTACATGGAGAAACTACAGCACCTTTTGCAAATTTAGGTGGTTCACCATCTAATTCATTACCAGCAAGGTCATGACCTTCTTCTAAGCAACGAACTGTGTGAAGTAAAGATACAGCATCAAGGTCAAATACTGGTTTAGCTGTTGGATGATCACCTAATGTGGTGTAGTCACCAGTTAAACATAAAATATTGTCAATACCAAAATGTGCTGCACTTAATAAATCTGACTGTAAAGCAAGTCTATTTCTATCACGACAAGTCATCTGGAAGATTGGATTTAATCCTGCATCTTTTAATGTTTTACATGTTGCCAGAGATCCGAGACGCATTACGGAAGACTGGTTATCTGTAATATTGACTGCTGAAAGATCGCTTAAATATTCTTTTGCTTCTTCTACCATTTTTTCAATATGGAATCCCTTTGGTGGTCCCACTTCAGCAGTAACAACAAATTCACCTTTATCAAATAACTCAGTTATTCTCATATCACATTACTCCTTAATTTTGATTTTGTAACTATCTAAAACTATGAATCATGAGCAGCCTGACAAATGCAATGAATCTGTGCACGTTTTCGCATGCTAATATACAATTCATATCCATTTGTCGCTTAACTCATAGAATTTTAAATAGTTACTTTGTTTTCATATATACACTATTAATCGTTTGCTTTATGTACATAATTGCGGACCTGTACTGGAGCTTTCTTTAATACATCTAAACGTCCAACCATTGTAAGACGTCTCTGGATACGCTCCCATCCACATTCCATCTCTGAATCTACTTCACACTTACCATTCTTGCATCCACCACACTGACCGTTCACTAAAGATTTTGAACATGCAGTAATTGGACAGATACCACCAGTAAGATTCAGATAACACTCACCACACTGATCACAGTCGTATTCGAGTGGAGTAACACCCTGACCACCTGGTAATGCATAGGTATCACAACATGCATATACTTTTTGTTGTCAAGATATTCAGCTATTGTCTGCACTCCGACACCACAGGAACAAACTAGAACAACATCTGCTGCCTGAATTTCGCCCATATGTTTTTCTAGACGCAGTTTCATATTGTCTGGATTACAAATGTAATCGGTTGTAATACTTCCAGTTAATTTTCCGTTTTCTTTAAATTCATCTACAAGAGCCTTAGCTTCTGCTTCTGGGAAACTAACTTCCTTACATCCATGGCAGATAATGATGAATGCTTTTCCGCTTGCCAGAGATGCTATAGTTTCTTTTGATTTTAATTGTGTAATCAACATATTACTTCTTCATCTCCATTATTGCTTTTTTTCCAGCTTTGATCTTAGTTACAATCGGAATCTTTGAAGAACAGATGTATTCACAACATCTACACTCCATACAATCTCTTACGTTATAATCCAACATACCTTTCCAATCCTGTGCATCAGCAAGTTTTGCAAAGTATAATGGTTTAAGTTCCATTGGACATACATCTACACAACGACCACACTTAATACATTCTACAGGCTGTGTATGATCTGTCTCAATTGCAATAATACCGTTAGAGCCCTTCATAATAGGTGCATCTAAACTATTCATAACAAATCCCATCATAGGACCACCAGCTTTAATGGTTACATCTCCACCTGTGATACCACCACAAGCATCGATTAAGTCCTTAGAACTTGTACCAAGTTTTACAATGAAGTTACCTGGATTCTTAATACATTCACCAGTAACAGTTACAACACGCTCAACTAATGGCATACCAGTCTTAATAGCATCTGCGATTGCTTTTACTGTACTAATGTTATCTACGATACATCCAACATCTGCAGGAAGTCCACCACTTGGAACTTGTTTATTAAGAACTCTCTTAATAAGCATTTTTTCTGCACCCTGTGGATATTTAGTCTTAGCAGTAACGACTTCAACACCTTCTAAATCAGCGACTTTTCCTTCAAGAAGCTCAATAGCATCTGGCTTATTGTCTTCAATGACAATAATACCCTTTGGTGCACCTGTTGCTTTCATAATCGCTTTAAGACCAAAGATTACATCATCTGCATAGTGAAGAAGTACCTTGTGGTCAGCTGTAAGAAGTGGTTCACACTCACAACCATTTAATAAAATAGTATCTACAGGTTTAGCAGGTTTTAATTTTACGCAAGTAGGGAAACCAGCGCCACCCATACCAACGATACCAGCGTTCTTTACAATTTCAATAATCTCATCAGGAGTTAATTCTTCAAGAGATTTATTAGGTTTTACACTCTCATCTAATGTGTCTTTTCCATCAGGTTTAACAACAATTGATGGACAGATTCCTCTAGTTGCATGAGGACGATCTTCAATTGCAACTACAGTACCACTAACACTTGAATGAACTGGAGCACTGATAAATCCAGCTGCTTCAGCAATCTTTTGTCCTACTTTAACGCTATCGCCAACTGAAACGATAGGAGTTGCAGGAGCACCAAGATGCATAGATAATGGGAATACCATTTCTTCTGATACTGGGAAAGCCTTTAAATCTACATGTTCGCTAAGCTCCTTGCGTTCTGATGGATGAACACCACCATAATAACCTTCAAAACGATTCTCACGAATTGCTTTAACATATTCAGTTGTAGTTTTATGATTTACCTTCTGATAATCACGAACTTCTACAGGATGATTCACAAATTCTTCAAGACGTCCTTGTTTTGCTAAACGAGCATTGATTTTTTCCCATGCACAATCTTTATTGCTGTCAACTTCGCACTTACCATTCTTAGCACCACCGCACTGACCATTTAATAGGCTCTTTGTACAGTCTACGATTGGACAGATACCGCCAGTTAAGTTCAAGTAACACTGTGCACATGCATCACAACGTTTTTTAGTCAATGCCATACCATGATGACCATTGTGGCCAATTGTGTAATGGATAGAGTTTGTTGCAGTATAGACAGGGAATTTCTCTCTTTCTAAATCAGCAATTGTCTGTACACCATAACCACAAGAAATAACTACGACATGTTCTGTCTCATCTGGGATTAAACCCTCAAGTGCTTTTACAGTCTGTGTCTTGTTGCAAAGGAAATCTAAACTTACACTACCGGTAATAGTCTTTCCTTCTTCTTCGGCAAGCTTTGAAAACTCGCCACACTCTGGCTCTTCAATTGTGTTAAATTCCTTGAAGCACTTGTTGCAAGAAATAACAAAAACGTTATCCTTATCTGCAAGAAGTGACACTAATTCATCTCTCTCTTTGAGCTTGTACTTAGTATAGTCTTCCAATTACTCACCCTCCTTATATATTTTTTGTAGAAAAGTATTGTGTTCTACTTTTTTTCAGGTTTAATATTGTTATTTTTTAACTAATTTATGTTATACGGGGGCATTGCCCCCTTTATTAAAAAATAAACGGTTCTTTATTTTCTTTATTATTTAATATTATTCTGAACCTTACAAGCTTTGATTAAGTTCTTAGCAAGTAATGCAGAAGTGATCGCACCAACACCAGGAACAGGTGTCTTCCAGCTTGCAACTTCTTCTACATCAGCTGAGCAGCAACCAAAGGTATTGATTTTTTGACGTCCAGTCTTTTCGTTCATGATAGGATTTCCGTCTGCATCAAAAGCTTTTTCTCTAACTACTGCAGCATCAATAACTACAGAACCTTCTTTAATCATATCGCCAGTAACAGAATCTTTGAAAGGAGTAGCTGCTACAACTACGTCTGCTCTCTTAATGTATTCGTTCTTGATTTCTGGATGAGTTAAGTGATGAACGATAGATACTGTTGCAAAACGGTTTGTTAACATCATTGAAAGAGGTTTACCAATAACGTTAGAGTTGTTGATGATACATACATCAAGTCCACAACAAACATCATCTTCCTGACCTGGTTTAGCAAGTGGAAGTGGCTCAAATTTAGCTCTAGCTACTTTCTTAATTTCTTCTGCATAGTAGTCAATAACTTCTACGATTGCACTTGCTGTACAAGGATATAAACCTGTAGGGTCGTTGATAACTAATTTACCCATGTTTGCAGCTGTACAAGAGTCAGCATCTTTTAATGGGCTGATATTTTCACCAATTGCAACATTTTCATCAATATTGTCAAGAGGACGGAAAGCAAGGATACCATGGATTGATGGATCTGCATTAACTTCTCTAAATTTCTTAATATAATCTTCCTGAGATACATCTGCTGGTAAAGCAAAAACTTCTACTTCGATTCCAGCTTCAGCCATAGTCTTCGTTGCACCTTTTTCATAAGATAAGTCTGGTCCTTTTTCACCAACACGGAAGATACCTAACTTAGGGGTAATTCCCTGTGCCTTTAAAGCATCAGCTTCCTTCTTACATTCATCTTTGATTGACTGTGCAACTAACTTGCAATCTAATACATTTGCCATTTCTTAAATCCTCCTTAATTGTTTAAGATGTTTAATACTTTATCATAAGTTTCATCACAGATTTTATTTCCTTCTTCAATCATTGGAAGGAGTTGGGCTTTTAAATCTGCAACGAATTTCTCATCTTTAATCATGTTGATATTAACAACTACGTTTAACCATCCACTCATCATAGCACCTTTTAGAAGTAATGCACCACAACCTACATCAGAGATTGCAAGCTTACTACCCTTGCCAGATAATTCTTCCTGAAGTTTAATGGATTCATAGCATACCTTCACAATATCAACAGGTCCTTGAACAGCTACCTTTAAAGCATTCTGTAAAGTTTCTTCTTTTACTTTCTTCTCTTCATCAGTAGTTGCAGGTAATCCATATGCCTTTGATAATGGGAAGAAATTCTCGGCATCTTCATCAATAAGCTCTAAAAGTCTAGCTTTTAATTCTTCGGCTTTAGCCATCATACGCTGAATATCTTCTTCATACTGGGCATATTTTTTCTTTCCAGTTGTGAGGTTACATACCATACCTCCTAAAGCGATACCAAGAGCACCTGCTAAGGCAGCCACTCCGCCACCACCTGGAACAGGAGCCTTAGAAAAAGTTTCATCTACAAAGCCTTCACAGCTTGCTTGTACTAATTTCATAAAATATGTACCTCCAAAATAATGTTCTATATGCTAGGAACAAAAACTGTCCCTAGCACTGTTATATGTATATAAACTTTTATTTATTTAACTCTAAAGATCTATATTAGAATAATCCAGTAATCTTACCGTCTGAATCTACATCAATTCTCTCAGCTGCTGGAACCTTAGGAAGACCTGGCATCTTCATAATTGCACCAGTTACAGCTACCATAAATCCTGCACCAGCACTCATAGTTACGAAACGAATAGTAATTCTAAATCCACTAGGACGTCCAAGTTTTGTCTGATCATCCGTTAATGAGTACTGAGTCTTAGCCATACATACTGGAACCTTACCATAACCTAATTTTTCTAGGTTTTCGATTTCTTTACTAGCTGCTTCTGAGTAGTCAACACCATCAGCACCATAGATTCTCTTAGCGATAGTTTCGATTTTTTCTTTAAGGCTTAAATCTAAGTCATAAGAGAATTCAAACTTAGAAGAATCTTCTTCTTCACAAAGTCTGATAACTTCTTTAGCGAGTTCTCTACCACCTTCACCACCTTTAGCCCATACTTCACACATCTTAACATTAACGCCAAGTTCTGCACATTTCTTCTCAACTAATGCGATTTCAGCATCGGTATCAGATACGAAACGGTTTAAAGCAACAACTGCTGGTAATTTATAAACCTGAGTAATATTTTCTACGTGTTTTAATAAGTTTGGAAGACCTTTTTCAAGTGCTTCTAAGTTTTCTTTCTGAACGTCTGCCTTTGGAACGCCACCGTTGTATTTTAATGCCTTAATGGTTGCAACGATAATTACAGCGTTTGGTTTAAGTCCTGCTAAACGACACTTAATATCTAAGAATTTCTCAGCACCAAGGTCAGCACCAAATCCAGCTTCTGTTACAACATAATCGCCAAAGTGCATTGCCATCTTAGTTGCAATTACAGAGTTACATCCATGAGCAATATTTGCAAATGGTCCACCATGAACAAATGCTGGAGTTCCTTCAAGAGTCTGAACTAAGTTTGGTTTTAATGCATCTTTAAGAAGTGCAGTCATAGCACCCTGTGCATTAATCTGTCCAGCAGTTACAGGTTCACCAGATCTTGTATAAGCAACTAAAATCTTAGAGAAACGATCCTTTAAGTCATCAATACTGCTTGCAAGACAGAACGCTGCCATAATTTCAGATGCTACAGTAATATCAAATCCATCTTCACGAGGGAAGCCCTGAGCTTTACCGCCTAAACCATCAACGATATTACGAAGCTGACGGTCGTTCATATCTACACATCTTCTCCAGATAACACGTCTAGGATCAATGTCAAGTGCATTGCCCTGATAGATGTGGTTATCAATCATTGCTGCAAGTAAGTTATTTGCTGCTCCAATGGCATGGAAGTCACCGGTAAAGTGAAGGTTAATATCTTCCATAGGAATAACCTGTGCGTATCCACCACCTGCTGCTCCACCTTTAACACCAAATACAGGTCCAAGTGAAGGCTCACGAAGTGCTAATACAACATTTTTACCTTCAAGTGCAAGTGCATCACCAACACCAACGGTTACAGTGGTTTTACCTTCTCCAGCTGGAGTAGGGTTAATTGCAGTTGTTAAGATTAATTTTGCATCATTTCCACTGCCTGGTTTTGTTTTCATTAGATTATAGTCAATTTTAGCTTTATATTTTCCATATAATTCTAAATCGTCTTCTGTTAAGTTTAATTTCTTAGCGATTTCTCTAATGTCCTGTGGTGTTGCCTCCTGTGCAATTTCGATATCAGATTTAAATCCCATAATTAAGCCCTCCATTCATTCATAAAGTCGAGTCACCTCTTAGACTCCTAAGAACCACCCCTATTCTATGTTTCTAAATAGGTTACTCTCACGTCATTTTCATGTCATTTGTCAGTTAAATCCATGTTTTCATTTTGTTAAAGTTTAAACAATCTAAAGGGG
>JPZU01000001.1:2331931-2341629 GCA_000875945.1 Lachnospiraceae bacterium TWA4 | reverse complement strand
CTTTAACAATAATGTTAACATTTTTAACTAAAAAAGCATTTGCTTTAACAATAATATATACTATTTTGACCTAATAAGTCAATAGCTAATTTGATTTTTCTACACATTTTTTACAAATAGTTATATTTTTAACTTATATTAGTAGAAATGCTCTAAAAAGGTTTACTTAAATTGTACATTTTTGAAAACATTATACATAAGGAAAAATAAGTAGGAGTTTTTTTTAGTAAGAATTTATAATCTGATTCCAAAATCTATCTGACAGATACAAATACAAATTTTAAATATTCTGAATTTATTTATAAATTTTTTCTCCATAAAACTACACATTTAATTTTGACTTCTTTTTTAATACTTTTTAATTCTCGATTAATCTATCTTCTTTATCGCATACTTTGTCTAAATCCAGCCAAATCCTATAAATCTCCGTATAAATACTCTAAAAATTTTAGTTTTTTCTGTCTATTTTTAAAAACTTTATACATAAGTCTAAATAAGTCTTGACTTTTCTTTAGTAAGAATTTATAATGTAGCCAAATCTTTTAAGGCAAAGTAGAATGACATGCGGTAGTGTCTTTGGAACGGGGAGATGTCCAAAGAACGAATTGCTCACAAATCTTTTATGTGAGATGGCGGTATGTTATTCGCATCCCGTTGCTGCAGTGAGTTTCGCACTTCCAGCTTCGCAGAGGCTAGAGGTGTTTTTTGATTTACAAGCATTTCTTGACTTCTACATTTACCCCCCTGCTTTTAACGTGAGATAACTAAGCTAATTAAATATTAGATTTATTTATAAAGATTTGGCAATGCCAAGCTAAATATGAAAAAAAGGCATCAGGACTCCGTCACTTTTAGACATCAGGACTCCACCACTTCGTGGTACCTCATGTCAAAGGCTGGCACCTCATGCCATAGGAGGATTTTTTATGATTGATAAGGCAAAAATTGAAGAAGCTGTAAAGATGCTTCTAGAAGGAATTGGTGAGGATCCTACTCGTCCTGGTTTAGTTGGTACACCTGACCGAATTGCAAGAATGTGTGAAGAAATCTTTGGTGGTAGTGAAGAACGCGTTGCTAAACATCTTTCTACGACTTTTGATTGCGACAACAATGATATCGTTATTGAAAAAGATATCCCTGTTTATTCTATGTGTGAACATCACCTATTACCATTCTATGGCAAAGCACACATTGCTTATATTCCAGATGGTAAAGTAGCTGGTCTTAGTAAGCTTGCTCGTACAGTTGAAGAATATTCTCATCATGTTCAATTACAAGAACAGTTAACTGCTCAAATCTCAGATGCACTAATGAAATACTTACAGCCAAAGGGTGTTATGGTTGTATTAGAGGCAGAACACATGTGTATGACTATGAGAGGGGTTAAAAAACCTGGTGCAAAGACTATGACTTATGTTTGTCGTGGTGAATTTGAATCTACTCTCATTGACCGTGTACTCTGCATGATCAAATAATATGGAACGAGTTGACAAAATTTTACAACATCCAGTATTTATTAAAGAATTAGCCCACATTGGTGAGCTAGAAAAAGAACGTCGTTATTGTCGACACAGTATTATCCATTTATTAGATGTTGCTAGAATTTCTTATATTTATAACTTAGAAGAAAACGGTGGCTTACCTAAAGATATTATTTATGGTACTGCCCTACTTCACGATATTGGCAAGGGAATTCAATATGAAGATGGAACTCCTCACAATATTTCTAGTGCTGATTTAGCCAAAGGAATATTGGCAGATTGTGGATACAACGAAGACGAAAGTCAAATGATGTTAGAGGCGATTTATTTACATCGAAAATTCGTTGAGACTGATAACTATCTTGCTCGTATTCTCTATAGAGCTGATAAAAAATCAAGAGCTTGCTATAGTTGTGAAGTTTGTGAAGAATGTCACTGGGATGAAACTAAGAAAAACTTATCTTTAGATTATTAATTTATTAATTATCTTTAAATCATTAATTTAGGAGATAGAATGCAATGAAAATTGGAACTAAAGAATTTGACCTTGACAAACAAACTTATATTATGGGTATTCTAAATGTAACTCCCGATTCTTTTTCTGATGGAGGTAAATGGAACAATTTAGATGCTGCCCTAAGACACACCGAAGAGATGATTGCTGATGGATGTGATATCTTAGATATCGGTGGAGAATCCACTCGTCCAGGTTATACCCTTCTTTCAGATGAAGAAGAAATCTCTCGTGTTATTCCTGTTATTGAAGCTGTTAAAGACCGCTTTGATATTCCGATTTCTCTAGATACTTATAAAAGTAAGGTTGCTAAAGCTGGTATTGACTCTGGTGTTGACCTTATTAATGACATCTGGGGATGCAAATATGATGAAAATATGGCAAATGTGATTGCTGAAAGTGGCGTACCTTGCTGCTTAATGCACAACCGTAAAGAGCCAAATTACACCAACTATTTAGAAGACGTTTTAAACGATTTAAGAGAATCTGTATCTATTGCAAAACGAGCAGGTGTAAAAGATAGTCAGATTATCTTAGATCCCGGTTTAGGCTTTGGTAAAACTTACGAAAACAACATGGAACTTATGAACCATGTCGAAATCTTAGGACAACTTGGCTATCCAATTTTACTTGGAACCTCTCGTAAATCGATGATTGGATTAACGTTAGATTTACCTTCTAATGAACGTCTTGAAGGAACCATTGCAACAACGGTTATGGGTATCATGAAAGGATGCCATATCATTCGTGTTCATGATGTAAAAGCCAATAAACGTGCAGCAATCATGACCGAAAAATTATTAACTTTTTAAATAAGCTTTTTAAAAAAATTATTTTAGGAAACTACAAAACTATGGATAAAATTACAATTAAAGATTTAGTAGTTTTTGCAAATCATGGAGTATTTGAAGCAGAAGCTGTCCTTGGTCAAAAGTTCTTAATCACAGCAGTTTTACACACTGATACAAGAACTTCTGGACGCACTGATGAACTAACAAATACCATTCACTATGGTGAAGTTAGTGCAGAAATTACCAAATATTTTAAAGAAAATCGTTTTCAGCTAATCGAAGCTGCTGCTGAACATTTAGCTGAACACCTACTTCTTACTTTTCCTCTCATTGAGGAAATCGAACTAGAAATCAAAAAACCTTGGGCTCCAATTGCTCTTCCTGTTGATACAGTTTCAGTATCTATTAAACGAGGATGGCATATCGCATTTGGTGCACTCGGTTCAAATATGGGCGACAGTAAGGGATACCTCGATGGTGCCGTTGAAGCACTTAGAGCAATACCCCAAATTCAGGTATTGAGCGTATCAAGCTATATCCACACCGCACCATACGGCTACCTTGACCAAGATGAATTTTTAAACGGTGCCGTTATGTTGCGAACCCTGCTAACTCCCACCGAACTTTTGGATGTTTTCCAAAAGCTTGAACAGGACGCTAACAGAGTTCGTAAAATTCACTGGGGACCTAGAACTTTAGATTTAGACGTTTTGTTCTACGACGACTTAATTATTAACAGTGAGCGTCTCACTGTTCCACACGTAGAGATCCAGAAACGTACTTTTGTACTAGAGCCTTTGGTAGAACTTGCTCCTTGGTGGAGACACCCAATTTATCAAAAGACTGTGAAAGAACTTCTGGATGATCTAACATCTAAGGAGGATTCACATGTTCTTAATGATTGATAATTATGATTCTTTTGTTTACAATTTAACTGCATATCTTAATGAATTAGACCAGGAGACAATGGTCGTGCGAAATGACTGTATTACCTTAAAGGAAATCGAGCGATTAAATCCTGAAGGCATCATCATCTCTCCTGGTCCTAAAAACCCTACAGACTGCGGAATCTGTGTCGACATCGTTAAACACTTTGCTGGCAAGATTCCCATCTTAGGTGTCTGTTTAGGCCATCAAATTATTGGATACGCATTTGGCGCAGCAATTATTAAAGGGCGACAGCCTATGCATGGTAAAGTTACACCAATTATCCATTCTGGTGAGGGAATTTTTGATGGACTTCCAAAAACCTATCCAGTTACTAGATATCATTCGCTAATTATTGACTCCAATACTCTTCCAAACGAATTACAGGTAGAATCCATTTCCAAAGATGGAGTAATTATGGGCGTTTCTCATAAACTCTATCCAATTTACGGGGTACAATTCCATCCAGAGGCTGTTCTTAGTCGATATGGACATGAGCTACTTGAAAACTTTTTAAAGATTTGTGAGAAATGGAGGTTTGAGAATGAATCCGCTAGTTAAAGAATCCAATGTATTTTGCACTTGTGCCGAAATTTTCCATGTGCTAGATAAGAAAGATGCCGTCTTTTTAGATTCTTCTTTACAAAATGATTATGGAAGATATTCTATTATTGGTCTTCACTCTTACCACTGTATTCAAAATGACTATGGAAAAGTAACCATTAATGGCAGGAAGACTGATGAAAATTTTGAGTCTTATCTAGATAACTATTTAAGAAAAAATAAAATTCAAAATCCTACAAATTTACCTATTATCGGTGGAGCTATTGGCTATTTCACCTACGACTATGGTCGTGAAAAAGAAGTTGGTACTCGTCATGAGGATGAGGAGAAACTTCCCTACAGTATCTTAAATTTTTATGATAATTTTATCATTGAAGACCACAAAGAACATAAACTTTACTTAACAGCTTGTGGACAACTAAAAGATGCTTGTGATTCCATCTTGGAATTAGAAAATCTTGTAAAATCGGTGATTCAAAATCCTCCCGATTTAAGTTATAAGAAAACTGAATACCCCGTAGAAGTTACAGCCAATTTTGAAAAGCAAGAATATATGGATACCGTTGAACGTATGAGACAATATATTATCGAAGGAGATATTTATATTGCTAATATGACTCAAAAGCTCACGATTAAAAGTGACAAAGATCCCTATGAAGCCTTCCTTAAGTCTCGTGCAATTAATCCAGCTCCTTTTGGTGGATACTTTGACTATGGTGATTTTCAAATTGTGTGCGCCTCTCCTGAGCGTTTCCTATTCGTTAATGATGGCAAAGTTGAAACTAGACCTATTAAAGGAACTAGAAAGCGTGGAGAAACACCTAAAGAAGACGCTGCACTAAAACAAGAACTAAAAGATTCAGGAAAAGATCAAAGCGAACTTTTAATGATTGTCGATTTAGAGCGAAATGACTTAAATCATGTCTGTGAAACTGGAAGTGTCAAAGTCACTGAATTATTTGAAGTGGAAACCTATGCAACAGTCTTTCACTTAGTTTCTACCGTTACTGGATTTTTGCCTATCAATAAAACCTTTGTCGATTTACTTCTTAGCACTTTCCCTGGAGGTTCTATTACAGGTGCACCAAAAATTCGCGCCATGCAAATTATTGATAAATTAGAGCACAGTAGTCGTAACCTCTATACAGGTTCTATTGGCTACATTGGTCTTGATGGAAATTGCGATTTAAATATTGTCATCCGTACTGCCGTTCATAAAGATGGTAAATACTATCTCGGTGTTGGTGGTGGAATTACCTATGAATCAGAACTTGAATTTGAATACGAGGAAACTTTGCAAAAGGCAAAAGCTGTTGTGGAGGCGCTTAGATAATGACATTTAATTTAGATGAAGGATATTTTTTTGGACTGGGTGCATTTGAGACAATTGCTGTAAAAAATTCAAAGCCTATTTTACTAGATTATCACTTAGAGCGATTAAAAAAAGCGATGAAGTTTTTCGGAATCGAAAAAGAACTACCTCCGATTGAATTTACAAATGATGTTGTAAAAATCGTGGTTTCTAAAGAAAATATAGTTATCACAACTCGTGAAAATCACTATACTGAGGACGATTACCAGAAGGGATTTAGGCTTGATTTTTCTAAAGTCAGACGAAATGAAACCTCATCTTTGGTTTATCATAAGACCTTAAATTACGGGGATAATATTTTAGAAAAACGACTAGCTACTAGTAGGAAAATTGATGAACCAATTTTTCTAAATACTAAGGGTGAAATTGCAGAGGGAGCTTGTAGTAATATTTTCTTTGTCAAAGGAAATAAAATCTATACGCCTAAAACTTCTTGTGGACTGCTTGAAGGCACGATGAGACGATACATCCTAGAACACTATACCGTGTCTGAATGTATCATTATGCCTGAAGAAATTGGGGAATTTGATGAAGTCTTTTTGACTAATGCACTGATGGGGATTATGCCTGTTAGACAGTTTGAAGGATATTCGTATACAAATTGGACGGTGACCAACCAGCTAAGAAAAGAATATGGGGAATTTATAGGGAGCTGATGCTCCCTATGTTCCTTCACTTTTCTTGTCTAATCATATCCACTAATGTTGTTTTTCCGGTCGCACTATCTCCTTGGATAATAGTTATATTGCGTTTGATATAAAATTCAAAATGCAATTTTTTATTTGAAACAACAACTTTATACTTCCCTCTCATCTCCAACCTCTATTCTCTAAACATAATCTATAGCCACTTGAAGAAATTCAAGCATATTGTGGACAATTTCTCCTGTATTCAGAATTTTTGCTTCAAATGGTTCATCACCAAAATCCATACTATGACGTAAATTTATTGTAAGTTCCTTTTCTTTTGCAATTTTTAGAATCCATTTTGCACAATTATCTCCACAAGCAGATGCATTAAATATCTGAGAATCATCAAAAGCCATTAATATAAGAGTTTTTACACCACCTGAAATCTCTTTCGGAGAAATCGGTCCTAATATAGGACTTTCAATCAGATGAGCGCCAATAACCTCTGATTTATCTACATCTTCTATCATTTTTTTAGACAAATCATTGGTTATCCATTCATCTTCATATTGGTTATCAAAATAAACTGGCGGATGATAAATTGCTTCTTTCATATTTCCTAAAAATATATTCAACATCACTTTCACCTCTTATCTGCATGATTTAAACTATACGTTAAAATTTTCCCTATCAAGTCAGGGCGAATAGCATCGATATATTCGCACTTAAATTTTATCTGTTTATCTTCAATCATCCTTTCATCTCCATTCTAATAATCTAATATTATTCTAATCATTATTATAATAAAATTATTAGAATATTGAATAGCTTTTTTTGTTTCCACAAAAAAAGATTTTTAATAAACCATCGAATTAATCATACTTTTCACATTTTCATCAAATTGCGTGGAATCCACTGCTATATCAATCATTGTCTTATTCTCTTTCACATATACATAGTGAATTTCAGTCGAAGTTGTTTTTAGTGGATTTTTCTCCTGATCACTTGCAGAAAGTTCATATTCTACCTCAAATGCATAAGTTGCATTTTCTTTTGGAAGTTCTCTCTTTAACGACGCATGCATTCCACAAATATTAGAAATAATTGAGCTAATAGCCTTCTGGATGAACTATATCTTTTAAAACTTCCCAATCTTCTAAAGACAAATACTCTAAAACAGATTTTTCATCCGTATAAAATTCATAATCTGTAACTTCATCCCTTAAATTATATTCTACTCGTAATATCGTCTGATCACTGAATCGATGAAAGCTTGAAGTAAAATCCTTTAAAAAAACAGCACTTGGATCTTTTGCTAGAATCTCAACTTTTTTCATTCCTTTTTTTATCGATTCAAAGTAAGATTTATCTGGGAATCCACTGTATAAATATCCATCTTCCAATAAGTAATCGTCCTCATTTCCTTGCCCATTAATTTGGCCATATAATAAGAATAAATACTTTCCACCCTTAATTTTATCAACCGAGTAATAGTAGTCATTTTTATGACGAATGACTGTAGCTAATCCTTTTTTCTTTACATCCTTTAAAGTGATTACTCTACTCATCATTCCATTTACATAAAAGGGATAAGTCAACCATTCTGTGTCACTTGGAAACTCTTTTTCTTCTAATAAACGAAGATCTTGTTCATTGTCATAAGAAATCTTTGCATCTGTTCGAATACTCGAATGATTCACATACTGCAAATGAATTCCATCAGGCTTTGTAATTTTTAACTTAAAATCATGAATAGTCGTTGTTTCTTGATTTTCCTTTACATCTAAAGAAAGTGATACTGTATTATTCATTAGATAGATTCCATCTTCTTTGCGATAAGTCGAATACGTACCAGCAGCTAATCCAACTTCTCCAATCTCATCTCCTTTAGAATCAACAATTAGTAATGTAGATGAGGATAAGTCTTCTTTCTTTTCCACAATAGCAACTAGAGAAAGAAATGAGTCCTTATCTGGATTCATTGTATAATCCAAAAGGTTATAATCTGGATTATCTTTTTCAAAATTAGCAATAAATTTCTCATAATTTTTACTATTGGTAAAGCTTTGACTTTCAACCCTTGTAACAATTCGATAAATACTTTCTATTAGTCCTGTGGCATCATTTACTTCATAGAGTCTATCATTAATCACTGCTTCTCCTGTATCAGAAAGATAAATAATATTTACAACTTGTCCATCTTTATAGGTAAAAATATTCATGCTTTTATTTCCACCTTTATTCGTTTTTATAAGTTTTCTACGATAGGAATACTCTTCAAAATTTAACAATATCTCTGACATTTGCTTACTAGATAAGTTTTCATAAGATTCCAAGTCTAAATTCAAACCAGAAATTACCTCACAGGTAATCTTCTCATCCTCTTTAATTAAATCCTTAAATGATAAGGGTCTAAAATAAATAATAGCTCCTAGAATTAATACTACTAATATTCCAATTAATATGAGTTTTTTCTTCATTTACCTCTCCTCCTTAAACCATAGTATCACTTTAAATGTAGAATCTTTTTCAATAACTTCTAATCGTCCATTCATCTTTTCCATCATCATTTGTACATTCATCAGTCCAATTCCTGTTTTTTCTGATAATTTTTTCGATTCCTTTATTGTATTTTCTAAGCTAATCCCTACTTCATGAGACTTATAAATCATTGCCATAATAACCTCTTGATCTTTATCGGCATACTTTAAAATATTGGATAGCAAATTATTCAAAATTCTAGAAAAGAAATTCGTATGGATTGAAATCTTTTTCTCCTTCCACTTAATTGCATCAAAATTTATAAGATATCCATTTTCCTCTAAACTTCCATAAAATTCCGAAAGATAATCTCCAACTGCATCCTCTACTGTGGCAGGTTCTTCCAACTCAATACTTCCCTCTTGATTTGCAATTGAAAAGTCAAATAACTCATTAGTTAACTCTCGAATATCCATTGCCTTTTCAATAATTTTATCCACATGACTGACTTCAACACTCTGTGTCTTACTTTCTTTTTTACAACTTCTGCAAAAGCCATCAGTCCTGTAAGTGGTGTACGAAGGTCATGAGCCATACTCTTTATCAATTGGTCTTTTAATGCTCGTTCTTCTTCTAAATCCTTTTGAAGTCTTAAAATCTCTCGCTTCGTTCCCAAAAATACAATTAAGACACCTACAACAATTGCTATAAACGCAACAATACCATTTAAAATTTTATAATATACCTTTCCATAATCGGTATGAATAAACACTTTTGCATCCCCATCAGCGAAATAAACACTATATGTATGGTAAAAATCCTTCGATTTATAAGGATTATTTGAATAGTCAAAGGTTAATAGGTAGTCTTTAAATTCATCAACATAGGTTAAACTCCAAACAACACTTTCTTGCTCTTTATGATCTGTATATAAAATCA
>JPZU01000001.1:2330867-2331911 GCA_000875945.1 Lachnospiraceae bacterium TWA4 | reverse complement strand
TTTCTCTTTGCCCATCGCTGTAAAAACGTATAATCTAATACATCTAATTGATACTTATTAACAAACTGCTGCAAATCTCCAATATAGGATTCTTGCATCTTCTGTATATGGTTTGAATTTGAAAAATAATAGTCCAAACATTTGCTTCCTATAAAATTCATACTCAGATAGCATCCAATTGCTATAATAATCGCAACTACGCTACTAATCGTTGTTTTCACAACAGTCTTTTGAATTTTAGTTTTCTTCAAATCGATAACCCTTTCCCCATACGGTCTTTATAAACTTTTTTCCACTACTTTTTTTCTAACTTTAGCCTTAAGTTTTTCATATGTACCATTACGGTATTTGCTGAAGTATACAAGTATTCCTCTTCCCATATACTCTCAAAAATATTTTGTGCTGAAAATATTTTATTTGGATAACTAATAAGTAAAAGTAAGATTTTGTATTCAATGCCCGTTAACGACACCGGTCTTCCACAGACAATAACCTCATTTCCATTCGCATTCACTTCAATTCCCGAACTTTTTATCCATTTTTCTGTGAATTTTTCTTTAGTGTTATACTCCGTATGTCGTCGAAGAAGTGCTTTTATTCTTGCCATTAATTCCATATACGAAAATGGCTTCACAAGGTAATCATCACCTCCTGCTGATAGCCCTAGTAACTTATCCGTTTCTGTTGATTTAGCAGTCAAAAATAAAATCGGCACATAGGAAATTTCTCGAATTTTCTTACACGTTTCAATCCCAGATAGCCCTGGCATCATGATATCTAAAATAATCAACTCATAATCATTGTTAAGCATTTTTAGTCCATCCATGCCATTCACTGCTTCATCTAACTGATAGCCTTCACCTTCTAGTAATATTCTGACACCCATTCGAATATCTGCATCATCTTCTATAATTAACAATCTTTGTTCATTCATTTTCATTCACCTCTCCTTTACTAAGATAATATCATGATATCCCAAACTTCTAAAGAAATTTATTAAGATAACAAAAAAAATACTGAAGATTTTATCTCAAATCTTCAGAT
>JPZU01000001.1:2319858-2330690 GCA_000875945.1 Lachnospiraceae bacterium TWA4 | reverse complement strand
TCTGAAGATTTTATCTCAAATCTTCAGATTTTTAAATTTTCACTATTTAAATGAACTTAGCAACTGCTTCGTATACTCATGCTTTGGATGCCTAAATACCTCATCTACTTCTCCCTGCTCTACGATATGCCCTGCCTTCATCACAAGCATTCGATCACACATCTGATAAATGACTCGCAAATCATGAGAAATAAATAACATAGACAAATGATATTCTTTTTGTAAATCTTTAAGAAGCTTCATAATCTGTGCTTGGATTGTTACATCTAGTGCAGAGACTGGCTCGTCAGCAATAATAAACTCAGAACCTGCAAGGAGTGCCATACCAATACTTACTCTCTGTCTTTGTCCACCAGAAAGTTCTGAAGGTCGCCTGCGATAGTATTCCTTACCAAGTCCAATTTTTTCAAGCATATCTAAAACTTTTTCTTTTCGCTCATCCTTTGATAACTTTGTTAAAAGTTTTAAAGGTTCTTCCAGTAACCATCCAATTCGCTTTGAGGGATTTAGCGAACTATATGGATCTTGGAAAATCATTTGGGGGTGGTTGGTATCTAATAAAATCTTTCCTTCTTTATCTGGAATTAAACCTAGAATCGTCTTAGAAAGCGTGGTCTTCCCACATCCACTCTCTCCAACAAGACCTAAGATTTCTCCTCGTTTCATCTGAAAAGATATATCAAATAATACCTGCTTTTGTTTATACGATACTTGTAAATTATTAATTTCTAAAATATGTTCACTATTACTACTCATACATCATATCCTCTGGCAACTTAGGAATTGAATTAATTAGCTTCTTTGTGTATTCATGCTTTGGATGTTTAAAAATCTGCTCTGTTTTATCATCTTCAATTAATTGTCCTTGATACATCACAAGCGCTCTATGGCAGAGTTTTTGAACTAAGGACAAGTCATGAGAAATAAATAAAACTGCTGTGTGATGCTCTTTACTCATCTTTTGAATCAGAGCAATTATCTGAGCTTGCACCGTAACATCTAATGCCGTTGTAGGTTCATCAGCAATTAATAGCTTAGGATTACAAATAAAAGCTGATGCAATCATTACACGCTGTCTCATTCCACCAGATAGTTCATGTGGATATTGATTGTAAATCCTCTCGGCATCCCTTAATTCTACATCTCTTAGTGCCTGAATCACTCGGTTTTTAATCTCATCTTTAGACAACTTTGTATGCAGTCTAAGACTTTCACCCACCTGCTTACCAATACGCATCACAGGATTTAGTGAAGTCATCGGTTCTTGAAAAACCATCGAAATTTCATTTCCTTGAATTTTTCGAAGTTCTCCCCTTGATAAAGTCAATAAATTTTTACCTTCAAATAAAATTTGACCATCACTGCTTGATGCATGACGCTTCATAAGACCTGCAATTGCTAAAGCTGTCATTGTCTTACCCAGAACCTGACTCTCCTACAATTCCTAGAATCTCTCCTTCATTCATAGAAAATGAGACATGGTCAACCACTCTTTGTGGCACTTTTTTATCAAAAAAATCAATGGTCAATTGACTGACATTTAATAACTCACTCATTAGTCTGCCTCCCTATTTTTTTGATTTAATGCATCACTTACCAAGGTAAAACCTAGGATTAAACAAATTAAAACTAAACCTGGAAATAGTGAAAACCACGGTGCTTTAAATAAATACGATTGCGAATCTGAAAGTAAACTTCCAAGACTTGCATTTGGGGGTTGAACACCAATACCTAGATAACTCATTCCTGCTTCTGCAAGCACTGCATTGTTAAATCCAATAGCAATACTAGACAATAATACTGAAAACGTATTAGGTAAAATATGCACAAAAATTATACGAAATGAACTTGCACCCATAAGCTTTGCGCTCTTTACATAGTCCATAGTTTTTTCTTTTAATACTTCAGCTCGCACAATACGTGCAAAACTTGGAATGAAAATAAGTCCCAAGGCTAGAATTAAATTCTCTCGCCCAGGTCCTAAAATACTAATAAATACCAAGGCTACTAAGATACTTGGAAAAGAAGCTACTGCATCATTAAAACGCATTAAAACTTCATCAATAACTCCCCCATAATAACCTGTAAATGCTCCTAAAATCGTTCCAACGACTGTGCCAATTCCAACAGTAATCATTCCAACATAAAAAGTTGTTCCAAGTCCTCTGACTACACGAGAATAAATATCTCGTCCAAAATTATCTGTACCAAAAATATGTGAAAAACTAGGAGCTAAAAGTTTCCCACCTGCACTCATTTTATCCGGGTCATAAGGCATATAGAAAATACTAACAATCGTTGCCAACCCCAAAATCACTAGTAGAATCATTCCTATGGTTAAATTTAATCGATAACTTTTCTTCATAAGTCTATTCTCCTATTCTAGGGTCAATAATACGATAAAACAAATCTGCAAGTAAATTGGCAAATAAAATAATAAAAGCAGTTAACAAAATTAATGCCTGTACAATTGGATAATCACGATTTGAAATAGAAGTCACTAAAATCTTACCCATTCCTGGAATTCCAAAAACTTGCTCAACAATAAAACTTCCAGCCATAATATCTGCAAAAGCCATTGCTAAAAATGTAATTACAGGAATTAATGCATTTCTAAGCACGTGACCATAAAATGCACCATTTACTGTATTTCCTCTACTATAAGTCGTTCTGACATACTCCTTATCCATTTCTTTCCCTATTGAACTGCGAAGAAGTTTAAATAACATTCCCGCTTTAGGAAGTCCTACAGCAATCGCTGGACAAATCAGATAACCTAGAAATCCTAAGAAATCCTTTTCATAGGAAATATAACCTCCTGGAGTAAACCAATTTAAAATTAATCCAAATAAATAAGTCATTAAAATTCCAAGAAAAAACGGTGGCACTGCCATCGCTATTTGATTTAAAATTTGTAAAATTGAATCCAACCATTTGCCTGCATACTTTGATGCAAGAACACCTAGTGGAATAGAAAAAATAAGCATTACAATCATTGATAAGATTGCAAGGCTTAAAGTTACGGGAATCTTTTCTCCAATAATCGAAGCAACGGATGTCTTATACGTATAAGAAGTTCCAAAATCTCCTTGCACAAAATTTCCTAACCATCGAAGATATTGAACCCCTGCTGGGTCATTTAACCCCATTTCCTCACGAAGTGCCTCTAGCTTTTCTGGAGTTGCACTCGTCCCCAGTAAGGACGAGGCTGCATCTCCAGGGATTAGCTGAAAGGCAAAAAAAGCAATGAATGAGACAATAAATAATGTAAGAATAAATGATAAAAATTTCTTTAGAACATAGTTCATGCTTTAGTTACCTTTCTGATTAAATTATTTTAAATTATTTCTGATAAATTGTAGATAAATCTAATACATAAAGTGGATAGAATTTATATCCATCAAATGTATTTCTAAGTGCTACAAGATTTGCAAGGTCTTGAATATAAACACTTGCAGCTTCATCTGATAAAATCTTCGCACACTTTTTATATAATTCAGTCTTCTTTGCATCATCAACCGTTTTCATTGCTTCATCTAAAGTCTTGTCAAATTCATCACTCTTAAAATTAAAGCAATTATTATCGGCTGTTGACTGATATCTAGCAAGAAGTGCTGATGCTGTTAAGTTTGCTGCGTCAAATCCAATAACTGTTGACTGATATTTTCTAGCAGAATATACATCACTAAGCCATGTATTCCATTCAACCTGATTAATTTTAGCAGTTACGCCAATTGCTTTTAACTCTTCAGCTACTACCTGAGCAGTGTCTACATGCTGCTGATAATTTGAAGGAACAGTAATTGTCATTTCAAATCCATCTGGATATCCAGCTTCTGTAAGTAAAGCCTTTGCCTTTTCAACATCCTTTGGATATTTATTTGCTAATTCTTGATCATAATACTTAGTAAATGCAGGGAACATTGCTGAACCAATTGCAGTTCCTTTTCCACCTGCCATAAAGTCCATAACTTCCTGTGGATCTACAGCGTAGCAAAGTGCCTGACGAACTCGTACATCATCAAATGGCTTCTCCGCATTATTTAAGAATAGACCTTGAACTAAATTCATTGTTCCTTCTGAAACAGAAATATTCTTCATATCAAGCTGACTATACTGATCTTCTGTTAGACGACTAAACATATCAATTGAACCACCATTTAAGTCCATGACGATTGCATTGACATCTGATTCGATTTTTAATGTTACTTTATCTAAGTATGCCTTAGTTCCCCAATAATCATCAAAACGTTCTAATACAACATTTTCTTGTGCAGAACGAGATACATATTTAAATGGGCCTGTACCAATTGGATTGGTTTCTGGATTCTTGTTTGAAGCAGGAATAATAGCTTCAGATAAGAAGGAAATAAACTCTGTATTTGCTTCTTTTAATGTAATAACTACAGTCTTTTCATCTGTTTTCTCAACCTTATCAATTACGGCATAGTTATCTTTTCTAATAGAACTATCTTTAACTCGATTAATAGAATAGATTACATCATCAGCAGTCACATCACTTCCATCATGGAATTTTACTCCATCTCGTAAAGTAAAGGTATAAACCTTTCCATCATCACTAACATCAAAAGTACTTGCAACGGCTGGAACATAATCTCCAGTAGAATCAGGCTTTACTAAGCCTTCAAAAACATTAAATAATACTTCTCTAGTTCCTGCTGCCTCTGCCATATGAGGGTCAAGACTATCTAAATCCTGAGGAATACCGACAACAAGTTCTCCACCTTGTTTGTGTTCTTCGGTTTCCTGGCTTGCAGCCTGAGATGAACTCTGGTCTGCTGCTAAACTGCTTTCTCCTTCTGCTTTCTGACTAGTTTCCTTATTGTTACCACCTGCACAAGCGCACAGTGTAGCTACCATGGAAAGAGTCATGACAAAAAGAAGAACTTTTTTGAACATTGTTTTCATTCTTTTAACTCTCCTCTGTTTGGATTTACATCATTTAATTGTCGTCACTATTCTATCTTATTTATCAACAAAAATCAACTAGTATTTAAAGAAAAAGCTATCCTAACATATTCTAGGATAGCCTGTCTTTACTTATTTTATTTTACTTATTCTTTTTTCGATTTTTACTTACTGGTCGATTACCTATAGAAGTTCCAGCTTTTACATAAGCCTTAGAAATTGAGCCAAAACGCATAGATAAAAAGAGTCGTTCTTCCAACTTTAGCTCCTTAGTTTTTGGTGGTCGACCTAAATCATTTTTCTTCTTGATAATAATATCCAAAAGCTCTGCGTCAGAATATTCTTCATAAGGCTTTGGCATCTTTTTCATTAACTCATTTGGAGAAAGATAATCCTCTTTTTTTTCAGATTTTGGTCCTGTAGAAGGAACAAGACCAGCTTTTCGTATCGCATTATTCCAAGGGCCAAATCGGTTTTTAATAATTACTTGATAACGGGATTCAATTTCTGAGCGAATGGGTGCTCGCCCATTTAATTCTTTAGCTTTTTCACGTAAAATGTCTAACAACTCTTCATCTGATAACGTAATTGCTCTTGGCATAAGTCTCTCCTATAAAATTATCTCTATAATGATTTAAGTCCGATAGAAACTATCGGACTTAAATACATTGAAAAGAAAACATGAACTCAAATATTCAGTTATAACCATAAATATAATACCTATACCTCAATGGGTATATTCATATTATAACCGAACATTCCACCTTTGTCAACATAAATAATACCAATAATTATAATTTTGTTACAGTTCCTAATCAACCAGAATATTTTCATGCTTACTGACGAAGAGAACGTCATTTAATGAGCACGTTATATGTTATTGCGAATGATAAAAATGGCATTGTGAACAGTAACATGATTTTTAGTTTATCATAAGAATTTCTGAAAGTCAAAAATTCAATTATTCAAATTTCTTATCATACAAAAATTATTAATGTCTTCTTAAATGACTATTGATAACCTTTTTATAATATTTTCCTTTATATTTTCATTCGAATTATATCTCGTTTTCATTAATTTGTCTAGAATTTATTTAGAAAAAAGACTACTATAAATATCTTTTTAATTTACCTTTTCTTTAAAATATTTGACAAATATCTTCCTTTCGTATAAGCTAAAAACAAAAACGTTATTTACTTAGGTAAAGGAGGAAGTTTTATGGAGCAGAAATCATCCAATCTAATTCCAACTGTTACAGTTGTTGGACATATGAATCCTGATACAGATTCAATCTGTTCTGCTATTGCTTATGCAAAACTAAAAACCAAATTAACTGGTATTTGTCACAAACCTAGACGTGCAGGTCAAATCAACTCTGAAACAGCTTATGTATTAGATTACTTCGAGGTTCAAGCCCCTACATTTATTGGTGATGTACGTCCTAGAATTAAAGATATTGAAATTCGTCGAATGGAAGGTCTTACTGGCGAAGCTTCTTTAAGGCAAGCATGGCAGGTGATGACTGATAATAATGTCGTTACTCTACCTATTTTTGAAACCACTGAACATTTGCAAGGTTTAATCACTATGGGCGATATCACTAGAACCTATATGGAAGTTTTTGATAATAAAATTATTGGAATTGCTAAAACCCCTTATCAAAATATTTTAGACAGTATTGCTGGAGAAATGGTTGTTGGAAATCCTACTGGTTCAGTAACTTCTGGTAAAGTAATTATTGCTGCAGCTAATCCCGATGTGATGGAAAACTACATTGAAAAAGATGATATCGTTATTTTAGGAAATCGCTATGAATCTCAACTTTGTGCAATTGAAATGGGTGCACAGTGTATCATTATTTCAAACGAAACAAAGGTATCTAAAACAATTACTAAATTGGCACAAGAAAATAATTGTCGAATCATCATCAGTGAATATGATACCTATACAATTGCTCGTTTAATGAATCAGAGTCTCCCTATCCGTCATTTTATGTGCCCATTCAATAAGCTTATCAGTTTCTCTGAAGATGACTTTGTCGAAGATGTTAAAAATGTTATGACTGAACAGCGTCATCGTTACTTTCCTATTTTAGGTTTAAACGGGGAATATGTAGGAATTATTTCTAGACGTAATTTATTAAAAACTAGAAAACGTAAGATGATTTTAGTCGACCACAACGAGCGAAGTCAAGCCGTTAAAGGTTTAGAAGAAGCTGAGATTTTAGAAATCATTGACCATCATCGAATTGGTAGTCTAGAAACCTTAGAACCTGTATACTTTAGAAATCAGCCACTTGGTTGTACAGCAACTATTATTTATCAAATTTATCAGGAAAATGGCTTAGAACCCGAAAAAGAAGTCGCTGGTCTTTTATTATCTGCGATTTTATCAGATACTTTAGCTTTTCGTTCACCAACTTGTACGCCAGTTGATAAACAAGTTGCTACTCGTTTGGCCAAACTTGCTGGAATTTCAGATATTGAAGCTTACGCTTGTGATATGTTTGCTGCTGGAAGTAATTTAGGCGATAAGACCGCTAAAGAAATCTTCCTTCAAGACTTTAAGAAATTTAATTCTGATAAATTAGTCTTTGGTGTAGGACAAATTAGCTCTATGAGTCTTGATGAATTGTTAAGTGTAAAAGAAAAGCTTCTGCCTGAAATGGAAGCTTTTATGAATGAACAAAAGACCGATATGCTCTTTTTCTTATTAACAAATATTATGAAAGAATCTTCGATTTTACTCTGTGTAGGCGATGATTCTGAAACGGTTGTTTCTAGAGCTTTTGACTGTGAAGTTGTTGATGGATGTGTTGAATTAGATGGTGTAGTTTCTAGAAAGAAACAATTTATTCCAAAATTAATGTTAGCATTTCAAGAGAAATAAAATTTTTTTGGGGGGCGTCGTAAAATAAGTATTCAAGCTTCCAATATTCCAAAGTGTACGCATTTTTGAGACAGATGTACGAATTGGACGGACATAGTCCGGAAAAGACGTACAGATGTCAGAAAAAGTTCGCGTACACAGGAATATGGAAGGTGAAAAAACAGTTTTGCATCAGCCCCGCTTATGATTAAATCGCATAATTTCTATTTCCAAAGATCGCAGTTCCCACTCGAACCATTGTAGCACCTTCTTCGATAGCTACTTCAAAATCTCCAGTCATTCCCATAGAAAGTTCTTTCATTGTAACATTTGGAATTGCCAATGAATCAATATACTGTCTAGTTTTTTCCATCTGTCTAAAATACTCTCTATTTTCCTGCGCATCCTCTACAAATGGAGCGATTGTCATAAGCCCTTTAATTTTTACATTTGGACAAGTACTTGCAATCTCTCGAATTAACTGTTCGGTATCTGTTAAATGAATTCCTGCTTTACTTTCTTCTTCTCCGATGTTAATTTCAATTAACACATCCACATCTACGCCTTTTTTTACTGCTTCTTTTTGAATCTCTTTGGCAAGACGAAGTGAATCTACTGAATGAATAAGATATGCTTTATCTACAATATATTTCACTTTATTTCTCTGTAGATGTCCAATTAAATGCCAGTGAAGAGGTTTATTGATTTCCTCAATTTTACTACACATTTCCTGAACTTTATTTTCACCAAAGTCAACCACTCCTGTCTCCATAACCTCACGAATCATTTCCACAGGTTTTGTTTTACTTACAGCAATTAATAAAACATCTTCTCGTTTTCTTCCTGCTCGCTTGCAAGCATTTGCAACTCGCTCTTCTACAGAAGCTAAATTTTCTTTAACCACGATAGACAACCTCCCCATTATAAATTGTATACTTCACCGCGCCATAGAGTTCTTTTCCAGTAAACGGTGAATTTGTTGCTTTTGATGCATAATTTCCCACAATAAAGGTTTCCTCTGGATTAAAAATGACTAAATCAGCATTTGCTCCTACAGTAATTCCCTTATTCTCTAAGTGATAAAGCTCTGCTGGATTTGCACTCATCTTCTCCATTAACTGCATGAGTGTTAAATATCCACCTCGTACAAGAGTTGTCACTCCTAAACCTAATGAAGTCTCTAGTCCTGTGATTCCACTTGGAGCTTTGGCAAATTCTTGTGCTTTTTCTTCAGCTGAATGAGGTGCATGATCTGTGGCAATAAAATCAATAGTGCCATCTTGAAGTCCTCGAATAATTGCCTGTCTGTCTTCTTCGGTTCGAAGAGGTGGATTCATTCTAGCTAAAGTTCCATGTTCTAACACAGCTTCCTCTGTCAACGTAAAGTGATGAGGAGTTGCCTCTGCAAACACATTCGCTCCTAATTTTTTAGCTGTTCTTACTAATTCTACAGAATTCTTACTACTAATATGCTGAATATTGACCTTTGCTCCTGTATGAAGTGCAATCATAACATCTCTAGCAACCAATACATCTTCTGCCATAGCCGATGCACCACCAACTCCAATCTTTTTAGAAACTTCTCCCTTATTAACTCCTGGAGAATCCAAAAACGTTGGATCTTCTTCATGAAGACTAATAGGTTCATCCAATTCCTTAGCAATTTCCATCGCTTCTTTTAATAACTCTTCATCCATAATAGGAATTCCATCATCTGTAAAGCCAGCACAACCTGCTTTATGCATGGCTTTCAAGTCTACTAATTTTTTACCTTCTAAGCCTTTAGTAATTGTACTAGCCTGAAGCACACGAATACAGGCTTTTTGCATTTTTTCCTGATTAGTTTTTAGTAAATCAACACTGTCAATTACAGGTTTGGTATTTGCCATGCAGATAACCGTTGTAAATCCACCTTTAGCAGCTGCTTTTGCACCTGTAAAAATATCTTCTTTATAAGTTAGGCCTGGATCACGAAAATGAACATGAATATCTACAAGCCCTGGGGCTACTACTTGCCCCTTTGCATCTAAAACTTCTTCTCTAACTTCATCTAAATTTATGCCAACTTCAGTAATTTTCCCATTAGCTATACGAATATCCTTTGTTCCTTCAAATTTAGATACTGGATCTACAATATACGCATTTTTTATTAACATTTATTCATTCTCCTTAAGGTCTCTAACACAAGTTCCCAAGTTCTTTGTGATGAAGAAATACTAAGTCTTTCTTTTGTTGTATGAATATCATACATCTGAGGACCAATGGAAATACAGTCAAGTCCTTCTAATTTATCTGCAAATAATCCACACTCAACACCTGCATGCATACCTTCTAAAATTGGTTTTTCTCCATAAAGTTTCTCATACGCTTCAACCATCACATCACGAAGCTTTGATTCTTTTTCATACGCCCAACCTGGATATTTTCCTGAGATTACACATTCTCCTCCTAAGAATTCTGTGAAACTGCATAGTTTATCAATTAAATAATCCTTCTCAGATTCAATGGAACTACGAACAGAATAATCTAGACTTACATGGTCTTCATAAGTCGTTAAGATTCCAAGGTTTAAAGAAGTCTGAACTAATCTTTCTACCTCTAGACTCATCTTTTGAACACCATATGGAAGGTGGGTTAGAGCTAAAATGATACGTGTAGTATCTTTTGGTGAAAAAGCTTCGATAGAAGTTTCATCCATAGGAATTAATTCAATCTTCATTGTCGGGTCTGTCAATTGAAATTCACTACAAATTGTTTTAGCAATGTCTTCAATACAATGTTCATCTGAAACTACCAATTTTGCATGAGCAAATGTTGCGATTGCATTGTCTTTTTCTCCACCATAGAGGCCTCCAAGATAGAAATCTGCTCCTTGTTCTTGTAAGTTAAACAATACTCGTCCAAGTAAAATATTAGCGTTTGCTCGTTGTCTATGAATTTCTGCTCCTGAATGTCCTCCAGTTAATCCAGTAATTGAAAGGTCATAAACTTTGCCTTCTACAGTTTTTCTTTCACTATAAGGAAGTTTGCAGTCA
>JPZU01000001.1:2314524-2319836 GCA_000875945.1 Lachnospiraceae bacterium TWA4 | reverse complement strand
GCAGTCAACTCTTGCTCCACCTGCACAACTAGTTAAGAAGCGTCCTTCATCTTCAGAATCTAGATTCAAAAACATACGACCTTTTAAATCAGAAACATCAATTGACGCGGCTCCAAGTAAACCAATCTCTTCATCCACTGTAAATACTACCTCAAGAGCTGGATGAGCAATATCTGTAGAATCTAAAATTGCTAGTGAATAAGCAACTGCAATTCCATCATCTCCGCCAAGAGAAGTTCCCTTTGCTTCGATAAAATCTCCGTTAACTTCTAATTCAAGTCCATCTTTTTCTAAGTCTAATGTACAATCCGCATCTTTTACTGCAACCATATCCATATGTCCTTGTAAAATAACAGTTGGTGCATCTTCATATCCACAGGTTGCATCTTTCCAAATAATGATATTAAAATCTTCATCTTGTCTATACTTTAAATTATGAGCTTTTGCAAAATCTACACAATAGTTACTAATTCCCTCAACGTTTCCTGAACCATGAGGAATCTGACAAATTTCTTCAAAATATTTCCATACACTTGTTGGATTTAACTGACTTAAAATTCCCATTGAATTATTACCTACTTTCTACAAACTAATAGCCATATCAAACGAAAGTATGGCTAAAAAATATAACTAAAAACAAAAAAGGAGAACTCTTCTACGAAGAATTCTCCTTATAGAGCTGACGAGCAGACTCGAACTGCCGACCTCCTCATTACCAATGAGGTGCGCTACCACCTGTGCCACGTCAGCTTGCCCGTAAGTGATTTTCTCACTCACGAGTATGAATTCTACCATAGAGTTTTTAGTTTGTCAACACTTTTTTATAAAGTTTATAACTTTTTTGTTAACTGATTTTTTATAATACTCCCTCAGTCAGCTTTAGGCATTAGGACTCCGCCACTATGTGGCACCTCATGCCAAATGCTGACAGCTCCCTCAAGAGGGAGCCTACGAATCCAGAGACTTAAAAGTCTACAAATCTAGAGCCTTAAAAGCCTAAAAATCTCGCTGTCTTACAATTTCATAGGACAGGATTCCCGCCGCTACAGAGGCATTTAATGAATCAATCTTTCCCTTCATTGGAATTGATACACGAATATCGCAATTTTCTCTAACTAAACGGCTAACCCCTTCGCCTTCATTTCCAATAACAAGCCCAATAGGACCCGTTAGATTGGCTTTATACATCACTTCGCCATCCATGTCCGCACAGGCAAACCAAAGTCCTTCTTTTTTAAGTTCCTGCATCGTGTTTTTAATATTAGTAACTTTAGCAACTGGTAAATAATTAATCGCTCCTGCTGATGTCTTAGCTGCAACAGCTGTAAGACCTACTGCACGACGTTTAGGAATGATAATTCCATGTGCTCCAGCTTGATGTGCTGTACGAATAATCGCTCCTAAGTTGTGAGGATCTTCAATTCCATCCAAAATCAGAATAAAAGGAGGTTCATTCTTTTCTTTTGCAAAATTTAAAATATCAGATACTTCTGCATAGGTATAAGCAGCTGCCTTTGCAATCACTCCCTGATGCTTTCCTGTCACAGAAATTTGATCTAGTCGCTCCTTTTTTACAAATGAAATCACTGTATCATGCTTTTTAGCTTCACGAATAATTGTCTGCACAGGACCATCTTTACAACCATCTAATACTAAGAGTCTATCAATGGTTTTACCTGAACGAAATGCCTCTAGTACTGCATTTCTGCCTTCGATTGTCAATTCTTCATATCTCATGAATTTGTTTCCTCCAGAATTACTCTATCCATTCCTTGTTTAATTAAGGTCAATAATCGTTCATATTGCCCTGTTAAATATAAATATCCTACCAAAGCTTCAAGTCCAGTTGCTTCTAAATATTGCTTCACTGAAGCATTTTTGGCTTTAGAATGAGGTTTTGCATTCATTCCACGTTTAAATACGGCATACTCATCCTTCGTCAAGTCACCTTCAATAGTCCTTACAAGTTCACACTGTGTGGTTGCCTTTGCCCATTTACTTGAACGATCATTTAACTTATGAACCTGAACACTTCCTTGATGAACAATAATGGTACGAACAACCAGTTCATACACTCCATCTCCAATAAAAGCTAGACTAAGAGGTGAATATGTTCGAATATCCACCTCTTTTAAGTCTAAAAGCTCTAAAAAATGCTTTCTAGTATTTTCTATGCTCTGGTCCATTTAACACCTTCTCTAGTATCTTTTAATAGGATACCTTTTGCTGCAAGTTCATCACGAATCTGATCAGCAAGTGCAAAGTTTTTATCCTTTCTTGCCTGCTGTCTTTTAGCAATTAATTCTTCAATTGCAGAATCTAATAACTCTTCTTTTTTCTCAGTAATAATACCTAACACATCACAGAGTTTATTGATTGTATTCTTAACTTTGGTTACATATGCTTTACTGCTTTCTTCAGTCACGGATGTATTTGCAAGTTTTACTAATTCAAAGATTGCAGAAATTGCATCTGCTGTATTAAAGTCATCTTCCATCGCTTCTTCGTATTTCTTTACTAAAGCATTTACTGGCTCTAAGTCTTCGGTTAATTCTTTATCAGCTGCTTTGGCTTCTAATTCTGTTAAACGCTCCATAGCCGTTAAGATTCTCTCTAGACCATTCTTAGATGCCTCCATTAAATCTGCACTAAAGTTTAATGGGCTTCTATAATGAGCACTTAACATGAAGAAACGAAGTACCTGAAGGTCATACTTTTCGGAAATCTCACGAACTGTAAAGAAGTTACCAAGAGATTTTGACATCTTCTTATTATCAATATTTAAGAACGCATTGTGCATCCAATATCTAGAAAATTCCTTGCCATTAGCTGCTTCACTTTGAGCAATTTCATTCTCATGATGAGGGAAAATCAAATCTTCTCCACCGGCATGAATATCAATTTCTTCACCTAAATACTTCTTAGCCATTACAGAGCACTCTAAATGCCAACCTGGACGACCCTCGCACCAAGGAGAAGTCCAAGCAGGTTCACCTTCTTTTTTAGGTTTCCATAGTACAAAGTCAATATCATCTTCTTTTGTACTGCTACCTGTTACCTTGATTTCTCTGTGACCAGCTTGAAGATCATCAATTTTCTTATGAGAAAGCTTGCCATAAGGAGCAAACTTACGAGTTCTAAAATAAACGGTTCCATCAGCACTAGGATATGCATAACCCTTATCAATTAAGGTCTGTACCATCTCTAACATCTCTGGAATCTCCTGAGTAGCTAGTGGATGAGTGGTTGCTGGACGTACATTCATCCCTTCCATATCTTTTTTACATTCAGCAATAAAACGAGTAGAAATTTCTGATGCATCACATCCTTCTTCAATTGCTGTTTTAATGATCTTGTCATCAACATCTGTGAAATTCGATACATAATTAACTTCATAGCCTTTATATTCAAGATAGCGACGAACTGTATCAAAAACGATCATTGGTCTAGCATTTCCAATATGAATATAGTTGTATACTGTAGGTCCACAGACATACATACGAACCTTTCCTGGTTCAATAGTTTTTAATTCTTCTTTTTGTTTTGAAAGTGTATTATAGATTTTCATAATATCATTCCTCTTCGTATTTAACTTTAATCTGAATTTATTCTAAAAAAGAATAGAGGTTTTGTCAAGTTAAAAAAGGCTGCCACTAAGGTGACAGCCCTTCATTTATTTACAGAATTACGCTATTTCTTTTCTATTTCTATTTAAAATAAATAATGTTACAACTGTAGCGATTGCACCAACTGGTAAACTAATAAGTGCACTCTTTGTAAATCCTGCAATAATATATGTAATACAACTGATTACTGCAACTGTAATCGCATAAGGAAGCTGTGTCGACACATGGTTGACATGATTACACTGGGCACCCGCTGATGCCATAATCGTCGTATCTGAAATCGGTGAACAATGGTCACCACATACAGCACCTGCCATACAAGCTGAGATTGAAATAATCATCATTGTATGGTTCGTTCCAGAGAAGATATCTACAACGATTGGAATTAAAATACCAAAAGTTCCCCAAGAAGTTCCTGTTGCAAATGCTAAGAAACATCCTACAAGGAAGATAATTGCTGGAATAAAGTTTAATAAACTATCATTAGCTGAGGATTTTACCAAAGCTGCTACGAATTCTTTAGCACCTAAACTATCAGTCATTGCTTTTAATGACCAAGCAAATGTTAAGATTAAAATAGCAGGTACCATTGCTTTAAATCCTTCTGGTACACAACCCATAGAGTCATGGAAAGATAATACTCTTCTGATTGCATAGAAAATAATGGTTACTACTAAAGCAAATGCACTACCAAGCATTAAACCAACAGATGCATCACTAGCTGAAAATGCTTCAACAAATCCAACTCCACTAAAGAATTCACCAGTATAGATCATTCCAATTACACAGAAAACAATTAATACAATAATTGGGAAGATTAAGTCTAAAACCTTACCTTTACTGTTCACAGCTTCTTGTTCCATATTTCCATAAGGACGATCTTCAGTTGTATAAAGATCACCTTTTTTTGCATTGTCATCATGAATCTTCATTGGACCATAGCTAATCTTGCCAACAACAATCGTTACCATTGCTAAGATTGTAAATAATGCATAAAAGTTGTATGGAATTGCCTGCATAAAGATTGAGAATCCATCTTCACCTTTTACAAAACCAGTAACTGCTGCTGCCCATGAAGAAATTGGTGCGATAATACAAACAGGAGCTGCTGTTGCATCAATTAAATAGGCAAGTTTTGCTCTAGCTACCTTGTGCTCGTCTGTTACAGGACGCATAACACTACCAACTGTTAAACAGTTAAAGTAGTCATCAATAAAGATTACAACACCTAATAAAATGGTTGCAAGCTGAGCGCCTACTTGGGTTTTGATGTGCTCAGATGCCCACTTACCAAAAGCTGCAGAACCTCCTGCTTTGTTCATCATACAAACCATGATTCCAAGAATTACTAAGAATACAATAATTCCCATATTATAAGGATCAGATAAAGATCCTATAATACCATCCTGGAAGACATGTAATACCGTCTTTTCAAAATCAAAATTTGCATAAAATAATCCACCGATTACAATACCAACAAAGAGTGAACTATACACTTCTTTGGTAATTAATGCAAGAATAATTGCTACAAGTGGTGGAATAAGTGCCCAAAATGTAGAATACATATTGGGTACATATTCTGCTGCTTTTTCTCCTTCAGTTGCAAATACAGTCAACTGATTGCTAAGCATTAGAGCAAGCAACATGAGAGTACTTAAAAAAAATAAACTTTTTCTTTTGCATAAC
>JPZU01000001.1:2307728-2314504 GCA_000875945.1 Lachnospiraceae bacterium TWA4 | reverse complement strand
AAACTTTTTCTTTTGTCATTAACTTTTTCCCCTTTCTTTTTCTATTTTTTAATTTATATAGTACCACAAATTATGCAAAAAAGAAACATTTTTATTCAATTTTTAATGACAAACTTTCTTTCTAAATACTGGATGTTTATAACGACCATGTTTTTCAAGTGCTTTACCATAGTGAATCGCTCCACATCTCGTACACTGTAAACAGTGAACACATTGGTCTTTGACCCAAGTTGGAACACCATCAATTAATCGAATAGCATTTGATGGACAGCGGTTTTCACAAGCATGACAGCTTACACACTGATCATCTACCCAGAATTTTTTCGTCTTTCTTCCTTTTTGATAGAGTGAATACGTCATCGTAGAAAGAACAAAATCCTTTTTTGTAGATTCATATCCTTCAGTATTTAACATTTCAATATCTTCTTTAATATCTCTAATGGTATTCTCTGCCTTGGCAAAAATCTTTTCTTGTTCTTCTTGCGTTGGTGCATCAAACATAATCATATAGTTTTCAGGCATCACGACTTTATAGGTCACTGTTAGATGATAGCAAGCTCGTTCTAATTTATTTTCAAGCATCTGGTTAGCACCTGCAATACCATTTCCACAAGTAATTACACTATAAATATAGTGATGAGGTGTTACTCCGTTTAACTCCATCTTGCTAATAAACTGAGTTACTGCACTTGGAAGTCCCATAAAGTAAACTGGAAATACAAATCCCACCTTTTCATTTGGTGCAATTTCATACGTAAATCTCTTATGTTTTACAGCTTGCCCCATATCTACTAACTGTTCATCCGTATCTTTTGCTAATTCACTTGCTACATAGAATGAATTTCCTGTTCCCGTAAAATAAAAAATCATAATCTACATCTCCTTTGTTGCTTCTTCTAACCACTTGGCTTCTTCATCTGTTAAATAAGGAGAGATTTCCTTATAAACTCTCTTGTGATAATTATTTAATCGACAAAGTTCTTCTTTTGTCATTAATGAAGGTTCAATGGCTTCTCTATCAAATGGTACAAGTGTTAAATTTTCAAAATACATAAACTGCCCATAGTCATTCTTTTCACCTTCGCGACAAAGAAGGACATTTTCATGACGAATACCAAACTTATCGGTTAAATAAAGACCTGGTTCATCAGTAATTAACATTCCCTCTTCAAAAGGAGTATTTTTGCTGCGTTTTACATCATAGTGAAGTCTTTGTGGACCTTCATGGACACTTAACACATAGCCAACACCATGTCCTGTTCCATGATTGTAATCTAGGCCATTCTCCCATAGTGGTCCTCTAGCAAGATAGTCTAGATTCGCCCCACAATTTCCCTTTAAAAATTTAGCAGCGGCTAAATTTAGATGACCACGAAGCACTAACGTAAATGCTCTCTTTTCTTCTTCATTTACAGGTCCTACAACAATAGTTCTAGTAATATCTGTGGTTCCTTCTTTATAGTGACCACCTGTATCTGCAAGCAATAATCCTTTTGCTTCAATTGTTACGTCACTTTCAGGCTCTGGATGATAGTGAACAATTGCGCCATGAGGGCCATAGGCAATAATTGAGGTAAAGCTTAAATCAATGAATCCTTCTTGCTCACTTCTAAGCTCTCTGATTTTATCAGAAGCTTCTAATTCAGTGACCTGTCCTGCGTGATTCTTTAACCAGTAAATAAATTTTGTCACTGCCACTCCATCTTTTAGATGAGCTTTTCTGATATTTTCCATTTCTACTAGATTTTTCTTAGCTTTCATTAAATGGATGGGACTTGGTCGATCTAAAATAGTTACAGATTCCGGAATGCTTTGAGTCAACTGATAGTTCACACTTGCCTTATCCACAATTACCTTCATCTTTGAAGGCAATTGTCTAAGTAATGCATTCATTCCATTGTAAGATGCAATGGTAATTCCATCATTTTCTAATTTTTCTTTAATAGATGAATTTAAAATCTCATCATGTACAAATAAAGTGATTTTTTGTTGTTCAACTAATAAATAAGCCAAAAATACTGGAGTAAACTCCACATCTTTTCCACGAAGATTTAAAAGCCATGCAATATTTTCTAGAGAAGTTTCTACTAATACATCAGCTCCTTGACTTTTTAACTCTTCATAAAGTCTCTTAATTTTTTCTTTTCTAGACTCTCCAACTTCTAATTCCCATACAGGTTGCTTAGAGATTGTTGGACGATCTTGCCAAATTTCATCAACTAAGTCTTCTCCACTAAATGCCACCTGAGGCATCTTTTCTTTGAGTCCTTCTGCAAAATGACTACTAATGGTTCGACCATCAAAACCAATCGCATCATCCTCTTTTAGATGACTCACTAAATATTCTTCAATTGTTGGAACTCCTGGCTGACCACTTTTCATCAACTTAATTCCACTTCCGGCTAATTCATTGGCTGCTTGTAAAAAATATCTTCCATCTGTCCATAACGCAGCCTCATCTCTAAGAACTACTAAAGTTCCTGCTGAACCTGTAAATCCACTAATAAAGGCTCTGCTTTTAAAATATTCCCCTACATATTCAGATGAATGAAAATCTTCTGTAGGAATAATATAAGCACTTACACATTTTTTCTTCATTAACAATTGTAACTGTTTTAATCGTTCTTGTTGTTTCATGATTTATCCTTTCTATTTAAAACCACCCATGTTTTTCACAGGCTTTATAAATTCCATCATTGACATTTAAATCTGTGACATAACTTGCCTTTTGTTTTAGCGCATCGCAGGCATTTCCCATGGCTACGCTATAAAATGGTTCTTCAAACATCACAAGGTCGTTATAATCATCGCCAAAAACGACAACATCTTCTGGCTTTCCACCTGCGTAGTCAAGCATACGAAGGATACCATTTTTCTTTGCATCAGGCTGAATAATGATATAATCTCCTTGAAATCTCAAATGACCTAAGGTATCAAGAGTTGTCAATTTTTCTTCTTCCTCTTTTGGAAGAGAAATATACATTTTATAGATAACATCTGGATAAAAATGCTCATCAATAATGTATTTGGTAGGCTCTAGGCGATAACCCATCTGATCATAAAATCTTAAATCCTTCGCATAAACATCAATGGAATCATCCATTGCCACCAATACACCATATCCTAGACTTAAAGCTTCCTCATACATAGCCTTTGCTTTCTTATAGTCTAAGGGTGGATTTTCTTGTAATTTTCCTTCATAGACAATCCCATTTCCTCCACTACAGACCATATGATCAAATCCATATTCAATACGTACCTTGTCAGCCTTATAATGTGCTCTACCTGTAGCAATGGAAACAAAATGTCCTGCTTCTTGTAATTTCCTAATGGCATCGGCTGCTGAGGGTACAACTTTACCAGTCTTTACATCTGTTAACGTTCCATCAATATCAAAGAAAAAATATTTTTTGTCCAAAATAAAAAATCTCCTTATCTAATTGTTCGTTCCTTAGTATACACTAAAAACTTGAGGGTTCAACAAAAAGATAAGGAGTCTTAATTCTTATTTATTATTTAGTTTATTTATTTTCTACAGGTTTCTTTAATACGCCTAATACTAAAGCACCTACAACCATACCTGCTGCAATTGCTACTGCATACATTGCTGGATTACCAATAGTAGGAAGTACGAAGATTCCACCATGAGGAGCTCTTAAAGTACAACCAAATGCCATAGATAATGCACCAGCTACTGCTGAACCAACTACACAAGAAGGAATCACACGAAGTGGATCACCTGCTGCAAATGGAATTGCACCTTCTGAGATGAAAGATAAACCTAAAATGTAGTTAACTAAACCAGATTCTCTTTCGCTCTTAGTGAAACGGTTCTTAAAGATTGTTGTGCAAAGTGCGATTACAAGTGGAGGAACCATACCACCAGCCATTACAGCTGCCATGATTTCAAAGTTTCCTGCTTCAAGCTGAGCAATTGCGAATGCATAAGAAGCTTTATTTACAGGACCACCCATATCTACAGACATCATACCAGCTACAATAATACCTAAGATAATCTTACTGCTTCCGCCCATTCCAGCTAAAGCTGAATTTAATGCTTCATTGATAACACCCATAATAGGGTTAATAGCTGTTGTAACTAATGCACCAAGTAAAGTACCAATAATTGGATAAATAATCATTGGACGAAGACTATTCAATGATGCAGGGAACTTAGAAGTTAATTTCTTAAGTAATAATACGATATAACCTGCTGCAAAACCTGCGAATAATGCGCCAAGGAAACCAGCGTTTACATCGCCACCACCTGGATTCGCAAATGTAGCACCCATCTTTGCTACTAAACCAGCAACAACACCGACTGCAAGACCTGGACGATCTGCAATACTCATTGCAATGTAACCAGCTAAGATTGGAAGCATCATACCAAATGCTTGTTCACCAATGGTCTTAAGGTAAGCTGCAACTGGGGTGTTCTTACCAAAGTTTGAAGGGTCAATGCTGTAATCATCTAATAAGAATGCTAAAGCGATTAAGATACCACCACCAATAACGAATGGTAACATATGAGAAACACCATTCATTAAGTGTTTGTAAATCTGACGTCCGATGCTTTCAGATTCAGCTTCTTCTTCAGTAGCTGCTCCACCTACATGATGATAAGGAGCAACTTCACCGCTTACTGCTTTATTAATTAATTCATCTGCTTTATGGATACCATCTGCAACCTTAGTCTTAATTAATGGCTTGCCATCAAAACGAGCAAGGTCTACATTTTTGTCTGCTGCAATAATGATACATTCTGCATTAGCAATTTCTTCTGCAGTAAGTACATTCTTCGCACCATCAGCACCCTGAGTTTCTACTTTAACTGGAATTCCTAATTCCTTACCCTTATTTTCTAAGCTTTCAGCTGCCATAAATGTATGAGCAATACCTGTAGGGCAAGCAGTAATTGCAAGTACACGATAACTTGTGTTTGCATTAGCTACAGCTTCTGCTTTCTTCTTGCCATCAAGTTCATCTTCTTTGTCTGAGATAACTTTTAAGAATTCATCAGCTGATTTTGCTGCAAGAAGTGCATCCTTAAAATCAGGATCCATTAACATAGTTGATAATCTTGCTAATGCTTCAAGGTGAGTATTATTTCCACCTTCTGGAGCTGCAATCATAAACATTAAGTAAACAGGTTCGTCATCTAATGACTCGTAGTCAACACCCTTTGGAATAACTGCTGCTGCAAGACCTGCTTTTTTAACTGCTGCATTCTTTGAGTGAGGGATTGCAATTCCATCACCAATACCTGTAGTGCTTTCTTCTTCACGAGCTAAGACACCCTGTTTGTAAGCTTCTCTGTCGCTTAAGTTTCCTGATTTTTCCATTAACTTTGTAACGTAATCAATCACTTCTGCTTTGGAGTTAGCACTTACATTCAAATCAATGGCTTGCTTACTAAGTAGTTCATTAATTCTCATTTTCTTTCCTCCTAAGATAGTTAGATAGTTTTTATAATATAGATGGCACTAGATAAATAATACTAGAGTTAAATGGATAAACAACCATCTATATTATAATAAGTTTACACCTTCTCTATACTCCCAATTATATCAAGAAAATTATTTTTGTCAATAATGTTTCATGAGGAAAATTTTTTTATACTTTTTTCCACAAATCACCCTTTTATTTTCCTAGTTATTTTTCCCTAATTTTCGGCATTTTAACTATAATATCTTCATAGCTAAAACTTTTCATCAGCAATTAAACTCTCAAGTCTTGTCATAGACGCATATCGTTCTTCTCGTCCAGTAGCTAATAGTAAGTAAATTATTTCCATAACCGTCGTTGCAGAAACCCTCGAAAAACAAAACTCATCCATAAATAACTTTTCTCTTGTCGCAGTCTGAATCGAATACTTTACTTCTCTCCCTAATGTAGAGTTTAGATTATTTGTAATAGCAACTGTTGTTACCTTATTTTTCTTTGCCTCTCGAACCATCTTTACAACTCGCTTACTTTCCCCAGAGTTTGAAATTGCAATCAGTACATCAGTTGGTTTAAGTGATAAGGTAAATCCTAGCTGTGTCTCCCATATTTCTCCTGCAACTGCTGAAATTCCCATCTCATTTAATTTAAAAGCTCCATCAATCGCTACAGGAATTGTATTTCCAACAGCTACTAATTGAACAACTCCTGCGTGTTCAATTGCTTGTAGGATTTTTTCTAATTCTCTCTCATTAATTAATGAAAACGTCTGAGTTAATTCTTCAATCTTATTTGCTAAGATATTTTGTAGTGACTGTCCAATATCTTTTCTAGAAATTGTATTGGACACCTGTACTTTTGTCGCTGAATTGGCTGCATCTTTTGCTAAGCTTATTTTTAAATGATGAAATCCATCGGCATTACATTTACGACAAAATCTAGAAATGGTTGCCACACTTGTTCCACTAGCTTCTGCAAGTTCACTAATGGTCATATTGACAACTTCTTTCGTATGATGAAGAATATAATTTGCAATCTTCTTTTCTTGCTCAAAAAAACTATCATATAATATATAGATTGTATCCAAAATTGATTGTTCTTTTTCCATAAATAGCCCCTCTCTTATGGCATAAGATGCCTCTTTTCATATTTTAATTTATCTATCGTATCTATGAAAATTTTTTTCATATATTCATCTTATCATTAATATGAATTTCCGTCAATTTGTTCTTTTCTTTTTTTATTATTTCGCTTATACTGTTATATTAGAAATATATTCTCTCAGTTGGCTTTACTAATGAAATCTGTGTAATACTTCTGAGAATTATCAAAAA
>JPZU01000001.1:2299144-2307248 GCA_000875945.1 Lachnospiraceae bacterium TWA4 | reverse complement strand
AAAAATATCTCAGTCGGCTTAAGGCATCAGGACTCCGCCACTACGTGGCACCTCATGCCAAGTTGTCACCTCATGCCAGCCGACAGCTCCCTCAAGAGGGAGCCTAAAAAAGATGAAAGGACTTATTACTATGCAATATAATCTTATGAGTTTACCTCGCCCCAACTACATAACCATTACAACCAATGACTCTCCCATTGAATGTCGTCCATTAGACAATCACCTAGCAATTAATGACATTGAATTTGATGTAAAGCCTACCAAAACTGGTACAAAAATCTTTTTAAAAGCTGATTTGACCCCTATTAAATATTTAAAATTCCGTTGGGATGTACAATGGCCAAATAAAGCTAGATTTTTAGGTGATGCTTGGGAGCGAGGCTATGGAGATTTTGAATGGAGAGGACTAAGTGCCAATCGATTCATGCCTTGGTATTTTTGCGCTCATGGAACAGATGTTAGCTGCTGCTTTGGTGTAAAGGTTCGCCCTAATGCCCTTTGTTTTTGGCAGGTAGATAGTGAAGGTATGACTTTATTTATGGACGTGCGAAATGGAGGATGTGGTGTTCACTTAAAAGGGCGTAGCTTAGAATTAGTTCATATTGTCGGAATGGTTACAGAAGAGCCTGATAGCTTTACAATTCTATCAGAATTTTGTGGTCTTTTATGTACAGATCCTATTTTACCTCCTCATCCAGTCTACGGAAGCAATAACTGGTATTACGCCTATGGAAATAGCTCTGAAAAAGAAATTTTATATGACTGTGATTACCTAATGAGATTAACAAAAGGTGCAAAAAATGCTCCTTACATGGTAATTGATGACTGTTGGCAGGAACACCCAAGATATGATAAATTTAATGGAGGTCCTTGGAAAAAAGGAAATGAGAAATTCCCAGATATGGCAGGACTTGCAAGTAAAATCAAGGAAAAAGGTGCTCATCCTGGTATTTGGGTAAGACTTTTACAAAATGAAGATGAGGTCATTCCTAATGAATGGAGAAAATCTGGCAGTGAATTTTTAGACCCTACCCATCCAGAAGCGTTAGCTTATATTAAAGCAGATGTTAAACGAATCTGTGATTGGGGATATGAACTTATTAAACACGACTTTTCAACTTTTGACCTCTTTGGCAAATGGGGATTTCAGATGAATCCACTAATGACAGAAGAAGCCAACTGGCATTTTCATGATGACAGTATAACTAATGCTGAAGTTGTAAAGCTTCTCTATCAAGCAATTTATGAGGTATGCAAAGAAAGTGACACCCTAATTATCGGATGTAATACGATAGGACATCTAGGTGCTGGACTTATGCACATCAATCGCACTGGCGATGATACCAGTGGACTAGAATGGGAACGAACTAGACGAATGGGGATTAATACACTAGCCTTTCGTCTTCCTCAACATAAGAAGTTTTATGATGTGGATGCTGACTGCGTTGGAATTGATGGAAAGATTTCTTGGGAATTTAATAGACAATGGGCAGATGTACTTGCTAAAAGTGGTTCTCCACTCTTTGTCTCTGCACGACCAGATTTATTAAATGAAGAAGAATTTGAAGAACTTCATCAGATTATGCTTCTTGCTTCTAAACAAGAAATTCATGTCATTCCTAAAGATTGGGAAGATACGGATTGTCCAACGATTTGGGAAGATGCAACAAATGGTATTTTAGAAACTTATCATTGGTATGAAGAAAGTGGACTACATTTTAAGATGCACACAAGTGCCGGCAGTCCATATTTATCAATCATCAAATAAATTAAATAGATTTGACCTTTTGATCCGAGTATCATAGATTAAATAGAAAATAAAAAGGGCTGAAAAATCAGCCCTTAATTAATAATTCATTATTTATTATCTGCTTCTCCACCTTCTACAACAAGGCTTTCTTTATAATCTGCTCCATAAGTATCCACTAAAGTAGCATCATAATCTGCATGGAAGAAGTTTTCTTTTCCTAATGTCTGAATTTCTGCATTTATCCAATCAGCTAAGGTCGTATTTCCTTTAGAAACAGCTGGTGCAATAGTATCAGGATTTCCAAGTGAAGGAATACCTACTTCAAAGTCTGCATTCTGTTTTGCAAAAGCAATAACTTCTGTATTATCATTTGCCCAAGCTACACCATTACCATTTTCCATAGCATTTTTAGCGTTTGCATAGGTATCATATTTCTGTAAAGGAATGTTTGGATACTGATCCATTAAATAAGTTTCAGCAGTTGTACCAGAAATAACAATCATCTGATCTCCATCTTTCCAGTTATCTAAGCTAGTAATAGGAGCACTCTTTGGAGATACAACACCAAGTGCAACATTCATGTAAGGTAAGCAAAAATCTACTTCTTCTGCACGTTCCTTAGTCACTGTAAAGTTTGCAAGAATTAAATCTACTTTACCACTCTGTAAGTATTCAATACGGTTTGCAGCTTCTGTAGATACATATTCAAGTTCTACACCTAAATCTTTAGCAAGTCTATTACCAAAATAGATATCATATCCTTGATATTCACCATTTTCATCTACATAACCAAAAGGAGCTTTATCAGAGAATACACCTACTTTGATTTTTCCACTGTCTTTGATTTCATCAAGTGTACGATAGGTTGCTGCTTTACCTCCATCTGCTTTTGAATCACTATTCTTTTCATTAGAATCTGAACTACAAGCCACTAAAGAGCCTGCTAAGATAAGAGTTAGTACTAAAACTAACAAATTACGAGTAACTTTTTTCATTTTAATTCCTTCCTTCCTCTGGGATTTTCTCCCTATTTATGATGTTTGCGCTCAAAGGTAAAAGTCTGTAAGAACTTCTTTGCTCGTTCAGTTTTTGGATGATCAAAGAATTCTTCTGGCGAACAGTCTTCAATAACTCTTCCACCTTCCAAAAACAGGATTCTGTCGGCAATTGCTCTTGCAAACTGCATCTCATGAGTGACAATAAGCATCGTCTTTCCTTCATTTGCAAGGTCTAGGATAACTTCTAATACTTCCCTTACCATCTCTGGGTCAAGGGCTGCTGTTACCTCATCAAATAGAAGAATTTCTGGGTGCATACAGAGTGCACGAACAATGGCTACACGCTGTTTTTGTCCTCCTGAAAGCTGTCTTGGAAGACTCTTTGCCTTCGTATCTAATCCTACACGAGTAAGAAGTGCCATTGCCTCTTTAGTTACTTCTTCCTTCGAACGCTTTTGTACCTTCATCGGTGCTAGTAAAATATTATCTAGAACCGTCATATGTGGGAACAAATCGTAACTTTGGAAAACCATGCCAATCTTTTGGCGTAGCGCACTAAGATTTTTGCTGGTTGCAGAGATTTCTTCATCACGAAGCTTAATCTGTCCTCCCTGAATAGGCTCTAGAGCATTTACACAACGAAGTAATGTACTCTTACCGCATCCACTTGGACCGACAACGACAATAACCTCTCCCTCTTGAACTTCTAAATTTAAATCATCTAATATCACATTATTTCCATATTGTTTTACTAAATGATCAATAGTTAATATTGGTGCCACTTATGCTACCTCCACTTCTTTTCTAAGTATTTCGCGAATAAACTAATGACCCAACAAGAGACAAAATACATCGCAAATACAGTTAAATAAATTCCAAATGCTGCATTTGGATGTGTCATTCGATTGGCTTCAATAATCTGTTGTGCCACCTTTAATACCTCAACAACACCAATCATAACAATTAAACTAGTTGTTTTAATCATACGTGTAATTAAGTTAATAGACAATGGAATTAATCGTCTAACTGCTTGAGGTAAAATAACATATAAATATGTCTGATTCTTCGTAAGACCTAGTGCATGTGCACTCTCATACTGATGTACTGGAACGCTTTCTAGTGCACCTCTTACAAGGTCACCCATCTCAGCAGTTCCCCATAAAATAAATACAATAATCGCTGAAAGTTCTCCACTTAAATCCCAGCCAAATGCTCTAGTGGTTCCAAAGTATACCAAGAATAATAAAACCAACTGAGGCATAATACGAATAATTTCTAGATAAACTCGTAAAATTGCTTTACAAATTGGGTTTTTCCAAGTCATTAACACACCTACTAAAATTCCAAGTGGAATACTAATGGCAACGGAAATTAAACTAATCTTTAGTGCAACTCCCAGTCCTCCTAGAATTCTTGTTAAGTTTTTACCTTTAAACAATAAATCAAGACCCAGATCGAGCATAAGATAACCTCCTTTCAATTAGGCTACCTACAATCGAAACAGGTAGTAAAATGATCAAATAAAAAACAACTAAAAGGAATAAGCTTTCTGTTGTCTTTGAGTATACACCAATTAAATCCTTCGCAGTAAACATCAAGTCCATCAAACTAATTGCACTAAACACACTAGTTTCTTTTAATAAGAAAATAACATTTGCTACAAAGGCGGGTACACTAATAGAAATTGCTTGAGGTAAAATAATATATCTCATCGTCTGCCACTTACTAAGTCCCAAACTATAAGCACTTTCTTCTTGAATGATTGGAATTGCTTCAATTCCACTTCGAAATGCCTCTGCCATATAACTACCGCCTAGAAAAGCTAGACCAAAAATACCACAAGTATTTGGATTTGTCTGAATTCCAACTTTTGGCAATCCATAGTAGATAAAAAATAACTGGATTAGCAAAGGGGTATTTCTACTAAGTTCGATATAAACAGAAACTATTTGTTTCAGAACTGGAATCTTATAATGTAAAACAATTGTGCAAATTAATCCTACAATAATGGAGAGGATAATTCCTGCAACTCCAATTTTTACAGTTAATATCGCAGCCCTCTGATAAAGAGGTAAATGCTTAGCAATAAACGCCCAACTCACTGTTTTTCTCCCTTCTGATTTTGTCATACTGACGTTCATTATAACATTATCCATAGAGATTTACTAGTGTATTTTAGAATTTTTTACTAGACTTTTTTTCAAAAATATTCTAATATAGATTCACAAAATTAATTTACGAAGGGAGTTCTTTCTATGAATTATGGATTAGTTTTAGAAGGTGGGGCTATGAGAGGCATCTACACTGCTGGTGTACTGGATGTTTTCATGGAACACGGCATAGAAACCAATGGCGTTGTCGGTGTATCTGCTGGCGTTTTATATGGCTGTTCCTATGTTTCTAAACAGATTAAACGAAGCATTCGTTATACATATAAATACCGTTCAGATAAACATTTTATGGGACTTTACTCATTACTACACACTGGAAATATTGTTGGAGAAGATTTTTGTTTTCACCAAATTCCTGAAACCTTAGACCCTTTTGACAACGAAGCTTTTAAAAATTCAGATATAAAATTTTATGCAACTTGCACCAATGTTGAAACTGGAAAGGCTGAATATATTCACTGTACAGATTTGTTTACACAAATAGACTATGCTAGGGCTTCATCCTCTATGCCATTTGTTTCAAAAATTGTAGAAATTGATGGTAAAAAATACTTAGATGGCGGGGTCGCTGACAGTATTCCAGTTCAGGCTTCCAAAAATTTAGGCTATGAAAAGAATATTGTTGTTCTCACTAGACCTAGAGACTACTGCAAACCTCCAACCAATCCAAAGCCTGCTAAAATTGTATACAAAAAATATCCTGAATTCTGTAAGGCGATTGAGAATCGACACATCAACTATAACAATACATTATTAGAATTAGAAAAGCTTGAAAAAAATGGTGAAGTTTTTGTGATTGCACCTAGTGTGGATTTACACATTGGACGCATGGAAAAGAAACGAGATAGAATCCTAGCAATGTATAGACTAGGACGAAAAGATGCACTAAGAAGTTTACAGGAATTAACCCAATTTATGAAGACTGAATAAACGAAAGGAGTACTACATCATCTATATTTTGCAGTACTCCCTCTACTTTTACCTACTACTATCTATGACTACTTCATCTCATCTACTATTATTTATGACTATTATACCAACTTTTTAATAAGTCAAAGAATTCATTGTATTCCAAATGATTATTTTCTTTTATCCAATCAAAAAGTCTTTCCACTTTTTCTAATTTACACTGCCTATAGTAGTCTTTTGCTTGACTATAATCATTCCATGCCAATTCCATCATTTTAATCTCAAATACTTCATCTAGATAAAATGCCGAATTGATATTTTCATGTATTTGTTTTAACTGAACATCTATATCTTCAATGCTATCATCCATTAGACTTAAATAGAACATCATTCTTAATTGGTCAAAATAGATTTCTTTATTAGGACTATACTTCATATCATCGTGAATATTCTCTTTTATTTTGTCAATTGATGAATATCTATCCCAAAACTCTAAAATTTCTGCTTGATACTTTGAATAAAGTTCTGTATCTTCCAAACTCCACCAATATTCTTCAATTTTAGGGTTTTCTAATGACTTTAAATTTCTTTGATCAATACAATATGGACAACTACGTTCTTCTGTATAGATATAAATCGAAAGATCTATTGTCCAAGATTTGCCTTTATATCTTTCTTCTATAATATCAAATGCGATATTATCATGAATGCGGAAATAAATATTATCTCTTAATAATTTAAATCCATTGTCTAATAAAAACTTATTCAATTCTCTGCCCTCCATTTTAGATTTTTAATCTAAAATTTCATTACTTTTTATTTTTATTAATAGGCCCTTCCGTTATAATTTCTATCTCCATAGAATCTAATAGGGGTTGTTCCACTTCCAGGCACTTTTGATGCAGCCCAAACAGCAGCTTGTCTTATGCTGTTTGAATGATTTCTTGCTGTTGTCTCTGGCCAGAAATATCTACAAAAATCATAAGCATCAGTTACAGCAACTATTTTAGTCCAACCTAAGAATGCTCTTTTGCTATGGTTATTAATTTTAAATGCATTTGCCCAAGTTGTATCCTCTGCTGTAGAACAAGCATCTAAGAATACGAAGTGCCAGTTACCAACGACTTCATCAGCATAAAGTACAACTCGTCCTCCAGTAGAAAGTGTTCTTTTTGTTCCATGAGAATTAACATATAATCCATAGGCTTTATCATCACTTACCATATACGCATAAACGGTAGTTCTTAACTCACTACTTATTCGTGTAATTTTATTATTATATCCCAATTTACCAAATGCTGTTTTAGCCAGATTACTACTTTGTGTTGCATATTTAAATCCATCATATGTAAAAATCCCTGAATCATTTACCCCTTTTTTTACATCTCCACCTATAACTTCTCCAGTTTCAGCATCTACATAAACCATATTGATATTATCTACTTCAACATTATAAACTAATCGTACAATATTTGCTTTTTCATAAGCAACATCTTCTTCATCCCAGAAAAAGTTTGGTTTAATATAATCCATAGTGCAAGATGTAACTTCATTAAACTCTTCTTTAACACTTAATGCCAATTGCTTCGCAGATTCTTCACTAATTTTTGAACTTATAGGTTCATAAAAATCATTGAATCGATTAATAAGAAGAACCTTTGTTAATTCATCATTCATTCGAACTACTAAAGAATCATACCTATTCGTACAGTTATTCTCTGAATCAAATTTCTCCCATGAAAAAACAACATCTCCATCATCCTCAACTGATGTATACTTGTATGTAGTATCAATATTGTATTCAGCTTTTAATACATTTAAAATATCTTCATAAGAAGTATCTGAAGATATCTGTGTATCCTCATCAAAATTTGAATATGATACTATTTCCATTTGGTTATCATATTCAATCACTGAGCCATCATTATAAGATGCTTCATATTGTACATTTGGCTCATACTTATTATCCACTTTATTAAAACTGATAATATTAGTAGAACTTGTATCAAGTTCCTTTAATACCTTATTCTTATCAATTTTACTCGAAAGTGTTTTCGTTAGCTTTTCTTCAGTTACTGACTCATAACTGTCTGAGGAAATTTCCGTCAACTTTCCTTCACTTAACAAAGACTTTTTCAAATTTTTACTTCCTGCTGCTTGTACTAAATTGTAAGATGCTACTACAAATACAACTACTAGAGCTAGAAGTATCCCTCGTTTTTTTAATTTTTCCATTTTGATGTATTCTCCTTTTCTTATAATTGACATAATATACA
>JPZU01000001.1:2293077-2299124 GCA_000875945.1 Lachnospiraceae bacterium TWA4 | reverse complement strand
AAAAAAAAAATTTTTTTTAAATTAAAAAACTTGCAACTTTTTGTGGTGTTCAGTTGTGTATATAATATACGATTAGGAGCAACTCAATGATAAAAAATCTCTATAACACAAAATTATTTGATGATGCGTATAAAAAATATAATAATTTAATTTACCAAGTAGCTCATCAATATTTATTTGATTCTTATACGTCACAAGATGTTACTCAGGAAGTATTTGTAAGACTATTCACTAATACAAAACCATTTAATGATGAAGAACATGTAAAAGCTTGGATTTTACGTGTTACTATTAATCTATGTAAAAATATCTTAAAATCAAAAGATTATACAAATATTGAATTAAATGATGAATTAGGATTACAAGATCAATCTTTTGAAAATCAATCTAATCAAAAGGTTGATATATATAATGGTTTAAAAGAGCTCACTCGTGACCAACAAATCTATATTTATCTAAACTATTATTTAGGCTATACTACTAAAGAGATATCAGAATTATTGAACTTAAATGAGAATACAATTAAATCTCATCTAAGTCGTTCAAGAAAAATATTAAAAGATTGCATTTAAAGAATGGAGGAAATTTTATGAATTATTTTGATTACATCGACTCAATCAAACCAGATCCTAGTTTAAAAGAAAAGACACAAAAGGCTATTGAAAATGAGCTTAGAAAAAAGCAACTTCGAAAAAAAGAAGATTCACCTTTTTCTCAGTAATTGCTTGTCTCTGTATTCTAGTTATCACTATTTCTTCTATAAGAAATACTCAGCTAAAACCTAAAAACCATACATCCGCTGAAATTTTACAAAAAGATACGAATTCTATCGAATCTAATAAAGATGAACAAATTACTGTTCAAATTTCAAATGAAAATACAAAAGTTCAAAATATAAAGATTATTTCGGAAGGAAAACTATATCATCTATATCCTCTTACTGATATGGATTGTAAAACTATTACTATTTCAAAACAAGATATCGGTAGCTTTATTTGTACACTTAATGAAACAAATCTCATTAATGTAGATAATTCACGTAATTATTCAACTATGACTATTTCTGAAGTAAAAAATAGTTTCTTTTATAATGCAAAAATATATAAGTATAAAAGTGAATCTTCTATTCTCGCTAAAGTTAAAAATGACTATTATCTATTTGCTCTAAGTGATTTAGTAGATAAAGCCTCTGCATCTCAGATTTTTGATTTTTATCATTCTTCTGGTGAAAATTCTTTAACAAAAATTGAAGTTCAAAAAAATGAAAAAGCCTTATCCACAATCACAGATACATATACAATAAATTCTATAACAAATATTATTCAATCATGTAAAATTAATAAAAGTCTAAAACTATTAACTAATCAAAATATGAATGAATTTCTAGAAAATTCTCTGTATACTTTAAAAATGACATTTGAAAATCATATTACTTTAAAAGTATATATTTATAAAGACTACATCCAATTTAACATCTTACAAAAAGATAACTACGGCTACTACCCAATCTCACCTGAAACCTATGAAAAGCTAACCTCACTAATTAACTAAAAGTATCACTATACAACTCCATCCGTCTACCTGCCCAGCTCCCTCAACGAGGGAGCCTTTTCTTTTTATCTTGTTTCTGCAATTCTTGTAACTCCCACATAAATCTGAGATACCTTATACCATGTACGCTTTCCTGTAATTCCATCTTGTGCCAATCCAAAAATTTTCTGGAACTTTTTCACAGCATCTTCTGTCTTCTTTCCATAAATTCCATCTTCTGCTAACTGTCCGATTTCAGGATATACGCTTCCAATAACATTAAGTAAATTCTGCAGATGTCTAACTGCCGCTCCACTAGAGCCCAATCTTAATGCATATCCCGGATATGACATTGGTACTCCACTAATCTGTTCAGCAGAATTAACATAAATATCTGAACCATAGGAATTTCTTAAAATTTCAATAGCTGTTTTTCCACTGCTAGCAAGTTCTTTTGAGCCCCACTGTGTCATCCATCCTCGATCTTCACATCCTACTGAACGTCCATCACAATACTGAGTCATAATTGGCTGCTTCACATTTGGTCTAGATAGATAGGAATCAAAAATCTCATCGACAACTGTGCTAATACTTTCAAAAATATTTCGCTGGTAAATAAATTTCTGATCATAAGCAGTCGATGAAGTAATTGTAAAGTCATAACCTTTTCCACGATACCACTCTGTATACACTCGATTCATTGTAAATGATTGAATAGCCAAAACATTTGCAATAATCGCTTCTCTTGGCCAGTTTGCATAGATTTCACTACAGGCAACATTTTTAATATAATCTGCATAAGGTACATAGTAATTCGGAGCATTTCGGTCATTAGGTACTCCATCATGAACAATAATGTACTCTGGAATAACAACTCTTGTTAAAACAATTTCTCCACCTTCAATAATAGGTTTTACCTGTGCCTCTGGAATTTTTGCTGGATAACTGCCAAATAGTGTATGTTCAAAAATTTCGATACTATTTTCTATACTCGATAAACGCACAGGTTGAATAGAAAGCGTATCAGGTAAAAGTTCACTGCTCTTAATTGTACATTCCCCAAATCCTTCAGCTTTTACAGTAATTGTATATTCTTCATAAGGCTTCGTTTCACTAGGAGCTTCACTAAATTCAATAGAAGGTGTAGGGAGTTCTACCTGTACTGTCTGACCTGATAAATTGGTTTTTAATTCCTCTAAAATAGTTGTTGGATCATTGGTATATGCAATTTGCACAGTTGCATCTTCTACCGGTGTTTGATTTTGCTCAGTCACATTGACTTGTAGATATCCTTTATTACTGCTCATGAATAGTTTCCTTGCTTTTATTATCAATCTTTATAGTATATGCAAGAAAAGATAAATAATGCAAATAATCCTCTTCGTCATAAAAACTCATTCTATCGAAAAAATTCATTCTGTCGCAGAAAACTCCCTCAGTCGGCTTTAGGCATCAGGACTCCGCCTGCTATGCAGGCACCTCATGCCAACCGACAGCTCCCTCAAGAGGGAGCCTATAATAAAAAAAGGAGACATATTTCTATGTCTCCTTAGAACTATCACAATTATTTAGATTTAAAATCAGGTTAAATCATTAAATCCAGGTGATTTTAAATTATTGCTTCTATCATACTGTTTTCCACCCCAGTATAGACGAGAGTTAATTTCACACTTAGGATTTGGATTGACATCCTTCATAATCCATTTATAGAATTCATCAAAACCTGTACGGTCTACGATGTAACCTACATGCTCTTTGGTTTCATAAGCATTAGGATCAATGTATTCTTCTACATATGCATATGCATTTTCAACCATCTTGCAGATTGATTCTTCATCTGCCCACTTCATAAAGTCTTCAGCTAAACGAGGGTTCTTCTTACCAGTACGTCCAAGTAATACTACACGGAAGTAATGTTCTTTTGAACGAGTCCATGCTCTAGTTGGGCAGTAGCTTACACAAACACCACAACCGATACATAAGTTACGATCATGAACAACTTTTCCACCAACCATCTTTAATGCACCAACTGAACGAACCTTACACATATTTACGCACTGTTCGCAACCGATACAACGGTCTTTGTTGTACTGAGGATCGGTCATACCAATGATACCAAAGTCATCCATACGAACCTTACCACAGTCATTTGAACATCCTGTGAAAGCAATCTTAAAATGACGGTTATTAGGGAAGATCTGGTTTTCAATCTTCTGTGCAAAAGCAGTTGTATCATAGCAACCAAATGGACATAAACGTGATCCAGGACATGCTACTACGTTACGAGTACCAGAAGCTGGGAAACCTTTGTCTTTTTCTTCCTGATTAATCTGTGCTTCATCAATACAAAGCTGTAATTCTTTATTTACTTTATCAACATCTTCTAATGAAATGCCTGGGATTTCAATACCCTGACGGTTTGTTACGAAGATTGAACCATTACCATATTTTTCTGCAATTTCAGTAACTCTCTGCATACTCTTAGCGTTGATTAAACCACCAGGAATACGAACACGAGAAGCAGTTTCTCCGCGGTGTTTAGACACACGAAAAGCATTCTTTTTTAATTTTTTAGTATTTACATCTAAACTCATCCGAATTTCCTCCTAAATCTGTTTAATCTAACATGTCCTTGCTAACTGTATAGTTAAATACAGGACCATCTACACATACATATTTATCTCCAATACGGCAATGACCGCATTTACCAAGACCACAGCACATCTTACGTTCCTGAGATACCCAAATGTTTTCTTCTTTGAATCCTTTTTCAAGTAATCCCATAACAGAGAAACGCATCATTGCAGGAGGTCCTACAACAACTGCCTGAGCAGTAGTAACATCTTTAATTGGAAGATCAGGAATAAACTTTGTAACTAAACCGATGTTTCCTGTATATCCTTCAGGCGCACCATCTACTGTAAGAGTTAAGTTAAGTTTCTCATCCCATGCTTTTAAGTCATCACGGAATAACATATCTGAAGGGCTTCTAAAACCAACGATTACATGTTTATCCTTTGGAGTAGCAGAATCTGCTAAAGCAGAAATCACACCACGAACAGGAGATACACCAGTACCACCAGCGATTACAACGGTTTCTTTATCTACATAAAGATTTACATCAAAACCATTACCATAAGGTCCACGCATTAATAAGCTATCGCCTTTGTAATGTTCAAATACTTCATTTGTTACAACACCAACACGACGAATGGTTAAGTCTACAAAACCTTCGCCAATACCGCTGATTGAAATAGGAGCTTCACCAAATTTTGGTACAGAAACTTCGAAGAACTGTCCTGGCTTACATTCTCCATTAAAAGCCATACGGAAGGTGTATTCTTTTTCTGTATGTTTAATGACATCTAAAATCTCAGATGAAAATGGAATATATGGATTTGCACTAGTCATTATTCTCCCTCCTTTACTGCGGCATTTACTTTATTAATAATATTTGAGAATGAAATGTATTCTGGACATACGTCATCACAACGTCCACATCCTACACACATATCATGGTCAAAACGACGACGATGATCATAAATCTTGTGAAGAACTTTAAATCTCATACGTTCTCCATTTGCTTTTCTGTACTGTCCGCCACCAGCTACTGTACTGTAACCGTTGATCATACAAGAACCAGCAACTCTTCTTCTTTCACCTACTTTACCATTGTCGGTATAGTAAGTATCCTGCATGGTGTAGCAAGTACAGCTTGGACATACGATGGTACAACGTCCACAGTTAATGCAACGAGCACTGTATTCATCCCATAAAGGATTCTTATAAATAGTATTAGGTACTTTTTCAGGAATTTCTACATGAACTGAAGTTTCAGTTACATGTGCTGGAGTTACATCTTCTTTCTTTGCAGATACTTCATCAAATAAAGCAGCAACTTCTGCATCTTTTACGTCACAACAAACGCTGTCACCATCAATATCTAATGAGAATAAATAACCTTCTGTAGTTACATTACTCTTCATATCTACACAGAAACAGTTATCAAATGCTTTCTTACAGCCTAAAAGTACAAACTTCACATGCTCACGAATCTGACGATAGAAAGGATCTTGGTTTACTCCATTGTTTAAATAAATATCATCTAAACGTTTTACTGCATGCATATCGCAGCTACGTAAGAAAATAATTGCATCACTAGTATCCTGATCAGCTAATTTAGTTTCACTTTCTGTGAAGAAGAAAAGAGTCTGTGAAAGTGGAGTAAGAAGCTCTTTAAATGAATAATCAGATTTTGCTTCTAATTCCATTTCTTCTACAGTTTTAATGAAATCATAGCGAACTACATCCACATCAGTTGCACGTCCTTCGCCCACTTTACGAACAGGAGCATATAGACGATAGGATTTTCCAAGCTTTTCAAGCACCTGGTTTAGCGCTTCGGTTTGCAATACATAACCCATAAGTAGTCTCCTTTTTTTCTAAAAAATTGTTAAGTCTTAATTCAAAATTTTTAATTAAAATTCTCAATTAAAACAGGTTCATCACGAATTGTC
>JPZU01000001.1:2286067-2292891 GCA_000875945.1 Lachnospiraceae bacterium TWA4 | reverse complement strand
GTCCGTGACAAATATCACGAACTTTTTAGTTTTTTTGAAAAATTCTGCAAGTCCATCATTGTCTGTAACTAAAATTTGTTTATTCTTTTGAATCTGAATTAATCCTTCATTTGTAAGCACTTTACAGAGCCTTGAGGTAGTCTCTCTAGGTGCGCCAAGTAAATCTGCTATAAACGTAATTGACATTGGAAAAGGAACTAATATACCTTCTTCGGTAGGCGTTCCAAAATCTCTAGCGATTTTCCAAATTTTAGCTGCTAATTTTTTCTCTAATTGTATCCCTCCTGTCGTATTCTTTAACTGATGAGATAATCGCCAAACCTTACGTTCTTGTAGACTGAGAACTGATAGATTAAAATCAAAATCACTCTTCATCGCTTCAAGAAAAATAAAGGTTGGAATTAGAAGTACCTGTGAATCTGCTATAAATTCACAAGTAACAGACGATGGATGCTTCGATGCCACACTTTCATTTAAAAGTTGGCCATTTCCTAAAATATATAAAATCTTCCGGTTTCCCGTGTGAGTTATATTATAAATAATGGCTCGTCCTGAAATTAAAATATAAAGCGTTTGAAGTCCATCCTTTGAATGGAAACAACAATCCTTTTTTGCATAGGACTTTTGAGCACTATTATCCATTAAAAACTGAAAGGTTTTCTCCTTTGCTTGTGAAAAGAGAGGTAACCTTCGAATCTTTTCGTACATACAAAATCCCCCCGACTTTGTTTCTATTAGTATACAAAAATTTCGAGAGGATGTCAAACTTTATTCTTGAATTATGTCGACAATTACATACTCAGAAATGCAACCTGTTTTAAACTTTAACGCCCAGTCAGAAATTCCTGAAGTTACAATAAAATTCGTATTCGAGCGCTTTTCATAGCCATAAGTTTTATCATCTGTTCCCATCATTTCTCCTAAATAATTGATTGGAAATAGCCATCCACCATGGGTATGTCCTGACAAAACAAGATCTACACCACTTTTTTCTTGATTGATATAGTCATGTGGCTGATGATCCATTACAATGCTAAATTTACTCATATCTACATCTTTAATCAATGAAGCCATGTCTTGTCTAGATAAAACACTTCGATCTTCTCTGCCAATTAAGTAAAATTGATTGTTAATAAGTACATTTTTATCCTGTAAAATGGTTACATGATTTTTCTCTAATTCCTCAATTAGTTCGGATTCATTAAAATCTCTATATGTAAAATATCCCCTGTCGTGATTGCCAAATACAAAGTAAACATTATTTAAATTTCCTAAAGCTTCACAGCATTTAATCATATCTTCTTTACTTGTGTCATCATCCACAAAATCTCCAGCAATTAACACAGCATCTGGATGCATGCCCTTGATTTCTTCCATATAAGAGGCAAATTCTTCATGATGGAAGGTCGCTCCTACATGTGAATCTGCAAACATGACAACTTTTAGATTTTTCCCTCCGAGGTCTTTAGTCGTTGTCACCTGATAATTGGTCTGATAAACATGATGACCAAAATACCAACCCATACATAGATAAACAATCGAAACAACTATCGCTATACATCCAACCCAATTATGGGATTTATTCTTTTTTATTAATTTAGCTAAAATACTGCCCAAAATGTCACACAGCAACCAAATAATAATCACATGCAATAAAACTACCATTGCATTAATAATTCCTATCCCATAGTAGAGTCCTGCAAATACAATTGCTTCAATTAAAAGGCTAATTAAAAATCGCCATACCCTAGAAAATTTTTGTAAAAATGAAAGCTTTCCAATTCTAGTCGTTACATATAATAGTCCAATGAGAACTACGGTAGGTACCCCTATAAATATCATTCTCCACATCAATTAATTTTCCTCTTTCATAAAGTTTTTTAAATATTCACTCGATGATCTAGACATTTCTTTAGAAAAATCTGAGTTATATTTGCGATTGCAAAAGGCATGGACCCATTCATCATAACCTTTTTCCTTTGTTCGTTCTTCAAACATTTCTCGAAGAGCCTTCCCATCTTTTCGCTTATAGGTATTTTCCATCACAATATCTTCTAATCGAAATCTCTTAGGTTTTGTGCGTTCTAGCTGATTCTTCGTTGGATAGCCAAACACAACCATTCCAATTGGAACTACATATTCTGGAAGATTTAATAGTTCTCTATGAATCTCACAATTTTCTAAAATATCTCCAATATAACAGGAACCAATTCCCAAACTACTAGCTGCAACTACAGCGTTTTGTGCTGCAATCATTGCATCCTCAATCGCAAGAAGTAAGTCTCCGGTTCCTGGTTCTCTATACGAAATATCTGCTTCCTCATAGACATCTAACCACTTCATTACATCTGCACAAAAAATGAGCACTAACGGAGCCTTTGCAATAAATGACTGATGATCACAAGTATCTGCCAGCTTTTCTTTTAATAATTGATCTGTAATATCAAGAATTGTATACAGTTGTTGATTTCCTGCCGATGGTGCTTCCATACAAGCCTCTAAAATTGCTTGTTTCTTTTCTAATTCTATGGGGCGTTCTTCAAAAACACGAACCGATTTTCTATCTCTTAATAATTGTAGTACTGCATTCAAACTAATAATTTCTCCTTTAACTATTCTTTTTATAAATTAGAGCAAGTCCTTTTAAAATCAAATCTGCATCCATTAAAATTTCATTTCTACAAAGCGGAATAATTTTATCAGATAATTCACCAGTTGCAATCACTGTAAATTCTTCTTTTCGTTCTTCACGAATACGTTCAATCATTCCATCAATGCAGGAGGCATTTCCATATAAGACTCCACTAGACATACACTCAATTGTACTTCGACCAATCAGGTGTTTAGGTGGGGATAAACTAATTCGTGGAAGTTTTGATGTCTTAGATGTGAGTGAATCTAAAGAAACTTTAATTCCTGGTAAAATCATCCCACCAATATAGTTTTTATTCTTATCAATCACACAAATAGTCATCGCTGTTCCAAAATCAATTAAAATGAGTGGTGGCGTATACAGTGAAATTCCTGCAACTGCTCCAGCAATCAAGTCACTTCCAATTTGTGCAGGATTATCAATTAAGATATTAAGCCCTGTTTTTACTCCTGCACCTACAACTAAAATTTTCTTTCTGGGAATAATTTTTTTAATTGCTTCTTTTACGATGTCTGTCACTGGGGGAACAACAGAACCAACAATTACACCTCGAATGGATGACGGTGTCAAATTATGAATTTCTAAGACTGCTTTAATAGAAATTGCATATTCTAGAGAGGTTTTCTTATAATCTGTTGACAACTGTTCAGAAAATAAAACCTTTGAGTCTTGGGTACACCCAAGGGTAGTTATTGAATTTCCAATATCTATTGCTAAAATCATTCTATTCACCTACCTTTTTTTGAAAAATTATACTATAAAAGAATCCATCTTACAATTAAAATAAAGCCTTCTGTAATTAGTTTATCACAGAAAGCTTTTAAAACCTAGCTTAAATTTATAACTTATTGTATTAAATTTTAAATAGTACCACTCCAATAATTGCAAGTCCCATTCCAATCATCTTCTTCCATTCAAATGCTACTTTTTCCACTCCAAATAAGCCAAATAGTTCAATCAGATAAGCGACAAGTAATTGCACAACTACTATAATAAGTACAGCTTTTGCAGGTCCAAGTCCATCCATTCCTTTAATTACTGTAAAAGTAATTACTGCACCAATAATACCGCCAAGTAACATATACTTTGGCTCTACTTCTGATAACTTACTAATCTGGTCTCTTCCATTAATAAACCACAAAACCAGACAGGTTAAAAAAGCAGTTAACTGTACCCATCCATTGGATACCCAAATTCCTGCTTGATTCGTTACCTGAGTATTTAATACTCCTTGGATACTCATAAGTGCTCCTGCTAATGCAGCAAATAATAATCCAGACATAAAAATTCCCCCTACACACAATTTAATATCTTTATTGTATGTAGGGGATATGCATTTTATACTACTATTATACGACTTATAAACGATTTTATTTGGTTAAATCAATGGTTAAATCTTCTGAGATTTTCTGATAACCTGTAACTGCTAAAGTATCTTCATCAATATCCTGTTCTTCGAAAAATACTGTAAGACTTGTTGCATCTTTAGCTAACTCTTTCGCATATGGAGCATATTCACTGTTTACATCATCACCATAAATTGAAGGATCTACGATTTCATAAGTTGCTTTACTGTCATCTTTTTCATCATAGTAGCTTCTCTCTAAAATGTAATGATTTCCTAAATTATCAGTTCCAACTAAGTAAACATTTAAACTCTTAATAGTTTCATAATTCTTTACAATAGTTTCGGTTTCATTATCTGTACCATAAATCTGTAATCCATCATCTGTCATCTTGTAAGAATTGATTTCATACATACTTCCATTTTCATCTACAGTTGATAAAGTGGTTTTCACTCCAGCTTCTTTATCTGCTACAACTTTCTTTGTTACTTTATTTGTATCTGTTGCTTTTGCTGATGCAAAAATATGAGTCTGTGATGCACATAAAACCACGCTTAATACTACAGCAGCTACTACCTTAATTGTCAATCCTTTTAAATTCTTTTTCATAATTAGTTCCTCCTCTATATCTTGGCATAAGGTGCCGAAATCCTGATGCCTTTTCTTTTTTTCTTATGGTTATATCATATCGTATTTTTATTGAATAAGCATCACTAAAGAATTAATATTCTGTATTAAATTTTTTAAATTTATGGCAATTTTTACAAAAAAATTACAAAAATTACAGGTGTTTTATCTAGGGATACATTTCTTAATTTTAAGTACATTTAAATACATATTTTTTAACATACCTTCACATCCTACCCCTAGGAGGAAAACTTATGACTAACAACTTAAATGAAACAATGAACCAATTAAATTCTCTAATTCCAATCAATCAAAGTTTTGATCTTGTGTGTCGCCCAATCACAATTGCAGGTAAAAATGCTTGTCTTTACATGATTGATGGATTTACAGATGGTGGATTAACTGAACGAATCTTACAATTTTTATTAACTAAAAAAGAACTTCCAGAAGATGCGCAATCCTTTTTACAAGAATTACTTCCAAATTCTCAGGCAAGTTTAGAGAAAGAAATTCCAAATCTTGTCTCTTTTATATTAACAGGACTTACTGTTCTACTAATTGATGGATATAGTGAAGCATTTGTCTTAGATATTAGAAATTATCCTGCAAGAGGAATTGAAGAGCCCGAAAAAGACCGAACACTGCGTGGCTCTAGAGATGGATTTGTGGAAACTATTGCCTGTAACACAGCCCTTATTCGCCGTCGAATCCGAAGCCCTCACCTTGTCCATGAAATGTTACATGCTGGTCGAAATTCCTATACAGACATTGTTTTATGCTATCTAGATAATCGAATTGATAAAACTCTTACAAAAATTAAAGATCGAATTAGTTATTTACAAGTAGACTCTCTTACAATGAATCAAGAAAGCCTTGCCGAATGTCTATTTCCTTATAAATGGATAAATCCATTTCCTAAATTTAAATATACCGAACGCCCCGATACTGCTGCTGCCTGTATTCTAGAAGGAAATCTAGTCATTCTAGTAGATAACTCCCCTGCTGCAATGATTCTTCCTTCTAGTATTTTTGATATCATTGAAGAAGCCGATGACTATTACTTTCCTCCCATTACGGGAACCTATCTCAGGTTTAGTCGTTTCATCACTTTTATTATGGCATTAATTCTTACACCACTATTTTTACTGCTTATGCAAAATCCAGGATTTATTCCTGAACCTTTAAAATTTATTGCAGTGAAAGATACGGTAAATGTTCCACTTGTCTGGCAATTTTTAATTCTCGAATTTGCAATTGACGGATTAAAGCTTGCTTCACTAAATACACCTTCTATGCTTACAACTCCTCTAAGTATTATGGCAGCTTTAGTTGTCGGAGAATTTTCTGTAAGTTCTGGATGGTTTAATTCTGAAGTGATGCTTTATATGGCATTTGTTGTGATATCAACTTATACACAAAATAATATGGAACTTGGATATGCGCTAAAATTTATGAGACTCATTTTATTAATATGTACGGGATTATTCAATACTTGGGGAGTTATCCTAGGAATTGTATTTCTTATCCTAAGCATTGGATTAAATAAAACAATCGCAGGAAAGAGTTACTTATATCCTCTAATTCCATTTAGTTTAAAAAATGCATTGGTAAGGTTTTTAAGAGTTCGAATTCCTCATAGATATAAAGAATAATATCAAAAAAGAGGCTTTTGTTTATATAATAATTAATTATATCTACATTAGCCTCTTTTTTTCAAAACACTTTTTCTAATTTATTATTCATTAAACTCCAAAATATGAAAAGTGCATATAGTCTGACTTCGTACTCCAAAATCCTCTAGCAAAACCATATTTAGCAAATGCCTTTTCAATATCTCCATTTCTCTTAATTGAATAAGCATATTTTTTAGGATTCCAATACTTTCCTGACAAAATTTTCTTCGTATTATTATTAATAAAATAATTATATTTTGGATTTAAATCAATAGCAAGACCTTGTCCATGCTGACCTGTTCGCCAAGAAAATCCTCCTGCTGAATAAATAGGAGCTTTTTCTTTTCCTTTGTAGATTTCTTCAAAGATTTTCTTTACAGTCCCTGCAATATTTTTATTCACTGTAATCTTCTTGGTCTTTGTAATTTTCTTACCAGACATTCCCTTTTTAAAATCCCAAACTTTAACAGAAATTGTAGTCATATTTTTCTTTGCTTCAGAAGATGATTTGTATTCACTGGTACG
>JPZU01000001.1:2262174-2285971 GCA_000875945.1 Lachnospiraceae bacterium TWA4 | reverse complement strand
TAGTATCGTAATCTTCATCTTCACAACCATAATAATTAGCAATTCGATCTACAAATGCACTACGACCTTTAATTTTATCCTTACCTACTGTTCGATAAGGAATAATCTTATAGACATAAGTTTTTCCATGTGACACTGTTGCTGTTATTGAAGCATTTTTTGTTGTAGAAAGAGATTTATAGCTTAATTTTTCTCTCCAATTTTCATCCCAATAATAATCATCATTGTCATAATTATAGACTGCATAGTACACATAATATCCTGCTGCCTTAGGATTTTTCTTCCATGTGACCTTCATCTTTTTCTCACTTTGCATGGATGTTTTTATTGAACCTACTTTATTTAAAACAACTCGAACAGAAACTATTTTTGATGCTTTTGATTTGGTATCACTGGTATATGCATAAATTCGATAATAATATACTTTATCTAATGATAAATTTTTATGAGTATAGTTTAAAGTCTCATTTGTCTTAAATGTTTGTAGCGTGGTATACTTTCCATTTTTTGATGTTGCATATTCAAGAATATAACCTGTTGCATCACTTTGTTCATTCCAGCTAATCACATTTGTTGTTTCGCTCTTATTCCTAGCTTTAATTCCTGTTACTGGATCTAATGGGATTACAACACTCTCTCGTTCACTTTTGGTTTCTAAATCATCTTTAAACGCAACAACTTCTACTTCATATGCTTTTCCTTTTGTCAAATAATAAGAAGAAAATACAACTGTATCTGTATCACCTAAAACCTCTATGTAATCTTCTTTATAAGATGAACCTTTTTCATATAGAGATACAACATAATTCTCTGCATAATCCACTCGACTAAACTGAACTTCTATATTTCCATCTTTATAATTTAATTGCTTAATTATAGGTTTTTCCATCGTATAGGCAGGAATCTCCACCCAACCAGATTTATATTCTTTATACGTATATTCTTCATACACATCATCATAAATATAATCGGTTCTAGCATAAATTGTATAACGTTGTACATTTCCAAAAGAAATATCACTAATAGGAATTGTATAACTATCTATCCATTCAGATCCATAATAAATTGTCGACTCATTTTGATCTAAAATTTCAATAACTGAAATACTGGATGAATCAATAGAATCCTGTAATTTCCAATGAAGTGTAACGCCTTCTTTTGTTTGTTCAAAAGAAGTAATTTTCATAGTTTGAGTAGCATCTTCATAGTCTGCATAAATAATTGTTGGATATTGTGCAAGTAGAAAAAATAAGATCAATATCCATAAATACAAAAGTTTCTTTTTCATTCGAATCTCCTTTTCTTTTAATTTTCTGTAAATATTATCTTATTTTATCATAAAAATAATTAATTTTAAATATAATTTATAATTTTCGTTATTTAATTATTTCACAGATTTTTTTACGACTACAGATTTAGTGCTTGATAAATAATTACTTGTTGCAGCAACAAATAGTTTTAAATTTACCTTGTAAGTTCCCTTTTTCAAAAAATTAATCATTTTACTAAAAAACCCTCCTCAAAATGAGGAGGGTTTAAATTTATATTTATTTGAATGGATGAATTCATTTACATCTAAATTACATCATTCCGCCCATTCCAGCACCTGCTGGCATAGCTGGTTCTGCTTCTTTGATGGTTGCAACAACTGATTCAGTTGTTAATAATGTAGAAGCAACACTCGTTGCATTCTGTAATGCACTTCTTGTAACCTTAGCTGGATCAAGGATACCTGCATCTACCATGTTTACATATTTGTCATGTAATGCATCATAACCCATACCTACTTCTGATTCTCTTACTTTGTTAATGATTACAGATCCTTCTAAACCTGCGTTTGCTGTAATGTGGAATAAAGGAGCTTCTAATGCTTTAAGAACGATTTCTGCACCAGTCTTTTCATCACCTTCTAAGCTAGCTGCAACTTCTGCAACTTTCTTAGAAGCATGGATGTAAGCAGATCCACCACCACTGATGATACCTTCTTCAACTGCTGCCTTAGTAGCTGCTAAAGCATCTTCCATACGAAGTTTAGCTTCTTTCATTTCTGGCTCTGTAGCTGCACCAACACGGATAACTGCAACACCACCAGATAATTTAGCCATACGTTCCTGTAATTTTTCTCTGTCATATGCAGAAGAAGTAGTTTCATACTGAGCTTTAATCTGAGCTACACGTTCTTTGATTTCTTCTGAGCTACCATAACCATCAACAATTACAGTGCTTTCTTTCTGAACTTTAACAGATTTAGCACGTCCTAACATATCGATAGTAGCGCTCTTTAATTCTAAACCAACTTCTTCAGAGATTACCTGTCCACCTGTTAAGATAGCGATATCTTTTAACATTTCTTTTCTACGATCACCAAATCCTGGAGCTTTAACACAAACTACAGTAAAGGTTCCACGTAATTTATTCATAACTAAAGTAGCTAAAGCTTCACCTTCAACGTCTTCAGCAATGATTAATAATTTACGACCAGCTTTTACAACTTGCTCTAATAAAGGAAGGATTTCCTGAATATTAGCAATCTTCTTATCTGTGATTAAGATAAGTGGCTCGTCAAGTTCAGCCTGCATTTTTTCTGTGTTTGTGCACATGTAAGCTGAAATATATCCACGGTCAAACTGCATACCTTCTACAACTTCAAGTTCAGTCTGCATAGATTTAGATTCTTCAATAGTGATTACACCATCAGCAGTAGCTTTTTCCATAGCGTCAGCTACCATCTTACCAACTTCTTCATCACCAGCTGAAATTGCTGCAACTTTAGCGATATGTTCTTTACCGTTTACTTTGCTTGACATTTCTTTGATTGCTTCTACAGCTGCTGCGGTTGCTTTCTTCATACCCTTTCTTAAGATGATTGGGTTAGCACCTGCTGCTAAGTTCTTCATACCTGCATTAATCATAGCCTGAGCTAAAACAGTTGCAGTTGTAGTACCATCACCAGCTACATCATTGGTTCTTGTAGCTACTTCTTTAACTAACTGAGCACCCATGTTTTCAAAAGCATCTTCTAATTCGATTTCTTTTGCAATAGTTACACCATCATTAGTAATTAATGGAGTACCATAAGATTTGTCTAAAACAACGTTACGTCCTTTAGGTCCTAAGGTTACTCTTACAGTATTTGCTAATTTATTTACACCAGCTTCTAAAGCTGTTCTGGCATCTGCGCCATATTTAATTTCCTTTGCCATGATCAATATCCTCCAAAAATAAGAAATTTAATAAATATTTTAAACTAATTAATAGTAAAATAGCAACATTTATTCTATTATAATATTTATTCTATTATTTATTAGTCTTCTACAACAGCAACAATATCGCTCTGTCTTACAACGATGAATTCTTCTTCACCTAATTTAACTTCTGTTCCAGCATATTTTGTATAAATTACACAGTCACCAGGTTTAACCATCATGGTTACTTCCTTGCCATCTACATTTCCGCCAGGACCTACAGCTACAACTACAGCTTCCTGTGGTTTTTCTTTACTTCCACTTGATAAAATAATTCCAGACTGTGTAGTTACTTCTGCCTCTTTTTGTTTTAAAACGACTTTATCGCCTAATGGTACTAATCTCATTGTTAAATCCTCCTAAACATTCGGTATTAGCACTCATCAACATCGAGTGCTAACGATTAGCTATATCTTATTCGATTTGCCCTAAATTTGCAAGAGTCTTTTTAGGTGTAAATTGATAGATATTTTTAGTTTTTCTCTCTTTTTCTATTGTATACTCTTTTTTTCGTGAGTTTGAGTTTTTTGTGAAAATTATCACACAAATTTATCACACAAGTGCCAACGGTGTCTAAAACGATTTCTAAAACGGTCTCTAAAATAGACAATAGACTCCCATTTAAAAATCTTCTATTCGATTGGTGCTACAATCTCCCCAGCAATTGCACTCGCTGCAGCAGTTGCAGGAGAACCCAAGAAAATCTCTACCTTAGAAGTTCCCATACGTCCAAGGAAGTTTCGATTATTGGTTGCAAGTACACGCTCTCCATCCGTTAAAATACCGCAAGCACGTCCACAGCAAAGCCCACAACCTGGTTGAGTAATAATTGCTCCAGCTTTTGCTAATGTCTTTAAATACCCCTTTTTACTTGCTTCTAAATAGATGCTACGACTTGCTGGTGTTACAATTAACTTCACATATGGAGCTACCTTCTTACCTTCTAAAGTCTTAGCTGCTACTTCTAAGTCTTCTAAACGTCCATTAGTACAAGAACCAATAAATACCTGATCTAACTTGGTTCCCTTCATTTCTTCTACCGGATGAATGTTATCAACCTGTGAAGGACAAGCAAGTACTGGCACTAAATCCTCTGCATTATAGACAATCGTTCTACAATAGGAGGCATCTTCATCTGCCTTTAACCACTCGATATCTTTCATATCAACCTTCGAATAGCTGGCCGTCTTTTCATCTGGAGCAAATAGTCCAGCTTTTGCACCTGCTTCAATAGCCATATTGGACATGGTCATACGAGAAGCCACGCTCATTTCATCAATCGTTGAACCAGAAAATTCTAACACTTTATAAGTTGCTCCATCTGAACGTAAATCTCCAAGTAAACGAAGAATAATATCCTTTGAATAAACTCCCTTAGGAAGTTTGCCATTTACAACAACTTTAATGGTTTCTGGTACACGAATCCACATCTGTCCAGTTCCTAAAATGGATGCCATTTCGGTATAGCCGATTCCTGATGAGAAACAACCTACACAACCATAAGTTGTTGTATGAGAGTCTGTACCAAAGACAATATTTCCAGGCTTTGCATAACCCATTTCAGGCATTAACTGATGACAAATTCCATCGGCTCTGTGGAAATTTTTAAGTCCTTGTTCTTTAACAAATGCATCACCAATTTGAAAATGACGAACATCTTCTACAGCACTTGTAGGAACTAAGTGGTCATAGATTAAAACCACTTTATCGTTATCCCAAACTTTTTTAAATCCCATTTCCTTAAATTTATCAACAACAAATGGGATAAAGATATCGTGAATCATTACACGATCAACATCGACTGTTACAATATCTCCAGGCTTAACACTAGAAAGTCCGGTATTTTTCTTAATAATCTTCTGAATTAATGTATCACCCATCTTAGATTACCCCATTTCTCTTTTGCATTGCTTTTACTAATCCACCTGCATTAATAATTTCCATTAAATTGTCAGGAAGTGAAGAAATTTCATAGTCTTTTCCATTATGAGAAATCTTCTCACCAAGAGTTACTGTAATCTCATCACCTTCAACAACTGCATCTCTTAAATCTGGATTTTCAATTAATAATAAACCATTGTTAATAGAGTTTCTAAAGAAAATACGAGCAAATGACTTTGCAATTACACATTTTACCTTTAATGCTTTAATAATTTCTGGAGCTTGCTCTCTTGAGGAACCACAACCAAAGTTTTTACCTGCAACAATGATATCCCCTTCCCCAATCTGTCCTGCAAGTTCTGGTCTAAGTGGAGAGAATGCGTATTTTTTCATATCTTCGACGGTTGGAAGTGCTAAATATTCTGTAGGAATGATGATATCGGTATCAATATCATCTCCAAGTACCCCAAATTTTACCTGTAAATTGTTCCATTTCACGTTTCCCCCTTAGTTTCCACCACAGATTTTTCCTGCAATAGCACTGGCTGTAACAGTTGCAGCAGAACCTAGATACACCTTAGAATCTTTATGTCCTGCACGACCTTTAAAGTTTCTAGTACCTGTTGAAATAAGTACTTCACCAGCACCAATAACGCCTTGGCAACTTCCCCAACAAACCGAGCAGTTGGCATTCATGACCATAGCTCCAGCTTCCATAAAGATATCAATGAGTCCTTCATCTAATGCCTGCATATAGACATTATTCGATGCGGGAGCAATTAAAAATCGAACATCTTCATGAACTTTTTTGCCTTTTAAAATCTTAGCTGCTACACGTAAATCATCAATTCGACCATTGTTGCAAGAGCCAAGGAATGCTTCATCAATTTTTACATCACCGACTTCACTTAGAGGAATGACATCATCGACAAAGTCTGGTCTAGCAACGACTGGCTCAATTTTATCTAAATCATACTCATATACTTTTAGAAATTTCGCATCTTCGTCACTGACAAATAGGTGATCAGCATTTCTGCCATGCTCTTTAATAAATTCTACAACTTTTTCATCTGGCTCTACAATACCAGTTTTAGCTCCTGCTTCTACTGCTAAGTTACAAAGTACAAAACGGTCATTGACACTTAAATTATGAGCCCCATCTCCTGCAAACTCCATAACTTTGTAATTCGCACCATTTGCTCCAATATCCCCAATAATTGTAAGAATTAAATCTCTAGGATAAACACCTTCTCTTAATTTTCCATGAAGATTAAAACGAAGAGTTTCTGGAACCATCACCCACGAAGTTCCTGTCACCATTGCATATAAAAAGTCTGTACATCCTACGCCTGTACCAAATGCACCAAGAGCACCATACGAACAAGTATGAGAGTCAGCACCCATAATAAGCTGTCCTGGCTCTACATATTCTTCAAACATCACCTGATGACATACACCCTTGCCCTCATAGAATTTAATGTCATTGGCTCTAGCAAATTCTCTCATCTTCTTATGAGCAGCAGCAGTCTTAGGATTTTCTGCTGGAATATTGTGGTCAATAATAAACACTAATTTCTCTTTATCTGCAATTTTAGGATGTTTTAATTTATTATACATATCAATGGTTAAGTGAGTGGTTCCATCATTACTCATTAGATAATCAACATTCACTGTATGTATATCTCCTGGCTTTACAGTATCTACTTTTGCTGCTCTTGCAATAATCTTTTCTGCAATTGTCATACCCATAATTAGTCTTCCTCCTTATTTAAGAATGCAATCAAACCACCAGCATTTAAAATTGTCTGCATGTATTCAGGTAGTTTTGTACAAGAAAATTCTTTGCCATTTGCCTTAACAGTTCCGGCAAGAAGGTCAAGGTCAGCCTCGTCTCCTGCTTCTACATTCTCATACATATCTGAACAAACAATTACTGGAAGACCAATGTTAATAGAGTTTCTAAAAAAGATTCTTGCAAATGATTTTGCAACAACTGCTTTTACACCTAAAGCTTTTAATACACTAGGTGCCTGTTCTCTAGATGAACCACAACCAAAGTTTTCTCCTGCGACAATGATATCTCCCTCTTTTACATTCTTCGCAAATTCACTATCTAAAGATTCAAACGTATAACCTTTCATATCATCAATGGTTGGTAATAATAAATACTGAGATGCAATAATCTGATCGGTATCTACATCATTGTGAAACTTAAATACTTTACTCATAGTTGTCCCCTTTCAAAATATCAAACTATTCGAAGATTTATTTATTATAAATAATTATGAATAGTTATGCAAATTCAAGTACTAATTTTACATGATAAGTAAGTATTTGTCAAAAAAAATATCTTCCGAACTCTTGATTAAAACGAATTTTTACTTTTATTTGATTTATCACTAAGTTATTTTTGTAAATATCTACAAAAGAAAGCGAAATTTTTTTAAATTTTATATCTCCAAAAGAACATTTTTTAAATTGAATTTCTTATTAATATATGTTAGAATCTAGGCTGAATGTTCATCTATTAAAGACCAACATTAAAAAGACGAAAGGAATGGAAAAAAATGAAGTTTAAACAGAAGTTCAAACTGAAAAAAATCGTTGCGATGGTAACGGCAATCTCTCTTTGCATTGTGCCTATCCCACCGCAAGCTGTATTAGCAGATGAAACCGTAAGTGTAAACTATGTTAATACACATGAATCAGCTATTCAGGGACTATCTCCTCAACAACAGCTGATTGTTAAAGAAGCGAAGAAACAGATTCTTGAAATTGCTGAAGGTAAACGAAGTGATGCCATTTTAAGAATTAATGTCAAAGATGCCTTAGGCATGGATGTAACTGATACAAAGTATAATGCAACCTTATCTGAATTAGGTTTGTCTAAGCAAGACTTTGATGAAAATGGAATCGCTAAAACCTATAATCCTAGTGTTGAATGGCAACGTTGGGCTGAAAACAAAAGATATTTCGACTATTATAATAGTGGAGGCTGGAAGAAAATCAACCATGCCATTTGGGAAGAATGCTCTTTTGAACTGTTTTGGCATGATAAAGTAACACAAGGGATTTCTGCATGGCCAGTATCCATCGTTTTAAAAGAAGATGGTACTGTTGGTCCGAATGAAGATTCCTTTGTTCCATTAATTATGGGTATCAGAAAAGACTATCGTGCAGCTACAACTAGAAACAATATCTATGATTCCTATTATACAGGTATTGGTCAGAGTACAAATGTAAATACTCAAGAAACAGCTGAAGAAACCGCTAAAACTGTTCCAAATGCAATGGCAGTTGTTGAAAAATATAAAAACTTATCCGATATGGAAAAGCTAACTGCTTATAGAGATTATATTTTAGACGCTGTAACCTATGATACTACATCTGCATCTCTAATTGGCAACAGTAAACAAGAAGCATCTGATGCTTTCTTTATTGGCAATGTTTTTGATGACGATCCTAATACAAACGTTGTCTGTGAAGGCTATGCAAAAGCCTTTAAATTCTTATGTGATCTATCAACCTTTAATGATCCTACAATTGATGTGAAGCTTGTAACAGGAAAGATGACTAGCAAAGTAATAGCTTCTGTATCTGGCGATCATATGTGGAACGTTGTTACACTTGATGGAAAAAACTATATCGTCGACCTAACAAACTGTGATGGTGAAAAATCTAGCTATGACAAGTTATTTATGGTAGCAGCAAAATACTACTATGGTGATTACCAAGTAGAAACTAAAAGTGGTACCTATACCTATAGTTATAAAGAATCTGATGGTACAAACTATAATGATTCTTATCTAGCAAAAGACTTAGAAATCACTAGTAGTGTTGCTAAAAAAGAAAACTCTTGGACTGTACCACTTTCCATCAAAGATATTCTAGAAGGTGATAAAGTTGCTCCACAGGCAGAGGCTTCTCATGGTAAAGTATCTTTTGTTTACGCAACTACAGAAGATGGAGAATACACAGCTACTGTTCCAACAGCAATTGGTACTTATTGGGTAAAAGCTATTGTAGCAGAAGATGAAGAATACAAAGGTCTAGAATCCGATCCTGTATCTTTTAAAATTAACGAACGCATTCAGCAGACAAACAGCTGGAATAGTGAATTAACTGCTTCTGATGTAGTCTATGGTAATAAACTAGTCGTTTCAGCTAAAGCAGCTTATGGTGATGTAAACTTCTTATACGCAACCGAAGAAAATGGTACTTTCACAGAAGAAGTTCCTGAAAATGTAGGAACCTATTATGTAAAAGCTACTGTAAAAGAAACTGCTGATTATACTGCTTTAGAATCTGAAGTAAAATCTTTTAACATTACAAAAGCAACCAACTCTTGGAAAACTGAACTAAATGTAAAAGATGTTACTGAAGGATTAAAACCTTCACCACAGGCAATTGCTGCTTTTGGTAAGGTTGTGTTCAACTACAGTAAAGATGCTAACGGTGAATTTACTGAAACTGTTCCAACAAAAACTGGAACCTACTATGTTAAAGCTACCGTTGCTGATACTTTGAACTATTCAGGACTTGAATCGACTGCTGTATCCTTCAAGATTACTGCAAAAGCTGTTGATCCTCAGACCCAAGTTCCTTATGTAAATACTCATGATTCTTCAACTGTAAACTTAAATGACCAGCAAATGAAGATTTTCAATGAAGCAAGACGCCAGATTCGTGAAATTGCTGCTGGTGAAAGATCTTATGCAATTCTTGAAATTAATATTGCTGATGCCTTAGGCTTAGATGTTAATGATGCGAAATATAACGCAACACTTTCTGCACTTGGTCTTTCTAAAAGTGATTTCGATGCCAATGGCAAAGCTTCTATTGATGCAAACATTGCATGGCAGAGATGGGCTGAAAACAAAGGTTATTTTGACTACTACACAAAAGGTGGTTCCTCAAAATTAAATAAAGCTTTATGGGCTGATTGTGCTTATGATCTATATTGGCATGATCGTACAGTAAAAGGTGTGGGCTGGTGGCCAATCACTGTATACTTAAAAGATGACGGTACAGTCGGTATGACTTCTGAATCTTATATTCCAGGTGCGTTTGCTGTTACAGCTGACTATCGTGCAGATGAAAACACCAAAGACGAATACAGACAGTATTACATCGATCATCCAAACTATGGTACAGCTCCTAACTGGGATGTAGATACAACCAAAGCAAAATCTACCGCTAAAACTACTCTTACAAACGCAAAGAAAGTAGTAGAAGCTGCTAAAAACCTTTCAGATTATGAAAAACTAGAGTATTATGCAGACTATATTATAAAAGCTGTATCTTACGACAGTGAAGCTGCTAAACACATTGGTGATAGTTCTTATGAACTTGGCAATGCATGGCAGGTACCTTATGTATTTGATAATAACTCTTCTACAAATATTGTATGTGAAGGTTATGCAAAAGCCTTTAAGTTCCTTTGTGATATGACAACATTTGAAGATGCTTCTATTGATGTTCGACTTGTTACAGGTCCTTGTAATATGAACGGTCAGCAAGAAGACCATATGTGGAATGTTGTAACCTATGGAGAAGATAAGAACTATATTGTTGACTTAACAAATAGTGATGAAGGCAGTGTTGGTGCAGTTGGTACCCTCTTTATGATGCCAGCAAGTTATTCTTCTTGGGCTAAAACTTATAATATGAATGGTATTTATTATCCTAGTGCAGGTGAAGAAGGACAGTCTGCTAGTCGCCAGAGCTGGAGTGCAAGCTATAAATATGATGATGATACTGTAGCAACATTTAGAAATAAAGACTTAACGATTTCAACTACCCTTCCTAATTCTTATGCAGATGCCAAAGAAGCTGCTAAAGATATCGCTAAACAGATGAAGGCTAGAAAGAACCGTATTGTTGTTCAGTTTACTGGATCTTCTTCAGGATTAACAGGCGATACCTTTACTGCGTTAAGAGATTTAGCCTATACTCATACAGGTGAAGCTGGACTTGGTGATAACTTAAAACGTCAGGTAGAATCTTGTGTTCCTGCTACAAGCGGCAGCAGTAATGTTTACATTTACAACATGGAATACTTTAATAATGCTTCTTTAGAACGTCAGCTAGAGACAAAATCTAAAGAACTTCTTGATGAACTTAAACTTGAGGGAAAATCGGACTACCAAAAAGCAAAAGCCATTTATAACTGGTTATGCCGTAATGTAGACTACGATGAAAATCGCAGTCATACAAATCTAGTTCGATACTCAGCTGCCAATGCAATTGTAAATAAGGGCGCTGTATGTGAAGGCTATGCAAATGCATTCTACTATTTAGCTTCTATGGCTGGTCTTGAAAACAGAATTGTTGTTGGAGCTGATCATGCATGGAACATTGTTAAATTAGGTGAATACTACTACAATGTAGATGCAACTTGGGATGCTTCTTACTATGATCCTGATGTATATCCAAGTCGTGGATGGCGCTTCTTTATGAAAAATGAAGCTACATACTTAAAAGAAAACTATCCTACTACTCAGTGGGGTACAGTCAATGGAGAACATCACACTCGTCTTTCTTATGATACCGGTGATGATGAATTCCGTGCTGCTCATCCAATGAGCCCAACCAACTATGGTGAAACTGAAAGTGGTATCCTCTTTAAAGAAAATAATGGAACCATTACTATTACGGGTTATTCAGGTGAAGCAACTAAACTTGTAATTCCAGACCAAATTGCTGGTGAACCAGTAGGTACAATTAACGCAAAAGCTTTATCTGATGAAAAGTTAACCGATATTACATTTACATCAGATGTTGCTACAATTGAAGAAAATGCATTTAACGCAAATGTAATACTTCATTTAAATGACAACTGTGCAAACCTTCTTGACTATGCTAACAAACACAACATTAAAGTTGAAGGTATTGAAGTTCCTCAGGAAGAGAACTCTTGGACAACAGAACTTACATGTACAGATATTGAAGTTGGAGAAACTCCATCACCAAAAGCTGAAGCTAAATTTGGTGAAGTAACTTACAAATATGCAACTGATAAGGATGGAGATTACACAGATACTATTCCACTAGCAATCGGCACATACTTTGTAAAAGCTTATGTTTCTGAAACTCAAACTTATACTGGACTTATCTCAGAAGCTGTAGAATTTTCTATCAAAAAATCACAAAATGCATGGGTTAAGGAATTATCTGTTAATGATGTTACATATGGTGAAACTCCTTCTCCATCTGCCGAAGCTAAATTTGGTGAAGTAAGATACGAATATCGATTAGGATTTGATGGCACATGGTCTGATAAGGTTCCAACAGAAGGATCTAGTAGAGTATATTATGTTAGAGCAATTGTTGATGCTACTGACGAATATGATGGATTAGTATCCAAAGAAGTAGCTTTCTACATTGATCCCGCTAAAAATGAATGGGTTACAGCTCTTACAATTGCAGATATTACAGTCGGTGAAACTCTAGAACCTAACGCAGAAGCTAAATTTGGTACTGTTAAATTTGAATACTCAAAGAACAGTTACGGACCATGGAGTGAAGATGTTCCAACAGAAGCTGGACAATATTATGTAAGAGCTAGTGTTGAGGGAACTGATAATTATTCACAACTTTCAACTTATGTAAGATTTACAATTAATGAGAAAGAAAAAGCTAATAACAGCTGGATTGAAGAACTAAACGTTTCAGATATTGACTATGGTACAGTACTTAATCCTACTGCAAAAGCTACAGAAGGTGAAGTTACATTTATTTATGCAACTTCAGCTGATGGTGAATTTACAAAAGATGTTCCTGTAAATGCTGGTACCTATTTTGTAAAAGCTATTGTAGAAGAAACTGATAACTATAAGAGTTTAGAATCTGATCCTGTTAAATTTGTAATTAACAAAATTAATAACTCATTAACTAAAGAATTACAGGTTGCTGATGTAAAAGCAGGTGAAACACCTATTCCATTTGCAGAAGCTGCTTTCGGTAAAGTTACATTCAAATATGCAACTTCAGCTGATGGCGAATTTACAGAAGCTATTCCAACTACTTCTGGCACTTATTTTGTAAAAGCTTATGTTGATGAATCGGAAAACTACAACGCTTTTGAATCAGAAGCTGTTTCATTCGAAATCAAAAAAGCTGAAGCACCTGTTGTTAACAATTTTAAAGATGTTGATTCGAGATCGCCTTACTATAATTCAATTAATTGGGCTGTAGAAAAGGGAATTACTACTGGTACTTCTGACACTACGTTCTCACCATCTATTAACTGTACTCGTGGTCAAGTTGTTACTTTCCTTTGGAGAGCTGCTGGTTCACCTGAACCTACAACTACTGTAAATCCTTTTAAAGATGTTGATCCAAACAGTGCCTTTTATAAAGCAATTTTATGGGCAGTTGAAAATAAAATCACTACTGGTACTTCTTCTACAACCTTTAATCCAAGTTCTATTTGTACTCGTGGTGCTACAGTAACATTTATTCATCGTTACTACAATGGACAAACAAACTAAAAACTAACACTAAAAAGACCCCATCATTCTCTCAAAAGAGAGAATGATGAGGTCTTTTTTATTATCTATATGAAAAAACTTACTTGAAAGAATCAAATAAACAAGATACAATTATAACCAAGAACTAAATAACTAAAGGAGGGTTGCAGTTAAGATTAAAGAACTTTTTAGTTCATAAGAGCGGAAAACTTGGTATTTTAAAGTAGAAAGGAAAAGTTTATGAAACAAAGGTTGAAACAACTGATTGCATTAATACTAACACTATCCATGTGTTTGAGTCTGTTTTTTACTCCAGCAATAGTGGAAGCAACTACAAAACAGAACAAGAATGTATCACAAGAAACAGAATTGATAACAGAAGCATTAACCTTGTCAAATCAAAATCAGGAGTTAGATGATTTTAAAGTTATGGATTCCACTCAAGATACAACATCTTCTACAAGTGGATCTTGTGGAACAAATGTAAAGTGGAAATTTGATTCATCTAATGGTCAATTGACAATTTCTGGAACAGGCGCTATGGCAGACTATAGCTATTCAGAACATATTCCTTGGAAAGAATATGCAAAAAAAATCAAAAGTGTTGTTATAGCTTCTGGTGTCACAACGATGGGAAATTATACCCTTTGGAATTGTCAATCGGTAACAAATGTTGAAATTGCAGATACGGTTAAAGAAATCCATACAAGTGCATTTGGATATTGTAAATCTTTAACTGAAGTAAAAATTCCTGCAAGTGTAACAAGTATTGCATTACCTGCATTCAATAATTGCGATAAGATGACAACAATTACAGTGGATGATAGTAACAAATCTTACTGTTCTAAAAATGGCATTCTTTTTAATAAAGAGATGACTAATTTAATTTGTTATCCAGTGGGAAGACAAAGTGTTGCTTATCAAATTCCATCTACAGTTACTTCAATTGAAAATGGAGCTTTTACAGATTGCATTTCTTTAGCTACTATTGGAGTCGAGTCCGGAAATATTGCATTTTCTTCAGTCAATGGAATCCTATATAATGCAAATAAAACAAAGCTAATTCGTTATCCAATTGCAAAAGCCGGAAATAGTTTCAAACTACCCAATACAGTCACAGTTCTTAGTGATTATGCTTTTTATAATTGTGGCAATTTAACAGAAATTGATTTAGGAGATAAGCTTAAATCTATTGGAGCATCGACTTTTGGACTATGTATATTTAAAGAAATAAATTTACCAGATGTAGTAAAAACTATAGGGAATAATGCATTTTGGTATTGTAGAAATTTGACATCCATTAAAATCCCTAGTAATGTAGATGAAATTGATTATGGAACATTTTGGGGGTGTTCTTCTTTAGCAAGTGTTACAATTCCAACGAGTGTTAAGAAAATTGGGCAAGATGCATTCCATAGCTGTTCTAAGTTAAAAAAAGTTTATTATATGGGCTCACCAAAGAGTTGGAATGAAATTTCTATCGTAGAGACGGGTAATGAAAATCTATTGGATTTAAAACCACAGTACTATGGTGGTGGAATTATTAGTTCAATTTCGATAGGAAAGTATAATAAAGATGAGGGAAATTATTCTGGTTCATCTAAGGAAATTAACATAGGAGATACATGTTCTTTTTCGGTTGAATTGACAATTGATGAAAATGCCGATTTAACTTTTGATGGTTCGGAGTGGTCTTGTAGTAATAAAGATGCAATTACATTTAATACTCCATCAACGGTTGTTTCTTCAAAATCAGAAAATAGCATGATAACTTATTATATTTCTGTTATAGGAAAGATTAATAAAGCGGGAACTTATACGGTTGAATTCCTTTCTCCAAATGGAGAAACCACATCTACGAGTGTTGATATTTCGAATATATTAAAAGATTCTCTTAGTGTTAGTCTTTCAGCAGAAAATATTTTTGTAGTAGATTTAGATGGAGAGAATCAGTCTCATATTAACTTAAAAGTTACAGCGACGATTCATAATCCAAATACTCAAAAAGTGACTGGTATAAAGGCTAAATTAAATCCAGCGATTGGAATGACTTTGGTAACGAATCAAGAGTTGAATGTTGGAGATTTAGCAGCAGATGGTACAACGACAGTTACATGGAATACATCCGTTCCATTCTTATTAAGTGATCGTGATTATCAATATAATGTGGTTGTGGGTGCAGATAATGCTGTGGCAACACAGGTGTATCAGACGACGACAGTTGAGGCATCATCTAAGTCAGATCGTACATTTAATGAAAAGGATAAGTGGAGTTTTTCACATGGAGAAGTTAATACTTATAGAATTTCTGATAAAAGTTTAAGAACTTATTTATTTACCCATTCTACGAATAGTGATAATGAAACAATGAAATGGAAATATGATAAAAAAATATGGATGGAGCAAAATGGGGTGGTTCTTGTTATGGAATGAGTATGATTGCTGCATTGTGTAAAGCAGGATATCTTACACCAAGTTACTGGGGAAGCACAGATAGTACACTTAATAAGTTAAAGATTTCAAATAAAGTAAGAGATTTGATTAATTACTATTATTTTATTCAATATGCAAGCGGTGCAAGGAAATATAGAATAAATTATAGTCCCAAAAAGGCATTAGAAACTTTAGAAAATCTATTAAAATCAGGAAATGGATTTGTAGCTTTTGGTATAAATTATACTGGAAAATATAATAGAGATTATGGAGAATATAAAAAAGATGATGATTATGACAATGGACATCGTATGATTGCATATGGAGATCCTGTAAAAGAATCAAATACTTTTAACGGTATTACTTATGATTATTATATCAAAGTGTATGATATCAATAAATTTGAATGTAGTGAGGACGATGTTAAAAAATCTTATATATACTACAAGGAAGATAAATCAGACTTTTGTATTCCGAGTTATACGACTCAAATAGGAAAACCTTTTGTTAATTTTGAGAGCCATAAATTTATAGATATTACCAATGCATGGAAAGATTATGAAGTTTACAATGCTGAAAAAATAGATTTGAACAAAGATGACACTCAATTGACAACCGATGCATCGAATAGAGCTTATTTGTATTCCAATGATTTAAAATTAAAAATTGAAGATCGATTAGGAAATGAAACAAACATTAATGGGCTAACTACGGATGAAAAATTAAAGGTATGGAGCTATTATGATGAACTCGATCTTAATGATGGTAATTCTGCAACTCATATGAATGTTGTATTCGAAAATCCCAATAGCTCTTATACAATTACATCAAATTCAAACACTAAAGATGATTTAAACCTTACAATGAAATATGATACATCTTTTGTGAATATAACCTCTTCATCTGGTAGTGAAGTAACCTTTAATAATTCTGATGAAGTAAAAATTTCTGATAACTCTGGGGACTATGCAGTAACTCTTGTTTCTGACGAAGGAACCTATACAGCTCCATGGTATAAATTTGAAATGAATGGCTCTAGCCAATCAGATATTACTGTCACTTCCTCTGATAAAGGATATATTGTTGAATCTGATGAAAGTCTACAAGATACTGTAGTAGTCTTAGGTAATGATGAGCAGGAAGTAGAACTTAAATTAATTGATGATGCAGAACAAATTTTTATTACTGAAAAAAATGGTGAAACTATTGTAAGTGCAGACCAGGATGGAGATGGCGAATACGAAACAAATGTTGAAGTAGAGAAAAAAGTTTTTATATCTCAATGTACAGTCAAGCTCTCAGATGACAATTATACCTACGATGGTATGGCTAAAAATCCTTCTATAACAGTCACTTATGGTTCTAAAATCTTATCAAATGGAACAGATTATACCGTAGATTATTCAGATAATATAAATGCTGGAACTGCTACAGTTACTATTACTGGTAAGGGTGAATACACTGGAACTACTACAACTACATTTACAATTAAAAAGGCTCAGCAAACAATTGAAGCGAGTCTTACAAATTCAAGTGTAGCAATTGGAAAGTTTGCTAAAGTACTTGCAAGTGCAAAAGGAAATTTAACCTATAGTTCTAGTGATAGAAGTATTGCTACAGTAGATGAAGATGGAATTATTCAAGGTATAACTGAAGGAACTGCTACAATTATTATTAAGGCGGACGATACAGATAATTATCAAACAGAAACGTTAAAACTTCCTATAACTGTAGTGAAAAAGATTTCGACAGTTGATATTCAACTTTCAGTTAGCTATGGCCAAACAGATGCCAGAACTATTCTAGATAAAATTAATGAATTTAGAAATAGTTCAGATGCTTGGTATTGGAATAAAGATGATACTACTAAGGTTACTTGTTCCAACTTAAAAAATTTAACCTATGACTATGATTTAGAATCTGTTGCAATGCAAAGAGCAGCAGAACTTGCAATTTACTTTGATCATACTAGACCTAATGGATTGGATACCTATTCAGCATATGGTGCTTATGCATATACGAGTGCTAGTGAATGTATTGCAGCTGGTCAAACAACAGCTTCTGGCGCATTTACAAGTTGGGCTGAGGCAGATAAAAAATATAGTGGACAAGGTCATCGCCGTGCAATGTTAAATAGTAATTATGACAAATTAGGTATTGGACATGTCTATTACAATGGATACCATTACTGGGCAATGGAACTAGCAAAATCTTCAAATATAAGCGATGAAACATTAGCAAATGATCGTACAGAAAATGTAAACATTACGATTTCTACAGATTTTATTACTGATAGCACAATTACAACGAACCCATCGGAGTATGTATTAAATGTTGGAGAAAGTGAAAATCTTCCAAATGTTCAAGTTGGATTGCAACTTTCTGAAACATGGCCTGCTGGCAAAAAGCCTGTGAATATTTTATATTTTTGGATGGTAGATAATAAAACATATGCAACCGTATCAAATGATCAAATCATTGGTAAATCAAATGGAACTACTACTTTAATTACAGAAATTTTAGATAATACAGTTTCAATTCCAGTGACTGTGAAAAGTGTAGTTTTAAAAGAAAAATCATTTAATTGGTCAAATGACAAGAAATCTTGTATAGCAACTTTTATTGATAGACGAAAATAAAAAATATGAAAAAGAATGTACAATAGAAATGAAGGTGCAAAATCCAACTTGTACTAAGAAAGGACAAAAAGATTATACAGCAAGTGTTTTATTTAATGGAGAGACATTTAAAGATACTATTTCAGAAGAAATAGAAGCTACAGGCCATGATTGGAATAAAGGTTGGAAATCCGATTATTTGAGTAATTCCATTTATCGCGAATGTATACTTTGTGGAGATAGGGAAACTGCAAAGAATCCTTTTACCGATGTTTCCGATAATGCCTATTATGTTCCAATTGTCTGGGCATATCATACGAAATTAACTACAGGAGTTAATGAAAATACATTTGCTGGCAATAGAAGTTGTACAAGAGGACAGGTTGTGACTTTCTTATGGCGAATTGTAGGACAGCCAGAACCAAAGATGACAAAGAATCCATTTAAGGATGTATCTGAAAGCAGTCCATTTTATAAGGCAATCCTATGGGCATCAGAAAATGGAATTACAACAGGTACTGCAAAAGATAAATTTAGTCCAAGTGCAACTTGCACAAGAGGACAAGTTGTAACGTTCTTATGGCGTATGGCAGGAAAACCAGAACCAAAGACTACAAAAAATCCATTTAAAGATGTATCTGAAAGCAGTCCATTTTATAAGGCAATCCTATGGGCATCAGAAAATGAAATCACATCAGGAACTGGAAGTGGATTTAAGCCAAGTGCAACTTGTACGAGAGCTCAAGTGGTTACATTTTTATATAGGTACGACATAGATTATCTTATCAATCTTAGTAATTCAAGTGCAAACTTCAAATAACTAATAAATCGAGCTTGTGAAAAAATTTCACACATCCTAAAAATCGGTAAATAAAGTTATTAAATAGCTTATTTTCATAATAGACTATTACATCCATTCAAGATACCTCCTTTTCTACTTTGATATGGTTAACAAACCATTATCATTGTACCATAAGGAGGTATTTTTTATAAACTAGAATCACTTCAACCATCCACATATCAAGTATTCTATTTTCCCATACAAAAAGACCTCAGTATTATCTCTAATACTAAGATCTTCATTTTATTATAGCCTTGATTTATCACTTAACTTAAACTAATAGATACCTCTACACATTTCTCTCTATTAAGTTTCTAAGAGTTACACTATCTAAATAATCTTCAATCACTGCGTCTAATTTCTGCCACATAGGAAGTGTAATACAATCTGCTGACTTTTCACAATTATGTGTGCCATAGTCTAGACAAGCAACTGGAGTTAAACTCCCTTCTGATAACTTTAAAATCTGACCAATCGTATATTCTTCAACTGGATTCTTTAATTGATATCCACCATCTTTTCCTCTTTGACTAAGAAGTAATCCAGATTTATTTAGTAATGACACAATAGATTCTAAATATTTCATTGAAATACCCTGTCTATCAGCAATCGCCTTCAACGAAATAAATCCTTCACCTTCATGTTGCGCCAAATCAATCATTACACGTAGAGCATAACGACCTTTTGTGGTTATTTTCATCCTCTCACTCCTATCCTATTAGTTAATCTTAACTAACAGTATAGCCTTAAATTCCTACAAAGTCAATAGGATTATCAAATCTTACACAATCATTCGTATTTTCTTATGCTCACAGACATAGCTAACTTCCTGCAAATATCCAAAAATTTCTCCATCAGCATGGACAACCATTGGACTAATTGCACAAAAATCTATTCTGCAAAATATTTATAACAAATATAAGTTTATCCTCTGGGAGTCGATCAATAATTCTTTTTGCCCTTTCTTGATTACTCATTATATCACTTGTATGATAATTTCATAGAGAAATTACATACATTTCCCCTTTCCTTTTATATTTTTTGATATCGTGGTTTAATACATTCAGATACTATGACTTTTGATTTTTATTCTGTAGCTTTGACTACTCAACGGGAGTGTATTGCCACTACTTTTATCTGAATTGTTTATGTGCTGGATGTTGCCAAAAGTTCTTCTTTTGATTACTTATTTCAATCAAGTCTACATGGATAATCGTTGGTGGATATCACGGTATTAGACTTTTAGAAAGGGAGGTACTACCTCATGATTTACGTAGGCATTGATATTGCCAAACTCAACCATTTTGCTTCAGCTCCATCATAAAAATCACCACTTTTCTTTTATTATAAAGGAAAAATGGTGATTTTTGTGCTAATTATTTTTATGCGGTTGCCCTGGCGTAACCACCAACGGCTACGCTATCTTCTATACTATTAGTTACTTTGTGATTTTAAAAGTAATGCTTCTTGTAAAACCTTTGAAAAATTAATATGATTCTTCTCTCCATAGGTATTTAACCATGCTGGAATTGTGATATTCTTTCTAACAGTTTTACTTCCATATCGCTCGATATAACTGTCAATATCCAACACCAATAAATTGACAAATCCATCAGGTTCATCGGGTACAATATCTTTGTAGTCGGATGCTTTAGGGATATCATTACCTTCTTCTAATTCGCCCAAAATCCAACCACACGCTGCATCAGTTCCCATTTCAATGGCGTTGACTAATGAATCGCCTTCGGATATACAGCCTGTTAAGTCTGGCACTTCAACAGTATAACCCTTTTTCTCTTCACATGGATAAAAAATAGCAGGATAAACAAGTTTCATTTATATACACCTCTTTCATTTTAAGGGGCAGGACTTATAAAAGCCCCGCCTGTTTGAGTATTGATTTCTCTGTGCGTTTATCAATATCACCTGTATGTATAGGAATTGTAACTTTCCCTTTTTTGGTTGGATGCTTAAAGTGTCTATGTGAGCCGACTTGTTTAACTTCGTACCAACCATCTTGTAATAAACGCTTTTCTACTTCTCTGGCTCTCATGATTTACCTCCTTACAATACATATTATACACACTATGCGTATTTTTGTCAAGTAAAATGTGTATAATGCGCATTTTTTATAAATTGGCACGAATTTCCCAAAATCTCTGAATCTACAATGCTTCAAACTACACGTTCTGAACATACTATTTTCATAGGCAATAAAATACGAGTTTTATCCAAAAAATAGCCAATTTTGACAATAAAATAGCCGTGCCACTAAGACACGACTAATCTTCTAATCTTCTAGATTTTTCTTATACATTTCAACTGCTCCAATCCAGTTCCATTTTATGAAAGTGATTTATAATAGGCTATTAGCCTGTATAATCCCTTTCTTTAAAATTCCTAACAAGAAACTAGAACTCTTAATTACACAATCATTCGAATCTTCTTATGCTCACACATATAATTGATTTCATGCAAATATTCACAAATCTCTCCATCAGCATGTACAATCATAGGACGATCCAACTTAATAGAAAATTCATTACATTGATAATGTCTGACTCCTCTTTTATGAATATGTTTTCCCCTAAAAGCTGAAAACAATAAAGAAATAAATCGAAGTCTAGATTTTCCAGAGATCACGCAGATATCTAAAAGTCCATCATTACATTCAGCCTCCGGTGCAAATTTAAATCCTCCACCTTCATATGGCTGATTATGAATTGATAATAACTGAACACGCTTTAAAGGAATTTTGTGAGTATCATCTAGTTCTAATACACCATTAAAAGTTTTACGAGTTATGGCATTCCTCAATCCCGTCTCCATATAAGAAATTTTTCCTAAATGAATTCGATTAAGTAGTACTCGAATTCTTGAATAAGAAACTTCTTCGCAAACTGCTGCATCAAATCCAATCCCACTACTTACTAAAAATCTACGTTGCTTAAGTACAGTTCCCATATAAGACAACATCCCATAGTCAATAAGCTCTACTTGTTCTTCAGAAAGAATTCTAATCAATGCCTTCTTAGGACGTCTAGAAATATTCATACTTTTAGCAAAATCATTTCCCGAACCTGCTGGAATGTACCCCAAAGTTACTAAAGCAGAAATTGCTATTCCATTCACTACTTCATTTAAAGTTCCATCTCCACCAATAACAACGATGACCTTCTTTTTTAACTTTTCTTCACCACTTGTCAACTTATGTGCAATTTGAACAGCATGGTGAGGACGTGACGTCATAAAAGATTCATATTCAATTTGATGCTTCTCTAAATAACGTTTTAAATCTCTCCAAATAACTGCTGCCCTTCCTGAAGATGCCAATGGATTGATAATAAAATAGTAGTACATAAAAGCTCGCTTCCTTTCACTTTAGTTAATCATTTTTAGTATATCATACTCTTTTAAAAAAAAGTATAAAATTTTTTAAAAAGTGCTTGACTTTTTTTCATATATCGGATATACTAATGGAGCAGTCGGGAAAACGACTTAGAAAAACCTTGAAAAAGGGATCTTAGCTCAGCTGGGAGAGCATCTGCCTTACAAGCAGAGGGTCACAGGTTCGAGCCCTGTAGGTCCCAGTTATGGCGAAGTAGCTCAGTTGGCTAGAGCACACGGTTCATACCCGTGGTGTCGAGAGTTCGAATCTCCCCCTTCGCTACTAATCAAGCTGTACACATTGTGTACAGCTTTTTTGTTATTCAAACTTAAAATTTCGAAAGGAGAACTGTTATGCGTATTGGTATGGGATATGATGTTCACAGATTAGTAGAAGGTAGAGATTTAATTTTAGGTGGAGTAACTATTCCTTGGGAAAAAGGACTTCTTGGTCATTCTGATGCAGATGTATTACTCCACGCCATTATGGATGCCCTCCTTGGGGCTGCTGCACTTGGAGATCTTGGCAAGCACTTTCCTGATACAGACCCTAAGTATAAAGGAATTTCTAGTATTAAATTATTAAAACATGTAGGCACTCTTCTATCAGAAAATGGCTATGAAATTGGAAATATTGATGCAACAATTATTGCTCAAAAGCCAAAACTTGCCCCTTATAGAGAAACGATGGTTGAAAATATTGCCGATGCTCTTAGAATTTCGAAAAATCAGATTTGTGTAAAGGCAACGACTGAAGAAGGTCTTGGATTTACTGGACGTGAAGAAGGAATGGCTGCACAAGCAATTGTATTACTCAACTAAAAGGGGATGTTGAAAAACTGTTTTTTCATCTTCCATATTCCTGTGTACGCGAACTTTTTCTTGACATCTGTACGTCTTATCCGGACTATGTCCGTCTAA
>JPZU01000001.1:2229249-2261695 GCA_000875945.1 Lachnospiraceae bacterium TWA4 | reverse complement strand
AAACGAGCTGGAAGTACTGCAAGACCCATAACTTCGATTAAACCAATATTTTCTTTCTTAATATGATGGTATTTTTCAGCTGGATGGTAAACACCCCAAGGACATTCATCTGTTGTGATGTTGTTACGTAAAACTAAATCCATCTCAAAATCTTCACCATTTTTTCTTGCGATTGGTGTAATCGTATTGTGAGGAGTTTCTCCAGTAAATGCATAAACGAAAGCATCTTCATCAGTGTAACCTCTCCAAGCATCTAGAATCTTATCTGCAAGTTCAATTAAACGCTTTGTATCTTTTCCTTTTAATACGGATTACAGACATTGGCCATTTAACAATTCCAGCAGTTACATCATCAAATCCGTTAAACTGGATTGGAGTTTCAATAGGTGCTTTAGCCATAGCAAATTCATAGTGTCCACCCTGGAAATGATCATGACTTAAGATGGAACCACCTACGATTGGAAGATCTGCATTCGAACCAACAAAATAATGAGGAAACTGGCTGACAAAGTCAAATAACTTACAAAATGTTGCATGGTTAATTGCCATTGGTGTATGCGCGCTGTTGAATACGATACAGTGTTCATTATAGTAAACATAAGGAGAATACTGGAAGAACCAAGGAGTATGGTTAATAGTAATAGGAATAATTCTGTGGTTCTGTCTAGCAGGATGAGTAAAAGTTCCTTCAAATCCTTCATTTTCCTTACAAAGCATACATTTTGGATAACCACTCTGCTTAGCAGCTCCTGCTTTTGCAATATCCTTAGGGTCTTTTTCTGGCTTTGATAAATTAATCGTAATATCAATTGGACCATACTCAGTATTTGTTACCCACTTTTTATCCTTTGCAATACGATCTCTACGAATATAGTTACTATCACAACTCATTGCATAGTACGTATCAGTTGCTTTGAGTGGAGATTCTTTATAGTTTTCTTCAAAAGTCTTAATAACTTCGCTAGGACGAGGCATCATTACACCCATGATCTTAGTATCCATTAAATCACGATAGGTGACTGTATTGTCTTCCATTAAACCATTTTCATACGCATAGTCAAGCATATCATTTAAAATTTCTTGTACTGGACGACTAGCTACTTCGCCTTCTGGATCATTATAGCTATCTAACTTAAATAACTGTAAATAGCAGTTTGTTACATATACTCGGTCTGCTTCTTCCATTAAATGATGAGCAATTCCATAGTTTACTAATTCGTAAATATATGTCTGAATCATACTTTTCCTCCGAATTATTTCATATATCAATTATCTTATCTAATCTTATCTATTCTCTATTACTTTGCATATCCATGTGGGTGAGCTTTATGCCACTTCCAAGCGCTTGCAATGATTTCTTCTAAGTCTGCATGTTCAGGATTCCATCCTAAAATAGTTCTAGCTTTTACACTAGAAGCTACAAGTTGTGCTGGGTCTCCAGCACGTCTTCCTTCAATCTTCGCTGGGATTGGGTGTCCTGTTACCTTTCTAGCAGTTTCAATTACTTCCTGTACAGTAAATCCAACACCATTTCCTAAGTTAAAGATATTACTTTCATTACCAGCCATTAAATACTTCACAGCTAAGATATGAGCCTGCGCCAAATCTGTTACATGAATATAATCACGAATACATGTACCATCTTTTGTATCATAGTCATCACCAAACACAGAAATAAATTCTCTCTGATTATTAGGAACCTGTAAAATTAGTGGAATTAAATGAGTCTCAGGGCTATGAGCTTCACCAATTTCTCCACTCTTGTGAGCACCACAAGCATTAAAATATCTTAAAGATACAAAACGAAGTCCATGAGCTTTCGCTGTCCATTTAAACATCTTCTCCATAGAAAGCTTGGTTTCACCATAAGTATTTGTAGGTTCTGTTTTATCAGTTTCCTCAATTGGAATCTTCTCTGGTTCACCATAAGTTGCTGCTGTTGATGAGAACACAATCTTATCAATACCATGAGCAACCATACTCTGTAACAACACCTTTGTTCCATTTACATTGTTATCATAGTATTTTAATGGATCAACCATACTCTCACCAACTAGTGAGTTTGCTGCAAAATGAATGACTGCATCAATCTTCTCATTGTCAAATACACAATCAACAAATGCGCGATCTCTGATATCCCCTTTATAAAATCTTGCCTTTGGATGAACAGCTTCAATGTGTCCAGTTTCTAAGTTATCTGCAATGACAACATCCTCACCTGCGTCAATTAATTCATATACGGTATGAGAACCAATATAACCTGCCCCACCTAATACTAAAATACTCATTATACTTCCATTCCTCCATATTTTCTAATCTTTAAGATATGACAAGCACCTTTTCCATAGATATTTTCCATAATTTTCTTGTAAGTCTTAGTATATTCATTCTTAACAAATGCCTGAATGGTTCCAGCAAATCCACCACCGTGTACACGGCATACACCGTATTCAGAACCAAGAGCCTTCTCACTAATTGCAAGACCAATCGACATACTCTGATTCTGCACCTGTCGATTGGTGTAAACATTCTGTAAATTCTTAAATGAAGAATCTCCAGAAGCTTTAACCATTGCTAAGAAGTCAGCAAGTCGATCTTCTTTTAATGCTTTCACTTGTTCAGCCACTCTAGCGTTATCACCAAAGAAGTGAATTGCTCTCATCACTGCACGGTCGCCACAAACCTTGCGAAGTTTTGCAATATTCGCAAAGAAATCAGCTTCATTGACATCTCTTAAATAGTCTTTCTTAAAATAATTAGCAATCTTCTTCATTTCAATAGGAATCATTGCATAATCTTCAGTTAAATCAGCGTGAGAAGCCTTACAATCTACAATGCAAAGTGCATAACCTTTTGCTTCAAGATCATATTCTACCTTCTCAATAATCGGATTCTCTGGATCTGCAAAGTCGATATGAACCATGCTTCCTACTGAGCAAGCCATCTGATCCATTAAACCACAAGGTTTTCCAAAGTATACACTTTCTGCATACTGTCCAACCTGTGCAATGACAACTGGAGAAATCTCCATATTGTTGTAAAATCCTGAAATAATGGTTCCAATAATAGTCTCAAATGCTGCTGATGAAGATAAACCAGCACCAATTAATACATCACTTGTAATATAGGTCTTAAATGCACCAATCTTGTATCCACGATTCTTTAAACCTGCAAATACCCCTTTAATTAATGCCTTGGTCGTACCTTTCTCTGATTCTACAATATCTAATTCATCTAAATTAATCGTTACCATTGGATACTTACCAGATACAATCTGAACTTCATTGCCTTCTAATGGAGAAGAAATTGCAATTGCATCTAAATTAATAGAAGCTGCAAGCACCATACCATGCTGATGATCCGTATGGTTCCCACCAATTTCACTACGTCCTGGAGCACTAAAAATTCTTACTTCTCCTGGTCCATAGAGTTTTTCATATTTCTGAATAGCTTTAATATATCTCTTAGTCTGATACTCTAATAAAGAAGTATCTACATAAATATCTTTTAAACGGTCTGCATAAACGCCATCTTTTAATTCTTGAATAAGGGCTTTTGTATTTTTCATGTAATTCTCCTTTCAGCTTCTGTCTAAATCAGAGTATAATACACTTTTAGTAAACAGTCAAGATATTTTTACTAAATTTTATTTACTATTTACTTATTTTGTGCTATACTATTAGTATATTTTTTATTATAAGGAGATTATTATGGCTACAATTAAAGATATCGCTAAACTTGCTGGAGTATCTCCTGCTGCTGTATCGCGAATTTTAAACAATGATCCGACTCTTAGTACCTCTTTAGAAACTAAACAACGAGTTATTGAGGTTGCCAAATCGCTGAATTATAAAAAGACTAGAACTACTACAAAATCTGCATTTAATCTAGGTATTTTACAATGGTTTTCTTCTAAAGAAGAATTAAAAGACAACTACTACTTACTCATTCGAGAGGGTATTGAAGACTTTTGTTTAAAGAATAGTATTCAGATTACTAGAGCTTTTAAGACTGACTTAAATTATATGGATGTTTTAAAAGAAGTCGATGGATTAATTTGTATTGGAAAGTTTAGTAAACAAGAGGTAAATAATTTACTAAATTTTACTAAAAATATCGTATTTTTAGATATGCCAATCGATAATTATCAAGCTTCTTCTATTTCTCTGGACTTTCATCATGCAATTTATGAGGCCCTTGATTACTTAAGGGAGCTTGGTCATACAGACATTGGATTCTTAGGTGGTGTAGAATATGTTGGAGATGGCGAACTTGTAGAAGATGAGCGAAAAGCTCACTTTATCTCTTATTGTCAGACTCACAATTTAAATTATGAAGAGTTTATAATCAGCGGACGATTCTCTATTGAATCTGGTTATGAGATGATGAGTGAACTCATCAGACGCGATTCTGTTCCTACAGCGATTTTAGCTGCTAGTGACTCGATTGCTGTAGGTGCAATGAAGGCGCTTAGTAACTATCAGATTAAAGTGCCTGATGATGTGGCTATTATTGGATTTGATGATATGGAGATTTGTAATTACACAACTCCTACATTGACATCTATGCATGCGCCAGCTTATTTAATGGGACAATATGGAGCGAACCAACTCTTTGCTGCTTCAAATATGAATTCTCATGCAATTATACGTGCAAAGATGCCCTGTACATTAGTAAGAAGGGGATCTAGTGAAAAAAAGGGAGCCTAAGCTCCCTTAAATTATGGAATTATTTTACTACGATTTTTACAGTCTTTGTTCCTGCCTTGTAGTTTCCTTTTGCTTTTGCACTCACAGTAATTGTATAAGTCCCTTTCTTTGCCTTCTTTACAACAGTTACTTTTCCCAAAGAAGTTACTTTCACAAACTTACTATTGCTTGACTTATAAGTTAATTTGCCTTTACTATTTACAGATGCTCCAATTGTAAAGCTCTGTGCTTTCTTATTAACTGCACTTACTTTATAAGTCTTAGAGGATACTTTTGTCTTAATTGTAGGATTTGCCTGTTTAATTACTAACTTCACTACTTTTGTAGCCGCATTATAGTTTTTATTTCCTGCCTTAGTAATCTTTACATAATAGGTTCCTACATTCTTTGCATTGACTTTCTTTGTGCATTTACTATCACTATAGGTCTGATAATTTCTAATCTTTTGAACCTTATTATTGAAGGTAACGGTTTTATCTTTTTCATTAATCGTCTGGTTTGCCTTTTTAATGACTAATTTTACAACTTTACTTGCTTCTTTTGTTGTATCCGTAGCTTTTACTACAACCTTCACATAATAAGTTCCAGCATCTTTTGCGTTGACTTTCTTTGTGCATTTACTATCACTATAGGTCTGATATTTTCCAATTGTCTGAGCTTTTCCATTATAAGTAACGGTTTTATCTTTTACTGTAATGGTTGGAGTTTTCTTTTCTACAAGCTCCTTAACTGCTGCATCTAAATGCGCAATTGCTTCGTCAACTACTGCCTGTGATTTAGCACCTAATGCTTCTTTTGCTTCTGCTAATTCCATCTGCATAGAAGCCCATGTAGATTTGGTATAGTTACTTTCTTTTAATGCTTCTGCTTTTTGAATAGATGTTTTTAATGCTGTTACATCAACTACTTCATCTTTTTTAGGTTTTACAATATTTGCATCAGTGACCTTAAAGTTTACAGTATAATCTTCATAGCCCATTGCATAGACAGTTAAAGCCCAATATCCTGTTCCATCAGTTCCTTTTGGAAGTTTACAACGTTCAGATTCTGTAAGTCCTAATTGAATACCCATTAATTTATGCATCCAGTTATCTGCCGCAAATTTTGTGCCATAGGTCGTTAATGGTTTTGTATTCTTAGAATCACTTCCATAATAGCTCCATTTTACTGCATACATTGCAGAACCAAGATCCCCATATCCATCACCTGTTAAATCAACACGTAAGAATTCACCAAATGATCCACTTGCTTCTTTAACAGTTGCAGTTACCTTTTCAACTTTCTTTAAGGTTTCAGATACTAATCCAGAATCTGTTCCAGTTTCTCTAGCACTAAATGAAAAACTTCCATCTGCATTCTTTGTCGCTGTTTTTAATCCATTGGTATCTTTTGTAACTTTTGCTGTTTTTACATAGGCTTTTAACTGATTTTCACTATATCCTCCAGTTAATGAGCCAGCATTTTCAGTTACCTGATATTTTTTAGCAAATTCTTCATAATCTGCTTCTTTAACTTTTACAGGCACATATTTAATACCTGACACTTCATAGTATTTCATGGTAGATGTTGTACCATCAGACTTTGTAATGGTACCTTTAGACCATCCAATACTTGAACCATCTACTAGATTAATTGTTTTACCATCTTTTGACCAAGATAGAACTTTATAACTATTTCCATCCGTGTCATAAATTGTAGCAATGCTCTGGAAACTTCCTCTATGTAAACCATGGTTTTTAGTTGCACGGGTAACTACGTCAAATCCACCTTTGTCTGCTTCATCTCTAGAATCCCTTTCACTAGATGAAGAGGCATTTCCTGCTGCATATACGCCTTCACTCTTCCAATATTCATCCCAAGTAAGACCTGCATAAACATATTTATAACCATCTGGATTTCCTACCGTTGCTTTAATAGATGGATAACCTTCGGATACAAACTCAAGAGTATAAACACTATCTTTTGAATAATTAGCAAATACAGGAGTTTTAGATTTATCCCTTCCTACTACAACTGCATCAAATTTAATGTTTCCATCTTTATCTACAATACTAGAAGCACTTGCTCCACTAGCTTTGCCATCAATCTTTACACTTGAAATTCCATCTAAATATTCAGCTAAAGTAACCTTAGAATCAGAAATTACAACCTTATTATTTTCAATCTTTACAGCGTCTGCCTTCATGTCAGATTTTAATAACACTTTTGCACTTAAATCACCATAAGTTTCATCTTCAAAGACTAGTGAATAAGTTCCTACCTTTGTATTTTCTGTTTTATTAATGGTTAATACATTCGTCTTTGCATCATAAATGTAGTCTGTACCTGCTTCTAATAAACTTGCCATTCTTCCAGAGCCATAGCTTACAGATTTTAATTGATAGTTACTATCACTTGGAAGTTTTGCAGTAAATTTGGTCTGTACACCATCCGCAAAAATTCCTGTATTAGCTGTATATCCATAGGCATTTGTATCTAGAATCTTCTTCATATAAATGTTGATGTTATCATAAACAAGGTCTGCACCATCACGTACAATATAAGTAACTTTCTTTAAAGTTTTTCCTTCAATATCAGCAAATCTTTGATGAGGTAATTGATTTCCATGAGGTTCAACAAATCCTTCTTTTACAACTAATGCCATTTCACCAGTCTGTAGCCATAGGTTTTCTGAATGCTTCATTGCATACTTACTTCCATCGGTCATTTCTAGTACGACACCTTCCATTGTAGCTGTTGAAGGTAAATTATCTGAATCAACAACATTAATCTGATAATTTCCCCAAGGTGTAGTGGTTTGTACAGATACAGTTTTAGATGCATTTTCATTAACTTTAGCTTCTACTGAATCCTTCATTTCAGTAAGAGTTCCATCTCCATTCAATACTTTATATTCTTTTGGAGTGTCTTTTTCAACCTTTAAATCTTTGATAATATTTAACAACTGATTTTTACAAGTCTTGCCCTCTTTTACAGCCTTAATTGCTTCTTCATACAAAGCTGTTGGAACTGCAATATGAACATCTTTAATACCATTAATGGTTACACTGCCATCTTTATTTTTGGTAAAATCTGTTGTACTATATCTTGTCGATTTAGACGCCGTTGCACTTGTCACCGCGTCTAACTGTCCTTTATCTGTGCGTAAAGAACCTACTTTATCAGCTGCTTCTAAATCCATAGTAGCATTTTCTTTAACAGAATTTAATTCGCCATAATAATAGTCTGCGTAATTTAAATTAACAGTTCCATAGACATACTTACTAGTCTCTTCTTGTTTTTCATCTTCTTGTTTCTCAGTAGTTTCTCCTTGTCCAGTTTCTTCCTGTTTTTTAGTAATTTCTTCTGCTGTTTTTAACGCCTTATCTACTGCATTTAAAATCCCCTTTGAACTAAAAGTAGCACCTGATACTGTATCAATTTCTGTACTCTGTTTTTCTACAACCTGATCAGCTAAAGGTTTAGCCATTTCAAAATAGGATGGTGTATCTACAGTACTTAAAATATCAACTTTTGTAATTGTCTGATCTTTAATTGTTACTGCAACTTCAATATCACCAATAAATCCTTTTGCACTTCCATTATAAGTTCCATCTGCATAAGGGAAATTTCCTTTTGCCTGTGTCTGCACATTTGTTTCATTTGCTGCTGATACTAACTGGATTCCTGTTCCCATCGTTAGCGGCATCGATGCTGCAAGTGCAAGTGCAAGAGTTCTTGCAAAAAATTCTTTACTTCTTCTCATAGAATGAATCTCCTTTTCATTGTTAGTTCATTATATTTTTTATTAGCATAGGCTAACATATAATTTAAATTTAAGGGGTTTTTACACCCCTGTGACAACCATCACTACAACTAATAAAATTGTACGAACAACGGTTGAAATGATTGCTTTATAATCGCTTTTTATATTTTGTTTTGGGCAAGTGGGAATACACTTTTGACACATAATGCACTCACCACTCGTATCCCAAGAGTATCGATCTGGTAGCTTGACCTTACAAGGACAAGCCTTTTCGCAGGCTGAACACTTTGCTCCACAATTTTGTCGATCTCTGTGAAGTGCTCCTGCTGAAATTACTGGCAGCAATGAAAATACTGCACCCATTGGACAAAGGAAACGACAAAAGAATCGTTCACATACAGCCATTCCAACTAATATACATATAAATATAATAATTCCAATTAGATGACCTGATAATTTAAAGTTTAATGCTTGAAGCATCGAAAATACTTCCCATGGACTCCATGATGGAAGGCTACTATAAACTCCTGTAAAACAGAGCATAACAATTGCAAATAATACGATGTATTTGACATATTTTAGTCCACTAGGTAAATCAACCTTCTTTTTTATTGTTTTCATATAAATTGCATGAACTGCATCACCTAAACTTCCAAATGCACATGCATATCCACAGAAAAATCGTCCAAATAGAATTGTAAATACACATAGATTAATTAATGCACTGACAAATGACGTAATAACAATTGGACTTCCAGAATTTAACTGTGTAAATATATACTTTATTCCAGAAAAAGCTGTTGTAAAGGCTGCTGGAAAAACAAAGAAGAAAAATAGTTGAATTACAGTTCTTAAATAGGTATGAATTTTTCTTTTTGTTTAATTGTTAATTTCTTAGTTTTCTCAGCCTTACCATTCGTATCATTTATCGTATCATTTATCTTCTCATTAGTATCACTCATTTTTTGCCTCTTCTAATGCCTTAGTTACAGCATTTTTTATTCCTGTAGAGCTAAAAGTTGCCCCACTAATCGTATCTATGTCAGCTGTTTGATTTTCAATCATAGATTCAATTATTGCCTTTGCTGCGTCAAGATACGCTTTATCCTCTTTTTTAGCAGAAACAATATCAATTGCAGAAATCTTTCCTTTTTCTACATGAGCTTCTACTTCAATAGGTCCACCAAACCCTTGTGCTTCTCCTTTATAAGTTCCATCTTTATACGCGCCTAATTCCTCTGCTTGTTGCTGCATCACTTGTAATTCATTCTCAAGCTTTGCAATGGTTTCTGCATTTTTGCGCTGCGCAAGCACGGTATTATAACCAAATAGCACTCCTATAATAACTAGTAAATTTACTACTCGAATCCAAAATGTCTTCACAACTAATTAATTCTCCTTTGACTTTTGTAATGCCTTTTCTACAGCTTCTAGAATTGCATTCGACGAACAAGTTGCTCCTGAAACTGCATCAATATTGGTATTCGTTGTATGAACTAATGTCTTCTTTAAATCTGTTAATGCCATATTTAAAAACATTTCATTCGTTGCATCTTCATAACTCATTTTTGCATTGGAGATATTCGAAATTACTCCATTTTTAATTGTAACTTTTAGTGTCAATTTGTATTCCTCAAACATATTCATCTCGTCTGGCATACAATTAGCACTTACAATGTAGTCTCCATCCTTGTACGACTTTGTGACAGGCTTTTTGGATGTTTCGGATTCTGTTTCTTTTTCCTCATTCACAGAAGTTTCTTCTAAAGTTGTTTCTTTTTCAGCTGTTAATTCTTCAACTGATTTTTCCTCTGTTGATTCTTCTGTTGTAGTCGGTGTTTTTGTTGCCTCTTTTTCAGTTTCTTTTTTTGTCGTAGGTTGATTTACTTCTTTAGAGCCTTCACCTTTTGCTTTACTAAGTGCATTTCTAGCTGCTTCAATTAATCCTTTTGAACTAAAGGTTGCTCCTGAGACTGTATCCACATTCGTAGTCTGTCCACGTACAATAGTCTTTAAAAGACCACTCGCATTTGTAATAAACGGCTTGTCATCCTTTGAATTTACAAGATCAATTGATTGAATCTTTCCATTCTTTATAATAACTTTTACTTGTAATTGACCCTTAAATCCTGTACCCGTTCCCATGTAAGTTCCGTCTTTATATTCTCCGGTTTCTTTAATAGGTTTTACAGTAGGTGTAATTGCTTTTTTTGTAGTTTCTTCTACTGCACTTGTTTTGGCACTGGTCTCTTTTTCTTTAACTTTTTTGCCACTAGCCTTACTAAGTGCATTTCTAGTCGCCTGAATAATTCCTACAGAGCTATAGGTAGCACCTGAAACTGTATCTACATTTGTACTTTGTCTAGAAACCATCATCTTTAATAGACTTTTGGCCTTGTTAATAAAACTTGCATCATCCTTTGTATTTACTAAAGTAATGGAAGAAATCTTACTATCCTTTATAACCACTTTTACCTGCAATGGACCACCAAATCCTGTGCCAGTTCCCGTATAAGTTCCATCTTTATAGTTTCCATCTTCTTTTACTTTGCCAATACGTACAGTTGCCTTTTTACTAGTCTGACTAGAAGCTGATTTTTCTTTTGTTTTTATAGCTTTTGTTTCTTCTAAGGTTTGACCTTCTGCTACAGCATTTTTTAACGCATTTCTAGTCGCCTGAATAATTCCTACAGAGCTATAGGTAGCACCTGAAACTGTATCTACATTCGTGCTTTGCTTAGCTACAATCTTTGATAAAATCGATGAAGCTTTATTAATAAAACTTGCATCATCATTGTGTTTTAAAATTTTAACCGATGAAATCTTTCCATTCTTCACAACAACTTCTACCGTTGTCATTCCCCCAAAGCCTTTCGCACTTCCTTTATAAGTTCCATCTTTATACTTGCCACCCTCTTTAGCTGTTTCTAAAGTAGAGGTTTCTTGTGTAGTTTCTTGTAAACTCTCCTGCGAACTAGTTACATCCCTAGACTCTACACTACTTGGCTTTTGTGCTGCTTCAACTTCTATATTAGTACCTTTTAACTCATAAACAGGTGCTGAATAACCACTTAACGCAGTTGTAACGCAGACTACCAATACAAGTACTGGTATAAAACCTGTCCAAGGAAGCCACTTTTCTTTCCAATTTCCCTTCATTATTCTCCCATTATCTCCTTTTACTTTTTAATTAACCCTTTTAATAACATTTACCTCTAAATCGGAACTAAATTTATGTTCGATTCCCTCTGTCACATAAAGTTTTCCATCTTCTGTTAACAGAATGGCATCAAATTCATCACTGTGTTCTTTCCAAAACTGCATCGACTTATCTAATCCCATAACAAATAAAGACGTCGATAGACCATCGGCTAGTAACCCATTGCCACTGACAATCGTTGAAGAAACGATTCCACTATCTGCTGGATATCCGGTTGCTGGATCAATAATATGATGATAAGTCTTACCGTCTTCTTCAAAATATCGCTCATAACCTCCAGAAGTGATTACTGCTTGATTATTAATCTGCAATATACCTAAATAATCCTCTGTTCCATTCGGATTTTGGATAGCCACTTTCCAATCACTTCCATCTACTTTACTTCCTAGTGCTTGAACATTCCCTCCAAGACTTACAAGACCACTAGTTACTCCGTTTTCTTTAAAGATTTCCATAATTCTAGAAGACGTATAGCCCTTTGCGATTCCGCCAAAGTCAATCTCTAAGTCTTTTGAGCCAAGAGATACTGTATAATCTTCATAAGAAATCTTACTAGGGTCAATCACTTTTAACAGTTCTTCTAATTTTTCCTCTGTTGGAACTTTATAATTTTTAGTTGTAAATCCCCATTCCTCCATAATTGGATAAATTGCTGGATTAAATGCTCCATTCGTCTTATCATATAAATCAAGTGATTCTTCTAATAATGTGGCTGTAGCCTTCGAAACTTCACCTTGTTTGTTCTTATTTAAAAGTGATACTTCACTTGATTCATTTCCCGTAGATAATAAATTATCTAAATAGGTAATTTCCTCTTCTGCTTGATTAATTGCTTCATTACACCCCTTGCCATAAGCTGTAATTGTCATATACGTATCCATTGCAAATAACTCTCTTGAAGCTGATGTATTCTCTAATGATGTACTCTTAGATGTTTCTTCCATTGATTTTTGGGTCGCTTCTGTAGTCTCTTGCCTAGCATTTACTTTGCAACCAGACAGTAAAATCACACTTAGCAATAGTAAATAAATAATTTTCTTTTTCATAGTTCCCTCTTATTGATATTAGTTCTCATTAACTTTAATTAGCTTAAACTTACTTATCGTATTGTATCATTTCATACTATATTTGTCAACAAAAAAAGACAGTGAAAATTCATTCACTGTCTTTCTAATCTTGGTTACATTTTAAAGACAAAAATAAAAAGCGGGTGATGGGAATCGAACCCACGTATCTAGCTTGGAAGGCTAGTGTTCTACCATTGAACTACACCCGCATGTTATATTATAACAATTATTCAGTTTTACAATCGGGGTGACAGGATTTGAACCTGCGACCCCCTGCTCCCAAAGCAGGTGCTCTAGCCAAACTGAGCCACACCCCGAATACAGCATAAGCTGTGAATGAGACACCGGGGACTCGAACCCCGGACAACTTGATTAAAAGTCAAGTGCTCTACCACCTGAGCTAGTATCCCATTTCTATACCTTATTAATGATTATCAATTAATGATTACGAATTCGAATCATCAATAGCTGGGCTAGCCGGATTCGAACCGTCGAATGCAGGAGTCAAAGTCCTGTGCCTTACCGCTTGGCGATAGCCCAATACCTTTTGTCTATTACGACAAAAGGGTGGATACAGGGATTCGAACCCTGGGCCTCCAGAGCCACAATCTGGCGCGCTAACCAACTGCGCTATACCCACCATTAGTTATCTGTTAAGCTCTTGCCTAACGAAAGCGGGTGATGGGAATCGAACCCACGTATCTAGCTTGGAAGGCTAGTGTTCTACCATTGAACTACACCCCGCATATCTATTCACCTTGCATCTTCTAACAGTCGGGGTGACAGGATTTGAACCTGCGACCCCCTGCTCCCAAAGCAGGTGCTCTAGCCAAACTGAGCCACACCCCCGATAAAACTTAGACATTTTCTTGTCTTTGTTTTCCGCTGTTTTTCAACGCAAGATGTATTATATACTAAATGGTATTGTTTGTCAACAACTTTTTTAAACTTTTTAAAAACTTTTTTATTACAGTGTTACTGTTCAAGGGTACTATAGCCTCCCTCTTGAGGGAGGTGGCTGCGAAGCAGACGGAGGGAGTATTTTTAGAAAGTCTTCCGTTGAATAATTTATTCGAAGAAAATCCTGATGAATATTTCGGTGCTCAACTTGTATTTTTAGAAAATCTTCCGTTGAATAATTTATTCCTAACAATATAATACATTTAAAACGATATAGTATCCGTGTACTCCCTCAGTCGGCTTTAGGCATCAGGACTCCGTCAGCTACGCTGACACCTCATGCCAAGTTGTCACCTCATGCCAACCGACAGCTCCCTCAAGAGGGAGCCTTTTTACTTATTCCTTAATTGCGCGAATTGCCTGTGCAATATTCTCTACTCCAATGAGTTTAATTCCTTCTTTATTCTTTACTCGCTTTAAGCATACCTTCGGCAAGATACACGTTGTAAAGCCTAACTTAATTGCCTCATCCACTCGTCGTTCTGCCATATTGACAGCCCTAACTTCTCCAGTAAGACCGACTTCTCCAAATACCAATGTCTTAGAATCAATCGGATAGTCGTTAAAACTAGATACTAACGCAATGACAATTGCAAGGTCTAGGGATGGCTCTGAAATTTTCATTCCTCCTGCCACATTAATATAGGCATCGCACTGACCAAAAGGCATTCCCATACGTTTTTCTAGTACAGCAAGTAATAAATTTACACGATTGTAATCCATACCTGCACTGGTACGTCTTGGCATACCAAAATTGGTTCGACACACGAGTGCCTGAACTTCTAGTAAAATCGGGCGACTTCCTTCCATTGAACAGGTAACCACTGAACCACTCGTATCTTCTGGTCGTCCATTTAAAAGCATCTCTGATGGATTTTCAACTTCTACTAACCCTGTCTCATCCATCTCAAAGACACCAATTTCATTCGTTGAGCCAAAACGATTTTTTACTGCACGTAAAATTCGATAAGCAACGGTACGCTCTCCTTCAAAATACAACACTGTATCGACCATATGCTCAAGCATTCTAGGACCTGCAACTGTTCCTTCCTTTGTCACATGACCGACAATAAAAATTGCAATATTTAATCCTTTGGCTAAACGAAGCATCACAGAAGTTGCCTCTCTAACCTGTGTAATACTTCCTGGTGCTGAAGATACCGATTCTTTAAACATCGTCTGAATTGAATCGATAATAACCACCTGCAGCTTTTCTGATTGAAGCTTCGTCTCAATCACATCTAAATTTGTTTCTGCAAGAAACGTTAAATTTCCACTAAACTGTCCCATTCGGTCTGCACGAAGTTTAATCTGAGAAAGTGATTCCTCTCCTGAAATATAAAGCACATCCTGTCCTGCCTGTGCTAAATGCTTACAAGTCTGTAATAATAAGGTAGATTTTCCAATTCCTGGATCTCCACCTACTAAAACTAAGGAACCTTTGACAATTCCTCCACCCAATACTCGGTTTAATTCCTTACTTCCACTATCCATTCGCTCTTCAGACTGCGACGCAATCTCATCTAGACGAAGTGCCTTTGGAACGGCAAAACCGGCAGATACACTCTGCCGGCCTACCTGTGAGTATGAGGTGGAATAGACAGGGGCTTCCACTAATGTATTCCACGCTTTGCAACCGGGGCACTGTCCTAACCACTTCGTAGACTCTGTGCCACATTCTTTGCAAAAAAACATACTTACTTTTTTATTTTTTGCCATAAATTATTATTTACCTTAAATTATTATTAAACTTAAATTATTATTAAATTACTATTTACCTTTTCAAGTTCAATAGTGTAATCCACTATTCATTATTTCTCAACTTTTACTTTCACTGGTTCTTCACCAAGTTCTACACTAATTGATAATTTACCACTAGTATTAGTCTTCATCTGACCTACAGCCTTTTCATCAAAATAAATGGTATACTCTGTTTCTTCTGCAAGTTCTAAGGTAATCATTGCATCATTTGGCCCTTCTACTAAGAAACTTACACCATTTTCTTCTACTTTAAAATGGTTAACAGCAGTTCCTGGTACTGATTCATAGGCTAATTTACCATTTTTCTCTAAACGAGTATTTTCTTTAAAGGTTTTAACGTAATAGTCATCTCCATTAAATTCAAATCCTGGAAGTTTGGTTTTAGAATCTAAAGTATAATCACCAAAACTAATTGTTCCATCATTTTCTGCTTGCAATAACTTTTTTACTACAGCCATCTTCACTCCCCTAGAGATTCTATTAAAATCTCTTTTCCTTTCGTAATTTAGATTATTCTGATACTAGGGTCAAAAGGTCACATTTTCATGCTTGCATGAAAAATTGTGACTTTGGGACCCACAAAACATGAAAAATTCGTCATAGGGCATCTGTCACTTTGTGACACTTTACGACATAAAGTAGCCCGATTTGGGCGAATTTTGAATGGTTTTAGGATTTTGAAAGTGCAACGCACGAAAAAATCCGTATCATAGTTGGGGGACAATACCTTTTGACCCCAACATCATTATTCTTTTATTATAATGAACTTTTACTTGCTTGTAAAGGTCAATTTGTCATTTTCAAGACCGATTTGCACCACACAATTTACTCTAACTTCTTTATTTAAAATCGCCTCAGCTAGGTTATCTTCAATCTCATTTTGTAAGGTACGACGAAGAGGTCTTGCCCCATATTTTGCATCATATCCTTTATTTAATAAGAACTCTTTAGCTTCATTAGAAACCTCAAGGGTAATACCTAACTGCTCTTTGGTACGCTTTGAAATCGTTTCAACCATGATATCCACAATCTTTCGAACGTGCTCTTTACTTAATGCATGGAAGACGATGGTTTCGTCAATACGATTTAAAAACTCTGGTTTAAACATCTTTGTTACTTCTTCCATAACATTGGCTTTCATCTTCTCATGGTTTGCTTTTTCATCATTGACAGCTAAAAATCCAAGCTGTTTTGGCTCGACAATTCGCATCGCTCCTGCATTCGAGGTCATAATGATCACCGTATTTTTAAAGTCAATCTTTCGTCCCTGTGCATCGGTAATATGTCCATCATCTAATACCTGCAACAAGGTATTAAACACATCTGGATGCGCTTTTTCAATTTCATCAAATAAAATCACCGAATATGGATTTCTACGAACCTTTTCACTAAGCTGTCCACCTTCTTCATAGCCAACATATCCTGGAGGTGAACCAACCATTTTGGATACACTGTGCTTTTCCATGTATTCAGACATATCAATACGAATCAGCGCATTTTCTGTGCCAAACATTGCCTCAGCAAGTGCCTTAGAAAGCTCCGTCTTACCAACACCTGTAGGACCTAAGAATAAGAATGAACCGATTGGACGCTTTGGATCTTTTAGACCGACTCGACCTCTTCGAATTGCTTTAGAGACTGCCTTTACAGCTTCCTCTTGTCCAACCACACGCTCATGTAGGATATTTTCTAGATTCATCAGTCGCTCGCCTTCACTTTCTTCTAGCTTTCGAACAGGAATCTTCGTCCACTGAGCTACAATATCTGCAATGTTGTCTTCAGTCACTTCTAAGCGCTTTTCTCTCTTTTCTCTTTCCCAATTGGTTAAAATTTCTTCTTTTTCTGTTGTTAAATCGTTTTGAGCCTTCTTAATCTCTCCAGCCTTTTCATAGGCTTCGGTCTTAATCGCTTCTTCTTTTTCTTTATTTAATGCTTCGATTTCTTCTTCAATTTCCTTAATACGCTCTGGAGCTTTAAAGGCTGCTAGTCGCACCTTAGAAGCTGCCTCATCAATTAAATCAATTGCCTTGTCTGGTAAGAAACGGTCATTGATATAACGAGCAGACAATTTTACAGCTGCTAAAAGAGCATTGTCTGTAATCTGTACCTTATGATGGTCTTCATATCGACTGCGAAGTCCCTTTAAAATTTCAAACGCTTCATCTTCTGATGGCTCATTAATCTGTACCGGCTGGAAACGACGCTCTAGCGCTGCGTCCTTTTCAATGTACTTACGATACTCTTCAATCGTTGTCGCACCAATTAACTGAATCTCTCCCCTTGCAAGCGAAGGTTTTAAAATATTTGAGGCATCAATCGCTCCTTCTGCCCCACCAGCTCCAATGATTGTGTGAATTTCATCAATAAACAATAAAATATTTCCGTCATTACTAACTTCTTCAATCACCTGCTTAATTCGCTCTTCAAATTCTCCACGATACTTACTGCCTGCAACCATTCCTGATAAATCAAGGGTTACAACTCGCTTATTCTTTACTGTATCTGGAATGTTGCCAGAACTAATCATCAGTGCAAGACCTTCAGCAATTGCAGTCTTACCAACCCCAGGCTCTCCAATTAAACAAGGATTATTCTTGGTACGACGGCTTAAAATCTGTACCACACGCCCGATTTCTTGCTCTCTGCCAATAACTGGGTCTAGATATCCTTCCTTTGCAAGCTTTGTCAAATCACGGCTGTAACGGTCAAGGGTTGGTGTCGCACTCTTTTCATGAGATGGTTTACTCATTAACTCCTCATGATAGCCGTCACTGTCTTCTCCCATCACATTTAATAAGTCAATATAGACTTTTTGAATCTTAATATTTAAGGTATTTAATAGGCCTGTAGCCACGCACTCACTATCTCTTAAAATTGCAAGCAACAAGTGCTCCGTTCCAATAAGCTGTGAATTAAAACGATTTGCCTCTTTGGCACTATTTTGTAATACTTTCTTCGCTCTTGGACTGTAGTCACCCATATCCTGCATTAAAATATTAGAAATTGGTGTAATAAGTCTTGAGATTTTATCTTTTAGTTTTGCCTTATCAACACCATTACTTCTAAGAACCATCGAAGCTGTACCCTCTTCTTCTTCAAGTAATCCAAGTAATAGGTGCTCGGTTCCAATATACCCATGTTCTAGAAGGTCTGCTTCCCTCTTTGCATAGTCTAAGGCTTGCTTTGCCTTACTTGTAAATCGATCCATTTAGTTCTTCCTTTCACTACTAAGGTTTGGTAACTGCTCTCTAAGATAAGCAGCCCTAGCCTTTAAAATTTCACTATTCTCTAAATCCTTGCCTGCGTAAACTTTTAAATTTCCAGGTAAACTACCAATCATTAACTGATAGATATCCACCTCTTTGTCTAAAGAAATTACTCCACTGCAGACTCCTAGTCGAAGCTGCGATAAATACATCATTGCTTCTTTTACTGACAATTTTCTGGCGTACTTTAAAACACCAAAGGACTTATAGACTTCATCTTCTATTTCATCATATTGTTTCTTTAGCGCATCTTCTTGAACTTTTTGTTCTTGACCGGCAAGCTGCAGGGCAATTCGCTCCACACTTTCTACTAAATCACTCTCTGATTGACCAAGCGTTTTTTGATTGGATAATCGATATAAGTCTCCATTGTTTTCGCCCATTGCCTTTAAATTAAGACCTATTCGTGACATTTCTTCTTGTAAAGATTTAAACGTCTTGCTCTTTGATAAAATCGGCAAATGGAGGATGCAAGATGCACGAAGTCCTGTTCCTACATTTGTTGGAAATGCTGTCAAATATCCATACTTTTCATTAAACGCATAGTCAAAAACTTCTCCAATTTTATCGTCTAGTCGATTAACTTGTTCCCAAGTTTCACGAAGAGAAACTCCTGGTAGAGAAAACTGTAAACGGAAGTGGTCATTTCCACCTAATAAAATGCTCTCTGTCTTCTCATCATTCATTAATAATCCCATCGGACGTTTACTCTTAGCAAGCTCAGAGCTTAAAATCTTTTGCTCAATTAATGCCTGCTTGTGAAATTCATCCATTGTCCATAACTTTTTATAATTTAATCCAAGGTCTAGAAGCTTAGTATGCACATCTTCGACTAAATCAATCGCCTGTTGTCTGTCAAGCTTTGATGGGAACACGTGATCTTTTAAATTTCGAACCAAACGAACTCGACTGGATACAATTACATCCGAAGTTTCTTTAGTCATCTGCACTCACCCCTTCTTCCTTTAGTTTCTTAATTTCATCTCTATAGTATGCTGCCTTTTCATACTCTTCTTCTCTAAGCGCTTCTTGAAGGTGTGACTGTAAAATCTTTAATGGATCTTCTACTGCCTTCTCTTCTTCACGCACACTCGCAGTCTGTGGGCTCTTTCCTACATGGGAATGATTTCCCTGAATCGCCTTAATCTGGTCTTCAATTAACAGGTCAAAGACCTCATAGCAATCTGGACAGCCAAACTTTGACTCACGAACAAATTCTTCATAGCTGGTATGACAAGTCGGACAAGCAATCTTAATTCCTGTTTCTTCTTCTCCATCATCTGCTGCCTCTTCATCAAATCCAAAAAGACCTGATAAGAGTCTTCCTAGATGAGAACCTCCCTCAAATAAAGCAGCAATGGAGCCACCCACATCCAACTCTTTTGCACAATCTAGGCAGAAGTTATGCTCTGTAACTTCTCCATTTACAACTTCTGTATAATGCACACTGGCCTCTTTTTGTTTACACTTTTCACAAAGCATATCTATCCTCCCTCTAACTTCCTAATTTTTAGTCTTCCTCAGTTGCAATTCCATAGTGGTTAAAAATTTCATCCACTAATTGATGAACGTCCTTACGAGAAATATCCTTACAAATTGCACGCATAATTATCTCATGTAACTGCTCCTTAATTTCAATTAAGGTCTGCGTCTTATTAGCTTCTACACTAATAAACGCTCCTTTTCTCCTATCTAATTTAATATATCCTTCTCTACGAAGAATTGAGTATGCCTTATTTACTGTATGCATATTAATTCCAATGGTGTCAGCAAGCTGACGAACCGATGGCAATGACTCTCCATCTGTAAATTGGTCTAGTGCAATCCCCATAATAATTTGATTACATAACTGCATATATAAGGCTTCGTCACTATTAAAGTCAATATTTATAAGTATCATATTCATCACCTATCTTTACTATACAAATTACGTGCTATTTGTTATAGTTATCGTATAACAATATACTAGGTTTGTCAATAGAAAAAACTGGCTAAGTAGCCAGTTTTAGGAGTTCTAAGGTATCCGCACAAGGAATACCTCTACAATATTTTTCTATTAATTTATCAAAAATCTCATACTCTGGTGCCACTGCACGAAATAGTGTACAACATGAACGAACCTTTAATGCATCCACACTTCCAAGTACAGACACTGGATCATTGGTTGGAAGTGCATACAGCGCTTCACTAATTTCTAGCAGTCGCTCTCTTAGTATCTCATTTTCAATATAGGCTCTAGCTTCTTTTGCACAAGTAATTCCATACTTTGCATTCATACTTGAACGTCCTAGTGCAACATGCTGTGGAAAAACATACCAAATCCAATGCGTATTCTTTGAGCCATTTTTAATTTCTCTAAGTGCTGTCTCATAGGCATGTCCATTATTTTGTGCATCAATAAAACGCTGTAAGTTATACATACTAAAATCTCCTTTTATTCATCCACTCGATTACAACGAATGGTAATTCTTGTCTGACCACCTATTGTACAAGTAAATAAGGTTAAATCCCAATTTCCTGATACCATCTTTTCTACATCTGTAGGATTTAAAATTTCAATGTCTACAACTTGATATCTAAACGTATTCCCTGCCATATCTATAAAAAATACCTGATCCCTACTTCGAAGTTCTTTCAAAGAAGCAAACTGTCTTCGATAATTATGTGCTGCGATAACTAAATTATTCAGATAAGCAGAACCTGAAAATCGACAAGGTGCAATTCGAAGTTTCGGATAACTCCATTCACTAATGATTGGAAGCTTTAAATTAAGCACTGGAATTTCTAATTGACCAATACATTCCACTCCATTTACCATCTTTGTTGGCATATCCATAGTTGGATCAAGAATGTAATCAGGAATATCTGGTGTATCCTTTGGGATATCTGGCCAATGATCTAACAACTCATTGGCTGCCTCTTCGGCACGATTTTCATCATAAATATTATAAATGGTAATTGAAAGGGCTGCTACAATGAGCAGCAGCCCTAAAATCGTAAATATTGTACCTACTTTATTTCTCATCAGTTCCTCTTCGTTTAATAATCCAACCTATCATAAATAGTACCAGCCCTGCACATGCTAAGATAGGCACTGGCCACCATAATAAACCTGTCTGTGGTAAACGTGATGGTGGCTTTGGAGGTGTGCTTGGAGGAGTATTTGGTTTTGTATTAGTCATCAAAAAAGTGGTACTTTCTTTTGTTACTTTTACTGTATAACCTGATGGAACATCTTTTTCCGTTACTTGCCAATTAAAAGAAGTTTCTAAATTGCTCCAAGTATAACTCCAAGAATTTTTTCATTCAATGTAACGGTATCATGGATAGTTCCGTCTTTTAATAATTCAACTTCTACACTTGAAGGACGATTTTTATTATTATTATCATTCCATGACTTATGTACACGAATTTTTGTTGTTTTTGATGGTTGTGTCTCTTGACCGTATTTAGGTGTCGTTTCAACATTGTATATCCACTCATCATTTTCTAAACTTGGCAACGAAATAAAAAATGGCTGTGGCGTATACGTTACACCATCTGTTGTATGACCAGACCATGTAATAAGATAAAGTCCGGTAGGCTTTGAATCAAAAGTTAATTTACCATACTTGTCTGTTGATTTTACTTCTAGTGGAGTAAGACCATCTCTAGCAATACGCAGATACGGTTTGAGCTAACTCCTCCCAATTCTCAAGAGAAATCGCATATTTACTATATTCTGAAGTAAGCGTATATTCTCCAGATTTGGAAACATCTGCAACCTTATATAGATTAAATGAAATGTCACTACAAGGATAGGTTAAGGTAATGCTACTTGTCTGACTGGTATCTACTTGTCCTCTTGCAAAAATTTTTACTGGGAAAAATAGCGATAATAGTATTAAAATAATAAGTGATAATTGTAAATTTTTTCGTCGCTTCATAAGAACGCCCCCTTTATTAATACTTAAACAGCCACATTATTATTTATTATACAAAATTTTTTTGATTTTTTCAAGTAAATGTTCGGTTGTGGTCAAAGACATACTTCTACTTCTTTTTCTTTTTTCTTCGATTTAAAATGTAGGCAGCTACGATTATCAATACTAAAATAACAGCCACCATAATTGGTATGACCATAATAGGGTCAATCTGAATTGCATCTGCACCAACATTTGAGACATCAACCACTAAATCATTAGCCACTCGATGACCACGAACTAATAATCGATGGGTATTTACCCCATAAGGGGTACAAGTGACAAGGGTACAGTAGTCTTGTCCTTCTTCAATTCTTAAATCACTAAGCTCATCCGGAAGAACAATACGAATTTGGTCTACTTCATAGGTGAGTGTGTGATCAAGAACGGTCATGACAAACTTATCACCGACTACTAATTTATTAATGTCTGTAAATAGACGAGCAGACGGAAGTCCACTGTGACCAGAGAGAACACAATGGGTACTCTTTCCACCAACGGGAAGGGCACTTCCTGCAATGTGTCCGACTGCAATTTGTAGGATTGCTTCATCAACTCCATGATAAATAGGAAGTTTTATTCCAACTTTGTCAATTTCAATATATCCCATAATTCCAGTGCCAATAATATCTAGAGTATTATTGTATTCAACTAGTTCATCCTCTGTTAGATTGTAATGGGTTTGCTGTTTTGAAAGCTTTTTATTGTAAGCTACAGCTTCTTTATACATTTTTTCTCGTTGTTCAGCAGATAGGTCTTTGACTTTTTCAACATAGGAAGCAACTGCACGAGATTGGTGCATGGAGTTCCACCAGTCAGAAACTGTTGGATACAGCATAATGGACAGTCCCAAAAGGAAGATAGCTACAAGCATGATATTTATAATAATGTTTTTATCAAATTTTCTTTTCTTCTTCATGGTTTTTGAGATTCTCCTTTATGTTGTAATTGAATAGAATGAGTGGACTCCTAGTCGGAAAACCAACTAGGAGCCTTGTTGTAATGTATGTTATTGAATGATTAATTTGATATTATTTGTTCATACGTCTTTTAGTTACTAAAAGAACACCTGCGATAAGAACAAGGATACCACCAATTACATAGAAGATAGTGGTACCGATACCACCGGTTGAAGGAAGGGTGGAACCCTTCTGGTTCTTTACTGTAGTATTAACATTACCTACTGCATCTGCTGCAGTCTTTGTTATATCTACTGTAAATTCAGGTGTTTGACCTTTAGTAAGATCAACCTTCTTTGCTCCAGTACCTCTAGTTACAGTCAGGCTGGTAAGTTCCAGATTCTTCATTCCATCTTCTTCTCCCCATGCAGACTCAATTGTGAATAAGATATCATCAATTGTGTTGTATCCTGGAGGAGTATCTGTCTCTGAAAGTTTGTACTGTCCAGCATCAAGTCCTGAGAATGTGAAGCTTGTTGCATCAGATACTCCAATTTTCTCTACTAATACATAATCTTTTGTTGAATCGTCATACTTGTAAAGAGTAAATCCAGCTCTTGGAAGTGCTATACCATCCTGGTCAACCTTGTTTACTACAGTCTTGTATGTAAATGTGATAACAGTGTCATCCGGTGTTTTGCCAGGATTATCTGGTTTTGTCTTTCCATCACCTGTGCTATTTGGATTGTTTGAGAACTCCATGTTGGCAGTATTCTTGTTTCCTGTCGAACCGATAACAGCATTCTCGTTTAACTTTGCAGAATAGGTAACAGTAATTATATCGTCAGCCTTGATCTTTCTGTTATCTTCACCATAAATTAACGTTGTAATATCTAAGCACGAAGTTACAAAAGTATAATCTCCGGCCTGTTCTCCAATAACAGTAGTAAATCCATTAACTTCTATTCCATTTACGAATACCTTAACATCGTTATTAAATGTGAGACCTGCCTCCATCTTATCGTTGAATGATAAGTAATAATGCTCGTAATCAGCATAATTGCTAACGATTTTTGTTGAAATCTGATAAGGTACATCATCTCCAATGTCATAGTCAGATGCATCCTGCCAATCAGATGTCACACCTGTAGAATCATTTTTCTCTTTTACTTTCTTTTCCATCTCTGGAGTATCTGCTTTACGAGTAATTGTTGTTGGTCCAACTACCTGAACAACATATTTTGTAAAAGTATCTGTTCCAATAATATTAGCATCAACATCCTTTAACAGATAGTAACCTGTTTTAACTGTAAGTTGTGAATCCTTTGACACTGTACCAAATTTTTTAGAGTTAAGATTTACATATTTCTCAATCACAGCAAGCTTAGATGTATTGGTTGCGCCTGATGCATTAGCATCCTGAAGTGCTTTTAAAATAGCCGCATCAACTGCCTGTCCTTCTGTTCCGGTACCATTCTTTCCCCATTCTACGTTAGAAAGAACACCTTCTGATAATTCACCTGTAAAGATCTGATATACTTCATAAGTATGTGTATCAGTATTAGGTACTGTAATTGTTGTATCTGTTGCCTTATTTTCAGCAAACGTTGGTGCTGTCATAGTAACTACCATAGCAACAGCTAAAATTAGTGTCATCATAATCGATAACAAATTCTTTTTCTTTGTCATAATATCTCTCCTTTTTTAGTTTTTGTTTTTCGTCATCCATAATGAATTTCAGCATTTTATGGTGGATGACAATCATTTTTTACATACATTACTTCTCCTCCTTTAGGATTTCTTTCTTATTAATAGAATTGATCCCTTTATATACTTAACAGTAGTAAACTACTGAAAAGATACTTAATTAGTTGATATTAAGTTACTTTTTCTTATTTCTGGATAGAATCATCCATACTCCTGCCATACATAATAGCAGTCCACCAATGGTATACCATCTAGTTCCAATACCACCAGTTTCAGGAAGCTCATAAGCTTCTTTTTTTCTATTTGTGACAATAACAAAATCACTTGTCCTACTAATTGGGATATTTATATTATCAACTTCATATGATCCTGTACTATAATTATCAAAAGTAAAGCTGCCTGTACAATTAATTTCTTTAACAGCATAACTATAAGAATAACTTACCCCATTTTCTATACCTTTAGTTGGAAGTCCACTAAAAGTATAATTCCAATTATTTGAAGAGTTCAACCTAATTGCATGTCCTGAATAATTCTGGTCTAATTCTATTTCACTAGTTGAGGCTTCAGAACCAGAAGCAATCGTAACACCTTTAGATGTATCAAAGTTATTACTTATAGACTCCAAACAATACAAATAAATTTCTGAGATCCCATCTGTAGAAAATGTATATGTTTGCGTCCCTGATGAAACATCTCCCGAATAACTAGCAATTGCTTTAGGTTTCTTAAAATTATTTACATAATCCCAAAATCCTTTATTATACGGTTCGCTCCAATACTCAGGCGGAGCAGTTAACACAAACATATCCTGCTGATTCCAATTACTAGACTTCAATGAAATAGTTACACTACTTTTGCTAGCCACAACAATATCCTGATAAAATTCTTCATAACTTTTTGCATCATTTATATTTGTGTTTTTGATAAAATGAACTACTGTTCCTTGCTGTTTGGTCTTATACCTTACAACTTGAACTTGGGCTACTAGTTGTTTAATATCATCTCCGGACAACTCTTTCCCATTCATATCAATCCACTTTTTCTTTACTGTAAGGCTTGTATCTCCTTCCTTTGGTTCATCATTTTTCTTATTAGCAATAGTTATTGTACCTGAACCTGACAAATAATTTGTAGAATTACCATTTGAATCTGTATAAGTAACTCCCTTTACTTCATACCCATCAACTTTTGGTTCTTCAACTGTATATCGCACTGCACTATTCGAAAAATCCAGATTGGAAAGCTCAGCTATCCAACCATTAGAAGCATTTAAAGTGACTGTTGCACACGCTATACCATCTTTTAAAATGTTTACACGTATAAAATCTACATCTGGTATAACCTTTGTATTACCATCAGAATCATACCACTCTTTTTTTAAAATCACTTTCGGCTTTACTCCAACAGGACTATTTGTTAACTCAATAGTTCCATTTTTCGTATAACCAATTGTATTCTCATCTTCATACGTAGTAGTATATCCATCTACTACATCTTCTTTAATATAATAAGCGTATCCTTTAGGTAAATTTGTGAATTCCCCAGTCCATACAGTTTTGCCTTCAAAATCAGACTTCTTTAATGTAATTGGACTTCCATATTCAGTTGCTTGAGAATTATCCGTATAAATATCCTTTTTTTGATACAAATGCACAGTAATCTGATTTGGCAAGTTGTTTACATCTGCACCTTCCCAAGTTTTCTTCACCGTAAAACCAAGCTTTGTTGTATCCTTCGGTGTATTAGAAATCATAATTACATCATCATTTGTATAGATTCCATTTTCATAATCTGCATTTGCATGGTCATCAATCCAGAATAAATACGGCTTATTTAATGGTTCATATTGCACACCATTAATTGTAGGAGTTTCTGTTTCCTTTAACATATACCACTGTCGCCTATAAAGACCATAGTGAAGCCCTGATGTACGAGTATCATGCTCAGTCAATGAATCTGCATTAATTGCCGAATATCCATCTTCATCTGTAATAAATGGCTTATCAGCATCATTAACTATTGACCATCTAGAATCATTTTCATCAGGTTTAGAATTACGATTCATTTCATCATCTTTATATCCATCGTCTAATACATAAAGGTTAAATTTAACTCCCTCTAATGATGTCATTAAATCTCCAGATTCATATTTATAGATATTGATATCATAAAGAACAGAACTACCAGATGCTGATGAATTTACATTCTGACTCCCACTAGATTCTTTTTTCTGTCCATGTAATTCTGCCGTATTTTTATAATTAACAGTACCCGTACCAACAACCTTTGCTGTATAAGAGATTATAATCTTCTTTCCATTTGGAATTATAAATTTCAATTTTCCTGAAGAATCACGATTCCAACTTACACCTAACGAAGGACTTGCTATAATTGAATCTATATCTACACTCAGATTCTCACTTGTATCTATAACTTCTAATGAATTTCCATCACCTATTTTTTCTGCATTTGGATTAAGTGTTAAAGTATAATGAACCTCATAATTTCCTGTCGCTTTATTTAGTTCTGCTACACTAGCCTCTTTTGAAAGTAGATTTGTTTCATAATCTATAGTATCGGTTACTGTTCCAAAATCACTATTTGTAACAGTATTCGATATTGTATATCTTCCACCTTCTTCCTGAGCTGCTGCAGATTTTAGAGCATTTAAAGCTTCTTCACTTTTTACAGTTAAATAATACGGTATTACATAATAATCATAATAATTTCCATTATTATCTGTGGGAAGATCATCTTTATTTAAAGTAATAGTCAATGTTCCCTCTGATGACTTTGTAACAACTTTTTTATCAGAAAGTCTATTATTGTTATTACTCCAAAGATATCCATTACTCCATTCTGAATTATAGATATCACTATGAGGAAGCCAATCAAAATATGTTGAATCATACGTGTCTGTAAATATTAAATTTCCATCACTATCGAAAGAATCTTCACTAATTCCCCCTACCTGAATTTTATATTTATATGTTGGAAGGTCCTTTCCATTTACTTTATTCGTTGACTGTCCTTCGTGCGATTTTGTTAAACTAGGTGTTTTACTAAAATCTACTTGTATATTTCCTTGAGCTTCTACTGTTTTATCATTTTTATTTACTTGAATCTTATTATTTGGATATTGTACACTTACATTAGCCATCTGTATAAATCCTTCACTCATTTTAGTTACAAGAATGATTTCTATTGTTCTATCTGAATCTGTAGTGCCCAATCCTGGTTGTGTTTTATTTGAGTCTCTATAAAAGATGATTCCCAACTTTTCAGAACTAGAAGTATCTAGTGTATAATTCTCCTGATTTTGAAGACCTTGAATACTAGTAATTTCTTTCAATGTATCATAATAATATTGATTATTGGTGTAACAATTTGGATACAAATCCCAAACTTCAAATTTTTGATTATATCCTTCTTTTGGCACATCTATTGTAATTTTCCAGGTAATCTCTTTATTCTTTATATCAACCTTTATACCTTCTTTTTTAGTTGTACCACTTGTATCTCCACCAGTATTTGGATTCGGATTTACCCATTTTTGTCCATGAGCCTCATCTCCAAAATCATCTTTAACGTCATTCTTTAATTCTACATTATTGCTTGTTGAATTTGGCTGAATGTCTGTATCATATGTAATCTCATAAGAATAATTGACATCCTCTTCTGGTACTGTATATGTCCAAGTTGAATCATTCTTAACTAATCTATTTGTATTCCATTGAATATCATCTGTACGAACAACCGCTCCACTTTTATCCTTAACAACTATTTTTATACCTGTACCAGAATATTTTAATGCATCAGGTGTTGTAATCGTATCTGTAATTTTCTTTCCTGCCATAGAAACATTAGCATCTGGATTTGCTCTAATCGTCCAAGATAAAGTTTTTTTACTTCCATCATCTGTAACTTTAGGTTCTCCATTTGCCCATTTTTGAATAGATGAATACTTAATCTTATTATCAAAATCTTTTCCACTAACAATGTCTGAATCTTTTGGATTATTATTACTAGTCACTTCAACTGTATTCTTTGTCTGATCAAATGTACCATATGTTCCGGTGCCTTCTCCATTTTTTATCAATGCATCTAAATTGACATCAGCACTATAATTAATCGTAATAGTTTCATTATTATTCATAGAATCTATATGATATTTAAATCCACTTCCAGACTCTGTCACAGTCCCCTTATTTGATTTTGCGCTACCTTTTGTGTAAGTAATGGCAGAGCCCTCTACATAATCAGATAGATTAATATTTGTATTATGTCCAGTAGAAGTTACCGTTACCGTATAATCAATTTTATTAGTATACGTATTATAACTTCCTTTTTTATCAACTTTCACTCCATGAGTGCTATCCACTTTTACAGTTCCGCTAGCTGTATCTGAAAATTTTATTTCTTGTACATTATTTTCAAATACACCATCAATTTCAACAACTAAATTCACATACTGTGATTCAACTAATTCTTTCCATTGTTGAGTAGTTTTATCTGTTGGCCAAATAATAGTTACAACACCATTTTGAATACTATATGTAAACGTTACATCACCAGATCTTGTAGTAACAGTTCCTGTCTTCTCTGTTACATTAATTGCTGAAAATCCTGATGGAAAAGTATACGTCAAATTTCCTTCCATACTAAACTGTAAATTATTTTTTCAGTAAAATTAATCTTAAGTTTATAAGTATCACCAGCAGACACCTTATAACTATCACCATCTTTAGCAGCTCCATCAATAACAATACTACTTACATAATTATCTAATACGCTTACTGTCTGAATCTCCTGGTCATCTGTAACTGTAACTATTATACTCTCTCCACTCTTCATCTCCAACGTCAACGTCTCTTCACTCGTAAACGCCTTCAAACTCTCAAGCTTCCAGTCACCTTCAACTTTTGTAACCTTCACCAAACTACTATCAGAGAACGTCACCTTCTGGACATCCTTCACATCAACATCCATCTTTAATTCTTTTTAACAACTGAGAAAGCATAATACTAGACTCACCCTTAATACTATACTCATACTCACCATAACTAAAATCAACAGTATACACTAAAACATACGTAGAAAACTCATCAGCTTTAAAAGTAACCTGATCAGCTGTTTCAGTATTTTTTACAACTTCTGCCTGATTCTTATCATCTACATGAACAACCTTTACATTCTCATTCTCTTTAACTTCTTTGGCCTGCATAGTTACACGAATTTCACTTGCAGGTTCAATTTCCTTACCTTCTTTATTGTAGAAAGAAATATCAACAGCCTTAGCCTTAGCTTTTTTATTTCCTGCTGCCTTTATAGCATTATTAAGAACCTTTTCATTCTTTACAGCCTTTACCTTCATAGTTGTACCATCAGGAAAAGCTCCTTCATTGGCTCTTACAGACACAGTAATTCCATTAGCTTTTTGCTTAAAGCTTTTTACAGACTTATTCGCTACTGATTCATCTTTAACTTTAGTAGTTTCACTCGTAATTTTATTTTCCACTATAGGTTTTTTAGTTTCAGGAGCTACTGTTTCTGTCTCTCTTTCATTCTCTCCAACAAGCGCATACTCTCCCATCGTATCTGTCTTAAATAAGATCTCAGTAACCGCCTGTTTTTTATCGACATGAACAACCGTTTCCTTGTCCTCAGTTAAGTCCACCAACTGCTTACCTTCATCAGTAATTTCTACACGATAAAGTTTCCACTCGGTTTCCTCATCCTTAGGTGCAATAGCCTCTTTAAAACTTATATTAACATCTACGATTCCATCAGGCTCTACAAATTTGTCATTTCTAATTAAACTAAGATTATATATATGAAGACCTGTAACGTCCTTATTTTCTACTTCAATCAATTCATCTTTCAAAAGTTTTACAGAAAATGAGCTACCATCATGAACCACACCTGCTTCATAACTAATCTCTGCAACCATCTCATCTTCTGCCTGAGAAGTTAACTTACCAGCTTTTTCATAACATTCATCAGTGTGAATATGTTCTTCCTTTTCACAAATTAATGTTTTTTCTTCTGTATAACACTCATCAGTATGTACATGCTCTTCTTTTCCACAAATTAATTCTGGTGTAGCAGTTATAGCCGGTAACCCCATAATAACTGCTGTTGTGACCAACGCAAAAAGAGCAACAAAGCCTAAAATAACTTTCTTGCGTTGTTCAACCTTATATCTACTCAATACTTTTTGAATAAAACTAGATGTCAAATCTTTCATACTCTCACCTTCTTAACTCTTAGTTCCTTATCAATCCCAGTCGGTTCAATGGCCAAATCTTTAGAATTAATCGTCCTGTGATTTGTTCCTGCGGAATACAGCCAATGGATGTTGTTCTAGAGTCAATAGATACATCTCTTAAATCGCCCATTACAAAATATCTTCCCTGTTCGACCTGATAAGGAAGCTTAATATCGCACTGTCCTAACGCTTTTTGCTTTATATAGGGTTCATCTAAAAGCTTATCATTGACATACACATTTCCATCTTTATCAATATTTACCCATTCTCCAGGTATTGCAATGACTCGTTTTACTAGTATTTTATTATTATAATAAAAGGCTATCAAATCTCCTCGATTTGGACGCTCTGTTTTAGTTGCTGCAACCATATCTCCTTCCACTAGAGTAGGAGTCATGCTTGTTCCATAAATACGAAAAATTGGAAGAATGAGTGTTGCAATAATAATTGCAATTGCAATTGCTACAATTAATGTATTTACTGTGCTTCTTAGTATACTCCTATAACGACTAGAGTAGCGCAAACGTTCAAGCTCTTTCTCTACTTGCTCTAACGTTGGAATTTCTAACACTCTATTGATTTTTTTCTTATCATATACCTTACACTATACACCACTCTTTCCAACAAATCGCCTAAATTATCAAATTTTTATTTATGAAAGAAATGGAAAAATTTTCGCATCTCCACATCAAACTATGGATGTTCTAACTGACAACATTTTGCAGTAATCGTACATCATTTTCAGACTTTGGAATACTGTCTTTCTGTTGGAGCAGTGAACTCTACATACAAACAGTCCTCTGACCACATTAGCATATGTTTTCTGTATTTCTACAAGGGAGCATAGTCAATCTCCCTATCTACATATATTATACTAAA
>JPZU01000001.1:2227493-2228723 GCA_000875945.1 Lachnospiraceae bacterium TWA4 | reverse complement strand
AACAAGAAGGTCTTAAACAATACGGTTTTTCTAAAGATCATAAGCCAAATCCGATTGTAGAAATGGGATTATTTATGGACGCAAGTGGTATTCCTCTTGCATTCTCTATTCATCCTGGGAATACCAATGAGCAAACCACGTTAATCCCTTTGGAAGAACAGATTATCAAAGATTTCTCTGTTTCACGCTTTATTGTTTGTACGGATGCTGGACTTGCCTCTAAAAAAATCGACAATTCAATAACTTTGGAGGCCGTTGCTTTGTTGCAACTCAGTCCATTAAAAAGTTAGAAAAGCCTTTACAAGATTGGTGTTTGGATCCTACAGGTTGGCGTGTCAATGATCCCAATGATTCTTTATTGTATGATATTCGTGAATTAGAAGACACAGATGAAAATCGAAAGAAGGTCTTTTATAAACAACGCTTTATTGAAGGAAATGACTCGAAACGAGACATTGATTTCGACCAAACACTTATTGTGACTTACTCTTTAAAATATAAGAATTATCAGAAAACTATTCGAGATGAACAGATTAATCGTGCTTTACATACCATGCAAACCAATCCAAAAAGAAAAGAGAAATCCAATCCCAATGATTATCGAAGATTTATTAAAAAATCTGCATGTACTACTGATGGAGAATGCGCAGAAAAAACATTTTATACTTTGGATCATGATAAAATTCAGAAAGAAGAACGCTTGGATGGATTCTATGCCGTTTACACAAATTTAAATGATGACCCTTTAGACATTATAGTTCTTAACAAAAATCGTTGGGAAATCGAGGAATCTTTCCGTATTATGAAAACAGATTTTGATGCTAGACCTGTTTATTTAAGACGAGATGATCGAATTAAAGCACACTTTACCATCTGTTTTATTGCATTGTTAATCTATCGAATTCTTGAGAAAAAACTTGATGAGGAATTTACCTGTGAAGAGTTACTTTCAACGCTACAAGCTATGAGAGTGACAAGCGTTGGAGAAGAAGGATTTATTCCTTCTTATACACGCACAATTATTACAGATGCACTACATGAATATGCTGGATTTCGTACAGACTATGAATTGATTTGTAATCGTACAATGAAGGGAATTTGTAGAAAATCTAAGGAATAGAATTCTATTACTCCCTTATTTAAAATAGAAAACTCCGAGAAACGCTTTATTTTTCAACGTTTCTGGGAGTTTTTGTCTCTTAAAAGTGTCAAACTCGGGATTATACTAAA
>JPZU01000001.1:2226812-2227473 GCA_000875945.1 Lachnospiraceae bacterium TWA4 | reverse complement strand
GGGAGTTTGACACCTTAAATTCAAGAAACCCTTATGTTTCCTAGTTTTTTTGTCAATTTCAAAATTTATATATTGCGTAATAGCGTAATATATGTTATAATAAAGTATCTATTATCTTAAACAGAGGTGTTGAGTATGCGATTAACGACCAATAAAACTACTCGTGGAATTAGTTATTATGTCATTCGTTCTATTCGTCGAGATGGAAAGCGTTCATCTGAAGTTGTTGAACGCTTAGGAACAGAACAAGAAATCAGAGAAAAATATCATTGTACAGATGCAGCTGTATGGGCAAAACAACATGTAGAGGAACTAAATCAAGCTGAAAAACAATCAATTCAAAAAGTGCTTGTACCTTTTCAGACCAATCAGCTAATTCCTTTAGATAAAAAGAACTCATTTAATATTGGCTATTTATTTCTCCAAAAAATCTATTATGACTTAATGCTTCCAAACCTTTGTAAGAGAATAAAAAGGACTATTCATTTACTTACGATTTAGATTCAATTGTATCTCGATTGGTTTATGACCGAATTATTCATCCATCATCTAAACGTTCTTCCTATAAACAATCCTTTGATTTTTTAGAAGAACCAAAGTTTGAACTACATCAAATTTATCGGGCGATTATCTGTGATTTCAGAGGAATCCGATAGAATTC
>JPZU01000001.1:2220176-2225146 GCA_000875945.1 Lachnospiraceae bacterium TWA4 | reverse complement strand
ATACCTAAAATCTTAACTAAAAATGCGACAATCCAAGCAATAGCGCACTGTCCAAAGACTACAAAGAATGCCCATTTACTGCCAAGTTCTCGCTTAATTGCTGCAATTGCGGCTACACATGGAGTGTAAAGTAAACAAAAAGCGAGTAAACTTGCGCCAGCAACGGTACTATAAGTTGCAGAAACTACGGCTGCTGAACCATAGATAACGGTAAGCGTTGCTACAACACTTTCCTTTGCAATAAATCCAGTGATTAATGCCGTTGTAATCTTCCAATCGCCAAGTCCAAGTGGTGCAAAGATTGGTGCAAGCACACTTCCAAGCATTGCAAGGATACTATCATGCGAATCTTCTACCATATTTAATCCTAAGTCAAAGCTTTGTAAGAACCAAATGATAATGGTTGCAAGGAAGATAATTGTAAAAGCTCTTTGTAGGAAATCTTTTGCCTTATCCCAGAGTAAATGTCCAACGTTTTTAGCTCCTGGCAGACGATAATTTGGCAATTCCATAACAAATGGTACGGCATCGCCTTTAAATAAGGTCTTTCTATAAATAAATGCTGTTACAATTCCAACGACAATTCCACCAAAGTATAAAAGTACCATCACAAGTCCTGAATACTTCGGGAAAAATGCCTGTGCAAAGAATCCATAGATTGGAAGCTTCGCTGAACAGCTCATAAATGGCGTTAATAAAATCGTCATCTTACGGTCACGCTCAGAAGGCAGGGTACGACTTGCCATAACACCAGGTACTGTACAACCAAATCCAATGAGCATTGGCACAATACTTCGTCCGGATAGACCAATCTTACGAAGAAGTTTATCCATCACAAAGGCAACTCTTGCCATATATCCACTATCTTCTAACAACGATAGGAAGAAGAATAAAATCACAATAATTGGTAAGAAGCTAAGCACACTACCTACACCTTCAAAAATACCATCAAGCACTAATGACTGTAGGGCTTCATTGACTTTTCCATACTGCATTGCAAGCTCGACATATCCTGCTACCCACTCAATAAGAGATGCCAATAAATCCTGCAACCAAAGTCCAACAACATTAAAGGTTAAAAAGAAAATAGAAACCATAATGAGGATAAAGCTTGGAATTGCTGTATACTTACCAGTTAAAATCTTATCAATTTTTTGACTTCTGATGTGTTCCTTACTCTCTCTTGGTTTTACAACAGTTTCTTCGCAAACCCTTGTAATAAAGGAGAATCGCATATCAGCAATTGCTGCTGCCTGATCAAGACCTCGCTCTCTTTCCATCTGAAGACGGATGTGGTGCAAACTTTGGAGTTCATTTCCAGTAAGTCCTAGCTGTCGTTCCATCAGCTCATCCCCTTCGGCAAGCTTCGTTGCTGCAAATCGAAGTGGAATACCTACCTGTTTTGCATGGTCTTCAATTAGGAATGAAATCGAATGAATGGCACGGTGAACAGCTCCACCATGGTCGTCTTTTTCACAAAAGTCCTGTCTGGTTGGCGGTTCTTGGTACTTTGCAATATGTATCGCATGCTTAATTAATTCATCAATTCCCTCGTTTTTAGCTGCTGAAATTGGAACAACTGGAATCCCTAATTTCTCTTCTAATTCATTGACATGAATCGAGCCTCCATTTTCCCTGACTTCATCCATCATATTTAATGCAAGCACCATCGGAACTCCTAGCTCAATTAGCTGCATCGTTAAATAGAGATTTCTCTCAATATTAGTGGCATCAACAATGTTAATAATGCCCTTTGGCTTTTCTTTTAATACAAAATCTCTAGTAACAATCTCCTCACTTGAATACGGAGACATCGAATAGATTCCTGGAAGGTCTGTAATTAAGGTATTTTCATATCCCTTAATCTGTCCATCCTTTCTGTCAACGGTTACTCCCGGAAAGTTTCCAACGTGTTGATTGGCTCCTGTTAGCTGATTAAATAACGTAGTCTTTCCACAGTTTTGATTTCCAACCAGTGCAAAAGTTAGTTGCTCGCTATCTGGCAGTGGATGTTCCTCTGCCTTGTTGTGGTACTTACCACCCTCACCAAGTCCTGGATGAGGAATATTCCTCTCGTGCTTGGGTTCATGCCAAACAATCGCATCTAAAGGCTCGATATCAATCTTTGCTGCATCTTCAAGCCTTAATGTCAGCTCGTAACTGTGAATACGAACTTCAACAGGGTCACCCATTGGCGCATACTTGACCATTGTCACCTGTCCACCTGGAAGTAAACCCATGTCTAAAAAGTGTTGTCTGAGTGCGCCTTTACCACCGACATTGGTAATGGTTGCACTCTTTCCAATTTCTAAGTCTTTTAGTGTCATTTGCCCTTTTCCCTCTAAATAAATTTTAATACTTTCTTATTGATAATGAGACTAATTATCATTAGTTATAATGTATCATAGTTCGTTATATAATACAAGTACTTTTTACCTATACCCCCTAACGTATTGATTTTTTGTTTTAAACTCGATATGATAATAATTATGAATAATTTTTAGGAGAACTACTATGTATTCACACGACTATGAACATCAAAATGTCATAAAAGTCTATCCAGGCATTTATGCAAGTTATAACTACTATACACAGAATCAAAAAATCTTCCACCACGGAGCGAATCCTCTCACAATGGAAGTCAACCACTGTCACTATGGACGAACTGGTTGGAACTTTAGTAACGGAACATCCATCTACATGGGCGAGGGGGATGTAACCCTCCACAGTGCAGCACTTTGTGCCGATTCGATTATGAAATTTCCTCTAGGTTCTTATCAGGGAATTACCTTTGTCTATGACTTTGACTATTTATTTCAAAATACACCAGATATTATTCAGAGTGCAGATATTAGCTTGCACAAGATTGTCGAAATGTTTTGTAAGACGGATTCATCATTTACCTATAATCCTTGTGAGCAGATTGAACAGATTTTTTCACCCCTTTACCATTTACCTGAAGGTTTACAACTTCCTTACTTAAAGCTAAAAAGTCAAGAACTTCTTTTATTTTTAAGTAATCAAACCCAGAACCTTCCGACTTCACCGGTCTATCACTCGGATATTACAGATACGATTCGTGAAGTTCACAGTTTACTAACTGAACATCTAGAAACTCGTTATACGATTGAAGAACTTTCATCGAAGTTTTTAATTAATACATCCACACTAAAAGATGCTTTTAAGGCTGTATACGGTGCGCCAATTGCGACTTATATGAAAGAATACCGCCTTAGACATGCCGCAAGATTACTTAGGCACACCGAAGACGGTATTCTAGATATTGCAGCCAGTGTAGGCTACAAGACTCAAAGTAAATTTACAAAAGCGTTTAAAGAAGTCATGGGAATACTTCCTAGTGAGTATCGAAAGCAAAGGTAATAGGCCTATTTTTCAATAAATCAATTTTAAAATCAATCTTAAAGTTTTAATGACCATTATTCATAAATCATAGAATTAAAATCTTCTTTCATCTTTTTAATTAATTCATCCGATGAGAAAATTTTTAAAATCTGCATTCCAATCACCTTCGCACCAAGTTCAATTGCTTGGTGCGCTTTTTTGGTTTTTACACAGTTTGCAAATCCCTGTGTGTGAATTGGTGAGCGATCCTCGGTGATATTAAGAGTGGGATGAAAGGTGGGGCACTTATAACTGACATTTCCAATATCCGATGAGCCAAAAAAGCTTCCATCATCTTCAACTTGGATGCCAAGTTCTCTATAAATCTCACCTAAGACCTGTACTCCTGTTTCATTTTTTAATAATTCACAATTTCTATCAGATGTTCGACTCTTATCCCAAGTAGTCTGCGTAGCAATCGCTGCGCCCCTTGCACAGTCATCCACCAATCGATTTAACTCATCTAAATACGAAGTCTCACCTGAACGAATATTGATTTCCACACTTGCCTCATCCGGTACAATATTGGCTGCACTTCCACCATTTACAATGATTCCATGAAGTTTTGTATCTGGAAGTACGTGCTGTCTTAGCATGTCCATCGCGTGAAAGAAAAGCTGAACAGCATTTAGGGCATTTGCTCCCTCCCAAGGAGCTGCTGCCGCATGAGCCGCTTTTCCATGAAAATTGTACTGGAAAGTATCAATTGCATAGAGTTTGCTGTGAATTAGGTTTTTATTGTTTAGATGAAGCATTATCGCTAAATCATAGTCATCAAATACTCCTAAATTAACCATATCACACTTTGAAGCATAAAGTTCTTCACCTGGCGTTCCAATAATGTGAATATCTGTATCTAGTTCTTCTTGACACTGTGCAAGTGCTAAAGCAGCAAGCATACTAATGCTTCCACTCACACAATGACCACAACCATGACCTAAGTCCTTTAAGGCATCATATTCTGCAAGGATTGCAACTTTATATGTGTGATTATTGGCTCCGTAAATTCCACGAAAAGATGTTTCTAGATTGGCAATTTTTTCTTCGATTTGAAATCCATGGGTTTTTAGAATGTTAGTCATTGCTTTACAAGCTAAGTACTCCTCACCCGATAGCTCTGGATGATTAGCTAAGTAGTCATTAAGAGCAATGATTTCTGGCAGAAATTCTTGTAATCTGCCCGATAATCTATCCAATAAATTATCCGATAGTCTATCCGATAATTTACCCGATAATCTATCCGATAATTTACCCGATGGTCTATCCGATAATTTACCCGATGGTCTATCTAATAAAATTTGTTGCGATTTATCATTTATTTGTTGCGATTTATTATTTATTTGCGACATTTTCATTTTTTGTTCACTTTCAATTTCTTTCTAATTAGTATCTGAGTATCGCTTTTTACTCCCTCAGTATTGCTTTTTTACAATTCTTATTCTTTGATTTGTTTCCAACGATAAGTAATAGTTTTCTTACTCCCTCAGTCAGCTTCGCTGACAGCTCCCTCAGGAGGGAGCCTTTATCATTGCCTCCCTCTTGAGGGAGGTGGCTGCGTAGCAGGACGG
>JPZU01000001.1:2204569-2220156 GCA_000875945.1 Lachnospiraceae bacterium TWA4 | reverse complement strand
AATTGAAAATATAATTTACTATAAATTTTATCTCCAAAATCCAATTTTACTAAACGCAATTATTATACTATTGATTCCCACAATACACAAGTAGCAACCAATTACACTTCCAACTGCCATAATCGATATCATTGGATGAAGTAATAATACGATTCCTAAAACAAGTCCTAGTATACTGGCAATTAAAGAAAATTGATAGTGAAAACGAGTCGTTAATCGCTTAATGTGTTCAACGCTTGCAATCTGAAAAATACTGTGTGCAATAAACCAAATCGGAATAAGAATTGTAAAAATGCACTCACCTGCTCCTGGGTAAATAAAAAGCATCACACCTGCCATTAAACTAATAATTCCAGCAGTTAGAGAGACTATTGGACCAAAGCCCATAAATCTCTCCATCTGGCAATAAAAGACAATATCTCGAATGCCTGAAATGATTGCAACAACTGCACAAAGTCTAATCATTCCAATTACAACTTCACCAGGTCTACTAAATGCATAGATTCCAAGCAAAACCATTAAAACACCTGTTATAAATTCTAAGCATCCAAATCCTGAGCGTTTCATGCAGTAGCACCTCCCTCTACTGGAATTTCTACTCCTTTACCATCTTCCACTTCTTTACCATCCATCTTTTCTTTTTCTACTCCTTTACCATCCATCTTTCCTTCGACAATTTTCATAAATTCATCACCAGTAATCGTTTCTTTCTCATAGAGGAACTGTGCGATTTCATCTAAGAGCTTACGGTTGTCGATTAAAATCTGTCTAGCTTTTTCATGCTGAGTCTTTACTAAATCAATGACCTTTCGATCAATTTCTTTTTGCGTATTGGCTGAGCAAGCAAGAGAGGTATCTCCACCGAGGTACTGATTTGTAACCGTTTCAAATGCTACCATATCAAAGTCATCATTCATACCATATCTAGTAATCATGGCTCTTGCAATCTTTGTTGCCTGCTCGATATCATTACTTGCTCCAGTAGTAATTTCATTAAATACCACTTCTTCTGCTGCACGACCACCCGTAAAGGTCGCAATTTTATTTTCTAACTCTTCTTTTGTCAATAAGGTCTTATCATTTTGCTCTACTTGCATTGTATAACCAAGCGCACCAGAGGTTCTAGGAATAATGGTAATCTTTTGAACAGGTGCTGAATGAGACTGCATCGCAGCTACTAATGCATGACCCACTTCGTGATAAGCAACGACTAATTTTTCTTTATCGGTCATAATAGCATTTTTCTTCTGATATCCGGCAATAACCACTTCAATACTCTCTTCAAGGTCTGCCTGACAGACAATGGTTCGATTGTTACGAACTGCACGAAGAGCTGCTTCGTTGATAATATTTGCAAGTTCTGCACCTGAAGTACCAGAAGCCATACGAGCAATCACATGAAAATCCACATCATCACCCACTTTAATTTTCTTAGCATGAACTCTAAGGATATCTTCACGTCCTTTTAAGTCTGGAAGTTCTACAGGTACACGTCTGTCAAATCGACCAGGACGAGTAAGGGCTGGGTCTAGTGATTCAGGTCTATTCGTTGCAGCTAAAATAATAACGCCATTATTTCCTTCAAATCCATCCATTTCAGTAAGCAACTGGTTAAGTGTTTGCTCACGTTCATCATTTCCATTGATTTGACCATCTCTCTTCTTACCAATCGTATCAATCTCATCAATAAAAACGATGCATGGAGCTTTTTCTTTCGCTTGTTTAAATAAATCACGAACTTTAGAAGCACCCATACCTACAAACATCTCGACAAATTCTGAACCTGAGATTGAGAAAAATGGTACATTGGCTTCACCAGCAACTGCCTTTGCAAGCATGGTTTTACCAGTTCCCGGAGGGCCTACAAGTAAAAGTCCTTTAGGCATTGCAGCACCTGCTTCGCTGTACTTAGCTGGATTGTGTAAATAATCAACGATTTCAGCAAGACTCTCTTTTGCTTCATCTTCACCAGCTACGTCTTTAAAGTGAATGCCATTTGTAGACTGCACATAGACTTTGGCATTGCTCTTTCCAAGACCGCCAAGTCCTCCACCAATTCCAGCACCACCGCCTGGAAACTGCATAGAATCTTTTCCACCCAACTGCTTCATGAGTCGTCGATTTAAATACTGACCCAGTGCAATAAAAATCACTAGTGGAAGCCCAAAGGATAAAAGGGCATTCATTAAAGGTGACTGTTTGGTCTCAATTTCAGCAGCAAAGTTTGCACCAGAGTTATATAAACGGTCCGTTAATCCTGGATCATTCATAACACCCGTTTTGTAAACGGTTTTCTTATCTTTATCAGTAAAAATAATCTGGTTGTCTTCAATATTGACATCGCCAATCTGCTTGTCATTTGTCATTTGCATAAAAGTTCCATAAGGTACTTTTTTAATCTGATAATTTGATAAAAGTGGGGTAATAAATAAATTAAATAAAAATAATACGACTAATACAATTCCATAGTACCAAATGAGGGGTCGTTTTGGGTTTTTTACTTCTTTCATGAATCAATTTCCTCCTGTAAGATATAATTTTTGTATTATACAAATTAATAAGAATTTTGTCAAATAAAAATATCGGCACCAACTAATAGCCTCGGTGCCGATATTTTTATTTTATTTTATTTTTGAATTATGGAAGCAAACCTGTCATTGATTGTTCATCAATGATATCTTTACTATACACCTATGGGTATGATTCGTCAATAATTTAGCCCGACTTCCTTCTAGTCGGGCTAAATCTATTTCCGTTTGGGCTAAATAGTCCCTATTTTATTTTATATTCTATAAATTTTTAACAAATAAAGTTCTAATTGCATTTAAGATTGCAAGAATCATAACACCTACATCAGCAAATACTGCCCACCACATGTTAGCCATACCAATAGCTACAAATAATAAGCAAAGAAGTTTAATACCGATAGCGAATACAATGTTCTGATATACGATTCCAAGAGTCTTCTTAGAAATCTTAATCGCTTTTACAATCTGCATAGGATCGTCATCCATTAGGACTAAATCAGCTGCTTCGATTGCTGCATCTGATCCCATAGCACCCATAGCGATACCGATATCTGCACGACGAAGTACAGGAGCATCATTAATACCATCACCTACGAAAGCTAACATATCATCTTCATGATGTTTTTCATTTAATAATTCTTCAACTTTGGATACCTTATCACCAGGAAGAAGCTGTGAATATACCTGATCAAGTCCAAGGTCAGAAGCTACTTTATCAGCAACTTTCTTAGCATCACCAGTAAGCATTACAGTCTTCTTAACACCAACGTGTTTTAACTGTTTGATTGCTTCTTTAGATGAAGGTTTTTCGATATCTGAAATTACGATATGTCCTTCGTATTTACCTTCGATTGCAATGTGAATAATCGTACCAACTTTATGACAATCTTTGTGTTCGATATTTAAAGATTTCATTAATTTATCATTACCAACAGCTACCTGTTTTCCATCAACCACTGCGGTGATACCATTACCACTGATTTCTTTGATATCTGTAACTCGGCTACGGTCAAGTTCTTTACCGTATGCTTTTTGTAAACTCTTACTAATTGGATGTGAACTTGCAGATTCAGCAAGTGCTGCAATTTCAAGTAACTGTTTGTCTTCAAGGTCATTATGGTGAATACCATTTACTTCGAATACACCCTGAGTTAAAGTACCAGTCTTATCAAATACAACAGTTTTAGTCTTTGCTAATACTTCTAAGTAGTTAGAACCTTTAACAAGTACACCTGCGTTACTTGCTCCACCGATACCAGCAAAGAAACTAAGAGGAATACTAACAACTAATGCACAAGGACAACTTGCAACTAAGAAAGTAAGTGCACGATATACCCAAATATTCCAGTCGGCTGGATTTCCTAAAGCAAACATATTTACTAGAGGAGGAATAAACGCTAAAGCAATAGCTGAGTATACAACGGCTGGTGTGTACACACGAGCAAATTTTGTAATAAAGTTTTCTGATTTAGATTTTCTTGAACTTGCATTTTCTACAAGGTCTAAAATCTTAGATACTGTTGAATCACCAAATTCTTTGGTTGTTTCAATCTTAAGTACACCAGTCTCATTAATACATCCACTGATGATTTCATCGCCAACATTTGCATCTCTAGGAATACTTTCACCTGTTAGAGCTGCTGTATTTAATGTAGAAGTACCTTCTCTTACAATACCATCGATAGGTACCTTTTCACCAGGCTGAACCACAATAATTGTTCCAATTTCTACTTCATCAGGATCTACCTGTTCTAACTTGCCATCTCTTTCAACGTTTGCATAGTCAGGACGAATATCCATTAAGTCACTAATATTACGACGGCTCTTACCAACTGCATAACTCTGGAATAATTCACCTACCTGATAGAATAACATAACAGCGATTGCTTCTGTGTAGTCACCACTTCCAGAATAAAGAGCTAAGATAATTGCACCAACGGTTGCAACTGCCATTAAGAAAGCTTCATCAAATACTTGCTTATTTTTAATACCTTTCCATGCTTTGATTAAGATATCATAACCAATAATTGCATAAGGAACCATGTACGCTACGAATCTGATTGGACCATTCTCTGGTAAAATCCCTGCTTCTCCTAAGAAATGAAAGCCTGCTAGGGCTACAGCAGCGATTATGATTCTGATTAACATCTTCTTCTGTTTCTTATTCATTTTTCTTTCCACTCCTTTTACTTGTTTTATTTGTTAAAATTTTTTAAGTTTAAATTTATATAATAGATTTTAATAAATCTTTTTCAAACAAACAATTAAACATATATTTAATTGTTTGTTTGAAAAAAATGCCAAGTTTTAAGCGCTTGGCACTTTTCTATTATTTAATTTTCATTCTTCTTAAATCTTTATCTCTCTTAGATTCTTAGTTCTTCTTATAAGAAGATTTCGCAATCATCTTCTACTTTTTTGCAGTTAGCTAAAACGTCTTTCATAACTGCTTTAGGATCCTGTCCATCTTCGAATTCAACGTTCATCTTAAGAGCCATGAAGTTAACACTTGCATCCTTAACACCAGCTGTATTCTTAGCTGCTACTTCCATTTTATCTGCACATGCTGCACAATCTACTTCGATCTTATAACTCTTCTTCATTGTTATGTCTCCTTTACTTTAAAAGATATTTTTGATATTAGTTTAAACAATTAAGTAGTTGTTTAATTGTTGTCTTTATGATACACTTTAATTCATTTTTTGTCAATAGATTTTTTTACTTTTTTCTATCTGGGACAATTCTATTTCCATTTGGAATAATTCTACAAATTACAAGTTTTCCTTGCAATTTATTAGAAAATCCGTTATTATATGATTAAACAGTTATTTAATTGTTTAACGTTTATAAGATATTGACTCAATAGTTATTCAATAGTTACTTAATTACTTATTATCTTTTATCTTATAAATATAGTATCTATTTATTTAATTGTTTATAATTGTTTAGTGCTTTACGAAATGGAGGAGTTTTATGCCTGATTTTAAATTACCTCATGACCATAATCACAATTTAGAGGAGACCGAACTTGCCAATATGCCATCAGCCAATCAGTTCCAAGTCGCAGCTGATGTTTTAAAGCTTTTAGGTGATACAAGCCGTAGTCGAATCTTTTGGATTTTATGTCATTGTGAAGAATGTGTTATGAACTTATCTGCAATGGTTGATATGAGTAGCCCTGCAGTTTCTCATCATTTAAAATTATTAAAGACCAGTGGACTTATTACTTCTAGACGAGAAGGAAAAGAAATGTACTATACAGCAGCTAAGAATGCTCAAGCAGATTTATTACACCACACGATTGAACAGATGATTGAAGTAAGCTGTCCAGATGAACGTTAAAGATGATTAAAGAATGAACAGATGAAAACCATAAAAAGATGAAACGTATAAAAAAATAGGAAGAGTTCTTTGTTTACTCTTCCTATTTTTTATTGACTTTACGCTTAATACTATTTAACTTTTAATACTATTTACTATGCTAGTTAGATTACTATGCTAGTCAAATGATGTTGGGGGCAAAAGGTATTGACCCCAATATCATTTATCCTAATTGAATACTAATCAATACAACGATCATTCCTACTAAAATTCCTGGTATGGTGGTTGCCCATTTCTTTGTATGCATAATCATTGGAATTAACTCAAATACCACAATGTACACAATCATTCCAAGTGTAATTGCAATCAAAACACCCGTTGCATGCTCAATAACCCCTTCACTAATTGAAGCCAATAAAATTTTCATTAGAATTCCACCAATAAAGGTTGAACAAGTTGCAAGTGTAATCATAATGGTTCGATTCTTTTTCTTATGAAGAGTTGAGTAAAGTACCATTCCCATTGGAATGTTATGAAGTCCTACTCCAAGAGCAACCATTGCTCCTGCAGCTAGTGATTCTTCTGAAATACTATACACTGCCATTCCTTCAATAATATTATGAAGCGTTACTGCAATTGCTGATACAATTCCTACATGAGCAATATTCTGCTCAGTATATGAATGTTCATGTCCATGATGAGAATAATGTGCATCATGTTCTGGAATAAATAAATCTAAAAGCTTTAATAATCCAAGCCCTATCAGTGCACAAAAACCAATCTCTAACCAATTTCCTTCACCTAAATGCTCAATAGCCTCTGGCAAAATCTCTAATAGTCCAAGTGTTGCAAGTGCTCCAAGTGCCATCGCTACAGATAATTGTTCAATTTTATGATTTCCTCTAGCAAGGTATGAGGCAAGTGCCCCAAATAATATAAATAGTCCTAAAACAAATGTAATTAATAACCCCACGTCTTTCCGTCCCCCTCTTTATCTTTTTATACTTATTAGTTCTTCTTATAAGAAGGCATAAGCTGTAATTTGTGAAGATTTCTCACATGAAGTCTATCAATTTTTTCTTTGACTGCAAGATCTTCACAAACTCCTGTAGCAATATATTTATCAAGCTGTGCATAGGTAAATCCTAGTTTATCTTCATCGCTCATACCTGATAGTCCATCCGAAGGAGTTTTCTTCACTAACTGTTCTGGAAGACCTAGTTCCCTTCCAATTTGTAATACCTCTTCAACCATCATATTGGCTAATGGACTAAAATCTCCTGCTGCATCACCATATTTTGTTGAATAGCCCACATAATCTTCAGATGCATTACAAGTGTTTGCTACAAGCCCGCCTGTAGGTAATGACTGTGCAATTGCATAGAGGACGCTCATTCGCATTCTAGGAGCAAAGTTAATCTTCGCTTCACCTACTAGACCATCTTTTCCTGTAATTTCTTTAAACGCATCAATTGAAGAAAACGTATTTAAGAAAGCACCTGTAATCTGTCCGATATTTACTTCAATGTGCTTAATCCCAAGATGCTCAATTAATGCATGGCTATCATCAATATCTGGTTGCTTACCATCTGGCATAGTCACACCAACTACTCGGTCTTTTCCTAAAGCTTGTGTACACAAAGCTGCTACTACACTCGAATCTTTACCACCTGATACTCCAACTACTGCACAAGCATTTGGAATACTAGAGGCAAAGTAGTCTCTAATCCACTGTACAATTTCATCTTTTGTTTGCTTTGGATTTTGTAACATTGTTTTTCTTCCTTCCTTTATCCTTAATCATTCATCTTTATTTTTTCCACTTGTTAAAGAGTAACACATTCTAACTATAATTGCAATCTATTTAGTCATTGCTAAATTGTTTAAGTATTGAATAGTTAAAAGTTCATATTCTCATTACTTTCGGCTAATTTTTATTTTTTATATATTTTAGCCGAACTTTTTATAAATAATCCATCGGCTAATTTTTATTTTTTGTACATTTTAGCCGAACTTTTTGTTACAGTTCACACGTCAGCCAAGCCATGAAAATATTTGTGCTTGCACAAGAATATTTTCATGGTTGCTGAGGAAGGGAACGCCATTTAATGAGCAATACAGCTGCAAGGCAGCGAATGAGCACGTCAGTGCGCTATTGCGAATGATGAAAATGGCGTGGGTGTGAACAGTAACAACTTTTTGATTTATTAAACTTATATTTTATATTTCACTTTTATCATTGATAAATTATGAATATTCATATATAATTTATGAAAAAGGAGTTGGTTATATGAATTTTGAAACAGAAAATATGGAATTTAAATCCAAAGTGACTGATGAAATTTATAAGGAAATCATCGCTTTTGCAAATACAAATGGTGGAATTATTTATGTAGGTATTGATGATCAAGGACAGGTTATCGGATTAACAGATGTTGATAAAGAATATACTCGAATTACTAATGGAATTCGAGATGCAATTATGCCTGACGTCACAATGTTTGTTCGTTTTACTATTCAAGAAAATACGGTTGTAAAAATTACAGTTAGTGAAGGTAGTAATAAACCTTACTATTTAAAAGCAAAAGGATTAAAACCCAGTGGTGTTTACGTTAGACAAGGTACTTCAAGTGCACCTGCATCGCCAGAACAAATCCGACAACTAATCAAAGATAATGATGGAGATTCATTTGAATTAATGATTTCTAAAAATCAATTACTCACTTTTGAAGAAGCATCACAGGCTTTTCATCAATATGGTGTTGAATTCTCAAAGGAAAAATATAATGCTTTAGGAATGGTTTCTATGCAAAATAACTTATTTACCAATCTTGCATATATCCTATCCGATCAATGTGAACATACTGTAAAGATTGCTGTGTTTGGTGATGATTCAAATACAACCTTTAAAGACCATAAAGAATTTTCAGGTTCTATTTTCAAGCAATTAGAAGGCGCTTTTAATTATTTAAAATTGTGTAATAAAACTGCATCCACATTTAAAGGATTAGAGCGTATCGAACATTCTGACTATCCAGAAGAAGCTATTCGTGAAGTTCTATTAAATGCATTAGTTCATCGTGATTATAGCTTTAGTGGTAGTATTATTATCAATGTAAATGACAAAGAAATGGAAGTAATTTCAATCGGAGGACTCCTATCAGGTCTTTCTCCAGATGATATAAAAAATGGAATTTCACAGCCACGAAATCGAAATTTAGCTGAAGTTTTCCATCGTTTACATCTAATTGAATCTTATGGCACTGGAATTCGTCGAATCTTCCATTTATATGAAGGTTATTCTGTGCAACCTCGTATTGACGTCACATCAAATACCTTTAAAATTGTATTACCAAATATGAATACGATTGCAAAAGAAGAAACCAAAGATGTTGTCAATGAATTTGTCAATGAATTAACCCCTCAAATGCAACAAATTTTAGAATTTATTAAAGAACATGGAGAAATTCGTGAATTGGATATTCAAGATTTACTCGGAGTGAAACAAACTCGTGCCTATATCGTCGCAAAACAGATGAGAGATTTAGGGGTTATTAGAGTACTTGGAAGAGGTAAAAATAAGATTTATAAATTGAATGATTAGATGTTAAATGATTAGATGTTATTAGATGTTTTAAGATTAATAATCTAACTAACAAAAGAATAATCTGTATTCCTGTATTCGCCCACGCCTGATTATAAAAGTCAGACGTGGTACTCTACAGAATTTTACTCTACAGAATTTTATAGATTCTTTTTCACTATTTAATTTTCGCTATTTAAGTAAGTCATCACAACTTTTTTGACACTATCAATTAACACTTACCATTTGGGGATTTGTCTTATAATACATTGCTCTAGAGATTTTACTTGCCTCTAAAAATCCTTGTTCTACAAGGTTTCCAAGCACCTGTTTTCTTAGATAAGTCGAATTACTTACTCCTAAAAATTCAGCAATTTCAGAAACTTTATGTGCCTGATAATAACAAAATGAAAGCACCGATTCATCAAGTTCAGTTCCATTTTTTGCAGGAATAAATGAAACTACTGGTAGACCTTGATTATTCGTTCCCTCTAGATAAGTCAAATCTGGTAGCACTAGCGTAAAATGGTCAGAAGTTGAATAGATATAAGGTCGATGTGACTCATCTGCCATCTTATATTCTTCAATAATTTTATCAAACCCAGTGCCTGCTGCCTCCATGACATTACAGTAAACCAGCACTGAGCAAATCAATTCGTTTCGTCTTTTAGAAATAATCTTCGATAAATCATACGTTTTTCCAATCTTTTCACCTCGATAAAAGCTCCCTGGAGAAGACAGTTCTAATCGGTCCTTGAATAAATCAACTTGTATTTGCGTTCCATCCAGAAAATAATCTCTATGCGCTACAGCATTAATGACACCTTCAAATAATGCTCTCTTTGGATAAGCATCTATCGTTTGTCTACCATCTTCCAATTTTACCATCGCATGATTCATTCGCTGAGCAATAAATTCCATCATGTAATTAATATCCTCTATAATATTTCCACTAAATCGGTTAATAGTCACTATTCGTTCACTTCCCTTATTAAATCCAGAAAAGACAGAACATTGAACTTGTGTTTTTTTCTCTTTATAATCGTCTAAAAATAATACTGCTCCATTTGCAAGAAAATTTTCTTCATTATAAAATCCCATCAATTTTAAAGCTTTTTCAGAAAGTTTTTTTCCATCATTGTGCTTTGAGTAAAAATCTTGCAATAATGTAAAATCAGAAAAATGATATTCCTTATTTGATATCAAAAGATCATACTGTGTATTTTTACTTTGAACGCTCATTTCAATAATTTCTTCATAAGTTGCTCCATTTGTAAAACCATCTCTTCGCATAAAAATTGATGGAATATTTTTATATTTTAAAATTACTGGCTTAATCACAGACTCTGGAATTTCCACACAAATAACAAAACGTTCTTTATCCTTAATCGTATAACGAATAAAGGACAAATTCATCTGTGGTCTTGGGACTAGATGTTCATTCACTTGATTATTAAAATAATTTCTCTCGTTGTCTGCTTGTACTCGATCAAATCCAATTAGTTTATTGGTTTTATCTTCAACACCAATATAAAAATATCCACCTTTTGCATTTGCAAAACCTGCAATTGATTTAAGCCATCCTACAACATCTTCTCGATTCAATCGGCTCTTACACTCCAATTGATTACTTTCTAATTCCACGCCATTAATAATTTCTTCTAAAAAAATAATTCTTCACCTCGTTTATTTGAACTACTTCTATTTTACTTCAATGTCACTTCAATGTCAACTTCAATGTCACTTCAATATTTACTTCAATGTCGCTTCAAACAAACTTCAATTTACTTCAATATCAACTTCAATATCAATTTTAATGTCCTACATAAATTAATGTCCTATATAAACTCTACTCATTACCTTTATTGCATTTATTTCCTTGAATCGTCTTATAATACCAATCCAAGAATTCTTCATGCATCTGTTCGCCTTCTTTTCTGGCTTCAATTGCCCACTCTTTCTTCTCATAGCTTCCAAGATAGTAACGTTTTCCCTTAAATGTAATAGTCGCTATCCACTTTCCACTCTTCAAATCAGCTAACTTTGCCACATCTTTATCCATTTCATAAAATGTCTTTGCAGATAATTTCCTAAAATTATGTGGATAAACTTTCTTAGGATTTACTTTTGCTTTTTTACATAATCCTTTCATCTGTGTCCAAATATTACTTCGGTCTAAAGAATTTCCTAATCTAGTTACAAAAATCTCTCCAGATTCTATCCCTTTTTTCTTTGCATAATTCATTAATAGCTTTTGTAGTTTTTTAGGAATCAAAACTACTCGGATTTTATTTTTACAATAAATCATACTCTTTCCTTCTGCTACAGCCTCTACTGTAAAATACCTAAGTTCCGATACTCGAATTCCTGTACTTCCCATAGTCATTAAAACTAAACAAAGTCTCTCATTATTTTTAGCCGCTTCTACCAAGCGAATATATTCTTCTCTAGTCAATTCCTTATCTTCTGGACAGAAAATTTCCTGCTGCTTTCTTAAATGTTTCACTTTAAGTTCTATCCATCCCTCAAATGTAAAAAATGCATTAATACTAGATAATATTGAGTTAATAGAATTTACTCCATACCCTTTATCCATCAATTGTTTTTTGTAATCTAATACTACATCCTTATTCATCTCTCTTCCGTTTACAAATTCATTAAAATTTCTCATATCTCTTAGATACTTTTGAATAGTTATTGGACTTTTTTCTTCTCTACACAGATAGGATTCAAATTCATAAATCCTTTCTTCACTTATTTTTTTCATAAAAAATACCTCCTCACATACGAATTTATCATCTAGTATATAAGGAGGTATTTATCTAATCCACTTCTTAATTTTAATTTTTTGTCATTAACCATGCCATTACATGAATTGCCTGAGCAAATTTTCCATCATCAATCAACTGTTTAATTTCTTCCTCTGTATGAAGTTCTAGCTCTAAAAATTCTGTATCATCAAGCTCAAGATCTGAAGCCTTCTTACAATTCTTTGCATAGAATACAAAAGCGTAGTTATCAGCAACTGTCGGATTACTCGGAATCGTAATTAAATGATTCCACTCATCACTAATATAACCCGTTTCTTCCCTAAGTTCTCTTTTTGCAGCTTCTTGGGCATCTTCTCTTGCCCCTTCACTACTATAATCAGTAGCTCCCTCTGACTCAATTCCTCCAGCCGGGAATTCTACTGTAACTTTCCCAATACCATGTCTAAACTGGCGAACACACAGATAGTTTCCCTCTTCATCCTGAGCTACAATAACAACATAGCTTCTTCTGCTATACTGATAGTAAGGTTCAAATTCACTTCCATCTGGAAAACGATATTTTACTTTTCGAAAATCAATCCATTTGTCTTGAATCACATGCTCAACACTTACAGGAGTCCATTCTAAATCTTTATCATTTTTCATCAGTTTTTCACCTCAATCTTCTAAAAAAGGACTGTGAAATAACTCAAAGTTACTGAAGGAATACTCCCTCAGTCGGCTTTAGGCATTAGACTCTGTCAGCTTTGCTGACACCTCATGCCAAGCGACAGCTCCCTCAAGAGGGAGCCTTAGTTATTTCACAGCCCCTAAAATTTTCAATTAATATAATTTCGCACCTGCTGGAATATGATTATCCACCATTAATAAGTGAAGTTTTTCTTCGCCTTCTTCTTCATGAACAGCTGATAATAACATACCGCAAGAGTCAATACCCATCATTGCTCTTGGAGGAAGGTTGGTAATGGCAATTAAAGTCTTACCAACTAATTCTTCTGGCTCATAGTATGCATGAATTCCACTTAAAATTGTACGGTCTGTGCCTGTTCCGTCATCTAAAGTAAACTGTAAAAGCTTCTTAGATTTCTTTACAGCGACACATTCTTTAACCTTCACAGCTCTAAAGTCTGATTTAGAGAAAGTGTCAAAATCTACCATTTCTTCAAATAAAGGCTCTACCTTTACTTTAGAAAAATCAATCACTTCTTCTACAACTGGTGCAGCTTCTGCTGCCTTAGCTTCAGTTTTATCAGCTTTGTCAGCTTTTTTCTTAGCCCCACCATCTAAACTCTTCATGGTTGGGAATAATAATACGTCTCTGATTGCTGGTGAATCTGTAAGTAACATAACCATACGGTCAATACCAAATCCGATACCACCTGTAGGAGGCATACCGATTTCTAATGCATTTAAGAAATCTTCATCAGTAGTATTTGCTTCTTCATCACCCTGAGATAATAACTCTTCCTGTGCTTTGAAACGTTCTCTCTGATCGATTGGGTCATTAAGCTCTGAATAAGCATTCGCCATTTCCCAACCATTCATAAAGAACTCAAAACGTTCTACATAGTCTGGATTTTCTGGTTTCTTCTTAGTAAGAGGAGAAATTTCAATTGGATGATCCATAACAAATGTAGGCTGAACCATTTTGTCTTCACAGAATTCTTCAAAGAATAAGTTAAGGATATCACCTTTCTTATGACGTTCTTCGAATTCTACCTTCTTTTCTCTAGCGATTGCCTTTGCTTCTTCATCAGACTTAATTTCATTAAAGTCTACGCCAGCATATTTTTTAACTGCATCAAGCATTGTAATACGTTCAAATGGCTTGCCAAGATCCATTTCAATTCCATTATAAGTAATAACTGTAGTACCTAAAACTTCCTTAGCAATATGACGATATAAGTTTTCAGTTAAATCCATCATTCCGTTGTAATCCGTATATGCCTGATAGAGCTCCATAAGAGTAAATTCAGGATTGTGTCTAGTATCAACGCCTTCATTACGGAATACTCGTCCAATTTCATATACTCGTTCTAAACCACCAACGATTAATCTCTTTAAGTATAATTCAAGAGAAATACGAAGCTTAAGATCTTCATTTAATGCATTAAAATGAGTTTCAAATGGACGTGCTGCTGCTCCACCTGCGTTAGAAACAAGCATAGGAGTTTCTACTTCCATGAATCCTTCTCCATCTAAGTAGTTACGAATTGCACGTAAAATCTTAGAACGTTTAATAAAGGTATCCTTTACTTCTGGATTCATAATTAAGTCTACATATCTTTGACGATATCTGGTATCTGTATCTGTTAATCCATGGAATTTTTCTGGTAAAATCTGTAAACTCTTAGAAAGTAAAGTAACATTAGAAGCTTTAATAGAGATTTCACCCATATGAGTTCTAAATACTTCACCAGTGACAGATACGATATCACCGATATCCATCTTCTTAAATGCTTTATAGGGTTCATCTCCTAAAAGGTCTTTTGCTACATAGAGCTGAATTCTACCCTTTAAGTCCTGAACATTACCAAAGGAAGCCTTACCCATTACACGCTTAGCCATCATACGACCTGCAACGGTTACCACTTTACCTTCGTAATCTTCAAAATTCTCTGTAATATCTGCAGTGTGAGCAGTTACATCACACTTTGTAATTTCAAAAGGATTGTGTCCTTCTTGCTGTAAAGTAGCTAGTTTTTCACGACGGACCTTACGTAACTGTCCAATATCCTGTGGCTTTTCACCATTATTATTCTTCTTTTGTTCTCCCATTACTGTGCCCTCTGAATTCCTAAGATTGTATATTTCATTTCTCCTGCCATGGTTTCAATCACAACAGTCTCTCCAACTTCATGTCCGATAAGACCTGCACCTACAGGTGATTCGTTAGAAATTTTATCTAATAAACTATTTGCTTCTGAAGAACCTACAATATGGAAGGTTACATCTTCATCAAATACATCATCATGTAAGCTTACTGAGCATCCTACACTAACTTTATCTAAAGTTACTTCGTCTTCTGAAACGATTTCAGCATTCTTAAGTAACTTCTCTAATTCCTGAATACGAGCTTCAATTTCTCTTTGCTCTTCTTTTGCAGCATCATATTCAGCATTTTCTGATAAGTCACCCTGCTCTCTAGCGATTTTAATCTTTTCAGCAACTTCTAAACGTTTGACATTCGTCAATTCGTTTAATTCTTTTTCATATTTATCAAGTCCAGCTCTGGTAAGAATATTTTTCTTTACTTCTGCCATTACAATCTTCCTTTCTATTGCTCATAGTTCTATCAATTAGTTCTTTGCCGTTAGTATTTTACATGATATTTAAGTTCTTGTCAATTAACCAATGGATTTATTCACTAAATTGTTATCGTTT
>JPZU01000001.1:2200481-2204318 GCA_000875945.1 Lachnospiraceae bacterium TWA4 | reverse complement strand
CAATATAATACATTTAAAACGATATAGTATCCGTGTACCTCCCTCAGTCGGCAAAGCCGACAGCTCCCTCAAGAGGGGAGCCTGAGCAATGTTTGAACAGTAACATCATTTGTATCACGCTATTTTCATAATCTAGCTAACGTGTGAGTTGTCTCACTAGATTTTCAAATTCCTCGTAAGTCTGTGTTTCATTCATCTTTGCACGAAATGCCGATGAACCCTTTAGACCAGCTGTATACCAAGCGGCATGCTTTCGCATTTCACGCATTCCAATGTATTCTCCCTTAAACTCTACCTGCATTCTTGCATGACGAAGCATCATTTGTTTAATCTCTTCTAAACTTCTATCTACGGGTTGACCCGTTGCAAGTTCCTTAAATATCCAAGGATTTCCCTTACAAGCTCTGCCAATCATGACTCCATCACAGCCACTCTCATTCATTCGCTTTTTCGCATCTTCAAAACTTGCAATATCCCCATTTCCAATGACTGGAATAGATACAGACTCTTTGACTTTGCGAATTAATTCCCAGTCAGCCTTACCACTGTAGTACTGCTCTCTAGTTCTGCCATGAACTGTAATCATTGAAGCTCCTGCGTCTTCTAACATCTTTGCCATCTCAGGAGCATTCTTTGTTGCCTCTGTAAAACCAGCTCGAATCTTTACTGTCACTGGTTTTTTAACCTTTTTAACGATTGCATTTACAATCTGCGCTGCAAGGGTTGGATTTTTCATTAACGCTGAACCTTCGCCGTTATTTACAACCTTCGGAACAGGACACCCCATATTCAAATCAAATCCTACAAAAGGACCATCTTCAATTTTTGCAGCAATATCTGCCATAAGCTCTGGTTCTGAGCCAAATAATTGCAAAAGCACCGGACCTTCTTTGGGATCAATTGCCATCAAAGGTGCGGTGTTTCTATTTTTATAGTGAATCGCCTTTGCGCTCACCATCTCTGTAACCATTAAATCACAGCCCATTTCCTTACAAAGAATACGAAAGGGCTGGTCAGTAATTCCTGCCATTGGAGCTAACATAATTGGGTGTTCAATGTTAAACATTAAATTCCTCCCCTAAAATAACCACTCTATAGTATAGCTCAAGGCTTTCTAATAATTCTTGTTTTGTCTGCTGAAGCTGCTTGATTTTTAAAACACTTCCAATTTCATCAAATAAGTAGTCACTATCTTCATGACTAACTTCAAACTCCAATTCATTGTCATCATTAAATCGAAGGTCTAAAACTCCTCCAACATCCTCAACATAAATGACACACATTGCCTTTAATTCATCTTGTACCTGAGTAGGTAGCGATGCAAATCTTGGATTTAAATAATATTTTTGCAAATATGAATTTGCCACACATAAAACCTTTTCTTCTTCCATAGTTACCTCATCTATTTCTAGGTATTTAAAAATTAAAACATAGATTTAAATTTCTCTTCACTTATCTTAATCGATATAGCCATAAATTCCTCGAATGGAAATTTCTCCTGAATAAATCGTTTCAACTTCATCGTCTTCATTTAAAACTTCTAATCCTCCATCCGTAGCTAAGCCAAGCTGAGTTACTTGTCGTCTCTGATTTCTTTCCATTAAATACACAGGATTATTTTTATTCACTAACGATTCATTGTATTCTTCTTGAATAAATGCCAGGTCATTCGTTTCTAAAAATGTTTCATACAATGGCTCAAATGCACACCAAATATCATTAATCAAACTTGTTCGCTTGATTTTTTCACCAGCAATCATCTGAAGTGAGATTGCCTTATCTTCCAATTCTTTTGGAAAGTTCTTGGTATTTACATTGATTCCAATACCACAAACTACATAGGCAATCTCACTTTCTTCTAACGTCATTTCTGTCAAGATTCCACAAATTTTGCGTCCCTCATAAATAATATCATTTGGCCACTTAATGCCTGTCTTTAATCCACAATTTTTTTCAATTCCTTGTTTAATCGCCATAGCTAGTAAAATCGTAATCATTGATGCCTTACTAGCTTCAATGGTAGGGCGTAAAAGCAATGACATTGCAATATTCGTTTTGGGTGGGGAATTCCACTCCCTACCTCGTCGCCCTTTACCTGCATTTTGACAATCAGCAACAACTAATGTTCCTTCTGGTGCATTACTATCTGCTTGACGTTTAACCTCTAAATTTGTAGAATCAATTTCCTCATAACAATAAAGAGGTTTTCCTATCCATTTTGTGTGAAGCGCATGTGAAATTTCTACAGTTGTCAACTCATCCGGACTTTCCACTAAATGATAGCCCTTATTGCGAATGGCTTCTATCTGATAGCCATCTTCTTGTAATAATTTAATATTTTTCCAAATGGCTGTTCTAGAAACTCCTAACTGTTCGCAAAGCTGTTGACCTGATAAAAAATCCTCAGTTTTACGAAGTAATTCTAAAATTTCTTCTTTCACTATCTATGCCCTCCAAATGCTTACAATACTTAAAAAGGTAATCACTAATAAAACTACACCAAAAAACACCTGAATAAATACAGGAAGGGTATGTCCATGACTTTTATAAGAATTCCCATACTTTGCAATAGCACTTACAAAATCTAAAATCGTTGCCCCTAAAAAAATGATGGGATAACAATACTCATGCTTTAATGGACTAACAAAAACAAATATAGACAATGCAACAATCAATACGCAAATAATTATGTGAATAAAATCTGTAATTGTTTGAAACTTTCGTGAAGATATAAATTTGAGAAACATCTATAAATTATTCTCCTAAAGTAGCAACCATGACTGCTTTAATTGTATGCATACGATTTTCTGCTTCATCAAAAATAACATCGGCATATTTTTCAAAAACATCTTCAGTTATTTCATTTCCTTTAACGGCTGGTAGGCAGTGCATAACAATGGTGCGATCTTTGCCAGTCTTTTTAAGCATTTCTTCATTTACTTGATAAGGTTTTAAAATAGCTACACGTTCTGCTGCTTTATCTTCTTCACCCATTGAACACCATACATCTGTGTAAATGACATCAGCACCTTCTACTTTATTAACATCATCTGTAACTGTTACGCTGCATCCAGATTCTTTTGCATAGCCTTCACAAAGAGATACTAATTCCTCTTTTGGCCATAAAGACTTAGGAGCTAAGATAACAAAATCAATACCCATCTTAGTCATACCAATCATTAAACTGTTAGCCATGTTGTTTCGTCCATCACCTGCATAGACAAATTTTAATCCCTTTAACTGACCAAACTGTTCTTTCATTGTTAAAAGATCTGCTAAAATCTGAGTAGGGTGGTAATCGTCAGTTAAACCATTCCATACAGGTACTCCTGAGTATTGTGCTAAAGCTTCTACTGATGAATGTTTAAATCCACGAAATTCAATTCCGTCAAACATACGACCTAAAACTCTTGCTGTATCTTTAATACTTTCTTTATGTCCTAACTGAATATCATCCTGTCCTAAATATTCAGGGTGTCCACCTTCATCAATACAACCAATAGTAAACGAACAACGAGTACGAGTTGATGGTTTTTCAAAAATTAATGCGATATTTTTGCCTTTCAAACTATTTCCTGTAATGCCCTGTTTCTTTTTAGCTTTTAAATCTGCTGCTAACTCTACAAGTCCCAATTTCTTCTGCTGTGAAATCCTTAAGTGTTAAAAAACTGCGTCCCTTTAAATTCATAATAATCAATTTCCTTTCTTTATAGATAGTTCTTTATAGATAGTAGTTAAAACGTTACTGTTCACACCCACGCCATTTTTATCATTCGCAATAGCGCACTGACGTGCTCATTCGCTGCGTTGCAGCTGTATTGCTCATTAAATGGCGTT
>JPZU01000001.1:2193299-2200461 GCA_000875945.1 Lachnospiraceae bacterium TWA4 | reverse complement strand
CCCTTCGTCAGCAAACACGAAAATATTCTTGTGCAAGCACAAATATTTTCATATTTTAGCTGACGTGTGAACTGTAACGTTAAAACTCTTCCTAAATACTCCCTTGGTCGATAAAATCGACAGCTCCCTCAATGAGGGAGCCTAAGTATATCACTATTCTTTTGCAACTTCAACTAAAGATTTTACTGAACCTGCAATTCCTTGAATATCTGATGGAATAATAATTTTTGTTGCTTGACCATCTGCTGCCTTCTCAAAAGCTTCTAAGCTCTTAAGCTGTAAAACAGCTTCATCAGCTCCAGCTTCTTTTAATAACTTAATACCTTCTGCTGTCGCTCTTTGAACCTTTAAGATAGCCTCAGCTTCACCTTCTGCTTCACGAATTCTTCGCTCTTTTTCAGCTTCTGCACGAAGAATCTGAGCTTCTTTATCAGCCTGTGCCTGTAAAATTGCCTGATCTTTTTTACCTTCTGCAATTAAGACCGTTGATTTCTTCTCACCTTCTGCCTGTAAAATCTTCTCACGTCTTTCACGTTCTGCCTTCATCTGTTTTTCCATTGAATCTTGGATTTCAGCAGGTGGAATAATGTTCTTAAGTTCCACACGGTTAACTTTAATGCCCCAAGGATCTGTTGCTACATCAAGCTGTGTACGCATCTTTGTATTGATTAACTCTCTAGATGTTAACGTTTCATCAAGCTCTAAATCACCAATAATATTACGAAGTGTTGTTGCTGTTAAGTTTTCAATTGCCATTAATGGATTTTCCACTCCATAAGCAAAAAGTTTAGGATCTGTAATCTGGAAGAATACAACAGTATCAATCTGCATGGTTACATTATCCTTCGTAATAACTGGCTGAGGATTAAAGTCAATAACCTGTTCTTTTAAATTGACCTTTCTAGCAATTCGGTCAATAAATGGAACCTTAAAGTGAAGTCCTACAGACCAAGTAGTTAAATAACCTCCAAGTCTTTCAACAACCATGGCTCTTGCCTGAGGTACGATTTTAACACAACTAGCTAAAATAATTAAAGCTATAATAATTAATGCAATAATATATGGCATATTAATTTTCTCCTTTCACAATTAATTTAACGCCTTCAACTCGTTCAACCACTACCCATTCATCTGCATGTAAAATTTGCTGATTATCTAAGGCTTTAGCTGTCCAAATTTGTCCATTCACACTGACAGCTCCTGTGGCATTTTCATTGTCAATCGTTTCTGTCACAAGTACGCGGGTTCCTACCAAGGCATCCACATTGGTTTTGGTTCGTTTCCCTTTTAAGTACTTTAGGGCAAGTGGTCTGGTTAGAAGTAATAAAATCAACGAAACAATGACAAAAATCATCCACTGAATAATATCACCGACTCCAAGCAAACTAGCAAAAAATGCCAAGACTGCTCCGCCTGCAAACCATATGGTTGTAAGTGCCATTGTCGCTAATTCAATGACTATTAAAATGATAATAAAAATCAACCAATATATGGGTGTCATAAGTCATCCCTCCTTTAGAATTAGTATACTTGGTCAGTGGGAAAATGTCAATGAAAAAGGCACTGCTTACGCAGTGCCCTGTTTTAAATCTTGTTTTAAATCTCTATTTACTTTTTGAATTTCATCATTTAATAATCTCATTCGTTCATCTAGTTCATTGACTGTCTTCGCACAATCTTTTAGTTCTTCATAGATATGCTCTGGAGCATTTCCCTCAAACTTATAATAAATCTTATGCTCTAAACTTGCCCAAAAATCCATAGCAATCGTTCGAATCTGAATTTCTACTTTTGCCTTTTTGGATCCACCAATTAGATAAATTGGAACAGCAACTACCAAATGATAACTCTTATATCCATTTTCCTTAGGATTTCTAATATAATCCTTAACGACCAATACTTCAACATCATCTTGGCAGGCAATGCTTTTAGCAATCTTATAAATATCTGAAGTAAATGAGCAAATAATACGGATTCCTGCGATATCACTTAAATAACGATTCATATTCTCAATTGTTGGTTCATAGCCCATACGTTTTAACTTACGAACAATACTCTCTGGAGTTTTTATACGCTTTTTAATGTGCTCAATGGGATTATACTTGTGTACATGAATAAATTCATCATTTAAGATTTCAATCTTCGTATTAATCTCCTTTAGCGCAGACTCATATAAAAACATCTGAGTATTCCAATCATCAACTTGAGAACCTCTTCCTATGATATTCAATTCTTATATTTTCCTATCAATGTGTTTTTGATTATCAGTTGCTAATCCTTAAAATTTAAAATCTTTTAATAAGTCTTTAAGACTAGTAGATGCTTCACCTTTTTCTTTATAGTGTTTGATTTCATCTCTAGATGCTTCATTACTAGGTGTTTTTTCTTCTTCTGCTTCCATTAAAGCTTTCATGCTTAAGCTGATTTTGTGCTTTTCATTTGCAATAACTTTAACTTTAACAGTATCGCCTACTGATACAACATCTTCTGGAGATTTTACACGACGAGTGCTCATCTGAGAAACGTGAACTAAACCACTTACACCATCAGCGATTGTAACAAATGCACCGTAATCCTGTAAAGATTCTACAGTACCTTCAAATTCAGCACCTACTTCGATTGCATCAATCTTCGCAAGACGATCCTGTTTTGCCTTAGCAGTTTCTACTCTCTTACCAGAAAGGATTAATCTCTTATCAGCTGGTTTTACTTCGATGATCATAACATCAACCATCTTGCCTAACCAAGAATCTAAATCTTCAACATAATCTGCTGATAACTGAGAAGCAGGAATAAATCCACGAACACCATCTACATAAGCAACTACACCACTTTTTACAATTCCAGCAACCTCAACAGTAATAACTGTACGGTCTTTTAACTTCTGTTCGAAACCTTCCCATACAGGATCTTTGTCTAACTGATCTGCATAAGTATCCATGGTTTCTTCAACTACTACATCTTTAATTTCTTCGCTCATATTTTTAAGCCTCCTATGCTAAAATTCTAACTCACTAGTATTCTATTATACAATACAAACAACCTCTTGTCTAGTGTCCTAAGGTTACATTTTTATTACAATTCCTAGTCGTTACAGTTCACACGTCAGCTAAAATATGAAAATATTTGTGCTTGCACAAGAATTGTTTCCTGTTTACGACTCACTTCTCATAGTCTTTTGCATCATTGCTCGTTTTTTCTTGATTCTTATATCGCTTCCATCCATTTTAAAAATTGTAAAATCTGAAATTAATCTAGACATAATTCGCTCCGTATATAACTCCTTTAAATCTGCCATCGATAAATTAGTAGAAATAACCATGGATTTTTTACGAAGAGCTCGTTCATTCAAGCAATAAAATAATTTTGACACTGTAAAGCTATTGCTAAGCTCAGTTCCAAGATCGTCGACAATTAACAAATCACAGGTCAGTAAATACTGAAGGTCTAATTCTTTTTCTTCAAAATTTTGTTTTGATAATAGATCAAAAAACTCCACAGCTGATAGATAAATCACAGAAAAACAATCATCAATTAATGCCTTTGCAATACAATGCGTTAAAAATGTCTTTCCGACACCAGCTGGACCTGTAAATACTAAGTTATACGGACGATTTCCAAAGTCTGCAATCATTGTCATACAAGCCTTTGCAATCTTAGTCATCTGCTCGCGTTCTTTTTCATCATACCAATCCATAGAAAATGTATCAAAATTTTCTTTTTCTAAAATTTCTTTTAAATTTGATTGGGTATACAAAAGATCAATTTCTCTGCGTTTAAAACATTCACACTTTTTATTGTCAATATACCCCGTATCCTTACACTTTGGACACTGGTATTGCATATCCATATAATCTTTCGTAAAACCATAATTTTGAAGCAAAACTTCCTTCTCTTCTTTTAATGCCACCATTTGATTCTTGATTTTTGAAACTTCTAATTCATCGCCAAGTAATCGCTTACGTGCCATCTGTGCATAAAGAGTTGTCTGCTCCTCTTCAATTTCCAAAATTCTAGGGACTTTCTCATAGACTCTAGCCTTCCTTGCATCTTGGTCTCTTTGATTTTGAATCTGTCTACGATTGTAATCTCTTAGAATTTCCTCATACTGTGTATTAACTAAAGCCATGTCTTCCCTCTCTAAAGATATCCATTAAACTCTTCAACGAGTGCATCATAGTCATTGTCTCGCTCTTCAAAGTTGTGAAAACGAGTCTTAAAGTTTGTCGGTACCTTTTTAGCCTCTTGTTTTTTCTTCTTCTCCTCAAAAACCTCGTCTGATCGTTTAACACCAACCAAATCTTTTACATTGTCATTATCCCAACTCATTAAAATTCGATTTGCATACTCAAAGCTTGCATTCTTGGTATGAACCAATGTACGCTTACAAGCTTCAACAATGAGTTCTTGAGGAATCTTTAACTCTTTATACCACTTGTCGACAAAAGCAATTTCTGTATCCGTTAACATTCGCCCAAAGATCCCAAACGCCTTCATTACAGCTCGTACATCTTTTCTCATGTAAACAGCTCGCTCTTTTGCCTGTTCTACAGTTACTACCTTGTTTTTGTGCCAATCAATCGCCACACTTTCCATATATCGAATGTTTTTATGATTATTTTTAATGCTATTTTCAATAACAACTTCTAATATATCTATACTTATCTCTAAATCTTCATACAGATGAATAAATGCCTGATACTCCGTTGGACTGATTGGCTTTCCTAAATACTGTTGAAGAATATACATAAGTTGTGCAAATTCTGGATCTTCAAAACTTTGTTTGCGCTTTTTGGATACCGGCTTTTCTTCTGGCATCACAATTTGCGATAATTTTTCAGGCTGACTTTCTAAAACTTGTGACGGTACTTGTTGTGGTTTTTTTACACTTTCTAAATCTAACACCATCACACCTTTTAATTCATCGCCCATCCATTCTAATTGTAAAACACCCTTATCATGCCAGAAATTTAGTGCTCTTACAATATCTTTATCTGTACACTGAAGGCAATCGGCCAAATCAGAAACTGTAATATTTTCTTCATTTGATAAACCTTTTAATAATAGTAAATAAACTTTTACAAATTCCCCATTAGCCTCGGCCATATATTCTTCAATAAAAACATCTGAGACCATTGTGTATTTTTGATTAGATTTTCTGTAAATTTCCATACCTATCCTCTAATTGTGCTTATAGTCCTAGTAACTCTTCTCCAACTTTTACAATATCTCCAGCACCCATAGTGATTAATAAATCTCCATCACTGCAATGAGATAATAAATAATTCTCAATTTCATCAAAGGTATCAAAGCAAGTGGCTTTTGTTCCAAGTGCTTCAATTCTTGTCGCAATATCTTCTGAACTAATACCTAATGTATCGGTTTCTCTTGCTGCATAAATTGGAGCTAAAACCACCTCATCAGCAATTGAAAGAGCCTTTGCAAAGTCATCTAAAAATGCCTTCGTTCTGGTATATGTATGTGACTGGAAGACGCAAACCACTTTATTGTGCTTACACTTCATAGCTGCTGTTAAGGTTGCTTCAATTTCCTGTGGATGATGTGCATAGTCATCAATAATTGTAATACCTTTTAATGTTCCCTTTTTCTCAAATCGTCTGTGAGTTCCAACAAACGATTCAAGACCTGTCTTTACATCTTCAAGTGATAATCCTTCTTCCATACACATAGCTGCTGCTGCAAGTGCATTCAAGATATTGTGCTTACCTGGAACTTTTAATTCTACTTGAATTTCTCCTTTTGGTGTACAAAGTGTAAAGATTCCACAAGCAAGTGCATCATAAGAGATATTTTTTGCTGTATAATCAAACTCTCCATCACCAAAGGTTACAACTTTATTCGGCAATCCTTTTAGTAATTCATCTAAGTCTTTGATTTCTCCATTAATTACAACGGTGTCTTCTTTTTTCTGTAATCGTTCCATAAATAGACGGAATGAATGTCTAATATCATCCAAATCCTTAAAGAAATCCATATGGTCTTCTTCAATATTTAAAATTGCTTCAACGGTTGGAGCAAATGATAAGAAACTGTTGGTATATTCACAAGCCTCTGTGATAAAAGTTCCGTCTTTTCCTAAACGAAAATTTCCACCAATACTGTCAAGCATTCCACCTACAGAAATTGTAGGATCTGCTTTAGCTGCTAGGTAAATATGAGTGACCATCGAAGTTGTCGTTGTCTTTCCATGAGTTCCTGCAATTGCTAGAGAATGGTCAAAGTTTTGCATGACTTCTCCTAAAAGTTCAGCTCTTGTAAGTGCTGGAATCTTCTTTTCTCGAACTTTAGAAAGCTCTGGATGATCTTCATGAATGGCAGCTGTATATACGACTAAATCAATATCTGTATGTTCAATATTCGAAGCAACCTGTGAATAGAATATTTTTGCTCCTTTTTCTTTTAGTTTCTCTGTTAAATCACTCTTTTGACGGTCAGAACCTGTAACTTCAAAACCTTTATCAAGTAAAAGTTCTGCAAGTCCACTCATGCTAATACCACCAATTCCTATAAAATATACCTTACATGGTTTTTTAAAATCAATCTGATACATGTTCAAATACCTCCCTCAAATAATCCACGACATTTCCTGCAGTTTTTCCATCTTCATCAACTGTAATATCTGCGTATTTTTCACACAATACGCATCGTTCATTGTACATATCAAGAAGTGTCATTCCATCTTTTAAAACGACTCCTCGGTCCACAACATCTCCTACTCGAAGTACTAACTCTTCATAAGAAATTTTTAAGTAAACGACCTTCCCAATTTCTTTAAAATGTTTCATTGCATTTTCACAATAAATGACACTTCCACCCGGAGCAATGACTGAATGTGAAGCTTCAATCTCTGCATTGATTCGGTCTTCAACTTGACAAAAACCATCATTTCCAACTTCTTCAATGATTTCCTTAAGAAGCTTTCCTTCCTTTTCTTGAATTACAAGGTCTGTATCTATAAATTTATAACCTAAACGCTTAGCTAAAAGTACACCAACCGTACTCTTTCCAGCAGCCGGCATACCTATTAATATAATATTATCATTCATTTTTCTATATTTATCCCCTATATATTTCTCCCATAGTTAGAAATCGGGGCTGTTGCAAAATAGTTATAAATGATACTCCCTCCACCACTAACGTG
>JPZU01000001.1:2179722-2193016 GCA_000875945.1 Lachnospiraceae bacterium TWA4 | reverse complement strand
TGGCGGAGTCCTGATGCCTTAAAGTGGCGAAGTCCTGATGCCTTAAAGTGGCGAAGTCCTGATGCCTAAAGCCGACTGAGGGAGTCCTATAACCTTAGTTTTACAACAACCCCTTGTACTATTTTTATTTTGTCTGTGCCTGTGTTGACACTTCTGTTTTAGTTTCTTCTACTTTAGTTTCTTCTTGTGCTGTTGTTTCCTTAGCATCTGTCTGAGTTTCTTCAGCAGCTGATTCGGTTTCATCAGCTAAGATATTGGCATAATCTGGAATCACTTTACTGGTACTTGAATAATCTGGCTGACTAGCAATATATGCCTTATATTGATTATTAATTGTAAGTCCGATTCCACCGACAATTCCACAGGTAAGAACGGCTGCAAGTCCATATAATCCAATTTTTGTCCAAAGTTTTTTCTTCTTTTGTTTCTTTAAATTTTCTCTACGATTTGCTTTTTCTTGTTTATATCTATCGACCTTTTGTTGGCTCATAATTTCCTCCTACAACATACATCTAGTGTTTTTATGTACATCATTATTCTATACTTCCTTGATAAAATATGCAAGTAGAAATTTTTCAAAAAAGAAGCCTCTTATTTAGAGGCCCCTTTAATTTCTAACCATAGATTGTTAAATAACGTATCTCCTTCTGTTCCCAATGTATGGAATACTTCACATTTTTTAACGATTTCTTCACTTGGGAAAAGTGCTGGATTATCCTTTAAACTCTCATCCATTTTCTCCTGTGCACCAGTATTAGCTGTTGCATAGGTCGTATATTCAAAAATCTGATAAGCAACTTCTGGTTTATTGATGTAATTAATCCAAGCTTCAGCAGCTTTTATTTTGGTATTCTTAGGAATTACCCATGAATCAATAAAGTAGTTGGTACCTTCTTTTGGAATTGCATACGCAATGTCTTCATTAGCCTCTTGAATCGCTAAAACTTCACCAGAGTAAGCCATTGCAAGTTTGGCAGAACCAGAAATCATAATGTCTTTAATCTGGTCCATTACATATCGCTGAAGGAGTGGTTTTTGCTCAATAAGTTTTTGTTTAGCCTTTTGAAGCTTTGCCTCATCTGTGGTATTAATGCTGTCCCCATTTAATACAAGGGCAGGGACAAAGAGGTCACGCACACTGTTATACATTAAAATATTGTCTTTGTACTTTTTATCCCATAAAATGTTCCAACTGTCCACAGGCTCTGTCACCATAGACTTATTATATAAAATTCCCAATGTTCCGTATGTATAAGGAACAGAGTAGGTGTTCTTAGGGTCAAAGGTCTTTGACTTTTCTAATACACTCTTATCCACATAGTTCATATTTTGAATATTTGAAAAATCAATTTCTGTCAACAAGTCATTGGCAATCATTTTTTCAATCATATAATCTGAGGTGCAAAGTACGTCATAGGATACTCCACCAGCTTCAATAATGGGATACATTTCCTCATTGGTTTCATAAGTATCATAAACGACTTCAATGCCTGTTTCTTTTTCAAATTGAGGGATAACTTCTTCGGCAATGTATTCCCCACAGTTGTAAACTCGTAACACTTCACCGGTTGAATTGTCTTTAGAGCCACATCCTCCAAGTACAAGAGAACTTGTCAATAATAAAGTAGATAAAATAGCTAACGATTTTTTCATAACTTATTTGTCTTCCTTTCGTTTAATCTGAGAGTAATTCATAATAAATAGTAAAACAAGCACTGCTAAAAACATCAGTGTTGATAGTGCATAAAGACTAGGCTTAATGCCTTTTCGTACCTCACCATATACAAGGGTGGAAATCGTATTAATTCCAGCACCTTTTGTAAAGTGAGTAATAATAAAGTCATCTAATGACATCGTAAAGGCTAGTAAAAATCCAGACACAATTCCAGGTAAAATATCTGGAAATACCACCTTAAAAAACGCATAAACAGGCGAAGCTCCAAGGTCTAAGGCTGCCTCATAAGTACTTCGCTCGGTCTGTTTAAGTTTTGGCATAACACTTAAAATGACATAGGGAATATTAAAGGTAATATGTGCAATAATAACAGTTTTCATACTAAGCGTAATTCCAAACGCAATAAAGCAAAGCATCAGTGAAATACCCGTCACAATATCAGCATTTAACATAGGCACATTTGTAATTCCCATAATAACGGTTCTTGAAACCGAACGCATATGGTTAATGCCAATGCAGGCAAGTGTTCCAATAATCGTTGCTATAAGAGCTGAAATAACTGCAATAATTAACGTATTTTGAAGCGCCGACATAATGAGGTTACTGTTAAACATTGTTTTATACCATTTTAAACTAAATCCACCCCACTTGGACATATACTTTGATTCATTAAAGGAAAGAACACTCAATGCGACAATTGGGGCATATAAAAAGATAAAAATACAGCCTAAATAAATGTATTCAAATGATTTTTTAATCAAAACGTTGTACCTGCCCCTTCCTTATCATATTTGGCAATTAGTGCCATACTAATTAAAATAAAAATCATTAAAACTAATGACAGACCAGAACCTAGGTTCCAGTTCGTTGTATAGGTAAATTCCTGTTCAATGACATTACCAATTAACAGAATCATTCCACCACCTAGAAGGTTTGACAATACAAACGTCGTCAGTGAAGGCACAAATACCATGGTAATTCCACTAATAATTCCAGGGATACTCAGTGGAAAAATCACCTTTCTAAAGGTTTGAACCTTGGTCGCTCCAAGGTCATAGGAAGCTTCTAACACATCATCTGAAATCTTTAGTAACGTATTGTACAGTGGCAAAACCATAAAAGGTAAGAAGTTGTACACCATACCAAAGATAATTGCTCCAGAGGTATTAATCAGATTTAGCGAAGGCAATCCAAAAAAGTGCAAACACTGATTGATTAATCCATTTCGGTCTAATAACACCTGCCAAGCCATTGTACGAAGTAAAAAGTTCATCCACATCGGTAAAATGAAGATAAAGACCATCAAACCTTTTCCATAATTTCCGCCAAGACGCTTTAAAATCATAGCTAGTGGATAAGCTAGAATAAAACAAATGAATGTACTAAGAGCTGAAAGCCATAAAGACCTAAGCAGGGCATGAAATCGTTCAGGCTCTAAGATTGCAACAATATTTGCCACTGTAAAACTTCCTGATGCATCCGTCATTCCATAGTAGACAATTAGTAATAACGGAATGATAATAAATCCTGCCATCCAAATCAGGTAGGGAGTTGCAAGGAGTTTTTTACTCATCAAGTACCACCGCCTTTTCATCATCGGATTCTGGTTTGTGCATGATTTGAATATTAAATGGGTCAACACTGATACCAACCTTCGTTCCCACAGGGAAGCATGAGGTCGAATGAACTAGCCATTCAAATCCATTCGCCATAACTTCCATTTCATAGTGTACACCCTTAAAGATTAAATGTGTCACTGTACCTGTTAAAGATCCAAAGTTTGTATCTGATAGCTCCACATCTTCTGGACGAATGACAACATCAACTGGTTTATTCGTGCCAAATCCCGTATCTACACAAGCAAATTTCACTCCTAAGATTTCAACTAATTTATCCTGAATCATCAAACCATCAATAATATTACTATCACCAATAAAATCTGCAACAAACGCATTTTCTGGCTCATTGTAAATATTTTCTGGAGTACCCATCTGCTGAATGTATCCTTGATTCATAACGACAATTCGATCAGACATTGTAAGCGCTTCTTCTTGATCATGCGTAACATAAAGGAAGGTAATTCCTAACTCTTCTTTTAAACGAATGAGTTCATACTGCATGTCTTGACGAAGCTTTAAGTCAAGAGCTCCAAGAGGCTCATCAAGAAGCAACACTTTAGGCTCATTGACAATTGCACGGGCAATCGCAATTCGCTGCTGCTGTCCACCACTAAGTGCAGTAACTTTTCTCTTCTCGTAACCATCTAAATTAACTAACTTTAGTGCATATTTAATTTTATCTTGAATATATTCCTTCGATTTACCCTTAATTTTTAAACCAAATGCGATATTTTCAGCAATATTCATATGGGGAAATAGTGCATACTTTTGAAATACCGTATTTAAGTGACGCTTATTGGGAGGTAGGTTTGTAATATCCTGTCCATCAAAAAAGACCCTACCTTTGTCTGGGGTCTCAAATCCTCCTAAAATTCGAAGAGTTGTTGTCTTTCCACAACCACTGGGACCTAACAAGGTAACAAATTCATTTTCTTTAATGTCTAGCTCTAAATCATCAAGAACTAATGTGTCGTCAAAAGACTTTGAAATGTGGTCTAAGTGAATAAATGGTTTGCTCATAGTTTTCCATCTCCTTAAAAGCTTGGGGGTGAACTTACCCAAATAAAAGTAGCCCCAAGTTTACTTGTAATATAGTGTTTCTTATCAGAAACGAAGTAAAAAGATTCACCTTTTTTAACCTTGTACACATGACTTCCAATGTGTAGCATAATACTACCTTGAATCACATAGCCAAATTCCTCTCCTTCGTGAGGATTATCTGGATAAGTAGAGCCACCAGGCTGTAAGGTTAAACGAATGGGTTCCATGAGGTTTTTCTGGGCAGTGGGAACAATCCATTCGATGGTGTTTTTAAGTTCTGTGTCGTTTTTTACAAAGTAATCTCTAGCTGAAAAAACAACAGGTTCTTCCTCTTCATCACGAAAAAAGTCTGAGATATTTGTACCAAGACACTGTAAAATATCTTCCAGACTTGCAATTGAGGGAGAAGTTAAATCTCTTTCTAATTGAGAAATAAAACCTTTAGAAAGTTCTGTACGGTCTGCGAGTTCTTCTTGAGTTAATCCTTTTAAGATTCGTAAGTTTTTAATCTTACTACCGATTTCCATAATCCAACCTTCTTTTTATTTTTAAAAGTTTAGTAAAACTAAACTTTGAGTTCACATTAATTATACACAGTTATAAGAAGATGTCAACATAAAAATTGAAAATTTTGTAATCGAGTAGGCTGACTCCTACTCGATTCTCGCACACGAGCACTTCGCACTTCGTGCTCCGTGTTCTTACGCCCAGTAAATAGAACTTTGTGCAAGCACAATTCTGCTTACTGGGCTTGTGCTACAAAAAAAGGGAGTATTGCAAAATAGCTATAAATACTCCCTCCACCACTAACCTGCCCTTCCCTCAAGAGGGAGGCTACAAGTATATTGCAATTCCCATAACTGCTGAAATAATAATCATCACTATAGGAGATGGTTTTTTCTTTATGATTTTTTTTACTATACAATGAATGACCATTAGTAATACAAATAAAACGATGGCACGTTTATCAACTGAAATCTGATTTCCTATGGATTTAAATGAAAACAGCGTAGAAAGTGCTAAAATGCAAGCAGTCGCAAGAATCATTGCTACAACACAAGGTCGAACTCCTGATAAAAATCTCTGACACCTTTATATTTTAAAAATCCTGAAATAATCGTGGCAATTAATAAGATAATGAAAAATGATGGCAGTACAACTCCAAAAGTTGCAACCACACTTCCTAGGACTCCTGCTTGAGACGCTCCAACAAATGTCGCCATATTTACAGCAATCGGTCCAGGGGTTGATTCACACACTGCAATAAAATTTAAAAGTTCACCTTCATTCATCCATTGATGTTGTAAAACGGTTTCACGTACAAGAGGAATCATTCCATATCCTCCACCAAATGAAAAAGCTCCAATTTTTAAAAATGCTAAAAATAAATTCTAAGTAAATCATAACTTTTCACCCATCTTTACTATTCTTCCTATAAAAACTCCGATACATCCACTAATAAAGATATAATAAACCGATGAAAATTTTATAGAAAAAATAGAACATAAAATCATACTAATCATTACCACAAATAGGATTATAGAATTAAATACATTTTTTTCTAGACTTTTTAATAATTTTATTCCTGCTGTAAAAATTAAATAAATCACACAAACCTGTATTCCTTTAAATGCATACATTACATAGTTCAATTCAAGAAATTGATCAAAAAATAAGGAAATCAAATAGATAATTATAAAAGACGGCAATGCAACTCCAAAGGTGGCAATCATAGACCCCTGAATTCCTCCAATTTGATAGCCAATATAGGTAGCACTATTCACTGCAATTGGTCCAGGGGTTGATTCTGATATCCCAACCATATTTAAAAATTCGTCTTTTTTAATCCAGCCTTTTTTATCAACTAGTTCATGTTCCAATAACGCAATCATGGCATATCCACCTCCAAAGGTGAATATGCCTATTTTAAACATCGTAATAAATAATTTCCACAATTTAATGGCAGGTGTGCTCTCCACAGTTATGTCCCTCTCCATGACCATGATGGTTACACATCTCGTTTGGATTGTATTCAAGTTTTCCTGCAAGGAATGCCTTTACTGCTTCATCGGCACTGCCACAAACTCCACCATATAATTTAATTCCAGCATTCGCTAGTGCATTTTGGGCACCACCACCAATTCCTCCACAGATTAACACATCAATCTGTCCCTGTGAAAGAAATCCTGCTAAAGCTCCATGACCTTGTCCATTAGTTCCAATCACTTGCTCGTTTACAATCTTTCCATCTTCTACATCATACACCTTAAATGCCTCGGTGTGTCCAAAGTGTTGAAAAATTTCTCCGTTTTCATAAGTTACTGCAATTCTCATTGTATTTTCCCCTTTCGCTTCAATAGCTGGAGATGAAATTTCTCCTACCTGTTTTTGACAACTACTACGGAAACGACAGGTTTCCATTCCATCACAGAATCTATAATTTCCTCCTGCAATCTCTAAAGCCTTCCCATTGACGATACTATCTGCTACTTTTTCTCTAGCAGATTCATAAATTTCAGTGACTGTGGTCTTCGAAATGCACATTTGCTCAGCACACTGCACATGAGTTAACTTCTCTAAGTCAATTAAACGAATCGTTTCATATTCATCTAATGTTAACGTAATCATTTCTTGACTTGAGATTCCATTTGGATGAAAGCCATCATAATCTGGCTGTCTACAGATTCTTCTACATCTTGTTGGTCTAGCCATATTTCCCCTCCATAGTTTCCGTCATATGACGATTATATCATAATTTCTTATAGATATCAAGCTTAAAATTGATCAAAATACACTTTTAATGTATTAGGAACTCCAAAGTCTTTCGTTCCAATTCCTTTTCCAACCTGCATGAACTCTTCTGGTTCTTTTATCCATTCATTTACAAAGGTTTTAAGAAGAGCTGCTCCCGTTGGCGTACACATTTCTCCTTTAAGATCACCTGCATAATAAGGCATACCTTCTAAAATATTTGCTGTAGCAGGTGCTGGAACTGGTAAGATTCCATGTGCACAGTGAACGGTTCCATAGCCTACACGAATGGGTGTTGCCACTACCTTATCTGGGTGTAATTTATCCATGAGATAACAAGCAACGGTTACATCTGCAATGGCATCTATTGCACCTACCTCATGAAAATGAACTTCTTCTACACTGCATTCATGAGCTTTTGATTCAGCATCCGCAATTACTAGATAAACTTTATAAGCTAGTTCTTTTACTGAATCTGGAACTTTTAGACTATTAATAATATTTTGAACATCTCTTAGTCTCATATGGTGATGATGGTGATGTCCCTCATGTTCATGAGAATGTCCATCATGCTCGTGCTCATGTTCTTCCATTCCATGTACTAACACTTCTAAATGAGTTCCTCTAGTTCCATGACTTTCTACACCTTTTGCAATAAACTCTGTATGTGGAAGTCCTAAATAGTTTAATTCTTCCAAAGTAGCTATTGGTCTTGGCATTAACTCTAATAGAGCAGCTCCAATCATATCGCCTGCTGCACCCATTGAACAATCAAAACATACTGTACTCATAATCTATTCCCCCAATCTATTTCTTAATCTATGTTTATTCTCTCAATCGATTATCTATCTTCTGTGATTAATCATACTTGCTAAATTGGCTGCGCCAAATCCATTGTCAATATTAACAACTCCAACTCCATTCGCACAAGAATTTAACATAGATAAAAGTGCTGCAAGCCCATTAAATGAAGCTCCATATCCAACACTTGTAGGTACTGCAATAACTGGACAATCGGCAAGTCCTGCAATGACACTGGCAAGAGCTCCTTCCATTCCTGCAATTGTAATAATGACATTGGCTTCCATAATGTCATCAAGGTGTGCAAGCGTTCTGTGAATTCCTGCCACTCCAACATCATAGACTCTTTTTACCTTATTACCCATAATTTCAGCAGTTTTTGCTGCTTCTTCTGCAACTGGAATGTCACTAGTTCCAGCAGTCGCCACTAAAATGGTTCCGATTCCTGTAGGTTCAGGCATCTTTCCAATTAAACCAATCCTTGAAGTTTTATCATAATCTAGGTCATAGACTTTTGCTATTTCTGCAGCAGCTTCTGGATACAGTCTTGTGATTAGGATAGTCTTTTCACTTGCCTGTCTCATGGAGCCAATAATTCCAATCATCTGCTCAGGAGTCTTTCCTGCACCGAAGATGACCTCGGCGTCTCCTTGTCGAATTCCTCTGTGGTGATCAATTTTCGCATAACCTAAGTCTTCAAACGGTTCTTTTTTTAATTTTAACATCGCATCATCAATGGAAATTTCTCCACTTTTGACTGCTTCTAAAAAGTTTTTAGTTTCTTCTTTGTTCATCTATCTCTATCACTCCATTTATAAAAAGGGACTGTTGCAAAATACAAATTTTATTACTCCCTCAGTCGGCAAAGCCGACAGCTCCCTCAAGAGGGAGCCTTTTTATCTAGATTTCATCTTCATTATAGAAAACTTATCTAGATTTAGCCTCCCTCAAGAGGGAGCCTTTTTATCTAGATTTCATCCTCATTATAGAAAGCTTATCTAGATTCAGCCTCCCTCTTGAGGGAGGTGGCTGCAAAGCAGCCGGAGGGAGTATCAATTTTGCAACAGTCCCTTTAAAATTTCAAGCTACGATTTAATTATTTTACTCGGTATAATTCATAATGTCAACTGCCATGTTTCCAACTTGTGTTGCATGAGCTTTCGCACCAGGAATACCTACACTAATATATGCTGCACGTTCTGCTTCTTCTGCAAGAGCTACTACTTCACCAGCCTTCATCGCAGATGCTGTAGCTACAGGAATAACAACATTTAAAATATTGCAACCAGCTAAAGTTAATTCATCAAGAGCTGCTGCTCCAATAGGTACTGCCCAAGCCACATCCTGACATTCACCCTTGCATACTGCAGGAATCACATCATGAACAAATCCCTTCATATCTGCTACTTGGTCATCAGCTGTTACAACTACATCCGCATACGCATCAAATGACCAATATTTCTTAGCTAATTTAACAGTTCGTCTAGCTGCACTGTGAATATTATTGACTTTTAGTGTTACCTTCTTGCCCATCATTCGAGTAAATAATGCAGAGGTACAATCTTCAACTGTTTTTAATCGTCCATTGTCTAACTCTGTCACGATTTCAGTCATTGTCTTACCAGCTTTAATCTGGTCATAAGTAAAGTTTGCACGTTTATAAATTGCTAAGGTTCTAGCTGGTTCAGTTGCTGCAATTAACAACTTTGTTACAGGACCATTTCGAAGTTCATCAGCTTTTCTAGCAATAGTGTTCATGCAAACAAGTGCTGATTCTGGGTCTAATGAAGGAGCTGTACGTTCTTCACAGATTGCCTTTTTAATTTCATCCATGTTGACTTCTTCTTGTAATAAAGCCTTCATACCAACAACTGCATAAGCACCCTGATGTCCCAAAGGACCATTAACTGGACCACCTGAAAATCCTGGAGAAACCTGTTCTTTAAAACAAGCTAGGATTTCATCAAATGCCATCATACCAATAACTGAAGGAGCACCAATGTCCTTTAAGATTAAGGCAATATCACCAACTAACTGAGCCGTATCAAGTTCTTGATTGGTTACAAAGAAATGTAATTTTTCTGGTAAACCAGCTTTTTCAACTGCTGCTTCACCTACCAAACGAACGGAAGTAGTTCTTCCATAACGTCCCATTCCTTCTGGAACTTCTGCATCTGGATGGATAATTTCTAAAATTGGCGTACAACCTAAAATTGCACAGGTAAATGGTTCAGGAACCATACTAGCACCAGCCATCGCATCCATCATTGCCTGAATACCAATCTGAGCACCCTTAACAGCCATACTAGGCCATACAATATCTTCACCAAGTGCTGAATGTCCATAAAGAGGACCACCACCTACATTCACAGGTACATTTCGTCCATCAATTGGAGATAATTCACCATTCATCATTGCCTGATTCACAGCCATAACTGCTGGGAATGCAGAAATTTTATTATTCATCTTAGCAGTAGGAATTGCAGCTGCACCACTTCTGTCTACACCTGCAAGCATACGGCAAGTTGCACCTAATTTTCTATTACCAGCAGGAATACCTACCTGTGCAGCAGAACCTGCAAGATACATCATCACAGCAGTAATTAAAGCAGCGTTCACGCTATCTGAACCAGCTGCCTTTGCAGCATCAATACATTTTTTTAGAATAGTTTCTACAGGTAAATGTCTAACATCTGCAAACTGAATGGATGTACTTCCACCATTAGTTAATTCTTCTACAATAACATTTGCTACAGCATAAATTGATAAGTTGACCATTCCATGACCACCTGCTAACGCTTCAATACGGTCATTGGTTAAATGGGAAATGTTTGATACAGCTGCCATCTGTGCAGCAGAAATAACTCTACTTCTCTCATCCATAATTCATTACCTCCTAAAATACACTAAATAGCCAATTCTGAAAGGTCTTCACTGTGAAAAATATCTGCTAATCGGATTTGTAATTCCCTAACGGAAATCACCTGATTAAAGTGTTCCTTAATTAAGTTTTTAAGTTCCACGCAAGAATCATATTCTGGTCGAATCGTTTTTACATCATCTGCAATCATCTTTCCTTTAGCTAAAAAACTAACGCTATATCCTTTAGAAGAAATTTTTAATTCTTTTGAAACAACAGAAACATCTGTGTAATGATGTGAGGTGTTTATACAATGCCAGCCAGAAGAACCACATTCATTAATAATCACAGATTCTACTTGCTCTTGAAATTTAGGGAGGGCATCAACCAAAATCACATGAGCTGGACGATTCTTCTTTGTCACACTGTTTAAAATTTGTACATTTTTTGCTCCTGCCTCATAAAAAGAATCCACAATATCTCCAAGAATTTCTCCACTTAAGTGGTCAACCTGAATCATAAAAATCATTGCATCTTTTGAGTAAAAATTCATACCACCAAAACCTTTCTAAATTGTTCTAACTGATAGCTTCATTATAACGTCTATGGTCGGTTATGACTAATACTTATAATTGATTAGTATTAATCAATTTTTTCTATATTCGAAGATGAGTTTGTAGTTCTAATTTCACTAATCGCAAAAAATAGTCTGCAATTTCCGATAGTTTTGTCTGATTTTTCTGAATCCACCCAATTTGCATTTGATCGCAATCGACAAGTGGAATCGTAATAATATCCTTTGTCCAATCCGTATCTAAAATTCCACTGCCAATAGAATATCCATCCGTATGTTTTAATATATTCCATCCAGTTGCCTTATCCTGAATATAGATAATTTGTCCCTTTTTTGAAAAGTCCACAATTTCTTCTACAAATAAACTAGAGCTGTCTTCACCTTGATAAAACGTTACAAATGGATAGGGCTCTAAATCTTTCATATAAATTTTTTGTTTAGTAGCTAAGGGGTGATTTTTACTAATATAGATGCTTGGAGACTGAGTGGATAGATAGTGAAAAGATAGACCAAATTTTTTTAATTCTCGTAAAAAGACTGATTTATTTCTATCGGAAAAGTAGAGAATACCAATCTCGCTGACATTATCAGAGACCTGCTCAATAACTTCTTTGGTCTTTGTTTCTAGAATTGAAAATCGATAATTGATGTTAATTTCTTTTAGAATTCGTAACATGATATCTACTGGAAAATTGTAGTGTTGACAACTGACTGAAAAGTAAAGTAACGAATTTTTTTCTTCTTTATAATCATCTTCAAGGTCATCAACTTGTTCAACAATGGCTTGAATTCGAAATAGATATTCAAGACCTTGGTCTGTAAGTTCAACGCCACTTCTTGTTCGCCTAAAAATTTCAAAATTTAGTTCTTCTTCTAAATTATGTATGGCACTTGTAAGACTTGGTTGACTGACATAAAGATTTTTTGCTGCCTCATTAAATGACTTGTATTTTGCTACAGCTATTGTATATCGCATTTGTTTTAAAGTCATATTGCCCTCCTTCTATGACTAGATTTTACTCTCAGTTTACTCTAGAATCTTTAAGTTGTAAATATACTATCAAATTTGATAGTATATTTACTTTTTTACTGGACTTTTGTAAAATTTAACTATTCAATATTGAAAGGATTTTATAATATGTATAAAAAGAAATTAGATGATGATATTCGTTGTCCCCTAGAATATGGTCTTAGTGTATTTGGTGGTAAATGGAATTCCAGGGTTATTTGCGTTTTAGCAAATCTTGGAACCTTACGATATAGTGAAATAAAAAAAGAAATGGGAAATATTACGGATGCAATTCTTACTATTACTTTAAAAAACTTGCTTACTGCTGGAATCGTTAAACGAAAATCCTATAATGAATTTCCATTAAAAGTTGAATACTCTTTAACAGAAAAAGGAACCTCAGTGGTTCCAATTCTACAAAATATCTGTAAATGGTCCAATGCATTTTATAAAGAAGCAGACGAATTAACGATGTCTCATTGTAAAAAATGTGACTATCACCAAAACTAATAATAAAAGGGGCTTTACAGCCCCAAATGAATTATTATCTAAAATTACTTAAATTCAATTCATGATATTCATATATAATCATTTCTCTTAATCTAGTTAATTGCCATAGACTTCCCAAATCGCCTTGGACACTTACATTATATGCAAAAGCATACTCTTTTCCTATAAGTTCTTCACTTCTATATGACACTGCTTCTTATAAAAAGAAATTCCATAGCAGACAATCTTTGGCAACTTCTGTGGCAAGAAAAACTTCTCATATTGGTTTTGCTCCACCTGTTTAATTGCTACCTTTGCCATATCTTCTAACTCATGAACATTTGTCGCATACTTAAATTCAAATATATATCCAACATTTAATTTTCTAGGATACATAATCACATCTGCTCGACCATCTCCTGCTTCTCGATTCGACTTTACAACCCAGTTCTGTCTAGATTTTAACATTCCAAGC
>JPZU01000001.1:2174355-2176948 GCA_000875945.1 Lachnospiraceae bacterium TWA4 | reverse complement strand
TGATCCTATAAAAAGTTTCTCAAATTCATCTACTTCCCTCCCTCTAATTTCTTTCTTTTTTACAATTATATCTTATTTATTTAATTTTTTCAAGTATTTTCTCAAATATTATCCATTAATATTTCATCAGAACTTTAATCTAACAGACCTAAAAAGTGCTACTCAACATTGGGTAGCACTTTTTAGCTTAATAAACTATTAATTTTCATCCTTAGAACGATATCTTTTTAAAATCGAAATAAATGCCAAAATCCATATTACAGCACATAGTATATTAAGTACAAACCAAAAACGGAATCCATATATGTCTTATGTGCAATTTCAAAAACAGCTCGAGCTGTCCAGGTAACTGCACATAACGCATATAATATCACAGTAATAAGACTAGTTTTTTTCTCTTCCATATAACGCTTCCTTCCTTAAATCTCAACCGTTATCTATAAACTATTGCTTTCAGTCTACCATATAAGATTTAAGAATGCAATTCTCAAAAAATAATATTATTATTCAGTAATTGAATTCACGCTTATATTCCTAAATCCATAGCCAATTACTCCTATTCCTACAAACAAAATTCCAACAATCCAATAAATACCTGTCAGCCAATTCGTCGTTCCATAAATTTCTAATACACCTTTTACAATACTACCAACGGTCAGTGTCGCAACTCCACAGTGATAAACCATGGTCCATCCATCACTTGGTGTCGGTTTATCAAAAAACCATAATAAAAAGAATACAAATCCACCAAGAATCAATGGAAATAAAAAGGCTCCAATCATAAAAATCGAATACACTCCATAACTAAAGTGTTCATAAATACAAGCAAATAGTAAACATAAAATTGCTGCACATAAATAACTAATCGCTGTTTTTTCTTTTCTTCTATCTTCTTTTTTTCTTATTCTATCCAATGTATACAATATCACTGACACTCCTTTCTTTTATTCGTCTGCCATCCGTTGTTGGATTATTCACAACACTTCCATTAAAATACATTGTTGAGGATTCCCCACCATCTAAGTTATATGCAGTTGTCACTCCAAGTCCATCCATAAATGTCGCTAATTGTGACAATGATAATCCTGCACTTTCGCTGGTACGTCCATCAGACACCACAAATACATAGTGTAAATCATCAATAATGCCTATCGCAGTTCTTGGATTACTTGCTTTTGCCTTTCCAACTTCTTCACCTTCAGATACAGAAATCTCTCCACTTGTTACAAGTGCTGGTCCAAATGATAAGACTTGCATAGCTCCCTTATCTAAGAGTTCTTTAGCACTCACTTCATCTTCTTGAATAATTTCAAAACTGCCATCTGAATAAATCACTAAGTCCTCATTTCCTGACTGTGCTTCTTCTCTATAGATGACACCATTTCGAATCACATACCCACTTTCCTGGGCTCCATAAAAATCGCCATTAATCGCTAGAATTGCTCCTACACTTTCACTAATTTCTGAGGTCTTTGCTGTAACATTTTTTCCATATGAATTTTGTGCAAAAGCAGTCTTTAGGGCATCTGCTGATTTTAATTGCACATCAGCTACATAAATTGTTGTATCGTATTCCCTGTATTCTTTAATTGTAATCGTTAGATTTTCATCACTGTAACTAGTATTAGTAGATGTAGACTCTATCGCTTCAGCTGTAGAAGATGATTTTTCAGTAGAATTTGACTCTGCTGCCGATACAGTAGATACTGTGCTATATACCTTTGTCAATACAAATGTATTTAATAATGTATATGTCGTAAATGCTACTAATCCTAGACCATAGGCAACTGCCCATAGCCCTTTTTTCTTACCCATATGCGTTCCTCCTTTAAAGACGAATGTTCGCTGCATAAACCAGCTAAACAAAAAGAAAATCATTTCTGTAAAAATTTTAGCTATAAATCCATTCATTCCCAATCCATTAACTAAGAATCCAAGAACCAATGTATTTCCAATAAGAATTGTCATTGCTAACGCAAAATATTTACATGCAGATGTTTTAACGGATTCCTCACTTTTAAATACATATTTTCGATTCAATGTATAATTGACTCCTGCACTGACTACTCTTGCGCCAATATTTGAGCTAGTTACTATCCCTGTAACCCATAATGATAGGCTATACAATCCATAATCTACTAAAAATCCAACCAATGACATTGTCATAAACTTTAAGATTTCTTTATAAATTCGATAAGAATCTTTCAATGTATCAAAATGAGAAGAAGCATTTCCTTCCAAATAAATCGTTTCTATTTCGACCTCTCGAATAGGAATCTTTTTTCTTGAACATTCTAAGAGCATATTCATTTCATACTCATAGCGTTCCCCTTTGATTTCAAGTAGTTGAGGAATCATTTGACTAGTAAAAGCTCGAAGTCCGGTTTGTGTATCATGAACAGATACGCCTGTTGCCAATCGATAAACTCCTCGTGTAATCGTATTTCCAACTTTACTTCTTAGAGGTACATCTTCCTTTAATCCGCGACTTCCAAGGATTAAACTATTTGGATATTTTTTGCTTCCTCACACAATCGAATGGCATCTAAAATTTTATGTTGTCCATCAGCATCAAGGGTAACAATCACTGCTT
>JPZU01000001.1:2173619-2174335 GCA_000875945.1 Lachnospiraceae bacterium TWA4 | reverse complement strand
ATCATTCCATGATAGAAATTTTCCTTAAAACTTCCTCCATCCATATAACTAATAGAAGAATCCATGACCAAATTTAAATAATTCGTCATCTGACTTGCATCTTCATCATCCATTGCTTCAAAAAAATCTCTAAGCCCCTGCGTATCACTCTTAATAGAATCCGTAAACCACTCATCAATTAACTCTTTAAATAGCATGAGCACTTCTTGATTAGGGATAACTAATTCATAGCGCCCATCCTCATCCCTAGACTTAAAGGTAAGATAACCTGTCATTAACAGAACGCTCCATAAATTCTCAATACTATTATCAATTTCACGATAGGTTAACTCTAATTTTACTTTTTTAAAGATACTTTTTCCTTGTAGTAATTCTTCTAATTCATTACGAGTTTCCTCATCAGCTAAGCTTGCAAATCGAAGAATAATATCATTCCCACTAGAATTCGCCCAAAAAGTTTTTAGGCTCTGGATGGTCTTCTCGAAGAAGCGTATAACAAAAATTCATAACATCCCATGGACAATACACATAGGTACTGCCAAATTGGTATCCATCATACCACTTCTTTGTAAGCTCATAATAATCGCTCTTTCCATAATAGTCTAATAACTGGCGTACTTCACAATCTGTAAATCCAAACCACTCATCATACTCCTTATCAATAATTGTATGAATCATTGGATTATTGAATCCTGTAAAAATACTCTCTTTGGCAA
>JPZU01000001.1:2167179-2169501 GCA_000875945.1 Lachnospiraceae bacterium TWA4 | reverse complement strand
ATAAATAAAAATTTTGCTCTAATAGATAAGAAAATCCTGTTTTTTAACGCAGCACCCTTCCCTTTATTAACTGTATGACATAACACCGTTGCTTCACTAGATACTTGTTCAAACAACTTGTCATAGTCCTTTCCACTCCCATCATTAACAACTATAACTTTAAAGTCATTACTTTTAGCCTCATCAATTAATTTTAATAACTTATCATCTGGTTTATATGCTGGAATTAATACAATTTTCATAGGCTTTATCCTTCCTTTCTTACAAACATCCTAATCAGTCAACCTTAAAGGAAGTTAAAAATCTAGATTTTTTTAATTTTTCGTGTATGCTAAATAAAATAAGGAGGATATTTTTATGAGACTTTTACTAGCAGAAGATGAATTGGCACTCTCCAAAGCTCTCACTACAATATTAGAGCGAAGTAACTACAGCGTAGACCCTGTTTATGACGGTCAAGAAGCCCTTGACTACTTAGAAGCTGATAATTATGATGGTTTGATTTTAGATATTATGATGCCAAAAGTTGATGGAATTACCGTACTCAAAACCATTAGACAAAGAGGAAATCCAATTCCTGTACTTCTTTTAACAGCCAAATCTGAAATTGATGATAAGGTGTTAGGATTAGATGCAGGAGCCAATGACTACTTAACTAAACCTTTTAATTCCAAAGAATTACTCGCACGAATTCGTGCAATGACAAGAACAAACAGTATACAGACCTCGTCAAAACTTAGCTTTGGCAATGTAACGTTAGATCAAGCAACTTTTGAATTAAGTACTTCTAGTGGAAACTTCCGTCTATCCAATAAAGAATTTCAAATGTTTGAATTACTAATTAGCAATCCAAAGAATGTCATTCCAACGGAGCGATTTATGGAAAAAATCTGGGGATACGAAAGTGATGCTGAATTAAATGTTGTTTGGGTATATGTTTCTTATTTAAGAAAAAAACTCACTGCCATTAACGCCAATATTAAAATTAAAGCTACTAGAAATGTTGGATATTCACTGGAGGAAATGAACTAAATGATTAAAAAACTTCGAATTAAATTGGTCACAGCAGCCATTGTTTCACTTTTTTGTTGTGCTATCCATTATTATTAGTATTGCTTCTATTTCTAATTACTTAACTATAGAATCAACAGCTGATGACACTCTAGAAGTTCTTGCAAAGAATGATGGACAATTTCCAAGTAACTTTAGACATGATAAACACTTTTCTCCTGAGCTTCCTTTTGAATCTAGATATTTTTCAGTTTCTATGACAACCGATGGAGAAGTTACTTCAACCAATACTGAAAAAATCCGAGCAATCGATTCATCCACTGCGATTACCTACGCACAAGAAATTTTTGCTAATAAGAAAACTCGTGGATTTATTAGTGACTATCGCTATCAGACAATTACTAGTGAAGATGCAAATTCTATTCAAATGATCTTTTTAGATTGTGGACGTGACCTTCGCTCTTTTCGTTCCTTTGTATTTACAAGCATAGGAGTGGCAATGATTGGATTACTTTTAGTCCTTTTACTTCTAATCTTTGTCTCAGCAAAAATTGTCAAACCATTTTCCGAAAACTATGAAAAGCAAAAGCGATTTATCACTGATGCAGGTCATGAATTAAAAACGCCTCTTGCAATCATTCAAGCAGACACCGAAATTTTAGAAATGGATTTCGGCGAAAATGAATGGATTTTGGATATCAAAGAACAAACGAAACGATTAACCGATTTAACCAATAATCTCGTATTTCTTGCTCGTATGGAGGAAGAACATCCACAAATTGAGATGATGGATTTCCCACTCTCTGACATTGTTGAAGAAATGCTTACACCCTTTCAGTCACTTGCCAAAACTCAAAATAAAACACTGACATCGACTATTCAACCTCTTATTAATATGAAAGGAAATGAAAAAACTATTCGACAGCTTATTAGCATTTTTATGGACAATGCGATTAAGTACTGCCCAGAAGGTGGAAAAATTTCTCTATCCTTAGAAAAACAGAAAAATCATATAAAATTGTGTGTCTATAACACAACTTCATCAATTTCAAAAGACAGCCTTCCTCATTTATTTGATCGTTTCTATCGAACAGATACCTCTAGAAACTCTAAAACAGGTGGCTACGGACTAGGACTTTCTATTGCCTTAGCAATTATCAATACACATAAAGGTAAAGTCGTTGCAACAACAGATGATGAAAAATCTCTTCTAATTACAGTAACGTTTCCAATTTAAGATTTAAGACTCATTTTTATGGGTCTTAAATTTTTTATTTTTTTAAAGTTCATTTAAGTTCTCTTTTATACTCA
>JPZU01000001.1:2161662-2167147 GCA_000875945.1 Lachnospiraceae bacterium TWA4 | reverse complement strand
AAAAAAAACAACTACAAATATCAAAAGATATTCAAGTCTGAAAGGGGATTTTATTATGATCATTAAAAATATAAAAAATAAACGATTTGCTAAACGATTAACTGCTCTAATGTGCAGCGCTATGCTATTTGGAAGCGTTGCTTCTGGAACTGCTTATACTCTAAATAATGCTCTTGCTTCAAATGTGGCTACCGAAACAACAACCAATCAAGTAGCAACTGCTATATTAAATACAGCAACTACTAGTTCTTCTTCTAGTTCTTCAAACCTAAGTGTATCTGATATTGCAGCTACAGGTCTTACAAGTGTTGTATCTGTTACCAATATTTCTGTACAGGAAGTTCAAAACTACTTCGGCCAATTTGGACCAAATGGTATGGGACAGACTCAAACACAAGAGTCTTCAAGTTGTGGCTCTGGTGTTATTATCTATTCAGATAATTCAAACTTATATATCGTAACCAATTATCATGTGGTAGAAGATGCATCAACGCTATCTGTAACTTTTGTCAATGACAAAACTTATGAGGCAACTCTTTGTGGATACGATTCAGATAAAGATATTGCTGTCTTAAAGGTTTCACAATCAAATTTAAGCTCCGATACAACATCTGCAATTACAGTCGCTACTATTGGTGATTCTAATGAATTAATCGTTGGTGAACAAGTTGTAGCCATCGGAAACGCTCTAGGTTATGGTCAATCTGTAACTACTGGAATTGTCAGTGCAGTTAATCGCTCCATAACAACTGATAATGATGAAGATTCTTCTTCTAACCGTTCAGGAGCTATAAATGGATATAGCCAATATGGATACAATAGCTATAATGCATACAATAACTATAACGACTATAATAATAGCACAAATGATTCACAATCAAATTCACAGTCAACAACTTCTTCGGAGGCAACAACTAACACCTATATTCAAACAGATGCTGCCATTAACCCAGGAAACAGTGGCGGTGCCCTCTTTAATATGGATGGTCAACTAATTGGTATTAACACAGCAAAAATTTCTACAACTTCTGTCGAAGGTATGGGATATTCCATTCCAATTTCAGATGTTTTAGAATTAATTCAATCTTTTATTAATAAAGCATAACTGACCACAAATAAGGATGTGAAGATTTATGAATTATCAAAAAACATTTAAACGATATGAAACGAAATATCTGCTAACTCATACGCAAAAAGAAGAAATTTTAAATGAAATGAAACCATATATGGCATTAGATTCCTATGGCAAAACAACAATACGAAATATCTATTTTGACACAGATAACTACCGTTTAATTCGTCGTTCAATTGAAAAACCAAGCTATAAGGAAAAACTGCGAATCCGAAGTTATTATCCAGTAACTCCAACAGATCCTGTATTTGTTGAATTAAAGAAAAAATATCAATCTGTAGTTTATAAAAGGCGTTTAACGCTTTCAGATAAAGAAGCCTTTGAGTGTTTTAAAAGTGGAATTTCCCTTCCTATACACTCTCAAATAGCCAACGAAATCGAATATTTTCGTGAATACTATAAGCCTCTTTTCCCAAGAGTATTTTTATCCTATGAACGAGAAGCCTACTATTCTCTAGATCACAGCGATTTTCGAGTAACCTTTGATGAAAATATTCTCTATCGAACCTCAGATTTTTCACTTGGAAGTGACATCTATGGGGCTCCCATTTTGGATGAAGATTACACATTAATGGAGCTAAAAACCTCTGGAGGATTTCCACTTTGGATAAGTCATATTCTTTGCAGACTTCATCTATATAAAACTTCTTTTTCAAAGTATGGCTATGCCTACCAGCAATTAGAAAGGGGGAAATTGTATGCTTAATCAACTATTTTCTGGACTATTTGACAGTACCTCTACTTCTGTCATCTCAATTTCAAATTTTTTACTCTGTATTGGATGTTCATTAATCATTGGACTGATTCTTGCAGGATGTTATATGTATCACACCCGTTATACCAAAAGTTTTGTAATGACTCTTGCACTACTTCCAGCAATTGTCTGTGTAGTCATTATGATGGTGAATGGAAATGTTGGAACTGGTGTAGCAGTTGCAGGAGCTTTTAGCCTAGTTCGATTTCGCTCTGTTCCAGGTTCTGCTAAAGAAATTGGAGCCATTTTTCTAGCAATGACTACTGGTCTAATCGCAGGGATGGGCTATCTTGGATATGCACTCCTTTGTGCCGTGATTCTAGGACTTGTAATGGTTATTTTTAATCATTTAACTTTTAATTTTGGAACAAGTTCACTAGCTTATAAGTCTCTTCGAATTACGATTCCTGAAGATTTAGATTATAGCAATGTATTTGATTCAATTTTAAAAGAATATACCTCAACCTATGAATTAACACAGGTAAAAACCACAAATATGGGTAGCCTATTTAGACTTACTTACAATTTAACATTTAAAGATGTAACGAAAGAAAAAGAATTTATTGATAAACTTCGCTGTAGAAATGGAAATCTAGAAATTACAATTTCCAAACAAGAAATGTCCATTGGCGAATTATAAGTTCTGATTATATCAAGTTAATTATGAATAAATAAAGGCATCAGGACTCCACCACTTTTAGACATCAGGACTCCGCCTGCAAGCAGGCACCTCATGCCAATAACTAAGGGAGGTTTGAATTATGAGGAAAAGAACACTCTTACTATTATTACTTTGTACGACAATAGCAACTACTACTTTTTATGGATGTACATCAAATGCCACATCTACTGAAACTAGCACAGCCTCTGTTTCAAAGTCTTCGGTTGATACTTCAACAATGTTCACAGACAGAGATGCCGATAATTCTTATGATGAATCGTCAAGTATTCAAATTACACTAAGTGGCTCTGGTGCTACTTGCGATTCTGATACGTTTAACATCAAAGACGGGACTATTACAATTTCTAAGGAAGGTACCTATGTATTATCTGGAAATCTTGAAAATGGTATGATTGTGATTGACGCACAGGATACAGCAAAAATTCAGCTTGTGTTAAATGGTGTGACAATCACAAATCAAACTATACCTGCAATTTATGTAAAATCGGCTGATAAAGTATTTGTCACTACAGCTTCTAATTCTGAAAATACGTTAACAACTAGTGGTACATACGAATCTATAGATGAAAACAATATCGATGCTGTTATTTTTTCTAAATCAGATTTGACTTTAAACGGATATGGCAAATTAACCATTCATTCCGATACTGGAAATGGTATTACTTCTAAAGACGACCTTGTACTAACTAGTGGTACCTATACAATTACTGCCCAAAAACATGGATTAGAAGGAAAAGATAGTATTCGAATTGCGAATGGAACTTACACAATCACTTCTGGTAAAGATGGACTTCATGCAGATAATGATGAAGATACAACCAAAGGATTTCTTTATATTGCAGACGGTACATTTACAATTCATGCGAAAGATGATGGAATCCATGCTTCTTCTTCACTAACCATTGATGGTGGCACTATAGACATTCAAGAAAGCTATGAAGGAATCGAAGGGCTTTCCATTGATATCAATGGAGGTACAATTTCTGTAGTCTCCAGTGATGATGGATTAAATGCTGCTGGCAGAAAGGATTCTAGTGGAACAAATGGTTCTAGTAAAGATATCTTTGCTGTCACTGATGGTGCCTATATCTCTATTACAGGTGGCACATTAACGATTAAGGCCGAAGGAGATGGCATAGACTCTAATGGAAATTTAACAATTAGTGGTGGTAAAACTTATGTATCTGGACCTACTAGTGGAGGCAATGGTTCTCTAGACTATAACGGCACAGGCACTATTACAGGCGGTATTTTTATTGCAGCAGGCTCTGCTGGAATGGCTCAAAACTTTGATTCAAGCTCTACACAAGGCTCTATTTTAGTTAATACACAGGGAAGTTCAAGTGATGCCATTACACTTAGTGATTCAAATGGAAAAGAACTTCTTACATGGACACCTGCCTCTTCTTATAGTTGTGTAATCATTAGTACTCCTGAAATTACAACAGGTTCTACTTACAAATTGACAACGGGTTCCACTTCAACAGAAATTACTATGGATTCTCTTATTTATGGCTCTAGTAATGGCATGGGTGGTTCTAATGGTGGCATAAGAGACTTCGGTGGTAAAATGGGCGATCAAAAAGGCAAGCTACCTAATAAATCAGGAAAGCCCTCACAAGATCATTTACCTAATACGAATCGTTCAGAAGAAGACAATTCCCTATAACTTTAAAGGGGCTGTAACAACAGCCCCTTAATTTTCTGCTTCTACCATCATCGCCTGCTTTAAATTATAAACCGTTGCCGAACCAATCACAAGTACTGCCCCAATAATAGATATGACTCCTATCATCTCTCCATAAAAAACAGCCACAATAATCGGATTTAAAATAGGTTCAATCGTTGAGGTCAATGATGCTGTTACAGGTGACACACAATCGAGTCCCTTCGATAAAAAGATATACGAGAATCCGTACTGCACAATTCCAAGTACAATGACTAAAATCCACACATTGACTCCCAGTTCAGTTTCCTTTGTAAACGATGGTAAACCTACTAGAATACTAATGACATGGGAAACTAATATCGAAGATTCAAAATCTCCTCCAGGCATCTTTTTAATTAAAAATACACCCGCATAGGTCATTCCTGAAATTACAGCCAGTACATTCCCTACCATTCCACCACCTTGTAAGGATTCATAAAAGAAACATAAAATTCCACAAAATACTAAAAAGCAGGTAAGTACTGCATCTTTTTTTGGACGCTGTTTATAAAAGAACCATAAAAATAGAATAATAAAGATTGGCTCTGTAAATTGCAGCACAATTGCATTCGCTGCAGTTGTCATCTTTGTTGCCATTACAAAGGTAAGCCCCATAATAAAGTTTAAAATTGCTCCAAATAATACAGTCTTATTAAATACAAATTTTCTTCCAGAGTATTTTTGAAAGGCAAAAATCATGCCAAATGAAAAGATACATCGAATCGAATTAATAGAAAAAGAATTCCATGGAATGGATTTAATTAAAATTCCACCAAGGCTAAAACAAATAGCCGAAATTAATACATATATAGTTCCTTTTAAGCTTTTCATAAATTTTTGTCCCCCTCTTTTTACATAAAAAAAGAAGTATCTCTACTTCTTCACACGTGCAGCTGGCGGGACTTGAACCCGCAAGTCCATAATGGACACATGAACCTGAATCATGCGCGTATGCCAATTCCGCCACAGCTGCCTAAGCTATATACTATTATATATATGCCCCTGCCAAGGAGTGCAGTTGACGGGACTTGAACCCGTACGAGCGCTATGCTCACTAGATCCTTAGTCTAGCGCGTATGCCAATTCCGCCACAACTGCATTAGTCGTCATTCGTACATGCGACTTTGTTAGTATAGTACAGAATGAAAAAAATGTCAAGTATTTTTTTGTTACAGTTCACACGTCAGCCAAAACATGAAAATATTTGTG
>JPZU01000001.1:2151979-2154904 GCA_000875945.1 Lachnospiraceae bacterium TWA4 | reverse complement strand
TGCCATTTAATGAGCAATACAGCTGCAAAGCAGCGAATGAGCACGTCAGTGCGCTATTGCGAATGATAAAAATGGCGTGGGTGTGAACAGTAACATTTTTTTCACTCTGTAACATTTTTTACTGTTCTCTTACAGGCTCACTTGTAAGCTGTAAACCAAGTTTCTTAAATGTATTGATATCCACATCTGACAACATCACAGATGTATGAATTTGTAAACCATTTAACTTAGGAAGTTGTTCTAATGCCTTCTTTGCATGCTCATCGGTTGCTGCACAAGTAGATAAAGCAATTAATACTTCATCGGTATGTAAGCGCGGATTCTTACTTCCAAGATATTTTGTTTTTAATTCCTGAATAGGCTCAATAAAAGTTGGTGAAATTAAATGGATGCTATCTTCAATTCCTGCCAAAGTCTTTACTGCATTTAATAAAACTGCACTAGAAGGTCCAAGTAATGAGCCAGTTTTACCAGTTACAATCGTTCCATCTGGAAGTTCTAGAGCTGCTGCTGGTGCTCCAGTTAACGCTGCAAGCTGATTAGCTGCTGGCACAACCACACGATTATTAGTAGTAACTTTAGCCTGTTTCATTAAAAGTTCGCATTTATAAACTTCTTCTTTTGTTGCCTCATCATTGGCTAAACGATTCATAGACTGGTAGTATCTTCGAATAATTTCCTGACGAGATGCCTCTTGACACACTTCATCATCTACAATACAATTTCCAGCCATATTTACACCCATATCTGTTGGTGACTTATAAGGGCACTCACCAAAAATTTCTTCAAACATTGCTGCAAGAACTGGATAAATCTCAACATCTCTATTGTAATTTACAGTGGTTTTTCCATAAGCTTCTAAATGGAAGGGATCAATCATATTTAAGTCATTTAAATCAGCAGTTGCTGCTTCATAGGCTAAGTTTACAGGATGCTTTAATGGAATGTTCCAGATTGGGAAGGTTTCAAATTTTGCATATCCTGCCTTTACTCCTCGTTTATTCTCATGATAAAGCTGTGAAAGACAAGTTGCCATCTTACCACTTCCTGGTCCTGGTGCAGTTACAATTACTAATGGTCTAGTAGTTTCGATATAGTCATTCTTACCATAACCTTCGTCACTGACGATATGTGCAATGTTATTTGGATATCCTTCGATTGGGTAATGACGATAAACTTTAATTCCTAAATGCTCTAATTTAGTCTTAAACTGGTCAGCGGTTGCCTGTCCAGTATATCTTGTGATAACAACACTTCCCACATATAATCCCTTGTCACGATAAACCTGAATGAGACGAAGTACATCCAAGTCATAGGTAATTCCAAGGTCATGACGAATTTTATTTTTTTCAATATCTGCTGCATTAATTACAATGACAATTTCAGCCTGACTTGAAAGCTGTAAAAGCATCTGGAGTTTACTATCTGGGGCAAAACCTGGCAAAACTCTTGATGCATGATAATCATCAAATAATTTTCCTCCAAATTCTAGATAGAGTTTATTTCCAAAATGGTTAATTCTCTCTCTAATATGCTCAGACTGCATTGTTAAATATTTTTGATTATCAAATCCAATTTTCATGAAATTTTCCCTTCCTTTTGTAATAGATTATTATAAACTAATTTTCCTAATTTAGTAGTTTAACACATTTAGCTAAATAAATCACTACAAAAATAAAAAATTTTTACTAGCATTCTTATACATATCGTGGTAAAATTAGACTAAATATGGATTATTTAAATAAAAATAGAAAGTGAGCAATCTATGCATAAGCATTCGCCAGAAGAAAATAAGCGATTAGTCAATCGTATGTCTCGTATTGTCGGCCATGCGAATAAAGTGAAAAGCATGCTTGAAGAAGACCGAAATTGTACAGAAATTTTAATTCAATTAGCTGCTGTTCGAGCTGCACTTACAAGTCTTAGTAAGCAGATCTTAGAAGAACACATCAATGAATGTATGACTGAAATGTCAGAATTTAAAAGTGAAGATGAACGTCTTTTAGCAATTAGTGAATTAATGGATGTTGTCAATCAATTTGTAAAATAAATCAAATAGTAATAATTATTAAGTTACAGTTCACACGTCAGCCAGAACATGAAAATATTTGTGCTTGCACAAGGATATTTTCATGTTTGCTGACGAAGGGAACGCCATTTAATGAGCAATACAGCTGCAAAGCAGCGAATGAGCACGTCAGTGCGCTATTGCGAATGATAAAAATGGCGTGGGTGTGAACAAATAAGGAGGAAATATGGATAACAAGAACTCACATCTAGATACTTCACAAGGTGATTTTAGAGCTCCTTGTGCATCAGTAGTACTATCATTAGTTATTATTGGTATTGTCAATCATTTATTTACTCTCCCATCTGGTTTTCTAGGTCAAGCAATCAATATGATTGTTTTTGTTTTACTTACAGGAATTTTATGGGTCGTATTTCAGAATTTATTTGATAGAATAGGAAGATAAACATGTTAATTACAAGAGAAAGCGATTATGCCATCCGCATTATGCGCTCGTTAGCTACTGAAGAAAAACTAACAGTTAATGAAATCTGTGAAAATGAACAGATTCCGTTTTCTTTTGCCTATAAGATTTTAAAGAAATTACAAAAAGAAGGATTAGTTTTAGTGCTTCGAGGTGCAAATGGCGGCTACAAAATCAAAAAATCCCCCTCAGAAATTACTTTATTAGATGTTGTAAAGGCCATTGACGAAGAAGTGATTTTAAATAAATGTCAGTCTAAGAATTATGTATGCGAATATGAAACTCATTCAGGTAAAGATTGCACAGTACACAAAGAACTTTGTCGTTTACAGAAAATTATGGCTGCTGAATTATCTAGATATACATTAAAAGAAGTCATTGAAGGTTAGGGTGTTGCAAAACTAAGGCTATAGGACTCCCTCAGTCGGCTTAG
>JPZU01000001.1:2142968-2151101 GCA_000875945.1 Lachnospiraceae bacterium TWA4 | reverse complement strand
GGAGTATAATTTATAACTATTTTACAACACCCTTTTAAATTTTAATCGTATTTTATTAGCATTTTTCTGGTTCTGGATAATCGACACCTTTAGTATCTACAGTAACTTTTTTCATTCTCTGGTCCTGCATAGGTCTGTCATTGTAATCTCTATTGACATTTGCAATTTCATCCACTACATCTAAACCTTCTGTAATCTTACCAAATGCTGCATACTGTCCATCTAAATGTGGAGAATTCTCATGCATAATAAAGAACTGAGAACCTGCACTATCTGGCATCATAGTTCTTGCCATAGAAAGTACACCCACGGTATGCTTTAATTCATTTCTAAATCCGTTATAAGTAAATTCACCCTTGATGCTGTATCCTGGGCCACCCATACCAGTTCCCTGTGGGTCTCCACCCTGAATCATAAATCCAGGAATGACACGATGAAAGATTACTCCATCATAAAATCCTTTTTTAATTAAGCTAATAAAGTTGTTTACAGTATTTGGAGCAATTTCAGGATATAATTCTCCTTTCATTACTTTTCCATTTTCCATTTCAATTGTAATTGTTGGATTTGCCATTGTTTGTCTCCTTTTTATTTAAATATTTTTAAAAACTAGTTCCACCGCCACCATGAGAACCACTGCTATCGGTATGGAAGCTACTACTTCCACCACCTGACGAGCTTTCTCTTTGAATTTTACGCTTTGTAACAGTTTCTCTAATAAAACGGTCTTGAATCCTGTGAACTTTCACATTTCCCTTTTGATACACTAAGCCATCCGCTGTCATACGAGATGAACTATTTCTTTTCATTATAGCAACTACTATAATTGAAACAATTGCTCCAATAATCATCGACGCTAGAATATTAAATAGACTAAAAACTTTTTGAACATATGAAGGTTCATCAACTAAATATTTTCCAGTTTCTGGATCAAAATGACCTGTGATGCTATCATCATAGTTATTATTGGTCACATAATCTCCAATAATTTCTAAAAACTTCTGACAAGAGCCTACATAATCCCCGCTAGTTGCAAAAGATTTGCATTGGTCTAAAATTTCATCAACCTCATCATCTGTCACCTTTGAAATTGCCTCACCAGAGGTACTTATATAGATTTGGCGATTACTCATATCTATACAATAAACGATATAATTTGCATCATTTTTAGTATAGCCAAATCCCTGCTCATAACCAAAGTGATCGACATATTCTCTAGTTTTACCTTCTTTTACATCATTTGAAGTTACAATAACTACTTGCATCTGAATAGAGTCTGAAACTTCTAAAGCTTGTTGTTGTAAATAATCCTTGCCTGAATCTAAAAGTCCTGCATAATCATAAACTAATTGATTGGTTGTTCGAAATCCACAAAATAAACTAAATAGGAGTGCTAATACTAGTACTAGTATTTTTCTAAATTTTACCATATAAACCCTCCTATTAACATGCAGATAATAGTTGTCATACCAAAAATTAATCCATGCCATTTTAAAGCTTTCGTCTTAGAAATTGGCAAGTCTCCAACAATTTTACCTGTTTGACCATTTAAAGCAAATGTATAATTTTTACCATTGTATTTATAATTTAAAAGCCATACAGGCAAAAGAATATAGTCCACTTTTTTCTTCTTAACTTCAATTTCTCGCTTTACAATATTAGATATCTGATAATCTGAGAAATTTCGATTAGCCTCTTCATTGATATAACCGATAATTCGTTTTTCTCCTCGCTCTTTTAAATCTTCATCCGTTTCATCATATCGTTCTGATTGAAAACCTGATAAATATTCCATAGAAAACGGTTTTAAATCCTCACAATTAAAAGGTTCTAATTTATCCATCATATCGTCATCTAATCGCTTAGATGCATCTAGCGGAAGCTTATCATAATCAACTTCTAAATCTCTAATAACTTCATAATGTCTAGTGTATGTATACTCGGTATCACCTTTTGTCATCATTCGAATATTCTCACAGTGAGCCTCAAATCGACCCTTTGTGTGATAGTCAAACATCCAATAAGGTGCATAAAGTCCAGTGATTTTATCAATTGTATTTTGGCTTGTAAAATCGCTAGGTGTTAACCTTCCACCCTTTGTCCATGCCTTAAAGGCACTTTCCATCTGTTTTCTATTCACTTTAAATGGAATCATCTGCTTTGGACAAGTTACTCCTACCAATCGGTCTTTCATAAGAGATGGAGAGCCACAAAACGCACAAGTTGTTAGCCGTTGTATTCTCATCTGTTAAAATTTCTGCTCCACAAGTTGAGCAGTGATATTGAGCAAATTGACCTTGCATCCCCTCTTCTTGAGAGGTTTTTGATGAAAAAATGGTTTCTGTTTTAGTATTTGCAGCTAAATCTTCAATACCAATCTGTGTCCCACAATAGTCACACTTTAGTTGTCCACTTTCTACATCAAAAAGCATGGCTGCCCCACAATTTGGGCATTTATACGTAATACTACCTGCTTGTTCCATAGACACCTCCCATTATTACTCCCTCGTAAGAGAGTTTCTTACTAAAGGCTTTATCTTATAGCTCGATTCGTCCCTCTAGTGCTCGAAGTAGAGTTACTTCATCAATATATTCTAAGTCTCCACCTACAGGAACTCCACTAGCAATACGCGTAATTTTAATGCCCGTTGGCTTTACAAGCTTACTAATATACATCGCAGTTGTTTCGCCTTCTAGACTAGAGTTGGTTGCAATAATTAATTCATTGACATCCCCTTGAAGCCTTACCATTAGTTCTTTTAACTTAATATCAGCCGGTCCAATTCCAAGAGAAGGAGAAATTGCACCTTGAAGTACATGATAAACTCCTTGATAGGCTCCAGTCTTTTCATAAGCTGCTAAATCTCTAGAATTTTCAACCACCATAATGGTCTGATGATTTCTCTGCTCATTTGCGCAAATTGGACAAAGTTCTTCATCTGTAATTGTCTGACATTCTTTACAATATCTTACTTTAGTTCTTGCCTCTACTAAAGTCTTTGCTAACTTTTCAACCTTTTCACTAGGCATATTGATAATATGAAAAGCTAAGCGCTGCGCTGATTTGTTTCCAATTCCTGGAAGACTTGATAATTCTTCAATTAAAGCTGATATCTGATTTCCAAAATATTCCATTTAGAAACCAAGACCTCCGCCAAGGCCACCAGTGATTCCACCCATAACCTTTGCTGCATCATCTTCCATTGCACGAAGTGCTTCATTTGTTGCTGCAACAATTAAATCTTGTAACATTTCAATATCGTCTGGGTCTACAACTTCTTCTGCTAAAGTCACAGAAAGCACTTCTTTCTTGCCAGATACAACTACTTCTACAGCTCCACCACCAGCTTTTGCACTGTAAGTCTTTTCCTGTAAATCCTTTTGCATCTGCTCCATTTTCTGCTGCATCTTCTGTGCCTGTTTCATTAAGTTACCCATATTTCCAGGCATTCCTCCTGGGAATCCACCACGTTTAGCCATTTTTATTTCCTCCTAAATTTTACTCTTTTTAACTTATTCAGTTTCAATATTTATTCCATGAAATACCTGTTTAACTTCTTCAACACTAATTTGTGAAGTCACAACTGAGGTATAAATCATGCTAAAGGTAAAGACGATCGGCTTATTATAAATACTCACTGCCAATTCTTCTAATTCTTTCTTAGTGGTATCTCGATTGGCAATTACATACTTTCCCTCGTCATCAAAGAAAATTGTATATCCATTTTCTCCGTTTTTTTGTAAAAAACTTCCTCGAAGTGCAATCTTTTCAGCCCTTCCAGTTAGTTTTTCGATAAGTTTGTTCCATTCTTTTAAAAGATTCTCATCTTTTACAATGGGTTTAATCTCTGGCTTAGTATTTAAATTTGAATCTGATTTAGAATCTAAATTCATTTCCTGTTGAATCGGTGTTGTAGCAAGTGGAACAACTCCTTGCTCTAACTTCTTTTCTAAATCTTCAATACGCTTTACTAAACTATCTATATTTTTATCCATTGAAGGGTTTGTCAAACGCATAAAGGTCATTTCTAATTGAACTCGCTTGTCTACTGCATTTCGTATCTTTCCTAATAATTCAGAAAATTCTCGAATATAACGAAGCAAATCATCCATCTCTACTGCTGAAGCCATCTGACCTAAAGCTAATAGTTCTTCTTCTGAAACTTCTAGTGTATCTGCATCTAAATCAGAACTCTTAAGTAACATCAAATTTCTAAGATACCAAATAAAATCACTTACTAGCTGAGACAATTCTCGCCCCTGCATCACAATTTCATCAATTTGATAAATACACTCGGCACTCTTGCCATCTAAAAGCGCTTGTAATAATTTAGAAAAAACCTCATAACTCGTTGATCCTAAAACATCTAAGACACTCTCATAGGTAAGTTTTTCACCAAAATGAAACGCTATACACTGATCAAGCAAACTAATCGCATCTCTAAGAGAACCATCTGCCTTTCTAGCAATATAACGCAGTGCCTTTTCTTCAATTTCTAGTTGCTCACCATTAATAAGTTCTAATAAACGTCCCGCAATTACATCCAACGAAATTCGTCTAAAATCATATCGCTGACACCTAGACAAAACAGTAATTGGAATTTTATAAGCTTCAGTTGTAGCTAAAATAAATATTACATGTGCAGGTGGTTCTTCTAAGGTTTTTAAAAGTGCATTAAATGCCCCTGTTGATAACATATGAACTTCATCAATGATATACACTTTATATTTTCCCTGTGTGGGGGCATATCGAACTTCTTCCCTAATTTCACGAATATTATCCACACCATTATTGGAAGCTGCATCAATCTCCACCACATTTAAGTTTGAACCTGCAAGCGCACTCTTACAAGATTCACATTCATTACAAGGATTTCCATCTACTGGATGCTCACAATTTAGTGCTCGCGCAAAAATTTTAGCAATGGACGTTTTACCAGTTCCTCTAGTCCCACAAAATAAATAGGCATGTCCCATACGTCCTGTTTTTATTTGATTTTTTAATGCAGTAACTATTGGATCTTGACCACGCACATCTAAAAATGTCTGCGGTCGCCATTTTCTATATAATGCTGTATATGCCATGTATACCTCTTTTCTAAATTTACATGATGTTAAAGTCAAATCTAGAAACTTTAACCTTATATATTATAATATAGATTTATTGTTCTGAAAAGAGTAAATATTGTTATTGTTCACATCCACGCCATTTTCATCATTCGCAATAGCGCACTGACGTGCTCATTCGCTGCCTTGCAGCTGTATTGCTCATTAAATGGCGTTCCCTTCGTCAGCAAACATGAAAATATTCTTGTGCAAGCACAAATATTTTCATATTTTGGCTGACGTGTGAACTGTAACTAAATATTCTTTTATCTTTGCTAAAAGTTCTGTTGTAATATCAAACAGTTTTTCACTACTAAGCACTTTATTCTTTTCTGGTTCATAGACAAACTTTAAAGCTTTTCCAGATTCAATACGTACTCGTCCTCGATAAAATGAAATAAATTCTTTTTGTCTATCAAAAACTATTGGCGCTTTTTCATGCATAGTTAGCACTATTTTATTGCTCTTTCCTACCACTTCTGTTACATAGCCATCATGAGCCTGTGCTTTTAAATAAGAAACTCTTAGTAGATACTGAACAGATAAAGGCAAATCTCCATAACGGTCAATGAGTTCATCTTGCATATCCATAAAATCCTTTTCATTTTCAATCGAAGCAATTTTTTTATACATATCAATCTTTTGATTACCATCTGTAATGTAAGAATCAGGAATATACGCATCAATATCCATTGTAATAAGTGTATCAAAGTCTTCAGTTCTTCCTGGATTTTTAAGAGTCTTTACTGCTTGATTTAGCATCTTACAATATAAATCGTAACCAATTGCTTCCATGTGTCCATGTTGGTCTGCGCCTAAAATATTTCCAGCTCCTCGAATTTCTAAATCCTGCATCGCAATCTTTACGCCAGAGCCAAGTTCTGTAAATTGACGAATGGCACTTAAACGCTTTTCGGCAACTTCTCTAAGAATCTTTCCTCTTGTATAGGTAAGGAATGCATACGAAGTTCTTGTTGAACGTCCTACTCGACCTCTTAACTGATAAAGCTGTGACAATCCAAATTTATCTGCATCTTGAATAATAATTGTATTGACATTTGGAATATCAAGTCCTGTTTCAATAATCGTTGTTGACACTAAAACATCAATTTCTCCATTAATAAATGCAAGCATAATCTTTTCTAGTGTACGCTCAGACATCTTTCCATGAGCAAATTCTATGACTGCATCTGGAAGCATCGCTCGAAGTTTTGCTGTAACGTCTTCAATATTTTGAACTCGGTTATTGACATAGTAAACCTGACCACTCCTTGCAAGTTCTCGCTTAATTGCTTCTCTAATTAACTCCTCATCATGCTCCATGACATAGGTTTGAACGGGGAGTCTGTCAAGGGGAGCTTCTTCTAGCACGCTCATATCTCGAATACCAATTAAACTCATATGAAGTGTTCTAGGAATTGGCGTTGCTGTTAACGTAAGTACATCCACATTTTCTTTTAAATGCTTAATCTGTTCCTTATGTTTTACACCAAATCGTTGTTCTTCATCAATAATCAATAGACCTAAATTTTTAAAACCAACGTCTTTCGATAGCACTCGGTGTGTACCAATCACAATGTCCACGAGTCCTTTTTTTAAGTCTTCAATCGTATTTTTAATCTGTTTAGCCGTTTTAAATCTAGATAAAAGCTCGACTCGAATTGGATATTCAGCCATTCGACTTGCAAACGTATTGTAATGCTGTTGAGCTAAGATGGTTGTTGGAACTAAATAAACGACTTGCTTGCTATCCTGTACAGCCTTAAAAGCTGCTCGAATTGCAATCTCTGTCTTACCAAAGCCAACATCTCCACAAACGAGTCGATCCATAATCTTGGTGCTTTCCATATCCTTTTTCGTTGATTCGATAGCCATTAGCTGGTCATCTGTTTCTTCATATGGAAAAAGTTCTTCAAATTCCCTTTGCCAAATATTGTCTTCACTAAAGGCAAATCCCTTTTGATTTTGTCTAGCTGCATAAAGCTCTACAAGTTCTTTTGCAATAGTTTGTACAGACGTTTTAACCTTTTTCTTCGTCTGAGTCCATTCTTTACCACCTAAACTGTTAAGCTTTGGCTTCTTCGTTCCTTCAGCCATCGTATATTTTTGTACAAGATCTAGCTGTGTAACTGGAACGTAAAGATTTCCACTGTTTGCATACTCAATTTTTAAATAGTCCTTAATCGTTCCATCAACTTCTATCTGAGTAGTTCCTTGATAAATGCCCAATCCATGATTTTCATGAATAACATAATCACCAACACTTACATCATCAAAACTTCGAATCGGGCTTCCATCTGAAGAGTGTTTTTTTCTCTTTTTATGCTTTTTTTGACCAAATAAATCATTGTCTGTAATAATGATGGTTCGAAATTCTGGATATTCAAAACCTTTTGCTAAATTTCCATGAATAATCAAAATTCGTCCAGGTTGATTTTCCCTATCTGTATCTTGACTAAATGAAGCTCGTAGCCCGTAGGTCATTTCAAGTTCTTTAGCTAGGCGTTCTCCCTTCGTTCTAGAAGGAGTTACCATAAAAATTCGATAGTTTTTTCTTACCATCGATTTTAAATCATTTAATAATTCATCAATGTGTTCGGAATAGGACGGTACATTTCTAGATAAAAGTAAATGGGTAGTATCCGTTTCTATCCAATGTTCTTTATGCTCTAATCCACCAAGAAGTAAATATTTAAACTGGGAAATTTGATGAAGTAATTCACCTTCTGTTCCCAATAAATTCATCTGGCGAGGTAAGATATATCCCTTCTCCAAACGATTTTTCATACTCTCTTCAAATTCTAAAATGACTGCATAAAGTTTTTCTTGTAATCGCAAAGGTTCATCGATAATTACGCAAGTATTTTCTGGTAAATAATCAAAAATTGTCACCTTTTCCTTGCAAAAATATGGTAAATAACTATCAATTTCTCCTGCAAAAGTTCCTTCTTTTAGCTCTTCTAAAACAGAATGAATCGTTGTTTTTATACGATAAGCTTCTTCAGTTTTCATCTGTTTTCGTAGCGC
>JPZU01000001.1:2140885-2142943 GCA_000875945.1 Lachnospiraceae bacterium TWA4 | reverse complement strand
TTTTTCATAGGTTTCACACTCTTTTTCTAATTCAAAAATTCCATCCCAAAGAGTGTTATTATTAAGCACAACTTCTGTTGCAGGATAAAGTGTAAATTCTGTAATCGATTCAATCGAGCGCTGATTCGTCGCATCAAAATAACGAAGAGAATCCACTTTATCTCCCCATAATTCAATACGAATTGGCTGTTCATGAATTAGTGAATAGATATCAACAATTCCACCTCGAATAGAAAACTGCCCTGGAAGACTTACTTGTGTACATCGCTCATAACCCATAAATACCAATTGTTCAGACAACTTATTAAACGAAATGGTATCGCCTTCTTTAATCGTAACCATACATTTTCGCATCTCATCCATTGGAAGAAGTGGATTCAAACAAGCATCTATAGTTGTAATAATTGTTCCATGTCCATCTTCTAAAAGAACTTTGAGTGCACACATTCGCTCTTTAGATAATAAGTTTCCATGAATATCTGCACTAAAAAATAAAAATCCTTAGGTGGAAAATAAAACGTATTCTTGTCAAAATTTCTATACTCTTGAACTAGTTTATTCGCTCGCACTTCATCTTCAGTGACTATCAATCGACAATCTAGTGACTGGCACAATGAATTGATCAAATGAGATTTAGCTCCATCTACACAGCCAAAAACAGAAACTTTTCCAGTCTTATCTAGCGATTTTTTCACATTCGAATACTCTGAAATTTCTTCTAAAAAATTATAAAAGTTTGACACGCTTACGCTTTCACCGATCCTTTCACTTTCTTCTGATTATACTCATTCATTGCAGCTGCAATATCTTCTTTTAAAATACATTCCATTGCATCTGCTGCACGTTTAATTCCTTCCTTACTTTCTAATAAATCATCTCCATGAAAATGTCCAAGTACATGGTCTATTAAATCTCCTGGTTTTGGCTCTCCAACACCCACTTTAATACGAGGAAATTCCTGTGTTCCTAAGTGAGCAATAATACTCTTAATGCCATTGTGACCTCCTGCACTTCCCTTTTTACGAATACGAATCTGTCCTACATCTAAACTAACATCATCAAAAATGACATAGATGTCTTCTGGCTCTACTTTATAGTAATCAGCAACAGCTCTAACGCTTTCTCCACTTAAATTCATATAAGTCTGAGGTTTTACAAGCATCACTGGACACCCAGCAATTGCTCCTTTACCTACTAAAGCCTTTAATTGTTTTTTCTCTACTTCTATATTATAACGACTTGCTAACTCATCAATTACTTCAAATCCCATATTGTGACGAGTCATTTCATACTTTTTTCCTGGATTTCCAAGACCTACAATTACTATCACGTCTGCCTCCTTCTAGTACAATTATATCGCGTCATTTTTATCGCTGAATACCTATTCTATCAAACTTTTTATTGCTTGTAAATATCTGGATTTTACTGTATACTAAAAACACATTGCTACGATTCAAGCAATGATTCTATTTGTCAGACTACTTATTATTATCTAGGGGGATTAGCCAAATGACCGATTTAGAAAAATTAAAAGAAGTTGCACTTGCTTGTGGATTTTCTCATGTAGGAAATTTAGATGTAGATACCGTTCAAGTGCGAATTGAAGTACGTGATGCTTGTGCTGTTGACAAATGTCATGCGTATAACAAAAACTGGGTATGTCCACCAGCTTGTGGAACTTTAGAAGAATGTGAATCAACTATGCGTAAATACAAAATGGGACTTATCTTACAAACAACTGGTGAATTAGAAGATTCCTTTGACATTGAAGGAATGGAAGAACTTCAAAAAAATCACAGTCAAAATATGCATGATTTTACAGATAAGGCAAAAGAACTCTATCCAAATTCCTTAGTACTTGGAGATAGCGCTTGTAGATACTGTAAAGATTGTACTTATCCAGATGCTCCTTGTCGTTTTCCAAATAGACAGTCTCCTGCTATGGAAGCTTATGGAATGGTTGTTAGTGATGTATGCAGAGATAACGATATCCCTTACTACTATGGACCTGGAACTTTAACTTACGTAGGATGTATTTTAGTAGAATAATTACTAAAA
>JPZU01000001.1:2113037-2140865 GCA_000875945.1 Lachnospiraceae bacterium TWA4 | reverse complement strand
TTTTTTATTTCTCCCATCGACCAGAAGCTCCACATGGAAGCACAAATCCTGTACTTGTTACAGGTAAACCAATCTCGCTTGCTTCTACATGTCCACCAAATTTCTTTTCTACCTCTAATCCAATCATATACGTCAAAACAGCAGGTGCAAGTCCTGTGGTATAAGAATTAATTAAAAAGAAAATTGAATCATTTGATAAAAGCTTAGCACTTTTTTGTACCAATGGATACACGGCTTCTTCAATTTTCCAAATTTCACCTTTTGGTCCACGTCCATAAGAAGGAGGATCCATAATAATTCCATCATAATGATTTCCCCTTCGAATTTCACGCTCTACAAACTTCATACAGTCATCCACTAACCAACGAATCGGCGCATTCTCAAGTCCAGAACTCTTTGCATTTTCTCTAGCCCAAGTAACCATTCCCTTTGACGCATCCACATGAGTAACTTCTGCACCTGCTGCAGCTGCTGCAAGGGTTGCTCCTCCAGTATAAGCAAAAAGATTTAAAACCTTTATAGGCTTATTCTCACCTCGTTTTTTCTTTTCCTCTCGAATCTTTTTAGAAAACCAATCCCAGTTTACTGCCTGTTCTGGAAATAATCCTGTATGTTTAAAACTAAATGGCTTTAACTGAAAAGTTAATTCCTTGTAGTTAATACTCCACTGTTTAGGTAAGTCAATAAATTCCCATTCACCGCCACCTTTTTTGCTTCTATGATATCTTGCATTTGGCTTCTTCCAGCCCTTTAATTCACGAGGAGTGTTCCATATTACTTGAGGGTCTGGTCTTACCAATTCATAACTTCCCCATCGTTCTAACTTTTCTCCATCGGAAGTATCAATAACCTCATAATCTTTCCACTGATCTGCAATCCACATATCTATAATCCCTTTCTTCTATCCATCAAATAATTAAGTATTGTAACATACTTCCACCACTTAGATTCCTTTACAAAATCTTAAAATCGTTACTATCTTACACTATCACACAAAAAAAGCAACTATCTATCTCCTGCAATAGAAAGTTACTTTTTTATTTCATTAATCGTATTAAACATCCTAACCCTCTAACTTCAATTGATAAAAGCCCACTATCAATTTCAAGGATTTAAATACCAATTAACTATCTGACTGTATAGTACAACGAACAATATAAGGATTAACATTAAGAAAAGAAATGCTTGAAATACGCAGGAGCAGGGGGTTTGTAATATTCTTACAACTTTCAAACCGTCTTTTACAGATTTATTATAGCATCTTTCCAAAAGTTATGTCAATAGTATCTATAAAAAAACATAATAAATACAATCTCTTCCACATAAACATATAAAAAGGAGGTTCACTCATGAGTGCTAAAACTAAAATTGTCGTTCTTCGTATGAAAAATATTGTCTATACCATTATTATCATTGCGCTTTTACTATTTCTCCTAATTATGGCATGGTTAATGTTTGGAAATAAGAAAGAGACAACATCCCAGTCTACTACTTATTATCCTGGAAAATACTCTGCCTCTTTACAGGTTGGTGACAGTCCTATTGAAGTTATAGTCACTGTCAATGATAAGAAAATTACAGGAATTGATTTTGAAAATCTAAGCAAAACTATAGCTACTGCTTATCCTCTAATGCAGCCTGCACTAGAATCTATAGCTAATCAGCTATTAAAAGACTGTGATTTTTCTTCTCTTACTTATGATGATTCAATGAAATATACGCAAAAAGTTCTTGTACAAACAATAAAAAGGGCCTTAACTAAGGCCCAAAATTCTAGTGGCATTGCCACCTAAAATCTTATCAACTTCTTCTGTTTCCAATGGCATTTGTTTGATTCGGTCGACAAATTTCTTTTGAGATCTCCAAGGAGAGTCTGTTGCAAACAAGATTTTATCGATTCCATGTCCTCTTGCCAATTCAACAAAACGCTTGTCACTTAAAAAGTCTAAACAATAAGCTGTATCAAAATAGACAGGTAAATCTAATAAGTATTTATCCACATCTTTATCCATCATATTGGAACCCATATGGGCTAAAATGATGGTTCCATAGCCTGCTTCTACTTGTTTTACTAATCGTCTTGCTCTATCTGCTGTACAATAAGTCGTATCTGGAATAGAAGGATCAAATCCTGCATGAAAACTGACAATGAGTCCAAGTTCTAACGCATAGTCAACCAAACGAACCGTTTCAATTTCATCGACAAATGCCTTTTGAAAGTCTGGATGAAGCTTAATTCCTTTAAGCCCTGCTTCTTTAATCTGCTTTAACTCTTCTTTATAATTTTCACTCTTTGGATGAATTCCACCAAAAGAAATAATTCCGTCTTTTCCATTGATTTCTTTTGCATAAGATAATACAGAAGGAAATTGAGAAAGTTTAGTGACTACTGGAAGTACTACCGAATAATCAACACTTCCTTCACTCATAGTCGTCTTTAATCCTTCTAAATCACCTTTTCCTTGCCACTGCTCATTATAGGCAGTTTCTAGTGTCTGTTTGACCTTTCCACTAATTTTATCTGGCCAAATATGCGTATGAAAATCGACAATCACTACTTAGCCTCCCAAAGCTTTATCGGATAAATTCCTTTTTCTTTAAGCTTTGAAATGGCTTCTACAACCATTGGCTTATCTTCTAAATAAGTCACTCCATACCATTTGTCATTTGAACGAAGTACTTGCACCTTTGCTTTTCCTTCCTTCATTAAGTCACTGACAACGCTTGGTAAGAAATATTCACATTTTAATGGATTTGTCTTTAATCCTTCATCTAAAAATGCTGGAAAACGAGTAGTAAGTTCATCCATAATGCTCTTAGTAAACGCCCACATATTCATAGACACACAAGTATCTGCTGGAAGATTAACCCAAGTCTTTCCATCATCTTCTGAGTAAGCAGGACAAGTTTCTCCTTTTTTAATCTTCGTGCGCTCAGTAATGCTAACTAACTTTCCTTCATCATTCATTTCACAAACGCCACGAGAAACTGTACCATTTTCTGTAACGGTATTTGCTAGGCTATATCCAGCCATTGCATAATTGTAGGTATCTGTATCAGCATTTTCCATTAAATAATCATAGAGTACTTTAAATGAAGTACTTCCATAGTAATCATCCGCATTGATCACGACAAATGGACCATCTACAACAGAAGCCGCACTTAAAACTGCATGGCCTGTTCCCCAAGGTTTGGTTCTTCCTTCTGGAAGTGAATATCCATCCGGAAGATTTTCAACTTTTTGGAAAACATAAGAAACTTTTAAAAATTTGCTTACACGATTACCAATCACTTCTTTAAAAATTTCTAAATTTTCTTCTTTTATAATAAAAATTACTTCTTCAAATCCAGCTTTTTTGGCATCATAAATTGAAAAATCCATAATAATATGTCCTTCATTGTCCATAGGCTCAATCTGTTTTAATCCGCCAAAACGACTGCCCATTCCTGCTGCCATAATTACTAATACAGGTTTTTTCATGATAGTATTTCTCCTTTTTTTCAAAAATAGGGACTGCCAAGCAGTCCCTTTATTTACGATAGTTTAGAAAGCCATTTTTTCTTCAAAGTATGCCTTTAATCCTTCAATTGGAATACGAACCTGTTCCATTGTATCTCTATCACGAACAGTTACTGCATGATCTTCTTCAGAATCAAAGTCATAAGTTACACAGAATGGTGTACCAATTTCATCCTGTCTTCTATAACGTTTACCAATGTTTCCACGGTCATCAAATTCACAGTTGTAGTATTTAGCTAATTCACTATAAACTTTAAGTGCGCCTTCATTTAACTTCTTAGAAAGAGGTAATACACCAATCTTTACAGGAGCTAAAGCTGGATGGAAATGTAGGACAGTTCTTGTATCTCCACCTTCTAATTCTTCTTCATCATATGCACTGCAAAGGAATGCTAAAGTTACACGGTCTGCACCAAGTGAAGGCTCGATAACGTAAGGAATGTATTTTTCCTTCTTCTCATCATCAAAGTAAGCCATATCTTCACCAGAAACATTCTGATGCTGAGTTAAGTCATAGTTGGTACGGTCAGCAATACCCCATAATTCACCCCAACCAAATGGGAATAAGAATTCAAGGTCAGTAGTTGCCTTAGAGTAGAAGCTAAGTTCTTCTTGTTCATGGTCTCTTGCTCTCATTTCTTCTGGTTTCATACCAAGTCCCTGTAACCAGTCGATGCAATACTGTTTCCAGTAAGCAAACCATTCAAGGTCTGTATCAGGAGCACAGAAGAATTCTAATTCCATCTGCTCGAATTCACGAGTACGGAAAGTGAAGTTACCAGGAGTAATTTCATTACGGAATGATTTACCAATCTGAGCAATACCAAATGGAACTTTCTTACGAGATGTACGCTGTACATTTTTAAAGTTTACGAAAATACCCTGTGCAGTTTCAGGACGAAGATATACAACGTTTTTAGCGTTTTCTGTAACACCCTGGAAGGTTTTAAACATTAAGTTAAACTCACGAATTTCGGTAAAGTCATGTTTACCACAAGAAGGACAACAAATATTGTTCTCATTAATATAGTTTTCCATCTGTTCATGAGTCCATCCATCTACAGAACCCTTCATTTCTACATTGTTCTCTGCCATGTAATCTTCAATAATTTTATCTGCACGGAAACGTTCATGACATCCCTTACAATCCATTAATGGATCAGAGAAACTTCCTAAATGACCAGAAGCTACCCAAGTCTGAGGGTTCATTAAGATTGCACAGTCTACACCTACATTATAAGGACTTTCCTGTACGAATTTCTTCCACCAAGCCTTTTTAACATTATTTTTAAGCTCTACACCTAAGTTACCATAATCCCAAGTATTTGCAAGTCCTCCATAGATTTCAGAACCTGGATAGACAAAACCTCTACCTTTTGCAAGAGCTACGATTTTTTCCATTGTTTTTTCCATCGTTAATTATTCCTTTCCTTATTCAAAAACTATATAACCCTTTTCTGTTTCAGAATTTGGGGTTGCTTCATCATCTTCTACACCAACATTTGAATAGTACGCAAGTTTTCCTTCAAACTGTATTGGAAGTTTTCCTTTTACTACTATAACATAAAGGTTAGCATCTAAAGTTGTATTTTTTACGGTACTTCCTTTCACACTCTGAAAAGAAATTCCGGAGATATTGGCATCTCTTACGGTTGAAAACTCTAAATCGGTAACTGATTCATCATTTTCATTAAAGTCTAAATACGTATCTATATCTTTATAATCAATACGTACCTCTGCCTTGCCATTTTTCACATTAAAAGATGAAAGAACGACTGGAAGCGAATCCTCTTTGTTTTTCTCATCTAAATAAGCTCTCTTATCTCCTACTTTTTCTTCATTATAAGTTGAGATATTTTCTTCTACATAGGCAAGTAATTCGTCTTTATTATAGGTTGCCTCATCAAAGTCTTCAATCAGAGCACCTGTGATAGAACCATTTGTATGAACAAAAAGGCTAGTTTGTGTTGGATTGAACTTTTTAGCTCCTCGAATAAACACAAAAAACACAACCAAAGCTGCAATTAAGATAGCCACTAAAGCAACCAGTCCGATGACTAATTTGTTATTTTTCTTCATAACCTATCCCTTTCTCTTTTGTTTATCTTTCTCATTCTACCTTTTCTTTTAAGATTTTGCAATAGTTTTTTCTTTTAAGATTTCGTAATAGTTTCCATAATCTTTAATGAAGAAAATTCTTGGTCAACCATATGCTTTCTTAAATAGTCCACTCCTTTTTCAAATTCATCTAAAGAATTTTTAGCTAATGTAAACTGAAAAAGACCTTGGATGGGTGTTTCTAGCACTTGACTCCACGCATAAGTTGTCGCCTTTCCTGCTGGGGTTCTAGGAGATAATGTATACTCCCCATTAATCTGCATAAGCTTTAATTCAAACACACTTTTTATTAATCGCTTATTAATCGTTTCTTTTTCTAATGCTTTATAGGCTTTATATAAAAGATTTAGCGCATCTGGTTCTCTTAAATTTTCTTTTCCATAATAACTAGCAAACTCTGCAAAATACGAAGCATAACAAACTTTTTCTAAGTCTTGCTTTAGATTTGAGAAATAGTCAATAACTTCTGCATGTTTTAACGTATAAGACTTTGAACCTTCATAAAAGTAAAAATTTGCAAATACAAACGGTGTAGAAATTGCAAGAAGGGTACTCTTTGGCTTTCTAGCCCCTCTAGCAAACGCTGAAATCTTTCCTCGCTCTCTTGTTAAAAAGACCACTCGCCTGTCATACTCGCCAATGGGTTCACTAGAAATCACCATACCCGATAATTTTAATAAATCATCGCTCATCTTTATATCCATAATTTTTTAGATAGGTATCACTGTCGCGCCATTCTTTACGAACTTTTACCCAAAGTTTTAAATTGACTTGTCCTCCAACTAAAAGCTCAATATCTTTTCTGGCATTAATACCAATCTTTTTAAGCATAGCTCCCTGTTTACCAATGACCATCCCTTTGTGATTTTCTCTTTCACAAACAATTGATGCCTCAATATCCCATAAGCCATTCTTTCTTTGCTTCATAATATCGGTAGTTACAGCAATTCCGTGGGGAATTTCATCCCTTAGAAGACGAAGTGCTTTTTCACGTACAATTTCTGCAACAATTTGACGCATTGGCTGGTCAGTCACTGTATCTTCATCATAATACATAGGACCTTCTGGCAAAAGCTTTGTAATCTCTGTAATCAATGCATCGGTGTTTTGGTCTTTAAGAGCTGATACTGCAACAATATCTGTAAAGTGATATTCTTTACTAAATGCCTCAATTGCCTCCGCAGCCTTTGCCTTTTCTACCGTATCAATTTTATTTACAACTAAAATCACAGGGGTCTTTACTTTTTTAAGTTTCTCTAAAATTGTTCGATCTCCTTCACCGATAAACGAAGAAGGTTCTACTAACCATAAAATGACATCGACTTCTTTTAATGTATGTTCAGCCACGTTGACCATGTATTCCCCTAATTTATTCTTTGCCTTGTGAATACCCGGAGTGTCCAGAAAAATAATCTGGCACTCCTTGTTGGTATAAACCGTCTGAATACGATTTCTAGTTGTCTGAGGTTTATGTGAGGTGATTGCAATCTTTTGACCAATTAAGTGATTCATAAGGGTTGATTTTCCTACATTTGGTCGACCAATTAACGTAACAAATCCGGATTTAAATTTATTCTGCATCAAATAGTGATTTAACCTCCTTAAATAATTCGCTGTTTTCAGTAACTTTTGTTTCATTTCCAATGACACAAAGTGCATCTGTTGCTAAAATTTCTTCCATATATGGAGCAAGTGCCCTAATATCACTCACCTGTGCAGTCAACACCTCATTTCTCTCTTTTTGTAACTGAGAAAGTTCTGTTTTTGTTAAATACGCACTGAGTGAACGTTCACCTTTTGTTCTTTGTGTTTTTGGGATATCCATATCGCTAATAGCTCCGATGACATACTTTGTCATATCTCGCTCATCAGCGTCAAAGTTTGCTACATATTCACTAACTCCCTCAAACGTTTCATTGGTTTTTTCTAGATTTGGATCTCTATAGGAAGCAAAATAGCTTTCTCCATTTCTTGCAAATCCACTCATACATCCATAAGCTCCACCAATTACTCGAAGGTTTGTCCATAAATACTCGTAGTTTAAAATCACCGTTAAAATCTTTAAAGCCCCTGTGTATTCTTTGGTAAATCTTCCGCATCTTGCCACATACTGAACCTGAGAAGAAGCTTTAAATCCTTCATTTAACTTACAAGGAGTAAAGACATACGCATCGGTTCTGCAAGTAAAATATGGTCCATAATTTTTTTCTTCTGAATAGAATCCATCAAATGTTGGAAGTTCTTTTTCAAACTGAGCAATTCCATTTTCATCAGCTGTATAACTAATCAGCATTCGCTCTTTACTAAAAATCTTCTTACAAAGAGCTTCTAATTTGTCATAGAGTTCTTCTTTGCAATCTTCAAAATTTTTCTCTAAACCTTCAATAAATTTATAATATCGAATACCACCCACGCACTCACTATAAATTGCAGAAGTACTATAATATGAGGAACCTCTTAATACCGCTGAACTGTGTCCTGCTGATACAAGTCTCATCTGTGCTCTAGATTTTAACTGACAAAGAATTTCATACATTCGCTTGTCATCTCGAAGATTCGAGCAAAGTGCCATCTCTTTAATCATATCAAAAGCAAATCCAATCTTCTCATAGAGAACTTTTGCATAGAAATAAAATGTTCCAATAAATGAATCCAACTCTTTAAAATGGTCAAAGGTACAGACTCCTGGAGAAATTCCACCACTATTTGCATGAATTTCATCAAATAATTCTTGATAGCTATAGTTTTTTGTGTCTACAAAGCCTACAACTGATTTTAATAGACCTACATAGAGAAGTTCTTCCTCGGTTAATCCAGCTGTATCAAACATCACACGCATATAGCCAATGCCTGAAGTAAACAGTGGATGATAGACAACTTTATATCCATTTACTTCCTTTTCCTCATTCTGGAATGGAAGAGTCTTTGTTGAAATATCTTCTCTTGTAAGCATTGGAAGTTTTCTAAGCGTTTCTTCACTGTCAGGTGTCTCTTGATAAAGTTTTAATTCTTTGGTTTGCTTTACTAAATCTTCTAATTCTTCTTTACTTAAAGTTTTCTTATAAGCCTCTAACTTGTCAGCTAACGCTTTCTCATTTTCTTCAAGTAAGCCGCATTTAGGACTCATAATGATTAATGCTTGATGAGGATTATCTAATAACCATGTTTTGATTAATCCTTCAAAATATCCGGTTTCATCATCTAACTGTTTCTTTAAATACGCAAACGTGTCCTCATATTTTAGATGCATCAGTGGATCATTTTCATCATAAAGCCAACTGTCAAAACACTGTAATCCAAACATCAATCCCTTTGGATAACTGCCATAATCTCCTTCACGATACTTAAATTCAAAGAAGTTTAACGCTGCACGAAGAGAACGCATTGGAATACCCTCTTCTACGAGCTTTGTAAGGGTTGAAACAATCACCTCTTTAAATTCTTTAGACTTTGATAAGTCGGCATCTTTTGCAATAACTGTAAAATAGGGCTGTAAAATTCCAGAATCATATCCGCCCATTACATCTTTTCCAATTTTTGCATCTAAAAGAGCCTGTTTTAATGGAGCTCCTGGTGCAGATAAAAGCGCATACTCTAAGATTTGGAATGCCACGTAGAGTTCTTTATCTAAGTCATCTCCAACAACACTTCCCCAAGAAAGATAATTTTCTTCTTGTTTTTCTTTAGCTGAAATTGGATAATTTTTAGTAACTGTTACTGGGCTACTAAATGTTTCCTGCTTTGGAATCGTTGAATCAATTTCTTCATAATCATAGTCTTTTAAATAATTTTCATCTAACCATGCAAGGGTTTCTTCCCTGTCCATATTTCCATAAAAATAAATATAACTATTGGATGGATGATAATACTTTTTATGAAAAGCTAAAAATTCTTCATAACTAAGCTCTGGAATATGCTCTGGAGCCCCACCTGATTCAAATGCATAGGTATTGTCTGGAAATAGAGCTTCCCCCATATAGTATTCAAGATAACTTTCAGGTGATGAATAGACACCCTTCATTTCATTGTAGACAACACCATTGACCTTTAAAGGATCATCCACATCCTCTAATTCATAATGCCATCCCTCTTGTAAGAAAATCTTTTTATTCTGATAAATATTTGGATGAAGTACTGCATCTAAATAAACATCCGTTAAATTTCTAAAATCTTTATCATTGCAACTAGCAACCGGATAAACTGTCTTATCCGAATAAGTCATTGCGTTTAAAAAGGTATTTAATGAACCCTTTACTAGTTCAACAAAAGGATCCTTTAATGGGAATTTTTTAGACCCACAAAGTACACTGTGCTCTAGGATATGAGCTACGCCTGTACTGTCTTTTGGAGGGGTACGAAATCCAATCGTAAAAACCTTATTCTCATCATCATTACTTAAGAAAAAGATTCTTGCTCCACTCTTTTTGTGCTTTAAAATAAATGCTTCTGAATTTAATTCAGAAATATATTCTTGTTTTATCTGTTCATAAGAACTCATATGATTATGTCTCCTTCAAACTAAACTTTCCCTGAATCCATAGCGAAAATGCCTGACCAATTTCTTTAGCTGTTAACTGAGGTAGTTGAAAAATTGGAATCTTCGCTGGAATTTCATATAACTTCATAGAAGTCTCTCTTTTATAGTATTGTACATAAGAATACGTGTCTAATTCTTGCGTCACAATACCGATACGAGGTTGTCTATTGACAACCTCTTCTTTTCCATACCAATCTGCCTTAATATAAGACATGCTATTTTTAACCAAAGACCAAGTACCCATAGACCTTGGAAATAGAATATACGACGTAACTTCATGCTCATCTAAATAGTCTTTAATTTCTTCATTGAGTTTTAATTCTCCATCACTATCTCGATAAGCAGCAATTGTTAACTTTGTCTTTGGATTTTTTTCTAAATAGTCTACAACACTTTCACAGCTTCTCTTTTCAAAGCTTTCAGTGTTTACTAGTATAATATAATCTAAATCAGACTCAAAACGTCTTAATTGTTTGCCTGCTAAAACGGCCATTACTGATAGGTAAGCTAAAATTATACAACCAATCGTAAACCTAATCCCCACTTTTAGAGGCTTTCTATTCATTAGGATTCTGCCCTCTTTCTTAGAATTTCATACTCATTAGGAACAACATCTAATTGAATCGTTAATGGCTGTTTAGCATGAGGCGCGCTTTCTTGCTTTCTGCCATATTCATCAATAATCTGTAAAACTTTTGCTTCTACATTTTCTCCATTAGGTTTTAAAATTTCAATCGTTTCTCCTACACTAAATTTATTTTTCTGCTCTAGGAAAAACGTTCCATCTTCTTTTACATCTTTACAAATTCCTAAATAAATGTACGGTTGTTGATAGGTGTTATTGTCATAAATTTGTGAATCTTCATTTGGCTTTCCATAGTAAAATCCTGTAGAAAATGATCTCGTCGTACATTTACCAATTTCTTCTTGATACCAAGAAATATTTTCTTCATACAGTTCTTTGGATTTTAAACAATCATCAATTGCCTTACGATAGGTTCTTGCAGTTACAGCTACATAAAGTGCTGCCTTCATTCGACCTTCAATCTTTAAACTGTCAACTCCTGCATCAATTAAATCTGGAATATGGTCAACCATACATAAATCTTTTGAATTAAAGATATATGTTCCTCTTTCATTTTCAAATACTGGTAGATATTCGCCTGGACGCTGTTCTTCTACAATTGAATATTTCCAACGACAAGGGTGCGTGCAAGCTCCTTGATTTGCATCTCTTCCTGTAAAATAATTACTAAGTAGACAACGACCTGAATACGAAATACACATAGCGCCGTGAATAAAGGATTCAATTTCCATCTCCTCTGGAATATGCTCACGGATTTCTTTAATCTCTTTTAGACTGAGTTCTCTCCCCGTTACAACTCTTGTTGCACCAAGACTTCTCCAAAATAGGAATGTCTCATAATTGACATTATTTGCCTGTGTGCTCACATGAATATCTATTTCAGGAATAATTTTCTTTGCAATCATAAAAATACCAGGGTCTGAAATAAGTACAGCATCTGGCTTTAACTCTTTTAATTCTTTAAAATATTCTTCAGCCTGTGCCAAATCATCATTATGGGCTAAAATATTTGCAGTAACATACACTTTTACATTGTGTGCATGTGCAAATTCAATACCTTCTCTCATATCATCAATTGAGAAATTATGGGCTTTTGCACGAAGGCTCATCACTTCTCCACCAATGTATACAGCATCTGCCCCATAAATTACGGCAATTTTTAATAAATCTAAACTACCTGCTGGAATTAAAAGTTCAGGTATTCTTCTCTTACTCATTGTTGTTCCTCCACTATTTGGCATGAGGTGCCTGCTTGCAGGCGGAGTCCTGATGCCCTTTTTTCACATTTGACTTGATTGATATCACTATAATCGTTACTGTTCACACCCACGCTATTTCAATCATTCGAAGTAGCGCGCTGACTAAAAACTGTAACCTATAATCTTACACTAATTGTTACCCCATCACCTAGAGGTAACACGGAAGTTTCAAATTCTTCCATGTGTTTTAACTGATATAAATACTCCCTCATTCGACTGTGAATTGTTCGATTTCTTCTAGTTACCCCATACCTAGACTCTAGAATTTCACCATCTTGTAATACATTGTCAGAAACTAAGACGCCACCTTTTGGTAGCAATCGTAAGATGTCTGGTAAAAAATGAATGTACTGCCCCTTTGCTGCATCCATAAAAATAAAGTCATATGGACCTTCTAATTGCTTTAAAATCTCGGTAGCATCTCCTTCTAAAAGAGTAATGACTCCCTCTTTTTTTGCCCTTTTAAAATTTTCTCTTGCTATCGGAATTCTCTTCTCATAATTTTCAATTGTTGTAATCGTTCCATCCTCTGGTAAGACCTCGCTCATAAGTAGCGCAGAATAACCAATGGCAGCACCTACTTCTAAAACTTTCTTTGGTCTGTTCATCTGAATTAGTGTTCGAAGTAGACTACCCGTTTCTGTACGAATAATTGGCACATAACTTTCGATTGCTTCTTTTTTTATCTGACCAAGGATGGGCGACTGTTCCCTTTCTAGGGAATGTAAATAGTCTGTCAATCGTTCATCTACAATCATTCTTCATCTTCCTTTATTGGCTTTTCGCCATCATTAAATTGTTGTAATAATTCCTTGCTGGTACTGGATGTAGAAATTTTATAGGTTCCTGGCTTTATATCCAAATCATAAAAAATTTTTTGAATTTCAAATACTGTAATTTCTTTAATTAAACCAGCTCGTTTTAAATGTCTTGCAACATCTTTGGTTGTCTCATTTTCACCTATAACAAAAGTCATTTCATATCCATCATTAGATGAACTCACTGAATTATCAAATACTTCATATCCTAAATGATAGGCTCTAGAAATTGTAACTATAAAAATAATTCCTAATACAATTATCAATACAAATTTTATTGCTAATTGCATGACTACTAAGCCAATTTTATTATTTCCTTCGCTAGACATATCTTCCTCCTACATCTTAGCAAATAGAGGGGAAGTCCATAGACCTCCCCTCTACAATTCTAAACTTCCATGATAATTGGAAGAATCATAGGACTACGTTTCATCTTTCTCCACAAGAAATCACTTAAGTTATCTCTAATAACTCCCTTTAAGCGACTCCAATCCGTAATATTTTTACGAAGACACTCTTCAACTGCATGTGTAACTATTTGTCTAGCCTCTTCCATTAGATCCTCAGCTTCTCTAACATAAACAAAACCTCGAGATACAATATCAGGTCCAGCGAGTAACTGATTACTATGACGTTCTAAGGATAATACAACAATAATGATTCCATTATGAGATAAACTCTGTCGATCACGTAAAACAATATTTCCAACATCTCCAACACCTAATCCATCAACTAAAATCGCACCTGCTGGAACAGAATCTGTAACTGCTGCCTGTTCATCATCAAACTCTAATACATCGCCTGATTTTAGTAGGAAAATATTCTCTCTTGGAATACCTAAAGAGTTTGCTAAATTTGCTTGTGCTAGTAAATGACGGTATTCTCCATGTACAGGAATTGCATACTTTGGATGAATTAGTGAATACACCAATTTAATTTCCTCCTGACAAGCATGACCTGATACATGTGTATCTTGGAAAATAACATTTGCACCCTTCATGGACAAGTCATTAATAACCTTAGAAACTGCCTTTTCATTTCCTGGAATTGGATTTGAGCTTAAAATAATTGCATCACCAGGCTTGATACTTACCTTACGATGAATACCTGCTGCCATACGAGATAGTGCAGCCATCGATTCACCCTGACTTCCTGTTGTAATGAGTACAGTCTTTTCATCAGGATAATTCTTTAACTGATCCAAATCAATTAAAGTTCCCTCTGGAATATTAATATAGCCAAGCTCCATTGCTACATTAATGATATTGACCATACTACGGCCTTCTACGACTACTTTTCGGTCGTACTTATAAGCTGTATTAATAATCTGTTGTACTCGGTCTACATTCGATGCAAAAGTTGCCACAATAATTCGATGTGTAATATTTTCTGCAAACAAGTTATCAAAGGTTCGACCTACTGTCTTTTCTGACATTGTAAATCCTTCCCTTGTTGCATTTGTACTATCACACATTAAGGCTAAAACACCTTTTTTACCAAGTTCTGCAAATCGCTGTAAATCAACAGGATCCCCATAAACAGGTGTATAATCAATCTTAAAGTCACCCGTATGAACAATAATTCCCTTTGGTGTAAAGATAGCTAGCGCTGCTGCATCAGCAATACTGTGATTGGTTCGAATAAATTCTACTCGAAAACATCCCATATTAATGGACTGTCCATATTTAACAACCTTTCTCTTCACAGATTTTAACCAGCTATATTCTTTTAATTTACTATCTATGATACCCATAGTTAACTTCGTTGCATAAACTGGGACATTAATCTCTCGAAGTACATAAGGTAATGCTCCAATATGATCTTCATGACCATGAGTAATAAAGAAACCTTTTACTTTTTGAATATTATTCTTTAAATAGGAAATATCCGGAATTACTAAATCAATTCCTAACATATCATCACTAGGGAACGAAAGTCCACAATCGACTACAATGATACTATCCTCATATTCAAAAGCAGTAATATTCATTCCGATCTGCTCTAATCCTCCCAATGGAATCACACGCAGTTTACCTGTTATATCGTTTTTCAAAATTCTACCTCCATATCCGTTCATTTCATTTTCTATGCATGCATGTTGGATTTCTTATGGGTTTATTGTGTAGATTATGTGATAGTTTCACACCTACATTTTTATTATTTAAAATAGCGCAGATGTGCAAACTATTACATTTACATTAGGTCAATATCTTCTAAAAGTTCTTCAAAAATGCCAAAAACTGCATTGATTTCTTCTTCATCTTCTACAAATTCATAAACTGCTTCACTAGAATCTGCATCGGATAAATCTTTTAATATATAACAATCTCCATCGCCTTCAGGACAGTCTGAAGCTAACAAATATTCTACACCATTAATTTTTGTCTTCTCTACTGCAAATAGTTCGATAGCTTCTCCGTCTTCTGAGGTTAGACAAATTTTATCCATCGATTCCCCTGTTTCTCCACTCTTATTAAAAGCAACAAAATCTAAATAACCCTGTAAAATTAATTTTGCTGCTATCATATCTACATATTCTTTTCGATTCTCCCTACGCACTCCGGTTTCCATCATTATCTTATCTGCTGCAACTGTTGTAAGTCTCTCGTCCCAGAGTTTCACAGGTAAACCTGTTCTACGCTCTAACATTGCTTTAAACTCTTCTGTAGCTTGCACTCTAGGTCCTAAGGTATCATTCATATTCTTAGGATAACCTAAAATGATTTCTTCTACTTCATACTCCTCAATCAAAGCTTCAATGCGTGCTAGAGTTTTACGTAACTTATTTTCACTTGTTCGTCGTATAATTTCCACTCCTTGAGCTGTAATTCCCAAAGGGTCAGAAATTGCTACACCCACAGTTTTGCTTCCATAGTCTAATCCTAATATTCGCATACTTATCCCTTTAACTTATGTTCAATATAGAATTTCATGAGTTCTTCCATGATCTCATCACGTTCAACCTTCATAATCGTACTTCTAGCTCCATTATGGCTGGTAATATACGTAGGGTCTCCAGACATAATATAGCCAACAATCTGGTTCAATGGATCATATCCCTTTTCGTTAAGCGCCTGATAAACCATTTCAAGCACCTGACTGACTGGAATTCTCTTTTGTAATGTTGTAAAATATTGTGTTTTATTTAAATCATTCATCTTCGCCACTTCCTTTTTTAGATTTCCGAACTTACACGCATCTATATCATAATACATTTTATCTCATTCGGCAAGCCCTTTTAAAAGTTCCTCTGTTAAAAAGTCTACAACTTGAACTGTCACAAGTTCATTACTTTCCTTATTTTCGACAGCACATTTGACATACTCTGGAGTATATCCAACCCTTAAACCATTAACAAGTTCCTCGGTCAATATCTCTACATTTTTTCCTATATAATAAGAACGAAACTCCTTTGACAGTTCTGATACAATTTTTATTAGTTCATGACTTCTTTCGGTCTTTATAGGTTCAGGAACCTGGTCAGGCATTGCATCTGCCTTTGTTCCCTTACGTCTTGAATATTTAAATACATGAACTTCATAGAATTTAACTTTTTTTACAAACTCACAAGTTTGTTTAAATTCTTCCTCAGTTTCTCCTGGAAATCCTACAATAATATCTGTGGTAATCGCAGGATGTGTCCAAGCACTTCGAATTAATTCACAAGCTTTATAATATTCATCTGAAGTATAGTGTCTATTCATTCGCTTTAACACTGTATCACTACCACTTTGTAATGATAAATGGAAATGTGGGCAAAACTCCTTACAATTTGATAATTTACGAACAAATTCATCAGTAATACTTCTAGGTTCTAAAGAGCCTAAACGAATTCTATGAATTCCCTCAATCTTTGCAATTTCTAAAACTAAATCTTCTAGATCTGGGAATGAACCTAAATGAATTCCTGTAAGAACCACTTCTTTATAACCTGTATCAGCTAAGGTTTGAATCTCTTTTAAGATTTCTTCTTTTTCTCGACATCTTACATGACCTCTAGCGTAGGGAATGATACAATAACTGCAAAATTGATTACAACCATCTTGAATTTTTAAAAATGCTCTTGTATGTTGTGCAGTTTTAGAAATTTGCATCGGTTCAAATTCCTTAGTTTTAGAGATATCTATTACTTCTTCAGTTTTTCCACCATTTTTAAATTCCTCAATGAATTCAATGAGCTGTGTTTTTTGATTATTTCCAATGACTACATCAACACTGCCATCTTCTTTTAATTGATCCGCAAACGCTTGTACATAGCAACCTGCTGCCACAATAATTGCATTGGGATTTTTCTTACGTGCACGATGAAGCATCTGCTTAGACTTATGGTCTGCAACATTGGTTACTGTACAAGTATTGATAACATAGACATCTGCCTCAGATGAAAAATTAACAATTTCATAGCCATCAGCTTCTAAAATCTGCTGCATAGCTTCTGTTTCATAGGCATTCACTTTGCAACCTAGATTGTGCAATGCGGCTCTTTTCATAATTTATTTATCCTTTCCTATTACTCGTATTTACTTAAAATGTACTTTTTATTGGATACCTCTTACTTATATTTACTTAAAATGTACCTTTTATTGGATACCTCTTACTCGTATTTACTCTTTCTTGAAACTTATCTCTTGACTATAAAAGATTTCTTTACTATAATAATGAGAACAGAACAACTACCATAAAGGAGGATATAATCATGGAATCTGTACAGATTATTTTAAATTCAATTGATAAAGTAAAGTCTTTTGTAAATACCTTAACCAAATTTGATTGCGACTTTGACTTAGTATCTGGAAGATACGTTATCGACGCAAAATCTATTATGGGAATTTTTAGCTTAGACTTATCTAAATCTATTACCCTCAATATTCATTCTAAAGATGAAGGTTTAGATGAAATCTTAGCTGAATTAAAACCTTACATTGTAGAAGAATAATAAAGCCTCCCTCTTGAGGGAGGTGGCTGCGAAGCAGACGGAGGGAGTATTCTTATATAGATACCATCGAATAAGTTATAGTCTAAATAAATTATAATCTAATGGTAAGTTCTATATGTATACTCCCTCAGTCGGCTTTAGGCATCAGGTGGCACCTCATGCCAAGTGCCACCTGATGCCAAGCGACAGCTCCCTCAGGAGGGAGCCTTTTTTATTTCAACTCTAACTAATTCTGCTTTAGTTCAATCTAAATTCCATCTAGATTTTTCTAGTTCAATCTAAATCTAAATTCCATCTAACTAGTTTAATCTAAATTTTTCTATTCTTCAGCTTCTACCCAAACAGTTTCAATCGTATCCATAGCTGTCTGATATAACGCTTCAATCTTTCCTTCTAACTTTGCTTCTGAACGCTTAATTGCCTTTAAGTTTGGCTTTGTTACTGGATGTTTTGCAACAAAGATAGTGCAACAATCTTCATAAGGAAGAATCGACGTTTCAAAAGTTCCAATCTTTTGAGAAATCTCTATAATATCCTGCTTATCAAACCCGATTAATGGACGATAAACTGGCATTGTACACACTTCATTTGTCACCGATAATGCCTGCATCGTCTGAGAAGCTACCTGACCAATACTTTCACCAGTAATAAGTCCTAAACTTTCAGTTTTTTTCGCAAGCTCTTGTGCGATTAACATCATATATCGACGCATAATAATTGTCAGTTCATCATGAGGGCAATTTTCATAAATAGCTAACTGAATATCTGTGAAGTTTACAATATGAAGGTTAATTGGTCCTGTATAAGCTGAAATTTCTCTTGCAAGGTCAATCACCTTTTGTTTTGCACGTTCACTAGTATATGGTGGTGCATGAAAATAGACTGCATCAATGACTACACCTCTTTTTGAAATCATATAGCCTGCAACAGGACTGTCGATTCCACCAGACAGAAGCAGCATTGCCTTACCATTGGTTCCAATTGGCATTCCACCAGGACCTGGAACAGCAATTGAATAGATATTAATCTTTTGTCTAATTTCAATACGAAGAAGCACTTCTGGATTGTGAACATCAACCTTTAAAGTTGGGATTGCATTAAGTAAAGCCTCTCCCATATCTGCATTGATTTCATTCGAATCCTTTGGATAATTCTTTCTAGCACGACGTGACTGAACTTTAAAGGTCACTGGCTTATCATAAGCTTCTTTCATATAATTAATCACTACTTCACAAAGCTTATCCCAACCTTCATCTTCTACCTGAAGCATTGGACAAATTTCTTTAATGCCAAACACATGCTGCAAGGCATCATAGACTTCTTCATTGTCAAAATCATCACTTAATGCTTTTACATAAATTCGTCCTTCTTCCTTTAGCACCTTAAATTCTCCATCAATTCTCTTTAGTGCTCTACGAATCTGCTTTACTAAGGCATCTTCAAACACATATCGGTTCTTACCTTTGATACCGATTTCTGCATACTTTATCAAAAATGCTTGAAATTTCATAATCTCTCCTTATCTAATAGTTTTCATTATCTAATAACTTTGATTATCTAATAGTTTTCACCCAGTTCAATAATTTGATATTGAATAATTTAATGTTTAATAATTAATGTCTATAAAATCTTCTTAACATTGGAAGAAGCTCTCTAATCTGGTCAATGGCATAATAAATATCTTCTTCTGTGGTATAGCAACCAAAACTAAAACGCATCGTAGAATCTAAAAGTTCCTTTGCTACGCCAATACTCTTTAGTGTCTGGCTAACGGCTGGATGATTGGATGAGCAAGCTGAACCTGCAGATGCATAAACTCCTCGGTCTTCTAAAGCATGAAGTAACACTTCACTTCGAACACCTTCAAAGCTTACACTTATAATATGAGGTGCTCCACCTGGAAGTGGCTGCCCATTAACAAAACATCCTTCAATCTTTGTAATTTCTTTAATAAATAACTCACGTAAATAATAAAAATATCGGATGTGCTTATCAAAATTTTTAAATACTTCTTCACATGCAACACCCATTCCAACAATTCCTGGAACGTTATCTGTTCCTGAACGCATACCTTTTTGCTGTCCACCACCAAGAATCAATGGCTTAATCTTTACACCTTCTGAAACATATAAAAATCCTACGCCCTTAGGTCCATGGAATTTATGAGAACTTACGCTCATAAGGTCAATACCTTGTCTTTTTGGACGAATTAAAAACTTCGTGTATGCCTGAATCGCATCTACATGAAAGAAACATTCAGGATTTTTTCTCTTAATAATCTTAGCAATCTCTTCGATTGGCTCTACAGAACCAATTTCATTATTCACATACATAATTGAAACTAAAATTGTTTCATCCGTTATTGCACTTTCTAATTCTTCTAAAGAAATTAACCCTTCATGATTCACTGATAAATAGGTGACTTTAAATCCTTCCTCTTCTAACTGCTTCATTGGATTACGCACAGCTGCATGTTCAATCTGTGTTGTAATAATGTGATTTCCTTTACGCTTATTTGCCTGTGCAACGCCATAAATTGCCCAGTTATTCGATTCAGTTCCACCAGAGGTAAAAAAGATTTCTTTTTCACTAACCTTTAGGCTCTTTGCAATCTTTTCTCTTGATTTTTTCACAAGCTGTTCAGCTTTTACGCCTTTTAAATGCATGGCAGAGGGATTGCCATACTCCTCGGTCATAACTTTTACCATTACATCACAAACGGATGGAAATACACGAGTTGTTGCTGAATTATCTAAATAAACTTCATTCATTCTATTTTAAATTTCCTTTTTTATTATCATATTCGACAGTTAGTCATCTAGTTCATAGACTAACATCGATAACATTGCAAGTCCAGCAGTCTCTGTACGAAGAATTCGCTTTCCTAGAGAAATCGTCTTCCACCCTTCACTTCTTGCAAGTTCTACTTCACTGTCATCAAATCCACCTTCTGGTCCAATAAAGATTGCAAGATCTTTACAATCTTTTGCAGATTTTACAAGACGTCTAGTCTCTTCCATTCCTTTTTCATTTTCATACGGAAGAAGCTTCAAATCATAATCTTTTGCATAAGCTAAGGCATCTTTAAACGACATAACAGATGACACTTCTGGAATGATAATTCGTTTACTCTGTTTGGCTGCACTTTTTGCAATTTCTTGCCAACGTTTTTGCTTAGCCACAGCTTTTTTAGCATCTAATTTTACTACACATCGCTTCATAGATACCGGAATAATTTCATAAGCTCCAAGTTCTACAGCTTTTTGTAAAATAAGCTCCATCTTATCACCTTTTGGGAGTCCTTGGAATAGGTGAATACGAACTGGAAGTTCTGTTTCTCCTTTTTCTTGATAACAAACTTGTCCTAGGATGGAATCCTCACAAAATTCTCTTAAAATACAATAAAAATCATTTTCTCCATCACTGACACGAAACTCCTCGCCTTCTTTCATACGAAGAACTTGTTTCATGTGGTGAACGTCTTCTCCAGTAATTGTCACCATACCATCATTTACTGCTTCAGGTGAAACAAAAATTCGTAACATAGATTTTCCTTTCTAAACTGCTACTAATATATATACTATATGCTTTATATATACTTAACTGTCAAATGGTTATTATAAAGGAAGGAAGAAGAAAATGCAAGTAAAAAAGGACTGATTTCTCAGCCCTTACTCTTACCAATCTTCAAGTCTACTTTTTTCTTCAGAGATTTTTTCTAAAGTTTTCTCTGATTTTATCTTCTTTTTCTTACCAAGTAATGAAAGCACTACACCAAATCCTAGTGGAGCTGCTAAAATATAAACGATAATATCCAGTACTGGAATCATACCAATTGCTGTCCATACTAAGATTCCAATCACTAATTCCAGCCAATAACAAACCGGTCTTTTTAGTAACTTTCTAGATACCCATCTTCCTATGAAAAATTCCATGAAAATATCAGAAATCAGTATTACAATAAAATATAAGAAAAGTGTAACGGTTCCTAAATAAAAACCACCTCTTACAATCATTAGAACAGCTGCTAAAATTGGCATTATAATTAATGGTAAAAGTCCTAGTACAAATGATTTTAAATATTTAGAAAATCCCTGTTCTTCATAAACAACATCTACTTTTTCCCAAAGATTTGTAAGGAAATACAATAAAAGTACAATAATCAATCCACCAAGGAATTTAAAAAGACCATCTAAAAATGTATCTAAAATGGTATTTGCACTACTTCCATTGACTACATAATTTACACTTTCATACGTTTGTGCATGATTTAAGATTTCCCCAGGAGCATCTATTACAGCGTCTGCATTATAATAGAAATTTCCTTCAATTTTTGCATTCTCGCCAACTTGAATTTCTCCAGCCGATACGTGAACATCTCCTTTTATCGTACCATCAATAAATACAAGACTTCCTGCTGCATTCACATTTCGTCCAACTTCACCGGTAATAAATACCTTCTGTCCCACTGCAAATACATCTCTTTGCACTTTGGCGATATGCTGAATATTAACGGTTCGACCTGCTGCTAATACGTCATTGACAATTGTTCCCTGTACATTTACTTCATTTCCTGCAAGCATTGCATAATCACTACTGCCATTGACCAAGAGTGTGTTTCCCGCTGAGAATAAAATTCCCTTTACTACAGCATCTCCAAGAACTAAATCTCCAGCTACAAAAACTGTACTATCTTTATCACCAGATATCTCCGAATCATAAAATATGTCATTAGTTGCAAGTACATTTCCAGACATTAATAGTACCATTAATAAAATAGAAATTAGATACATTAGTCTTTTTTTCATACATTTTTGTTCCTTTCTGTTGATAATCTAAGTATATCAAAGAAAAAAAGGTCACACAAGAACTTCTTGTATGACCTGTATGCATTAACATATCTAATTTACACTGGATAAGCTTTATTTTCGGTATCAGCAATCTCAGGGTCTACCTTTGATTTTTTTGCTTCACGATACTTAAAGAAATCTTCAGCTACCTGTGGGAAAAGTGCATACGATAGAACGTCTTCTTCTTGCTCCTCCCACTGACTCATTTCACCTTCAATCTTTTTAAGTTCTGGCTGAATTAAATCTGCTGGACGACAAGTAATAACTTCTTCATCGCCAATACATTTCTTTTGAACTTCTTTGTTAAATGGTTTAACGGTTTCGCCATATTCACCACGAAGAACTGCTTTGGTTTCTTTGGTTGCCATCTTATAGCGTTCACCCATTAACACGTTAAACACAGCCTGAGTACCTACAATCTGTGAAGAAGGAGTTACTAGTGGAGGCTCACCAAGATCTTTACGCACACGAGGAATTTCGGCAAGTACATCATAGTAACGGTCTTCTGCATTTTGCTCTTTAAGCTGAGATACTAAGTTTGATAACATACCACCTGGTACCTGATAAAGTAATGTCTTAATATTAACACCCATAACCTTTGGATTTAAAAGGCCAGTAGCTAGTGCATCTTCCTGAATTGGACGGAAGTAATCAGCAATTTCAGCTAAAACATTCTGATCAAGTCCAGTGTCATAAGGAGTTCCCTTAAAAGTTTCAACCATTACTTCTGTTGCTGGCTGACTGGTTCCCATAGAAAATGGTGAAATTGCTGTGTCAATGATATCACAACCTGCTTCAACAGCTTTTAAATAAGTCATAGAAGCTACACCACTGGTATAATGAGTGTGTAACTGAATAGGAAGACTCGTTGTTTCTTTTAACGCTGTAATTAATTCTGAAGCCTTGTAAGGAACTAAAAGTCCAGCCATATCTTTAATACACAAAGAACTTGCACCCATGTCTTCAATCTTTTTAGCCATATCGGTCCAATATTCTAATGTATATGCATCACCTAAGGTATAAGATAAAGCCACCTGTGCATGGGCTTTTTCTTTAATTGCTGCATTGACAGCAGTCTGAAGATTACGAATATCATTTAAGCAGTCAAAAATACGAATAATATCAATACCATTGGCAATGGATTTTTGAACAAAGTATTCCACTACATCATCGGCATAGTGACGATAACCCAAGATATTTTGTCCTCTAAATAACATCTGTAATTTGGTATTTTTAAATCCATCTCTTAATTTACGAAGTCTTTCCCATGGATCTTCTTTTAAGAAACGAAGGCTTGCATCAAAGGTTGCTCCACCCCAACATTCAACAGCATGGTAGCCAACCTTATCCATAGTTTCAATAATTGGAAGCATCTGCTCCGTTGTCATTCTTGTTGCAATTAGAGACTGATGGGCATCTCTAAGTACAGTTTCCATAATTTTTACAGGTTTTTTTGTAACCTCTGCCATTTTTGTTCCTCCGATCTATTTATAAATTCTTTTCTCAAAAAGAATTATATTTACAGAGCCTCCCTCTTGAGGGAGGTGCCACGTAGTGGCGGAGGGAGTACTATTGTAAACAAACTATATTCACTATCAAAAAATACTCCCTCAGTCGGCTTTAAGCACCAGGACTTTGGTACTTTTAGGCATCAGGACTCCGCCATTTTATGGCACCTCATGCCAAGTTGCCACCTCATGCCAAATGCCGACAGCTCCCTCAAGAGGGAGCCTAATCTTTTATTCAACTTGTAAATAACTTCTATACATCAAAAATTCTCAATTTCTATATACCAAAAATTGCCATGAAAATACCTGCTGCTACTGCTGTACCAATAACACCTGCAACATTTGGTCCCATAGCGTGCATTAATAAGAAGTTTGTAGGGTCTTCTTCAGCACCCACCTTTTGTGATACTCTTGCTGCCATAGGAACAGCTGATACACCGGCTGAACCAATGAGTGGATTGATTTTTCCATGGGTTAATTTACACATAATCTTACCAAAGATGACACCTGAAGCTGTACCAAAGGCAAAGGCAACTAAACCTAGGATAACAATCTTAATTGTACTCCAATTTAAGAATGCTTCAGCACTAGTGGTTGCACCTACAGAAGTACCAAGTAAGATAACTACAATATACATAAGTGCATTCGATGCCGTATCCTCTAACTGACGTACAACTCCTGATTCTCTAAATAAATTACCAAGCATTAACATACCAACAAGTGGAGCTGTAGAAGGTAAAATAGAACATACAACAATTGTAACTACTACTGGGAATAAAATACGTTCAAGTTTACTTACTTTACGTAACTGTTGCATCTTAATTGCACGTTCTTCCTTTGTTGTTAGTGCTCTCATAATTGGAGGCTGAATAATAGGAACTAGTGACATATAAGAATAAGCTGCCACAGCAATCGGTCCCATTAACTCAGTCTGGTGTAATTTACCAGCAAGATAAATAGAAGTAGGACCATCAGCACCACCAATAATGGAAATCGCTGCTGCTGCCGCCTCATTAAAGCCTAAAAGCATTGCACCAATAAATGCTGCAAAGATACCAAACTGAGCCGATGCCCCTAACAAGAAACTAATTGGGTTAGCAATTAACGGTCCAAAGTCTGTCATCGCACCAACCCCTAAGAAAATTAATGAAGGTAGAATTGATGCTTCATCCAATAAATAAAAATAATGTAAAAGTCCACCCTCTTGCATAATTGGAGGATAAATATTTACAAGCAGCATACCAAAAGAAATAGGAAGTAATAATAACGGTTCATATTCTTTGGCAATTGCTAAATATAGAAAGACACAAGCAACCAAAATCATCACATAATTTCCAACAGTTAAGTTGAAAAATGCAGTCTGATGAATCAAGTTACTTAGTGTGTTCATAATTTCAGTCATTGACTAAGACCCCCTGTCTTAATTAAGTGTTGCTAGGGTTGCACCTGCTTCAATTGCATCGCCCACTTTTACATCAATGGATGCTACAGTACCAGCTTCTGGTGCAACTACTGGGATTTCCATCTTCATTGCTTCAATAATTAATACGGTATCCCCTTTATTTACACTATCTCCAACATTTTTTTCTACTTTAAATACTTTGCCGGCTGCACCAGCTGCTACTTTAATAGAACCTGCACCAGATGATTTTGCTACTGGAGCCTGTGTTTGTTTTGCAGCAGGCTTTGCTACTGGTTTTGCTGGAGCTACTGGAGCCTTCGCTACGCTATCTTTATTTTCCTCAACAGTTACATCATAGGCTACACCATTTACGGTAATTGTATAACTTTTCATGAATTATCTCCTTTTACTTGTCTTTGCACGTTTAATTGAACGAACAACAAATCCATCCGTTTTTTCATCACTATAAGCTGCAATTGCTGCTGTAATTACAGCAACTAATTCTAAATCATCGACTAATTCTTCATCTTCTTCTACTTCTACAGGTGCCACTGGAGGCTTTGCAGCTGCTGGAATTTCATCCAAAAGCTCTGGCTTGTTCTTTCGATTGACAAAATTTTCGATTGAACGACTCAGTGGTCCAAAACAAGAAATAATTAAACTGATGAAAATTAGAACAACAAATACAGTGCCCATACCTAACACAGTATCTAAAAGGGCAACTCTAAAAATTTCACCTAATGTCATCATTCTACTCCTTACACACTCATATGCTTACGCTCAGGGCTATCGATTTGTTTGGTATAAAGCATTTCAAAAGCTGCAATTACATGCTTTCTTGTCTCTTTAGGCTCAATAATCATATCTACATAGCCTCTTTTTGCTGCAGCAAGTGCACTAGAGCATTCTTCTTCATAAATTTTTGCTTTCTCATTAATGAGTGAAACAGCATCTGTTGACGCTTTAATTTCATCTGCATACATAATACGCACAGCACTCTTAGCATCCATCAATCCAACTTTTGATGTTTCATAAGCCATTACAAGGTCTGCACCAATTGCTTTACTATTCATTACAACTGCACTGCTTCCAATTGCACTGCCAGTGATTACATTAATTTTAGGCACAGTAGCATTTGCAAGATTTTTTGTAAGTGCTGCAATCGCATCTGGAAGTTTGCGCTCCTGGTGCTTATTTGCCTGATAACTTGTTACATTCGTTAATGTAAGAATTGGAATATTAAATGCATCACAGAGATTTACAAATTTTGCTGCTTTTAGACAACCTTTAGAAGTTAAAACCTCTTTTTTATTAAATACCACACCTACGGTGTTTCCATTTAAGCGCATAAAACCAACACCCATATCTTTTGCATGGGCTTCTTTTAACTCTAAAAATTCGTAATTGTCAGCAATCTGAGATACTAAATAGCTATTATCCATTCCTGCTTCATAGTCTTCACATAAACGGTTTAAATCATCCATGCATTCGACTTCTCTAGTTTCCTCATTATTTGAAGGAAGAACTTCAATAAGCTGTGCAATCTTTGTTAGAATTTCTTCTTCACTTCCTACACCATCCACTGAACCAATTACCTTACTTTGGAAATTGGCACTTGATAAATCTTCATCATACGTTGCATTGACTAACGTATGTGGTGCATTAACAAAAAGTTTACCTTTTGTTTCTTCCATAAATGTAAAATCTGTTAATGATGGTACAACTGCCATACCACCACCACAAGCACCAAAGATTGCTGTAATTTGGGGAATTACGCCTGATGCCTGTACTTGGCAAAAATAAAGCTGTCCAAAAGCTTCTAGTGCATCGACAGCTTCTTCAAGTCTAAGACCTGCTGAGTCAATAAACCCAATAATTGGTGCTTTCATCTTCATAGCCATTGCATACAACGACTGGATTTTCTTTGCATGCATTTCTCCCATGGTACCGTTTAAAACGGAAGAATCCTGGCTGTAAATATACACTAAACGCTCATTTAATGTACCATAGCCTGTGATTACGCCATCAGAGGGGGCTGTTTTTTCCTGTAGATTAAAGTTTGTTGCTCTAGCAGTCACAAGACTACCGATTTCTACAAAACTACCCTCATCTAACAGGTTCTGAATACGCATTCTTGCTGTTTGGTCATTCATTTCGTGTGTCCTCCTGTTAATAACTCTTCTTTTACTCGTATAATTTATACCACTTAGCTTGCAAATTCAAGGGGGCTTTTCTTATTTTCATAGCTTTGCTCAAATTTTATACGTTTTTATAAATTTTCGTGCAATTTGACC
>JPZU01000001.1:2096274-2113017 GCA_000875945.1 Lachnospiraceae bacterium TWA4 | reverse complement strand
AGCCATCTATCAGACAGCTCCTAAATTTTATACTAACTATTTAACATCTTTTATACTGAAACTAATACGTCCCATCTTGTCCTTGCCAAGGCAAACAACTTTTACTTTATCACCTAAAGTTAACACATCTTCTACACGATTAATACGTTCTTTACTAATCTTAGAAATGTGAACCATACCTTCTTTACCTGGTGCAAACTCTAAGAATGCGCCAAATTCTTTGATGCTTACAACCACACCTTCAAAAATCTGACCTTCTTCAAAATCAGTGGTGATTACTTCAACCATCTTCTTAGCCTTTGCAATCATTTCTTTATCAGTACCACAAATTGAAACCATACCTTCTTCACTGATATCAATCTTTACGCCTGTTTCTTCAATAATTCTGTTAATAATTTTACCCTGTTTACCAACAACATCACCAATCTTAGCTGGATCAATGCTAATCTGATCAATCTTAGGTGCATACTCGCCAACTTCTGGTCTTGGAGCATCAATTGCTTTTGCCATGATTTCATCTAAGATATACATTCTAGCAGCACGAGTCTTCTTAATAGCTTCTTCTACGATTGGACGAGTTAAACCATGAATCTTAATATCCATCTGAATTGCTGTAATACCCTTATGAGTACCTGCTACCTTAAAGTCCATATCACCAAAGAAGTCTTCAAGGCCCTGAATATCAGTTAATACAATGTAATCATCTTCAGTTTCACCTGTTACAAGTCCACAAGAAATACCTGCAACTGCTGCATGAATAGGTACACCTGCTGCCATTAATGACATAGAAGATGCACAAACACTAGCCTGTGAAGTAGAACCATTAGATTCAAAAGTTTCAGATACTGTACGAATTGCATAAGGGAAGTCTTCTTCTGATGGAAGAACTGGCACTAATGCACGTTCTGCTAAAGCACCATGACCAATTTCACGTCTTCCTGGTCCTCTTGAAGGTTTAGTTTCACCTACAGAGTATGAAGGGAAGTTGTAGTGATGCATATATCTCTTGGTTGTTTCAGTTACATCAAGTCCATCAATCTTTTGAGCTTCTGATAAAGGAGCTAAAGTGGTTACTGTACAAATCTGAGTTTGTCCTCTAGTAAACATTGCAGAACCATGAACTCTAGGAAGTAAATCAACTTCTGCTGCAAGTGGACGAATCTGATCGATCGCACGACCATCTGGACGCTTGTGGTCTTTTAAGATCATCTTACGAACGGTCTGTTTCTGATATTTATATACAGCTTCATCAATCAGTTCTACCCATTCAGGATGTTCCTCTTCATAACGAGCTGCTAATTTTTCTTTTAATGCTTTGATGTTTTCTTCACGAGTCTGCTTGTCATCAGTAAATACAGCAGCTTCCATTTCTTCTCCTGGAATAGAAGTAGTTAAATCTTCCCATAAATCTTCTGGAGTTACGCAGTGTTCATACTCATGTTTTTCTTTACCACATTCAGCTACAATACTGTCGATAAATTTAATCACCTGCTGATTGATTTCATGAGCTGCATAAATTGCTTCTACTACTGTATCTTCTGCTACTTCATTTGCACCTGCTTCAATCATGATAACTTTATCACGAGTAGAAGCTACGGTTAATGCTAAATCAGAAACACTTCTCTCAAGGCTTGTTGGATTGAAGACAAACTTTCCATCGACTAAACCAACCTGAGTACTTGCAGTAGGTCCATCAAATGGAATATCTGAGATTGCTACAGCAATTGCTGAACCAATCATCGCAGTAAGTTCTGGTGCACAATCTGGGTCTACACTCATAACCATGTTATCTAGAGTTACATCATTTCTATAGTCCTTAGGGAATAATGGACGCATTGGACGGTCAATCACACGAGAAGTTAAAGTTGCATTCTCAGATGCTTTACCTTCACGCTTATTAAATCCACCAGGAATTTTACCAACTGCGTACATTTTTTCCTGATACTCTACGCTTAATGGGAAGAAATCAATTCCTTCTCTTGGCTTATCTGATGCAGTAGCTGTAGATAAAACTACTGTGTCTCCATACTGAACAAGTGCAGCACCATTTGCCTGTGCAGCTACTCGTCCAATGTCTACTTTAAGGGTTCTACCTGCTAGTTCCATTGAATAGCTCTTATACATATTCGAATACTCCTTTTTTATAAATTTTATTTTACAGAAGTACCGAAACTACTGAAAAACATACTACCTAGTAATACCCTTTTCAGCGGTCTCGTGTGACTTCTGCATGTTACATTGTTTTTAAATCTTAGAAAAATAGGGGCTGTAAAACAGCCCCTCTATAGCTTTAATTACTTTCTGATACTCAGGTAAGATTATTTTCTGATACCTAAACGAGCGATTAATGAACGATAAGCATCAAGGTCATTTTTCTTTAAGTAAGCTAATAAACCACGTCTCTTACCTACCATCTTTAAAAGACCACGTCTTGAGTGATGATCTTTCTGATGAATTTTTAAATGCTCGGTTAACTCTCTGATTCTTTCGGTTAATAATGCAACCTGTACTTCTGTAGAACCAGTATCCTGAGGATTTTTACCATATTCAGCAATAAGCTGTGCTTTTCTTTCTGTTGTCATTTTAATGATCTCCTTATAAATATATATTTTGTGACAAACCTATGACTAAGCAGTGGACGGAGTGACCATCTTCTGAGTCTAGGCGACTCACAGTTTTAGAGTATAACATAGAAATTTCTATCTGTCTAGAAGATTTTTATTTTTCTATAAATACTCTATCAATAAGAAACTTATTATCTTTATTTAATCTGACCTTCTAAAACTTCTTTAGCCTGTGCAAATGCATTTTCAATACCAGCTGCATCTTTACCACCAGCCTGTGCCATGTTTGGACGTCCGCCGCCCTTTCCACCTACACAACCAGCGATTGCTTTGATAATATTTCCTGCATGAGCACCCTTCTTCTGTGCTTCATCGGTAACAGTTGCCATTAAACTTACCTTGCCATCATTAGCTGCTGCTAAGATAATTACACCTTCACCAAGTTTATCTTTTAACTGGTCACCAAGATTTCTAAGACCATTGGCATCAGTTCCATCAGCTCTTGCACATAGAAGTTTTACACCTTTTACTTCTACAACCTGATCTAATACATCACCTAATGAATTCTGAGCAAGTTTACTCTTTAATTTTTCATTTTCAGAAGCAAGTGCTTTAAGTTCTGCCTGCATAGCTTCAATCTTTTCTACTAATTTTGCAGGTTCACATTTAGCAGCAGTTGCTGCTTCCTTCATAGAAGCTTCGATATTCTTATAGTAATCAAATACAGCCTGTCCAGTTAATGCTTCGATACGTCTTACGCCTGCTGCAATACCACTTTCAGATACAATCTTAAAGCTAATAATATCAGCAGTATTTCCTACATGAGTACCACCACAAAGTTCCTTCGAGAAGTCACCCATGCTAACAACACGAACATCTGCTTCATATTTTTCACCAAATAATGCCATAGCGCCAGATTTCTTAGCTTCTTCTACATTCATAACATCGGTAACAACTGGTAGAGCTTTTTGAATTTCTTCATTAACAATCGCCTCTACCTTCGCAATTTCTTCTTCAGTCATTGCTGCAAAGTGAGAGAAGTCAAAACGTAAGTGGTCAGCAGTTACTAAAGAACCAGCCTGTTCTACATGGCTTCCAAGTACCTGACGAAGTGCTGCCTGAACTAAATGAGTCGCACTGTGGTTCTTACAAGTATTTGCACGATTCTTACCACAAACCTTTAAGGTAACGCTGTCGCCAACTTTAAACATACCTTTAACCACTTTACCCACGTGACCAATCTTTCCACCTTTTAATTTAATGGTATCGACTACTTTAAATTCACTGTCTTCGGTAACAATCTTACCTATATCAGCTTTTTGTCCACCCATCGTTGCATAGAATGGAGTTTTCTCTACAAGAATCGTTCCTTCATCCCCATCGGTTAATGCATCAACCACTTCTTCGGTACTTGTAAGTGCTGTAATCACTGAGGTGTCTTCTAAACGGTCATATCCTGTAAATTCACTAGTAAGCGTTACATCCAGTTCATCATAAACGGTTGCATCTGCACCCATGTAGTTCGTGGTCTTTCTTGCACTACGAGCTTTTTGTCTTTGTTCTTCCATGCAAGCTTTAAATCCATCTTCATCCACGCTAAATCCTTTTTCTTCAAGGATTTCGATGGTTAAATCTAGAGGGAATCCATAGGTATCATATAGTTTAAATGCATCAGCACCAGATAAGGTCTTGCTTCCTTCTTTTGTCATAGCTTCTTCCATATCAGCTAAGATACTAAGTCCCTGATCGATGGTCTTTGCAAATTTTTCTTCTTCCTGACTAATAACCTTTAAGATGAAAGCTTCTTTTTCGCCAAGTTCTTCATAACCATCTTTAGATAATTCGATTACTTTCTTACCAAGTACAGTTAAGAAGTTTCCTTCAATACCAAGTAAACGTCCATGACGAGCTGCTCTTCTAAGTAAACGACGAAGAACATATCCACGTCCTTCATTGGAAGGCATAATACCATCCGATACCATAAAGGTTACGGAACGAATATGGTCAACAATTACACGAATTGAAATATCCTTCTTAGAATCTTCTTCGTATTTAACCTTAGCAAGGTCACAAACATCATCAAGTAATGCTTTAAAGGTATCAATGCCAAATACAGACTCTACATCCTGAACAACTACTGCAAGTCGTTCAAGGCCCATACCTGTATCAATGTTTTTATTTTCAAGTTCGGTGTATCCACCCTTTCCGTCCCCATTAAACTGAGTAAATACGTTGTTCCAAACTTCCATGTATCTGTCGCAGTCACAGCCTACTGTACAACCTTCTTTACCACAGCCATATTTTTCTCCACGGTCATAGTAAATTTCTGAACAAGGACCGCAAGGACCAGCGCCATGTTCCCAGAAGTTATCTTCTTTACCGAAACGGAAGATTCTCTCAGCTGGAATACCCATTTCTTCATTCCAAATCTTAAATGCTTCATCATCATCTACATAGATGGAAGGATAAAGTCTATTTGGATCAAGACCTACAACCTCTGTTAAAAATTCCCAAGACCAAGCAAGAGATTCTCTCTTAAAGTAGTCACCAAATGAGAAGTTACCAAGCATTTCAAAGAACGTTAAATGTCTAGCAGTCTTACCAACATTTTCAATATCACCAGTACGAATACATTTCTGGCAAGTAGCCATACGTGTTCTTGGTGGAACTTCCTGACCTGTAAAGTAAGGCTTAAGTGGAGCCATACCTGCTGGGATTAATAATACACTGTTATCATTGTGTGGAACTAATGAGTAACTATTTTTGCAAAGATGTCCCTTGGTTTCAAAAAAGTCTAAGAACATCTTACGTAATTCATTTACACCATATTTTTTCAATGGAATCACGACCTTTCTTATAGTTTATAGTATAAATTGGTAAGAAGATTTTTTGATTTTTCTAAATACTCCCTCAGTCAGCTTTAGAAAAGATTTTTTGATTTTTTCTAAATACTCCCTCAGTCAGCTTTAGGCATCAGGACTCCGCCATTTCATGACACCTCATGCCAAACGCTGACAGCTCCCTCAAGAGGGAGCCTTCATTATTCACATTTAAATTGATGATAATTTTTACCTTTCTTTAATAAGATAGTACCTTCTTCATCCAAATCTGCAATCGTATAAGTCGCAAAAGGATCTGATACTTTCTTACCGTTAACTGCGATGGCGTTACCCTGCACAAGTCTACGTACTTCAGAATTGCTCTTAGCAAAGCCTGCATCTTTCACTAAATCAGTAACCGTTACACCAGCTTCTAATTTCGCTTTATCATAAACAGTGGTAGGAATATCTGTACTACGTCCACCGTTGTCAAACATTGCTCTGGCAGCATTCTGAGCCTTCGTTGCTTCTTCTTCACCGTGAACAATCTTCGTGATTTCATACGCAAGAACTTCTTTTGCTTTATTAATTTCAGCACCTTCTAGTGCACCAAGACGACGTACTTCATCCATAGGAAGGAAAGTTAAAAGTCCAAGACATTCTTCAACCTTGACATCTTCAATATTTCTCCAGTACTGATAGAATTCATAAGGAGAAGTCTTTTCTGGATCTAGCCATACAGCACCCTTCATGGTCTTACCCATCTTAATACCTTCACTAGTAGTTAATAACTTAAAGGTTAAACCATAAGCTGGCTTTTGCTCTTTACGACGAATTAAATCTACACCACCAAGGATGTTTGACCACTGGTCATTTCCACCCATCTCTAGGCAACAGCCATATTTACGATTTAATACTAAGAAGTCATAAGACTGCATAATCATATAGTTAAATTCAAAGAAAGTTAAACCTCTTTCCATACGCTGTTTGTAGCATTCAGCAGTTAACATTTTATTAACTGAGAAACATGCTCCAACATCACGTAAGAAGTCTACATAATTTAAATCTAATAACCAGTTTGCATTGTTATCAATAATTGCTTTATCATTGTCAAATGAGATAAAACGAGATAACTGCTCATAGAAACGCTTTGCATTGTGGTCAATGGTTTCCTTGGTCATAATCTTACGCATATCAGATTTACCACTTGGATCACCAACCATTGTAGTTCCACCACCAAGTAAAGCGATTGGACGATGTCCTGCCTTTTGCATGTGCATCATTGCCATAATTGTTAAGAAATGTCCTGCAGTTAAACTATCCGCAGTTGCGTCAAAACCAATATAAAAAGTGACTTTCTCTTTTCCTAAAAGTTCACGAATTTCTTTTTCATGAGTTGCTTGTTCAATAAAGCCTCTCTCAACAAGTATATCGTATACGTTCTCTGACATTTTTCTCCCTCCAAATTTATAGGTTTGTAAACATTTGTATGATGTTACAGTTCCCTTCGTCAGCAAACATGAAAATATTTGTGCCTGCACAAGGATATTTTCATGTTTGCTGACGAAGGGAACGCCATTTAATGAGCAATACAGCTTCGTAGAAGCGAATGAGCACGTCAGTGCGCTATTGCGAATGATAAAAATGGCGTGAATGTGAACAGTAACTGTATGATACCATACGAGAAAAAATTATGCAAGTATGACTTGAAGATTCAGTAAATCATTGATATAATTTACTGCGAAAAAGAGATAGTAAAGGAATCCCCAATTTCCCTTACGAAAGGAGTTTTTTATGAACACGATTAATTCCAAAGCAGCTAACTGTCGCGGCTGTTTTAAATGTGTGCGTGGTTGTGATGTCAAAGCCATCCAATTCAAGAATCAAAAAGCTGACATCATTGACGATTTATGTATTCTTTGTGGAAACTGTATTAAAGCATGTCCTCAACATGCAAAGGCTTATCTAAGCGATGTGGCAAAAGTTCGCCTTTGGCTATCTTCTGGCAAAAAGCTTATTGCTTCTCTAGACCCATCTTTTGCAGGTGCTTTTCCAAACAGCACCCCTGGTCAGATTATTGCTGCACTTAAAGAACTTGGATTTTCTGAAGTTCGAGAAACTGCTGAGGCTGCAAGTCTTGTAACCTATGAATATGGAAAACTTATGCAAGATGGTACCAAAAATATCATTAGTTCTTGCTGTCCAACGGTTAACAAACTTATTGAGAATTATTATCCTGAACTAGTCCCCTATCTAGCCCCTATCGCTTCTCCAATGATCTTACATGGTCGTTATATTCAATCGCTTCATAAAGACGAAGATGTAAAAGTCGTATTCATTGGTCCTTGCATTTCTGCCAAGGAAGAGGCTTATGCTGATAAAAATGGAGCTGTTATTGACGCTGTATTACTGTTTAAAGAAATTGAACGACTGTTATCTCAAAAAGAAATTAAACGTACAGAACTTACAGAAATTTTACCTGACAATCCTTCTCCAAGAATTAATACCATTTATCCTATCAGTGGCGGAATTATTGATGCCGTTGAAGTCAGCGGATATTTTCCACCAAAATATAAGAAGTTCCGTGTCAATGGAATTAAAAGCTGTATGCAAGTTTGTAAGGAATTAACAGAAGGAACATTTAATCACTGTTTTATTGAAATGAATGCTTGTACTGGTAGCTGTATTAATGGAATTGGTACATTAGCTCAAGAATCTAGTTTTAATGGTCGAATCAAGATTGAATACTATTCTGAGAGAAAACCTGCTGATAAAGACTATGTCCTACAAATGAAAGAGGCAATTTCCACCGACCAAACATTTACAGCAAATCCGAATGATTTACCAAGACCAACTGGAGCCCAAATTCGAGAAATTCTAAAAAAGACCGGACGAGATACTGCTGAAAATCAGCTAAACTGTGGAGCTTGTGGATATTCAACTTGTGTTGAAAAGGCCATTGCGGTCTTCCAAGGAAAGGCCGATGTAAAGGTTTGTATTCCTTATCTACAAGAACAGGCAGAATCGCTATCAAACTTAGTAATGGAAACGACTCCAAACCTCGTAATGATTATTGATGAAGACCTTTGTATTCAAGAGTTTTCCAAATCCTGTGAAAAGTTCTTTGGATTATCTAAAGAAAAAGCACAGGGTATGGACTTAATCGAAATCCTTGATAATTCAGACTACGAATGGGTACTTGAAAACAAGCAAAGTCTTCGAAATAAAAAGATTGAACTCATCGAACATGATGCTGTATTTATGCAGGATTTAACCTATATTCCAAATCGACACGCTGTTCTTGCTATTTTAATGGATATTACCAAACAAGAACAACAGCTAAAAGAGGCGTACAAGCAAAAGATTGAAACAACTGAAGCTGCCGAAAAGGTTATTAAAAAACAGATGATGGTTGCTCAGATGATTGCTGGACTCCTTGGTGAAACGACTGCTGAAACGAAAGTGACCCTAAATAAACTTTGCAGAACAATGCTCAGTGAGGAAGAAGGTGGAAATCTATAATGAAATACCATATAGATATGGCATACAAAAGTATTAACCAATATGGTGAAGAGCTTTGTGGAGATAAAGTCGAACTCATTACAACTGACCACTCTCATATTATGATTTTAGTTGATGGATTAGGCAGTGGAGTAAAAGCCAGCATCTTATCTTCTATGACTTCTAAGATTTTAGCAACGATGCTCATTAATGGTGAAAGTATTGATGAATGTATTGATACAGTTCTTTCAACACTTCCCTATTCAGAAGAACACGAAGCTTATACATCTTTTGGTGTATTGGCTGTAGATAATAGTGGAAGGGCTTATCTTGCTGAATTTGGCGATCTTCATACACTTTGCATGCGAAACTATAAACGTTTTGATTTACCACGCACAGAACGAACCATTGACGGAAAAGTGATTCGAGAAGCTCACTTTGATGTAGAACTTGGAGATACCTATGCGATGATTAGTTCTGGCTGTTTTATTTCACAAATTGACCAACTGTCTTATTGGAGTCCAGATCAAGCGCTAGATTTTATTGAGGATTGCTTAAAAAAGACCCATGCATCCAAGCGACTTGCCAACCAGATTGTACAAGAAAGTTGTGACTACTACGGTCAAGAAAGTGAAAATGATCTTACTGCTGCTGTTTTTAGAGTTAGAAATCGTCATATCACTAAACTTATGACTGGTCCGCCTAGCTCTAAAGATCTTGATGAAGAAGCTGTAAAAACCTTTATGGAAGGCAAAGCCTTTCGTATTGTCAGTGGAGGAAGTACTGCTGAGATTGTCTCTCGAATTATTGGTTATCCAGTCATTCCTATCGACGATCCTCATCCAGATCCTAAAATTCCTCCAATGTCTAGTATCAAAACGATTCAATTAGTAACAGAGGGAGTTATTACACTAAGCCGAGTCGTTGAACTACTAGAAGAATATATTAAACGAGAAGAACTTGATGAAAAATCAAATGGTAAACATGAAGAATCGGATGAAGAATTTTACTTAGAATTAGATAAGAAAAATGGAGCTTCACTCATTGCTTCTCGTCTCATTGAAAATTGTACCGATTTTGATATGATTATTGGACAAGCAATTAATCCAGCTTACCAAGATGCCAATCTTTCCTTTGACCTTGCTGCTAGAAAACAGCTGTGTACACGAATTGAGGAATTGATGATAAAACTTGGTAAGAAGGTTACTACTAAATACTATTAAATATAAATATAGAAAGAAGGAAAACAAATGGCTAATCTTACAACCAGAGAATACATTGCAAATTTAGTACTTGATGTATCACCAAACCTAACAATTATTGTGGATTCTTCTATGAAATTTCTAGAATTTTCTGCTGCTGCTGAAAGGCATTTTAAAATCACAAGGGATGAAGCATTAAGCTCCACTCATCTTTATGACTTAATGGATACAAAGGATTTTGACTGGGTATTTGAACACAAAGAAAGCCTTAGACGATACAAAGTAGAATTTAAAAAATATAATTTCTATGCAGATATGCTCTTTGAATACATTCCACAAGAAGATGCTGTTCTTTGCATCTTAGTCGATGTTACAAAGGAAAAACAAAAAGAAGAAGAAGAATTTACCAGAAATGTGGAAGCTGTCGAAAAAGCTCAATCCGTTATTGAAAATCAAATGAAAATGGTTCATTTAATTGCTGGTTTACTTGGTGAAACTACAGCAGAAACCAAAGTCACTCTAACAAATCTCTGCCAAACACTACTTGGTGAAACACAAGAATAGGAGGGCAAACTCATGAAATTTCATATCGATGCTGCCCATAAAAGTTTAAACCACTACGGCGAAGAACTGTGTGGAGATATGGTTGAAATCCACCATACCGATGAATTTGACTTAATGATTTTAGCTGATGGAATGGGTAGTGGCGTAAAAGCCAATATTTTATCAACTCTTACATCTAAAATTTTAGCTTCTATGTTTTTAAAAGGAGCGCCTCTAGAAGATTGTGTACAGACTGTTGTAAAATCATTGCCCATTTGTCAAGAACGACAAGTAGCCTATGCAACTTTTACAATTTTACAGATTTTTAAAGATGGCAGAGCTTACCTTGTAGAATATGATAATCCCGGCTGTATTTTCATCCGTGATGGAAAACTGATGGAAATTCCTAAAAATACGATTGTCATTGAAGATAAAGAGATTAACGAATATCACTTTAATGTTCAAATGGGAGACTGTTTTGTTATTACTAGTGACGGAACACTCTATGCTGGAACTGAAATGGCACTAAACATGAATTGGACTTGGAAACACCTTTCAGCCTTTACCGTTGAAGAATATCAAAAGACCAAATCTCCAATCCAGCTAGCTAATAAAATCTGTCAAAAATGCAATGAACTCTATGGATATAAACCTGGAGATGATACGACTGCTGCCATTATGCGTGTATCTCCATCTAAGGAACTTAGAATTTTAGTAGGTCCTCCTTCAATTAAAGAATTTGATGCAAAAATGGTCAGTGATTTTATGGAAGGAAATGGGGACATTCGCCGTGTCATCTGTGGAGAATCTACAACGAAGATGGTCGCTAGAGAACTAGGAATTCCTCTTCGCACGTTCCCTAATACCAACCCTCCTGTTTATCAAGTGGAAGGAGTAGAACTTGCAACGGAAGGAATTATGTCTCTTAATTATGCTATTGATTTATTACAGGAATATGTAGAGAATGATGATTTATCAGACGAATTTTTCGAAAAGTTAGATGCTGATCACTCTGGAGCAAAAGTTGCACAGATGTTAATTGACAATTGTACGGATGTTATTATTTTTGCTGGAATGGCAGAACAAGATTATCCATCCAATCCATATTTGCCAATTGAAACGAAAAATCGAGCTGATTTAGTGAAGAAATTACATATTTTTATTGAAGCACTGGGAAGATATGTAACAGTAAAAGAATATTAAAAAAGTGGGCAACCTATCGGTTGTCCACTTTCTCTGGATACAAATCATGATTTGCTAATCGATTCCAAGCCACTTCTTCCCACTTTGTTCCAGCCTTTCCATAATTACAATATGGGTCGATTGAAATTCCTCCTCGTGGAGTAAACTTGCCCCATACCTCAATGTATTTAGGGTCCATTAACTTGATTAAATCTTCCATAATAATATTCATACAGTCTTCGTGAAAATCTCCGTGATTTCTAAAACTAAATAAATATAACTTTAAAGATTTACTCTCAACCATTTTAATATTTGGTACATAAGAAATGTAAATCGTTGCAAAATCTGGCTGACCTGTAATTGGGCAAAGACTCGTAAATTCTGGACAATTAAACTTCACAAAGTAGTCATGATCTGGATGCTTATTGTCAAAAGTTTCTAATACTTCTGGTGCATAATCACTGCTATATTTTGTATTCTGATTTCCAAGCAAGGTTAATTCTTCTCGTTCTCTCATTTTCTTCATTCTCCTAATTTCAGATTCAATGTACTAGTTCTATTTTAAAATTGGGTCAACAACTCCATTGAGTTCAAAAGCTTTTTGTCTGTCTACACAAGTTCCACATACACCACAAGGTTTATCTCCACCTTCGTAGCAACTCCAAGTCAGTTCATAAGGAACCTTTAACTCTAATCCCTTCTTGACTACTTCGGCTTTTGTTAAATTGACAAATGGTGCTTCAATGTGAAGCTGTCTGCCACTTCCTTCATAGATTGCCTGATTCATCGCATTGTTGAACACTTCACTACAGTCTGGATATGCACTACCTGCTGCATCATCACTGTGTGCTCCATAATAAATCACTTCACAGTCCTTAGATAAAGCAATACTTGCAGCTGATGATAAGAACAATCCATTTCTAAAAGGTACATAGGTACTTACTGGTTTACCATCGGTTTTTTCTAATTGCTCAGCATAGGATTCATGAGGGATTTCTACATCTGAATGACTAAGTAATGAACAATCACTAAACTCAAACATCTTTGATAAATCTAATGTTAAATATTCCACTCCATAATAATCAGTCACTTGTTTTGCACAAGTTACTTCTTTTGTATGCTTTTGTCCATAAGAAATTGATAAGGCAACTACATTGTCTTTTCCATATTTATCAACTGCAAGCCCAAGGCAAGTGGTACTATCTACACCGCCACTAACTAATACTAATGCTTTCATGATTTTCCTATACTCCTTTCTTATTTGGGGCCCAGATAAATTTGTGAAGCTGTAACTGCAACCTTACGCCCTCCATCTGGTGTTCTTTCATAAACTCTACAATATCTGCTGGTTCAATTGCTCCAAAAACTGGGCTAATATAGACATGACACTTACTTACTAAGTCATAAGTTTTTGTAATCTCCCACATCTTCTCTAAATCAGCAGTTGAACCAGAAACAAATTTTATAACGTCACAAGGCTGTAAATACTTGTAATTATCTGTATTCATAAATTCTTCCATTCCACTTGATGGAAGTTTATAGTCTAATGTAAAAATCGGACGATAAGATAGGTTTAAATTAATGCTTCGACTTCCATTCGTTTCAATTTCTACCGAATAATCTCGTAATGCTTCTAATAATTCTTCAATGCCTTCTGCAAGTAGAGGCTCTCCACCCGTTAAAGTTACATTCTTTGTAGTAACCTGTGCTAAAATCTCTTTAATTGTCATCCATGTACAAGAGGCATCTTCTTCACAAGCATATCTTGTATCACAATAACTACAATGTAAGTTGCAACCCTTTAATCGAATAAACGTTGCAAGTTCTCCTGCTCTTGTACCTTCTCCATTAATACTTGTAAAAATCTCAATAATTGGATACTTTCTCATTAATCTATTCCTCATAGGTTGCACAGTTTCCTGGTGTTTCATAAACTGTTAAGGATTTTACTGGAAATCCCTGATTTTTTAACTGATTAAAGAAATATCTTGAGAATTCTTCAGCTGTTGGACGAAATGGCACTTCACGAAGAACAAACTCTTCTTCAATTAATGCCTCTAAGGTCTTAGGTTTTAGGGAATCTTTTTCATAAATTAAACTATGATCAAAATAGTCAGTTACTTCTTTTAATGCATCTTTTAAGTCACCAAAATCAATAACCATACTGCGAAGTTGTCCCGCTTTTTCTAACTCTTCTTTTGCAATCTTAGCAATTACTCTCCAACGATGTCCGTGAAGATTTCTACATTTTCCATTATAATCTTTTAAAAAGTGAGCTGCATCAAAGCTCATTTCAGTCGTTAAATAAAACATATTTCTCCTTTACATAAGAAAAGGACGCCAAAAGCGCCCCTTAAGCCCCTGGGTTTTTTTTTTTACAGACAGGATGGTACAAATGAACTGTCTAATGACAAAGTGTATCATTACACCTTTTTATTGTCAATGCTTTTTAAATGTTTTTTCTCCTCTTCTGATAATTCATCAATCAAATAGTGTTTTTTGGATGGAGTTGCTTCTAAATGTTCTCTTCGAAGTTGCGCCGTGGCATTTGTAACTTCTTTTTCAAACTCCCTTGCTGATAAAAGGAAGCATCCTTGTCCCCTTATAATAATCTGCTCTAATCCATCAGAGGTTGCAACTGTGACCTTGTAAGTTCGACCTTTTTCATGGGCAAACTTCTCAATATATTGGTCAGCAGTCTCTGCTTCTTTTGTATAGACCACATGAATATTGTGATAGTCTAAAATTTCTGTCTGATGTCCCTGCACTCGATATGCGTCAAAGACTAGAATTAGCTGGCACTTACGAATTCCTTGATAATTCGATAAAATATCCTGAAGTTTTTGTCTAGCTGCATCGATATTTGTAGCTGCAAGGTCTGCTAATTCCTTCCAAGCAAAAATAATATTATATCCATCAACTAATAGATATTCATCCTTTGGAGTCACATTTTTGGCAGGCTTATATTCTGAAGCTACAATAACCTTCTTATTCTTTACCGGACGTTCCTTTTGCTTTTTATTCGCAGAAAGTGTATGATTTAAAATTGCATCAACTTCCTCGCTATCAATCCATTCATCTGTATAAGTTGAACGCACTGGTGCAATACTTCCTACATCACTAACTCGTACCAATCGATAATTTTTAAGTGGCAGATGCATATAGTTAAACACTTCATACCAAGGAACAAAAAATCCAGCTCCATGAGTACAAAAAATCGATCCAGAATAAGGATTTGCCTCAGCATCATAATACGTATTCTCTAGAACTTCTTCTTCGTTGTGGCATCGATCATAACCACTCACTCGTAAAGTTAAACTTCCCTCTCCCTTAGAATAACCTGTCACATCCTTTTGATATCCTTGCATCAAAATAACCGGACAAGTTCCAGTTAAAATTGCTCGTCCATTTTCAATTGCAGGAGCTTCGAAGTTTGCTTTCATCTTTTCTAAATCCATCATCGCACGACCTACTAATGAATCAGGAATTTCTAATTCAAATTCATAGTATGGCTCTAATAGTATAGACTGTGCCTGCATAAGTCCTTGTTGTACTGCACGATAAGTTGCCTGTCTAAAGTCACCGCCTTCTGTGTGCTTTAAATGCGCTTTTCCAGATACCAATGTAATCTTTATATCTGTAATGGCAGAGCCTGTCAGCACACCTGTATATTCTCGCTCTTTTAAGTGAGTAAGAATTAAACGCTGCCAGTTTTTGTCTAGAAAATCTTCACTACAATCAGCATCAATTTCAACTCCTGCTCCCCTTCGATTTGGCTCTAAGAGAACATGAACTTCTGCATAATGTCTAAGTGGTTCATAGTGGCCGACACCTTCTACTGTATTTACTATTGTTTCTTTATAGACAATACTACCTTCTGCAAAGTTTACTGGAATTCCAAATCGCTCTAAAATAATATTTTTTAGAATTTCAATCTGAACAACTCCCATTAATTGAACCTGAATTTCCTGAATTTCTTCTTTCCACACTACATGAAGAGTGGGATCTTCTTCCTCTAACTGACGAATTTTGGGAAGAAAACTAATAGGTGCACAATCTCTTGGAAGAAGTACCTTATAATTTAAGATTGGCTCAAGTAATGGCTTTTCAAAGTCTTTAATCTTTCCTAATCCCTGACCCGCATAAGTGTCATTTAATCCAGTTACTGCACAAACTTGTCCATCATAGACCTCTAAAACGGATTCAAACTTATCACCAGAATAAATACGGATTTGATTGACTTTTTCCTCACCAATTACATCTTTTGCCTTTAGGCTTCCACCTAAAACTTTTAAATGCGTCAAACGATTTCCCATTTCATCTCTAGTAATTTTAAATACTCTTGCCCCAAAGTCTGAACCATATTTTGTCTTAATAAGAAAACGATCAAATCCCTCTAAAAACTCCCTAACGCCTTCACCTTTTAGGGCAGAACCAAAGTAACAAGGGAAGGCTTGTCTTCTTGCAACGCACTCTCCAACAGTATCAACGCGAAGCGTTCCATATTCTAAGTATTCCTCTAACGCATACTCTGCACAAACGGAGATGTTCTCATAGAATTCTTCACTCGTTGAATCGGTAAAATCTATGCAATTATCATCTAAAGTCTTTCGTAGTTCATTCATTAGTTTTTCTTTGTCGGCTGATATCTGATCCATCTTATTGACAAAGATAAATGTTGGGATTTTATATTCTTTAAGAAGTCTCCAAAGTGTTTTTGTATGAGCTTCTACTCCATCAGCTCCACTAATGACCAAAATTGCGTAATTTAGTACAGATAAAGTTCTCTCCATCTCTGTACTAAAATCCACATGTCCTGGCGTATCTAGTAAAGTAAATTCTGATCGCCCAAATTCAAACACTGCCTGCTTAGAAAAAATTGTAATTCCTCGACTTTTTTCTAATTCTGATGTATCTAAAAATAGTATCACC
>JPZU01000001.1:2094084-2096254 GCA_000875945.1 Lachnospiraceae bacterium TWA4 | reverse complement strand
TGTATCTAAAATGTATCACCATGATCCACTCGCCCCTTATTTCTAATGCTTCCACTTTCAAAAAGCATCGCCTCTGATAGGGTAGTCTTACCGGCATCTACATTTGCTAAAATTCCTATTGTTAATTTTCTCATAATGACACGACCTATTCATTAAAAAGTACCATGCTAAAGTACACAACGGTATCTCCACCATAGTTGTAGCACATCCCTTTAGCATCTGATAACTGCATCACATTAATCCCATGACTTTCCATTGATTCATGACGTTGCTCAGGATGACGGCAAGGTTCATTCGGACAAGCACATTCTTCACAGATTACACAACCTGTGGATAATAAAAAGCTTTCTACACCTAGTGCCTTGATTTCTTCATACATCTGGTCGGTCACCTCGGTATGGTCTTTTTGACAAGCAAGACAAACCTCGGCATCCCATGCATTTTCTACCTCAGTTACCGTTGAAAAAACTAAAAATTTCTGATAATTTTTACACTTTTCAATATTTTTTTCTAAGTCTCCAGCACCTGCATAAGGTGGACATGACCACGATTTTCCATAACGCTTACAATCCGTTTTGCAAATATACCAGATTTTATCAGAAAAAGGAACTTCTTCGATATCTCCAAAGGTATATTCACACACTGGATAATTTAATGCAATTTCCTCAATTTGTTGTTGTATACTCATAAATTTACTAATCTCCTCTTAATAATAAGTTCTGTCTATCATAGCACAAAAAAAGGACTGTCACCAGTCCTTTTCATTACATTAATCTATTATTCTATAAATTCCATCTTCACAGATCTAGGAAGTGCTAATCCACACTCAGCCTCTACACATTTAATAAATGCTGCTGGAATTGGACAAGCTCCATGAAGTAAGTGATCTGCCACTTCATATACTGGTCCTTCCCCTGGTTTTACAAAACAAGTTTCATAGCCATCTAGTGGTTGCTCTAATGCTTCTGCCATCTGTTTTACAGCTTTACAAGCACTATCAACAGTTAATGTCACTTCTTGGTCTTCATTTGCAACAGCTGTAACTGTTGTTTCAAGACCACAAACACCTGGACAGATATGTAATTTCATAAGCCTCTCCTTTTATTTCTCAATCGCTAAAATTTCTTCTTTTCTCTCTAGCATTTCATTGGTAAGAATACGCTCTTCCACCTGATCAAATCCAACACGAGCAATCGTTTGAGCAAAACGTTCACCCTTCTTGCCTTCTAAACGATAGTATAAAATAATCTTTTCAATAGTATCTAATACTTCTGCTTTATCTGTAAAAATCTTATGAATCTGAGAACCAATGTTGATATTCTTACCCCAACGTCCACCAAGGACAATTCTCCAACCATCAGTATACGTCTTCGCACAATCAAATCGACACTTATTGACACAACGTCCACACTTTAAGCATTTCTCTTCATCAATCTGAATCTTCTTATCCACACGACTGATGGCTCCCACTGGACATGCCTCTTCCATCTTACAAGTTTTACAACCCTTACAAGCTTCTACATTGTAATCTGGAATTCTTGCGCCAATTAAACCAACATCATTTAAGCTTGGTTTTACACAGTTATTTGGACAGCCTCCAACGGCAATCTTAAATTTGTGATTAAGCTTAACACCTCTGTAACCGATATAAAATCTCTCATGAATTTCTCTACTCAGTGCATAGGTATCATAAAGACCATACTGACAGGTACTTCCCTTACAAGATACGACTGGACGAATCTTTGGACCCGTTCCACCTACACTAAGTCCCGCATCGACAATTGCTTTGTCAAATGCTTCGATATTTTCGTAGTCAATACCTGAAACTTCAACCGTAAGTCTAGTAGTAAACATCATGGTGCCATCGCCATATTTATTTGCTGCATCAAGAATTTTTTGTACTTCTTCTGTAGATACACGACCATTTCTAGTAACGACACGTGCATTAAATTTATTGGTTCCTTTGTGATTTAAATAACCCATGCCTTTCACACGTTTAATATCTTCTGGTGCAAGTGAAGGCTCTTCTTTTAATTTCTTAATATATGCTTCTAATAAGTCAGCAGCCATTTCTACAACTGCTAAGCAACGAGTTTCATCATTGCGATACTTATCTGCTAGAGTCTTACAATCTGTTGCTCCTAATTTTTTCTCAAATTCATCGACAAAT
>JPZU01000001.1:2085522-2093903 GCA_000875945.1 Lachnospiraceae bacterium TWA4 | reverse complement strand
AACGCAGTTTACACCAAGCCTTTTTCACATTCTAACTGACGTATGAACTTTTACAACAAATCCACCTTTAGCAGCTTCTTCCATCTTTTTCACATTCTAACTGACGTGTGAACAGTAACAAAAATATATACCTATATCTTCACTCATCAACATAAAATAAACTATGGAAAATGAGAAAATCGAAAATTTATTAAATGTCAGTTTATCTGTCGATGAATCCACAAGGCAACGTTCAGATATTCTAAGTGTTGGTTATTCAAAAGAAGAAAAGACTTGGGAGCTTATTATTCGATACATTAATAACCTAGACGAAGTCTATGCATTATCGAATGAAATCGAGGTTTTTGAACTTCTTGGAAACTTTGCGATTTTAAAAACTCCACAATCATTAGTGGAACGTATTGCTTTGCTTCCCTCAGTAATTTTTGTAGAAATGCCAAAACGCTTAAATTTTGCAATTGACCGTGTAAAATCCGATATTTGTGTAAACTTTTCCTTAAACGAAACAACTAATTTAACTGGAAAAGGCGTATGGATTGGAATTGTAGATTCTGGATTAGATATCAATCATCCAGCTTTTAGAAATCGTGACGGAAGTAGTAAAGTCTTTCGTTTTCTAGATCAAACCGATGGAAATAGAGAATATACAAAAGAAGAACTGAATCAAGTACTAAAACCTCTAGAAAGTACCGGACATGGTACAGCAGTTGCTGGCATTGCCACATCAATGGCACCAGAAAGTGAATTACTTATTGTAAAACTTGGATATCCCGATAGTGACAATTTTCCCCGAACTACTCAGTTAATGGCTGGCGTCGACTATTTAATTAGAAAGTCATTAGAATTCAATAAACCAATAGCAATTAATATTAGTTTTGGAATGAACTATGGCTCACATAGTGGACAGAGCTTACTAGAAAACTATCTAAATACCGTTAGTAATTTGGGACAGTGTGCCATTTGTGTAGGTAGTGGAAATGAAGGCGCAAGTCCTATTCACTCAATGATTACTGTGAACCAACTAGGAGTAAGTTATGAAAATGAATTTACAGTATCCATGTATCAGTCAAATTTAAACTTACAAATTTGGAAATATTATACGGATGATGCTAGAATTTCGCTTCGACATCCCAGTGGAGAAGAAATTTCTCTTGATACTACTGGTCGATATAATTTGGGAAGTGTTACAATATTGGTATTTCTTGGCAGCCCCAAGCCCTATTCACAGTGGCAAGAAATCTTTTTAGATTTTATTCCAAATGAAGATTATATTGACTCAGGAATATGGTCTATAAGTATTACTCCCACAAAGATTGTTCGAGGAATCTACCAACTATGGCTTCCTACAGCTAGTAGCTTAAATGTAGGCACTGGATTTGTCCGACCAACACCTGAACACACCTTAACAATTCCATCGACTGCTGAAAGTGTCATCACCGTAGGTGCTTATGATACATTTAGAGAAACCTATGCAACATTTTCTGGTCGAGGACCCATTAGCTTTTTAAATTTAGGTAAACCAGAACTTGTTGCACCTGGAGTAAATATACGAACAGCTGCTGTTGGAGGTGGATATGAAACCGTTAGTGGAACTTCCTTTGCAACTCCCTTCGTTACTGGAGCTTGTGCACTACTGATGCAATGGGGAATTGTAAATGGAAATGATCGATTTTTATATGGCCAAAAATTAAAAGCTTATTTGCTAAAAGGAGCTAAACCTCTTACTGGATATACACAATATCCCAATAATACCATTGGATGGGGGAAATTATGCGTAAGAGATAGTTTACCTAAATTTTAACCTAATAGGTTCTTATTTATTGACTTTTATAACCTAATAGATTATAATATTTAAAAAGGAGGTATGTTTTATGGCATTAGCAACTTTTAGTGTACGAATGGATGAAAACTTAAAACGTCAATTTGATATTTTATGTTCAGAATTTGGAATGAATGCAACAACTGCTTTTAATGTATTTGCCAGAGCAGTTGTTCGAGAAAAAAAGATTCCCTTTGAAATTCAAGCATCTAGTGAGTCTGCACGTATTTCAGGAATGAAAGCTTTTCAAGATCTTAGAAAACAAGCTAGAGAAAACGGAATTCAAGATCTTTCTCTTGATGAAATTAACGAAGAGATTCGAAAATCTAGGTATGGGGAGGAATAATTTGTGATTTATTACGCAGTAATTGATACAAATGTTTTAGTTTCTGCTCTTCTATCTAGTCACAATGATTCTGCTACAGTTCAAGTTATTGACCGATTATTTTCTGGAGATATCATTCCTTTATTTAGCAAAAATATTTTAGATGAATATAATGAAGTACTTAGAAGAAAAAATTTTCATTTTTCAGAAGAAATCGTATTTTCTCTAATAAACTCAATAGAACGATGTGGAGAATTTATCCATCCTACACCATCAGGCGAACTATTAATTGTTCCTAAAGATCTTCCATTTTATGAAGTAGTTTTAGAAAAACGTGAAGACAATGCTTATCTAATTACTGGAAATATTAAACATTTTCCAAATAAACCATTTATTGTGACTCCAAAGGAATTTTTAGATATTTTAAATCAAAGATAAAAGCAGGAAGCTACAAGCTTCCTGCTACTCCATATTTATACAAATCACAAATTTCCCTCATCTGTTCTTCATTTTCTTTTGCAGTTTCATCATAAATCCCACACACTTTAAATCCAGCTTTTTTGCTGTCTGAGATGCATAAAGCGAATCCTCAATCACCCAAGTATTTCCTATTTCAGTTCCTAAAATCTGAACTGCTGCATAAAAAATCTCCGGTCTGCTCTTTCCATGAGGAAAATCCGAACACGAAAGAACCTCTTTAAAATAAGACAAAACTCCAAGTCTCTTTAACGCCGAAACTGCCAATTGTTTATCTGTAGAAGTGGCTATTACCATCGGCAAATCTCTATTTTTTTGTAAAAATTCTAAAACACCTGGCTTTAACTGTACCTCTTCTCTGTAGAAGTGTTCACCCATTTGATTAATAGCATCTATAATCTCTTCAGCACTCTCTTCTAGTTCATATTCATTCTTCATATACAAAGCACCTTCGCCCATGGACATTGTAAAGATTACTTCGTTTAGATTCGGTTTAGCCACTTTCCCTTTTTGCTCTAAATACAAACTATTAACTGTATACCAAAAAGGCATGGAGTCCAAAAGGACCCCATCCATATCAAAAATTATTCCTGTCATTTTACTCGCCCTCGACATATTTTTTAATATTCGATACATTCGCAATCTTCTTCGTCTGATCTCCATGTACCACAATTAATGTAGGAGCTTGTCGAATGGAATACTTTCTCACAAGTTCTTCATGCTCTTCAGCATCAATAATCTCATAGTCCATATCCTTTAAATATCGCTTTGCTGTCATACAATTTGGACAAGTCTTTGTAACGAATAAAAATCGATTAACTGCATTTGGAATTTCTACTTCTTTTTTAACTTCTTTTTTAACTTCTGCTTTAGATTCTGTTTCAACTTCTGCTTTAACTTCTTGTATTTCTTTAATAGGTTGTAAATCACCAATCACATATTCTTTACGATTCTCATATTCTTGAACCTTTCCTTCATTCCAGTTTTGTACTGGACGATAATATCCTGTAATTCTAGAGTACACTTCTGTTTTTTCTCCACAAATTGGACAAGTCTTTTCTTCCCCTGCTAAATAGCCGTGATTTTTACAAATTGAATAGGTTGGTGACAATGTATAATACGGTAGTTTATAATTCGATGCAATGGTTCGAACAAGTCTAGCTGCCGACCTCCAATCGGATAACTTTTCTCCAAGAAACGCATGGAAAACGGTTCCTGATGTATAAAGTGTCTGAAGCTCATCTTCAATATCTAAAGCATCAAAAATGTCTGTCGTATAGTCAACAGGTAAATGAGAACTATTGGTATAGTAAGGAGTATCTCCCTCATTTCCTGCTGTAATAATATCTGGATACTGCTCTTTATCGTGCTTTGCAAATCGATAAGTCGTTGATTCTGCTGGCGTTGCCTCTAAATTATATAAATCTCCATACATCTCTTGATAATCAGAAAGCTTCTCTCTCATGTAATTTAACACATTCTTCGTAAATTCCTGACAATCCTTATGCGTTAAATCCTGTCTTAGCCACTTGGCATTAAGTCCTACCTCATTCATACCAATAAGTCCAATCGTTGAGAAATGGTTCTCAAAACTTCCAAGATAACGCTTCGTATATGGATAAAGTCCCTGATCTAATAACTTAGAAATCACGTTTCGCTTAATTTTTAGTGACCTAGCTGAAATATCCATTAAATGCTCCAAGCGACTATAAAAATCCTTCTCATCCTTTGCTAAATAAGCAATTCTTGGCATATTAATGGTTACAACCCCTACAGAACCTGTACTTTCTCCAGAGCCAAAAAATCCACCTGTTTTTTTGCGAAGCTCACGAAGGTCTAGGCGAAGTCTACAGCACATACTGCGCACATCACTTGGCTCCATATCACTATTAATATAGTTTGAAAAATAAGGAGTTCCATACTTTGCTGTCATTTCAAAAAGCAACCTGTTATTTTCAGTTTCAGACCAATCAAAATCCTTCGTAATTGAATACGTTGGAATTGGATACTGAAATCCTCTGCCATTGTAATCGCCTTCAATCATGGTTTCTAAAAATGCTTTATTAACCATATCCATTTCCTTCTTACAATCGCCATAGGTAAAGTCCATCTCTTTACCTCCAACAATTGCTGGAAGTGCTGCAAGGTCATTTGGCACTGTCCAATCTAGGGTAATATTAGAAAATGGTGCCTGAGTTCCCCAACGACTTGGCGTATTCACTCCATAGACAAATGACTGAATACACTGTAAAACCTCTCTATAACTTAGATGATCAGCTTTAACAAATGGTGCAAGATACGTATCAAATGAGGAAAATGCCTGCGCTCCTGCCCATTCATTTTGCATAATTCCAAGGAAATTGACCATCTGATTGCAAAGAACTGATAAATGCTTTGCTGGACCCGAAGTAATCTTCCCATTAATTCCACCAAGTCCTTCTTTAATCAACTGTTTTAATGACCAGCCTGCACAATAACCCGTAAGCATCGATAAATCATGAATGTGAATCTCTGCCTTTCGATGAGCATTCGCAATTTCTTCATCATAAATTTCTGATAGCCAATAATTAGCTGTGACTGCTCCTGCATTACTAAGAATTAATCCACCCACTGAATAGGTAACTGTTGAATTTTCCTTTACTCTCCAATCATTGACCTTTAGATAATTGTCAATAACATCCTTATAATTTAAATAAGTTTCCATGTGTTCACGCCTCTTTCCCAAAAAATGAGTACAAAAAATCTGCTGCCTTATGTAGAACACCTTTTCTACAGCAGCAGATTTACTTATGCGATTATTATAGCAAAGCATGAAATAGACGTCAATAGATACAAGATATATTCATGTTTTTTAAAAACACTATATATTGTATTTATTATAGATTTCTATCGGTACATAAGCAGTAACAACAACTCCATCTTCTGTGTACTCTTCCGACAAAAGCTGCCCGTACTGACGAATCACTTGAATTTCTCCTACTCGCTCATAAGGAAATAACTTTTCGACATATACCTGATTTTTTGTCAATTCTTCATTAATGCCTGCAAGTAAAGCATCCACTCCACGTCCAGTTTTTGCTGAAATTTGAAATGTCTTTTTTGCCTTTAAATCTTTTAGTACTTGAGGTTGTTCTAATAAGTCAATCTTATTAAACACGGTTAAGATTGGTTTATCTACCACTCCAAGCTCTGCTAAAGTCTCATACACCACATGCATATGCATTTCCATCTGTGGACTAGTTGTATCCACCACATGAAGGATGATATCTGCATACTTTGCTTCTTCAAGAGTTGAACGAAACGCTTCGACTAAATGATGTGGTAACTTATGAATAAATCCTACAGTATCGGTTAATAAGATTTTTTGTCCTTCTTCTAATTCAACCTGTCTTACTGCAGGGTCTAGCGTTGCAAATAGCTTATCTTCTTCTAATACACCTGCACCAGTTAGATAGTTAAACAATGTTGATTTGCCAGCATTTGTATAACCTACAAGAGCTATTACTGGAATTTTATTCTTGTCACGTCTTCCCCTAGTAATTTCTCTATGTGTCATGACTTCCTTTAGTTCAGCTTTTAACTGACTAATTCGGTTGTGAATTAATCGCCTGTCCATCTCTAACTTCTTTTCACCAGGTCCCCTAGTTCCAATACCACCACCAAGTCTGGATAGACTTCGTCTCATACCAACAAGCCTTGTCGCACGATATTTCAACTGAGCAAGTTCTACTTGAATCTTACCCTCATGAGTGTTTGCACGAGCAGCAAAAATATCTAAGATAACAAGAGTTCGGTCTAAAATCTTAATTTGCAACACATCTTCCATATTTCGAATCTGTGCAGGAGAAAGTTCATCATCACAAACAATACCTGTTGCATCTAATTCTTCAATCAATTCTCTTAGTTCTTGAAGTTTTCCACTTCCTAAATAAGTGCCTGGATGAACCATTTCTCTATTTTGAAGCATTCGACCTACAACGGTTGCTTTTGCTGTATAAATTAACTCTTCTAACTCATCTAAAGAAGATTCTTCACCAATCCCTACAAGTATTAAACGCTCTTTTTCCTCTTTATTTTCAAACATTACATCCTCTCTTCTAAAAATTTTCGCTCCTTTTCTAATTTAGCACTCTTTCCATACTTAGATTCATAAGCTAAAAGAGCTTCTCTTGCCTTTTTAAAATCACCCAATTGCTCATAAGCAATAATTAGTTGATAGGACAATGCTTCACTCGTTTTACATTGTTCTAATCCACTTTCTAACCACTTTATTGCCTGCTTAGTTTTTTTCTCTTCTAACAAATAAAGTGCATACTGCCTATAACCTTCATCATCCATTGGATAATCTCTGATAATTTCCCTAAATATCGTATTTGCTTCTTTTACTTGATTTGCTTTTTGATAAGCTCTTGCCTTATAAACTTTATCCTCGATGGTCTGATTACTTAAAATATCATAAAGTGCTATTGCCTGTTTGTATTCACCTTTTTCATAATAAAAACGTGCTTTATAACGCTTTGTCTTATCATCATTTAATGAAATTGCTAAGGCTTTATCTAGGTAAATATCTGACTGTTTGTCATTGCCTACCATATGATACTGGCTATAAATTTTCCAACACATCTCAATATCATCTACACTTAACTTTGATGCATTGGTAAAATCTTTTATCGCCTCATCTTCGGATTCCTGTCTTAAAAATAGACAACCTCTTTCATAATAAAAGGTAGGATTTGTATTGTCTAACTCAATCAACTCATTATAAACATCTATTGCATCTTTATAATTTTTCAGTGCAATCAAGCACCTCGCCTCATAGATTAAACTTTCTATTTCTAACTCATCATCATTTGTAAGGTCATTTACTTCTTTAAACTTTGTCAGCGCATCTTCATAGTCTTTTTTTAAATAGGAGCAAAGTGCTAAACCTCGTTTTAAAGCAATCGAAGAAGAATCTAATACCATTCCATTTTTAAAAATAGTCTTTGCTGTTTCAACATCGTCCAATGCTAAATAGGTCATTCCACTATAGACATAATTTTCTATCTTTGTGCTATCTTCTTCCATTGCAGCTTTAAAGTATTCAATAGCATTTTGATAGCTTGCAGATTCGTAGGCTTTAATCCCTTCTTTTGTATAGGATGCCACTGATTTTCCACAAGCTGTTAAATTAATAGTGAGGCTAAGAAATAAACTTCCTATTAAAACGACCTTTTTTATCATTTACTAGTACTTCCCATGCCACCATTTCGAATACCTGTAGCATCATCATCTTCTACAATTCCATAAGGAAGAAAGATTCCCTGCATAAAAGCATCTCCAGCTTTTAATGAAAGAGCCTTTCCTTCATTACTATCATTTGTAATCTTAGCAAATATATGCCCTTCATTGTCTGAATTAAAATAATCGCTGTCAATAACACCTACTGTGTTATTTAATTGAAGACGATATTTAAACCCAAGTCCACTTCTTGGTACTAAACATAAAACCCAATCCTCATCCATTCTAGCACGAATTCCCGTAGGAATTTTAACCGTCTGACCTGGCTCTAATTCAAGGTCTTTTGTTAGATAAAAGTCATAGCCAGCTGAACCTGTCGTTGCACGCTTTGGCAATTTCAGATTGTCATAAGCAACCAAGGCATCCCCTTTTGTCTTATCTTGAAAACAGTCTACATATCCTTCTACAAACTGTTCTTTACTAACTGTATAAAACTTAGCAATCTTTTTCATCTTTCTTTTTCCTTTTCTTTGTTTCTTT
>JPZU01000001.1:2047836-2085444 GCA_000875945.1 Lachnospiraceae bacterium TWA4 | reverse complement strand
CTTTGTTTCTTTCATTGGAGTGACTTCAAATACTTGACCAGAAAATGCTGGAAGGTCTACAGTGAATACTCCATCTTTTGTCTTTTTCTTATAGATTCGTTTTGGATGAGGAGTTGTTCCTCCATAAATATCCCAGTCTGAATGAATCTTTTCTTTTAGTTCAACATCTTCACCTAAGTGTAATTGATAATCCTTCCATTCAACATCTGTGGTATTTAAAACCACTAAATAGGTCTGTTTACTACCTTTTCGAATATAACTATATATACAATGGTCTTCATCATTTGCTTGCACCCATTTAAAATGATCTGGGTTGTATTCTTTATCATAAAGTGCATTACTAGTTGTATACAACTCATTTAAATCTGTAATAAATCTACAAAATGCATCATGATTTGGATACTTTAACATATCCCAATCTTGCTCACGATTTTCATCCCATTCTCTAAGCTGTCCAAACTCATTGCCCATGAAATTTAACTTCTTACCTGGATGTGTCATCATATAAGTATAAAGTACTCGTCCTTGTGCAAACTTTCCTTCATAATCTCCCCACATCTTCTGTAAAATCGTTGCTTTTCCATGAACTACTTCATCATGAGAAAATGGAAGTAAGAATAAATCATTATAAAAATACATCATAGAAAATGTAATCTTATGATAGTGATTATGACGCTCCCAAGGTGGAAGTCTAAAGAAATCTAGGGTATCATTCATCCAACCCATATCCCATTTATAATCAAATCCAAGACCGTCATATTCAACAGGAGCAGTTACTTTGGCATAAGAAGATGAATCCTCTGCAATTAACAATGCATTTGGATGTAAACTCTTAAGGCCAAGATTCATTGTTTTAAGGAAGTTAATACCACCTTCGTTAACTCCACGATTCGAATTTCCCTGCCAATAAATGACATTACTAATCGCATCCATTCGAATTCCATCAAAGTGATACTCACTTAGCCAGAAGTTTGCTGCTGACTGTAAGAAACTACAAATCTCTCCACGATAGTAGTTAAAGTTACAAGAACCCCACTCACTATAACCTGTATCTCTTGCTGGATACTCATAAAGTGCAGTTCCATCAAACTCTCTAAGTGAATAATAATCTGTCGCAAAGTGTACAGGTACAAAGTCTGTAATTACTCCAATTCCTGCCTTATGACATTCATTAATCAAATATTTTAAGTCATCAGGCGTTCCATATCTAGAAGTTGCACTAAAAAATCCTGTTACCTGATAACCCCAAGAACAATCCGCTGGATGCTCAGAAAGTGGCAAAAATTCTAAATGCGTATAGTGATGTTCCTTTGCATAGTCAATTAAAGGCTTTGCAAGTTCACGGTAGGTATACCATTCTTTGCCTTCTTCTTCATCTGGTTTCTTCCATGAACCCATATGTACTTCATAGATATTCATTGGTGCATCATAGTTTTTATGTTGTTTTTTTAACCATTTTTCATCTTCAAATTTAAATGGTTCATTTGAAACAATAATCGAAGCGCTCTCTGGGCGAAGCTGCATGGAAAATGCATAGGGGTCTGTCTTATCCATAGGGTCGCCTTGCTGTGGGAAAATACGATATTTATACATCATACCTGGTTTTGCAGATGGAATATGGACTTCATAAATTCCTCCTCCATTGATATCATGCATAAATTCATCTTCCCAATTATTAAATTCTCCAATAACGCTAACCTTAAATGCATTAGGGGCAAATACACGAAAAGTTACGCCATCATCTTCTACATGCGCACCAAAAAAAGTGTACGCATCAAATGCTTTTCCTATATAAAATTCATGTAAAATCATAGGGGATACCTCACAAATTTTTTCTTTTATTATAATGGAGATAGATAAGAAATACAACCTTAAATTTTTACTAAAAAAGGAGCTGTTACCAGCTCCTATTCACAGAAAATAAATCTTGTAACATATCCATTTCCATCACCGGTTGTTACAACAGTGTCACCATCTGCTGTTGTATCAACTTCCATGATATCATACATCGAATTCTCCTCTGCATAAGCTTCAAAGTCATCCACTTCGACATCTTCTAAAAACTCCTTGTCGCTCTGATTTCCACCATCACAAGGATTAATGTATTCAATAATTAAATCATAAACTGCCATTAATCAATCTCCTCGTATTATTTTTTCTTTTTCATGTTGCGAACTTTTTTAAGAAACTTCTTAGCTACTGGCATAGCCTTTTCAATTGCATTGTAGGCAATTGGATGGAAGACATATCGATATTCGCCAACATATTCTGTAAATTCTGCATTGAATCCACTCTTGAAACGATAGAGTCCATATAAGTGATTATTCTCATCTAAGTCGCCAGAAATTCCTCTAAAGTCATAAATATTACAGTGATTTTCAATTGCCCAACGAATCATCTCCCACTGAATTAAGTAGTTTGGCATTAAGTTTCTATGCTGATTAGAAGATGCACCATAGAAATACCATACCTTATCTCCAAGCCAACCAGCAATCGTTCCAGCAATTGCTTCACCATCTGGAGAATATGCCATATATAAACGACCATGCTCACCAAGACAGTCTAGCATCTGTTCAAAGTATTCTTTTGGACGAGTCATAAATTCATCTCGTTCTCCTGTAACGACCATTAAATTGTAAAAATCTTCTAAAGCTTCTTTTCCACAAATCTTTACTTCTACACCTTTTCTCTTAGCAAGACGAATATTGTAACGAGTTTTTGACTTAAATGAAGCCATCACTTCGTCTTCTGTCATTCCACCAATGTGAAGTCTCATAACATACTGTGGCTGAATATTCTCAAAGTTTGGAGCTTTAGGTGCAAGAATAAATCCCAAATCGTCCATAATCTTCATAAATTTTACTTGATCAGAAGTAATTGCTGGATCAAGTTTTAATACATAAGATTTAAACTTCTTAGAAAGTTCCTTTGCTCCTTCTAAAAGTTCTGCAATCGTTTCTTTGTCGTGAATATCACAAGCAGGACCACGACCAGCATACATTAACGTATAAGGGGTTCCTGGAATCTTACGAATTAATACAGACATTGCGCCCTTGATTGGACCACCTGCAGATTCTCTTACAAGAATTCCTTTAAATACCCAAAAAGACTTTAATCTACTCCAAGCATACGTCTGGAGAAGATTTCCATTTGGATGATTTTCTACAAATCGGTCAAATTCTTCATGATTTTTAGATCCAATAATTTCGTACATACATATCTCCTATCTAACTATCTAAACTAAATTTTACTTAATCAAAATTAATTCTTACCTTATATAACAGATTTTTGAACAGAAGGATGAACAAACAACGGATTAACCTCAATTCTGACAGTTTCACCTTCTTCAAATGGGGTATCTGTTAAATCTACTACAAAGTGTGCAACTCCTGCTCGTCCAACTAAAGGCACTTTTTTATCTTGAATCATTACTGTTTTTCTATAGCGTTTTGGACGAAGCTTTCTAGAAATTAAATGCAAAAGTCCACCTTCTGGACTATCTGCATATCCTAGGAATAATCCATCACCATGCCCAGCTCGTACAACACCTAATCTAGAATCTCTTTTTAGTACTGCACATGCTTGATAACCTACTGTACTTCCCTTTGGAAGTTCTATAGTCTGGCAAATGGTTGATTCAACCCATAAAGCATTTTTTAACTTTCCACCGCCCCTTGCACATTTTCCAAGAAGTGCAGAACCTACACGCACAGCATCCATATCTAAACTTCCAAGAGACATCGTACCTGCTGAGTTACAAATATGTCTCATTCCAACGGGTACATTCTGTCTTTCTAATTCTTCTGTTGCCTGAAGGAATCGCTCTTTTTGCACAAGAGCTTCCTTTTTATAACCTTTAGGTTTTCCATGAAGATGTGTATAACAACCTTCAATTGATAAAAATTCTGGTAAAGCAGACAAATCTGGAATATCATTCCATAAAAATCCATATCGTCCCATACCAGTTTCAATTCCTATATGAACTCTTGCCTTTATTCCAGTATCATCATAAATATTTTTTAATAACTTAGCCTGTTCCATATTATTTAATAAAAGAACAATTCTATTTTCACAAAGAACTAATGCTTCATCATAATTAAAAATTGGTGACATCAATAGAATATCCTGAGTACAACCAAACTCACGAAGAGCTAATGCTTCTTTTGTATTAGTCACTGCAAAGAATGTAATACCAGAGTCTTTTAGGATATTATATTCGGTGAGAAGGCCCATCCCATAACCATTTTCTTTAATTACTGCAATGAGAGTTGCCTCTTTAATCTTTTTTTGAATAATCTCTACATTATGTAAAATTGCAGAGGAATCAATCTTTAGTACCGTCTGTTTATCATAGACGTGGTCTCCATCGTATTGCATGGTTTATCCTTTCTTTACGTAATAGTTACCAAATTTCAAAGAGTATTATAATGAAGAAGTACAACTTTTGCAAGCCTTTTTCTCATAGATTGACAAAATGAGCAAAATCAGTTAGAGTTAGGAAAAATGAAAGGAGAACCATTTATGGCAATTTATGATGTATTAATTGAGGATGTCAATCCTTGTGGCGGAGACCGTCATGCAAAAAAACGTTTTGTAGAAGTAGAAACCGATGATCCTGTAGCATATGCAAAAGAGAACTCGCAGTGGAAATTATTAGATGTATCCGAAAATCCCGATGGTGATATTATTGTAACTACTGGTGATGGAAAAGGATATATTACAAGATTTATATTTTCTGAATAACCGTTACAGTTGACACCCGGCCTAGCCTTCGCAATGACGCACTGACGTGTAGACTATAACAACTAAAAAAGAGACTTATAAAAGTCTCTTTTATTTTGTATTACTTTTTCTAAATCTAGCTACGAATCCTTTAATTCCCTTTTGTTTAGGTTCAGGCTGAACTAATTTACCACGAATGCTTTTTACACCAGTGATATAAAGACCACTAACGACTGCTTTAACTTCTGTACGAAGTGGTAAAATCTCAAATACCTTCTCATCACAAAGTAGAGTCATAATCTTAGGACCTACTTTAGCTCGAACAACTGGCATCTTGGTTCTTCTTAGATACTTAGGGGTTTGTTCTAAGACCTGCTTAGGTAAGCCGTTGACATCTTTAAGACGCATCTTCTTCTTGTCAACAACCATCAAAGACACACTTTGTGCCATCTGCTGCATCATTACCTGTTGTTCCTCTTGACGCTTCTGTAATTTCTTACCAAAGAAATAAAGAGCAATAAGCGCAATAACTGCAATTACAAGGATTACTATCATAACTATCCAAAATGGTTTCACTGAAGGATTCCTCCCTTTCTAAATATAGTACATAATCAGTCGTTAGATTATAGCATTTATTTTAGAAAGTTTCAAGTCTATCTTTTAATACGCCTACAAAAAATTTCATGAAGAAGCAATACTTGGATTAAATCTTTCATACACATATCATCATCATAGCCCCAATACTGTGTATCATCATCTTCTTTTTCCCATGCTTTCATGTTTCGTTCATCTATTTCACTTAAAATTCTCTGATAAATAATTTCTGTCATGCGATAAATTCGTTCTCGCTCAGGATATTCATCAAAAATAAAGGAATTTTCATATTGAAACTCGGTCACTGCATCTTCTACAAATAAATGAATCCATCGTACCTGCACAGGATAGTATTCCTTCATATATTCATACTCTAACTTGATATTCTCAAAGTTTTTATAATCCTCTTCAAAAGACTGTAGCCTAAAAGGTCTTCCAGGTCCTGGTCCAAACGGTGGTCTTCCAGGTGGTGCAAATGGCGAACAAAATCGACAAGGTCGATACGGTCTGCAAGGTCTTGGTCTTGGTGGTGGACCTGGTGGCATTGGTGGGGGTGGCGGAGGCATCATCGGTCTTGGGGGTGGGTGGGGGTGGGCATCATTGGCCTTGGAGGTGGTGGGAGGCATTTTATTATCGTGGAAAAAAATCAAAATAATCCATGCATATCTCCTTTAACTACTTATCGTTATAGTATATGCACGGATTATTTAAAAGTTCTACTATTATTTATCTCTTCGTTATCTCTATTTGTTAGCTATCGCTTGGTAATCTCTAAATTATCGCTTAGTAATCTCTAAAATTTTATTACTTTCTAACCATTACGCAGATAATTGGACGAACACCAACTTCTTCATCTGCAACATTTAAACCGATTGGATAAATATCTCCATTTGGTTCAACACATTCAGAAGATAATAATCCATGTCCCTGAGTACGTAACCAATAATATTTACCAATTGCACGGTCTTCTGGATTTGGTAAGTATTCACAAATTTCATAGTCATTAAATACAGTTACCTTATCATTTGTAGGTCCACCACACTGAGTTGAATATTTAGGATTCTTAGGGTTTTCTCTTTCTACTGCACAAATTGCCATACGTTCTTGTGGTGTAAATGCTTCATTAATAAATTCATGATTTAACCACTGTCTAAGTGAGCAGATTTCCCATAACATATTGGTTCGTTCTGTATTATAAGCTTTGTGATCTACTACATCTTCTGCAAATAATAAACAACGTCTAGCTTCTACTTCAAGAATTTTCCAGCGGAGTGGTTTGCCTTTATAAGAACCATAAGTTACAATATTTCCTAATTTAAACTCTAAGATTGTATCACATTTTTTTACATAATCTTGGCTGTTCATATAATCACCAAGACTTGCAAAAAGTTCTCTTACCTCTCTAACTGCGTCTTCTTTTTCAGCATGGAAATACATTCCACGACCTTTCATAAATAAATCTTTTTTCTGCTGTTCTGTCATAATTTTTCCCTCACATTTCATCAAATAATCTTTGTATCAGTTACACATATAGTTTGTTAAATTTTTTCAATCTCTACGATTTGAATTATAACTGAAATGAGCGAAAGTATCAAACAGTAAAAGGTAGATAGGTTTCAACTATTTGTTGATAGCCTCTATAGGCATCATAAAGGTTGTGAATTAGTGAACCAACTAGGGAATCTGATCTATTTTAATTATTCATTGATAATCCCTGTTCTCTACAAGTATTCTTCGTATATTCAATAAATGCCTCAATCGTATCCGTTAGAACCATATTTTTTCTTAAAATCATGCTGACATCCCAGTGTAAGTCCTCTTCAAAAGGAATCATTCGCATATTTGGATAACGCATATCATTGAAAATAAAGTCTGTGGTCACTGTATTTGCAAGATTTTGATTACAAACTTTATAGCACAAGCTAAAACCACTCGTTAAAAAGAAAATATTGGGAACCACATCAATATTTTTAAACTTACTCATTATAATTTTATTAATCCTAAAATTTTCACTTTCTAAAATTAATGGTTCTTCTACAATCTCCTTAAGAGATACTGATTGCCTATCGTAAAAACGGCTTTTATCATGAGTAATAAAAGATATGGGTGTTGAAAATAGTGGGATTTCATCAAATAAATCCGAATTAGGACTCGGCGTAATTCCAATGTCTGCCTTTGATGTTTCAATATATTCTTCGACAAATAAATCAGGAAGTTCAATATAATCCAAATTTAAATCTGGAAAACAAATATGGAAATTTGTAATAAATTCTGGCTTTAAATAGCGCAAAACTCCAAATGCAGAAGAAAGCTTCACCAATCCATTTTTTTGAATCTTTAGTGATTCAATTTCTGTCAATACATTTTGATAGTCTTCTAGCATTTTCTTAGATTTTGCTAAAAATACCTCTCCATAATCTGTAATACGAAGTCCACTTTGAGTTCGGTTAAATAACTTGACACCTAATTCATTTTCTAATCGTTTAATAATATTACTAAGCCCTTGTGGTGAAAGGTAGAGTTGTTCTGCCGTATAATTGATACTGTTATATTTGCAAACTTCAATAAAGCATTCCATATCTCTAAGATTCATAGTCTTTTATATCCTTTCTAAGAGTACTTCTAATATACCACCACAAACCATTGATTCATCTTCTAAATTTGCTGTTGTATCAAAGGTACAAACTAAAAACTTCTCATCTTCATTAAACATCATCTCTCTAGCTTTTGAGGTGACCATGGATTCAAGGCATCCTCCACCAATTGTTCCTGCACACTGCCCGCTTTCTAGCACAAGCATCTTTGTGCCTGCGCCTCTAGGTGCAGAACCTTTACGACTAATAATGGTTGTAAGGACTTTCTTTTCGTCTGATGAGGTCATAGCATCTAAAAGTTCTCTTGGATAACCATAGGAACGACTTACTGCATTTTTTACAGAAATCACCTGTGCTAGAATTGAAACTGCTACCTCTTCTGGCGATTCTGAATGAATGTCGATTCCAATTGGCGTATAAACAGTATTCACCTTTTCAGGTGCATAGCCTTCCTCTAAAAGTTGATTTTTAATTGTCGCCACTCGTTTTTTACTTCCCATCATTCCAATATAGGCATAGTGCTTATTTAAAATCTTACTTACGCACCCTGCATCAAAACGATGACCTCTTGTGACAATCACAAAGTAGGTATCATAATTTGAAGAAATCCCCTCTAAACCATGTTCAAAACTATCACAGAGTACTTCATCTGCGCCCTCTTTCCTAGCTGTATCTGCAAATTTGGGGCGGTCTTCAATTAGAACTACGTAAAAACCTAAAAATTTTGCAAGCTTTAATACGCTAATTCCTACGTGACCTCCTCCACAGATGACAAGTCTCTTTTCATTTGCCTGTGTATCACAAAAAACTTGGTAATCTCCAACATTATATAACCCTGTACCTGTTAATTTACAAAGTTCTCGTTGATACTCGCTAATAAACGTAGTTTCCTTGTTTTTCCAGATAATCTTTTCATCAGAAATGATTAGTTTTTCTTGTTCATGGTCTAAAACTGTTAGAATTCGCTTTTCTGATTCAATCTGATTCATTGCCTCAACGAAATTCATAAAATCACTCCTTTCCCATGGCAATCTTTTCACTAGTAATTGGTAAACTTCGATACCAATTTCCCGTTGCATTGTAAATTGCATGAGCTAATGCTGGCGCTGGTGTATTAATAACAATTTCACCAATCGATTTTGCTCCAAATGGTCCCGTTGGCTCAAAACTAGGCTTAAATTCCACTCGAATCGACTTTAAGTCTTTACGAGTTGGGATTTTATACTGCATCAGCGAATTGTTCATTAATCGTCCATCTTCTGTATACTGAATATTTTCGTATAATGCCATTCCAATCCCTTGACCAATTCCACCTTCTGTCTGAACTTTTGCAAGGTTTGAATTAATAACGGTTCCACAATCAACAACTGCTACGTAGTCTAAAATTTCTACTTCACCCGTTTCTTTATCTAATTCAATCTCTACAGCTCCAGCCATATAAGGTGGTGGTGAAACTGGAGACGTATGACTTTCTGTGACTTGTAACGCTAAATCGTTAAACGCCTGTGACTTATATCCAATTTCTTCTAAAGTAACTGTTTGACCTGTTACTAAATTTTTCGCCATGCGACCATCAAAATCTAATTCATCAAGAGAACACTCAAGCATTCTTGTAGCAACTTCTTTTATTCGCTTTTCTAATTCTGTACATGCTTTTACAACTGCTTGCCCAGTCACATACGTCGTACTTGACGCATAAGAGCCTGAATCATACGGTGAAGTATCCGTATCAGCTCCTGAAACAAAGATTTCATCGGTAGTTACACCTAGACATTCTGCTGCCATCTGCGCTAAAATGGTATCACAACCTGTTCCCATATCTGCTGCTGCAATTGCAAGACGATAGCTTCCATCTTCATTTAAGGTAACTGTTGCCGAACCGACATCCACATAGGAAATACAAGAACCCTGCATAGCCATTGCAATTCCAACTGAACGTACTTTTCCATTTCCTAAGTCCGTGCATGGATACTTGTCCTTCCATCCAATCATTTCACTTGCACGAATAAGACATTCATCGAGTCTGCAACTATTAGCCACTTCATCACTATAAGCCATCATCGTCATACCTTGTTTTACCACATTTTTTAAACGAAGTTCCACAGGGTCCATATTTAACTTTACAGCAAGTTCATTGACAATCGATTCCACACCAAATACACCCTGTGTAGCTCCATAGCCTCGATAAGCACCTGCTGCCAATTGATTCGTATAAACTACATCAAATGAATGTCGAAATCTCTCCATATTCCCCGTATATAAAGGCATCGTCTTATGTCCTGTAAGACCTGCTGTTGTTGGTCCATGATCACCATAAGCTCCTGTATTTGATAAGTTATAAACTTCTAGTGCACGAATTTTACCGTCATTCATTGCCCCTAAACGAATCTTTACTTCCATCTCATGTCTTGGCGAACCCGCAATTTGACTTTCGTATCTTGAATAAATCATCTTTGATGGTTTCTTCGTTACCCATGTAACAAATGCTGGATACACCTCAGACACTACGGTTTGTTTTGCTCCAAATCCTCCACCAATTCGTGGCTTCATTGCACGAATTTTACTCTTAGGAATTCCTAGTGCATGAGAAATAATTCGGCGCACATGAAAGACAATCTGAGTTGAGCTAAACACATTTAATCGTCCATAGGTGTCGATATAACAAGTAGTACGGAAGGTTTCCATCATTGCCTGATTCACTGCTGGCACATGATAAGTTTCTTCTAAATAAACATCACAATCGTTAAAAATTTCATCCATTTCTTCTGGAGTATTTCCTTCTTCCATATGTGCACAAAGGTTGCGCTTTGGATCCCCTCCAACTGGAAATCTTGCTTCCCAATCATCTTCTGGATGAACTAAGTTTTCATTATCTAATGCCTTGTGATAATCTAGTACTGCTGGAAGCACTTGATAGTTGACCTTTAAAAATCGAAGAGCTTTATCGACACAAGCTTCATCTTCTCCTGCAACAATCGCTACAGGATCTCCAACAAAACGCACATGTCGATCTAAAATTAATCGGTCATAGGGGCTCCACTCTGGATAAGTTTGTCCAGCCTGTGCAAAACGCTTTTTAGGCACATCTTCCCATGTATAAATCGCTTCAATTCCAGGAACTTTTAATGCCTTGTCTTTATTCACTTCTTCTACTATTGCATTGGCATGAGGACTTCGAAGAAGTTTAACAATCAAACAATCCTTTGGAGCAAGGTCATCCATATAAACTGGTTTTCCTGTGACAAGTGCCATTGCATCCTTTTTTTGAATGCCTTTTCCTACTTCTCGCATATCACACTCTCCCCTTTCTTCTTCCACTCCATAAAGTCATGAATTCCTCTCATCTGTCCTTCATAACCTGAACAACGACATAAGTTTCCAGCTAAATAATCCCTAATTTCATCATCTGTAGGATCTGGATTTTCTCTAAATAATGCAATTGCATTCATAATCATTCCTGGATTACAAAATCCACACTGTTCAGCTCCTTGATTAGCAATAAATGTACCAAATTCTTCGGCTTCTTTTTGAAGTCCTTCAAGTGTTGTAACTTTTTGTCCATTGACCCTAGCAGCTAATACAGCACAAGAAAGAACGGGCGTATCATTTAAAAATACTGTACAAAGACCACAGTTTGTCGTTTCACAACCACATTTTACACTATAACAGCCATGCTCTCTTAGAAAGTTAAAAAGTGTTAAATCTGGGCTGATGTCATCAACTACTTTTTTACCATTTACTATAATACTAACAATCATTTTCTATCTCCTTAAAACCACGTTTAATTAAGACTTTCGCTAGGTGTTTACGATACTCTCCACTTGCACGCATATTGCTATCCGTTGGTATGTCAAGGTTCATAGCTTCTTCTTTAGTTGCCACCTGATAGAGCTTTGCCTTGGATGGTCTTGCACCTACAGAAATTTTATATCCATCTTCTGCTTTTGCCATTGCTACAGCAAGTACTGGAAAATCCGTTTTTGTATTTCTATGACTTAGATATACATAGCTTTCTTTCGTTTTAGGTTTTTTTACAATCACACGAACTAAGATATCTTTGTTATCCTTTTTTTGATTTACAAATTCAGAAATTGGAATTATTCCTCCCTTATACATCTCTACATAAGCATCTAATACTAAGAATGCTGTAAGCACATCAGAAAATCCAAATCGACCGTAAAGACTTCCACCAATCGTTGCTAAGTTTCTAAACTGTGTTCCCACAATATCTCTTACGCTTTTATTGATTAACCCATCACAAATGGCATTTAGACCTTCATGAAGTTCTAACTCTCTTAGTCTTACCATACATCCAATGGAAAATTCATCATCTGTTTCTTCTATTTTATCAAGCCCTAAGTCAGACAAATCAATCGCTTTTTGAATCTGTTTATTACTAAGTCGCATCCAAAGCATTCCACCAATAATACGATTACTTCGCTTTTGATTAAGCTGCCAAGCTTCCTCTAAGCTGGTTGCTCTTACATACTCTTTAATTCTAAGCATAAGTTTCCTCCTTACCTTAAAAAGGTCCCTACCTTGCTGGCAGAGACCTTCGTCTTACTGATTAAACAGCATACCTATTTATATTATACCAAGTTTACTTCTCTTTTGGAAGAACGATATTTAAAATAATTGCCACAAATGCTGCTGGCACAATTCCTGAACCACCAAACACTAACTGAACATACTGTGGTAAGCCTGCAATTGCTGCACCATTTGCGCCAAGACCATAGCCTAAACCTAATGCAACAGACACAATTGTAATATTTCTTACACTTAAAGGTTCTCTTGTAATTAACTGAATACCACTAACTACAATTGAAGAGAACATCATGACAGCTGCTCCACCAAGTACGCTCTGAGGCATAATGGAAATTAAAGCGGCAAGTTTTGGGAATAAACCACAGAAAATTAAAAATACAGCTCCGGTTGCAAGCGCTTTACGATTGACAATCTTTGTCATTGTAACTAAACCTACATTCTGGCTAAATGAAGTATTAGGTAATACACCAAAAACAGATGCAATACTTGAACCTAAACCATCACACATAACCCCACCTGAAAGCTCAGTATCGGTAGGTTCTCGATCCATACCACCTTCAATAACCCCTGAGATATCTCCAACTGTTTCCACAGCAGTTACAACGAACATAATGAGTACTGGTAAAATTGCACGAAGGTCAAAGACCATCTTCACAGGCATAATCGATGGAATTGAAAACCAACTAGCATTTTTTACTTTATCCCAATTTAACACCCAAGCTTTGGTATATTCTACACCTTCTGCATTAATGGCAGTTGTTGGAAGAACCATCGCCATAATAATTGCTACAATATATCCAACAATAATACCAATTAAAATAGAAGATGCACTAGTCATTCCCTTAGTACCATGTTTTAATGCAATAATTACTACTAAAACAATAAGACCAAGTGCTAAGTTTTCAATTGAGCCAAAGTCATTGGCTGCATTTCCACCACCGAATGAATTAATACCTACTGAGATAAGTGATAAACCAATAGCAAGTACAACGGTTCCTGTTACAACAGCTGGGAAAAATTTACGAAGAGGTTTTAATAAAAATCCTAAAACGCCTTCAAATAAACCACCAATTAGTGATGCTCCCATAATGGCTCCATAGCCTAATACACCACCACCCATAACGGCAGCTACACTGTTAAACACACCAATAAATCCTGAACTTGTGCCCATGATAATTGGCACTTTACCACCAATAGGTCCAATTGAAAATAACTGAATTAAAGTAACAACACCTGCAATTAACATCGCATTCTGTAATAATGCAACTTGAATATCGGCAAATTCTGTTCCTGAACCCATACCACAAGCGCCTGTGATAATTAAAACAGGAGTTAAATTTCCTACAAACATTGCAAGAACATGCTGTAAGCCAAGAGGAATGGCTTTCTTAAGTGGGAGATCGCCGTAGAAATCGTATTCTGCTCCCTTGTTTGTCTGCTGACTCATAAGTTTGTCTCCTTCTTTTGTAAAGTAACTATATTTAAACTCTTTTATCTTATCATAATTTTAAATAAAAACAAGTTTTTTATTTAAGAAAGAAAGGGCTGTTGCAAAATAGTTATAAATTATGGGGAGTCTTATAACCTTAGTTTTGCGACAACCTCTATTATTTTTCCAAAAGTTTAATTCGTTTCTAATTCCTTCACAATATCTGCATAAGTCACTAACGAAATATTTCCAAGTTTCTTACTGTTCTCAATACAACTTTGTGTAAACCCTGTTTTTGAAAAGAGAAATAGATGCACTTTTTCATAATGAAAAAGTTTACTTCGATGTGTTAAAGTTTCTAAAACGTCTATATCTACTAAATCATTTTTCCACTTACACTCTCCAAATAATGCTGTTTTTTTATCTTGTTCCCCCATGATATCGATTTCTGTCTGGCTTCTTGTAGTCGGATCATTCCCCCACCATCGTCCAAGATCAACGAAATCAACTGGCGATTTTCCAGTCAACAATAATTTCCATAAATACTGCATACAAATATCTTCAAAAATTTGTCCCATATAATGCGATAAATGAGGTTCAATTCTTCGATATGCTAAATCTGCTGCCCCTCGATAAATAATAGAACTATTCTCTGGAATAAATCGATACCAAAATCGAAACATATTATCCTCAATACGATAAATTGACCTCCTAGAGGCTTTTTCTCCATAAGGTGTTTCTTTTTTATTAAACCTAGAGAGATTAAATTTTTTAGATAAGTGGCACATACACTAGTATTTTCTCCCACTTTCGTAGAAATTTCTGACATACGGGAGGATCCAGTTGCTATTGCTGTAATAATCGCATTATAAAGTGTTGCTTCCCTTACTTCCTGTTTTAATAAATTTTCTGGCTCCTCAAAAAGTGAAGATGTGGGATTTAGAAATGTATTCTTAATATTTTCTTCTATACTCCATTGATCATTCATCTGTAATAGATATTGTGGAGTTCCCCCAACAATTCCATACATCAAAGCCTTTTCTTCTGCCAAAAATCCAGAAAAATATTCACACACTTCTTCAAAATCAAATGGTAAAACCTTCATCTGTGCAGTTCGTCTTCCATATAAAGGTGCTCTGTATGCTAACACATGATCTTCCATATATGACATAGAAGAACCACAAAGAATCAGCATAAGTTTTGAATCATCTTTGTATTGATCAATAAGTCGTTGCAATGTAGATGCTAAACTTACGGATGAACGTGCTACATAAGGATACTCATCAATTGCTAAAATAATCCGTTCTTTTTTTTGCCATTTTAAAAATGTACTCCAACGCAACTTGAAATGATGGAAATACTAAATCGCTAGGCATATCTGTATCATATTCCATAATACTTTTACTAAAGTTTTCTAAATTTTGTTTTTCATTACTTTCTACACCCATAAAATAAATCGCATTTTTATCTTTAATAAACTCACTAATTAATGCTGTCTTTCCAACACGTCTTCGACCATAAATGACTGTAAACTCAAACTTATCTGATTGATACAGGCGTTTTAGTGAATGTAGTTCTCGTTTTCTTCCAATAAACATAATAATTCCTCCTATTTTTTTAGTATATCATTATCAAAAAAATTAGTCAAGTACGATTTACTAAATCATACTTGACTAATTTTTACTTGTTTGTTATTATTTTTTAATCCATAAAAAAAGGAGCTTAAGCTCCTTTTAAAAACTAGTTTGTAAATCCAGTATCTTTAGATACCCAATAGTAATCTGAGGTTGAACTAGTCACACCTACTACATTACTCTTAGTAGCAAAGTTCATCATTGGATAGCATAGATAACCACAAACTGCATCATCCATTAATACTTGTTCAGCCTGCTTAATTAGGTCAATTCTCTTATTTGTATCAAATTCAGTCTTTAACTGATTAATCAATCCATCAAATGCTTCACTGCTATATCCTGTTGCGTTGTAGTTTGAATTGTCTTTATTGGTTGTAAAGTATGAACTAAAGAATCCTTCTGGATCTCCAGTAGAAGTAGTTGAGATACTAATCATACAAACTTCATATTCTCCAGAGGTTAATGTGCTAAATAATGTACTCTGTTCAATTGCTGCAAGCTCAATTTCAATTCCAATTTCCTTAGCTGCATTCTGCCATGCTTCTCCTAAAATTTGGAATTCTGGACGAGTGGTCGAATATTTAATTGTAATCTTGAATTCTTCTCCGTCTTTGTTCTCTCTAAATCCATTGTTGTTGCTGTCTTTATAACCTGCATCCTCTAATAACTTCTTAGCACCTTCTACATCAAAAGCTGCATTATCTTCTAATTCATCATAACCATAAGGTAAAACAGAAGATAAAGGAGTGATACCTGGTACAAATGCGTTATTTAATAAATTCTCACAAATGCTCTTCTTGTCTAAACACATCTGAATAGCTTGACGAAGATCTTTATCAGCTAAAGCACCTTTTGTCTGATTCATAAACGCAAAGTCTGTACGTCCACTTGCAGAAACAATTGCCTTAAAATTGTCCTTATCTGATTCAAAATCTGGAAGGTCAGTCATAGATACTCCATAAGCTGCATCCATTTCATCAGATTTTACAGCCATCTGCATTGCTGATAAATCTGAAAAATAAGTGTATTCAATCGCATCTAAGTTTACCTCTCCAGCCCAGTAGTTTTCATTCTTAGTTACTTTTACGATTCGGTCTACATCGTTAAAATCAGTAAATACATAAGGACCTGTACCAATGACACCCTTTGTCTTCGCATCTGTTAAATCTACAGTTGTATCAATAATTGAGAACATTGGGTCAGATAATAAACCTCTTAAGTTTGGAGTTAATTCTTCTGTTGTAACTGTTAACTTCTGTCCATCAGCTTTAATTTCTTTGTATTTAAAATAGCTGTTAGCCTGAACATTTAATTCAAATACACGTTCAATAGATGCTTTAGCTAATTCAGCAGTTACTTTTGTACCATTTGAAAATTTTACGTCATCTTTAATTGTAAATGTCCAAGTTAACTGATCATCTGATAATTCATAGTCATCTTCTACTAACCAACCAGTAGTTGTCATGTCTTCATTAAACTTAAATAAGGTTTCACCTACACCAAATCGAACGGTATACCAACCATCATATCCATTTGTTGGATCTAAGGTATCGCAAGACTGAGAAACGCCCACTCTTAATGTACCACCTTTTTGAACTGCTGATACATCTTTTGCATCAGTTGCTTTGGCTGAACCAGATTCCTCTGCTGCCTTAGTTGTTGTGTTGCTAGCTCCACTAGAATTTGAGCAGCCAGTTGCAAGTAATGAGATAGCTAATGCTGAGCTAACCACTGGAATTAATAATTTCTTCATGTTCTTTGTTTTCCTTTCATCTTTGATAAGTATTTTTTTAGTATATCATGGTTAGATATAACTGTCTATAAATTCAAATATACACAGTATATTCCAAAATGGAATTACAAAAAAAGAGCACCAAATGGTACTCTTTTAATTTATTTAGAGGGGATTAAATATGGATAAATCCATATTATATATTTTTATTTAAATAGCTTCTCCAATTCTGGTCGGTTCAGATTCATTCCAATAACAAAGAATCTACTTTCCTCAATCTTTGAAAGTTGCTGAATACTTCCTTCGTCTGGTACATAATCTAAAAGGATCTGTCCTCCCTCATGGTTAAGAATTCCTTTCGCACGAACAATCGCACCATAAGTCTTCTTATCGCTTAAGGCATCTATGATTTCTTGTAACTGACGATCATTAAAGTCTCGATCTGGTTCTACGGACCAAGATTCGAATACAGTTCCATTTCCACGAGCTTTCTTCACACGCGTAAAAGTCGGACGCATGTGTTTTGGAATACTCTTTTGCTTATGCTCCTGAAGTTCGTCTAAAACGGGATGATATGCAGCTTCAAGTGGAAGACAAATGACTTCAACTTTGTGAACCTTCGCATGAATCTTATCACATAAGTCTGAGATTTGTTTTCCAGATAGTTTCTGCGTTTTACTAAGCACGACTCCATCGGCATGAGAAATTTGATCCCAAAAATATTCACTTACATACTGGTCATTGTAATCGAAACGCTTAGCATCTACAATTGTAAGTACTAAACCCTTCTCAAATTCCACCGTAAGGTCATTTAAGCCCTCTAAGATTTCTGAAAGTTTACCAACTCCAGATGGTTCAATGATAATATGCTCTGGATTTTGAGTCTTAATAAGCTTCTCCAATGCCAAAACAAAATTACCAATTAAGCTGCAACAGATACAACCAGATGTCATTTCTTCGACTCGAACACCGGTCTCTTCCATTACAACACTATCGATTCCTAGGGAACCATAGTCATTCTCAATTAGAATGGGCATGGTGCCGAAATACCCTTCCTTTAATAATTTCTTAATAAATGTGGTCTTTCCGGCACCTAGAAAACCGGATATGATGCTTATCTTAACCATGTTTTCCTACCCTTTCTAAGTTAAATTTCAATTAATCTTAATTTAATCTATTTTAATTTAGGAATGAATTAGAAATTAAACTAAATCATAGTTTGCAGGGATGTATTTATCCTCGTCTAATTCTTCTTTCATTTCTTCGTAGAATTCCATTCTATCATCTGGAATTTCATCGATAGCGTCTGCCATCATATCTAACCATGCAGCATCTCTATCGCCACAAGCAACCTTACCATCTTCGATAGCTTTGCTAAGTACTTCAACAGTTTTAGCTGCAGCAACTTTAGTTCTCATGAAGTCATCTTCGTATTTAACGATTTCTTTAGAGATTTCAAGAACTACTTCAGGTTTTAATACATAACCCTGTACATCAAGTGGAGCATCAGATTCGATCATGATATCTCTCATGAGTTTCTTCTGTCCCATATCAGTAGCTTTATTTAACATACGGCAGTCAAATACTAACTGTTCCATACCAACGATAGGAGCCATATCAGAAAGTAATCTTACCTGCTGGATTGATTCATTTGACCATAAGTCAGCTGGATATGCTGCGATATTACCAATCTGTGATAAGTGAGCACCAGAAGCCATACGACCTTCCATAGCGATTGGAGCACCAGTGATAGCTTTGATATATGGACCAGCATATTCACAGTCTTTAGAAGGAGCAACTGCACCCATTTCATAAGCTACTAATGCACGAGGAACTGTAGCTACACGAACAACTGCTGCGAATGTTCTAGGAATGAATCCTTTTTCAGCAAGAACCATAGCGGTGTTAGCGAAACCACAAGAAGAGTCACCACCAACTGCCATGTTAGTTCCTTTACAAATATCAGCTACTTTGCCCCATAAGAATTCCATATCGTTACAAGCACAAGCACCTAATGCGAAGATTACACGACGGATATCAGCGTTTACAAGACCTTCATCGTTAAGTTCCTTACCACCAGTAGATTCGATAGAAATCCAGTCAGGACCCATCTTAGCTGCTTCTTCGAAGAAGTACATCATATCATCATAGTACTGTCCATCTCTCATCTTTGGAGGACGGCTCATTTCACGAGTATCGTTAGGAGTGAAACGAAGAGCTGCTTTCATACCATATTTAGCTTCTGCTTCTCTTTCAGCATCTAATAAAATCTTAGTTGCTTCTAAACCATATTTAGGATTTAATGTATAATCAGGAACGGTTTCAAATTCTACAACTACTTCTTTCTGTCCAAGTTCAGCTGCACGTTTTAAAACGCCGTCGATCATTTCTTTGTAAATACCATTAGCTTTAGCGATGGTGTCATCATTAACTGCCATAGGTGGTAATGTGAAGTTTAATTCAGGAATAACCTGTCCACCACCGATTACGATGCCACTATTAGTTGTGAAAGGTTTTGGTGCTACACCATAAGTTAATTCATCAGGATTTGTGATTGCTAAACTATTGTAACGTGTACGTGTTGCCATAAAGATTACCTCCTTAATTTGCCTCTTTATTTTAGTTTCTTAACTACTCGCATCAGTAAGCCAGCCCTCTACTCCGTCTTGCTGATGTATCGTTGTTTTTGTTGATGGCTTTATGATAGCTCATCTGGCAAAAAAAGTCATTAAAAAATCCTGCTTAAAAACAGGACTTTTTGGTTTAGGTATATTTTGGTAATTTTCGTTAAATTAGTAAAATTTCGTTTTATTAGCACTATCTAATCATGCTTAGTGGAATGAATCCCGATTTGACCAGCCATTAAATCGTCTGCTGCCTCTATTGCATCAAAAACATTAGACGTATAGGCGTCTACACCGATGGATTTGGCAAAATCCATCGTTGTGGGGTTACCCCCAATGGTAATTTTCACGCTATCTCGTATGCCTAATTCTTTTAAATATTCTACTACATTCCCCATTTCTGGCATTGTAGTGGTTAAAAGAGCCGACATTGCCAAGATATCAGGACTATAAGTGGTAATTGCCTCTGCAAATTGCTCCTTTGTAACATCAATCCCAAGATCCATAACGGTATATCCATGCCCTGAAAGCATCATACTAACCATATTTTTACCAATATCATGTAAATCTCCTGCTACAGTTCCAATGACTACTAATCCCTTAGGAGCTGAACTATTATGTGAAATCAGAGGTTTTAGCACATATAAGGCTGCATGCATTGCACGAGAGGCCTTTAAAACATCTGGAATAAAGATCTCATGCGTACGAAGCTGTTCACCCATTATCTTCATTGGAGGAAATAAAGCTCCTGTCATAATTTCATCTAGACTAATTCCATAACGAAGAGCTAATTCTGTTCGATCAATGACGTAATTCGTATCTCCTCTAAAAATCCCATTTTGAATTTGATTTAACACATCATCCATAAATTGCTCTCATCCTCTCTATTATTTATTTATACGAATTTCGATATTGTGAAGGAGTACATCCTTCTGCTTTTTTAAACACTTTAGTAAAATAGCTTGAATCTGCATATCCTATAGATAGTGCAATATCCTCAATTGAATCACCCGTTGTACGCAGTAATTTTTTAGACTCATTCATTCGAAGCTGTAAAAGATAATCCATAATCGACAGATTCATCTCTTTTTTAAATAAACGACTCGCATAACTTGTACTTAAATAACCTGCTTCTGCGATATCTTCTAATGTAATATTTTCTTTAAAGCTCTTCTGCATAAAAGTCTTCATTTGGGTTACACTTTCAGGCTCAAAATGTACTTCTTTTTTCTTAGTTTCTTCTTTAAATACATTCATGGCTGCACGAAGCTGCATACAAATATCATCAATTGCATTTTGCATTAAAATCAACTGGATAAAGGATGAGTTAATTTCACTAGCTCGTTCTTGTGAAAGCCCTGTACTGACAACTTTTCTAGAAGTCATGACTAGCAATTCAATGGCTCTAGTTCTAATAACATCCATATTTCCTTTACTTCCAAGTACAATTTCTGTTGTCACATCCATTAAAAGCTCATCAACATCATCATCTCTGCCTTCTGCAATGGCATCCATTAAATCGGCTTCTTTATCCATTGAATACACAAACATCTGCCCTAATTGTTGCTCTAATTTCTTTCTTGTCTCTAATTCTTGATTTAAACGCAGCTTTTGTTTAATTAATTCTTCATGCTTTTTCTTTTGCTCCCAACCTGATCTAGCAATAAAGTTTGAAATAATATAAAGTAAATAAGATGCCGCTTGAACCATGTCTCCTGAGACAACAGGAAGTTCCTTAACTGCCTGAAATAGTTCCTTAAAGTCAGAAGTTAAGCCTTTATTCATCTCTCGAAGTTCAATCCAAAAGAATTCTTCTGGTTCCCACATAAGAACTTGTCCACAAATAATAGACCCTAAATGCTTTCCATCTAACATGATTGGAGCTGCCCATTCTACGAGTCCTGATGGACAACGAAAAATATAGGGTTCTCCAAAGATTGCCGCTTGCCGACCAGCCCTCTTATATGCTTCTTCACATCGTTCATGTCCACCCTTCATGGAATAGATGACTTTGCAAAACTTACAACATTTACTTACATCCTTTTGTGAAAATATAGAACGTCCATTGACATCAACAATATTTGCCATTAGACCTGTGGTTGTTGTAAATGCATCTAAAATAGATTTTAATGAATCAATATCTAATAGATTCATCAACTCACGTCTACTATTTGTTTCTTCTGACAATTATATACCCCCCTAGATTGTTACAGTTTATAGTATTACAGTTTATATTCTAATAATTTTATCGTCTATAATAGTAAAACTATCGCCTAAAATCATATCTTACTAATTCGTAATTTTCCATATAACATAATAATACCAAAATTTTCAAAAAATTGCTATGGTAAAATCTTAACTTTTTGGTAAAATTTTATCTTAACAGTAGACATAAAAAAGAGACTGTATAATAAACAGTCTCTATAGCTCTATAAAAGTTCTCTATAATTGATTGAATTGTGCATTTTTCATTTCTTTAACAAATTCCCCAATATATGGAATACAATTTTCTTTATATTTTGCTATTTTTTTCACAATTGCCGAACCAACAATCACTCCGTCTGATAATTCAGACATTTTCTTCACCTGTTCGGGATTTGAAATTCCAAAACCAATTGCACATGGAATCGTAGGATTTACAGATTTTATATTTGATATCATCTGATCAATATTGGTGGAAAATTGACTTCTCGTGCCTGTTACTCCCAATGATGAAACACAATAAATAAATCCTCTCGCATTTTGAGCAATTTTTACAATTCGATTTTCAGATGTCGGTGCGATTAAACTAATAAAGTCAATTCCATGTTCTTCACAGATTGAGGCAAACTCATCCTTTTCTTCAAATGGCACATCTGGTAAAATAAGTCCATCCATTCCTACTTCTTCCATTCTCTTGACAAATCGTGTAGTTCCAAACGAATAGACCACATTGGCATAGGTCATAAACACTAATGGAATTTCTACTGTCTGCCTAAGCTCCATAACCAAGTCAAAAATCTTATCAGTCGTTACCCCACCGGATAACGCACGAAGATTTGCCTCTTGAATGGTAGGACCTTCCGCTGTTGGATCTGAAAATGGAATTCCAAGTTCAATAAGGTCTGCTCCATTTTCTACTAATGTATAGACAAGTTGTTTCGTTGTATCTAAATTTGGGTCTCCACAAGTAATAAACGGAATAAATGCTTTCCCATTACAAAATGCTTGTTGAATTCTACTCATAAATATCCTCCCCTCTGTATCTAGCAATAGCTGCACAGTCTTTATCTCCACGTCCAGAAATGTTAATCACTATAATCTGGTCTTTATTCATTGTTGGTGCAAGTTTCTTGGCATAAGCTACGGCATGTGCTGATTCAATAGCTGGAATAATTCCTTCCATACGACTTAAGTATTCAAATGCTTCTACAGCCTCATCATCACTCACAGGTACATATTCCCCACGATGCGTATCATGTAACCATGCATGTTCTGGTCCAATTCCTGGATAATCAAGACCGGCTGAAATTGAATACACTGGTGCAATCTGTCCATATTCATCCTGACAGAAGTAAGACTTCATTCCATGAAAAATTCCAAGACGTCCAGTACTAATCGTTGCTGCTGTTTCAAAGGTATCAATTCCACGTCCTGCCGCCTCACAACCAATGAGCCTTACACTTTCATCCTCAATAAAGTGATAGAATGCACCAATTGCATTACTTCCACCACCCACACAGGCAATCACTGCATCTGGAAGTTTCCCTTCTTTTTCTAATAATTGCTCTTTAATCTCTTTTGAGATTACTGCCTGAAAATCTCTGACAATCGTTGGGAATGGATGAGGACCCATTACTGAACCTAAACAGTAATGCGTATCACTGATTCGATTTGTCCATTCACGCATAGCTTCAGATACAGCATCTTTTAATGTTGCAGTACCAGTAGTTACTGGAATTACCTTAGCACCCAATAATCTCATTCGATACACATTAAGTGCTTGACGCTTCGTATCTTCTTCTCCCATAAATACCACACATTCCATACCAAAAAGTGCTGCTGCTGTAGCTGTTGCCACTCCATGCTGACCTGCACCTGTCTCAGCAATCAATCTGGTCTTTCCCATTTTCTTTGCAAGTAACGCCTGACCTAATACATTGTTAATTTTATGAGCTCCTGTGTGATTTAAATCTTCACGCTTTAAATAAATTTTTGCACCACCAAGATCGTCTGTCATCTTTTTTGCATAGTACAAACGGCTAGGTCTATTGGCATACTCTGTAAATAATTCATTTAACTCCTTATTAAAAGCTAAATCGTTTTTGTAATAATTATAAGCCTCTTCTAATTCTATTACTGCATTCATTAAGGTCTCTGGAATATACTGACCTCCATGAACACCAAATCTTCCGTTAATTGGTTGTTTCATATGTTCTTACCCTTTCAATTAGTTGTTTTATTTTATTTTTATCTTTTACCCCATCAGTTTCTACCCCTGAGCTGATATCAACACCATATGGATGTGTTTGACGAATGGCTTCTAGAACATTTTCTTTTGTAAGTCCACCAGCTAAAATAAATGGTCGCTTGATTTTTTTTACAAGCTTCCAGTCAAAGGTTTTTCCACTACCTGTTCCTGCATCTACTAAGACTAAATCACAAGGAGACGATTCTATTTCTTCTATATTAATGTTCTCTGGAGAAAACACCTTCCATACAGGCTTTACTTTTTTAGTCTTAAAATTTCTTCATTCGTTTCATTTCCATGAAGTTGAATAATATCAATAAAGTCATAGGTTAAAATTTCCTTCACCGAAGTATTCACAAATACTCCAACTAATGGAATTGTCAGACTTTTTGATAGTTCTTTTGCAATGGAAAAAGAAATACTTCGCCTATATCCAGATGTCAGTATCATCCCAGCGTAGTCTGGTTTTAATTCATTAACAGCCTGAATATCTTCTAATCGTCTAAGTCCACAAATTTTAACTGTTGTCATAAATAGTTCCTCTCAGTTTATTAAGCATTCCTTTTTTGTCTTCTGCTCGCATAAGGGTTTCACCAATAAGTACGGCATCTGTTCCATTTTCTTCCAAGACTTTAATATCTTCTCTCGTTGTAATTCCACTTTCTGAAACAAATAAAATCCCTTTTGGAATCATCTGTCGATACTTGGTCGAATGATTCACATCTACGGTAAATGTTTTTAAATCTCTATTGTTCACTCCAATAATCTTTGCTCCACTTCGAATGGCCATTGCCACTTCATCTTCATCATGAGCCTCTACTAATGCATCCATGCCCAAATCTTCTGCGATTTTTCTCCATCGCTTAAGTGTTCGTTCATCCAGTAGAGAACAAATCAATAAAATGGCCGATGCTCCTAAGGCTCTTGCCTCATAAATCATATACTCATCCACTGTAAAATCCTTACGTAGAATTGGAAGACTCACTACATTTGAAATTTCTGTAACATACTCATCTTTTCCTAAAAACCACTTGGGTTCAGTTAGACAACTAATCGCTGATGCTCCTGCCCTTTCATACTCTTTTGCAATTTCTATGTAAGGAAAATTGGGAGAAATCAACCCTTTTGATGGACTTGCCTTTTTTACTTCACAGATAAATGAAATTCCTGATGTTGCAAGGTTTGCTCGAAATGGATAAGCCGTTGAAATTGGCATACTATAGGCACGCCTCATCATTTCTTGTAGTGAAACCTTCTTCTTTTTTCCTCTACAATTTTTCTAGTATTTTCTGCTATCGTATCTAAAATTGTACTCATTCTAATTCACCTGTGAAACTTTGATAAATTCTTCTAAAGTTTTTAATGCTTCTCCATTGTCAATAAGTTTTCCTGCAAGGTCTATTCCTTCTTCTAGTGAATCTGCCTTTCCTCCTAAATAAATTCCTGCACCCGCATTCAATAGTACAGCATTTCTCTTTGGTCCTGTAATGCTTCCATCTAAAATTCCTCTAGTAATTTTAGCATTTTCCTCTGGAGTTCCACCCACTAAATCCGCCTTTTTACAGCGTCCAATTCCAAATTGTTCAGGAATAATTATATAGCTTTTATAACTTCCATTATTTACTTCACAAACAGTGGTTGGTGCACTTGCTGAAATTTCATCTAATTTGTCTTGACCATAAACTACCATCGCTCGTTTTACACCAAGACTTGCAAGTACTCTAGCAAGGGGTTCTACAAGGTATTCATCATAAACCCCTAGTAACTGCATTGAAGGAGACGCTGGATTTGTAAGTGGTCCTAAGATATTAAATACGGTACGAAATCCCAATTCTTTTCGAATTGCTCCGACATATTTCATTGATGTATGATATTTTTGTGCAAAGAAGAAACACATTCCTACGTTTTCTAATAACTCTCTACATTTATCAGGATCTTGCTCAATGTTTACACCTAAAGCTTCAAGGCAATCTGCAGTACCTGATTTTGAAGATGCTGCACGATTTCCATGCTTAGAAACCTTTATACCACTTGAAGCGATAATCATTGCTGAAGTTGTGGAAATATTAAAACTATGTGCATTATCTCCACCAGTTCCTACAATTTCAAGCATGTCTTCATCATATTCAAATTTTATTGCATGTTCACGCATAGCTGCTGCACATCCTGCAATTTCATCAGTTGTTTCAGCTTTTGCACTCTTTGTTGATAGTGCAGCCAAAAATGCTGCATTTTGTACCTGAGAAGATTCGCCATTCATAATTTCATTCATTACAGTATAGGCTTCATCATAAGTTAAATCCTGTTTATCTACAATTTTTTTAATAGCTTCTGCAATCATCTTTTTATTTCCTTCCTTTTTCATTTCACTTTATATTCACTTCATATTAGTTCTTAAGCCATAATCTAACTCCCTTAGTCGACTTCGTCGTCAGACACATCAGGGAGAGAGCCTATAAAATTTTCTAACATCTTCATTCCATCCGGTGTCATTATGGACTCAGGATGAAACTGTACTCCATAAATTGGAAATTTCTTGTGTTCCACTGCCATAATTTCTCCATCTACGGTCTTTGCTGTCACTTTTAAACAATTAGGTAGCGTTTGTTCAATAGCAGCCAGTGAATGATACCTTGCTACTGGAATTTCATTTTCACAACCTTTAAATAACGTACTTTCTATATCCACCATTGTCATAGATTGTTTTCCATGCATGAGTTCTTTTGCATACGATACAGTTGCTCCAAATGCACTACAAATCGCTTGATGTCCAAGACAAACACCTAAAATCGGTATTTTGCTTCCAAGTTCTTTTACAACATCCATACAAACTCCAGCATCTTCAGGTCGTCCTGGTCCTGGTGAAAGAATGATTCGATTCGGTTTTAAATTTCGTATTTCTTCTATATTAAATGCATCATTTCTGATTACTTTAATATCTGGATTGATACTTCCTACTAACTGATAAAGGTTATAGGAAAAGCTATCATAATTATCAATTAATAAAATCATTCCTGTTCCTCCTGTGCTACTTCTAACGCCTTTATAACGGCTGCTGCTTTATTTAAACATTCCTGATATTCCGTTTCTGGTACAGAATCTGCAACAATTCCAGCCCCACTTCTGATAAATACCTTTCCATTTTTCTTATAGGCAATTCGAATGGCAATACAAGTATCCAAATTTCCTGTAAAATCAATATAACCAATCGCTCCACCATAAATTCCTCGCTTATTATTTTCAAGATCATTAATAATTTGACAAGCTTTAATCTTTGGCGCTCCGGATAATGTTCCAGCTGGTAAAATCGCATCTACAGCATCTAAGGCATTTTTCCCTTCTGCAAGTTCTCCTCGTACAGTTGAACCAATGTGCATTACATGAGAATATCGTTCAATACAATGATACTTCTCTACTTTTACTGATCCAAACTTACTAATTTTTCCAATGTCATTTCGTCCAAGGTCTACAAGCATATTGTGTTCTGCTAGTTCTTTTTCATCGGCTAAAAGTTCTTCTTCTAGCTTCTTATCTTCTTCTTCATTCTTTCCTCTCGGTCTAGTTCCTGCAAGTGGAAACGTATGAAGAATTCCATCTTCTAGTTTTACCAATGTTTCTGGCGAAGCCCCTGCAACTTCCATTCCTCCACTAGAAAAATAAAACATATAAGGTGAAGGATTCATTGTTCTGAGAATTCGATAGGTATTTAGTAAACTTCCCTCATAGTCTGCTTCTAATCGATTAGACAATACAATTTGAAAGATATCTCCCTCTTTAATATGATATTTCGCTTTTTCAACCATAGAACAATATTCTTCTTTTGAAAATAATGGCTTAATTTCACCAAGTAATTTTCCTGAAAGTTCTTTTCTTGGTTCACCATTTTTAATCAAATCTGCCATTTGTTCAAGTTCAAGCTTTGCCCTATTATATTCAGTCTCATAATCTTCTAGGGAAATATTTACAATTAAGATTATTTTTTGCTTAAAATTATCAAATGCAATCACCTTATCAAAAAGCATTAAATCGACATCCTTAAAATTTTCTGTATCTTTTGCATCTAAATTCAGAGAAGGTTCGGCATATTTTAAATAATCATATGAAAAATATCCCACAAGTCCCCCAGAAAATGAAGGTAAATTTTCAAATCGAACACTTTTATAATCTGCTAAAATCTGTTCAATTGCTTTTCTTGGATGACTCGTTTCAAATGATAGATTTCCAACTTTCATGCATCCATTAGTACAGGTAATTTCTAACTTCGGGTCGTAACCTAAAAATGTATATCGTCCCCATTTGTCATGATTTTCAATAGACTCTAACATATATACATGCGTTGAAACATTTTGTAATGTACGTAAAACTTGAATCGGTGTTTTAATATCTGATAAAATCTCCATACTAATGGGTGCTATTTTATATTTACCAGTTTTTGCTACTTCCCTAATCACTTCAATTGATGGATAATACATTTTTATTCCCTCCTTACTTGGCATGAGGTGTCCACTTGGCATGAGATGTCAGCGTAGCTGACGGAGTCCTGATGCCTTAAAGTGACGGAGTCCTGATGCCCTTCCTTTTTCACACTTTAATTCATACTATAAAAGAAAAACGTCCTTGATAAAGTGTAAAATACATACACTTTACCAAGGACGAATGAACTTACAGATATACTTATATATACTCATATACACTTGTGTATATTTATAGCTTCTTCGCGGTGCCACCTTGATTCGCAGAATGACCTGCGCACTTAGCAGGATACCAACATATCCCCGACAACTAACGTATGCCAACACGTTGCAGAATACTCAGATAATTATTTATCAACTATTCACCATAAAATAACAATAAACTCTTATCCTTTGACTACACCCTCAGCGGTCCATTTGATGACTCGGGATTGGCCTGACTCTCAGCATCACAGGCTCTCTGTACAAGATCTATCACCGTTATCTCCGCTTCAACGGTTTAATAAATTAAATTGTTTTGAATTGCTCATGATTATAACATCAAATAGTTTGATTGTCAAGACATTTTTATAAAAAAAGGAGACTTTTCAGTCTCCTAGCGTTACTGTTCAAACATTGCTCAGGCTCCCTCTTGAGGGAGCTGTCGGTTGGCATGAGGTGACAACTTGGCATGAGGTGTCAGCGTAGCTGACGGAGTCCTGATGCCTTAAGCAGGCGGAGTCCTGATGCCTAAAGCCGACTGAGGGAGTACACGGATACTATATCGTTTTAAATGTATTATATTGTTAGGAATAAATTATTCAACGGAAGATTTTCTAAAAATACAAGTTGAGCACCGAAATATTCATCAGGATTTTCTTCGAATAAATTATTCGACGGAAGATTTTCTAAAAATACTCCCTCCGTCTGCTTCGCAGCCACCTCCCTCAAGAGGGAGGCTATAGTACCCTTGAACAGTAACCTCCTAGCTACTGTTCACACCACGCCATTTTCATCATTCAAGGTAGCGTGCTAATGCGTGAACTGTAATGTCTGCTAATTTATTCTTTCGTTTCTTCATCTAACACACGAGCAATATGCATTGCCAAATAACCAATTTCAATTTCAGCCACCTCATGCTTTAAATCATGAGCAATTTGGTCACAAATCGTCTGTGAAATTTGATAAGCTTTTGGAAACTTTACAATCATATAGTCATTCATGCTAACTTTTAGCTGTTCACCATTTAATGCTCTTGCAACCATATACCTTATATGATTCATCAGTCGATTATACGAAAGTGAGGCAATATCTATTTGTTTTCCAGTCTCTTCTTCCACCCAAGAAATACACTGTCTGACAGCTCTTGCCATCTGCATGGACTGAGAAACTTTTTCATCTTCAATTGCAGAATGAATATGCAATGCAATATACCCAATCTCATCATCATCCATCACTACGCCAAATTGGTGTTCAATGATAGTTCTCGCCTGTAATGCAATTTTAAATTCTACATGAAACAGCACTCGTATGTCTTCAGTTAAGGGATTGCTAATTTTTTCTCCACTTTGCATACGCTTAATAGCAAATGCAATGTGGTCAGCCATAGGAAAAAGGATGTTAGAATCCACTTTTCCAAAAGTATCTTTTGCTTCTTTTAAAAGCATATTTGCAATTTCCAAAAATTCAGGAGCTACAGAAGTTGCTAGGGTTTTTGCATTCCCTCGTTCAGTTTGTTTTTGCAATGCATAAACTGTTGCTTCTTTGGTAGGTTCGATACGCTCGGCAACTTTTTGCCAAATCCAATACCCTTTCCCAAAATCAAACATTCATCAGTTCCCTCTGACTCTACACAAATAATTGCATTATGATTTAATACTTTTGTGATTCTATACATCCTTCTCCTCCAAGTTCACATCACATATTACTGTTCACACTCACGCTATTTTCATCAGACATTTTCATCCTTTGAGATAACGCGCCAACGTGTAAACTGTAACCATCACATTATATTACTCTAAGAAGTCTACGGCAAATAATGCATCTCCAGCTTTAACCTGTCCTTTTGCTAAAAGACGAACTGTCTGATTGTCTTCTAATTCAGTACAAAGCACTGGAGAAGCGATTGATGGAGCGTGTTCCTTAAGATAAGGAATATCTAATTTCATCAATGGTTCACCCTTCTTAACCTTTTGTCCTGCTTCAACTAAAACTGTAAATCCTTCACCATTTAATTTCACTGTATCAATACCCATGTGAAGTAATAATCCAAGACCGCTATCTGTCTGGAATCCAATCGCATGTTTGGTATCAAAGACAAATCCTACTTCACCATCTTCTGGAGCATAAACTGTTGCATCTTCTGGAGTTACGATTGCACCATCACCCATCATTTTACTAGCAAATGCTTCGTCTGGTGCATTTACTAAGTCATCTGCAACACCTGTTACAGGACTGTAAATAGTTAAAGTCTTTACAACTTTTTTATTGCTGTTATCGCTCTTAACTTCTTCTTTAGCTGTTTCTACTTCATTTGTAGATACATATTCCTCATTAGGAGCAGTTTCTAAATAATCTTCTAAGTTTGATTTTACAACAGTTACATGTGGTCCGTAAATAACCTGTACACCCTGTCCTTTGTGAACAACACCTGAAGCACCTGTTGATTTTAATAGTGCATCATTGACTAATTCTGGTTTATTTACTGTAATACGAAGTCTAGTTGCACAACAGTCTACATCAGAAATATTTTTCTTACCACCAAGACCTTTAGTAATGGTTTCACTTAATGCATCTTCTCCACTAGCTGCTGCATTTCCTGCTTCTTTTCTAGCATTGACATCAGCTTTTGTATAAAGCTTAGTTTCTACGTCATCATCTTCACGACCTGGAGTCTTTAAGTCAAACTTCTTAATTAAGATTGTAAAGATAAAGTAGTATAATAAGAAGTAAATAATACCTAAAGGAATAATGCGTAACCAACTAGTCTTTCCATTTCCCTGTAAGATACCAAATAGGAATAAATCAAGGAAACCACCTGAGAAAGCAAGACCTACTGCAATATTTAACATATGAGCAATCATATATGCACTACCAGCTAAGATAACCTGAACACCAAATAACATAGGTGCTACGAATAAGAATGAGAATTCGATAGGCTCTGTAATACCGGTTAACATAGATGCTAATGCAGCAGAAAGTAATAAACCACCTGCCTGACGTTTCTTTTCAGGTTTTGCTGTACGATACATTGCTAAAGCTGCACCTGGTAAACCAAAAATCATGAAGATAAATTCACCAGAGAAGTATCTTGTTGCATCTGCACTAAAGTGTGTAACATTTGCAGCGTCTGCTAACTGTGCAAAGAAGATGTTCTGACCACCTTGTATCATCTGACCTGCAACTTCCATAGTTCCACCAACAGCTGTCTGCCAGAAAGGCATATAAAATACATGGTGAAGACCAAATGGAATTAACGCACGTTTGATAATACCAAATACTAATGTTCCAAAGAATCCTGTACCTGTAACTAATCCACCAAGTGAATAAATACCGCCCTGTACCACTGGCCATACAAAGTACATTAAAATACCCACAAACATATAAACAAGGGTTGAAATAATTGGTACAAATCTAGAACCACCAAAGAATGATAATGCATTTGGAAGCTGAATCTTGTAGAAACGGTTGTGAAGCGCTGCAACACCAAGGCCTACAATAATACCACCAAATACACCCATTTCTAGGGTTTGGATTCCACATACAGAAGAAATAGTTCCTCCTAATACATCTGGGGAGATACTTCCATCTGGAAGAAGGTCTCCTGTAATCTGTAACATACCATTAATTGACGTATGCATAACAAAGAAAGCGATAAGTGCAGATAAAGCTGCAACTTCTTTTTCTTTCTTAGCCATACCAATGGCAACACCCAAAGCAAATATAATGGGCAAGTTACTAAAAATTGCACTACCTACCTGATTCATAATAATTAGAAGACTGTGAAGAACTGTTCCCTCTCCTAAAATTCCTTCTAAGTGATAGGTTGCAATTGTGGTAGCATTTGTAAATGAACTACCAAGTCCGAGTAATAAACCTGCTACTGGCAAGATAGCAATTGGGAGCATAAAGCTTCGACCAATTCTTTGAAGTACAACCAAAAATCTTGTCTTTCATAAGATCTCTCCTTTTCTGGATACTATGAATGTTAATGAGGTACTAATCTATCCCAAAAAGGCATTAACATGCATAAATATCCTAATAAAAATTAATAATATTTATACATAGTTAATGCCTTATTTTTTATCACAAGTAACACACTATTTTCTTTATACTAACATCTAGGAATGGAGTTGTCAAGAAAAAATTTATAATGACAATTTTTTCTTAAAATTAAACCCGTAATGCAAAAACAAATCACTGAAAATACTACGGCAATTCCAGCAGTGAGATAGGTATTATACCATACTGTCATACCATCCTCTGCAAAGGTAACCGATAATCCTCCATTTTCTATGCTGTTGACCACTGTTTCATCTGTTACAATTCCAAAAACAGACTGTAAAAGTTCTTGTACTTTTTCCGGAATCATATTAATGACAATATAGAGGATAAAACTAATAAGCCCTTTTGTTCTAATCTGATTTAAAAAAGTCATACTGATGGTAATTGCAAGAAATGCAGAGGTAACCATAGATGTCCAGTTAAAAATTCTCTGAAGAACAAACATGGAAACTGTTAGCCAGCTTATATCTAACCCTAAAAACTCTTTCAAACCCTCTTGAACGATTTCCATGACCTCTCCGATCTCTCCACTTTTTGTCATCAACAATGTAATATCACCAAATGCAAGCAAGCCAATTAAAACATTCCAGAGAATAATAGTTAAAAATCCCATCAAAAGCTTGCTGCCTAAAATTGAATACTCACTGTGTGGTGTCATAAAGAGCATATAGCCTCTCTTTTCCTTCATATCTCCATAATAAGTCCAAATGGCTTCTACTGCTATAATAAGATAACCTGAAATGGATGTAAAAATTAAACCTGTAACAGAGAGGATAATAGGTGATTCATTTTCTGTAAATGTTCCAATTAAAAATGTAAATTCACAAACTAATAAAAATCCAATCAACAGATATTTTGATGTCCTCTGTTTTAAAAATTCGTATTTCATTAAATGTAGCATATCATTTTCCTCCGTTATTGCATTTCGCTCTCGCTATAGATTTCTCGGTAAAGGTCAGCTACTGATTTTCCCTTTGTCTCTATAAGTTCTTTAACTTTTCCCCCAAGAACTAGATGTCCTTCACGAATAAACAAAACAGAATCAGCAATTTCTTCAAGCTCTTCAACCATGTGACTAGAGATAACCATGATATTATCTGGACTTGCACTCTCTAAAATCATTTTTACAATCTCATCTCTAGCTAAAAGATCAATTCCATTAAAAGGTTCATCCAATAGATATACCTTAGCACGTCTTGAAAGTGTTGCTGCAATTTTTAGTTTCGCAGCCATACCTGATGATAAGGAACGCACTTTCATTTTCATATCCAAATTCATTTTTTCTACCAATGCTTCAAAGCGCTTCATATTAAAATCTTCAAAAAAGTCTTCATAATATTTTCCAACATCTTGAATCTTCATGTAATTATAGTAGAATGGTTCTGTTGACATATACGCAATATGCTTCTTAGTCTCTACTCCTACTGGAATCCCATTTAATAAAATTTGTCCCTTATCTGGAACAATAAAGGTAGCTACTGTTTTCATCCATGTAGACTTACCACTTCCATTAGGTCCCAACATTCCGTAGATATGCCCTTCTTTTAAATTCATTGACAGATTGTCAATGGCATTATTACTGCCATATCGCTTTGAAATTTCTTTTGTTTCAAGCATAATTAGCCTCCAATCGTTTTTTATAATGATTTTATTTTTTAACACAATTAACCCAATATTATATACAAAAAGTCGCATAAAGAGGAATACTTTTTTTACCATCTTCAAATCCAAAATTTTTTGATGAAATTTTAATTGCATATGCAGGTTTATAAGTTTCCATATATAATTTCAAACTTCTAGCCCTAGTATTATCAGCTGATTTTACTTCAATAGGAATCAAATTTCCGTCTCTTTGTATAATAAAATCAATCTCTGCTCCACGCTTTGATTCCCAATAATACGTACGATATCCATTAATAGTCAACTGAACTTGAACATAATTTTCCGCCATTCCACCTTTAAAATCATTAAGCTCATCAACCATATAAAGAATATCATTTGCTGCTAAATCTTTTTTTGCACAAAGCAATCCTAGATCAGATGCATATATTTTAAAAGCATCAATATCTTTATAATCTTCAAGAGGTTTTTTAATTTGTTCTACTTTATAGATTTGTGATACAATACTCGATAAACATAACCACTCAATAGCATTTTCAAATTCAGAGGCTCTACCTCCTTTTTTAATCAGTTTATACTGAAACTTCGTATTTGCTTTGGATAACTGAACCGTAATGTTATCATATACAAGTCTTGTTTTTTTAATCTCATTATTTGTATTATATTTACTCATATCATTAAGATAACTTGCAAGAATTGTATCTTGTGTATGTCGAACAAGTATATAATCCTTTGTATTAATAAATTGTAAAACACATTCTGGCATTCCTCCAACCACTAAATATTGACGATAAAGGGTCATTGCTAAATCATGTAGTGCAGTTGGAAGAGGTGAGTCTGTTTCAAAACTTTTTTTAATCTGTTCTACAAGAACTTGTTCACCACAGGCTAACATAAATTCTTCTATATCCATTGGATAAAGGGTTTTTATATCAACCTTTCCGACTGGAAAAGAAAATGTTTCTCTATTTACTGCTACTCCCAACAAACTGCCAGCTACAATAATATGATAATCTGGCGCATCTTCACAAAAATACTTTAAACTAGTCAATGCTCGTTCACAAAGTTGGATTTCATCAAATATAATTAATGTTTTTTCTCTAACAATTGTCTGTCCTGATATATGAGATAAAATGGGAATTAAGTAACTAGGACTAATATTTTCTTTAAATGTTTCATTTAATTTGGGATTCGTTTCAAAATTAAAATAAGCAACATTTTCATAATATGTTCGTCCAAATTCTAAGATTGAATACGTTTTACCTACTTGTCTAGCTCCTTGTAAAATTAAAGGTTTTCGATAATCACTATCTTTCCATTCTTTTAAATAATCTAAAATTTTTCGATACATTCAATACTCCCTCATTGATTATTATTGCTATATTTTATCAAATATATATGTTAAAATCAAGTATATTTTATTTATTTTTTACATTAAATTACATATAATAAAAAGGACTTTCTCCAATACAGAGAAAATCCTTTTATTCAATCATACTTCATCCTATGCATTTTTTGTTGCAATAATATCTACGCCAGTTCCTGCGACATTTGCTAAAATCACATCTCCAATTGCTACAGGAGCCTGTACAGTTAACCCTTTAAGAGCCTGTACACATTCAAAAATCTTGCCCTTTGGAATATCCTCTTTGGTTTTTACAGAAACCATGGCTGTTAAACTACTTCCAATTACTTTCACAGTACTTGTAACAATTCTCGTTGGATTGGTTACTTCTTTTTCTGCGTAAACTTTTCCACGTTTACAAGTATATCCTGCAACACTTTTAACTTCTTTGCCTTCCATTTCTACGGTCAGAGGGCAACCCATAGGACAACCAATACAAATTAGTTCTTGTTTTGTCATTTCTATTCTTCCTCTAATTTAATTGTAATCTTTGAAAGATTTGGATACTTCATTAAAGTTTCCTTATCTAATTTTACTTGTTCCATTTCACCTGGTGCCATAATCTGGCGCTTCTTATGCTGAATTCGTTCACCATCTAAGTAAACTGCCACATAGTGATTTTGATAAACTGCTCCAACTCTAAAGCGAACAATCATCTCATCATTCATCACTTCTGGATGCACAGTAACAGGAACTGTATAACGAACCCCACTTTCTGGAACAATCTTTACTTCTTTTGTTTCTACAGATTTCATTCCATCATTAATATATTTTACAGCATTTTTACCAGCTGCAGCTGCTTCTTCAGAAACAAAATCTACAAGGTCATGAACATGTAAAACATTACCACAAGCAAAAATTCCTTCTACATTCGTTTGTAAACTTTCATTTACTAGGGGTCCAGAGGTCACTGGACTCATATCAATGCCAATTCCTCTTGACAATTCATTTTCTGGAATTAAGCCACAAGATAATAATAATGTATCACAAGTGTAGTGTTCTTCTGTTCCAGGAATTGGTTTACCCTTGTCATCAACTTTTGCAATAGTAATTCCCTCTACTCGTTCCTTACCTTCAATATCTACTACAGTATGGCTAAGCTTTAGTGGAATACCAAAGTCATCAAGACACTGTACGATATTTCTCTTAAGACCACCAGAATAAGGCATAAGTTCTGCTACTACTTTAACCTTAGCTCCTTCAAGAGTCATTCGTCTTGCCATAATAAGACCAATATCACCAGAACCTAAAATAACTACTTCACGTCCTGGCATATAGCCTTCCATATTTACAAGACGCTGTGCAGTACCTGCTGAAAAAATTCCTGCTGGTCTATAACCTGGAATATTTAAAGCACCTCTTGAACGTTCTCTACAACCCATAGCTAAGATGACTGCCTTAGCCTGAACTTCAAACATTCCATCCGTACGGTTCATAGCAGTAACTACTTTATCAGCACTAATATCCATAACCATAGTCTGTAATAAATATTCAATGCCTAAATCTTTCACTTTTTCTATAAAA
>JPZU01000001.1:2043341-2047695 GCA_000875945.1 Lachnospiraceae bacterium TWA4 | reverse complement strand
TATAAAACGTCCTGCATATTCAGGACCGGTTAATTCTTCTTTAAACGTATGAAGGCCAAATCCATTGTGGATGCACTGATTTAAAATTCCACCAAGTTCTTTATCTCTTTCTAGAATTAAAATACTGTCATTTCCACTTTCTTTTGCTGCAACTGCTGCAGCAAGTCCAGCAGGGCCTCCACCAATGATTACAATATCATAATATTTCATCTTTATTGCCCTCCTATACTCGATCCTTGTTAGTTCCTACTACAATAGCAGAATCTCCACCAGATTTTGTTACATCATACATCGTAAATCCAGGAATTTCTCGCTCCAAAATCTCCATGGTTCTAGGTGAGCAAAATCCTGCTTGACAACGTCCCATTCCAGCTCTAGTTCTACGCTTTACCCCGTCTAGTGATTTTGCACCAAGTGGTCTGTGAATAGCATCTAAGATTTCTCCTTCTGTAATCATTTCACAACGACAAATGATATTTCCATAAGCAGAATTTTTCTTAATCAGCTCATTTCTCTCTTCTAAAGTTAAGTCCTCTGGATTTAAGATTCCTTTACGAGTTGCAATAAAGTGTTCTTTTTCTTCTAAGTTCATTTTTTCTTTTAATAAGTCTGCAACCATTACACCGATTGCAGGTGAAGCAGATAAACCTGGAGATTCAATTCCTGCACAGTCAATAAATCCCTTCGCATCTTTCACTTCTTCAATAATAAATTCATGATGTTCTTCATGTGCACGAAGACCTGCAAATGAAGTAATTACCTGACGATAAGGTACATTTTTTACAGTAATTGCTGACTTAGAAATTACCTCGTCAAGACCTGCTCTTGTCGTATTCACTCCTTCTTTATTGTCAATATCTGTAGCAGTAGGACCTACTAAAAGATTGCCATGAACAGTTGGAGTTACTAAGATTCCTTTACCCATCTTAGTTGGAAGAGCAAAAATTGTATGAGATACATGTTCTCCTGCACTCTTATCTAATAAACAATATTCTCCTTTTCTAGGAGTAATTTTCATCTTATTTTCACTAACCATGTTGTGAATAGCATCTGCATAAACACCGGCAGCATTCACAACATATTTGGTTCGAACATCGCCATTATTCGTTACAATGGTATAACCATTTTCTTGTTTTTTAACATCTAAAACTTTTGTATTAAAACGGAATTCTACACCGTTTGTATAAGCATTTTCTGCTAATGCAATATTTAAATTAAATGGGCAAACGATTCCACCAGTTGGTGCATATAGGGCTGCAACCGCCTCATCTGAAATATTTGGCTCCATTTTTAATAATTCTTCTCGTTCTATGATACGAACACCGGGAACACCGTTCTTCTTTCCTCTTTCACATAATTCATTAAGACCTGGACGAGTAGATTCATCTGTACAAATAACTAATGAACCATTATTTTTATAGGGGAAGTCCAAATCTTTTGACAGCTGTTCCATCATTGCATTTCCTTGTACATTTAATTTTGCCATCAATGAACCTTCTTTAGCATCAAATCCAGCATGTACAATTGCACTATTTGCTTTCGTTGTTCCAGAACAGACATCTTCTCCTTTTTCTAAAACACAAATAGATGCATTGTAACGAGATAATTCTCTTGCAATGGAGCTTCCTGAAACACCTGCTCCGATAATTACAATATCATACATAACCTATACGTTCTCCTTCCTAGATTTAATGGTACCTGCTAAGCAGGTACCATTTTATAAATTTACGCCCATGGAATAGCGTTATAACATAATACAGCTACGACTGCACCAACGATTGGTCCAACTAAAGTAACAACTGCATATCCCCAGTCTGAATCGCCTTTACCTTTGATTGGTAATACTGCATGTGCAAGACGAGGTCCGATATCTCTGGCTGGATTAATTGCATATCCTGTCAATCCTCCAAGTGACATACCAATTGAAACGATAATACCAAATACGAAGATTTTGCCAAGACCTGCTGAAAGTTCAGGAACCTGAGCCATACCAAGAATTGCAAATACTAAAACGAAAGTTCCAACTGCTTCACTTAAAATGTTTAAAGGCATATTGCGAATTGAAGGTCCTGTACAAAATACACCACGTTTAGTAGCTGGATCTTCTGTTGCATCAAACTGTCCTTTGTATAAAATATAAACTAAACAAGCACCAACAAATGCTCCTGCAAATTGTGCAACAATATAACCAGGTACCATATCCCAAGCAAAAGAACCACCAACTGCTAATGCAATAGTAAGTGCTGGGTTAAATGATGCACCTGATGCTTCACCAAAGATGAATGCAGGTATCATAACTGCAAGACCCCAAGCAAGAGTAATTTGAACTGCTCCTGCTCCCTTCATTCCTGACTTGTTTAAGTTAACGTTTGCTACAACTCCATCACCTAAAAGAATTAATAATGCCGTTCCAATAAATTCTGCTATATAAGGTAACATAAGTTTTTCCTCCTTCTTCTTTTTAAAGTATGTAATTAAAATTATGTAATTAAAATATAGAAAGTTTTGTAATAAAATTTTTACTACTCCCTCAGTCAGCTTTTAGGCATCAGGACTCCGTCACTTCGTGACACCTCATGCCAAATACTGCCCAGCTCCCTCAAAGAGGGAGCCTACCTAATTAGTCTTCTTTAGCCCATCCATAAGCATATTTTACTGCTTTATTCCAGCCTTTAATCTTTTCTTCACGAACTGCTGGATCAATGCTAGGATTAAATACTCGGTCAATAGACCAGTTCTTAATAACATCTTCTTTGCTTGCCCAATAACCAACTGCAAGACCTGCAAGATAAGCTGCGCCCATAGCAGTTGTCTCTACACAACTTGGACGATTAACTGGTGCATTGATCATATCTGCCTGATACTGCATTAATAAGTTATTAGCACTTGCTCCACCGTCCACTTTTAATGCTTCAAGTTCAATACCTGAATCAGCTTTCATAGCCTGTAATACATCATTTGCCTGATAAGCTAATGACTCTAAAGTTGCACGAATAATGTGATATTTATTAACACCACGAGTAATACCTACAATAGTTCCACGAGCATATTGATCCCAGTGAGGAGCTCCAAGACCTGTAAATGCTGGAACTACATAACAACCATTGGTGTCTTTTACTTTATTGGCCATATATTCTGAATCTGGAGCAGAATCGATTAAGCGCATTTCATCACGTAACCACTGAATAGCTGCACCTGCTACGAAGATTGAACCTTCAAGTGCATAGTTTACTTTTCCATCTAAGCCCCAAGCAATAGTTGTAACTAAACCATTTTCAGAGAATACTGGTTTTTCACCAGTGTTCATTAATAAGAAGCAACCTGTACCATAGGTATTCTTAGCTTCACCTGGTTTAAAACAAGTCTGGCCAAATAATGCGGACTGCTGATCACCTGCTGCACCACCAATTGGGATTTCTCCACCAAATAATGCTGGATCAGTTTTTCCATAGACACAACTTGAAGGTTTAACTTCTGGAAGCATGCACTTAGGAATGTTAAGTTCTGCTAAGATTTCATCATCCCATTTTAACTCTGTAATGTTGTATAACATAGTACGAGATGCATTTGAATAATCCGTTACATGTACAGCACCCTTTGTTAATTTCCAAATTAACCAAGTTTCAACAGTACCAAATAATAATTCGCCTTTTTCTGCTTTCTCTCTAGCACCTTCTACATTGTCAAGAATCCATTTTAATTTAGTTCCAGAAAAATAAGCATCAATAACTAAGCCTGTTTTTTTACGATAAGTATCTGTTAAGCCCTTTTCCTTTAAGCTGTCACAGTATTCTGAAGTTCTACGACACTGCCATACAATTGCATGATATACAGGTTCTCCAGTATTTTTATCCCATACAATGGTGGTTTCACGCTGATTGGTGATTCCAATAGCTGCAATATCTTTTGCAGTCACGCCAATCTTAGACATTGCTTCTACTGCAACCCCTAACTGTGTAGACCAGATTTCATTTGCATCATGTTCTACCCAACCTGGCTGTGGGAAATACTGAGTAAATTCCTTCTGTGCTACCGAGCACATTTCACCTTTCTCATTAAATAAGATACAACGATTACTTGTAGTTCCTGCATCAAGTGCCATTACATACTTTGCCATAGAAAGTACCTCCTTAAAATAAAAAATTGTATACTACATATTCCATACTGCTTGGTTCGTCGAAGATACTGCAATTGCTCCTGCATTAAGTGCAGCAACTACATCTTCTCTTTCCGAAATTAAGCCACCAGCAATAAGTGGAATACTTAGGTTCTTGGTAAGTTTTTTGATAATCTTGGGCATTAAGCCTGGTAAGATTTCTATCACATCTGGTGTGTTTTTTAACGTTTCCTTTTC
>JPZU01000001.1:2035321-2042760 GCA_000875945.1 Lachnospiraceae bacterium TWA4 | reverse complement strand
AATAAAAAAATTCGTAAAACTGTATAGAGCTCTAATTCTTTTGCTCTTTTAATCATCTGATTTTTTGTTGAAATAATTCCATCAGCTTTTGTATTTGTTTTTATATAATCTACCGCGATTTCCTTATTGGATAGTCCAGTAATTAAGTCTACATGAACCATTGCAATCTTATTTGCATTTTTAATCTGTTCCACAATACTAGGAATTGTACAAATATTTCCATATAAAACAAAAACAACTCTTATATCTTCTAATTGACAACAAGATTTTAATCCTTCGTCATCTTTTATGGCTGCAATGACTGGATTTTCTTCAATCATCTCATGAAAATATCGATTCATAACATCCCCTTTTTATATGTTTGTTTTAATACACATGAAAAAGGTGCAGTTTTTAATCGATATTCCTACCGATCCAAACTACACCTCTCTCCAATCTCAATGTGCATGTCTTATTTAATTGTTTACAGTTTAGCATATTGTCTAAGAATTTTCAAGTGATTTTTACTATTATGGAGAAAATTGTACAACTAACCTGTTAGTTTTCTATATCTTTTGGAAAACTTCTACAAAAAACAAAGAGACGGTTACTCCTCCGCCTCTTTTTCTACTTCTATTCGATTGACTCGTACTTTCTCAATTCGATTCTTATCTACAGAAAGTACTTCAAAACGATAACCACTATCCTCAATCACTTCACCTTGTTCAGGTAATCGGTCAACAATTCCTATTAACAATCCACCCAAACTATCATAATCTTCTGACTCAAATTCTGTCCCTAGAGCATCATTAATATCATCTAACTTCGTAGATGCTTCAATAACATACTCTGTATCTGAAATCTTTTTGATAGAATTTAATTCATCTGCATCATATTCATCTCGAATTTCACCAACAATTTCTTCAATTAAATCCTCTAAAGTGACAAGTCCAGCAGTTGCTCCATATTCATCTAGAATAATCGCCATCGGTGCTGATGCCTTTTTCATTTCAATAAATAACTCAGAGGTATTTTTAAACTCATGCGAATAGAATGCTTCTCTCATATGAGTTCGAATCGAAAAATTTTCTTTTGAATCTTCACAGAGTAAAAGATCTTTCATATTCATAATTCCTATAATATTATCTGTGGTTTCTTCATAAACTGGAAGTCTTGTAAACATATCCTTACGAAAAAGTTCAATTAACTCTTCATACGTTGCATCTACATTCACTGATGTCATATCAATTCTAGGAACCATAATATCCTTCGCACAAGAAGAATCAAAATCAAACACATTGTTAATCATTTGATGTTCTTCTTCTTCTAAAATCCCTTCTTCATGGCTAGCTTCCATGATTACTCGTAATTCATTTTCTGTATATGCTGAATCTTTGACGGTTGTACTTACTCGTAGTAAACGTAAAATTCCATGGCTTAGCACATTTACAATAAATACGATGGGTGTCAAAACTGTCATAAGCGCATAAATAATCCGAGCATATGAAAGAGAAATTTTCTCTGCATGAAAAGATGCTAAAGTCTTAGGAGTAATTTCTCCAAAAATTAGAACTAATAGTGTCAAAGTACCTGTCGCAACTCCAGCACCCATACTTCCTAAAAGCTTAGTAGCCAATATTGTTGCTAGAGATGATGCTGAGATATTGATAATGTTGTTACCAATTAAAATAACACTAAGCATCTTTGCTTGGTCATCAATTACCTTTGTTAATGTAATAGCTTTTTTATTTCCTTCATCTGCTAACGAATGAATTCGTATACGATTCACCGTACTAAGAGCAGTTTCAGCAGATGAAAAAAAAGCAGAAGCTGCTAGTAATACAAAAAGTACTACTAGCTGTATCAGGTCACCAGTATCCAAGAATGTCCCTCCTATCTAAACTTAAACACGGCTGCGCCATAAGCAGGTAGTGGATATTCGATACTATATTCCTTGCCATCACATTCTTCTTTCTTTGCTGTATAAGTTTCAGCTGTACCTGGTTTATCAATGTAACCATTTTGTGTATCTAAAATTCTAGTATATTTACCACGCTTTGGAACACCTACCTTATAATCTGGGCGTTCAACTGGAGTAAAGTTCATAACAAATAATAGCTTTGTACTATTCTTTGTTGATTGACGAACAAAACTAAAGATGCTTCTGTCGCCATCATCTGCATTAATCCATTCAAATCCATCCCAGCTATAATCAAGTGCATAAAGTGCTGAATATTTCTTATATAATTTAAGCAATCCCTTGAAATAATTTTGCATATCTAAATGTCTAGGATCATCTAATAAATACCAATCAAGTTCTCGCTCTTCACTCCACTCTCTGCGCTGTGCAAAATCCTGTCCCATAAATAATAGTTTCTTACCAGGATGTCCCATGTAGAAAGTATATGCAACTTTTAAGTTTGCAAACTTATCATCTTCTAAACCTGGCATTTTTTCAAGCATTGAGCATTTTAAATGAACAACTTCGTCATGTGAAAGTACTAAGATAAAGTTCTCACTTGTTGCATAAGTCATACCAAAGGTCATTTTATTGTGACTAAATTTTCTATAAATTGGATCTTGCTTCATATAATCTAAGAAATCATGCATCCAACCCATATTCCATTTAAATCCAAATCCAAGTCCACCATCTTCTGGAGCTGTTGTCACTTGTGGCCAAGCAGTTGATTCTTCTGCAATAATTTCAGTACCTGGATTTCTCTTTGCCATAATACTATTTAAATGTTTTAAGAATTCAATCGCTTCTAAGTTCTCATGACCACCATACATATTAGGAACCCATTCACCCTCTTTTCGACCATAGTCTAAATAGAGCATCGATGCTACGGCATCCACACGTAGAGCATCAATGTGGAATTTTTCTACCCAATATAAAGCATTAGCAATTAAGAAGTTTGAAACTTCTGTTTTCGCATAGTCAAATACCTTAGTTCCCCAATCTGGATGTTCCCCTTTTCTAGTATCAGCATATTCATAAGTTGCCTGTCCATCAAAGTCAGCAAGTCCATGTGCATCCTTTGGGAAATGTGCAGGTACCCAGTCTAAAATAACGCCAATACCTTTCTTGTGCATGTAGTCTACAAAGTAGGCAAAATCTTTTGGCTCACCATATCTAGCAGTTGGTGCATAATATCCTGTTACCTGATAACCCCAAGAGCCATCAAATGGATGTTCTGCAATACCCATTAATTCTACATGTGTATATCCCATAGATTTCACATAATCAGCTAGTTCTACAGCTAGTTCGCGATAGGTATACCATGTTCCATCTTCATGATATTTCCAAGAACCTGGATGTACTTCATAGATTGAAACAGGTGCTTTCTTCCAGTCTGTAGCCTGTCTTTTCTCTATCCATTTTTTATCTGTCCATTTTAACTTGCTAATATTTGCCACAACAGATGCAGTTTCAGGACGTACCTGACTATAAGTTGCATAAGGGTCAGCCTTAAAAATGACCTGTCCAGACTGAGTAGTAATTGCATACTTATACAATTCTCCCTCTTTCATCTTAGGTATAAATACCTCATAAATTCCAGAATCTGAAATTGCCATCATAGGAGTCTTCTTAGGATCCCAGTCATTAAAATCACCAACTAGGCTAACTGATTTGGCGTGGGGTGCCCAAACAGCAAAGTAAACTCCTTTCGTTCCCTTATATATAATTGGATGAGCACCTAATTTTTCATAAATCTGATAGTGTGTTCCATTACCAAATAAATAACAATCGGTATCGGTAATTAAATTTGTCAGTTTCATCGTAATCCTCCATTGCTCTATAGTACAATCACTTATACTATAACATGATTAATAAAATTAAGCAATTCAGATTTTTAAAATTAAAAAAGTCTCTAGATGTTACTCATTAGTTTCTTCTAAATATTTCATACATTCTTCTAAAAAAATTTTTGAGCCTTCCTCTGGACTATAAACCTTTTCTTCTTCAATAAGTCCTTCTATATAATCTGCAAACGTATCATAAATTCCCGCTTCTTCGATGTAGATACTTGCTAGGTATTTATTCTGCTTCGTTATGACAAGATACACTCCATCTGAGTCATATAAATCCAGTCCTATCGATGCCTTTTCTGCATCTGGAGTTATCTTTAAAAAATATTCATTTTGCTCATCTTCTAAATGTTTAGCATATGCCTTTATATTCTCTTTCAGTAATGCTAATGGGGAGATGATCTAACACATTTTTTACAAATTGTCTACTAGGAAGTTTTTTCCTGAATTCATTTTTGTTTAAATATTTTACTACATTCTTCACTAAATTCTGACATTGGCTTTACCTACCCCCCTTGATTTTCCATGTAATTCATACATTTTTCTATAAATTTATTGGCACTTTCTTCCTTACTATAAACCTTTTCCTCATCAATTAAACTATGTAAATAATCAACTAATATATCATAGGTTTCCGACTCTTCGACATAGACACAAGCAATATACTCTTGATCATGTGAAATACAAATATAAACTCCATTTTGGTCGAATAAATTAAACTCTATGAGCGTTTCTTCAGAGGAAGGTTCCTCTTTTAACAGATAGGTATTTCCTGATTCTCTTATATAATTTGCATAGTCATGAATCATTCGTATTCTGGCTTCTTTTGAATAAGCTCCTACATAATTTTCATAAAATCCTGGTAAGAGTCCTGTTTGAGTGAATTTCTTCATTCCATACATTCCATGAATGGTCATTAACTTCTCTGAGTTTTTGGTTTTTACATGATTATAACTTCCTAGATAGCTGCGAATAATTTCTACTCCATCAAAATCTCTTTTTACCATTTCGTTGTAGACTAATTCTGGAATACTTACAGATTGTGAAAATGCATACGTAAATTTCTTTTGTGAAAGTTCCCGCAAAAGATAAGATACTACTTCATTATCTCTCCCAACGAATGAAAATAGTGGCTTACAATCCTTTTGAATTCGACAGACTTCCTTCCTATAACTACTTGCAATTTCTTCATCTTCAATTAATAATCCAGACTTTTCATCCGAAGAAATTAATAATACTTTGCTTTGTGAAATTACATAGTTTGGCCAAATCATGCTTCCTAGATAGTTCTCATCAACACTTCCATAGGAATATCTTAGGTCATATTCCCCTTTAAACGCTACTAAAAAAGGAATCGCATTCTTTAAAACTTCTACATTTCTTATTCCACCATCCCCTAAATTTGAATGGATATTTCGCTGTAAATTTACTAGTTGATGACAAAATACTTTTTTATTACTTTTGGAATTTTCTTGGATTAACTGCTGCATGATATAAAATGAATGGTTAAAGTTATTTAAATAAATATGCACTTCTTTCATACTGTTAAACGCATCAATGACCATATAACGCAAGGTATCAATCATATCCACTTCCATCAAAATGGGCGTAATCCACTTTCGTTCTTCTGATGGTTCTATAGAAAAATCAATCTTTCGACGATACGAACTTTCTGTCATACTCTTAGAAAGTTCACAGAAGTTTTCCATCATGTCTTTGACTGCACATCTTCTATGATAAGCTTTTAAGCCAATTTTTTCGATGTAAAATAAATATTCTAAATACTCTCGTTCACTTGTACTAATAGGCAGGTGATCTAAGACGGTTTTTACAAACTGCCTGCTAGGTAACTTTTTGCCCGAATTCATTCGCTGCAATGTTGTTCGGTCAAGTCCTGTACCTTCAGCAAATGGATAGATTTTGATTCCATTTTCATCAAAAACTCTTTTTAGTTCTGTGCTAAACTCTGACATAAGATTCCTCCTTTTTAGTTTGAAAATTTTTATTTCACGTATTAAATATCTAAGATTTTTATGCTTTAATTTTACATCCTATCCTTTTATTAGACAAGATGTGCCTACAACTGTGCCTAGATTTTTTATATTGTTTGTTACACTAAAATTGGAGCCAATATTTGTTGACTCCAATTTTTCTACTCACTTTATCCATCTGCTTCTTCTAAATATTTCATACACTGCTCTAGAAACTTTTTGCCACTTTCCTTCGCACTATAGACTTTTTCTTCTTCAATTAGTCCTTCTATATAATCTGCAAATGTATCATAAATTCCAATTTCTTCTATGTAAATACTCGCATAATATTGATTATTTTTACTGATACAAATATATATACCATTTGAATCCACTAAATTAAATCCAAATGACGCTTTTTGGTCATTGACTGTATTTTTTAGCAGATATTCATTTTGGCTAACTTCTAAATGTTTTGCATACTCCTTAATCATTTCCACTCGTCGCTCTTTTGAATACGGTTTTATATAATTCCTATATATCTCTGGAAGAATTCCATTTTCCATAAACTCTTTCATCCATGACATTCCACCAATTTTTTTAAAATTTTTATATTGCGCTATCGGCTGCGTATTCTTATAACTACTAACGTATTGTCGTCCAATCTCAACATTTATAAAATCTTCGTCAGAAATTGTTTTATAGATAAATTCTGCAATATTTATAGATGTACTATATTCATATTTAAAAAGTTTATGGCTAATTTCTTCTGTAAGAAAATTTAAAGCCGCCTCATCTTTACCCACAAAAGAAATCAACGGCTGATATTTTTGCTGAATTTTCTTAACTTCTTCTAAATAGTTTTTGGCAATGTCTTCATTTTCAATTAAAATTCCTGTTTTACCATCCACTGACAACAATAAGACTTGATACTCTGAAATGACATAATTAGGCCAAAGAGCCGTTCCTAAATAGTTTTCATCAACTGCTCCATAGGAATACCTCAAATCATACTCTCCCTTAAAAGATACTAAAAATGGAAGTGCATCCTTTAAAATTTCTACATTTCCTATTCCACTGTCACCTAAGTTTAACTGAATATTTCGTTGAAGATTCACTAATTGATGACAAGTAGCTTTCTTTGAACTCTCGTTACTTTCTTGAATCATCTGCTGCATAATATAATAAGCATTCTTAAAATTGTTCATATAAATATGTACTTCTTTAGACCGCTTAAATGCATCTATAACTATATATCGAAGTGCATCTATAATATCTACTTCCATACTAATTGAGTTCACTGATTTTTCGTCTGAGAATTGTTCAATCGAGAAATTAAGCTTTCTATGATAATTAGCCTCTGTCATACTTTTAGAAACTTCATAGAAATTTTCAATTAACTCTTTGACCGCTTGTCTTCTTCTATATACCTGTTTTCCAACTTTTTCAATATAAAATAAATGCTCTAAATGTTCTCTTTCATTCACACTAATAGGAAGATGGTCTAAGACTTTTTTCACAAATTGTCTACTTGGAAGTTTTCTTCCTGAATTCATTCGCTGCAATGTCGTTCGATCAACCCCTATTTTATCTGCGAATTGATAAATCGTTATTCCATTTTGCTTAAATATTTTACTACATTCTTCACTAAATTCCGACATTGAATCTATTGTCCTCTGC
>JPZU01000001.1:2031349-2034008 GCA_000875945.1 Lachnospiraceae bacterium TWA4 | reverse complement strand
ATTATTATAACATATATTTAAATTATTTTCTATATATTTATATAAATTTAATAACTTAACATCTTCTCCTTTAACTATTTTTATCTAGTATATCATTTTTTTGAAAATTTAAAATATGTGCCTAAAATTGTGCCTAAATTTTTACATATAGATTTTATTTAAATTTAGAATCAAATATAACTATAAAAACAGGTCAAGTTAGATTGTCTCTAATTTGACCTGTAATAATATTGTTATTTAACAGTTACTTTGACTTTGACACTCTTCTTACCAGACTTGACAGTAATTGTTGTTTTACCTTTTTTCTTTGCAGTAATTTTACCACTTGAAGTTACTGTAGCTATCTTTTTATTTGCTGATGTAAAGGTTACTTTATCTGTACTAGAAGTTGGATTAAGAGTTACTTTTAAAGTATAAGTCTTATTCTTCTTTAAATTTACAGAATTAGTCGATACCTTTATAGATTTAGTAGCTACTTTAGGTACTGTCACTTTTATTTTCACACTCTTTTTACCTGATTTAACTGTAATTGTTGCTGTTCCTGCAGCTTTAGCAGTTAATTTACCTTTTGAAGTAACAGATACAACTGTTGATTTTGAACTTTTATAAGTTAGCTTTTCACCACTTGTTAGTGGAGTAAGAATTGGCTTTAAGGTATAGGTTTTACCTTTTTCTAATTTTATATTTTTTAATCCACTAATCTTTGTCGTTTTTACTGTATCTTTTTGAACCGTTACAATAAGAGTTGCTTTTGCTCCCTTTTTAGTAATGATGGTGATTGTTGCTTTGCCTGTTTTACTTCCAGCTGTTAATTTACAAGTACCATTTGATTTTCCAGTAACTTTTACAATCTTTGTATTACTTGATTTCCAAGATTTTACAGTATCACCTTTTTGAAGGGTGGCTTTGATTGCTGTGGTTGATTGTTTGAGTTTTAATGGAATGGATTTTGCGTTAAAGGTAACTGTTGGTTTTGATGATTTGAGTTTTTCCCAATTTGCAGTATAACTTAAATTACCTGTTGTTCCTTTTTTAATTGTCACGGTTGTCTGTGGTGTATCTCCATTTGAACCAGTCCATCCAGTAAAGATATATCCTGACTTTGTAGGATTTTTAAGAGTAAAAGTTTCTGTATTTTTTGTATAATTAAATACATTATTAGAAATATTACCCCCATTTAATTTATATTCAATACTGTAATGTTTTACAATTTTAGATGTATCAATTTTTACATTTCCAGAATTATTCTTATTCGATTTAACTTCTTGCTTTTCACCATAATCATAAGAATAAACTTTTATATTCTTACAATCATCTTTTGAAGATATTGCTATATCATCTTTATTTTGAACAATTTTAACGCTTCCTTTAACTTCAGACTGGATTTGTATATAATCACATTTTGATGATTGTATTGCTATATCTAGCTTATAGGAATTACCACTTGTTATTACACCACTAGGCTCTAAATCAATTTTTTCTGCACCTCTTGACACAACATAATATCCTTGATTGCCTACAACTCCTGCAAATTCACATTCTTTTTCAGTATCTTTTAATGTAAATTTGCTAGTTTTATCTACTGTTATATTCCAAAAATCCTTAAAATAGGTTCCACTAGTGTAGCAATCATAAACCTTCATGTTACCTGTGTAATTTTTCCCATCAAATGCTAACCATTCTCCTTTAGCATTTTCTAATCTGAATTTTTTTCCATAACTTACTTTTATGTTTGTTGTAACAGGCTTACTATATATTTTTAACATTTTATCATTATTATATAGTGTATCTAATCCATAGTAAGATAAGCGAGTCCATTGATCTTCTATAGTATATTTCCAATAATTTGCATTATCATCTTTATAATAAAATTCAGAACAATCTTCAGATATTGTAAATGTATAAAACTTAGCTTTTTTATCCTCACTGATATAAGAATTTTCATCATAAATTAATATTTCATGCTGTCCTGAAGATTTACGATGATATCCACATACTACAACCGAATGCCCGCTTTCTTTTCCATTATGTCCTATATAACTGTATCCAAGTGCAAAAGGTTTTCTTTCTCTCTGACCTCTTTTTGCTTCTTCTATAAAACTTTGTAGGAATGATTTTAAATTATCTTTATTTTTTTCAATATTAGAACCTATCATCCATCCTTCAGTTTTCTTTTTATTTCTTTAGTAGGTTTTCCATAAGACGTATCTTGTGTAGCTTGATAGTATAAGATTATATCTTTGAAAATATCATTTTCACCTGGACTACCTAATGTCCAGTAATTATTACTTAAACTTGAAATTGTTTTAGGATTAATATATCCTTAATTTACATAACACATAGTTAATGCAATTCCGTAACAAACCCCCTGTTTTTCTGTATAAATTTTTGCAAAAACATCATCAAAACATCGTTTTTCTATCCAATTTAAAGTATTATAGAACTTATTTCTATACTCTTCGCTAAGAATTTTATATGAACTAACTAAAACACTACCAGCATGTGCAAACTGATTGGTATCTTTATATAACTGAAAATAATTATCCAATCGGATGGTCACTTTACAGCTTGTACTCTCGCTTTCTTTTGTTAATTTAAAAGTATAAAATAATTTATTATCTTCAGATTTTTCAAAAGATTTTATATCTTTCACTTGTAA
>JPZU01000001.1:2012935-2030684 GCA_000875945.1 Lachnospiraceae bacterium TWA4 | reverse complement strand
ATTTCACTTGTAATTTAATAGTAATTATTGCCTTTTTAGAACTTGTCTGATTTTCAACAGTTGTACTAAATTTAAATTTATCACTAACATCTTTCTCATCTTCGTCAATCATTATACATTTAAAATCATCACTATTTAAAGACTTATCTGTACCTATCGTTGCTTTTAATGTAGCTGTATTTTGATACCTCATAGTTACTTCATCTTTATCCATTTTAAACGCATGATTATTAATTATAATCTTTACAGTCTTACTTGCTCCAGTATTAGTTTTTACTGTAAGATTAAATGTGCCTACTTTTAATGGAGTAATCTCCATGAATGCTAAAACTGATGTTTTTCCAACTAGATAACTGCTTTGTCCAAATTTCAGTGCAGATGAATCATTACAAGTATAAGTACAAGTAATCTTATTTCCATCAATACCTTTACCTAAAATAATTTCCGGAATAATTGTTTTTGTTTCTCCACAGACAAATTCTAGGCTATCTGGAAGTTGGATTGTAGAAGTATCATCCTTGTTTTCTTCATCTTCAGTTTCTTCTACAGAAGGGTCTTCTGGTACAGTAGAAGGGTCGTATGGAACCCAAGTGACTTTACCAAGATAATTTTGTCTTTTAGATTCAGTCCATGAAGAGTCGTTGGACGGGTAATAGGCAGTGAGAATACAGTTTTCAAATATATGACACACACCAGAGTAATAATTACTTTGAAAAATTGGTGCAGAACCTTTAAAATAGATACTACTTAAATTACTGCATCCAGAGAATGTATAATCACCTATACTTGTTACACTATCTGGTATAGTTATACTTCTTAGATTACTACAATCTTTAAATGCTTGATTTTCTGTATTTGTTACACCATTAGAAATCTTTACACTTCTTAAACTACTACATCCAGAAAATGCATCAGCTCCTATACTCATTACACCCTTTGATATAGTTATACTTTTTAAACTACTACATCCAAAAAATGCTTCATACCCTATATTAGCTACACTACTTGGAATTATTATACTACTTAAACTACTACATCCCCTAAATGCATAGTCATTTATACTCGTTACACTATTTGGAATTCTTACACTACTTAAACTATTAAAAGATCCAAATGCATTATCTCCTATACTTGTTACACCATTTATAATATTAACAGTAACAATTTTACTATTACTCGATTTAAAAGGATTCGGATAAGAAAAATAATTCCTCATCTCCCCACTACCACTAATCGTCAGTACACCTTCATCATCAAGCTCCCACTTAACATTATCTCCGTTCTTTCCACAATTTCCACTATCAACCACTTTCGCATCGACCTTCACACTCATCACTAGCCCAATCGCCAGCAACATGAAGACCACCAACATAATCTTTTCCAGTCGTATTTTCATAACTTTTCCCTTTCACTATTTAACCACAACTTTAATAGTTACAGACTTACTTCCAGCTACATAATTACTTGTTGCCTTAGAAGAAATCTTAACTGTCATACTATAAGTACCTTTCTTTGTTCCCTTCTTAACAGTAACGACTCCTTTTGAATTAATACTTAAATTCTTATTCTTTTTAGTCACTTGATAAGTTAATTTACCTTCACTACTTGCACCAATAGAAAATGTTTTAACCTTTTTCTTTAAATCAGAAACTTTAAAAGTTTTAGCAGTTGTTTTAACCTTAATTACAGGTTTTGCTTTTACAATTTTAAAAGTCTTTGTAAGGCTTCCCGTATACTTATCACCCTTAAAAGTAACTTTTACAGTAGCTTTTCCAATTTTTATATTATTTGAATAACTAACTTTATAATTTGAGTTATCAATAATATCAAGCTTTGAATCTCGAACTTTAATCATCGGCTCAATCTTTGCACCTGTATAAGCAAATTCATTTGATACAACGATTTCAAGTGGAGCATAGATTTCCTTTACATTCTCAGATCCGCAATAATGACATATATCTTTAATTGATCCGTTCAATTTTTTAGTAGCATCTGCCTTAATAATAGTCGTTCTATATTGATGTTCGCCTTCACCTACTAATTTGAAAGGAATTTTATTTTCTTTAGCATAAGTTTGAGCATAACTTGTTAAATAAACATATATCATTAAATTATTACAATTTTCAAAAACAGAATCTTCGATTTGCTTTACTGAATTTGGAATCGTTAGTTCTTTTAACCTTTTGCAATTATAAAATGCCTCTTCTTCAATTGTTGTTACTCCCTCAGGAATAGATACCGTTTCTAATCTATTGCAACCTGCAAATAAACAACTAGAAATACGGGTAATACCACTTGGTAATTTCACATTTTTTAAGCTTTTACAATAAACAAAAGCTCTTTCACCAATTGTTGTCATTTGAGTTGGAAATTTAATAGTTCTTAAATTATAACATCTCTCAAAAGCGCCTTCATCAATGCTCTGAACACTATTAGGAATTTCGATATTTGTTAAACTAATACAACTATTAAACGAGAAATAACCTATTTTAGTTAATTTTTCTGGTAATACTACAGATTCTAAGCTATAACAGCAATCAAATGTAAATGCCTCTATACTTTCAATTCCACTTGGAAGATCTATACTAATTAAACTACCACAATTTGAAAACACACTGGCTTCTAACTTTTTCATTCCTTTTGGAAGTTCTACAGATTTTAAATTATCGCAATCTTCAAATGTAGCATTCTTTAATTCTGTAACACCACTTGGAATTTTTACACTAGTTAACTGATTACATTGACTAAATGCTTCATATCCAATACTCGTTACACTTTCTGGTATTACAACACTAGTCAGATTGCTACAACCATAAAATGCATTATCTCCAATACTTGTTACACCATTTAAGATTTCAATCTTAACTATCTTTTTTTAGGAAGAGGAGATAATCCTATATCTAAATCTTCCATTGAACCCTCTCCACTAATTTTAAGTGTTCCCTTATCATCAAGTTCCCATTTTAAATTGTCGCCTAATTCTCCACTCTGCTGTGCATTTACTTTTATTTCAATTACTGCAGTCAAAAGAATCATTAAAAAAACTAATGTAACTAACTTTATTTGCTTTATATTCATAACTTTCTCTCTTTCTATTATCATTATACCTATTTTATGATTACGCTTACTACCACGTCTTTTGATCCTTCTGTATAAGAACTATTTGCTTTTGAAGAAATCTTAACTGTCATTTTATAAGTTCCTTTTTTATTCCTTTTTTCACTGTTATCTCACCTGATTTTTTAAGTCCTAATGATTTATTATTCTTAATTACTTGATAAATAAGTTTCTCTCCATTATTTATACTAGCACCAATAGAAAAATTTGCTGCTTTTTTTCTTCAAATCAGAAACTTTAAAAGTTCTAGAAGTTGTTTTAACTTTAATTACAGGTTTTGCTTTTACGATTTTAAAAGTTTTTTTAAGGCTTCCTGTATACTTATCACCTTTAAATACAACTGTTACAGTAGCTGTTCCAACTTTTGTATTATTTTGATACTGTACACTATAATTTGATGAATCTACGGTTTTATTACTTTTGTCTACAACTGTAATAATCGGTTTAATTGCTTTACCTGTATAAGAAACTGTATTTTTTGATAAATTTATACTCTTAGGTGCATAAATTGTAGCAACTTCCTCACTTTCACAAAAACTACATACCTTTCTAACTGAACCATTACTTGATGTTGTAGCATTTGCTTTTTGAACTATTAACTTATAATTATGATCTTTTTCTCCTATCACTTTAAATGGAATATTTTTTTCCTTAGCATAGCCTTGGGCATAACTCCCTAGATTACTATAAATAGTTAGATTAGGGCAGAATGAAAATGCCTCATCATCAATAGTTAATATTCTATTATTTGATATTATTACACTATTTAGATTATCACTTTCAAATAAACTTGCACCAATATACACTACACTTTCTGGTATTGTTATACTTTTTAAACTACTACAATCAATGAATACATTATCACCAATACCCTTTAATCCCTCTGTAAAATTTACTTTCTTTAATTTTGTACAATTTTCAAAAGCTTCATTTTCAATAAATTTTACACTACCTGGTATTGTTATACTTTCTAAGTTCGTACAATCAGCAAATGCACTCATTCCTATACTTCTTACTGAATTTGAAATTTGTACATTTTTTAAAGTAGTACATCCTGAAAAACTATTATCACCAATACTATCAATACTATCTGTAATAATAACTGAAGTGACTCTACCTTCATAGGAACTCCATACAGAAAAATCATCTGGTATAGATGTTTTTTCAATATAGTCAGATTCTATTATCAGCGTTCCATTCTCAAAGGTACACTTTAAGTTACTTCCTAATTCTCCACCTGCTTCTACCTTTACGCTCATAAAAAGCCCAATCACCGCCATTATAAAAAATAGCTTAATCCACGTCCTTCGTTTTTCTTTCATCACTTATCCTCACTTTCTCAAATTTATAGATATTTTAATTCTATCATCTTTCATTTTCCTTTCAATATGTGTTCAAAATTGTGCCTAACTTTTAAAAACCTATTTCTATTAGTTAGTTTTAATAAATTAAATCTCTATTATTTTCGAATACATGTCTCACAATTCAACAAACTTTCAATACTCAATCGATTCAATTCTTCAATCATCCTAGGATGTCCAATTTTTCTAGCTACTGGTAAAAATAAATTAATAGTTTCTCTAGTCTTTTCTATTTGTCTTTCTTTAGACATAAATTCAATCGTTCTCATATTATGTAAACGCTCTGCAATTTTAACTAATAGGGCATCTTCTGAAAGTTGATTCCAATCATTAGGTAATTCATTTACAATTTTTCTTACCTTCTTAGGTAAATTTTTACTATCAAATCCATCAACTTTCCTATATGCATCACAAAACAATCCTGCTTCGACAACCCAAGGACTTGCTTCAGCATAAACTAAAATCCTTGCAACATTTAATGGATGCATAATATATTCTTCACCTGAATATCTTTTCATTCCTTTATAAGTTAGATCAGCTAATTCTACCAATCCTATAGAAACATACCCCTTTAATTCTTCAATTACTTCATTCTTTGTTTCCTTTCTCATTTTGTCCCTCCCAAAATCTTTTAATGTATTTTTTGCAGCAACTACCATTTTTACAATTGAAGGTTTATATCCATATTCTTTTTTAAAAGATTTATAAAAATTACTAGATGACTCCCATTTAAGTTCTATCGCTATATCTGAAATTTTTTCTCCATCCAACATCTTATCTATTGCAACTGCTAGTCGTCTCTTCCACACATAATTCATAACTGAAATATTCATCTGTGATTTAAACATTCGACTAAAATGAGCTCTAGAATAACCAAAATGATTTGCTAATACTTCTACAGATAGCTCTTCATTAATATGCTCTTCAATAAATCGAATATATTCTTCATTATTTATGACAATCACCTTCCTTATATGTAATATTCACATTATACACCATACCTTTTTAAAAAGTCTTATTCCTAAAGTGCTATATTTATAAATTATAAAAAATATCCTATAATAGTATCTTCTCTACATATTAAAAAAATCTCAATGGTTTTAATTTAACTTAAAACCATTGAGATTTTTGCTAACAAATTAATATATTTTAAAACTAATTCCCTTCTTTCACTACCATCTTCACCCTACACATCTTCCTCCAAAAAGCAATCCCATAACACACAATTTTATCCGGTCTTATCGGCATAAAAAACTTCTCATACTGATTCTTCTCAATCTGTTCTACTGCACGATCAACCATTTTCTCCAAATCCTTCTCATCATTTGCATACTTAAATTCAAAAATATAAGCCGTCTTATCCCATTTATAATAAGCCATTACATCCAATCGACCATTTCCTGCCTCGCGATTTGACTTCACAATCCAATCTTTTCTAGCATTTAACATTCCAAGAACCATTCCATGATAAAAGTTTTCTTTTTCTTTAACATTTCCACCATCCATATAACTAATAGAAGAATCCATCAGTATATTTAAACAATCTTCCATACGCATTGGATTTTCTGTATCCATTGCTTCAAAGAAATTTTTTAGTCCATGTTCATCCGTTCGAACTTTCTTCTGAAACCATCGCTTAACTAACGTCTTAAATAGATCAGTAACTTCCTCATTGGGTAAAACCAATTCATACTGTTTTTTATCAAAGCTTTTATAAGTCAAATAGCCTGTCATAAACAGCACACTCCATAAGTTCTCAATACTCTCTTCTAATTCACTATAAGTCAATTCAAAGTTGATAGTTTTCCAAACACTTCCACCATTCATCAACTTCTCTAAATCTTTACGAGTTTCTTCATCAGCTAAATCTACAAATTTATAAATAATATCATTTCCACTGGAATTTGCCCAGAAATTTTTAGGAATCGTACTATCTCTATGAGTCAGCTCATAACACCAATTCATCACATCCCACGGACAATACACATGAATATCTCCAATTAAATATCCATCATACCACTCTTTTGTAATTGTCTGATAGCTTTCTTTTCCATAATAAGTTAACAAATCTAAAACTTCTTTATCTGTAAAGCCAAACCATTCTCTATAATCTTTATCCACAATTGTATGAATCTTTGGATTATTAAATCCCGTAAATATACTCTCTTTTGCTATACGAAGACAACCTGTAACAACTGCAAATTCCATATATGGATTAGTTTTCATGCCGTATCCAAAAAACTGACTGATTAGTTTAGCCATTTCCTTATAATATCCACCTGTATACGCTTTTTGTAAAGGAACATCATATTCATCAATTAAGATAATGACCTTTTTCTGATATTCTTTATTTAAAATTCTAGACATTAACGATAAACTTTCTTCAAGATTTCCTATTCCCATACTTAAGTTCATCATATTTTGTTTATCACGAATATTTAGATGATTACTTTCTTGAAGAACATCAAATCTCTCAGCCTCTGCTTTAATGATGCTCCATAATTGAAGCTTTGCATCATCAAAATCAAATCCATCTACCTGTTTTAACGTCAGTGAAATAACTGGGTACTGTCCCATATACTTTCTACAAATTTCTTTTTCCTTAGAAATTGATAATCTATCAAAAAGGCTAGTGTCCGTTCCGATTTCAAAAAAATACTTAAGCATACTCATAGTCAAACTTTTCCCAAATCGTCTAGGACGAGTAAATAAGTTTACTTTCCCCAAATTTTCTACTAATTCTTTTATCATACCAGTTTTATCAATATAGTAATAATCGTTCTCTCTAAATTCTGAAAATTCTTCGACTCCTATTGGTAATTTTTTTAAATCCATAACCTAACCTCCTTTTATAATTCAATTTTTCATTTTTATTATACAAAATTTTTCTTATAAAATCAATATTTTTATCATCAGTATTCAATCATCCATCATACTACTCTTTTGTAAATATCTGTTAACTTCCAATTAAATTTCCTTGATTTTTTATCAAAATGTTCTTCCAAAAATCAATTCCATAACCTAAAAACTTCTCATACTGATTTTTTTAATCTGTTCTACCATTTTCATGCAAGCTTAAATTCAAAAATATTTTTATTGACATATATCATGATACGCATTATAATAGTTTTTGACTTTATAAAATTTTAATGAACAGATGAAATTTGCAGAAGAGCACAATGTGCACCGAAGGAGTAACACTCTCAGGTTTCAGAAATGATAATGACTGCAAATGGATGTGTCTCTGGAGAATCTCAAATGAGTGCCGAAGGTGCAAAAGTAGAAGAATCTAATTATTTATCTACTTAATCTCTCAGGCAAAAGGACAGAGAATTAATCTTAGAGGGTATTAATCCCTTTCTTTTTTGAGTTATCTATCGCCCATCCCTGTATTTCTGTTCTGAGCTTAGAAAGGGGATTTAAATCTATCATGTGGCAAAGTTTCAACAAATTATTAGTTCAAATTGACGACTTAGTTTGGGCGTACCTTTGATGGTACTTATTCTTGCAGGTGGTTTATTACTTACTTGTTTTACTCGTTTCATTCAAATTCGTCGTCTTCCACTCGCATTAAAGTGGATGATTAAAAACGAAGAAGGTGGAAGTGGTGAAGTTTCATCATTCGCTGCACTATGTACCGCACTTTCGGCAACAATCGGTACTGGTAACATCGTTGGTGTAGCAACTGCTGTTTGTGCTGGTGGTCCTGGCGCACTATTTTGGATGATCGTTGCGGCCTTCTTTGGTATGGCAACCAAATATTCTGAAGGTTTACTCGCTGTTAAATATCGTGTGATTGACAAAAACAATCATGCACTTGGTGGACCATTCTACTATATTGAGCATGGTATGGGACCTAAATTTAAATGGTTAGCTAATATGTTTGCCTTCTTTGGTGTAGGCGTTGGTTTATTTGGTATTGGTACTTTTACTCAGGTAAACGGTATTACCTCAGCTGCTAAAAACTTCTTTAATGATGCTGAAGTAATTGCTATTCCTGGTATTGGAACTTATTCTTGGTCAGTAGTTATTTCTTCATTAATTCTTGCTATCTGTGTAGCTTTAGTAGTTATCGGTGGCGTAAAGAGAATTTCAAATGTTGCTCAGATTATTGTTCCATTTATGGCAGTTATCTATATTGCCTTTGCATTAATTTTAGTTATTTTAAATATTCAGGCTGTTCCTGGTGCAATTGTTACTATTGTAAAAGGTGCATTTAATCCATCTGCTATTACCGGTGGTGTTGTAGGTAGTATGATTGTTGCTATGCAAAAAGGTGTTGCTAGAGGTATCTTCTCTAATGAAGCTGGTCTTGGTTCTGCTCCTATCGCTGCTGCTGCTGCACAGACTAAAGAACCAGTTCGTCAGGGTCTTGTTTCTATGACAGGTACATTTATTGATACCATCATTGTTTGTACAATGACTGGTCTTTCAATCGTTATCACAGGTGCTTGGCAGGTCGAAGGAATTGAAGGTGTTCAGGTAACTACCTATGCGTTCCAGCATGGTTTACCATTCCCTGCACAGTTTTCGGCATTTGTCTTAATGATTTGTCTTATCTTCTTTGCATTTACAACTATTTTAGGATGGGATTACTATTCTGAACGTTGTATTGAATACTTAAGTAATGGAAATCAGGGAATTGTAAAAGGATATCGTTTCTTATACATTCTTGCAGTATTTATTGGACCTTACATGACTGTATCTGCTGTTTGGACTATCGCTGATATCTTCAATGGTTTAATGGCTATTCCAAATATGATTGCATTATTCGCATTAAGTGGAGTTGTTGCTAAGGAAACAAAAGATTTCTTTGATAAGAAAAAACATTTAAATGACTAGAAAAATTTACTGGGGGAGTGTAAGACTTTAATAGATGACTCCCTCAGTCAGCTTTAGGCATTAGGACTTCGTCACTTCGTGACACCTCATGCCAAGCGCTGACAGCTCCCTCAAGAGGGAGCCTTTTTTAGATTAGAGGGAGCCTTTTTAGATTAATAGAATTTATTTCATTTTAGATTAACAAAATTTATTTCGTTTTGGATTGATTTGACAAGGCATTTCTACAATCTCAGCATATATCCCATGATTCTTCTCAATACATGATTTTACTGCATCAATATCTTCTTCCTGAATTAGTAACGCCACTCCACATCCGACTCGGTCTTGAATAGAGTGAGGCGTCGGAGTAATTCTCGAAGGAAGTTCAGCTTTTCGAAAAATATCTTGCAAAGCCATTGCCTGTGTATAATTGTCAAATAGTATGTAGTAATTGACAGACATCTTTTATCCTAACATTTCAACAAATGCTTCAATTCTTGTACGAAGCTGTTCAGCATCAGAATCTGTGTAATCCGTTTCAATGCCAAGAACTGGGATTCCTTCTTTCTTAAGCGCTGCTTCTACAGTATATCCTTCTGTATCATATAAACAACAGAATTTTAGATTCACATCAATGACACCATCCACTTTGTATTCTTTTGCAAGACGTACAATATCATCAATTCGACCAGTATTTGGTGTAAAGCAAGCACAGTTAATTCCCATGTATCGATTAGCAATTGCCTGATACTGTTCATCAAGAGTTGTCTTTGTTTCATCTACTAAGTTTTCAAAGTAACGAGTTCCTGTACAGGTTTCTTCACAAACAACAGCAGCTCCACTAGTTTCAATAATGTGATGTAATTTCCAGTTTGGAATAGCCATAGGAGTACCAGAAACTAAGATACGTTTAGTTCCAGCTGGGAACACAGATACACCATCTTTATTTCTCTGCTCTAATTCATCAGCTAATTTATTAGCCATCTGAGCACAACGAACTGGATCATCAAAGAATGCAATCTGCATCATAAGTAACGCATCTTTACCACTAATTGGAATATTTTCAGATTTTCTAGCTTCATACACACGAGCAAGAGCTTTTCTCTTTTCATTGATAATATGAATAGCTTCTGATAGTTTCTCAGGTGTTACTTCATTGCCTGTCATCTTTTCTACAACTGCTGCAAATTCTTTGATTTCTTCTGCCCATTTCTTAATATCTTTTTCACGTTTCATCTGTGGCATATCCATCACATGCATAGGAACATCTTGTCCAAGAATTTCCCAAGCTTTCTTCTTTCCATCACAAGTAGTTTCGCCTACATACATATCAGCAATACGGAAGAAAGGACAGGTACGTCCAAGACGTGCACCAACCGATGCTTTAATTAGTGGACAGGTACTCTTTGGTAAAACCTTTTCTCCGTCTGGAACCCAAAACTGTGAACCACCACAAAGACCTGTAACAATACCATTAGCTGCAATAACTACTTCATCAGGCACATAAACACAGAAGGTACCAAATACTTTTTGTCCATTTTTTTGTGCTTCAACAAGTTCTGCTGGTCGAATTCCATGGATATCAGCCACTACCATATCCCAAAAGTCCATACTTGCTGGACGATTCTTCTGTGATAGATAGACATCACCAAATGCTGTTGGAAGTACTTGACAGAGTGTGTCATGTGCCTCAATGTCCATACCTAAGTTTTTCCACATTTCAACATAATTTGCCATAGGTTTTATTCTCCTTTTGTTTGGTATATTTAACTCCCTCAGTCAGCCTTAGACATCAAGACTTTATCACTTCATGCCAAATGCTGACAGCTCCCTCAAGAGGGAGCCTTATTGGAGCTTCATTCTTTTTTATCCTTCTGATTACATTCTTTATCTTTTTTATTTATTCTTCTGGTGTTGTCATCTCTTTTAAAGCTTTAATTGCCGTATCAATCTCTTCTTCAGTATTAAAATATGAAAAACTAAATCGTACAGCGCCTTGCTCTACAGTTCCAAGGTCTTCATGCATCAGTGGTGCACAATGTCCTCCAGATCTTGTTGCAATTCCATAGAGCATATATAATTCGTCACTAACTTCTGCTGAATCATACTCTCCTAAATTCAATGTCACAATAGGGCAACGTTCTTTCGTCTCATCAAAATCTCCATAGAACTTAATTCCATTAATATCTTTAACACCATGATAAAAACGCCACATGAAATCTTCTTCTTTTTTATGAATTACATCTAATCCAGTTTCCACAATGAAATCAATCCCTGCACCAAGTCCTGCAATTCCATGACCATTTAATGTACCTGCCTCTAGGGCTGTTGGCATTTGAACGGGATGCGTTTTACTATAGGTTTGAACTCCACTTCCACCGGTTTTTAATGGTTTCACTTTTAAATCAGGTCGCACATAAAGTCCGCCTGTTCCTTGAGGTCCTAATAAACCCTTATGTCCTGTAAAGCACAATAAATCAATATGCATCTTTTGCACATCAATTGGAAATACGCCTGCAGTCTGTGAGGCATCTACAATAAATAACAATCCATGGTTATGAGCAATTTGACCAATTGCTTCAATATCCACTAAATTTCCAGTTAAATTTGAACCATGTGTGCAAACAATTGCTCGTGTGTTATTTTTAATCGCTTTTTCAATATCTAATGGAAAAATTCGTCCTTTACTATCACTAGGAAGTAATGTCAATTCAACGCCTTGATTTTCCATTTCATAAAGTGGTCTTAACACAGAGTTATGCTCTAAATGAGTCGAAATTACGTGGTCACCCGACTGTAAAACTCCTTTAATTGCAATATTTAGACTCTCTGTTGAATTACTCGTAAACACAATCTGTGTTGGACTTTCGGCATTAAAAAACTCTGCTAATTTTCTTCTTGTATCAAAGATTGAACGAGAAGCATCAAGAGTTGCTTCATGAGCCCCTCTTCCTGCATTTCCCATTGAGCAAAGTGCCTGTGTAACAGCTTTGACTACCTGCTTTGGTTTATGCATAGTTGTTGCCGCATTATCTAAATAAATCATCTTCATCACCTACCAATATTCTAGTATATTCTTATTTATCTGTCTAATAGATATTTTAAATATATTGTAATTACTTATATAGATTTCCTATTTAATATAAAACCAACAATACTACCAATTACACCACCAATAATATGCGATAGATTCGAAATATTATTGTCAATTGCAATCCCCTCATAAATCTGCTGTCCAATGAATATTACAGCTACTAAAATAAATGTAAGAGGAATTTCTCCATCTTTAAATCCCGTAAATGATGCAAGTAAAATGAGTGCAAATACAATTCCACTTGCTCCGCAAAGAGCAACATTTGGAAAGAATAAATAATTTGCAATTCCAGTAGCAAGCGCTGAAATCACCATAATTTCCACAACAATTTTTGAGCCGTATTTTTCTTCTAATAACGGTCCTAAAATCAAAATATAAGTGGCATTGCCAAAAAAATGGTTCCAATCTGCATGACCAAACACATGAGTAAAAAATCGAACATAAGTCATTGGATCAGTTAATGGTGAATGATACGTCATAAATAATAACTGTGTGCTTACACTCCCCGTTAGGACACCTGCAACTGTAGCAACAAAGCAAACAGCCAGAAAACTTAGAATAACGGGTGAGTTAAATTTAATTTTGATTCTTGTCATAAAAAGTTTACTCCTTAAATTTATCGTTATCTTCTTAGGTTTTTTCTAGTATACCACAAATTTTGCAAAAAGGACTATTGACTTTTATAATATTATGATGTAGTATTTAAATATATTATATATAGTTTTAAAAACTATGTAAGGAGGTATCGATATGAAAATTACAATTAGAGAACCTGGAAATGCCTTAACTCATTTAATTGCTTGTATAATGGCGCTAATTGGAATGGCTCCTCTTTTAATCAAAGCGTCTTCCAATCACCATATATTTGCAATGTCCATCTTTGCATGCAGTATGATTGCTCTATACGCTGCTAGTACCATTTATCACAGTGTGGTTGTACCCGACAAGCAACTAAAAATTTTTAAAAAAATCGACCATTTTATGATTTTTATTTTAATTGCTGGTTCTTATACGCCTATTTGCCTAATTACTTTACCAAAACCTATGGGCTATTATCTTTTAGCTATTGTTTGGAGCGTTGCACTTATTGGAATTTTAATTAAAGCTTTTTGGATTATGTGTCCTAAATGGTTTTCTTCTATTATTTATATTGCTATGGGTTGGCTATGTGTATTAGTTTTTGGTTCACTTTGGAATGAGCTTCCTCTTGCGGCTTTTAACTGGCTACTTGTTGGCGGAATTATCTATACAGTTGGTGGAATTATTTACGCATTAAAACTTCCTCTGTTTAATAGTATTCATAAGTCTTTTGGCTCTCATGCAATTTTTCACTTATTTGTCATGGGTGGAAGTTTTTGTCACTATATTTTTATGTATAACTATATCGCATAAAAAAGGCTCTGGATTTTATCTCCAGAGCCAAATTTTATTTATTCGTAACGTTCATCAATCACACGTTTGGTCTTTTTCTCACTTCTTGGAAGTACACCTACTTCTACAACTTTTACAAGTGGAGTAAATCCAATTTTACTTTTCACTTTTTCAGCAACTTTCTTTGCAATGTCTAAGAAATCAACATCTCCTGTCGTTTCAACATAGATACGCATCGTATCTTTTCCTTCTAGATGAGAAATACGAATCTGATATTCACTAGACAATTCAGGGAAGGCCTTTAAAATTTCCTCAATCTGTGCTGGGAACACATTTACACCCTTAATTTTAACCATGTCATCACTTCGACCCATAATAATATCTAATCTAGGGTGTTTACTTCCACAAGGACATTCTCCTGGAATAATACGACTAATATCATGAGTTCGATAACGAATAAGGGGAGCTCCCTCTTTTACAAGAGTAGTGATTACAATTTCTCCTTGCTCACCGTCTGGAACAGGTTTTAAAGTCACAGGATCAATAATTTCAATATAAATAAAATCATCCCAGTAATGCATACCCGTTTCATATTTACAGTTAATACCAATACCCGGACCATAGATTTCTGTCAATCCATAGATATCATAAAGCTCAATTCCTAAAATAGAATGAATGCGTTCTCGCATTTTCTCACTCCAACGCTCTGATCCAATCACACCTTTTTTTAGATAAATTTGATCCTGAATTCCACGTTTTTCTACTTCTTCTGCAATCAGTAATGCATAGGAAGATGTCGCACAAAGAACCGTTGACTTCATGTCCTGCATAAACTGCAACTGCTTTTCAGTATTTCCAGGTCCCATTGGAAGTGCCATTGCACCAAGTTGCTCACATCCCGCCTGAAAACCAATTCCAGCAGTCCACAGTCCATAACCTGGTGTGATTTGAATTCGGTCTTTGCTTGTAATTCCAGCGGTTTTATAACATCTAGAGAACATCGTTGCCCAATCATCGACATCCTTTTTGGTATAAGGAATAATGACTGGTGTTCCTGTCGTACCGGATGATGAGTGAATACGTACTATCTCATCTTCTGGTACCGCCATAAGACCTAGTGGATAGGCCTCTCGAAGGTCTGCCTTTTCTGAAAATGGAAGAGCTTCAAATTCTTCTTGAGAATGAACTTCTGTAATTTTCGCTTCTTCTAATCGTTTTTTATAAAAATGCTCTGAATTTAAAAGTGCCTTGATTCGTCCATTGACGAGTTGTAATTGTTCATTTGAAATTTGCATGTGTTTTATCTTCCTTTAGTTTAGTTTAATATACTCAATTGCTTGATTATTTAAATCATAGAATTTAGGATTTACTTTTTCCTTAATCGCTTCTTTTATATCATCCTTTGTTAAATCTAAAATTCCACTTTCAATTGCTGCTCCAAGAAGCACAACATTTAAAATTTTTGCACTGCCAAGGTCTGAAATGGCCTTTTTGCTATCGACTGTAATTACACGAACGTTCTTCGATTTTAAATAATCTACCATTTCCATCCCATTATAATCAGCTCCCGATAGCGAAGCTGTGACTGGACGAACAGGTCTAGTATTGACAATAACAATTCCATCTTTTTTAAATAAGGAAGATTTCTAACAGCTTCTCCTGGTTCAAATCCTAAAATCACATCAGCCTGTCCCTTTCCAATCAGTGGAGAATACATGTCTTCCTTACCCATACGCATATGACTGGTCACTGAGCCACCACGCTGGCTCATTCCAATTGTTTCTGCTGTAAGAACTTTTAATCCTTTATTCATTGCAGCCGTAGCCATAAGCTTTGAGGCAAGAATTGTTCCTTGTCCACCAACACCACATAATAATACATTCTTACTCATCTTTCTTACCCCCTTCAATTGCATTTACTGAACAAACAGACTGGCATAAACCACATCCAGTACAAAGAGAGGTATCAATGGCGACTTTTCCATCATCTAAAACAATTGCAGGACAACCGAGTTTTTTAATACACTTTTTACACTGAATACATTTTTCCTGATTAATCTGTACACAATCATTTGGTTTAACAATTGCAATACATGGAGACTTAAAGATAATCGCCTTCACTCCTGGCTTATCCATCACTTCTTTTACGGTATCAATCGCCTGCTTTTGATCAAGTGGATCAACCGTTACAACTGTTTCTAGTCCAATAGCACGAAGGACCTTTTCAATACTTACTTTGGATACAATTTCACCCATCATAGTTTTACCAGTTCCTGGATGAGGCTGGTGCCCAGTCATTGCTGTGGTTGAATTATCTAAAATACAAACCGTTAAATTTGCCTGATTATAGTACGCATTGACAACTCCTGTAATACCTGCTGCAAAAAATGTAGAATCTCCAGTAAACGAAAAACAAAGTGTATCCGGCTCGGCATGATAAATTCCCTGTGCAAGCGTAATTCCCGCACCCATGCAAAGACAAGTATCTGTCATATCAAGTGGTGCTGCATTTCCTAATGTATAACAACCAATATCCCCACTATACAATGCCTTTCTTCCTTTAGATGCTTGCTTTACTGCATAAAATGAGGCTCTATGTGGACATCCTGCACATAGGACTGGTGGTCGAATAGGTAGCGCTGGAGCATCCGAAATATCAAAGGTTTCACTTTTCTTAAATAAGTCTCCATAAAACTCTTGTAAAGCTTTCCCAACAGATTCAATACTATTTTCACCAGCTGGTGAGATGTTCCCCGTTAATTTTCCATAGATTTTTACTGGAAGATGATATTTTCCACAGACATAGGTCAAATGACGTTCTAAAAATGGGTCAAGTTCTTCAATACAAAGCACTTCTTCTACACCTTGCAAAAATTCTACAGCTAACTCTTCTGGAAATGGAAATGGGGTAGCAATTTTTAAAAGTCTAGGTCTATGTTCATTATCTAAATTTTCCATCGTGTAGTCAAAACTAATTCCATGAGTGACAATGGCTTTTTTACAATCTTTAAAGTTTCCTGTAGCTTCTAAAAATTCATTGTGTTTATTTGAAGAAAATTCTTCACTAAGCTTTACATTTCTAGCTTCAATCTTCGTATGAGCTACATAGGAAAGACGGGGAAAAATTACCCACTCTGGTTTCTTTTCAAATCCAGTAATTGTATTTTTATAATACTCATGCGCTTCTTTTACGTTAATACTTGCATATCCATGACTAATTCTTGTTGTGGAACGGAAAAATACAGGAGTTTTATACTTTTCAGATAGTTCAAATGCTTCCTGAATCATATCATAAGCTTCTTGAACACTCGTTGGATCAAAAATTGGAACCTTAGAAAATGATGCAAAAGTTCTTGTATCCTGTTCTGTCTGTGAGGAAATTGGTCCTGGGTCATCAGCAACCATCACAACCATTCCACCTTTCACTCCAATATAGGCAAGACTCATGAGTGGATCTGATGCCACATTTAATCCTACCTGTTTCATAGTCACCATCGTTCTTGCACCCGTATAAGCTGCACCTGCTGCAACTTCTAATCCAGCTTTTTCATTCACTGACCACTCCACATATAGATTATCTGTTTTATATTTTGAAATGGTCTCTAATACTTCTGTCGATGGAGTTCCAGGATATCCGGAAACCACATTAACACCTGCTGCAATTGCTCCTAGGGCAATTGCTTCATTACCCATTAAAAATTTTGTTTGCATATGTATCCTTCCTTCAAAAATGTTATTAACGATTTTACTTTATTTTGTCAGATTTTTCAAGAAGAATCTCTTTTATACTTTAAAGTATTATAAAAAATCCCTAGTATACCTCATAATTAGTAATATACTAGGGATTTAGTTATTATTTAATTAAAATCTAAAAATGTTCCAAATAGATTTAAACATTGAGGTGCTTTCTTTTTCTGCATGTTTTGCAGCTTTTTTTACAGAACCTACTTTCTTTTTATCTTTTTTCTTTTTATCTTTATCCTTTT
>JPZU01000001.1:2008555-2012575 GCA_000875945.1 Lachnospiraceae bacterium TWA4 | reverse complement strand
TCTTTTTATCTTTTTTCTTTTATCTTTATCCTTTTTCTTTTTATCCTTTTTATTTTTGTTTTCTACTTTAGATTCTTGTGTAGATTTAGTTTCTTCTTTTGCCTCTTCCGTAGTCTTCGTTTCCTCAGTAACTTTAGTCTCTTCTGTTTTTGTAGTTTCTTCTGATTTAGACTCTTCGACTGGTTTTGTTTCTTCAGTTGTAGGAGCCTTAACTTCTACCTTTTCTACAGGATATTTTGAAAGATTCGGTGTTTCTTTTACGCCTACCTGCCAATATAAATCTGCAAGTGGATCATCAATTGTTAAATCGATAACTCTTCCATCATTTACAGACTGATATTCACTAGTGATTTCTACCTTATCTGGATTTGCAATTCCAGCAACCCCAGATTTTCCATCCATCATTGTAGTTTCACGAGTATTTCCTGCCTGCAAGAATGTTTCTTTTGTTGAAACTGTTCCATTTCCAGAAATTGCACTTCCACCATTTCCATACTGACCAGCACCACCTACAGCAATCAGTTTACCATTTCCTGTAATCTGTCCATTGTCAAGCTTAACAGCAGTTCCACCAGTTGCAGTAAGAACAACTTTTCCATCTCCACCATAAACAGCTAATACAGCATCATCTTCAAGTGTTACTGTTCCATCTTTTACTAAAAGTCCTGTCTGACCTTCATTTGGATTTGAACCTGCTTCATCACCTGAGATAAATACCTGACCCTTAACGGTTACATTTCCATTTGCTACTACGACTGAATCAGAAGTTGTACGATCATTGACATCTCCATTCGCAATATAATTTGCATGAGAAACAATTGCGCTATTTTCTAAAATTGCACCATCTTCTAAGATAATCTGACCATCCACAGATGCTCCTACTAAAAACTCTGTCTTTCCACCATAAGTATTCGAATTCATTGAGAAGGTTCCACCTTCTTTTACATCAATAACACCCTGAACAACTGAATCTCTAAGTGAAAGTGTACCACCTTTTTCTACTACTACTTTCACACTGCTTTGAAGTTCCATATTAACTAAAGTTAAATTGCAACCTGCTGGAATATAAAGAGTCTGTGGAATTTTATTGGCTTTTACATCAGACCAAGGAATCGCATAACCAAGATTTCCATATAAACCACTCTCACTTGAACCATACCAAGCCTTTAATCCTTCAGGTACGCGAATACTTTCTTCTTCACCTTCTACATTGCTTCCAAAGGTTGTCATTGTCCAAGGCTGCATATTTTTCCACATATATTTTCCATCAGCAGTCTTAACAAAATTCTCTGTAGTAATCATATCTGCAAGAATTTCTTTACCTGAGTAAATCTTTAATGGAATCGTATTACTTACAGCTTCTCTTCCCTGCATATCCGTAATTGTTACAGATACTAAATAATCTCCAGCATCCTTTGGTGCACCTACTAAAGTTAGTCCACTGTCAATTGTTAAAAATCTTCCTTCAAGTCCACTATCACTATCCGCTGGTGTACCCTTTGTAGTATCAGGAACAATTGTTACTTTTGTTTTATTTGGATCAATTTCAATCGTTGATTTTAATCCTAATTCTTGCCAATCTTCATCTGCTGGATCATTTTCTGCAATAGCTGCTGATACAACTACACTACTATTTTTATTAGTTGCAACCTCTCCTGTTGCTGCCGATACAGCATCATATTCAGTTTGTCCTGCAATTGCTGGTTCAAAGCTACCATCAAGTTTTACGTGAAGTTTGTAGATATCACCTTTTCCGTCGTCTTCAGAAATATTTGCAGTATATCCATCTGTGGTGAATTTTAAGGTTAAATCTTCATAGTCACTACTAGTGATTTTGATAACATCTCCACTCTTTAAAACTCCTGTATTCTGAACAGTTAAAGCATTTACTACTAATTTAATTTGATTTTTATCTTTTACTGGGTAAAATTTTCCACCGGTATATGGATCATAATCCTGCGCTACCCACTCCTTGCCATTTACTGAAAGACTTTCAATAGTTGATACATAATCATCTGCATCAGAAAAACTAAGAACCCAACGACCACTAACAGCGCTTAATGATACTTGATCGGCTGATATTGGTTTCTTTTCTTTCTTAGTTTCTTCAGTCGTTTCTGGCTCTTTTACCTCTTCAGTATTTTCTTTTACTGATGATGTATAACTTCCATCTGCATTCTTCTCTACATGGATAATTACATCCTCATAACCCTCTGCAGATACAATAAAATCTGTGGTATCTTCTCTGTCATTGGTAAGTCTTAGATAATAGGTAGCTTGTCCACTACTATAGTCATAACCTTCTTCTGCATTCCATGTATTAGCTGATGGCATCATATTAATATAGGCATCTTTTTTATATTCTTCTCCATCAACTGTAACTTTATTAATAGATTTCAACCAATCTTTTTGCTCTTTTGTAAAATCTAATCTTAAAACAGGTGTCCCTGCTACACTTCCAGCGACTCCCACGTTTACTGATGTAATTCCAGCATTTTGTGCCGCCCTTACAGCTATCATTGGTGTTGATAACACCATTGAGCCTGCGAGCATTAATGTTCCTGCCTTAATTAATAATTTCTTCTTCATTTTTCCTCTCCTTATTGATACTAATTTTCATTAGTTTAATCTAACTACAGTAAATGATATCATACTATTATTAGTTATTCAATACATCTACATGAGAAAGTTTCTTATTAATCAAGACAGTGCATTTTTATTCACAATACTCACAATACTCACAATATTTACTTTTTATACATTACGAAAACTATGCTTTAAAGTTATATACCGGCTTCATCACCTCGATAATATCGACAGATTCTCCAATAACATCCATAATATCTTCTAAAGATTTATAAGCCATTGGTGCTTCATCAATGGTATCTTCATTCACTGAGGTCGTATAAATTCCTTTCATAGCTTCTTTATAAGCTTTTAAGTCAATTGCTTCTTTTGCTTTTTTACGAGACATCACTCGTCCTGCACCATGAGGAGCTGAGTAATTCCACTCGGGATTTCCTTTTCCAATAGCAATAATAGAGCCATCTCTCATATTAATTGGAATTAATACTTTTTCTCCTTTATGAGCTGCAATCGCTCCCTTTCTTAAAATCATTTCACTTGTATCAATATAATTATGGATTGTATGAAAAGATTCTTTCGCAGTCATTCCAGTTTTCTCAAGAATAATTTCTGCCATTTTTTCTCTATTTCTACGAGCAAAACTTTGACAAATTTCTACATCATGCAAATAGTCATCAAGAAAGGTTCCATAGAGCCAGCAAATTTCTTCTGGAACAGAAAGTACCTGTACTTCATAACTATTTTTAAGCTCTTTTAAAGCATTTTGGATTTCTTTTCTTCTTCCTTGTTCTTTATACGTTTTAATGATTTCATCTCTTTGTCTAAAATAATCTTCTTTTCCCATGTGAAGATCAATGGCTAATTGCTGATAAATTTCAGCAACCTGCTTTCCAAGGTTACGACTTCCTGAATGAATCACTAAATAATACATTCCATCTTCTGTCTTGTCAATTTCTATAAAATGGTTTCCACCACCTAATGTTCCAAGTGAACGTTCTAATCGCTTTGTATTTTCTAATGAACGATAACAACGAAGGTTTGTTAAGTCAAATCGCTCATTTCGTCCTTCCCATACATTCATTCCTGATGGAATAAAATGACAGGCTTCATCAATCTTTTCAAAATCAAGTTCTTTATTTTGAAGTTTTACGGTATACATTCCACAGCCAATGTCCACCCCAACAATATTCGGACAAGCTTTATCTGTAATCGTCATGGTTGTTCCAATTGTACAACCTTTTCCCGCATGCACATCTGGCATAATTCGAACTTTGCTGTCCTTGGTTAACTCATAATCACACATTCTTCGAATTTGTTCTATCGCTTCTTCTTCAATCACTTTTGCATAACAGATAGCTGTAGTTTCTTTTCCTTTAATTTCTAACATGATTTCCATCTCCTTTGTACGGATAGTTTATCAAATGAATCTTTTTT
>JPZU01000001.1:2007754-2008329 GCA_000875945.1 Lachnospiraceae bacterium TWA4 | reverse complement strand
AAATGAATCTTTTTTTATCACGGAAAAAAAGTTGCGAACACTCTATAATCCGCAACTTTTTTGTTCTATTAAACGCTTTTTAATTAACCCTACAAAATGCTTAGGAGCTGTCACTTTAATCATTGGACCAAACGAAAGAATTCGTATAAGCATCTCTGTTTCATCTTCTTTATCATAAAATATTGTAATTAAATAATGCAAATCATCCAATTTTTTTACATGTTTTTCAAAATGTGCAAAATGAAGAAGCACTCGTTCTAAAGCATTTCTTTTATCCACTAATTCAAAAATTACTTTCCTTGGTCTTAACAAGTTATCTTTTTCTAAAGATAATGTACCATTATATTTTTCACAACTAATCATTCGTCCCAAATTAATCGTATTTCCCATTTTATTTCCTGCACCAATGACACGAAATTTATCATCTTTTTCTGAATACTCTAAATATTTAGGAAGAATTACTTTTTCTAATTCTTTTCCTTGTCGATTTTTCTGCTTAATGATTAACGGATATTTATTTTTTATTGCATCTAAAATTAAACGAAAATTTTGTATGTAACTTTCATCTGTGTAAT
>JPZU01000001.1:2006002-2007734 GCA_000875945.1 Lachnospiraceae bacterium TWA4 | reverse complement strand
ATTTATCAAATACAAAGATATCTTCCGGTAAAAATAATGGCTCTACATCCAAATCGAAAAAACCAATCTTTTTATCTGTAAATAGCTGGATTCTAGGGTCATTTTCAATTGCTTTAATCCACTGTTTTTGTAAATTTGTTAAAGGCATTTTAGGTGGATGTTTGATTGGCGTTGTTCCATCAGAATTTAGTAACTGCCACCTGCCTTCCTTTAATGCTTGAGGGATAATCAATAAACTTTCATTAAACGCATACTCTCTTACAATTTCATTAAGTTCTTTTTCTTTAATTGGATGGTCAATAGCTGTCTGAATAATTTTTAAAACTGTATTGTAATAAATACTATAGATTTCATTAAATATCATCTGTCTTTTCCTCTAAATCACATATTAAAATTACTTACTTATCTAGTTATCTAAATCATACAACGTATACATATCATATAAATCACTTTTAAATAGTTTCTCTATTTCTTTATTAGACGATTCAAGACTTGTGATACGACAAATGAATGTACGAATCCAAGGAATCATCTCTGTTGCATCAAATACATCTGCACTAAATTTACAAGAATTTTCATCTAGTTGTTCCACTCTTCCACAGCGTTTTTCTCGCTCTAGACGCTTTAAAATATATTTCTCACTATCTGCATATCGAAGAGTAAATTCGATATGCTCCATTCGATTATTCTGACTACTTTGTGTACTTACACCCCAAATATGAGGAAGCATCCCTCTTAGCTTTTCTCTTAACTGATCAAACTCTTCACTTACTTTAGTGATCTTTATCGAGTGAATAAAATCGATTCTAAATGCACGTATTCGCTTAGAATATGGTACATATGCCATTAAATATTGTCGACCACTTTGTACACTAATCATTACTCGAAGTGGAACTACTTCATTTTTTCGATGATTTGAAATTTCTACTAGCACCTTTCGTTTATCATGCATCGCTAAAAAAATAGTATATAAGATTTCACTGTCTATAGATGATGTAATATAATGATGTTTAAATGTAAAGTAATCTTTCTCTAAATAGTCTTTCTCTAATTCTATAGAATCATCCAAAAGAAATGAGCCAATTACTCCACAAGGTGCAACTTCTGAGAAAAAATGGATAATTTTAGGATCTATTGGACTTAATAATTTAGCTCGTCTGTAATAGACATTCTTTCCTTGCTTTTTACTTTCAATAATTCCTTCCACTATGTATTCTTTTAGTTTTTTTCGAATCGTAGATTCATCAAAAGTCTTTGTAATATACTCGTCTATCTCATTCATAATCGTATTTAAGTTTTTCCACGAGTCTAATACATCCATCAATATAAAATGTAATGTAATATCTCCATCTGTAAAACTTTTTGTCTTCCAAGCTCTATATAAAGGATTGTGATGTAAATTTCTAGTATCAATAGAAATAAAATTCTTCTTTCCATCCACTGTTTGATGAAACTGCAAATAATCTCCAAGCCAATTTTCTAAATGTCTACGTTCATTGTCGTAAGACCTAGCGCTCTTTTTGGTATAATCATTCCTGCTCTTAAAGCCATAAACATAAAATTCCCGAAGATAATCACGAGTTCGATTAAAGTTTTTAATTAATTCACTATAAGACATGCTACCCTCACAACTCCTTTAACACCTTGTATCTATTTTTTAGTTACAGTTCACCTGCAATGTCAATAACATTTTCTAATAATTTTTTGTTACAGTTCACATGTCAGCTAAAAC
>JPZU01000001.1:1962121-2005982 GCA_000875945.1 Lachnospiraceae bacterium TWA4 | reverse complement strand
AGCGCCATTTAATGAGCAATACGGCTGCAACGCAGCGAATGAGCACGTTAGTGCGCTATTGCGAATGATAAAAATAGCGTGGGTGTGAACAGTAACCATTTTCTAATAATTTTTTTAAGTATAACATAAAAGTTGCTTGAAATTCTATCTTTTTTATGATATTCTATTAAGATAATGCAAATCAAATATTGAATGCAAGGAGGCTATTATGAATCAAATTTCATTTCCTGTTATCGATCCAATTGCAACTGGTGCAAATATCCTTCGTCTTCGCAAGGAACGCGGTCTTTCCGTTAGAGATTTGCAAGGTTTTTTTGGATTTGAAGAACCACAAGCTATCTATAAATGGCAACGTGGACAGAGTTTACCTTCGGTAGACAACCTATATGCCCTCGGTGCACTACTTCAAGTGCCCATGGATGAAATCCTTGTATCTATTAATTATAATAAGAAAGAGCAGTGTGCATCAGCACCTGCTCTTTCTATTTGTCTACAACACAGCCATGTGGATTATCTAATGTTACCTATTTCAACACCACAAACCATGCCCATGGATTTCAGTACGAAATTAATTCATACCTACAACAAAGTTTTCCGTTCCATGTTCTCTGTTAAATTCTTAACTGTTTACCTTTTAAAGTTCACGATTTACATAAAACCTAAAACCGTTGATTAATTCAGAATATAAGAATTTATCCTAATTTAAAATATCCTAATTTAAAATTTGGATTTTCTAGAGTGGAGCATAACCCTGCTCCAAGGGGAAATAGCTTTTAGATTTTCGTGTTGCAGACAAGTGTATTATATGTTTTCTGGAGTCCTACTATTTAATACATTAATTAATACATTAATACAATGCCTATTAACTTATGCTATAACTCAATAAAAGTTGTAGCATTTGCTACTTTTATCTGAGTATCTAGCTCCCTTAAGAGCGTATCCTTTTTTCCGTTAAAGCTTCCATCTTTTGTTTGATATCAAGAGGATCAATAAGCTCAGTAGTATTTTCTTTTACATAAGCTTCAACTACATCTAAAGGTTTATCATCCTTTACTTTTGTATCGCGACCGAGAATACTAAATCTCATTTCTGCTGCAGTAGACTGAAGTGCACGATTTTTATCCTCAATAACTGATAAGCATTTCGAATAATTTAGACTCATTCGATTGTATAAGAAGCCTTCAAAGTCTCCTTGATCTGTATAGGTTCCTTTACTCCTAAGACGATTTCTCATCGCAATAGCACCTGCTACAGACATTTTTCCATAAGATGTTTCAATAAATGTTGCTGCATTTGAAGCAACAATTGCTGCATCTAATTTTTGGAAACGATCAATAAGATCTAAGATTTGCTGATAAGCCGCTTTAGCCTTTTTAGCAAATTCTTCCTGTGTTAAACGAGTAGCATATACCTTTTCCTCATTTGCTTTCTTTGTATCTACAAAGTCAGCTTTTGCAATTTTATCGCGAATTTTTTTTACAAGAAGGTCTCTTTCATCGAGTGCTTGAGTTACTAACATTTTTTCTGACATATTTTTATCTCCTTTTATTAAGGTGAGTTGTTTTTCTTGATTACATAAGATAGCATATCACCTGGTATAGATGCTGTCATTAAACTGCTAGTTTAAAATTCGCAGATTCACTTGCATGATAGTTCTATAACTGGCATAAATTAGTATTACAATCACTACGGAGGCTATTTATGAACGATTTAAAAAAGAATATGTTTGTTGGATTTATCTTTGTATCGATTCTTGGAACTTTGTGGCATTTTATCTACGATTGGTCTGGGAATAACTTGATTCTTGGATGGTTTGCTCCAATCAATGAATCTACCTTCGAACATATGAAACTAATCTTCTTCCCAGCTCTATTATATCTACCAATTTCCACATATTTTCTAAAAGAAACTTATCCATATATAAGAAATGCTTTATCTTATGGCATATTAGTAGGAACTATTTTTATCCCAACATTCTTTTACACATACTCAGGAATATTAGGTAAAAACTATATGATTATTGATATTAGTTCATTTTATCTAGCAACATTTGTAACTTTTTATACAACCTATCTATGGTCAAAAAGTAATCGAAAAATAAATTCCATTGGATTCTATCTACTGTATCTATGTATTTTTATATTTATACTATTCACTTATAATCCTGCTCAAATCGGAATCTTCATAGAAAAATAAAAATTAAGCATAAAAAAGAGACATCCAAGGCATTTCTGCCAAAGATGTCTCGATATATTCTGTTTTCGAAAGATTATCTCTTTGAGAACTGAGGTGCACGACGAGCTGCCTTTAAACCTGGTTTCTTTCTTTCTTTCATTCTTGGATCTCTAGTTAAGAATCCTGCTTTCTTAAGAGTTGGACGATATTCAGCATCAACTTTTAATAAAGCTCTAGAAATACCATGTCTGATAGCTCCAGCCTGTCCTGTGAATCCACCACCATGAACGTTAACTAATACGTCATATTTATCTAAAGTTTCAGTTGCAGTTAAAGGCTGACGTACTACAACCTTTAATGTTTCTAAACCAAAATACTCATCAAGAGTTCTCTTATTAATAGTAATGTTGCCAGTACCAGGTACTAAATATACTCTAGCAACACTAGTCTTTCTTCTACCTGTTCCATAAAAAGATGTCTTAGCCATTATTTACTCTCTCCTTTCAGACCTTAAAACTTTAATTCTTCTGGTTTCTGAGCTTCATGTTTGTGATCAGCACCAGCATAAACGTGTAGTTTTGAATACATTTCTCTACCTAAAGGTCCTTTTGGAAGCATACCCTTAACAGCTAATTCAATAACTCTTTCAGGTTTCTTCTCTAACATTTCTTTTAATGTGCAAGATTTGAATCCTCCAACATAATCAGAATGTCTGTAGTATAATTTCTGGTCTAACTTCTTACCAGATACTTTAATCTTTTCTGCATTAACAACGATTACATAATCACCTGTATCAATATGAGGTGTAAAAATAGCTTTATTCTTACCTCTTAAAACTTTAGCAACTTCTGATGCTAAACGTCCTAATGTACAACCTTCAGCGTCTACTACATACCATTTTCTTTCAATTGTAGACGGACTAGCCATGAAACTTTTCATTGGTTAACCTCCTCAAACATAACGATCTTTATTTGTAACTATTCAAAACAATATATGGTGAGAAGCCATATCAAAAACTAAGTCTGAATAATTACATATTCTTTATAACTTCTTTAATTTAATATTTCCGCTATATCGAACTTCCGACCAGCATGTCCGGGACTGACCATCCGTACTCAACAGCCTTTTTATTGTACTATTTAATTTTTTTATTGTCAAGATATTTATTATGGATTTTTTTATAAATATTGTATTTTTTTAATAAAATCAGCTACTTCTTTTACTAATCTTAAAAACATTTTTTTATAAATACTCTATTTTTTTAAGTGTCAATCCACATGCCGGTGCTGTATCACCAGCTAAACTTCTATCTTTTCCTTCTAGAATTTCCTTTACATGTTCAGGTTCATAGACATGAAGTCCTACCTCTATAAGTGTTCCTGCAATAATTCGCACCATGTTATAAAGGAAACCACTTCCTTTTACTCGAATAGAAATTTCATTTCCAAATCCTGTATCAATATTATTTCCTAAACCAGTATCAATATTATTTTCTAAGCCAGTATCAGAATCCTTACTACTTACAGATAACTCATAAATGGTTCGAACAGTTGTAAGTACCTGTGTCTTAGCTGAACAAAAACTCTTAAAATCATGCTCTCCAATTAAATACTGGCAGGCTTTTTGCATCGCTTCTATATCTAATGGACGATAGATAAAATTTGCATATAATCGATTCGTTGGAAGTGGAAACTTACTATTTAATATGCGATACTCATAAGTTTTAAAACTTACACAATGTCTTGGGTGAAAATCTTTATCCACTTCACAAGAATCTTGAATCTTTATGGTATCTGGAAGCCTTGTATTTAAAGCAAATGAAATCTTTTCTGCTGGAATCCTAGTATTCGTATCAAAAACAGCCACATTTCCAAGAGCATGAACGCCTGAATCGGTTCGGCTTGCACCAATCACAACAATATCTTCTCTTAATAACTCTGATAATGTCTGATTTAATACACCTTCAACCGTCTGACCTGTTGGTTGTACCTGCCATCCACAATAATCGGTTCCATCATACGCTACGACCAATTTGATACGTTTCATAGGAAACCTCCTTCCTTCTTGTAAGCCAAACTATTGTTTGTACCACACAATAAATAACTACAATTCCTGCTCCAACTGCAAGAACGTACATAGACAATGTGGTTACTAAAATCCCTACAATATAAATCCCAACCAAGTAATAAGCTACGATATCCGAGAATCTATATCTTAAAGGCTTCATCTTTGTTCGCCCTTCGCCTCCATGATAGCACCTAGCTTCCATTGCCATTGCAAGCTCATCTGCACGTCTAAATGCAGATAAAAATAGAGGCACTAATAAAGGCACCATATTTTTAGCTCGCTCTATTAAAGAACCTTCTTCAAAATTTGCACCTCTTGCCATCTGAGCCTTCATAATCTTATCCGTTTCCTCAACTAATACAGGAATGAATCGAAGAGCAATTGCCATAATCATTGCCACTTCATGAACTGGCATATGAATTTTATTTAAAAAACCAAGACTTTTCTCTAAGGCATCTGTTAATTCATTCGGAGTTGTTGTATACGTCATAATAGAAGTTCCAAGAATTAATAGCACTAATCGAAGTCCCATTGTAAAGGCTTTATAAAGTCCTGCATCTGTAATACGAATAATCCAAAATTCAATAAGAGGTGTTCCATCTTTTATAAATAAATTAAACACCACACTGAATAGTAAAATAACAATAATTGGTTTAAGACCACGTACAATAAATTTAAAAGGTACACGAGAAGCCTTAATATATGCTCCCATAACTAGAGTTGCCAACACATATCCAGCCCAATGATTAATCATAAATAACGTAATCATATACACAAAAGTGACAACCAACTTTACTCTTGCATCTAAACGATGAATCGGGGAATCGACCGAATAATACTGTCCAAATGTAATTTTTCTAATCATCATTATCACCCCTTTTATTCCTCGTCTTTAGTGCCTGTAAAATGGTATCCTTTGCTTCCTCTAATGTGGTTGCTGTTATATCTACATCCAAGCCACGCTTTTTTAATTCATGCATTAAATAGGTAACTTTAGGTGCTGCAAGACCAATTTTTTCTAATTCTTTGTAATGACTAAAGACCTCTTTTGGTGTTCCATCTAAGAAAATCTCACCGTTGTCTAATACAATTAATCGGTCAACATATTTTGCCACATCTTCCATGCTATGAGATACTAAAATAATCGTCATCTGATGAGTGCGCTTTAATTGAACTAATAATTCGAGAATATCATCTCGTCCCTTTGGATCAAGTCCAGCTGTTGGTTCATCTAAAATCAGCACCTGTGGTTTCATTGCAAGCACTCCTGCAATCGCCACTCGTCTTTTTTGACCTCCTGATAACTCAAAAGGCGACTTGCTATATAAACTTTCATCTAATTTTACAGCCTTCAGTGCCCATAATGCACGCTCTTTAATTTCTTTATCGTCTAATCCCTGATTCTTTGGTCCAAAACAAACATCCGTGAACACATCCATTTCAAAAAGCTGATATTCTGGATATTGAAAAACTAATCCCACTTGGTGTCTAAGACTTCTTAGTGAATACTTTTCTCCATAAATATCTTCTCCATTGTAGTAAATACTTCCACTGCTTGCTTTAAGAAGACCATTTAAATGTTGGATTAATGTGGATTTTCCTGAACCTGTATGACCAATTAGTCCAACAAATTCATTATCTTTAATTTCTAAATTGATATGTTTTAATGCTTCAATCGTTTTACTTCCTGACTGATATTCATAGCATATATCATTTAATTTAATGGACATATTTGCTTCTACCATCTCCTCAATTGTTAGTATATCTGAAGGAAGATTTACTCCTTCGTTTCTTAATAAATAAGAAAGTTCTGTCATCTGTGGAACATCTAATCGAAGTTCTTTTAACTTTTCTACTTGCGAAAAGATTTCTCTAGGAAGCCCTTGCATTACTACTTTTCCACCATCCATAACAATCACTCGATTAGCTTCTATCGCCTCTTCCATATAATGTGTGATTAAAATAACAGTAATCTTTTCTTTTTTATTTAACTCTAAAACGGTATTAATGACTTCTTTTCGACCACCTGGATCTAGCATAGCTGTTGACTCATCCAGTACAATACACTTTGGACGCATCGCAAGTACTCCCGCAATCGCTACTCGTTGTTTTTGTCCACCTGATAAATGATTAGGAGATTGACTGTGATAGGCAACCATCCCTACTCGTTCTAAAGATTTGGATACTCGATTCCAGATTTCTTTTGTTTCAACTCCTATATTTTCCGGTCCAAAGCCTACATCTTCTTCCACAATACTCCCTACAATCTGATTATCAGGATTTTGAAAGACCATTCCTATTGTTTGACGAATTGACAATAAATTTTCTTCATTTTTACTGTCTTTTCCTTCAATCCAAACAGTTCCTTCTTGTGGAAACAATAATCCATTTATATGCTTTGCAAGTGTAGACTTCCCTGAGCCATTATGCCCTAAAATTGCAACAAACTCCCCTTCATTTACATCTATATTTACATGATCAATCGCACGAGTGGATTCAATAACCTCATTATTTTCGCCTTTACGAAAATACTCATGTAGAATATCTACCATTTTTATTATTCCCATGTTTGTCTCCCCTAACTACTGGTATGAGGTGTCACTTAGCATGAGGACGAAGTCCTAATGCCTAAAGCGACAAAGTCCTCATGTCCTTTTATTCTTCATGTCTAACTTAACATACCTGCCATTGTACTCAAAAATCTCTAAAGATGCAAGTAATTTACACATAAAAAATCCCCTTTAAGTAGATTTTGGTTATTTACCTTATCTACTTAAAGGGAATCCTATCAATTTCTACAGCTTTACTTATTTTCATAAATCTTATTTTTCTTCATAAATATTGAACGATAAATTAATAGTAATAAAATTGCACTAGTCCATGAAATTGGATAAACCATACTAATCATTCGAACTTCTCTGTGAATACTAAGTAATATAAACAGTGAAGCTAATCGTACAACAACAAAGCTAAATACCGTACAAACCATTGGCCAGAATGCTTGACCAAAACCTCGAATTTCTGCACTTAAACATTCTAGAATCATATCAATAAAATACAATGGAAACATGATTGAAGTAATCTGAACACCATAATCAATAACCGATGCACTCTCACTAAAGATTCCAAATGCAGGACGAATAAATATCATCATAAAGGTGCTAAGTCCAATAAGCAATAGACATCCTGTAATCATACCTGTTCGTACACCTTTTTTTGCTCGGTCTAACTGCTTTGCTCCGTAATTTTGTCCAACAAATGATACAACTGCCTGTCCCATTGCTATAACAGGTAAATACATAACCATCTCAATCTTAAAGAATGCCGTAAACGCTGTAATCGCATCAACTGGGAAACTATTAATCTGTGTTTGAATAATAATATTCGAAAATGTCATAATCATTGCTTGTACACCTGAAGGAATACCAATCTTCATAATCTGTGATAATAAATTGGAATCAAAGGCTTTAAAGCAAGCAAAGAAATTTCCACCGACTAATTTTGTTTGAATTTGATGAACAAGGATTAGGGCTGCAACTGTTTGTGAGAAAAAGGTTGCAACTGCTGCACCTACTACACCCATATTTAACCCAACAATCAAAAAGATATCTACAACGACATTGATAAAACCACCAATTAGTTGTACAACCATAGGAGTGCTTGAATCGCCAACTGCTCTAGAGATTCCTGATGTTAGATTATAAAGAACAATACTTACAATACTTAATAAATAAATTCGAAGATAAGAAACTGCTTGTTCAAAAATGACATCTGGTGTATTCATCCAACGCAAAAACGTAGGTGTTAGTAAAAGACCAATGACCATTAAGGCTAAACCACCTAAGATACCAAAAGCAAACACTGTCTGCACAGTTTTCTTTAATTTTTCTCTATTTCCACTACCAAAAATTTGTGCTGCAATAACGTTGGTTCCAACCATCATTCCATTAAAGAAACCAATCATACATGTAACAATTAAAGAGCTAGCACCAATAGATGCTGTAGCATGGTCACCTACAAATTTACCAACTAAGATAATATCGACGGTGTTATAGAGTTGTTGAATCAAACTTCCAGCTAAAATTGGGAGCATAAAGTAAATAAGACCCTTTGTAATGCTTCCTTTAGTTAGTTCTCTCATTCTAGCAAACTCCTAACTAAAGACAATGACAGGCAACAAAATGTCCTGGCTCAATCTCTCTTAATTCAGGCTTCTCTGTTTGACATTTAGATGTACAATGCTCACAACGATTCTGGAATGGGCATCCTGGTGGAACATCTAATGGACTTGGAATTTCACTATCAATACTTTCAATTGGCTTCGTATAATCCATATCAATTTCAAATACAGAGCCCATAAGTGCTTTTGTATAAGGATGTGAAACGATATCTTTCATATTTTCACCTGGAAGTACTTCTACAATATTTCCAAGATACATAACTGCAATCTGATGGGCCATCTGAGCCATCATAGCGATATCATGGCAGATAAATCCAATTGCAATATTTTTCTTTTTGTAATTTAACAATTAATTCAATAATATTTTTCTGAACAGAAACATCAAGTGCTGAAGTAGCTTCATCACAGATAATAATTTCTGGTTCTAGTGTAAGAGCTCTAGCAATACCAACTCTTTGTCTTTGTCCACCACTCATATTGTGAGGATATCTACCTGCAAAATCTCCAGGAAGGTCAACCATCTCTAGATATTTTCTAGCAACAGCATCCTTCTCACTCTTTTTAATCTTACCAAAATTTAAAAGAGGTTCACAGATAATATCACGAATTTTCATTTTTGGATTAAACGCAGCAGATGGATCCTGGAAAACCATCTGAATACGCTGACGATATTGACGAAGATTTTCGCCTTTTAACTTTGTAATATCTTGACCACGGAAAAGAATTTCACCTTCTGTTGGATCTTCTAGTCTTACAAGCATCTTCATAAATGTACTCTTACCACAACCAGATTCTCCAACGACACCTAAAGTCTGTCCCTTATAAATATTTAATGAAACATTATCACAAGCTGTTAATGTACGATTATGTGAAGCTGGAAACTTCTTTGTCACGTGTTTTGCTTCTAAAATTAATTCACTATTAGACATAACGCTCACCCTCCAATGTAGGTACGCAGGTTAAAAGATTTCTTGTATAATCAGATTTTGCATGATGTAAAATATCTTCTCTAGTTCCTGCATCTACAACTGCTCCATGCTTCATAACTACAATTTTATCAGACATATACATTGCAACACCTAAGTTGTGTGTAACGATAATAATACTGGTATTGTACTGGTCACGAAGTTCCATCATCTGTCTAATAATTTGTGCCTGAGTCGTTACATCAAGTGCAGATGTTGGTTCATCTGCCAACAATAATTTGGGTTCAAAAGTCATTGCCATTGCAATTCCTACACGCTGACGCATACCACCACTTAATTGGAATGGATAACTATTCATAATGTTATCACCACTAGGTAAACGCATACGCTCTAGCATCATGACACCTTTATCCCAAGCGTCTTTTTTTGAAATATTTTCGTGGGTTCGAATGTATTCAACAAACTGCCCACCAATTTTACGAGTTGGATTAATCATCGCTCCAGAGTCTTGGAAAATCATAGAAATATCAGTTCCACGAAGCTTTCTCCAATCTTCTCTTGAATATTTAAGTAATGATTTATCATTAAATAAAATATCTCCTTGGGAGACTTTTCCGCCACCTGGAAGGAGACCTAAAATTGCACGAATAACTGTAGTTTTTCCACTACCACTTTCTCCTACAATTGAACAAATCTCACCTTCATTTAATTCTAAACTAAAGTGTTCTACTGTAGGTTTTGGATTCTTTCCATATTGTATGCTAATATCTTTTACGTTTAACATGCATTCCCAACCTTTTTATATTTTGTAGAATGGGGCCAAAGATTCTTTGACCCCATTAAGTTAATAGTTATACAACTTGAAATTCTTATTCTGCTGGCTGAATATCAGTTGTAATCCAATAGTAGTCAGCTGAGTGAGTAGTTGCACCCTTGATTGCATCATCACCTTTTGCTTTGAAAATCATGTTACTGTTATAGTAACCATGAACTAAAGCTACACAATCATCAACAAGAATCTGCTGTAACTTAGTTAATAATTCTTTTCTCTTAGCCTTATCATCAATAGCTGTAGCACCTAATTCTTCATAAAGTTTATCATATTCATCATTCTTGTAACCACAGTAGTTAGCTTCTGATTTACCATACCAGTTATCTAAGTAGCTATATGGATCGCCAATTTCAGCTGTAGTCCAGTTGTTAGATAATAAGTCATAATCACCAGTTACTAAGTGACCAGACCAAATATCATCAGCTGTAGTTTCTTTTAAGTCTACATCAATACCGATTGCTTCAATATTAACCTGGCAAGCTTCTGCTAATTCTTTAAGAGCACGGTTGTCATAGGTGTAATGAGTAAGAGTAATCTTCTTGCCATCAAGTTCTCTCCATCCATCTCCATCACTATCGACGATTCCTGCATCATCTAAGATTTTCTTAGCACCTTCTACATCAAATGGAGTTGCATCTGTTAACTGATCATAGCCATAATCTAAAGTTGAAGGAACTAAAGAACAACCTGGTGTATACATACCACCTACGATGGTGTTACAAATGGTTTCATCATCGATAGCCATTAATACAGCTTTTCTTAAGTCTTTGTTAGCTAATGGACGATTATCCTGTTCATTCATATATGCAAAACCACAACGGATACCAGGAGTAATCTTAACTGTATAGTTTTCATCAGTCTGTAAAGCCTCTAATTTAGTCTTATCTGCTACGTTTTCTGTTAAGTTAACGTCACCATTCATAAGAGCCATAGCCTTAACATCACTCTTCTCAATGTAGCTGATTTCAATTCCCTTGAAAGGAACTACACCATTCCAGTAGTTTTCATTAGCCTTCATAGACATAGTCTTGCTACCAATCTTGTAATCAGTGATTGCATAAGGACCAGTACCTACAGGATTTTCTGCCATGTTTTCTACTGAAGGGTCTAAGATTACGAAATATGGGAAGCAAAGACGGCTATTTAAGTCTAATAAAGCATTTTCAAGTTTAATAGTTACTACATTGGTGCTATCATCAGCTTCGATTGATTGAATACCTGGAATGTATTTAGAAGGAGTACTTGTAAGACCAGTTGAAGGGTCTTTCTTGTAATCAGCTTCTTTTTTGTAGATTAATTCTAAGTATTCTTTAACAGTAGAAGCCTTACAATCATTGCCATTAGAGAATTTTACACCATCTTTAATATGTAATTCCCAAGTTTTACCATCATCCTTTACTTCATGTTTGTCGCAAAGATAGTTATTCGCATTCATCTGCTCATCAAATCTGAATAAAGTTTCGCCAATACCATAACGACTTACATCCCATGCTGCATTAGTCTGTGCCATAGGGTCAATATTTTCTGAGAAGTTCTGACAAGCAAATTTTAAAACTTTATCACTTGTCTGAGTTGCTGGTGCTACTGATTCAGAACCTGCTGCTGCAGTTGTTCCTGCATCTGCTGCCTTTGTAGTTTCTTTGTTTGAACCGCCTGAACATCCAGCCATCATGGTTGAAGCAGTAATTAATGCTAAACTAAGAGCTGCAACTTTTTTCATTATTTTTTTCATGTTTCGTTTCCTTTTCCTTTCTACGTTTTCTTTTATAACTCTATGAGTTCATGTTTTCTTTGTATATATAAATCCCTAGGGATGGGATATATATCGTGTAATACTTAATGTTTTCTTTTCAATAATATTTTATAATTTTTATTCATTTCTAGGATCTAAGATATCTCTTAAGCTATCACCTAATAAGTTGAACACTACAACTACTACAAAAATTGCTAAACCTGGGAAGATGGTACACCAAGGTGCCTTATCCAAATAAGAACGCCCTTCATTTAACATTAATCCCCATTCAGCTGCTGGCGCTTTTGCACCAAATCCTAAGAATGATAGGGCTGCAATCTCTAGCATCATACTACCAATATCTGTTGCAGCTGTAATTACTAAAGTTGGAAGAGTATTTGGAAGCATATACTGCCATAGCATATAAGGTGTTTTAGAACCTGTTAACTGAGCAGCATAAACATAATCCTTATGTCGTATCTTTAAAACTAAACTCCTTGCAAGTCGCGCATACTTCGTCCACGTTACACAAGTAATTGCGATAACCGCATTTGTAATACTTGCACCTAGGATACCAGCCACTGCAATTGCAAGTACCATACCTGGGAAAGAAATCATCATATCCGCAATACGCATGATAACTGTATCAACCCAACCTCCAAAATATCCTGCAAGTACTCCTAAGAAAGTACCAATCACTAGGATACAAGCAACTAAAAGTATAGCTGAACTTAATGAAATTCTTGTTCCATAGATTACTCGTGAAAATACATCCCTGCCTAGCTTGTCTGTTCCAAACCAATGCTCACTACTCGGAGCTTGCAGAGCATTTTGCATAATTGCATCTGCTGGATCATGAGTTGCAAAAACTGGGGCAAATACTCCAATCAATGCAATCGCTATGGCAAGAATTAAATATACTGTAAATCCTTTATTCTTTTTAATAAACTCTAGCATTGCTTCACCTCTTAATTCTTTTCTCTCATTCTAGGATCTACAAAGTTATATGAAATATCTACTAAGAGATTAATAACCATATAGATGAGAGCAATCCACAATACATATCCTTGAATTAATGGATAGTCATAAGTGGTGATTGCTGTAATTGCTAAGTTACCAAGTCCTGGATAGGAGAAAATGACTTCTACTACCGCAGTACCACCGAGTAAAGAACCTAATGAAAGACCAAGTAAAGTAATTAATGGCAACAATGAGTTTGGAAATACATGTTTCCATAAAATTACAGATTCTTTTACTCCTCTAGCTCTTGCACCAATAACATAGTCTTGACTTAATTCCTCTAACACGGCTGTACGAACCTGTCTTGTATATTTTGCAGACATCGCAAACGCTAAAGTGACTGCAGGCAAGATTAATGACTGAAAATCTTTTCCAGTCGAAATAACTGGAAGTAAACCAAGCCATAAACAAATGATATATAAAAGTAACAATCCGACTAAGAAGTTTGGCATAGATACACCAAAGAAGGTAAGACCTCTTACAAGATAATCAGGAATCTTATTTTGTTTTACTGCTGCTAACATTCCAAGTGGAACAGATACTAAAAGCATAAGTACCATTGAAGCTAACGATAACTTAAGAGTTGGCCAGAGTCTCATACCAATCAATTCCATAACTGGTTTAGATTTGGAATAAGACATACCAAAATCACCCTGTAAAACCTTACCGATCCATCGACCATACTGAACGATAAAAGGATCATTAAGTCCCATAGTTTCTCTTGCTTCGTTTAACACTTCTTCACTAGGCATTGTACCAGTTGCGGAATACATAATCGTAACTGGATCACCTGGTGCTAAGTACGTCAAACCGAAGGTGATGAAACTGATACCAATTAATACAATAACAATCTGTATCAGTCGTTTGAGTAATAGTTTTCCTTTCACACTAAGCTTTCCTCTCTTAAATAATTATAAATTTATCAAAGCTTTAGATTCATCTTGAAGATGGTATTTCTTTAAATACTCTAGAAATTCTTTCGAAAGTTCTGAAAGTTCATCTTTTGAGCGTCTAATGTATCCAAAGCTGATACTCGCTTTTAATGGTTCAATTGGTATAGCAACGATGTCATCATCTCTAAAGCTGTCATCAATAAAACTGCTACTAATTGAACAATATTCAGTATTTTTTAGTAATTCAAAAACAAAATGGTCACTATTGGTTGTTGCCACTTCTGTCGATTCAGCGCCATAAATAATGTCTTCTTTTAAATGACCTAAATGACTGTATAGTGAATAATGTTTTTCATTATACTGAACTAATTTAATCTTCGATAGCATCTGTTCGGTAATTGTTGGAAACTTGCTCCAACGGTTCTGCTTTCCAGCATATAAAAATAGTGGATATCTTCCAAGTTCCTCAAAATGTAATCCTTTCATACGAACATGATTCATAAATGCTGAAAGATTTTTATCAGATAAATAAACAAATCCAATTTCTGATTTTCTTTTATGTATGCGAGTTACTAACTCTTCTACATTATCTTCCCAAAATTCCATTTGAAAACCTGTTGTACCCTGTTGCTCACTATGTGCATAAAACTGTGCAACTGCTTTAGCAACTAACTTGCTAGGAATACTGCTAATCGAAAGTTTTTCTGTATCTTGACCATATTTGAAGTCACTAATAGTCTTCATATTTTTAAGAATCTCAATGGCATAACGATAAATCGTTTCTCCTTCTGGAGTAATAACTACACCATTTCTAGTTCTTGTTAAAAGTTCCATTCCAAGTTCATCTTCTAATGACTTTACAACTTTACTTACATTTGGTTGAGTTGTAATTAAAACTTCGGATGCAGAATGAAAACTTCCCATATCCACGCTGACAACAAAGTACTGTAATTGTTTAATATCCATGTTTTCTCCTTTTTTCATCATATCAAAAAAGGGGCGTGTTTTGCAATAAAAAACACACTATATACTAGTGTGCATACTAAAACCGTTAATCAGCTTATATAAGACACACCCATCTTTCGTAGGCTTAAAATCTTCTTAACAAAAGCTGGTATCCTGACTGAGAAATAATTATTTCATCACAGTGACGAGATCGTGACGGATTTTCACCGCCTTCCCCAGCTCCTATTGCTGAACCGATTATAACACCAAACTCCATAAAAATCTCTAATTTTGTCAATTTTTAGTATTCCAATTTGTTATCACTAACACAAGTTTACACAAACTTTATTAAAAAAACTAGTAATTATATTCTGAAAATTATATTTTTTTAATTAAATTTTCTGATTTTTTATCCCTTTTTTATAATTTTCCAAATTTCCTTTTCAATTTTATATAATACACTATTTTAGTCCAATTTGCAACGAAAAAAAGAATTCCATTTTTCTAATAGCAAAATGGAATTCTTTTAAATTATTTTATGTCTATTATATCTATAATTGTTATTTTACACCAAAGTGCTCAAATAAGATGTGTTCAGCTTCTTCATTCCATAATCCACGATGAGCTTTTACACTCGCATCTAATTTAGCAAATAGTGGATTGGTCTTTCCTAATTCTTCAAAATCATCTAATGCAGTAAGTGGTAACTCAATCTGAGGATAGGTTAATTTCTTTCCGCCTGGAATATTTGGTAAATTGCAAGTAGCCTCTGCGATACAATCAATACCACCAATGTGTGTAACCATTACTGAAGGATTGATTTCTCCCTTAGCAGCAAGATCAATCGCTTCTACTAAGTCATCAGTATTTCCACCAGTAGTTCCCATGATATGAGAGCTGGTATAGTGGCAGTTATAAAGGTTGATGTTTGCACTAAACTGATTGTCTGTAGGTCCTGCAAAGAAGTTCATGCATCCGTCAAATGCTAATAACTTATCACCCATTTCAGCAACAGGCTTTACAGGGATGTAAACAAATACGTCATCATATCCATGTCCATCTGTGATATCCATTAACTCTTTAATAGGATCTTCCATCTTGCCAGTATTTACATAGAGAAGTTCTACGCCTTTTTCCTTTGCTTCTTCTACAGTGATACATTCTGCTGCACGTTTTAACTTCGCATCATCAACATCTGTAACAACAATTCTCTTTGGTCGATTTTCAAACTGAATACCATAGGTTACAGCACCAAGTCCCATAGGTCCACAACCGCCAAGAATTAATACATTACCACCTTCTTTGATACCCATTGAGTGTTCATAGTTTTGCTTATTGGTGTGATAGTTTGCATGATATCCACCGATGATACAACTCATTGGCTCACCGAGTGATGCTTTGTAATAGCTATCTCCTTCATAAGGAAGTAAGCATCCAAGTTCCATTACTTCATGAGGCATGATACAATAAGTTGCTGCACCACCACAGAATTCATAAGAATATCCAGGAGAATCTAATTTGCCCTGATAGTTAAGTGCTGGCTGAAGTGCAAACTTCTGACCTGGTTTAAATTTATCTTCCCATTTTTTACCAACTTTTACAATATCACCTGAGCATTCATGTCCAACGATAATAGGGTTTGTATCAATGTTTTGAGGAGCTCTTTTATGCTTCTTACCCTGTTTTGCTAACTTATAAGTTGACATACAAATACTATCACTCATAATTTTTACAAGGATTTCATCATCTTTAATTTCTGGAAGTTCAAACTCTTCTAATCTTAAATCCATTTCACCATACATTCTAACTGCTCTTGTTTTCATTTCTTTTACCTCCATATTTTGGCATGGGATAAGTCCTCATGCCTTATAGTATATATATTAATTAGTTAATCTACAAACATTTTGTGAATGGCATCTACATCACTAGCTACCAAATTGTCAATATCATCCGTATCTGCTAAATTTCCTGCAATCTTTGCTAAAATATCTAAGTGTTCATCACCACGACCTGCAATTGCAATAACTACTCGAACTTTTTCACCATTCCAATCAGTTCCATTAGGGAAAACCATGATTGCAATACCAGACTGCTTAATACTATCCTTAGAAGCTTCAATACCATGAGGGATGGCAATTTCATTTCCAATCGCTGTATTAAACACTTTTTCTTTGTCTAACATTGCTTGAATGTAAGGCTCATCAACATAGCCACAGTTTACTAAGATTTGTCCTAATTTTTTAATAACATCTTCTTTTGCTTGTGGTTCGCAGTTTAGGAAGATATTTTCTTTCTTTAAGATTTCATTGTTACTAGCTGTTTCTACACTCTTAGGGGCTTGTACAGTTTCAGGTTCGCTTTTTTCTTTTTACCAAATCCAAATAATGCCATAGTGGACCTCCTTTATACTTGACTTAAATAGTTATTAAAATAAGTTTTTAAAATTTTTTCTAATTTACTTCGAATTTCTTCTTCACTTCTATATAAAATGGTTTGCATAAATTCATCATTATCAATTAATGAACTACTAATATGCCCTAACAATTGTGAATTTTGTTGTCTGTTCGCATCAATTGGCATGAGTAAAATTACTGCTGCCTGAATGCTTTTTAGATAAGGGTCTTTAAATGAATCTCCACTTACTGTTCTGCAAGTGTAAAAAGCTACTTCATCTACTGCCCTCGTTTTGCAGTGTAATAATGCGATTTTTAGCTCTGGGAAAATTTGTGACATCAAGCTTTCTCTTGCTAACAAATCTTCTTTTAAAATCACACTCGTTGGTACTTTATTCGTTGCACTTTTACTAATAAATGTTAATAACTCATTAAACGTACAATCATCATCAATTCTAAGATCCTTGTATCGCTTAATGACTTGCTTGATTTTTGTAGCTAAAAAATTAATTTCATCAAGCTGTCTAGAAAAGTCATCGGTCTGTGTTTTTACAGGCATTCTCGCATATTCATCCACCTTCACGCGAATCCTTTGCATGTCTCTTTCCGGAATTAAAGGACTTACCTGCAAATAATCAACTCCATTTTGCTCTAAATCAATACTTGTTACAAAAAAATCTATTTTAGAAGCTGTGTAGGGAGTCAATTCATCTTTACCATAAGCGTGTAAATTCACTTGTTTTTTTAATTGGTTTTGAAGCTTGGTAAGCATGAGTCTTGCAACTCCAAATCCACTTGCACAAATCACACCAATCTCTACCATTCGCTCTTTGTGCTTTTGGTCTTTAATTCTCTCCATTGCTGCACCAAAGTGCATCGTTAGATAGCCAATTTCTTCGTCATTTACTTCAAAACCTGTTTGATTTGTAATTACTTTTGCTGCATTCTTACACTTTGCAAAGATTTCTGGATATTCCTTTTTGATATCTTCCAAAATTGGATTGTAGATATTCATTTCATTTCTTAGACGAGTAAAAGTGGGGTCTAAGTGAACAAGTAATCCGTGAATAAAATCTTCATCTAATTTTAATTCATATGCAGCTTCTTGGTCAAATGCATCAATCATTTGATCAACAATATCTAAGACATTTTCTGCTCCTAGGGGATAGGATGCATCTGTATTCTGTGTCGTATACTGAAGCTTTGATCCTTTAATATGAAGCATAATATAATTAATTTCTTCTTGGGGGATCGTTAATTCAAATTCCTTTTCTAGCTGATTTGCAACTTTAACAGCTAGCATATATTCTGCTTCTGGCTTAAAATCTTTAAACTGTCCTTCATGGATAAGCTCACCTTGTAAAATTCGTTCAATTGAAATCGCTATATGCATCACTAATGCCGTAAACGAACTTTCTGTCATAGACTTTAGTCTAGGTTCATCCATAGCTAATAATGTTTTAGTAATTTGCTCTAATCGTTCATTATTTAAAAGTGAACGGATATCTTCATCTTCAGAATTTTCTTTTAAGAATCTCTGAATAGCATATCGATAACTTTCTTCACTTCCCGAAACTGAAACTCCATAACCACCTTTTTTAATAATCTCTAAGTGGCTATCATGAAACCATTTTTCAATTTCTTTTAAATCTTTACTAATTGTCGATTCACTGACATTAAATTGATTGGCATAAGCAAAAATTTTACGGGGTTCTTTATTTTTTAGAAGTTCTAAGGTTAAATACTTCCTTCTGACATGTTTATCAGACCAGTCGTTTTGGGAATTTTTTAAAGATAATTGTAACTGCTTCTTATTTTCATCTGAAGCTTCTATCCAAACACCAATACCTTTTTTACGAACAATGCTTACTCCATAGTCTTCTTTTAAACTAGGCTCTAAGTATTCAAATTCCCTCATAACAGTCCTACGACTCACTCCAATTTTGTCGGCAATCTCTTGTTCAGAGATTGCCTTTTCCTGTTCTAATAATAGGTTCAAAATTTTTGTGATACGTGGTGTTAGTTCCATGAACACCTCCTGTATTCTAGTTGTTAATTGCCTTTTAACTCATTTACTAATTCATCATATTCTGGTGCTGCCATAAAGTTGGTAATTAATACTAACTTCGCATCTGGTGCACTAGTTCTTGCTCGTTCTTGTAAATCTCTGTGAGTTACAACAATCTGAGTTCCTGCTGGAATATCTGATACAGATGCATGATCTACTTCAATTGAATCAAGACCTGCTTTTTGTAATTTCTTTTTGAGTACGGTTGCGCCCATCGCACTTGAACCCATACCTGCATCACAAGCAAAGATAATCTTGCTAACATTAGCTGCTGTAAGTTTTACTGAAGAAGTAGCCTGTGCTACGTTTTGTCCTTTAGAAGCTGCTTTCATTTCTTTCATCTGATTAGATGCATCTTCTAAGCTGCCCTTAGTAGAGGTTGCTTTTAAGATAATTGCTGCTACAACAAATGAAACAACTGTTGATACTAAAGCTGAACCAATGACTAATAAAGTTTTGCCCTTAGGTGCCATTGCAACGTAAGCAATAATACTACCTGGAGAAGCAGGTCCTACAAGACCAAGTCCAAAGATGGTGTTATAGAACATAGCACTTACACTACCTGCGATTGTTGCAAGTAATAAGATTGGATTCATTAATACATAAGGGAAGAAGATTTCATGAATACCACCAAAGAAGTGGATAATGAAAGCTCCAGGAGCTGAATCTTTACTGATTTTGTCTTTTGAGAAGAAACAGTAAGCAAGTAACACACCAGCACCAGCACCAGGATTGGTTTCAATCATATAGAAGATTGACTGTCCAGCATTCTTTACATCTTCAATTCCAAGTGGGGTGAAAATACCCTGATTAATTGCGTTATTTAAGAATAATACTTTTGCAGGTTCTACGAATATTGAGATTAATGGTAGTAAACCATTGTCTACTAAAATCTGAACACCGCCCTGTAAAACGGTAAGAACTACTGCCATAAATGGTCCTACAAAGTAGTAACCTAAGATTAACATTGCAAGTCCTAAAAGACCTACTGAGAAGTTATTAACTAACATCTCAAAACCTGCTGGGATTTTTCCGTCTACAGCTTTGTCAAATAATTTAATTACAAGTCCTGCTAAAGGTCCCATAATCATTGCACCAATAAGCATTGTGTAACTTGTACCACAGATAACACCAATCGTTGCAATGACTGCGATAACAGCTCCTCTGTCACCTGCAACCATCTTACCACCCTGATAAGCAATTAAACTAGGAATGATGTAAGTTAACATTGGAGAAACAATAGTTGCTAAATCTGCATTTGGAAGCCAACCTGCTTCAATAAATAATGCGGTTAAAAAGCCCCATGCGATAAATGCGCCAATATTTGGCATGACCATACCACTTAGAAAACGACCGAAACTTTGAACTTTTTCTTTCATGTAATGTCTCCTTCTTTTAAATTTTTGAAAAATTAAATCGTTAGTTGCTTAACAGCTGCGCATCTGTTCTTGATGATTAAAGTTTAGCAGATAAGTGACAAGATTACAAGCTTTTCCCGTTGTCACTTTGTCCAGTTTAGAAAGTGACATTTACTGATAATTTTTGTCACTTTCTTTCAAGTGACAAAAATAACTAAAAATCGCCTAGGTTTCCCCAGACGATTTTTATAATTAATCCAAATCTTTTAATTCTTCAATATCATGTGTATGTCCATGATCATGTTCATGTCCATGTCCATGATTTATACAACACTCCTCACCATCGCAAATCGTTGCATAGCAAATAACTTCTGTGTGCTTATCTGCCCAAAGAGTCTTTGTCAAATAAAGAACTTTACCATCATGTTCTGCAAAAATTCGTTCAATTACATTTCCAAAGTAATCACAAATGCTACCAATCCACTGTCCTGCTTCTAATAAATCCCCACCCTTTAAGGTTGTATGCCAAACACCTGAATGATGTACATGCTGATACAATGGATGCTCTAATAAGTAAGGTTTATGAATTGGTACCTTTGGTTTTCCATTAACCATACCTACATAAATAAGCATATTGTTGATATCTGTTAAGTTTTCTTCAATTTCTTTATAAGACCAACGGCCTGCTTGTCCTCTTTCTAATAATACAGCTGGGATACCCATCACTCCTGCATAGTTGTAGCAACCAGTTGTCGAAGTGGATTTTACCATAAATTCCATATGGGTAAGGCTTGCAGCCTTCATTGCATAGTCACTAACTTCTTTATCACAATTTCCTACAAAATAAATATAAGGCTCTAAATCCTCATAAGCTTCTCCTGAATGTAAATCTATGTAAAAATCAACAGTTGGGAAAAAGTTTTTTACAATATAATCAGCTAAACGTTCTGAAAAACTTCCTTCACAATTTCCAGGGAACATTCGATTTAAATTCTTGCCATCTTCTGGTACTAATGTAGGAATTCTAGCTTCAAACCCTGTACGATTGAGTACTGGAATAATGATTAAATTTCCCTTAATATCTTCTGGTGTATACTTCTTCATTAAATGTTGACAAGTTTCAACACCTACATATTCACAACTGTGAACACCTGCTGTAATTAGTACAGTCTTTCCTTCTTCGTTTCCACTGATTACACATACAGGAATTTCTGATTGAATAGCATCTATAAATAACATTTCTTTTTTAATAGTACCTTTTTCAAAGGTAATCGGACCAAAATTACACATTTTCTCTTCCTCGTATATTCTTAAATTTTCTTTTCAATCTGCATTATATCAATTCCTACCCCAAAGGTGGTAATTCCATTTCGGAATTGTTAGATATTACTAACTATTGTTAGAAAAAAGGAGAGTTCTTATACAACTCTCCCAATTAATACTAAAACTATAAGTTAAAAGTTCCTTCAAACACCTCTGTAGCAGGACCTGTCATAAATACATGACCAGTTTCTTCATCAATAGAAATCTGTAAAGTTCCACCAAGTAAACGAATATCGGTACTCTTATCAATAAATCCTGCTAATGAAGCTGCTACTGCTGATGCACAAGCTCCTGTTCCACAGGCCATAGTTTCTCCTGAACCACGCTCCCATACACGCATCTTTAAATGTGAATCATCAACAATCTGGATAAATTCTGTATTAGTTCGATCTTTAAAACGCTCATGATTTTCAAAACTTGGACCAATCGTTTCAATCGCAAGATCATCAACATTTTCTATAAAAAGAACGGTATGTGGATTTCCCATAGAGATATTAATAACTTTATAAGGCTTTTCATCTACTACAAGTTCTTCCCAAATTTCTTCCCTTATAAGTCCATCCACTACTTCAGGACGTAAGTCTATTTCTCGATGATTACTTGTAAGAACTGGCAATCCCATGTCAACAGTTACAGTCACTACTCGACCATTGACCACATTGAGCTTTAAAGTCTTAATTCCAGCTCCAGTTTCAACAGTAATTGTCGTCATATTGGTTAATCCATGATCATACACATACTTTCCAACACAACGAATTCCATTGCCACACATTGCTCCGCGAGAGCCATCTGCATTGTACATATCCATACAAAAATCTGCAACTTTTGATGGTTTAATTAAAATCAGTCCATCTGAACCAATTGAAAAATGTCTATCACTCACTAACTGAGCCACTCTTGATGGCTCTTCTACCGTTTCCTCAAAACAATTTACATAGACATAATCGTTGCCTATACCATGCATTTTTGTAAACTTCATCTTCGTTCCTCCTATCTTATGGCATAAGATTCCTGCTTTAGACATGAGTCCTGATGTCTAAAGGTGACGGAGTCCTAATGCCTTTTCCTTTTTCATAGTTAACTTAATCCTACCTATAAATACTCAAAATCATCTTTGCACTTTCTACCATACCTGTTCCCGAATCCATACTACATTTTTGAATATAACGATGTGCTTCCTGCTCCGTCATATGATTTCGTTCTATTAACAATTCCTTAGCTGTTTCAATGACCTGCCTATCTTCACTACTTCGCTTTACAGGTTTTTCTTTACGTCTTCGCCTTGCACGTTCAATTTCTTCTGACATCATAAAAATAGTCTGTACAAGATGTTGAATTTTTACAGGCATTGATACACACATGACACCCATTTGACTTGCTTCTTCTACATGTAAATTTGAAGTAATTAAAAGAAGACTAAACCCTCTTGGCAAATCCACTAATAAATCCGTATACATCATATCTTTTAATCGATATCCACTGATAATAATTCCATTATGGAATTCATCTGCATAACTTAGAGCCTGCGCTCCACTATTACAAACGACAGTAACTTGTACACCATTTCTCATCAACAGATTTTTTATATTCTTCGCATCTTCGATTTTGGGAAATACAACAATAATATTTGTCACACTACCAGTCCTTTAAAATTTTCTCAAATACTTATTCAGTTCCCAATCTGTTACTTGAATACAATACTCTTTCCACTCAGTTTTCTTTGCCTGAATATATCGGTTATATAGATGTTCTCCTAAAACTTCTTGAATAAATTTATCCTCTTCTAATGCCTCAATAGCCTCTCCCAAATCTTGTGGCAGTTTTTGTAATCCAAGGCTTGCCACTTTTTCATCTGAAATTTGATATAAATTACAATCTACACTCTTTGGTGGCTCTAACTGATTTTTAATTCCATCAAGTCCTGCTGCAAGACAAACTGCTAATGTTAAATAAGGGTTCGATACGCAATCCGGTGAACGAAGTTCCAACCTGACATGACTATCATCTGATAAAGGCACTCGAATAAGTGGACTTCTATTCTTTGAAGACCATGCAATATATAACGGTGCATCAAATCCTGTTAGCAATCGTTTATATGAATTAACGATTGGATTTGCAATCGCTGTAAGTCCCCTGACATGCTTAAAAATTCCTGCTAAGAAATAATAGGCTAATCGACTAAGACCTGCTTCATCACTTGGGTCACTAAATAAGTTATTTCCCTCTAAATCTGATAGAGACATATTTAAATGCATACCTGATCCCCAACTATTTCCTACAGGCTTTGGCATAAAGGTTGCGTGAAGACCATGTCTTTTAGCAATAGCTTTTACAGCCATCTTAAAGGTTGTAATATTATCAGCAGTATCTAATACTTCTGAATATTTAAAATCAATCTCATGCTGACCAGGAGCCATCTCATGATGTGAAGCTTCCACTTCAAATTCCATATCTTCTAAATTTAAGATAATATCTCTTCGAACATTTTCTGCTAAATCAACTGGTGCCATGTCAAAATAACCAGCCTGCTCATGAGTAAGTGTTGTTGGAAGACCATTATCATCGCAGTGAAATAAGAAGAATTCACATTCTGGTCCAACATTGAATATGTATCCCATATCCTTTGCTTCTTTAATGACCTTTTTTAAAATATATCTAGGATCTCCCTCAAATGGTGTGCGATTTGGACGATATACATCACAGATTAATCTTGCAACCTTCCCCTGTTGAGGTCTCCATGGAAAAATCTGAAATGTGTCTAAATTTGGATAGAGATACATATCGGATTCTTCAACACGTACAAAACCTTCAATGGCTGAACCATCAAAAATAAACTTATTATCCAACGCTTTTTCAAGCTGTCTAGCAGTAATTGCTACATTTTTAGTTACACCAAACATATCCACAAACTGTAAACGGATAAATTCTACATCTTCTTCGTCTACAAGATTTAAGATATCCTCTCTCGTATACTTACTCATCAATTAGTCACTCCCCTGTCTTAATTTCTTAATACTTTCCACTAATTCATTGACCCCATCAACTACTGACTGATACACACCAATCTTACAAAGTTCAATAAACAATAACCCAATAGGCACTGCAAGAATCATTCCTGTAAAACCACTTACTCTAAATCCAATATACAATAAAAATAATGTAAGAAGCGGATTAATTCCCATACTGTCACCAATAAGTTTTGGCTGTACCAACTGATGAACTGCCTGTGAAACTCCATAGATAATTAAGAGTCCAATAGCCATCGTATACGACCCATTAATTAATTGAATAAGTGCCCATGGTATCAAAACAGTTCCCGTTCCAAGAATTGGTAGAAAATCTACAAATGAAATTACCAATCCTAATAACACACTATATGAAATTCCAAGAATCAAAAACCCTATAGTCAAAATGATTGCTACAACAATCATAATCTTAAATTGTGCAAAGAAGTAACCACCAATAACTTCCTTCACTTTATCTCTCATCACATGAATCGTTTCTTCAACAGATTTTGGAAGTTTTTCATAAAACTTACTCATCAAATGGTCAAAATCTGCCAAAAAGAAATATGCAGCCAAAATTGTAATAATCGTATACACTAATCCATTCGGAACTCTCTTGACAACACTTCCTGCTGCTGAAATTGTAGGGTCTGTCACTTTTGCTAAGAGACTAGATAAAATCTCACTTAGAGATGCTTCTAAATTTTCTAAAATCAGCTGTATGCGATTTGATAAATCAGCTGGCAGACGATTTGCAAGCTTTTCTAGATTATCCATTGTAACCTGCATATCTGCCTGAATAGAATGATAGATGCTTGGGGCATCTTTAATTAAGTCCATACTAAACAATACTAAATTGTAGATAATTAAATAAATTAATCCAACAATCCCCGCAAGAACTACTACAATAATTAAAAATGAGCCCGCCTTCCTAACAATCTTTAAATGTCTCTCTAAAAATCGTACAATTGGAGCTGCAATCCAAGCAATTAAAAGACCAATCACAAACGGCATAAAAAATACAACGAACCTAACTCCTAGTGTACAGACTAAAATCGTAATAAAAATTGGAATGAAGATATTTAGAAAAATTCTAAGATATTTATGCATTCACCACATACCTTTCTAAAAACTTATAAAGTGCTTCCATTTCCTCATCAGTACCAATCGTTACTCGTAAATAATTGTCAATCCTTGGTGAATCAAAGTATCTGACAAAAATTCCATTTTCTTTTAACTGTGTAAAAATTTGCTTTGCTGGTACACACTTATGAGTAACAAATAAGAAGTTTGCCTTTGAATCCAAACACGTAAATCCTAATTCTTCAAAACGCTTCTTTGCATGTTCTCTTGTTGCAACAATCTTATCAACCGTTTCTTTAAAATAGTTATCATCTAATACAGACTCTTTTCCAAAAACTAAACTCGTCTGATTCATTGTATAAGAATTATAAGAATACTTCACATCATTTAACGCTTTAATTAAGAATTTATTACCGATTGCATAACCAATTCTCATGCCTGCCATTGAGCGAGATTTTGAAAAGGTTCGAATTACTAAAAGGTTTTCATACTTATTAAGTAATGCCAAAGCTGAATCTCCACCAAAGTCTATGTAAGCTTCATCGACAATTACTAATGAATCTTGATTGTGTTTTAAAATATCCTCAATAAAATCTAATGAAACAGCTAAAGAAGTTGGAGCGTTTGGATTGGGGAAAATAATTCCTCCATTTTCCTTATAGTAATCTTCTTTTACTAATTTAAAATCTTTGTCTAAGGCTGGTCTTTCATAAGGAATTCTATATAAGTCAGCCCACACACTATAAAATGAATAGGTAATATCTGGGAATAAAATTGGTTTATCTGAATTAAAGAATGTCAAAAATGCCATTGCAATGACATCATCTGAACCAACTCCAACAAATACTTCATCTTCATCTACGCCATGATAATCAGCTAAAGTCTTCGTAAGCGCTGAAGCTGTAGGATCTGGATAAAGTCTTAAGCAATCTTTGTTAAAATCTTCTAATGCCTTTGCCACCTTCGGCGTTGGTGGATAAGGATTTTCATTGGTATTTAATTTTATCACTTTTCTATTTTTAGGCTGTTCTCCTGGTGTATAAGGAACCACTTTTCTTATATAATCTTTCCACATATAGTTTTCCTCCATAGATACACTCTTAGGCAGGAACCATTGTCGCCTTTGACTTAAACCCCTGCCTAATTGATTCTTCATTTTTATACAAAATTTACTTTATTTATTAAAACTCCCTCAGTCGGCTTTAGGCATCAGGACTCCGCCTGCTACGCAGGCACCTCATGCCAAGCGACAGCTCCCTCAAGAGGGAGCCTTTATGCTTCATGTCCTTGAGATTTAATAACTTCAATAACTCCATCGACATATTCTTTACAAAGTTCTTCGGTTTTAGCTTCAACCATTACACGAATTACTGGCTCAGTTCCACTTTGTCTTACTAAGATGCGTCCATCATCTCCAAGTTTTTCTGTAACTGCATCAACAGCTTCTAACACTTTCTTATCGTTTAAGACTTCTGGTTTACTCTTTACACGAATATTCTTTAAAAGCTGAGGATAAATCTCGACTTCTCTTGTAAGTTCACCTAAGGTTGCTTTACTTTCTAGCATCACTTCCATTAATTTAAGAGAAGTTAAAATACCATCGCCTGTAGAAGCAAATTTACTAAAGATAATATGTCCAGACTGTTCTCCACCTAATTTGTGACCATTGGCTGCCATATTTTCATAAACATATTTATCACCAACATCGGTCTTTTCGTATTGAATACCTGCTGAATCAAATGCCTTATATAAACCAATATTTGACATAATCGTTGTCACAACTGTATTAGTATCTAAACTGCCTGTTTCCTTCATATACTTACCACATACATAGAGAATTAGATCACCATCTACAACATTTCCATTTTCGTCAACTGCTAGACAACGATCAGCATCTCCATCATAGGCAAATCCAACGTCTAATCCATTATCTTTTACATATTTTTGTAAAACGTCAATATGTGTTGAACCGCAATCTCTATTAATATTGGTTCCATCTGGATGATTGTTAATTACATAAGTCTTCGCACCTAATGCATCAAAGATGCTTTTAGCCATTGACCATGCACTACCATTCGAGCAATCAAGACCTACTTTAACCCCTTTAAATGAGCGGGTTGCAAGGCTGATTAAATAACCCATATATCTATTTCTACCCATTACATAATCTGTAATCGTTCCAATCTCCTCTTTATATGCAAAAGGAAGATTTGCAGGTTCTCCATCTAAATACTTTTCAATTTCATCAATGACATCCTGTGTCATTTTTTCGCCCTTGCTGTTCATTAACTTAATTCCATTGTCATAAAATGGATTGTGACTTGCAGAAATCATAATTCCACAGTCAAAATCTTCTGTACGAACCACATAAGCTACACTAGGAGTTGTCGTTACATGAAGCATGTAAACATCTGCACCAGAAGCTGTAAGTCCTGAAGCAAGTGCATATTCTAGCATATAACTACTTCTTCTTGTATCTTTTCCAATAACAACTTTGCATTTATGGTCTTTTCCAAAATACCATCCAAGAAAACGTCCAATTTGAAATGCCTGGTCAACATTTAATACAACGTTTACTTCTCCTCTGAATCCATCGGTTCCAAAATATTTACCCATAGTTCAGTTCCTCCTATTTTTTAATATCTACAATGCTAGGGAGCAATACCCTTTGATTCTAATATTATATTTGCTAGACTATCTGAAATCATCTGAAAGTATGTTGATGGTTTATAATTATCACCCAAATAGGCATGCCACTGACTAATACACTCTTTCATATCATCTAAGACAAAATAATAAACTCCATCAATAATTCGTCCATAGCCATCTTTGCTCTTTACTAATGGGTACGTATCCATTTGTTCTAAGCCTTCTTCTTCAATTACAGAAATAATATCTATACATTTAGCTAACGTACAGTCTGTTTTTAAATAGTCATAAAGCTCTGAAATTAGTTTTGGATAAGTTGTCTTCGAATACTTATTTAATTTGTCATAAAAGGCAGATAAAATAGTATATTCTCGATTCATTCTTTGAAAATCAGAATCAATTAGACGAATACGACTATACGCAACGACTTGCTTGCCGTTTAATTGATTTTGACCAGCCTCTGTTCCTTCAACTTTAAAAAAGTCTCGAATATGATTGCTTTCTTTTTCGGTCAAAAAGAGCGTAAGTCCCCCTAATTCATCTACTATATGTTCTAATCCTTCAAAGTCTATTGTAAAATATCCTTTAATTGATATATCTAAATTATTTTCTATCGTCTGCTTTACTAACTCAGACTTTCCATACGAATATGCATACGCTAGTTTATCCCAACCTTTTCCCTTAATATATACATATAAATCTCTAGGAATGGTTGTGATTAAAACTCTGCCTTTTAGTTCATTAATTGACAATAACATCACCGCATCACTTTTACTAGTTTTTATACTATCTCTCGTATCCACGCCTAATAAAAGATAGTGAGAATAATCCGTTGATTCCTTTTCCTTCTCCGGTAATTTCTCAATTTCTGAAACAGCTGTTGGAGTAACTACTAACGTCTCATAGTTTTCCATATTCTCTACTTGTTCTTCATCTTCTGCGCCAGGAACTAACTTAAAATTAGGTTCTGTCACAAGCTCTTTAGGTGTCATAGATAAACGATACGCCAAAAGAGCTACTGCTACTATTCCAATTAATAAGACTACATAGACTAGCAGCATTTTTACTTTTTTCATTTTTATTTATGCTTCCTCATTTAACTGACTTAACTTTGCTGCCTGATCTGCTGCAATTAAACTATCAATAATTTCATATAAATCTCCATCCATGATGGAATCAATTTTATAAAGTGTTAACTTAATACGATGTTCAGTTACTCGTCCCTGTGGGAAGTTATAGGTACGAATCTTCTCTGAACGATCACCTGTACCAATCTGACTTCTACGTTCAGCTGATTCTGCTGCTTGTTTTTTTGCTAACTCTAAATCATACAATCTAGAGCGAAGTACTTTTAAAGCCTTCTCTTTATTTTTAAGCTGTGATTTTTCATCCTGACAAGAAATAACAATACCTGTTGGAAGGTGAGTTAAACGTACTGCAGAGTCTGTCGTATTTACACACTGTCCACCATTTCCTGATGCACGGAATACATCGAACTTGCAATCATTTAAATCAAGTTCTACATCGACTTCTTCTGCTTCTGGCATAATTGCTACAGTACTTGTAGACGTATGAATACGTCCACCAGACTCTGTCTCTGGTACACGCTGTACACGATGAACACCACTTTCATACTTTAATTTGGAATAAGCACCCTGTCCAGAAATCATAAATACAACTTCTTTAAATCCACCAATTCCACTTTCATTGACACTGACAAGCTCTGTCTTCCAACGATTACGTTCTGCAAAACGGCAGTACATACGATAAAGTTCTGCTGAGAATAAAGCTGCTTCATCTCCACCTGCACCTGCACGAATTTCTACGACAACGTTCTTATCATCATTAGGATCTTTTGGAAGAAGTAAAATCTTAAGCTTTTGCTCTAATTCTACGATACGATCTTTTGCATCAGAAAGTTCTTCTTTTAACATCTGGCGCATATCTTCATCATTTTCTTCCTCAAGCATTGCTACACTATCTTCAACATCCTGATTTGCCTGCTTATATGCCTTATATGCCTCTACAATTGGAGCAAGATCTGACTGCTCTTTCATTAATTTACGAAAACGTCTCTGGTCGTTTGCTACAAAAGGGTCATTTAATGAGTTCATAAGTTCCTCATAGTGCATGAGAATATCTTCTAAACGATCAAACATCTTTTATTTTACCTCCATCTAGCTTTTATCACTCGGTCAAGACCGGCTAGGTCTTTAATAACCTGAATTTCTTTATATCCTTCTTTTTCTAATAAATTTGAAACATCCATGGCCTGCTCACAGCCTATTTCCATAAGTAAGCTTCCATCTGAAACTAAGTAATCCTTACTTTCTTTTGCTAGTCGTCTATAAAATTCCAATCCATCTTCACTTCCATCTAAAGCAAGAAGAGGTTCATGATCTTTAACTTCTAAGTCTAGTTCTTCAATAACTTTTGTAGGAATATAAGGAGGATTAGAGACAATCAATTCAAATTTATCCTCTATTTTATCAAATAAATCACTTTCTATCAAGTCTACATTTGTGCACATAAGATTCTCACAATTTATACTAGCTACCTTTAAAGCTTCTTTTGAGATATCAACAGCCATCACCTTTGCTCCACTAAGAAGTTCTAAACTAATTGCAATACAGCCAGAACCTGTGCACATATCTAACACTTTATTTGCTTTTAATTTTAATGCTTCTTCAACTAAAACTTCTGTGTCCTGCCTTGGAATCAAGACATGTTCATTGACAAAAAATTCATAGCCCATAAACGAAGCACTTTTTATAATATATTGAACGGGAAGATGAGTTTTTCGAAGTTCTATCCATTCTTCAAATGGACTAGTCTGTGACACTTCTTCATTCATCTTCATAAAATATTCTGCCCTACTCATAGAAAATGCCTCAGAAAACAAAATCCAAGCATCCACAGTTCCTTCAGCAAGATCTTCTAATTCTTTTTGGGCATTTTTTAAAAGTTCACAATATTTCATGTTATTCTCTCCATAGAATCATTCTTTTCATAGAATTATTCTTTTCATAGAAAAATAGGTTGAGGCTCATGCCCCAACCTAATTTTGTAAAGTTTCTTATTTAACACCATATTTACGATTGAATTTATCAATACGTCCACGAGCAGCGATTGATTTCTGCTGTCCTGTGTAGAATGGGTGACACTTTGAACAAATTTCTACGTGGATATCGCTCTTAGTAGAACCTGTTACAAATTCGTTACCACAGTTGCAAACAACTTTTGCCTGATAATAATTAGGATGAATTCCTTCTTTCATTTTATCACCTTTTAACCTTTCCAAGATGGTTTCCAACCATCGTTTTTAGTTTTAAGTTCCTATGAACCTTACAGATTATAGCATAGGAATTTATAAATTGCAAGAGCCAATCTAAGACTTTTTTTCAATCTAATATAGTTACTGTTCAAACATTGCTCAGGCTCCCTCTTGAGGGAGCTGTCGCTTGGCATGAGGTGTCAGCAAAGCTGACGGAGTCCTAATGCCTAAAGCCGACTGAGGGAGTACACGGATACTATATCGTTTTAAATGTATTATATTGTTAGGAATAAATTATTCAACGGAAAATTTTCTAAAAATACTCCCTCCGTCTGCTTCGCAGCCACCTCCCTCAAGAGGGAGGCTATAGTACCCTTGAACAATAACATAAAATCCCCATATAGAGAAGTAATCCACTACCTTCAATCACTCGTCCAAGCGTATAAATGACTGCTGTATACACTAATGGATTATGACTACCTGGAATATAAATTAAACTAATTATAACAATGAAAATTGCACAAATTAAACGAATCGCTATTGCTAAACTTTTCTTCTCTTTTAATGTTAATAAAAAGTATAATTCAATATTTAATAAGCGTACACCTAATGCAATGGCAAACCAATAAAGGATTCCACCAAATGAACTTCTAAAAAGTAGCTCCAAAAGACTTGGTCCTATTCCAAAGAGTAGTACCATTGAGATAAAAGTCGCAACAATTACTCCCAATGTAAATCTTACTAATGCTTTTTGTCGTTCACTTTCCTGTGAAACTTCCCACACCTTTGAAACAGTAACAAACCTAGACTGTATTAATGCAAATACTAATTGGAATATTACCTGTGCTAAAATAAAATATTCCTGAAAACGTGATAAATACGTTCCTCCCCAAATAATCCCCAATACAATCCTTGGAAAATATAACAACACTGCATACGATAGACTAGGAATAAAATCAGAGAGTGAACAAATCATTAATCTCCCGATCATTTCAGGCTGATAACGCCAATGAATTTTTTTAATTCTATGAACTTCATAAAAGTCAAAAATCATTACAAATGGAAGTTTAGCAAGCACTAAGCATAAATAAGCGCTGATTATATTCCTACTGACTAGCAATACCAATGTATAAATAATTAATGGTAAAATTAAACGATAAATTGCATAGGGGATTGCTTTAGACCTCTTATTTTGACGTAATACCTCCTGTTCAAAACACTTCGCTAATGATTCAAGTGCCTTATCTGAGAATATAATAAAAAATAAAGTCATGTAATAAGGTCTACGTAAATACCCTAAAAATAATAGCAGTAGCCACCCAATAATAAAGCCTAATTCAATTGCTCGAAATCGAAATCGAAGTAATGTGCCAAAATAAAACTCCCTTGTATAAATAGTATTTATACCCATTGTACAAAAAATGTATAAAATCTGGCAAATAGCTAAAAGTAACATTAACTGCGTATTACTTCTTTCACCCATTAGCCAGATTGTTATCACATTTAAATAAATTTCAGGAATAATTATGGACACATCTCCATGCTCTAATTTGGTTGGCGTATCAAATACTTTCTTTAATTTAATAGTTCCTAATTGGAGCATCTACATCAACCACCTCAATTGCCTTTATGACCACATAATAACCATTTCCTTTAGAAATTTCAATGAATACTCGTTCACCTACTTTATGTCCTAAGATTGCTTTTCCCATAGGTGATTCAATACTAATACGATTTTCTAAAGAATTTCCTAAAATACTTGTCACTAATACATAGTCTTCTTCTAAATCATCATCTTCAAAGTACAAAGTGATTTTTTTATTAAGACCGACTTCATCCTCTTTGGAATCCTCTGAAATGACGGTTGCATTCTTTAACATTCGTTCAAGGTATCGAATTCGACTTTCATTTTTATTTTTATTCTTTTTTGCTGCATGATATTCAAAATTTTCGCTTAAATCTCCATATTCTCTTGCAGATTTTACTGCTTCAATTGCCTCTTTTCTGACAATAGTTTTTCGGTAATCAATTTCTTCTTGAATCTTTTCGATATCACTCTTAGTTAGCTTCTCTTTCATTTAAATAGTCCTCAATCATTGTCAATATCTCTTCTTTACCTAATTTACTCTCAGCTGAAAAAGCAATCACTGGTTGATTCTCAGGAACACCTAGTCCCTTTCTAACCATATTTGTATGTTTTTGTAACTGACTTCTCTTTAACTTGTCTGCCTTTGTAGCAATCACAATTGGATAAAATCCATTGTGAACAATCCACTCATACATATTTTTATCATTTTCTGATGGCTCATGACGAATGTCAATTAATAAGAAGATTGCCTTAAGCTGTCTAGAAGTATGAAGATAATTCTCAATCATCTTACCCCATTTTTCTCGATCAGTTTTTGAAACCTTTGCATAACCATAACCTGGTAAATCTACAAAATAAAACTCATCATTAATCTTATAGTAATTAATAGTTTGAGTTTTACCTGGTTGTGAAGAAGTTCTTGCATAAGATTTTCGATTGCATAATGCATTAATTAATGATGATTTTCCTACATTTGACTTCCCTGCAAAAGCAAATTCTGTCGATGCATTTCTTGGTAAAGTACTAGTAATACCACAAACTGTTTCTAAATTTACATTTTTTATAATCAAAAGATTGTCCTCCATAGTTGATTAGTTCATATACTCATTAGTTAATTAGTTAATGTACTCATTGTGAACGCATAAATTTCTTCATAATCTCTCTCCCAGTTCTCACATAGATGTTGGGCATCTTTTTCTGTAGGAACGGTAAATTCCATACTAAATTTCGTTAAATAATCTTCCTTTAATTCACAATGCACTACATAAGTTCGATTGGTTAATTGATGATAATCAGAAATCACATTTGATTCATGACGAAGTTCTAGTTTATTTTCATCTAAATATTCTCTAATTTCTTTAATAATCTTTGGTGTTAACTGATTAATAAAAAAGACAGTGTTTCATTGCCAGATTCTGTAAGCTCATATCTGGTTGTACGATGAGTACTCTGACAAGAAATTAAACCAGAGGATTCTAACTCATTTAAGGCAGTCTGAAATGTAAAATAATTCGTATATTCCTTATCTAAAAAGAAATTTAACATCTGTGTATTAGTCAGTGCAAATGGCACTTGCTTTAACATGAATAGAATCATTAATTTGTAAATTGTAAGGGGATCTGTCATAACTTGCCTCCTAAAAACACACGCGATTCGCTATTAGTATAACAAAAATACTTATTGAAATCAATAAAAAAGTATGATACGATATTTCTATGTATCTTACCCAGTTACAGTTCACACGTCAGTACACTACCTCGAATAATGAAAATGGCGTAGGTGTGAACAGTAACCTTATTCAAGGAACTAGTCAGTTCCCTAATTCCCAAATTTTAAGGAGAAAATTTAGCTATGAAAGAAAAATTAATGTCTAAGTCTTTAGTGGATTTACGTCAATTTGCTAAAGAAAAAGGAATTAAAAATTCTACGACTCTTAGAAAAGCAGAGTTAGTTGATAGAATTTTAGAAGTTTATTATGCTGAGAAAAAAGAAAAAACAGAAAATAAAACAGAGAATAATCCCGAACATAAGGTAGAGCATAGACCTAATAACAGACCTACTGAAATTGAAAATTTAAAAAATGGTCCTGCTGCAAACGGTATTTTGGAAGTTATGAGTGATGGATTTGGATTCATTCGCTGTGAAAACTATATGCCAGGAACCAATGATGTGTATGTTGCTCCAACTCAGATTCGAAGATGTAACCTAAAAACAGGAGATATTGTCAGTGGTATTACAAGAATCCAGTCTGCAACAGAAAAATTTCCTGCTCTATTATATGTGGATAAAATCAACGGTTTTTCAGTAAGTGATGCGCAAAAACGTCCAAATTTTGAAGACTTAACTCCTATTTTTCCAGATGAACGAATCCATCTTGAGACTGCAAGAGAAAATAAGTCTATGCGAATTATGGATGTCGTTGCACCAATTGGTAAAGGTCAGCGTGGAATGATTGTTTCTCCACCAAAGACTGGTAAGACTACTTTATTAAAAGAAATCGCCAAATCTGTCACAACAAATCACAAAGAAATTCATATTATTATCTTACTAATTGATGAACGTCCCGAAGAAGTCACTGATATCAAAGAATATATTGAATCACCAAATGTTGAAGTTATTCATTCAACCTTTGACGAACCACCTGAACACCACAGACGAGTGGCTGAAATGGTTTTAGAGCGTGCAAAACGTCTTGTTGAACATGGAAAAGATGTCATGATTTTACTTGATAGTATCACAAGACTTGCCAGAGCCTATAACTTAACGATTCAAGCGAGTGGACGTACACTTTCTGGTGGTTTAGACCCTGCAGCTCTTCACATGCCTAAGAAATTCTTTGGTGCTGCTAGAAATATGAGAAATGGTGGAAGTCTTACAATTTTAGCAACTGCTTTAGTTGATACAGGAAGTCGAATGGATGATGTAATCTTTGAAGAATTTAAAGGAACTGGTAACATGGAATTAGTTTTAGATAGAAAATTATCTGAACGACGAATCTTTCCAGCTATTGACATTCTAAAGTCTGGAACTAGACGTGATGACTTACTATTGAGTAAAGAAGAACAAGATGTGATGAATGGAATTAGACGAAAAGCCATTAATTCTAGACCTGAAGAACTTGTTGAACAAGTACTTGATTTATTTAAAAATACGAAGAATAATAAAGAATTTATCAATATCATGATGAAAAAATAATGGGACTGTTGCTAAATTAAGGTTCTAGAACTCCCTCAGTCGGCTTTAGGCATCAGGACTCCGCCATTTCATGGCACCTCATGCCAACCGACAGCTCCCTCAAGAGGGAGCCTTTCTAACTAGAATTTCATTTATATTTATAGTAATTCTAGTAATAGCCTCCCTCTTGAGGGAGGGGGACCACGTTAGTGGTGGAGGGAGTATCATTTATAGCTATTTTGCAACAGCCACATCTTTTTATTTTAACATCTTTTTATTTTAACTTAGTTAAATGCCAAATATCATCAACATATTCCTGAATTGTCCTATCAGAAGTAAACTTACCAACATTTGCTACATTCTTAATTGCAGCCTCTGCCCACCAAGCTTCATTCTTATAAGCTTCTTCTACTCTCTTTTGAGCTTCTGCATATGAACGGAAGTCTTTTAAGATAAAGTAGGTATCTGCTTTAGAAGTAGACTGAGTGTTAAGTAGTGAGTTATATAAATCTCTGAATAACTCTGGATCCATTGGAGAGAAGTATCCATTAATTAACTGCATAAGCACACGACGGATATCCTGATCATTGTTGAAAATCTGCATTGGATCATATCCACCATTCTGCTCATAGTTAATAACTTCATCAGCTGATAAACCGAAAATAAATGCATTTTCAATTCCAACTTCCTCAACGATTTCTACGTTCGCACCATCCATAGTACCTAAAGTTAATGCACCATTTAACATAAACTTCATGTTACCTGTACCAGATGCTTCCTTACTTGCTGTAGAAATCTGCTCGCTGACATCACTAGCTGCAAAAATCCATTCAGCATTAGATACTCGATAATCTTCAATAAATACAACCTTAATCTTGCCATTGATTGAAGCATCATTGTTGATAACATCTGCTACACTGTTAATTAACTTGATGGTTAATTTAGCAATCTTATAACCAGCTGCTGCCTTTGCACCAAAGATAAAGGTTCTTGGATAGAAATCCATGTTTGGATTATCTTTTAACTGGTTGTATAAATAAATAACATGAAGAATATTTAATAGCTGACGTTTGTACTCATGTAAACGTTTAACCTGAACATCAAAAATTGAACGAGGATCTACATCAATACCATTGTTTTCTTTAATATATTTAGCAAGACGAAGTTTATTCTGATATTTAATCTGCATAAACTCCTGCTGAGCTTTTTTATCTGTTGCATAAATTTCTAACTTCTTAATATGAGGAAGATCTGTAATCCACTCATTACCAATCTTATCTGTTACCCAACTTGCAAGTAATGGATTTCCATGTAATAAGAAACGTCTCTGTGTAATACCGTTTGTCTTATTATTAAACTTATTTGGGAACATTTCATAGAAATCTTTTAATTCCTGATTCTTTAAGATTTCAGTGTGAAGTCTTGCTACACCGTTTACAGAAAAACCTGCTACAATTGCAAGATTTGCCATTTTTACCTGACCATCATAAACAATTGCCATTTTCTGAATCTTATAATCTGCACAATCAGGATATTTAGCCTTAATATCTTCGATAAAACGACGGTTGATTTCTTCAACAATCTGATAAATACGAGGAAGAAGACGAGAGAATAACTCGATTGGCCATTTTTCTAATGCTTCTGCCATAATTGTATGATTGGTATATGCACAAGTTTTAGTAGTTACATCCCAAGCTTCATCCCAAGTTAATTTGTATTCATCCATTAATAGTCTCATAAGTTCTGCAACTGTTACTGTTGGATGAGTATCATTTAACTGGAAACATACCTTTTCATGCAACTTACGAACATCATCATGTTTCTTTAAATATCTCTTAATAGCTGCCTGAACAGTTGCTGATACAAAGAAATACTGTTGTTTTAAACGAAGCTCTTTACCAGCATAATGATTATCATTTGGATACAATACTTCTACAATATTTTTTGCTAAGTTTTCAGATTCTACAGCTTTTTGATACTGACCTTTATCAAAATCATCCAAATTAAACGTATTGATTGCTTCTGCATCCCAAATACGAAGAGTATTAACAACTCCATTGCCATATCCTACGATTGGTAAATCATAAGGGATTGCACGAACTGCCTGATATCCTTCCTGAACAAAGTGATTACGACCAGTTTCATCAGTAACTACACGAACATATCCACCAAAACGAACTTCTTTTGCATATTCTTCACGACGAATTTCGAATGGATTACCATTTTTTAGCCAATCATCTGGAACTTCATATTGATATCCATCGCGAATTTCCTGTTTGAACATACCATATTTATAACGAATACCTGCACCATAAGCTGGATAACCTAAAGTTGCTAAAGAATCTAAGAAACATGCTGCAAGACGACCTAAGCCACCATTTCCTAACGCATAGTCTCTCTCCTGGTCTTCAATCACATTTAAATCTAAACCTAATTCTTCTAATGCTTCCTTCACGCCATCATAAGCCTGAAGATTGATGAGGTTATTACCTAATGCACGACCCATTAAAAATTCCATGGACATGTAATAAACCATTTTCACATCTTGTTCATCATAAGCCTTGTGGGTATCCCACCATTCATCAACAATCATTTCTTTCATAGAATATGCAACAGCGTTAAAGATTTGTTGCATACTAGCCTCGTTGATTGACTTACGATATAGTGTTTTGAGGTAAGCAACTACATCTTTTTTAAAGGCTTCTTTGTCAAATTCTCTTTTTGTCATATTGTCCTCCTAATCTAACTACACCTTTGGGGTATACCAATGATACTACACACAAAAAAAGATGTCAAAGCGTTTTTTCGAGAATGTAATCGTTTACACTTCATTTTTTTAGGCAAAAAGTTTGAATATTATTGTATATTTTTAATACAATTGTATATTTTACCAACAAAACACTTTAACATCTTTTGTTTTTATCTTCTATTTTATCATTTTTTATAATAATTCTGCATATATTTATTGAATTTTCTCTACACCAAGGGTAACTTTCTCACCATTGATATTCCATTCTTTACTATATCCAGCCATTGCATTTGCATGAATCTGGTCAGCCATAACTGCTCCTTTAATTTCTGCTGCATAAGCACCCATTAAAGTCACAATCTTTTCATTGTTATCTACATACACAAAGATGTGATCCGTTACTTCAAATCCAGCTTCTTTTCTCATGGTCTGAATCTTACTTGCGATTTCTCTTACAAATCCTTCTTCTAATAGTTTATCTGTAAGATTAGTATCTAATACAACGGTTAATGTATTATCTTGTTCAGAAACAAATCCTGGCATCTGTGCAGTATCAATTAATAAATCATCGGCTGTAAGAACGACTTCATTGCCATCAAGTTCAAATACTAACTGACCATTTGCATTTAATTCATCCATAGCCTTATTGCCATCAAGTTCAGCTAATTTACCCTTAATTGCATTTAATAATTTACCATATTTAGGACCTACAGTACGCATCTGAGGCTTAAAGGTATAAGAAGTAAAGCTTCTCATATCTTCTGTAAATTCAATCTCTTTCACATTTAATTCTTCAGTAATAATTGACTGATAATATTCTGGAAGAGTATCTTCAGTTTTTACATACATATGTCCAATTGGCTGACGATTCTTAATATTTGCTGTGTTACGGCAAGCACGTCCCATAACAACCACTTTAAGAACTGTCTCCATGTGTTTTTCTAATTCTTTATCAATATGAGCTGCATTTGCTTCTGGATAATCACATAAGTGGATACTTTCTGGTGCATTGCTATCTAAATTACGAACTAAGTTTTGATAAATCTGCTCAGTCATAAATGGAATCATAGGAGCTGCTGCCTTAGAAATCGTTACTAATGCAGTGTATAAAGTCATATACGCATTAATCTTATCCTGTTCCATTCCCTTAGCCCAGAAACGTTCACGACTTCTACGTACATACCAATTACTCATATCATCAACAAATTCCTGTAGAGCTCTTGCAGCTTCTGGAATCTTGTAGTTTGCTAAGAAATTATCTACTTCACCTACTACAGAATTCATCTTAGAAAGTAACCACTTATCCATTACAGAAAGCTTATTGTAATCTAAGCTGTATTTTGTAGGATCAAACTGATCAATTTCTGCATAGAGTACATAGAATGCATAGGTATTCCAAAGAGTACCCATGAACTTACGCTGTCCTTCGGTTACTGCATCATCATGGAAACGCTTAGGTAACCATGGAGCTGAACTTGTATAGAAGTACCAACGAATCGCATCTGCACCATGTTTTTCTAATGCATTAAATGGATCTACGGCATTACCTTTTGATTTAGACATCTTCTGTCCATCTTTATCCTGAACATGACCCATAACGATAACATTCTTAAATGGTGCCTTGTCAAAAATTAAGGTTGAAATTGCAAGTAATGAATAGAACCATCCACGAGTCTGGTCTACAGCTTCTGAAATAAAGTCTGCTGGGAACTGTGCCTTAAATAAGTCTTCGTTCTCAAATGGATAATGATGCTGTGCAAATGGCATAGAACCTGAATCATACCAGCAGTCGATAACTTCTGAAACTCTCTTCATCTGCTTATGACAATCTGGGCATTCGATAGTTACGGCATCAATATATGGACGGTGAAGCTCAATATCTTCAGGACAATTTGGAGACATCTCTTTTAATTCAGCAATGCTTCCAATTGCATGACGCTTACCACACTCACATTCCCAAATTGGAAGTGGAGTTCCCCAATAACGATTACGGCTAAGACCCCAATCCTGAACGTTTTCTAACCAGTCACCAAAACGACCTTTACCAATGCTTTCTGGAATCCAGTTGATCGTATTGTTGTTACGGATTAACTGATCTTTTACTTCTGTCATCTTAATAAACCAAGATTCTCTTGCATAGTAAATTAAAGGAGTATCACATCTCCAACAGAATGGATAATCATGCTCAAACTTAGGAGCTGAGAATAACTTACCATCTTTATCTAAATCTACTAGAATCTTAGGATCTGCATCTTTAACAAATAAACCAGCATAAGGAGTTTCTTCGGTCATATTACCTTTTCCATCTACAAACTGAATAAATGGGAAGTCATATTTACGACCTACTTTTGCATCGTCTTCACCAAATGCAGGTGCAATGTGAACAATACCTGTACCATCTGACATGGTTACATAGCTATCACAAGTTACAAAATGAGCTTTCTTTTTCTGCTTAGCTGCTACTTCACCTGCACAAGCAAATAGTGGCTCATATTCTTTATATTCTAAATCTTTACCTACATAAGTTTCTACGATTTCATAACCTACTTCACCTAATACTTTGTCAAGTAAAGCATTAGCCATGTAATAGGTATATCCATCATTAGTTTTTACTTTATTGTAAGTCTCATCTGGATTTACACAAAGACCTGTATTTGAAGGTAGAGTCCAAGGAGTTGTGGTCCATGCAAGGAAATAAGCATCCTCTCCTGCTACTTTAAAACGAACAATTGCTGAACGCTCTTTCACTGCCTTATAACCCTGAGCTACTTCGTGGCTTGATAATGGAGTACCACAACGAGGACAATAAGGTACAATCTTAAATCCTTTGTATAAAAGACCTTTTTCCCAAATTTTCTTGAGTGACCACCACTCAGATTCGATAAAGTTATTGTCATAGGTTACATATGGGTTTTCCATATCAGCCCAAAAACCTACAGTATCAGAGAAGTCTTCCCACATTCCCTTATACTTCCATACGCTTTCCTTACAGTGGTTAATAAATGGCTCTAAACCATATTCTTCAATCTGTTCCTTGCCATCAAGGCCTAATTTCTTTTCTACTTCAAGTTCTACTGGAAGACCATGAGTATCCCAACCAGCCTTACGAGGAACCATAGCTCCTTTCATGGCATGGTATCTAGGAATCATATCTTTAATAACACGAGTTTCTACGTGTCCAATGTGTGGTTTACCATTGGCAGTTGGTGGTCCATCATAGAATGTGTAAGTTGGACCTTCTTTTTTGAATCAATACTCTTTTTGAAGATGTTGTTGTCTGCCCAGAATTTTAAAACTTCTTTTTCTCTCTCGACAAACTTCAAATCTGTTTGAACTTTGTTATACATCGCTTGCTAACCTCGTTTCTCCATTTTAAATTTATCTGGTTACAGTTCACACGTCAGTCAAATGATTAAAATATTTGTGCACGCACAAGGATATTTTAATCATTTGGCTGACGAGAAGAACGCCATTTAATGAGCAATACAGCTTCGTAGAAGCGAATGAGCACGTAAGTGCGCTATTGCGAATGATAAAAATGGCGTGGATGTGAACAGTAACTTTATCTGAAATAATTGTCTTTGATTATTATAGGTAGGATTTTTTAATCTGTCAAGAAAAAGTATACGATTTAGCTTGTGAATACTGCTTAATTATTAATGCAATAGCCCATTCTTCTACTAATCGTTCAATTCAAAAAACTCCTTTTTGATAAAACTAATAAATCTTATAAGTTTCATATTGAACTTCTAAAAAATCACTTAGTAAATATAATTCTGAATCTAATTGCTCTCGATCTTTTATAATGAAATAAATCTGTTCCTTATGCTCTTTATCTTCATATATTACTCGAAAAATTTGAACTATCCCAGAAAAAATTCTCTTACACTTGTAGAATCAAGTGATATCTCCATTTTTACGTTTTCTAATAATCATTGTTTTATTATAAGTTCTTTCTTTATCTACTAATATTCCATAAATACTATAATTAACCATTTAAAAAATTTCTAAATATCGTTCACCATTTAATATTTTTAAATCATATTTACTATTTCTTACATTGATCCTGTATAATAAAAGTTGACATCTTGCTCTCGTATATTATGATATATAAAGAGAGAAAATGGAGGTGCTCAACTTAGGGCACGAATAAAAAAGAAATATGATGTAGATTATAAAATTCAAGCAGTAAAATTAGCAAGAGAAATTGGAGTTGCTGCAAGTACATTAAATGGATGGATAAAAGCTTCTAATGAAGGAAGAATTGACTTAGGTATTGGAAATCAAACACCTGAAGTAGCAATGTCCTTAACAGAAGAATTGAATCTACTAAGAAAACAGGTAAAAGAACAAACTAAGGAAATTAAACGATTAAAAGAGGAAAATGAATTTTTGGAGGAAGCTAGTGCTTTTTTCGCTGCCAGCCA
>JPZU01000001.1:1959274-1961825 GCA_000875945.1 Lachnospiraceae bacterium TWA4 | reverse complement strand
CTAAAAGGAAACCCCATGGACTGACAAAAGCTGATAAAAAGCTAGAAAATCCGATGACCTTATAAAAAGAAATTTTAAATCTGATAAACCTTTTAGTAAATGTATTACAGAGATTACAGAGATTAAAGGAAACGATGGAAAACTTTATGTTTCGGCTATATTTGATTGCTTTGATGTAGCTGTGGTTGGACTTGCAATGGATACGACTATGGCGGCTCCTTTAGTTGTTAAAACCTTAAAAAATGCGTATGAGGCTTATCCAGAAATTAAAGGATGTATTATTCACTCCGATCGAGGCTCACAGTATACAAGTGAACTTTATAGGAAAGCAGTTATAGAGTATAAAATTATGCAGAGTATGAATAGTGCAGGAGGTCGTTGCCATGATAATGCTCGTTGTGAAAGTATGTGAGCACGATTAAAGGAGGAACTTTTTTATAGTAGAAATTACAAATCTAGTGATTTTACTATTGAGGAATTAAAATCTATGGTTTGGAGATATTTTATTAGTTACTGGAATAATCGGAGGATATGTTCTTCTAATAAAGGACTTCCTCCTATGGTGAAGAGACAGAGATATTATAATTCATTGAAACAAGCAGCATAATCATAAAATATACGAGTAGAAAGTGTAAACTAATATTGACAATATCAGGTTTTTGTTGGTGTCTGCCATTTTCTCTTTGTTCCTTTATGTCCTGGTTGTGCACCTGGTTTTCGTCCACTCTTTTCTCGATTGTTTGTAATCTTTTTATATCGAAGAGTCTTTGAGGATGCAATCGATGAATTTTCAAAATCTCGATTCAACTGTGCAAGAAGTTTTTTATTTCGTCCTTGTTCTTCTTCTAATTTTATTCCTACTTCGTAGTATTCGTGGGTTCGTTCTTTCAATTTTTCCTTAAACTCATCCCTTTGATTTTCAGCTTTAATGGCTCTTTTTTCTGATTCCTTTAGTTGTTTTTTTAATCGGTTGACTTCCTTTTGATGTTCACTTTCCAAATCTTCATAGACTTCAAACCAATGGATTCTTATTCGTTTTAATCGTCGTTCTCCATCTACAATCTCTTCTGTTGCCTTCTTCAATTTTTGACGTAAATAAGTAACTTCCCTCTCATGCTCTTTTTGAATTTTGACATACCTTTCCCCTGTTTTAAATCCTTCAACCTGTTTTTTTAGAATTTGTACTTGATATTGAAGTGCTGTCATAAATTCAAATGTTTGATTCATTCGTTAATTCTCCTTAGAAAGTTTTGTGCATTGTTCAATTAATTTTGAATACTCTTCATTGGCTGCCTGTAATTGCTTAATCATTTCTTCTTGTACATCAATCAGTTTTGCCTGAATGTCAATTTCCTCTTCTAATCGCTTAATATAGTTTTCATAAGCTTCTAAAGACTTAGTTAATGTATTCTTCATGAATATCTCCCTAATTTTTTGATATTAAAAGAATATCATAAATCATCGAATGATTCAAATTTCCTCTAAATCATTTACTGGCAATTTGACGGTTCCTATGGTTAGCTAAATATCTCTATTAAGCCTAAAATCTATTAAATTATCAAGTTTTTTCTTGCAAGGGTAGATAATATACAAAGAACTAGAAAAAGAGAGATACTCTCGAAGAATAATCTCTCTTTAGTTAATTTTAGTTTAATTAAATTTTTTTATTTTCGTCATTTTTACCAATAGATTTAGATGACCCTTGAACAGTAACAGATGGTGGACTTCTTTTAATCAAAGAATTTCTTCATACGACAGGTATTGAACCCATTTTAAGATACCAGTTCCAAACAACTGATTCTGCCAAATCTCGAATTCATACAGACGGAGAAAATCTTCTCCAAGTACTGAATCAGATTTTTGCAGCCTACTTTACAGATGATTGTGCAGATGAACTCACAAATGAGCCAGTGTTTACCAATATTCTTTCAAAAGATACACTAGCTTCTCAACCAACACTTTCACGATTTTTTAATCGAATGGACGAATCAACTCTTGAGCAGTTCGAGTCCATCATCCAACAATGTCGTCGATATGTGTATCAAGTCCATTCACCTGAACTTATCTTATTGGATATTGATTCAACTTTACTTATAACCTATGGTCATCAAGAAGGTGAAGGATTTAATTTTCATTATCAAAACCATGGCTATCATCTCCTAGTCTGTTATGATGGAATGACTGGTGATTTGTTAAAATGCTTATTACGTAAAGGCTCTACTTATACATCGACAGGAGTCACAGAATTTTTAACTCCTTTGATTAAAGAATTTAGGGAGTTTTATCCACAAATTCCTTTAGTTTTACGTGGTGATAGTGGATTTGCTGTACCCTCCCTTTATACCTTATGCGAAACAGAGGGAATTTCCTATGTCATTCGATTAAAAGAAAATGCTCGTCTTAAAGAACTTGCACATCGCTTTGTTGAATTACCAACAGATAGTCAAACAACAACCTATGGAGAGTTTTACTATCAAGCGAGTAGTTGGGACTATCCACGAAGAGTCATTTGCAAAATCGAATTAGCGAAGGAGAAACAAACCGTCTATAA
>JPZU01000001.1:1956015-1957527 GCA_000875945.1 Lachnospiraceae bacterium TWA4 | reverse complement strand
TTCAAAATTTGCCTAAATTGGGCTACTTTTTCATGTTTTTCCGTATCTCAAAGTCACGATTTTTCATACAAGCATGAAAAAGTGACCTTTTGACCCTGGTACCTTATAATTTTTTAATACCCAATATCAATAAAAGATTACTTATTAATCATTTAGAATATTTTTTTCATTTGAGCAATATTTCATTTCATTAATTGGAACAATATTACCACTTGCATCAAATGCAAAGACATCCCACTCAGTTCCGCCAATATTTTTAGGTGCATAGAAAACTTGTAGTAATGAATTTCCTTTATATACAACTACATAAGCACCTGAATTAGCTAAAGAATCGGATGATGTACTTCCAGCATTACTATAATCATGTACAGCATATCTTATATTTGATAAGGATTCAAAATTTGTAATTGTAATTGTTTCTGGACCATAAGAAGTCGTATCATCAATATCTAAATTTGCATAACTTGGAGACGGATTTTTATTACCATAGTATATATGATATTTTTCATTTGTATCAGTATTTGCGACTAAATGCGAATCTAGATCTTTAGGAGTTTCTCCCCACCATAACACTATACGATAATTATTATCATCTAGGGTAGTAGAAAGTGGAAAATTACCTAAATTAACAGTCTTATTAGAATCATTTTTATTTACCTCATATAAAACAGGAATAGATATATATCCTTCTGAAGCAACTTCAAATACATAAGTCCCATAAGGTAATTGAGGTAAGGTAAATGTTCCTGTATTATCACAAAGATATGTTCCTGTATTATTTCCAACAACAGGTCCATCAAATGTATCTCTATGAATTATAATAGTTGCACGAATAGAATTACCAGTAGTAGCATCTACTACCTTTCCTGTATAAATAGGCAATGTATTTTTGGCTGCTTCTACAGCACGAAAAGAATTTACTATCCCCATACCACCAGTAGTATTAGAGAATCCTCCTGGGATAAGTTGCTCTTCAGCATTTCTATCATTTACTTGTCTAGCACTCTGTGCTATTCCATTTGTATTTCTCATTACTATATCAACAACTTCAGCACCACTTAAAGATCTATTTACAGACCACGTCAATCCGCAAATACCTGTAACAAGAGGAGCTGACATAGAAGTTCCTGACAACCAATCACAACCATTATTAATAATAGTACTATATATATTTGTTCCTGGAGCTGCTATAACATTCAAATCCCCATTTCCTCCATTAGAAGATGCGCTTAATACGTAACAACCTTCTTCATTTAAATTATTCGTAATATTTGAAACTATAAGTATACGGCTAATAACATCTTCTTTTTTACTTTTTTATCATCCGAAACAAATCTTCCAGATTCATAACAATTATTATTATTAACAGATGCACAATAACCCTGATTTTGATAATCTACACCTATTTCCCATTGATTACCATTACCTGCTGCCTGAACTATAATAAAATCAAATTCCTTTTCTAAAAGTTTTCCAAGAATTTTTGAAGTTTTTTACCTTGTTCATTTATAT
>JPZU01000001.1:1943315-1955995 GCA_000875945.1 Lachnospiraceae bacterium TWA4 | reverse complement strand
CCAAAGACATATTAATGACACTTGAACCTGCTTCAATAAGCTTTTTGACTCCATCTCTAATTTTAGAACTTGATACTATATTTCCATTTTCATCCATTATATCATATGCTAATATATGACTATTTTGATTCGTAGCAGTATTATGCATGATTCCTGCTATACCATTTTCATTATTTGCTGTAGCTCCTATAATACCAGAAACGTGAGTTCCATGAGTATGAGCTGTATTTTCTTTACTTATAACTTCAATTTGTCCATTAAGGTCTGAATGATTAGTTTGGAATCCACCATCTATTACTCCTATAGTCATAGAGGTTAAATAATCACTATTATAGTAGTTATCATACTGCCACGCTTCATTTGCAGATACTGCCGACAACCACCAATCTGCATAGGTACGTACATTTTTCCTTTCAGCAGTATTCCAAAATTCTCGTGATTCTGCCCATGTATCATTACTAATAAAATCAAAATCTAAATCTTTATAAAGTATTTCCACTTCAGCACTCTCAAAGATTTTATTATCAGAACTATTAGAAAGATTTTCAGCATATTCATCTACTGCTGGAATAATCTCTTCATATAACTCCTTAGTTGTTAAATGTGTCTTAGTTGTTATAGGTTCATTAAGTAATGCTGTCATCATTGAAAGAGATGATATATATCCATTTGGTATAGCATTATATTTATCTTGTATAAATTTCTTTCTTTCTTCAATTGAAGAGCTATCTGAAAAATATAAATTCAAGATATTTGAAACTAAATATTCATACGGTTCATCATTAGTTATATCTGCATTGTCTTCATATACCGGCACTAATATAAGTCCATTTTTTTTATCAAAATAATCCTCCGAAGAAAAATCTTCATCATAAATATGTCCACTATCATATTTTACAACAGCTTCTTTTTGTGTTATTGTCCCGTCTACAGTACTTACTTTTACAGTAAATATATTTTCACCATCTTCAAGTAAAACGTTTGCTGTATAGTTACCTACTGTTGTACCTAATTCCACAGTTTCTGATTTATTTTTAGATTTTAGTGTATATGAAATTTCTTTGACTGCAATATCTGAAATAACATTAACATTAAAACATCTATTTACTATCGTTTCATCATAACTACCTAAATCAATAGAAATTTTTACATTTATAGCAGTCCATTTTGCATACAATTCAAAATTACTATTGACAGCTGTAGTAAAATCATATTTATAAGTTAGTTCCTTATCTGTATACCAATTATCAAATATATATCCCTCTCTAATTGGATCAGCTGGTCGAATTAGAGATTCTCCTTTTTTTATACTTTGAGTAAAATTATCTGTATAATCACTGTTAGTAATAAATGTTACTTTATAGATGAAAGAATCTTCTATCCATTTTGCATATAGGGTAATGTTTTTCGATATTTTTTCTGAAAAATCAAATAAATCTATTAAATCTTTATCCATATACCATCCACTAAAAATATATCCTTCTTTAGTAGGTGCTTCAGGCTCAGAAATTTTTTCGCCTTCCTTTACTTTAATCGACTCAACTTCACTTCCACCATTACTATCAAACTGAACAATATAAGTTTTATCTTCAACTGCATTCACATTCACCGTATAGGTATTAATAACAGTCTTACTTGAAATATAATTATTCTTTCCCTTACTAGTAACTGTTGCAGTAAGAGTAGCCTCACCCTCTTTTAATGCAGTAATCTCACCCTTAGAACTTACCATAGCAATCTCATTATTTGAAGATTTCCAACTAACTGTTCCACTAAGTTCTACAGTCTTCTTGTCATTCACGTTCAAATTAATAATTGTAGGATTTTTCTTTTCTACTATAATCGTAAAGCTTACAGTCTTTGTTTTTTTCTTATTCTCTTTCAACTTCGCTGTAATTGTTGCACTACCTTCTGCCAATGCAGTTACAACACCCTCTGATGTAACTTTTGCAATTTTCTTATCAGAACTACTCCATGCGGCTTTTTTTGCGTTAGGAACTTTTAATTTAACCGTTTCACTAATCCCCAAACTGATACTAACTTTTTTCGCAGTACTTTTGGGTGTTGCCAATGAATTTATTGGAACAATTCCAAGCGTCATTGTACACACAAGCATAAATACTATTAATAAGCTAATACTTTTTTTAAATTTTTGCATAAACGATCCCCTTTCTTACTTATGAGAATGATCCTACATCTTCCCATAATTTCTCATTTTTAGCTTCAATTAAATTTTTAAGTTATACTTTAATACCTTAATCTCCTTTCTTCTGTAAATTTCAATAGTTACTTGTATTAATTTTAATACAAGTTAAGTCTATAGACAATATGTGTCCTAAGTTGTGCCCTAATTTTTAATAAAGTTTCTAAATAAAAAGACGCCAAATTAAGGGAAGTCCCAAAATTTGACGTCTTTTTAATTTTATTATTCCTTACCATTAAAGCAATAAGTACACAATTTACAAGAAGGAAGTCCAATAGACTCTTCTAAATCATCCAGACGATGATATCTAAGTGTTGTGAAATTCTGAATCTTACAGATTTCATCTAACATTTCTTTATAATTTTTGCTATCTGGAGTTGCATAATCATCAAGAAGTTCCTTAGACACATGATCTCCTTCACGTTCTTTAATAATACGTCTAGTAATTAAATCCATCTCTGATTTTGAACGAGAAAAATTCAAATACTTACATCCATAAAGTAAAGGAGGACATGCTGGTCTAATATGTACTTCTTTTGCTCCACTCTGATATAAAAATTCAGTAGTTTCACGAAGCTGCGTACCACGGACAATTGAATCATCAATTAATAATAACTTCTTATTTTCAATTAATGCCTTTACAGGAATAAGCTTCATCTTTGCAATTAAGTTTCTCTGCGCCTGATTGGTAGGCATAAATGAACGAGGCCAGGTTGGTGTATACTTGATAAATGGTCTAGCATAAGGAATACCTGATTCATTCGCATAGCCAATTGCATGTGCAATACCTGAATCTGGAACGCCTGCTACAATATCAGGTTCTACGCCACTTCCTGCATCACGTTTTGCAAGCATTGAACCACAATTATAACGCATTGCTTCAACGTTAATTCCTTCATAAGCAGAAGTTGGATAACCATAGTACACCCAAAGGAATGAACAAATCTTCATTTCTTCCCTTGCAGGACTTAAAACTTCTACTTTATCTGGAGTAACTTTTACGATTTCAGCAGGTCCAAGTTCCTTATAATCCCTATAACCTAAATTAATGTAAGAAAAGCTTTCAAATGCCACACAATATGCGGAATCATCTTCTTTTTTACCAATCATTAAAGGAGTTCTACCAAGACGGTCTCTAGCTCCATAAATAGCATCCTTAGTCATAAGTACCAATGTCATTGATCCATCGACAATCTCTTGAACATACTGAATTCCTTCAACAATGCTATCTTTTTTGCAGATTAAAGAAGCTATTAACTCTGTTGCATTAATTTGACCACCACTCATCTCTTGGAAATGTGTATGACCCTTGTCATAAACAAGCTTTAACAATTCATCCTGATTGTTAATCTTACCAACAGTTGTAATTGCAAAGCTTCCTAAATGAGACTGAATAAGTAATGGCTGAGGCTCATAATCTGAAATGCAACCAATTCCCAAATTTCCTTGCATCTCTGCAACATCTCGTTCAAATTTTGTACGAAATGGTGAGTTCTGAATATTGTGAATGGCTCTCTGAAAACCTTCGTCTCCATGTACTGCCATACCACCTCTTCTAGTTCCTAAATGAGAATGATAATCAATTCCATAAAATAACTCTAATACACAATCAGATTTTGATGCTACTCCAAAAAACCACCCATTGTAATTCTCCTTTTTTAATTGACTCTATTTATAATGTAGGGGAGGGGCTGTTGCAAGCAACAGCTCCCATTTCTAGTATCAACTATAGTAATGCTTGACCTAATACTTCGCTCATATTCTTTACATAAACAATATCTAAACCTTTAGTAATTTCTGTAGAAATCTCAGATACATCACTTCGATTTTCATCTGGTACTAATACACGGTGAATATCAGCCATCTTTGCTGCAAGAAGTTTTTCTTTTAATCCACCAATCGGAAGTACTCGACCTCTAAGGGTTACTTCTCCAGTCATTGCAAGATCTGCATAGACTTTTTGCTTAGTTACTGCTGAAAGAATCGCTGTTGTCATAGTAATACCAGCACTTGGACCATCCTTTGGTACAGCGCCTTCTGGAATATGTAAGTGAATATCATTCTCTTCAAAGAATTTCTTATCAATTCCATATTCAGAAGCAACTGATCGAACATAAGTAAGCGCAAGTTGTGCAGATTCTTTCATGACATCACCCATCTGTCCAGTTAACTGAAGATTACCACTACCTGGCATTACATTTACTTCTATTTCCAATGTATCTCCACCAACACTTGTCCAAGCAAGGCCACGCACAATACCAACTTGATCTTCAGTATTTGCCTTATTGTATGTGATTTTTTCCATTCCAAGGTATTTTTCTACACTTGTTTCAGTAATTTTTACTTTACCTCTACCCTGTTCTAGAATTTCTCTTACGACTTTACGGCAAATCTTAGCAATCTGTCTTTCTAAAGTTCTTACGCCTGCTTCACGTGTATAATTGTGGATAATCTTTTGTAATCCCTTAGTTGTAAAGCTAAGTTGGTCAGCTGTTAAACCGTTTCTTTCTAACTGCTTAGGAATTAAATGATCCTTTGCAATATGGAACTTTTCATTTTCTGTATAACTTGTAACATCAATAACTTCCATACGATCGAGTAATGGTCTTGGGATCATTGACTTATCATTTGCTGTTGCAATAAATAAAACTTTTGATAAATCAAGAGGAACTTCTATGTAATGATCTTTAAACTGATTATTCTGCTCAGAATCTAAGACCTCTAATAATGCAGAAGCTACATCTCCCTTATAATCGCTACTAGTCTTATCAATTTCATCTAATAGAATTAGTGGATTACTAGTACCTACTTCCTTTAATGCCTTTGCAAAACATCCTGGCATTGCACCAAGATAAGTTCTTCTATGTCCACGAATTTCAGCTTCATCACGTACACCACCAAGTGAAATTCGATGATATTTCTTTCCTAAGGCTCTTGCTACGGATTTTGCAATCGAAGTCTTACCAGTTCCTGGAGGACCTGCAAGACAGATGATTGGTGTGTCACCCTTATGAACTAAAGTTCTAACTGCAAGATACTCAACTACTCGTTCTTTCACTTTTTCAAGACCATAGTGATCTTCATTCAATACATTCATTGCATGAATAGTATCATTATTGTCCTGTGTACAGTTATTCCAAGGAAGCTCTAAAAGAGTTTCGATATAGTTTCTACTAACAGTTCCTTCTTGGCTACCATTTGGAATTGCTTTAAAACGTTTAATCTCTTTTAATAAGACTTCTTTAACGCTATCTGGAGCATTTAATGCATTCGCCTGTTTTTCATACTCATCTGCATCTTGAGTATTACTTGAATCTTCTCCAAGCTCTTCACGAATCACCTTCATCTGTTCTCTAAGAACATATTCTTTCTGACTTTTGTCAATTCGCTCCTTAACCTTTTTCTGAAATTCTTTTTTAATTTCATTAATTGCAGCTTCTCTTCGAAGTAATTCTTCAGCTATAAGATATAGATCCTCATAATTTGGGGCATCAAGCATTCGTTGCTTACTCTCTGGATCAAATGGAATAATAATTCCAATTTGATTTAATAACTCATCCAGCTTTTTCATTGTCATCATATGAGCAATTGCTTGTTTGTTATTAGAAACTTCTGCCGAATATTTATCTAAATCTTCTTTTAAAATACGAACCATTGCTTCTTGTCTGCAATACTCAATTTCTTCGCTTACACTTTTTCTAGGAAGAAATTCAATATCTCCTACTAAATAAGGGTCTCTTTCTATAATTCCGTTTAATCGACAACGTTCTAACCCTTCAACCATAATGCGAATAATATTTCCTTGCATTTTAATTAATTGTTTTACTCGCACTAAGGTTCCATATATACATAAATCCTTTGCATAAGGATCTTCGATTTCTGAATCCTTTTGCATAGTTACAAAAACCTTCTGGTCGCTCATCATTGCCTTTTGTGCTGCATCGATGGACTTCTTTCTGCTTGCATCAAAATGAACAACCATACCTGGTAGGATTGTGAGTCCTCGTAAGGCAATTACTGGAAAATTCATTTATTCACTCTCCTTATTATTTGCGAAAGACTCCAAAAGAAAACACAAAGCATTCTCCCTTGAAGTCCTAGTGAAACAGATGTCAATTAAGCATCTGCTGGTTTCGTTTTTTCATGTTCAATTACTTCGTCTACTCGGTATTCTAAGATTGGTTCACCTGTTCCTTCAACGACATCCTTTGTAATTGTACATTTTCCTATACTATCATCAGATGGCACTTCATACATGACGTTAATCATAATCTTTTCCATAATTGAACGAAGTCCTCTAGCACCTGTATTACGTTCTTGAGAACGAGTAGCAATTGCTTCTAGCGCTTCATCTTCAAAGTTTAAAGAAACACCATCTAATTCTAGTAGTTTTTGATATTGTTTTACAATCGCATTCTTAGGTTCTGTAAGAATCTTTATAAGAGCTTCTTTGTCTAACAAATCCAAAGAAACAGTTACTGGAACTCGACCGATAAACTCTGGAATTAATCCAAACTTCACTAAATCCTGAGGTAGAACATTCTTTAATAATCCAATAGCATTTGAATCATTTTTCTCATGTACTTCTGCGTTAAATCCAATAGAATTTGAACCAGTTCTAGTCTCAATAATTTTTTCTAATCCGTCAAACGCTCCACCGCAAATGAATAAGATATTCTTCGTATCCATCTGATACATATCCTGATGAGGATGCTTTCTTCCACCCTGTGGTGGAATACTTGCAACCGTTCCTTCTAAGATCTTAAGTAATGCCTGTTGTACACCTTCACCAGATACATCTCTAGTGATTGAAACGTTTTCTGATTTCTTGGTAATCTTATCAATTTCATCAATATAAATAATTCCATACTCAGCTCGTTCAATATCATAATCTGCTGCTTGAATGAGCTTTAATAGAATATTTTCTACGTCCTCACCTACATAACCCGCTTCTGTAAGCGTTGTTGCATCCGCAATTGTAAATGGAACGTTTAAAAGTTTTGCAAGTGTTTGTGCCAAAAAAGTCTTTCCAGAACCTGTAGGACCTAACATCAAGATATTACTCTTTTGAAGTTCTACTTCATCTGAAACATCATTTGCAGTAATTCGTTTATAGTGATTATATACTGCAACAGAAAGAACCTTTTTTGCCTCCTCCTGTCCAATGACATACTCATCTAAATACTCTTTGATTTCCTTTGGTTTAAGTAAATTTAAACCTTGAATAGCTGATTTTACTTCTTGTGCTTGTTCATCCTCAGTTGCTAAGATTTCAAAACAATCTTCTACACACTGATCACAAATAAACACGTTTTTAAGCTTCATAGATGCAAATAATTTATGAGCCTTCTCTTGAGGTTTGCCACAAAAGCAGCATCTTACTTTTTCCTCATATCTATTAGCCATGATTTCACCGACTTTCTAATTAATGTTTTTCAATAACAGCATCAATTAAGCCATATTCTTTAGCTTTTTGAGCGCTCATAAAATTATCTCTTTCTGTATCTAATTCGATAACAGATAGAGGCTGTCCTGTATTTGCAGCTAAGATTTCATTTAATCTCTTACGAGTATTTAAAATATGGTCAGCAGCAATTTTTACATCGGTTGCTTGACCCTGTGCACCACCTAAAGGCTGATGAATCATAATCTCAGCATTTGGAAGTGCATAGCGTTTTCCCTTTTGTCCACCTGCTAATAGGAAGGCACCCATACTAGCCGCCATACCCATACAAATGGTCGATACATCACTCTTTATATACTGCATTGTGTCATAAATTGCAAGGCCAGCAGATACTGATCCACCTGGACTATTAATATATAACGAAATATCCTTGCCTGGATCTTCTGATTCTAAGAATAATAACTGAGCAACAATAATACTAGCTGATGCATCGGTTACTTCTTCACCCAAGAAAATAATTCGTTCTTTTAATAGACGAGAATAGATATCATAAAATCTTTCTCCGCCTCTTGCACTTTCAATTACATTAGGAATAATTGGCATTCAAATATCCTCCTTCTTGACACAGCCCTTACTTAGATTACTTATTCAGCGTCTTTTGCTTCCTCTGCAACTTCTTCTACTTCAACTTCTACAGATTCTGCTGCAATAAGTTCTGCTGCTTTACGAGTTACAATATTATTCTTAAGAGATTCTAAGTAAGCTTCGCCTGTCATATTCTTTAATTCTTCTACTTCCATCTGATATGCTTTAGCTGTAAGCTCATACTGTTCATTAATTTCTTCTTCAGTAGCTTCAATACCTTCTGCCTTAGCAACAGCTTCTACAACTAAACTTGTTCTAATCTGCTCTAATGCACGAGGTTTCATCTGTTCTCTAACAGCTTCTTCTGTCTGTCCTGTGTACTGTAAGTACATCTCCATAGTAAGTCCCTGACTCTGCATATTCTGTGCCATATCACGAACAAGGTTCTTAGCTTCAGTATTTACCATAGCTTCTGGAATTTCCATTTCAGCATTTGCTGCTGCTTTAGAAACTGCTTCATTCTGTTTAACGATTGCAGCATCTGCAGTTCTTCTTTCTAATAAGTTCTTGCGTACATCTTCTTTGTAATCAGCAAGAGTTTCAAATTCAGAAACTTCTGATGCAAATTCATCATCAACTTCTGGTAACTGAGTTTCTTCAATCTTCTTAACAGTTACTTTAAACATTGCAGCTTTTCCCTTTAATTCTTCTGAATGATAATCTTCTGGGAAAGTTACATTGATTTCAACTTCTTTATTTAATTCAGCGCCTACTAACTGAGATTCAAATCCAGGAATGAAAGCGTTAGAACCGATAGTTAATGGATAATCTGTTCCTTTTCCACCTTCAAATGCTACGCCATCAATAAATCCTTCAAAGTCGATAGTAGTATTGTCACCATCTTTTACTGGACGATCTTCTACGTTAACAGTTACACCATTCTTTTCTCTTTCGCTGTTGATAACTTTCATAACATCATCATCTGTTACTTCTACAACAACTTTTTTAACTTCTACACCTTTGTACTGACCTAATTTTACTTCTGGTTTAACAGCTACAGTTGCTTCAAAAACCAAATCTTTGCCTGGCTCAGTCTGAGTGAAGTTTAATTCTGGCTCAGATACAACGTCTACACCACTTTCTTCAACAGCTTTTTCATATTCTGTTGGTAAAATACTATTAATAGCATCTTCTAAAAAGATTCCCTTACCATATAAATTCTCCATCATTTTACGAGAAACTTTTCCTTTACGGAAACCAGGAACGCTATATTTGCTTTTATTCTTTTTATAAACAGCTTCCATTGCATCATCTACAACCTTAGCATCAACAGTGATGATAAGTTTTGCCATATTTTTCTCTAAATTTTCTACCTGTACACTCATTTTGAGTATCCTCCTTTAAATGTATTCTTCGCATTTAACATATAATATCACAATATATCATTATATCATAGGTTGGCTAGTCTGTCAATTGCACTAAAGATTGCTCTATAAGATGCTTTTGTAATATTTGAGCTACGTCCAACACCGTAAATCGTTTTTCCACTCTTTACATCTAATAAGTTAATATAAGAAACTGCAAGCGCATGAGAACCACTACTTAATGCATGCTCACTATAGTCTAAGACTTTCACTTCATTACCAGTCTTCTCATAAATTGCCTTAATAGCTGCATCAATAGGTCCATTACCAACAGCATCTTTAATCATTTCTTCTCCATTGTACTTAAACTTAAGGATACACTTCGTATGAGAGTCTTCTTCCTCTCCTACATCAGAAACTGTTGCACTAATAAATTCATATGGAGCCACATTGTGTAAGTACTCTTCTTCAAATCTTTCTAAGATTTGTTCTGGAGCAACTTCACCCTGCTTTTCAGCAATCTTCTGAATCACATCAGCAAACTCTTTGTGCATTCCCTTTGGTAACTTGTAACCATAATACGTATCCATAACAAAGGCAACTCCACCCTTACCAGACTGACTATTAATGCGAACAACTGGCTCGTATTCACGCCCAATATCGGATGGGTCAATTGGAAGATAAGGAACTTCCCAAATGGTCGCATTTCGTTCCTTCATTGCCTGAATACCCTTATTAATTGCATCCTGATGAGAACCAGAGAACGCTGTAAATACTAACTTACCTCCATATGGATGTCTTGGATGAATCTTCATCTTTGTACATCGTTCATAGATTTCAGAAATCTCTTTAATATTCTCTAATTCTAGTTCAGGATTAATTCCCTGTGAGAACATATTGTAAGCAATATTTAAAATATCTACATTACCTGTACGTTCACCATTACCAAAAAGTGTTCCCTCTACTCGATCTGCACCTGCAAGTAATGCAAGCTCTGTTGCTGCAACACCTGTTCCTCTGTCATTGTGAGGATGAACACTTAAGATTACAGATTCACGATTTTTGAAATTCTTATGCATCCATTCAATCTGATCTGCATAAACATTTGGTGTATTCATCTCAACAGTTGAAGGTAAATTAAAGATGATTGGGTCTTCTTTAGTAGCTCCCCAAGTTTCCTGAACCGCTGTGCAAACTTCTAGTGCATAGTCAAGTTCAGTGCCTGTAAAACTTTCTGGAGAATATTCAAGACGAATCTTTCCAGGAAAATCTTTCACATGCTCTTTAACCATCTTGGTTCCTTCAATAGCAATCTGCTTAATTTCTTCTTTTGATTTATGGAAAACAACATCTCTTTGAAGAGTTGATGTTGAATTATAAATATGAACAATTGCTTTATCAAGTCCTTCTAAAGCTTCAAATGTTCTCTTAATTAAATGCTCTCTGCACTGAATTAAAACCTGTACGGTTACATCATCAGGAATTAACCTTCTCTCGACTAATTGTCTTAAAAAGTCAAATTCAATCTGAGAAGCAGCTGGAAAACCAACTTCGATTTCTTTAAACCCAAGTTTTACTAAAAGATTAAACATTTCAATCTTTTCTTCTACAACCATAGGCTCTACTAATGCCTGGTTACCATCACGAAGGTCTACACTACACCAAACAGGTGCTTTCATAATCTCTTTATTTGGCCATTCCCTTTGTGGATAATCCACAACTGGCACTCGTTTGTATTTTTTATAATTTAACATGTTATCTCCCTCCCAAAATATACGACTAATGTGCTGTATATCATATCATAAAGATAGGCAATACTGCAAGTAGTTTTCAATATCTTCTGCTGTATCAAACTCCAATACTTTCTGTTCTAATTCTTCTAAAGAATTGGTATCCCATTTAGAAATTAAACAACGAACTTTTAAAATAGATGAAGAATTAACACTTAGTTGTCTTAATCCAAAAGCTAGTAACAATGGGACCATATTTATGTCCCTTGCAACTTCTCCACAAATATACACTCTCTTATCATTTGATATTGCCTGTTTTATAATCATTCTCAGACTTCGAATAATTGCTGGATGATAATGTGAATACAAATAAGAAACTTTTTCATTATTTCGATCTACAGCCATGGTATATTGAATCAAATCATTCGTTCCAACGCTAAAAAATCTACTTCTTTTGCAAATATATCAATTAAAAGAGCCGCTGCTGGTGTTTCTATCATCACACCAAATGAAATATCTTTATCAAATGGAATATTACAACTTTCTAATTCTTCTTTTATCAGATTTAAAATAGTTTTTGCTCGCCTAATTTCCTCTATAGAAGTAACCATTGGAATCATTACTGATACTTTTCCATAGGCACTAGCTCGCAAAATTGCTCGAAGTTGTGTCTGAAAAATATCCATGCGATCTAAGCTAAATCGAATGGCTCTATATCCTAAAAATGGATTAGGTTCTCCACCAAGCCCCAAGTATTCTATTTGCTTATCTCCACCAATATCCAATGTACGAATTACCAAAGGTTTCCCATCCAATTGAATTGCTGCCTTTTTATAGGCTTCAAATTGTTCATCTTCATTTGGAAGAGTTGTTCGATCAACAAATAAAAATTCTGTACGAAAGAGTCCAACTCCTTCACCACCATTTTCTAGAACTTTTAATACATCACTTGCCTTTTCTATATTACCAAGTAACTGAACCTTCTGGCCATCTTTTGTTAAAGTTTCTTTCGTTAAAAAATCTTTAAGCTTTCTCTTTTCTTCTAATTCTATCTGCATTTTTTCTTGATATTTTTTATAGGTTGTTCCTCTTGGATTAATAAAGACCGTTCCATCTGTTCCATCAATAATTGCAACATCATCATCTTGAATAAAGTCTAAACATCCTACTACTCCAAAAACTGCTGGAATTTCCAACATACGCATAATAATCGCTGAATGTGAGTTTCTACCACCAAATTCTGTAACTACTCCACGAATCTTTGTTGAATCTAATTGAATAGCTAACGTTGGAGTTAACCTTCTCAAAACTAAAATGGTATCTGAGGATATTTTAGAAACGTCTATATCTTTAATTCCAAGCAAATTTCGTTGAATTTTTTAATAATTTCTTCA
>JPZU01000001.1:1937777-1943295 GCA_000875945.1 Lachnospiraceae bacterium TWA4 | reverse complement strand
CAATTCATCTTGAAAAAACTGTTTAAAAACTTCTTCAACTGCACTAGCTGCCGATACTAATTGTTTAAATATTTTATCATGGATTAACTCGCTAACTTCATTTGAATAAATCTGTTTTATCTGGTTATCAAAATCATTCATCTGCTTATCATTAAAGCGAACCTGCAACTTTTCTCTAAAAACTGTCACATCTGATGAAAATTTTTTCATAACCTGCTCATAATTTTGCCATTCTTCTTCCTTACTTCTTAGCACAGTTGAATCTTGTAAGTTTATATCTTGATTATCTAAAACAATTACTTGTCCAAAACCAACTCCGGCTGATATGCCCATACCCCTAAACATAACTTCCTCCGATTATTTATCTCCTAAACCTTGATGAACAGCTTCAACAATTGCCGATAATGCATCCGCTTCATCAACTCCCTCACAAATAAATTCTATTTCATCTCCATACTTAATTCCAGCTCCTAATACACTAAGTACACTCTTAGCATTTGCAATTCCCTTTTTATATTTAAATTGCACTTGACACTGATAATCCATTGCTAATGTACAAAGCACTCCTGCTGGTCTTAGATGTAATCCTGTAAGATTTTTAATAATAACTTTTTGACTAATCATCGCTTTAATTCCTTCGTATAACTTTTACTTTAATCGTAGGTGATTGATACATTTCTAATTTATCAGATAAATTTATAAGTACTTCAACAACATTTGCTTCACCTACAGGTACATTCTTTAAGTCAATAGTGGGATTTAAATTATTTACACTTAGTTGTTCTAAATCTTCTTTAAACCCAAAAACCGTAAAATCAGTTGATACATCAATAAATTCAACAGTTGTGTTGTTTAATAGATTTTGGGGTAGAATTTGATTTGAATAAACTGTAAATTTTTTTTGATCTAATTTTTGAATCTTTGCAGTTACTTCAATTGTCGTGTCCTGCATTAAAGAAATGCCTTCTGGAAGGTAATCAGATAATGAATAGGTTTTTTTACATCGGTTATTGCGTTTTTTAAATCTAAATTTGTTCTTTGTAAAGAAATTTTATCAACTGTTTTTAAAATATCCTCTTTACCTAAAACCACAACATTCGAAAGCGACGATGTCATTTCAATATACCGATAACCTTCCTTACATTTTGTAACTGTAGGCAACTCAATACCCACTTCTTTTTGCTGATCAATTTGTATAGATACATTTACCGTATCTCTACTTAAGATAATTTGCTCTTTACTTATATCAATGCTTTTTCCTTCATCATCATATAAGACTACGGATTTTTCTTCTATACAATCATCTGTACAAGAAGAAATATCTACGTCTACTTCTGCACGAGCAATCTGATCTATTATTGAATTTGGTGCTTTCACCACAATATTTGTAGGATCTGTTTTGCTCTCTGTTACTAAATACCTTTCTTCTGGTTCCCCTTTTAGATTCAATTCGACATCTAACGTTTTTTGAGTCATTACTTGTGTTTCAACAACTACTGAATTTTCTGATAAATTATAATTTTTAATTCTTGTTGAATTCTTTTTAAACCTCACTTCAATAGGAATTGTCTGATTATCTGATTGATACTCGGATAAATCAACAACTAGTTTTATATCATCAGCAGAAACTTTCCAACCATCTATCTGGGAAACCGTTACCGTCACTGAAATTTCTTTTGATTTTAGAACATATGCCAAATTTTTCTGATGCAAAGTTTCTTCATGTAAAACGGTTATTGGAATCTCTCCCAAATTAATCTGAATATTAGGGTTATCTTCTCGTACAACAAATATCCATAGTAAGATTGCTAATAAGAAAGCTAGGACTAACAATCCCCAACTATGTTTCCTCATCTTCATCAACTATATCCTTTCCTTCATTTTTACCACTCTTTCTTATCGATAACTTCCAGTTCTTTTTTGATTTTTCTTTTAGTTCTTCCTTTTTACACAAAGACAATAATTCTTTTTCTAATGCTTTTCGATTTAAATGAGTCATTATTCGCCCATTTTTTGCAACAGATACCTGACCTGTTTGCTCTGATACAATAATCGTAATGCTATCGGTTATTTCACTAATTCCTGCTGCCGCATGATGGCGAGTTCCTAAATGATCACTAATTCCTGCAATTTCATTCAAAGGTAAAAAACACTTAGCTGAAACAATTCGATTATCCACAATAATCACTGCTCCATCATGTAAAGGTGTATCCTTCTCAAAGATATTAATTAGTAAATCACTACTTACAATAGCATCAATGTCTGTTCCCCAACGCTGGACATAATTTTTTAGCTCTATGGACTGCTGTATAACAATCAAGGCTCCAGTTTTTACTGCAGCCATTGCAAATGTTGCATTTAAAATTTCCATTGCTGTTTCACGATTGAAAGGATCCTTTTCTCTCTCTGCCTGATTAAAAATTTCAAAAGGAAGAAAAGTCGCTAATCGACCTGTCTTACTAAGATTTCCAATTCGGTCTAATGCCTGACGAAGTTCAGGCTGAAAGACAATGACCAGTGCCACTACTACTACACTTAAACTATTATTCACCAACCAAACAATAACTGTCATTCCTAGTGACGAAGCAACTACATAGCAAACAAATAAAACTAAAATTCCTTTTAATAAATTCCATGCTTTTGTATTTCTAAGCCATAAAATCACATTATAAATCAAGATCGTAATAATAAAAATCTCAATAATATCAATTACTCTTATATATGGAATAGATAGTTGAAAATTCTTTTCTATAAAATCTGTGATTCCAAACAAATTTTTACTCCTCTATAGACTCATCCATCTCATCTTGAGTCTGTCCTCTTTTTCTTCTTACAATCTTTTTCACTTGCATATCAGATTTTGATACATTAATCTTAGGAACTGCTTTTACATAATAATAATAGTCATCATCTTCAAACTCTACCGTTTCAATTCTCCTATAATCAACAGTATAAATAACAGTTCTATATATTAGTACCAAAATTCCAGATATTATACATCCAAAAGTTACTCCTAAAGGTGTAATAGTTCTTGTAAAACTTCCGCCTAAGATGTCTGCACCTAATAAAATGATTAACTCAATAACTACACCAATGCTTACGGAAATTACCGATGAATAAACAACTGTTAAACGGCTAATAACCATTACTGCAATCATTGACAATGCAAATGCTATAATTACTGCAAACATCATGGAGTTTCCAATAATTCCATTAATTAATAACATATACTTTTCTAGTCGACCAATTGAATTTGTATCAACTAAAACTGTTGCATTTCCTGCAATGTATACAATTAAATATCGAACAAAAACTCCTAACATCAAAGGAATGATTGTTCCTAAGTTCCCAATGATTCCCAACATTAATGGTAAAATATATGGAACCTTTATTGAAAATAATAATGGAACTAAAACTAATATATACATATATTCAGGTAGAAAAATACTATAAATTAATAACATAACAACAAAAATCAAACCTACAACTAAGGTAATTTCCAACGATAATGAACTAAGTTCACCTAAGACAAAGACTCCCGCTAAAAGTGGAAGTAAATTAATTGGCAAACATGAACAAACTAGAGAAATGCCTACAATTAAAAGAATAGAAGATAGCTTCTCATTATAATTTAATACAGAACTAATATAAAGGAATGTCCATAAACATAAAGCAAATTTACCAAGAAACTTTATAATCTTTCCATGTTCTATATAAAGTGTACGCAAACGTTCTCGTATTTCTAATAAAAATAATAACACCATACGAATAATATCCTCTCTACTTTTCTTCTGATTGATACCATAGTTTTAACGACTTCAAATTTTTTTGATATTTCTTAATCTTTCTTCGACTCTTTGTATATCGAATCCAAAAAGATAAATAAACCACTGAAAGAAAAGGGATTAAAGAGAATAAATATCCTACAATGGCATATTTAATAATTTCTATAATTTTGCCTAAATCATTTGCACTTAATAAATCCTGTCCCCTATATACTAACCACATTCCAATAACAATTATATAAATAATTGTAAAGAATAATAATGCTCTTAACATACGAACAACTAGATAATCTCCTCTAAAAAAGCGATTCACTAATAAACTCTTATTTTTTTCTCTTTTTTCATATAGAGCAATCTGTGTCATTAATTGCACTTTTTTATTATTTACCATACCTTCACTCCCTTACAGTATCTTCTTTTTAGTGTAGCATGATTCTCTATACTTGTCAAAATAAAATAGAGGATGTTTTAAACAAAACATCCTCTAAAGGTTCCTATTCACACCATGTCATTTTCATCATTGAATGTAGCACACTGACTAAAGACTGTAACCTCAAAGACTAGGAAACTTGATTTCCTGTATATAACTGATAATAACGACCTTTTTCGGAAATTAACTGATCATGAGTTCCTCGCTCAACAATTCGTCCCTGCTCTAAAACCATGATGCAATCACTGTTTCGAACAGTAGAAAGTCTATGGGCAATGACAAACGTTGTTCGTCCATGCATCAACTTATCCATACCTTCTTGAACAATCTTCTCTGTACGAGTATCAATAGAACTAGTAGCCTCATCTAGAATCAATACAGGTGGATCTGCAATCGCTGCTCTAGCAATTGCAAGAAGCTGCCTTTGACCTTGACTTAGATTGCTTCCATCACCTGTTAAAACCGTATCATAGCCATTTGGTAATTGACGAATAAAGATATCTGCATTTGCAAGTTTTGCTGCTGCTTTAATTTCTTCCTCAGTTGCTCCAAGTTTACCGTAAGCAATATTTTCTCTGACAGTTCCTGTAAACAGATGCGTATCCTGTAAAACGATACCCAAACTCTTTCGAAGTTCATTTTTATTAATCTTTGTGATATTAATTCCATCATAGCGAATCTTACCATCTTGAATATCATAAAAACGATTAATTAAGTTCGTAATCGTAGTCTTACCAGCACCTGTACTACCAACAAAAGCAATCTTTTGTCCTGGCTTTGCATAAAGCTTTACATCATGTAGCACAATCTTTTCTGGATTATATCCAAAGTCCACACCATCAAAGACGATTTCACCCTTTAATTCTTTATACGTAGTGGTTCCATTGTCTTTATGATAGTGTTTCCATGCCCAAAGACCTGTTCGTTCCTTCGTTTCAAAAAGATGATCTCCTTCATATTTTGCATTAACTAAGGTAACGTATCCTTCATCTTCTTCTGGCTTTTCATCCATCATTTTAAAGATTCGGTCTGCACCTGCAAGTGCCATAACAATTGCATTTAACTGCTGACTAATCTGGTTAATCGGTTGACTAAAACTTCTATTAAAAGTTAAGAAACTTGCTAATTTACCTAAAGTTAATCCACCCAATCCATTAATTGCAAAGATACCACCAACAATTGCACAGATAACATAGCTTAAATTTCCAAGCTGTGCATTAATTGGCATTAAGATATTAGCAATTCTATTTGCATCATTCGCACTTTCAAACAGCTTATCATTTAACTTATTAAACTCTTTAAG
>JPZU01000001.1:1930577-1936575 GCA_000875945.1 Lachnospiraceae bacterium TWA4 | reverse complement strand
ACTTTTTGTCCTTCCATCATCTCTTCAACAAATCATTGACTGTACCAATGTCTTTTTGCTGTGCAATAAAATGGCTACCAGAAATCGTTGCAAGTTTTTTAGTTACCCACAAAATACCAAAAACTAAAATTAAGTTTAAAATCGTTAATGGAACATTTAAATAGAACATACTAATCACTACGCTAACTACTGTAATTACACTAGAAAACATTTGTGGAATTGACTGGCTAATCATCTGACGAAGTGTGTCTGCATCATTCGTATACACAGACATAATATCGCCATGCGCATGCGTATCAAAATATTTAATTGGTAAAGATTCCATATGATTAAAGAGGTCATCTCTAAATCGTTTTAACGTCCCTTGTGTAACAACAACCATAATTCGATTATACGTAAACGTAGCTATAGCACCTAATATATAAAAGGTTGCCACTCTAGAAATCGCATGTAAAAGGTCTGAAAAATCTGGATGATTCTGTTGCATAAGAGGCTTAATATAATCGTCAATCAAACTCTGGATAAACAAAGTTCCTTGAACATTACAAAGTACACTAACTAAAATAAGCACTAAAACTAAAGTCATCTGAACGCCATAATACTTCATAATAAACTTCATCAATCTAGATAATGTTTGACGTGGATTTTCTAATTTGGGACGAGGCATCGTATTTCTGCCACCGTGTACTTTTACTTTCTCCTGTGCCATTAAGCCTCACCTCCATTCTCATCAAAGTCTCCTCCACCTTGGGTTTGAGACTCATAAACTTCACGATAAATCTCATTCGTCTTTAGTAACTCTTCATGAGTTCCAAATCCATCAACTCGACCATTATTTAATACTAATATCTTATCAGAGTTTTGTATACTAGAAATTCTCTGTGCAATAATCAGTTTGGTCGTTCCGGGAATTTCTGTGGCAAATGCTTCTCGAATTTTAGCATCTGTTGCAGTATCTACAGCACTCGTACTGTCATCTAAAATTAAAACCTTAGGCTTACTAATTAAAGCTCTAGCAATACAAAGTCGCTGTTTTTGACCACCTGAAACATTAGAACCACCTTGTTCGATATAGGTCTCATATCCATCAGGCATCTTCTCAATAAATTCGTCTGCACAAGCAAGTTTACAAGCATGAATGCATTCCTCTCTTGTAGCATCCTTTTTGCCCCAGCGAAGATTCTCTAAAATCGTACCACTAAATAATACATTTTTCTGTAGAACGACTGCCACTTCACGACGAAGGGTTTCCAGGTCATAGTTTCTGACATCGACTCCACCAACAAGTAACTGTCCTTCACTGACATCATATAAACGACTAATTAAGTTAACAAGACTCGATTTTGAACTACCTGTTCCACCAATAATACCTATCGTCTCACCTGATTGAATCTGAATATTAATATCATCTAAAACAGGTTCTTCACTTTCTTTATGATATCTAAAACTTACATGGTCAAAATGAATACTTCCATCCTTTACAGTAGTAATTGCATGATCAGGATTTGTTAAATTACTTTCTTCTGCTAACACTTCACTGACACGTCTTGCACTTGCTGCACTTAATGTTACCATAACAAAAATCATAGATAACATCATCAAACTAATTAAAATATTCATACAATAACTAAGTAAAGCCATAAGGTCACCTGTCGTTAAACTTCCATCGACAATCATATGTGCCCCAAACCAACTGAGTAAAAGAATACATACATACACTGTAAACTGCATCACTGGCATATTCCAAACAATCACATTTTCTGCTTTACAGAACATATTGTAGATATTTTGACTTGCTTTTTCAAATTTCGTACGCTCATAATCTTCACGAACATACGCCTTTACTACTCGAATTGATGATACATTTTCTTGTACACTCGCATTTAACTCATCATACTTTGGAAATACTTGAGTAAAATATTTGGTTGCTTTAGAAATAATCAACGCTAAGACACAAGCAAGTATGACAATCGCTACTAAGAAAATGCTTGACAATCTAGGACTTAAACTAAAGGACATAATCATCGCAACAATCAATGTAAGTGGTGCTCTTGCACACATACGTAAAATCATCTGTACAGCATTTTGTAAATTGGTCACATCTGTGGTTAAACGAGTTACTAAACCTGCGGTACTAAACTTGTCAATATTTGAAAATGAAAATGTTTGAATATTTTCATACATACTTCTTCGCAAGTTTCTTGCAAATCCACACGAAGCCTTTGCAGCTAACTGACCTCCTAACACACCAAAAAGCAATCCAAGAGCTGCTGCGACAATCATAATAACACCAATGAAATAAATATGATTTAAATCACTTTTTTCTACACCATTATCAATAATTGAAGCCATAAGTAGTGGAATCACCATTTCCATGATAACTTCAAATACCATCATCAGTGGTGTTAGGATGGCTTCTTTTTTAAACTCTTTAAATTGAGCCACCAATAGTTTCAACATAAAATAGTCTCCTTTCAGCAAATTTTTTACTTATCTAACATACACTTGTTAGTTTTCTAACATATAGTTATAAGAGAATTCATTTCTATTGTCAACAACTTTTTATTCTCTTATCTATACCAAACTTTAGAATCAATTCATAGGTAGCTTTAGGTACAAATGAACTCCAATCTCTTCCTTCTTTAATACATTCTCTAATAAATGTTGAGGTAAGTCCTTTCTTGCTACTATCCCACTTCCACAACACATCTGTCTTATAACCAAGACTCCCAATTCGTCTAACTTTTTCATCTCCCCAATCATCATAGATTGTGAAAAAACATGTCGCTTCCTTGGGTACATAGTAAGAAATAAGTTCTGGTTTACCTATTGGAAAAGGCACGATATGAAAATCCTCTCTTGTCAATCCATTTTCATAAAGTGCTTCTTCAATGATTCTCATTCGCTCATAATATGTGCAAGGATTCGCATTTATATCACTTCTATGCATATCAATCTTCTCCACAGGCGATGAAGATGGGTCTGGTGATGTAATTCCTACTAATAGATGCTTACATTGTTTCTTTGCACTAAGTACATACTTTAAATGATCGTTGTGGAAAATTTGAAATCGTCCACAGACTGCTCCTAATTCTATCATCCTTTCTACCTCCATTGGGGTATAGTTTAACACAAAAAAGAGGGGATGCCAAGTGACATCCTCTCTTCTATATAATGAGTGACGATTATTGTTACTGTTCACACCACGCCATTTTTGTAACTCGCAATAATGCACTGACGTGTGAACTGTAACAATTAATTATATTACGCTTTTTCAATCTTAATTGCGCAAACTTTGTATTCTGGAATACGTGCATATTTATCTAATGCAGCATTGGTTAACCAGTTTGCATTTCCATCTGGGAAGTGGAATGGCATCCAAGATTCACCTGGTGAGCACTTGTCACTAACTCTAGCTGTAGATTCGATGCTACCACGTCTAGAAGTACAACGTACCTTATCACCATTCTTAATTCCAAGTTTTTCTGCATCCTGAATATTCATTTCGATGAATGATTTACCTTCAATTTCCATAAGTCCAGGAGTACGTCCTGTCATTGCACGAGTGGTGTAATGATAGAGGATACGACCTGTCATTAAGATGATTGGATATTCATCATCTGGAAGTTCTGCTGATGGAACATATTTAGCTGGATAGAACCAACCAAGTCCTCTAGAGAACTTACCAACATGCATGATTGGTGTACCAGGATGTTCTTTATCTAAACAAGGCCACTGTAAACCTTGTCCTGCAATTTCTTCACTGTCAAGTCTTTCATGGCTAATACCTGCAAAACTTGGAGTTAATGAAGCGATTTCATCCATAATCTGTGCTGAGGTTAAGTGTGGCTGTGGATATCCCATACGATTCATTAAGTCGATGATGATATCTGTATCAAGTCTCATATCGCCTTCAACTTCTACAGCTTTACGAACTCTCTGTACACGACGTTCTGTGTTAGAGAATGTACCTTCTTTTTCAGCATAGCTGCGTCCTGGAAGGATAACGTCTGCATAAGCTGCGGTTTCAGTCATAAATAATTCCTGAAGTACGAAGAAGTCTAAGCTCTTTAATGCTTTGATGATGTGGTTAGTATCTGCATCAGTAACGATTGGATCTTCACCATAGATGTATAATCCATGTAAGCTACCATCAATCATTCTATGGAATGCATCAGTTGCATGAACACCAACTTCTTTATTTAATTCAACGCCCAAGCTTTTTTCAAACTTAGCTACAACTTCTGGATTCTTAACTTTCTGATATCCTGGGAAGTCACCAGGCTGAGCACCCATATCACAAGCACCCTGTACGTTGTTCTGTCCACGAAGAGGGTTAACACCACAACCAGGACGTCCTAACTTACCAACCATCATAGCCATGTTAGACATAGACATAACACCTTCTGTACCAGTAGAGTGTTCGGTTACACCTAAGCAATAGATAATTGGAGCTTTACCAGCTTTTGCGTACATTCTAGCAGCTTCTCTTAAATCATCTGCATTAATGTGGCAGATTTCAGCAACCTTTTCAGGAGTGTAATCTTTAACGATTTCTTTTAATTCTTCAAAACCTTCGGTTCTATTTGCGATAAATTCTTTATCGATTAAGTCTTCTTCGATAAATACGTTCATCATACCATTTGCAAATGCAACATTAGTACCTGGTTTTAATTTTAGATGAATGTCTGCTTTCTTAGCAAGATCGATATCACGAGGGTCAACAACGATTAATTTTGTACCGTTCTGAACTGCCTGACGAATCTGCATACCTACTACAGGGTGAGCTTCTTCTGGGTTAGAACCTACAAGCATAATTGCATCTACATCATGAGTGATATCATAAATTGGGTTGGTCATAGCACCTGAACCTAAGGTCATAGCAAGACCAGCAACTGAAGCTGAGTGACAAACACGAGCACAGTTATCTACGTTGTTGTTTCCAAAGCAGGTACGTACCATCTTCTGAACCATGTAGATATCTTCGTTAGGAGAACGAGAGCAAGCAAAACCTGCTAATGAATCTGTACCATATTTCTTCTTGATTTCCATGAATTTAGAAGCTACTAAATCTAATGCTTCATCCCATGTTGCTTCTTCAAATTCACCAGTTTCTTTATTCTTAATAAGTGGAGTCTTAATACGGTCAGGAGAATGTACGAAATCGAAACATCCTGAACGACCTTTAACACATAGACGACCTCTGTTTGAAGGACCCTCTGCTGCTTCAACGTCCACAATCTTATTGCCTTTAACAACTAAGTAGTACTGGCAACCTGTTGCACAGTGAGGACATGTAGTAAGAACTTTTCTTGTCTGCCATACACGATAGTCTTTTTTACGTTTCATAGTTAAAGCACCGGTAGGACAAGCCTGAACACAGTTACCACAAGATTCACAAGTACTATTTCTCCAGTTATCACCGAAAGGAATACCAACAACTGATTTAAATCCTCTCTGAGTGGTATCAATTGCACCACGGCAAACAATCTTCTGACAGGTGTTTACACAACGATGGCAAAGGATACATAGGTTTGGATTGTAGGTAAAGAATGGGTTGCTATCATCGATAGGTTTCTCAATTCTTTCACCTTCATAAGTAGTTCTTTCTACGCCATATTCATAGCAAAGATCCTGAAGTTTACAAGCACCATTCTGTGGGCAAGAGAAACAATCTGTACAGTGATTAGATAACATTAAATCTAAGATACCACGTCTAGCTTCAATTACTCTAGGGCTCTTGGTTAAAATTTCATTTCCTTCTGCTACTGGGAAAGAACAAGCAGTTACTAATTTAGGCATACCAACGATTTCTACCATACAAATACGGCAAGAAGCCTCTGGTGTTAGCTCTTTTAAATAACATAAAGTAGGGATTTCTACTCCAGCTTTTTCGGCTGCCTGAAGTATGGTACTACCATTTTCAACTTCAACAGCGATTCCATCTATTTTGACATTTATCATGATTTATATTCCTCCGATCTATTATGCTTTGTAG
>JPZU01000001.1:1921058-1924785 GCA_000875945.1 Lachnospiraceae bacterium TWA4 | reverse complement strand
ATAAGATTAGCATATAACAAATCTTAACCCTTTGTCTAATCGAATTTTTTTATAATATTCATAGACTTATAGATAAAGAAAATCCATTTTTAATAGTTCTAAATAAAACTAAATTCTAAAGTTCTTTTTTTTACTGTTTTATTTATTTTTCACAATTGTTTTTTATCAAATACATATGGATTTATTGATCACTTCATGAGATAATCATTTTTAGAAAAGGAGGAGGTTTATGAACCAGTCAAACAAATTATCAACAAAGAAATTAACACTTATAGGAATGTTAGGAGCGATTAGTGCAGTTCTTATGATTTTAGAATTTCCATTACCTATCGTTCCCGGATTTATCAAAATGGATTTTTCAGAACTCCCTATTATATTAGGTGGATATTTAATGGGACCGGTTGCTGGAAGCTTTATTGTCATTTTAAAAATTTTAATCAAATTTTTATTCAAAGGTACTAGTACTGCTGGTGTAGGCGAAATCTCAAATATGCTTTATGCTTTTTGTTATATGCTACCTTCGGTACTAATCTATCGAAAATTTTTACATTCAAAAAGTGGAGCTGCTATTTCAATGGCAATTGGAACTGTTGTAACTAGTATCGTATCTATATTTGCAAACTTCTACTTTACATTTCCTGCTTACGCTAAACTATTTGGTATGAGCATTGATGCAATTGTAGGTGCAGGTGCTGCCATTAATTCAAACATTCACGACTTATTTACAATGATGATCTTTTGTATGTTACCATTTAATCTTTTAAAATACGGCCTTGTATCATTAGTAACATTCTTAGTATATAAGAGGCTTCACCGATTACTTTCAACTATTGTAGATTAAAAAAAGGAACTGTCAAAAGGTCAACTCAATAAGGGATTTATAATCCTGTAAAATATCGGCATAGTCGTAACCATCGGCTATGCCGTTTTTACGTTACTTGGAATATGTACTTCCCCAATGAAGTTGAAGATAACTTTTATCTTCTTGGTATTCCTATCCCAAGGTTTCTCGTTTCCATATACATATACCTTCTCAATGAAGGTTCTGATGATTTCTGCATTCAGTTCCTTGATATCGGTGTAGGTCTTAACCAATCGTATGAAACTGTCTGCATTGGAAGATTTCTCTCTGACAGCATCAATGATATTCTCCAACTCAGCCACACGCTCTGTAAGCTGATTCTGTTCAGCCTCATAGGTAGCTGACATTTTCATGAAACGCTCATCACTGATTTTGCCTTCGATGTTATCCTCGTAGAGTCTTTGAATGATAGTATCCAGCTTGCTGATTCTGGCTTGAGCCTGTTCAAATTCCTTTTTACTTTCACGAATCTCACGCTCTACGGATTTAGCATTGGACTTTGTAACCAGCTCAACAAACTCGTCTTCGTGGTCTCTTGCGAATGCCGTGACCTGCTGAATCATATAAAGCAGAACATTCTCAATATCCACATTTCTGATTTGATGGGAAGTGCAGGTATCCTTGCCTCGTTTGCGATAGTTGGCACAGACCATGTATTCCTTATCATGGCTCCATCCCTTGCCTCTGACTCGGTATAACTTCGAGCCACAATCTGCACAAAATACCATACCGGATAGTACTGGCATCTCGCCAAGAGGTGTAGGTCTGCGCCTTCCATCACGGATTCGTTTTACAGTTTGGAAGGTATCCTCGCTAATAATGGCTTCATGTGTATCTTTGAAAACCTGCCATTCAGACGAGTCATTCTTGATAGTCTTCTTTAGCTTGTAGGATTTCTTCCTTGTTTTGAAATTGACTGTATGACCAAGGTATTCTTGCCTGTCTAGGATATCAGCCACAGTTCTCGGTACCCATGCGTATGGTTCTTCTGTGGTAGGTGCTGTTGGATATAATCCGATTTCCTTGAAATATGCAGAAGGTGTGAAAACTCTGTCATTTTCCAATTTCTTAGCAATCTGACTTGGACCATATCCTTCAATGCATAACTGGAATATCTGTTTTACAACCTCTGCTGCAGGCTCATCCACAATCCAGTGCAATTTATCATCAGGATCCTTCTTATACACATATGGAGGTGTGGTGCAGAGTGGTTTGCCGGATTCTCCTTTAGCCTTGAACACAGCTCTGATTTTCTTGCTTGTATCCTTGGCATACCATTCATTGATGATATTCAGAAATGGTGTAAAGTCGCTGTCTTGCTGATTGGCACTGTCAACGCCATTGTTGATAGCAATAAATCTGACTTCGACATCCGGAAATGCAATCTCGGTATAGTATCCGACCTTCAAATAATCACGCCCCAATCGGCTCATATCCTTGACAATGATTGTTGCAATGCGACCTGCGTCCATTTCTGTAATCATACATTGGAAGTCCGGTCTCTCAAAGGAAGTGCCACTCCATCCATCATCCACAAAGAATTCAGTGTTGGTAAATCCATTATCATCAGCGTATTTTTTCAATATTGATTTTTGGTTCTTTATACTGTTGCTGTCTCTCTGAAGTTCATCATCACGGGATAATCTGCAGTAAAGATCAGTTATCTTTTCAGGGGCTGCATCATAAGGCTGTCTATTTAAATTGTTCATGTTTTGCTCCTTTCCGACAGCCTTCGAACGGAACACCCATTAAGGGCATTGTCATATTACCTCTAAGTGCTCCATAAGTGTAGTTATATTAGGCTGATAATTGTGTTGTTTCTGATAACTTTTCATGGTCGTTTGCATGGCTGATAATAAGCCTCATTACCTTATCGTATGCCGTTTCTGTGGCTGTTTCGCTCGTGCCATATTCAACGATAAATAAGGTGCTGCCAATCTGAAGCTCAGTAACATTGGATTTACCTTCTACTGAATTCACCTCATTTCATATGCCCGCTATGGAGTAGCGCTGCGTTACCCCATAGGAGCGATCATAATTATTTCAACTGAAGCACCTTCACAGCTTCAGAGCGGATAAGCTTGGCATCAAGATATTCATGTGCAAGATATCCGACCTGATTATTGAGTGCATATCTTTCTGTGAGAGCACGAACGCTAATCGGCATACGATTCATAATCCAGTAGTAACTGAAATCACCAAATGCGATAACCTTCCTGTTGATGGCATTGCATTGCAGATAGACACAGGTCTGTCCATGATAGTATCCATGATTCCAAATGTAGTCACTATCCTTATCTTTTAAGGTACGTAACGTCCGAGCAGTTTCATCATTCATAAGCCATACACCTTTGGTGCGATATTCTGGCTTTGCAGAGAAGTACAACGCAACAACATTGTCAAAGGTAAGAGCATCTGCTGTCACACCGACATCAGCACCATCGGTATCGTGGAGAATACCTGTAGGCATCTCCACACCGGTACCTTTTACAAATGCAGCTTCCTCAGCTTTACCAAACCTCTTAGCAAAGCATTTATTAAGGAAATCTTCCATATTGAAATTCATATCCTGCATGAAATCCATATCCATCCTGTCGATGATGGCAAGCTTATGACACTTAACCCTTTTCTTCGTGAATACATCTGCAACTTCCTTGATGGTCTGGTAGGAGTTACTCGGTGCCCATTCAGCCGGATCTTCGCTACCAGATACCCAGATATCAAGGTCAGAATCTTTCGTTTTAATGCTTGTTGCAATCTGACGGAAGATGCATTCGTTTTTCAATGCATACATATATTTCTTATTGCTATCATAAGAGATGGCATACATATTGCCACCCACAGTTCCTTTCTGAATTAAATCTG
>JPZU01000001.1:1913483-1915721 GCA_000875945.1 Lachnospiraceae bacterium TWA4 | reverse complement strand
TTAAATCTGTTCCATTAGGCTTGCCTCTCATAGCCATATTCAGAAGTTATTTTTATAATCGGTTGTGCCGATTGTGTAGATATCGTATTCCATTATCTGCATCCTCCTTTGTTACATCTCTTGCACTCATAATAGCCAAGAGTATGATAATCCTTATTCGTTGTTACCTGTCTCATAACAGCATTGCATCTAGGGTAGCGAACATCATAGACGAGATCCTGATTATTGTTATGCGCAATGCGAGGAGAATGAAGTCTGTAGAACTTCTTTACATCATTATGCTCATTTCGGTGAACCTCATCGGTAAGATAGAATTCGCACATTCTTTCCGCATATTCCTCGGTGTAAAATGTGCTGTTTAGATGAAGCCCATAAGTTCCATCCTTGTGATCTGTTTTTGTAAATTATTTCTTCCTACTTACCAATGGAGGTAAGGCTCAGATTTGAGCCATCCTTTTTGTACTTTTCTTTCCTTCTAATTCCTAAAAGAGAAAAGTAATGGAATTTGACGAAATTTTTTAACTTCCTATCCATAAGCGAAAAATCTTATGAAATCGAACCCCTTAACTTATAGCCACGAGAAGAAATAAAATCTGACGATTTCTCAAAAAGATTTATCCTTTCACTTACCACTGAAGATACAGGGGGCAATTTTGACGAAACTTTTTATCCTTTCTAACTTCCTAATGAAATTTGATGACCTAAATTCCGGCAGAAAATAAAAAATCCTCCGAGCCTATGACCGGAGGGTAGAAAAATTCATAAATTTATGCTATAATTTTGCTATATTTTTGAAAGTGATAAAGGAGATGCGAATGATACTTCCAGAAGAAATAAAAAGACTCAGAACACGCTGTTTTCTGACACAGGAAGACTTTGCCAAGAAATTAGGCGTGGCATTTTCTACTGTAAATCGTTGGGAACAAGGTAAATCCAAACCGAACCTTGTTGCGATGAAGAATATAAAAGCCTTTTGCGAGGAGAATGATATCCCATATGCTGATATTGAGGACGCATGGCTGAACTATAAAGTTGGAGGAAACAGATAATGAATTATTATGACAGTCTAATTGCATTGTTAAAGCAGGACAGTAGATTTTTTACAGAAAGTGGCACACTTCTGCGTAACGCCGTATATGAAGCTGCAATGCAGATGGATGCGAAATTGATAAAATTATTACTTACCGATGATGTAATAAAGGCACAGTTCTTTACAGACATTGAAGGTGTATTAGTCTTTGATAAGATAGGATTTGGATGGGTAATTAACAACCGTCAATTTTTACCTGACAGTTACACAAGGTATAAAAATAAAATCGGATTGGCTGATGAACATGGAGATTTGATTTCGCAATCTGGGAATGTTGAATTAGTATTTCCATACAAGGATTGTGTTCTTGAAGGCGGACAAACATCAGAGGATCAAAAGCGTGGAGAAATATTTTATAACGAATCATTAACTCCTAATGAAATTGACCGTCTTCTGTTTCCAAAGGTGTTTATTAATGCATGTAAATATAACGAACATGGTTGCGAAAAAATCATCTCTTTTAGCGATAATGATAACCTTATTATTAAAGGTAATAACTTACTCGGATTATCATCTTTAACACAAAGATATGCTGGTGAGGTTAAATGTATTTTTGTTGATCCACCATATTTTTTCATAAATAATAAGCCATCAGATACATTTTCTTACAACTCAAATTTCAAGTTGTCATCTTGGCTCGTTTTTATGAAAAATAGATTAGAAATTGCTTATAGATTGTTAAAGAATGATGGCATTTTATATATCGCTATTTCAGACGAAGGTGCTCATTATCTGAAGGTTATGACAGATGATATATTTAATATGCAAAATTTTATAGCTGATGTTACATGGGAATCTCGTAAATCTATATCAAGCGATGGGCTAATATCTGAAAATAATAACCATATTCTTGTATATGCAAAAAATAAAGAAGCTATTGATAAAAACAGTTTTCGACTTGCTTTAGATGTAGAATCTTTTGCGTACGACGATAACGATGGAAGAGGAAAATATAGACTTGAGCCTTTTGATGCACCTGGGATTAGAAAAAATCTTTCATATATCATAAAAAATCCTAATACCGGTGAAGAATATTTACCGCCTAAAGGTCGTTGTTGGAGAACAGAAGAAACAACATATAGTAAATTGCTATCAGAAAATAGAATTCGTTTCGGTGTAAATGGAACTGCAAAGCCCCAATATAAAGC
>JPZU01000001.1:1901724-1911508 GCA_000875945.1 Lachnospiraceae bacterium TWA4 | reverse complement strand
TTTATACGGCTTTTGGTGTTTTGCAAACGCCTATAAAGCTTATTATAATGAGGTGAAAAATGCAGGAAAGGGAAAAGCAAGCAGTACAATATGGCATAATATAAAACAATCTATAATATGGCAAGAACTTGATACAAATACTAATGCTACTAAAGATCAGGTAGAATTATTTGGAGAAGGTGTATTTACAAATCCCAAACCAGAAGATCTTATAAAAAGAGCAATAGAACTTTCAACTGACGAAAATGATATTGTGCTAGATTTCTTTATGGGTTCAGCAACAACACAAGCTGTTGCAATGAAAATGGGTAGACGATTTATCGGACTGGAGCAAATGGATTATATACATTCTGTTTCAATTCCAAGACTTCAAAAAGTCATTGACGGAGAACAGACTGGCATATCTTCTGATGTTAACTGGCAAGGCGGAAGCTCTTTTGTATATTGCGAGCTTGCCAAGTCTAATCAAACATTCGTAGATGAAATAACTGTGGCTACAGATATCGCTACTCTTGAAGATATTTACAAGCGTATGCTTGCTACAGGATTTATAAGTAGCAAGGTGAATCCTAAAGATATTGATGCATCAACGTCTGAATTTGCAGAATTGTCATTAGAAAATCAGAAACATTTACTAATGGAACTGCTGGACAAGAATTTATTATATGTAAACTACTGTGATATAGATGATGAGGAATTCAATATTTCTGATGACGATAAGGCTTTCACACGCAGTTTCTATGGGGAGGTGTAACAAGTGGCATTTTTACACGAAAAAATAGATAGCTTGCGTGAATATGGTGTCAGTGTATCTTTGCCATCATATATTTCGGATAACCTCAATCCTTCGTTTGAGTTGCGTCCATATCAAATAAAAGCCTTTGAAAACTTTATGATTCACTATGAAGGAAAGAACTGCCCTCATCCCACACAAGTGTTATTTCATATGGCTACTGGAAGTGGAAAAACTTTAATTATGGCAGGACTGATGCTCTATTTATATAAACAAGGATATCGTAACTTTCTCTTCTTTGTTAATCTGTCCACCATCGTGAAAAAGACAGAAGAAAATTTTATGAACCGAGCATCTAGCAAATACTTATTCGCAGATGAGATTGTAATTGATGGTGAACGTGTACAAATAAAAAAAGTTGACAATTTCCAAGCTACTGACCCGAATGCCATTAATATCTGCTTTACAACCACACAGGGGCTACATACAGATATGTGGTTCACCAGAGAAAATGGTGTAACATTTGATGATTTTGATGCTAAAAAACTGTACTCATCTCCGATGAGGCTCATCATTTAAATGTAACAACAAAAAATTGAATAAAGATGAAGAAGACAGTAAACATTCATGGGAACAGACTGTTAAAACGATTTTTGGACGTAATGTTGGAAATGTTCTTCTTGAATTCACTGCTACCTGTGATTTATCTAATCCACAGATATTTGCTGAGTATGAAAATAAAATCATATTTGACTACCCACTAAAGAAATTCCGTGAAGATTTGTATTCAAAGGAAATAAAAATACTCCGTTCTGATATGTCTATTATGGATAGAGCTTTACAAGCATTAGTGTTAAGCCAATATCGTTTGAAAGTATTTCAGGACAATCATTTAGCTATAAAACCAGTTGTACTATTTAAAGCGGCAAAGATATCTGATAGCAAGGATTTTATGGCAGAATTTATTTCAACTGTTGAGAATCTTAGTGGTATGACCTTAGAACGAATTTCAGGACTGATAGATAACCCAACAATGTCAACAGTTTATAAATATTTTGCTGCTAAGGGAATCACATTTGATATGTTGGCACAGGAACTTCGTGAGGACTTTTCAGAAGAACATTGCGTTTCTGTGAATGATGATAAAGAGGCTGACCGCAAACAGGTATTATTGAATTCGTTGGAGGATGCTGATAATCCATATCGTGCAATATTCGAGGTCAAAAAATTAGATGAAGGTTGGGATGTCCTTAACCTTTTTGATATTGTGCGATTGTATGAAACAAGACAGGGTGGAAAAAAGATATCTCCTGCAACAGTGTCAGAGGCTCAGCTCATAGGACGTGGTGCAAGATACTGTCCATTTCAGCTTGATGACGAACAGTCTAAATATCAAAGAAAATATGATAATGATATAGATAACGAACTTCGTATCTGTGAAGAACTGTACTATCACTGCCAGAATGATAGCCGTTATATATTTGAATTAAATCAGGCTCTACGAGAAATTGGTATTGATCCAGACAAAACTGTAACTTGCAAATGCATCCTCAAAGATGATTTCAAACAGGATGAACTGTATAAAAACGGATTAATTTTCATAAATAACAGAATTGTGAAAAGCCGAGCCGATGTAAATGAATTACTGCCTTCAGTGAGAAGTAAAACCTATACAGTCTCACTTGCGACAGGACAGTCTGGAGAAGATTTCATCTTGGAAGAAAATCAAAGTGTTCCTTCAAGTTCGACAATTAAACCTATATTGTATTCCTGTACTATTGGAGAAATTGCTGCCATCAATTATGCTATTGTTAATAAGGTACTGGCTACGCAACCTGTGTATAAATTTAATGCTTTAAAAAGTAGATTTCCTAATTTGAAATCGACCAGAGAATTTATCACAAGCGAAAAATATCTAGGAAATATAAAAATAGAAATACGAAGTAAATACGAACAACCACCAGTTAATATTCTCTCTGTTGCTGTCACAAATGTACTCACAAAGATTTCTGCATATATTTCAGAGATTGAGGAAGAGTATGAAGGAACAAAAGAGTTCTCGGCAGTTAATATTCATGATGTCTTCCGGGATAAGACTGTTAATTATACAACTGTTGTTGATGGCGGTATTGGAAAATCTCAAAATGATGCATCCGTACCTAGTGAAATGCGTATTGACTTATCTTCTGAAGATTGGTTTGCATTTACAGATAATTATGGTACATCAGAGGAAAAGGCATTTGTATCCTATTTTAGGGATTACATTGATCGCCTAAAAGCATATTACAGTAAAATTTATCTGATGCGTAACGAACGTCAAATGCACATTTATTCCTTTGATGGTGGAGAACGTTTTGAACCAGACTATGTGCTTTTCCTACAAAAAGATAAAGAAGATGGATATGAACAATTTCAAGTGTTCATTGAACCTAAGGGTTCACATCTCATGGAAACAGATAGCTGGAAAGAACAGTTCTTGTTAGAATTACAAGCGAATGCCATTCCTGTTAAAAAAATTGTAGATGACAATAAGTATCACATATGGGGATTCCACTTCTTTAATCGTGATAATCGAAAAGATGAGTTCGATTCAGATTTCGATGAATTGTTGACAGATTAGGAGGGATTTCTGTGACTAATATGAAAAAAGACAGTCCATACGAACTGTTGAGAACAAAAGATATCATTGCTATTTTGGATGGTGATACTAAATATGGAAAATACAAATTCAGTGATGGCACGGAACTTCAAATTATGATGCCCTACTTAAGCGGACCGGATTTATGTGGATTATCCACTTTATTTGGACTTCCTGCTACTTATTCATGGGGTGGGGTAACCCTAAGCAGATGGCAATACCTAGATAATCTGATGATTCATTGTATTGAAGAAAATCGATGCTCTGATTTACTGGCATATTTGTTTGATAAAAAGCAATTTTCGAAGATGCTATCTGGGCATGAAGTTGATGAAATCAATACCGCCTATGACCAAATTACAAAATCAATAATACAGGAAATTAATGGTGTATTATTCTTCGGTGGTAATGAACTGGCTATTGTAGGCAAACAATTCATTGTAAGACCTATTGGTAGCACTGTAACAGTGGAAGTTCCTAAAATCAAGACAATTGATAGAGAGTATATCAAGCGTATCTCTGCTCGTGCATTAGATGATGTTTAACAGAAAAATTATGATAGTGCCATTACCAAATCTCGCACACTCCTAGAAGAAACATTCTGCTATGTAATTGAACTAAAGAATGAGATACCTTCTGATAGTGGAGATATGGCGAAACTCTATAAACAAGTACGTACTCTTTATAATATGCACACAGATGCTAATACCGATAGAAGAATAAACACACTTCTTTCTGGATTGAATAGCATTGTATCGGCTATCGCAGAAATGAGAAATAAGGATAGCGATGCACACGGAGTTGGTGCAAACAGAATAAGTATTGACGAACATCACGCAAGGTTATTTGTTAATTCAGCGATGACTATGGCAGATTTTATTATTTCTGTTCAGCAGAAACAAAAATAAAAATTTCTTCAAATACATTCTTAGTATTTGAAACAACGAAAATGACCACACCGGAGTAAATCAATACTCTAGTGTGGTCATTCTGATTTTGAGTTCCGTTTGAAGGCTTTGCTTAGAAATTAATCGTTGTTTTCGTTAATCCCTAATTGAGCCATCCGAATGGCAGTCCTTTTAGTTTTTATTTTGTTCCAAAAATACGATCACCAGCATCGCCAAGACCTGGACAAATATAAGCATTTTCATTTAACTGTCTATCAATATGTCCAACATATAATTGTACATCTGGATGTGCTTCATGAAGTCGCTTAATTCCTTCTGGTGCTGCAATGATTGACATGAATTTAATCTTCTTTCCACCATGCTGTTTAATGAAATCAACAGCTGCTACAGCAGAACCACCAGTTGCAAGCATAGGATCTGTAACAACGATTAAACGTTCATCAATAGGTTTTGGTAATTTACAATAATACTCATGAGGCTCATGAGTTTCTTCATCTCTGTATAATCCAATATGTCCAACTTTTGCAGTAGGTACTAAAGCTAAAAGACCATTAACCATTCCAAGACCTGCACGAAGAATTGGTACGACTGCAAGATTTCTACCTTCTACAACAGGTGTCATACATGTTTCGATTGGGGTTTCTACTTCTACATCATGTAAAGGTAAATCACTAAGTGCTTCAAAGCCCATAAGCATAGCAATTTCTTCGATTAATGAACGGAATTCATTAGTTCCTGTGTTTTTATCACGAAGTCGTGAAATTTTGTGTTGAATTAAAGGGTGTTTTAGTTCGATTACATTTTCCATCATACATTTCCTCCATTATTTGGCATGAGGTGGTAACTTGGCATGAGGTGGCAACTTGGCATGAGGTGGTACGAAGTACCGGAGTCCTGATGCCTAAAGTTACCGGAGTCCTGATGCCTAAAGCTACCGGAGTCCTGATGCCTTTTTACTCTTATTTTATGGTTATTCCATATAATAATCATTATCAGGTAACACAATATTTAATACAACTCCTGCAATAGCAGCAATTGCTAAACTTGTTAAAGTAATAGTTGCTCCAAAAGCATGGAAGGTTAAACCTCCATTAAATCCTAGACCAGATACTAAGATTACAGCAGCAATAATTAGGTTTCTAGACTTTGTAAAATCTACTTTATTTTCAACAATGTTACGAACACCAATTGCTGAGATCATTCCATAGAGAATAAAACTAATTCCACCAACAATTGCTGATGGCATAGAACCAATAATCTCAGCCATCTTAGGAATAAAACTTAAAACAATCGCATAGCAAGCAGCCACACGAATAACTCGTGGATCATGAACACCACTAAGCTCAAGTACACCTGTATTTTCACCATAGGTTGTATTTGCAGGACCTCCAAATAATGCCGAAAGAGAAGTTGCAAGTCCATCCCCAATTAATGTACGATGTAAGCCTGGATCTTCAATGAAGTTTTCACCAACAGTTGCAGAGATTGCACTAATATCTCCAATATGTTCCATCATAGAGGCAATAGCAATTGGAGCCATAACTAAGATTGCTGTTAAATCAAATTTGCAGAATTGGAATGGGGGAAGACCAATCCAGTTTGCCTGTGCTACACCTTCAAAGTTTAAAATTGCACTGCCATCTGCATTAGTCATTCCCATTGCATTGAATGCTAATGCTGCTACATAAGAAATTACAACACCTAAAAGAATAGGAATAATCTTAAACATTCCTTTTCCCCAAACGTTAAAGATTACAACAACTGCAAATGCAATAAAAGCTAACAGCCAGTTTGAAGATGCATTTTGAATAGCTGAAGGCGCAAGGCCTAAACCAATACAGATAATAATAGGTCCAGTAACTACTGGTGGTAAAAAGCGCATAACTTTTTTAATTCCAACTACTTTCACAATTAAAGCTAAGATTAGATATAAAAGACCAGCAACTACAATACCTCCACATGCATAAGGTAATTTCTCACCCATAGACATATTTTCAAAGATTCCAGTATTTAAGTTAGCAACTGTTTCAAATCCTCCTAGAAAAGCAAAGGAAGAACCTAGGAATGCTGGTACCTTAAGTTTGGTGCAAACATGAAAAAATAAGGTCCCCCAGGCCTGCACAAATTAATGTGACTTGAATTGATAGCCCTTCCCCCTTAAAGTAGTTGTTGACTAATATAGGAACTAAAATAGTTGCTCCAAACATTGCAAACATATGTTGAAGCCCTAAAAGTAACATTTTAGAAGTTCCTAACGACTGTGTTTTCATACGTAAAAACTCTCCTTTCATTTGACTTGACAATCATTATACAATGTTTTAGATTTAAGGTAAACCTATTTTTAAATTTTTGGAGATTTTTTATGAATCGTATTATAAAGTATAAAATTAGTGAGGATTTTAATGGAATGAGGATTGATACTTTTCTCCATTTAAAAGGATATTCCTCACAAAATCTAACGCAAATTAAGCGAATGCCTAAAAGTATTTTAGTCAATGGCATTCACTATTATATGAGGCAAACTCTAACTACAGGAGATATTTTGGAAGTTTGTATTTTGGAGCAAGAGGTTTCAAAAAAAATTCCTCCCGTCAAACTTCCACTAGATATTGTCTATGAAGATGAAGATCTTATTGTACTGAATAAACCCGCAGGTATGCCCATTCATCCATCAATGAAAAACTATGAAAATACATTGGCAAATGGACTAGCCTATTACTATGAACAACAAGAAAAAGCCTTTGTCTTTCGATGTAATAACCGATTAGACCGAGATACTTCTGGATTAACTATTGTAGCCAAGCATCTAGTAAGTGCCAATATTCTATCCACAATGAGTAGCAAGCGAGAAATTCATCGAGAATATTTAGCAATTGTACAAGGTCATGTAAATCCCAAAGAGGGAACTATTGACGCACCAATCGCAAGAAAACCAGATAGTATTATGGAACGAATTGTAGATTTTAATCATGGGGAGCAGGCAATTACACACTATAAAGTATTAAAAACCAATGAGAAATATAGCTTGGTTTCCCTTGTCTTAAAGACAGGCAGAACACATCAAATTCGAGTACATATGAAATATTTAGGTTATCCATTAATTGGTGATTTTCTCTATAATCCAAATTGTGAGGATATAAAAAGACAAGCTCTCCATTCCCATAAATTAGAATTTAACCATCCAATTACAGGTGAGAAAATGGAGTTTGTTGCTCCTTTACCAGATGACATGGATTTAGTATAAAAACAAGGGCTATCATTTTGACAGCCCTACTCTTCCCACTCACGAATTCGATAATTTACACCAAGATTTTCACAAATCTGTCTACACTGTGCTTCTTCTTCCTTTGTAAGTGTTGTATCCACTGTAGTAAGCACTACATTGGGTACATAATTTTTTACTTCTTTTGCAAATTCTAACATTCCCTCAAATCCTTCAAGTCCAAATCGATTCTTCGTTAATAGGTAATACTTCTCTGGATTTGGCGTATTTAAACTAATAGAAACGGTATCCACTCGATTTTTAAATAGTGGAGGAACATCCTTTTGATACTGTAAGCTTGCAAGTCCATTCGTATTAATACGAATCGGTTTATGATAGTTTTCTTTTACAAAATCCATAACCTCTAACATATCTTCTAAACGCATTGTAGGTTCTCCAAATCCACAAAATACAACTTCTTCATAATTATCCATATCAAATTTAGAAAATTCAGCTTTTACCTCTTTAACAGTTGGCTCTCTATCTAACCATAAGCTATTTGATTCTTCCATATGGTCTTTTGTCTTTCTAAGGCAAAATGTACAAGCACAATTGCAACGATTGGTCATATTTACATAGAGGTTTTTATGAACCTCATAGAGTATTGTCATCATAATTCGTTTCTCCTATCATTATTATTATTTAACTTCTTGGTAATTTATATAATACATCTTCAAAACATACACCATCTGTTGATGGAATATCTCTATTTTCTGTTACTTCTATACACTGCTTAATAAATGTCGCAGCTCGTTTTACTGAAGCTTCAAATGGTACATCATTCACAGCATCTGCACTAATCACTGCTGCAAATATATCTCCAGTTCCAGAACGTTCTTTCCCAACTCGTCTTCGCTTTAAAACCTTTGGCTCTAAGCCTTTCTCATAAATAATATTTGCTATATATCCACCCATTGGAATTCCAGTAATTACAATCTTTTTAGCTCCTGATTTACTAAGCTTATCAGCCATATGAAACAAATCATTATTATGCCATTTTTCATCTCGGTAAGGCGTGTCTGTTAATATACAACATTCTGTTAAATTGGGAGTTAATATGTCTGCATAATGCACTAATTTTTTCATTTCTTGACACATGTCTTTGGTATAAGTCGTATATGCCTTTCCATTATCACCCATGACTGGATCAATAATTACCTGCGTCCTATGTGTCTGAAACTGCTCGATAAACTTCTCAACGAATTGAATCTGTTCCATAGAGCCTAAAAACCCTGACGAAATTCCTTCAAAGCGTAAATCTAACTTCTTCCACTCGTCCATATAAGCATCCATTCGATTCGTATAATCATCAAAGTAAAAAGATTCAAATCCTGTATGATTCGAAAAAATAGAGGTAGGTAATGGACAACACTGAACCCCTAAGTAGGAAATAATTGGAAGTTGAACAGCAATTGAACAACGTCCAAATCCAGTAAAATCATTAATTAATGCAATTTTCTTTTGATTGTTATGTGATAGCATTTAATTTCTTCTTTCTATAGTCTATAGTAGTTAGATGATAGAATAATTCAAATCTGTCATTTGGTAAAGCCACAATTTTTATAAAATTTAAAGGGACAGATCCCTCTGTCCCCTCTAAATAAAAGATTCAACTATGTCAAAATACTTGTAACTTAATTAATTATAATAGTAAATTACTCGACAATTAAATTATCGAAAATTCCCTCTTATACATCTAAAATTAAGAGAATTATTCTACTCCTAAGAAGGTGTATCCAGCTTCTTCTTCAATCGCTGCCTTTAAAGTAGCTTCACTTACATCTTCTGCACAATCAATAACTGCTACGTTTTCATCATGGCTAACTTTTTCTACGGTTACACCATTAATAGCTTCTAAAGCTTCTCTTGCATGTCTTTCGCAATTACAACACTTCATTCCTTCGATTTTTAAAGTCTTTTTCATCTTAAATTACCTCCATTATCTGGCATGAGATATCTGCTTTTAGGCGACATCCTGATGCCTTTATTGTTTCATTTCGAATTTCCCTTATATACCCTATCGGGGTATTTGTCTGTAGTATATACCCTCCGAGGGTATTTGTCAAGTAATTTTTTATATTATATTTTGTCAAGATATTACAATCACTTCTATAGATTTTATCTATAGATTATAGAACAATGACAAATATTTACCATAGATAAAGTCTATATGTCCTTTTCTTTTTACTAAAACTTTGATACAATAAGTATAAGTTTTCAGCTCATAAACGGAGGAGGGAGAA
>JPZU01000001.1:1895718-1901327 GCA_000875945.1 Lachnospiraceae bacterium TWA4 | reverse complement strand
CAGTTGTTTGTAGATGCAACTTATAGAATTTTAAAGGAGGAAGGACCTGAAGGTATTAAAATCCGTCGATTAGCTAATGAATTGAATTGCACAAGCACGGTTATCTATCGCTACTTTGAAAACCTAGATCATTTAGTTGCTTTAGCTTCTATTCGTTTTTTAGAAGATTACATCGTAGACTTTCGCAACCTTGTAAACAATCCTCAGATTGTTACGGACCCGTACGGACTGAATATTAAAATGTGGAACTGCTTAGCTAAATACGCATTTAAAGAAATTCCTATTTATGAAAATCTTTTTTTGTAAATATCAACATTCTTTGGGGGAAGTAATTTTTGAATATTATCAGCTTTTTTTAGATGAAACGAAACAAGATTTTGAAGGATATTCTGTTAGTATCTTATTTAATGATGATCTTTTTCAAAGGGATTTTGTATTGCTAAGACGCGCTGCTAGTCAAGGACTTATTACTATTCAGGAAGCCGAATCTTTAAGCCAAATTGAGTGCTATATTTTTCATGGAATTCTCCTTAAATACAAGGATACATACAAAGAGCCTGGAATTTCTGAAATGGCCACTCAAGAATTTAATTCTTTAATAGATGAACTATCTAAAAGATATCTACTAAAAAGACCATAGTAACACTATGGTCTTTTAATATTTAATCTTTTTCTTTAGTTAAATCTTTTATAATACCTATACAAGCTATAATCATGATAAATATAAACGGAAGCGACGCTGCAATTGAGGCTGTCTGCAAGGCTTTTACACCTCCTGATAAGATAAGCACATAAGCAATCGCTGCCTGTAAAATTCCCCATATAATTTTCTTATAAACTGGAGGATGTTCATTTCCTTCAGATGTTAACATACTAAGTACAAATGTTGCTGCATCTGCTGATGTAACAAAGAAAATTGCTAATACAATTAATGCAATAATTGATATAATTTTTCCTATCGGATAATGGTCAAAAATAATAAATAACGCTGTTTCTGGATAAGCTACAAGCTGTACAAGTTGTTCAATTGAAAATTGATCTGCAACATTTAATGCGACTCCACCAAAAACTGAAAACCACACAATTGACGCGATTGAAGGTACAATAATTACTCCAATAATAAACTCTTTAATTGTTCGACCTTTAGAAATACGTGCAATAAAAATACCGACAAATGGAGCCCATGCAATCCACCATGCCCAATAGAAAATTCTCCAATTTGAAATCCAAGAACCATCACCAAATGTATTTAACGATAAACTATCTGTTATAAAATGTGAAATATAATCACCCATTCCTTCAGTGAATATTCCTAAAATTTTAATAGATGGTCCTACACAAAAAGCTAATAGAATTAAAAGACCTGACATACCTAGGTTAAAATTGGATAATGTTTTCATCCCTTTATCCAATCCACCAATAGAACTAGCAAGATAAATAACACAAACTACTACAATAATTATTAACCAAAATGACGAATTATTTGGAGTTCCGAATAGATGATGTAATCCACTACTAATTTGAAGACATCCCATACCTAATGATGCTGCAATTCCTGCAATTGTTACAATGACGGCAAAAATATCTATAATATTTCCTATCCATCCTTTTGTTCTTTTTTCTCCTAAAATAGGAACAAATAGACTGCTAAGTAATCCTGGGCGATCTTTACGGAACTTACTATAAGCCAGTCCTAGTCCAATAACTGCATAGGCTGCCCATGGGTGAACACCCCAATGCATAAAACATGAACGAATAGAAAAAGAAGCTGCTTCTGGAGACATTGATTCAATTCCTGCTGTTGGAGAAACATAATGCGATAAAGGCTCTGCAATTCCCCAAAACACTAAACCAACACCCATTCCCGCGCAGAATAGCATAGCAAACCAAGTAACTGTACGATATTCTGGCTTGTCATCTTCTTTTCCTAATTTTATATTCCCATAGCGACTAAACGCTATGCAAAGGCAGAATAGAACAAATAGAAACATCGCCAATAAATAAAACCAAGAGAAGTGCTCTTGGATAAAAGTTAGAGCAAGGTTTGCGCCATATCCAAATCCTTCACTATTAACTACACCAATTACAACAATAATTAGTGAGATAATCCATGAAACAATAAAGACCCTTTGGTTTTTCTTATCCCTTGCATGTCCGTTTTTATTTGTCTGTTTTGTCATTTGTTCACCTGTCCTCTCCGTTACTTTTTTAAATAAATATATCCGAAGGAAAGACTTCCTCCGGATATATTATATAATCTAGGGTTTTACAAACTATAAATTACATATTTTCAATCTTCTTAACTAATTCAGCATCTACTCCACGAGCTGCTAAGATTTCATGCATTTTAGCGATGATTGCATCATCAGTTTCAGGACGAACATAGCTGTTAAGCATTCTGTCGATCTTATTCTGAATATTGTTTTCATATGCATGTAATGGATCTTCTACAGTTCCTCTTACAGCTAAGTCTGGGATTAATGATTCTCTGCAGTGTTCGAAGGTGTGGTCTTCTGTTAAGTATACACCATCCTGACCTACTTCGTCAATTAAATCTTCTGGAATAGTTTCTTCGTTGATTTCAAATCTGTTATTGTACTGAGTTGCAAAATCAATAACATCGAAGTCAATCATTAATTTCTCATAAGACATACTTGCATAAGCATCCATGATACCAGCTGCATGAATCATGAAGTTGATATTTGCCTGACGGCAAGCTAAGAATGTAAGCATTGATTCCATACCAGCCTGAGCGTTAACTGTCTTAGCATCTGATAAACATCCACCTGCACGGCTTGGAACACCGTAGAAGTCTGCCATGATACCAGCCTGATTGTAGCAGATAGCACCTTCTGGAGCACCGATTGCTGTTGCACCACTTCTCATGTCAGCAGTAGTTGTTTCACAACCATAAACTACAGGAGCACCTGGGCGAACCATCTGAGTAAATGCGATACCAGCTAAGATTTCAGCATTTGATAATGCGATAGAACCTGCAAGAGTCATAGGGCTTGTAGAACCAGCCTGTCCTAAAGAACCGATGATAACTGGCTGTCCGTTTCTTACGAACTGGAATAAACTTTCAGTCATAACGTTTGTTAACTGTAAAGGAGTTACAGTATTGATTAAGGTGATTAAACGAGGATATTTCATGAATTCTTCTTCACCACCGAAAGCAGCTTTAGCCATATCCATCATAGCCTTAACCTGTTCTCCGTCAGCAGTACCTGTTAACATTGCTTTATCTGAATAGTAGTAAGCCATGTAGAACATTAATAATGTAGCGTTTTCTACTGGTAAATCATTAGGCTGAACGATGATACCACCATTTACATGGAAGCTCTTCTGCTGATGATATAATTTAGCAAATTTAACATAGTCAGTAACCTTAGCGTCATGTCTGTTTCCTTCTGAATCTAATACGAAAGGACAACCATAACCAGGAGCTGGATTTAAGTGATCTCCACCAACTGTGATGTCATGTTCAGGATTTCTAGCAAAAATCTTGAATGCATGAGGAGCTTTGTTTACCCAGTACATTAACTGATCTTCTGTAAAACGTGCAACACCTTCATCATCTACATTGATTCCATGAGCTTTTAAAATTTCAACAGCTTCTGGATGTTCAAATTTCATACCTGTTCTTGCTAAAATACGTACTGATGCCTCATGGATTTGTTGTTCGCGACTCTTCATAATTAATTCCTCCTAAAAATTAAATAGATTAAAATAGATTAAGTAAACTCTTTGTTTTATTTCTTTAGACCCTCATCTTTTGCATCCTTTGACAATGTCTTGAAAATGGATACACACATAAGAATCATAACGATCATATATGGGAATGCTGCTACAATTGATGTTGCCTGTAAAATCTTAAGGATTGATGTTCCACCAACAACGAAACAAACGATTGTAACAACGCCCTGTGCAATACCCCAGCCTGCTCTTAATTTCTTGCTAGGATCCATGTTTCCGTGGTCAGTAAGCATTGCTAATACGAAAGTAGCTGAGTTTGCTGAACCCAAGAAACTAAATACAATAAGTAAAATTGCAAGTGGTGCAGTAATCATATAAAGTGGCATTTGATTTAATAATGCAAATAATCCAGTTGCTGAATCAGCGTTAACTGCTGCTGAGATAGCTCCGTTAGTAGCTGAATCAAGATTAAATGCTGCTCCACCATAAATTGATAGCCAGATAAAACTTAAGAATGCTGGCATTAAGCTTACAGTTAATAAATACTGTCTAACTGTACGGCCTTTTGATACTCTGGCACAAAACTGTCCACAGAATGGTGCCCAAGCAATCCACCATGCCCAGTAGAAAATTGTCCAACCAGACATGAAATCTTTATTTTCCATTCCAACCCAAAGGCTCTTTTCAATAAGTCCTCCAAGATAACCTCCGAAGGTGTTGGTAAATAAATCTAAAATCATTACAGCTCCACCGAATACGAAGATGAAAATCATAAATCCGATAGACATCCAAATCTTAACATCTGCGATAAGCTGCACGCCTTTTTGAAGTCCAGTAATTGTTGCGATTGTAAAAGCAACTGTAATAATTGCGATAACAATACAAGTAAATGCTGTACCAGTCTTTACACCATAAATGTAATTAAGTCCAGTACAAATCTGAACAGCTCCAAGTCCTAAACTAGTTGCTACACCAAAGATGGTTGCAAATACTGCTAGGATATCAATTGCTTTACCAATAGGTCCTTTTACTCTCTTCTCACCGATTAATGGTTCGAATGAAGAACTTACTAGGAAAGGTCTATCCTTCTTAAATGAGAAGTATCCTAAAGCTAAACCACCAATTGCATAAATTACCCATGGGTGAAAACCCCAGTGGAAAAATACGGTTTCCATTGCTTCATGCATTGCTGCTGCCGTTTGTGGCTCTGCAGTTGGCGGTGCACTGTAATGCATGAGAGGTTCAGCTACCGAATAGAATACTAAACCGATTCCCATTGCACCTCCAAATAGCATGGTAAACCATTGGAAATTCGAAAACTCTGGTTCATCTTCTGGCTTGCCCAATTTTAATTTACCCATTGGTCCAAGTGCTATAAATAGCATGAAGAGAATCATTAAAAATACTGTAAGTAAGTACATCCAGCCAAAATTACTTGTAATACCGGATAACAATGCATTCGCTCCTTTTTCTAACGCACTAGGAAAGATTGCTCCGAATAAAACAAAGGCTACTACGATGATTGCAGAGACAATCAAGACATGATTGTCCTTCTTACCCTCGTTCATATTTTTTCCTCCTTATTAAGTTTTAAGTTATCATGTTACGAAAGTCTATGTTATTTTTTTAACATAAACTAGGATTTTAATTCGTTTTCAGCTCATTTTAATCCTTTTTAATAGTTTTTCGTTCCATTTGATGTAATCATGATAACATACTATCTGTAATATTTCAACATTTTTTTATCAAAATACTAACCAAAAGTTGGTTAAAAACTCTGTCAAAATTTTAGTTATAATGTTGTTATTTATACAATGTATACAAGCTTAAGACAAAGTATACAAAATAGAGATTTTAAATATCGAATTAATTTGTATAGTTTACACTTTACTCATTTAATGAATTAAAAATGT
>JPZU01000001.1:1884091-1895698 GCA_000875945.1 Lachnospiraceae bacterium TWA4 | reverse complement strand
TCACATAAAAAAGGAGAGCTTTCGCTCTCCCTAAGATTTCTTAAATCACATAATCTCCATTATTAGCTAGTTGAATCTCCACTAAATCTTGTAAAGTGATATTATCAACCACATTATCGACTGCTTCTTGAATCTTTTGCCATACATAAACGGTTGTACATTTCTCATATCGATCACACGCTTCTTCGTTTTCTACACAATCAGCTGGAGAAAAACTTCCCTCTGTTAATCGAAGAATCATTCCAACCGTATATTCTTCTGGTCTTTTTGCTAAAAAATAACCACCTTGCGGACCACGCATACTTCGAACATAACCAGCCTTATTTAACGTGGAAACAATTTGCTCTAGATACTTACTAGAAACTTCCTGTCTTTTGGCAATATCCTTAATACGTACAGGATTTTCTGTATTATGAAGAGCAAGATCCAACATTAAACGAAGCGCATATCGCCCTCTTGTTGAAATCTTCATCATACTCAATACTCCTATTTCTAATTATTTCTTTCAATAGTTCCACCACCAAGAACAACATCGCCATCATAAAATACAATTGCCTGTCCTGGTGTTGCTGCACGAACAGGTTCATCAAATTCACAATAATATGAATCTCCATCTGTATGAATCGTAGCCATCTGACCCTTATGTGAATAGCGAACTTTTGCCCATACACGCATATTGTCTGTAAACTCACTTGCACCCATTGCATTGACATTGGAAAAATTTACATGATGACTCCATACATCAGAGCCTTTTCCAATAATAACTTCCTTTGTATCTGGATTAATTTCTGTAACAAACCCTGGCTCCTTAAGTGAAAGTCCAAGACCTTTTCGTTGTCCAATAGTGTAATGAGTAATTCCTTTATGAGGTCCCAAAATTTCACCCGTTGTAGAAACAAAATTTCCCTTTTGAGCCTTTGTTAATTCCTCACTTTGGTTTTCTTCAATGAATCCTGCGTAGTCATTATCTGGAATAAAACAAATTTCCTGACTATCCGGCTTATTTGCTACAGTTAAACCAATATTTGCTGCAAATTCTCGAATCTGATCTTTACTATAAGCACCAACTGGAAAAAGTGTGCGACGAAGTTGATCCTGTGTTAAATTATAAAGAGCATAGGTTTGATCTTTCGCATCTGTTACTGATTTACAAACTGCATATCGACCATTTTCTAACTGTTTAATTTGCGAATAATGTCCCGTTGCAATATAATCAGCACCAATTTCAAGACTTCTATTTAACAATGCTTCCCATTTTACATAACGATTACAAGCAATACATGGATTAGGTGTACGACATTGTTGATATTCCGAAATAAAATAATCGATAACTTTTTCCTGAAAGATATCACGGAAATTCATCACATAATGTGGAATTTCTAAACGAGCGGCTACTCGTTTTGCATCATCTACTGCACTAAGTCCACAACAGCCACCTTCTTGCTCATCGACAAATCGATTTCTCTCTGGCCAAATCTGCATGGTTACACCTATAACCTCATAACCTTGCTCTTTTAAAAGCCAAGCAGCAACTGATGAGTCAACTCCACCTGACATTCCAATAACTACACGTTTTTTCATTAAATTTATTCACCTTCCTCAACGATTGTAAGCTCATCACCTACGTGAAGTTCTCCACCCTTTAATACTCTGGCAAATACACCTTCTCTAGGCATAATACAATCACCCATTACTTTATAAATTTCACAATGGCTATGACATTTTTTACCAATCTGAGTCATCTCAAGTAGGACATCCCCACTTTTAAATCTGGTTCCCACAGGTAAATTTTTAAAATCATAACCTGAAACAATTAAATTTTCTCCAAATGCTCCAAACTCTACTTCGGCCCCTCTTGCCCTAAATTCCTCTATCTTTTCATAGGATAAAAGACTTACCTGGCGATGCCACTTACCAGCATGTGCATCATTTTCTAACCCAAATTCTTCAATAAGTTTAACCTTTGGAATTTCATGCTTTTGAGTACCCTTTTTTTCACTAATACAAATGCCTTTAATTACTCCCATTTTAATTACCTCACATTTCCTACTGATTAAATATGAAATAATTATACGTTAATTTTCTCTAAGTGTCAACCAATGATTTACAAAAATAAAGAAAAGGCTTATAATGCTAAAGAATATGAAGGGAGAGTATTATGAAAACTTTTATTAAAGAACTTTTTGTTCTATCATTTGCAACAGCAATCATTGCATTTGCAGTATTTTTCTTTTTATTGCCCAGTCATGCGAGTATTTCAAGCGTTTCAGGTCTTGCAATGATTTTAGCTAATTTTATTCCACTAAAGATTTCTGCAATCACAATGATATTAAATGTTCTCTTATTAATTATCGGATTTATTTTTTGTGGAAAAGACTTTGGCTTTAAAACAATTTATACTTCAATTTTACTGCCCATTTATCTAGCAATTTTTGAAGTAATTTTTCCAAATTTTGTATCACTAACGAATAGTGATATTTTAGATGCTACTGGCTATATTTTTGTCGTTTCCTTTGGACTTGCTATTCTCTTTAATATGAATGCATCCTCTGGTGGTATCGACATTGTGGCTAAAATTATGAGTAAATTTCTTCATATAGAATTAGGTTCTGCGATGTCTATTGCTGGAATGGCTGTGGCTCTATCATCTGCATTTGTTTATGATAGTCGAACAGTTGTCATTTCTGTTTTAGGTACTTACTTAAATGGTCTAGTTCTTGACCATTTTATTTTCGGTCAAAATATTAAAAAGCGAGTTTGCATTGTTTCAGAGAATTTTGAAGAAGTGCGCCATTTCATCCTTGATACCTTACACAGTGGAGCCACAGTGTATCAAGCAATCGGTGCTTACAATATGCAAAATCATAAAGAAATTATTGCTGTAGTCGATAAATCTGAATATCAGAAGCTGATGAGTTGGATTGAGAAAAATGATCCTGACGCCTTTATTACTGTTTATAATGTTTCAGATATAAAATATCGTCCAAAAAAATAAATTTTACTGACATGATATCCTATATTAAAGGAGGGATATTTATGTTTAATTTTACAACTTTAACACACAGTTTTTAAGTGTTATTATCTTAATTTTAACTACAATGTCTTTAGGCATGTTTTTTTCATACGTACGAAGCTTTGCAGCTTGTCACAATCCACTAGGTGCCAATTTAATTAATTATGCAACCTTTGTAGGTGTTATTCACCACGAATTATCCCATGCATTACTTGTTATCTTAACAGGTGCTAAGCTTTCACGAGTACAACTTTTTAATTTAAATCATTCCGATGGATTTCTAGGATCAGTTTCTTACTATTCTAGAGGTGGAGTTATCTTAAAAAGTATCCAAAAGACTCTAATTTCTGTTGCCCCAATTTTTATGGGATTAATTACTTGTAGCCTTATGTATACATATCTATATCCTATTGCAACTGCTACTATTTGGGGAACACTTTTATTCTATTATGTATGGATTTCAATTATTTTACATATGTCATTAAGTCATCAAGATATTGAGGTTATGAAAGAAGGAATTTTTATTTTTGTTCTTTTAATGACTGTAATTTTTTATGTATTTCATATTGATTTTGTTGTCATATTACTAAAGGCTATCCGATAAAACAGATAGCCTTTGACCCCAACATCATTTAATTAATTCCCACTCCAAAAGTCTACAGGTTCATAATCTTGCAACTTCGCCAAGAATCCTTTGTTCATCAATTCATTTTGAATATCATCTAAAATCTCTGTAGATTCAGCATAAATTGTATGATAGTGATAACCTCCTGTAATATTTTTAAGGAGGCTAGATTTACCTGTACTCATTTCCTGCAAATAAAGTTTAATATCTCTTCTCGATTTAATATTCATCTCAGCACGAAGAACGCCATACACCTTATGATAAACAAACACATCCTGAATTCTTCCACCAAAATCGACAATTGTTGACATCTCTTCTTCAGTCTGTTCATCTGTATGAAAAACTTTGAGTACACGAACGCATTGCTTTTCACATTGGAGTAAATATCCTCGATTCGTTGAAACAATATCTTGTCCATTTGCACGAAGTAAGGCAATATCTTGAACAATTACCTGTCTGCTCACTTGCATAGATTTCGCAAGCCTGTCACCTGCTACAGGATTTTGTGAAGTTGATAATATATGAAGAATGTTTTCTCTGCGCTGTTCACCATTCATAAATCAAAGGTCCTTTCTATATCTTATGAAGATTTTTTAATGATACATCCATAATTGGAGCGGAGTGTGTAAGTGCTCCACTAGATACATAGTTTACACCAAAACCCTTGATTCTTGCAATATTTTCTTTTGTAATATTTCCAGAAATCTCAATTTCTGCTCGACCATCAATATACTCTATAGCTTCTTCTAACTGTTCATTAGTCATATTGTCAAGCATAATGATATCTGCCCCAGCTTTTACTGCCTCTTTAACCATCTCAAAAGTTTCCACTTCCACTTCGATTTTTCGAACAAACGGTGCATAAGCTTTGGCTAGTTCAATTGCCTTTGTCACACTTCCTGCTGCCCCAATATGATTGTCTTTTAATAAAACTCCATCGGATAAATTATATCTATGATTATTTCCTCCCCCGATTCGAACGGCATATTTTTCAAATATTCGATTATTTGGAGTAGTTTTTCTTGTATCCAACAATTTTATTCCAGTGCCTTCAAGTAATTTACTTACTTGATTTGTATAAGTTGCTATTCCACTCATTCGCTGTAAATAGTTAAGAGCTGTGCGCTCCCCTGATAAAATCACTCGAATATCTCCAATAACCTTTGCTAAAAGCTGTCCTTTCTTTACTTCATCTCCGTCAGCTACCAAAAACTTTACTTCTGTAGTAGCATCTAACAATTTAAATGTTCGTTCAAACACCCCAAGTCCACAAATGACTCCATCTTGTTTACAAATTAAATCAGCTTCTCCTTTTTGTGGATGAGACATCACACTATTTGTGGATACATCCTCACTTGTAATATCCTCTCGTAGGGCACTTAAAATATAAGGGTCTACATTAAGCCCCAATGTTACTTGATCGTACATACTTATGACTCTGCCTTTCTATTTCTGTTAAAACTAATTCTCTATACTTATTTTCTAAATCTATATAAGCTTCTTTATCGATGTCTATCGGCTCATGATACAAATGCACCTTACAATTTGCTATCTCACCTGCTGCGCGCTTTGCAAACACCAAACTTTCTAAAAGTGAGTTACTTGCAAGTCTATTACGTCCATGCACTCCATTACAAGCTGTTTCCCCTACTGCATAAAGGTGTTCCATACTTGTATGACTTTCATGATTCACTTTTATTCCACCCATAAAATAATGTTGAGCTGGAACTACTGGAATACATTCCTTAAACACATCATAGCCCATTTGTTTACAATGCTCAATAATATTTGGAAAATGATTTTTTAACTCTTCTTCTGGAATTGTTCGTAAGTCTTCCCATACATAATCCGTACCATCTTTTTCCATCTGCTCATGAATCTTTTGTGTTAGTAAATCTCTAGGCAATAGCTCATCTACAAATCGATGTCCGTTTTTATCATAGAGTTTTGCACCTTCACCACGAACTGACTCAGAAATTAAAAAACTTCGATCTTCTGGTTTATCTGAATAAAGGGTGGTTGGATGAATTTGAATATAATCTACATGTTCTAACTCAATACCATGTTTCAAAGCAATTGCCAGTGAATCTCCTGTTAAATGCTTAAAATTTGTTGAATGTTTATAGAGTCCACCAATTCCACCTGTTGCAAGCACCGTATGGTCTGCTTCAATCGATTGAATCTTTCCGTCCTTTGTACGTACAACGCCTCCATAACAACAATTATTCTCACAAATCAGATCCACAAGTGTCGTATATTCTAAAAAAGTTACATTATCTAATTCTTTCACTTTATGTAATAATGTACTTGTAATTTCTCTTCCTGTCACATCTTCATGATAAACAATTCGAGGATGTGTATGGGCACCTTCTTTTGTATAAATCAAGTTTCCTGCACGATCCTTTTGAAAGTCTGCACCATAACTAATTAAATCAGCAAGTACATCTGGAGAATTTTTTATCATAATTTCTACAGATTTTTTATCATTTTCATAATGTCCAGCCTTTAACGTATCTTCAAAATAACTCTGATAGTCTTCTTTACTCTTTAATACACACATACCTCCTTGAGCCAAAAAGGAATCATTGCTTTCAAGATCAGACTTTGTAATTATCAAAATTTGTTTATCTCTAGGTAAATTCATCGCACAATAAAGTCCTGAACAACCGCTGCCTACAATCAATACATCTGTTTTCATAAGTTTCCAATTTTCCTCCTCTTTTTGACACCTATACTATCATCTGACAAGACAGTTGTCAACAATTATATTGACAGAAATGGCAATAGGCAGTATACTCATACCTAAAGACTAAATGGAATGCGAGGAAATTCAATGACTACTAGAGAATTGCAGGATGAAATCATCCGATTAAAGAAAAAAATGATATTTGTATTTTAGCTCATGTTTATCAAAATCACGAAATTTTAGAAATTGCTGATTACTGTGGAGATTCCTATGGATTAAGCTTACAAGCTGCTAAAACTTCACAGAAAAATGTTTTAATGTGTGGTGTGCGTTTTATGGCAGAAACTGTTAAAATGCTTTCACCAGAAAAAAGAGTATTTTTATCGAATAAAGATGCCGGTTGTCCAATGGCTGACCAATTAGATGTAGAATTACTCCAATCTTTAAAGGAGCACAATCCAGACCATACCGTAGTTGCTTACATTAACACCACTGCCGAACTAAAAACCCTATGTGATGTCTGTGTGACTTCTTCTTCTGCTGTAAAGATTATTAAAAATATTGAGAATGACAAGATTTTATTTGTACCAGATTGTAACCTAGGCGCATGGGTAGAAAAACAAGTACCAGAAAAAACCTTTAAATTTACTCATGGTGGTTGTCCAACCCATCTTCGAATGAGTAAACGAAATGTCGCAAAAGCGAAACGAGAACATCCAGATGCTCTATTACTAGTTCATCCAGAATGTTTAGCTGAGGTATCTAATGAAGCCGACTATATTGGAAGCACCACAGGAATTATGAATTTTGCAAAGCAAAGCGACCATAAGGAGTTTATTATCGGAACAGAAAACTCCGTTTTACAACATTTACAATATGAATGTCCAGACAAAAAGTTTTATCCTCTATCTAAAGACTGTGTTTGCCACAATATGAAATTGACTACTTTAAATGATGTTTATCAATGTGTGAAGAATTTAGCAGGTGAGGAAATTACCTTAGATGAAGAAATAAGAGTTAAGGCATTAAATTCAATTAATGAAATGATTCGATTAGGTGGAAATTAAATAGCCATTAGCTACAAAAAGGAGTTGTCAAATGACAACTCCTAAATTTTTTAAAAGAACTATAACTGAGGACCAGCAGGTACTAAAGCCTTACCAGCTTCATTTCCTTCATATTTAGCAAAGTTTTTAACAAATCTTGAAGCAAGATCTTTTGCTTTTTCTTCCCATTCAGAAGCATTTGCATAGGTATCACGAGGATCTAAGATTGCAGGATCAACACCTGGAAGTTCTGTAGGTACTTCAAAGTTGAAGTAAGGAATCTTCTTAGTAGGAGCGTTTAAGATATCTCCGTTTAAGATTGCATCAATAATTCCTCTAGTATCTTTAATAGAAATACGTTTTCCTGTTCCATTCCATCCAGTGTTTACAAGATAAGCCTTTGCTCCACTCTTTTCCATCTTCTTAACAAGTTCTTCAGCATATTTTGTAGGATGAAGTTCTAAGAAAGCCTGTCCAAAGCAAGCAGAGAATGTAGGTGTAGGCTCTGTGATCCCACGTTCTGTACCAGCAAGTTTAGCTGTAAATCCTGATAAGAAGTAATACTGAGTCTGTTCAGGAGTTAAAACAGATACTGGAGGAAGTACTCCAAATGCATCAGCTGATAAGAAAATTACGTTCTTAGCTGCTGGAGCAGAAGATACAGGACGAACAATATTTTCAATGTGATTGATTGGATAAGAAACACGAGTATTTTCTGTTACGCTCTTATCTGCAAAATCAATCTTACCTTCACTATCTAAAGTAACGTTTTCTAAAAGTGCATTACGTTTAATTGCATTGTAGATGTCTGGCTCAGATTCTTTATCAAGATTGATAACCTTTGCATAGCATCCGCCTTCAAAGTTGAATACACCATTGTCATCCCAACCATGCTCGTCATCACCGATTAAAAGACGCTTAGGATCGGTAGAAAGAGTAGTTTTACCTGTTCCTGAAAGACCAAAGAAAATAGCTGTGTTTTCACCGTTCATATCCGTATTTGCTGAGCAGTGCATAGAAGCAATTCCCTTTAATGGAAGATAGTAGTTCATCATAGAGAACATACCCTTCTTCATTTCTCCACCATACCAAGTATTGATAATAACCTGTTCACGACTTGTGATGTTAAATACTACAGCAGTCTCTGAATTTAATCCTAATTCTTTGTAGTTTTCAACTTTTGCTTTAGATGCATTGTAAACAACGAAATCTGGCTCAAAGTTTTCTAATTCTTCATCTGTAGGAACAATAAACATATTTTTTACAAAATGTGCCTGCCAAGCTACTTCCACGATAAAGCGGATAGCCATACGAGTGTCTTTGTTAGCACCACAGAAAGCATCTACAACAAAAAGTCTCTTATTAGAAAGCTCTTTAATTGCAAGTTCTTTTACAGCATCCCAAGTTTCCTTACTAGCTGGATGATTATCATTTGCATATTCATCAGAAGTCCACCATACAGTGTCCTTTGAATTCTCGTCCATTACAATAAATTTGTCTTTTGGGGAACGACCTGTGTAAATACCAGTCATAACGTTTACAGCATCCAGTTCACTAACCTGACCTTTTTCAAATCCTTCTAAATCAGATTTAGTTTCTTCTTCGAATAATAATTCATAAGAAGGATTGTAAACAATCTCAGTAGTTCCTGAAATACCATACTTACTTAAATCAATTTTTGCCATAGTTTTTTTATTCCTTTCAACAAAAAGTTTTTATTAGTAATTCCAAATCATAGATTTTAATTACTCCCATACCATTAGATTATACATATTTTTAAAATAAAAGCAATAAAAAGATACAAAAGTTTTTTCTAGAAAAACAAATTTTATCAAAATTTATGCATCTGCAACAATATTTTGCATCCATACACCCTTTTTAACTAAAATAAAACCTATTCCACACTTAATCAAATCTGCAAGTTGTACACATACAAAGATGACAAGCATTGGAAGCACTGTATACCTACTAAGAACAAATGCAAGTGGTACAGATATCACTAAAACAAAGACACTATCAAACAAGAAAGTTATAAGCGTTTTTCCACCTGAACGAATAGTAAAATACGTTGCATGCATAAATGCACTCTGTGGTAAGAAAACTGCAAATGCTCGAATTAAATTCGTTGCAAGTTCTTTTACATCTTTGCTTGTATTATAAAGATTTGGAAATAATGGTGCTAATATAAACATAATGATTGCTATTCCTGTACAGCACATAACTGAGAATGCAATTAATTTATTATCAGCATCTCTAGCTTCTTTCATCTTTCCAGCACCTAAATACTGTCCAACAATAATTGCTACTGCATCACCTAACGCAATAAATACAATATTAAATACATTAGCAATCGTATTTGAAATATTAAACGCAGCTACTACATCAATACTACGAATTGAATAGCACTGCACAAGTGCTGACATCCCAAGTGACCAAAGCGTTTCATTTACTAATAATGGTAATCCTTTAACAAAAATCTTCTTTGTCAAATCTCGAGGAAGTAGAAGTGTTCGATATAATCCTAAAGCAAATGGATATTCTTTCGATTGATGATGAGTAACCACTACTACAATAATACATTCAACATATCTAGCAATTACTGTCGCAATTGCTGCTCCTTTGACTCCAAGAACTGGTGCTCCAAATTTTCCATAAATTAATATGTAATTTAAGACTAAATTTGTCCCAACAGAGACTAACCCTGCAACCATTGGCAATACAGTTTTCCCACATTCTCTAAGAGTACCTGCATAGACCTGTACTAAAGCAAATGCCGGAAGTCCTAAAAGCATAATCATTAAATACTGTTCACCATACTGAAGTGTCTGCTCAATTGAACTTACTTCTCCCTCTCCAGTAAGAAACAGCAAAATTAAAGCTTCTCCTTTAATCAATAATAGACTGATCGTTATAATATTTAAGACAATTACTGTCCAAAGTTTAAATCGAACAGTTTGTCTAACCCCTTCTACATTATTTTGTCCAAAGAACTGAGCGGTAAAAATTCCAGCTCCTGCGACTCCACCAAAAATGCATAAATTATAGACAAATATTAACTGGTTAACAATTGCAGCTCCTGACATCTGTTCCGTTCCTATTCGTCCAATCATAATATTGTCAAGTAAAGCTACAAAGTTTGTAATTCCATTTTGAATCATAATAGGAATTGCAATTGATAAGACCATTAGATAAAATTTTTTGTCACCAATAAATTTCCTCACAAAAATAACCCTCCTTTATCGTGAGACACATTATCTCATAATAAAGAAGGGCTGTCAATTAATTGATGACATTACTTACACTTCTTTTTTACATTTTATTCATCAGTTCCACTATCAACATGTAAAATCTCTTTTCCAGTCTTATCAAATAGCACTTTTCCATTTTCTGATGTATAAAACCATTGATTCTTAGAGTCAACAATAAATTTAGTATTTACATTAAAATTTTTAGCTTCTATCTTCATAACAGTACTCGGAATATGCACTGTATTCACAGAAGTTTTTTCATCAAACTTAATCGAATGTATACCATATGGTATATCCAATTCTTCTGCAAATGAATTATCAATTTTCTTTAGAGTCTGATAATATCCACCTGCTTTCATATCATAATCTAAATACACTTCCATATTGTCTGGAGTCTTTGTTGTCTTTTGTATGTAAAAAACCTTTCTTCCTTTACGAGATTCACCCACAAAAGTCGTGGAATCATATTTTTCACCAATAGCGTCTTTTTGAATCTTTTTGCCATCTGTTTCTTCAATATAATCATATCCCTCATTGAATCCCTCGTAAAGATTTGAGAGTTTTTTAGGATTTAGTTTGCTCATTTCTTGATACGTAAACAAAATATCTGGATAAATATTAAGAAGGGATATCTTCTCTCCAGGATCTAAACATACTGAACCAATTTCTACTATTTTTTTGCCATATACACATTTAAAAGCAACTTTTTGATTATACACATGAACTGGTAAATCTGTCCAATCAGACCATGGACTATTTTCGTTAGCACGCATACGACATTTTGCTGTAAAATCACTCGTTGCCTTTAATGGAAAATCTTTAATTTGAAAGTTCGGGTTTTCTTTTATCATTAAATAGGTTTTCTTTCCGTTAACTCTCTTTCCATTAGCATCTACAATAGTAACACTGATATTAAAGTTACATAAAATTTTCCACTCATCAACCGATTCACCATAAGAAAGGTTATAGCTATTGATATTTTTTTCTTT
>JPZU01000001.1:1870004-1883964 GCA_000875945.1 Lachnospiraceae bacterium TWA4 | reverse complement strand
TAGCTACAGCAGTAATTGCTAATCGTTCACCTTCGTTTAAATCCTCTATACCTTCTGTTGGAAATTGAGTTCCACTCCATGCAAACCCACTTAAATCTAATACACTCGGATGAAGTTCTGGAGTTAAACTAAGATCCCACCCATAATCTGCTGGTTTTTCTGTAGCTTCTTCTATAGATATAGATCCTTTTGTGGGTCTTTCTATAGGTTCCTCTGGAAATTTCTTAATTGACCGTTCTTTTATAGATTCTTCTGGAGATTTTTCTTTACTTTCATTATTTACTGAGCTCGTTTTCTTTTTTCCATGAGAATCAGCTGAATTAACCTGTGATTTCTTAGAATAATCAGCGACCGATACATTTCTCTTATTTAGGTCTTTTACTTTCGAAGAACTAACTTTGCTTTGTTCCTCTGTTTTTCTAGTTTCCTTCTTTTGATTCAATAATTTTTCTCTTTTACTATCGGATGATGGGGATATATTCTGTGTATTCTTATCCTTTTGAATCTTCTTATTTTCACTATTAGATTCTCGTTCAACACTTTGTTCTTGGTTTGTTTGCTTTGAATTTTCAACAATCTGATTCTTTTTTATCATTCGATCAGAAACCTTATTAGGGTCAAATAATTTATTTCTAGAATAATTTGCAATTACACTCGTTGCTAACATAAGTATACAAACAATAACCACTATTGAGATGACAACCTTTTTTAAATTATTTTTCCATTGCTTCTCATTTATCTTCATGTTTTGCCTCCCAAAAGCAGCTGTTTTGTATCCTTGATCCAAAATTTTATTTGTTCTTTAATAGAATACTGATGAATTCCTTCTTCTAACTGCTTATAAAAGTTTAATAATAAGCGCATTTCATAAGATTTTAATTCTTCTTTAGCTCCACTGTAATAAAAATATTCCATTATATCATTTAATTTACAATAAGTTCCTTCAATAATCAATGGCATTTTCGTTCTAATAAGATTTTCCGTCTTTTCTGCTTCTACACCTAAATTCACATCAATATCTAAACTTTTCAAAATTTCTATAATTCGTTTCCAAATGTAATTTACATAACTTCTATGACCCTTCTTCTTTGCAAGCTTCAGACGGAAAGTTAAAATAATTTTACGAATCAAACAAAAACCACTTACTATTATAGTAATTCCTAAAATAACTAAGGCAATCAACCCCCAAATTATTGTTTCATTCTGTTTTTCAACTTGTTTTAATTCTCCTGTTTGCATAGACTTATATTGATTTTTTAAACTAGCTTCTTTATCTTCTTCTCTGATCCGTTCGTTCATCTGATTGGTATATTTTTCAAAATTTTCAAAAAGCTCTGAAGGATTTTTAACTTCAAAATAATAACCAGGGGTTACATCAATGGGCATCCAACCCATACCATCCATATAAACTTCACACCATGCATGAGCATTTTTACTTGTCAAGGTCTCTTTATAATCTTTTTCTGCACTATCTACGACAGCAAAACAATGATATCCTTCAACATACCTTGCTGGGATTTTAAAACTGCGAAAAGCCTCAACAGCGGTACTTGCACATAAAACACTATTTCCACTACCTCCCTGTAAAAAATAGCGTATTGGATCTACCGTTTCTGGTATCTCATCCATATATTTACTATAATTCATCTTATTTTTTAAAGTTAAACGAATCATTAAAGTCGCTTCATAGACACTTTTAGGTGACTGTCCTTTATGAAATACCTTCTCTATTTCATCTTTTACTTCTGGAGCAACTTCTACATAATTTTTATATACAAAATCTCTGTATACTTGTTCTGCTTTAGCATATGTCGCTTGTTTTTGATTTTGGGGTTCTTCTATCCACTGAGCTACTGATAAATACTCTGTAGGATATTTCTCAAAAATCGTCGTAAAACTCGTCTCCTTTGAGCCAAATAAACCGAATGAACGATATCCATTGTCATTGTATGCACGACCCAAAAAATCTTTTGGAATAACTGACGAATATGTTTCATAAAGATACTGACGATTTGCGTTAATATTTCTAATGGTCACATCATTTTCTACCTTAGGAAAATCACCTAACGTTAAATATGAAGAAAACTGTGCTATTGGATTAAAATCTTGTTTTTCTAACCAATTTAAAATCCCACTATATTTTCCACCAAACGAAGAATTTGCTAAGCGTGTCCAAGCTCCATTTTTATAATTATCTCCTGTAAATCCACGCAAATACAAATTTTCACTCTTAAGTGATTTTACTAAAATTCGAGGTACATCCTCTTCATCATAAATAGTAGATGCCTTATAAAGTTTTCCTTCTGGAAGCGTATCCTTCCCATAGCGATAATCTCTAATTTGCTCATAGGTCAATGTACGAAATGAAACGATTTCATCCATTGTACTGTGCAAAAAAACGCAATAAGAATAAATGCTAAAGCTCCTAAAATTTTCCAAAATATTCTTCGATAACTATCATAGGACATTGTCAAATTTAATAAATACCAAAGAATACTAATCAATAACAATACTGTAGCAATTGGATTTACCAAATGTAAGATTACACTGAATCCTAATAAAACCATTACTATTCCTATCATAAACCAAGCAATTTTTTTACTAGGTTTTATAGAAAAGATTGCCTGAAATAAGCATAGACTTATTATTAGGCACAAGAATATTGATTGATTAACTGAATGTACAAATAGCAAACTTCTTCCATCTTCATATACAAAATTCCATCGTTCTATCAATTGATTAATAGCTAAAAGTAGTCCATTATAGATTGATTGATGCTGAACAATTACTAAGATGCCTCCGATTGCCAAAGGAATATATACATTCATTTTTTGATAGTTTTCTGGTACAAACACTACAAAAAGAGTAGCTAAAACTTCAAATACTACTACAACTACTCCTAATGCGACTATTTCATTCTTAACTAAATGGAAAAAATTACTGAATAGAAAAATCGACCCTACTAAAAATAATAGTATTTCTAGTCTGCTACTTAACACCAATTGTTTATAATGCAAATATTTACCTTCATAATCTGGAGCTTTTGCTAGATAGATTTGTCGTTGTTTCCTATTCATAAGTTTTACCACCTCTTTTATACATGGATTTTCAATTCGTCATGAAAGACGCTATCCACTGGTACTATAATGACATCCACCCCATTCTGTTTCACATAACGAATTTTTTCATAGTTTTGTGCAATCTGAATCAGAGTAACTTCTACTCCATCAAATCTGCGAAAATCGGATATTGATACTTTTTCATATGTAGTAATATAATAAAGCTTCGTAAACATTGTTTTTTCATCTTGTAAAGAAGCTAGTAATGATTCTCTATTGTAATTTTCTGATAAAGATGTTCCCATCACCATATCAAGCATTTGTAAAAAAGTAGCTTGATCTGTAATTTCAACAGAATATATACGATCTTTAAACGGAAATTTCATGCAATGAGAAATATTTTCTTTCATAAGCTTTTGACTAAAACCAGTCGCTGTTGCAATACATGCCCGAATTAAATCAATCTCGTAACCTTTTGTCTTTTTTGCAAGGCTAACATCCAAAAGAATTAATCGTTCTGATTGAGTAAAAGATCCCGACTCACGTACAATTTTATTTCCAATTTTTGAGGATAACTTCCAATGAATTGAACGAATATCATCTCCTGGCTTATACTCTCTAAGCTCATAAATTTCAGTTCGGTCATTTCCCTTTTGATAAGGAACTGATTGTCCCTCCATAGGTTTTATATAAGAAATTTCTTTTTGTAAAAGTGAGCAATTAATTTTTTGGGGATAAACTATACTAAATGTATTTAAAAGACTTGGCAGAGAAATTTTTAACAGCTTAAAAAAATCCCAAAGCACTACTTGTTTGCAGCAAAAACTTATTTTCCCACATTTATCTGCAGGAATTTCTACTCTATAATTTTTTTGCCCATATATAATTGGAATCTGTAAAATCTGCTGATTAATTTCGTGAAATAAATGGTTTTTTGCTTCTATAGAAATTGTCAGACTTCCAGCTACTAAAGGTTTCTTTATTTGAGCTAAAATAAGTGCTTCAAGATTTTCTCCTTCTACACAGCTATTTGTTATTTTCCACTCTACAAAGATATTTTTCGCTTCTCTATGAAGTAAAACATTTAATACAATAGGAAAAACTATTTCTAAAACCAATAACCCCAAAAACAAACCATTCCCGCTAAAAAATGTCATCAGTCCTGTAAGTAAAATAATTATAATGTAAATACACTGATAACGTTTCATACATAAATCCTTTCGCTTATAAGCTATCTCATTTTATATTCAGGCTTAATTTGAGATAAAATATCATACAACACATCAACTTTTGAAACACTCTCAATCTTAGCCTGCGTATGTAGAACTAATCGATGCGCACACACATCTATAAAAACATCTTGTACATCCTCTGGAGTTACATAATTTCGCTCCGATATAATCGCATGGGCACGCGACATTTGACATAACGCTAACACACCTCTTGGACTTACTCCTAATGCAACCATTGGATGATTTCTCGTTGCTTCACAAAGGTCAACTATATAACTTAAAATCTCGTCTGAAAGATAAATAGTCGTTAAATATTGTTGAAGCTCTAAAATACTCTCTTTAGTTGCCACCTTTTGAATTGTTTCAAGTGGATTGATTTCTTTTCTTGCACGAATAATATCCATTTGAGATTTTTTATCCGGATAACCAATTGAAAGACAAATCATAAAACGGTCAAGTTGAGATTCTGGCAACGCATTTGTACCTGCCGTACCAAAGGGATTTTGTGTTGCAATACAACAAAAAGGCTCTGGAATTTTATGGGTGATTCCATCTACTGTAATCGTTTTTTCTTCCATAACTTCTAAAAGGGCCGCTTGTGTCTTAGGTGAGGTACGGTTAATCTCATCTGCCAAAAGGAAATTACAATTTGCCGCACCTTCACGATACTCCCATACATTCGTTTGTTGATTAAACATTGTAAAACCTATGATATCTGATGGCAACGTATCTATTGTAAACTGAATTCTCTTATAATCCAATCCTATTGCTTTAGAAAATGCCAACGCCAATGTCGTTTTTCCTACACCTGGTACATCTTCCATTAATATATGACCCTTCGCATAAATTGCCATTAAACATTTTTTTATAATTTCTTCCTTTCCAGTAAAGGCCTTGGTTATTTCTTCTATAATGTGTATGGATTGGTCAATGACCATTTTTCTCCCTCCTATGTTTACTACTGGTTACGCTTTAACATAAAAGCTACAATTTCTTTTTCTATTTTGTTAAAATCAATAGGCTTAGTAAAATGTCCATCCATCCCTGCATCTATAGACCTGCGCTGGTCTTCTACAAAAGCGTCAGCTGAAAGTGCAAATATCGGAATTGTAATTGCATCTTTTCGCTCAAGCTTTCGGATTGCTTTTGTTGCCTCAAGACCATCCATAACTGGCATACGAATATCCATTAAAATAAAATCGTAGTAATTTTCAGGGTTAGATTCAAACTTCTCTAAAGCTTCCTTTCCATTTTGTGCAATTTCTACTTTAGCACCCATATCACTAAGAATCATTTCTGCAATCATTGCATTCATTTGTGTATCTTCTGCCATTAAAATATTCTTTCCATTAAGACTATACTCTTTTATTAAGGAATCCTCTACTTGTTGTTCTTCAAATAAATATTGTTCTTTTGAAAGTGGCATATTTAGATACACTGAAAAATCTGTTCCTTTATTCGGTTGAGTATTTACTAAAATTTCTCCACCCATTAAATGTACAATACGATTTGTGATTGCCATTCCTAAACCAGACCCACCATAATGATGAGCTGTATCTGTACTTTCCTGTTCAAATGGATTAAAAATTCTTTTGACAAATTCCGGATTCATACCAATTCCAGTATCATGAACTTGTATCATAAAATTCAATTCTTCTTCGCTTTGCATCATTGCACGAAAAGTCACACAAATCTCTCCTTTAGAGGTAAATTTTTGTGCATTCGATAAAAAATTAGCAATTACCTGTTTTAATCGCAGACAATCGCCAATTACTATATGCTTATCAAAGTCTATGAGATTTAAAGTAAATTTAAGTCCTTTAGATTCAATATTATGTTGAAATAAACTCCGAATATCATTAGCTACTACAAATAAATCAAATGGTTTTTCTTCAAGCTGCAATTTCCCATTATCAATTCGAGACATATCTAAAATATCATTTAACAAAGATAATAAATATTGAGACTGCACTTGTACCTGCTCTACATACTGTTTTGCTTTTGGACTCATTGACTCTTTTTCTATAAATGAGAGCAAACCAATAATTCCATTCATCGGTGTACGAATCTCATGAGACATTCTTGACAAAAATGTAAGTTTTGAATCACTTTCTTCTCTTGCCTCTTTTAATGCTCTTTCTAGTTCGTCTCTTTCTTTTTGAAATTCAGAGACATTATAAAACTCAAAAAGGTCATAGTTTTCGTCTGAACACTTAGATACAATAAGTTTTATCCACTGCTCTTTTTTACAGTCATAAAATGTTGTTTGAAGTGGCTGCATTCGATTCCAAGATTCATAGTCTTTCCAGAATTGTTTTCCATCTTCTTGCATTGCATCTAAAATATTCTCTGGATTATTTTTAATACGCTCTGCTTTAACATCTAATAATTTAGATAAACTATCTGAAAGAAAAAGAGGATTTCGTGTTTCGTGCTCAATTAATAGATGTGCTTGATTTTCTGAACTCGCTATTACTGATTTATAGATAGACTCACCTGTAAACTCTTGATTTCGTTTAATAAAGCTATAACGAAATCTCCTAATAAACATCCCTAAGACTAAAATAATACATAAACCTAAAGCTAAAATAAGCACTAGCTCTAAATAATTTCCAAGCTCAACTAATCCTCTTCTCATCACTTCACTTCCAATTTTCTTTAACCAACCTATTGTGTACGATTATAACATAAAGGCTATTTCACTTCAATCTATTTTTCTTTAAACTCCTTATATAAAAAGACTACTTGTTTCTTATAGTTTTTTCTCTAATACTCCACAAATGGCATTTTGACTACACTTCTTTTTACACTCGCCACACTGGATACACTCTCTATCTCCAACTTTTTGTACATCCATCTTACAGGTTCTTACACAAACGCCACAATGATTGCACTTATGCTCATTGACAGCTACACGTAAGAAGGCGATTTTATGAAATAGTGAATAAAAAGCCCCTAATGGACAGATAAATCGACAAAAACTTCGAAATATCGTAGTCACAGCAATTAAAATTATAACAAGAACTAAAGTCTTCCAGATAAATAGATTTCCTGCTAATTCTTGTAATGGCTCATTCATTGCCACTAGTGGAATGCCTGCTTCTAGTGTTCCCGCTGGACAAATGTATTTGCAAAATCCAGGTTCATATAGAAGAATTGGAATACCAATAACAAAAACTATTAGTATCAGATATTTTAAATAGGATAAAATTTTAGACCATTTCCCCTTTTTAATCTTAGGAGTTGGAATTTTATAGAGTAAATCCTGTAAAAGTCCAAATGGACATAAAAATCCACAGACTACTCGTCCAAATAAGATACCAAATAGTAGGAGTACGCCTAAAATATAGTAGGGAAACTGATATCTTGAAGAAACTAACGCACTTTGTAAACTTCCAATGGGACAAGAAGCCACAGCTCCTGGGCAGGAGTAACAATTAAGCCCTGGTACACAAACTGCTTTTGTATCACCTTTATAGATTTTTCCTCTTGCAAACCCTGTAAAATTACAGTTATATAAAACTGCACAGATTAGTTGAATGACTCGTCTTTTCATTTTTTATGATTTCTCCTAACCTATACCGATACATTCAAAACAAATTTTAGTCGCTTTACGAAGTACCCCTAGATAATCTCCACTATACACGCCATAGACAATCAATCCAATCGCTAGTAATACAATAAAAATTCGCACTTTTATTCCCATTCTACTGATCACCTGCTAATGCCTTATCAATTGCTTCTTTAAATATATTATACTGTTCATCTGCATTGGTTGCTCCAAAGATTGTATCTGTAATTTTACCTTCTTTATTGATGATTACCGTATAAGGAATTCCATCCGTTGGATACTTTGCACTAAGTGATCCATCCATATCGTAACAAACTGGATAGGTAAAATGATTCTTTTCTAAGAAGGAATCAACAACATCTCGATCTTCTCCATCACAAGAACCAATGACTTGAACTCGATCCTTATATTCTTCATAAATTTTTTGAATCGCTGGCATTTCATTTACACATGGTTTACACCAAGTTCCCCAAAAATTTAAAAGCACTACTTTATCTTTATTTTCTGAAAGCTTAAACTGTTCACCACTTGTAAGACTTACTTTAAAGTCTGGAGCATCTTGTCCTGCTTCTACTGCATTTTCATTGGTTTGAGTTGAATGCTTAGAGCATGCAGTTGTCATACACACAGTTGTTATACACATAGAAATTATTAGTAAATAAATGAGTTTTTTTACCATCTTACTTGACAATCCTCCTTTACAGTATTAAAAAATCCAGAAGTTTTGGCTTCTGGATTTATTTTTATTTAATGACTATTTATCTTCTGCAAATGAATAGGTATAAACAAATGCATCTGGTGTGTAGTAATCAATTACTTCATCATCAACTTCTGCATATGGATAACCAAAGTCATTTAAAGCTTCTCCAGCCTGTGCAGGGCTAAGAGTAAGGTCACGACCATGTGTAAGTTCTACACGTTTTTCATCGGTATTTCCCCAATAGTATTCTTTTTTCTCTAAAGCTTCTGCAGATGCCTTATCATATGGCTCTCCATCAGCATTTAAAACGAATTTTAAAACATCTGCTGGATCTGCTCCTACCCAACCAGTACCTGGAACGTAGAATTCTGCCCAACAATGCTGATTCTTAGTAATATCATCAGCGTTAATACGAATACCAAACATTTCACGAGCTGGGATACCAGAAGCACGGCATAAACCTACAAATACAGAGTTAATATCTGTACATTTACCAGCTCTTACACCTTCTGCAAGTAGACGGCAGATATCACCATCACCACATCCAGTTACACTGTTATCACGGTTCATGTTGTCATAAATCCAATCATAGATAGCTCTTGCTTTGTCAACAACTGCATCTTTTCCATCAGTAATTTCTTTTGCAAGTTTTTGAACTTCTGGGTCATCAACTTTAACCATTGCAGAACCTTTTAAATATTCATCCATATCAGAACCAACAGTTCCTTCTTCTTTAAGTTCTGGACGAACAACTTCTGTTCTTTCAGCATGGAAAGAAAGAGTTGCTTTACGGCTAGCTGGGTCTGCATCTTTGCCCCATTCAATGTAAAGCATTTTATTTCCCTGATCATCTGTAGCTTCTTCAGCTTTTGCATCACCTGCATCATATTTTACATCAGTGATTTTCTGATAATCATTGTCCTGTGGAATTGGTAACCATACACGTACGACTTTACCTTTTTCATATTTAGTCATATCAATGTCATTAGTTACAACACCACTTTGTTTCTTAGCTTCTGTAGCTGCTGCTTGGGTTTCCTTTGCAGCGGTTGTTTCTGTTGCTTTTGTTTCTTCTTTAGCAGCGGTTGTTGTTTTGCTATCACCACTGTTTGAACATCCAGCAAGCATAGCAAGAACCATCACTGCACAGAGAAGTAAGCCTAAAACTCTCTTTTTCATAAGTTTTGCCTCCTGATAAAATATTTTTGATACGTTCTCATTATAATCCCTATAGGTTTACTTGGCAAGTAGATTTTTTCTATATATAGAGACACTTTATACGGTTTTTTTATAGATTAATAAAGAAATTCCAGCCGTTATAATTTCTGTTAAGACAAATGCCCACCATACACCTTCTGGTCCTAAAATAAAACTTAACAACCATGCCACTGGAATAATTAATACGACATATCGAAGCAATGAAATTACTAATGACTGCCAACCTTTTCCAAGTCCTTCTAATGCACCAGATGCTGTAACGGATATTGATGAAACAGCAAATCCAAGACAGATAATTCGAAGTGCTCTTATTCCTCGCACAATTACTACATAATCATCACTAAATAAACTTATAATAGGCTTTGGTAAGAGAATGCAAAGAAGCATTCCAACAATCATAATTCCCAAACACATTTTAAGTACGACTTGAAAGATTTTTTGCACTCTTTCCTTTTCATTTGCTCCATAATTATAGCCAATAATCGGACGCATTCCTTGAATAATTCCATTAGCTGGCATATAAATAAAGGTTTGAAGTTTATAATAAACTCCAAGAATTAATACATAAATCTGAGAATAAGCTACTAAAATGCTATTCAGTGCTGCAATTAATACAGAAGGTAATGCCATATTGAGTGTTGCAGGAATTCCTACAGAATATAGACGAAAAACTGTTTGTCCATTCTTTGGAGTTTTTTGATACTTCACACCGATGGATCTTTTTTTATAAATTACAATATAAATAATCACCGCCAATACTTGTCCTAAACCTGTCGCAATTGCCGCTCCTTCAATTTCAAGTCTTGGAAATGGTCCATAGCCAAAAATTAATATTGGATCAAATATAATATTTAATAGACAACCACTCATCATACTAAACATCGTGACCTTCATCCATCCAACAGACTGAAAAACCTTTTCAAGAGATACCCCTACATTGTTAATCGCTGCAAATAGAAATACAATGTTTGAATATCTAAGTCCGATACTTAATACTTCACTAGTTGGATGAAACATTGATAAAAAGTTAGGCATAACTAGAACGCAGATAATTGTTGATAAGAGTCCATGGATAACCGATAGATTAATTCCATAAGTCATTGCTCGGTTAGCTTCTTCATAGTCTTTTTCCCCTAAACTAATTGCAATCGCTGAATTAATACCTATTCCAAATCCTACAGCTACAGAATGTGCCAAATTTTGAACTGGAAAAACTAACGATAATGCAGTCATTGCATCTCCACTAATTTTTGCAACGAAATAGCTGTCAATAATATTATAAAGTGAATTGATCAGCATTGATAAAACCATTGGATATCCCATGGTTAAAACTAGTGGAAGTATGGGTTTTTCTTTCATATACTCTTGATTCATAACTTTCTCCTTTCCTCATTAAAAAGGCCACATAGCTATAAAGTTAGCTATGTGGCGAAAAGATAACTTACGTTCGGAAAAATCCACATCAATGTTTTGACAACTTCAGTTTATCTTGTTTTATTTAATGTGTCAAGGATTATATGTCAATTTATTTTTCTTTTCTTTCAGAAACGTTACTGTTCAAGGGTACTATAGCCTCCCTCTTGAGGGAGGTGGCTATTTGGCATGAGGTGTCAGCGTAGCTGACGGAGTCCTGATGCCTAAAGCAGACGGAGGGAGTATTTTTAGAAAATCTTCCGTTGAATAATTTATTCCTAACAATATAATACATTTAAAACGATATAGTATCCGTGTACTCCCTCAGTCGGCAAAGCCGACAGCTCCCTCAAGAGGGAGCCTGAGCAATGTTTGAACAGTAACTCAGAAACAATTAAACTGACAATTGTAAGTGCTTGACTAGTCTTATTATTTCATTGTAATTAATTCATAATCTCTTGTTCCAAGTCCAATCTTCTCTGCATGTTCTAAGGTTTCCTTCCATGCAACATTTGGATTCGAATTATGCCATACATCTCCATGATCATGGAAATCTTCTGCTGCCATATTTTCACCAAGCTGAGAATTTTTAATTGGAGTTGCCTGCTGACAGAGGTCTACACAAGCCTGATCTAGTGCCACTGGATCAAACGATGCAAGCATACCAATGTTTGGAAGAATTGGTGCATCATTTTCTCCATGACAGTCACAGTTTGGTGAAACATCTGTAATTAATGTAATATGGAAACATGGTCTACCATCGCAAACAGCCATTGTATATTCGCTCATCTTACAACCTAAGACTTCATTAGCATTGTCATTATTATTAGAAATTGCATCATAACCACAGGCACCAATACAACGTCCACAACCTTTACAAATATCTTCATTAATAACTGCTTTTCCTGTATCAAAGAAGATTGCATCTGAACCGCATTCTTTTGCACAACGCTTACAAGCTCTGCAAAGTTTCTCATTTACATGAGGTTTACCAAAGTTATGCTGATGCATCTTACCTGCACGAGAGCCACAACCCATACCAATGTTTTTAATTGCTCCACCAAATCCTGCTGCTTCATGTCCTTTGAAATGATTCAGTGAAATAAATACATCAGCATCCATTACAGCTCGTCCAATATAGGCTTCTTCACAGTATTCACCATTTTTTACAGGAACTGCAATATCATCAGTTCCGCGAAGTCCATCACCAATAATAATCTGACAACCTGTTGTAATTGTATTAAATCCATTAATATTTGCACAGTCTAAATGCTCTAATGCATTTTTTCTACTTCCTGGATATAGAGTATTACAATCTGTAAGGAAAGGAATTCCTCCCTGTTCTTTTACAATATCAGCTACTGCTTTTGCATAGTTTGGACGAAGATAGGCTAAATTTCCAAGTTCTCCAAAATGCATCTTAATTGCAGTAAATTTCCCTTCCATATCGATATCTGTAATTCCAGCTTTTTTACAAAGCTTTTGTAATTTTTCTGTTAAAGGAACACCTAATTTTGTACGAAAATCTGTAAAATATACTTTTGCTTTATCCATGATTTTTTCTCTCTTTCTTTGATATGTTGTATCATTATATCGTTAGTTTAAAACATTGTAAAGAAGTTTTTCTATGTTATATTTTCTTTACAAAGCTCACCTGTTCTTTTACTTCTTTAAATCCTACTTTTGGATAAAAGTGATATGCAGGCACTTGTCGTTCTGTCTGTAAACGAATGGAGACAATCCCCTCAGTTTTTAAATCTTTTTCAATAATTTGTAAAAATTCTCTACCAATACCTTGTCCTTGCATGGAAGTCTTTATACAAAATTCTTCCATGAAATACTCGATTCCTGTCCACCAATGTCTCTTACTTCCCATTGCCAATCCAATTAACTCTTCCTTATCAAAATACCCATAGCAAATGGAGTTAAAACAGCAAGCAATATCCCGAATATAATTTGAAAGTTGAACCTCGTCACTCCAATCGTCATTCCAAGGTTCATTCATAAAAATTTCTTTAAAAAACCTCTTCATTTCGAAGAGGTCCTTTTCATTTAATCGTTTTAATGTATAAGTCATGATTATAAAGATAAACCAAATTTGTAAACGTCTTCTAACGCTTTACTTTCTTTCATACTAGTCTTACTTTCCATTCCTGGAATTGTAATAATTCCCTTATCTTCCCATTTAAGATATCCACCCATCATCTTATACTGAGCGATTGCTGCCTCATAGACTCCATCAGAACCTGAATTTAGAAGTAATGCCGTTTTATTAAAGTGGAAACCAACTCCACCTCTTGCATACATACGGTCAATTGCACATTTAAGCTGTGCAGTTACATCAAACCAGTAAACAGGAGCTGCAAATACAACCATATCTGCTTGATCGATACTAGCTAAAACTTTTTGCATATCATCTTTTTGAACACACTCACCACCATGAGCAAAACAGTATTTACATCCTAAACATCCATGAATATCCATCTGACCTACTGGAAGAATTTCAGTTTCATGTCCAGCTTCTTTTGCACCACGAGCAAATTCATTAACCATCGTTTCTGTATTTCCACCTTTACGTGGACTTCCGTTTAAAATTGTAATTTTCATTAAATTTTCCTCCATCTTTTGGCATGAGGTACTAAAAAATCCTCAACTTCTAATACCTTTTTTCATAGTTAACTTGATACTACCATTTTTTGTATATGCGTTACAGTTCACACGTCAGCCAAAACATGAAAATATTTGTGCTTGCACAAGAATATTTTCA
>JPZU01000001.1:1864380-1869984 GCA_000875945.1 Lachnospiraceae bacterium TWA4 | reverse complement strand
AGTAACGTATATGTAGTATATCATAAATAGTTGACATTTTCATCTTGTATTTTAATTTGATTTTGTATATAATATATTGGTATTTATTTATATTTATCAATTAATTAGGAGGATATACCAATGAAAAAGCTATTTTCAATGCTTTTGATCTGCATTATGACACTTAGTCTTTTAGCAGGTTGTGCAAACACAAGTAACAAAGAAACTACTGCACCAAAAGAAAGTGCAACACAAGCAGCACAAACTGAAGCTGCTAAACCAGAAGTAAGTAATCAGATTTTATTTAACGGATCATCAACACTTGCTCCAGTTATCACCAAAATTGCTACTGACTTCTTTGACACTTACGGAAAGTGGAATAAAGTAGACGCTAAACTTCCAGAATCTGATATTGCGATCTATGTTTCAGCTGGTGGATCTGGTCAGGGTACAAAAGCTGTAATCGACAACACTGCTCAGTTTGGTATGGTTGCTAGAAAAGTAAAAGATGAGGAAAAAACTGCAATCAAAGATGAAAAAGAATATCAGGTTGGTATTGATGCATTAACTATTGCTGTCAATCCTGAAAACCCTGTAACCAAAATCATCAATGACCTTTCAACTGAACAAATCGTTGCTTTATTCTCTGGTGAATATGCTACATGGAAAGATCTTGATTCTTCTCTACCAGCAGAAGAAGTTGTTGTAATTACTCGTGATATCAATGGTGGTGCTCATGAAGTATTCCAGAAAAACATCATGGGTGATAAAGAAGTAAAATCTTCAGCTATTCAAGCGTCTTCTATGGGTGAATTAGTTCAAGATATTATTGATAATAAATTTGCTATCGGTTATGCATCATTTGGTGTTGCAAACCAAAATGAAGGAAAAGTTGTTCCAATGAAAGTTAATGGCGTAGAACCTACTGCTGAAAATATTGTGAATGGTTCTTACATTATTCAAAGACCACTTTTACTCGTACATTCAGGAGAACCTACAGAAGTTGAACAAGCTTTCTTAGATGTAGTTCTTGGAGAAGAAGGACAAAAAATTGTAGAAAGCATGGGATTCATCCCAGTGAAATAAATACTAAGAGGGCTGCTAAAACAGCCCTTTTCTTATAAACTAAAAAGGATTTAAATTTTATATGTTAAAGAAATTATCCGATTATTTTACTAAATTACTTATTTACATAACTGTTATTTTTTCTACAGCTTTAATGTTATTTATTGGTTTATATGTTTTAAAAGAAAGTATTCCCGCATTTACAGAGGTGGGAATCAAAATGTTTTTACCCTCATCTGAATGGCGACCCGTTAGTGCTCATCCACAATTTGGACTTCTTCCAGCAATTTTGGGTACGATTTATGTCTCTGTCATTGCTGTTATACTTTCTTTATTCTTTGGAATTGCTTGTGCACTATTCTTAGATTTTTATATTCCAAAACCTATAGCTTCAATTTTACTATCATTTATTGACTTAGTTGCTGGAATTCCATCCGTAATCTTTGGATTCATTGGACTGACAGTACTTGTTAAATGGTTCATGACTCATTTGCATATGACTGCTGGACAATGCATTCTTGTCGCAGGGATTGTATTAGGCATCATGCTTCTTCCATTTATTGTTTCTACCTGCCATGAATCCATCGAACTTGCAAGAAAACATTATGAACTTCCTGGTCTTTCATTAGGATTATCAAAAGAATATCTCTTAATTCATATTATCTTTCCTGCAATAAAAAAAGGAATCATTGCTTCAATCATGATGGCATTTGGCCGTGCACTTGGAGAAACTATGGCCGTTATGATGGTTATCGGAAATTCTCCAATCCTTCCAAAACTTTTTGGGCGTGGACAAACACTTGCCGCACTCACAGCCCTAGAAATGGGTAGCATTGACTATGGAAGTATTCATCTGTCAGTCTTATACGTTGCAAACTTTGTATTATTACTCATTCTTGCAGTTACATTGATGATTGCTTCTACGATAAGGAGGAAATTTTTAAATGATGAATCCTAAAATTAAAAATAACTTCATACGCATTCTTATATCTCTGCTTGAGTTTAGTACAATTTTTATTGCGCTTTTTTTATTTATTTACATCTTTTGGAAAGGCCAAAAAGTCATAAGTCTTGAGTTTTTAACAGATAAACCTTCTGGTCTTCCACTTGGAACAGATGGTGGGATTTATCCGGCTTTAATGGGTTCTTTATATCTTGGTGGACTTGCCGCATTAATTGGTGGAATTATAGGAATTGGAACTGCAATTTATCTAGTTTTTTACGACACAACCTTTTGTCATCACATTGTAAATTTCGCAATCAATGGTCTATCAGGAATTCCATCTATTTTGTTTGGTCTTGTAGGATATACTATACTAATTTATACATTTGGAATGAGTCGAAGTTTAATCAGCGCTGCCATCGCAATATCTTCTATGATGATTCCTTTTGTTTGTATTCGAGCTAAAAAGATTTTAAGTGAATCTGGTGACAATTATATGAAAAATTCCTTAAGTCTTGGATTATCTAGAGAATATGCCATCCGTAAGCTTATCTTACCTCATTGTTTTGCAGACTTACTAGGAACTGTTGCTCTTGCAATGGCTTATGGTATGGGTGCTGTTGCTCCTATTTTATATACAGGAGCCGTAATGATTGCTGATGTACCAAGTAAATTATCCGACCCATTTATGTCTTTGCCTTATCACCTATATATGCTTGTAAATAATGGATATTCTCTAGACTATGCCTATGGCACTGCCTTTGTTTTGATGGCACTTTTGCTAATCATCCAATTAATCTGTAAATTTATTTCTTATTGTAGAAAGGTTTAACTATGCTAGAAATTAAACAATTATCCTGTACCTTTGGAAAACAACAAATTCTTCATGAATTAAATGTCTCCATTCCAGCGAATAAAATCACAGCAATTATTGGTCAATCTGGCTGTGGTAAAACCACATTTTTAAAAACGCTCAACCGAATGGTGGAAGAAGAAGGAGGACATACTAGTGGAACAATTACATTAAACGGAACGAATATTTTAGATTTTCCAAAAGATATCTTAAGAAAACACATTGGAATGGTTTTTCAACAACCTATTGCATTTCCAGGAAGTATTGAAAAAAACTTATCTTATGTTTTACGCTATTATGGTATAAAATCTAAAAATGAATTGAATGAAAAAATTAAAGATTATTTAATGAAGGCTAAACTCTATGATGAGGTAAAAGGTGAGTTAAAACGATCTGCGCAAAAACTATCTGGTGGACAAAAACAACGACTAGCTATTGCAAGAAGTCTATGCGTTGAACCAGATATTTTACTTCTTGACGAACCTTGTTCTGCACTAGATATGAAAAATACAATTGCTATTGAAGAAATGCTTCTTAATTTAAAAAAGGATTATACCTTTGTAATTGTTACTCATAATTTATCTCAAGCAAAACGAATCTCTGACCAAATATTATTTATGGACCAAGGGAAAATTATTGAAGCTTCTGATACTGTTACATTTTTTGAACACCCACAATCAGAACTTGCTAAAGAACAACTTCGTTTCATGTAAAAAGGACTATTGTAAAATAAGTGACTAAGCTTCCAATATTCCAAAGTTTACCTACACTAGAATATGGAAGCTAAAAAATTTTACAACAGCCCTTTAAATTAGTATATTAAAAATCATTTATTCTTTACATATTGCAATAGATACTAGCAATCTTGTATACAGTAATTCTGTGTATTAGCCTGTGTATAGTATAAGTAATTACACTTATACTACTTACTTATACTACTAAGGTATCTTTTACTGCTGATTTTAATGACCACATACGAATAAAAACATCACCTTCAATTTTAAAATACTCTTCTTCATCGGTTGGAAATACTCGTGAAGTAAATACAGCATCCCCATCATTGACAAAGATTTCAATGGAACTTCGATCAATAAATATGCGAAGATGAGTAAGCCCTTCTGGTAATTGTCTCTTTCGAACTTCACCATGCTCTATATTAAATCGATGGGTCATTCTACTTCGATCAACTAAAATCTCCTTTGATTCTTTGGAATAGCAAATATGAATTCCTCCACTGCCATCTTTTTTGGTAAACAAATCAAGTTCCATATCGCCCAATCGACAATAAAGCTCAATTTCTGATGCACGTGGTAGCTTTACAAGATTCTCTGGTTTGTGGTCTGCTAGATGAATTTCTGTATCCCTTAGTTGTTTTAATCCTGAAATAGGGCGTTGAATTAATCTTCGTCCTCGAATACTCAGTTCACGAGGTAGCGTTAGACATCCTGACCAGTCCTCTTCATCAGTTGGATAAGATACATCTGGCAGTCCCATCCAAGCCACTAATACAGCTTTATTTTCATCCTTTACATTATTTGCACACTCTGCTGCATAAGAATCAAATCCAAAATCTAGCACATGGAACTGTCCATCTGGCCAAAACGTTAATGTTTCCCAGTCCATACTTCCAAGAATATAACCGTTGTGATTCTCTGAATTTCCACGTCCTTCAATTTTTAGATGCTGAGGACAAAACAGTAAAACATCTTTTCCACCAATTCGTTCAATTGCTGGGCACTCCCACATATCTCCAAACTCTTCAAATCCTGGTACATTTAATTCACCTGCAAAATTCCATCCATGAAGTAAATCTTCTGACTCATAGATAATTGCTCGACCATATCCATTCGTCGTCTGTGCACCTAAAATAATATAATAATGACCCGTTTCTTCTACATAAAAATCTTAGGATCTCTTTGATGTTCAGAGTACTTAGGATTTGGACCAAATAAAGGAAGAGGATATTTCTCTACCCATCCATCATCTTTTAATTTTGCAAGACATGTATAAGAGCGTCTTGTCCAATCCTCATCTCTATGATTTCCTGTATAGTACAAATACAACGAATCTCCAATCGGCATTGCAGAGCCTGAATAAGCACCTTTATTATCATACTCTCTGTCTGGCATAATACAAACACCTAAATTCTTCCATGTAACTAAATCCTTAGACACAATATGATACCAATATTTTAAGCCATGAACTGCGCCCCACGGACACCATTGATAAAATAAATGCCACTTATTGTCATGCCAAACAAAACCATTGGGGTCATTTAATAGTCCTGTAATTGGTTGAATATGAAAACTTTGACGATAATTTGATTTACTAATTTTTTCATGCATATCCCATAGTTCTTGGGGATCATGGAGTATGCGATATCGTTCTTGTCTTGTCCATTGTCTCATAAATTTCCTCCTTATTTTTATAATATACTATATAAAATAGTTTAAATAAATTTTCACTTTTTATAGTATATCATATTTTATCGGACTACAAAACAAATTTCTAATCAAATCATTCTTCCAACGCTCAAATTTTTTACATCTTAGACTACTCTAAGTACCTATTAATTATCTTCCTTGATTTTATGATCCTATAATAATCCTCAGCATCTATCCCTATTTCAACATATTTGTCGATATGTTCTTACTCAAAAGTGCGACACTTTCGACATTATTTTCGTTATTTTTACCATTTCTTAATTTCACTCACACTCAGTTCTTTCTTTTGTTAGTACTTTATTATGACTTTTCCATTTAAA
>JPZU01000001.1:1854037-1864360 GCA_000875945.1 Lachnospiraceae bacterium TWA4 | reverse complement strand
TTAATTTCACTCACACTCAGTTCTTTCTTTTGTTAGTACTTTATTATGACTTTTCCATTTAAATCCAAAATCTTTTCTTTTAATTTTACATCTTGCCTCTCCATCTTTCCAGAAAACAAGTCCTTCAATATCATGTTCACTCAGATATTTTTTATGCCTTCAAAGCTACGTTCTACATCTATTTCATCTATACCATGTTGTACTAATTTATCTTTACTAAGTCCATAAGGATTACCTTGAAAATGTGGTCCAATAGCTTCATAGGTTACATTATTTTCCTTCAAATCTTCTTTACTATTATCAAAAGCTACCCAAAACCATTTATCAGAAGAATCTTCTCTTTTACATTTTACCCAACATGGGAAATGTCCTGTTACTGGGTCAAAATCCCCTACTCTGTGAAAGCATGTGGTAGATATTTTATATTGCTACCTCTCCCATTTGTTTTTTTCAAGGTGAAATTTTTTGCACCTTGAAAGTTCCTCAACCTCTTGTTCATTTAATTGAAACATAAAATCGTCACCTTCAAATTTAGCATGATTATTCTTTACTTGACGATTAAAATTCTTTGTTTCATAACCATATATTTCTACTAAATCAGCATCTAGCATTACTTTCTTTCCACGTAGAATATATATCCTATCTTTTAATGTTTCTTCTGATATAATAATTATTTCTTTTTCTTCTGCCATAGTACTCTCTTCTAACCTAAACAAATGAACTTTTAACTTGAGGTCGAATTTTTCGACATCAAGATTCAATAGCCTTCACTACATTTTCCATCTCTTCTAACTTCTGTAATGCATCCATATACGCCATAAGTTGCTTATACTGCTCATCCCCAAAGCTATGTGTTTGTTTTAGAATTTTAATTGTGTGGCGATTCGCTCAGTACGAACTTTTTCATTCCGGAAGCTTACGACAATTACCGATTTACATATGGGACACTTAATTTTAATGACTCCCGGTGTATTCTTTGGATTTGCGTCGAACAGTCTCCTGTTTTTACAACATGGACAAGATATATGCATCTCTGGCATACAATATCGCCTCCCGTTATAAGTCAATTATACTGACTATTTGTATTTCGTTAATCTTTGAACCTATACTAATATGATGATTTCAATTGTAACGATATTGTTATATTGACAAACATTTGTTTTCTTGTTAATTACTGGAATAAAATTTCTGGCGAAATATATTTGTTTTCTTTTTGATGCAATCATCATAACAAATATTTTTTTATCTGACTTTTTCAGGAAAAATCAAAAAAAGCCAGATTATAAGATTTATTAATCTCATAATCTGACTTTAATAAATTTTACTTCTATTCTCTAATAATCAAGTACACATAAGGATATTACTAATACTATGGCATAAATAGAATAAATAAAAAATTAATTGACATATCTTTAAAATATAATCCTATATGTAAAAATTGATATATTTTCGGAAATATTTTCCAAAATCTCATATCCTAAATTACTTAGAGTTTACGATACAAGGTAATCTTTTTCCAGTTATCAGGAAACCCCATAGAATTAAGGAGCTTTTCTTCAGTAATATTTGGAGAATTTCGTATAACCTTGTTAATGAGAAGGTTAAGTCTTTTTTTCAATTCCTTAAATTCCTCTTTAGTCAACAAATATCTTAGAGAAATAAGCACTGCAAATAAATCTGATTTACCATAAACATACTGTTTTCCTTGCATTGGAATAGACAACTTTTTATGTAAGAGTGTATCTGGTATTGAAGCATTTAGTTTGCAACAATACAATCGCTCATTATGAGCACAAATATTTCGACAATGTGTAAGAACCTTTAAATGCTGAGCCAATTCTTTCTCATTAACTGATTGAAATTGTCTACAAATTTTTGTTTTTATACCTGGTCTTCCTAATAAATACATTTTAGAAACTTGTCCAAGTGTAAGAGTCTGCATAATCGTCCACAAAGGAACATCATTATATTTCTTTCGTTGATACACAACATACGAATGTGAATTATTTTGTAAAACTTCATTACTTAAAATCTTTAATAATTTTTGAAGCTGTTTCTGATTAACTGCAATATTATTATAACAAGCAATATTCAGATAATCTTTTGATGAATTTGAAAAAACTTCTGAAAAATAATACGCATATAATGTACGTATATGTTGCTCCACATGACAAATATACTGGAAAAACAAATTTCTTAATTCTTCATCAAAATAATATAGCGACACCAAATCTTCAAAATTTGTTCCCTTATTATATCGACAAGCAACAAAATCATAAAATAATGGTTTATATCCACCAATAAGAGAATAATAAGAAATGTGACTTAACACATTTTCTGCATAAATAGGATCATCAATAATTAATCCTTTATAGTTTTGTAAATTATAAATCTGTTGTGTATATGTTAAAAATGGTTTTAAGGCCATCGTTCTATCTCCTTTATAAATAAAAAAGGGAGACCCCGTAGGTTCTCCCTCCGATTGCAGGCATCGCAAGTTTCTGCAACCTGATCACTGACAATTACTATAGCATTAAAGCAAAAAATTGTCAATAAAAGACACTAATTTTTTTAGAATTAGTATCTAATAATTATTATATTCAAGACTAAGGTAAATATGACCTAAAATCCTTATATTCACCTTAGTACATTATTAAACTACTACTGTAATTATTTAATTTCTTTCCTTGATTCTGTAATAATCCTCGACATCAAGACCAACATTCACATGATGTTTTGCCTTTGCATTTTGGTTAATCAACAAACAAACCGTCTCAACATGTCCCGTTCCAGTAAATAAATCTACACCACAGATTCTCTCCACCTGATATCCATTCTGCAAAAATACTTCTAAATCCCTCATTAATGATGTAGGTTTACAAGAAATATATACCATTCGTTCAACCCCATATCCAATTATTTTCTGTAAAGCCTTTGGATGGATTCCTTCTCTCGGTGGATCTAATATAATAAAGTCTGGCTTTTCTTCTAAATCATCTAAAACTTTAAGAACATCGCCTGCAATAAAGTCACAGTTATCTAGTCCATTTCTCTTCGCATTTTCTTTAGCTGCTTCTACCGCTTCTTCTACAATTTCTACACCAGTTACATGCTTAGCAACAGGTGCTAAAATCTGAGCAATCGTCCCAGTTCCAGAATAGAGATCGAAGATATTCGCTCCATCAATACTTCCAATATACTCTCTAGCAGTCTCATAAAGTACTTCAGCGCCTAATGAATTAGTCTGGAAGAATGAAAATGGCGTAATCTTAAAGGTAAGCCCTAATAACTCTTCTTCAATGTAATCTCTGCTGTATAAAAGATCTGTACGCTCATTTTTTACAACATCTGCTAAGCTATCATTGGTTGTATGTAATACAGATACTAACTCTGCTTCATAGTCTAAACTTGTAAGCATTTTGGTGTAATCATTTAGCAATACTTCTTCATCAACTGGACACTGGCTAGAAGTCACAAGGTCTACCATGAGCTGACCCGTCTTCGTTGTTCTTCGAACAAGTAAATGTCTTAGATATCCTTCATGTCTCATACGATGATAATAACTAATATTTCGCTCTTTAAAAAACTCTAAGGTATTTACTAAGACCTTCTTAAAATCGTCATGTACAATTCGACAATCAGACACTGTGACAATATCATAAAAGCTTCCTCTCTTATGCATACCAAGAGCTAAATCTCCATCTTTTACTTCATCCCCAAAAGTAAATTCCATCTTATTTCGATATCCATCAGGGCTTGGATTTGGCTTTACGCCTTCATAGTCTGCTGCAATTCCATAAGCTTCTTTTACAGGCCCTAATAGTTTTAGGCTCTGTTTCTCCTTAATTTTAAGCTGTTCTTCATAAGGAATACTCTGATAAATACAACTTCCGCAAATTCCATAGTGCTTACAAACATTTTCTTTAGTTTCCAGTGACGAAGGTTCTAACACTTCTAAAAGTCTCCCCTCTGTCTTACCCTTTTTTACCTTTTTAATTGAAAACGAATTTTTTTGTCCAGGTAACGCTTGCTTAATAGCGACTTTTCTATCTCCAATCGTTACAATTCCTTTATCTGGAAATACACTAGTTTCTACAACTGCTTCGTAAATCTCACCTTTTTTCATATATAATCTCCATTATCACTGCATAAATCTTTTTATTTACATAAATAAAGGCTGTCATTTTAAGACAGCCTCTTTTTCATATTTTAATTATTTATCAGAAGGTTCTTCTTCGAAGATATCATCTTCATCGTCATTTTCAAAGAAGTCGTCATCATCAAAATCATCTTCGAAATCATCATACTTTGGAGCTAATAATTTATAAACAGCAAATCCAATTCCAACAACTGCTGCAATTGCTAAAACTACGCCTCCAATGCATTTAAATTTCTTTTTGCATTTGCAATCATCAACTTTACATACTTTTTTTTCTTCAATTAGTTCTTTTAACTGATTTAACTGATTTTCTATTTTATTCATTTAATTTCACGTCCTTTCTTTAAAATCACTATTAGTATATCATGAGTTTATCAATTTTACCATCATAAATTTAAAAAATCTTAGATTTTTTCCAACTTAGCAAATGATGCAAACATCTTTTTTAACACCCACTCGTTCAAACTCTACCTTTACCTCATAATCACGAGGTCCATCTGCAATTTCTAACACTACTCCTACACCAAACTTTTTATGTTTAACTTTATCACCTACCTGATAATCTAAACTCTTGGCCTTTTCAACAGTAAATGCTTTTCCGATGGACTTTTGAGTAAAGTTGTTAAAGTCATACTTTGGACGAGAATAACCTACTGAAGGTTTGGGTAATGAGGCTACTGACTCTTTTTTAGCAGTTTTATTTAAATATAGTGGAGGAATCTCATCACAAAAACTAGAAACTTTTGAGAATCTAGTCTCTCCATTGACCATACGACTTCTCGCACTAGTTAAATAAAGTTTCTTCTTTGCACGAGTAAAACCTACATAAGCAAGTCGTCTCTCTTCCTCTAAGTCATTAGGGTCTTCTGAATTCATGGATAAGTAACTTGGGAATAACCCTTCTTCCATTCCACATAAAAATACATGGTCAAATTCTAGTCCTTTTGAACTGTGAAGTGTCATCAATACGACACGGTCTTCGTTTTCACTTAAATTATCAATATCTGCAACAAGTGCAACTTCTTCTAAGAATTGAGAAAGAGTTACCTCACCTTCTGCATGTGATTCATAGTCAATCGCTTTATTGACAAATTCTTGAAGGTTCTCTAGCCTTGTCTGTGCTTCTACAGTATCTTCTAATTCTAGTTCTTTACGATACCCTGTACTATCTAGTATATCCTCAATTAACTGACTAATACTAAAATGTTCCAATTTTGTTCGATACAAATAAATTTGATTGACAAAATCATGAATCTTTCCTGCTGCTTTTCCAAGACTAGGAATGACATCTGCTTCGCAAAGTGCTTCAAAAAATGTTAGTTCTTGCTCATCAGCAAACGCAACGACCTTTCCAATACTCGTTGCACCAATTCCTCGTTTTGGAACATTAATAATACGCTGACAAGCAATATTATCTCTTGCATTATCAATCGTCTTTAAATAGGCTAAAATATCTTTAATTTCTTTTCTCTGATAGAAGTTTACTCCACCGACCAATTGATAAGGAATATTTTGATTGACTAATCGTTCTTCTAAAAGTCGTGACTGCGCATTGGTTCGATACAGGATTGCACAACTGCTATAGGGATGACCTTCCTCAACTAAATGAAGAATTTCTTTAACAACGGCTTTTGCTTCATCACTTGCTGTATCATAAGTTTTAAGACTAACTAAGTCTCCTTCTTCATTTTCAGTCCAAAGTTTTTTATACTTTCTTCCTGTATTATGTGCAATTACGCCATTAGCTGCATTTAAAATATTTTGAGTTGAACGATAATTTTGCTCTAACTTAATAACTTTTGCATCTGGATAGGTATCTTCAAATCCTAAAATATTTTGAATATCTGCCCCTCTAAATTTATAAATCGACTGGTCATCATCACCAACCACACAGAGATTTCTATATTTATCTGCAAGTAAACGAACCAACTCGAACTGAATACGGTTGGTATCCTGATATTCGTCAACCATAATGTATCGAAAACGATTTTGATAATGTTCTAAAACCTCTTTGTTCTTTTGAAATAATTCTACGGTCTTTACTAATAAATCATCAAAATCTAACGCATTATTTTCTCTTAACTGTTTTTGATATTCTGAATAAATTTCACCAATTTTCATCTGCCTGTAATCACCGGCTGCTTGTTTATAAAACTCGTCTGGTGAAATCATTTGATTTTTTGCATTTGAAATATAACTAAGAACTGCTCGTTCTTTGTATAATTTGGTATTAATATCTAATTTTTTAAAAATATGTTTTAATAGAGTTTTCTGGTCATCGGTATCATAGATTGAAAAATTCGAAGTAAATCCTAAACATTCAATGTGACGGCGTAAAATCCTCACACAACTTGAGTGAAACGTAGATACCCAAATCTGCTCTGCACCAAACTCTACAAGCGAATCAACTCGCTCTCTCATTTCCCCTGCTGCCTTATTTGTAAAGGTAATCGCCAAAATATTCCAGGGGTTAATTCCTTTTTCTTCTATTAAATAAGCAATCCGATGAGTGAGGGCTCGTGTTTTGCCAGAACCTGCACCAGCTAACACTAATACAGGTCCTTCGGTTGTAAACACTGCTTCCCTTTGCATCGGATTTAATGTATCATAAATTGTCATAATTTTTACATTAGCTTCGTTCCACAATTTACGCAGAACTTTGCATCCTTTGTTATTTTAGTTCCACAATTTGGACAAAACTTAAAGTCTCCTCCACCTTGTACTTGTTGCTGTCCACCTACTGCTTGCTGGTTATTCATAGACTGTGGGTTGTTCATTGCATTCATATTCCCAGACATTGCGGCTGCCATCTGTTGTCCCATTGCAAGTCCTACAGACATTCCTGCCATGTCTGCTACACTACTATGACCATTGGCCATTGAATCAGCCATTGCAACACCTTGATATACACCTAAGTTTCCACCAAGCATGCTTTGAGCTGCAACCTTTTCTTGCATCTTTCGAACTTCTTCTGGATAAGAAACACTTTGAATCGTAAAGTCCGTAGCTGCCATTCCAATCCTAGCAAGTTCCATGTCTAAATCACTAACAATTCCTTTAGAAATATCATAGGCATTCGCTTGTAAATTAAACATATCTTTGCCTTCTTTTACAATCCATTTCATAAGAAGTTGATCAACAATTGCACCAACTCTGTCTTTTACAGATTCGATACTATAAGTATTTTGTACACCTGCAATCTTTTCAATAAGTTCTAAATAATCTCGAACTTTACAACTAAAGGTTCCAAATGCACGAATAGGCATACCACCAGGTAGTCCATTGACAGGAAGATTAATCGCATTCTTGGTGCCCCATTTTACAGTAAACTCTCTAGTATTTACAAATAAAACTTCTGCACGCATTCCACTGTTAAATCCAAATTTAAATCCCTTTAAAGTAGACAGAAATGGAATAATTTGCGTTTCGATATCAAAACTTCCATCATCCTTAAAAATCCCTTCTACTTTTCCATTATAAAGAAAAATTGCATCCTGACCTGGACGAAGAATTAAACGACTTCCCTTTTTAATTTCTTTATTATGCCATTTAAAGAAGATATCATCTTCTGAAAAATTCTCCCATTCAACGACATTAGCTAATTGATTTCCAAAAAGTCCCATAATCTATCCTTTCTTACTTACCTATCACTATCATTATAGCTATTACTTGCCTAATTTTGCCTTTAATAGGGCAAGCTCATCATCTACTGCAGTAGTAGGTTCACTATCATATTTTCTAGCCAGTGCATCGACATCATTGGTCTCATTCACCTTATTAAGCTCAGCCATGGCATTTGCCTGATCAAGCATTTGATTAGCTTTCTGATCCATGCGATCAAACGCTGACATTGCACCTGACGCACTATCTAACGCAGAGTTTACTCCACTAGTCATTTTATTGATGCGCTCTTGTGCTTTAGCCATCTGTACTTTTGCTTTAATTTCAGCTTTACGAGAATTTAACTGGCTAATATCTGCAACTAATTTATCATGCATCTGACGCATCTTTTGCGCATTTGCTGCTGCAAGTTCATAATTTTGCTGTAAGGTTGCTTGATTAGCAGTAAGTGTTGCTTTCTTTGTAAGAAAAGCCTTTGCATCTTCATCATTACCTGCAACAATTGCTTTCTCTGCATAAGATTGCATCTTAGCAATTTCTGCAACACACTCATCAAGAGCCCTCTTTGTTCTAGTTTCTTCAGCCATAACTGCTGCTGTTTCTGCTTTTACTTTACCCAAATCACTCTCTAAATTACGTAAATACTGGTCAACCATCTTCTCAGGGTCTTCTGCCTTATCTAATAAAGCATTAATATTAGATGACATAATATCTTTAAAACGTTGGATAATTCCCATGCAATTCCTCCTTCAAATACGCATCATAGAATTAGCTATAGTATATCAGATTTTTCCTTTAATGTCATTAATATTTTCTTGTTTTATTTCAATTTATAGAGTATACTAGAACTAATTTTGTGAGGTGACATTTATGAATGATAATATTAAATTAATTAGAAATGTTTTAGAAAAAATGGCAGAATTTGACTATATTCTTCCAGAGGATATTCCTAATATTGAACTATATATGGACCAAGTAACAACATTTATGGATAGCAACCTATCATCTTACAAACGATATAAAGATGATAAAATCTTGACTAAAACCATGATTAATAACTATGCCAAAAACAAGCTTCTTCCCCCACCTAATAAGAAGAAGTACTCCAAAGATCATATCTTATTATTAATCTTTATTTACTATTTAAAAAATATCTTAAGTATTAGTGATATTCAAGTTTTACTAGAGCCACTATCTAGTAAATACTTTAATGATGGTTCCGTTATCAGTATATCTGAAATCTATAACACCATTAAAGAATTTGAACAAAAAGAAGAAAATCATTTAGCTGAAGAAAATCGAAAGAAATTTTTAGAAATTAATAAATTCTTTCCTGATTTACCAGATGAAGAACGAGAAGAGCTTCGACTATTTGCTTATATCTGTACATTGGCCTTTGATGTCTATGTAAAAAAACAAATGATTGAACATCTAATTGACGAGTTAAAAGAACGTAAAACTAACAAAGAGAAGGACTAATAATATGCCCTTCTCTCCAATGCTCGTTGAAACTGTCGTCTCTTAATCTCTTCACAAACCTGCGCACCTTGAATATTTTTCATATAAATCATTGTATTAAACTTCGTGCTTCTTACATGAATATGATACCACTCATAGTTTTTAAATTTTAATCGCACTTTTAATTGTTTTGAAACTGGCTTTCCTTTTTTTATTTGAATAAAAAAGTTCTAGACAACGTTCATAATCATCAGGAAAGATATAGTCTAAAAGATATCTAGGAAGCTCATCAGCATCTTTTAATAAAGGAGTTCTCTTCCAATTTCCCATTATCCATTCAACCCTATACAATCCACGATTCACCTCTAAAATTTTATCATAGACTTGAACTAACTCCGAATCTAAGCAATTTTTTCTATAATTATTTAAAAATTCTTGCTTAACTTGATAATCAATATCTTTAAATAAAATAAATAATTGACCTTCTTTTGATTGATGAGTTTCTACTAAAAACCACTGAAACTTTGCTTCCTTTAAAATTCTGCATTGAAAAGAACGTTCATCAAAGCAAGCAATCAATTGTTTTACAAAATATTCTTTGTCCGATGGGTAAACTTTTCTTGAACTAAACTCTTTAAGCCATTCAATGTATCGAAGATGATTTCCTTCTAAATTTAAGCACTCTCCTTTCAATAAATTTACAAGCAAAACTTCTTCATAGACATCCTTCATATAATAAAGTGCTTTTGCTAACAACTCTTCATTTGATTTTTCCTCTTTTTTCGTCTTTCTAAGAATTACTATAAGACTTGAAACTTCATCAACCTGAATCTTTTTTGAAATTTCAATGTCAAATTCATAATATAATTCATTTTTTCCTAAGAGTCCTATTCTCAATGAGGTTGTTGGGCATGTATCATCTTCTAAAAGTGCTTTACATGCAAGAATCAATGGCTTTCGGTCTTGAATATAAACAAATGACAAAACCTGACTTAAATTAATTTTTTTGCTTGGTAATTCTAGGTAAGATAAACTTCCACCTGTCAATTGGAGTTTCTTTTTTCTAAATGATATTCTCCAATTAA
>JPZU01000001.1:1839912-1854017 GCA_000875945.1 Lachnospiraceae bacterium TWA4 | reverse complement strand
AGGCTCTTTGCCTAAAAATTCAACATATTTTTTATTACTATCTTGAAGTCTCTTTTGAGATAGTAAACATATTCCAAATAAACTAAGTACTGTAACCACTATAAGATACATAAAACTACCTCCTATTACATATATAACGTAATAGAAACTAATTAATTACAACAATTAATGGAGATTTTTATGAAACAAACCTCTCATCCTATTCTTCTTGGTACGCTCCTCCTTGCAAGCTCAAATTTATTGACAAGAGGACTTGGATTTATTTATCGAATTTGGTTATCTCGCATGATTGGACCTACTGGCATGGGACTTTATCAACTAACCTTCCCAATTCTTGGAACTTGTTATGCCCTATGTTGTGCGCCCATACAACTAGCTATTTCCAAATTTACTGCCGAAACTTCTACAAAAACTTATTACTACGTAGGTCTTATCCTATCTCTTAGTCTATCTAGTCTTTGTGCAATTGCTCTATGGCAAGGTTCTTCTTTTATTTCTACATATTTTTTATTAGAAGAACGCTGTAATCACCTGTTAAAACTTTTAGCTCTTTCCTTACCTTTTAATTCTATTCATTCTTGTATTTGTGGGTATTATTTAGGAAAACAAAAGACGGGAATTCCCGCCTTTGCACAGCTGATTGAACAATCAGCCCGAATGATTTATTTTTTCTTTATTGCCTCTTCATTTACAGTAACAACTGCTATTTGGGCTTTAATTGTTGGTGAAATGATTTCTAGTTTGTTTTGTATACTCACAATGGTTCCTTCTAAGTCTCCATATATCATGAGTTTTAAACCCTTAAAACCTATGGTATATTTTTGTCTACCTATTGTAGCTAATCGTACCTTTTTAAGTATACTTCAAAGTATTGAAGCTGTCATGATTCCAAACTGCCTTGAAAAATGTGGCTATTCAAGTACCGAAGCTCTAAGTGTTTATGGTGTATTCTCTGGCATGGCAATGCCTTTTATTTTATTTCCTACAGCCATTGTAGGTGCCTTATCTATGATGATTCTTCCAGAAATTGCTAAAAATCATTCAGATATTACCCTTGTGCACAAAACAGCTTCCCGTTCTAGATATTACTCTTTACTACTAGGAGTGTCTTTTACATGTTTTTTCTATATAGCTGGTCCTTTTATTGGAAAGTTATTTTTTCCATCCACTCAAGTAGGAACCTATTTACAATTACTTTCATTTATTTGTCCGTTTTTATATTTAAATAATACGTATAGTAGCATTTTAAATGGTCTTGGAAAAACTTCTACAACTTTTTCTCACCAATTAGTAGGAATTATTTTACGACTTATTTCCATTATCTTTTTCGTTCCATCCTATGGAATTTTAGGATACCTTGGCGGTATTTTACTAAGTCAATTAATTACTTGCTTACTTAGCCATATCTATTTAAGACAAATTTTATAATTACAGCTTATAGTCAATTAAATTATGAACAATACCTGTTAAGCCTTATAAACGCCTAGGCTGTTCATATCTGATTTTAGCCTGCAAATAACGTACTAAAGAATAATATTTTTCTTCTAGGCTACCATTTCCAAGATCATAATCTAATGAAACAGCTAAGTTTTCTAGCATTGCTTCGTCAATTTTTCCTCGAAGGTCTGCTAAAATTTCCATTTTAATCACATAACTATCTGCATCCAAAAATGCCATAAGCTTTTTTTGAATACTCTGTGGACTACCTGGTCCTCGGTCCTTTTCTCCAAACCCTAGATACTCCATGAATGTTTTTTCTTTTTCAAATGTTTCGCCTTCTACAGCTGCCTTTGCTTTTTCATAGGAATTTTTTCGTTTTAATGAGGTTTCATCTTCCGAATACAACTTTTCAGCTTTTAGACAAACTTTTAAATCATCATCCTGCCAAACAGTCAGTTCATAAGCTTCATTTAGTTCTTGACACAAATATAAAGGTTCTCTAGTTCCTATTGCATATGCAACTTGAACAATTTTATAATAATTACCCATTCGATCATGAAAACGAATCCCTACTTGAATCTTATCATCCATCTAATTATCCCTCTACTTTCTCATTTTTTAAACATAAAAACGCCCCTAGATTTCCTCTTTTTCCCTTTGTATAACGATGAGAAAATAATAAATCTGGATTACAGCAAGTGCAGACATTTGTAACTGCTAAATGTTCATTTGTAATTCCTGCATTTTTTAAAATTATCTCATTAGCTTTCCATAAATCTAGCTGATACTTTCCTTCTATTTTACCCTTTTGTAAAATTCTAGTAACTTCTTGAGGTGAAAATTTATCTAGAAATTCTCCTGCAACTTCTTCTCCCACTTCATAACAGTCCACACAAATGCTAGGACCTATGCAAGCAAGAATATCTTCTGATTTACAACCATAGGTTTGGTTCATCTTTTCAATAGTGACCTCTCCCATATGGTTGACTGTTCCTCTCCAACCAGAATGAGAAAGAGCAATCACTCGTTTTACTGGATCAAAAAAATACAGCGGAACACAGTCTGCATAAAGAGTGACTAATGGTAAGTTTGGTTCATCTGTCATTAATCCATCAATATCTTCATATCCTCGATCTACAAAAATTCCTTTTCCTGCATCTTCTCTATGAACAATTCGAATATTCGTTGTATGTGTTTGTTTTGAAACAACTGCATCCTCTGCTTTCATTCCCATTGCTTTACAAATTCTACGATAGTTTTCCCGAACATTCTCAATAGAGTCTGTTCGGTTTGAAGCTAAATTCATAGATGTATACTCTTCTTTACTTACTCCACCTAGACGGGTAGAAAATCCATGAGTTACCTGTCTAGTATTTTCTAAAAGTGGAAAATAAAAATAAGGAACTTCTCCTTCTTTTAATCGAATTGGAAAATCATTGGTTTTTCTTTTATATTCAATCATCAATCATAACCCTCCAAACGCATTTCGAATAATTCGTATCTGCTCTTTACAAACTGCAACAACATCAAATCGACAAGGAATATCTACTAATCTATGCGCTTTCATATAGTGATTTGCACATAAATAAATTTTTTGTTGCTTTCGTTTTGTCACAGCTTCTGCTGGGTCTCCATAGCTTCTAGAACTTCGATATTTTACCTCTATAAAGACCAGTTCATCGCCTTCCTTTGCAATAATATCGATTTCTCCAAAATAACAGGTATAATTCATGCAAAGAATTTGGTACCCTATCTTTGATAAATAAATAGCTACTGCCTGCTCATAACACGCTCCTAGTTGTCGTCTATCCATCCTAATTTCCTAATTTATAAAATTTCCTATAAAACTTCTTCTATGAATTGGGCAAGGTCCTAATTTTTTAAGTACCTCGATATGATTTCCACTACCATATCCTTTATTTTCTTTAAATCCATAGTCTGGATAAATTTTATCATAGTCTGCCATCATGCGATCCCTTGTCACCTTTGCAATAATACTAGCACAGGCAATCGAATAGCATCTTGCATCTCCTTTGATTAAACCTTTTTGAGCAATGGTTAACTCTGGTATAATGACTGCATCATTTAATAGAAGTTCTGGTCTAGTTGTAAGTTGTGACACAGCCTGTCTCATCGCTACATAAGTTGCTTGTAAAATATTAATTTCATCAATTATCTCTGGTGAAACAATTCCAACCCCTACACTAATGGCTTCTGCCATAATTTGATCATACAACGCTTCTCGTTTTGCCTGAGATAGCTTTTTTGAATCATTGATATATAGAATTCGACTATCTTTTGGCATGATAACAGCTGATGCAACCACAGGACCTGCTAAAGGACCTCTTCCTGCCTCATCAATTCCAGCTATAATTAATCCTTCAGATAAACTTTTTTCTTCCTCACACATCTTTTCAAGACGACATTTCTCATCCTGAAGCTTTTGATACTTCTTGCTAAAAGAAGTACAAATTTTTCGAACTCCTGCCCTTGTATCGTCTTCATATAATTTAAGAAGCGTGTGCACTTGCTCTAGTTCTACATTTTCAAATTCGTTTTTAATTTCTTTTATATTCTTCATTATTTTTCCGGCCACTCTAATGTTATTGCTCCTAGTTTACCACTTCTAAAATCATCCATCAATAGTAAAGCTGCTTTATCAAGGTCATAATCTCCACCTTTCATTAAACAACCTCTGATTTTTGCAATCTGTTCTAAATATTCATAGGATTTTAAACTAGAATCTTCTGCGATTTGATATCGTTTTTCTAAATATCCAGGATATTTATCACGTAACAAATCAATTAACGACATTGCAAGCTCTGTGGTATTTAAAATATCATCTTTAATCGAACCAATAAGGGCTAATCGAAGACCGACCATCTGATCATCAAACTTTGGCCATAAAATTCCTGGAGTATCTAATAATTCAACATTTTTATTTAAACGAATCCATTGATTTCCCTTTGTAACTCCTGGCTTATTTCCAGTCTTTGCCACTGCTTTTCCAGCCATTGTATTAATAAATGTAGACTTTCCAACATTAGGAATTCCTGCAACCATTGCACGAACAGGTCTATTTAAAATTCCTCGTTTTCTATCTCGTTCAATCTTTTCTTTACAAGCTTCTGCTATTACTTGATTTACCTGCTTTTTGCCAGAACCTACTCTTGAATCCATCGCAAGTACATGATAGCCCAAACTCTTAAAGTGATCTTCCCACATCTTAGTACTCTTTGGATCTGCTAAATCTACCTTATTCAAAATCATAAGTCTTGCTTTTCCACGTCCTAATGTATCAATGTCTGGATTTCTACTTGCTTGTGGGATACGAGCATCTACTACTTCAATAACTAAATCAATAAGTTTAATCCCTTCTTGCATTGCTCGTCTTGCCTTGGTCATATGACCTGGATACCACTGAAATTGCTGCATAATCTCCCTCCTAATTAGTCAATCGAGGCTGCTGCAAAACTATTTTACAACTCCCCTTATTTCACTTTTCCAAATTCCGAAAATGGATGAAACTTAAACCAAACTAACCCTACTATTTGTTCTTTTTTATATTCCCAATCTTTGAATATCTACTATCTTCACTATTTGTTGTATTATCTCCTAAAACAAAGTACTCATCTTCTCCTAATCGAATCGGATTTCCTGCAAGTCCAGGCTGTAATATTTTATCAATTCCATCTAATTTCTCATCATCAATATAAACAATTCCATCTTTAATCTGTACACATTCACCTGGCAATCCAATAACACGTTTTATATACTCTTGTCCATCACTTTCAAATACAACAACCTCTAAACGTCTAACTCCTCGAATATTATTACTAATTCTATTCACTAACACTCTGTCATCTGCATTTAACGTAGGTTTCATTGATAATCCTATAACCCTCATAGGGTCAGCAACATATCGACTAATAAATAATGCCAACACAAGAATTACCAATACATCTACAATTCCTTTTGTAAAACGTCTTAAACCATTTTCTCTTAATTCTCTATCCAATTTTTCTCCATGTAAAATCGTTACTGTTCACTTCCGCGGCATTTTTATTATTCGAGGTAATGAACTATAACATAAAATCCAAAAAGACCTGATACACTTTGTATACCAGGCCATCGTTATAATCTATACAGACTATTTTGTTACTAATTCTTTAACTTTTGCTTTCTTACCAACTCTGTCTCTTAAGTAGTATAATTTAGCTCTTCTTACTTTACCTTTTCTTACTACTTCTACTTTCTCTACTAATGGAGAATGTAAAGGCCAGGTCTTTTCTACACCAATACCATTAGAAGATTTTCTTACAGTAAAGGTAGCTCTTGCGTTGTCACCGTTCTGTCTTTTAATAACGGTTCCTTCGAATACCTGGATTCTTTCTCTGTTTCCTTCTTTGATTTTACCATATACCTTAACGGTATCACCAACTCTGAACTGAGGAGCGTTTTCTTTTAACTGTTCCTGTTCAAGCTTCTTAATAATTTCGCTCATGTGTAGCCTCCTATCAATCTCGACGTTCTTAATATATTAGGTTTATTCCGCTATTGTGCAATTGATTTTATTAGTTTTTTGCGGACCTGCCATAACAGAGGACCATCTCTTTCATACACAACAGCAAACATCATATCATTTTTTATCTGATAAGTCAATACCTTGTTCTTTAAAAAATTTTTTATCTTTCTTATCTAAATCAACCTTTTTTAATAAATCTGGTCTACGTTCATACGTACGAAGCAAGGACTGATTTCGTCTCCATCTAGCAATATTTGCATGATGACCAGATAATAAAACTTCTGGAACTTTCTTCCCTTCAAATACCTCTGGACGTGTATATTGAGGATACTCCAATAAGTTATCCGAAAACGATTCATCTTCATAAGATACATGATTGTGAAGTACTTCTGGAACCAATCTAGAAATTGCATCCATCATAACCATTGCTGGAAGCTCTCCACCTGTTAACACATAATCTCCTATAGAAATATAATCTGTAGCGATTAATTCCAATACTCGTTCATCAACGCCCTCATAGTGACCACATAAGAAGACTAATTCTTCTTCATTTGATAGTTCCCTAGCAATTTCTTGATTAAATGTCCTACCTTGAGGAGTCACATAAATTAATCTAGTTCCTGGCTTTACATTTAAATCTTTGTAAGCTCTATAAATTGGTTCTGCCTGCATAACCATACCTGCTCCGCCACCATAAGGAGCATCATCTACATGATTATGCTTATCTAATGTGTAGTCTCTAATGTTTCGTACATCTAGCTGTAAAAGATTTTTTTCAATAGCTCTTCCTGTAATACTTGTATTCATTCCATTTTCAATCATTTCTGGAAATAAGGTAAGTACATGAAATATCATAAATCTAATAATCCTTCCAATAAATGAACTAAAATCTCGCCTTTTTCTAAATCTACATTTAAAATACACTGCTTAATTGATGGAATTAAAATTTCTTTTTCTTTCCCCTCAACTACATAGACATCATTAGCTCCCGTTTGCATGACATCTTTTAAAGGACCTAAAACCTCTCCTTTATCTGTAATGACCGGAAGGCCAATAAGGTCTGCAATATAATTTTCATCTTCTCCTAGAGGAACTGCATTTTCACGAGTCACCCATAGAGAACACTTTTTGTATTGTTCAATATCGTTAATATGATTATACTCTTTAAACTTCACAATTACATATTGTTTAAAGTACTTCACATTCTGTACATGAAGAAGTTTTTTTCCTTCTTTTGTCTCTAATAAAACTTCATCTAAGTCATCATATCGATAAGGGTCATCCGTTGTTGGAAAAACTTTTACTTCTCCACGAAGCCCATGAGTATCTGTAATTATTCCGATTTGAAAAAATTGTTCCATTGAAATCCTTTCTATTTAGGCTCCCTCTTGAGGGAGCTGGCGACGAAGTCGTCTGAGGGAGTATTTTTACTTCATAAAAACAGTAAATAATCTTCTAAGGAAGTTATATAAAAGGCCATAGAATAACTTTAAAGAAGTTATATAACATATTTTATAAAATCATCTATAGACTCAAAGTCATAGAATAACTTTAAAGAAGTTATATAAAAAGGCCATAAAATAACTTTAAAGATTCTCAAAGAATACTCCCTCAGTCGGTTGGTATCAGGACTCCGATACTTCGTACCACCTCATGCCAACCGACAGCTCCCTCAGGAGGGAGCCTAGCATCTGAATAGTTATTTCATAGCCTCATTTATTATTCGATATCTAACATTACCTTAATATTTTCTTTTGCTGCAGCTGCTTTTACTACAGAGCGAATAGCCTTAGCAATTCTTCCCTGTTTACCAATTACCTTACCCATATCGGCTTCGGCAACTTTTAGCTTAAGCACTACTTCCTTCTCGGTCTCCTCCTCAGTTACAACAACTTCATCAGGTGAGTCAACCAAGGCACGAGCAATAATTTCTACTAATTCTTTCATGCGAATTATCTCCCGTATTTGTTTTGTTTTACACTACCTAAGATTATTTTTCGATACCAGCAATTTTTAAAATTTTAGCTACAGTTTCAGTAGGCTGAGCACCGTTAGCAATCCACTTCTTAGCTGCTTCTTCATCAATTTTGATTACACTTGGTTCTCTAGTTGGATCATAGTAACCAATTTCATCGATGAAACGACCATCTCTAGGTGATCTAGCATCTGCTACAATTACTCTATAGAAAGGAGCTTTCTTCTGTCCCATTCTTTTTAATCTAATCTTTACTGCCATTTTTCTAATACCTCCGTAAAAAATATAAATGATAAATATAATATATATAAAAGCTATTAATTAGTATTGATGTAATAGCATTTTACCAATTGTTAAAATGGGAGTTTAAAATTCCCAAGTCCAGGAAATCCACCTTTTTTGGATTTCTTATTCATCTGACCACTCATCTGCTTCATCATCTTACGCATCTGATCAAACTGTTTTACTAAACGATTAACTTCTGCAATATCTACGCCAGCACCTTTAGCAATTCTCTTCTTTCTAGAAGGATTGATAATCTCAGGACGACGTCTTTCTTCTAAAGTCATTGAATAAATTATTGCCTCTGTCTGATTAAAAGCAGAATCATCAAGGTTTAAATTATCCATACCTTTTAACTTATTCATTCCTGGGATCATACCTAAAAGTTCGCTCATTCCACCCATCTTACGCATCTGCGCAATCTGGTCTAGGAAATCATTGTAATCAAATTCCGCTTTACGGAATTTCTTCTCGTATTCTTTTGCTTTCTCGGCATCCATGGTTGCTTCTGCTTTTTCAATAAGCGTTAACACATCACCCATTCCAAGAATTCTACTTGCCATTCGGTCTGGATGGAATAAATCTAAATCTGAAAGCTTCTCACCCATACCTGCATAGATGATTGGACAACCTGTTACTGCCTTAATAGATAATGCTGCACCACCTCTAGTGTCACCATCAAGTTTTGTTAAGATTACACCATCAATTCCTACCTTCTTCTGGAAGGTATCTGCAACATTCACTGCATCCTGACCTGTCATTGCATCAACAACAAGTAAGCTTTGGTCAACCGTTAATTTCTCTTTAATCTCAATTAATTCATCCATCATTGCTTCATCAATGTGAAGTCGACCTGCTGTATCTATAATTAAAACATTATTTTCATTCTTAACTGCATGCTCATAAGCTGCTTTTGCAATATCTACAGGCTTATTCTTATCACCCATAGAAAAAACAGGAATTCCTACTTTTTCACCGTTAATTTTTAACTGTTCAATTGCTGCTGGACGATAAACGTCACAAGCAACAAGTAATGACGCTTACCTTTTGCTTTAAGCTTTGCTGCAATTTTTGATGCAGTTGTTGTCTTACCAGCACCCTGAAGACCTAACATCATAATGACAGTCATACCAGAATTTAGCTTAAGTTCTGTCGTTTCTGAACCCATTAAACTAATAAGTTCTTCATTTACAATCTTAATAACCATCTGGCCAGGAGTTAAAGAGGTTAATACTTCTTCACCCACTGCACGAGCTTCTACGGATTTAATAAACTGTTTAACAATCTTAAAGCTTACATCCGCCTCCAAAAGAGCCATCTTTACTTCTTTTAAAGCAGCCTTTACATCTGCTTCACTAAGCTTGCCCTTACCTTTTAAATTTTTAAAATATTTTGTAACTTATCTGAAAGGCTCTCAAATGCCATGGCACAACCTCGCTTAATCTATAATTTTACTAGCAATTTGTTGAATCTTAGTGATACAACTACTATCTCCTGTTTTAAAGAATTCTCCAGCAAGTTCATTAATCTTAGAAACTTTTTCTTTAGTTTCTACAAATTGCTCAACTAAATGTAATTTCTCTTCATAGCCTTCTAGAGTATTGTGAATTCTCTTGACCATGTCATAAACTCCCTGCCTTGAAATTCCCTGTTCCTTTGCTACTTCGCTATAGGAATAATCGTTAAAAACGACATCTTCGTAGACCTTTTTTTGTCGGTCTGTTAAAAGTTCTCCATAAAAATCATAGAGTAACGTCTGTTCTAATAGTTCTTCCATACTGACCACCATTATCTAATACCTGTGTTATCATACACGAAATAAAAAAAGATGTCAAGTATTTTTTCTTGACACCTTTAAATTTCTCTTACAATGTTACTGTTCACACCCACGCCATTTTCATCATTCGCAATAGCGCACTGACGTGTGAACTGTAACCTTACATTAACATGCAATGCTCATACATCTTAAAATTTTACCAAATTCACTTGGCATTTCTCCATGGAAATGCAATTCTAATACCTTGTCAATTCCCATTGCTAAAACTCCTAAAAGAGATTTTGCATCAACCATACGGCTTCCACTACATAAATCCATTTCATTAGTTACTGTATTTGCGTGATTTACGAATTCTTCAATTTCTTCTACTGAATGAAACTTAATTTTTACATTTGTCATAAGTTTCTCCCCCTTATATAGTTTATCTTTTATTTATTCCATCTATGTAAACTTGAAAGTGAAATCGTTTTCACTTTTAAGATGTTTCACATTATAGCAGATTTTTTGTGAATATGCTATACAAAAATTTGTTAATTTTATGTCAATTTGTGTACAATATCGCTAACCCTATCGATTGATGTATGAATAGTATACTAAGTCTTTTTCATAAAATTTCAAGATGTAATAGGGATTTATACTAACTTCATCAGACAAATCCGTTCGAATATAGACACCAAAGTGCAAATGTGATGGAAAATTCCCTGTTGTCCCTTCCACTTCACTATATCCACTATCTCCCATAAATCCTAAAATTTGCCCAGCTTTTACTTCCTCTCCTTCCTTAAATTTCTTAAAATAATCATTTAAATGAGCATAGTAAAAATAAACTCCTGACTTTGAACGAATCCCTATTCTCCATCCTCCTAATTTTAGCCATCCGATTTTTTCAACTACTCCGTCACTAACACTAATGACTGGATAATAACCTGATGGACGATTTGTCCCCATAATATCACAGCCTTCATGGACTCGTTCTCCTCCATAAGAGCGCTGTTCTTTCCAGCTATTTTCATATGCTACTTCTAACTTTCCTGTTTTCTGGTCTGCAGGAATTGGAAAACACTTAAAATCTCCAAGAACCATTCGATACAATTCTTCTAATTTTTTATTAGGAATATTTACTCTAAACATTGATGTTGCTAATAACTGATAAAAATCTAAGTGGCTATTTTTTGAAAAATCATAAAGTTTTTCTAATCTCCCTTCTCCAAAGTCCATGTCCCTAAAATCCGTTGACTGACCTACTGACTCACTCAATAAATACACAGATAAGCTTATTACTGCTACAACCATAACTAAACATAAAATTCTTTTTATCATAGAACTAGTTTATGTTTCATATAGATATCCTATGAAGGTTTTATTATTATCACTAATTACTATCTGCCTTGCGAATTCAAATTTAGTAACAACTGGAGCCTACAATGGTCTAACACTTTGGTATCGCTCCATTATCCCCTGTCTATTTCCTTTCATGATATTAACTTCTCTTTTTGCAAATTATCTAAAAGGTGGTGGACGATTTTTTGCTATTGGATGTGGATTTTTATGTGGTTATCCTCTTGGTGCAAAAACTGCTAGTGATTTATATAAAAAAGGAGAAATCGATGCAAAAGAACTTCAATTGATTGCGAATTTTTGCAATTTACCAAGCCCTATGTTTTTAATTGGCTATGCCAAACTTGGAAAATATGTACTTATTATATATTTAACTGCATGTATTTTTCTTGGAATTGGATATCTTAGAATTGAAAGACACTCCACACATTTAACTGAGACAAAAAAGATAAGCTTTGAAGAAATCTCACTAAATTGTTGTAGAGTTTTATTAATGATTGGAATCTATGTGGTACTATTTTCTATCCTTTATAATCTACTAAAATCAATGATACCAACGACTCTTCTTGCTACATTAGAAATTACAACTGGAGCTAAATTAGTAATCAAAAATCCTGCTCTTACTGGATTTGTTTGTACATTTGGCGGAGTTTGTGGAATGGCTCAAACCCTATCCGTCATGAAAGACTGCCATTTTTCTCTAATAAAATATGCAGCGTGTAAATTCCTACACGCTGCAACGATTTATCTTATTTTAAAAATGCTTCTACCTTAGCTGCAATGCTTTCTCCGTCTAAGCCATACTTCTTAATTAAGTCTACAGCTGGGCCAGATTCACCATATACATCATTTACACCAATCTTTAAGACCTTAGTAGGATAATTTTCACTAAGTACATCGCAAACTGCACTTCCAAGGCCACCGATTACTGAATGTTCTTCAATTGTAACAACTTTTCCAGTTTCTTTAGCTGCTGCAATGACTAATTCTTCATCTAATGGTTTAATGGTATGAATATTAATAACCTTTGCATCAATGCCTTTTGCTTTTAATAAATCTGCTGCAATTAAGGTTTCATTTACACAAAGTCCTGTAGCAATTAAAGTAACATCTTTACCTTCTTTTAAAACAATTCCCTTACCTAATTCAAATTTATAGGTTTCTGGATCGTTAAATACGGGTACTGCCAAACGTCCAAAACGAAGATACATAGGTCCTTCATATTCTACAGCTGCACGAACTGCTGCTTCTGCTTCTACAGCATCTGCTGGGTTAACAACTACCATACCTGGAATTGTACGCATTAAAGCAATGTCTTCATTACACTGATGAGTTGCACCATCTTCACCAACAGAAATACCTGCATGAGTTGCACCAATTTTTACATTTAAATGAGGATAACCAATAGAGTTTCTTACCTGTTCAAATGCACGTCCTGCTGCAAACATTGCAAATGTACTAGCAAATGGAATCTTTCCACAAGTAGCAAGACCTGCTGCAATACCCATCATATTTCCCTCTGCAATACCACAGTCAAAGAAACGATCTGGATACTCTTTCTTAAAGACAGCAGTCTTAGTTGCACCAGCAAGGTCAGCATCTAATACAACTAAATTTGGATACTCTTTACCTAATTCTTTTAATGTATTACCGTAACTTTCTCTAGTTGCAATCTTTTTTACTTCTGACATAAACTAGCACCTACTTTCTCTAAATCTTCCATAGCAATCTTATATTCTTCTGCATTTGGAGCTTTTCCATGCCATCCAGCATTGTTTTCCATAAAGGATACATCTTTACCCTTAATAGTCTTCATAATAATTGCTGTAGGCATTCCCTTAGTTTCTCTAGCTTCTTTAAATGCAGCTGCAATTTCATCAAAATTGTGTCCATCAATGTTAATTACATGGAAATTAAATGCTTCAAATTTCTTATCAATTGGATAAGGTGAGCAAACATCTGCAATATCACCATCAATCTGTAATCCGTTGTTGTCTACAATCACTACTAAATTATCTAATTTACGATGACCAGCAAACATAGCTGCTTCCCATACCTGACCTTCCTGGATTTCACCATCGCCAAGTAACGTATAAGTTCTATAATCCTTGCCATCTACCTGTGCAGCAAGTGCCATACCAACTGCTGCTGAAACTCCCTGTCCTAAAGAACCTGAAGACATATCCACACCTGGAATATGCTTCATATCTGGATGTCCTTGTAAATAAGAACCAATATGACGAAGAGTCTTTAAATCTTCTACTGGGAAAAATCCTTTGTGTGCTAAAGTTGCATAGTACGCAGGTGCTACATGACCTTTAGAAAGAACAAAACGATCTCTTCCTTCCATCTTAGGATTTTTAGGATCTACATTCATTTCTTCAAAATATAAATAAGTAAATAAATCAGCTGAAGATAATGATCCACCTGGATGTCCAGCTTTTGCATTGTAAACGCCTTCGATAATGCCTTTACGCACTTCGTTAGCTATCTTTTTAAGTTCTAACGTATTCATTTTTTCCTCCTGAATGTCGTTGCTTGTTTGAATTTTCGCTACTAGTATACATAATTTTACCTTTTCTGTCTAGTATAAAAATAAAAAAGGCTCCCTTTTAAGGGAGCTGGCGCGTTAGCGACTGAGGGATTATATAAACGTACATCATCTAAATAAAATGATTTATTTAATAAATTTGACTTAAAAATAATGGTTTGATAACACTCCCTCCGTCTGCTTCGCAGCCACCTCCCTCAAGAGAGCTATTTAATAT
>JPZU01000001.1:1835598-1839892 GCA_000875945.1 Lachnospiraceae bacterium TWA4 | reverse complement strand
AGGCTATTTAATATAAGTTCCATCTCAATTCAATAGAAACTATTTACATCTATTTCAATAGAAGCTACTTATATGTATTTCAATAGAAACTATTTACATCTATTTCAATAAGAGCTATAAACTTATTTTAAAAATCCTTTAACAACTTCTTCCATTCCTTCAACAGTAGAAACGGTATTGTGACGAACATCAGCTGTACGAATTTCTTCAATTGCACGAGGAATTTCTACCTTTGAAATCTCACTTAATTTATCAATCATTTCAAAGTCATCCATTCCAGCATACTTAGAATCAATTGCTGTTAATACATCTTTTGTAAACTTATAAGGACTTGCTGTAGAAGCAATGAGTGTCTTTGTTTCATCTTTGCTAGCAGCTTTATACTTATTATAAACACAAGCAGCAACAGCTGTGTGCGTATCAATCACATAACCTGTCTTTTCATATAAATCGTGAATGGTCTTTGCTACCTGATCCTGCGTTGCATAACCTGCGCCAAAACCTTTAAACTCTTTTCTCATTTCATCAGTAAGTTCATATTTTCCAGTAGAAGTTAAGTCATTCATGAATTCAGATACCTTACTTGCATCATTTCCACAAATTCTATAGATTAGACGCTCTAAGTTACTAGAAACTAAAATATCCATTGATGGAGAAGTGGTTAAAACAAACGCACGATTCTTATCATAAATTCCTGTAGAGAAGAAATCAAATAGTACTTTATTGTCATTTGATGCACAAATTAATCTTCCTAGAGGAACACCAAGTAATTTTGCATAAAGAGCAGCTAAAATATTTCCAAAGTTTCCAGTAGGAACTACTACATTTAACTTCTCTCCTTCTTTTAACTGGCCCTTTCCGAGTAAAGTGCAATAACTATATACATAATAAGCAACCTGTGGTACTAAGCGTCCGATGTTAATAGAGTTTGCAGAAGAGAAACGGAAACCTTTTTCTAACATTTCTTTTTCTAACTCTTTATCACCAAATAACTGTTTTACTTTTGTCTGACAATCATCAAAATTGCCTTCAACAGCTACAACAAATGTATTGTCACCTTTTTGAGTCACCATCTGCTTTCTCTGAACTGGACTAACTCCATCCTTAGGGAAGAACACAATAATCCTAGTTCCTGGAACATCAGCAAATCCAGCCATAGCAGCCTTACCTGTATCTCCAGAAGTTGCTGTTAAAATGACAATCTCTTCTTTGATATTATTCTTCTTAGCAGCAGTAGTCATAAGGTGTGGTAAGATTGAAAGAGCCATATCTTTAAATGCAATAGTTGCACCATGAAATAACTCTAAATAGTACACACCATCAACTTCTTTAATTGGTGCAATTTCTTCAGTATCAAATTTTGAATCATAGGCATTTGCAATGCAAGCCTTTAATTCTTCTTCTGTATAATCTGTTAAAAATAACTTCATTACTTCATAAGCAACTTCTTGATAGCTTTTTCCTGCAAGTTCATCTAAACTTTTATCTAATACAGGCATAGTTTCTGGAACAAATAAACCACCATCTGTTGCAAGTCCCTGAAGTACTGCCTCTGAAGCCTTTACACCAGTATCTTTACCTCTTGTACTTGTATATAAAATTTCTTTCATTTAAAATCTACTCCTTCACCTTATAACATAGCTTCTAAGGTCTTACGAATTGCCTTAATAAAGCCTTCACTAGTTTCAACTGTTGGGTTTTCAAATGTAGTCATTAATGCTAAGTCTTTAGTCATAATTCCTGATTCGATGGTATCAATTGTTGCTTTTTCTAATTTCTTAGCAAACTCACTAAGTTCTGGTAACTTGTCTAATTCACCACGCTTATTTAAAGCACCTGTCCAAGCAAAAATCGTTGCTACAGAGTTTGTAGAAGTCGTTTCACCCTTTAGATGTTTATAATAATGTCTTTGAACAGTTCCATGAGCTGCTTCATATTCATAATATCCCTTTGGAGATACCAATACAGAAGTCATCATTGCAAGTGAACCAAATGCAGTTGCAACCATATCACTCATTACATCACCATCATAGTTCTTACAAGCCCAAATATATCCACCTTCTGATTTAATGACTCTGGCAACTGCATCGTCAATTAACGTATAGAAATATTCAATTCCTGCAGCATCAAATTTCTCTTTGTATTCAGCTTCAAAAATATCAGCAAAAATATCTTTGAAGGTATGATCATATTTTTTAGAAATGGTATCCTTTGATGCAAACCATAAATCCTGTTTCGTTTCTAATGCATAGTTAAAGCAACTTCTAGCAAAACTTTCAATAGAAGAATTTACATTGTGCATACCCTGAATAATTCCAGGACCATCGAATTCATGAATTAATTCTCTAGTCTCTTTTCCATCTTTATCTGTGTAAACAAGTTCTGTTTTACCGGCAGCTGGGATTTTCATTTCACTTGCCTTATAGACATCACCATAGGCATGTCTAGCAATTGTAATTGGTTTTTTCCAAGTTTTTACGTAAGGCTCAAGACCTTTTACAATGATTGGAGCACGAAATACCGTTCCATCTAAAATTGCACGAATAGTTCCATTAGGACTCTTCCACATCTGTGACAAATTGTACTCTGGCATACGAGCAGCATTTGGAGTAATAGTTGCGCATTTTACAGCAACTCCATACTTCATCGTTGCTTTTGCTGAGTCAACGGTTACCTGATCTTTGGTTTGTTCTCTGTACTCTAAACCTAAATCATAATATTCGGTCTTTAAATCGATAAAAGGAAGTAATAATTCATCTTTTATCATTTTCCAGAGAATTCTTGTCATCTCATCTCCATCCATCTCTACTAATGGAGTGGTCATTTTAATTTTATCCATTGTTAAAGTCCCCCTTATTTCGATTCTATGATATAAAGCGCTAAATCGCTTAACAATATTAACGCTATTATATTCGAGTCCTAACTTCATTGTCAATAGAATTTATCCATCTATAGAAATAATTTCAACATTGTTGTAGAAAAAATGCAATATTTCTGTATATTTTTTCCCTTTATTCGCCATAGATTTTACTGCTGACTGACTCATTCCTACTCCATGTCCAAATCCTCCACCATAAAAGGTAATTTTATTTCCTAAAGTCTTGATATAAAAAAATGCACTTGGAAAAATTGGTAAATCTGTTCGAATACTTCCATCATTCTTTTCAATTTTCCATCGTCTACTTCCCAAAGCTTTACGAATTTTTCCCATTCCATTTATTATAGAAGTCTTACCATTTTTTAATCGAAGTTTTAACTTTGTGACTCCTCCACCTACACCTCTTTCAACACATGCAATTGACTCAATATCTTTTCCTAAAACTTTTGACAATTCTCTTTTTGTTGTATGAATTTTCCATCGAAACCAATCAGCTTCACTATCATAAACTATGTAATCTTTATTTTTCCAATGGTGGTATAAATATTCAAAGTTATTCATACTTACTACTGGAATCTCTTTATTTTTTACTTCTCCTGCAAACTGCGAATTACAGTGAGGTTCTTTTTTAGACCAAATAGAAGCATCTGCTGTATAGCCCCAAGATGTTGAATAATACCATGCTTTTATTGGTTGTTTTGTTTTAATATCTACTAAAATCTTGCCATTAGTCTCTTTAACGGCATCTATTACCTTTTCACTAGTTTTTTTATGATTATATACTTGTGAATCTGTACTATCCCAAATAATATTCCCACTTTTTAGAGCACTAATTGCATAACTTCTAGCACAAATCGCTTGGGTCTTTAAAGCTTCCTTTGGACTATTTGCTGAGATTTCACTAGGAACTACTCTAGACACATACGTTTCTAAGTCTACATGATTAATTACTTGTATTGAATTTTTCTTAAAATACAACGTCATCGTTCCTGGATAATTCATCGACTGAAAATTAATTCCTGAGCCTAAATCTAGTTTCTTTCCAGATTTAAAATCTCCTACTTTATAGATTTTAGTTTTTTATTTTTAACAACTTTTACTCTTTTAAATTCTTTGCCAATTCTTACATCTAAATAAATCGTATTGGAGATTTTTTTGTTATCACCTATTTTATTACTATTTATCTCAATATTATCTTCATCTTTTTATCATCTTGTGTTTTCCCGTCTGATTTCACTATATGTTCAACTACAATAGGTTCACTACAAGTTTCTATATATAGACAACTAAATAAAATGAGATACAGTGTAAAAATCAACCAACGAAACATACAATCTCCTTATACGAAATTTATATTTTAAATTACTTTTTAAATCTTTTGGTCCTGATATCATTTTATGATGTTGGGGGCAAAAG
>JPZU01000001.1:1804031-1835492 GCA_000875945.1 Lachnospiraceae bacterium TWA4 | reverse complement strand
ATTCCCAAAGTGTAAATTCCCGCCTTCGACTCCTAGCGCTTCGCTAGGTGGGCAACCGCAACCAACCATCTGCCTTCCACTCTAAATCGGAGGCCTGACATCAGACTTGGCAATATAGGAATCCCTTTTCAAGTAATGTAGGTTCAAAATAACGAGAACCACTCTTTAGGGTCAAGAACTAAGTTCTTAACACGTTTGATTATACAACATGGTTTTCTAGATTGCAAGCATTTTTTATTTACTTTCGGTATCTTTTTTTAATTCTTTTTCTTTCTTTAAAAGAAGTGCAATATTTCTAGCTTCAAATTCATTGAAGTCATCATCTGTAATCTTTTTCTTTTCAACCTTCTTATACCAATCTTGGTCAGCAAAACGATTTTCATAGGAAGTACCAGAATAATCCTGACCCATTGCTGCATAAATCTCATTAATGGCAATTCGTAAGGTTTTTTGATAAGACTGACCATACTTTTCTACAGCTGCTAATGCATCAACCTCTTCTTGAGTTAATAAACGATCATTACTCTCTGGAAATACACGCTTATTTTGCTTAAAGATTGCATCAAAATCAAATGTGATTCCAGAGGCTGCTGTGGTAGTGCTCTCAGTGGATTCAGTAGGTGCTTGAGTGGTAGTTACAGCTATAGGTTCTTCTTTAGCTTTCGAAAAACTTGGTAAAATTGAACCTGGTTGATTGTTTAAATAAATATCAATTAGCAATAACACAACTACTACAATCGCAAAAATAATTTTAAAATTTCCTTTTAAATTTCGCATAATATCTCCTTCTATGTACATTTATCTATGGCTAATCCACAGATTTTTCTTTTTTAAATCTAAGTATTCTTGGTAAGCTTTTTCTAAAATTTGTTTTTCATTTGAAAACTTTAATAAATGATAGGCTTCATGATATTTATAATAACCTGAATCTACAAAATATTCTTCATGCTGAGGTTTACTAAAATAACTATAACCCATCATCAAATACCAATGCACTTGTTTATTAATAATTTCGGTAGAGGCTACAAAAGAATATTTACTCTTATCAATATATCGAATAATTGTTGCATCTGCGCCACTTTCTTCTTTTACTTCTCGAAGGGCTGTTGTCTTATAATCTTCTCCTGGTTCTACAGTTCCTTTAGGTAACACCCAGCCTTCATACTTATTCTTATAGTTTTTATATAAGACTAAAACTTTTCCTCTAAAAATTACAACTCCACCACAACTAACTGCTTCTTTCATGATCATTACGTCCTTTATATTAATCTACAAGAAGTGCATCAAAAACTTTCTTAGCAATTGGACCAGCATTTTCTCCACCAGCCCCTGCTTCTTCTAATACAACACTTACAACAACTTTTGCTTCATCTGCTGGAGCAAATGAAACAAACCATGCATTTGCTTCACTTGTTGATTTTGTTTCTGCTGAGCCTGTCTTAGCGGCCGCTTGATATTTCTTCGTTTTTACAACCTTACCTGTTCCACGATTTACACAATAAACCATATACTCTTTTAAAATTTCAGCTTCTTTGGGACTCATAAGTGTCTTATAAGTCTCTGGAAGTACTTTATCAACTTCTTTCCCCGATGGTGATTGAATTGATTCGACAACATATGGTTTCATCAAAACTCCTCCATTAGCAATAGCTGAAAGGATTAGTGCATTGTGTAAAGGAGTTACTAATGTTTTCCCCTGTCCAAATACCGTTTGCATAATATCCCAATCGGATGACTTAGATGTCAAGTCAAAACTGCTTTGTTTTGATGAGATTTCAAATGGTATCGAATCATTAAACAATAAAGTTTTTGCTGTTTTTCTAAAAGATCTCATATTTAAACTAAGACCCATCGTAATAAAAGCTCCATTGCAAGACTTTGCAAATGCCTGTTTAAGATTTACAACTCCATGAGCTCCATGAGAACACTTTACAGTTTTTCCTTCATAGGTAATACTTCCTGTACAATTATAACTAAAATCCTCATAGGTATCTGGATTTTCTTTAATGTACTCTAATAATGTCACAATTTTAAATGTAGAGCCTGGCGAATATTGTCCCCTAGTTGCTCGATTTACTAGGTTTGAATTTTTATTATCACTAACTAATTCATCATAAATTTGATTAATTTTATTTGGATTATAATCAGGTTTTGAAACCATTGCAAGAATTCGTCCCGTTGATGGCTCCATAACTACACAAGCTCCCTTTTTATCACCCATTGCATCATAGACAATTTTTTGAATCTTTGGATTTAGCGTTGTCACAACAGAATTTCCATAAATTGGTTCATCAAAAATCTGTTTTTTGATTTTAGACCAGGTATCTTCACTAGTATTTAACAGTGTATAATTCGTAATGGCCTCAATTCCTGTTTGACCTCTAGTTGAATATCCTACAACCTGAGCAAATTGGTTTTTATAGGGATAATTTCTAGTAACACTCTTATCTCTATTCACTGTTGTATCTGCAAGTGTACTTCCATCAGAAGCTAAAATACTTCCTCTTGTTACACTTTCACTTAATTTATCTAAACGTTTATTATACGTACTATTGAGATACTCATTACTTTGATACATCATAAAATAACACATATAACCAATCAGACCTATAAATAAAAGAACATAAAAATAGGCCATACCTAATATATACTTATTTCGATTTTTACTAGTCAAGTGTTCGTTCGTTGAATCCGAACTGCCTTGCTGCATTCTCCTCAGCCTTTCTCGCTGCTTCAATTCTTGCTGCCTGTTCTGCTTTCTCTCTCTCATATTCCTCATCTTCTTTAACCTTTAATATTGACAATCCTTCCATTATTCCAAGTATAAAGAACGTACTAAGTAACGAACTTCCACCATAACTTAACAATGGATACGTAATTCCTGTTAATGGAACCAGTTTAATGACACCTGCAACATTAATCAATATCTGAATTCCATAAACAGAGGCAATACCAAAAGCCATAATTTTAAAAAATGTCTGTCTCATCCAGGTAGAAATCCAGAAAAATTGTAAGATTAATCCTAAACTTACTAATAAAATGCCAATACAGAAAACAATTCCCATTTCTTCACATAAAGATGCAAAAATAAAATCCATATTTGCTACAGGAATTGAGTTAGGCATTCCATTCGTAAATCCCATGCCATACCAACCACCGGTACTAATTCCAAACATTGATTGAATAAGCTGCCATCCTTTATTGAGCGGATCATCCCACGGATCTTTCCAGATGGCCACACGAACTCTTACATGATTAAACAAGAAATAAGCTGCTACTGAAGCAATCGCTGTTGCACTAAACCCTGCAAATACCCATCTGATTTTTTCTGTTGCAATATAAAGCATAAAGATATAGGCAACGGTATAAATTAAAGCTGCACCTAAATCCCTACTCATGACTAAAATTAGTACATGTAAAGCAGCAACTCCGGTTGTCACAATAATTCGTCGAAGTGAACAACTTTTTTTGAAACATCCCTGCTACAAAAAAGACTAAGGTAATTTTTACAATTTCTGAAAATTGAAGACTAAATCCCCCAATCTTAATTGCAAGCTTAGCACCATTTTCCAACTTACCAAAAAGTAAGGGAGCTAAAAGTGCAAGTACACCAAAAATTCCATAAAGCCATGTTCCTTTATACAAGTACTTTTTACCATTACTTAAAATATAAGGAACTATAAAACTAATTACTGCTGCAACAATAATAAGAAAAAGCTGCATCCATGCTTTATTGACTTTCTTAGTATCTAGTCTAGCAATCATCATAAGACCTATCGATAATAAAAATACCGCATTGGTAATGATTTGCTGATTTGCATTTGGATAAACTTTGGGATAAATAATTAAATAAGCCAAAAAGAACACCATTGATGCAAAACAAAGTGCAATCGTATTTAATCGAAAGTCAAAAATAATTAACAACATACTTGCAAGCATCATGTAGATAAAACCAATACTTGCTTGATAGTGAACCACTCGTTTTCTACCTCTTGGTGTCTTTTTAAAATAATAATAGTAATTTAAAAAACATATAAAGCTATTAGTAGAATAAACAAGTATTTTGATAGGTTAATCACTAAATTAAACATTTCTTAGCCTCCAAAATTCCCTCTTGTAAAAGGGGTTTCTAACTTTTTAACTTCTTCCCCTTTAAAAGCCTGAATAAAAGTTTCTAAGACTTTCTTAACTTCTGATTCATTTTCAATCGTAAATGCCAACCTTATAGATTTTGGCGAAATTTTCTTCACCTTCTTTGTTCGGTCAGATAACGATAGGGGTAAGCTGTTATAAATAATATTATAACAATACTTACAATTATTTTTTACAGGAAATTGTTGCTTCTTACGGTCAGTAATCCATATCATTGAATGACTTTCAGAATCACTTTTATTTCGAACACAATTTCCAAGTGTTGAACGAATACAATTAGCTGTTACCATCATTGGCATTCGTCCATAGACCACTAATTCCATATCCGAACAATCCATCACTTCTAGTTCTTTATCACTTAATTCTACAGGCACTGTATAACCTAGAAGGTTTTTTATCTGTAGAAAATCTTTGGATGGTTGATTCCAAATATATACGCGATGGTCAAGTAAAATTGGCAGCTTACAATTAATTTTCTGTAGCCAACCCATTTCCTCTAAGTTTTCTACAACTAGACCATCTACTTGTAAAATCTTTTCTAGATGATGAGTAAACTCCTTAATTGCTGGAGTTCTAAAAACTACAGGCATTGCCAATAAACATTTTTTATTTTCTTTATGGATAGCTTCTACCATGGAAGAAAGCCTATTAAAATCTAGTTGTTCTGGATATAGAATAATCGTATCTACATCTTTATATGAAAGGACCACTGGTAAGTGATCCATATTTTCAATACTTACGCTCATACCAAAATCCACTTGCTTTTTAACAGGTGTATTTCGTTTGGTTAAATTTGTTTCTCTCTTATAAGATTCTTTGACTTTTTCTTGTAGAGCTTCAAATGCCTGTCGTCTAAGTTCATTTAACTGCTTGACAGGTAAAAATGGATGACCTATAACCTTTACATCTAGTCTCTCCCACTGATAAAATGAGCTTCCCGTTTTTTCTAGTTGTTTTCGAATATCCTCTTCTAAAAGCGGACGATTTTTTGCTTCATCTACTAACTGACTTGAATAAACTTCTATTTGAAAGTCTTTCCATGAAACTTGTAGTTTAGCCGGTTTTCCAACAAAAATTTCTGCTTTTCCAACAATGCTTTCTTTTTTCTCATGAAGTAAATACGTTTTTTCAATTTCTTTTCGAAGACCTTCATCAACAACTCGAAATTCTTTTTTCTCTTGTTTAGCAATCATTGAAGGTGAATTATGACCTACTAAATAGTGGTCAGAAAATCCTCCACGATCAAATAGTTCTAACAATTTATCCATATCTTTAGAATCTACATGATAGTCTTTTCCAGATAAGTATAAGTCTAGATATTTACGATAAATACTTACAACTCCAGCAGTATACAGTGGGCTCTTCATTCGTCCTTCAATTTTAAAAGATACAACTCCCGCTTCTATCATCTGTGGAAGATACTGTAAAGTACACATATCTTTTAAACTCATGACATAATCTGTCGATTTTTTACCCTTAATCTTAGTTTGGTAAGGAAGTCTACAAGGCTGTGCACAAGCTCCACGATTTCCACTTCGTCCACCTACTAGACTAGAAAATAAGCATTGTCCTGAATAACAATAGCATACAGAGCCATGTACAAAAGCTTCTATCTCCATACCTGTTCCATCATAAATTGCCTTAATCTCTTTTAAACTAAGTTCTCTAGCTGCAACTACTCGAACAATTCCTCGTTCTTTTAGAGAATTTGCTCCATTTGGTCCAGTAACCATCATCTGTGTACTTGCGTGTAGAGGAAGTTTTGGAAACTCTTTTTTTAAAACTTCTAAAACTCCAAAGTCCTGAACAATCACTCCATCTAGTCCTTGCTCATAATAAGGCAATAACCAAGGAACTAATTCATTTTGTAACTCTTCTTGAGTTAACAATGTATTCACTGTTAAAAATAATTTTTTACCATGTAAATGTACATAATCTATTGCTTCTGCTACAGAATCTTCGGTGACACTTTGTGCAAAAGCTCTTGCACCAAACTTACTTCCACCCATATAAACTGCATCAGCCCCTGCATGGATAGCAGCTTTTACACTATCAAGGGAACCAGCAGGAGCTAACAACTCTAATTTATTCATATTTCTCCTTATGAGACAGAGACCGCATTTTGAACTCGCTCTAGCTGTTTCTTCAACTCTTCGTTTTCTTCCATTAATCGAAGTTGTTCTTCTTCGCTTTCTTCTAAAAGATTACACTGCAACTCAATCTTTTGATTTTTACTAGCAAGTTCTTCTTCTTTTTCTTTAAACTTTATTGTAAACGCTTTTAATCGTTCTTCTAAATCTTCTTTTTTAGCAATCTCTTCTTTTTGTTTCTTCACTAAATATTCTAAATCTTCTTTTTCTAATTCTTTATCCACTAATTCACACTTTAAACGATAAATTTCATCTTCTAAACTATCAATTTTTATATCATTAGTTTCCTTTTCTGAAGCTTTAAAATAGTCATCCACTAGATTAATATAATTCATGAGCAACTGATATTCTCTAGATAATTTACTAAATCCAGTAGACTGCTTAATTTCTTGTAAACGACGATTTAAATGATCACAAACTTTTTTAAATATTCTTCGTTCTCTTCTCCGCCAATTGTGAACTTTTTTCCATCGATTTCTACATGTACATAACTCATATATCCTACCTCCTATTCTTCTGACTTTTCAAATCCTAAATGCGAGTATGCATTCCTTGTTGCCATTCGACCTCTAGGTGTTCGGTCTAATAGTCCGTTCTGTATCAAATAAGGTTCATAAACCTCTTCAATTGTTCCACTGTCTTCTCCAATAGCTGCTGCTAAGGTATCTAGTCCTACAGGACCTCCCAAAAATTTCTCAATAATTGTCAATAGAATTGTTCTATCCGTTTCATCAAGTCCTAAACTGTCAACAGATAAAAGGTCAAGAGTAGTCTTTGCAACCCTCTCGTCAACTCTTCCATCATAACGAACCTGTGCAAAATCTCTCACACGTTTTAATAAGCGATTGGCAAGTCTTGGCGTTCCCCTCGAACGCCTAGCAATTTCTATTGCACCTTTTTGTTCTATATCAACATCTAAAACTCTTGCAGAACGCACAATAATCTGTGTTAATTCTTCAACCGTATAAAGTTCTAATCGACTCACTACACCAAAACGATCTCTTAAAGGAGCAGTCAAAAGTCCAGCTCTTGTCGTTGCACCTACTAATGTAAACTTTGGTAAATCTACTCGAATTGATTTAGCGGTTGGTCCTTGACCAATAATAATATCTATGGCAAAATCTTCCATTGCTGAATAAAGAGATTCTTCTACCTGTCTATCCAAACGATGAATCTCATCAATAAATAGGACATCTCCTTCATTTAAACCATTTAGAATCGCTGCAATATCTCCAGTTTTTTCAATAGCTGGTCCTGAAGTGATTTTTAGATTTCCACCCATTTCATTGGCAATAATTCCTGCTAACGTCGTTTTTCCAAGTCCTGGTGGGCCATAAAAAAGTACATGGTCTAAAGGTTCATGACGAAGCTTTGCTGCCTTTATGAAGACTTCTAACATTTCTTTAATCTTTGCTTGTCCAATATATTCAGAAAGAGTTTCTGGCCTAAGTCTTCCCTCTATTTTTTCATCTTCAATTGTTAATTCTGTGTTAATTGTTCGTCTCATAATCCAAATCTATTATATCTAAATCTACTATATCTACAATATTTGCTATAATACAGCTTTTAATGCCAATTTAATTGCATCTTCTACTTTCATGTTTTCTGTAAATGAAATCTGCTTTACTGCCTTTAGGGCTTCTGAATGTGAATAGCCTAATGCCTTCATTGCTTCTAAGGTCTCTAATTGAACCTTAGAATCTACATCCTGTACAACTTTGACTTCCTTTTGTTCTTCGACAAGAACATCTTCCAATTTCATCTTGTCTTTTAATTCTAAAATAATCTTCTTAGCTGTTTTAAGACCAATACCTGGAGCCTTAGTAATCGCCTTAGTGTCTTCCATTAATATGGCTAAAGATAGGGCATCGGGATCTAAAACAGATAAAATCCCCATCGCTGCCTTTGGTCCTACACCATTAACTCCAATTAAATAGTCGTAAACAAATCGCTCTTTCTGTGTCTGAAATCCATAAAGGCTCATTCCATCTTCTCGAACTTGCAAGTATGTATACACGGTTAAATCCTCTATAGGTGGAATTAATCGTTCAAGCCAAGAAGTCGTGACATAAATTTTATATCCGATTCCTCCATTTTCTAAGATAATGGAATCTGCCTGTACTTGCACTAAATTACCTTTAATATAAGATATCATAGACCTCTTGTCCTTTCTTGTAAGTTACCTTTTATAATAACATAAAAGATAGGATGTGTCAAAATGGTATTGATAACATCCTATCTTTTAATTCTTTATAATTTTTTGACCTCTACTCGACACTGCTTCTTGTAAAAAGCAATTCCATAACAAATAACTTCCTTAGGTCTCTTAGGCAAAAAGAATTTTTCATAATGATTTTTTTCTATCTGCTCAATCGCCATTTTAGCCATATCTTCTAATTCTCGTTCAGAAGATGTATACTTAAACTCAAAGATATAACCTGTACTTCCTCTTTTATAATAAGTGATAATATCTGCTCTTCCATTTCCTGCCTCACGATTTGATTTTATAATCCAATCTTTTCTAGCATTTAGCATTCCCAAAACCATTCCATGATAAAAGTTTTCTTTAAAATTTCCTCCATCCATATAGCTAATAGAAGAATCCATCAAACTATTTAGATTATCTTCCAGCCTAAAAGCATCTGTTGTATCTATTGCCTCAAAGAAATCTGTAAGCCCCTCAATATCATTTTTCACTCGTTCTTTAAACCATGCCTTAACAATTTCCTTAAATAATACTGTCACCTCTTGATTCGGTAGTACTAATTCATATCGTCCTTCATCATCTCGATTCTTGTAGGTCAAATAGCCTGTCATGAACAGAACACTCCATAAATTTTCAATATCATCATCAATTTCACGATAAGTTAATTCCAAGTTTACCTTTTTCCAGATACTTTTTCCTTGCATTAATTCTTCTAATTCCATACGAGTCGCATCATCAGCTAAATTGGCAAATCGGAAAATAATATCATTTCCACTAGAGTTTGCCCAAAAGTTTCTAGGTAAAGTATCTGTTGTTGTCTTTAACTGATTACAGAAATTCATAACATCCCATGGACAATAAACTAATGTATTGCCAAATCGATAACCATCGTACCACTTCTTTGTCAACTCATAATATTCACTTTTTCCATAGTAATCTAATAACTTTTGAACCTCAGAGTCTGTAAATCCAAACCATTCATCATAAATTTCATCAACAATTGTGTAAATTTTAGGATTATTAAATCCTGTAAAAATGCTCTCCTTAGCAATTCGAAGACAACCCGTAACTACTGCAAATTCCATGTAAGGATTCGTTTTCATACTACTTCCAAAAAATTGACTAATTAGTTCAACCATCTGAGGGTAATAATTAAATTTATCAGCCTTTTGTAAAGGAACATCATATTCATCAATTAAGATTATAACCTTTTTATTGTAATAATAATACAATAATTCGCTAAGACATTTGATGCTATTTGCTAAATTTCCTCTACCCATTCGTAAATCTTTTAATAGGACAGCGTCTTCTTCATTTAATCGTTCAGCATCTAATAGTCGATAGTATCTTCTTGCTTCTGCTCGAACTTCCTCCCATAATCCTTCTTTTGCTTCTTCAAAGTTCAAACCACTGACTTGTTTTAAAGATAACGAAATCACAGGATATTGACCTAGATATTGATTACATAAGTCTTTATTCTTACTAATTTCTAATCCTTCAAAAAGAGAGGCATCCGTTCCAATTTCAAAGAAATATTTGAGCATGCTCATCGTTAGGCTCTTACCAAATCGTCTTGGACGAGTAAATAGATTCACTTTTCCAGGATTTTCTAGTAGTTCTTTTATCATTCCAGTTTTATCGATATAATAATAATTTCGTCCTTTAAAATCTTTAAAATCTTCAATTCCAATCGGAAGTTTCTTTAATTCCATTTACATGCCCTCCCTTTAATTTTTTAAATTAATTTCATTTTTAATTATTATATAATAAAAAATTGAAAAAATCAAGTTAAAATTAGGGCAATACCAATCGACTCTGAATCACTAGTACTAACAACTCTGTCTTGTTTTTACAATTCACTTTGCTACAAATATTTTTCAAATGATATTTAACCGTTGTTTCTTCAATACACATCGCCTGTGCTGTTTTCTTAATGCTAATACATTTCACAAGGTTATAAACGACATCTTTCTCGGTCGGTGTTAAATCATTCCAACAAGTATCTCCAAGTTCCACATTTGGGCTTTCCTTTGGCCAATAGTTACTTCCTTCCACCGTACGCTCCATGACCTCAAGTAACTCAATGGGACTAAAATCCTTAAACCAAAAGCTATCAGCTCCCGCTTCTTTTGCTCTTTTTAATGCATAAGGATCCATGTACGAAGTCGTAATAATAATTTTAATCGTTGGGTGAAGTTTTTTAATTTTCTTTGTAGCTTCAATCCCACTTTCATTTTGTGCCGTGTTAATATCCATTAAAATCAAATCTACCTGCCGTATTTTGCAAATAAGTTCTGCATCCATCGCATTTGTAATTGTATCGACTAATATATATCGCTCAGGTGCCAATGAAATATCTGCTTTGTACGCCTTATGAATATTTCTCTCATCATCTACAATCAATACTCGAATCATTTTTCTCTCCTGTAAAATCTTGGATTTATTCCAACTGATTACTACTGTGTTCTGGAAGTTCTATCGTCAGAGAAAACTTTGGAAAACTAGACACCGTCATAATTCCTCCAATAGCTTCAATCTTTTGACGAAGGGATGTCAACCCTCCGCCCTCAACAATCTCTTTTTGGGGAACTTTTCCATTGTTGGTATAAATAGCCCCAACCTTTCCCAAGCTTTCTGTAATCTCTACAAAGATTTCATTTCCCTGCGCATGGCGAATGGTATTCGTTACACACTCTCGTAGTGCAACGACTAGCATATAGGCTGTCTTTTCGTCACTAGGTTGTTTTCCAAAAACTTTTACATCTACACCCATCGTTTTTGCAATATTTACAACTGCGCTAAAGGCATCTTCTTCATCTTCTGCATGGATTTCTCCACTTAAAACCTCCAGACTATCTTTCCATAAATCAATTAGTGGTTGTTTTTTATGTTTAGGGAAATCTTGCACAAGATACTGCCTTGCAGCAAGTAAACAATTGCCCATTTTATTGTGTACTCTCATCTTTGCAGTTAAAATTTCTTGTTGTCTTGTAACCTCTGCTACATTTTGGGTAATACGCTTTACCTGCTCAATCATTTCTGTAAGTTCTTTGTTTTGTTCATTTAATTCTTCTTGCAAATGATAAAGCTTTGTGACATCTGTTGCCGTAATCTGAATATATTTCTGGTTACTCTCTGTAATAACCTCCGATTCATCAAATGACCAAATCGTTTTATCTGGCATTTGATACAAGCTATTTCCTTCTTTTTGTAAAATGCTTACACCTGTTGCTGGGTTAACAATTGCCTGTCTAAGCTCGTGTAATAACTGCAAATCCTTTCCGCAAAGACTTTGGGCTAACATCTGCATTTTAGAATTGTATAGTACAGGTAGCTCATTCATCGAAAAAAACGCAATACCTAAAGGTAAGTCATCCATTGATTCCTTCACACAACTTCTTGTCAACTGATGCTTTAACTTTTTAATTCTGCAATTAAATGAATGAGCGTAACGATTAAAAGGCTCCCTACAATTATCAAGAACCACCCAACTGGAAATTGTTCAAGCTTTGTCTCATGATGGCTAATACTATAAGCAAACTGGGTAGTTACTAAAAAGACAAGTCCAATAATTATTATCTGTAAAATAATTACAAAAATTTTTCTTGATTTTAGTAAATATCTTAGATAGATAAATTGTACTAAATTTGTAATAAATAACAATGTGACCAATAAGGACTGGAGAATACTTGGAAAATCAGCAAAACTCCTCATTTACACCTCCCCCCTTGTTCCAGATGATAGCTTACAATATATTCGTTTTCCTCTTCCTGCTCTACATCAAAGATTGAATCAAACTCTACGAAATGTCCAGGCTCTACACTTAGATTGATATCCATTAGGTAATACGTCTCCACTTTTTTAATAAATACCACAAAATTTTTTAAAAATTCTCTCGTCTGCTCAATAATTAACTCAAATTTGTCATACAAATCAATAATATCAAGCAGTTGAATTTCTTCTTTAATTTGTACGATATAACTTCCTTTGATGTTTAAAAATTCAAGAGCTGCAATTGATTCTTTCAGACAATATTCTAATTCTTTTCCTAAAATTTTCTTCTGAGTTTCTGCAATAAATAAAAAATTATTTCGACGTTTAAAGTAAGCACCTAACCACAAAATTTCTGATAAAATCACCTTTTCCTCATGGATATCTTCTGTTTTTTTCAATTGACAAATTCGTTCATTCATTCGCTCTAATTGACTCTTGGTCGTTTGCTGCACCTGATAATACAGTCGATTGATTTCTTCTAAACGTGCTTTTTCTTTGTTAATACGGTATTCTTCTCTTACTAATTCATGACGTTCTTCTAATGATTCCTTAATATCTTGAAGCTTATCTACAATTTTTACAATTTTTGAAAGATCATCGATCCAAAAAACATAACCTCCTGAAATCTCCGATGAAGAAAGTCGTAAATTTTTTTCAATCATCATTGAAGATTCTTGCTGGCATTTTTCCATCAGCTTTGGATTAAAAATCGATGAATTCAGTGGATGGCTTGAGGTATACAATTGATAGTTTTTATCGGTAATACCTACTGAAAGCTCTAAACTATTAAACAATTCTTTATAATGTGTATTAGATTGAATAAGTCCTGAGACAATACAGCTTTCAAACATAAAAACAATGAATAAACATATTGAAATTGTCATATCTGGAGCAAATTTTATCGCAAAAGAACTTTTCTTAATATAACAAATGGTATAAATAACACTTAAACCGATTGGAAGCAAGGGAAGCCAAATCATCTGTTTAGTTTTTGGTATACGACATTTAGATAGCAAAATTATAAATGCCGTTATTGCACAGACAATACAAAAAGCTAATATAATAAAATAGCCAATGGAATATCCATACTCCTCATCTGTAAATACTAAGCTCTCTCTTGGAAATTTAAAAACCAGTTGATGAAAATCATTGGTTAATACGGTAATAATAAGCAGTATACTGATCCAAAGTAAACCCTTTATCCAAGATGGAGAGGATTCATCCTTAATTTTACCAATAGACCAAACGGTTCCTAGTGCAGATACAGGAATACTTACAATTGGTATATAGTACATATACCAAAGGATGCGATTTAAGTTAGAATCTGCAACGAAAACATATTTTACTGTTCGAATACACATCCAAATGATAATACTAATTGCTATTCCAAAAAGATATCTACGAGTTTTTAAAGATATAATTCTGTATCTTATGTAAGCTGCCCAAACGATAAATAAACAAATATAAATAAACGAGCGTGTTAATCCCAATGTAGTTCCTAGATAGGTTTCCAAAATAGCTCCCTCATTAATGTGTCCACAACTGATAGCTACTAAATGAGCAACTACTAGTAATAAAAGTGGAAACCTTCCTGTGTTAGACGGTCTAATAATTTCACCCCATTTCTCTTAGTACTATCATATTAAAAAAAGGTTATTTTTCAATAACCTCTTAATTTTTATTAGTGACTATTTAACATCTGTTTGATCTGTTTTATCCTTATCTGCCTTTGAATTAAATATTGAATCCAATAAAAATTTCATCCCAATCATCACTAATACAATTGGAAAAGCCATCTTAGAAATAAACTCCACATCTAAAACACTCTGACAGTATAAAAATAACAAAATTCCAACTATTAAGCAAAAAAGGTTGCCCTTTTTATCATTACTACCAAAGAGTCCAATAAATGAAGGAACTATAATAAATAATGTCCACCAACCTTTAATCGTTGTCACACTAAATTGTATAAGTTCCATCGCATCTAATGCCCAAATGGTTCCCACAATAATTAAGATAAATCCCCATAATAGTTTTCTAATATCTTTCATATCTATTCTCCAATCCTTATATAAAGAAAGGGCTGCAAATCGCAGCCCTCCTATCAACTACTATTTTACATCAACTTCAAAGGTTGCTGTATATTTTGTTAAATCTTCATCTGTTCCATATTCTGAATATAAAACTTTAAAACTTCCTGCATGATTTACACCTATACAAACCTCTGCGGTACAAGATGCACCTACTGGCACCTTATCTGGATACTTTGAAATATCTCCTGGATACTCATAGCCCATTTCATTTTGAGAATCTACAATTTGCTCCATACCAGGACTCATATACAATCCATCTGAAACAGAATCTTTATATCCAATATTTTCATAAGTATAATCTACAATATAGACTGCTTCAGGCTTCTTATCACTAAATTCATTTCTTTCGTTTACTTCTTTAACAGAATTAATTGTCAGTTTCCAAAGTCCTTCAACTTCCCATGTATCTCCAATCTTATATACTTTTTCTTCTTGTGCATTTTCCTTAGTCGTTTCTTGATTTTGACTAGCATCTGAGGGGTTTTTACTTCCTCCATCACCTGCACATGCCACCAAAAGGCTTACCATCATCGCCATTAAAAACATAGATATTATCTTCTTCATAACACTTTGCCCCTTTCGCATTATAAAATTAGTATTTCTATTTAAATGGTACCAGATAACGTTTCCATGATACCTAATAAATAGCTTGCTGAAATAGACATATAAATAAACTGGTCAATTAATCCATCAATCATTGCCTGTCGAACTTTCGCCGCAACCTGTGGTTCCGTTTTCTCATCTACAAGAACTACAATTTTACAATAGGAATCAATTTGTTTTATCTGCTGTCTTAGTTTCATTCGCTCCTCAAATTTCCAAGGAGTATATCCCGTCACTTCCAATATTACGATATTCGATGCTTGACGATTAAATTCTCCAATAACATTTTGAGGATTTTTTGCTATAGTTACATTAAAATCTCCTTTTTCAAGTGTTTGCTGTATCATATTTGCGAACATAAAATTTTGAGTATTTACAAGTACTCTTGACATATAAACGCCTCTTTTCGCTAACTTAATTATTTAATGAACTTCCGCAATACTCACAGCATCCATTGGAATCTGGCATTGTTGTTGCTCCACAACAAGGGCAAGTCACAGCCTTTTTCGGTGTAGCATCCTCTCTGATTTGCTGGCGTGCATTTAATAGGGCATCACGAACCTCATTTGCCATTTGCTCATATTTTTGATAATCTGGATTCTGAACAGTTCTTTGTGAAGTTGTTCTTCCTTCATTCTCCACAACCTGGCGATCTTCAACACTATGTGAATTTAATTTAAACTTCATCATATCAAAGTATGGATGATTCACACGGATAATTACATAAAAATCATAAGAATATGTATAACGAGGAGGGTCATAACTTACTTGTTTTCCTTCAGAATCCTTTTTCTTTTCCTCATGTCGATTTTCATCAATATCTACATCACAACCCGTAACCTTGGAAATTTCTATAACATCTGGATTTTCCTCCATCAAGTTCTTTCTTTTAGAAATAATAAACTTATTTTGCTTTTCATCAATGCACAATTTATCTACTCCTCCAAAAGTTTGTGTTGTATTAAAAGCTTCAACTTCTTTTAAATTTTCTTCACGATAATTTAGATGTTCATTAATCTGATCAACAGTTGAATGTCTGCGACCATCAAACCAGATGGATAATTTACTTGCACAATTTTTGCACATATTTCCATCTTCTAGTTTACGATTTCCTAATAGTCCAATCTCCCCTCCACAAATGGAGCAAGATTTTTTATCAAATAATTTTCCAAATAATCCCATAACTAATTCCTCCTAATTACGAATATCTGATTCATCAAATATATCTCCACACTCTGGGCAGAATTTAGGTGGATTTTTAGGGTCTGCTGGCTCCCATCCACACTTATCACATTTGTATAGTGGAGCTCCAACAGGCTTTTTCGCACCACACTCCATACAGAACTTTCCTTTATTAACTGTACCACAAGAACAGGTCCATCCATCTGTATCTACTGCTACTGGTTTTTTCGCACCACATTCCATGCAAAATTTTCCTTCATTGACTGCTCCACAGCTACAAGTCCAAGAATCTGAGGTTGGTTTTGGATTCTGGGTTGGTGGTTGCATGACCATTCCCTGTGGCTGCATCGCTTGTTGTTGCATGGCTGCTTGTTGCTGCATTGCCTGTTGTTGCTGCATCTGCATCGCTTGCTGTTGCTGTCCCATTTGGAAAAGATTTTGCGTATTTGCTCCTCCTACTTGTCCTGCTGCTCCCATACCCATAAAAGCCATCATAGGGCCAGTACTTGTATTGGAGGCTGCTGACTGCATAGCACTTGCCTGTGCGCGTACCAGATGAGCTGCTGCACGATTAGGATCTGTAAGGGCAGCTTCTTTTTGCATATCTTTAATCGTCTGTTCATCTTCTTCGTTTGCTTTAACAGAAGATATTCCCACTTGCTGAATTTCAATTCCTCTAAGATCTCCCCACTTACCAGAGAGTTCTTCTTTTAAAGCCTCAGCAAATTCTGTGGTGTGTCCAGGAAGGGCTGAATACCTGACACCCATTGCAGAAACTCTAGCAAAAGCAGGCTGTAAAACTGATAAGAGTTCACTCTTTAACTGACTATCGATTTCTTCTCTTTTATACATAGAAGATACATTACCTGTAACATTTGTATAGAATAATAAAGGATTGACAATTTTATAGCTGTATTCACCAAAACAAGTAATTCCAATATCCATATCAATTCCTGCGCGCTCATCTACGACACGGAAAGGAACTGGATGAGGTGTTCCATACTTATTTCCAATAATTTCCTTAATATTAAAATAATAAATTCTCTGGTCATTAGCAATTTCGCCACCAAAGCCAATTCTTCTTCCGATATTTTTGAAAATATCTAAAATATTCTTTCCAAGACTGCCATAAAAGATGGATGGCTCTGTTGACATATCATAGGTATATTCACCAGGTTCTGCACAAACATCAATGACTTTACCCTGTTGAACAATTAACATACATTGACCATCTGCAACAGCGATGATTGATCCATTTGAAACAATATTTTCATCACTACCACTACCGATATTAGTAGAACGCGCTGAAACACGCTTTTTGCCTTTTACTGCTAAGACATCTACTGGAATCGATTCACAGTAAAAATACTCTCTCCATTGATCTGATAATACTCCACCTACAGAGCTTGATACTGCTTTCATTAATCCCATACTATCTCTCCTTTATAATCATTTCTCTTTATTTTATAATATAAGAATTTTTCGTAAAATTCCCCCTACAAAAGTATAGTTTTTAACAAATTGCAATTAATATTTTCCACTACCTCCTGAAAATCCACCTCCACTACTTCCACTGCTTCCATAGTCACTACTGCCTCTATCACTACTACTTTTTGGTGGGTCGTACCTTCTCTTCTCTGTTTTATTAATAAAACGATCATTGTGTTTAGTAATCTTTACTTGATTACGATCAACAAAATAATAGGCATGCGTTGCTTCTTCTACAGGCTGCATAATACTCTTGAGTCGCCAATTCACAATAAATGCTAAAAGAACTCCAAAAATCAAAAGAGGAATATAAATTAGACAATTAATTAAAATCTGATAACTTAAATCATTTTTCTCTGTCCAAGGTTCACCTTCTCTTGCTTTTTCAAGGGCTACTCTGCTATATTTATAATAATCTTCAAGTCCATCCATCCAATCATCATATTTGAAGTCTCCTTTAAAATAAGCAGAAATATTGGTAAACGCATACTCTGTCAATGCAAAATTTCCAAAATCTCCATAAGCTAAAAATGCATAGTCTCGATCATCTGCGCTCATACAGAGAATAAATCCGTCTTTTCCTTCACCGTATCCTAATCCACAATCACGATAAATATTCTTTGTACAATCATTAATCGTAATTCCATAGTCTTTATAATTCTTTACAGTGACAACATAGACACCACATTGATACAGATTTGCAAGTTCTTTGGCTTTAGCTGAAAGCGTATGAACTTCATCAGCTGTCAACAACCCACCTAAATCTTTCACATACGTTTCTTTTAAGGTAGAAAGTTCGTTATCCTCTGCTAAGGTTTTCTCTCCACTAAACATGACATTCGCTGCTTCTACATATCGATGAACTAATAAACGAAAAACCTCATTGTCATCATCCATATTTCCAGCCCAAGCCTCTTCTTTTAACTGTTCACCAGCCTGTTTAAGCAAATATGCAGAAAATTCTTTTAGGTTTCGGTCTTTTCCTTTATAAATGATATAGCTGTCTACATAAGAGACATCATTCTCTCCTTTTTTTAACTGAATCATCAGAAGGATTCCTTCTTTATTTTTGCCGTATCCATAGCTATACTCACTATAAAAATGATTAGCGACTTGCTTTAAAGAGTTATCTCCAATATCTGTTACGACATCTAACCGGAACTCCAACTGATATTTTTCTGTAATCTTTTTTAATTCTTCAGTTTCTAACTTTACCGAATTTTTTTCTAATAACTCCGTTCCATCATAGATTAAAGGATAAGCTTCTTCCTCTGTTGCATAAATACTTTTTGGAAGAATTAGTATTAAAAACAGTATTAAAAAATTCCACTACAAATTTTCTTCATCACATCTCATCCCCCCCTATCCTAAAAAACTAATTCGTAAAAGTGTCACAAGAATAGAAGGGATAAAAATTGTAACGCCAAAAATCAATTTTCTTTTTCGTTCATCTATTGGCAAATCTCCAATAAATTTACCTGTCTGACCGTTCATTGCAAATAAATATTCCTTTTGTTTCCATTTGATTGTGAGAATATATACTGGAAGCAATCCATAATGTACTTGTCCCTTTTTCACATGCATCTTTTGTGATTCCACTCGCTTACTTGAATATCCCACGATGTCACTACCCAATATATCATCGGCAGTTTGTACAACTCTCTTTTCAGCTCTCTTAAAAGACTCTTCAACTCCAACATCATACCTACTTGCCATAAATCCAGGTAGGTAACTTTCAGAAAATGGCTCTAATTCCTCATAGTTAAATGGCTCAATCGAATCCATTAAATCATCAGGCATTTTCTTAGATGCATCCACAGGTATCTTCTGAAAAGGGAACTTTCCCCCACGTTCTACCCTATAAAACTCGGTTTCTGTTACTTCATAATCTCCATCTCTATGTGTAGAGTGTTTTTCACAGATAAATCGAATATCTCCACTCACTTCGCCATCAAAAAACCAAAAGGGTACATAGATTCCTTGAATTTTATCAATTGTGGATCGACTAGAAAATTCCTTTGGCAATAGTGGTTTCTTTAAATAATAACGCTTTAATGCTTTCTTTGCTTTATTTTTATCCAATTTAAATGGAATAATATAATCTGGTCTTAAATCGCCAGCAAATTGTCCAAATACGACCGTAGCATTTCCACAATATGGACAAGTAAGTGACGCTTCTGTCGTTTCACAAATTAATTCAGCACCACAAGAAGGGCAATTATAGACACTCATATTGTCCATTGTTTCATCCCATTCTCGATTTAAATTAGATGTATCCCACTCATTGACGGACTCTTCTTTTGGACTACCTTTTTTGGGATTCTTTTTAGATGAATCTTGTGAAATATTATAAAATTTCTCGATTTCATCCGTTGTATAAGTACTGTCACAAAAATCGCATTTTAGTTTGCCAGCAACTGGGTCAAAATGCAAAACTCCTGCACAAGCTGGACATTTGTATTCAAAAATCTTATCAGACATATGTATTCATTCCTTTTATTTTAAATCTTCTTTCCAGTACTTGCATTAATTTTTATAGTTACTTTTGGAGTCTTAAAAGTAACATATAACTTATTATTTTTTATTTCCATTTTAGTTGGACAATAATAGGTATCCTTTATATGATCTGCATTCCAAAGTACTCTTCCTGACTTATTAATTTTCATTGCATTTGGTCCATAATATCCACCTACATAGAAATTCCCTGATGAATCAAAGCAATAAGCTGTCATTGTAGATACAGAATATTTTTCTGTTGTCCATTTAACCTTACCTGTTTGCTGATTCAATCCAACCATTCTAAAGTTTCCAGCATCATACACATAAACTAATCCATTTTTTAAAATGGCTTTTTTGATATACGGTTTATTATTGTCAAATTCGCTCATTGGTACACGGTCCGTTTTATATGTCCAAATCTTCTTATTGTTAATTGTATATCCTGTGTAGATATATCTGTAGCTATCGCTATCAATTTTCTCTGTAGTAATCGAAACATTTGTTACAGTCTTATCTACTTGCGTTTTTTAGTCGAATACGTGTACTTATAGAAGTTATCCTTATTTGAATCATAATACATCATATACTTACTCGTAAATGTTGGTAAAGTTAAAGGAATTTTTAGATTTTTTCCAAGAGTTGTAGTCTTTGATTTTGATAAATCATAGGTGCAAACTGAGCCTATATAATTCGTTTTAGTCTCTTTTGTCACTTTAAAATAATAAACTTTATTTCCAATTAAAGACATACTCACTCGTTTTGAATCAATCTTTTTAGATTTTTAGTCTTTGTATTATAAACATTTAAATCAGTTGGTTTGAAATCAGTTCTACTTCCTTCATAAATTAAATACTTACCATTTAATTTTACAAAAACTTTCTTTTTTCCAATACAAGTTGATTTCTTAGTAGAGAATTTATAGATATAAAGATCAATATTTCCATCACCTTTATATTTACCTGTCTGATACTCATAAATTAAAAAATCTGATGTACCTAATAATAACCAAGTTTTTGATTTAGTCGTCGTTACAGTTTTCGTCTTATTCTTAACTGGATTCCAACTATAAATTTTTTATCTGACTCTTTTTATAATAAACAGTTTTTCCATCTGTTAACACGCTCAACTGATAAGCATTTGTCTTTTTAAAGGCTTTCTTATAGGTTTTCTTTCCCTTTATAAATAAAATATTAGCAGTTGTTCCTTGATTTGTAACTTTTACAGTTGCTCCATTAACTGTCACATACGGATTATAATTTTTGTCTAAATTTCCCGATTCAAATACCGATTCAAAGGTTGCTGCCTCTATATAAAATGCTCCTAAATACATAAAGGAAGCTGCCATAATTAAAACCATAAATAATTTTACTATACGCTTCATAAATTTTCTCCTCCTTTTTTTAAAAAGGGGCTACAATACATAGCCCCTACTTTTGTTTTTTATAATTATTATTTATCCTGCAAAGAATGATTCTTTAAAATATCCATCTGTTCGCTTAGAATCATACGTTGGATTTAAAATCCAACCAGTTTTTCTTTTACTATTTGTTAACTGTAAGTATCTCTTTCCACCTTTAATGGTCATCTGTTTTAAAGTGACTTTATCACCTTTTTTAATAGTAAAGGCAACTTTTTTTCCACCAGCAGTTGTATAAGCCTTTAATGTATACTTTGAAGTCCACTTTGGATTTGTTTTTCCAGTAGTAGCACTTCGAACAGCATTGGCTGTTGAACTCTTTGTAATTTTATTTCCACTAATCTTATAAGAAATCATATATTCAATAAGTCCTGTTGCTGTTGTTGTATCTGACCAACGAAGTGTTAATTTTTTACCATCAAAAGAATGTATTTGACCTCTTGCTCCTGGATTTAAAAGTTTTGTTGCTTTCTCAACATTTTTGGATCTTGTAAGATCGCATAGATTTTTTAACAATACTAATTTATTATTTTTGTATTCATAGATATAGTTAAAATCTACATAGTCATTATCTTCCATATCTGAAACTGCAATTAAGATTCTCTTTGAGTTTACAGTAAGAAGTTGTACTTTGTAGCCATAAGCCCACTGACTTTTAATTTCTTTCTTTAACTTTCCATCGATATACAATCTAAAATCTTTATTGTAATCTGTCCCTTTATGAGTTACCTCTTTGTACTGAACTTTGTAGGTTTTAGTACCTGTCAATTTTGTTTTGTACGTTTTATTTACTTTTAAATTTTGAATTCTTGATGCTGCATCAGCTCTTGTTCCAAAACCAAATAGTAAGATAAAACTAAGAATAAAAAATAATAAAATTCCAAATTTTTTCTTATTTAACATAAGCATTCTCCTTTCTAAACGTGCTTAATTTATATTTAAATTATACATTCTTTTAATAAAAAATTCCCCCTACAAAAGTATAGGTTTTCAAAAACGAGTGTACTAAAAGATTCTGTTCTACAGGAGCTTCTTTAAATAAACTAAAAAATACGGCTACAAGTATCACTACTTGTAGCCGTATTTTTCTTTAATTTTCTGTTCAACAATCGGTGGAACAAATGGAGATACATCTCCATGAAATAGTGCCACTTCTTTTACAGTGCTAGAGGAAAGATAAGAATATTCAACACTGGTCGTTAAGAAAATTGTATCTATATCTCCTCCAATGATTCGATTGATTTGAGCCATTTTTATTTCTTCTTCAAAATCAGTAATTGCTCGAAGTCCACGAACAATGGTCGTACAGTTTTGTTCTTTTGCAAAATTTACTAATAATCCTTCAAAGGTTAAAACTTCAATATTATCTAAATCTTTAGTTACTTCTTTTAAAATTGCAATTCGTTCTTCCACTTCAAAAATTGGATTTTTATAAGGATTGTGAAGTACTCCTAAAATAAGTTTATCAAAAAGCTTAGATGCACGTTTAATAATATCTAAGTGTCCGTTCGTTACGGGATCAAAACTGCCAGGATAGATACCTGTTCGCATAGCAGTTCTCCTTTCATATAGTATTTTCACCCCATTATACTATCATAGATTTTAAGAAAAATCTACTATCTGTCTTTGTTAATTTCCAAATTATAAACAGATTGCCATATAAAGAGGAAGATGCAAAACTCCATCTTTTTGCATCACATCTTTTGTATACAAAATATATGGCGTTCCAACCTTAGAAGAGAACTTCTTTCTAAATTTATCCAATGATGAATGTACTCTGTAACTACTCGACTTTACCTCAATAGGTGATATATTTTTCTTTTCCTTAATTAAAAAATCAATTTCCATTTGATTTTCCCTATTCTCTCTATCATTTCTAGAATAAAAATACAGTTTATGCCCATTACATCTAAGCATTTGCGCTACCACATTTTCCATAATCATTCCTTCATTAATATCCAATCGGTCAAAAAGTATTGCCTTATATAATTCATTATCTGTGAAAGAATCATCCATAAATGTATGAGTAACCAAAAGTCCTGTGTCTGCCATATAGCATTTTTGCGTAGAATTATCCATACTAAGTGCAAGTCCTACACTAGGATCTGTTGAATTAAAACAAGTATTTATAATCATCGCCTCATTTAACCAAATAAAAGAATCCTCATACGTACGGAAACGAGCATTTTTATCGATTGAAGAAAGTACATACTTTTTCTCTTTCTTTGAAAGTTGTCCTGGAATCCCATCAAATACCGCATAGACTTTTTCTTCATATCCAGAAGCAAATTTTGTCACATCTTCTCTATAAAGGCGAAGAATCCCTCTCTTTGCCCGATCAGCTGCTTCAAAATTTTTACCATTTCTATATGCAAGAATTGACTGTGGCATTCCTCCTACAAGAATATATTGACGAAAATCATTCATAACTTTTCGATGAAGTACCTGACCCAAAGGCTTTTTTAATTCAAAACATTTGCGAATAAGAGGAACGGTTGCCTCATCTCCCATAGCCCATAAAAATTCTTCAAAATCCATTGGAAACATTTCAATATGTTCTTCTTCTGAAGGAATAATAATATTTTCTGTATTCTTTTTTAATCGGATTAAAGAACCTGTTTCAAGATAATCATAACGACCATCAGCTACAAAATATTTAATTAATTGCCTTGCTCTAGGAAACTGCTGTACTTCGTCAAAAATAATTAAAGATTCTCTTTCATAAAGAATTGTAGAATAGAATGCTGATAATTTTGCAAAAAATAAATCCAAATCAGAACTTTCATAAAAAAATAAATCTAAAAATATCTTGTGAAGCATTACCAAAATCAATAAGAATGTAACTTTTATACTCTTGTTGAGCAAAAACTTTTGTAATGTAACTTTTACCCACACGTCTAGCTCCATCAATTAAGAGAGCTGTTTGACCATTACTTTGTTCTTTCCACTCAATTAATTGCTGATAAATTTTTCTCTTCAATAAGATTTCGCACCTCCAAATTCGTTACTATTTCAAGCTTATTTATAGCAATTATAATATGATTTGCACGAAAACACAAGTTTAAAATCTCAATATTTGCACGAAAACACACTTTCTACTATATCTTCTTGTAGCATTACAAGAAAATTAGACACTAAAAACTAGCAGACATTTTAAGTATCTACTAGTTTTAAGAATCCTATTTACTTACTACCGATTTTTTGTCCCATCTTTACATAGTTTCTATTCCATCTCTAGAATTTTCTAGAATTTGTTCATCTACAACCACTTGATTCTTCTTCACACAGAGAATCACTGTTGACCCACCAAATTCAAATCGTCCTTTTTCTTCTCCACGAACAACATTCTTTTCTTGATGATAATTCACAATTTTTCCAACTAATAAAGCTCCAACTTCCATCATAAGAACAATCCCAAAATTTTTACTTTTTAATAAAGAAAACTCTCTCGTATTCTCTTTATAAATTGGATACACATCATTTGCTAATGGATTAACCGTATGAAAAAATCCTTGAATTCGATAGTTCTTAGATTTTACGCCTTCATCTACATAACAATATCTGTGATAATCATCCACAGTCAAACGAAAAAGTAGTAACTGTCCACCTTCATACGCTTTAGCCAACTTTTTACTGTGAAAAAGTTCTTCCATTGTATAATAAGTATCTTTAATACAAAAACTAGAATCCTCATGAATTGGATAAACAGTCAGCTTGCTGTCACAAGGAGCAATCAGATGGGATTCTTTTCGGTCAATAGGTCTAGCTCCTAACTTGATTCTCCTCATAAAAAAATCATTATACGACTGATAATTTACATCCTCATACTGACTCATATCTATATGATTTGCCTTAATAAAAGGTTTAATAGCAATCTTAGAAATTTTCTGATTTAATAACCAGCCACCAATTTCTGATACCCTAGGCTTTATTAGAATTGAAAGAAGCAATCGTCCAATTCTTGTCTCGTAAAGGAATTTCAATATCTTCGTCTGCATAATCTACACACCTTTCTATTTGTTTTAAGATTGGCTGTTCATTGTCACGTTGTCTTTTAATTCGATATCTTGAGAACAATACAATTAATACAACAGCTGTACCTACAACTAAAACCATTAGTAAAACAGTTTTTGTATCTGGTTTCTTTAACTTAAAGTCTACAATAAATAAAGTTCCGACAACAAATAATGTAATATGTAAGATAATAATAAAAAGATGTTGTTCAATGCAGAAATTTAATAAAAAAACTAATGGAAGAGCAATTGCCATAGAAGTTATAGGAAGTCCATGATAATATTTATTTGCTCCTTCTTCTACTCTCTGTCTATTGGTCTCAAGTACATTAAAATACGCTAATCGAATCAGCGAACAAACTCCATAATAACAAATAATTAAAACGCCAATTGGTCCTCTAACTCCTAATAAATAACAAATCATTGCTGGAAAAATACCAAAACAAACAATATCACAAAGAGAATCAATCTGAACTCCAAAAAGTTTCTCATCATCTGTTCGATTGGGTTTACTTCTTGCGACTTTTCCGTCAAACATATCTAGTAAGCCAGAAATTGCTAGACAAGCAATAGCTGTACGAAACCTTCCATCTATTGCTTGTGTCATTCCAAATACAGAAGATATTAAACTCAAATAAGTAAGTATCACTGTATAATCATAAAATCCTATCATAATAACTTCTCCTTTTATATCGCAAAGTATGCAACTACTGTCATAATTGCACTAATTATTAATTGAGTATAATAACTAAGTCCACGACTTACAATCATTCCCGGTAAGGTTAGCGTACCAAAAATTGGGGTGAAAATTATATTAAATAATGTTTCACTAATACCCATGCCTCCAGGTAATGGAAGCATATCTACAGATACTGAAATCATTCCCTGTAAAAATGTAATTGGAATTGCTCCCACTCCAGATAATGAAAACGAGAAATAGACTAAAGCTGTCACAAAAAATAACAGTACTCGCTGAACAAATGTAATTAAAAATACATTGACAATCACCCTCTTATGAGTACTAAAGTAAACAGCTACATCTTGATATTTCTTCATAGATTTTTCTACTTTATGAAGCTTTTCTTCTAATCGTTTTACAAGTCCAAACTTTCCAAGAACTCGAATTAATAAAAGCAATAAATCTGTTGCTAGTGTTGGATGAAATACTAAGACTAACATTGCGGTTACACAAAAGACATTGAGTGCAAGTCCTAAATAACAAATACCAATCACTGGTTCAAGATAGCTCATCATGGATTCAGGTCTTAGAATCACAACTGCTAAACCAATCACTACTAATACTAATTTATATGTGATTGTAACAATCATTAGCACCAGTGTTGAAATAGAAATTGGCAGTTTATCTCGTTTCATAAAATAAATTTGTGCCGGCTGACCACCTGTTGCGGATGGTGTAATGCAGCTAAAAAAGAATCCAACAAACGAGTACAAGAAACAGTGTGTCAACTGAATGTTTTGCTTAATACTCTTCATCATATAGAATATAATAACAGATTCACTACAGATAAAGCAAACAACGAGTACCACTCCAACAAGCCAATATCGTATATCAGCTGTTTTCATATACTCTGCAAGTTTGCCAAGGTCTTGACCGTGAAAAATATAATAAATAGTGAGTCCAAATACAGCAAACAAAAACACGGTATTTAGAATCAATTTCTTTTTATTACTCATCTAAACTTCCCCTAAAAATCTTTGCAGTTAATTTATATACATTTACTTTCTGACTAACAAAATAACAAAGTTCTGCTAGAAGAATTCCTCCTATAACATCTACAAAGTAATGCTGTTTTGTAAATTGTGTCGATAAACAAACCAAAATTGCAAAGACACATGAAAATATCTTATACCATAAAGGAATTTTTTTACTTTTTCGTATTCCAATAAAACAAAACCAACTCACCAAGCAATGAATAGATGGAAATAAATTGGATGCTTCATCTGCTTGATACAAAAATCGCATAAGCCATGCGGCAAAATCATTTCCTACAATTTCCGGTCTGACATTCGTTGTTGGAAGTAAAATAAAAAAGATTCCACAAATCATACGAGATACCATATCTGCTGAGGCAAATCGAAACCAATGTTCTTTGCCTTCTCGTTCTATTAAAATATAATTAAGTCCCCAAAAAATATAACAGATAAAATAAATATAAACCCATTCATTAACCAATGGAATACTTCGATCAAAATTTGTTGTTAAATCGTAGTGATAAGCATTCGCTGTCAGCCTCTGTGCTCCCCAATAAATCATGCAATTAAGCACTAGACATCCAATTAGAGAAGATCGTCCATAGGATGGAATAAGCTTTTCTAAAATATAACCAACTCCTTTCATTTTTACACACTTTTTTATACTACCATAAAAAAGGCTAAAAATCCATTAAGAATACCAGTTTAATTTATTATAATTTTATTAACTAATAATCTTGAAACTTCTTTTTCTATATGCTATATTAAAAGTAAGAAAGACACCTGCTGGTCACAGATGTCTTCCTAGGTACTAACGATAGACGGTTAGCCCAAAAATATACTTTATTCTAAAATAGCTGCTGGGTCTAAATGGCGGCTATTTTTGTGATTTATTACTATCTTTGCCGAATGTATATCCAACGCCGAAGCAAGTCAAGCCAAAGCTCAACACCGCAATAAGATCAACGATACTCATTGGGCATCCCTCCTTTCACAAATTTCCTTTTGAAAGGTTTTATGTATATGGAGGGTCACATTCCCTCCAAAGAGGGCTAACCGCCTACCATCTGGGTAGTACCGAACACATTCTATCATAATTTGACAAAAAATTCAATCATTCTGACTTTAAAATAGCCTACCTAGATTTCTCTAAGTAGGCTATTTTTATAATATATCTAGTCTCTAACTACTCCAGCTAATACCATCTTTGTACCACTCTTATTTAGAGCCTATCACCACTTTACGAATCAAATCAACTGGAATCATTGTAAATGCTAAAATAATTACACAAACCCAACCGGTAATTCCAAATGGTGTACAGCTAAACATCTTGCCTAACCAATCAAGTGCTGGAACTAATGCTGCATTCACTAATACTGCTTGAACAAGTACAATAATTGCAAATACTTTCATAAATCCTGGATTTAAATTCAATCCTTTAAAAATTCCAAATCCATTATCTCTTACATTAAATCCATTAAATAAAGCACTGACAATAAATAATACAAAGTAACCAGTTAATAATTTTTCTTGATCACCGTCAAAGAAGGTATCTTTGAAAAATGGCACTTTTAAGAAAATAAAACTTACAATTGTAAGCCATAGACCCATAGTTACAATCTGAGCCATCATCTTCTTACTAATAATGCTTTCATCTCTACGTCTAGGTGGTTCATCCATATATTTTTCAAGTGCTGGTTCATTACCAAGCATCATTGCACCAAGACCATCCATAACTAAGTTAACAAATAGTAAATGTGTAACTTTTAATGGTTCATCAACGCCAAAGAATGGAGCAATTGCACTGACAACGACTGCTGCCACGTTAATAACTAACTGGAACTTACAGAATTTTAAGATATTGTGGTAGATGGTTCGACCATACCAAATTGCATCTTTAATTGAACGGAAGTTATCATCAAGGATAACAATCTTACCTGCTTCTTTAGCAGCTTCTGTACCACTACCCATCGCAAAACCAACATCAGCTCTTTTAAGTGCTGGAGAGTCATTGACACCATCACCTGTCATACCAACTACAAGATTCATTTCCTGACAAATACGAACCATACGTGACTTATCTGTAGGAAGAGCTCTTGCAATAACACGAATATTTCTTACAATCTTTTTAATTTCATCATCAGACATTTCATTTAACTGCGCTGAAGAAATTGCAATATCGGTATCTGCCTTAATAAGACCTGCATCTTTTGCAATTGCAACTGCTGTTTCAAGACGGTCACCAGTAATCATAACAACCTGAATACCTGCATCTTGCACTTCTTTAATTGCATCTTTTGCTTCAGCTCGTACATCATCACGAATACCTACTAAACCAATAATGACTACATCATCATTAATGGCATTTTGAGTCATTGCCTGTTCGGAATATCCAAAAGCAAGTACACGCATAGCTTTTTTTGCTAATGCGTCAATCTTTTTATCAAGTACAACCTTATCTAAGTCTCTAATTTCTCCACTAGCATCTAAATACTTTGTAGCCTTTGCTAAAAGTCTTTCAGGAGCACCTTTATAGAAGGTTTTGCCTACACTATCAATTCTAGCCTGGCTGAATTTATTGGTTGAATTAAATCCCTGTGAATCTGTAATCACATAGTCTTTATTTTCTACTAACATCTGATAGCTAGCTTCACCTAAAAACTTCATCATTGCTTGATCAGTTGCATTACCACCAATTACTCGGTGTTCTGCATCAAACATTGACTGAGTATTTTTACCAATTGCAAGATCCACTAAACCCTTAACTTTACTGTGCTTGCTAAGTTCAGAGATTTCAATGGACTGTCCATCAGCAGTAAAGAAATCCACAACTTCTAGCATACCTTTTGTAATTGTACCAGTTTTATCACTAAATAAGATATTAAGAGATCCTGCTGTTTCAATACCTTCTGCTTTACGAACAAGTACATTATGGTCAAGCATCTTACTTGTATTTTGCATAAGTACTAAAGAGATCATTAATGGAAGACCTTCTGGTACAGCACAAACAATAATTACAACAGCCAAAGAAACAGCCTCAACAATCTGCTTAAAGACTACTTCAAATCCCTGTCCAAAGAAAGCAGAAAATCCACCGGTTAAAACAATCGCATGAGCTAAATAAAGAATAGCAATTGCAGTTGCACCAATGTAACCAAAGGTTGAAATTTGACCTGCAAGTTTTGATAATTTGACCTGTAATGGAGATTCTGGCTCATCTTCTTGCATTTCTTCGGCCATCCTACCCATCATCGTTTTAAGACCAACTTTACGAACATCTAAAACACCTTCGCCATCTAAGACTACGGCACCTCTAAATAATGAATGTTCATCGACAAAGGTATCACCTGTAATATCCTCAGGTAACTGGAAAGATGGGTCGGTTTCAGTCTTTTTACATTCTTCTGCTTCACCATTAAGTGCTGAGTTGTCAACAAATAGATGGCCAGAAATTAATACACCATCTGCTGGAATTTTATTACCAGACTGTAGTAAAATTTTATCTCCTACAACGACATCATCCACTTCAATCACAGTTACAACACCATTACGATAAACTTTACATTCATCTTTTTTCGTGCTGTCTTTTAATTCACGATACTTGGTATCACTTGCCACACCAGTTTTTGCTGAAACAATTGCAACAATTAAAATTGCAACAATCGTTCCTAGTGGCTCATAAATTTCTGCATATCCAAGGAAGAACATCACAATCATAAGCACTGCAATGGCGAGCAATATTCGAATCATCGGATCATTAAATGTTTCCTTGAATTCGTCCCAAAAGGTTGTCGGCTCAGAATCGGGAATCTCATTCGATCCATACTTTTTCTTGGACTCTTCAACTTCTTTGTCTGTTAATCCATTAAATTTCATAATGAATTTTTCCTCCTAAAATTAAAATATCGAGGGATATCATAAAATCTACTTTTATTAACTCCCTCAGTTGGCTTTAGATATCAGGACTCCCTCAGCTATAGGCATCAGAATCCCTTAGCTATAGACACTCCCTCAGTCAGCAAATGCTGACAGCTCCCTCAAGAGGGAGCCTTTCTAACTAGAAATTCATTTATATTTATAGTAATTCTAGTAATAACCTCTCTCCTGTGGGAGCCTTTCTAATTAGAAATTCATTTATATTTATAGCTATTCCAGTAATAGCCTCCCTCCT
>JPZU01000001.1:1785783-1803970 GCA_000875945.1 Lachnospiraceae bacterium TWA4 | reverse complement strand
AGTATAATTTATAGCTTATTTTGCAACAGCCCCATTATAAATTAATTATATCTTTTTGCCAACTCACCAAGACCTGGATCTTTAGTTCCCTGACCAATGGCACTGAATTTCCATTCATTACCATGTCGGTAAATTTCTCCAACAATCATTGCTGTCATTCCAGAATAATCTTCCGTTAAATTGTATCTGCACATTTCTTTATTTGTTGCTCCATCTACAAGATGAATATACGCATTCTTAATCATTCCAAAGTGCTGACCTTTTTTAACGGCCTGATAAATATTTACAACAAATACGACCTTATTATATTGTTCAGGAATTTTCGATAAATCAACAAGTATCTGTTCGTCATCTCCATCTCCTGCTCCTGTTAAGTTATCTCCCATGTGTTTTACTGTGCCACTTTTATGTTTTAGGTTACCAAAATACACAAGATCTTCAGTTCCAACTAAGCGGTCGTCAATTAAAAGTAATGCAGATGCATCACAGTCAATGGTTGCAGGTTTCTTACCAAATAAGCTACTAAGTAACCCTTTACTACTAGATTCAGCTGCATCCCATCCAAGTCCTACAACCACATTTGTAAGCCCTGGACTTTCTTTTGTTAAGCTGACTTTCTGTCCTTTTTGTAAACTAATTGCCATAACTACTATCCTCCAATTTTAACCAACTTCTACACCATAGCTTCCACAAAGTGCTGCAAGTCCTCCCTGATAACCACTACCAATAGCATTAAACTTCCACTCTCCATTGTTCTTATAGAGTTCACCTAAAACTACAGCCGTTTCAATTGAGAAATCTTCGGTTAAATCATAACGAAGTAGTTCTTCACCCGTTTCATCATTACAAATTCGAATAAAGGCATTGTTTATCTGCCCAAAATTCTGTCGTCTAGCTTCTGCTTCATAAATGGTAACTGTAAAAGCAATTTTAGAAATATTTGCAGGAACTTGTGATAAATCAACTTGAATCTGTTCATCATCGCCTTCTCCTGCTCCTGTACGGTTATCTCCTAATGATTTAACACTTCCTGATGCATGAGTTTGGTTTCCATAGAATACAAAGTCTCCTGAACTTGTTACTTTACCATTATCACCTAATAAAAATGCAGATGCATCTAAATCAAAGTCTCCACCAGTGTCAAATGTATTCACATCCCATCCAAGTCCTACTAAAATCTTTTTAAGTCCCGGATTGTCTTTTGTTAAACTAACTTTCTGTCCTTTTTGTAAACAAACTGGCATATTCACTTCCTCCTAGTTCTTTTATCTCTAATTTTTATTAATTTTATGCAACTTCAATTCCATAATGTCCACAAAGTGCTGCAAGCCCTCCTTGGAATCCACTGCCAATTGCATTGAACTTCCAATTTCCATTGTGTTTATAAAGTTCTCCTGCAACAATTGCTGTTTCAATTGAGAAGTCTTCACCTAAGTCATAGTGAATAAGCTCTGTCTGTGTATCTTCATCTACGATACGAATATAGGCATTACTTACTTGTCCAAAGTTTTGCTTTCTAGCCTCTGAATCATAAATTGTAACTGTAAAAGCAATTTTAGAGATATTTGCAGGAATCTTTGTTAAGTCAATTAAAATCTGCTCATCATCACCTTCTCCTGCTCCTGTGCGGTTATCTCCCATGTGCTTTACAGCACCACTGGCATGTTCTAGATTACCATAAAAAATAAATTCTTTTTCTGTTGGGCACTTGCCATTATCTCCAGCCATAAACACCGAAGCATCTAAGTCAAAATCTGCACCGTCAAATGCATTGACATCCCATCCAAGTCCTACCATAACATTTTTTAAACTAGGATTTCCTTTTGTTAAATCAACTTTTTGTCCTTTAGATAAATTAATAGGCATAATTTTCCTCCTTATACAATCTTATACAATATAATACAATATAGTATCCAATATCCAATCTATTTCTTATCAGGCATATGATACATCTGATTAAATTCTTGTTTAATCTTCTCTAGACGTACCTGATCATCTTGACGTTGCTTTCTTGCATTTTCTTGAATCTGTCTAGTCTCTTCGATTCCATTAACAATTGTTCGCCATGTCGTTTCAAGAGTCTCTATCTTAATGCTACTTCCTGATACAAGCTGTGCGGTCATCTTCGATTGTTCAGCAGTATTTCTAGCATTTTTCATAAGCATTTCATTTGTCTTTTTATCTAATTCAGAGATAGCTTCTGCTTGAATTTTCTGACGCTTTAACATCACAGCCTGCGCTAATGACTGTTTAAATACAGGCAATGTAATAATAAATGCTGAATTAATCTTACGAACTAAATTCATATTGCTAAATGCCATGGTTCGAATCATTGGAATTGACTGCATAGCAACATTTTCGGCAGTTCTAAGGTCTTGTGTTCTTTGCTCTAACATCATCAGTGCTTGATTTAGACTTTGAAGTTCAAACTGGATAGAATTATCACCTGTTGCCTCAAAATCTTTCTGTCTTTGATTCATATAATCTTGAATTTCTCTACATCCTTGCTCACCTGCTAAAATGTATTTAACTAATTCATGATAATAAGAAACATTGGCATCAAACATCTCATTTAATTTTCGATTTGACTGAGTAATTTCATTTTCATACTGCTTAAGCTGTACGTAAATTTTATCTACTTCATCACCCATTGTATGATATTTTGCTAAAATCTTATCTAGTTTTTTCTTAGCTCCACCAAAGAGCTTACCAAAAAATCCTGGATCATCTTTTATCTCTTCAATATCAAACTTACTCATAATATTGGCTAGTGTCTTTAACATCTCACTAGAATCATCTAACTGAGACATATTCATGCTATTTAGCACAACATCTGATGCCTTAGAAATTTCTTCTGCTGCTTCTGCACCAAATGATACAATCGATTCAAGATTATAAACATCTAATTTACTAGTAATATCATCGACTTCTTTAGACCCCACTAATTGATTCATCTGTTGTCTATCTTCTACGATATCATATTTTTCGACAACTTCTAGCTCATTGGTTGGGGCTACTGCTGGCTCTGATACTGTAGTCTCTGGTCTTTTAAAATCAAGTGCCATAACTAATTACCTCTCTTAAATAGTTTATCAACCCATGTTCTATGAGATTTTGATAAACCTGTATTTAAATTAGGAACTGTCAAATCGTATACATAAGTGCCAATTTGATGTTCTTCCATAATTTTCTTTATTAAAATATCGTCTTTCAATCTGGTAACCTGTCGGAATAAAAAGACTATATCAAATCCAACTAAATTTAAAAATGCAACAAGTATTGTATCTTCTAATGAAATCATCTCTTCAGTTGTTGCAATATAAATTAATTTCGGGTTAACTTTTGTAAAATCAAACTTTTGAATTAAACGAATAAGTTCTGTATTTAAGTTCAAAATTGTCGCAATAATCGTAAATTCCATACCATTTTCAAAAGTTCCTTGTATCGTCTTTTGTGAAATTAAAAGTTCTAATTTATCTAATAGATGATTTTGAATTTCCTCTCTTAAAAAAGCAAATGGATACTCTTTACTGTTTTTAATTTCTTGCTTTCTTAATTGACCATTTCTAAAAAACTGACTACATCTACCCTTAAATGGGTTCTCGGCTAATGAATCAATAAATGGTGCCTTTCGGATAACAAATGTATCTTCTGTCACAAGTTCACGAATTTTAGACCAATACGTGGCTACATCTTCACCTTTTACTCCTAAAACTTTTGCACAGATAACAGGAAGATTCACCACATCATCTACTACACTAAAGTTTGGACGATATTTCATTTCTTGATTCCATAAAATCGAAATTTCTTCATACATGGTCAAAAGATTGACCGAATTTGCTTTTGCATACTGTTGATTACGATACATTCCTGAATCCTGATACATCAGCGTATCTAATTCACGTTCTGCATGATAAGCTGTAGTTCCCATTTGAACAGTTGTATTCTGTCTAGGAAATTCTTCAACAACTAGTGACTGTTCAAAATGCACTTCGTAAAGTAATTGATCGACTAAACAACATTTACTATTTAAGTCTGGAACTAAAATCAACACATCAATGGGAAGTCGTCCAAGAATTTTAAAGAGTAACGCCTCATTTTCATTCCGACAGCCACCTAAATAAATCACCATTGAATAATCCATATATCGATTCAACCAACAAATCGCATAGATTGCTTTATTCATCAATCGATTAATGTTCATTCCGACTAACTTCGATTCTTCTAGCATTATATCAATAAACACCTTTTTTAACAATGGTTGTAGTCGATTGTTTATAGAATTTTTAAAATTTTGAGACAATTCGTACAACATTTGTTCAATATTGGTATAATTTCGTCTTGAAATCTTAGCAATTTCATCCATTGTAGGCTTTAAAACTTCATTTTCTAAAATTACTAGCTTACGACCACTATTTTTAACTTCTAATTGAAACTGATAGAGTTCATTTAAATAATTCTGTTTATCCTCTACTCCTATCATTCGACAATAGCCATTATAGAAAAATCGTTGATCATTTCCTCGAAGTTTCGTTGGTTTTAATAAATCCTTAAGAATCTGCCCTTCCATCCAGGCATTTGTGCAGTTCGTAATTTCTAAAGGTTTACCGTAAAGTTTTTGCCTATTTTGTAAAGCTTTTAAACTAAAATCTTTTGGAAAAGGTGTCGTTACTTTTTGATAAAGACTTGAGATTTCATTTCTAGGATCTAACTTTTGATAAAATGCATCCCCATGATACTGCAATAAAACCACATCACATCCTGCATTTGACAAAATTGATAAAATCTTCAATTCATAATTGCTAACATCACCTTCGTATAAAATTTTAGGAATTGTATTTGCTCCTAATTGATGAAGAATACGTTCAAACTTATAATACAACCAACACATAAATTTGATATAGGCATTTTTAAGCATGTTTTCATTTTTTCCCTCTTTTTTCATCATTTCCAAGGTATGATAAATTGAAGACGTTACCTGTTTTCGTTGAACATCATTCATACGAGGAAGCCACTTATATAACGATTGAAAAATAAATGCTTCATCAAACTTAAAGTTTGTTCCCATCATCTCATCATAATAAGATAAATTTTTTTCATCAGGATTTGGAATTTTTCCTTCAATAATTACACCAGAAACTCTTGCTGCTTCATAGTATTTTAAAATAAAATCTCGAATAGATTCATTATAGCCTACAATGCGATAAAAATAGACACTAGTACTTTTTCTATTTTGTAAATCTAAAAAATAGTCATTAAGATTTATAAGTTCTTTTCGCTTAAACATTCCTGCTCTTCTCTAAAGCCGCTGCAATTACAGCGTCCATGTCATAGTATTTATATTCTCCAAGTCGTCCACCAAAGATGACTTTTTCTTCCTTTTCACCTAACTCTTTATAAGCCTTATAGAGATTGCCATTCTTTTCATCATTTACTGGATAATAAGGCTCATCCCCTAATTTCCATTCTGAACTATATTCTCTACTAATTACTGTCTTTGGCTGATCATTAAACTCAAACCACTTGTGCTCAATAATTCTAGTCCAGGGAGTTTCACTATCTGTATAGTTAACAGCTGCATTTCCTTGGAAATTTGGCTCATCTAAAAGCTCTGTTTCAAAACGCACTGAGCGATATTCTAAGTTTCCTAATTTATAATTAAAATAAGCATCGATTGGTCCTGTGTAGATAACTTTTTTTGCAAGACTGTCATACTCATCTTTGTTTTCTAAATAATCAACATTTAATCGCACTTCAATACCTTCAAGCATATTTGCAACCATCTTGGTATATCCCCCAATTGGAATTCCCTGATAAAGTGCATTAAAATAATTGTTATCAAAGGTAAATCGAACAGGAAGTCTCTTAATAATAAATGATGGCAATTCCGTACATTTTCTTCCCCACTGTTTTTCCGTATATCCTTTGATTAATTTTTCATAGATATCTGTTCCTACTAAACTAATCGCCTGTTCTTCTAGGTTTTTAGGCTCTGTAATTCCTGCTTCTTTTCTCTGTGCTTCAATCTTTTCTTTAGCTTCTTTGGGAGTTACAACTCCCCACATCTTATTAAAGGTATACATATTAAATGGCAGTGAATACAATTCACCATGATAGTTAGCTACTGGAGAATTCGTGAATCGATTAAAAGTTGCAAACTGATTGACATAATCCCAGACCTCTTTATTGTTGGTATGAAAAATATGAGCTCCATACTGATGAACATGGATTCCTTCTACTTCTTTTGTATAAACATTTCCTGCAATTTGAGGTCTTTTATCGATTACTAAGACAGATTGTCCTCTTTTTTTCATTTCATGAGCCATTACTGCCCCATATAACCCTGCACCTACTATTAAATAATCGTACATCTTTCTACCTCTCTACTAAAAAAGGGGACTGTGACAACCCAACAGCCCCCAAATTTACATATATATTATATTTTTATTATGCCATGCACTGTACAGATGTGATTGCTACTACACCTACGATATCATCTGCTGAGCATCCTCTAGATAAATCGTTGATAGGAGCTGCAATACCCTGAGTGATAGGTCCATAAGCTTCTGCCTTTGCAAGTCTTTGAGCTAACTTGTAACCAATGTTACCTGCATCTAAGTCAGGGAAGCAAAGTACGTTAGCTTTACCAGCTACTTCACTACCTGGAGCTTTAGAAGCTGCTACACTAGGAACGATAGCTGCATCAAGCTGTAATTCACCATCGATCTTGTACTGTGGATACTGTTCTTTAGCAAGTTTTGTAGCTTCAACAACTTTATCTACATCTGCATGTTTTGCAGAACCCTTGGTAGAGTGAGATAACATAGCTACTAATGGCTCTTCCTGAACTAATAACTGGAATGATTCAGCAGAAGAAGCTGCGATAGCTGCTAATTTTTCTGGATCTGGATTCTGCTCTAAACCTGAATCAGCGAAGATAAAGGTTCCGTTTGCACCATATTCGCAATTTGGAACAACGATTAAGAAGAATGCAGATACTAATTTACAACCAGGTTTGGTTTTAACGATCTGTAATGAAGGTCTTAAAGTATTAGCTGTTGAATGGCAAGCGCCAGAAACAACACCATCAGCATCGCCCATTTTAACCATCATACAAGCATAGAACATATAATCTGTTACTAATAATTCTCTAGCCTGATCAACAGTTAACCCTTTTTTCTTTCTAAGTTCTGCTAATTTTTCAGCATAAGCTTCTAATTTATCAGAGGTATGAGGATCAATTACAGTTGCTCCTGTAATATCCCAATCTCCCTTATTTGCAGCAACTTCTTCAGGACTTGCTAAAACGATAATATTAGCAATGTCTTCTTTTAAACATTTTGCAGCTGCTTCGTAAATTCTTACATCCATACCTTCAGCTAAAACGATAGTTTTTTTATTTGCTTTTGCTCTAGCTTTAATTGTGTCAATAAATCCCATGATTTTATGACTCCTTTCCTCTCTTAAAAAGTATTATTTGTTTTTTACAATTGTTTTCATTATATCTCATTTTTTTAAATGTTACAAGGTTAAATTTACTAGTTTTAGATTAAATTCTCTCATACAAGCACATTTCTTCATATAAGACCTTTGCAAGCTCATCATTATAGTCTCCGGGTAGACATCTCCAAGTCCAGTTATTTCCAAGAGTTGATGGTGCATTAAGTCTAGCTTCACTTCCAAGACCTAAAATATCTTGCATAGGAATAATACTAGTATCAGCTACACAACCCCAAACAGTTCGCATCATTCCCCAGTGATATCCTTCTTCTTTTGTCAATCGAAGATACTTAATTCCTTTCTCTACATCTTCTTTTGGTGCGGTTTCAATCCATCCAAGCACAGTCTGATTATCATGAGTTCCTGTATAAGCTACGCAGTTTTTTGGATAACAATGAGGAAGATATCCATCTCCAGTATCACGGGTATCAAAGCCAAACTGTAAGATTTTCATTCCCGGAAATCCTGTATCTGCAAGTAACTGTTTTACTGTAGGTGTTAAAAATCCAAGATCCTCTGCAATAATTGGAAGTTTTCCAAGCTTTTCTTCTATTGCTTTAAATAATGAGATTCCAGGACCTGGCATCCAAGAACCATTCTTTGCTGTTTTATCTCCATAAGGAATTGCAAAGTATTCATCAAATCCACGGAAATGATCAATACGAATAATATCATAAATCTTTACTTGATAAGCAATGCGACGAATCCACCATGAATAATCTTCTTCTTTCATCTTCTCCCAATCAAACAATGGATTTCCCCAAAGCTGTCCATCAGCTGCAAATCCATCTGGTGGGCAACCTGCAATTGCCTTTGGTGTTAAGCTCTCATCTAACTGGAACTGGTCAGGATTTGACCAAACATCTGCACTGTCATAGGAAACATAAATTGGAATATCCCCAATAACTTGAATTCCTGCGTCATTTGCATAAGTTTTTAATTTCTTCCACTGACTAAAGAATAAAAACTGCAAGGCCTTCCAATAGTGAATATCTTCCTTACACTCTTCTTTCATTTTTTCTAAAGCTTCAGGGCTTCTTAAACGATAATCCTCTGGCCAAGTATTAAATGCTTGACCTCCAAAATAATTTTTAATAGCCATGTATAAAGCATAGTCTTCTAGCCATTCATTTTGCTCATTACAAAAACTATCAAAAACTTCTCCTTTTACACGTAAAACCGCTTTTTTAAGTACATTATATCGATTTTGATATAAAATTCCATAGTCTACATGCGAATCATCTTCAGACCATTTAATATCCTTATACTCTGAAGGTTCAAGTAAGCCTTCTTTTGCTAAATCATCTAAATCAATCATATAAGGATTTCCTGCAAAGGATGAAAAGGACTGATAGGGAGAATCTCCATAACCAGTTGGACAAATTGGGAGAATTTGCCAATAGGTCTGTCCTGCTTTTTTTAGAAAATCAATAAAATCTCTAGCTGCCTGTCCTAAAGTTCCCACTCCATAGGGAGAAGGAAGTGATGTAATTGGCATTAAAATACCAGCACGTCTCATAAAATTTTCTCCTTTATTCATTTTTACTACTTTTTTCATCAACTGTTTAATCACTGGATAATAAAAAATTGGCATAAATAAGCTGGAAGGGAAATCCCAACACAAACAATCAATGGATAAAACCGTAGATTTGAGATAAGAACAACTGAAATTACTACAGTAATCACTATCATTATTAAAGTTCTTGGAAGTTTTGTAATTGCTAAAATCATAGAATTTTGAAAGGCTGCCCCAATGGAATAGTGAAATCTTGCAACTAATGGAAATAGCCAAACTAAAATTCCACTAAGTAAAATAGCAAATATTACTAATAAGATTAGAAATAGATTCTTTGTAAATCCCACTTGATAATTCATAATCCATATATCAAAGCCAAAAAACGCTAACAAAAGAAAAACTACGAACCACAAAGGAGTAATTTCTCTTAAATTTCCTTTAAATGCCTTCCAATAATGAGAAAGAATATGACTTTCCTCATCTGCTAGCTTCATAATCGCATAGTGCATAGATGTAATAGCCGCACCTGCTGTAAAAATTGGAATACTACAAAGTAATACAAAAAAATTTAAAAAAATTAGGGTTGAAAAATCGGAAAGGGCATGCATCACATGCCCATCCGTAGAAAATAATTGATTCATAAATAATAATTTATCCTTTTACAGCACCATCAATCATACCATTCATAATCTGCTTCTGAGCGATAATGAATAAAATAATAATTGGAATAATTGCGAGTAAAGCTGCTGATAAAATTAAGTTCCACTGCTTAACATAAGAACCTACAAAAGCTTGTACTGCAACTGGAAGAGTCTTTACTGATCCATTTTGACCAAGCATCATAGATGGAAGTAAATAGTCATTCCAAATCCACATACCATTTAAGATGGTAACTGTAGTAATAACTGGTGTTAATAATGGGAAAATAACTCTAAAGAAGATTCCTTCTGGAGAGCAACCATCAATTGCTGCTGCTTCTTCTAATTCAAATGGAATACCTTTGATGAACCCTACAAGAATAAATACGGTCATCGCTCCACCAAATCCACAATAAGCAAATACAAGTCCTGGTACAGACTGTAACAGCTGAATTCCTACAAATTTACCAGTATCACGGAAAGTTGATACTAAAGGAAGCATTACAACTTGGAAAGGAATTGTCATAGATGAAATAAATAGGAAGTAAATAAAAGTTGCCCATTTTGCTTTACTACGACAAATTACCCACGCTGCCATACCACCAAATACTGCTAAAAGCACTAATGATACAACAGTAATCAATGTTGAATAGCCAAATGCCTGCCAGAATCCAAAACGTGTATTGTTAATAACTCCATCCATATTGGCCATAAACTGGCTAAAACTTGCTCCTTCTAAGCCAATTGGATTTGCAGTAATCTTTTCAGATGTTTTAAAAGAGTTAATCACAACAAGTACAAATGGAAATAATACATAAACTGCAATAATAATTGCAATAATCACTTTTGCCACAAGGCTAGCTGGTTTTTCCTTTCTATGCATTATAGTGACACCTCCTTCTTATTTGAGATACTTACCTGAATAACAGATACAATTGCTAAAATAATAAAGAATAATACAGCCTTAGCCTGACCTAAAGCGTAATTACTTCTAATAACTGCTTCATTGTAAATATTTAAAGCAAGCATTTCTGTACCATTTGTTAAATAAGTACCTAGAAAATCTGCAACAGAACCTGTACCACCAGTTAATGATAAGTTAACATCAAACTGTTTAAATGCAGAAGTTAAGGTTAAGAACGTACAAATAGTAATTGAAGGTGCAATCATAGGAATCTTAATAGAGAATAAAGTCTGTAAAGAAGTTGCTCCATCAATAGCTGCTGCTTCAATAACATCTCCAGGAACTGTATTTAAACCAGTAATATAGATTAACATAATATAACCTGCATACTGCCATACATAAACTACAATGATACCCATAAATGCTGTATTTGTACTTGATAAGATTGAATAATTACTACCACCCATGGCAGATGTCATTTCTGTTAATACATTACTAAAGATGAACTGCCAAATGTAACCAAGTACGATACCACCAATTAAGTTTGGAAGGAAATAAGATGCACGGAAGAATCCCATTCCTCTAAATTTATTTGTACAAAGAAGTGCCAAAAGAAAGGCAACTAAGTTTACAAGAATCATGTTGAATACAACAAAAAGTATAGTAATTAAAATTGACCAAAGAAAGCTAGGCTGTGCAAACATACGAGTATAATTGCTAAATCCAACTATCTCTTTCACGCGAATTCCATCCCAATCAGTAAATGAATAGTAGAATCCTAATAAGAGTGGAATAATTACTGTTACTAAAAACGCAAATACAAGGGGAAATACAAAGATAAAGTTAATCATCTTTTTATGGTATTTGGTTGTTGGAACTAGATACATTCCTACTAAAGCTACAATAATACCGCCAATAAGTATAGCTCCTCTGCCACTAAACTTATTACCACTAAAGTCCATAACTAGTGCAGCGACAATTAAAACAATTCCTACAATTATTATAATTGCGGAAGGTAATTTACTAGCCGTTTTTTCGTTTCCCATAGTGTCTCCTTCTTATAATTTATAAGTTTGTAAATTTAATTTATCTGATGTGTGAACTATAAATTTAAAAATACTGTGGACGGATAGCCCACCCACAGTATCTTATTATTAATCTTAATTATTGAGCGTAATAACCCTGAATAACCTGTTCCATTGTATCTACAAATTTAGCAGTATCAAGACTTCCCTTTGCATAGTCATTGTAAACCTGACCAGTTACCGTTTCAAGACCAGGTTTCTTTAGCATGGTGTGCCATCCAGAGGTCTTTCCAGCATCCATGTAACTCTTAATACTTTCATAGAAAGGATCGGTTGGTGCATAATTACAATCAGAAAATGGGCTAATTAAGTTTGCTTCTTCAACTAAAATCTTCTGTGCTTCATCATCAGATACCCACTGTAAGAATGCCTTAGCAGCGTCTACCTGACCATCTTTATATGCAACCCAATAACTTGGTGGTCCAGCAATAACTGTGTCCTGTCCATCTTCGAATGCATATGGAGCCATTCCCATCTTAAAAGAATTAGCTTTGTAGTTTTCATTAGCAACAACAGTTGCTCCAATCCAGTTACCCTGAGTTACAAATGCATACTTACCAGATGCAAAATTTGCAACCTGAGTATCATAGTCACCATCTACTAATAATGCAGGATCTGAATATTGATTCATTAAACCAATAAATTCTGCATATTTAGTCATACGATCTTTATCAATCTTACCACCATCATTTAACATATCGATGTATTTGGTATCATCCTGAGCTAAACCTGCATCTAAGTACTGTGCAAATACATGAGTACCTGATGACCAGTTTAATTTACTAGGTTCTGTACACCATCCTAAAACAGCAGTTAAACCTAATTCATCTTTCTTAGCATCTAAAGTTTCAAAAGCAGTTTTATAAGCTGCTGGACTTGTTAATGTTTTTACATCAATTCCAGCTTTGTCTAATACATCTGCATTGTAAGCTAAAGCAGTAGACTCTACAGTATAAGGGAATCCAACAGTAGCATCTCCAGCTTTTAATTCATACTCAGTATCATCAGTCCAAGCTTCACCGTTGAAATCTACTAACATGCCATCCCAATCAGCTGCCTGATTTGCTTCAATTACGAAAAGATCTGGCATATTGTCTGACTGATACATTTTCTTTAATTCATCAGATGCTTTTGTGTCACCACCAATAGTTTCAATAGTTACTTCATTACCAGTTGCTGCTTTGTAAGCACTAGCCATTTTTTCAAGCTGATCATTGATTTCTGGCTTACCGTTTAATAAACGAATTGCTCCTTTTGATGCTGAGCCGCCATCTGCACTTCCACTTGCTTTTGTTTCATTTGTACTGCTTCCTCCACCACTACAAGCAACCATGCTTAGGGCCATGGTTCCTGTTAAAAGAAGGGCAGCTGCCTTTTTCATTTTCATAATAATCATCCTCCTTATTTGTGTACATAAAATTATAGTCTATTTAGTATACAATTGCAAGAAAAACTCTTCCCATTTTATCTATTTATCTTTTTTACACAAATTTCATCCAATAAATTTGTATGTTTTTTATAAAATATTCATATGTTTCTCTACTATTTCAATCATTTGGTATAGAATTGCAGAAAGTAAACATAAAATTACTATTGATGACATAACCATCGTCATCTTAAATGTCTGACTTCCATAAATAATTAAATAACCAAGTCCTGCATTTGCTGCTAAGAATTCTCCAATAATTACACCTACTAAACAAAGTCCAATATTCACTTTCATTGTAGCAATAAATACAGGAATCGATGATGGAATTGCCACCTTATTTAATATTTGTATTTTTCTTCCACCCATTGATTCTATTAACTTAATCTTTTCTTTATCTGTTTGATTTAAACTAGTTGTAAGCGTAATTGCCGCACTAAATACAGCAATTAAAATTCCTGTGACAATAACCGTTTTTACATTATTTCCAATCCACACAATTAACACAGGAGCTAGTGCTGACTTTGGAAGACTATTAAGTACTACAAAATAAGGCTCTAAAATTGCACTTACTCGTTCACTGCTCCATAAGATAATTGCCAAAATTAAGCTAAAAATCGTTACAAAGAAAAAACTAGCTAATGTTTCAGCTAAAGTAATCAATGTATGATAAATTAGTGTCGATAAGTTTGATGAAATATATTCTCCCATTTTTAACGGAGAACTAAAGATAAATTCATTAATAATTCCCACTTTTGCTAAAAATTGCCAAAGTAAAACGATTCCTACCAAAATGGCTATTCGAACAACAAAAATCATTTGTTTATCTCTATGATACTTTTTTAAAAATAACTTATGATTCTGAGTCATTATTTCTTATCTCCTTCCACAATCTATCAAAATACCCTATAAACTTTTTATCACTTCGTCTCTGAAGAGGTGTAAGATTTTTATCAAAATCCAATAAAATATCAGCCTGCAGTCTTGCCGGGCATTTGGAAATAACTAGCACTCGATCTGCAATACTTACCGCTTCTGAAAGATCATGTGTCACCATCAAGGCTGTTTTTTTAGATTCTTTAATTCGAGTAACTATATCACTTCCAACTTCTAATCTTGTTTGATAGTCAAGTGCTGAAAACGGTTCATCTAAAAGTAGAAGTTCAGGTTCTAGTGCCAGTGTACGAATAAGAGCTGCTCGTTGTCTCATTCCTCCTGATAATTCGGAAGGTTTTACTTTACTAAATTCTGATAAATGATAATCTTTTAAACGATGATGAATCTCTGAAATAGACTCTTCATTTATTCGATGATGAATTTCTAAACCTAATGAGACATTTTTTTCTATAGTTCTCCACTGGAAAAGATGATCCTTTTGAAGCATATATCCAATTCGTTTATCCCCTTTTTTTACCTCTTCACCAAAAAGTTCCACTTTACCTTCTTCTGGCTCTAATAATCCGCAAGCAAGTGAAAGCAGTGTAGATTTTCCACAGCCAGAAGGTCCTACAATCACTGTAAATTCATTCGGTGAAATTTCAAAATTTAGATTAGATACTGCTAATGTTTCTTTTTGCAATGTATGATATGAAAAACTAACGTTTGAAAATTTTAATATAGATTGCATATAACCTCATTATACCTTTTTTATAATATATGATTTTAAATAAAAAAGTTATATGATAAATAATTGGTAGTATTATTTATAAAATACATGTTATAATCAATACATAGGACATTTCCTAAATCTACAGAAAGGAGAAATGCTATGTATTTAACAATCAAACAGCAAGTAAAGCATCTTTCAAAAGAAGATTACAACAACTTAAGGGAACTATCTCATACAGCTAAAAATCTTGCGAATGAAGCCATATATAATGTCCGTCAGTATTACTTTACGGAAGGTGAATATCTTAATTATGAGAAGAACTACTCATTACTTAAGAATAGCCCTAATTATAAAAAACTTAATTCCAATATGGCACAGCAGATTTTAAAAGAAGTGGATGGTTCTTTTAAATCATTCTTTGGATTACTAAAGCTTGCTAAAAAAGGTAAGTATGCTTTCAAGGATTGCAAATTGCCACATTATCTTGCTAAAGACGGATTTACTACGCTGGTTATAGGTTTTGTTCGTTTGAACGGAAATAAATTAATACTTCCATATTCACAGACCTATAAAAAAACTCATAAATATATAGAGATTACCATACCCCCTATCTTAGCTGATAAAAAGATTAAAGAAATTCGAATTATTCCAAAAGCTAAAGCTAGGTTTTTCGAGATTCAGTATACTTATGAAGTGATAGAACAGTCATTAAACTTAAACCTTGATAATGCTATTGCATTAGATTTAGGTATTAACAATCTCATTACTGCTGTAACAAATGCTGGTAAATCATTCATTATAGATGGCAAGAAACTTAAATCCATTAACCAGTGGTACAATAAGCAAACTTCAAAACTACAGTCTATAAAGGACAAGCAACACTTTGATAAAAAACATACTACTAACAGACAAAAAACTATAACTAGAAATAGGAATAATAAAGTAAATGATTACATGGTAAAGACGGCTAGATATATCATAAATTACTGTATTTCAAATGATATAGGTACGCTTATTGTGGGTTATAATGAAACCTTTCAGCGTAATACAAATATCGGCAAAGCAAATAATCAAAACTTTGTAAATATTCCATATGGTAAGCTTCGTGATAAGTTAGAATACCTTTGTCGGTTATACGGAATCACCTTTGTTAAACAAGAAGAATCTTATACATCAAAAGCAAGCTTTTGGGATAAGGATGATATACCTGTTTACAACAATGACAACCCTAAAAGCTATAGTTTTAGTGGTAAACGTATACACAGAGGATTGTACCAATTAGCAGATGGAAAACTTATTAATGCTGATATAAACGGTGCATTAAATATAATGCGTAAAAGTAATGTTGTGAGTTTAAATACTCTATACGGTAGAGGCGAAGTGGACACGCCTGTAAGAATAAGGATTGCCTAGAAATAGGTGGAAACTTAAATATCAAACTTCTTAAATAGAGACCTTAGCCTCTTAGAAGCCCACTACCTTTAGGTGGTGGGTAGTTCACTAGAATGTACTTTACATACTTTAAGATTATTATTTTTAGGTTATTTTATTGGTATTTTTGTAATTGCTAATTATAAAGATGATATGCGTATGCTCGCTTCTATCACCTACAATGAAGATTTTCAGGATGAACCTTGTTGTGTAACTGCTATGAATAATGACTTCATCAAAAATAATCCAGTTCATGCAAAATATGTCGTTATGGCTATTAAACGTGCAGGTCAATACAATCGTTTACACTCTGAAGAAGCAGTTCAGAAAATGTTTGACAATGACAAATTAACTGGTGATAAAACCAATCAGTTAGCTTTCTGGGATTCTCTACATTTTGGATTATCTGATGCATTCACTGAACGAGCATTACGTGAAGTTGCTGATGACTATCTTCGTTTAGGCTTAATCGACAAAAAATTACTGTTGATGAGCTAATGGAAAAAGCTTGGAACCCTATTTGCCCTGATTCAGAAGTTCCTGGACTTACTGTTGGTGATCCAATTCCTGTTGATGGAGCAACTGTAACTGTAGAACAGAATGCAAATCCTACAACTCTTGAGGGATTTGGACTTGATATGAACAAATAAATGAACAAATAAATGAACAAATAAATGAACAAATAAATGAACAAATAAATGAACCATGGAGCTATTATGAAAGTAATTAAAAACTAATTACTGGAGTAATGGCTCCTTTTTCTCTGTAAATGAAAACAGAACTAAACTTCTAAATTTGAAAGGCATTTTCTTAAGTAATTCGTAGACTTTTTATTTCAAAAATGCTATACTAAATCCATCAATAACGACTTAAATAATTGAATAGGAAGGAGCTTCGTACTTAGATGATTTATTATGATAGCAAAAGCACCGATCCTCGTTATAATTGTGCTTTAGAATCGTACTTATGGCACAACCATGATGATGAAGAAATTTTACTTTTATGGATCGATGATACAAGTGTAGTAGTTGGACGAGATCAGAATGTATTTAGTGAAGTAGATATGCAGATTGTAGGTAAAGCTGGGGTACCAGTAATTCGTCGTAATACCAATGGTGGAACAGTTTTTCATGATCTTGGGAATTTAAACTTTGCAATTATCGCAAGATCCGATTCAAAAGAAGACGATTTTGAACGATTTTTACATCCAATTACTTTAGCTTTAAAGAAGTTAGGTGTGAATGCAGAAATTGAGAATGGATCAGAACTTGGAATTGATGGATTTAAGATTTCAGAAAATTCACAAAAGCATGAAATTGATGGATGGGTGTTACACGAAGGAACATTATTATTTGATTCGGATTTAGATATTCTTCGTTTTTATACCAAGCAAACTGGAGCTCAAATCATTTCTAAAACAAATGTAGAAGCTAGTACTCGTCGATTAGTAACAAATATCAAAAATTATTGTAAAGAAGACCTTACAATTCAAGATTTAATGCAGGTTTTAATTGAAGAATTTATTGGAAAAGATGCTAAAAGACATCATCTTCATGCACCACAACATGAACTCATTCAAAAAAATGCCATGGAACGATATGCAGGATGGGAGTGGACATTTTCTAAAAATGCAACCTTTAAATTCCATAAGAATTGCTTCTTTAAAGGGTATGAAGCTTGGGTTGATTTAGATGTAAAGGATGGTATTATTGAGGACGGTCATGTAGTGAGTAAGCATATTGATCTTCATGAAATGCAAAATGAAATTATTGGCAAGCGTTATGATTATTATGAGCTTCAACGACTTATGCCAAATCGAGTAAATTTATTTTTCTAAAGTTGTAGAGGACTGGTAGGTTCAGTCCTCTATTTAGATGAATAATTATATAAAGTGTTGAAGATTTATTATGAATAAAAAGATTGAAATTTTACAAGTATTACGTGGCTACGGAGCAATTGTTGTTTTTGCTAGCCACTATTTTTCTAGACAATCATTAACAGGACTTCATTTAAATGGTCAGATGGGAGTAGCATTTTTTTCTTAATTAGCGGCTATCTTTAGCCTATACATCAACAAA
>JPZU01000001.1:1756971-1785620 GCA_000875945.1 Lachnospiraceae bacterium TWA4 | reverse complement strand
ACAAGTTAGCTTAGAAGCATTTATAAAGTCGTTACTATTTATTCCATATCGCACGGAAATTGGAATTTATCCACTATATCCGATTGGTTGGACATTAGTATTAGAAGTTTTTGTTTATTTAGTATTTTATATATATCGCAGATTGTGTGATAAGTATGCGATATATTTAACAGCAGGAACATTAGTTGTTTTCGTTTGTTTAGGAAGTATTGAGTTACTATTTTTTGAAGCGTATGGACGAATTTGCATGCTAAACTTTTGTATAGGATTGATGGCTTCAAAATTGCCGACTGTAAAGAAGAATTTTTCTACAATACCCATCGTAGGATGTATCATCTTTTTTATTATTGCATGTTTTTTTGAAGAAACAATTTTATGGACTCTTGGAGTAGGAATGGTTTTTTGCTTATTAGTATGGACACTGTCAAATACAAAGTTTCCTTCCTACTGGGTAAGATTTGGAGACCAAACCTATACATTTTATTTGGTACATTATTTTATCGTAAAAGGATGGCTTCGTATAGTTATGAAGTTTCTTCCTAATACTATAACTATTGAAATTATTGGATTTTTTATTTGTTTTATTATTTCTTTAATTGTGGGAGAAATCTATGAGCGTTGTAGGAATTATTGCAGAATATAACCCATTTCATAAGGGGCATGAATATCAAATTCAAAAGATTAAAGAATTACTTCATCCAGACTGCATCATTGCGGTAATGAGTGGAGACTTTGTTCAGCGTGGAGAACCCGCAATTGCCAATAAATATCTTCGAACAAAAATGGCATTAGAAGCAGGCGTGGATTTTGTCTTTGAACTTCCAGTACTTTTTGCAAGTTCAGCATCTAGAGATTTTGCAAAAGCAGGCGTAGATATTCTTCATTCGTTAGGTTGTGTAGATATTCTTTGTTTTGGAAGTGAAATAGGACAGTTAAAACCTCTTGAAGATGTAGCAACTATACTTCTTGAAAATCATTTAGATTTAAAGGAACAATTAAAACAAGGAGTTAGTTATCCAATGGCTAGAAATCATGTACTCAGTGGGTATTTAGAGTACGATTCATCTTTGTGGACAAGTCCTAATAATTTACTTGCAATTGAATATTTACAGGCATTAAAAGATACGGGTATTCATCCATTTACAATCAAACGAGAGGGAGCTTACCATGATACAGATATCCGTGTACCATTTGCCAGTGCATCGGCTATTCGAAAGTTTCTATTAGAGGGGAATTCTTATGAAGACATAAAACCTTTAAACTGGGAGAACTTTTATAATATATTGTGTAGTAAAATTTTAGAAAACTGGGAACATTTAGAAGATTTTAAAGATGTCAGTAAAGAAATTGCTGGACGAATTAAAAAATATTTTTGGCAAACTTGTTCCGTAAAAGAACTATGTGATTGTATTAAGAATAAACAATATACGTATACGAGAATACAGCGAGCACTTCTTCATATTTTATTGGGAATAAAAAAGAAAATGTTCTACGATCCATATATTCGATTATTGGGATTTAGAAGGGAAAAGGCAAATCTTTTTAAACAGATGAAGTGTCCGATTATTACCAAATTACCAAAAGAACCTAATACATTATTGAAATTAGAAATTGAGTCAAGTCAGTTGTATGAAATGGTATTTAAAAATACCTATAATGAACGAAATCTAAAAAATGAATATACTCAGGGCATAGTGCTAGTTTAATTGATAAGTAACTAACAATATTGACAGAAAATAAGAGAAGTCCCTACAAAATTCAAGTTTTTGTAGGGACTTTGTTTATATTCCTTTATGATTCCATTTATTTCACAAAATACTTTCTAATCTTATCAAGCACACCCTCTAAGAGTTCCTTAGTATGAGCAGCTGATAAGAACATTGCTTCAAACTGTGAAGGAGCAAGATGAACACCTTCACCTAACATATAATTAAAGTACTCACTAAATGCTTTTGTATCAGACATCTTAGCTTCTGCATAATTTGTTACTTCATGGTCTGTAAAGAAAATACAGCCCAATGATCCAATGTGATTTAATGTACAAGGAGCTTTTGCTTCTTTTAAAATCTTATCAATTTCGCCATAGAACCAATCGCCCATTGCGTTTAACTTCTTATAAAAATCTTTATCTTCTTTTAATTGAGTTAACTCTGCAATACCTGCTGCCATTGCAATTGGGTTTCCACTAAGAGTACCCGCCTGATAAACAGCACCTACTGGAGATACGACACTCATAACATCCTTACGTCCACCATAAGCACCTACTGGCATACCACCACCGATAATCTTACCATAAGTTACAAGGTCAGCGCGTACGCCAAAGTATCCCTGTGCACCATCCAGTGCAAGACGAAAGCCTGTAATAACTTCATCAAAGATTAAAAGTGAACCGTATTCATCACATAAACTTCTAAGACCTTCTAAAAATCCTTCTTTTGGAAGAACTACACCCATGTTTGCGCCTACAGGCTCAACAATTACTGCTGCAATTTCTTCTGGATAAGTCTTAAATGCTTCTTTTACTTCATCTAAATCGTTATAAGTGACTAAGATTGTATCCTGAGTAGCTCCTTGTGGAACACCTGCACTATCTGGCACACCTGCAGTCATAACTCCAGAACCTGCCTTTACAAGTAATGCATCACTGTGTCCATGATAGCAACCTGTAAACTTCACAATCTTATTTCTTCTAGTATATCCTCTAGCTGCACGAATTGCACTCATAACAGCTTCTGTTCCTGAATTTACCATACGAACCATTTCAATCGAAGGAACAATCTCACAAATTAATTTAGCCATTGTCACTTCTGCTTCTGTTGGTGCTCCATAACTTAATCCATTCTCACAAGCCTCTAACACTTTCTGACGAATTACTGGATTGTTATGTCCTAAAATCATAGGTCCCCAAGAAGTAATAAAATCAATATATTCATTTCCATCAGCATCTGTAATCATTGCTCCATCAGCTTTTTTAATAAAACGTGGAGCTCCACCTACAGACTGAAATGCACGAACAGGACTGTTTACTCCTCCAGGAATAATTTCTACTGCCTCTTTAAATAACTGTTCTGATCTTGTCATTTATTTTCACTCTCCCTAATAATCTGTCCAAATACTTTACGCAAACTAGCAGCCACTTTTCTTGTTAACTTATGGTCTGTTCCACTTGCTGTAAGTCCACAAACCATCGCGCCTTCTTTAATAATTGCTGGAAAAAGGAAGTCACATTGCTCTTTATTTGACGCATTATTGGCTAAAATCCCTTTTGATTTTGCTTCTAAATAAATTTCTTCATTCACCTTAAAATCATTTGTTGCAGCAATTACCAAATAGGCATCATCTTCAATGGTGTCCTTTTCATAACTAGCCTACTTATAAGTAATAGACTCTAATTTTTCTATAATTGTTGGTGCAATCACTGTAATATCAGCTTTAAAATCTAATAAGGTTTTTACTCGCCTCATTGCAATGGTTCCACCGCCATAAATAATAACCTTCTTCCCCTTCATAGGTACAAAGATTGGGAAATATGTCTCATTCATAAACTACCTACTCATAAATTTGGGAAACTGCATCTACGCAATCTCTAAATGTTTCAGCGTCTAAACTATCTCTTAAACAGAACAAAATCTTTCCAATAACTTTTGACGTTGCAGTATCAATTGCCTGCTCTAAATCTTCTTTTTGTTCGTCTTTTGCATCTAACTTTCTCATCGGTTTTGTTAGACGAAGAGTTACGTCTTTTGCTGCCTTTGCACTAACTTCTTTCACTACAGGAATTAAATCTCTACATTCATACCAAACTTTAAATTCATGAATAAACTCTTGTAAAATCTCATGTGATTTTTCAATATTTGCTTCTAATTGTTCGTGTTCAATTTCTGTGCCAAAGCTATCAATATCATAGAGTTCTATTCCCTCTAATTGTCCTACACTGTCCTCAATATCACGAGGTACTGCAAGATCAATCATAATGACATGGTCTTTTCTTGGAACGCTTTCAACTTCACTAAGCTTTAACGTATAATTAGGGCTAGAAGTTGCACTAACGACTAAATCACAAGACTTAAGATAGTCTAATCGTTCTCCGTAATTAATTCGCGAACAGCCTTCTGGAATTAACACCTGTCCGCTTCGATATTGACGAACAGTAACTGTTACATCTGCTCCTTCTTGTCTAAGAGCCGTTGCAGCAAGCTTACCCATTTCTCCATTTCCAATAACCATACATGTTAATTTTGAAAAATCAATTCCTTGTTTTTTCAAAGCATGAATCGGTCCTGAAATTGCAGAACTGTCTGCATTTGTCAATCGTACATTTGTTTTTACTTTTTTCCTAGCAGTTACTGCTGTTCTAAACAGCATCTCTAAGACCTTGTCCGTACTAAATACTTCTCTAGCTAAAGAAAGTGCTTCTTTTACTTGAGTAATAATTTGGTCTTCGCCGATAATTTTTGATTTTAATCCACTTGCAGTTTCAAATAAATGAATCACTGCCTCTTCACCACAGCGTTCTGTAAACAACTCTCGATATTCATCACTATCGATGCCCTTTTCTTGACAAAGCATATCATACAAAGAAACTTCTAGTTTGTCCGTTGCACTTATCCACAATTCCATACGATTACATGTGGATAAAAGCAAACATCCCTCTACTCCCGGAACTTTTAAGAAGTTTTCCATTGCTGCTGCTATCCCAGTTTTTGTAAAGGAAAAAAGCTCTCGATAGGAGACCGTTGCCTTACTGTGGTCTATCCCTATCATTCTTATTTGATTCATATCCCTACACTCGCTACAAAAAAATTCTATATATCATATAGTAAAAAAGCTGAAATACATAACAGCGTAAGCAACGTATTTCAGCCTATTAGATTCTTATGTTGTTATTTATACTCTAGATAAATATTCTCCAGTTCTTGTGTCAATCTTAATTACATCATCCTGATTTACAAATAGTGGAACATATACTACTGCACCAGTTTCAACAGTTGCAGGCTTTGTAGCACCTGTTGCTGTATCTCCCTTAAATCCAGGTTCTGTATCTGTAATCTGAAGTTCTACAAATAGTGGTGGTTCAATAGCGAACACATTTCCTTTATGAGAACAGATCTTAACCGTTTCATTTTCTTTAACAAATTTTAATGAATCACCAATCTGGTCTTTAGATAAACCAATCTGTTCATAAGTTTCTGTATCCATAAAGTAATATAAATCTCCATCATTGTAAAGATACTGCATATCATTTCTGTCGATACGAGCTTCTTCAAATTTCTCAGTAGGTCTGAAAGATTTTTCAATTACACCACCGCTGATGATATTTTTTAATTTAGTTCTAACAAACGCTGCACCCTTTCCTGGCTTTACGTGCTGGAATTCGATAATCTGATAAATATTATTGTCATATTCAACTGTAATTCCATTTCTAAAATCGCCTGCTGATAACATTTTAGTTTTCCTCCTTATTTAAACATACACTTTAACCATTTTATACTAAAATGGCTATAATTTCAACTATTTTTGTTTTTTGATAAAAATATAATACAATCCATTCTAATTTTCGTTTTAGAACAATTTGAATTTCTTCCTTTGGATGGATGGGTTTTACTAGGATATTATAAATTCCTGCACGTTTTGCACCCCATACATCTGTAAAAATTTGGTCTCCAATAAAAACTACTTGATTTAAAGGAAGTTTCATCTTCTTAGCTGCTTCCTTATAGGATCGAATTCCTGGCTTATGGGCATCAAAAATATAATTGACTCCCCCAACTTGACTAGCAAATGAAGCAACTCTTGGCTCTTTATTATTCGACAAAAGACAAACTTTAAATCCCAATTCTTTCAATTTTTTAAAATGATTAATGGCACGCTGATTGGCTGGTACCCCATGTTCTACTAAGGTATTATCAATATCATAGATAATCCCTCTATATCCTTTTTTATAAAGGTCTTCATAATCAATCAAAAAGGTTGAATCTGCATAGTTATCTGGATAAAACTGACTAATAAATCCCATTTAGTTTTCTTTACTCCAATTTAATTTCTCTAGTTCCAATAAAAAGGTGGTTGCATCCTTAAATTCTCGATATACTGAAGCAAAACGAACATAAGCTACTTCATCAACTAAACGAAGTTTTTCCATCACTAATTCTCCAATATAGGTACTTGTCACCTCTTTATCTCCAGCTTCAAATATCTGGGTTTCAATCTCCAACACCATTTTTTCAATCTGTTGAAGAGAAACTGCTCGTTTATGACAAGCATTTAAAATTCCTTTTTCAATCTTAGCTCGATCAAAAGGTTCCCTCGTATTATCCTTTTTAATTACCATAAATGGTATGGTCTCTACCTTTTCATACGTAGTAAACCTGCGGCCACAGACATCACAATGCCTGCGTCTTCTTATCGCACTACCATCTTCAGCGGGTCTAGAATTTATAACTCTTGTATCATCACTATCACAATATGGACATTTCATCTGTCTGTAGCCTCCTTTTTTGGATTTTTATCTACTTCTATATCTACTAAAATTAAATCCGGTCCGATCTGTTTTACACAACTAAAGGGAATAACATAATCTTTTTCTCTCCCAATACAGCCTAAATATTTAGGTGGACCCGGTACAATAAAGGATTGTATTTCTCCTCTTTCTGGACAAAAATCAATATCTGATACATAGCCTAATCGCTTGCAATCTTTTACATTAATGACTTCTTTGCTTTTACAATCGAAAAAACGCATAAACACCTTAGAATTTCTTTTTTTACTATTATTCTATGACGCTTAAAGCAAAAGGTATTGCTCCAACTATCATACGAATTTTTTGTGCTTACCAGCGTCCAAATTCTGATAATTTAAGATCTGGATTTCGTTCTTCAACCATTCCAACACTCCAACTATTAGCAAATAGTAAGAGTGGATTGCCTTTTAAGTCTTTGATTCTCTTCATATCAGAAGTTCCTTGAATCTTATTGACGTCAATTTCCTTATTTTCAATCCAACGAATATATTCATAAGGTAAGTTTTCTAGTTTTGCTTCGACATTGTATTCATTTTTTAAACGATACATCAATACATCAAACTGAAGAACACCAACAACACCAACAATAATCTCTTCCATTCCAGTATTGTACTCTTGGAAAATCTGAATAGCACCTTCTTGAGCAATCTGATTTACACCTTTAATAAACTGCTTACGCTTCATCGTATCAATCTGTCTAACTCTTGCAAAGTGTTCAGGAGCAAATGTTGGAATACCTTCATAAGCAAAACTGGTTCCCGTTGCACAAAGAGTATCTCCAATACTAAAAATGCCTGGGTCAAAAATACCAATAATATCACCTGCATAGGCTTCCTCGACAATTTTACGCTCTTGAGCCATCATCTGTTGAGGCTGAGTCAAACGAACCTTTTTGCCTCCTTGTACGTGATTGACTTCCATTCCAGCTTCAAACTTACCAGAGCAAATTCGCATAAAAGCAATTCGGTCTCTATGTGCTTTGTTCATATTTGCCTGAATCTTAAATACAAACGCTGAGAATTTATTTTCTACAGGGTCAATAACACCAATATCAGCGGTTCTAGGAAGTGGTGTATAGGTCATCTTAAGGAAATGTTTTAAAAATGTTTCTACACCAAAGTTTGTAAGCGCTGAACCAAAAAATACAGGTGAAAGTTCTCCCTTGCTGACTAAATCAATATCAAATTCCTGACCAGCACCATCTAATAGTTCAATATCTTCTTGTAACTGCTCCAAATAATCCGGACGAATATAGTCATTTAATTCTTCGCTATCAATGGAAATACTCTTCGTTTCAACTTCTTTCATTCCACTATCTGCCGCCTTAAATAAACTTACAGATTTCGTGTCTCTTTCATAAACACCTTTAAAATTTTTACCACAACCAATAGGCCAATTCATTGGACAAGTTGCAATTCCTAATACTTCTTCAATATCGTCCATCAGTTCAAATGGATCATTAGCTTCTCGGTCTAATTTATTAATGAATGTAAAAATTGGAATATGTCTCATCACACAAACTTTAAAAAGTTTAATAGTCTGAGGTTCTACACCCTTTGAAGCATCAATAACCATAACTGCTGAATCTGCAGCCATTAGTGTACGATACGTATCTTCTGAGAAATCTTGATGTCCTGGTGTATCTAGAATATTAATGCAATAATTATCATATTCAAACTGCATAACGGATGAAGTAACAGAAATTCCTCTTTCCTTTTCAATTTCCATCCAGTCTGATACTGCATGCTTTGCAGTCTTTCGTCCTTTTACAGAACCTGCTAAATTAATTGCCCCTCCATAGAGCAAAAACTTCTCTGTCAACGTTGTCTTACCAGCATCTGGGTGAGAGATGATGGCAAACGTTCGCCTTCTATTAATCTCTGTTTTCAAATTTGACACAGCATTCTCCTCCTATAAGTATAACACAAACATAGTATTTTAACATAAGATTGCTCAATTGAAAAGGGGGTTTTACTGATTCATTGCTCGATACTCCATCTTCCACTCATTCAATCGTTCTTCTAAGTCCTCAATATCTTGAACTTCACGTTCAATTTGTCCTTCTTCCTCTTCCCACTTAGCTTGCCACATTTTTTGATTGTCTATCAAAATTTGTTCTAAAACTTCTTTCTTTACTTCAATTGATGGATTTTGAAGATGCATAAAAAATAATGACTGATAAGCGATTTCACTCTTTAACAATTCACATGCTAAAGTCATAAAATGTATTGCCTTTGTAAACTCAAACAATTTCCAATGAGTCATTGCCTTATTAAAATAGACTCTTCCCATAAAGTTATCCGATAACTTTTCTATATGATTTTCTAAAATTCCATCATAAATTTCTAACGCTTTTACATAGCGTCCTTTTGAGCTTAAAAAATCAGCTCTTGATTTCATTAGTTCACTAGGTTTTGCCTGAGATTTTAGACGCATTCGATTTAAAAACTCTTGCATTTGTTTATCATTCAAATAGTTACAGGCTTGAACAGTCATAATAATCATTTGATTAAGCTGAGTATCTGGATTACACTTTTTAAGACTCCATTCCAACTCCTCTAATTTTAATTCATAAACAATAAATTCATAAAACTCCTTAGAGAAAAATTTTTCATCTATAATATCCACATAATGAACTATAAAATATGCCAACTCTTCTGTTGAATAAAGAGCAACTTCTGAATTTTTAACAAATAAAGGCTTAATTGCAAGTCTTCCCTGACATAAATATACTTTTCCCATTTTAGTTCTCCCTCTAAGTCAAACGAATATATTCTTTAGTCTCTAGACCTGTTGATGGAAAAAGTTCTCCAAAACCTAGATCTTTAATACGAATCATCAAATAATCATCCGATAAGAATGCAATATTTAACTCTACTCGAGTCGTTTTTATCGGACGATTTTCGACTTTTGGACATGCAATTTTATAGGTATTTGATAAACGTCGTCCAAAAATTTCTACTTTCAATTCAATTTCTTGTGAATCTTCTAATAATAGTTCAATGGTTGAGCGTGTATCATACCAGTTTGTCCCAGCTTTCACTAAAACTAATTGAAGTTCATTTTCCTGTGCTCCTTGTTGTTTAATCACATTCATCGAAACTGTTGCTGGTACTCGTCCTTCACATAGGTACAAATATTGATCATCATTTTGTATCCATGAATTAGCTGCTGCTCCCTCTGCATAAATTGCTTCTATCTGATAAACTTTTCGTCCCTTACAAATATACTCTTTAAATTTTTTGCACCAACTACTATCTTTAAATCCTTCCCCTTCTAGAAATACAGAAGATATCAATTTTTTATTAAAGTATTTTTTTGCATGCTCTAAAAACTTTTCATCCATTGTTTTTTGGATTAATGGTTTTTTTAATAATGCAACATCAAATTTTTTCTCTAATTGAATCATGTTTACTATCACTGGTTGAGGTCGTCGTCCTCGAAGCATCACAAATTCATAAAAGAATAATCCATAATTTGTCAGCTCAAATAGCATACATTCGTTTCTTCTATACTTTGGATCTTTTGCTAAGCAAAAAAACAAAAAAGCTTCTTTATAATTAATAACTTGTACAGCTTTTCTTGTAATTCCCAAACCTTCAGAGATTCGAACTAACTGATCTGCAAGTGCAGCATCTACACTTTCCATACAAAAAGTTAAACGAATAATTCCATCTTTTCCTAAGACTTTTATTACATGAGTTAAAAATTTAACCATGTAAATTCGCATGAGTTCCTCACCACTATGCTTTTCACCATCTATACTAACTTTATCTCTTCCTTTCATAAACACAGGTAAATGATCAATGACACTCACCTTTGTTCTAGGTAACTTTGTAATTTCACGACCAATATACCACTCGCTTTTTCCCTTAATCTTTCCAATACTCATTGGTATTTGGTACTCCTGGTCATCAAAATAGACTACTTTTGTTACCTTTTTTTCTGGGTCATAATACGCAGCCTTACAATAGGCACCTCCCATAGAAATTTCTACTCCTAAATAAACTCCCTCCATAAAAGCACCTCAATCTATATCAATCGATAGTTCTTATCAACAATCTTTTTTGTTTTTGCATATTCTCTAAACAAGTCTTCTCTATCTAAATTGGCTGCAATCTTATTTAAAGCTGCATATCTATCCGCTCCGTATTTTAAAAACATTGGACAAGTTGCATGCTTTAATTCTTTTTTCTCTTCATTATCCGTAAATACTTCAAAAGTTACCGTTTCATCTGCATAAAGAATAATTTCTTTTACAAAAATTCCCCCATAACTTTTTTCCATTTCTTCTGTATAAACTTGATTACTTCCACTAATCTTATAACGAACCATTACCTGCTCTTCGCTATGTACATTACTTTCTATTAACATAACTCCAGGTCTTCCCAAACGAACTGCTGCCTTTTCAATAAATAATAAACGAATTTTTTTACGTTTTATGAAATCTAATAGCTCATTCATTCGCTCAAGTTCTTTATCGTCAAGATGTGTTTTATCCGAATAATAGCGAAGCAGCGCCAATTTAACTACAGTCAATGAATTTATTTCTAAAAGGTTTAAAAGGTCTTCATACAGCTCGTCAGAAAGATCTGTAACACCTAATACATAGTAATGTGCCTTAACTGCTAGATAGGCAGACTTTGTCAACTCTGTCAAACTTTTATCTTCTTTACAGTAGCTATAAATTTCATCTATTCCCTCAAAAACTGATGAAAATAACATTTGCTCTAGAAGATTTTTTGTCATCACTTCACAAGGTACTCCTTCTTTATGACAAGCCATCACCAATTGATAAGTTGACTGAACACTTCCTTGATAATACTGAGCTAAATAACCTAATAACTGTTTATCTGTATATCCCTTTTCAAATAACCAATAAATCAGCTTAATAACTATTGGCTCTTTTGATATATCCATGAAATGTACTAAATTCCTACACATTTTCCATAAGGTTTGTGCATCTAAAGATTCATATCCATTTTCCTTAATAAATTCAAAAACTTCTGCATAATATTTATGAAGAATGAGCATATTCATAAATTCTGCTCGCTTTTTGCCTTTAATTAATGACTCTGATTTTATAAATTGTTGAAGATTTAATTCTTCATCTTCATTTTGTAGATAATATTGAATGCAATTATATAATAGTTTCGTTCGAAGACTCTTGCTAATCTCTTCATCATTAATATACTGTTCAAAAAGTGTGAGATCTTCCTTCGTAAAAAATTCTTTATCTGAAATCTGATTTAAATATCGATTCATAACTACTGGATGCTCTGGAATCAACAATTCACATGCTTCTTTTACAGAATTATTTTCATAAATCAACTCATCATTATACAAGGTTTCAACAAATAGATGATTCCTATAATCTTTAAAAATAAATATATAGTTTTTCTCAAAAATTGGAAGATATACAGTTCCCTTTCTAAAAGGATATTCTACCTTCTTATCCTGTGTATAACAAATCAATGAAGTAATTTCTTCATTTGTACATGTAATTTTATGAGTAAATGTCAATTCATACATTTTTCTTGCTTGTACAGCATCTAATATTTCTATATCAATCACTTGATCATAGATTTTTACTAACTCAGGATCTGGTTTTTCTAATTGAAAACTTCTATGCACATACGCTTTAATTGCTTCTTCATATTTAGGATAAATTTGAGTATCTTGTCTATAAAACTCAACAATATTTTTATAAACTAGCTTTTCAATTTCTTTATCCACTAATTCTTCATACGAATAATATAAAATTAGATTCCTTGGGAATTTATGATTCCATCCTTTAGGTAAAGAATACAAATAATAATCAAAAAGCCTAGTTGTTCGACTATTTTCCTCTACACCTCTTTGATACCAAACAAAATATTCACTATCTTGACAATCTGAACGAATTAATAATTCACAGACATTATTTACAATTTCTTTTAGTGGATATTTTTCATAGATTTTTTCATAAACGGTGTATAGAATTGGTCTAAATTTCTTTCCTGCATTATTAAACCTAACTGCTGACTCTACAATTTCTTTTGTTAGCCACTCATGATTTAGTAAATATTTAAGAACTCCTATTTCAAATTCTTTCATTTCAGTAAAAATCTTAGGGTTTTTTAACACACATTGACTAGCAATTGCAATAAAATATCGACTCTTATGTTCTGAATAATATAAATTTTTTGCCCATTCATAAATAAATACTTCGTCTTCTCTAAACTTTGGATTAACATGCAAGGCTAAAATGAATAATAGACTTTTAGAATCATTGCTGACTAAAGCATCTTTTAAAACCTCTAATTCTTTTCCACTATCTTCTTGTCCTAAAATAACCATGCTAATTAAATATAATGCATAGTTTAAAGGTTTCTTCGCTCGATCAATCCCTATACTACTCTTATAAGGTCTTAATTGTTCTAATAATTGCTCCTGTTTATCTTTTGATATACAGATACATAGTTTCACTAAACGATAAAATAACTCATTTTTTTCATTAATTGAATCAAACTTCTCATAAAGTTTATCTAAAAGAAGTTTATATCTTTCATCAGTTAAATACTCTTTATATTCTCGTTTATCTTTCCAAATAGACTCTAAAAACTGAATATCTGTTTTGATTAACTCAATCATTTCTCGTTTACCAGTATGCTCTACCGATTTTGATTTAAAAATAGTAACATCTACTTGCCTACTACAATAAGAAGATATAAGAGAAATACGAGCTATATTCTTACCAGCATGTAATTTAGTTCTATCAACTTTATACGAAACTAAAATCGTCGATTCTTGACCAAATTCTAAAAGTTCTTGCTCTAATTCAACAAAAGGACTATTTGTTTTTACCTCAACTTGTAAACTTCCCCAATTTGTTTGTCTAACTAAAAAATAACCATGATTTTTTTCTAATTTAGGATTTCCCTCTATTTCAAACATGGCTGGTTTTTTCAATTTCGTTGCAATTAAAAATTCTTCTAAAAAATATTCTGGTAAAACTTCTTGTTCTAATGCTTCATAGTATAATCTTAACTTTCCTTCATTCATAAAATCCTGATTTTTGAATTCTGGAAGAGCAAATACCATTTGTGCTCCTATTGGCCAGTCCTTTGCCATTGAAACAAGTTCCTCTAGACTTTTTGGCATTCCTTCAACGGTTTGAGTCTTAGCATCTTCTAATATAAAATGACAAGGAAGATTAATTACCCCACTATCTGTGTCAATATAAATAGTTGTTTTTAAAAAACCATCGATTTCTAATCCCTTTGGAAAAACTTTATATGTAATCGTTGCCTCTTCTGAAGAAAAACTTGTTTCCTGAATATATACTATTGGACTATTCGAATATACAATTCCTTTTATCAGTCGTTGTTGATTTCCTCTAATAGTAAATTGACCAATAAATGGCTCATTCCCTGCAATTTGTTGTTCAATATAGGCAGGTTCAACAATTGGAAAATTTTCATTCGTTCCAATTTCTCCTTTTGCAAGGAGTTCTAATTTATTCCTCATCTATCCCACCCTTTCTTAACTTTTGCAAATACTGTTTTATCGTCTTTTCATAACCATTTTCTGTAGGTGAATAAAACTCACATCCTTGTACTTCATCAGGAAGATACTGTTGAGCTACATAATGGTTCGGATAATCATGTGCATATTTATAGCCAATTCCTCTATCTAATTTAGAGGCCCCTTTATAATGGGCATCTTGTAAATAAGGTGGAATTGTCTGAATTGACCTAGATTTGACCTCTTCTAATGCTTTATCAATAGCTAGATATGAGCTATTACTCTTAGGAGCTGTTGCCACATAAAGAGCAGCTTGTGAAAGAAGGATTCTAGCTTCTGGCATACCAATTCTTTCTACTGCCTCAGCACAAGAAACTGCTACTTGAATTGCCATCGGATCTGCATTCCCAACATCTTCACTTGCACAAATCATAATTCGTCTGGCTATAAATTTAATATCTTCTCCCGCATAGAGCATACGTGCCAAGTAATAAACAGCTGCATTTGGATCCGAACCTCTCATACTTTTAATAAAAGCTGAAATCGTGTCATAATGATTCTCTCCATTTTTGTCATAACGAATAGCCTTTTTTTGAATACACTCACTAGCAACTTCTAATGTAATATGAATTTTATTATCGTTTCCTTTATCAGTTGATAAAATAGCAAGTTCAATAGCATTTAATGCCATTCTCGCATCTCCACCTGAAACTTCTGCTAGAAAATCTATTGCATAATCATCAATAACTGCATGGAAACTTCCCATTCCTCGCTCAGTATCGTAGACTGCCTTTGTAATTAATTTTTTTATGTCTTCTTTTTTTATTGGTTTCAATTCAAAAATCATTGACCTAGAAATTAACGCAGAATTGACTTCAAAATAAGGATTTTCTGTTGTTGCTCCAATTAAAATAACTGTTCCTTGTTCGACAAATGGAAGTAGGTAGTCTTGCTGACTCTTATTAAATCTATGAATTTCATCTACAAATAAAATTGTTTTCTTTCCATACATTCCCCTAAGTTCCTTAGCTTTATCAACTACCTCTTCCATATCCTTTTTACCTGCACAAGTAGCATTTATCTGAACAAAATTGCCCTTTGTTGAATTTGCAATTACTTTTGCTAATGTTGTCTTTCCCGTTCCAGGAGGACCAAAAAAAATTAAAGATGTCAACTGATCTGCTTTAATGGCTCTATATAATAATCGTCCTTTACCTATAATGTGTTCTTGACCAACAACTTCTTCTAAATTTCTTGGTCTCATTCGACTGGCTAATGGGGCTTCTTGTTCTTCATTCTTTTCTCTCATATAATCAAATAAATCCATCGTATCTCACCAAACCCTTTACTAAATCTTAGTATACCTTATTATTTCAAGTTAATCAATCTGTAATTCTTCTATTGTTGCAAATTTATACCCTTTTTTCGTTAATTCATCAACAATTTCTAATGCTGCCTCTACAGAAGTTTTATAGATATCATGAAGTAATATAATTGATCCATCTTTTGCATTTGATACAACATGTCTAACAACTTGATCTTTATCTAAAACTTTCCAATCTAGAGGGTCTATTGTCCAAAGAACAGACCTCATATTTGTTTTTTTCTCCAAAGTATCGCTCCAACTTCCATAAGGTGGTCTAACAAATGTAGGATAAATTCCACAACTCTTATAAATAATTTCATTTGCTTTTGTAATTTCATCTTCTGCTTCTTTAATTGAAAGTTTAGTTAACTGCACATGTGAATATGTATGACTACCCACTACATGCCCATCTTGAGTCATTTTTTTAACTAATTTAGGATAATTCTCAACATTTTCTCCCACAACAAAAAAATGTAGCTTTTACATTTCTTTTCTTTAATCCCTCTAATAATTCTTTTGTATAAATCTTATGAGGACCATCGTCAAAAGTAAGTGCAACAACTGGTGCATCTGTACTTGAAACATTTTGAACACATCCTGATAACAAAAGTAAAATTCCTACTAATAGAATTTTTTTCATATCTTTCCTAAAGATTATTTTATAACTATTCTATGTATTAAAAAAGAAGATGTTACAACATCTCCTTTTTTAATTAATATTACTTTTAACTAATTTGTACTGCTTTCACTTTTCGTTTCATTTTCTAACTCTGATGGATGATAAATTAACTTCTGTAAAAACTTTCGATTTGCTGCAATATCAATTGAAAGTACAGACTTACGATTGATTCTAGCGCTCTTTCCAGTATCCCCATATGGTACGCGATTTGTACTAAATCCATAATCATTCATATAACTAGATGCATTTAAAAGTAATGAAAAACATTCTCCTTGTGATAAATCTGTAGTTACTAGTGGAAGTACTTTATTTAATAAATCATTTAACTTTAATAAACTCATATCCTTTGAGGAGTCTTTAATTTTTGTTAAAACTTTTCGTTGTCTTTCTGTACGTTCAAAATCACCATTTCCAATATATCGAATTCGAGTATATGCTAGAGCTTGAACACCACTTAAATGATAGGTTCCATCTGTTCCATTTTCATCTAATAAATCCAAATCTGCTCCATTTTCCTTATGCAATGATTCTACATATTTATTAAGCATTGGAATTTCTGCCTGATAAAGGTCAATATCGACACCTCCAACAACATCTACTGCTTCAATAAATGAATAGAAATTAATCTGTACACATCGGTCAATATCCACACCAAAATATTCCTCAATAACCTGTTTTAATAATTCTTCTTTTCCAAATGCATAAGAAGCATTTAAACGATTAGAGCCATAACCTGGAATATCCACATAGATATCTCTCATTAAGGATGTAAGAGAAATCTTATTCTCCTTGTTATTAATGGATAAAAGCATGATTGCATCTGAACGTCCAGAATTTCCTCCCTTTCGTCCATCAGTTCCAATTAATAAAATATTAAAGACATCACTACTACTCATAACTGTATCTGCTTTATCTTCAATTTGTTTACGAATATCTTCTTCTGATAATGTTTCAAGTGTTGGACTTGCCGTCTCTTCAGACTGTGTTTCTATAGATCCTGAGAAAAATTTATCAAATCGATTCATCTTACCATAATAGTATCTAAAAACACCATAACCTAATCCACAAAGTACTAAAGCTAAAACCAATAACACAATTAGTACTTTAGACCAAATACGTCCCTTTGAATTTTTGATTCCCATATTTCTTTTGTTCCTTTTCTTATTTTTTCATACTATAATGCCGAAGGCGCAAAAGTATTGCTCCTAACTAGGATACGCTTTCATACAAGCGTAAAATGTAACCTTTTGCTCCTAATATCATATTACAAAGTTAAAACTATAACTTTAACTATAATATCCTCTTTAACTATAAAAATCAACTACTAAATGCCCATAAATTTTTAATTTGTCCTTTAATTTTATCAAATGTCCAAAATTTATTCGTTCTAGTAATACTATCAGGGTCTCTAATTTCATATCCTTTGTCTGTATAACCTACTATTACTATAAAATGCCCTTTTGATGTGAAATCCCCAGGACCCATACTAGCTATAATAATACGTCCTTCATCTAACGTATTATTAATGATTTCTTCGTCTAAACTAACCGTTTTTGACTCAAGTCCTAGTGCCTCAGCACCCTCTGACATTAATTCCCAACTAGTTCCACTATTTGAAACAAAATATCCTTGTTTTTCACTAAATGCAGAAATAGTATATGGATTTTCTGACGTATCTTTCGTGAGCCCTACATAAACCATAGATAAACACGTAGGTCCACAACCTGTTAAAGCTAAAAAATCATCTCCATATAAATAATAGCCCCATCGTTCATCCCATTGTCTGAAATAAGGAATTCGAACATTTTCACAATCACTAATTACACTTATTTGACTTGCTTGTCCAACAACTTCTTTTGATTTCTCTAAATAATCGTAAACAAATTGCCTTGTTTCTGGCTTATTCTTTGCTAACTTTACTAGATTACTAGGATAATCAGACTCATTTTCTAAGATTTTATTTAACAAATCCTCTTGTTTTTTCGTATCTAAAAGATCATTTAAATTTTCTATTTTCGCTTCTAATTCAACTTTATCCTCTTCAAAATCAATAGTTTCAGAAGAAAAACTATCAATAATTTTTATAACGCCTTTTGAAACAACAACAAGAGCTATTATACAAACAGCTAAAAACGTTAGTAATCTCAAATAATATCTAATATAAGCCCTTCGCTTTCTTCTACGTCTAATTTCACTTCGACTCATTTGACGATTTGTGCTTTTCTTCCTATTTTCCTGCAATCCATTTCCTCCTTTTTTGAAATTTTTTCCAATTTAAAAGAGTCTATACATACCAATAATACTTACAATTCCTAGAATAGCTCCAATAATTACATCTTTGGGGAAATGAACGGCTGTAAGTACTCGGACTATTGCAAGCAAAACTCCTAGTACATATAAAAGAACTCCTATAAAGGTAAATTCATAAAAGTAAACCGTTGCAATTACGAATATAGAAAATACATGTCGACTCGGAAATGAATTTCCACCAGATTTTCTATCAATTAATGGAACAACATCATAAACCTCATAGGGACGTGGAGCATTAATCATTCCTCTAACTATACTAAATAAAATCCATGGTATAGCAGTGATTGCTAATAATCTAAGTGCTCCTAAAAAATCTGTCAACATCTTTACAAAAAGTAATAAAAAATACAAACCATAAGTAATCTGGGTAATTCCACGGTTCAATACAACTAAAAAAGATGCAATCTTTCTATGAGTTTCTAAATAATTTAATATGCTTTTATATCTTTTTTCCATGATAATACAGTCTAACATAATATTTTTTATCATTCAAGTATTTATTCTACAACTATAAGAAATACAATTAAAATTTTCTCAAATAATTATAGTCTCCTTAAGTGCTCATACAATCATGACATTTTCTCTACTCATATATAAGTTAAAGGGATAGCTTAAAAACTAAACTATCCCCTGTATATTTTAAATCTATCTACTATTATGCATCTAATCCTGCATGATATCCCTGATAAATTGCATTAGTAATATTGCTAGGTCTTACACAATCTCCAATTTCACGAACTATTGGAGCTGCATCTAATAATCCATTCACAATATCTCTATTTGCTCTCTGTCCTACAGCACATACAACTGAGGTTCCTGGAACTAATACTTCATTGCCTTCTTTATCTTTACAAAGAACGCCTTCTTTGGTAATTTCCATTCCCTGATATCCTGTATGAGCAGTTACATATTTATCAACCATCTGCATTAAAATTGGACGATGACGAATATTTGCATCTGGCGCTAATGTATCTTTCATCTCTACTAAGTGAACAGTCTTTCCTTCTTGTGCCAAATGAATTGCACATTCACAACCTGCAAGGCCACCACCAAGAACAACCACACTGTCTGTCACTTTTTCTTTTTCTAAGTAGTAATTATTTACAACTACTACGTTCGCTCCATCAATTCCTTTAAGTCTTGGAACAATTGGACTTGAACCAACAGCTAAAATCATTGTATCAGGATTAATAGCTTCTACATATTCAGGAGTTACTTCTGCATTACAACGAATTTCAACTCCTGCTTCAATTGCCTGTTTTTCTAATGAAAGTCCAAGTTCATACATTTCACGCTTAAAGTCAATCGCCTGTTCACATTTTAAAATTCCACCAACTTTATCGCTCTTCTCACAAAGAATCGTTTCATGACCTCTTTGTGCAGAAGTTAGGGCAGCTTTTAAGCCTGCAACACCACCACCTACTACTAAGACTTTTTTCTTTCTTGAAGCAGGTAAAACTTCTGTACCTTCTACTTCACGTCCAATTAAAGGATTAACGGTACATCTTCTAGTCTGAGTGGTTGGACGCTCTGCCATACAAGTAAAGCAACGTAAACATTTAACAATCTTATCTTCATTTCCAGAAACCACCTTTTCAGGTAAGAAAGGATCAGCAAGTAATGCGCGTCCCATATAAACAACATCCGCTTTTCCAGATGCAATAATTTCTTCCATCTGTTCAGGATCATTTAATCCACCGATTGTTGCAACTGGTTTACTTACATGCTTTTTAATTTCTGCTGCAAGATAGACATTCATACCATGTTCTGAAAACATTGATGGATGAGTCTTAAAGAATCCAAACTTATATGAACCTGCTGATACATGAATTAAATCCACATATTCTTCAACTGCCTGTGCAATTTTCACACCTTCGTCTAAATCATATCCACCTTCAAATAACTCAGAGCCACTCATACGGAATTCAATTGGGAACATTGGGCCTACTGCCTTACGAACCTCTTTTAAAACTTCAATTGTAATTCTCATACGATTTTCAAATGAACCACCATATTCATCAGTTCTGTGATTGAAATATGGAGACATAAACTGATTTAATAACCAAGTGTGTCCACCATGAATCATAATCATCTCAAATCCAGCACGCTTTGCTAAAACTGCTGCTTCACCATAGCGCTTTACAATATCATCAATCTGTTCTTTAGTTAAAGCAGTTACCTTTAATCCATCTTCACGAACTCCATCACTTGGACCATACTGAGTTAAGCTGTCTTTCTTATTCTTATCAGCCATATAAGTACCTGCATACTGTCCAGAATGAGAAAACTCTAAACTAGGAATGGCACCATGTCTACGAATTGCATCTGCGCAGAATGTAAAGCTTGCAAGTGAACCTACAGTCTGTAAGTCTAAATGAAGCATATGAGAACCATCAGTTTCAGGATGAACTACTAATTCACTCATAGTGACAGCAGCAGCTCCACCTCTTGCACGAAGTTCATAAAAAGCTTTCGTTCTCTCTCCTGGTACACAATCTGCATTGATATCAGTTGAACCAATTGGAGAAGCAAACATACGGTTACGGAAGGTAACATTACCTAAAGTGATTGGTTTACATAGATTTGGATATTTACGTTTCATGGAAATCTTCCTTTCTTTGACTTGAATTTTTATTGTTTTTATGATATCATGTAATTATAAACATGTCAATATTTACATATAAAGAAGGTGAAAAATTTTATGAGAGTTTTAAAATTTGCAATTCTTGGCTTATTAAACCAACAAAAGATGACCGGCTATGAACTAATGAAACAATTTGAATCAACTTTATGTGAATTTTGGTCTGCTAAACACAGTCAAATCTATCCAGAATTAAAGAAATTAACTGACGAAGGATGTCTAGAATATGAAGTTGAAATTTCTGGTACTAGTTTAGAGAAAAAAATTTATTCTATTACTAAAAAAGGAAAAGATGAATTTTTAGTTTGGCTTCATTCAGAAACTATTTTAGAAGCAACTCCTAAAGATATTTCTAGGCTTAAAATCTTCTTCTCTAGTAGTTTGAGCCAAATGAACGAATTTTATTACCTAAAAGACCAAAAAAGACAACATAAAGAGCGTCTCGAACATCTAAAAAATAATCAAAAAAAATTCACCAAAATTCCTGCTTCGGATTCTGATGAATTTGGAGATTATCTTGTACTCAAAGGAGCCATTATGCGAGAGCAGATGACTATTCAGTGGTTACAAGAATGTATTGAATTATGCAACTAGGGGATAGCCTAAGCTATCCCCTAGTTTTATTATACGATTATTCTCCTGAACTATAGTTAGGAGCTTCTTTTGTAATATGAATGTCATGTGGATGACTTTCTTTTAATGAAGCTGCTGAAATCTTAACAAACTGTCCAGTTTCCTGTAAATCTTTAATTGTAGGAGCTCCACAATATCCCATACCTGAGCGAAGACCACCAAGTAACTGGAAGATTGTATCTTCTACGCTACCCTTATAAGCTACACGTCCTTCTACACCTTCTGGAACTAATTTCTTAGCATCTTCCTGGAAGTAACGATCTTTACTACCATTTTCCATAGCTGCAATAGAACCCATGCCACGGTATACTTTGTATTTTCTACCCTGGAAGATTTCAAAGCTACCTGGAGCTTCATCACATCCAGCAAACATAGAACCCATCATACATACATTTGCACCAGCAGCGATTGCCTTCGTAACATCACCTGAATACTTGATACCACCATCAGCGATAATTGGAATACCATATTCCTTAGCTACTTCATAGCAGTCCATAACAGCACTAACCTGAGGAACACCAATACCTGCAACTACACGAGTTGTACAAATTGAACCAGGTCCAATACCAACTTTAACAGCATCTACACCAGCTTCAATTAATGCACGAGTTGCAGCACCAGTTGCTACGTTACCAGCAATAACTTGAAGGTCTGGATAAACTTCTTTAATCTTCTTTACAGCATCTAGGATATTCTTAGAATGTCCATGAGCTGAATCTACAACAATTACATCAACATGAGCTTTTACTAAAGCGTCAACTCTTGCCATTACATTGTTTGTAATACCAACAGCAGCACCGCAGAGTAAACGACCCTGTTCATCTTTTGCTGAAAGAGGATATTTAATCTGCTTTTCAATATCCTTAATGGTAATTAATCCCTTTAAGTTAAAGTCATCATCTACGATAGGAAGTTTTTCTTTTCTAGCCTTTGCTAAAATTGCTTTTGCATCTTCTAAAGTAATTCCTTCCTTTGCAGTGATTAGACCTTCACTAGTCATAGATTCACTAATCTTTTTAGAAAAATCTGTTTCGAATTTTAAATCACGGTTTGTGATAATACCAACTAATTTACGACCTTCAGTGATTGGAACCCCTGAAATCTTATATTTGGCCATTAAATTATCAGCATCTCTTAATGTATGATCAGGAGATAAATAAAATGGATCAGTGATAACACCATTTTCGGAACGTTTTACCTTATCGACTTCATCAGCCTGAGCTTCGATTGACATGTTTTTGTGGATAATACCAATTCCACCCTGTCTAGCCATTGCAATTGCCATTGCACCTTCTGTTACAGTGTCCATACTAGCACTCATCATAGGAATGTTAAGTTTGATTTTTTTCGTTAAATGAGTAGATATATCTACCTGGTTAGGGATAACCTCTGAATAAGCAGGTACTAACAATACATCATCAAATGTGATTCCTTCTCCAATAATTTTTCCCATAGGTAAAGAACCTTCCTTTCGTTAAATAAAAAATGTGTAACTATTCAGAGCCATGCGTAGCTATGAGAATTATTCGATGAATACTCGTATTCAAGAGAATAATTTGAGATAGATACATATGGCGAAAAGCCACAACGAGAAAAACCACAAGTTTTTCGAGTTAGGCTCTGAATAAATACAATATGTTATGTATTTATTAATTGAAGAGTTTAACAAAAAATAGTTCAAATGTCAAATGCTTTTTAAACTATTTTATAACACACCCTTTGTAGACCATACAGCTTCACCTAAACGTTCTTCATGCATTGTTGCCATATCTAGAGCTTTTGCAAATGCTTTAAAACTGCCTTCTGCAATATGATGATTATTCACTCCAGCAAGTTGTTTAAAGTGAAGATTCATAGCTGCTGAATAAGAAATTGCATAGAAAAAATCATTAATCATCTCTGTATCTAATTCTCCAATTTTAGGAACTGTATACTGTACATCTGATACAAAATAAGGTCTTCCAGATAAATCAATTGCACAAAGAATTAAAGTTTCATCCATTGGAAGAATAAAATTTCCATAACGCTTAATCGCCTTTTTATCTCCCACAGCTTTTTTAATCGCTTCGCCTAGTACAATTCCACAGTCTTCAATGGTATGGTGAGAATCTACATGCAAATCTCCTTTACAAGTTAATTCAAGATCAAAGAGTCCATGACGAGCAAATCCATCTAACATATGGTCAAAAAATCCAATTCCTGTATCAATATTTGACTTTCCACTTCCATCTAAATTAATGGTCGCTGTAATATCCGTTTCTTTTGTTGTTCTAGTGATTGTTGCAATTCGTTGTTCCATTCTTCATCCTCTATCTTTCATATAAGTTATTTCCTACACAGTCTGCAATAACAACTACTGGAAAATCCTTCACCTCTAATTTTCTGATTGCCTCTGCACCTAAATCTTCATACGCAATCACTTCACTTTTTAAAATGCACTTCGATAATAATGCTCCAGCTCCACCCACAGCAGCAAAATAAACTGCTTCATTGCGTGTAATTGCATCCATAACCTCTTTGGAACGTTTTCCCTTACCAATCATAGCCTGAAGACCTAAATCAAGTAATCGTGGTGCATAGCGATCCATTCGAGTTGATGTTGTCGGTCCTGCTGAACCAATGGGACGGCCCTGTCTTGCTGGAGATGGTCCCATATAGTAAATGGTCTGACCTTTAATATCAAAAGGTAATTCTTGCCCTGCATTTAATGCTTCATCCATTCGTTTATGAGCAGCGTCTCTAGCTACATACATAGTTCCTGTTAAATAAACATAATCACCACTTCGTAAACTTTTTACTTCTTCTTGGTTTAATGGGACTTGTAAATGATATTCCATGATGATAACCTCCTATAATACACGAACTGCATGACGATTGACATGACAGCACATATTGACTGCTACAGGTAAACCTGCGATGTGAGTTGGATAAGTTTCAATATTAATCGACAAAGCTGTACATTTTCCACCAAGTCCACCTGGTCCAATATCACTTTCATTAATCTTTGCTAGTAATTCTTCTTCCATTTCTTTTACATAAGGAATTGGAGAGGATTCACTGACATTTCTAGTTAAGGCATGTTTTGCCATAAGAGCTGCTTTTTCAAAGTCTCCACCAATGCCAACACCAACTACTACTGGTGGACATGCATTAGGACCTGCATTCTTTACACAATTTAAAATGGCATTCTTTACACCTTCAATTCCATCTGCTGGCTTTAACATAAAAATCTGACTCATATTTTCACTGCCAAATCCCTTAGGAGCAAGTGTGATTTTAATCTGATCTCCTGGCACAATCTGTGTATGTAAGATTGCTGGGGTATTGTCTTTGGTGTTTTCACGAAGTAATGGGTCTGCTACTACAGATTTACGTAAATACCCATCGACATAGCCTTGTCTTACTCCTTCGTTTACAGCATCCATTAATGGAAGTCCTTCAATATGGACATCTTGTCCAATCTCCATAAATACCACTGCCATACCAGTATCCTGACAAATTGGAATCATTTCCTGCCCTGCAATCTGCAAATTTTCTTCTAGCTGAGAAAGGACTTTTTTACCTAGTGGCGAGGTTTCTGTTTCAATTGCTTCATTTAACGCAGCCTTCATATCTGGGGATAAAAAGTGATTGGCTTCAATACACATTTCTTTAAGAGCTGCAATAATTTCATCGGTTGAAATGGTTCGTATCATAAAATTTCTCCTTCACACAATATAATATCTTGTATTTTAGTATGTTCCACAGATTTTTTCAAGTAAAAAAAGAGCTTATAAAAGCCCTTTTCTATTTTTTTGCCGTAGATAATAAAATACGGTCATTATCTAGTTCTTCTCCAGCACCGATTGCGAATTTTTCTAACAACGTATCCACTGTCATTCCTTCTCGCTCTTTACCGCTGACATCAAATACAATTTTCCCACTATCCATCATAATGGTTCGATTACCAAGTTCTAATGCTTGATGCATATTGTGGGTAATCATCATACAGGTGATAGATCGCTCAGATATGATTTTCTTTGTTAAATTTAATACCTTATCTGCAGTTCCTGGATCTAGTGCAGCCGTATGCTCATCCAGTAATAAGATTTTAGGAGTCACAAGTGTAGCCATAAGCAACGTTAATGCCTGTCTTTGTCCACCTGATAACAATCCTACGGGATTTTTCATACGGTCTTCAAGCCCCATATCAAGTTGTGCTAAAGCTTCTCTAAATTTTTCTTTGTCCTTTTTAGTTACACGACTTAAGAATGCATGCTGACTCTTTGAAGCTCTAAGATAGGCAATCGCCAAATTTTCTTCAATTGTCATATGAGGAGCTGTTCCCTTCATTGGATCCTGGAATAAATGCCCGATATATTTACTGCGCTTATATTCTGGAACAAATGTTAAATCCCGACCGTCTAGCTCGACAAATCCTTCATCGACATAAAATCCGCCACAGATTGCATTAAAAGTCGTCGATTTTCCTGCTCCATTAGAGCCAATAATTGTAATAAAGTCTCCATCATTCACCGTTAGATTTAAATGATCAAGGGCAACTTTTTCATTCACTGTTCCTTTATTAAACGTCTTACAAATATTCGTTAATTGTAACATTATTTGCCCTCCCTTTTAGCCACTAATTCTTTGTGCTTTTTCATTGCAACAATCTTTGTTTTTCTAAGCATAATAAGCTCTTTAATTGCTGGCATTGAAATTGCAAGCCCTACAATTATCGCAGATACTAATTTAAGTGCAGATGCTGGCAAATTAAATCGAAGAGCAACTGCAACAATTACTCGGTAAAGACATGATCCTAAAATAACACCAAAAGCTCGAACTTTTACATTCTTTCTGCTAAATAAAGTTTCTCCAATAATTAAAGAAGCTAGGACTACTGTTACCATACCTGTTCCCATATTGATATCTACAGATTTTTGATATTCACCCAGTAGACATCCAGCAAGTGCTGTCATTGCTCCACCAATGCATAGTCCAATAGTTGTTGTAAACACTGGATTAATGGATGAACTCTTAACCATTGCAATATTATCTCCAGTTGCACGAATCGATAAACCAAGTCTTGTTCCTAAAAATAAGAGCAGTAAAATTACAGCTACTAGAGTAAATAGTACGGCTACTACTAGTTTTGAATAACTTTCGAGTGCTGTTCCCTTTAACACATCTTTCATCATTGTAAATACAGTAGTTGTGGTATTCATACTAAGCGTTGATTTTCCCATAACTAGGATATTAATTGTATATAAACCGGTATTTACAATAATACCTGCAAGCATACTCTCTACTTTCATTTTCGTTTGTAAAAAGGCATTGACAAGACCTGAAAGAATCCCTGCACAAGGTGCAAGGATTAAAGCTAAAAATGGATGACCATCGATTGCTAAGATAGCTCCAACGGCTGCTCCTAATACATAGCAGCCATCGGTTGAAAGATCACAAACATTTAACATCGAATAGGTTAAAAATAATGCCAATGCAATCAGCGCATAGATAATTCCTAATTCTAACGCACTTTGAATTAACGCTGGACTAATAAACATTTTTCTTCTCCTCTTTGAATTACTTAATAAACTTAACTATTCAAATTTTTCTCCAGTTTGGATTTCTTTAAACTGTGTACAATGCTCAGAAAATGCCTTTTTAATGGTTTGTAAATCAAAACCAATCGCATCACAAATTTCTGTGTTTACTGTTGCAATACCATTGTCAAAAGTTACCACTGGAGTATCTGCTGGATTTTTACCATTGGTTAAAATATCTACTGCCATATCTGCTGTTGCAATACCAAGATTTGCATAATCTACACCATAACCTAAGAATGCACCATTTAAAGCAAATGAATCTGCACCTGTGTAGTGAGGAATTTTTGCTTCTTTAAATTTCTCATAGATTGATAATTCTGCTGCCATGATGGTATTATCAGTTGGGGTAAATACTGCATCTACTTTTTCACCTACTAATGAATCTGCTGCTAAGATGACATCATCCGTTGTAGAACCAGTTTTTTCTACATACTCAATTTTATTTTGATCGCAAAACTCTTTCGCCTGAGCAATTGCCTGTGTCGAAGAGTCTTCTGAAGTATCATATAGTAAACCAATTTTCTTTAAATCAGGATTTGCTGCTTTTGCTAAAGATAGAATAGTTTTTGTATCTAGGGCATCTGAAGTACCTGTAATATTGCTACCTGGTTTTTCCATAGATTCTACTAATTTTGCTCCAACTGGGTCAGTTACTGCTGAGAATACGACTGGAATCTGATTGTTTTCAGTTGCAGTCTGTACAGCCATTGCAACAGGTGTGGTTACTGCTACAATAAGATCTACTTGGTCTTCTACCAAATCAGAGGTAATCTGATTTAATACAGTCGAATCTTTTTGTGCATTTTGATAATAATCTGCATAATCAAAAGAAACTCCAAGTTCCTTACTCTTCTTATCAAGTTCAGCTTCAATATTTTCTACGATCTGATTTAATGAAGCATCATCTAAATAGTTTACAATTCCAACTTTGTAAGTCTTAGCATCTCCTGATTGATCTGCTGGTTTTGTTTCATTACCGGCTGAACTAGAACCATTTGAACTACATCCTACCATTGTTCCTGCCATTACCATTGCAAGTGTTAAAGCCATTAATTTCTTCTTCATAATAAAACCCTCCTAAATCATTCTTGGATAACGGTATAAATTAAAAAACTCCTATCCCAAATACACTGGGACAAGAGTTATCTAAATCATAAAATAATCCTGCGGTACCACCCGGTTTGATCTATCGATCCACTTTATACACATATCCATCAATATGCTCACATGATAACGGTCGTGTGCCGTCAGCGCCTACTAGATAACCATTCGGGCTGCCCTCAAAAGTCCATTCATCAATCTCTAACTATCCTACTCACACCAACGTAGGACTCTCTGAAAATTATTTCAACTGATTACTACTCTTTCTCATCGGTTTAGTTATTCTTAATGGTTATAAGGATACCCTA
>JPZU01000001.1:1751407-1756355 GCA_000875945.1 Lachnospiraceae bacterium TWA4 | reverse complement strand
AATTATTGCCCATGCGTTTATAACTAAGTGCCTTTGGAAACATTCGTGAAAATGCATTAGAACAACTTGTAACTAGTCCAATTGAAGTCTTAAGACAAGCAAAAATAATTGTGATTGCTAGAATAATGATTCCTGCAAATCCTAAATAGTGATTAGCAATCTGTGCTAGTGCAATTCCACCATTTTCAGAAACTTCAAATAAACCTCTAGACTGCGCACCCATAAGAATCGTTGCTGCATAAATCACTGCCATTAAGATACCGGTTAAAATCCCTGAATAAAGGACTTCCTTTGCCACTACTTTATCATCTTCAACGCCCATTGAACGAATAATATCAATAACTACAATACCAAATGCAAGTCCTGCGATTGCATCCATCGTTCCGTACCCTTCAACAAATCCCATAACTAACGATTTTGTTTCATATTCATCTACAGGTAAAACATTTGAAGTAGCTATACTTGGATTTAAAAGTGCTGTAATTACTAGTATAAAAAGAAATACTAAAAAGATTGGATTGATAATCTTTCCAATCCAAAGAGTAATTTTTGCTGGACGAAGTGAACAAAACAGTACAATTGCAAAAAATACAAATGAAAATCCAAGCAATAGCATCCTTTCATCTGCTATTCCCCTTAAAATCGGCTCAGCTCCTACTGTAAATGAAGTGGATGCACAACGAGGAATCGCAAAAAATGGACCAATTGTTAAATATAATAAACAGGTGAAAACATAGCCATATCCCTTGCCTACACGATTTGCAAGTGCATTTAATCCATCCGAGTGAGTAATTCCGATTGCTGCAACTGCAAGAATTGGAATTCCTACTGCTGTAATAATAAATCCAATGGTTGCAGGTAGCATATGACTACCAGCTAATTGTCCAAGATGCACAGGAAAGATTAAGTTTCCTGCACCAAAGAACATTCCAAATAGTGTAAATGCTACAAGTATACGCTGACTCATTTTTAATTGTTTCAAGTAAATCCCTTCCTCTCTTTTTCCGAATCTCTTAATCTTATTTTATCATTGGACTTGTCATTTGAATAACGCTTCTTTATAATAAAAGTATATGAGAAATTGTCATAGACTTTAAATGAGTAAATAAGAAATCGGATGCTCATATAGATAATAAAATTAACGTAACTATGGCATATATATTGAATGGAGGTATAAAAAATGGATAGTAAGAAATTAGAAATATTCATGACTGCTGCAGACCTTGGCAGTTTTACAAAAGCATCTGAAATTGTTGGCTATACACAATCAGGGTTAACTCACATGATGGATTCCCTTGAAAAAGAAATTGGATTTCCTCTATTAGTACGTAATCATTCAGGGATTCAACTAAGTCCTCAAGGTGCACAGTTAATGCCTGCTATTCGTGAATTTTTACAGGCTAATGCAAACCTTGAAAACCGCATTAAAGAAGTGGCTAAAGAATCCTATGATGTCATTCGAGTTGCATCTTATTCAAGTATTATGATGCATTGGATGCCTGAAATTCTCTATCGATTTCGCAGAATTTGCCCAAACGTCAACATTGATTTGCGCATGGTCGACCATGCCAATGAGCCTTTTGAATTATTAAAAAACGGACAGACAGATGTCATTTTTGCAAGTAAACATCAAGCAAATTTTTGTGATTGGACTCCATTATACTATGAGAAAATGTACGCCATTTTACCCAAAGATTATCCGATTAATGGAAGAGATAAATTTCCCCTTCTGGAATTTGAAGGTAAAGAATTTTTAATGCCCTATGGGCGATTTGATCAAGATGTGTTTGAGGCTACGCAACCACTAGGAATCAAACTAAATTCTACACTTTGTAGAGTCGATGATGAAACAGTTATTCGAATGGTTAGTCATGGATTAGGGGTTTCTATGATGTCTGAATTGATGATTCGAGGACGAACAGATGATGTACTCTGCATTCCGGTAACTCCTTCTGCCAGCCGAGAACTAGGGGTTGGAACACATATTCAAAAGCCTTTAACAGAGAATATTAAGAAATTAAAAGATTGTGTTTTAGAATTTATTAAAGAATATAGTACACAATAAACCAAAAAATCCTTAGAAAAATTTACTTCAATTCTAAGGATTTTTTATTTCATTTATTACATTTGACAACATCTGTTACTACATTTAATAACATCTGTGTAGATTTTTCAAATTAAATTACCAAGGATTATCTCTTATATCCCTAAATATTCGTTTAACTCTGGAAGCATTCGTTTAGCATCATTATATCCTAACCAATACCAATCTCCAAGCTTTTCTACATCTTTCTCCAATCGTCCAACGGACCAAGTTTCTGATGGAGAAATCATAAAGATTCGACCTTCATTGTGTAGGTTAATAAGATTTTCACAAGCTTCATTATACTTCTTATGAGTCTGTGACAAAGCATCTGCAAACTCTGTATCATTTCTATAAAATCTATGAGGTAATTTTTCATTATCCTCTTTTTCATAACGGAAATTTTCATTTCTTGTACGAATTACTACAATCTTCTCATAACCTTCGTCTAACGCCCATTGATAAGGAATCTTAACATCGCATCCACCATCTAAGAATTTTTTACCATCTAATTCTACTTTATTTGAAATATAAGGCATTGATGCAGATGCTTGAACTGCTGTAATGACATCTGAACAATTACTTTGGTCTAAATATTCTGCTTTTCCTGTATCACAATTAGTTGCAACTGCAACAAATCGTCGCCTTGGGTCATGAAGTCTTTTGGCATTTAAACGATAATGAGGAACATTTTTAAGAACAAAGTTAAAGTTAACAATTCCACCATACTGACGATGATGTCTAAGACTGATATATCTTGGATCGTTTCGATATCTTAAATTAATACGAATCGAACGTCCAATCTGTCCCGCAACATAGTTCATTCCAGCCATTGCTCCTGCTGATACACCTACTGTACACTGCATATTGATATCAGATTGCATCAGAAAATCCATAACTCCTTGTCCATATAACCCTCGAAATGCACCACCTTCACAAACTAAACAGCCTTCGGTGATTTTATTCGATGCATTTCCTCTTGGTAACTCATTATATCTACTATATCTTTTTTGCGACATTTTAAAAACACCTTCTTCTATATTCTAATTAAATAATTTCCAATAGTCCTTATTATAATCACTTTTAAAGAAGAAAGTCAATAACTTTTCATATCGGAAAAATCTGTTAATAATAGATCGTGTAGATAATGAATTATTTTTAATCACACGAAAAATAAATGTACTATATGATAGATAAGCCCTATGTATCCTGTAGCACCTAAAATCATCAATAGTTTTCCGATTATTTGTTTCTTTCTCAAAAGAAATCCTACAATTAAAAATATTGTGGATACCACAAATACTGCACCCATAATAAAAAATATTGTTCCCAAAAAAGCAATCCACATAAGGATGACGCTCATAAATGCCATGTTTATCACCTCGCAGCTTTTCTTCTATTTATACAGTTATACAGTATCTTTTTTATCTAACTCTAACCTCTCGTAACAGTTTAATTCTGATTATAATTTATACGTCCACTGTTTTAAATGATAACGTTTTTGTATCTCATAACCTATTTCCTTTTTTGCACATAAATTTTCTACTCTATGTGCATCAGAATTTATCAGTGTCTCAATTTCATAATTACTTGCAATTTTCCAAAAACGAGCATCTGGATACGGAGAACCTGGTTTGTGACACCCATTTACATTAATCTCCAATGGCTTTTTCTTCTGTTCTGCTAGTTTACATATTTCACGAATGCAATCTTCTGTATAAGAATCCCATGTTTCTAACCTCATACAAAAAAGAGCTGGATGCGCTACAAAATCAAACAGTTCAGTGTCAATATTAGCAAGCATAGCTTCTGTATAGCGTCTCATTCTTTCTCGGTCAAGTGGCTCTTCAAATACATCTATCATTTTTCCATTTTCATAAAAAAAATAGCACACTTCCAATTAAATAATCCAAATGATAGTTTTCTTTCATTTCCTTATAAAAAGAAATAAACTCCTTTGTATAATCACATTCCAATGATTTTAAAATTCTTATATTCTGATACTTCTTCTGTGCTGATTCAATCTCAGAAATATATTCTGGTAATTCTTCTAATTCCATTCTAATCCCTGTATCTCTTGGCTCTGGAAATGGTGTATGGTCTGAGATACCAAGCACTTGCATACCATTTCGTATACCCTCTTCTATATAATCTGCTACATTTCCTTGCGCATGCTTACAACGAAACGTATGCGAATGTAAATTGATTTTCTTGTATAATTCCATATATGTCCTCTATCTATTCTATCTATTTATTTTTACATATTTTAACTACTAATATTAAACCCAAAATAATAACAATTGCTGCAGGAATAAAACCTATTAGTCGCCCCAATAAATCAGAAGAATTCACACCGATACATATGCCTACAAATGCAATAAATCCAGTAATTAATATTACTACAATACACCTTGGTATTTTAGGTATATCTTTACTATTTATTAGTTCTATAAGCAACTCTCCAAAAATTTCTCCAAAAATTTCTCCTAATATATCTCCCACCATCTTCTCCTTTCTAAACCTCACTTTGTTAAATTTAGTCTAACATATAGATATATTAAACACAATACATGTTAACTCAATTCCTAATCTATTTTTATTATTATATCATATGTTCAAATTTTATTTTTTCAAATTCCAAACTCAATATATAATATTTATAGAATATATACTCTTTTAGGCTTTTACTTATACAAAAAAGACCTAGCAAAAATGCTAGGCCTTTTAAAATATATCTCTATTCATACCTTCAAAACTACACATTCACATAAACCATATCATCTATATCATTATCCTACCATATATTTACAGGTTTAAGACCAAACTTGCGACCGATTAGTATTAGTCAGCTCCATGCATTACTGC
>JPZU01000001.1:1739410-1746052 GCA_000875945.1 Lachnospiraceae bacterium TWA4 | reverse complement strand
GTTTTGTTCTGTTTTTTAACAGCAACTTTTATAGTCTATCATAAGTTGTTGTCTTTGTCAAGAACTTTTTTATTTTTTCTAAATTTTTCTCTGTAAGTTTATCTCTCACTCACAGCGCTCGTATATATTATCACCTATAAAACTATTTGTCAACTACTTTTTTTAATTTTTCTTTTTATTTTTATATTTAATGTTACAGTTCACACGTCAGCTAAAACATGAAAATATATTTGTGCTTGCACAAGGATATTTTCATGTTTGCTGACGAAGGGAATGCCATTTAATGAGCAATACAACTGCAAGGCAGCGAATGAGCACGTCAATGCGCTATTGCGAATGATGAAAATGGCGTGGGTGTAAACAGTAACTATTTAATAACTATCATTAATTATTCGAAGGTTTTCATCTTAAAATTCTATTCGAATTTCTGTTCCTTTCCCCAACTCACTTATAAGTGAAAGTTTTGCATCATGCAACTCTACAATATGCTTCACAATGGCAAGTCCTAGACCAGTTCCACCTGTTCGTTTTGACCTACTTTTATCTACTCTATAAAATCGTTCAAAGACTCGTTCCTGCTGATCCTTTGGTATGCCTATTCCATTATCCTTTACAATAAGTAACCCTTGTCCCTGTTCTTCTTTAATTGTGACCTCTACATATCCACCCGAATTATTATATCGGATTGCATTTTCACACAAATTTTGTATTAATTCTCTCATCATGGTTGGATTTGCCATTAGCACACATTTTGACCCATGATATGTTATGGTAACATCTCTTTTATCTGCTTGAACTTTTAATTCTTTCATACAAACCCTAGCTATTCTATCTAAGTCTACCTCTTTTGTGACAAAATTACTTTCTCCATTATCTATCTCAGATAATCGTATAATATCGTCAATCAAAACAAGCAGACGGTTGGAATTTCTTTTAATTTCTTGTGAAAAATGAATCGTCTGATTTTCATCTACCATTTTATTTTCTATCATTTCTGCATATCCTGAAATGGCAGTCAGTGGTGTTTTCAACTCATGGGACACATTGGCTGTGAAATCTTGTCGTACTTTTGCTGACATCAGTATATTTTCATGTTGACTACGAATCGTATGAACAAGAGGAACCAATTCTTTGTATTCTGGTATCTGCGTTGTATCATCTAAATTCTCTACCACATTTTTTATTGGAAGCAATAATTGTTTGGTAAGGAAATGTGCTAACACAGTGCAAATCAATACAACCACAAAAAGAACCATAATAATCATTGGAAAGCTATTCATAAATACATTTAAAATACTACGAGCACCAGTTGCAACACGAAGCACTGTTCCATCAGATTGTAACAGTGCATAATAAAAATTTTTTTGATTCATTGTATGTGAGTTTCTGACAATTTCTCCCTCTCCTGATGCAAGAGCCTCTTGCACCTCTGGACGATCTGAATGGTTTTCCATATCTCCAATATCAATGTCATTGTCATATAAAACCGTACCATCTGCATCAATCCATGTAATTCGTAGATTGTTGATTCCTAGCTTTAACGAACTCGGTTGATTTTGTAATTCTTGATAAAAGGACTTAGTTGATGACAATGTTTTACCCATCATCTGCAAATCTTTTTTCACTTGATTCTGATAGATTCCATAATACACAAAGGTCATGCAAATGGTTGTCATTACGATTGCGAGTATTGTAATTTCCATCAGTCTTTGATTAATTTTCTTTTTCATAATTTGCCTCCAAAATGATTCAAGTAGTCAAGCATATAAGCTTTTATCTAGTAGATAAGCTTTTATCCATTTGAATCATGAATACAAGTTTAAAAGTGAATTTTACTTTCAAACTTTAAACTTTACTCCATCACATAACCAACATTTCGCACGGTTCTAATTCTAGTGCCTTCTTTTTCAAGTTTTTGTCTCAATGTTTTTATATGCATATCTACAGTTCTAGATTCTCCCTCAAAATCTGTACCCCATACGTTTTGCATAATAACCTCTCTAGATAATACAATTCCCTGATTCATCATGAGTAATTTTAGCAATTCATATTCCTTGTAGGTCAATTCAATGGATGTACCAGCTAAAATGAGAATTCTTCTCTCATTGTCAAGTGTAATAGTCCCAAGCGTTAAAGACTTTACTTCCTCATCATTAGTTCTACGAAGCAATGCTTTAATTCTTGTAATTAATTCAATAACAGAAAATGGTTTCTTAATATAATCATCTGCACCATCATCTAGTCCCTTAATCATATCTAACTCAGTAGTCTTTGCAGTTACCATAATCACAGGTAATTTCTTTGTGCTCGGCTGCCTTCTCAGCTTTCGCACAATCTCATAACCATTTTCATCTGGTAACATAACATCTAACACAACCAAATCAGGAAGTACATCTTCTAGCTTATTATAAAAATCTTTCGCATTTTCAAAGGAAAATACGATATGATTACTATTCTTTAGTGAAATTTCTTCGATTTCACGAATACTCTCATCATCTTCTACAATATAAATAAGAGCCATATCACACTTACACCGTCCCTTTCACATCTAATAATTCATATTTTTTCTTATATTCTATATATTTATTTTGGAATCTTTCATCTGGTCTATCCTTTATGTCATCCAAATATTCGTGTGCATCAAATGCATCATCCTGTATACGAATTAATCCTACACCAATATTCGAACAATGATCAGAAATTCTCTCCATATTTGTTAGTAAATCTTCAATATACACACCCATTTCAATCATACATTTTCCTTTTCGGAGTCGTTTTAGATGATGCCTTTTTATTGTACTATTTAACTCATCAATCACCTGCTCCAACGGTTCAATATCTTTTGCTAGTTCAGCATCATTGTGAATAAACGCTTGCACTGTCATTTTTATTATATCACAGACTGCATCTTCATAGATAGAAATTTCTGATAGTGCTTCTTTTGAAAACTGTAAATTTTTCTGATTTACAGCGGTTACAACTTCTATTAAATTTACTGCATGGTCTGAAATTCGTTCAAAATTACTGATACAATGCTCTAATACAGCCATGGTCTTTTTTCCGTGATCAGACAACGGCTTTCCACTCATTTTCATTAAATAAGTACCTATCTTATCCTCATATTGATCAATTTCATTTTCCAATTGTAATACCTTTGAAATTATATTTTCGCTGTATTGTTTTCTATTTTTTATTGCCAATAATATGGCATTTTGAGATTTTAGTGCCATATGCTCTGCTACCTCTTGACTGACCTCTAATGCGTAATCTGGATATTCCAAAAAACGATTATCTAGTTTACTCCATTCATTGCTATTCTCTGGATTCTCTTGATTTTCTTTGTGTTCTCTTACCGTAATTTCAGCTAAATATACCAGCTTATCTGCAAAAGGATATAACAATAGTACAGCTCCAATATTAAACAAACTATGTATAATTGCAATTCCACTCGGTGTCGCATAATTATTTAAAAACAAAAATCCACCTATCATTTGATTGATACTGTAAAATCCAATTAAAAAAATAAATGTTCCTATTAAATTAAAATACAAATGAATCATAGAAGCTCTCTTTGCATTTTTACTACTTCCAACAGAAGAAAGCATTGCAGTCACACAAGTTCCTATATTCTGTCCCATAATAATGGGAATTGCCATGCCAAAACTAACTGCCCCTGTTGTACACAAGGCCTGTAATATACCTACTGATGCCGAAGAACTTTGAATTACTGCTGTTAAAACAAGTCCTGCAATCACTCCTAATATCGGATTTGAAAATCTTGTTAAAATTCCAGTAAATGCTTCATTATCTGCAAGTGGCTTTACTGCGCCACTCATAGTTTCCATACCAAACATAAGAATTGTAAACCCGAGTAGAATCACTCCAATATCCTTTTTCTTATTGTTCTTTGCTCCCATCAATAGGATAATTCCAATTAATGACAATATCGGTGCAAAAGAAGAGGGTTTTAACATACGCAAAAATACATTACTACTTTCAATACCTGTAAGCGATAACATCCATGAAGTAACCGTTGTACCAATATTGGCTCCCATGATAATTCCAACTGCTTGCGACAGTTTCATAATTCCAGAATTTACAAAACCAACAACCATAACCGTTGTTGCTGATGAACTCTGAATGGCTCCAGTAACCAAAACACCTAATAAAACCGCCATTATACGCTTAGATGTCAGCTTTTCTAAAATATGTTCTAACCTTCCTCCTGACAGTTTTTCTAAACCATCTCCCATGGTTTTCATTCCATATAAGAACATGGAAAGACCACCCATCATTGTCAACACTCCAAATATGTCCATTCTTCACATTCCTCCATAAAAAATAAGTGTATTCTTAAATCTCTTTAAGAATACACTTGCCATGTAAAGTTTGTTATGTAAGTTTTGTAAAGTTTATGTAAAATTATTTGTAATAGTAATACCAATTTCCATCATACTCTCTATTACAATTTTCCTGTGAAGCAAAGACGCAATCCTTTATTCCTATGTCCGGATATGAATATTTAATGAGTTGTTTTCTATGAAACTCTTTTATTTCATCAGTTAACCCATTTTTTTCTGCATCCTCTAAGTCTGAATCAGTTTTAAAAATATACGATACAAAATAATTTTCAGGTCTATTATATAATCCAAATTCTAGGCTATAATACAGATTTGTAAACCTTTTACATACATCCTTCATACATTTTTTTATTATTTTTCTATATTTATGACGTTTAATTTTTTGCTTAATAAGTGCATTTATACATCTTCCAATAATTATCACGTTTTCCTCCTACATACAAGAAATTTATATTTTATATCCTATATTATATCCATAACTATGATACGGATTTTTTCGTGCTTTGCACTCTCAAAATCCTAAAAACATTCAAAATTCGCCTAATTGGACTACGTTCTTGTATATTTTGTTCCCTTTCCTTTACCATGAATTTCAACAACTCCTTTTTGCACCATATCCTTTAGTAGTTTTGTAATCTTTGATTTCCCGAAATCAATATATGGTACAATTTCACTCATTGATTTTAAGGTTGTTTTACTTAATAACTCATAAATTTTTCTTTCATCTTCTGTTAGAGATAAATTTATTTTAAGAATTGGAAGGACAATTTTTATAGTATTATCGGTTACTTCAAACTCTGGTTTTTTTATCCCTTCCTTATAAAGCTGTTGTATTCTAATAATTCCTGTTCCAAATATTTCTACAAAACCTAAACGATAAAAAACATTCGCTAAATTTCTATTTCTCAATACAGAAATCATTCCTGTTAAATATTCTTCCTTTGTAATACCAGATGGCAATCCCCCTGGAGAAATAACTTCTACCCTATCATCAAACATCAAAACTCTTATTTGTGATTCCATATCCCACGCTCGATGAATCAATGCATTTGCAATTGCCTCACAAAAAGCTGCTTCTGGAATTTTCTCTATTTTTTTTCGTTTGACACCATGTATTTCTTCATATTGATAATAATCTCGAAATACATCTATAGCTTCCTCATAAATTTTTAATAAAGATTTATTTTCAATAGTCACTCTTTTTTGAATAATACTAATATCATCTCCAAATTTAACAATATCAACTCCTGGGAAATTATTTTCATCGGCTAAAAGACTTGCAGTATTATTATATCCAGTAGTATTATTGTATAAACTCAATGTTTTTAATGTATCTTTGTTAAAACTATCAATTTGAATACTTTCTTTTAATTTTTTTTGCAAAAAATCAAACGTCATATTCTGATTTTTACATGGAAGTTCTTCAAATCTTACATTTTTTCCTTCTAAAATAAGTCTAGATAGTTCTAATGTATCTATCTATTGTTGCAGTATCATTTCTCTTATAGGCTTTCGACTTATATAAATATGGTTTAAATAGACCACTCTTAACAGTTAATCTTATAACACTATCATTATTTTGTACTTCCAATGTATAGTCTGGTTGTGGTGAGATACTATCATTAATCTTATTCTCAATATCTAAACATGACTGTATGATATCTGAGACACCTTTAACATTTCCACTATCATCAATTCCAAAGAATATTTCTCCTCCACCATAATTAGCAAACGCACTAACCGTTTTTAAGAATGTATTTGTAATTGTCTCTTTAAACTCTACTGTTTTCGTTTCACGCATATCAAACACTCCTCTTCTTTTTTATAATTATACGTGAAAACAGTCAAAAAAAGCAATCGTAAAAAAATAATGATTGCTTTTTTGATTGTTTTTATGCTAAATATTTGGTTTTAGAATATTTTATTGTCAAATTGTTATTAAAAAAATTTTTATTGAGATTGCATCTGTTGCTGTTTTCTTCTTTTAGCTTCTCTCTTTTTCTGTAAGACAGGAGCTAATTCTTTTCTTACTTCTGCTAGCCTATCACTTATTACATATTTTTCAAATTAATTTAACTCTAACACAATCTTATCGTTACTTATCATAGGATTGAAATTTAATTACTATTAAGATTATCTTAATCTTATAACTATTACCCTTAAATAAATTTTACTCCATATTCAATCAACTTTTTATATAGTTCATTTAGTTTAGGATCATGCATTATTTTCTTTTTAAAATTTTTTCCATCGTTTTTCAACTCATTCACCAAATCTATTT
>JPZU01000001.1:1719871-1739390 GCA_000875945.1 Lachnospiraceae bacterium TWA4 | reverse complement strand
TTTAATTAAAAGGTTTTAATTTCATTATATTCATTCACATTATCATATGATATATTAAATACCCTTGGATTAAAAACAAAAATTTCATCAAATATAATATCTATCATATCTTTTTTCTACTATCAAAATTAAATACATTATTTGAAATATATTTTACCAAATTTTGATTTTCTTTAATTGTTGATTTATTTTTAAAATTTGGATTTTTGCTAAAATATCTTTATTTTTTAATTCTTCTGCATTGATTTCTTCTGTAGTAAGCGTCAAATTCCAAATCGAAGAATTTTGTAGTGAACCATCATCCGATTGTAAATGTTCTATTGTTAGATTATTTGTATTTAATTGTGTATCTAATTGATTTTTATCAAAAATTTGTTCTAAAACAAATTTTACCAATTTACCATTTCTTTTCAAAGTTTTATCTTTATTTGAATATTTAAAGGATTGATTAGTATTAAATAATTGCTTTACATCCTTATTAGTAATATATGCTTCAATTTCAAATAAAAATTCAGTAAAAAGTATCTTAAATTCATTAATAGTTTCACAATGATAAACTTTATACGAAATCGAACTGATTATTTTATCTATTTTATTGCTTGTTTGTTGTGTCGTATTAAAAATAAAGAAAAAGTTTAATAATTGAACTAAGGCTTGTTTTTTTGTTATCTCATCTATTATTTCATTTTTACAAATAACGAAAATAGCACATATCAAAGATCTAATTTGTTGATTCCTTTTTATACTAAAATACTTTATTGACTCATACTCAGAATTATTTTCTGTTATTTCCTTATAAACTTTTGAAAATTCTTCTAACTTATCTAAAAAAGTACTTAAATCTTGAATTTTGATTTCTTCTTTTATTAGTCTATATATTGAATTTTGATTCTCTGCATTTTTTTCTATATAACATTTTGTAAAGTGTTGAATCAATGCATCTGGATCATTTAAATGTTCAATATTATTTTGTATACTTCTCCACTTATTCTTTGCTTGATCAATAAATTCTGTTTCTCGAGGCTGTATATACTTCATAATATGATTTTTTAGAAGTTCAATTTGTCTTAATTTTTGTCCTCTTGCATTCAAAACTTCAAAAATATTATAAATTTCTTCATCTTCACCTGATATTATTTCTACAATATTTACTGATAAAAGTTTATTTAAAAGCTTTTCGAGATATTCATAACTTTTATCTTTTAAATTATTATCAAAATAATTGAACGGTAAATATAACTTATTTGTTCTTTCTAAACTTTTAGTATTTGTTGACGCATCAATTATAGACTTCAAATCATCATTATATAATTCATTATCAATAATTAACTCCCTATCTGATTCTCTAGTTAGAGATGTCAAAAAACTTTCAAAAATATATTTACTGATATTTTTTTCTGGAAATTTTCTAAAGTTTTTATATATTGCAATTAAGAGTAAATAAATAGTCATCAATCTTTGTTGTCCATCTATTATTTCATACGAATCTAAGCCATTGTTTTTATTCTTTGTTTGACTTAAAACAATGGTTCCTAAAAAATGTGACCACGGAATTTTAGAATCATTATCTAAAGTAAATTGTAAGTCTATCCATAATTCTTTCCAGTTTATCTCTTTCCAAACATAATCCCTTTGATAACGTGGAACATTGTAAATTGCTGCTCTCTGAAAAATATTTTCTATTTTTCTATTCTCTGTAGTAAAAGCCATATCTTCACCTATTTAAAAATCTTTCTCATGATTTTACTTTCTATATCATCAATACTATAGATATTCTCCATCACATCAAACGTCTCTCTCAAATTTCCTCTTGCACTCTTCCAACCAATCCCATCTGTAAACCAAACAAATGTAAAACCATCAATCGTATCAGCCTCTTGAGAAAGCATCTTATAACTTCTCGCAGTCTCATTTAACTTTGAGCCACCACCTGTATAAAAATTAGTCTCAATTCCATAAATCTGATTTTCTGTCTTTATTACAAAGTCAAATCTCTTTGCTGCTTTTCCTTGATTTGATAAGGCAGATAAATCAATATTCCATCTACTTTCAATCTCTTTAAGATACATTTCTTTAAAATATGTAGAATCCTTAACAAAACCTGCCTTTTTAATATAACTTTCAACCAAATCTTCCATCAAATGACCACCTCTATTTTTTCGACCATTTGAATCTAATCCTGTCTCTACTCCTGTAACATAATCAACTAAATTATTAATTACATGATTCTGTAATAGTTCAAATAATCCAGTTTTTCTCATAAAATAACAATTTAAATCAAGAGTTTCTTCACTATCTACTGGATATTTCTTTGAATTAAACTGATATAAATATCCTCCATTTTCATCTTGACAATAAATTTCCTGTTCTCTTTTAGCCAAAAGAATAGGAATTGCATCTAAAACTTCTGGATACTTCTTTAATAATGCTCTAAAATCTTTTTCAATATCCTTACTACCAATTAAAGAATTTAATATATTTAACTCAACTTTTACATTCTCAACATTCCTATAGACCTTATCAAAATCTATATAATAATCATAACTTGCAATACTTGCTCTAAATTTACCAAGCCATTCATCAAAGTTTCTTTTTTCCATCTTCTTTTTCAATTCTCCTTTTTGCTATTTTAAGATATTCTTCCTCATTATCAATACCAATGAATTTACAACCGTTACGCAAGGCCTCAACTCCTGTAGTCCCTGAACCACAAAATGGATCTAATATAATATAACCTTCTTCCGTTGATGCTTGAATAATTCTTTCAAGTAAATACTCTGGTTTTTGCGTCGGATGTTTTCCCTCAGTTTTTTCAGAGGGTTTTGTCAAACTTCCTGTCCATACATCCTTCATCTGCTTTCCGCCATTGATTTCTTTCATTTTACCATAATTAAATAAATGTTTCGACCTTTTATTATCCTTTTTCGCCCAAAGAATTGTTTCTGTTGAATGTGTAAAACATCTACAAGCTAAATTAGGTGGAGGATTGGTTTTCTGCCATGTAATATTATTAATAATCTTAAATCCTTCTTGCTCTAATGCCATTCCAATTGAATATATATTATGTAGAGTTCCTGATATCCAAATAGTTCCATTAGGCTTTAAGAAACCATTTTACCACTTTTACATGAAATTCCATTATTACTTAAAAAATAAGGCGGGTCTGCGAAAATTACATCCACAGACTCCGCCTTAAACTTGGGTAAAATATCAAATGTATTTCCTAGTACCAATTGTACTCTATCATTTTCATAAAAAACTGAAGCTTTTTTACTAAATAATTTTTCCATACTTCTAATCCTAATAATTATAAATAATAACTTCTTTTCCAACTCTATTTGAAGCATCAGAATTTATCATTCGTTTAACATCAACAACATCTATTTTATACCCTTTATTACCATATAATTCATTAATCAACTCTGTATTATGATTTGTTAGCATACAATAACATCCTCTTGCAGTAAGTTCATCATAGAGTCTTGCTAATCTTCTATGACTCTCTATATCAAATCCTTCCTTTGTATAAGACTCAAAAGATGTTGGATTAAGAGGTGCATATGGACTATCTAAAAATAGAAAATCTCCCTTTTTAGCTTTTTCACAAGCTCTTTCAAAATCTCCCTGCATAATGATTATATTTTTTAGATAATTCGACAATGCATAAATAGATTCTTCTTCACAAGATTTTCTTCTACTATTATTGTAAGGTACATTAAATAATCCTTTTCCATTTACACGATATAATCCATTAAAGCAATGTTTATTAATAAATACCAACATTGCAGCTAATTCAATATCATACTCATTCTTCATAAGCTTATCATTATAATGTTCTCGAATGGAATAATAATAAGCTTTTCCATCTTCCCACATTTCATCATCTAAAGCATTAACATATTTAAGAAACTCCTGTGGATGACTAGCTATAACTTTATATGCATTTATTAATGCTGCATTTATATCATTTATTACCGCTTTTTTTGGCAGAAACTTAAATGTTACAGCTCCTCCTCCAACAAATGGTTCATAATAATTATTATAGTCACTGGGCATCCTTTGCTTTATTTGGTCTAAAAGTTGTCGTTTTCCTCCAGCCCATTTAACAAAAGGTCCAATTCCTGATTTTGTCATTTTTAACTCCTTTTAATAAAATATAAAGATATCTATAATATCAGTATAAACTGATATTGTCAATCTAACAACTAAAACCTTTATAATTATAAGTATTATTTTTCAAACACAAAAATATATTCATGTGTTAAAAGTAAGAAATTATTTTTTTGCCTTTCCCAATATTCTGTAGATTTACAATTATGCTGTTCTTTAATAATAATTTCCTTTGACTTTAAAACCAGCTTCTAAAAAACAATTCATAGTCTTAAATCCCAAAGGTATTACATTTCCATATTTTCTAATATCTCCCATCATAAAGGCACAATACTTTCCTTTCTTCAATATACGATAAGATTCACCTGCTACTTTTTTCATCATTATTAAAAACTCTTCTACTTCTAGTTGTGAAATATCTCCCTTAATTCCTTTACTATATTTAATAATATTAGCATATGGTGGATGTGTACAAATGAAATCTATCCCTTCTGTTTTTATAAACTCTAAATCTGTAGCACTACCTTCTTTTAAATAGATTTTTGAATCTGTATTACAATAAAATTTTAAATTCTTTCTAGATAACAATAGTGATTGTTTATTAATATCTACTCCTATTGCATTACGATTTAATAACTTTGCTTCAATTAATGTAGTTCCACTTCCAACAAACTGGTCTAAAATCCAATCGCCTGATTTTGAATATCTTAATATTAAATTTCTTGGTACATATGGTGACCAATTTCCTCTATATTTCCCCGAATGAGTTGCCCAACTCCCTCTCTCCGGAAATGACCAAACTGTTGTAGATTCTAAATGAAATTTATTTGGTTGTAATATTTTTCTTCACCTCTTATTTTAGATTATTTTTATAGTCTATAATATCACAAATACTACATAGTTTCCACCTTATTTTTATTTCACTATAAGTGAATTTTAACCTTCACTATTTTATGAGATAATATTCACAAATAGTGAATGAGGTGTACAATACAATGCAATTTCCAACAGATAAAGAATTATATCATACTATAGGTTCTAATATTAAACACTACAGGCAAAAAGCTCATATGACTCAAATAGAATTAGCAGAAGCTGCTGAAATAAGTATAAGCTATATTTCTAAAATTGAAGCTATAAATTGTGAAAAAAGTTTATCTATTTCTGTATTAAACCAAATTGCTAATATATTAAATGTTGAAATCATAGAATTTTTCAAGGAGGAACCCTATCATGTCTCAAAAACCAAATAAATATGGTGGAGGAGCACTCACCAATATTAATGGATTACATTTTGAACAAACCACATCTTTAGATGAAGCTTTAACTACAGCTGGATATACAGTAATAGATTCCATAATTTATAAAGATAATGAAAAAATTGGAATGTCTGTTCCTAAAGAAAAATTATATAAGAAATTTTTAATTCCACGTGAAATCCATTATAAAAACTATAATTCAAAAAAATGGCTTCCTGACGAAGCTTTTATCAACTTCAGAACTGAAACAGCCTACATTATAGAAAAAAAGTTTCAAAATACTCCTGGATCTGTAGATGAAAAGTTACCCAACTGTCATTTTAAAAAAATGGAATATGAAAAACTCTTTTTTCCACTTTCTATTAATGTAGAATTTATTTATATACTTAATGATTGGTTTAAAAATCCTAAATATAAAGATACTTTAGAATACATTGAAAAAGTCGGATGCTATTATTTTTATAATAAAATCCCCTTGGAAATACTAAGTTTATAAATATTTTGGGAGAAAAATAAATGCCTACATACACTCTTAATTATCAATTACCTGATGGTAATCGTGCTCAAAAACGTCAAGCCCTAATTTCCTGTTTCTTAAATGAAGAACCAGGAAATGGAAATAAAGATGCAGCATCTCGATATTGTTATAATGTTGAATCCTATAATGAGTACAGTATTTTCTTAAAACGTCCAACTCAACTTAATAAAGGATTTGATTTTACTGTAAATATAGGTGGCTTACATTTCAAAAAAAATCGAATATATTCTAATCCTAGTCACGATGATATTTTCAAAGCACTAACCTGCTGTAGAAATGAATATCCTAATGAATATGATACCGTCAAAGATGCAATCATTTCTATCTATAATTGCTATGATGCAGATCTATCCAACATAAATGCTTATTTCATCGATTATAATGGAAATTTACATCCTATTCAAATAATTATTTTAGCTATCAAATGGCTATTTATGGAGCAAGATTGTGCTTATTGGAATTATTCAGGTCGAAGAATGCTTTTTGAAGCACTTGCTGATCGTGAACTAGTGTGATTTTCTAATATTCAATCAATGAATTATCCATCGACAGGAGTGTGCCACACTCCTGTCTTCTCACCAACGAAATCCCTTTGGTATCCCACACCTATCCAAATACTCATTCCTTGCTTTTTCTCTCTCATTCTCTGTCAATGCACTCTTATACTTAGTATAAATCTCCCTTCTAATAACAGCTTCCATCTTCTTTTCCAACTCTACAACTATCTCATCTCCATAATCCTCAATCCCCAACATATGAAACTTCACCAACTTCAAAAACAGCTCATAGCTTATCTGCACATTCTTATTCTTCATCCATTCCCTTTCCATGACGCAAATGACGATTATGACGATATTACACACACTATCCCACTATATAAATTATCGTCATTACCGTCATAATCGTCATTAACTAATTTAATTTATCAATTTTTCTACCTTAGTCAATGAAAACTCCTTCTTATCCTGTGTTCTTGGCAGTTGCTCATACAAAATTCCATAATCTTTATATAAAATTCCTGCCTTCACATTCAACTTTCGAACCAACACATTCGATTTCACATCCAGTTTTGGAATAGCCTCTAATAACTCTGAAGCTGAACCTCTCCAACTCTCACTTCTTCCTTCCATAAATGTTGCAATCATTTCTAGTATCGGTTCTACTGGAATTAAAACACATTCAGTTTCAGATTTCACCTTATTCCAAAGACATTTTTCCCTATCAAATTCTAAGGTTAATTCTTGGTCTTGCTGGTCTCTTCCCACAATACTCATAATTGCTTGCTTATCAGTTCGCTTCTTCTTTTGCATAATAAATGCTCCATCCGAAGCTCCAAGTAATCCATTCGTCCCGGATATCATTTCAAAACTATCTTGAGCTTCCATCTTTCTGGTATGATGGACTACCAACAAACAAATATTATGTGCATCACTAAATTCCTTTAACCTCGTAACAATCTCATAATCATTCGAATAACTATAATGTTCTCCACCTGCTTCACGAACCTTTTGAAGAGTATCAATAATAATTAATCTTGCATCCTCATGCTCTTTGATAAATTCTTCCAACTGCAAATCCAATCCATCATTTAACGTCTTTGATTTTGTAACCATGAAAAATTCATCGCTACTTTCCACATCAAACATTCTAGAAAGTCGTTGTTGAAGTCTTGCATAGTCATCTTCTAATGCCAGATATAGCACAGAACCTTTTCGCACTTTATAATTCCATAGCGGAATTCCCATAGAAATATGATACGCCAATTGTGCCATAAAAAATGACTTTCCAATCTTAGGAGCACCCACAAATAAGTAGGTGCCACTATTTAAAAATCCTTCAACAATTGGTAATTTTAATGGATAGATATTTTCATATAATTCTGTCATTGAAATTGGATGAAATTCTGATATAATGGTATTGTATGTATTACATGAGGGCTGTTCTCCTGTTACGCCAATAGCAGGAATTTGAGCAGTCCTTTCTTTTTTCTCTTTATTCTTCATCCATCATTCCCTCCAAATTACAACTATCTTTATGCCTTTCATTTAACATATCTGCCACAGATTTTTGCTTTGTAGGATATAAATGTCCATAAGTATTCAATGTAATTTTTATATCCTTATGTCCTAATCGCTCTTTAATAATTAAAGGCTCTACTCCTTGATGAATTAAGTACGCCACATGGCTATGCCTTAAATCGTGAACTCTAATTTCTTTACAATGACTTTTCTTTTGATATCGTTTAAATCGAACCTGTAAAGTTCTTGCAACAATTGGAAATAATCGTTCATCTTTTGGAAAATCATATTGATTTGAAATATATTCTTCTACTTCTCGAATTAAAAAATCTGGGATATTAATTACTCTAACTGATGAATCAGTTTTTGGTGTATCTGTGATATCCATACCACCAATTCGATGATAAGTTTTAGTGATATAAAGTAACTTCTTACTCATATCAAAATCCAAAGGAGTCAATGCCAATAATTCTCCTTCTCGAATACCTGTCCAAAATAGAATTTCAAATATCAAATAATCTTCACTTCCCACCTCAATACTTGAAATGAATTTATCATATTCAGCTTTTGTCCAAAATTCCAACTTATCTGCATCCGACTTTCCCATACGCTTTACTTTCTTACAAGGATTATTTTGTAAGTTGTAAATTCTCTGTGCATGATTCATCAACGCATTTAATTGATTTTGAATCATTCGCTCATACGTTTTACTATAATTTTGCTCATGAATTAGATTCTGCCATTGAATCACATCTGCTGGAGTAATTTCATTCATCCTCTTTCTTCCAAAGTACGGAATTAAATGTTTCTTTATCATATGCTTTTTATTTCGTATAGAATTTCCTTTTAATTCTTCCTTTTTATCTGTGAAATAAACTTCTACAAATCGTTCAAACAACATATCCATATCAGCAGATACCGAATACTGAAATTCTTTTTCATATTCTAGAGCTTCTTTTTTAGTTCTAAAACCTCGCTTCATGGTCTGTTTCTTTTTTCCTGTCCAATCTGTATATCGAAAAATCACATACCATGTACCTTGCTTTGAATCTTTATACGCTGACATCTTTACCTCCTATCTGTCTTTAGGAAATCCATAAAATTTTGTTTCCCAATAAGGTCTAGGTACCTTCCCTCGAACTACTTTGTACCCTTCTTTTAGCAAATCTGCATTTAATTCTTTTAAAATCGCATAAGCTTTACTACGTTTAACACCTAATTCATTCATTACATCTTCTGCTGTCATCATGTAACCTGCCATTGATTAACCTCCTTATAATTCATATTTGTGACTGTTACAAGTTAATAATAAGTCACATTTGTGAATTTCATTCTTCCGATTCAGAACTAATGCTTTTTAAAGATTCACTTTTGTGTTATGATTGAATCATAAAATTTCAGGAGGATAGACTATGGCTAGTATTGGTGATAAAATACGTTCTTATCGTGAATTTAAAGGCTATAGCCAAATTGAACTGGCTAAGTTATCAGAAATTAATGTGGGAACAATTAGAAAATATGAATTAGGTATTCGAAATCCTAAACCCGATCAACTAGAAAAAATCGCATCTGCTCTTGGTTTAAACGTCAGTGTATTTTTAGATTTGAATGTTCAAACGGTTGGAGATGTGTTATCTTTACTTTTTACAATAGATGAAAATATTGATTTGGATTTAATAGAAAATAACGATGGAACTGTAGGTATCAATTTTAATGATTCTACTTTGCAAAAATTTTTAAAGATGTGGTATCAATTTAAAAAGGCTAATTCTGAAGAAAAAGATTCTATACATTGGAAATTAGAAACTATGGGAACAACTCCTGGTTGTCATGAAATTATCTCTAAAAAGAAACCTATCAACTAAAAAATAAAATTTTGTTATCAAATTGTTATCAGCGAGTGAAAACTCCCTCAGTCAGCAAAGCTGACAGCTCCCTCAAGAGGGAGCCTTTTGCTACATTTCTTTTCCTTACACAATCTATTTACACAACAAAAATCCCCAAAGGCCAAGCCTTTGGGGATTTCTTTATATTACAGCACAAAAATTCTAATTTAAATTATTCAATAATAGTAGCAACACGACCTGAACCTACAGTACGTCCACCTTCACGGATAGCGAATGTAAGACCCTGTTCCATAGCGATTGGATGGATTAATTCGATGGTCATTTCTACGTTATCACCAGGCATGCACATTTCTGTACCTTCTGGTAAGTTGATAACACCAGTTACGTCAGTTGTTCTGAAGTAGAACTGAGGTCTGTAGTTGTTGAAGAAAGGAGTATGACGTCCACCTTCATCTTTAGTTAAAACGTAAACCTGAGCTGTGAATTTTGTATGGCAAGTTACAGTACCTGGTTTTGCAAGAACCTGTCCTCTTTCGATTTCAGTTCTCTGAACACCACGAAGTAAAGCACCAATGTTATCACCAGCCTGTCCTTCATCAAGTAATTTGTGGAACATTTCGATACCAGTACAAACTACTTTACGAGTTTCTTCTTTGATACCAACGATTTCTACTTCATCAGATACGTGGATAACACCTCTTTCTACTCTACCAGTAGCAACAGTACCACGACCAGTGATTGAGAAGATATCTTCTACAGGCATTAAGAATGGCTTATCAACATCTCTTTCTGGATCTGGGATATATTTGTCAACTTCTTCCATAAGTTCAAGAATCTTGTCGCCCCATTCACTTGTAGGATCTTCAAGAGCCTTTAATGCAGAGCCCTGAACGATAGGAGTATCATCTCCTGGGAATTCATATTCATTTAATAATTCACGAATTTCCATATCTACTAATTCAAGTAATTCTTCATCATCAACCATATCACATTTGTTCATGAATACAACAACGTAAGGTACACCTACCTGACGAGCTAATAAGATGTGTTCTCTAGTCTGAGCCATAACACCATCAGTAGCAGCAACTACTAAGATAGCACCGTCCATCTGAGCAGCACCAGTGATCATGTTCTTTACATAGTCAGCATGGCCTGGGCAGTCTACGTGAGCGTAGTGTCTGTTTGGAGTTTCGTATTCAACGTGTGCAGTAGAGATTGTGATACCACGTTCTCTTTCTTCTGGAGCTTTGTCGATCTGATCGAAAGCTACGTCTTCACCTAATCCATATCTATTGTGTAGTGTATAAGTAATAGCTGCAGTTAAAGTTGTTTTACCATGGTCTACGTGTCCGATGGTACCAATGTTACAATGTGGTTTACTTCTTTCATATTTAGCTTTAGACATTGTAAAGTCCTCCTTAAAATTATATCTCGCCTTATTGTAGGCACTCTTTTTGCGAATCAGGCATCTAATTATACGCTAAAAAACATATAATTAGATACCGAACTGACATTATTATATTAGATAATACTTATTTTTTCAAGTATTATTTTACCAAATTTAAAAATTAATTATTCTTAATCGGCTTTTAGTTATTCTCAATTAAGGATTCTTAATTAATTTTTTATTAATTATTTTTAGATGAAATAATTTTTTCCTGTACAGACTTAGGAACCTGCTCATTGTGATCAAAGAACATAGAATATGCACCACGACCCTGAGTTCTACTACGTAAGTCTGTAGCATAACCAAACATTTCAGCTAATGGAACGAAACCAGTGATTAACTTAGAACCGTTAATATCATCAAAGCTTTCGATACGTCCACGACGTGAGTTGATATCACCAATTACATCACCCATGTATTCTTCAGGAGTTGTAACTTCTACTTTCATGATAGGCTCTAATAGTACTGGGTTACCCTTCTGCATAGCTTCTTTGAATGCCATAGAACCAGCAATCTTGAATGCCATTTCTGAAGAGTCGACTTCATGGTAAGAACCATCGTATACATTTGCGTGTACACCAAGTACAGGATATCCGCCAAGGATACCAGATTTTGTAGCTTCTTCAATACCTGCACCAACAGCTGGGATATATTCCTTAGGAATAGCACCACCAACGATGGTAGATTCAAACTTGAAGGTTTCTTCGCCGTTTGGATCCATAGGTTTGAAAATAACCTTACAATGTCCGTACTGTCCACGTCCACCAGACTGTTTAGCGTACTTACTGTCAACAGTAACTTCTTTGGTAATAGCTTCTTTGTATGCTACCTGAGGAGCACCAACGTTAGCTTCTACCTTGAATTCACGAAGAAGACGGTCTACGATAATCTCTAAGTGTAATTCACCCATACCAGAAATAATGGTCTGACCAGTTTCATGGTTAGTTTCTACACGGAAGGTAGGATCTTCTTCTGCTAATTTAACTAATGCATCACCCATCTTGTCCTGTCCAGCCTTAGTCTTAGGCTCGATAGCAACAGAGATAACAGGTTCTGGGAATTCCATAGATTCTAAGATTACAGGTGCTTTTTCATCACAGATGGTATCACCAGTTGTAGTAATCTTAAGACCTACTGCTGCTGCAATATCTCCAGAATAAACTTTGTCAAGTTCCATTCTCTTATTTGCATGCATCTGAAGGATACGACCTACACGTTCCTTCTTACCCTTAGTTGCATTGAAGATATAAGAACCTGAATTTAAGGTTCCTGAATAAACTCTAAAGAATGCAAGCTTACCAACGAATGGGTCAGCCATAATCTTAAATGCTAATGCAGCGAAAGGTTCCTCATCTGAAGAATGCTTTTCTACTTCATTACCCTCTAAGTCAACACCCTTGATAGCAGGGATGTCTGTAGGAGCTGGCATATATTCAACAATTGCGTCTAATAATTTCTGAACACCTTTGTTTCTATATGCAGTACCACAACATACAGGGATGATATCTACATTAATAGTAGCTTTTCTTAAAGCAGCTTTTAATTCTTCTGTAGTAGGAATTTCATCTTCTAAATACTGCATCATTAAATCTTCATCTGTTTCACAGATAGATTCAATTAAGTTTGTTCTATATTCTTCTGCTTCATCTACCATGTCTTCTGGGATATCTTCAATACTGATGTTTTCACCCTTTTCATCATTGTAGATATAAGCTTTCATTTCAAATAAGTCAATGATTCCCTTGAAATCATCTTCTTTACCGATAGGAAGCTGAATAGGTACAGCATTGTGTCCTAATCTGCTCTTAATCATAGATACAGCATTGTAGAAATCTGCACCCATGATGTCCATCTTGTTAATAAATGCCATACGTGGTACGTTGTATTTATCAGCCTGACGCCATACGTTTTCTGACTGAGGTTCTACACCACCCTTAGCACAGAATACACCAACAGCACTATCAAGTACACGTAATGAACGTTCTACTTCTACAGTAAAGTCAACGTGTCCAGGAGTATCAATGATGTTGATACGATGCTCTAATGCACCCTTCTTAGGTTTAGTCTGTTCTTCTTCAGTCCAATGACATGTGGTTGCAGCTGAAGTAATTGTGATACCTCTTTCCTGCTCCTGTTCCATCCAGTCCATGGTAGCAGTACCTTCATGAGTATCACCAATCTTATAGTTAACGCCAGTATAGTATAAAATACGCTCTGTTAATGTGGTTTTACCAGCATCGATATGAGCCATAATACCAATATTTCTGGTTCTCTCTAATGGATATTCTCTTCCAGCCAAGGATTTTTCCTCCTATATTATAGAAACACAAGCAGCTTACTAATCGCTTGATTAGAATCTGTAGTGAGCAAAAGCCTTGTTTGCTTCTGCCATCTTGTGCATATCTTCTTTTCTCTTTACTGCAGCACCAGTGTTGTTTGCTGCATCTAAAATTTCATTTGCTAATCGTTCTACCTGAGTCTTCTCGCCTCTCTTACGTGAGAATAGAGTTAACCAACGAAGTCCTAAAGCCTGTCTTCTATCTGGTTTAACTTCGATAGGTACCTGATAGGTAGCACCACCGATACGTTTAGCTTTAACTTCTAATACAGGCATGATATTGTTCATAGCCTCTTCAAATACTTCGATTGCTGGTTTTCCACTCTTTTCTTCTACTTTAGCGAAAGCACCATATACGATTTTCTGTGCAACACCCTTTTTACCATCTAACATGATGTTGTTAATTAACTTAGTAACAACTTTGTTGTTGTATAAAGGATCTGCTAATACATCTCTTTTAACGGTATGTCCTTTACGTGGCACGTTACTTCCCTCCTTAATAATACCCAATATGGGTTTTGTTAATTCACAGGTACTCACAAATTCTACATATTTATTTCATGTAGTTGTGTTCATGCTCGGTCTGTTACTATTTAAAACGTATAGTTCAAAATATGCTTCATTCCGGCACTATAATAAATTGTGAATGTTAAATTGTTCCTAAAACTTATTTCTTAGGTCTCTTAGCACCGTACTTAGAACGAGCTTGTTTTCTGTTAGCAACACCAGCTGTATCAAGTGTACCTCTAACGATATGATATCTAGTACCAGGTAAGTCTTTTACTCTACCACCTCTGATAAGAACAACGCTGTGCTCCTGAAGGTTGTGACCTTCACCAGGGATGTAGCTGGTTACTTCGATACCGTTAGATAAACGAACTCTGGCAATTTTTCTAAGCGCTGAGTTAGGTTTCTTAGGGGTTGCTGTTTTAACTGCTGTACAAACGCCTCTCTTCTGAGGAGCTGACTGATCAGTAGCTTTCTTTCTTAATGAATTATAGCCTTTCTGTAATGCAGGAGCAGTACTCTTCTTAGAAACAGACTGTCTTCCCTTTCTTACTAACTGTTCGAATGTAGGCATATTTTTCACCTCCTGTAAAATCTCTAAAAAAATTTAGGCCATGCGCAATAATTATATTTACGCACCCGTTCATTATATACATAGGAAAAACACTTTGTCAAGAGGTTATTTTGTTTTTTCACCAATAATTTTTTTTAATTCATTCAGTTTTTTTAGTTGCTTTCACTAATTTTACTCATATTTTTTAGTATAAAATAACTTTAGCTAATTTTCTTTCTATATTTTCGTTATTTTTAGTTGATTTTTGCTATTGATTTTTGTACATTTTCATTATATTATTGTTAAAGAAATAACTAGTATAGTTACTTTTAAATAAATTATTAGGAGGAAATTTGTATGGCATTTAAATCTGATATCGAAATCGCTCAAGAGGCTAAACCTTTAGACATTCGTGAAATCGCAAAGAAACTTAATTTAACAGAAGACGACCTAGAATTATATGGTAAATACAAAGCAAAGGTTGATTACAACTTAATGAAGACTAAGCCAGGTAGTGGTCATGATGCAAAATTAATCCTCACAACGGCAATTAATCCTACTCCAGCTGGAGAAGGTAAAACTACAGTAACTGTTGGTGTTGGTGATGCACTTTCATTAGAAGGCAAAAATGTTGTATTAGCACTTCGTGAACCTTCACTTGGACCTGTATTTGGTGTTAAAGGTGGAGCAGCTGGTGGTGGATATGCACAGGTTATTCCTATGGAAGATATCAACCTTCACTTTACTGGTGACTTCCATGCAATCGGTGCTGCTAACAACTTACTTGCAGCTATGATTGATAACCATATTTATCAAGGCAATGAATTAGATATTGATCCTAGACGTGTTATTTGGAGAAGATGTGTGGATATGAACGACCGTCAGCTTCGTAATATCGTTGATGGTTTAGGCGGTAAATCTCAAGGCTTCCCTCGTGAAGATGGATTTGATATCACTGTAGCATCTGAAATTATGGCAGCGTTCTGTCTTGCAAGTAGTATTGACGACTTAAAAGCTCGTTTTGCTAGAATCTTAATTGGTTACACAAGAGATAGCAAACCTGTAACTGCTGGACAGATTAATGCACAAGGTGCTATGACTGCACTTCTTAAAGATGCATTAAAACCAAACTTAGTTCAGACTCTTGAAGGAACCCCTGCATTTGTTCACGGTGGACCATTTGCAAATATTGCTCATGGATGTAACTCAGTAATCGCTACAAAGATGGCTATGCATTTTGGTGATTATGTGGTAACAGAAGCTGGATTTGGTGCGGACCTTGGTGCTGAAAAATTCTTAGATATTAAGTGTCGTTTAGCTGGACTTAAACCAAACGCTGTAATTATCGTAGCAACCATCAAAGCATTAAAATACAATGGTGGTGTTCCAAAGGCAGACGTTCAACATGAGAACTTAGAAGCACTTGAAAAGGGTCTTCCAAACTTATTAAAACACGTAGAAAATATTACTCAGGTTTATAAATTACCAGCCGTTGTTGCACTAAACCGTTACATCACAGATACCGATGCTGAAATCGCATTAGTTGAGAAGAAATGTGCAGAACTTGGTGTAAATGTTAAACTTTGTGAAGTATGGGCTAAAGGTGGCGAAGGTGGCAGAGAACTTGCAAGAGAAGTTATCAGACTTTGCGAAGAAGAAGATTCTTCTAAATTCGAGTTCGCTTACGACTTAGACTTAAGCCTTAAAGAAAAAATCGAAGCTGTTGCTAAAAAGATTTATGGCGCAGATGGTGTTGACTACTCTGAAGCAGCTAGCAAAGAAATTGAAAACTTAGAGAAATTAGGTTATGGAAATGTTCCTGTATGTATGGCTAAGACCCAGTATTCATTAACGGATGATGAAACTAAACTTGGTCGTCCTAAAGGATTTAGAATCACTGTTCGTTTTGTAACTATGAGTGCTGGTGCAGGATTTATGGTTGCAGTAACTGGTGTAATTATGAAGATGCCTGGACTTCCTAAGGTTCCAGCAGCTGAAAGAATTGATGTAGATTCTGACGGCAAGATTACTGGACTCTTCTAAATGCCTTATATACCTTATAAATGAAAATTGGCCCGATAATTTTATTTATCGGGTCAATTTTCAATATCCAAATAATTAATCAAAAAAGGGGATATCAATTATGAATAAACAATGTCCGTATTGCAGCGGTGAATTAGAACTTGGATATATCCAATGTAGAGATAGTATTAAATGGAGAGAAAAAAAAGAGCTTAGTGGCAGCACTCCCTTCAATATCACATTCAATTCCTATAACTACATCAAATACTCTCTTTTCTGGTTCATCTGTAGAAGCTTATCTATGTAAAAATTGTAAGAAAATTATTATAGATTATGATAAATAAAAAAATCCCGATGGAAAATTCCATCGGGCTTACTGTTTCGTTTAACTTTAAATAAATTAAATTATTTAAGAGTAACTTTAGCGCCTTCTTTTTCAAGAGCTTCTTTAGCTGCTTCTGCTTCTTCTTTAGATACAGCTTCTTTTAATTTAGCTGGAGCGCCATCAACTGCAGCCTTAGCTTCTTTTAAGCCTAAGCCAGTTAATTCACGAACAACTTTGATAACTTTAACTTTGTTAGGACCAACTTCTGTTAATTCAACATCAAATTCAGTCTTTTCTTCTGCTGCTTCAGCTGCTCCACCTGCTGCTGCTACAACAACACCAGCTGCTGCTGATACACCAAATTCTTCTTCACAAGCTTTTACTAATTCATTTAATTCTAATACTGTTAACTCTTTGATAGCTTCAATAAATTCTGCAGTAGTTAATTTTGCCATTATAATTTACCTCCAAATAATTTGTATATAATTCGTTTTTAATTCTTTTAATTTAAAAAATCTTATGCTTCTTCTTTCTCAGCAATCTGATTGATAACACGAGCGAAGTTAGCAACAGGTGACTGCATACTTCCAAGTAAACGTCCAAGTAATTCATCTCTACTAGGAACACTTGCGATTACCTGAATACCCTTTTCATCATAGTAAGCACCGTCTACAACGCCACCTTTTAACTGTAACTGATCAGCTTTTTTAGCAAAGTTAGCTAAGTGTTTTGCTGGAGCAGTTTCATCTGTACAAGAAACAGCCATTGCAGTAGGACCTTCTAAGTCTTTAGCTAATTCTTCAAAAGGTGTTCCCTTGATTGCAAATTTGATCATAGTGTTTTTGTATACTTTATATACAACACCATTTTCTCTTAACTGTTTACGTAAAGCAGTGTCCTGTTCTACAGTTAATCCTCTATAGTCAGCTAAAACTACAGATTTTGCATCTTTAAGCAATTCAGAAATTTCAGCAACGATAGGCTGCTTTAATTCAACTTTTGCCATGACTCTATACCTCCTTATTTTTTTCTTTAATGGAATGAACCCATTCCTATCGCCGAATTTAAGAGATGTATATAAACAAAACCTCTCTATCCAAAGACAGAGAGGTATATAAGGCATTCCTTAAAATCGTCTCGGCAGGCGTTACACCTTACGCCATACGGCACCTGCTGTCTTCGGCGGTGCTGATCGTTTCGTCCTAATCAGCATTTATAAAAATATCATAAATTTTTAAACTTGTCAACTAAAAATTAGATAATTAAATAATCCTTAGTTAGAAAGCTTTGCTGGGTTTAATTTGATACCAGGACCCATAGTAGAAGTAAGTGTAACACTCTTTAAGAATGTACCTTTTAATGCACTTGGTCTAGCTTTTACAATTGCACCCATTAACGTCTGGAAGTTGTCGTTTAAAGCTTCTTCTGAGAATGAAGCTTTACCAATTGGTACATGAATGATGTTAGTTTTATCCAATCTGTACTCAATCTTACCAGCTTTGATATCATTGATTGCTTTTGTTACATCCATAGTAACTGTACCAGCCTTAGGGTTAGGCATTAAACCTTTAGGACCAAGTACACGACCTAAACGACCAACAACACCCATCATATCAGGAGTAGCTACAACTACATCAAAGTCTAACCATCCTTCATTCTGGATTCTTGGAATTAACTCTTCAGCTCCTACGAAATCTGCTCCTGCTGCTTTTGCTTCATCAGCTTTTGCATTCTTAGCAAATACTAAAACTCTAACAGTTTTACCTGTTCCATGAGGTAATACTACAGCACCACGAATCTGCTGATCTGCGTGACGACCATCACATCCTGTTCTGATGTGAGCTTCAATAGTTTCATCAAATTTAGCGCCAGATGTTTTCTTTACTAAGGCAATCGCTTCTGGTGCTTCATAAAGTACAGAACGGTCTACTAACTTAGCGTTCTCTAAATATTTTTTCCTCTTTTCATTGAAAGACCTCCTAGTGGTAATTGCGGGATTAGACCCTCCCACATTATTTAACAATAAAACATCTACTTAGATTAGAACAAATCTAAATAGTCTCATATTAATCTACGACTTCAATACCCATACTTCTTGCAGTACCTGCAATCATACTAGCTGCTGCTTCTTCAGATGCTGCATTTAAATCTGGCATCTTAAGCTTAGCAATTTCTAAAACCTGAGCTTTAGTGATCTTAGCAACTTTTGTTTTGTTAGGAACACCTGAAGCTGATTTAAGATTACAAGCTTTCTTTAATAATACAGCTGCTGGAGGAGTTTTAGTGATAAAGCTAAAGCTTCTATCAGCATAAACAGTGATAACAACAGGAATAACCATATCTCCCTGATCTGCTGTTCTAGCGTTAAACTCTTTGGTAAACTGAACAATATTTACACCATGCTGTCCTAATGCAGGACCAACTGGTGGAGCCGGTGTAGCCTTTCCGGCAGGAATCTGCAATTTAATAAAACCTACTACTTTTTTGCCATTTTAGGCACCTCCTAAATCTACACCCCTAAGGTGTTTGTGGTAATGTCGGGAGTAATCTTCCCT
>JPZU01000001.1:1712347-1719746 GCA_000875945.1 Lachnospiraceae bacterium TWA4 | reverse complement strand
GTAATCTTCCCTCCCACGCCTGCAGCTGCAGGCTTAAAGTTTTGTAATTAGTTACTCACTCTTTTCAACATCTGAGAAGCCAAGTTCTAAAGAAGTCTTCTGACCTCCTACGCCTCTTTCAATGTTGATTTTAACAGTTCTCTTGTCTAAATTGATTGACTGAATTCTTTCTGTAGTTCCCTTATACATACCATTTGTTACAGTAACCATATCTCCTACTTCTAAGTCTGTATAGAAGATAACATCTGAAGAGAATAAAGAATTCATCTCTTCTAAAGTTAATGGAACTGGCTTTGATTCAGGTCCAACAAATCCAGTGACACCTCTAGTATTTCTTACGACATACCAAGTATCATCTGTCATAACCATATGAATTAGAACATAGCCAGGAAATACTTTTTTCTGACTAACCTTTTCAACCTTCACAACCTTTTTAACCTTTTCAGGTTTTCCATCTTCTCCAGTTACAGTTTCTGTAACTTTCTTATCGACCATTTCTGTTACATTTTGTAATGGTACAATAACTTCTAAGATTTGATCATGAAGCTTACGATTTTCGATGGTTTTCTTTAAGTCAGTTTTTACCTTATTCTCATATCCAGAATAAGTATGAACTACATACCATCTCGCGGCTGATTCAGTTTCAATCTTATCCTTATCTGCTGCATCTGCTGTCATTTCTTTAACATCTTCTGCTGTAAGTTCCACAGCGTCTGTATCCAAAATTTCCTGTGAGCTCATTGTATCTGACATAAAAACCTCCTACGAAATAATAAGACCCAATCCATACTTTACAATCATATCAATTACAGCAATGATTGCACCTAGTACAACAGTCGATGCTACAACAGCAACAGTTTTCTTAGTTAAAGCATCTTTATCTAGCCAAGTAATTCGATTAAACTCAGACTTTAAGTTTTCAAAATGCTGTTTTAAGCTAGTTTTTTCTTTAACATCTTTTTTCTTATTCTCTGCCATTTGTAACCTCCGTAATCTGTAAACTCAACAACCCTTACTTTGTTTCCTTGTGTACAGTATGTGTTCTACAGAATCTGCAATACTTTTTAGTTTCCATTCTCTCTGGATGGTTTTTCTTTTCTTTTGTCATATTGTAATTACGCTGTTTACAATCAGTACACGCTAATGTGATTTTTACACGCACAACTTCCACCTCCAATTTATGAAAAATTACGTGAATCATTAAGGCTTTCGCCATAGTTTAGTCCAAAAAAAGGACCCTTTCCTTCCATACGCTTTTTCACTATAACATACACTTTGATTTAAGTCAAGATTTTTAGGGAAAACTTTTTCTTGCAGACTTCTACTAATTATAGTATACTAAAACCAACTATAAATATAGAAAGAATCAATGATAGAAAGGGGGATCTTATGATTGATTTAGAATCTCGTATTATTAAATTCCACTCTAAAAACCAATCCAGTAAAATTCCTATTAAAGCAGTTCCAGGTCATTTTGCAACGAATCACTCACACATTAACTATTATATTGACCTAACTACTTTAAAGTCTCGTCAAAGTGAAGCTTCTAGTAGCGCTCATGCTTTAGCTATGCAATATGTACACAGTACGGTTGTAGATACGATTGTTTGTTTTGATGGAATGGAAGTTATTGGTGCTTATCTTGCAGAAGAGTTAAACCATGCAGGTTTTTTCTCTTACAATGCACATAAAACCATCTATGTTGTATCACCAGAATATGTCAGCAGTAATCAGTTGCTATTTAGAGATAATATTCAGCCAATGATTAAAAACCGTAATATTATTTTACTAATGGCATCTGTTACTACTGGTATCAGTATCAAAAAGGGTATTGAATGTGTTGAATACTATGGAGGAACCGTTCAAGGAATTTCTACTATATTTAGTGCGATTAAAGAATATGAGAATTATCCTATTCACACACTGTTTACTCAAGATGATATTATTGGTTATCAGACTTTTAAACGAGATGATTGTCCATTTTGTAAAAATGGGCAAAAAGTCGAAGCATTAGTTAATTCGTTCGGATATTCAAAACTATAAAACTTGGGGCATAAAAGCCCCAAATTTTAGTTTATTGATCTTTTTAATAATACAATTTCTATTTTCTTCGATAGGTTCTAAACGTAAAATGATATCCCATCTCTTCCATTATATTACTTTCATCTACAAGCATCCATTCACTATCTTCATCTAAATTTGGAAAGAACGTGTCTGCTTCAAATGAATGCCTAATTTGAGTAATCGATGCCTCTTCACAATAAGGAAGAAATTGCCTATAAATCTCTCCACCACCAATAATATAAGCATCCTCACTTAACAAATCATTTATGTCATGGAATACTTCAATTCCTTCTAACTGATAATTTTTATTACGTGTTAATACTAAATTTCTGCGATTTGGCAACGGTTTATGATTTGGAAAACTTTCAAGTGTCTTTCTTCCCATAATCACCGTTTTCCCCATCGTTTCTTCTTTAAAATGTTTCATATCTAATGGAAGAGAAACCAACAAATCCCCTGATTTTCCTATTCCCCATTGATGATCTACTGCTGCAATTAACTTTAACATGTATTTTTTTCCTCTCTTTAAAGTCATTGTAAATTGGAGTAATTTATGCTATTATATAAGTATATTTATATGTTACGTACAAATGTTACCAGCTCATAATTTATGTCAACAATAATGAATATATTTTTGCATAAAACATAAATACATTCATTATTGCTGACATAGGAACTGGAACTACAAGAAAGGATTACTATTATGAAATTATCCTTACATATTTTAAAAACTTGGTTTCAGGATATGCACATTTCACTTAAATCATCCATCTCTAGTGATTCTTGTGAACTCATTACCTTTTGTATTAGCAACGAGAAACAACCTTCTACAATTGGTCAGATTTGTCCAGGTAATACATTCGACCCACAATTACCTTCAGATGTCTGTGCAATTATCGATGGAGAAGATTACCTATTATTAAAAAAATATCCTGTAAACAAGCTTATGAGCTTTCACTAGAAGCCCTACGCTTTTATAATGCCTGGGAGACTTCTCTACTGACACAAATGACCGCACCAACCACTTCTCTCCAGGAATTATTAGATATTGGACATCAAATGATTAACTTCCCAATGAGCATTTGTAATGCTAGAGGCTGGGATTATGCTATGACTAGTGGTAAAGGAAGTTATATTCATCCAAACCAAGAAGAGTTTACAACTACTAAAAACTCAGATTCCATCAAGCAATCTAAAGATAAACAATCATTTTTAACTGCTTCTAATGGAGAAGCCCCATTTATTACCTATTCTCCGGCCCATAAATGCAATGTACTTTTTGCCAATATATGGATTGACGGCTTATTAGTTGGTGCAATTGTTGCTTATGAGCAAGACACTCCTTTTACAGTTAAGGATTTACAAGTGATGAATGTTTTCCGAACAATTATCACATTCTATACAACAATTAATCAAAATGTCCTTCGTTCTCGTTCAGCATTATCTGAATATTTAGTAGATTTATTAGAAGATAAGCCTTTATTAAAACATGACATTAATAAAATCTTAAAGTATCCAAATTGGAAGGCAAATGATGAATATATTGTCTTATGTGTTAAATGTAAACATACACCTGATATTGCTTATTTAACCGATTTATGCGATACTTTAGAAGATGCCCTATGTAAACCTCAAGCATTTTTGTATAATAGTTTACTTATCGGAATTATTAATATGAAAAATTGCTGCTCTAGAACACAACTTCTTCAGGAATTATCCTATTATATTGATAAGAATCTTTGTTACTGGGGACTTAGTCATGAATTTTTTGGAATTAGTAATTTTACTTCTTACTATGAACAAGCTCATTATGCCCTTCAACAAGCAGAGATTACAAATACTCCTTATCGAACAATGCGAGAAGTTGCTAAAAACTGTATTCAAGAGCACATGGTTAGTAACAATTGGATTCGAACATTAATCCATCCAGATGTTCCTAAGCTTATTGCTTATGATGTAGAAAATCGTTCAAGATATTCTCATACATTATATTGGTTTTTATTTTACTCTTGTAATTACACAGATGCAGCAAACCAATTATCTTTACATCGTAATACATTAATTTATCGTATTAATCGAATTCAAGAGATTATTACCTGTAATTTTATGGATCCTATTGAACGAGAACTTCTTTTACTATCATTTATGCTTTATCGCTATGATATTATAGTTAAACCTGATTAAATAAGAAAAAGAGTTAAATAAGATGTCCCAGAAATTCTTCTGGGACATCTTTTTATTAGTCTTATTAATTACTTTAATTTAAATACTGATTATAGCGAATACCTTTTTCAATAACAATCTTGATTTTATCTGGTTTACCAATATATTCAGCATCTGCCTTAATAGTATCTCTGCTTTCTACGATGCAATTTTCAATTCTTGTATTATCACCAATATAAACATTGTTTAATACGACAGAATTTTTAATTACACAATTATTTCCTACATAGACATTCTTAAATAAAACAGAATTTTCTACATATCCATTAATGATACAACCACTAGATACTAAGCTGTTCTTAGCTACTCCGCCTGGATTGTACTTAGCAGGTGGATTATCTTCAACTTTTGAATAGATATCTGGAGCTTGCTTAAAGAAGTAGTCTCTAATATCTTTCTTTAAGAAATCCATATTCGTCTGATAATAAGCATCTACATTTGAGATATTGCTCCAATACTCATCCATACGATATGCATAGATTTTCTTTAAATTCTTATAGCGAACTAAAATATCACGAACAAAATCATAACGATCTTCTTCTGCGCATTTCTCAATTAACTCAATTAAATGACGTCTTCGAATGACATAAATACCACAAGATACAGTATGAGAAGTTGCAACCATAGGTTTTTCTTCAAATTCTGTAATACGTCCATCATCATCCGTCTTTACAAGACCAAATCTTGTTACATCTACATTCTCTGGCATATCTTTACAAACTACTGTAATATCTGCCTGCTTTTGAATATGATATTCTAAAACTTTTGAATAATCTAATTTATAAATTCCATCACCTGATGCAATTACTACATAAGGTTCATGGCATTTCTTTAAGAAATCTAAGTTCTGATAAATTGAATCTGCTGTTCCACGGTACCAATCTGCATTTTGTGGAGTAATGGTTGGTGTGAATACAAATAATCCACCTTGCTTACGTCCAAAATCCCACCATTTAGAAGAATTTAAATGTTCATTAAGTGAACGAGAACTATATTGTGTAAGCACTGCAACTTTTTTAATGCGAGAATTAGTCATGTTACTTAAAGCGAAGTCAATACTTCTATAACTTCCACCGATTGGCATAGCTGCAATGGCTCTCTTATAAGTTAGCTCAGCCATCTTCTTATTATTACCACCAGCTAAAATAATTCCTATTGCTTTCATCTAGATACACCTGCCTTTACAATATAATCTCCACTCTCTAGTAATCCATCTTTATAATCTTCTGGTCCTGTTACACCTGAAATTGCTGTATTCTTTCCAATCTTAACACCATCTGGAATTACTGAGTTTTCACCAATTGTTACAAGGTCTGATGCATAAACTTTTTGTTGTATTTACTTTCTTTATATTCACCAACACCTAATTCGGTATTCTTTCCAATTAATACATTTTCTGCAATAATTGATTTATTAATAATCGATCCTTCTTTAACTACAGAGTCTTGCATAATAATAGAATCTTTTACAACTGCACCAGCTTCAATAGTTACACCTGAACCAATAACAGAATTATACACTTCACCATAAATTTCTGTTCCTTCACCTATAATGCATTTTTCAACCTTTGCATCCGCTGAAATATACTGTGGAGGTAAGATATCAGATTTAGTATAAACTTTCCAATATTCTTCATATAAGTTAAATACAGGAACAATATCAATTAATTCCATATTTGCTTCCCAATATGAAGTTAAAGTTCCTACATCTTTCCAATATCCATTGTATTCATAAGCAAAAATTCTCTCGCCTTTTTCATGACAATAAGGAATAACATGCATACCAAAGTCACATTCAGGTTGTTCAGACATCTTAATAAGAGCCTCTCTTAATACCTTCCATGTGAAGATATAAATACCCATTGATGCTAAGTTACTTCTAGGATTTGCTGGTTTTTCCTCAAATTCTGTAATACGATTTTCATCATCTGTAATCAAGATACCAAAACGACTAGCTTCTTCCATAGGAACTGGCATAGCAGCCATAGTAAGAGCTGCATTTTTAGCCTTGTGGAAGTCTAACATCATCTCATAGTCCATCTTATAGATGTGATCACCAGAAAGAATTAAAACATATTCTGGATTATATGAATCAATGAAATCAATGTTCTGATAGATTGCATTTGCAGTACCTGTATACCATTCACTATTTGCACTCTTTTCATATGGGGGTAAAACAGAAACTCCACCGACATTTCGGTCTAAGTCCCATGGAATACCAATTCCAATATGAGAATTCAAACGAAGTGGCTGATACTGTGTTAAAACACCTACTGTATCAATACCTGAATTAATGCAGTTACTTAGGGGGAAATCAATAATACGATATTTTCCGCCAAATGCTACTGAAGGCTTTGCAACTTTTTGAGTTAAAACACCCAAACGACTTCCCTGTCCTCCGGCTAATAGCATAGCGACCATTTCTTTTTTAATCACCTTATTATCACCTCTCGCATAAACTTTCTTTTCTTTTAAGTATAGCATAAGTTATCAGAAAAGGAAACTAAAAATTCAAAGATATCTTAGAAAAATCTACCTCTAATTGTTGCAATAATTCTTCTTCACGGTGATTTGAAGTGAATATGATAACTTGCCCATTATAATCTGACGTCAAAAATCGTAAAGTATCTTCCAAACGCTTATCATCATAAAACGCAAAGCTATTATCTAAAAGTAATGGCATAGATTCGTTTGGAAAAAGTAACTCCGTTAATGATAGTCTTAAAGAAAAATAAATCTGTTCCATCGTTGCATTACTTAATTTTTCTATAGGAATCCACTCATTTTCTTTAAATACTTCTATTGCTAATTGTTCAGAAATAGCTATATCTATATATGTATCATCTGTAAGAATACTTAGGATTTCAGAAGTTTTTTCAGTTAATTCTTCTTTAAATTCATCAAAAGCCTTCGAGGATAGTGACCCAATTATCTGCTTACTTAATTCAATAGCCTCTGAATCCTCTTCTAATTTATCTTTTTGCTTTAAATAACTTTTCTTTCTTGGATGCCTCATTATCTTGTTTTGGGAAATTATAGATTATAAAACCAAAAACTACTACACAAACTAAACTAATCAATAACCAATTAGCAAATACACTAATAAAAAAAAA
>JPZU01000001.1:1703807-1712327 GCA_000875945.1 Lachnospiraceae bacterium TWA4 | reverse complement strand
AAATACACTAATAATAAATAAAAAATTGTGTTAATAAGTAATCCTAAAATGTAAGGAGTAGTATCTACTTTTTATTTTTGTAAAATCATCTACCTTATGAGCTTCTAATTCCAACAAGCTTTTTTTAACATCTTTATTTTTTTGATCTAATAACCAAATGGCTTTTGAAATGTCTATATAATCATCTGCTTCAGATGTATAATTTACTAAATATTGTTTTAACTCTGACGACATATCGCTTGCTATATGAGTTGATAATTGTCCAATACTAATTGTATTATCATACCATTTACTCGTTAAATCAAATAAATTAAAGGCTGGTTTTTCCATCTGGAAAGTTTTTCGCCCACAATAAACTGTGGCATCATTTAGACTTTTTTTAAAATCTCTATCTATAATATAAACTTCCCCATCTCCATCTTCTACTTCTAAATATCCTCCATATCTACCTGTTTCTTTCCAAGGGAAGTACTGCTCATTACTTTTTTTATCAAGACCAAAAAACATTGCTCGAATAAACTGATGAAGAGTAGTCTTTCCCGATTCATTTTCTCCATAGACAATGGTCACTTTTGAATCAAATGACTCACCAATATCTATCAGTTGACCAAACGCATGAATCCTAAATTGATGTATTTTCAATGGTCTACCTCCATTGATTCTAATAAAGCATTCACTCCATAAAGCAATGCTTTTTTTCGAACTCTATCTAATCGATCCTTAGGTTTTATCTTAATCACATCTGCAAACTCTTCTAAATAATCCCCTAGTAAATCTCCTTCATGTTCCTTATACAATTTAAAATAGTCTACAGACTCTTCACACTTATTTGTAATTGCTACAATCTTTCCTAAATCTTCAAAAGATGCCAATTCAAGACTAAAATTTTTTGGCTGATTTCCCCTAAATACCAAATGATAGATATTTTCCTGTCCTTGCTTTTTAACCATCTGACCAATATAATTGCAAATTTCTTCATAAGTAGAATCTTCTTCTATAAACACAGAAATTCGTTTATACTGTGTTTTAGCAGTTTCTTTAAATTGCAACTTTAATCGTCCATCTTTTGAAATTTCACCTAAAATATATCCATGAGGTCCCACTTCTGTATAATCCAACGGCTCTAGTGAGCCACAGTACGCAAGGTTTGGATATAAAATTTGATGTTTATGAAGATGTCCTAATGCAATATAATCATAACCACCCTTTACGCTTAATTCCTTGTAATGAATGGGAATATGTTTCGCATCTCCTCCATGCCCCAATAAAATACTAAATTTTTCATTGGGCTCTATTTCAATCTCATTGTACAAAGGAGATGTAATTTCATAATTGTGATAACTAAGTCCATAAACACAAACAGAGAGGTCAGGAAGGATATATCCCTCCATTTCCTCTCCATCTAAAACATATACATTATCTGTCCATGAATAAATCGTTTTCTTAGAGTCTAAATAATCGTGATTTCCTGCAATCAAAATCACAGGAATTGGTGCAATGCTGGCAAATAAATCATTGACTTTATCTCGTTCTTTCTGGGTAGGTTGTGCATGAAATAAATCTCCTGCAATTAACAAAAAATCAACATCTTTTGCAGCTTCAACTACTTTACCAAATGAATCCCAAATAGCATCCTCACGTTCCTTGCTCCAAGGTCTTCCCTTATCAGGTTTTGCACCTAAATGAACATCTCCTGTATGAATAAATTTCATAAGCTCTATAAATTAAATTATAATTCACAAGTTCCTACAGTTCTTGGGAATGGAAGGACGTCACGAATGTTACCCATACCTGTTAAGTACATTACACAACGTTCAAATCCAAGACCAAATCCTGAATGACGAACTGAACCATATTTTCTTAAGTCTAAATAGAAACCATAGTCTTCTTCTTTTAATCCTAACTCGTTCATACGAGCAACTAATTTATCATAGTCATCTTCTCTCTGGCTTCCACCGATGATTTCTCCAATACCTGGAACTAAGCAGTCCATAGCGGCAACAGTCTTGTTGTCATCATTTAACTTCATATAGAATGCCTTAATCTCCTTTGGATAATCAGTGACAAATACTGGTCTTTTAAATACTTGTTCTGTTAAATATCTTTCATGTTCAGTCTGAAGGTCACATCCCCAGCTTACCTTGTAGTCAAACTTGTCGTTATTCTTCATTAAGATATCAATAGCTTCTGTATAAGTTACATGACCAAATTCTGAGTTTAATACATGATTTAAACGGTCTAATAAACCTTTATCGATAAACTGGTTAAAGAATTTCATTTCCTCTGGAGCTTTTTCTAATACATAAGAAATTACATATTTTAACATAGCTTCTGCAACTTCCATATCGTCATTTAAATCAGCATAAGCCATCTCAGGCTCAATCATCCAGAATTCTGCTGCATGTCTTGTAGTATTTGAATTTTCAGCACGGAATGTAGGACCAAAAGTATATACGTTTCTAAATGCCATACAAAAAGTTTCAACATTTAACTGACCACTCACAGTTAAGTTGGTTGGTTTTCCAAAGAAGTCTTCAGAAAAATCAGCACTTCCATCTTCATTCTTAGGAAGATTGTTTAAATCCATGGTTGTTACCTGGAACATTTCACCTGCACCTTCACAGTCACTACCAGTAATAATTGGTGTGTGAACATATACAAAGTTGTTATTCTGGAAAAATTCATGAATTGCTGCTGCAATTAATGAACGAACACGAAATACTGCCTGGAAAGTGTTTGCGCGAGGACGTAAGTGAGAAATTGTACGAAGATATTCCATACCATGACGTTTCTTCTGTAATGGATAATCTGGTGAAGAAGCACCTTCTAATGTAATCGATTCTGCTTGTAACTCAAAAGGCTGCTTTGCATCAGGTGTTGCAATTAATTTACCCTTCGCAATAATTGCAGTACTAACATTGTATTTAGAAATTTCTGCAAAGTTATCAAGCTTGTCACTGTATACAATCTGTAATGTCTGGAAACAACTTCCATCATGTAAAACAATAAAGCCAAAAGTTTTAGAACCACGAACACTACGCACCCATCCACCAACTTCTATCGTTTGATCAATGTAAGAGTCTGTATTCTGAAAAAGTTCTTTTACTGTTGTAAGTTTCATATCTATCATAACCTCCATACCTAGTAATAATTTCCCATTATACTCCAAAAAGTAAAAGATGGCAATAACTATTCTTTATCGTTAAAACAGAAGATTTTAACTGGTTACAGTTCACACGTCAGTGCGCTATTTCGAATGATAAAAATGGCGTGGGTGTGAACAGTACTTTAACTGGCATCATTTATGACATTTACAATTACTTTACCAACACACAACAATGCTTTTACATTTTCTCAATCATTTTTTCATTCCAAGCCATATCCCAAAACATATATTCATACTGTGTGCATGCATAAATAATATGCTCTAGATTTTGAAGTTGCTCTTCTGAGTAACCTTCACTGAATCGGTCAAACATCTCTATCATTAAGTCATTAGCCTGTCTGTATTCTTTTCCCATATACTGTCTGACCCATCCACCATAAAACTCTTGCTCTTTAGCTCCAGGATAAGTTTCTAAAAAGTCTCCAATTAATTTATAGGTCCACGAACAAGCTAGAACTGCTGCCATAATTTCAGCAATTCCCTCTTTTTGTGCAACTGCAATCATATAGTTTGTATACGAATCTGTAACTATACTTGGCTTTGATCGGGCAAGTTCTTCATTACTTAATCCAAGCTTTTTTAAATAGCTTTTATGAATCGCATTTTCCACATCTAAAGTTGCAGTGATTAGGCTGGCAAATAAACGCATATCTGCTTCATCTTTTGATTTTAACACCCCAAGTGCAAATACTTTTGCATACTGCATCAAGTATAAGTGGTCTTGAATCATAAAGAATTTAAACTTTTCTTTTGGAAGGCTTCCATCTGCTAATCCCATAACAAAAGGATGTTCATTGTATTTTTTCCAAAGACTTTCAAACTTATTATAAATACGTTGTGAATTTTTCATTGAACTACTTCCTCTCCTTTGCGTATTCCCCTTGTAAATCAAATAAATGATTCATAGGGCCTGAACCTGTTCCTAAATCTAACATCGCACTAAGTGCACCTGAGATATAAGATTTTGCTCGCTTAATCGACTCTTTTAAGTCATATCCCTTTGCTAAATTTGAAGCAATTGCACTAGAAAGTGTACAGCCTGTCCCATGCGTATTTGGATTATTAATTCGCTTTCCATAAAACCACAAAACTTCTTCTTTACTACATAACAAATCATTGGCATCATTAATACTGTGCCCACCCTTTAACAACACTGAACAACCATAGATTTCTTGTAATTTTTTTGCAACTTCCCTCATATCCTCAACGGTTTGAATGGTTTGTCCAGAAAGAATCTGTGCCTCTGGAATATTTGGTGTAATTAACGTGGCAATTGGCAGTAACTTTTCTTTCATCGTACTTAGTGCTTCACTTCTCATAAGGTCTGCGCCAGAAGTTGCCACCATTACAGGATCTACAACAATATTTTTTGCCTTATAAAATATTAATCTTTCTGCAATCACTTCAATTAAGCCTGCATTTGAAACCATTCCAATTTTTACACTATCTGGATAGATATCTGTAAAGATTCGGTCTAATTGTTCCCTTAAAAAGTCTGGTGTGACTTCCAAAATATCAGTTACGCCGGTTGTATTCTGTGCAGTTAATGCAGTAATTGCACTCATTGCATAGACTCCATTCATCGTCATTGTTTTAATATCTGCTTGGATACCGGCGCCTCCACTGCAGTCACTTCCTGCAATCGTCAATGCTGTTTTCATAGTTTATTACCCCTTTCCTAGTGTATCAGTACACTAATTGCATTGTTTTATTAAGCGATACAAGGTGGTGCCCCCAATCTACCGCTATTTATTAAATCCCTTAAGCCTCTACCATTTGCTTGGTTATAGCTTTTAAGGTCTTTGTTGCTTCTTTAATCTCTTTTTGTGCAAAAATTGCGCTAATTACGGCAATTCCACAGATTCCACTTTTTTGAAGCTTTAAAACATTGTCTTTACTAATTCCACCAATTGCAATCACTGGGATGGATACAGCCTCACAAATCGCTTTTAAAGTCTCATACGATACATCCTTGGCATCATCTTTAGAACCCGTTGGAAATACAGCTCCTACTCCTAAATAATCAGCTCCTCGTTTCTCGGCAAGAATTGCTTGTTCAACCGTTTGGGCAGATACACCAATAATCTTATCTTCTCCTAACTTCTTTCGTACATCTCCTGCTTCCATATCACTTTGTCCCACATGAACTCCATCTGCATTCATTCGAATTGCAATATCTACATTATCATTAATCACAAAAGGAACTTGGTACTCCTTACAAAGCGTTTGTAGTTCTTTTGCTTCCTCAAAAAAAGTCTCTTCATCTAACGTTTTTTCACGCAATTGAACAAAAGTAACTCCACCTTCTAAGCTCTCTTTAACAACTTCCTTAAGCGTTTTATTTCCCAACCAATGACGGTCTGTTACTGCATATAATAACAAATCATTTTTATCGCACTTCATACTTAGCCCCCTTGTTTAAGACTTCTTCATCCATATGGTAAATTGCATCAATAATTCGATTTCTATAAGTAGAGTTTCCATCTCCTTCTTTCATTCTTGTCCATGCAATCTCACCGGCAAGTCCCATTGCACAAACTGATGCCGCAGCAGCTTCTAAAGGATTATCTGGGTTTGCAACTAGAAAAGCTGTCATCATTCCTGATAGCTGGCATCCTGTTCCTGTGATTTTACTCATTTCAGCTCGTCCATTTCGTATGACATAACAAGAATTTCCATCACTGACTAAATCAATAGCTCCTGTAATTGCAATCACTGACCCTGATTTTTGGGCAAAATCTTTAATAAATTTAATAGCTTGATCTAAATTATCTTCTGTCACAGCATCGCTAACATCAGCATCAACTCCTTTAGTTGTTCCACTTCCAAGAGCTAATGTTTTAATCTCTGAAATATTTCCACGAATGACGGTAAATGAAAATTCTTTCATCAATTTTAATGCCGTCTCTGTTCGAAGTTTTGACGCACCAGCTCCCACTGGATCTAACAGCATAGCATGATTTAACTCCTGAGCTTTTTTTCCTGCCACAAACATTCCTTCAATACTACTTTTATTTAGCGTTCCAATATTGATATTTAGTCCTCCACAAATCGATGTAATATCGCTTACATCCTCTGGTTCATCAGACATAATTGGACTTGCTCCACAAGCTAATAGAACATTCGCCACATCATTGACTGTTACATAATTGGTAATGTTGTGAACAAGTGGTTGTCTTTCTCTAACATTTTTAAACATTGCCCCTAACATATTTGTCCCTCCTCGTATAATTAAAAATTTAAAATAAAAAAGGAGAACACCTTGCAGTGCTCCCCTAAAAAATCGAAATAACTTATGATTTCCTACGGCGGCATTATCCGCATCAGGTTAAAGGGTCGAAATTTACAATTTCCTCTCAGCCAATTTAATCAGCTCCCCTATAAACTATATCATACACCAAACATCACTCTTCTTCAAGTAAAGTTATACAAAAAAGAGCTATGAATTCATAGCCCTCAATTTTTTATAATCGTTTATTTCTTTTTAATCATACGCTCGTATTCGCTAAGTGCACAAAGTGCCTCTTTTGACATTGGATAAAGTGCAATTACATTAAATACAGTCATAAGGGCAATTCCAAAGTCTCCTAAATCCCATACAAATGTATAAGCTGCAAGACAACCAATAAATAACATAATCAGTGCAAAAATTTTATAAATCGTCTGTGACATCCAATTGTCTCCAAATAAGTAAGCGACATTTCCTCTTGCATAGAATAAAATTCCAATAAACGTTGAAAAACAGAAGAATAACAATGTCAGTGCAATAAATACAACTCCTGGTTCTCCTAGGTGATACTTCATAGATTCCTGTAACAAATCCATTCCACTAAGGTCTTTAACAATGTCTACAGGAGTAATTAACATAATCATTGCTGAACAAGTACAAATAACAATGGTATCAATAAATACGCCTAGTGCCTGTAACAGACCACTCTTTACTGGATGAGAAACATCTGCTGCAGCTGCTGCACAAGGAGCTGAACCAGAACCTGCTTCATTTGAGAACAATCCTCTCTTAATTCCATTCATTAAAACAGCTCCAAGTCCACCACTAACCATTTGCTTCATGCCAAAGGCTTCTTCAAAGATTCTTGCAAATACCCCAGGAAGACTTGCATAATTTATAGCAATTAAAATAATTGTAATTGCAAAATATGCGCATGCCATAATAGGCACTACAACATCCAATACCTTTACACTGGCATCTCTTCTAAATACAATAATTGCACAAATAAGTACTAATCCAACTGCTGTATACATTGGTGGAATGTTAAATGCATTCTCCATTGCAGAAGATACAGAGTTTCCAATTACCTGACTGATTCCACTCCAGCAAATAAGTCCTGAAATAGCAAATAGAGTTGCAATAACTGAACGCTTTACTTTCTTTCCACGAACTTTTTCCGCAAAGGCATGAATGTAGTAAGCAGGGCCTCCACGATATCCACCATAAAGTGGATCTTTTTGTTTATAAAGCTGAGCAAGTGTTGCCTCAATAAAAGCAGTCGCTGATCCAAGCAAAGCTGTAACCCACATCCAGAATACGGCTCCTGCTCCACCAAGCGATACCGCTGCTACAACACCTACAAGATTTCCCATACCTACACGAGTCGCAGTTGAAACAATAAGTGCTTGCCAACCAGAAATACTGTGTTCAGATGAATCTTGCTTCTTTTCAACAGTGACTTTTAACATCTCAGGAAATAATCGAATAGGTACAAACCTTGTTCGAATCGTAAAATAAAGTCCTGTTGGAAGTAAGATTAAAATTAGTAACGATAGTCCTAAACTTCCTCCATTTGGTAAGGGAATAGTTACTAAATCCCCCCAAAGTAAGTTAAAGACTGCATAGAAAGCTTTCATACTTTTTCCTCTTTTTCTCTATAGTTTTTACTCTATCTATTATGCCTAAAAATCGGAAAAAGTCAACCACTTTAAATTACTAAAGTTTTACTATCTTACTTTCTACCTGACACCTCTTCTTACAAAAAGCAATTCCATAACAAATAATCATCTTCGGCTCTATTGGTATAAAGAATTTTTCATAATGATTCTTATCAATTTGTTCTAATGCTGTTTTAGCCATAGCTTTAAGCTGCTTGAATCCAGATGCATACTTCAAAAAATCAATCATTTTATAAAAAATCAAACATCTATTTTTGTCAATTGAAAAAGTAAATTCCAGTTTTGAAATTTAAAAATAGAAGTTACTATTGCAAAAAAATACTGGAACTTACTATTGCAAATAGTTTGTAGATGTGGTTTGAATCGCAGATTCTGCTATTCAAACCCTTCACTACCTAATAGTACAGGATTAATCTGTTTGTCAAGGACACCCGAAGGGTGAGCTG
>JPZU01000001.1:1693449-1701863 GCA_000875945.1 Lachnospiraceae bacterium TWA4 | reverse complement strand
CATCTATTTTTGTCAGTTATATCTTATAAATTTTAATATATTTTCTTGATTACAAGTTATAACTGATATATACTGTATTTATAGCAAAAAGGAGGTTATAATTTAATGATTAAACGAGAACAATATATGAATCGTATCCGTCCTTTCATCGGAAATGACTTAATTAAAGTGTTAACGGGTATTCGTCGTAGTGGAAAATCTGTAATGCTTGAATTGATTAAAGAGGAACTTGTAGAATCAGGTATTTCTTCTTCAAATTTTATATCGATAAATTTTGAAGATATGAGATATCTTAATCTATTAGACGCTAAATCTTTACACGAAGAGATTTTAAAACAGACAGCATCAATGACTGGAAAAATTTATCTATTTTTTGACGAAATTCAAGAAGTTAAAGATTGGGAGAAATGTATCAATTCTTTTCGTATATCGTTAGACTGTGATATTTATATTACAGGTTCAAATGCAAAGTTACTTTCTAGTGAATTAGCTACTTATTTAGGTGGTCGATATGTAGAATTTGTTATTTATCCTTTTTCTTTTTTAGAATTTTTAACTCTTTATCGAACAATTGAACCAACTTGTACAGATATACAAGCTTTTCAAAAATACTTGGTTTTTGGAGGAATGCCTTATCTATCGAATTTACAGTACAAAGAAGACCCTTGTCACCAATATTTATCAGACCTCTTTGATTCTGTGCAATTAAAAGATATTATTAAACGAAACCAAATTCGAAATGTTGATTTATTAGAGAGAATTATTTACTATATAATATCCAATATTGGAAATACATTTTCTGCCTCTTCCCTCTCTAAGTTTCTAAAGAGTGAACGTAGAACCGTTTCTATTGAAACTATTTTAAATTATATAAAATACTGCTGTGATGCTTATTTATTCTACCAAGTGAAACGAGAGGATTTACAAGGAAAACAGATTCTTGCTTCCAATGAAAAATACTATATGGCAGACCACGGTATTCGCGAAGCAATTATAGGTGGTAATCAACGCGATATTAATCTAGTTCTAGAAAATATCGTTTATATGGAATTGCTCCGCCATGGCTACGCTGTAACTGTTGGTAAATCAGGTACAAAAGAAGTAGACTTTGTATGTACAAAACGCAATGAGAAGTTATATATTCAAGTATCCTACTTGTTAGCTGATGAACAAACGATTCAGCGTGAATTTGGTGTTTATGATTCAATAAAGGATAATTTCCCCAAATATGTCGTGACAATGGATGAATTAGATATGAGTCAAAATGGAATTAAACATCGAAATATTCGTGATTTTTTGCTTGCTGATGAGTGGAATTAGATACTATTAGGTAGCAGAATTAACTCTGCTACCTTTTTATTTATTTTTGTTCTTCATATAAGCAGCAGGTGTCTCTCCCATATACTGCTTAAAATATCGATAAAAATGATTTAAATTTTGATACCCTACCGCATCTGCTGCATCCTGAATCGATAGTTTCTTATCTTCCATCAAACTAACACTTTTTTCAATTCGTACTTTGTGTATATACGAAATAATTGTTTGTCCTGTATGTTTTTTAAATTCTCTTGAAATATGACTTTCCGTACAAAAAGTTAATTTAGCCAAATCTTCTAGTTTAATTTGTTCATTATAATGATTATAAATATATTCTAATATCGTATCAGTTACTTCATTGTTGGTAAAATTCCATTGAATTGCTCGATTAATTGCCTGCCTTAACTGGCTAAGTTCAATAGGTTTTGCTAGAATATCACAAGCCCCAAGTCTTAGTGCTTGTCTTGCATAATCAAAGGAATCATAGGCTGTGATAATAATCACCTTTGTTTTACTATCTTGTAATTTCTCTATCACTTCAAATCCATTTAAGAAAGGCATATGAATATCCATGAAAACTAAATCTGGCTTTTGTTTTTGAATTAATTTTAATGCATCTGTTCCATTTTCTGCTGTTCCAACAATTTCAATTGGAAGATTATCCATTTTTAGAAAATGCTTAATAATATTTAATGCCGCTTTTTCATCATCACAAATTACTGCACGAACCATAACATTACCTCCTATTTTTTCTTTAATGGAATCTGTACTATAAAGCAAACCCAATGATTCTGTGTCATTGAGAATCCAAATGCATTAACTTCTCCAAAAATATTTAATAATTTCTGATAAATCATAGACAATCCATGAGAACTTGTACTTGTAATTTCTTGATTTAGCTTCCAACAATCATCAGGTATTATTACTTTTCCTTTATTTAATACTTGAATTTCTAAAACATCTTGTGTCACCCTTGCAACAATTCTTAATCGTTTAATCTTACTTTCTTTAAATCCATGTACAAATGCATTTTCCACAATAGGTTGCAGAAAATTAAATGGAACCTTGGCATCCATTGCTCGTTTACCAATTTTATAAGTAATTTTTAATTGTTCCTTATAACGCAATTTTTGAAGTTGTAAGTAGGCTTTAACGTATTCAATTTCTTTTTCAAAAGATACCACAGCATTTTGAGTTCGAAGTGTATAATGAAACATCTTAGATAAATCAACAATTGATTGATATAAGTCCATCTGTCCTCCATCAATTGCCATAGCTGCCATGCTATTTAATGTATTAAATAAAAAGTGATTATTTATCTTTAAATCTGTCACTGCATACTCCGCATCTTTTAGATTTTTCATTAATAATTCTCTAGTCTGTGTTTGATTTGCAATTTCGATTTCTCTATTCATAAGTTCTTGTCGAAACTGCTCAAATTCACAATAATTAACCATTGCCTTCACAATTTTTTCAAGCAATGCTCGAATGCCTGAAACTACACTTGCTGGTACATCATAGACACCTTTAGCTTTTATCGAATTTCGACTCTTTGAATGTCTAATATATCCACCTTGAATATATCCAAGAAATATATCTCTAAAATAAATTGGATAGTGAAATACTTCCATTCCATGAATGCACTCAAACACATTATTTTGTTTTAACATAGGAACTGGGAGTTGTCCCATACAAGGGCACTTACCAATATTCATATCCACATGGCAACAAGTTTGACAATACTCAGGAAAAAATTTACTTTGTGCAATGACATTTCCCAAATAATCAAAAATTGTATATCCGTAATGTAGGGTCTCTAAGAACTGTGTACGAATTGCTTCAACAGTTGTATAAATAAGATCTTGCGATACTTGTCCAGATTTTAATTCTCTCTCCTTTTTAGAGACTGATGAATTGCTTTCAGGTGTCGGATTTGAAATTAATAAATGTTGAAAAGGTACATTTCCAATATTAAATACCTCATGGATAACCCCTGCTTTCCAATGATAAAAGTCACCAGATGACATACTAACTTCTTCTCCATCAATGTACGAAATTGCCTGACCTTGTAAAACATAAAATACCTGCTCATCATAATGAATATGTCTTTGCTGATGTGCCCCCGGAAAAACCGTTACAACTCCCACATGAAGTCCATTCATTGTCAACAGTTCTTTTTCTTCATCAAGCCACAATACCTCTCCCCAATCAATTGACTGACGTACCATAGAAAATCACCTCTTTAACCAATTTACTTTCTCTTAGAATACCACACATTTTATTATTTTTGTAAAAAAAGCTTGACTCATTCGCCAAGCTTTTATTTTTGTTATTTTATTACTGCAATTGCTTCAATTTCTACTAATCCACCTTTTGGAAGATTAGCAACTTCTACACAAGAACGCGCTGGTTTTTCATTTGCAAAATACTGTGCATAGATTTCATTGACTTTTGCAAAATCATTAATATCTGCTAGAAAAATTCCGGTCTTTACAACATGGTCTAAATCTGAATCACAACCTTCTAATACAGTTTTAACATTTTCAAGGCTCTGCTTGGTCTGAGCCTCAACTCCTTCTGGTAGGGTAGCAGTTGATGGATCAAGTCCTAACTGACCTGATAGAAAAACCATATCCCCTACCTTTACAGCGTGTACATAAGGACCTACTGCTACTGGTGCTCCTGCTATATTCATTGCTTCTCTCATTCTATTCAATTCCTTTCTTACATCTATTCTATTTTTCTTAATCTAAATAAGTTTTCTTATATTCTTCTCGAATTTCTTCTGGAACTAAACTTCCGCCGGTTGCCCACGCAATATGTGTCGCATCAGCCATTTTTTCTTCTAATCCTTCATCTTTTGCGTAACTGCTCTGCATTAATCGGATTGGACCTTGGAAAGATGCACAAGCACTTGGCTCTAAGAAAATCTCTTCTGTTTCTAGTAAATCTCTCATATAGTGATAGAGATTTGCATCACGAATTGTAAATTCACCACTTAGTAAGGTCTTCATCACTCCACCTACAAATCCAGAAGGTCTTCCAACTGCTAATCCATCGGCATCTGTAAGTCCTGTAAGCCCAATATCTTGAACAGAGATTGCATTGTGCTTTCCAGTAATCATTCCAACTGCCATACAGGGAGCCTGTGTAGGCTCTACAAAGAAGCAGTGAACATTATCTCCAAAAACTTGTTTAAGTCCAAAACTAACTCCACCTGGTGCTCCACCAACTCCACAAGGAATGTAGACAAATAGTGGGTGATTTGCATCTACTGCAACCTGTAATTTTTCTAGTTGACCAATCAATCTTTTAGCCGCAACAGCATATCCAAGAAATAGGTTTCTAGAGTTTTCATCATCGACAAAATAGCTCTTTGGATTTTCATCTGAAAGTCTACGTCCTTCTTCAACAGCCTTACTATAGTCAGATTCATATTCCATTACAGTTACTCCACGACTACGTAGTAAATCTTTTTTCCACTGCTTTGCATCTGCCGACATGTGAACAATAACTTTATAGCCGATTGCCGCACTCATAATACCGATGCTCATTCCTAGATTTCCTGTAGAGCCAACCTGAACGGTATACTGCTCAAAGAACTCTCTATGGTCTGCAAGTTTTTCGTAATTATCAGTCTCTTTGATCAATCCATTCTCAATAGCTAAATCTTCTGTGTGTTTTAATACTTCATAGATTCCACCACGAGCTTTTACAGAACCTGCAATTGCAAGATGACTATCTTTCTTTAAAAGTAATCGCCCACTCAATTTGCTATCGTATTTTTCATTAATTTTTTCTTTCATCTTAGGAATATCCACTAAATCAGATTCAATGATTCCTTGATCTTTTTTAGTCTCAGGAAAACATCTCATAATAAATGGTGCAAATCTTGCTAATCGTTTTTCGGCATCTTCAATATCAGCCATCGTTAACTCTAAATTAGGTTTTGCCTCTTCAAAAGGAAGTTTATCAGGATTTAACCAGATGACTTCTTTTTCGCTGCTCATATCTTTTAATAACTGTTCATAATTCATAAGTTTTTTCCTCTTCATATAATTTTTTTAAGCATACCATAAATTCTACAAATTTTGTAAAAAAGCTTGGCCCATAAGCCAAGCTTTTCTCTATCAATATTACAGTTCACACTAACGCCATTTTCATCACTCGCAATAGCGCACTAACATGCTCATTCGCTGCTTTGCAGCTGCATTGCTCATTAAATGGCGTTCCCTTCGTCAGCAAACATGAAAATATCCTTGTGCAAGCACAAATATTTTCATATTCTGGCTGACGAGTGAACTGTAACCCATCAATTAATCTTCAAAAGAACCTGCTGGATATAATGGGAATCTTGCAATTAACGCACTAGCCTGTTCCTTACAAGCTTTAAGATTTGCTTCATCCTTTGGAGCTTCTGCTACTTTATTCATGATTTCTGCAATTTCTTTAATTTCTGGCTCTTTTAATCCTCTCTGACTTACAGCAGTTAAACCAATACGAACACCACTGGTTACTGATGGCTTTTCAGGGTCGAAAGGAACCATATTTTTATTTACGGTAATACCAATAGAATCTAGAGCATCCTGGAAATCTCTACCGTTAATATTCTTTCCACGAAGGTCTGCTACTAATAAATGATTATCTGTTCCACCACTTACAATTCTAAATCCATACTTTGTTAATTCTTCCGCTAAACATTTTGCATTTTTAACAACCTGTTCCATGATTGCTTTAAATTCATCACTTGCTGCATATTTAAATGACCAAGCTTTAGCTGCCATTGTGTGTAACTGGATAGAACCTAATGCACCTGGGAAAGTTCCTTTATCTAATAATTTTGCATGTTCTGCTTTACAAAATACCATACCACTTCTTGCTGAGCAGAAAGTCTTAGTAGTAGATGATGTTACAAAGTCTGCATGAGGAATTGGACTTGGAATTACTTTTGCTGCTACTAAACCTGCAATATGAGCCATGTCTACCATAAAGTATGCACCAACTTCTTTTGCTACTTTAGCGATACGTTCATAATCAATTAATCTAGAGTATGAACTTGCACCTGCAATGATTAATTTTGGCTGATATTCTCTTGCTTTTTCTTCTAATGCATCATAGTCAATCTGCTCGGTTTCTGAATCCATTGCATAAAATTCAAAGTTATAGATTTTGCTTACCCAGTTTGCTGGTGAACCATGAGTTAAGTGACCACCCTGATCAAGTCTCATACTTAAAATTCGATCTCCTGGATTTAATACAGAAGCAAATACGCTATAGTTTGCTGTTGAACCAGAATAAGACTGGATATTTACATGGTCTGCACCAAATAATTCTTTTGCACGTTCACAAGCTAATTCTTCTACTTTATCTGCAATATGAGAACCTGCTTGGAATCTCTTTCCTGGATATCCTTCTAGAGTTTTATTCGTAAATACACTTCCTGTTAATTCCATAACTGCTAATGGTGCAGTACTTTCTGATGCAATCATTTCAATATTGTGTTCCTGACGGCTTAATTCTTCATCTACTAATCCTGCTAAAACTGGGTCTGTTGCTCTTGTAACTTTTAACATAATACTAATCTCCTTTATTTTCGCTTTATAATTTCTTTAAATTAATTCTTGTTATACTTATCCCATACACCTGTTGTATCATCAATTCCAAATTTCTTTGGATCAAATGCAGGGTCTTTTCCTTGTTTCTTTTGTTCTTCGTAATCTTTTAGAAGTGCAAATCCTTTCTTAGAAAGTAAGATAATTGCTACAATGTTTAACCATGCCATCATACCAGCACCAGTATCACCCATTGTCCAAATAATTTCTCCATTGACTAGTACACCTGAAAATGCTGAAATTAAGAAAACTACTCGCATAATCCACTGGATACCTTTTTTATCTTTAAACAAATATCTAAGATTTGATTCTGCCTCGTAATAATATCCCATAAGAGAAGTAAACACAAACATGATAATAATGATTGCAAGTAATTTACCTGCCCAGCTTCCATACTGTTTGCTTAAAGCAGTCTGTGCCCAACGAATTCCATATTGAAGTCCTGGAACATTTTCTGCTAACATTGTTTTTCCATCGGCTCCTACTGTATTGTAAGTTCCTGTTAATAAGATAATTAATGCAGATGCTGTACATACGATTAATGTATCAATATATACTGAGAAAGCTTGCACTAAACCTTGTTTTGCAGGATGAGAACATTCAGCAGCCGCTGATACGATTGCTCCAGAACCTTGACCTGCTTCATTAGAGTAGATTCCTCGCTTAACTCCCCAGCTAATTGCTGAACCAATGATTCCACCAAATATTTGATGTAAACCAAATGCTGAGCTAAAGATTAACTGGAACATTGCTGGCACTCTTGTAATATTTAATCCAATAACACCAATTGCTAAGGCTACATAAATTACACACATTACAGGTGCCATAAGCTCTGCAACTTTTCCGATTCGTTTAATACCACCGCAGATAACTAAAGCAAATACTGCACAAAATACAAATCCAACAGCTACCATATTTAATCCAAAGGCTTCTTCATAAGTAGAAGCAATTGAGTTGATATGTAAACCTGGCATTAAAATTCCAGGGCCAAGAACCGTTGCGATTGCAAAGAGCATTGCATAAGGTTTGCATTTCAGTCCTCGTTCAATGAAGTAAGCAGGTCCTCCAAGGTATTCACCTGAGTCTGTTTTTACTTTATACGCCTGCGCTAAACTTGACTCTACAAATGCTGAACCTGAACCTAAGAAAGCAATACACCACATCCAAAATATTGCTCCAGGTCCTCCAAAGAATATTGCGGTTGCAACACCTGCAATGTTTCCCATTCCTACTCGTGAACCTACAGTTGCTGCAAATGCTTGAAAGGGGGAAATTCCTGTTTCTGACTTTTCACCATGAACTAGCAAATGAGCCATATCCTTAAATAGTCGAAGCTGTGGAAATTTCATTCGAATTGAGAAATAAATTCCTGCATAAAGGCAAATCGCTACTAAAGGTGTCGACCAGATGATAGAATTAAAACTACTCATCAATTTTTCAAAAGACTCCATATTTTTTCTCCTTCTTTTGTATTTCGTTTTTCTT
>JPZU01000001.1:1681316-1689398 GCA_000875945.1 Lachnospiraceae bacterium TWA4 | reverse complement strand
TTTCATCCCACCCGTAAACGAGTGGGCTTTCTTTCTAAATTTTATGTAACATTTCTTTTAAACAATTAAATTTTATATTATTTTTAAAAGCAAACTCATAAACTTGCTCCAACAATTTAGTGGATGGTTTTACCTTTCCAGATTCATTTCGTGAAATTGTTACTTGTTCGCTTCCTATTTTTGATGCTAATTCTGATTGTGTCAATCCAAGAATTTCACGAATTGATTTTAAATCTTGTGCAAAATTATAATCCATAATATCACCTCAAACTTATTTATAACATATTATATAAATAAGTTCAACATTAATTTAAGAATTATTAAAATAAAAAAAGAACACACCCTTTATCCTCTAAAGAGTGTGTCCTCATCATTTTTCTTTAACTTTGATTCTAAATTCTAGATTCTAAATCTAAACTAAGCTAATGCTACCATACTAAATACGAGAGCGAAAAGAGCTACAGTTTCACAAAGTCCGACTACCATGATGTACTGAGAGAAACCTTTTCCTGTATCTCCTAATGCATCTGAACCAGCTGCACCTGCTTTACCCTGTGCGATAGCTGAGAAGCACATTGCAAGTCCTGAAGCGATACCAAGTCCTAATAAGAACATTCCATCAGCTGTTGCACCCTTCATCTGCTGCATTAATAAGAAACCATAAATAGTCTGTGTTAAAGGTGCACCTGCGAATACTGTTAAAATAAATGGTGCTGTTTTGTTGTTTAAATAAGCTCTCTTCCAAGCTCCAATTGCTCCCTGTCCAGCAGTTCCGATACCGATTGCTGAACCTATTGCTGCAATACCCATTGCCAAGCCGGCTCCTAACATTCCAAAGTTCATAATTTACTCCTTTACTAATCCAATTACTTTGTACATTGTAATATTTTATTTTCCATTTTTAAGTTTCAAGCAAATATTTACATCTGCCCTTCATTTACTTGATGCGTAAAGATTACTCATCAAAAGGTTCATACTTATGACCACTCCATGCCATTCCAAGGTGAGTTGAGAACTCTAAAGTGTTCAAACGCACACCATGAACAATAACTGAAAGTAAGTTTAAAATCATATTCAATCCGTGGCCAAATACCAATAAGATAACTACCACTAAGATTAATGCAAGATTTCCAAGCATACCTCCTGCCATTTCATTTACTGTCTGCGAAATTGCTGCACCTGCAAGTCCAACAGCCCATAGTCTGATGTATGAAACGATATCTGAGAATACGTTTACTACTCCAAGTAAAATGGAAATAATGTTCTTCAAACTATCTAAAACTGAGTCTTTGACACTTCCTTCGTAGCTGCCGAAGATGAAACTCATCACAAAACCAACAGCAACTAAGGTAATGGAAACTGTACCAACTGGAATTCCGTTGATTACTCTTCCAAGTCCAAATACTTCTGCATTAACTACAAGTGTAAGTACTACATAGAACATTCCCCAAAGCTGAAGAATATTTCCGATTTCCCCGATTAATCTTAACGATTTCAAGCAACTTGCACCTGCTTTTAAGTGTGCAACAGTTAACTGAATAAGTGCTAAGGTAAAACAGAAAATCTGTAAGTTCTGTGCAGTTGTAAGTCCTATCTCTCCTTCAACCCAGAATGGTTGCCAAATCTTTGCTTCATTGACATTTGAAAGTACTGGCACTGATAGATTCTGTAACCATGTAGGAATACTCTCTATTGGGAGTCCAAACCATGTACAAGTCACAAGACCCCACAGCATTGTAGCTAAACCAAACAGTCCAACTAACAGATATAGTGGCTGTACTTCCTGTCCAGATGTCTTTGCTTTGATAATAAGAGCAACTGCAACACCTGCAATTAATAAACCATAACCGCCATCTCCAAAAATCATTCCAAAGAAGATGAGCATAAAGCCAAGAAACCATCCAGAAATATCATATTCAAAATATCCTGGTACTGTTCCTAAGAAGTCTGTTAATGGATAAATCAAACTTACAAACTTATTATTACGAAGTTTTGTAGGAACATTATCTTCGATTGTAGGATCTTCTGCTACGATTCCCCAACCATGTTTTTTGGCTGCTGCCTGAAGCTTATCTAAATCTTCTGTAGGAATATATCCATTTAGATAGGCAATCTTTAAATCGTCTGATATTTCTGCCTGTTCCATACCGCTTTCATAATTTTCAAATACAATATCCTTTTGAAGGGATTTAACTGCATCATTGATACTAGCGGTATATTTATAGTAAGAATCAATTTCTTTATTAATCTTTTCTTGATCTGCCTGAAGTGTCTTAACTTCTTCATTCATCTGACTGATTGACTTTTTAGGTCTTTCAAAGATACTTGCAGATTCTGGTAAAGCTTCTGGTTTTTCAGAAATTTCTTCATTACTAACAACTAAGAATCTTGCGGTTGTCTTATCGGTATTTACTAAAATAGTCTGTACCTCATCCGTAAGTTCTTTATATGCTTCTAACGGCATTTCGTAAGGATATAAATAGATTCCTTTTTCTTCTAAGTAGATCATATCTTCTGGTTTGAAATCGCCCCATTTAATGACACGTTCAATTTCTGCCAAATTATGACTGATCTTTGATACGATCTCCTTATTTTCTTCTGAAAGTCTGGTAACTTCATTCACAATCTCACAAACTTTATCTGCGTCTGCGGTTACCGGCTCTACTTTATCTTTTTTATTGTGTACGTTCTGTATTGCAAATACAGCATTTTCAAATGCTGATGCTTGCTCTTTTAACTGTGTAAGCTTTTCACTAGAACCTTGTACATCTTCAATGTGTACAAGACCTAATTTTCTAAGCTCTGTTAAAGCAGAACGCTTTTCCGTATCGAGAACAAGGAGAGAAATTTTCTTCATAGGTAATATCATACTACTGCTACCCCCTCTCCATTTGCTAAAGCTGCAGCTGCTGCGGCAGCATCACGCTGTTCAATCTTCTTCTTAGAAATCTTAGAACGTACAACAGCACTTGTGTCCTGATCTCCAAGATATACGGAAATCTTTTTAATATTCTCTTTTGCTTCCGGAATCTTAACTTTCTCGAAAAGATTTACTCTCTGAGATGTTGTCAGAAGTTCTTTTCTAAGAAGTCTTACCTGTTCATCCAACACTTCAGCTTCTAAATCCAGCGAAAGGGCTTTTTCCATACAATCAGCTGCCATATCTACCCAAAGAGGTGTCTCATAAAGATCGTAATCTCCTCGTGCAAAATCAGCCCCCTGATACGTAGGAATCTTTACACCGGCAATATTACCAATTCCCTTACGTATGTTACTAACTGTAACAATATTTGGCAAAAAAACATTTTCCTCTCCGAATACTGCGATCCATACCTCAAATTCTTTTTCAAGGGCTTCACGCTGTTTTCTTACGGAAATTGCTTCCGACTCAATGGTTCGGATTTCAGTTTGAAGCTGCTGTTTTTTCAGAGTCAGGGTCGGAAGATAACGCTGATACATTTTCAGCGCGTCTTTTTGAGCCTTTTGCTCATTCTTTGTCAGCTTTATCTTTGCCATCTCACTTGCCTCACTTTTTATTTATCTGGCCAAAATTCTTGTATCAACTCGGATTTAATACCGGTTTCGTCTTTTTCAAAACAATCTGCCAAAATTTCCCAACCAAGGTCAAGGGATTGCTCTAATGTCATATTTACTGAAAGATCCATCATATTTTTCTCAAAGAGTTCGCCATATTTTAGAAGCTTCTCATCCCATTTACTCATGATAAATCCCATACTCTTCTTCTCTAATGTATCTTTATAAGAAGCATAGAGACGAATCATAGCATCCATTAAAGCACGATGGTCAGGTCTTGTCTTACTATTGACGTTCTGTTTTAAACGAGAAAGTGAACCGAATGGCTCAATTCTTCCACCCTTTAAGTAATACTGTCCTTCTGTAATATATCCTGTATTATCTGGTACTGGGTGAGTTACATCATCACCAGGCATTGTTGTAACTGCAAGTAAAGTTACAGAACCAGATTTATCAAAGTCTACAGCTTTTTCATATCTAGCTGCAAGCTGTGAGTAAAGATCTCCAGGATAACCACGGTTTGATGGTACCTGTTCCTGTGTAATAGCGATTTCTTTCATAGAATCGGCATAGTTTGTCATATCTGTTAACAATACAAGAACGTCTTTGTCCTGAAGTGCAAATTGCTCTGCAACTGCAAGTACCATATCTGGAATCTTGATACACTCTACAGTAGGGTCTGCTGCAGTATGAATAAACATAACTGTCTTGCTAAGAGCTCCACCGTTACCAAGTGTCTCTTTAAAATATAAGAAATCATCATACTTTAATCCCATTCCACCAAGAACGATTACATCAGCTTCTGCCTGCATCGCAATACGAGCAAGTAACTGGTTGTAAGGTTCACCTGAAATAGAGAAGATTGGTAATTTCTGTGAAACGACGAGAGAGTTAAACATATCAATCATAGGGATGTTTGTTCTCATCATTCTGTTTGCTAAAATACGCTTTGAAGGGTTAACGGAAGGTCCACCGATAGGCTTCATATTCTCTGTAAGAGCAGGACCATTATCTCTTGGTTCACCAGAACCATTGAAGATACGTCCAAGAAGATCATCTCCGAAAGACACTCTCATTTCACGTCCAAGGAAGCGAACCTCATCACCTGTTGATACACCACGTCCACCGGCAAATACCTGAAGTGAAACGATATCTTTATCAATTTTATTAACTTCGGCAAGAGATTTACCAAATCTTGTTGTGATTTCCGCTAACTCGTTGTAAGCTACACCTTCTGCACGGACAGTGATAACGCTACCCGCGATGGATTCAATTCGATTATATACTTTATTCATTATGCTTCACCATCCTTGCAAAGATTCTCTGCTTCTTGAGTCATTTTTCCGGACTTAGCTTCGTATAATTTATCAATCTCAGCTTCTGCTGTCTTAAATGCATCGCTCTTAAACTCTGTATAGTTCCAGTCGATGAATTTCTGACGTAACTGGTTGAAGTATACACGTGCTTCATCTTTATCTGAAAGATCAAAATCAGATCCAAGGATCTTAATTAACTTATCAACTGCATAACGCTGTCTTTCAACAACGGTATTAGCATCTGTTAAATCAAATGAGTTCTGCTGGAAATATACAGCATCTAACATCTCTTCTTTTAGATATACAATGAAGTCATCTAAGCTAGTTCCTTCTTCACCTACTACCTTCATCATAGAACCAACTTCAACACCATGGTTCAAAACGTTACGGCAATAAGTAATTTTATCTTCAGCAACAACACTGTTGTATTTAGACCAAGAAATAAGTGGGTCAATTGCAGGATACTTTCTAGCATCAGAACGTTCTCTTGAAAGTCCGTGGAACGCACCTACTACCTTTAGAGTAGCCTGTGTAACTGGTTCTTCAAAGTTACCACCAGCTGGTGATACGGTACCACCAATTGTAACAGATCCTGTACTTCCATCTGGAAGTCTTACATAACCAGCTCTTTCATAGAAGGCTGCAATATAAGATTCAAGATAAGCTGGGAAAGCTTCTTCACCAGGAATTTCTTCTAGACGTCCTGACATTTCACGAAGAGCCTGTGCCCAACGAGAAGTAGAGTCTGCAAGAAGTAGAACGTCAAGTCCCATCTGTCTGTAATACTCTGCAAGTGTCACAGCTGTGTAAACAGATGCTTCACGGCTGGCAACAGGCATTGAAGATGTATTACAAATAATAATAGTTCTTTCCATTAATGACTTACCAGTCTTAGGGTCGGTAAGTTCTGGGAATTCTGTTAAGGTTTCAACAACTTCACCGGCACGTTCTCCACATGCAGCGATAATAACGATATCTACATCTGCATATTTAGAAGTTGTGTGCTGAAGTACGGTCTTACCAGCTCCGAAAGGTCCTGGAATACAATAGGTTCCACCTTTAGCTACTGGGAAGAATGAGTCAATCAAACGAACCTTGGTTTCCATAGTTTCGGTTGGTGCAAGTCTTTCTGTATAACAGTTAACTGCACGCTTAACTGGCCATTTAAAACTCATCTGAAGTTCAATTTCTTTACCTTTTTCATCGGTAATTACTGCGATTGTATCTTTTAAGGTGTAATTACCTTTTTTTGCAACTGATTTAACAGTATAGCTTCCAAGTAAATAAAATGGAACAAAAATTTTATGTGTAAATGCTCCTTCAGGAACAGTTCCAACATATTCTCCTGCTTTAACCACATCACCTGGTTTTGCAGTTGGAGTAAACTCCCATTTTTTCTCATTATCAAGGGCATCTACGTATACACCTCTTTCAAGGAACCATCCTGCCTGTTCAGCTAAAAGAGGCAGTGGGTTCTGTAAGCCGTCGTATACCTGACCTAAAAGCCCTGGTCCAAGATCTACAGAAAGTAGATCTCCTGTAAAATCCACTTCGTCTCCGCACTTGATACCATTGGTCATTTCATAAACCTGCATCTGTGCTTCTTTTCCGCGGATACGAATAATCTCGCTCTTAAGGCGCTTATCGCCTACTTTTACGTAGCCAACTTCATTCATAGAAACATTGCCGTCGAATTCAACTGTGACCATGTTTCCGTTGATGCCAACTACTTTTCCTTTTATCTCCGACATATTATTTCTCCTGATTATCTCCATTTAGAATAGAATCATATATTTTTTGATAAGACTCAATTCCCTTCTTTTCATCAAATTTCTGCATTCTCTCTAAAAGCATAAGCTTTAATCCATAATAAAATACAGCGTCTTCGCAGAAACTATCAAGAGGTCTAAGTCTATCCAATGAATCTACTCTATAATGATTTAAATATTGTTCAGCCGCAAGCGGATCTCCCATTCCAACTGCCGTTCTAGCAGCCTGAATCATATCCGAAGGCAAAACCACGTCACCAACATCAAACTGTTTTTTCATATTCGATGCTCGTACGCTTCCTAACGCTAAGCGTAAAAGCCTCTCGCCGCGGTTCCATTCATCTACAAGTGCAGAACCTGTAGATACTCCCTCTCTATTAGGGACTATGGATAGTGAATCAAGGGTTTTCATGCCAGTTGGGCTTAAGAATCTAGAGCAAACTTCTTTAAATTCTTCTGTATTAATTGGCAAAGAAGCTCTCTCATCTAGTCCATCGAGTCCCGGCAGCTGAGAAACCAAATAGTATTGATTCATCATAAATTAGTCGCCTCTTTCAATATAGCCGCAATGCGTGGGTTTAAATATGTTGCAAACATATCTGCAACAGCGTCAGCTGAAAAATCATAGTATGCTGTTCCATCTTTTTCTACAATACGGAATCCACCTTCAAAGCTATCATCTGATTTCAATGTAATTCCACCATTTAATTTAGCTTTTAAAGCTGCCTGAAGTCCCTGTTCAAGAGCCTTCAAATCCTTTGCATTTAATAATACTCCAACGTCTTCAGCATCTGTATTCTTAACCCATGCTTCTACAACAGTTGGAATAAGTGTTCCGAGCATATCCTTTGAATAAGCCTTATTCACTTCTGTTTTAACAAGTGTGTCAAGCTCCTTTGTAATGCTTTCGCGGAACTCGATTAAGATGTTTCTTCCAGCCTGACGAATAGCATCTTCACTAGCTTTCTCAAATCTTGCACTTTCTTCCTTTGCCTGTGCGACGATTCTGTCTGCTTCTGCTTTGGCATCTGCGACAATTTTGTCCGCCTCTGCATTAGCGTCTGCCAGTTTTTTGGATGCATTCTGCTCTGCCACAGCCACACCGTCTGTTTTAATCTTATCGATTAATTCTTGTAACTGGATCTCCATATCATCTATCCTCCTTTTAAATATTTTAAATGTTAATAATTTTATTTAAACCTTCTTACCGAAGTTTAAAATCTTTTAATAATCTTTCAAATGTATTTTATTTTGTATTTTAAATAAATTGTACTAATTTTTATATCTAAAGTCAATATTTTTTAATAATTTGTTTATATTTCATTTATATTTTTTCTGATTTCGTAGATATTTTATACAATTATATCTTATAATTTCAACGATATATCTATTTTTTTGTTGATTTTTTATATTTTTACAATTTTTTGTCAAAAATACAAAAGGCTTTCTTATAGAAACCGACT
>JPZU01000001.1:1674255-1674842 GCA_000875945.1 Lachnospiraceae bacterium TWA4 | reverse complement strand
GATGGGATTCGAACCCATGCGCCCTTGCGGACAAACGGTTTTCAAGACCGCCTCGTTATGACCACTTCGATACCTCTCCATATCAATATAAAATTTTTCGCTTGTTTCTCACAAGCACAGATAGAATAATACCATCTTTTTAATCATCTGTCAACTACTTTTTTAAAATTTTTTATTTTACTGTTATCACTATACTATTTTCATTAATAAAAAAACTCCCGACTTAATTCATTTGAATCAAGTCGGAAAGACAATACACAAATAAGATTTAAAAAAACAAATCTTTTCTATTTTTTATTTAATACGTAAATTGGAGTAAAACCGTCATTATATCCTGACGTTTTTTCCATTCCCTTTTTTCGATATCGAAGGATAATCTCTGTTCCAACAAACAGTGGATTGGTAGTTACCTCTTCTACGCCTTCATAAACTTTATGATATGATGCCTTATTTACAGTTTGAATAATACTTTTATTTCTTACCTTTGGATATTTGCTAATATCACTACTAGGATTATTAAAATCATGCTTCTTATTTGAAACTTTAATCCAAGTCAAAACATAACCTTTCTTCATTTTGATTACAAG
>JPZU01000001.1:1669994-1673689 GCA_000875945.1 Lachnospiraceae bacterium TWA4 | reverse complement strand
CTTCATTTTGATTACAAGTTTCCCTTTTTTTGCACTCTTTAATACACCATAATTTTTTAATTCCTTTCCATCAAAAGTTATACTCTTAACTCCCGTTGGATACTCTTGTGTATTTTTATATTTTTTCTTTGCCTTTAAAATCGTTCGATAAGTTCCAAGTTTTTTATTCTTACTATTTCTCACAGTGTAAGACACCGTATAAGTTCCTTTTTTGGGAAGATATGCAGAAATTTCAACATATTTTCCTAAACATCCACCACCATCTTTTAATGCAGCCTTAGATACATAAGGAAGCTTATAATCTGAGTTTTCTACCAAATATTTTTCTTCATAGGAAACCTTTGCATAGGTTCCCTTTCCACTAATTTTTACATTTGTAATTTTTACATTTTTATTAGAAAAAGGAAAACTAATTCCAAATTTAGATTCTGGTCCATCATAAGTACAAGTCAGTACTTTTGGATAATAAATTTTTCCTTTTTTACCATAATAAATTTGACCCTCATTTTCTGCTCCATATACCTGAATTTGAAAGATCAGACAAAATAATAAACCAACAATGACTCCTAATAGATACCATTTTCTGTTATTTTCATATCTCATACACATCCTCCTATCATAATTACCTTAATTTTATCAGCTACCTATCATATTATTTATAGTTATTTTATAATAAATCTTTATAAATTTCAACTATGAAATTGAGTAAAAGCCAAGTACTATTAACCGAAAACAAATTTTAAAAAAATCCTGTATTTATCCTCATCTGTTTATAAAAATCAGATTTGAATAAATACAGGATTTTATCTTATGACAAATATTTTAAGAATACTTCAGCAACTCCTATATCTTCAGGAGTTGTAATTTTTATGTTTTTATAATCACCCTCTATAAGCTTTACTTCACGATTCATACAGGTTTCCACCACCATTGCATCATCTGTAATTGCTAGCTGCTCTCCAGCTTGTAGTCGATTATTTAATTTCTCATATGCTTCAATAATTAAATTGGCATCAAAAGCTTGCGGAGTTTGAATCAAATACAAACTACTTCTATTCGGTGTATGAATTGCCCATTCATTTTCATCAGATACTTTAATCGTATCCTTTACAGGCATAGCGGCTACGCAGGCATCATAAGAATCAATTCCTTCAATACAACGCATAATAATTTCCTGTGTAATTAAAGGTCTAGCTCCATCATGAACAAGAATTCTCTCATATCCTTGGTCTTTAATAGATTCTATTGCATTGTAAACAGACAGATAGCGTTCACTTCCACCTGCAATGATTTTTTTAACCTTTGTAAATCCATACTTATCTACAATATCTTTTTTACAATAGTCAATTTCATCTTTACCTACAACTAATATGATGTCATCTACTATACTTTCTTCAAAAGCCCTTAATGAATAGTATAGGACTGGATAGCCTTTTAATTCCATATATTGCTTTTGAATCGAACTCTTCATACGGCTTCCACGCCCTGCTGCCAAAACAATGGCTACAGTCTTTTTTTAATCATCTTATCTTTCCCCAAGCTTTAAATTAGGGATTGCATTTAAATCCCAGCCACTTCTTACACCTTTTTTATATTCATAATAAGCTGCTGCACCAATCATTGCTGCATTATCTGTACAAAGAATAGGTGATGGATAATAAAATTCTAATCCATTCTTTTCACAATCTTTCTTAAATTGTGCACGAAGCGCTGAATTTGATGCTACCCCACCTGCAAGAACTACTTTATTATAACCGTATTCTTTAGCAGCCTTTACTGCGTGATCACTTAGCACTTCAACCACTGCCTGTTGAAATGAGGCTGCAAGGTCTGCATCATTAATTTCCTTATTTTGCATCTTATTTTGATTAATATAATTAAGCACTGCTGATTTAATTCCACTAAAACTAAAATCATAAGGTGAACCATCCACTTTAGCTTTAGGAAATGTAATTGCATGAGGATTCCCTTCTTTAGATAATTTATCAATCTTAGGTCCACCTGGATATCCTAATCCAATAGCTCGTGCAACCTTGTCAAATGCCTCTCCTGCTGCATCATCTCTAGTTCTTCCTAAGATTTCAAATTCTCCATAGTCTTTCATAATTACAAGATGTGTATGACCACCTGAAACAATTAGACATAAAAATGGAGGCTCTAAATCTTTGTGCTCAATAAAGTTCGCACTCACATGACCTTCAATGTGATGGACTCCAATTAATGGCAATTTTCTAGCATAAGCAATAGCTTTTGCCTCTGCTACACCCACTAATAAAGCTCCAACCAGTCCAGGGCCGTAAGTAACACCAATTGCTGATAAATCATCCCAGTCAACTTTCGCATCACTCATCGCCTGTTCGATTACCTGATTAATCTTTTCTATATGCTTTCTAGAAGCTATTTCAGGTACAACACCTCCAAACAATGTATGCAAATCAATTTGTGAAGAAATGACATTTGAAAGAACTTCTCTGCCATTTTTTACAACAGCTGCCGCTGTCTCATCACAAGAACTCTCAATTGCTAATATTAATGTATCTTTCTCCATATTCTTTACCTACTTTTCATCGTCAAACTTTAACTCTAAACTCTGTCCATCTTTAGCTGCCCATGCTCTTGGAAATACTTTTCGAATGCCTTCCATATAATTTTCTGGATACATTAATGAAGGGCTATAATGAGTTAACCACATTCTCTCGGGATTCGCTTCTTTTGCAAGTAAAGCTGCCTCATAGAACGTCATATGCTTATACTCTTTTGCTTTAGCTAATTTATCAGACTCCCCATACATTCCCTCACAGATAAATAAATCAGCCTCTGTAGCTTCCTTTGAAATAACTTGAAGAGGTCTTGTGTCTGTTGTATAGACAACCTTTAATCCCTTTCGATTTTCTCCTAAGACCATTGAGGGTGTATAGTCTTTGCCTTCAAATGTCACATTATTTCCTTTTTGTAAGACTCCCCACAGCTGTTTTGGAAGACCTAGACTTAAAGCCTTTTGTACATCAAATTTACCAATGCGGTCAATACAAACTTTATAGCCATAACAAGTGACATTATGATTCACTCGAAATGCTTTAATTCGATAAGGACCTACACAAAATTCTTCTTCTTTTTCTGTATACTCTTTATAAATAATCGGAAACGGAAGTTCTGGAGCAATCATTCGAAGAGCCGATACTACTCGTTCAAGACCTTTTGGCCCAGCAAGTAATAATGGTTCTTTTCGCTCTGCATTTCCCATAGTCAATAAAAGTCCTGGAAGACCACTAATGTGGTCTGCATGATAATGTGTAAAACAAATCACATCAATCGGCTTAAAATTCCAGCCTTTTTCTTTTATTGCAATCTGAGTCCCTTCTCCACAGTCAATGAGTAAATTACTTCCATTACATCTAGCCATCATAGCAGTTAACCATCGACCTGGAAGAGGCATCATTCCTCCTGTTCCCAATAAACATATATCTAACATAAAATTAAGCTTCTCCTAAATAACTTAGGACAGTAGTTCAGTTTCATCTGCAATTGTAACTGCAACCTGTAATTTAGTAATCCACTCATCATAACAAGATTCACATAAATCTAAATGATGATTTTCACCATCTTTATTTGAAAAATATCCCCACTTCTTGTCTAAAGAAACAAATTCTTCCTTCCAAATATCACCTTGTGGCTTTATTTCTTTTTTGTCACAA
>JPZU01000001.1:1615958-1669974 GCA_000875945.1 Lachnospiraceae bacterium TWA4 | reverse complement strand
CAACTTGTCCATCTTTATTAACAATACGCATAACAAACCTCCTAGTCCTAGTAAAAGTAACTATTGCTTCAATATGAGACTCATTATACTGATTTTATTCACCAATTTCAATGGAAATTTTTAACTCTAAAAATTATCAAAATACTCCCTCAGTCAGCTTTAGACATCAAGACTCCGTCAACTATGCTTACACATAATCCACGCATCTTCTAATGGGTTATGATAATAATTTTTTCTAGTATCAATTACTTCAAATCCCCATCTCTTATAAAGAGAAACTGCACCCTCATTGCTAGGTCTTACCTCTAACAGATAAGTCTCACAGTTCTGATTAATAAACTCTTCCATCAAACAATTGGCAATTCCTCTTCGTCTATAGGAAGGCAATACACCTATACGATGAATTTCTCCCTCACCACACACAATTTGTGAAATCAAATAGCCTATTATCTGATTTTCTTCTCTTGCGACCAAACAAAAATACGTTGAATATGTCAAACAATTTGTAAGAATTGACATCGACCATGGATCTTCAAAAAGTTGTTTCTCTAAATAAAAGATTTCTTCTATGTCATTTTCTGACATCACTTTTAGTTCTTTTGTATCATCTTTTGACATTACTTTTGTTTCGATTTTAATTCCCATTCTGCCTGTGATAACCTCAAATAATCTGGTGCATGTTCTGTAGCAGTTTGCATTTTACCTTCTGCAAAATAAATCTTTGCAAGACTTGCAACAGTTCCTGCTCTTGGCCCATTTGCAAACTCTTTGGCAAAAAAGAATGGCACTGTACAATACTCTTTTATCTGACTCTCATAAGTTCTAACACCATCACCTAAAAAGCAAACTCGTCGTCCAAGTTTATTTAATTCTTCACAGAGTTCTTTTACACTACTGTGATGTTGTTCTTTTATTATATTAAACTTCTCATTGTGCTCATAGATTCCTGTAAAAACATTTTCTCTTCTTGCATCAAGCATTGGGCAAATTGCTGCATCTGTTCCAAAAATTTGATAAGCCATGGCATCTAATGTTGGAATATGAATTAATGGCTTATTTAAAGCAAGTCCTAAACCCTTAGCTGTTGCTGAACCAATTCGAAGTCCTGTAAATGAGCCAGGTCCTCCAGAAATTGCTATAGCATCTAATTCATTTAAATCTAAACCAATCATTGATACAATTTCATCAATCATTGGAAGCAGGGTCTGAGAATGAGTCTTCTTAAATGACACACTGTATTCTGCTGTAAGTGTATCATCTGTTATGATTGCTACTGAAGCTGTCACAGCAGCACTCTCAATGGCTAACAATTTCATTTGCTTTTTCCTCTCCTATAATTACTTCAATCTTTCTGTAATCAAATCCTTTTTCTAAATCTTTCTCAATGTGAATAAAAAAGGCTTCTTTGGGTAATAATTCTTCAATTAAACTTGGCCATTCAATTAAGCAAACACCCTCTCCAAAGAAATAGTCTTCATAACCAAGCTCATACATTTCCTCTGGATCACCAATACGATAGACATCAAAATGATAAAGAGGAAGTCGTCCTTCCTCATAAACTTGTACAATCGTAAATGTTGGACTATTGACTGGTTCTTCAATTCCAAGTCCTTTAGCAAATCCTTGTGTGAAGACTGTTTTACCAGTTCCCAAGTCACCTTCTAAACAATAGATTTCACCTTTATTTGCTAACTGTCCTAACTTTTGACCTAACTCATACGTTTCCTTCGGATTTTGAGTTATAAATTGTAGGGTCTTCATTTTACAAACCTCTCCCCTCTACAACATAAAAATAAAAGTATCTTTTCATATATAACACAAAAATAAGGCTATTGCAAGATGATACTTCTATGCAATAGCCCTTTTTCTCCTCTATCTAGTTCATATACACGAAGTAATACTTCATGTACACACTAATTAATGTACACGAAGTACACTAATTACTCCATCTAATTTCTTTAAAGCTTCTTCAAATGCATTCTGAGACATCTTCTTTGTAACAACTCCATACTCATCCATGCCTTCTAATTCATAAGCTTTTGTTGGCTCTAAAAGCTCAATGACTGCATTTTTGTTTGATTTACCTTCAAATCGTACAAAGAAACGAGATTCTAATTCCTTATAATCAGAAAACTCTAATTTCTCTCTACTCCAAATACGCATTACTGAACAATGTGGATGTTTTGCAACTTCAATAACATCAGCAACTACTGCAGCAGCTGTTGGAAGACTTCCAGCGCCACTTCCATAGAACATTAAATCTCCGACAATATTTCCTTTCACTAATACTGCATTAAATACATCACTTACACTATATAAAGGACAAGTTGCATCTACCATAGTTGGAGCAACTACTGCATAGAATTTGTCACCTACTCTTCTACTTGTAGCTAATAATTTAACAGCCATTCCTGCTTTATTTGCATACTGAAAATCTATATTGGTAATCTTAGTAATTCCTTCTGTATGAATGTCTTCATAATTCGCTTCTTTTTCATAAGCTAATGAAGAAAGAATCGCAATCTTACGACAAGAATCATAGCCTTCTACATCAGCTGTTGGATCTTTTTCTGCATAGCCTAAAGCCTGTGCCTGTGAAAGAGCTACTTCATAGCTAAGTCCTTCATCCTTCATCTTTGTTAAAATATAGTTCGTAGTTCCATTTAGAATACCTGTAATTTCTTGTAGTTCATCTTGAGCTAAAGATGTACGAAGTGGACGAATAATTGGAATACCTCCACCAACACTTGCACCAAATAAGAAATTTTTCTTCTTAGAAGCTGCAATTTCTAATAATTCAGTACCATGCGCTGCAACTAATGCTTTATTAGAAGTTACAACACTTTTTCCAGATTCTAACATCATTTTAACAAATTCATAAGCTGGTTTAGTTCCACCCATAGTTTCCACAACAATTGAAACTTCAGGATCATTAGCAATTACATTTACATCATGTACAACCTTATCTTCAATAGGGTCTCCTGGAAAATCTCTTAAATCTAAAACATACTTTAGACTTACTTCTTCCCCAACATTATTTGTAATGATTTCTTTATTCATTTCTAAAGTTTTAGAAACCCCACTACCAATTGTTCCATATCCCATTACTGCAATTTTAATCATATTTGTCACTCCCTAGATAATAATTTTAACTCATGTATACCTTCTAACTGTTCAATTTGGCTGACTAAATCTGCTACTTCTCTTGTTGTAGGTAACACTTCAATACTAATAGTTAGTGAAGCAATTCCATTCACCGGAATTGCCTGTAGAATCGTAAGTACATTTGCATGATACTCTGCAACAAGCTTTAAAACTGTAGACAATAAACCAGGTATATCATCCATTACAATCATAAATGTAACAGTCATACCCTTCATGTTCTCTCTAAAAGGCATAATATCGTCTTTGTATTTATAGAAAGAACTTCGACTGATTCCCACTTGATCAATTGCTTCTTGAACCGTCATCGATGCGTCTGATTTTAATAATCGTTTAGCATCTACAACCTTGCGAAGCACTTCTGGAATCGCTTTTTTCTTAACAATATAATATTTATTTTCTTCTGTCATCTTTATCCTCGCCATAGTCCGTATCAGAAATACATATGTGTGTACAGAATATTTTTTACTATTATGCAAGATGAACAAGAATTTTTTTACTACTGTTTACAATTCAGTACGATTTTGCCATTATTAGAACAAACATACGTCTAGGTTATCAAATATATCAAGAATTTATAAGTCTATTTTTGAAGTTTTTTCCATTTCAAGTACGAACTGATAAAATTATCTAAATCACCATCAAGTACACTTTGAACATTTCCACTTTCACAAGAAGTTCTATGGTCTTTGACTAACGTATATGGTTGCATTACATAGGAACGAATCTGGCTTCCCCAACCAATTTCCTTAATATCTCCACGAATATCTGAGAGTTTTTCTGCATTTTCCTGTTGTTTTAATAGTAAAAGCTTAGCTTTTAACATCTGCATTGCCTTATCTTTGTTCATATGCTGTGAACGTTCATTTTGACATTGAACGACAATACCTGTAGGTAAATGAGTAATTCGAACAGCTGATGAGGTCTTATTAATATGCTGACCACCAGCGCCACTTGAACGATACGTATCTATACGTAAATCATCTTCATTAATATCGATGTCAATATCTTCTTCAATATCTGGCATTACATCACAAGAAACAAATGATGTTTGACGTTTTCCTGCAGCATTAAATGGAGAAATTCGAACTAATCGATGGACTCCTTTTTCACATTTTAAATAGCCATAGGCATTCACACCATTAATCTGAACAGTGACTGACTTAATTCCGGCTTCATCGCCATCTAAATAGTCTAAAACTGTATAGGTAAATCCTTTAGCTTCTGCCCATCTTGTATACATTCGATACAGCATACTTGCCCAATCACAAGCTTCTGTTCCACCAGCTCCTGCATGTAAAGTTAAAATTGCATTTTCTTTATCATAAGGTTCATTTAATAATGTACTGATTCGAACTTCTTCTAATTCAGTTTGCAATGATTGAATGGCTTCTTCGATTTCAGGTAGTAAACTTCGATCATCTTCTTCCTCTGCCATTTCAATTAAAGTTTCTATTTCTTCGTAATCACTTTCTAACTTGTGATACTCTTCCATTGTATCTTTTAAATTTTTAAGTTCCTTGACAATCTGAGTCGATTTATCTGGATTATTCCAAAAATCTGGCTCCTCCATTGATTTCTCAAGTTCTAAAATACGATTTGACTTATTTGGTAAGTCAAAGTGAATCCCTCACTTCAACTAATGGTTCTTCAAAGGTTGATAAGGTGTATCTAAACTCGTCTAATTCAACCATTATTTCACCTCTTTCTATACATATTTATTCGTTCTCCTAAAGGAGCTATATTAGATATTTCTACCACAACATTTTTTATACTTCTTACCTGAACCACATGGGCATGGATCATTTGGCTGAATCTTTTTACTTTCTCTTCGAATTGTACGCTTAGTTGCTGAATCATCTTTATTTGTTCCAACAATTTTTACAACAGCAACTCGCTCTTCTTGTCTTTGAGGCATTACATGATAAAGCGCACGAACAGTTTCTTCCTGAATACTTGAAATCATACCATCAAACATCTCAAAAGCAGCCATCTTATATTCTACTAATGGATCTTTTTGACCATAAGCCTGTAAACCAATACCCTGGCGAAGCTGTTCCATATCATCAATATGCTCCATCCACTTTCTGTCAATTGTACGAAGTAAGAAAATTCGCTCAATTTCACGCATGGTCTCATCATCTGGAAACTCTGCTTCTTTAAGTTCATAAAGTTTTACAGCGCGTTCCTTTAAAATCTGCTTTAACTCACCTTTAGTTGTTAAATTCTTTAATTCTTCTTCTGTAAATTTTAAAGAAATTGGAATCGTCTGAGTTAAAAGACCAGAAAGTTCTGTGAAGTTCCATTCTTCTGAATCTGTATCTTCTGGAATTGTCATATCTACTGCACTGTCGATATCATCTTGAATCATACCCATGATGTTATCTCTCATGTTTTCACCGTCTAATACTTTACGACGTTCTCCATAGATAATCTCTCTTTGTTCATTATTAATGCGATCATATTCTAATAAATTCTTACGAATGCCAAAGTTGTTATGCTCAATCTTTTCTTGTGCTCGTTGAATTGCTTTAGATAGCGACTTATGAGAAATTTCCTCGCCTTCACTAGCAATTGAAGAGAAGATTCCCATTAATCGTTCTGAGCCAAAAAGTCTCATTAAGTCATCTTCCAATGAAATATAGAATTTTGATTCACCAGGATCACCCTGACGACCAGCACGACCACGAAGCTGATTATCAATTCGTCTAGATTCATGACGTTCTGTACCAATAATCTTTAATCCACCTGCTGCCTTTGCTTCATCGTCAAGCTTAATATCGGTACCACGACCTGCCATATTTGTAGCAATGGTAATCGCTCCATGAATACCTGCATCAGCTACAATCGCTGCTTCTCGCTCATGCTGCTTTGCATTTAAAACCTCAATATTTCTAAGTCCTTTACGACGTAACATCTTCTCTAATAATTCAGTAGTCTGAACAGCAATTGTACCAACTAGAACAGGTTGACCTTTTTCATGAGCTTCAATAACTGCATCGACAACCGCATTGTATTTTTCTTCCTTGGTCTTATACACAGCATCTTCTAAATCTTTACGCTGCACAGGAAGATTGGTTGGAACTTCTACAACGTCCATTCCATAAATATCCTGGAATTCCTTTGCTTCAGTCATTGCTGTACCTGTCATACCACCTTTTTTCTCAAATTTATTAAAGAAATTCTGGAAGGTAATGGTTGCAATGGTTTTATTCTCACGTTTAACCTTTACGTGTTCTTTTGCTTCAATTGCCTGATGTAAACCATCTGAATAACGACGACCTGGCATAATACGTCCAGTAAACTCATCAATAATTAACACTTCATCATCTTTTACAATGTAATCATGACCTTCATGCATTAAGTGATGGGCACGAAGTGCTAAAATAATATTGTGCTGAATTTCTACGTTATCAGCATCTGCTAAGTTGTCAATCTTAAAGAACTGCTCAACTCGCTTAATACCCTGCTGAGTAAGTGTTACAATCTTGTCTTTTTCATTGACAATAAAATCTCCATCTTCATCAGCATCCGGATCTTCTGCCATAAGAAGTTCCATCTTAGACATCTCTGGCTTAAATGTACCTTTTTCCATCATACGAGCAAGTCTGTCACACTGTTCATAAAGCTCTGTTGATTTTTCTCCACGACCTGAAATAATTAAAGGAGTTCTTGCCTCATCAATTAAAACCGAGTCAATTTCATCAATGATGGCATAATTTAAGTCTCTAAGTACAAGGTCTTGTTTATATAGGACCATATTATCTCTTAAGTAATCAAAACCAAGTTCATTATTGGTTACATAAGTAATATCACAAGCATAAGCTGCTCTTCGTTCTTCACTGTTCATATCATTTAGAACTACACCAACACTTAAGCCCATAAAGCGATGAACCTGACCCATCCACTCAGCATCACGCTGTGCTAGGTAATCGTTGACAGTAACAACATGAACGCCTTTTCCTGCTAAGGCATTAAGATAAGCTGGAAGAGTTGATACTAAGGTCTTACCTTCACCAGTTTTCATTTCAGCAATTCGACCTTGATGTAAGATAATACCACCAATAATCTGAACTTCATAAGGCTCCATATTTAAAGCACGTTTTGCACCTTCTCTAACTGCTGCAAAAGCTTCTGGAAGTAAATCATCTAAGGTTTCTCCCTTTTCATAGCGTTCTTTAAATTCTATTGTTTTATTTCGAAGTTCATCATCACTTAAAGCTTCCATCTGAGGTTTTAAGCTTACTACCTTTTGAACAATTGGACGAATTAATTTGAGTTCTCTTTCACTATATGAACCAAATAGTTTCTGTATTAATCCCATTGGATACCTCCATATAAGTTGTTTTTTCTTAACTTTGTGTATTGTAACACTTAATGATTAAATAGTAAAGTAAAAAGGTATTTTCCCTATGAATTTATTATGAATTTATTGTAAATTTCCTTGTAAATTTTCTCATTTTGTGCTATAATTTTTATATCAACAGAGCAAAGGAGTGGATTTTATGCGTTTTATTATTACAGGTCGCAATATTGACATTACTGAGGGACTTAAATCCGCCATCGAGGACAAACTTGGCAAGTTAGAGAAGTATTTTAAACCTGACACGGTTGTCAATGTCACTCTTTCTGTTCAGAAAGATAGCCAAAAAATAGAGGTTACAATTCCTGTTAAGGGAAGTATTATTCGTTCTGAACAGGTAAGTACAGATATGTATGTATCTATAGACTTAGTTGAAGAAGTGATTGAACGTCAGCTTAAGAAATATAAGACAAAGCTTGTAAATGCTAAACAAAGTGCTGCTGATTTCAGTCAAGCATTTATCGATGAAGAGTTTGATGAACCTGAAACTATTCAGATTGTTCGTTCTAAGAGATTTGCTGTTAAACCTATGGATCCTGAAGAAGCTTGCCTTCAGATGGAATTATTAGGACATAGTTTCTTTGTATTTAGAAATTCACAAACTGATGAAATCAATGTGGTTTACAAACGTAAGGGAAACAATTATGGTTTGATTGAACCTGAATGCTAAAACTAGAAATTTTTAAGGGCTGTTACAACAGCCCTTTTTTTAATCCATTTTTTAAATCCATCCACCATCAAATGAGATAACCTGTCCTGTTAAATAATTTGAAGATTCCATTAATTGCCAAATAAACTTTGCAACCTCTGAAGTTCTGCCCATACGTCCATATGGAATTTCTTGCTCCAGTAAATCTCTATCTTCTTTTGATAAAAAGTGGTTCATCTCTGTATCTATTGCTCCACAAGCAATGGCATTCACTTGAATTTTACTAGGAGCTACTTCTTTCGCTAAAGAACGTGTAAGTGCATTAATTCCACCTTTTGTTGCAGAGTAGGCCACTTCACAAGAAGCTCCTACTATTCCCCAAACAGATGATAAATTAATAATCTTGCCTTGATGCTTATGAATCATATCTGGCAATGTTAAATTAATGCAATTATATACCGATGTCAAATTTGAAGAAAGAATATAATTCCACTCATCTGGCATCATATCTTGAAAAAGTCCAATATAAGAAACTGCTGCATTATTAATTAAGACTTCAATCGGTCCTAGTTCTTCTCTTACTTTTTCTATAAACTCTTTACATATATTATAATCACCCATATCCCCAACAAATGTCGTACAAGGCAATCCATTCCTCTGTGCTTTACTCTTTAACTCTTGTAGATAAACTTCATTTTCTGGATTGCGACAACAAATTCCAACAGGGCATCCATTACTAATTAAATAATCGGCTGTCGCATAACCGATTCCTCTAGATGCTCCTGTAATAATCGTGACCGGTTTGTCCACAATTTTCCCCTCACTTTCAGTTTTTGTTATAGTTCACACCCACGCCAGTTTTAGCTGACATACGAATTGTATTATAGCATAAATTCATAAATATTCATTGACAAAATTATAAATAAAACATTAAATAAAAAAGGAGCTGTGAAAACTCTAAAAATCACTGAAGAACTACTCCCTCAGTCGGCATAGCCGACAGCTCCCTCAAAGAGGGAGCCTTAGTTTTTTCACAACTCCTTTTTCTATAGTACCTTACCTAAGAAATCTTTTAATCTCGCATTATCTGGTGCTTCAAAGATTTTCTCTGGTGTACCTGCTTCTGCAATAATTCCATCATTCATAAATAAGATTCTATCTGAAATTTCTCTTGCAAATCCCATTTCATGAGTTACAATCATCATAGTCATTCCAGTACTTGCAACATCTCGAATAACGGTTAATACCTCTCCTACCATCTCTGGGTCAAGCGCTGAGGTAGGTTCATCAAAAAGCATAACTTCTGGTTCCATTGCAAGTGCACGAATAATCGCTAGACGTTGCTTTTGTCCACCTGATAGCTTCGTAGGTTTTACATCTGCCTTATCACGAAGTCCTACTCGGTCTAATAAATCCATTGCCTTTTTATGGGCTTCATCTTTAGACTGTTTACCAAGAATTACTGGAGCCATTGTAATATTTTCTTCAACTGTCATATTTGGGAAGACATTAAAATGTTGGAATACCATTCCCATTTTTTGACGATGCTTATTAATATCCACACCTTTTGCAGTAATATCCTCTCCATCTAAAAGAATACGTCCAGAAGTGGGAATTTCTAATAAATTCATGCATCGAAGTAACGTAGATTTTCCTGAACCTGATGGACCAATAAGACTGACAATTTCACCATCTCCTACAGATTCTGTGACATCTTTTAAAACTTCTACCTTACCAAAGTTTTTTGAAATATGCTCAAAACGAATCATTTCTTTACGATTACTCATCAGCATTCATCCTCCTCTCTAAGAAAGCAACAAACTTACTAAGTGTGAAGGACATAATAAAGTAAATAACACCAACGACAAATAGTGGTTCTAGTGTTAAATAAATTGCCCCATTAATACTTCTATAAGCAGTCATTAAATCACCAACAAAGAATGTCGATGCCAATGAAGTTTCCTTGATATCTGTAACAAATTCGTTTGCTAAAGCTGGTAGAATATTTTTCATCGCCTGTGGTAATATAACCTTTCTCATAGCTTGAGAATAGTTAAGACCTAAACTTCTAGCTGCTTCCATCTGACCTTTATCTACAGCTTGAATTCCTGAACGAATAATTTCTGAAATATATGCCGTTGTATTTAATACTAAACCGACCGATACTGCCATGAATGGCGAAAGATCTACACCAATTTCAGGTAATAAGAAGTAAAAAATATACAATTGCAAAAGTAATGGAGTATTTCTAAATACTTCTACATAGGCTGTCGCAATTATTGAAAGAATTTTTACATTACTAAGTCTTGCAAGAGCAAGTAATGTACCAAAAAGTGTACCAAAAGTTACTGCAATTAACGCCAGTAACAACGTATATCCGACCCCTGTAATAAAGAGGCCGGTATATCTGTCAAATATTAGTTGAAAATTCTCTACCATCGATCATTCCCTTAATTTGCTGAAGGAGCTAATTTCTGTGCTTCTACAATCCACTGATCATAAAGTTTTTCTTCAGTTACTTTTTTAATGACTTCGTTAACTTTTTTAGTTAAATCTTCATTGCCTTTTTTCATTGCAACTACTAAAGTTCCATCTGGATTTATATATTCAGCCTTAGAAACAGTTAATGAACTATCGCTAGCTAATACAGAGTCTGCCATAACTTTCTGTAAAACAACACCTGCTGCTTTACCAGAACGAACCATCTGAACACCATCAGTTGTTAAAGTAACCTGCTGTAATTTTGCATTAGGCATATCATTGGTTACAATATCCTGCTGTGCAGAACCATTCTGTGCTGCAACTACTTCTCCATCAAATGATTCTGTAGATGTATACTTATCTGCATTTGAAGCTAAAATAACAACCTGCTGTGTTGCATCATCAAAATATGCATCAGAGAAATCTACGATTTTTCTTCTGTCTTCACTTGGATAGAATCCACTGATTGAACAATCTACTTTATCCTGAGTAACTGCTGCAAGGCATGAATCAAATGCCATAGGAACAATTTCAAGTTCCATATCTAATTCTTTTGCAATATATCTTGCAAGTTCCATATCAGCACCAACATATTTTTCCTGTCCTTCTTTTGAAGGGTCCTCAAATTCATAAGGTGCAAAGTCTGGTGAAGTTGCCACTTTTAAGGTTGCCTTTCCACTTGCATTAGTATCTGTACCTTTTGTTTCTTTACCTGTTCCACCTGAACAACCTACTAATGCTGTCATTGCCAATGTTGCACATAAAGCGCCTGCTACTAATTGTTTTTTCATAAACTTAATCCTCCTTAAACTTGTGTCTCTTTAATCCTTTAAAGACTAATTTTTTAATTATATCATACAGTACTGCAAAAAATGGTACTGCGATTAACATACCTACAAATCCCCAAATTCCTCCAAAGAAAAGAATCGAGAACAATACCCAAAAACCAGAAAGACCAGTAGAATTTCCTAAAATCTTTGGTCCAATAATATTTCCATCAACCTGCTGTAAAATAATTACAAAGATGAGAAAATATAACGCCTGCATCGGATTATTTAATATAAGTAAAAATACACATGGAATCGCTCCAATAAATGGTCCAAAAAATGGAATAATATTCGTTATACCAATCACCACACTAATTAAAAGTGCTGATTCAAATTTCATCATGGAAGTTCCTATAAAGCAAATAACTCCAACGATAAATGAATCCACTAATTTCCCCATTAAGAATCCACTAAATATCTTATCTGCATATTTAACTTCTGTTTCTATTAATTTCGCTGGTTTTTTTGGAAAAACTCCATAAAGCACTAGCTTTGCCTGTCTAGCAAAAATCTTACGACTTGCAAGTAAGTAAATAGAAACCATAATTCCTAAAAACAAGTTTTTAATTACTGAAATAACATTTACTACTTGGTCTCCAACACTTCCTAGTACACTTTGAGCCATTGGAAGTAAATCCGTTTTCATCCAAGTATCTAATTTAGGAATGGCATCTGCTGAAAAATCATCCCAATAATCTTGAATCTTTGGCTGTGATTTCAATAAATTATGTAACCACTCATTAGTTTCATTAATTTGACCTGGTAATGAATTAATAATATTCATCACACTAGTAATCACCTGAGGAATGATTAACATAATTAGCGCTACTAATACAGTAATTGCTAAGACAATACAAAGTATAATTGAAACCATAGATACTAACGTTTTATTTTTAAAAACTTTTGATAAATGGCTTTCTAACCATCCACACGCAGGTGATAAAATATAAGCAAACACTGCCCCATAAATAAATGGCGATAAAATTGTAATAATTGATTGAATTCCTTGTTTAATTTCTGAAAACTTATTAAAGAAAAAAATATACAAATAATTACAAAGCCAATAACGATTCCTGTAAGTGCAGCTTTTACATACTTTTCATTTTCTTTATCTCTTAGCATATTCCTTAATAATTCCAATAATAATGTTTACGCAGTGATCCATGCCTTCGACTGTTACATGTTCAAATGGACCATGGAATGCATAACCACCAGTTCCAAGATTCGGACAAGGAAGACCCATAAAACTAAGTCTTGCTCCATCAGTTCCTCCTCTTACTGGTACAACTAAAGGTTCTAGACCTTCATTTCTAATTGCTGTCTTAGCATTTTCAACTAAGTGCATATGAGGCTCAATCTTTTCTCTCATATTTCGATATTGATCTTTAATTGCTAAAGTGACTGTACCTTCTCCATATTTTTCATTAATAATCTTAGCAATGTGCTTAACTGTTTGCTTTCTAGCCTCAAATAGCTCACTGCTGTGATCTCTAATAATATAAGAAAGTTTTGCACTTTCTACAGTTCCTTCCATAGAAGCCAAATGATAAAATCCTTCATAATCCTCTGTATTTGCTGGAGTTTCTACAGAAGGTAGCATTGAATTAATTTCCATTGCAACTAATGAAGCATTAATCATAGTATTTTTTGCACTACCTGGATGAACATTAAATCCAGAAATTTCAAATGTCACACCACAAGCATTGAAGTTTTCATATTCAATACCACCTTCTTCTCCACCGTCAACGGTATATGCAATATCTGCTCCAAAGTTTATAACATCAAAGTGGTCTGCTCCTGCACCAACTTCTTCATCTGGTGTAAATCCAATGCAGATTTTTCCATGAGGAATATCTTCTGTAAGAATTCTCTCTACCATGGTCATAATTTCTGCAACACCACTCTTATCATCAGAACCTAATAGGCTAGTTCCATCAGTTGTAATTAAAGTTCTTCCCTTTAGATTTGCTAAATGTGGAAAATCCTTTACTGATAGTACTCGTCCACTAGTTCCTAATTGAACATCTTTTCCATCATAATTTTCAATAATCTGAGGTTTTACTCCGTATCCATTAAAATCCGGAGCTGTATCCATATGAGCAATAAATCCAAGACTCATACAATCTTCATATCCTTTAGTTGCAGGAATTTGTGCATAAACATAACATAAATCATCTACAAATGCATTCTCTACACCTAATTCATGAAGTTCTTTTACTAATAAATTTGCCAAATTAAACTGACACTGTGTTGTAGGAGTAGTCGTTGCATCTGGATCGCTTGGTGTATCTACTACTACATAATTTAATAATCGTTCATATGCTTTAATTTTTTTCATAAGAATAACTCCACATTGCTTTAAATTGTCCTTTTAATGTCTCATAATCCCAAACTTTTTTACTATCACTTGTTCGAAGTGAATTGTGAACATAGAATCCATCTTCACTTTCATCATAGCTATTAATAACAATAAAGTGACCAGAATCTGCAAAATCACCAGCTTTCACACTAGCAATTAACACATGTCCGTCTTGAAGTTCAGAAATCATTCGCTCTTTACTAATTTTGACTTTAGAAGCATTTAATCCTAGCTTTTTAGCTCCTGTTGTCATTAATTTCCAACTTGTACCTGCACCTTTTACATAGTAATTATTTTCTAAGCAAAACTCTGCAACTTCTGCTGGATTTTTCGTAGTATCTCCAGTGAGCCCTACATAAACCATTGAAATACTTGTTGGACCACATCCACTAACACCCATTGGATTAATGCCATAAATTTTACGTCCCCAACGCTTATCAAACTGTAAGAAAATTGGGATTTCACCTTGCTTATATTCACTACTAATGTCGATATTTTCAATAGCTTCGTCTTTATTTGTTGCATACTCATAAACCATAGGAATAGCTTCTTCATAACGATTAGCTAAAGATACCAATGAGTCAGTATATAAAGATTCATTCTCATTAATATACTTTAACATTTCAGTAGTATTCGCAGTATCTTGTGTAGATTCTTGCATTTGAGATTCTGTTGATGTTTCAGTTGCTGATTCTGATACAGATTCTTGTTGTGTTTCTTGCTGTGTCTCTTGTTTCGTTGATTTTTCAGTTTCCTTAGCTAGAGTACTTTCTTTTACTTGTGCACTCTCTTTAACTTTTGACTGATTTACATTTTCTAGTAAACTCGTTCCTGTATAACGATTTACTGCTGAAATTAATAACATTGCTACAGCAACTGCGAATAATATCCAAGTAAAAATACCAATTCCACTACCATTTTGTCTGCTCATATACTCATTGTGACTGCTTTCAGTCTTCTCCTTTCTATAAACCTTATACATTTTTTTAGTATACTTCATTTTGCATAAAAATACAAGTAAAATGAAAAGGAGGGAATCTTCCCTCCCATTTCTTATGATTATCTATATGTATATAGTCAACAGTTCTCAAGAAAAACCTAACTAATACTTGAGCAGTAACCACTTCTTACTGTCTATTAAATAACCAAGTTAAACGATTTAACCAACCACTGTGATGTTCTGTTAAACGACCTTCAGTTAATCTCCACTTCCAGTTGTTTCCTGAGGTGGATGGTTCATTCGTACGCGCTTCATTTCCAAGACCTAAAACATCTTGTACTTGGAAAATAGCTACACTAGCTACACTAGAATAAGCCAAACGGAAAATATAAGGTACAATATCTTTATACTGTTCTTCATTCAATCCCATATATTCCATCACATATTGCTTTGGCCAATCTTGTCTCCTAGAAAAATATCCCTGTAGAGTTTCATTGTCATGGGTTCCACCATAAACAATACAATTCTGTTCATAATTAACTGGTAAGTGATCATTGTCATTTCCACCATCAAAGGCAAATTCAATAATCTTCATACCTGGAAGACCTTCACTATCTTTAAGTTCCTTTACTTCATCAATCATAACACCAAGATCTTCAGCAATAATCTTTGTATCGCCAACTTCTTCCTTCAAGGCCTTTATTAACTTCTTGCCTGGTCCCCAGAAGAACTTACCATTCTTTGCAGTCTCTTCTCCATAAGGAACAGCAAAGTAACGAACAACTCCAATAAAATGGTCAATTCGAACAGCATCATATAAAGCTGCTGCACATGCGATTCTCTTTCTCCACCAAGAAAAATCATCTTCTTCTAATGCCATCCAATCATAAAGTGGATTTCCCCAAAGCTGTCCATCTTCACTAAATGCATCTGGTGGAACTCCTGCAACTGCCTTTGGTACAAGGTCTTTATCTAATTGAAAGAATTTATGATATACCCAAACATCTGCACTATCAAGTGCTGCATAAATTGGCATATCTCCAATTAATAAAATTCCTTTTTCTTTTGCATATTCGCGTAATTTTTCCCACTGCTCAAAGAATTTAAACTGCAAGAACATCCAAAAATCAATGTCTTCTTTTAAAAGCTCACGATAATGATTAAGTGCTTTTACCTGTCTTGTACGAATATCTTCCGGCCACTTTAACCAATCAGCGCCTTCATTATGTCCTTTAACAGCCATGAACAAGGCATAATCTTCCAACCAAAATTTATTATCATCACAAAATTTTAAATAATCTTTAGTATCTTTGTGATTACTTGCTAAAAATGCCTTTTTTAGAATAGGATATCTCTCTTTATAAATGACATCATAATCTACATACTCTGGTGTATATCCCCAATAAATTTGGTCTAAGTCTTGTTTATTTAATAGACCTTCATCACAAAGCATATCCAAATCAATAAAATATGGATTTCCTGCAAATGAAGAGAAGCTCTGATAAGGACTATCACCATAACTAGTGGGTCCCACAGGAAGCACTTGCCAATATTTTTGACCTGCCTTTACTAAAAAGTTTATAAAATCATAGGCTGATTTGCCTAAAGTTCCAATTCCATAAGGAGATGGAAGTGAATAGATAGGAAGTAGTAATCCTGCTCCTCTTTCTAATGTCGTTTTCATCTCTATTTAATCCTCCTTTAGCATGAGGTGCCACGTAGTGGAAAAATCCTATGCCCTTTCTCTTTTATTTTATAGTAAAAATATCAGTCTAGCTGCGCCATACATTCCTGCATCATTTCCAAGAGTTGCAAGACCAAATTTAGGTTTTTCCTTCATTAGCTGACAATACTTATTAAAATATTTTTCTACTAAATCTACAAGATAGGTTCCTGCTTTAGAAACTCCACCTCCAATGACAAAAACTTGTGGATCAATGACGTAACTAACATAAGCCATACTTCTTGCAAGATAATCCATACTACGTTCTATAGTTTCTACAGCAGCCTTATCTCCATCCTTTGCTGCATCTAAAACGTCTTTGCAACTAAATTCAGACTCAAGACTTAAACGACTACTAACACCTGACTGTAAAGTTCTTTTCATTTCCTTTACAATACCCGTCGCTGAAGCATACTGTTCAAGACAACCATGACCTCCACAGTTACATGCATCTACCTCATTTGGCTCCATGCATAAATGTCCAACTTCAGCAGCCATTCCTTTAAAACCAGTAACAATACGGTCTTTATAAATTAAACCACCGCCTACACCGGTTCCTAGTGTATAAAACATTACAGGGTCAGCGCCCTTACCGCCACCCATCCATTGTTCACCAAGAGCTGCTATATTGGCATCATTACCGACTTTTACTGGAAGATTATCTAAGAGTACACTAAGCTCCTTACCTACATCTGTTGCACCCCATCCTAGGTTTACACAACGTTCTACAAAGCTGTCATTTTGAACCGGACCTGGTACACCAATTCCTACACCACAAAGATCTGAAAGCTTCTTATTTCCCAAATGCTCCTTAATGGATGTTGCGATATCTGACAGAATCGATTTTCCACCATTTTCCTTATTAGTAGGAATTTCCCATTTTTCTAAAACAATTCCTTCTTCTGTTAAAAATCCAATTTTTACGGTTGTTCCGCCTAAATCAACGGCTGCACAAATTTTTGTCATAGATAACTCCTTATAAGTATTTCTTTAATACGTCTACTTTATCTAAGCGTTCCCAACTTAAATCTAAATCGTTACGTCCAAAATGACCATAAGCTGCTGTTTGCTTATAAACAGGTTTTCTTAAATCTAACATTTTAATAATTCCTGCTGGACGAAGGTCAAAGTTTTCACGAATAATATCAATAATTTTTTCATCAGCTAACTTACCAGTTCCAAAAGTATCAACCATAATAGAAGTAGGTCTAGCTACACCAATTGCATAAGATAACTGAATTTCACACTTATCAGCAATTCCTGCTGCTACTAAATTTTTAGCAACATAACGTGCTGCATAAGCTGCACTTCTATCTACCTTTGTACAATCCTTACCTGAGAAAGCTCCACCGCCGTGACGAGCATATCCACCATAGGTATCTACAATAATTTTACGTCCAGTTAGACCACTATCTCCATGAGGTCCGCCAATAACAAAACGACCCGTTGGATTGATAAAAAACTTTGTATTCTCATCTACTAATTCTTTTGGTAACACTTCATCAAATACATATTTTTTAATATCTTCATGAATCTGTTCCTGAGTCACATCTTCATCATGCTGAGTAGATAAAACAACTGCGTCTAAACGAACTGCCTTACCATTTTCATCATATTCTACAGTTACCTGAGTTTTTCCGTCTGGACGAAGATATTTTAAAGTTCCGTCTTTACGAACATTTGTTAAACGTAATGCTAACTTATGAGCTAAAGCGATTGGATATGGCATATATTCTTCAGTTTCATTAGTTGCAAAACCAAACATCATACCTTGGTCTCCAGCACCAATTGCTTCAATTTCTTCTTCGCTCATTGTATTTTCTTTTGCTTCTAATGCTTTATTAACACCCATAGCAATATCACTAGACTGCTCATCTAATGCAACCATAACTGCACAAGTGTCTGCATCAAAACCATATTTTGCACGATCATATCCAATTTCTCTTACAGTATCACGTACAATCTTCTGAATATCTACATAAGCGTTTGTAGTTATTTCACCCATAACTAACACTAAACCTGTAGTTGTACAAGTTTCACAAGCTACACGGCTCATTGGGTCTTTTTCTAATAATGCATCTAAAATTGCGTCTGAAATCTGGTCACAGATTTTATCTGGATGTCCCTCTGTTACAGATTCTGATGTAAATAAATGTCTTTCCATTGATTTATCTTCCTTTCGTTTCTTTTACTTTTATATAAATTAAGCCATTAGGAGAAAAATCCTAATGGCTTTTGCTCCTCTTATTGTTCGATTCTTCGCTTCAGGTTGGCACCTTCCTTAAAAGGGGTTGCCGTGATTTCATCGATCCTTTATATCTCCATCACTCGGAATAAGAGTGTGTAACTATTCAGTTAATGTGTTATTTAATAACGTTGTTTAAATTCTTTAATTTCTTCTTCATTCGAAACTGCTACAATATTAGCTCCTAAACGTCTTAATTTACCATCAAAGTCTTCATAGCCTCTTAAAATATATTTAATATCATCAACTATAGTATACCCATCTGCGGTTAATCCTGCCATTACTAAAGCTGCGCCAGCACGTAGGTCAGGAGCAGTTAGGTAAGCACCTGTAAGCTTAGATACTCCATTAATCATTGCTGCATTTCCTTCGACTTGAATATCTGTCCCCATTCGATTTAGTTCTTTTACGTACATAAATCGATTTTCAAAGATACTCTCTGTAACAATACTAGTTCCACTTGATACAGATAAAACAGCAGTCATTTGTGGTTGTAGATCTGTTGGAAATCCTGGATATGGTAATGTTTTAATATTCGTATGAGTCATAACTGGAGTTCCAATTACACGAACACGATCATCACCTTCTTCTACTTGACAGCCAATTTCAGATAACTTTGCACTAATAACTTCTAGATGCTTAGGAATTACATTTGTAACTGTTACATCTCCCTTAGTCATAGCAGATGCCATCATGAAAGTTCCGGCTTCAATCTGATCTGGAATGATTGAATACTCTGTTCCATGTAATTTATTAACTCCGTGAATACGAATGACATCTGTTCCAGCTCCTCTAATATCTGCGCCCATGCTATTTAACATATTGGCAACATCTACTACATGAGGTTCTTTAGCTGCACATTCAATAACTGTACGACCCTCAGCCATTGAGGCTGCTAATAAAACATTAATTGTAGCCCCTACAGAAATCATATCCATATAAATATGGGCTCCTTTTAATTCTTTTGCCTGCGCTAAAATACTTCCGCCTTCTTCAATTGTATTCTCTGAACCTAATCGTTTAAATCCCTTTAAATGCTGATCAATTGGACGAGTTCCAATATTACAGCCACCAGGAAGTGCTACCTTCGCCTTCTTATATTTACCAAGTAATGCACCAATTAAATAATATGAAGCTCTAATCTTTCTAATGTAATCAAATTCTACTTCTACTGTTGAAATACTATCTGAAGTAATTCTAACTTTATGTTTATTTATACGTTCTACCTTTGCACCGATATCTTCTATTGCTTTTAAAAGAACTCGAATATCACTGACATCTGGTAGATTATCAATAACTACGGGCTCATCCGTCATAATTGCTGCTGCTAAAATTCCAAGTGCGGCATTTTTAGCTCCAGCAATCTCTACTTCTCCAACTAATGGATTACCGCCCTTCATCACATATTGTAACATACTCTCACCTCTACATCAAATTCTATTTGCTATTTGATATAATTACTTATTCTATTATTTTACTTTAAATGAATGACTTTATAATTATAACACAAGTTGAAAATTTGTAAATATAATTTTCAAAATCACTAAAATTATTCCATATTATCATAACTATAATACTGTGTTCCATATTTTGAAAAATATCGTTCTGCATACGACAAATTCTCAGTAATTGACTTTTCTTCTACTGGATCATACCAAGTAACACGTTCTCCATTAATTCCCGAAATTATAACATATCCATTATCACCTTTTGCAAGAATTACATCATTTTTTCAAGATAATAGTGAACAATTTGAGATAACTGACAATTTGTAAGATTATAGACATCTTCTTCTAAGAATTTTTGCATAATTTTATCAACTGATGTTCCTTTTTCAACTAATGAATGGACATCTTCCTTTTTCCTTTTAGAGATAATATAGCCTCAATACAATTTTCCAAGGATTCTTTTTCGTTTTCTGATTTTTTACTTCAATAGAATGATTAACATTTTGTCTATAGCCTCGTCTAAATACATAATTTCCATTTCTATTCACTACAGTGCCAATATCTGCATAATTTGCCTTAATCGCTTCACTAATAGACGTATAAATTCCCTGAAGCTTTCCTTTTGCATAACTATAGTAAGATGCAGTATCACTATCATCTTGAATATCTAAATTAATATTACTGTGTGACTTAATATAATATGTATCAACTTGTTTATAGTTTCCATCATACGAATCTGTTTTAATATTTAAATTCCAAACCATTCCCGAACTTGTATCTGATGTCGTTTCTACTTCATATGTCGTATTTAATTTAGAATTTTTATTTTGAACTAGAATATCATCCTCTGTTTCTTGTAAACTTCCTCTAGAACTCTTTTTTAATCGATGAATTCTTATATTTTCACTCTTAGAAATATCTATTGATTGAATATAAATATTTTCCTTAGAATAGCTTAATTGTTCACTTCCTTCATTATTTACAATCACTAGCTTACTCATTGGAACATTCTCTTTTGAAGATAGTGTTTTTGCCTCTTCAACATTCACTACTCCATAAACAAAGTCTCCATTGACAAATCCAAGTGTACGAAGCTGTTCACCATTTTTAGCAGAAACACTAATTTGCTTTCTAGTATTCATATATAAGACTTGAAGAGTTTTTGCTCCATAGTCCTGACTATCTTCTTGCCAAGCAACTGCTGAGCCATCTAGACTAATTGAAATCTTATCTTCTGTAATATGGTCTACCACTGTTCCAGATTCTTTTCCTTTAAAATCAATTGCATAAATTACCTGATCAAACATTAAATATAGAATATCTTCTTCATTAATATAGCATAATTTTCCTAATTGTTTTTCTAATAACTCGAACGATTTATCATAAGCTAAATAAAAGACTTCTTCTAAAGAATTTTCACTAGGTAAATAATGGTAAAATCCCATACCTACTTCTCCTTCATGACCTCCTCGATTCATATAGCCATAGAGAACAAAGTCCACCTGTCCATTGTCTTTTACACTTACAATTTTTATATTATGTCCCAAATAATCAGCTCTTAAATCTGGCTCTTCTTGATTAAAACTAAATACCTTTACAACCTTTGATTTTTCTTTACTATTTGTTGAATATCTCCATAATTCTCCATTTATAGCAAATGCCTGATATTCTCCATCAGGACTTGATATTACTTCTACTCCTCCTGTCGGTTGAATACCAAACTGAATTTTATTTCCAGATATTTGGTCAGTCGTTGCGTTAAAAACTTGACTAGCATTTCGTTCATACGATAAGACATACCACTGTGAATAGATATATTGCACAGTTATTCCTTCATCTACAATGCAAGTCTGTGTAACTCCCTTATCATCTATAAACTCTACTGTAGATTCTAAACGAAAAGTTGCAATTGATTCATTAATATCTGTCAACGAAATTCTTGCTTCTTTTATTTCTTTAAGAGAAAGACTTCCCCAAGTTAACTGCCTAAAAGTTCCATTTAAAGTAACTGTTCCAAAGGTCCTTGTATCATCTGTAGTCCCTTTCAAATAAGATGCTAATGAAACATTACTAGTAGTTCCTAAGACTTTTTGGTGAAACTCTTTAACAAAATCTATCATCTTTTTGGTCTTTAAATCATCTGATAAAACAACTCTTGTATAATATTTAATATCTCTATCTCCATCATCTACCAAATGTAAAATCAATAAATATTCTCGATTTTTATCTAACATATCCTGAAATAAAAGATTCAAGGAAATTTTATTTTTTTCATCTGTCCAATTTTTAACCGTTGTATTCTCTACTAATTCTTTACCATTTAAACTTTTTAGCTCATAACGAATAGTTTTTACAGTCAATCCATATGTATTAACTTCAAGATTCAACCTTCGACTATTTGATAATGGAGTAATTGTATCTCTCATACCTGCAACATTCATATCTCCTACATATCCAAACAAGTTATTCATTTCTTGCCCTTCTACCGTAGGCGTAACAACAGGTAGTGTTGCTTTATTTAATGTAGTCTTTATAACCTCATCATCTTCTTGCTTTAAATTTCTCCATACTAGCGTAACAACTCCTGCTACTAGAAATAGAAAGACCATAAGCAAAATCTTCTTTAGTCCTTTTTTACTCAATATTTTCACCTCGTATTCGTTATTTCTCCCCTATAATATCGTAACTATTCTGACAAATCAAGTATAAAAATATTTCTTGATATTTTTGTAACTTTCTATTAAAATGATTATAACAACTTTATGGCTACGGTTCACACATCAGCCAAACTATGAAAATATTTGTGCTTGTACAAGGATATTTTCATAGTTGACGATGAAGGGGATGCTATTTAATGAGCAGAGCAATACAGCTGTAAAGCAGCGATTGAGCACGTCAGTGTGCTACCTCGAATGATAAAAATAGCGTAGGTGTGAACAGTAACAATGAATACTGTTTTTATCCAATTTCATATTCTATGGATATATAGGCAGTAATTGTAATTCAAAATAGGAGGACAATTTATGAATTTATCAAAAAAACTCATGAGTTTACTATTAACTCTTTGTCTTTGTGCCCTCTTTTTTGTCAGGTTGCTCAAAAGACGAAACCATGTTTTCAACAATGAAAAAAGCAAAAGAAATCACTTCCGGTAAAATTGACATGACTATTAACTTAGAAGTACCTATTGAAGGCAAAACTCAAACCGTTGGACTTACTGTAAAAGGTGAATCTAGTTTATCAGCTGCACACGCTGATTTAGGAATTAACTATAGTGGTATCATTCTAATGCTAGATGATGCGGTTCGAATGACTAATAACACCCTTTATTTTAATTGTGATTCACTATTTACATTTATGGGTTCTTCTGCATCCGACTTAGGTCTAAAAAAATGGATAAGTATTCCTTATTCTGAAAGAAACGAAGACTACATAAAAGAATATTCAGAATTTTATGACTCATTAATTGATGCATTTGAAGAAATGTGTAAAGATCAAAGTGTAACCAAATCTAATGATACTTTTAACCTAAGTGTTCCAAAAGATAAATTTGTTTCTTTTACACAATCAATCTTAGAAGTTATTAATAAAAACTTAGATTCTTGGTATGATAAATATATAAGCTTAATGGAAAAATCTGGTCTTACAAATCTTCCAGACATCACTGGTGAAGGTTCTGGTGATATGCTTTCTGAATTAAAGAATAATAAAGCTGAAATTCTAAAGTCTTGGAATGAATTTTATACTTCTACTAAAGAAGAACTATCTAAAAACCCAGAAATTAATGCAAACTTAGATTACAGCATTTTGCTTACTGGAAAAGAAGGTTCTCGTGTATTAAAACAAGATGTAGCTATGAATGGCTCTGAGGGTAATGAAACCATTAAGCTTTCTATGAATACTTCTACAGAAGAATCTAATGCTGAAATCAAAGTAGAAGCTCCATCAGCTGATGACACTATGACAATGGAAGAGTTTTCTCAGATTTTTTCTGCAATGACTGGAGCTATGAGTGGTCTTAATATCACTGAATAATGGAGCTAAAATAAGGGGCAAATAAGGGGCAGTTTGCCCCTTATTTCTTATTTTTATAGCCTCTTCTTTTTTCTTTTCCTCTAAATAACTCAAAAGGCTTTTTGGATTTTCTTCTTGAATCATGCTTATGGTCATATTGACGCTTATAGTCTTTATCTTTATGGCTTCTTTTCTTTCGTTCAGCAAAATAATCCATTGTAGGGATTTCTTCCGGCTCATCACCCATTTGAGCACGAATTAATGCACAAGCCAGTTCCAAAGCTGTACAATCTTCCTCTTCCAGTTTTTGTTCAATCATTCGAGTAATCGTATCCATACTAGAAGTTTCATCTTTTATCTGTTTTAATGCCTCTGAAAAAATCTTTTCTGCACGAATAGTTGTCACATCTTCTACAGAAGGAACCATTCTAGGTTTAACCTTCGTCTTACAGTTGCGTTCAATATCTTTAATCTTATAGATTTCTCTACCTACTACTAATGTAAATGAACGACCTTTTCTTCCTGCACGCCCAGTTCGACCAATACGATGCACATAATACTCATTATCTTGTGGAATATCATAGTTAAATACAGCTTCTACGTCATCTACATCGATTCCTCTAGCTGCTACATCTGTTGCAATTAAAATATCTGTAGTTCCTTTACGAAATCCCTTCATCACTTGATCTCTTTGATGCTGGGACATATCCCCATGAAGACCCTCTGCAAAATAACCTCTGCCCTTTAATTCATCAGCTAATTCATCAACCATTCGCTTTGTATTACAAAAGATTAATGAACGCTTTGGTGCATAATAATCAAGTAATCGACAAACAACATCTATTTTATTCTGTCTTCTGACTTCATAATAATATTGCTTAACTAAAGGAATTGTAAGTTCCTTTGGAATCACCTTCACTAAAACAGCATCTGGTTTTTGATACTGGCTAGTAATATCCATAATTGCCTTTGGCATAGTTGCTGAAAATAATGCCGTCTGACGTTCCTTAGAAATTTTAGAAAGAATGGTTTCTATATCTTCACGAAATCCCATATTTAACATCTCATCTGCTTCATCAAGTACAACCATCTGTACATTTTGCATCTTTAATGTATGACGACGCATATGATCCATAACACGACCAGGAGTCCCTACAACTACCTGTACTTTGTCCTTTAATGAACGAATTTGCTTAGTGATATCCTGTCCTCCATAAATTGGAAGTACCTTAATCCCATGCATAAACTTTGCAAAATTTCTGATTTCTTGTGCTGCCTGAATAGCTAGCTCTCTAGTTGGGCATAGTACAATTGCCTGTAAAGCATGATTATTTGGATCGATACTTTCTAACAATGGAATACCAAAAGCAGCAGTCTTTCCAGTACCGGTTTGAGCCTGTCCAATCACATCTTTTCCTTCAAGTAATACAGGTATTGCCTGAGCCTGAATTGGTGTCATCTGCTCAAATCCCATTTCTTCAACTGCTCGTAATATTCTCTCATCTATTTTCGAATCTTTATAAAATTTTTCCACTTAATCTCCTTGTCTAGGTTAAAAACCAATGAATTATTTGATTTCCCCCACAATAGAGAAACCATCATTCCTACACATAAATACGGCCCGAAGGCTATATACTTTTCTTCTTTTTTACAAATTATTAAATATATTGCATAAACACCGCCAACTAAAACTGCGATAAAGAAAGTCGTAAGTTCCAATTTCCAGCCTAAAAATAGTCCGCTAGCTGCCATAAACTTAATATCTCCTCCACCAAAGGCTTCTCCCACTAAAAGATTTAATAAAATCATTGGAACACTAATAATAAAAACTCCAATCAGTTTTTCAGTTACTGTTGGCTGTGGTGATAATAGTCCAAAAATAAAGGCAATTCCAACAAATACATTTGGAATTGTCATCGTCTTAAAATCTACGATTGCTACAACCGTCAAATATATAAATAAATAATAATCATAGTTAAAAAACAAGGACTAGTATATTTTTATACTAGCCCTTTATAGTTCATACTATACTAACTCAATGAGTACTTCCATTGCAGCATCACCTTTACGCTGTCCAATTTTGATGATTCTTGTATAACCACCCTGACGGTCTGCATATTTAGGTGCAATTTCATCGAATAATTTAGCAACCATATCTACTTCCTTAGCATCTTTCTTCTTATCAGAAGCTTCAGTTACAGGATATAAATATTTTAACATCTGACGACGTGCATGTAAACGAGATGGGTTATCTTTTTTGATAGTTTTTTCTACTTCATCATATACAGTAACTTTTCTCTTACCCTGTACATTTTTAGCAACTTTCTTACCATCAACTTCTTCGTAAACGATTGCATTGCCATTTTCAGCATCTACTAATTCTTTTACTCTCTTACCATCTTTGTCTTTACGAGCTACTTTAGCTTTTACAGTAACTTCTTCAAAGTTGTCTTTTTCACGAACTGCCATAGCAATTAAGCCTTCAGCAATCTTACGGATTTCTTTAGCTTTTGCTTCAGTAGTTTTGATTTTTCCATAGTATAATAAACTTGTTACCTGGCTTCTTAATAAAGCCTTTCTCTGGTCAGCAGTTCTGCTTAATTTTCTGTATCCAGCCATTTTTTATTCCTCCTACTTATAAAAGGAGCAAGATGACACGCCTATGGTCTTACTGTCTATCCATTTACTCCATAATTATGGAATCCTCTATATGCCTGTGGTCTTACTATAGCGGATTAATTGGTTTCTTCACTAGGATTTAATTCTAAACCTAGTTCTTTTAATTTTGCTAAAACTTCCTCTAATGATTTACGTCCTAAGTTACGAACCTTCATCATGTCTTCAGGAGTTCTATTGCAAAGTTCTTCAACGGTATTGATACCTGCACGTTTTAAGCAGTTGTATGAACGAACTGAAAGTTCTAATTCATCAATATTCATTTCAAGAACTTTTTCTTTTTCATTGTCTTCTTTTTCTACCATAATTTCAGCAGTTTTGGCATTTTCAGAAAGATCAATGAATAAGCTTAAATGTTCACTAAGTACTTTTGCAGCAAGACTTACAGCCTCATCTGGAGCTAAAGTTCCATTAGTTACAACATCTAAAGTTAATTTATCAAAATCTGTGATCTGACGAACACGGGTATTTTCTACTTTAAGATTTACTCTTTCTACAGGTGTATAGATGGAATCAATAGCAATTACGCCAATTGGTAATTCATCATCTTTATTACGTTCTGCACTTACATAGCCACGACCATTTGTAATGGTAAGTTCCATGTATAATTTACAGTCTGGTCCACCATTTAAAGTAGCAATAACAAGATCCTTATTAAGAATCTCTAAATCTGCATCTGTATGAATATCAGCTGCAGTTACAACGCCTTCACCTTCAAATTCGATACAAGCAGTTTTTACTTCATTTGTATCACTGTTGTTCTTGATGGCAAGGTTCTTAATATTCATGATAATTTCGGCAACGTCTTCCTTTACTCCAGGAATTGGACTAAATTCATGGAACACACCTTCGATTTTAATCTGGCTTACTGCGCATCCAGGTAAAGAAGAAAGCATAATTCTTCTTAAAGAATTTCCGAGGGTTGTACCATATCCACGTTCTAATGGTTCAACAACAAACTTACCGTATTTTTTATCATCAGAAATCTCTACGATTTCAATATTAGGTTTTTCAAAATCGAACACTATATAGCGCCTCCTTTAAGGACTCAGAACCTTCGGGTTATAAATATACTTAAAGCAAAACAACCCAGAAGTGCTGTTAAACAGTACCTCTGGGGTCGACTGCCTTTATTATTTAGAATATAATTCGACGATTAACATTTCGTTTACAGGAACGTCAATCATTACTCTAGTAGGTAATTCTTTAACAGTTACTGATAAGTTTTCTGTATCAACATCTAACCATTCAGGAACGATTCTTCCAGCTGTTACCTCTAAAATATCTTTATATCTCTGAGAATCTTTCTTTGATTCTCTTACAGTGATAACATCCCCAGCTTTAACCTGGTAAGAAGGGATATTCACTAATTTACCATTTACTAAAACCTGTTTGTGATCTACGATCTGACGGGTTTCTTTTCTGGTACGACCAAGTCCTGCTCTAAAGAGAACATTGTCGATTCTTCTCTCTAAGAGAATCATAAGGTTTTCACCAACCTGTCCCTGCATTCTCTTAGCCTTTGTATAGTAATTTCTAAAAGGTTTTTCTAACACACCATAAATGAATTTAGCTTTCTGTTTTTCTCTTAACTGAAGGCCGTATTCACTTAATTTCTTTCCGGTTTTCTTTGTTCTATTTGACTTCTTATCAATGCCTAAGTACATAGGTTCAAGATCAAGAGATCTACATCTTTTAAGAACTGGAACGCGATTAACTGCCACTTTACTTACCTCCTATTAGACTCTTCTGCGTTTTGGTGGACGACAACCATTATGTGGTACAGGTGTTACGTCCTTGATACTTGTTACTTCAAGACCACAAGCCTGAAGCGCTCTGATAGCTGCCTCACGTCCTGAACCTGGTCCTTTTACCATAACATCTACAGATTTTAATCCATGAATTAAAGCTGCCTTTGTTGCAGTCTCTGCAGCCATCTGAGCTGCATAGGGAGTAGATTTCCTTGAACCTCTAAATCCCAGACCGCCTGCACTTGCCCATGAAAGAGCATTTCCCTGATTATCAGTCAGGGTTACGATTGTATTGTTGAAAGATGATTGAATGTGCGCTTGTCCGCGTTCAACGTTTTTCTTGACACGTCTTTTAGTCACTTTCTTTGCTGACACTTTTTTAGTAGCCATTATAAACTAACCTTTCCCTGTCGGGTTCCTTTCTTAGTATATTTCTACAAGTCTTACAAATTTTTACTAATAAACTAAATAAATTATTTCTTCTTATTAGCAACTGTTTTCTTAGGACCTTTACGAGTTCTCGCATTGGTCTTAGTCTTCTGTCCACGAACTGGAAGACCTCTTCTATGACGAATGCCTCTGTAGCATCCGATTTCCTGAAGTCTCTTAATATTCATAGCGATTTCTCTACGTAAATCACCTTCTACCAAGACATCGAGTTCTTCAATCGCTGCTGTAATCTTCTTAACATCATCATCGGTGATATCCTTAACACGGATATCAGGATTAACCTCTGCTTTTTCTAATAACTGCTTAGCAGTTGCAGGTCCAATACCATAGATGTAAGTTAAAGCGATTTCAATTCGTTTTTCTCTTGGTAAATCAACACCAGAAATACGAGCCATAGTGTGTTACACCTCCGTTTTAGTTATATTCTTAATTAATTCTTTGTAAGTTACACACACTCGTGTGTTTCTTACTAGCTCCCTATAGAAGCTTGTGGATTCAAAGAGAGGACTGAGCTAACTAACCCTGTCTTTGTTTGTGTTTCGGGTTCTCACAGATTACTCTGATACTGCCTTTTCTTTTAATAATTTTGCACTTTTCGCAAATAGGCTTTACTGATGATCTAACTTTCACAATAATTACTCTCCTTTCAAAAAGTCCGCATATCAGTATAACATCATCATTTAAATAAAGCAAGCTGTTTTTTGCAATTTTTGTACTTTTTTAAATACAATTTATAACTATTTCGAAGTTAAACCTAAATAGTTATTTTGCTCTCCAAATAATTCTTCCTTTATTTAAATCATATGGAGATAACTCAATGGTTACTTTATCTCCAGGTAAAATTCTGATAAAGTTCATACGAAGCTTTCCACTGATATGGGCTAATACTTTATGTCCATTTTCTAATTCTACTTGAAACATTGCATTTGGAAGTTTTTCCACTACTGTTCCTTCTAATTCAATTACATCGTCTTTTGCCATTATTCAATACCCTCCATTTTTTCATTGCATGTCGAATGTCTTCGTTTCTAATTGTTTCTCCTCGTTCATACTTTTGAACTAGGAGTTCATCTTTATAGTTATAACATTGAAGATGTTTTAACTTCTTCTTTTTTGGATTAGTGGTTGTCTTTGTTTTTCCATTTACCAAATAGATGTATTCTCCTACTATATTTAATATGAAGAAAAATTCATCTTTATCATGTCCTGCCCTAGACTTTACTAAGGTACCGATCATAGGTAACTCCTTTTTATTGTACATCGCGTAATGAAAGGATGATCGGTTCGTCATCGGTTATTAACACAGTATTTTCATAATGTGCTGCTAACGTACCATCTTCTGTTACGACTGTCCAATCATCGTCTAACCATTCAACATCTGGACGTCCTATATTAATCATAGGCTCAATGGCTAAAGTCATTCCAGCTTGTAATTTAATTCCTTTTCTCTTCTGTTTGAAATTAGGAATTTCAGGATCTTCATGAAGATGTGTTCCAATTCCATGACCAACTAATTCTCTGACGATTCCATAACCAAAAGGTCTTACATATGCATCAATTGCATTAGAAATATCATATAAATGATTGCCAGCTTTTGCAAATTTAATTCCTTCAAAGAAACTCTGACGAGTGACATCCATTAATTTCTTTGCTTCATCACTGACTTCTCCTACTGCCCATGTTCTTGCTGCATCTGAATGATATCCTTTATAGATTACACCCGCATCTAAACTGACAATATCTCCTTCATCAATGTAATGATCTTTATGTGGAATACCATGGACCACTTCATCATTGACTGATACACAAATAGATGCTGGATATCCATTATAATCCAAGAAAGAAGGAATACAATCAAAACTTCTAATTAACTCTTCTCCCTTTTTATCAATATCTAAAGTAGAAATTCCAGGTCTAACAAATTTTTCTAATTCTTCATGAACGATTGCTAAAATTCTTCCAGCTTCTTTCATAAGCTCAATTTCTCTAGCAGATTTAATTGTAACAGACATTCTTATATTACTCTCCTAAGATATTTACGATTGTAGAAAATACGTCTTCCATGTCTTTAGTTCCATCAACTTCTTTTAACACACCTTTTTTGGTATAAAAATCAATTAATGGCTGAGTCTGTGCATGATAAACATCTAAACGTTTTCCTACAGTTTCTGGCTTATCATCATCTCTTAAGATTAACTCATTTCCACATTTATCACAAATACCCTCTGTTTTTGGAGGAATATGAACAACATGATAGGTAGCTCCACAATTTAAGCAAGCACGTCTTCCACCCATACGATTGATAATATTTTCATCTGGAACTTCAACGTCGATTGCATAGTCAATTGCTTCTCCCTTTTTAGAAAGAGCTTCTTCTAAACATTCAGCCTGATTAATAGTTCTTGGGAAACCATCTAAAATATAACCATTTGCACAATCTTCTTTAGCGATTCGATCCATTAATAAATCAACAGTCAATTCATCAGGAACTAACTGACCTGCATCCATATAGCTTTTTGCTTTTTTACCAAGTTCTGTGCCATTTTTAATATTTGCTCTGAAGATATCTCCAGTAGAAATATGAGGAATGGCATATTTTTTTTCGATCATTTTTGCCTGAGTACCTTTACCAGCACCAGGAGCACCTAACATTACAATTTTCATGGCTTATCCTCCAATCCAAAATTTGACGGGAAGAAAATTCCCCCCGCCATCTTTACTTAATAATTCTAATTATTCAGAGCCAACTGAAAAAATTTTCATTTTCCTCTAAATAATTACATGTTATTTAAAAATCCTCGATAACTGCGTACAGCCATTAACGATTCAATTTGTTTTAATGTTTCTAGTACAACACCAACAATAATAATTAATGATGTACCTAAAAAGGATAATCGACTTACATTAAACACACCAGAGATGATGATTGGTACTGCACAAACGATTAATAAACCGATTGCACCAATAAGAATAATGTAATTTAAAATCCTAGTTAAATATTCAGAAGTAGGTTTACCAGGACGAACTCCTAAAATAAAACCACCCTGTTTTTTCATATTAGTTGCCACTTCTACTGGATTAAAAGTAATCGATGTATAGAAGTAGGCAAATAGAATTATCAAAACTGCATAAATCAAAAATCCAATTGAATAAATTGGCTGTTCAGGTCTACACCAATTTGATGAATTCAAAGTTAATAAAATCTTGCCTCCAATTGTTGAATAATCCACATTAAAGAATTGTGCAATTACAACAGGGAAGGAAAGAATTGAAGAAGCAAAGATTACAGGAATAACACCTGCAGTATTTACTTTTAGTGGAATATGAGAAGACTGGCCTCCCATCATTTTACGCCCCTGCATCTTCTTAGCATACTGAACTGGAATTTTACGTTGTGCTTCTTGTAATAAAACAGTAAATACAACCATTGCTACCATTAAAGCAAGGATAACAATTACAGATACTACCTTCATTGCAATTGATGCACTTTGTACAAAACGCTCATATACTGTCATTAAATCTCCAGGAAGAGAAGAAATAATATTAATTGTTAAGACAATTGAGATACCATTCCCGATACCCTTCTCTGTAATTCTTTCACCTAACCACATTAAAACTGCAGAACCTGCAGTTAGTGTTGCTACGCACAAAACAATTGATTGCCAGTTATCATTTTTAAACAAGCCTTGATTTCTAAAACCAATTGACATAGCAATTGATTCAATAAGAGCAAGAGCAACCGTCACATAACGAGTAATCTGAGCAATTATTTTGCGGCCGTCCTCACCATCTTTTTGTAACTCTTCCAATTTAGGAATAGCAATTGTTAAGAGTTGCATAATGATGGATGCTGTAATATACGGAGTGATATTTAATGCAAATAAGGCGAATTCCGCAAAGGAACCACCTGTAATTGCATTAAAGAAATTAAATGCATCGCCCGTATTTGATGACATAAAATTAGAGACAACATCATGATTAACACCCGGAACAGGGAATTGACACCCTGCTCGAACAACAACTAATATAAAGAATGTAAATAAGATTCTATTTCTAATGTCCTTTATCTTAAATGCGTTTTTGAGTGTTTCAATCATATTAGATTACCTCGCAAGTTCCACCTGCAGCTTCAATTTTAGCTTTTGCACCTTCACTGAATGCATTAGCTTTTACGGTTAACTTTTTAGTAAGTTCACCATTGCCAAGAATCTTCACACCATCTCTAGGATTTTTAACGATTCCAGCTTCGATTAAGGTTTCAACAGATACAACTGAATCTGCTTCAAAAGCTTCTAAAACAGATACGTTGACACCAACGATAACCTTAGAGTTTCTATTTGTGAAGCCTCTCTTAGGAAGTCTTCTGTATAAAGGCATCTGACCACCTTCGAAACCAATTCTAGGTGCTCCAGAACGAGCCTTCTGTCCTTTATGACCTTTACCAGCTGTTTTACCGTTTCCTGAACCATGTCCACGGCCTCTTCTAAAACTATCGCTGTGTTTAGAACCCTCAGCAGGTTTTAATGTTGATAAATCCATTTATTTGCACCTCCTGAATTAGATTTCTTCTACTTTAACTAAATGTTTTACATGCCAAATCATTCCACGAACAGCGTCATTATCTGGTAATTCAACTGTCTTGTTTACTTTCTTAAGACCTAAAGCTTCTACAGTCTTTCTGTGTTTTGGCACTGCTCCGATAGGAGACTTAACTAATGTAACTTTTAACTTTGCTGCCATTTTGAAGTTCCTCCTAACCGATAATTTCTTCTACAGATTTTCCACGTTTCTTAGCTACTTCTTCTGGAGTAGTAATCTGACTTAAACCAGCAATAGTTGCTAATACAACATTCTGTTTGTTATTTGATCCAAGTGATTTTGTACGGATGTTTTTGATACCTGCAAGTTCGATAACTGCACGCGCAGGACCACCTGCGATAACACCAGTACCAGCAGGTGCTTTCTTTAATAATACAGAAGCACTGCCATATTTACCCATATTGTCATGTGGGATACTATTATCATCATTAATTGCAACGGTAATTAAGTTCTTTGTAGCATCTTCTTTACCTTTACGGATAGCTTCTGGAATTTCAGCAGCTTTACCGATTCCGGCACCTACATGACCGTTACCATCTCCTACTACTACCAATGCTGAAAATCTGAAATTACGTCCGCCTTTAACAACCTTGGTAACACGTTTGATTGCAACAACCTTTTCAGATAATTCTAATTGGCTGGCATCAACAATTGTACGTTTCATGTGTTCTCCTCCTCGCTTAGAATTCCAGACCAGCTTCTCTGGCTGCATCTGCTAATGCTTTAACTTTACCCTGATATATGAATCCGCCTCTATCAAAAACAACATTTGTGATTCCTTTTTCAAGAGCTCTCTTAGCGATAACGGTTCCTAAATATGCAGCAGCATCTTTGTTATTAGTTTTTTCAAGTTCAGCTTTAACTTCTTTCTGAGTTGTAGAAGCTGATACTAAAGTATTTCCGACAGTGTCATCAATAATCTGAGCGTACATATGATTATTGCTTCTAAACACAGCCAAACGTGGGGTTGTACTTGTACCCGCAAAACGATTACGAATTCTGTTGTGTTTCTTAACACGAACTTCTTTTCTTGACTTCTTACTAATCATTTCTTGTCACTCCTCCTAATTATTTCTTACCTGTCTTACCAACTTTACGTCTGATAACTTCATCCGCATACTTGATACCTTTACCCTTATAAGGCTCAGGACGTCTCTTATCTCTGATTTCAGCAGCATACTGACCAACTTTTTCTTTATCAATACCCTTGATTGTAATCTTTGTCTGATTTTCAACAATAGATTCAAGTCCTTCAGGGTCGATCATTTCTACAGGATGTGAATAACCTAAAGAGAGAACCAACTTATTTCCCTGCTTAGCAGCTCTGTAACCAACACCGTTGATTTCAAGAACTTTTTCATAACCATTGGTAACACCAGTGATCATGTTTGCGATTAATGTTCTAGTTAAACCATGTAAAGATTTCATTCTCTTTAAGTCATTAGGTCTAGCAACTACAACTTCTTCGCCTTCAACTTTAATACTCATTTCTACTGGTAACACTCTTTCAAGGGTACCCTTAGGACCTTTTACAGTCACTTTATTATTTTCTGCAACTTCAACAGTAACACCTGCTGGGATTGCGATTGGCATTCTTCCTATACGTGACATGCCCGTACCTCCATTTATTATTAATTAACTCAATCTAAGTGGATGTTTATAGTTTCTTTTAAATTTATCTCATTTAGCATAGAAATGTTCACAATATCCAATCAGATTTTTATGCAAGCATAAATCTGATTAGATTTGATAAACTGAGTGAACTTCCTACCAAACAAATGCTAATACTTCTCCACCAACTTTTTTAGCGCGTGCTTCTTTATCAGTCATAACACCTAAGTTAGTAGAAATAATTGCGATACCAAGACCACCTAATACTCTAGGTAATTCTTCAGAACCTGCATATACACGAAGACCAGGTTTAGAAATTTTCTTTAAACCAGAAATGATCTTCTCATTTTTATCTTTACCATATTTTAAGGTAATACGAATTGTTTTGAAGTTTCCTTCTTCAACTAAGTCATATTTTGCAATATAACCTTCATCTACTAAGATGTTTGCAATCGCTAATTTCATCTTAGATGAAGGAACATCTACTGTATCATGCTTTGCAGTGTTTGCATTACGAATTCTTGTAAGCATATCTGCAATAGGATCGCTCATAGTCATGTTATTTTCCTCCTTGCTTTCTTCTACTGCCGTTTTTGGCATGTTTTTGACAAATTACCAGCTAGCTTTCTTAACGCCTGGAATCTGTCCTTTATATGCTAATTCACGGAAGCAAATTCTGCAAATTCCGTATTTTCTTAAATATGCATGTGGACGACCACAAATTTTGCAACGAGTATATTCTCTTGTAGAGAATTTAGGCTTACGCTGCTGCTTTACTTTCATCGAAGTTTTAGCCATGGGTATTTCCTCCTACCTATTTCTGAAATGGCATATTAAATAATGTCAAAAGTTCACGAGCTTCTTCATCAGTCTTTGCTGTAGTAACGAAGATGATATCCATACCTCTTACTTTGTCAACTTTATCATATTCAATTTCAGGGAAGATTAACTGTTCCTTAATGCCAAGTGCGTAGTTACCTCTGCCATCGAATGCGTTAGGGTTTACACCTCTAAAGTCACGTACACGAGGAAGTGAAAGGTTAACTAAACGGTCAACGAATTCATACATTTTTTCACCACGTAAAGTAACTTTACATCCAATTGGCATACCTTCTCTAATTTTAAAGTTTGCAACGGATTTCTTAGCCTTAGTAGTTACAACCTTCTGACCAGCGATAGTCTCAAGGTCTTTTACAGCAGCATCTAAAAGCTTAGAGTTTTCTTTAGCTTCACCAACGCCCATGTTGATAACAACTTTTTCAAGCTTTGGAACTTCCATTACATTCTTGTAGCCAAATTTCTTTGTCATCGCATCTACGATTTCATTTTTATATAAATCTTTTAATCTACTCATGAATGCTTGTTCTCCTTTCCAAATTAGTCAATTACTTCGCCAGTTTTCTTAGCTACACGAACTTTTTTACCATCTTCAACTTTGAAGCCGATTCTGGTAGCTTGACCTTTGTGAAGATACATTACATTAGAAATACTAATAGGTCCTTCAACCTTTACAATACCACCGCTTGGGTTAGCTGCGCTTGGTTTTGTGTGCTTAGTTAACATGTTAATACCTTCAACGGTAACTTTACCTTCTTTTGCATTAACAGCGAGAACTTTGCCTTCTTTGTCTTTATCTTTACCAGCGATAACTTTAACAGTATCGCCTTTTTTAATCTTACATGTTGCCATGCTGCACCTCCTATAATACTTCAGGAGCTAGAGAAACAATCTTCATAAACTGCTTATCTCTTAACTCTCTTGCTACAGGCCCGAAAATACGGGTTCCTTTAGGTGTCTTGTCATCTTTGATGATAACAGCTGCGTTCTCATCAAAACGAATATAGGATCCATCTTTACGACGGGTTGAATTAACAGTACGTACTACTACGGCCTTAACAACATCACCTTTTTTAACTACTCCACCAGGGGTAGCGTCCTTAACAGAAGCTACGATTACATCACCGATAGCTGCATATCTTCTGGTAGAACCACCCATAACTCTGATGCATAGAAGTTCTTTTGCGCCGGTATTGTCAGCGACCTTAAGTCTGGTTTCCTGCTGAATCATGACTGAAACTCCTTTCTTAATTCAGTTATTCTGAATTCCTTGTTGTTATTTGGTATTTCGGTGAGAGTTTATTCAACTCTCCCGTGTGTTCCCTAAAGGGACACAAATATACATTTCACACCAAAAGCTTATCTAGCCTTTTCGATGATTTCAACTAATCTCCATCTCTTATCTTTAGATAAAGGTCTGGTTTCCATTACTCTAACGGTATCGCCCTTAGAGCAAACGTTTTCTTCATCATGTGCTTTTAATTTATAAGTTCTTTTTACGATTTTACCGTACAAAGGATGTTTTACGTGATCTTCAATAGCTACAACAATGGTTTTATCCATTTTATCACTAACAACCTTACCTGTACGAGTTTTTCTTAAATTTCTATCCAAGACAGTTCCTCCTTACCGGACGCTTAAGCGTTAGCTTTTTCAGTGATAACAGTCTGAATTCTAGCAATGTTCTTACGAACTTCGCTGATTCTGCTTGTATTATCTAACTGATTAGTTGCATTCTGAAATCTTAAGTTAAAAAGTTCTTTTTTTGCAGTTACCAATTCATTCTGTAACTCTGCAACAGTTTTAGCTTTTAAGTCTTCTACATACTTCTTAGTTTTCACTGTTATCACCGCCTTCCAAATCTGCACGGGAAACGATTTTACATTTACATGGTAATTTATGCATAGCAAGACGAAGAGCTTCTCTAGCCACCTCTTCAGATACACCTGCGATTTCAAACATTACACGTCCCGGTTTAACTACTGCTACCCAATATTCTAAAGAACCTTTACCAGAACCCATACGAGTTTCAGCAGGTTTTGCTGTTACAGGCTTATCAGGGAAGATTTTAATCCATACCTGACCACCACGCTTGATATAACGAGTCATAGCAATACGGGCTGCCTCAATCTGGTTGGAACGAATCCAACAAGGTTCAGTTGCTACAAGTCCAAATTCGCCGTAATTGATCACATTACCTCTAGTAGCTTTACCCTTCATGGAGCCACGGAATTGTTTACGACGTTTTACTCTTTTAGGCATTAACATTATTTATCGCTCCCTTCCTTGCTTGTTTTCTGAGGAAGTACTTCTCCTTTGTAAATCCAGACTTTAACGCCTACTTTACCATAGGTTGTATCTGCCTCTGCGAAGCCATATTCAATATCTGCTCTTAAAGTCTGTAGAGGAATAGTTCCTTCACTATAGAACTCTGTACGAGCCATATCTGCACCACCAAGACGACCTGAAACTGCTGTCTTAATACCTAAAGCACCAGCTTTCATTGATCTAGACATTGTAGATTTCATTGCACGTCTGAAAGATACACGGTTCTCTAACTGCTGAGCAATGTTTTCTGCTACTAACTGAGCGTCTTTATCTGGTCTCTTGATTTCTTTAATGTCGATGAAAAGCTTTTTGTCAGTCATTTTCTGAACTTCAGCTTTTAATTTTTCGATTTCTGCTCCACCTTTACCGATTACGATACCAGGTTTTGCTGTATAAATGATTAATTTAACTCTGTTAGATGCTCTTTCGATTTCAATTCTAGAAACACCTGCAGAATATAATTTCTTTTTAACAAATTTTCTTAAGTTATAATCTTCTACAAGATTGTCTGAAAAATCTGCCTCTGCGTACCATTTAGAGTCCCAGTCTTTGATGACACCGACTCTTAAACCATGAGGATTAACTTTCTGTCCCATGAATGCCCTCCTTATCTTTCATCAAGTACCACAGTGATATGGCTTAATCTCTTCTCGATTCTATAAGCTCTACCCTGTGCTCTAGGTTTGATTCTCTTCATTGTTGGACCTTTATTTGCATAACATTCTGCGATATAAAGGTTTTCTTTACTAAGTCCGTTATTGTTTTCAGCGTTTGCAATTGCTGATTCTAATAACTTCTTGATTACAGATGAAGCATATCTGGGATTATAACTTAAAATACCAAGTGCTGTTTCAACATCCTTGCCTCTGATTGCGTCTAATACGAAGCAGGCTTTCTGAACAGGCACTCTGGCATATGACACTTTTGCCTTTGCTCTAGTGTCCTTATTGGCATTTCTCTCTCTTTTATATTGGGATCTATGTCCTTTTGCCATAGTAGTTCCTCCTTCCTGAACTTAGGATAATTAACGTCCTGTCTTCTTCTCGTCTTTACCATGTCCTCTATAGGTTCTAGTTGCTACGAATTCACCTAATTTATGACCTACCATGTCTTCAGTAACATATACTGGAACATGTTTTCTACCGTCATGAACAGCGATTGTGTGACCTACCATTGATGGGAAGATGGTTGAACGACGTGACCAAGTTTTAACAACTTGCTTCTCATTTGCCGCATTCATTGCATCTATTTTCTTTAATAAACTCTTGTCTGCAAAGGGCCCTTTCTTTACTGAACGTGCCATATAGCTCTTCCTCCTTAATTAATAGCTTTACCGTCTCTTCTTCTTACAATTAACTTATTAGACTTTTTCTTTTTATTTCTAGTCTTTAAGCCAAGTGCAGGTTTACCCCAAGGTGTACATGGACCTGGACGACCGATACTGGTCTTACCTTCACCACCACCATGTGGATGGTCATTAGGGTTCATTACAGAGCCACGAACTGTAGGTCTGATACCCATGTGACGTTTACGTCCGGCTTTACCAACATTGATAAGAGCGTGGTCACCATTACCAACAACACCGATAGTTGCACGGCAGATAATTGGAACCATTCTCATTTCACCTGAAGGAAGTCTTAAAGTTGCATACTTACCTTCTTTAGCCATTAACTGAGCTCCAACACCAGCGGAACGAACTAACTGTGCGCCACGACCTGGATATAACTCAACGTTATGAACCATAGTACCGATTGGAATGTTTACTAAAGGCATGCAGTTACCGATTCTAGCTTCTGCGTTTTCACCATTCATAACTTTCATTCCTACCTGAAGTCCTTCTGGAGCAAGAATATAAGCTTTTTTACCATTTGCATAAGTGATTAATGCGATGTTAGCACTTCTGTTTGGATCATATTCGATAGCTACTACTGTTGCTGGAATATCATCGATAGTTCTCTTGAAATCGATTAATCTGTATTTTCTTCTGCTTCCACCACCATGGTGTCTAACAGTGATTTTACCTTGATTGTTACGACCGGCATTCTTCTTAAGAGAATATACTAAAGATTTTTCTGGTGTAGATTTTGTAATCTCTGAAAAATCAGATCCGGTCATGTTTCTTCTGGAAGGTGTATATGGATTATATGTTTTAATACCCATTGTTTTAACTCCTTTCGTTATGTGACATCATACTGAATCTTTCGATGCCACTGTCCATGACTTACTTATTATAAAGTACCGAACATATCAATCTGCTTGCTATCAGCTGATAAGGTAACAATTGCTTTTTTAGTTTTAGCAGTTGCACCAACTGTTCTTCCTCTTCTCTTAGTCTTACCATCTAAATTCATGGTGTTTACTTTTACTACTTTAGTTCCTTCGAATAACTTTTCAACAGCTTCTTTAATCATAGCCTTGTTAGCATCTACGTGAACTAAGAATGTATATTTATTATCCTCTAAAGCGTTTGCAGCTTTTTCTGTAAGAACAGGTTTTAAGATAACGTCATAATATTTAATATCAGCCATTATGCATATACCTCCTCAATCTTTGCAACAGCGTCTTTAGTTACTACTAATGTGTTGTATTTCATAACATCATAAGTGTTGATTGTGTTAACACTTGCAGTCTGTACACCAGGGATGTTTCTAGCAGATAAAACTACGTTTTCATCTCTTTCTGGTAATACGATTAAAGCTTTTTCTACTTTAATTGCATCTAAAACTGCTTTGAAGTCTTTAGTCTTAACGCTATCCATTACTAACTGGTCTAAAACGATTAATTTAGAATCCTGTACTTTAGAAGTTAAAGCAGACTTTAATGCAAGTCTTCTTTCTTTCTTGTTTAATGTGATAGAGTAATCTCTTGGCTTTGGAGCGAATACAGTTCCGCCACCTTTCCACTGTGGAGATCTGGTTGAACCCTGTCTTGCATGTCCAGTACCTTTCTGTCTCCAAGGTTTTCTACCGCCACCGCTTACTTCGGAACGGGTTTTTGCACTCTGAGTGCCCTGGCGTTTGTTAGCTAACTGAGCTACAACTGCAAGATGTACAAGGTGTTCGTTAACTTCTACACCAAATACAGCATCATTGAGTTCGATTGTACCAACTTCTACGCCCTGCATATTTAAAACAGCTACGTTTGCCATCTTTGTGTTCCTCCTTTCTTGTCAAGCACTATTTACCTGATTTTACAGTTTCCTTTAAAGTAATTAATGCTTTCTTAGGTCCTGGAACAGAACCCTTAACTAAAATCAAGTTTGACTCTGCATCTACTCTTACTACTTCAAGATTCTGAATAGTAACTTTTACGTTACCCATCTGACCTGGCATCTTCTTACCTTTGAATACACGTCCTGGGCTGGTTGCAGAACCATTAGAACCTGCATGACGATGGAATTTAGAACCATGAGCCATAGGACCTCTGTGCTGTCCGTGTCTCTTGATTGCGCCCTGGAAGCCTTTACCTTTTGAAATTGCGGTAGCATCCACTTTGTCGCCTACTGCGAAGATGTCAGCTTTGATTTCATCTTTTACGTTGTAATCAGCTGCATTTTCAAATTTGAATTCCTTAAGGAATCTCTTATAAGATACGCCTGCTTTGTCATAATGTCCTTTTAAAGGTTTGGTAACAAGTTTTTCTCTCTTGTCAACAAAGCCGACCTGTACTGCTGAATAACCGTCATTTTCTTCGGTTTTAACCTGTGTTACTACACAAGGTCCTGCCTGCAATACAGTTACTGGGGTTAATGTCCCGTCTTCTGCGAAAACCTGAGACATACCTACTTTTGTAGCTAAGATTGCTTTCTTCATTGAATATTACCTCCTGTTAATCTACAGCGGAGCATATTTATGCTCATCCTAGAACAGGTCTATAAACCAATTCTGGATTTTACCTTATTCAGTGACCTATTTGGTCTTCATCTTTAAATCAATTGCAACACCTGCTGGCATCTCTAAACGAGATAAAGCATCTGCAGTTTTCTGAGTTGGTGCAATGATATCGATGAGTCTTTTGTGAGTTCTCTGTTCGAACTGTTCTCTAGAATCTTTATATTTGTGAACAGCTCTTAAGATTGTAACTACTTCTTTCTTTGTTGGTAGTGGAACTGGTCCGCTTACCTTAACTCCTGTTTTCTTTACAGTTTCAATAATCTTTGCAGCTGACTGATCTACTAACTGATGATCATAAGCCTTTAAAGTTATTCTCATTACTTGACTTGCCATAAAAAAAGCCGCCTCCTTATTCGTACTAATTGAAGCACGACAAGTGGTGACTGTACACTTCTCCGTGTGTATCGTAAACTATCCCTTACGATTTTACACACTCCCATCCCATTTGTTCATTCATATGGACAGACTATTACAATTTGTACAGTGACTTGTCGCCAGTTTCCTAACTTGACATTCGCTCCACGGAAAACCTACTCTATCTGAGTAGCAACCTCGCGCTTCATTGCTATCATGCCACAGCGATTTATACTATAATACAGATTTTTGAAAATTGCAAGTACTTTTTCACAAATTTTTTATAAATTTTTGTATATTTATAAATACACCTCAAAGTATCTAATATGTAAGGAACTATTGCAAAATATTTTTTAGCTTCCATATTCCAGTGTACACATCTCTAAAATATTAGAACCCTAAGCACTTATTTTACAACAGTCCATTTAATTTGGATATAGATATATTCTAACTTTATAAGCTTTTATTATTAACAGTTGATTAAAGATATTAATTATTTATTGGAATTTTTTAGGATCTAGTGGCCATTTCCCATATTTTCGACCTGATTTCATGAATGCATCAATATTTTCTATTGGACTATCAATTGGAATTCCACAACCTGTACTAATAAAATAGCCCTTTGGATTATCCCAGCCTTGCCTAAAACATTCTTTCACTGCATCATCAACATCCTGTATAGTTCCTTGCATCATTACATTAATTGGATCAACATTTCCCATAAGAACTACTTTATCTCCTACTCGTTTCTTTGTATTTTCTAAGCTTACAGCATTATCAATACTTAACTCATCGCATCCACTCTCTACCATTGCATCTGTTAAAGCTGTAGTATTTCCACAAATGTGATAGGTCATAGTTCTTCCATGTAAATGAATAAAATCAATAATTTCCTTTGTATAAGGAAGTACAAATTCTCTATAACTTTTTTCATTCATAATAGTTCCTGAAGCTACTGGGTCACAAATCGAAACTCCTACACCTCCATCCATAAATTCACCCGCGATTACTTTAATTGCATCAGTACAAAATCTCAAAAGTTCATGTACTTTCTCTGGCTCTTTTCTCGTTGAACGAAGAAGTTTTGCAATTGGATACAAACTAGCTGCTGCAGTCATAGGTCCTGGCGCACTTAAACAAGCACCCACTTCATCTCCATATTTATCAATAGTCATCTGAGCCATATCATAATGACGCTGTGACCATGGATCATTCTTTCTCTCAACCTTTGCTAGATCTAACTTTTTATCTAAATCACTAAGATCTGTCAAATAATGTTCCTTAACAGCTGGTACATTATTTTCTGGATTATTTAAAACACTTCCCATAGCCACTCCAATTCCATGAAGTCCGTACTCTACAGAAATACTGTCATGTCCAAATCGTTCATAACAAGCACTTTGAGACAAAAAAAGATTTTTTGCACTACTTATTTGCTCCCTGTGTGTCATTCCAATAACTTTTCCTGAAATAGATGTGACGAACGGAAACATAGGAACTCGATCCACATCTTTACCTAAACTAAGAGCTTTCATTCGTTCTTTTGGTGTCATTTGGTCATCTTTATGCATTTTTATTACCTCCATTTTTAACTATAATATTTTTTAAGCCATTCTAAATCATATTTTATCAAAAAAATGAGGCTAACAAAGCCTCATTTGATTTTTACATCTGTTTTTTGCTTCTTCTTCAATTCCCTGCTTAATCGCTTGGATATTTTCAATTGGAGATTTTGTTCCAAGTCCACAGGCTGGCGAAATAATATTCGAACCAGAATTCCAACAATTTACTGCTAATTGCTTCACTTTTGTGATACTTCCAAACTCCAATGTCCATGTACTGACATTTCCCATCAATGCATGACCTTCAATATTCTCTTTTACCGAGCGCATCGGTACGCAGGAGTCAAAACTTAAAACTTCTGAATGCATCTGCTCCATTTGCTTATATACCTTATTCATATGTCCACAAATATGCACAATGGTTCCCATCTTTTCACTTGGTAAACCATCAATAATCTGATTAATATATTTTACAGCATACTCTTCAAATAACTTTGGACCTAGGATTTCTCCTGTTCCACTAGGGTCAGAAATCGCAATGACATCTGCGCCTGCTTCAATCTGAGCTTTAGCAAATTTTAAAATTTCATCTGTTACAAACTGCATATAAGCATGTGCTTCTTCCTTTTTTCGTCTAAGTTCTTTATAGAAAACAGTGGGCTCCATTAGTGAACTTGCTGTACTAATGGGTCCAGTAATATTTCCAATAATTGGTGCATCAAAATTTTTTTGTTTCAAAATACGAATTGCATCCAAAACTACTTTTTGTCTACCTGTATTTAAATCCACAGTAGGAAGCTTTTGCCATTCGGTTACGGACTCAATCGCATACTCCGTCACATGTGGCTCATAGATTTTTGACCCCATTGTTACTGTTGCTCCCATTGCCTCTGCTTCAATGGTCATACAAAATGGTACACCTACATTTTCAAAGCATCCATTTTCATAATTAGCAGCAGCAAGGTCTGCCATCATCTGTGGATTTACATGTGCCTCCGGCCATGATACATTTACTTTATCCATTAAATCAGTCGTAATCATATTCATCATTCCACCTGGGCAAATACAAGGTGGACGATCTGTATCTTCTCCATGCATTGCATGATAAAGTCGTTCTTTTTCTGTCATTATAATACTTCCTTTCATTACATAAATGCTTCAGGATTTAATGGCCATTTTCCATACTTTCTGCTAGCTGCCATAAATGCATCAATATTTTCTACTGGAGAATCAATAGGAATACCACAACCTGTACTAATTAAATATCCTTTTGGATTATCCCATCCCTGTCTAAAACATTCTTTAACAGCTTTTTCTACATCTTTGGTCGTTCCAAGCATCATTGTATTGATTGGATCCACATTTCCCATAAGTACAATTTTATCGCCTACTCGTTTCTTTGTATCTTCTAAGCTAACTGCATTGTCAATACTAAGTATGTTGCATCCACTCTCAACCATCGCTTCTGTAAGAGCTGTCGTATTTCCACAGATGTGATAAGTTACAGATTTTCCATAGTCATGAATAAACTGAATAATCTCCTTCGTATAAGGAAGTACATATTCTCGATAACTTTTTTCATTCATAATCGTTCCAGATGCTACTGGGTCACATAGAGAAATTCCAACACCACCGTCCATAAATTCTTTAGCTAGTAATTTAATTGCATTAGTACAGAATCTTAAAAGCTCATGCACTTTTTCTGGCTCTTTTCTCGTTGCACGAAGAAGCTTAGCAATCGGATAAAGGCTAGATGCAGCAGTCATTGGTCCTGGTGTACTTAGCGATACTCCAACTTCATTTCCATATTTATCAATGAGCATTTGTGCCATTTCATAGTTACACTGTGCCCATGAATCATTTTTTCGCTCAATCTTTGCTAAATCCAATTTTTCATTTAAATGATTAAGGTCTGTCAAATAATGTTCTTTAATTGCTGGTACATTGTTTTCTGGATTATTCGTTGTACTTCCCATCGCTGTTCCAATGCCATGGAGTCCATATTCTACAGAAATACTATCATGTCCAAATCGCTCATAACAAGCACTCTGACATAAAAAGAGATTCTTCGCACTACTTCTTTTTTCTCGATGGCTCATTCCAATCACACTCCCTGAAACTGCTGTGATAAATGGAAGAATTGGAATACGGTCTACGTCTTTTCCTGAGAAAAATGCTGCCATTCGTTCTTTTGGTGTCATCTGATCATCTTTATGCATCGTTTGTTCCTCCTATCGTTTAACTTCTTATACTTCGTCCTTTAATAAAACCTCTTTAAATCGTCCACTCTCTAATCGATACTCAATATTTTTAATACACATCTGTCCTGCCATTTTTACCTTGCCAAGCATTTGAATACAACTTTCTCCATAACGGTCAGGCTGTTCTAATTCATGCTCAACAAACTTAGCAACTTCTGTTCCAATTAATGCATAGGTCGTCTTTGGACAAAGTAAAATCATGGTCTTATCATCTGCCAATTTATAAACTTCCTTTAAAAAATCATAAGTGAAGGTTTTTGTTACTTGTTCCATTACTTTAGGTCCTAAAATATTTAATCCACCAGAAGAATCTGCATAGCTAATAAACTGAACACCACAAGCTTTAATTTGCTTAATATATTCAATTAACTGCTCTCCTAAATGTTTAAATACTTTTTCCATTAATTCTGGTTGTTTACGCATTCCCTTAAACACATATTTAGGATCAATCAAACCATTTAATACGGTAAACGGTCCTGTTACCTCATACACTACATACTCTCCTGCATCCGTCAATTGCTTTGCAGCCATTAAGGTTTCATGAATTCTTCCCTTTGTAAAATCTATTGCAGGAAGTTTTAGTAATTCCTCAACACTTGAACACACATAGTCTTTAGCTCTTGGGCCTATATTTTCATTTCCCATATTAATTTGTCCACCCATTGCTTCTGCTTCTAGGGTACAACAAAATGGAAGTACACAAAATCCTGCATGATCATACTGTTTAACTGCTAACGAAAGCTTTACCATCGTTTCACGGTGTAAATATGCATCTGGAAAGGATACATCCATCCCACTAGTTAGTTCTTTATTGACACCTACAGAATTTTCATAGGTACATTTAAAATCTTTTATCGCCATAATCAAATTCCTCTAATCTACTGAGTTTTCAGGAAATAATAGACACTTAGCAAATAGGCGTTCATACCCCTCGGTTGCTCCAAGTTCCATATAATCCATATGCTTAGCTAATTCTTCCATTTCTTTCTTAACAGTTTTAGACATCAATGCCATATAAGCTCCTGTCTTTGAAGAATTTCCCACATAAACCAGTTTTTCCTTAACTCCTTCAGGCAAAATTCCCGTTCCAGTTAAACTATCAGCTGGTAGGTGAGCACCAAACTGCCCAGCAATCATCACCTGATCTAAATCATCCATTGTAATTCCTGCTTTATTTAAGAGTGCATAAAATCCTGAAAGAATTGCGCCCTTTGCAAGCTGAACCTGACGAATATCTCCTTGAGTAATTAACAATTGATTCGTCTCATTTTCTGCTAAAATAAATTCTCGTTTTGCACCGTTTAACTGAAGCATTGGAAGTCTGTAATCATCTTCTTCTAATTGATTCATCTTGATAAATGTTCCCTTTTTCGTTACAAGACCTGTTAAGATGAGTTCTTTTACGACAGCTAAAATTCCACTTCCACAAATTCCAATCGGTTCTTCATCTCCAATAACCTGTAGCTTTATTCCATCTTTTGTAATTACAACATCTTCAATTGCTCCCTGTGCTGCACGCATTCCTGAGCTAATATTCATTCCCTCTAATGCTGGTCCTGCTGCACAAGAACAACAAAGCAAATTTCCTTTATTAGAAAATACAATTTCTCCATTCGTTCCAATATCGATAAATAAAATATTTTCACTTGTTTTTTGAAGTTCGCACACATAAGCTCCGGCCACAATGTCTGCTCCAATATAAGAAGAAACCGATGGCAGACAGTAAAGTCTTGCTCTTTTTGCTACTTCTATTCCAATTTCACTTGCCAAGAGATCTTTAGCATTTGTAAACATTGGTGCATAAGGAGATTTACCAATAGATACTGCATCTACGCCTAGAAGCATATGCATCATCGTACAGTTTGCTCCAACTGTAAGTTCATAAATATGTTCCTTATTTATTGCAGTTTGTTTGCAGATATCTAGAATCATATCGTTAATTGAATCAACAATCGCCTTCCTTAATTTCTCTACTCCATCTTCAGGATTTTCAACTTCATAGGTAATTCTAGTTAAAACATCTAATCCATAATTTTTCTGTGCATTAATCATTGAAGAATTCGCCAACTCTTCTCCTGAAATCATATCAATTAGTGAAGTAACTACTGTAGTCGTTCCAATATCAATCGCTACACCATAAATTTTATCCGTGGTATCTCCTTGTTCTAGTCCCATTAAATAGCAATCTTTGTAAATAACTGCTGTATAGACACATTCTTCAAACTTTAACGTACTCAATAAATCAAGTGGAATTTCAATATCTTCTAATTGATTCGTTAACTGATTTTCAAAAGGCGTTTGATCTTCTAAGGAAGGACTGTGTATTTCAACTAATTGCTTTCGAATATCAATTTCTTTCTCAAATTCAGGAACATAACCCGAAGTTAATACCTCATGCTTTCGTTCTTTTTGTAATAACTCAATTTCTATATCACCTTCTGGTTTTATAATACAAGCCAAACGAATTCCAGTATCTATTTCATCGGGTTTAAGAATCTCTTTTTCTGTATCTGATAATTTTCCCACATGACCACTTAAAACTCTTACTTTACATTTCCCACAGACACCTTTTCCATTACAAGGATTGTCTACAAACACTCCTGCATCCAATAAAATCTGTAGAAGACTAGCCCCTCCTTCATATGAAATGATTTGTCCTGTTTTATTAATTGTTACAGCTCCCATTCTTAATCACCTTCGATTTGATTTAGCAAAAAAGATGAGAAAACAACTCTCATCCTTTAAATCAAAATTTTACTTACTCAATTCCAACTAATTTTTTAGCGACCTTCACAGCTTCTACTGCATTGACAGAATATCCTTCTGCTCCAATATCATCTGCATACTTTCTAGAAATTGGACTTCCTCCAACCATAATCTTAAACTGGTCACGAATTCCTTGTTCTTTTAACTTGTCAATAACTGTCTTCATTCCACCCATGGTTGTAGTCATAAGTGTAGACATGCAAATTAAATCTGCATCTACTTCTTTTGCCTTTTCAATAAAGTCATCTAATGGAACGTCACGACCTAAATCATACATTTCAAATCCAGCAGTTTCCATCATAATCTTTACAAGATTTTTACCGATGTCATGAGTATCTCCCTCTACAACCCCAATGACTGCTTTTTTATGTTCAACATCATCACTAGTTTCCATATGTGGACGTAAGATACTTAAACCTGCATACATTGCATCTGAGCAAAGAAGTACATCTGTAACAAAGTATTCTTCTGCATCATAGAGGTCACTTGCCTTATTCATTCCATCGACAATTCCTTCCATAATTCCATCGTATGCTGGATATCCTGCCTCAATGTATTCATTGGCTACATCGACAATTTCTTCATCCTCCATTTCTAATACACAATCAGATAATTTTTTAATAATTCCTCTTTACTTGCTGCCATATTTTTCTCCTCTTACCTCTTTTATCTATAGTGCACAAACTATAGTTGTATTTAATTAGACACTTTATTAAATAATACCATTAATAGATCGTTATTTCCAATCGTTTATTTAAATAAATTATTTGTTTTATAGATTTTATTTATATACAAAAATGAGGCCAAAAAGGCCTCATTTTAAAATTAAATCATCGATTAGATTTCAAAAAGATCACTATAAACTTTTAATGCTCCATCGGTTTCATGAGCAAGTACCTTCTTAGCAAGTAACTTACCAAGCTGAACACCTTCCTGATCAAAGCTATTGACATTCCATACAAATCCCTGGAACATTACTTTATTCTCAAAGTGTGCAAGAAGTGCACCAAGTGCTTCTGGAGTTAAGCTGTCACCAATAATAATGCTTGATGGACGGCCACCCTTAAAGGTCTTATTAGGATTTTCATCATCTTTGCCACAAGCAAAAGCAACAATCTGAGCTGCAACATTTGCACAAAGTTTCTTCTGGCTAGTGCTTCCTTCAATAACAACGTCTGTTCCAATCTGGCTATCTTTAAATCCAATAAACTGTAAAGGAACAATATCTGTTCCCTGATGAAGAAGCTGATAGAATGAATGTTGTCCATTAGTTCCTGGTTCACCAAAGATAATTGGTCCAGTCACATAATTTACTTCACCACCAAAACGGTTGACAGATTTACCATTTGATTCCATATCAAGCTGCTGTAAGTGTGCTGGGAAACGGCTAAGAGCCTGAGAATATGGAAGTACTGCTGTTGCAGGATATCCAAGCATATTTCTCTCATATACACCAATTAAAGCATCAAGCATAGATGGGTTCTTTGTAATATCTGCATTCTTACCAAGCTCGTCCATTTTAGCTGCTCCATCTAAGAATCTTGCAAATACTTCTGGACCAAATGCTAATGAAAGAACTGCTCCACCTACTGCTGAGCATGAAGAATAACGTCCACCAATGTAATCATCCATGAAGAAAGCATCTAAATAATCATCACTCTTTGCAAGAGGTGAAGTCTGTGAAGTTACAGCAATCATATGTTTAGAAGGATTAAGACCTGCCTTTACAAGTGCATCCTTTACAAATGATTCATTGGTTAAAGTTTCAAGAGTTGTTCCTGATTTTGAAACTAAGATAAAGATTGCATGCGCAACATCTGTAGAAGCAAGTACTGCTGCTGCATCATCAGGATCTACGTTACTAATAAATTTTGCTTCCATCTTTAAGCTATTATTTACTTTAGCCCAATTTTCTAAAGCAATATACATTGCACGAGGACCTAAATCACTTCCACCAATACCAATCTGAACAACTGTTGTAAATTTCTCACCAGCTTCATTTGTAATTTCACCTGCGTGAACCTTATTAGCAAACTTAGCAACTCGTTCCTGAACACCTGTATAGAATTCTCTTTTATTTACACCATCTGCAAGAACATCTTTTCCAAGCTGTCCACGTGTTAACTGATGAAGAACTAATCTCTTTTCACCTGTATTAATGACTGCACCATTGTAAAGGTCTTCATACTTCTCAACAAGCTGTGCTTCATCTGCAAGTTTCTGAAGTTTCTCAACGATTTCATCATTGACCTGTTTAGCAGCATAGTTATAAGTAAGCCCTGCTGCCATTGGAACTGAATAATTTTTTACTCTTGTAGCACCAGATTCACCAGTCATAACCTCTACAAGGTCTACTTTTTTTACGTCATTTAATGCCTTATATGCATCTAAGGTATCAAAATTGTTCCAATTAATCATTTTTACAATCCTCCATATTAAAATCTTATGATGTTGGGAGCAAAAGGTATTGTCCCCAACTATGATTAGGGAATACATGGGGGTATTCTTCCTAAATTATCATATATCATACTATGATAGTCTACATCCCATCATTTTTCAAGTGCTTTTTACTTTAAAATGGTTGTATCTAATTTGTCAAATGAACTGAGTAATTTTGCAATGACCTCTTTAATCTTATCGCAATCGCCTTCTTTACTTCCTTCAATATTTAAAGGCATTAATGGGTCATGTAAAGATAAACGAAGAAGCGCCCAACCTCCATCAAATTGGAGACGTACACCTTCATAAGAAGGAGTTACAACGGTATATCCATTGGTTTTTGCATTCTCTTCAAATCCTTTTAATACATCCTGTCCATAGGCTTTAAAATCTTCACCAAGAAGTTTCATACGATATTCTCTTCCTTCAAATTCTGGCTCTAATCCTTCAATATAAGAAGCAAGTGCCTTATTTTCCTTTTTAGCAAGAGCTGTTGCAATAAGCATCTTGACTGCAAGATATGCTCCATCATCTAAGAAATAATTTTCACTGAGTGCACCATGTCCAGAGGTCTCAATGGCAAGAGGAGAAACAATTCCTTCACTATTTAAACGCTTACACTCATTGATAACATTCTTATATCCACGCTGGAAACGATGCTGTTTCATCCCCAACTTACCTTCTAAGAATCTAGTAAGACGATCAGAAGTCACCGAGTCAGTAACAACTGTAGAACCAGGATAGTCTTTGACTAAGATTGCTGCCATCATTGCAATAATTGCATCACGGTTTACAGCTTCTCCATTTGGAAGTACTGCAGACATACGGTCTACATCCGTATCAAAAATAATTCCAAGATCTGAATGATTAGCTAAAACTGCATCCTGAATGGCTTTCATTGCTTTTTTATCTTCTGGATTTGGAATGTGATTTGGAAAGTATCCGTCTGGCTCTAAGAACTGACTACCTGTCGTATCAGCACCTAATGGCTGTAAAACTTTGTCTACAAAAAATCCTCCCGCACCATTTCCTGCATCTACAGTAATACGAAGACCTGCAAGTGGATGCTCATAGTCATTGGCATTTACTCCTGCACGAATCTTTTCACATAGGCTTGTGCAATATAAAGATAGAATATCCATCCTATCTGCTTTTTGATCAGTTTTTCCTTCTTCTAACTTAGAAGCTCTCTCTAAGATATCAGTAATATCCGCCTTTTCAAGTCCACCATCTTTATCAAAGAATTTTAATCCATTACGGTTAAATGGAAGGTGACTAGCTGTAATCATAATGGAGCCATCAAATGCAGTTTCTGGAAAAACAACTGTCATAAACATGGATGGTGTAGAAACAAGTCCACAAGCTACTGCCTTTGCACCTGTTGATAAAATTCCTGCACTAGTTGCTTCAATCAATGAATCTGCCGTAACACGAGAGTCATGTCCTAAGCCAATCGTTAAATCCTTTACATCTTTTCCTAATTTATTAGCTAACCAATAAGCAAATGCCTGGCCAATACGATTAGCAATTGCTGGAGTTAAATTCACATCTTCCCCTGCAACACCTTCACAAGCAATTCCTCTGATATCACTTCCATTTTGTAAATGTTTTAATTCACTCATTTTCTTACTCCTCGATCAATCACTTCTGCCAATTACTTCTGAATTGATTGATTTTTAATAAATTTTTTCAATTAGTTTTCTAATCGTTAGTCTTCTAATCTTCAATAAATTTTACAGCAGTTCCATAAGCCATAACTTCTGCTGCGCCTTGCATCACTTCTGAAGAAGTATAACGGACATTGACAATTGCATCTGCACCTAAGCTCTCTGCTTCCTGAACCATACGTTTTGTTGCAAGTGCTCTAGCTTCATTCATCATCTCCGTATAGGCCTTTAATTCTCCACCCACTAAGGTTTTAAATCCCTGCATAATATCTTTACCTACATTTTTTGACTGAATGGTACTTCCCTTTACTAAACTAAGAGTTTGTAGTTTCTTTCCTGTAATATAATCAGTATTTACTAAGATCATCTTCTTCGCCACTCCTTATTTCGTCGATTCGCTCAATTAACACATAAACAAATACACCAATAAATGCAATAAGTCCAAGTCCTAATAACAGAATTATCTCTGCAGGTGCATCTATATAAAATATTAGTGTTAAGTAAAACACCAGATACAGTACACCAATAATTGTAATAACAATCGGTGCAATCATCTTTTTTGTATGATTAGACATCATCTACATCCTTTTCAATTTAAGTAATAGTTTACT
>JPZU01000001.1:1608293-1615849 GCA_000875945.1 Lachnospiraceae bacterium TWA4 | reverse complement strand
TTTTCTAGCCAATCCGATAACAATATCAAAGTATCCCTCTGATTTGGCTTTGAATAACCAATTTTTACACCAAAACGATTGACTAATGACAACTTTTCTTCCATTGTATCAGACTTATGAATACCATTATCTACCTTTACATCATCTCTATCCCCCAAGTTTCCTTGATTAAATGTCGACGATTAGAAGTTGCATAGATTAAAACATTTTCTGGTTTAGTTTCTACTCCACCTTCAATCACAGCCTTTAAGAATTTATATTCAATCTCAAATTCTTCGAATGATAAATCATCCATGTAGATAATAAACTTATAATTGCGATTTTTAATCTGCGCAATAATTGTCGATAAATCCTTAAACTGATGTTTATAAATTTCAATCATACGAAGTCCCTGTGGATAGAACTGATTGACAATTGCCTTAATACTTGTAGATTTACCAGTTCCACTATCACCATATAAAAGAACATTATTTGCCTTACGACCTTCTACAAAAGCCTTCGTATTATCAACTAATTTCTTCTTTTGGATTTCATAACCAATAAGGTCATCAAGCATTACCTGATCCATATTGTTGATTGGATGAAGTACCACGCCATGATCATCACTTGACTGAATACGGAATGCTTTATTAAGACCAAACATTCCTACACCATAGTCGCGATAGAAATTAGTAACTGAGTTAAAGAACTCATTCTCATCTTTTGCTTGCTCTAATTTTTCACTAAGTGCCAAAACTTTTTCACTGACATTTTTGTTGTACATAAGTTCTGGCTTACCAATTGACTTATAATTAGAAAGAATACTAAAGCAATTGGTACCAAGTTCTTCTTCAATCCATGTAAAATCATAATCAAAAAGTGCTTTAAATGCTTTAAAATCATTCTTTGCAAACAGATTGACACTGCCATCATTCGCTCCAATTTTCTCACAAGTAATACTAAATGGATTTTCATCAGTCATGAGTAAAAAGGTCAAATAGTTGTGCCAAAGATTTTTATCAAATCCATAGTCTGTACCAACAATTAAAATTCTTTTCACTTGATGATAAATTCTAGTAAGTAATTCATCTTTGGTCTTAGCTTTTTCTCTTTCATCGTTGGTTTTGGCTTTTTCTCTTTCATCTTTGATTTGAATTTTTTCTCTTGTTTGTTTACAAATATCTGCAAGTTCCATTAAGATGGAATCCTTTGGCAGGTCTCCGTAAATAATTAATTTTGAAACTATATGATCCATTGGAATCACCTCCATTTTTAGGCTCCCTCTTGAGGGAGCTGTCGGCATTTGGCATGAGGTGCCACGAAATGGTGGAGTCCTGATGCCAAAAGCCGACTGAGGGAGTATTATCATAAAACTAAAAAATAATTTAAAACTTTTCTGACTTAACTCCCTCCGTCACTTCGTGCCACCTCCCTCAAGAAGGAGGCTATAAATAATCCCTCACAAGTCACTATTAACTATCATCTATTCTACTTATTTAATAGCGGTCTTGCAATATGTACATTAAATACTTCAATCAATGGTCCCATAAAGAACGCGGTAATAATCGTTCCTACACCAATAAGTGAAGTCACCTTTGTTCCTGAAAAATATAGACATAAAAATCCAATAGTTACACAAACAAAATCACAACCTACTCTACAATACTGAAATTTTGCAACTTTTTTATCAGCCATTACTAAAGGAAATGCATCATAGGTTGAAACTCCAAGGTCTGCTGTGTAATATAGAGATGCTGAAAAACACATAAGCACAATTCCTGATAACAATAAAATGACACGAGTTACAACCGTTGCATTTGCAATTACATCAAATCTCTTAAATAAATCTACTGTGAAATCTACAATATATCCAACAAAAAACATGTTCAAAACAGTTGCAATGTTAATATAATGCTTATCTAAGAAAAAGACAATTACTAACATAATGAAATTTAAAATCATATAGTAGCTACCATAACTTAATGGCAATCTAGAAAAGATATGACTTCCCTGTGCAAACGACTGGAATGGGTCGACTCCAAGATTGGACAACTTAAAAAGTGCTATACTAAATCCACAAAGTGCTATACCTACCACACACATAATCAGTCGTCTAACAAATTTGTTATTCTCTTTTGTATTCATTTCTTATAATTCCTCAATATTCTCTAAAGTGTAAAATGGTGAAAAATCTTCGCTGTCACTTGCTAAAAATCCACCAGCTTTTTCAAAGAGTTCTTTAAAAATTTCTACAACTTTTTTCGTATCTCCTTGTTCAAAACTTACTTGATATATACTTAAAATTTTCTTTTCTTCTAAAAATTCTAAGTCTAGAGGATCTATAAAGCATTCTTTTGCATCTTCAAAGATTAAAGAATCTGAAGTTAAAATAACTTCCATTAAGTTAATTTCTGGCCAAATTTCAACCTGTTCTTCATCCACAACTGTAATTAACTTAGAAAGTTCCTTTGCAGTTACTTCCCTATCGGTCATATAATAGTATTCCAAAATCTTTTTCACTGGTTTTGGAGCTTTAACCATTTTCTTTACGGGTTTTTTAGATGTTTTTTTCATATTCTTCTTATTATTACTCATTTTTATTTACCTACACGTACTAAAACGGATTTCTGGTGAGCACTAAGTCCTTCTTCTCCAGCTAAGGTTGCACAGGTCTTTGATAAATTCTGACATCCTTCTTTAGAAATATACTGAGTAAACGCAGTCTTTAAGAAAGTTCCTACCCAAAGTCCACTAGAGTATTTAGCAGAGGCCATGGTTGGAAGGGTGTGATTGGTTCCACTACAATAATCACCAAAAGCAACTGGTGTGTATTCTCCTACAAAGAGTGAGCCAAAGTTTGTCAGTTCATTCGCAACGGTTTGTGCATTGATTGTATGAACTTCTAAGTGTTCGGGTGCATTGTCATTGGCAAGTGCAATTGCTTCTTCCATGTTATCACACACGATAATCATTCCATTGTCTTTCCAAGTTTGCATTGCAAGCTCTCCTGTTGGAAGTTCACTAGCAAATTTTTCTAAACTTTCTTCTACTTTCTTACCAAAGTCTTCAGATAAACAAAGTAAGGTACTTCTAGCTACTGAGTCATGTTCAGACTGAGCTAATAAATCAATTGCTGTATAATCAGGATTTGCAAAGTCATCGGCAATAATTAATACTTCTGAAGGTCCTGCAAGACTGTCAATTCCTACAGAGCCTAAAACCTGACGCTTTGCTTCTACCACATAACGGTTACCAGGTCCACAAATTAAATCAACTCTTGGAATAGACTCAGTACCATAAGCCATTGCTGCAACAGCCTGTGCACCACCTGAGCAGAAAATTTCATCAACTCCTGCAATATCCATAGCTACAAGTACAGCTGGATGAATTCCATCACAACCTCTAGCTGCTGGTGAGCAAGCTACGACTTTTTTAACTCCTGCTACTTTTGCTGGAATCGCAAGCATTAAAGCTGTAGATGGAAGTGGATAACGACCAGCTGGTACATATGCTCCAACCGTTTCAACTGGAATTAGTCTATGTCCTAAAGTTACTCCTGGAATCGGAGAAGCTGTTGTTAAAGGTTTTAAAGTCTCTAATTGTTTTTCTGCAAAGAAACGAATCTGTGCTGCTGCATTTTGAATTGCTTCAACGGTTTCTTTACTCACTTTTTTGTATGCTTCTTCAACTGCTTTTCTATCGACTTTTACAGTATCAAGTTCAATGTTATCAAATTTCTTTGCTAGATCAATAAGCTCTGCATCACCGTTAGTTGCTACATTTTTAAGGATATCTGCAACTAAATCGGTAGTCTGCTGGTCACGCTCATAGGTTTTTCTTTCTGCATTCTTGTAAATTCTCATAGATTTGTACCCCTTATTCTTACTATAAATCGTATTTAATTATATGGATTAAATAAGAGGTTGTCAACTAGAGTATTCATGAAAAGTGCATAAAAAAACTCCCTCCATACGGAGGGAATAATCTAATTATCAAAAATTTTCTCTAATAACTCCATAAATTGCTTTTCTTCTCTATCATTCTCCATAATTGAATAAAATTCAAATTTTCCAATCGATGTACAATAAGCTACAGGATTACCTACGCTCTTATAGATATCAATACTAAAGTTTCCAACCTGCAACATCTTTACCTTCTCCATCGAATCATCCATAACTTTTTTAGGTGTGATATACACTCTAAATAATTGGTCCTTAGACTCTCCAACATCTATAGCTCCATAAGCAATTTCTCCAGAATCTAGATAACTAAGATAATAGTGCTTCTCTTTAATCTCATCTAAAAATCCAAATGAAAAATATTTCACATACGATTTTAATTCCTTCTCACTGACTTCCTTTAATGTTCCCTCTAAAGGTAATAACAAATTTGCCTTACTTTCTCCAATTTCTGCTAGATTTTCCATACTCCCATCTGCTTCATTTATTATCATTTGCTGTACTTTATCAAATGGTCTAGCAATTAAAATACACACAGCAATCATTGCACAAATCGCTAATCCGCTAAAAAGTGGAAACTTCCTGCTGCTTCTTTTGAAATTAGATTTAGCGACTTTCTCAACAAGATCATCATCTAAATTTCCAATTCCTTCAAACAAATCAAAACCTGTCATACCACATATCCCCTTTCTTCTAAAAATTTTTTCAACTTCTTTCTACATCGATACAAAACAGACTCTACCTGTTTTTCACTGGCTCCATGCTTTTTTGCAATCTCTCTTATACTCTTTGCAAACCAATATCGCTCAATAAAATATACTTGATATTCCTCTTTTTGTTCTCGAACAAATATCGAGATATCCTTCGATAACTCCTTATATTCAATAACTTCTTCGACTTTATCTCTATTGGGTATGCACTCATCTAACTCCGATAAAAGAATTGCCAGATTGTCATGTTCTCGTTTTTTACTCTTTAATTTCTTTAAATGATTAATCGATAGATTTCGTACAATTTTCCCAATATAGGCAAAGAAAAACTTTGGGCGTGTATCAGGAATCGAATTCCATGTAGAAAGATACGTATCATTCACACATTCTTCTGAGTCTAAGTGATTATTTAAAATTCGATAGGAAATCGCATGAAGTTCTTTGCCATACTTTCGCGCGAGAAGATCAATGGCACCCTCATCTCGATTCCAAAATAATTCGATAATTTCTTCATCTGTGTACACAATTTTTCTCCTTTCATGCTTCTCTATCTATTAAGACAACAATTTTAATTTATTCCCTCAAAGCTTCTAAAATTTTTCTTATAGTTTATCATAACTCCATAAAAAAAGAAGCCAGTTTCCTGACTTCTTATCAACTATTACATTTCATCCATAGACCATTCACCGGTGATTGCATTAATAAATACATTTCGATAAATTGCATCCTTACCTGTTGCTTTTTCCCATTCCTTAGAATACACAACATTTTTCCACTCAATATGCCAAACGGGAATTAATTCTATATGATTTTCCGTATTCTTTGGATAATAGCATAAATTCATATCAGTAATCTTTTCATCGTCATAGGATGCACCATAGTGTAAAAAGATATTTAAAGCTTCTTCAAAAGAAATTAATGGTTTTTTCTCTAAGTTTGTAGAGATAACTTCTAATGGTGCATCTAATGTTAAACCTACAATCTTATCTTTATTATACAAAATCTGTGACGGATCATGATCTCCTTCATATAAAGGAAGTCCATCATATGCTGTATGCAGATATAAATAATAAGCTTCATCATCTGTTGTCCAATTTCCTTTTACGGTACTCTTACCTGTTCGAAGATCAATCATCCAATCCGTTTGAGCTAAAAAATCTTCTGCCTTTTTTAATGACTCTTTAGTTAGTGAAAATACTTCTTCTTGATAAAGTGGAAACTGATTAAAATCATATCCAGCTTTTTCTAACAAATCTACAACTTCAGCTTTCACATTTTTGACTGGTGCAAATGATAAATCTTTATCTGTTTCAAAATAATTTGTTGTATCTCCTATCGGATCATGCGTATTTGTCATCATATTATAATGAAAGATATTATTTGTTTGATTCATAAAATCTGTAAAATAATAAATCCCACCTAATTGATCACTATCTGAGATTACTTGTCCTAAACTACTCTTTTCACTTTGATATTCCTTATATGTATCATCCTCCATTTTGGTTATTTTTGGATTTACTTTTTTCCCAAAGATTTTCTCCACAATATAATCTGCATCTGCTGCTTTCGTTTTTACAGGCACAATTGCGTGTTCACCAACTTCCTTATGCAAATCTGGATTTGTCACATCAAAGGTTAAATAATCTGTGAGTTTCCCATAGGTATGATTCCCATCAACCGTTAGCTTATCTACAATTGATTCCTTTTTTGCTTCTTCCTTAATCGTTTGAGTTGTCTTAGTTTCTGTCTCTATTTTAGGTGTAGAAGGTGTAGAGGTACAAGCTGTCAATCCAAGACTAATCATAAGTATTGCAATCATTGATTTTGTTTTTAATCGCATAATTTTTATTCTCCTTTTAAATTTTATTTTCTTATCTATTAAGACGAGAAACTTTTACTTCTCCCTCATAAAATATAAATCAATTGCTTCATATTCATTTTTTGCTCGTCCTAAACGAACATAAGCTTTAACTTCATCCTTTGCTAAATAAAACTTATTGATATCAACGTCTAAATCTTTAACTATATAACTTCCATTGCTTTTAGTTAATATCCAAGAAATGCCTACAGATTCCTGAACATAGGCCTCTGATACAATTCGCTTAAACCTCAAATTATAATCAATAGAACCTTTTACCTTTATAGTGTCTCCTTTTTGCGTGGCACTGAAAATTTGTAATTCATTAATCTTAGCTTCTAGAACTCCACCATGAGTTCGATCATAGTAATCTTTCTTTCTCTCCAATAATTTACCAATTAAATACTCATTGACTGTACTATTTTTCTTTGTAAATTTCCTTGTTTGTAATTCTTTAAAATAATCTGTGAGTACTTGCTCTAATTTTGGAATTTCAAAATTTAATGGATTAAACACACGCTGGGTTAACTCTATAAATTGATTTTTACTCATCTTATTTGTAGTTATTGTATAAAAAAATGAATCTTTTGTTGTTGCATAAAATGTATCACTATTCTTATTTTTATAGAGTTCTAATGAATAATCTCCCTCCTCTAATGTTTCTTCCAAATATACATTTGTTAAATCAACTAACAACTTGGGAGTAATAAAAATTCGAACAATATAATCTTTTGAAAGTTCAATATCAATGGCTCCATAGGAAATCTTCCCAGAATCTAAATAGCTAAGAAAATACTTTTTCTTTTCATACATATTTAAAAAGCTTAAGTCTTGATAATTAATATAGTAATCAAGTTTAGCTCTAGTAACCTCTTTTAATGTTCCACTAAGTTCTAAAATATCTCCTACTTTATTTTCTTGATTTTTTTCGAAATGAAACTCTGTTGGTTTCTCAATAACTTCTTGTGTCTCCTTTAACGGATTTCCAATAATCAACCCTATTGTAAGTACTGCACAAGCTGCCAAGATTCCTACAACAAAATTCTTTTT
>JPZU01000001.1:1586230-1608273 GCA_000875945.1 Lachnospiraceae bacterium TWA4 | reverse complement strand
AAAAATTTCTTTGATGCAACTTCTCCAATCAAATCATCATCAATTTTTCCAATCTCTTCAAACAAATCCAAACCTGTCACAGTATATACCCCCTCTCAGTTAAAAATTGTTGCAATTTTTTTCGACACCGATAAAGAATCGACTCAACCTTTTTCTCACTAACTTCATATTCTTTTGCAATCTCTCTCACACTTTTGGCATACCAATATCGCTCAATAAAATATACTCGATATTCTTCTTTTTGTTTTCGCAAAAATATCGAAATGTCCTTTGCCAATTCTTTATATTCCAATTCTTCTGTAATTGAATTTTTAGTTGATATACAATCTTCTAATTCAGATAAAAGGATGGCTAAGTTATCTACTTCTCGCTTCTTACTCTTTAACTTCTTTAGATGGTCAATCGATAAATTTCTAACAATTTTTCCGATATATGCAAATAAAAACTTCGGGCGTGTATGTGGAATCGAATTCCAAGTCGATAAATAGGTATCATTGACACACTCTTCTGAATCTAGCCGATTATTTAAAATTCGATAAGAAATCCCAAATAACTCTTTTCCATAAGTTTGTTGAAGTTCTTCTATTGCTTGTTCATTTCGATTCCAAAATAGCTCTATGATTTCTTCATCTCTAGTCATATCTTCTCCTTAAAATTGTAGTTCTCATAAAATAAGACGATAAAATTTTAATCTTCCCTCAAAAAAAGATAGATGAGAAAAAATTAATTCATCATCTATCTTTTAATCCTGTTACCTTTATTTTTTATGAAGAATCTTTAGAAATTCTTCTGGCATACAAACTGGAACTTGTGATTTCTTATAATCACGAATATTTCTTGTCACTATCCAATCTACACTAGTTCGATAAGCTGTTTCTGCTAAAATTGCATCTTCAAAATCAGACATTGGTGAAGTGAATGCATTTCTACAATCACTAGATGTCGTATCTAAAATACGAAATGAACGAAATAATTTCCTTAAAACATCTCTCGTTTTACTATCACTATGCAAAGAGCGATGTAGAATATAATAAATATCTGCTACCGATTTTGCAGGCACAAAGGCATTGCACTCTCCATTTGCAACAGCTAAGCAAAGTTCCTGTGCATCTTTTGCAAATGGTTCTCGATTCTGGAGTGCATCAATAATCACACAGGTATCAACGATAATATTCATACTTATACCTTGCTAAGCCTTTCTTCTCTAGCTTCTTCCATCGTAATATCACTTGGAATGATTCCAAATAATGACTTCATATCTTCAATACGATCCTGATTTGGATTTGTAAGCTTTGCAATAATTTTTCCATTTTTAGTAATATAGATGTCCTCTGTAGCTGAAAGTGATAAATACTTACTTAAATTCTGTTTTAATTCTGTTGCAGTAATAGACATACTATTCACCAACCTTTCATATTTGTACGTTTATTTTATTATAAATGTACAAATATGTCAATAATAATGTACATTTTTATTTTCTTTTCTCCATCACCCCCGCATCAATTTCATACACCTCATCACACAAACAATCAATATCTTCACTATTATGTGAAGCCAAAATAATCAGTGTTCCTTGTTTCTTTAATTCTAACAATAAATTCCTAATATCGCAAACCCCTTGTTTATCCAGTCCATTCATTGGCTCATCTAAAATTAAAATCTTAGGTTTTTCCATAATTGCCTGTGCAATTCCAAGTCGCTGTCTCATCCCCATTGAAAACTTCTTCACCTTTTTTCGACCAGTATCCGAAAGTCCAACTCTGTCTAAAGTTTCTAAGATTTCTTTCTTCCCGATTTTTCCTCTAATTCTTGCCAAGTATTTAAGATTGTCATAGGCATTAAATTGGTTTAAAAATCCAGGAGTTTCAATAATAATTCCAATATCCTCTGGAATATCAATATCTTTTCCAATAACTTGTCCATCGACTGTGATTTCTCCATTGGTAACTGGTATTAGCCCACAAATACTTTTAAATAGAACCGTTTTTCCCGAGCCATTTCGTCCAATAATTCCATAAATTTGACCACTGACAAACTCCACGCTGATATCTTTTAATACGTGAATAGCTCCAAAATACTTATTCGCATGACGAACCACAATCTCACTCATTACATCTCCTCCTGTACCTCAAATGGGCGTTTTTTTACCAGATAATAGCCAAGAATAATAAGTCCTGTAAGAAGTAGGGCATAAGCAACATAAGGATACCAAATCGGAAGACCCAGCTGCTTATCTTTATAGTATCCAAGGTTTACCCAACTAAGCGGTGACAAATAGTGGATCTCTTTTACCACAAGGTCTCCTACAAGTTTTGCACCTACAGAGAAAAACATTGCGATAACCACTCCGACTCCTCGCTTAAACAACAGATTAAAGTCAAAAATCACTAATCCTAAGAAAAATCCTGTTAACATCGTCAGAACAAGACTATGAACCAATGCCATAAATGGCGTAAAGTTTTCCAAAACCGATGGAGCTACATCAAAAAACGATATTCTTCTCATCATACTGATATTGTAGATAATTGACCCCCATTCACTTTGAAATTTCATATAGGGAATTAAATAAATCCACAATATACACTGAACCATCATAAAATAAAGAACCGATGCTACTGCTATATATAAAACCTGAGTGGCATACCACTTACATTTTCGATTTCGAATAAAATAAAACAACTGATAATCCTCCATAAAAGGAGCGTCTGCAATTAAAATAATAAAACACAAAAATATTGCAAAATACGACAGTTCAAAAGAAAAAGCAAACGGATAGACCCATTGCGAAATAGGTGTTTTTCGTTTTATACAGTATTCTCCCAAATACGTGTATTTTTGCAAACAAATGAGTGTCAGTAAGAATACCATATAAACTCTAGGCGTACTTTTCCACTTTCGAATCTGCAACCACGTACCTTGAATTACACTACTCACTTCGCATCCTCCTCTCCATCCATGGAAAACTTTCCAGACAACATCCAATCATTAAAAGACTAAAGAAAAACCAACAATATCCATAACTGATTAATGGATTGTCATCAGTTATTGGAAAATATGTCACATGTGTAATCGCTATATAAATTGGAAAATGAACCATATTATCTAGACACATCCAAACATAGCAAAACAATACAGGAAAACTCCACACTGCATAAATGCTATGAACCACTGCCGAAAAACAAAAGGCAAATACGCAAAATGTTCCTCCAGCAAGTGCTTGTAATGATATAATGACCATATAATAGATAACTGGATGCCCATTTGCTAGTAATAAAAGATAAGAATCTGTAAAAAATTCCGTCGTCTGAATACTCAATCCATTGGGTAGCTTTACGCATAAAAACAAAAAGTAGAATAAACAGCCTAGTGCCACCGTTACAAATCCTGAGCAAAATACAGCAATCACTTTACTAAGCAAATAATATCGCCTCTTTAAACGTACACGAACAAAATATGCATAATGATTTTTATTGTCAACTAAAAAACTTCCTGTATAGGGAATTGCTGCGAATAAGTACAATAAATAGACCTCATTACAAGCAAATGCCACTTCTAAATACTCATAAATATACCCGTATGTATAATCATAATACCCTCCATTGCTTCCCACGACAAAAAATAACGAACACAAACAGCCAATAGCTGAAAGTAGAATGGTTCTAGGATAGAAGGCTCTTGATAAATCAGTATATAAAATTTTTCGAAAACTCATCAAGAAATTTCCTCCATAAACCATTCACCTGTAATTGCATTTAAGAATAGGTTATTTGCATTTGTAGGCTGATCATCCCCATACACAATTCCATATTCTACATACCAAACAGGAATTAACGTCATTCCATCATTATTTCGATTGAGGTAATAACAAAGCTTCATATCTGATACTTTATGTTCTTTTCCATCTAAAATATTTTTATCATAGGCTATAAGACTTTTTAGTGCTTCTTCAAGAGAAATTAGTGGCTTCTTCTCTAAATTCGATGGAATCACTTCTAATGGATTTATAATCTCTATGGATTGAATCTTATCTTTATTATAGAGAACTTTTAATCGCTCCGATGCACTTTCTTCATAAAGTGGCACTCCATCATAAGCCGTATGCAAATATAAATAATAAGCTTCATCATCGGTTGTCCATTTTCCTTTTACCATACTTTTACCCGTTCGAAGGTCTGTCATGCAATCTTTTTTAATTAAAAAATCTTCTGCTTCTTTTAATTTTTCCTTTGTCAACGCAAACACTTCTTCGTGATACAATGGAAACTCCTTAAAATTGTATCCACTCTCTTCTAATGCTTTAACAACTTCTTCTTTCACTTCCAAAACTTTTGCAAAAGACAAATCTTTATCCTTCTCAAAATACCTAGTTGTATCCCAGATTAAATCCTTTGGCTGAAGCATTTTATAGTGAAAGACATTCACAGTTTGACTCCAAAAATCACTAAACCCAAAAACATTTTCATAGAGTCCACTTTCATCAACTGAATGTGCCATACTCTTATCCCCTTCTTCATACAGTGTATAGAGTTCACCATCCTGATTCAATACTTCTGAGGGTTCTATCTTTTTATTAAAAAATCTGTCAGCCAAATACTTGTCATCGACAGATTTCATTTTTACTGGAACAATGGCGTGTTCTCCAACCTCTTTATACAAGTCCTCATTTGTTACATCAATGGTTAAGTTCTCGCTTAACTTTCCATAGGTACGGTCTTTTTCTACGATTAGTTGATCTAAGATAGATGACTCCTTTAATTCACTAGTCTCTGTTTGAGATGGAGCTGTACTTGTTTCCTTTTGAGGAATTGCCGATGCACAGGCGGTAAGACCTAGATTCATTGCAAGCAAGAGTATCAATAATTTTTTCTTCATCTTTTTGTTTCCTTTCAAATTTTCTTCTCATAGACTAAGACGAAGAAATTCTGATTTGCCCTCACAAATTTTCTTCTTTACTATAGAATTTAAAATAAAAAGCCGATGAGTACTATACCCATCGGTTTTAATGCTAATATTAAATAATTTATAGTTATAAATCTTTATCTCTTTCTATTTTTTCTTCTGCAGATATATTCATACTAGACCACCTAAATTCCTTCAAAAATATCATTCTCCATGTCTATTTTTAATATCTAAATTCCCACTTTTAATTTCAGTTATTCTAATTCAGCATCTTTTTTTAACATTTTTAAGAAATACTTATAGCGATTTTTAATCACTCCTTCTTGATCCTGACGATTTAATGCTGCATATTTTTGAGCAATATAATGATATCTCGTCATATCTATATCCTCTGGAATTATTGTATACTCAGGCATTTTCCATTTTGGAACAGTAAGTAAAATTTGTTTAATTTCTTCTAATTGAGTCTTATTAAATTCATATATCCCATTATTAGCATCTCTAAATGCTGTTTCCCAAAGTTCTTTATCCTCTATTACTGCCTGTTCTCTTAATTCATCTATATCTTCTTTTAATGCAAACTCTCTTGGAAGAGTTTTAACTGTGAATTTAATTTTTGCAACTTTTCGTCCTATTTTTACAGACTCATACTCATATTTACATTCTGTTTTCTCATTTAATTCCTTATAAATTCGCTTTAAAACCGAATCATTAAAGCGTTTATATTGTTTATAATACTCTTCATTCTCACAATTTAAAATATTTCGAAGTTCATCTACTCCTATTTCCCAAGTTTTTCGAAAACGATTTACTTCTAAATATAAAAACATAATATATGAATATCGACTTGTTAATGAAGTTATACAACGCAACTTATATCGAAGATATCCAAGATTTTCTATATTAAAAAAATACTTCATAGCCTTTTCTGTACATTCTAAATATATTTTCCATTGCTCGAATTCATCTTGAACAACCTTTGCTTCTTCAAATAAAGTAACTAATAAAAATTCTCCATTTTCTTCATTCAATTCTATATTGGGCACTTCCACAACATTTCCAACTAAATGTTTTAATCTTAGTTTTAAATCTTCCGTATTAATCTTTTTTACATCGAGTAATTGTTCTAATTCTTTTTTACTAAAAATTACTGTTTTCTGTTCTGGCTTATGACTATCTATTCTAGCCAAATAGGTGTCTAAAATTTTAAATTCCTGTAATGTTAAATCTGAATGCCATAAAGCTGATAGAGGTTTACTTTTTTGAACTAATAGCTTATCAATATCTTTTCCTAATGTCTGTATTTCTAGTTCATTCTTTTTACGTGCCATGATATACTCCCCTTATATTAATAAATTTATTATACCAAAAAGGTCTGTATATGTCAATTTTATATACAGACCTTTTTGAATTCTATTAAGACCTAATTCTATTTATAAAATACTTTAAACGTCTTCCTATTTCCTTACAAATATACAATAATTTACAATATGTATAAAATTTATATAGGTCTTAAAAAATTATATATTATACAGACTCTTTTGAATTTTATCAAGTCCTTTAACTTCAAATAAAAAATTTTAATCTTATAAATATTATAAAAACAATTTTTAATCTAGTAATTAGAATAAATTCTTATACATAAAAACTAATATTTTTTATTACAAAAAAGGTCTATATATAAATTTTATATATACAGACCTTTTTGCATTTTATGGGGACTCTATTAGAATTTTATCAAGTCCCAATCGGAATTTCTCGCAGACCTTTTTGCATTTTATAAAGTCTCTTAACTTCGATTTTCCTTGATTTTATTAGTCTTTTCATAATTTGTAATCAAGTATCTTAATCAAGTATTATAATCAAGTCATAATCAATCTATCAATCAAGAAAAAATAAATGGCTAAGATTTAACTCCTAGCCATTTATTTTACTCACCAAAAACTTTTTTATAATCCTTTTGGAATTTCTCAATTCCCTGATCAGTTAATGGATGTTTTGTCATTTTCTCAATCACTTCATAAGGAACTGTTGCAATATCTGCCCCTGCTAATGCACAATCTGTTACATGCATGGGATTTCTAACACTTGCAGCAATAATCTTCGTATCGATTTCAGCTATACTGAAGATTTCTGAAACTTCTCTAATTAAGTCAACACCTCGAACGGAAATATCATCTAATCTTCCAAGAAACGGAGAAACATAGGTTGCACCTGCTCGTGCAGCTAATAATGCTTGATTTGCAGTAAAAATTAATGTGACATTTGTTTTAATTCCTTCACTAGTTAATTGCTTGCAAGCCTTTAATCCTTCCACTGTCATAGGAATCTTTACAACCATATTTGGATGAATTTTAGCAATTGCACGTCCTTCTTCAATCATTTCCTTTGCATCAGTAGTTGTAGCTTTTACTTCACCACTAATTGGACCATCTACAATTGATGCAATTTCTTTAATAACTTCCTCAAATACGCGACCTTCCTTTGCTATAAGCGAGGGATTCGTTGTTACTCCACAAATTACACCCATGTCATTGGCTTTTTTTATATCTTCTACTTTTGCAGTATCAATAAAAAATCTCATAGTATTTTCCCTCCTACTACATATTACTACACGATTTTAAGCTTCTCTTCTTCGAATCAATTCAGCAAGAATTTCTTTATGTTTCTCAGTACTAATTGGATAAAACATATAAAGAATACCATTAATTATACTAATAATACCAGGAATTAAACTAATAAAACAGTTAATTGCAATAAGCACCTGGCCATTCTGAGTTCCATCAGCTACATAATCTAAGGCTCCAAGTACTGCAATACCAATTGCTGGCATAATCGCACAACCAGCTTTATTAGCAACAGACACAAATGAAGATAAAAATCCATCACATCGAACACCTGATACTAATTCACCATAATCGACAGCATCTCCAATCGTACCAAAATGCATACCCATATAAGCATAAAATGACATACTTCCAATAAATGTTAAAATCCAAAATAGAAGTGATGGAGCTGTTGTAAAATACATAATAATATATGCAGCACCTGTAATAAAGTTTAAAATTGCAGAGGTTCTTCCTTTATGCTGTAATTTATTAAAAATCACTCCACCAAGCCATCCTGTACCAATGATAGCTGCTACTAAACTAATGATTCCATAAGTTGTTGCAAATCCATCATTTCCAGCATTATATTTCCAATAATAAGATAACATCGCTGCTCGTCCATAGATGACACACCCTAGGATAAATTGTCCAAAAATTAGAATAACTACTGGTCGATTGCTTAATAAGGATTTCATTTGTAATTTAATTGGAATTCTATCCTGTGTTGGAGGAGGTGTTACAACTTCTTTTGTCTTCACACCACTGATAATCATCGTTGGAAGTCCTAAAACGCATGTAATTAACACCGCCCAAAAATATCCTGTTTGATGCGTAGCTGTTCCATCAGGTGAAAATGTACGCATTAATGGAACTGCAATAATAACTGTAATCATAGATGCCACATTACAAAACATCATACGAAGTTCAGCGGCTTTCGCACGATCTTCTGAATCTGGAGTAATGCAACTTCCTAATGCACCATAAGGCATATTACTACAAGTTGAAGCAACTGTAAGTAATATATAAATAATCCACATCCATGCCATTCGTACACTATAGCTCCAATTACTATCAGCGGCAAATATTAAAACAATAAATGTTGCCATTGCAATAGATCCAACAATAAACCAAGGTCTATATCGTCCCCATCTCGTATTTGTTCGATCAGCTAATGAACCAATAAATGGGTCATTTAATGCATCAAAAATACGAATGACTAACATCATAATAGATACAGTTGCTGCTGGTATACCTATTGTATCTGTATAATAAATAGTTAAATAGGTACTCAGCCAATAATACATGAAATTGTAACCAAAATCTCCAAGTGCAAAAAATACTCGAGCACTTGTTGATAATCGAAAGGTTTTCAAATCGACATTTGATTGATAAACCTGCTTTATTTTTCCCATCCCGCTACCCTCTCTACGGATTTTATTTGATTAATAGATCAATGGCTTCCTGCCAATGTCCGATTTTTTTCTGTCGTAAATCTTCTTCCATTCCAGATACATATCTATGTTGTTCTTTTTGAGCAAATAATTGGTCTTTTTGATAAAATCCCATAGTGATTCCTGCTAGATAAGCAGTTCCCAACGCAGATAATTCTTCTACATCTGAAATAGTTACGACCAAGTTTGAAATATCACTCTGTAATTGCATAAGATATGAGTTTTTCGTAGGTCCACCATCTACACGCAATTCTTTAATATCAATTCCACTATCTTTTTTCATTGCATCTAAAACTGCATTAATCTGGAAAACAATACTTTCAAGTGCCGACTTAATAATTTCATTTTTACCCGTTGTACGGCTCATTCCATATAATAAAGCTTTCACTTTATCATTCCAGTAAGGTGCTGAAAGTCCTGAAAATGCTGGCACCAAAACAGTTTCATCTGCTGGATTTGCATTCTTTGCAGCTTCACTAGTTTCAGCTGGTAAGTCAATTAATTTCACATCATCTTTTAACCAAGTGATTACTGCGCCTGTATAATTAATATTTCCTTCTAATACATAATCCACTTTACCATCAATTCCCCACGCAAGAGATGTGACAAGACCATGTTGACTCTTTATGTAATCAACACCCACATTCATCATAATTGAGGAGCCCGTTCCATAGGTAGTCTTAATTTTTCCACTACTGTGACACCCTTGACCAAATAGTGCTGCATGAGAATCTCCCATCGCACTATAGATTGGAATTTTTTTTGGAAAGATTCCATCTAAACTTGTCATTCCAAATAAACTATTGCTATCACAAACCTGTGCAAGATACGACTTAGGAATTCTAAAAATTTTACAAATTTCTTCATCCCATTTTAAATCTTTAATGGAAAATAACTGAGTTCTAGATGCATTTGAATAATCAGTTTTAAATGAATTTCCATTAGTCATTCGATAGATTAACCAAGTATCAATCGTTCCTAAACAGATATCATCTTTTTTATCTTCTGGAATCTCTGTATTTTGTAATAACCATGCCATCTTAGCAGCTGGAAAATAAGGAGAAAGTTGAAGTCCTGTATGGTCTTTAATTAAATCTGCATATTCATCTAATCCCTGTGTGATTTCTTTAGCTCTAGAACACTGCCACACTATTGCATGTTTTAAGGGAGTTCCAGACTTATCCCACATTGCAGTCGTTTCTCTTTGATTACTGATTCCAATTCCTAAAACTTCTTCAGCATCTATATTGTTAGCTACTAAAACATCTTTAGTAGCTAACAATACGTTTTCATAAATTTCGTTTAAATCATGAGACACCCATCCTTGCTCATTAATAATCTGTTTATGAGCACGGTCAGCTCGACCCACAATCTTTCCGTTCTCATCAACTAAGATGGCCTTTGTCCCCTGTGTACTCTGGTCAATACCCAATATGTATGACATATTAAATTAAAGCTCCTTTACAGTTTCCTTTACAGTTTTTGCAATACCTTTTGCATCCATGCCATAATAAGCAAATACTTCGGTATTTGAGCCTGGAATCAAATGAGCATCTGGCAATGCAATCTGTTTTACCTTTGTTGGACAATTTTCTGCTGTGATTTGCGCAACTAGACTTCCAAGTCCACCAAAAATTGAATGTTCTTCTATAGTCACAAGGCACTTAGATTCTTTTGCACATTTGATAATTGCTTCTTTATCTACTGGTTTTAGACAATACATATCTAAAACGCCGGCATCAATTCCCTCTTCTTTTAATAACTCTGAAGCTTTTACAGCATAAGGAACCATTTCTCCACAAGCAATTAGGGTTACATCTTTTCCTGTAGAAACAACATTTGCCTTATCTAAAACAAATTCCATATCTTCATTATAAACATCTTCAGTTGCTGAACGACTTACACGAACATAGGCTGGATCTTCATCTTCTAAAAGTGCCTCGATTAACTTTGCTGTTTGGAAACGATCACTTGGAAGGTACACTCTCATATCAGGTAAAGAAGTAAATGCTGCAATATCCTGACAAGAATGATGAGTCATTCCAAGTGCCCCATAGCTAATACCACCACTAATTCCAATTAACTTCACATTAGTTTTTGAATAAGCCACATCAACTTTGGCTTGCTCATAACTTCTTGTTGATAAGAAACTTGCTGGAGATGCAGCAAAGGCTTTTTTACCACAAGCTGCAAGACCTGCTGAAACAGAAACTAAATTTTGTTCTGCAATACCAATTTCTATATACTGATCAGGGTATTCTTTTGCAAAAGGAGCTAAAGATGCAGATCCTTTTGAATCAGAGCAAAGTACTACAATATCTTTATCAGTCTTTGCTTTTTCCATTAAAACGTTACAAATTGCTTGTCTGTTAGTAATATTACTCATCTTAGTACCTCCTCTAATTCTTTTACTGCCTGTGCGTACTGTTCTTCTGTCATTACTCCATGATGCCATGATGCGACATCTTCCATAAATGAGATTCCTTTTCCTTTTACAGTATGTGCAATTACTGCTGTTGGTTTTCCCTTAAATCCTGCTGCTAATGCATAGGCTTCTTCTAGCTGTGCACAATCATTTCCATCAGAAACTTCAATCACATTCCATCCAAAATCACGGAATTTATCTGCTAAGCTAGAACTATCCATAACTTCTTCAGTTGTTCCACTAATCTGTAAGCGATTTAAATCAACAGTTGCACATAAATTATCAAGTTTATAATGTCCTGCTGCCATCATTCCTTCAAAGTTTGAACCTTCTGCCATTTCTCCATCGCCTAAGACTACATAAGTACGATAAGACTGCTTATTCATTCTTGCAGCAAGTGCCATTCCAACACCAATAGATAATCCATGACCCAAAGAACCTGAATTTATCTCAATACCTTCAACTTCTGTATTTGGATGTCCGATAAAACGGCTACCAAATTGGCTAAAGTTTTTAATTGCATCTTCTGCATCAAAGTATCCTTTTCTTCCGAGGACACAATAAAGTGCATCTGCACAGTGACCTTTACTTAGAAGAAATCGATCTCTATTTGGATCATCTTTTTTCTCAGGGGATACATTCATCACCTTATAATATAAAACAGTTAAAATATCAATTACACTTAAATCCCCACCTACATGACCTGCTTTTGAGTTATGCATCATTTCTATAATATCTTGTCGTAATTCATAGCTTTTTCTTGTTAATGCATCCATTCTTGTGTCCTCTCTTTCTTTATAAATTAGTAGATTGTAAATCCACCATCAACAACTAAATCTTCACCAGTAATCATATTTGATTCACTACAAGATAAGAATAATACTGCTGCTGCAATTTCATCTGTTTCTGCAAAACGATGTGCAGGAATCTTTTCAATCATGTCTGTTTTTACTTTACCGTGCCAAGCTTTTTCTCCCATATATGTATTCACTACTGTAGGAGCAACACCATTGACATTGATACCATATTCAGCCCATTCAAGAGCACAAACTTTAATCATACCTACTACAGCAGCTTTACTCATGGTATATCCAACGTGTTTATTGATTGCAATGAAGTCTGCCTGAGAGGTAATACAAACGATTTTTCCCCCTTTACCCTGTTTAATCATCTGATTTGCAACTGCCTGGCATACACGAAAAACACCAATTGCATTAATCTGAATGTGCTTTTCAATTGTACTGATTTCAATATCTGTTGCACGATATAAATCAACAAATCCTGGCATTGCTGCAAGTACATTGACTTCTCCTAAACTTTCAAGTACTGCACTCATCATAGCATCTACACTTTCCTGAGAAGTTACATCACATTTTACTCCAACAGTTTTTACACCAAAATCTTTTGCGATACTTTCGGCAACCTCTGGGCAGTTATCTTTACAATCAACGATTGCTACATTTGCACCCTTCTTTGCATACATTCTAGCAGTTGCTTCACCAATACCACCTGCTCCACCAACTACAATTGCTGATTTACCTGTTAAATCAAAATCTGCGTTTACTTTTTCATACTGAATCATTTTATTTTCCTCCTAAATGTTTAGTTCTTGTTTACTTGTTGTTTAGATTATATAACTAAATATTCAGTTTGTAAATACTAAACATTTACTATTTTTTAGCATTTTTTTAGGATTTCTCTTTGTGCAAATCGAATAATTGTTATATTTTTGACATTTTTATTATGGAAATTACCCAAATGCATTTGTAAGTATTTAACTATAAACAGAGATTTTCGTTTTTATTTATAAATGTGTTTATTAAACCGTTTATAAATATTTAGCTAAATGTTATTGACTTTACTGAAATATATTTATATAATAAAAGAAAACTAAAAGAAAAGAGGGAACCTTATGACAAATCGTGAAATTGCTTCCAAACTTGGAATTTCCCCAGCTGCACTTTCTCTTATTATTAACCATAAGGCTGGGGTTTCTGACGAAACTAGAATTCGAGTACTAAATGAATTAAAAGAAATAGGCTATGAACATCTAATAAAAGATTTGCCTTCTGTTTCTACTAATAATATTTGTTTTATCATATATAAAAGACATGGAGAAATATTGGATAATCATCCATTTTTCTTATTGTTAATGGAAAATATTGAGAATCAAGCTCGTCACTATGGATATAATATTATTCTTAATACAGTCGATAAACGATATCCAATTGAACCACAAATTCAACGTATAAATGACCTAGGATGTAAAGGTGCTATTATATTTGCTACAGAAATGTTAGATGATGATATCTTATATTTTAAAAATCTTCAGATTCCTTTTGTTTCACTAGATAACGATTTTTCACGTCTTGACTGTAATACTATTGCTATTAATAATCAGATGGGAACTTATCAGGCAATTAATTATCTTATATCCTTAGGATTAAAGCGAATTGGTTATTTAAAGAGCACCATTCGAATAAGTAGTTTTATTGAACGAGAATTAGGATATCAAACAGCTTTACAATCCTTTGGTTATAATTTTTTACCAGAAGATATTTTAGATGTACATTATTCAGAAGAAGGATGTTATAGAGATTTAAGAGACTACTTATCAACTAAGAAAGATAACTCCATTGCTCAAGCATTTGTTTGTGATGATGATACTATCGCAGGGGGTGCTATTCGAGCATTTCATGAATTTGGCTATAAAATACCTGATGATATCTCCATTATAGGATTTAATGACCGACCTAGTTGCGAAGTCACCTTACCACCTTTAACTACTATCAATGTTTCAAAGCATGCTTTTGCTGTTGAGGCCGTTGATGAACTTATTCGTTTAATTAATCTTCCATATTCTTCTGAAAGTCGTTGTAGAAAGATTCGAATTGGAACAAGACTCGTAATAAGAAAATCTGTAAAGAATTAAAAACACCTGATTTTCATCAGAAAATCGAATATTATTCGAATTAGTGGTGAAAATCAGGTATTCTTATGTCATATTTATAGGTAAATTAAGATTAAACAACAAACTCTCTAATCACTTTCCCATCTATCTCTTCTTCATAACTTCCTACCAAAGTTTCTTTATTCTTATTAAAACAAAAACTTAATAGCCAACCTTTTGGAAGTTCATAGTTTTTTAAATATCCAACTAACTGTTCCTTCCCTGATTTCTCATAAAGATTTCCATGCCAAATTTTTAATTCAATAATATATTGATGTCCATGATAATCAACGACAATATCCGTTCTAGTTCCATCCATTGAAGTTGCTTCTATATAATAATTTCCTGTTCCATTAATAATAGGTTTTAAGAAACTAAGAAGAATAATTCTAGCTTCATTCTCCAAGAAATTTGCTGTACGACCTGCATAGATTGTCTTATAATGACTGGCAAATCGTTCTAAAATTTTATCCATAAACAACTCTGTAGAACTTTTTAGTTGATACTGTTCCACATTCGCCATTTCATAGATATCCGTATGAGTTCGTTCTTGTAATAATTTATTATAAATGACTGTTTCAAAAATACGATTAGAAATAATGGTTCGTCCATTTTCTCCTTTTAACCATCCAAATGCCACGCCTAACGCAATAAGCTCATCTTGTCGATTGAATGAAATATTCTTTCCTTCAACAACAATCGCATAGATTAATTTCCTCAACTGAATATTCTCATCCAATTTTTTAGCTAAATCTTCAAACAGTGTGTTGTCTTCTACTAACAAATTGCGGATCGTATCTTGAAGTCCTTCCTTCGTCCAAATAAATTTCTTATCTAGAAGTTCACAAATTCTTGATACCAAAAATGGATATCCAGATGTATAATCATAGATTTGTTTTGCAAACCATCGTTCATCAAAATCCAGTACATGATCTATCTTATATTCTTTAAGCATCTTCTCAATACCCACTTTGCTAAGACTCATATCAACGGTATAATCAACAGCCACATTCCACGGACTATTATATCGATGTTCTTCCTCTGGTCGAATCTTTAACTTTAAAGTTCGAATATCGTAGACCCCTGCTAAAATCACGCTCTTAAATGTATAATCTCTTCCACTTGAACAACGAATATACTTATCTCGAAGCAAACCTAAAAAAGCATCATTAACTTATTATTTGAAGCTTTATCCACTTCATCAATCATTAAGACAATCTCTCTATCACTCATCTCACATAAATTAGTAATTCGTTCATCTAAGTCAATAAACGGATTCATATTATCAACTTTTCTACTCCACTTATCAAGTAGTTCTGCTGGCATTTTAAGAAATTTCATTTCTCTTTCGACCATTTGGATGAACCCTTGAACAAATTTTTCTTGTGATTCAAAAAAAGAATCTGCCCATTCAAAACTCAGTTGAATCACATAATAAGTATCCTTTAATGTCTTTGCTAGAAGATCCATCACAGTTGTCTTACCATATTGTCTTGCTCGATTAATTGTAAAGTATTTCCCTGGTGTAATATAATCTTCAATAATTTCTTCAATTTTATCAGATATATCGACCATATAATGCTTATTGGGATTACAAAGCACAGCTGTATTAAATACTTTCATGAAACCCTCCTTTCATTCTCGTTTTTCTATTTTTTCATATATTTTATCATAAAAAATCCGATTTGTCTATAAAAAAGAAGCCAGTTTCCTGACTTCTTATCAACTATTACATTTCATCCATAGACCACTCACCGGTGATTGCATTGATAAATACATTTCGATAAATTGCATCCTCACCTGTTGCTTTTTCCCATTCCTTAGAATACACAACATTTTTCCACTCAATATGCCAAACAGGAATCAATTCTATTTCGATTCCAAAATAGCTCTATGATTTCTTCATCTCTAGTCATATCTTCTCCTTAAAATTGTAGTTCTCATAAAATAAGACGATAAAATTTTAATTTTCCCTCACAAATTAATTGACAGTATTTTTATGTAATAATATACTTGTAAATAAGAAATTTATAAAGGAAGGATATTATGCTCTTATATCATGGAAGTAATGTAGAAGTTTCACATCCTAAAATTTGCAAACGACTACGAAATTTAGATTTTGGTAATGGTTTTTATCTTACTTCAAGTAAAAAACAGGCATCCAAATGGTCAAAATCTGTTACTCGCCGTAAAAGAAAAGGTGAGCCTACTTTGAATAGCTATTATTTTGATGAATCATTTTTATCAAATCTTAATGTGCTTAAATTTAATACAGCTGATGAAAATTGGCTAGAATTTGTAGTCAGAAATCGAAAAGGATTACCTATTACAACTCAATATGACTTAGTAATTGGTCCTGTTGCAAACGATTCTACATTAGATGTTATCAATGACTATATGGCAGGGCGATTTAATAAGAAAATCGCTGTTGAACTATTGATGCCTCAAAATCTAACAGACCAATACACATTTTTAACTCAAAATGCTTTACAATATTTAGTTTTTAAAGGAAGTGAACAGGTATGAGACTAGCTGCTGATAAAATTGTATTTTTTGATCGATATGTAGGAAATTTAATTTCTGAAAAATATGGTTATTCTGAAAAAGAAGCTCTACGACTTTTTATAACTTCTGAAACTTATCAAATGCTATTGGATGCTGAAACTGAAGTGTATAAAATGAGCCCATATATTGTATTTGATATGTGGGAAAGTGAAAAAGTTACTGGTGACCCAAGAAATTCTGAATATATAAGAGAGGATTAATTATGAGTAAAGAATCTGAATTTTTTGCCTATCTTCTAGAACATTATGCATTTTATAAAAATACAACTGCTGATCAAATATTAAAAATACTTGATGAAAAAAATTTGACGGATTTTATTTACGATATGTATGAAATTTATCATGTAGAGTCTTTAGAAAATGCCTTTAAAGATATAGATAGTTTGATTAGCACAGGAAAGCCTGCATGGTAATTCACGCAGGCTTAAAATTTAATAAAATCTTCTTTAATTTTCTAAATAACACATTGTCTTTTGAATACTCTACAGACACTTTGAATTTTATTCCTCCAAGCAATATAACCATCACTACCGATACTCCCACGGCAATTGCTATATTGATTCCTTGTGAAAATTGATACCAATGATATTTTCTAAGCAGTAATGTAAGAATTCCATGAAACAAATAGATAGGCATTGTATTTTTTCCTAGGGCAGATACCAAATTAATTTCTCTATTTGGCATCACACATACTAGTCCCAAAATCCAACAACTACTAAGAATCAGCTGACTAGCTCTAGTCCACAATGTATACACACCTTTATAACTATAAGACCCATAGAGCATTTTTACATCAATAGCGCCATACACAAGCCAAAATGCTGTAACAACAAATGCAACTCCTAATAAACAATATCCCTGATTTTTTCTGAATTCTTTTTTCTTTATCTCATCGGAAAAATAAAATCCAAACAAGAAAAATGGAAGAAAGGTAAATGTACGTCCAAGTGAAAATGGATATCCAATGGATTTTATATATCCCACACCAAGCGATAGCAAAACTGCTATAATCAGAACTATCACCTTCTTAGTCTGTAAGAGTCGTAAAATAGGAATAAACAGATAATAAGTTCCAAGTGTCATCAAATACCACAACAGCCAAACTGGCTTAAAATACTGCTCAGAATAGTTCTTCATCACATAAATATAAAACATCAAATAGACCATCTGCATGATCCAATATGGAAATATAATGGTATTCATAAACTTATTAAGATCAAAATGTCTGCTTGCAAAAATCCCAGAAATAAAAAGTAAAGCTGGAATGTGGAACACATAAATCGTCCTACACAGCACACTAGATACTCCACCATCAAAAGACTGAAACTGGTGTCCAAGTACCACTAAAAAAAGTAGAAAGCACCTAAGATTATCAAATTTATATATGCGAATGCTATCCATTCATTCACCTCCATTTTCTTTACAGTACCACCTATTATTTGTTTTGTCAAATATTATTTTCTAAATAATATTAATATTAAATAATATATTGACGAAAAAAATAATTTTATGGTAGTTTATAACTAAGATTGGAGGTAAATAAATGGCGAAAAAAACAATTAAAAACCATTTGACCATCGGTATTACTGACTATTTGCTTCTATCGGTTTTAAATACACACGATAGCTATGCCTATGAAATTACAAAACTTATTTGTGACTATTCGGACAATCTTCTACCAATTACAAATAATGCAGTATATACCTCGATTTATAAGTTGACAGAATCGAAGATGATTAGTGATTATTCCAAGCTCGTTGGAAAGAGACGAACAAGAGTCTATTATCACTTAGAGCCTAATGGAAAAGAATACCTAGATTTACTTGAAGAAGAATACTCAAGCATGGTTCTTGGAGTTAAAAAATTTTTTACAAGACTAAACGAGGAGAAGGAGGATTGCGATGAATAAAGTTTGTAAAACCTATTTATCACAGATCAAATCGTACTTTCCTACGATCATAAAAAATAAAAATGATAAACGATATATTGAGATGCTCTCTGAAATGCTTCACGATTACTGTGATGAACACGAAGATGTAACGCTTGGAGAATTGTATAATGAATTTGGCGAACCCCATGAAGTCGCTCACTCCTATCTTTCAGTAGAAGACAGCTTGTCCTTTATGAATCGACTCAGTTTTTCTAAATTTGTAAAAAGAATCCTATTGATAGCTGCTATTTTATTGCTTGTAGTAGGAATTTGTGGAGGTGTCATTTGGTGGCAAAAACAAAAAGAACTAAAAAAGAATGAGTCTTCTCAAACCACAACTGAATTATCTACAACAGGTAGCGTAAAAGATTATCCAATTGTCTACACCTCAGAACATTATACTACTGAATTTCATTCTAAATGGATTATTGAATATGGTAAAACAAAAGATATAAAATTTCTTTCTACATATGACCAAACTGATTCAAAAATTGACTTTGGATACATGAAATACTATACAAATTGCAAGTTTACCTCATCCATTGATTTAATCATTAAAAATATCTGCGAAAAAGGCTCCATACTTGAGAATGATCGAGTAATAGAAGAATACTATAACTCAAAACCTCAGTATTCATTTACGGTTGAAGTCCCTTATAAAGATGAAGATAATAAAGATACATTTAGATACGATTTACATTATATTTTCATTGATTCTTCAAACAATGATATGGTAGATTATTGTATCAATTTAAGTAATTATGAAATCCTTAAACTCTACGCTGGAATGACAGATGAAGATATTCAAACACCAATTAAATGTTTTGGATTTTTTAATGAATATAATAACACTGAAACTACTACTGTAGAAGATACCTCTAATTCAGGTAACAATTAATTTCTGACTACTCCCCACAACAAGCTATGGGATTTTCTCCACTGATTTATAAACCAAAAATGTTGGAGGCAAATTTTTTACCTCCAACATTCAAAAAACAACACAATATTTATCAATCTCCAAAGAAGACTAATTTCTCTACATATCCCATATCATCAAATGCAACTCCATTAAACCAATTATCTTCATTTGACAATTCTTCTTCTGAAACAGTTTCATAAGATTGAATAATAGCTTCCCCCATTATTGCATCTTTTTTAATCTTCAAAGTTCCTTTATAAAATGGTGCATCTAATCGGTCATCACTGTCATGATATAAAGTCACCCTATGATTTTTATCTGCTGAATCTAAATCATAATAATACTCCATACCATTTTCATCTACCAATAATCCTTTTTCTTTATAAGTTAAAGTCTTTTTCTTTCCCTTTAATTCATCAATTGTAATTGTATAAGTAGATCCAACTTTTAAATTGTCAGGAACTTGTACTGGCTTAGAATAGATAGCCTTAATACTATAATAACTTCCCTCATCTTTTAAAGACTTTTCATCTAAATCATAACTAAGATTTGAATATCCATCAGCATTAAATCCATACGTTTTAATAACTTTAAAATCTTTATCATTGACATTCGATTTTAATGAAGTTTCAGATGTTGATTCATTGATTGTTTCAAAAATTGTCGTTTCTTTTGTAGTTTCTTTTGTTGTTTCTTCTAATTTTTTGGATTCTGTAGTTTCCACTGCTGACAATTTTTCCTTTATTGTTTCTACTACAGTAGCTTTTGTTTCCGATTCTTTTGTACTTATTTGAGCATTCGTCTCAACAGCTGAAGAACTTGTCTGCGTTTGAACGGTTGTCGTTTTATTGCAAGCGCTAAGTGATAAAGCAACTAGTCCAGCTAATAAAATAATTGAGTTCTTCTTCATATTCATCAATTTCCTCCTCACGACTTTTATGGACTAAGTATATCATAAACCCAAAAAAGAGGCTACTTATAAGTAACCTCTAATTAATAAGTTTCATTTACATTTAATTTACAACTGATTAACACTTCCCACAAACAATGGACTTCCATCACTAGCTGTAACAGCAAAGATAAATGGTCTATCTACAATAAACTTCACTTCTTTTGTGGCATTGCCATGCCTTTTTCGACCATGAATATTGTGTACGCTGCTCCTTCGCAACCTTCTTCATTAATCTTAACTCTAGCTGCATGCTGTGCAGCACTAAGTAGTCCATCTTCCTTTGTAATCGCAGATAAATCAGCATTCTTAAATACATCGACAATTCCAAGTTTATTCATGCTTTCCTTTAGCCCAATATTTGACTGAACATCAAATTTAGGCACTGATAGACTAACACCTACATTCTCTTGTTCTTTAATCTTTGAAGTAAGTAAATTTGTAATTTCCTTGCCATTGACAACTTCTTTCACCGAAGAATCTTCATTTGGCAATATAAACCACATCTTTCCTCCATTTTGCATCTCTTTTGAAACTGCCCTAAACTTATCTGTTTCATAATATGAATCGTTGCTACTAAATTCATTTAAAAAGTCTACATTAACATCTTTGGTTGCTCCATGAAAGGTTTGTTTTTTAGTCATTGTATCAACAAATTGTTCCTGCCAATTTGCCTTATAATAAATAGTAGATACTAAAGCTAAAATTGTATTTTCACTCATTTTTGCATCATTACTTACACTTTCTTTGAGAAGGTTTTTCGTATTTTCATTCATCCAATCTTGAAGTACCTTATCATATTCAGGACTTCCCATAGTTCCTTGATATGAGGATGCATAATATTGATCTTTTAATACATCCACCGTTTGTTGGTTATAATCCATATTCTCATTTAACCAAAGTGAATTTGCAAGTAAACTCGTTGTTACTCCATCATCTTTATAATTTGCCTGCCATAAATCATTCACCTTTTTTCTAAGAGTTTCCACACTATCTATACCCAGTGCATTAAGGATTTGATTTCTAGAATTTCCTCCTGTAATTTCAGCAAGCAAGCTATATCCAATGTATAAATTTAGCGGTGAATAAATCTGATTTTCTTTATCTGACGTAATCATTGTAGACATTGTAGTCTTTAGAAAATCATTAATATTCTCCTTACTTACTTTCTGTGACTCTTCCCACTTTGTATATTCTTCAAAGTAATCTTTAGAATCTTCTTTTGGGTAAGCAACCGTCTTAGGATAAGTTGCTTTTGCTAAGGTTTTAACCTCTACCTTTTTTTCTTTATAAGTCTTTGGCATTGTTTCTACTACACTTTTACTATTATTTTTTCAATGACAGGCA
>JPZU01000001.1:1576540-1586210 GCA_000875945.1 Lachnospiraceae bacterium TWA4 | reverse complement strand
TTTATAAGTCTTTGGCATTTGTTTCTACTACTACTTTTACTATTTAGTTTTTTTCAATGACGAGGCTATTTTAAGTATTGTTACAATGGCTAAACAGATACAAGCAACTGTTGCAATAAATGGTAAAATCGTCTTTTTCTTTTTGGGTCGCCTAGTTTTATCTACAGCATTTATGACTTTGTCATCAATTGACCCAATCGCATCTTGTAAGTCTTCTGGTTTCATAAACTATATCCCTCCTGTTCTAAATAGTTTTTTAATTTTAATCGTGTTCTGTGAAGTACACTTTTAACCTTTGATTGTCTAAGATTATAAAAACTTGCAATTTCCTCAATAGAATCACAAAAATAATATCGACAAATAAAAATGTTTCTGTGTTCTTCCTTTAACATATAAACAAATCGATTTAGGCTTTCTTCTAGTAGCTTTTTATCAATCAATTGCTGCGTTGTATTTCCATTTGTAATACACTCGCAAAGCTCAGATAACGATAGTTCACACTCCGATTCTCCTCGTTTTTTACTAGTTTTCTTACGTAGGATATCAATACTTGTTCGTCTTGTAATTTTTCCTAAATACGTTGAAAGCACCATCGGACGATTTGGAGGGATTGAATTCCAAGCCTTTAAATAAGTGTCATTCACTCCCTCTTTGGCATCTTCATAGTCCATTAAAATATGTTTAGCAATATTTAATAAATACTTCTCGTATTTTTCCTGAGTTTCATAAATGGCAAATTCATTTCTAGTAAAGTATAACTCTAAGATTTCTTCGTCTTTCATCATTCACGTCCTTCCTACTTATCTACTCGTAAAAAACAAAAAAGGTTGCTAAAAGTGGCAACCTTTTTACAAATTCTAAAATTATGGTTACAATTCCTAATCAGTCAAATTCAGAAAATGAAGTAGATGTGAGCAGTAATAAATTATGCAAAATACTCTTTTAGGATTTCTTCTAAAAGTTTTTCTTCTTTTTCTGTAAATTGTCTTTTAGGTTTCTTAGGTTTTAGCTCATCGGATTCATCTTCTTTATCCATAGCAATTAATTGCTCTCCATCCGCCTTTGATTTTTCAAGTTTTACAGTGAATGTATTTTCTAAATACTCCTTCAACTGAATATTTAAATCTTCTTCCAACTGAGGGATATCCAAAAGATATACCAATACTCCTGCAATCGAACTAGTCACAATTCCTGTAACTAAGTATGTAATATAGCTTTTAAAACTTAAATTTTCGATATAACCTAGAGATGCAAAAACAATACCAAATAAAAGACACAGTCCTGCACAACGATTTGCCATCTTTGCAACATTTTCTGTTCTAAATCCAAATAGATTTAATCCTCTTAAATTCTTTTGAACAAATAATTCAATATCATTGATTCCCTGATTCACATAATAAGCATTTTTAAACTTATTTTTTATCTGGAGTAAGAATGGCTGTGTAGTTCCCATCATATTTTCCGATTGGGCTAATAACTTTTTATATTGATGGGCAGCTATAAAAGTCCCTACAATTCCAACTACACAACATAAAACCATTAGATAATTTCCTAATCCTAATTCTAACAATTTATGCATACCTTTACCTCCCTGTTTTTTTCTAATTATACCTACAGAGAAGTCCTTTGCAAAGAAAAAACTTTGAATTTTTTACTCAAAAATCCAAAGTTTTTTAAAAATTTGTTAGTTTTTGTAATTTTTTGCCATCTCAAGCATTAAATTCACACTATGTTCAATGGCTTTTGCTTCAAATGTTGGATAATCCATCGTTGCACTGTCATCAGCTTTATCAGAAATTGCACGTACAATTAAAAATGGAACATTATTTAAATAAGCAGCTTGTGCAATTGCAGCTCCTTCCATTTCTGTACAATAACCATTAAAGTTTTCAGTTAACCAATGTTTCTTTGCTTTATCAGAAATAAACTGATCTCCACTAACTACTCGACCTGTAAATACTGAAATATCTGGATTTACCTTCTTGCAGGCTGTTTTTGCAACTTCAATTAATGTTTCATCTGCTTTAAAAGTAGAAGTTTCCATACGTGGAATTTCGCCTAATGCATAGCCAAATCCTGTCGCATCCATATCATGCTGAAGTGCATCTGTAGAAAGCACAATATCTCCAATATTAATATCTGCATGAAGTGAACCAGCAATACCTGTGTTAATTAACGCATCTACGTTAAATAAATCAACTAAAATCTGTGCACACATTCCTGCATTTACTTTACCAATTCCACTTCGAACAACTACTACATCTTTATCTGATAGCTTTCCTTGATAAAACATCATTCCAGCTTTTTTAGTAACATTTACATCGCTCATTACTTCTTTTAAGCGAGCGACTTCTTCATCCATTGCTCCAATAATTCCTAACATGTTTACCTCTTACCTGCTAAATCACTTAGCATATCTACAATTTTTGATACGGCATCTGATTGATTGCTCTTTGTCATATTTTCAATATAGGTTTTGCGATTTTTATAAAGCTTTGTCACTTCATCATATAATCGCTCATCAGAAAGTTCCTCTTCTTCTAGAACAGCACTAAAGCCTTGCTTCTTAAATGAGTTTGCATTTAAAATCTGATCTCCACGGCTTGCTTGAGCTGAAAGTGGAATGAGTAGTGCTGGCTTTTTAAGGGCCAATAATTCACAAATTGCATTAGCTCCTGCGCGAGAAATAACAACATCTGCCATAGCAAATAGATGTCTTAACGGCTCACTCATATATTCATACTGAACATACCCTGGCATAGTCGTTAAAGTCTCATCTAGGTTTCCTTTTCCACAAAGATGAACCACCTGATAGTCCTTTGTTAACTTTGGAAGAATACTTCGAACAGCCTGATTTACTTTTACAGAACCTAAACTTCCACCAATAATTAATAGTACAGGTTTATCTGAATGAAATCCTGTTAATTTTAATCCTTCTTCCCTACTTCCTGTTAACAACTCTTCACGAATTGGACAGCCTGTAACTACTGCCTTATCTGCTGGAAGACTTTTTACAGTTTCCGGGAAATTACAGCAAATCTTTGTGCAAGAAGAAAGTGTCAATTTATTTGCAAGACCGGGTGTCATATCGGACTCATGAGATACCACTGGAATCTTATAATGCTTAGCAGCAAATACAACTGGAACTGATACAAAACCACCTTTTGAAAAAACAACATCGGGTCTGTATTCTTTCATGATTTTTTTAGCTTCTGAAAATCCTTTAAGTACTCTAAAAGGATCTGTAAAGTTTTTCCAATCAAAATATCTACGAAGTTTACCAGATGAAATTCCTTTATATGGAAGATTTGCTTTTTGTACCAATCCTTTTTCCATTCCATTATAGGAACCTACATAACAAATATCAAAACCAGCTTCTTTTAACTTAGGAACTAAGGCTAGATTTGGAGTCACATGTCCTGCTGTTCCTCCACCTGTTAATATGATTTTTTTCATAGGAACTCACCTACCTTTAGGCATCATATTTTTCTTTATATGCCTTTAATGCACGAGCAAGCTGATCTGGACAAGAAGTTGGTTTGTAACCACAAGTTACACCCTGAAGTCTTTCGATTACATCATCAATCTTCATTCCTTCTACTAATTTACTAATACCCTTAAGGTTTCCTTGACATCCACCTTCGAATTCTACGCTTTTTACAAGTCCGTCTTCTACATCAAATACTACGTTTGAAGAGCAAGTGCCCTGATTTCTATGTTTATACATACGAATTTCCCTCCATAAATTAAATGATTTTTAGTTTGTCTTTAGTATTATAGAATAGTAGAGTTTTATTGTCAATGATAGGATTTTTGCAAAAAATTTTAATTTTGTTGTTATTCCAACAGATTTTTTGTTTTAAATTGGATATAATAAGTCCAGATAGTAAATACTAAAGAAAAGATTAATCGAAAGGAAGTTATAATAATGAGTGCTTTTTTAGGACCTATCCATACTTGGTTATATAGTAAAATTTTATTTCAGAATGAATTAGTAGAAAAGATTATCTCTTTTGCAAATGAAAACAACTGGATGAATGATTCTATCCGTTTAAATAGATATGGTAACTTAGAAGAAGGGGCTTTAGAAGATATCGTAGACCCTAACAATATTCACGGCTGGCTTCAGGAACGTGTAAGTTTAGTTGAAAATAAATTAGCTTATATCGTTACAGCTTTACTTGAAGATCATCCCAAACGTTTAGATGAACTTAAGACATTATCCTATAATCTTGGAGCTAGTCACGGCATGACAGAATTTTCTAATGCTGAGGATGCCTATGAATACATCGATTCCTTACTCTTAAATGGTATGCCTTGTGACCGTGTAAATAGGGTCATTGATATCACTAATGATTCTCTTAAATGGGAACAAACTCAAGATATTCATGGAAAATACTGGGAAATGGTTCATGGAGATGTGAAGAATTTCTATGAAATTCGAAAGAGTATTATCTCAGGTATTCTTTCTAAATCAGGATTTGACTTTGTAGAAAAAGACGGATTCTACGAAATCAAACGATAATCCTTTTTCAAATATTCAAATAACTATGGTTGAATTTTAATAAACTAGAAGGGGCTGTTTTTAACAGCCCTTTATTAATTGCACTGCACTGTTTTTAATAGGTACACTACTTACTTAAATCTTTAATAACCTCCCCAGCTATAATCAGTCCTGCGACTGAAGGGACAAAGGAAACACTACCTGGAATATCTCTTCGCTCTGTACATTTATGTGCAGCTCCAGGTGGACAAATGCAATTAGTTCTACAACTACTACTCATATCCTCTAATGGTCTTGTTGGTTTTTCTGTTGAATACACAACCTTTAATTTCTTGATTCCACGTTTCTTACATTCACGGCGCATAACCTTTGCAAGTGGACACATCGTTGTTTTATAAATATCGGCAACTTCAAACTTTGTTGGGTCTAATTTATTTCCAGCACCCATGCAACTGATTACAGGAACGTTTAATTTTTTTGCTTGTTCAATAATCTCTAATTTTGCAGTTACAGTATCTACAGCGTCAACTACATAAGAATATTCTGAAAAATCAAATTCATGAGCATTTTCTGGCAGATAAAAGCACTGTCTAATTTCAACTTCAGCCTTAGGATTAATTTCTAAGATACGCTCCTTCATGACTTCTACTTTATATTTACCTACAGTTTTTCTTGTTGCAATGATTTGTCTATTAATATTAGTTAAACAAACCTTGTCATCATCTACTAAAACAAATGAACCAACTCCACTTCTAACAAGGGCTTCAACTACATAGCCACCAACTCCACCAATTCCAAAGACTGCTACTTTTGCATTTTCTAATTTATTCATGCTATCTTCTCCAAGAAGCAACTTGGTTCTTGAAAACTGATTTAACATATTTCATCCTCCTGATGTCTTTTTTATAGTTCACTTAACATTACTGTAATTTTCGGTGGACAATTATATCATATAATTCCTATTAAATCTATTACTTTTTTATTGATTGTCTACCTTATTCATGATAGAATCTATTTTAAAAACAAAAGAGAGGGGTACAAATGATAAACAAAAAGGCTACATTAAAGAAGGCATTTCTTGCTGCTTTTCCACACACATTACCAATACTTGCGGGATTCTTGTTTCTAGGAATTTCATATGGAATCTATATGAATGTCTCTGGATTTCCATTTATTTATCCAATGCTTATGAGTTTAATAATTTTTGCAGGTTCTGTCGAATTCGTTGCAGTTAATTTACTTTTAGGCGTATTTTCACCACTGCAAGCATTTATTATCGCATTTGTATTAAATGCTAGGCACTTATTTTATGGAATTTCAATGCTTGATAAGTATAAAGGAACGGGATTTAAAAAGCTTTATTTAATTTATGGTATGTGTGATGAGAGTTTCTCAATTAATTACACAGCAAAAATTCCAGAGGATGTTGATAAAGGATGGTTTATGTTTTTTGTCAATCTATTAAACCAAATCTATTGGGTAACAGGTGCTACGCTTGGAGGAATCTTTGGCTCATTTATTAACTTTAATACAGAAGGATTAGATTTTGTAATGACTGCACTATTTGTTGTTATTTTCCTAGACCAATGGATGAAAGAAAAGGAACACAGTAATGCTTTAATCGGACTCATTGTTTCTGCCTTGTGTGTAGTTTTATTAGGTGCTGATAACTTTATGATTCCTGCAATGCTTTTAATTTTAGGTCTATTAACATTAATTCAAAAACGTGAACGTATAGAAAGGAGTGAAGTTATATGACAATTCCAGAGCAGGTTATCACCATTGCAGTTATCGCACTTGCTACAATGATTACAAGATTTTTACCATTCCTTATTTTCCCTGCTGGAAAAGAAACGCCTAAATATATTCAATATCTTGGACAAGTTCTTCCAGGAGCAATCTTTGGATTATTAGTTATTTACTGTTTAAGAAATGTAACTATCTTTTCAGGAAGTCATGGACTACCTGAATTAATTGCTATTGGATTCATCTCCATTCTTCACTACTGGAAACGCAATATGTTAATTTCCATTGCCGGTGGAACAATTTGCTATATGTTACTTGTACAATTTGTATTTTAAATTAAAAGGGGGTGCTTTACAACACCCCCCAAATATACCTTCTATTCAATAGGCATAAAAATCGTCACTTCAAAATAATGATGTTCACATTCAATATTTATAAATCCTTGATAACTATCCACAACCGTTCTAACCGATTCAATTCCAATTCCATGTCCTTTATGACTAGACGAAAAATACCTTCCATCAAAATCAATTTTGGGTTCTTTATCAGTTGTATTTTTAATCTTTAACAAGAATTCTGTATCATCATACTGACAATTTAATTCAATTCTTGGCTTTTGACTAGTCACTTCTTTACAAGCATTTAATGCATTTTCTAATAAATTCCCTAATATAATTGTTACATCTTTATCTGAAAACTTAACGACTTCTGGAACATTACAAGTCAGTTTAAACTCAATTTCAAATTCTCTAGCTCGTTGCATGTAGTAGAAAATTAATGCATTTACCGTATAGTTTGGCGAATAGATAAGTACATGATCATCAGCAACTTGATTAGAAAATTCTTTCATGTAATTTTTTATTCCCTCTGTATTTCCTTCATTAGCCATTGTATTTATAACTAAAAAATGATGCCTTAAATCATGTCTTGCTTTTCTAGCTTTTTCAATACGACCACTTAAATTTTGATACTGTGCTTGGCTTAAAAGCTCATTATATTCTAGTCTAGATTTTTCTGTTTCATAATAGATTAATTGTAAGATCACATAATACGTAATAAAACTACAAATACTAAATAGTACTAATAATACAAGAATATAAATATGTTCTAGTGTACCATTTAGATAGCTTTCGCTCGATGAAACATAAATCATCCAAAAGATAAAATAGCTCATGGGTGTTATCCAAATATAATTCCAAGCCTTACTATCACTTGGCTTCTCCATCATTTCATTATAAATCTTTTCTGAATAGATTCCATCAAATACATATACAAGAATTGCACCAATAAATATAAAGATGGAATGAGTACGACCATACATTTCATGTACTCGATTAGGAAAAACAACTATTTCTACATTTTTAGCAATGACTGTTACAAACGATGCATTATTGTATTCGATTAAAAATGTCATAAGTGTTTTTCCTAGATGCTCTTTTACTCCAAAGTATAAAACAATTGTTACTACTACTACGCTAATAACAGGAATAAAAGGTGCAGGCATTCCATTAATTACTGCTATAGTCATTCCTATAAATCCTAATGAAAGAACTGTAATAATCGAATAACTAACAAAATTTGAATATCTAAATTTTTTTCTAAATGGATACACAACTAATGGTATATAAGCAATATAATTGACTAACGCATATAAGATTGCATCCATGTATCTATGTATAGTCATAATTTCTCCTTAGTATTTCTACTTACTTTCCAATCATAGTATAGTTGAAAAAATTAATACTTGTCAATGAACTTATCAATAAGTTTTAGGTTGAGCATAGTACCAATTTAAAAATTCATCATGTAATTTTTCTCCTTCTTGACGTGCTTTAACTGCATCTTCTATATTATTATAACTTCCAAGATAATATGTCTTTCCTTTAAATGTAATCTGTGCATTCCATTTATTGGTTTTTTATTTTTATATACTCCTGTGTATCCGCTAGTATTAGATTTTAACAATCGTTTTTTGAAGCTTCTAATATTGTAACAGAAGTTCCTTCTATTAATTTTAAATTTTTCTCAAATGTCAACGACTTTAAGCATCCACAACTTTTAGTTTTTTCTGATTGCAGCAAAGTTTGTCCAACTATTGTTTCATTTCCACAATCGCATTTACAAATCCATCTGTGCATTCCTCGCAATTTTCCTGCATAAGTAACTACATACAAAAGTCCAAACTTTTTACCTATAAAATCTTTAATTGGAGGTTTTTTTAAACAACCACAGCTTTTTGTATTTCCTGATAACAACTGTTTTGACGAAAGTTTTGAAGTATTCCCACAATCACATTTACAAATCCAAATAGCTGACCCTCCATAACCTCGTTCACTTGTCAATTTTTCTACTACTAGTTTTCCAAAACGCATACCAGCAATATTTTTAATTCCAACTGGAATTTTTGTTTTACATCCACAATCTGTATAAGTCTTTCGTTGAAGCATTCTCGTATCAAGTAATCGAGTTCCTCCACATTCGCATTCACATTTCCAAACCATATATCCATTTTTTCGTTCATCAGTAGTACTTTTTACTCTCAACATTCCACATTGATAATCAATTTTAACTTTTTTCATTTCTAATCACTCTTTTCTAAACCTTATTAGATTTTATTTTCTTTTTACGAATAAATAGCACTAAACTGTATAATATACTAACTATTACTACACTAATTAAAATAATAAGATATGAAGAAACTGTATATGCTTCTGATACAACATCTCCCATATCTAACTTCGCTGGAGATATTCTCTTTCCACGAACTAATAGTCGATGGGTATTAATTCCGTAAGGCGTACATGTAACAAGTGTACAATAATCTTTATCTTCTTCTGGAAGTAACAATGAAGTGTCTGATGGTCGAACTTCACTAATTTTATCAACTTCATAGTGAAGTACTTCATTGGCAACATGAATCTCAAAGACATCTCCTTGTTTAATTCGATCTAAATCGGTAAATAGTTTAGCACTTGGAAGTCCACGATGTCCGGACAATACAGCATGTGTTCCTTTCCCACCTACAGGAATTGATGACCAATCCACATGACCAATTGCAACTTGCAACACATCTTCACTGGTTCCATGATAAATTGGAACCTTTACCCCTATTTGTGGAATATCAATATATCCCATTACTCCACTGTCATCGATATTTAATGTATTTTTATATTCATCATAATGTCCTGCAAGAAATTCTAAGCGATCGGATGCTTCATCTAATTTCTTATTATATTCTTTTGCTTGTGCTAACAAAGCTTCTGCCTGCTTTGAGTCTATTTCTTGTATTTGCTTTTCAAAGACTGCAATAACTTGTGTCTGATGTTTCTTATTCCACAAATCACTGATTGTTGGATACAGTAGTAAAGAAAGCCCCACTAAAAATATTAAAATAAATAGAATATCAAAAATTTTAGGTTT
>JPZU01000001.1:1515953-1576520 GCA_000875945.1 Lachnospiraceae bacterium TWA4 | reverse complement strand
AAAAAATTAGGACTGCTGCAAAACTCAAATCACATTATTTAAAGTTATTTTGCAACAGCCCCTAAAAAATATATAAGTGATTATAGGAAAAGGATATATAGTAATTACTTATCTATTTTATAAATTATTTATTTTATGAATTATTTATTTTAAAAGTTTGCGCTTTCTGCTTGCTAAAACAGTTCCTGCACCAAGTACTAATAATCCACCCACTGAGTAAATCATAGTTGTTCCCATACCACCAGTTTCTGGAAGTTCAGGTCCTTTGTTGTTGACGATTGTATTTGTTGTAAATGCTTCGTCGTCTGCTGTATGACTAAATGTAGTTGTTGCTCCTTTACCATCTGCATTTTCAGAATGAGTTGCAGAAATTACAATGGTAATTGGAGTAGTTCTAAGATTGTAGCCTTCAGGAGCTTTGGTTTCTTGTAATTTGTAGGTTCCTGCATCTACACCAACAATCTTAAATTCACCACCATTTGGAGTTGTAATTCCAGTAGCTGTTTCTTCTTCTTTTACTGGACGATATCCTCCTACGCTACTATCATAGATTAATCCAACTTCTGTTCCATCTTCTCTAAGTAACTTAAATTCTGCCCCTGATAAACCTTCTGTACGATCTTCATTGGTTTTTTTGTTGTCAAATTCATAGGTAAATACAAATACGGTATCGTCTGGAGTTTTACCTTTTTCTCCTTCTCCACCAATATTAGGGTTGTTAGAATATTCTAAATAACCGGTATTTCTATTGTCATCCCTATTGCCTCTTTTAGCACTCTCATTTAAATGAGCTTTATAAACAACTACAACTTCTAATCCTTTAATATCTTCAACTGTATCCTTTAAGTTTGGAATTTCAAGTGTCCATGTAATTCCCGATGCACCTTTTTGCGCGTTAGTAGAAAGTACATAATCTGTAACATCTACACCACCAGCTTTTACAGACTCAATCTCTTCAAATGTTACTTCTTCTGACATAGTATCAGTAAATTTAAGATTGTATCTTTTATAGGCATCCATATCTGGGTTATTTGGAATTTTTGCTGTTAAACGGAATCTAAAACTCTCATTAATTTCATGGTCAGCAGTTTCTCCCCAACCATCGGCATTCTCTACTTCTTGCTGTACAGAATTTCCATTTTCATCAATTACCATTTTTGGAGTTCCATCTTCATTAAATACTTTATGCTTTTCTGCATCACCAACTTCATCTTGAACCTCTTTATCAAAGGTTGGCTTATCTGCTTTAGCTTCTAATGTTTCATTACCTATAACTTGGATAATATATAAAGTAGCTGAGGTATCTTTTCCTTCAAGGCTCTTGTCTTTATCTTTAATTAAGTAATATCCACCTGGAATACCAGTAACAGTTGTTCCTGCTGCTTGTTCTGATTTATAAGGATTTGTTAAAGTTGCATAAGTTCCTACAATAGATTCTACAATAGTAGCATGCGGAGAGTTTTTAAGTCCTTTTATTGCTTCAATCGTAGCACTATCAACATCTTCACCTGCTGTTCCTGTACCATTTTGTCCCCATTTAACATTTGATAAATTTTCTTTACCATCTTCATCCTTTGCATAATCACCAGTAAAAATCTGATAAATCTCATAAGTATGTCCAGTTTCATTTGGAAGTGTAATACTATAAGTAGGTGCTGGTGCTGGTGTTACTACTCCAGGTGTATCTCCTTCACCATCTGCAAATGCTGGCATAGCAGTTGATATAGTCATCATAGAAATTAATGTCGCAATAGCGAGTTGCTTTAAAGTTTTTTTCATATTTAAAGTCTCCTTTGTCTTGATATTTCATGTGATTTGTAATTTCATTTAAGCTTTAAAATATATAAAGCCTATTCAATGGCCATACACGGAACAGCAAATTACCCACAATCTGCTGTTCAGAAATACAACCAATCGCTGAATTTCTGGAATCAGAGAGGACATCTCTACTATCAGAAAGTACAAAATAGCGATTTTCTGGAACTTGATACGGAAATTGAATGTCAGCATTTCCTTTAGATTGATTACTGATGTAATTTTCTTTAAGTGATTCGAAATTTACTGAAACGGCGCCATTTTTATCAATATCAATCCAATCACCTTGTATTCCAATACAGCGCCTTATAAGCACTTTATTGTCATAACTAAAAGCTATCAAGTCACCTCGCTTAATCTTTTTTTGCTTTAAGCTCACTAATACATCGCCTCTGTCTAATGTGGCTGTGCGTACAGGGCTATGTATTGCTACAACTCTTATACAAAAAAGAGTAAGCACAAACATTATCGCTACTGTAATTCCAGATAAGACAAGTAACCGCCAGATTGATGATTTCATCGCTTGAGGTTTTGGCTTTTTGTTCATTTTTGTTGCCCATCCTTCTTCTTCATTCGCTCTAAGCTATTTATAAATTATTTTTTATTAAGTTACAATACCTTCTACTCAAACGGAAAAATTCCTACTCAAACTGTCTACTTTTGACATTTTATCTTTAAAATTTTATCGATTTATGGTACAATATCTTTACTAATTATTATCATTATTAAAGGGGGAAGTTTTTGAAAATTGCAATTTTAGATGACGAGATTTTCTTTTTAGATTTATTAGAATCTACGCTTCGTTTGGCTTTAGAACACACTGGGATTACTAATACAACGATTGATCGTTTTAATTCAACAGAAGATTTTAAAGCGAATTGGACTCCTATGAGTTATCGCATTATTTTCTTAGATATCTATATTGACCATGAAAATGGCATCGATATTGCTCGATACATCAGGCAATTTGATGAGAATGTAACCATTGTATTTTGTACAACAAGTAATGAATTTGCTATGCAAAGCTATGAAGTCAATGCCAGTTACTATCTACAAAAACCATTAACAGAAGAAAATATTACATTTATGCTTCAAAGAATTAACGTTTCAAAAATCTATGAAAAGCAAACGATTACTCTTCCTGATGGATTTACTTGTATTTTATATGATATTAAATATACTACTTATTCCAATCATTCAGTCACCTTTTATATTGAGCACTTAAAACCTCATTCTGTTTATACTTCTCAATCTGTGGTTGAAGATTTACTATTATCTCATGAAGGCTTTGCTGTTATTAACCGAGGAACCATTGTAAATTTAGACAAGGTTCGTAAACTCGATAAAACCTCTGTCTACATGAATGATGAAACTTATCTTCCTGTTTCTAGAGGAAAATATAAGAATTTTGCAAAAATTTATTCAGATTTTAAGCTTAAAAAGTTAGAAGAACGATTAGCATAAAACCTAATCGTTCTTTTTTAATTTGCGCAAATAGCGAATAGCTTATCTACAAATAATTTTCCATCATGTATTTATTTTAACACTATCCCCATTTTATTATAAGAATCTTGTGAAATATATTGACATTCCCTCGTTCTTCATATATAATACATACTATTCATATAAAAATAGTAGGGTATATGTAGAAAGGACGAATTTTTATGGCAAATCACGAACACAATCACGATGAACACACCCACAATCACAGAACAATTATTGGATTTGATAAGAACGGTATTCCTACAGTTTTAGTAGAAGCCGATAAACATACACATACGGATGAAAATGGTCACACTTATGAACACTCTCATGACCTTCAAGATGACTATATGAAGGCTGTTGCTGCTTATCGAAAGACATTTCCATCAAAACAAGACCAGTTAGAAAATACTCCCGACCCAGCGGTTCGAGAGATGATGTTACATATGGAGCAGATTGGTATTGATACAACTTTTGACCGATTTGACAAACAACAGCCTCAATGTAGCTTTGGTTTATCTGGCGTTTGCTGTCGAATCTGTAACATGGGACCTTGTAAAATTACAGCTAAGAGTCCTCGTGGCGTATGTGGTGCTGATGCAGACCTTATTGTTGCAAGAAATCTCCTTCGTGGAGCTGCTGCTGGTGCTGCACAACACGGTATTCACGGTCGAGAGATGATGCTTATGCTTAAATGGGCAGCACAGGGTAAATTAGATATTCCAATCATTGGTGAATACAAAGTCTTTGGCGCTGCTAAGTCTTTTGGAATCCCAACAGAGGGCAGAGATGTAAAAGAAGTCGCTATTGACTTAGCAAATAAGCTATTAGCTGATATGTCAAGAACTGAACCTGAAGACTATGAAACCATCAAGGCGTGTGCAACACCTGAACGACAGAAAGTTTGGAAAGAGATGGATATTCTCCCAATTAGTAACTATCACGAAATCGCAGAGGCCATGCATAAAACAGGTGTAGCCACTGACGGTGACTGGGAAAGTATTATGAAACAGTTCCTTCGTTGTGGTCTTGGATTTACCTTCTCAGGGGTTGTTGGTACATCCATTGCTACGGATGCTCTCTTAGGTGTAGGAGACCGTGTAACTTCTAAAACCAATGTTGGCGCACTAAAAAAAGGCTATGTCAATATCGCAGTTCATGGACATTTACCAGTTCTTGTAAAAGAAATTGTTCAGACTGGCTACAGTGAAAAGTTCCAACAATTAGCTAAAGAAGCAGGCGCTAAGGGAATTCAGTTTTATGGTATCTGCTGCAGCGGACTTTCTGCAATGTATCGATATGCAGGAGTTATTCCACTATCCAACGCAGTAACTGCAGAATTAGTGCTAGGTACAGGTGCTCTTGACCTTTGGGTAGCTGATGTACAAGAAGTTTATCCATCGATTATGGATGTCGCTAGATGTTATAAGACTACAGTCGTTACAACTAGTGATTCAGCTAGACTTCCAGGTGCTGAACACATTGGCTATGACCATCACCATTCAAATATTGAACAGACTCATGAAATTGCAGAAAAGATTGTGACAAGAGCCATTGAAAGCTTTAAAGCTAGAAAAGGAACTCCTGTCTTTATTCCACCTTATGAAGTAGAAGCTGAGGTTGGATTCTCTGTCGAATACATTCACAAACACTATGGCAGTATGAAACCTTTAGCTGATGCAATCAAGAGTGGTAAGATTCTTGGTGTCGTCAACATGGTTGGTTGTAACAATCCGAAGGTGTTATATGAAAAAACGATTGTAGATGTTGCAGATGTACTTCTTAAAAACAATATTTTAATTCTCACCAATGGATGTGCATCTTATCCATTACTAAAACTAGGCTATTGCCAAACTTCAGACTTAGCCTTTAATAAAGTCGGAGATTCTATGAAGGAATTCTTACAGCCTGATGATATGCCTCCTGTATGGCATGTAGGTGAATGTATTGACAACACTCGTTCAACTGGAATCTTTGGTGGAATTGCCGCAGAGCTTGGCAAGGACTTATATCAGATGCCTTTTGCACTGTCTTCACCAGAATGGTCAAATGAAAAAGGTATTGATGCAGCTTTAGGATTTAGACTCAATGGAATTAGCTCTTACCACTGCGTAGAAGCTCAGATTCATGGTTCTTCTAAGGTCATCGAATTCTTAAAAGAAGGAACTAAAAAGACTCTTAAATCTGCAATGGTTGTCGATGTAGACCCTGTAGCACTTGGCAATAAGATTGTCGCAGACTTTAAAGAAAAACGTAGACTTTTAGGTTGGGATTAATTTTCCAACATTATTCATACAGAAAAAGAAGGGTAAAAAAGGGTATTTGATGAAAAAATTTACATCAATCACAATCGCTCTCATCCTACTCCTCCTTGTTACTCTCACTGCTTGTAGTAGCAAGGAGGATACTCTAAATTACGAGGGCAAAACAGTTATTAAAATTGGCTATCTGCCCATCACCCATGCACTTGCACTCTTTGAAGAAAAGGAGTTGCTAGAAGCTAGTAATGATGATGTTCAGATTCAATTAGTTAAATTTAATGCATGGACTGATTTAACCGACGCACTAAGTGCTGGAAAAATTGACGGCGCTTCAGTACTTGTAGAACTCGCAATGAATATTGTTAACAATGGCATTGATTTAAAAGCCATTGGACTTGGACATAAAGATGGAAATGTTGTAGTTGTCTCTAATGACATTAAATCTGCGTCTGATTTAAAAGGAAAAACCTTTGCCATTCCATCGGCTCAGTCCTCTCACAATATTTTGCTAAATGACCTATTAAAACAAGCAGGCATGACCAGAGAGGATTTAAAGATTATTCAGCTTTCTCCTACCGAGATGCCTTCAAGTCTTGTCAGCCATGCCATTGATGGCTACTGTGTAGCTGAACCTTACGGTGCTCAGATTATTGCTAAAGACTTAGGTCACGTACTCTATGAATCTAGCGATTTATGGGAAGATTCGGCTTGTTGTGCCTTTGTTCTCCACCAGTCCTTAATTGATAGCAACAAAGAAGCTGCAAACACTATTATTTCTAAATACTTTGAGGCTGGCAATCTCTTAGATACTAAGACTTCAATGGCTATTGCAGAAAAGTATCTAGGGCAGGAAACAAAGACTTTAGAACAGTCCTTAGCATGGATTTCTTATAAAAATCTAGAACTTACACAAGAAGAATACAATGTCCTTTGTGACAAAGTAAAAGCCTATGGAATTAATGAGAATCCACCTACTTATGAGAAGTTTGTTTATTCTCTAGACTAAACTATAGAAAAGGAGAAATTGTTATGTCAAAATCAGCAAGAAATGCACTACTATCATTTATCGTCCTTATTATCCTATGGTCTATAGCAGTCATGGGAAGTGGAATTAATACCGCTTTATTTCCTACTCCTACTATGGTTTTAGATGCATTCAGAGAACTTTTTACCGTTGGTTTAAAGGGCAGTACATCCAATGCGACATTAATTAATCATATCGGTGTTAGTATGCTTCGATTTATCATTGGTTATATCATTGCTGCCATTACTGGTGTTATCCTTGGATTATTGCTTGGAATCTTTCCAAAGGTATTTGAATTTATTAACCCGATTGTGCAACTAATTCGTCCAGTTGCACCTGTAGCATGGTTACCATTTATTGTATTGCTCTTTGGTATTGGTGATGTACCTGCAATCGTGATTATTTTTATTGCTGGATTTTTCCCAATCCTTCTATCCACAGTCAGTGCAGTAAATCACTTAGATCCTACCTATACAAAAGTTGCTAAAAACTTTGGAATTTCTAAGATGAGAAGCTTGGTAAAAATCATCTTTCCTGCAGCTTTTCCTCAGATTATGAACAGCTTACACCTAGCTCTTGGAACTTCATGGATTTTCTTAGTGTCTGGTGAAATGGTCGGTGCTCAGTCTGGTCTTGGATTCTTAGTAATGGATGCTAAAAACTGTATTCGCTCAGATGCACTACTTGCAACCATTATTACCATTGGTATAATTGGATTAATTTTAGATGCTGCTATGGGAGCTTTAGAAAAAGGCGTTAGCCACAAATTTGGATTATAAGGAGGGTGAATAATACCATGTATATTGATATTAAAGACGTATCGATTTCTTATGAAGAAGGTCCACAGCGTGTAGACGTATTAGAACATATCAACTTTGGAATTAACAAAGGCGAATTTATCTGTATTTTAGGTTCTTCAGGTTGTGGTAAATCTACTCTTTTAAATGCGATTGCTGGATTTGAAAAACCAACTCGTGGAACGATTACTATTGATGGAAATGTTGTTGAAAAACCTTCGATTGATTACCTCACTATTTTCCAAAACTATGGTCTCTTACCTTGGCGAACCGTACTTAAAAATGTTGAACTAGGTCTCGAATCTAAAAAAGTTCCCAAAAGTGAACGAGCTGCCATTGCTCAAAAGTATATCGACATGGTAGGTCTTACTGGTTCCGAGCATAAACGTCCTTCTCAGTTATCTGGTGGTATGCAGCAGCGTGCAGCGATTGCTAGAGCGTTAGCCGTTGAGCCAGAAGTCTTATTTATGGATGAGCCCTTTGGTGCACTTGATGCAGTCACTCGAATGAAACTTCAAGATGATATTTTAAAGATTTGTAAAGAAGGCAAAAAAACGATTATTTTTGTCACTCACGACATTGAAGAAGCCATTTTCTTATCCGATCGAATTGTCATCTTAGACAGTGAGAAACATGGAATTAAAAGCGTTGTAAATATTGAGATGGGTTATAGAGACCGAACCTCTGATGACTTCTTACGTGCCAGAGATAAGGTATTTGAACTTTTCCACATGAAACCAGAATATCATGTAGAATATTATATCTAATATCTAATAAATGAGATGTAAAAAATGGGTCGAAATTCATCGGCCCATTTTTATTTATTTCTATTCTGGAATTTTACATACATCAATCCATTCTTTACTTCCAGATAAATTCTCTAATTCCCCTAAATTTAATTCCACTGCACTATTTGCACTTCCACAGGCTGGATAGACAATTTCAAATCGCTTGAGTGACTCATCCAAGTACACATCCACACCATCGTGAATTCCAAATGGACAAACACCACCAATATCATGACCGATAAAGTCATGTACTTCTTGTGGACTTAACATTTTTGCCTTCTTGTGAAAATAGGCTTTGTACTTGGCATTATTCACCTTAGCGTCTCCTGCACAAATAATCATTACTGGTTGTTCTTCTACGATAAATGTCAATGATTTTGCAATCTTTTCTGGTTCTGTTCCTACTGCAACTGCTGCAAGTTCAACCGTTGCACTGGATACGTCAAATTGTTTGATTCGGTCTTTATAGCCTTTTTCTTCTAAATAGGTGCTTGCTTCGATAAAACTCATAGTGATTCCCCCTCTAACTTTAAATTGAAATTTTTATGCTGATTTTATCATCTGAATTTCCAAAAATCAAGAAAAGTGGAAATGAAAGTCTAAATTTTTAAGTTGAATTTCCAAAAAATCAAAAAAAGTGGAAATGAAATGTTAAAATATCCTGTTATATTTCCACTTTTAGTTTCAGGTATTCCAACCATCTATTTACTTATATAAAAATAAGGACTGCTTATAATCACAGTCCCCATACTTTTAATCAATCGCCAATTTATTAGAATTTTTAATTCCATCAATCTTACTTGCTCGAATACGTTTCATTAAAATTGCTGCAATCAAAGTAGATAGTCCTTCTGCGATTAAGAACGTCAACCACACAAGCCAAATCATCTCATGATTAACCTTTGCCATCTGTGCAAATCCCCATGCAACAGGTAACACAAATAAGAACTGACGACAAACTGAAATAATTAATGATTCCATTCCTCCACCTAATGCTTGGAAAATTCCCTGATATGCAACATTTGCTCCTGCAAATAAGAAACTTAAAGAAATCACTCGCATTGCTAAAATGCATATCTGCTGAGTCTCTCCTGATAATCCAAAAATTCCAGTGAATGGTACAGCTAATACTTCAAGAACCACTAACCCAATGAGCATAATTCCAAGTGTATCAATCATTCCATATTTAATGCCTTCATTGACACGCTCTTTACTTCCACTACCATAGTTAAATGCGACAATTGGTGTAATTGCATCTCGAAGACCAAAAGCCGCAAATAAAATAAATTGTTGAACCTTATAATAGAGTCCATAAGCAGTTACCGCATTTTCGCTGATTCCAACTAAGATAATATTTAATCCATAGGTCATGATAGACATCAATGCCTGTGCGATAATTGCAGGAAGTCCAATTGAATAAATTTCTCCAATAATTTTTCCTGATGGCTTCATATAAGACAGTCCATTTTTAACTTCTTTATTCTGAGTCACATGGAAGAATAATGCAATTCCTGCTGAAGCAACCTGACCTAAAACGGTTGCCCATGCTGCACCATCTACACCCATTTGGGGTAAACCTAAAAGTCCGTAAATTAAAATAGGATCTAAAACAATATTCGTTACTGCACCAGTAATTTGAGCAATTGTTGATAAGTTACTTCTTCCTGTTGCCTGTAAAACCTTCTCCATAAGAGAAAAACAAATAATTCCAAATGAACAGGTGCAACAAATTCGAAGATAACGAATTGCCATATCCATAATCTGTGGATTGCTAGTCTGTGATGCTACAAATGCTTTGACACCAAATAATCCAAAAATCAAAAATACTAAGTAAATAACTATTCCAAGGAAGAATGCATTTCCTGCTACAAAACTTGCCTTTTCCTTATCTCCTTGACCTAAAGTTTTCGATAATAATGCATTCATTCCTACGCCTGTACCAATTCCAATGGCTACCATAAACATCTGTACTGGAAATGCTAAAGTCAATGCATTAAGCGCTTGCTCTCCTGTTTCTGGGATATTTGCTACAAAGATACTATCTACAATATTGTATGCTGCCTGCATCATCATTGATAGGATAATTGGAATTCCCATGTTTAATAATAATTTTTTGATTGGCATTACTGCCAGTTTTTGACCTTCCATCAAATTTCCCTCCTAAAAAATAAATAATCCGTTCACGCTCATGCCATTTTGAACATTCGTAAAATCGTGTGAACTTATAAATAAAAAAAGCGAATGCGTAAGTTTGTTCGGACTTACGCATTCGCTACTCAACATTTATAATTTATCATAAATTTTATCAGAAAGTCAAGAATTTTTTCTAAATCTTGCACATAAAAAGCATATAGCTAATAATACAAAAATCGACCCCATACATATAAATTGGATTAGAACCAAAGCTTCCAGTTTCTGGTAATAGATATGTTTTTATTTTATCATTCGTTACACGAAGAACACCTTCTTGAAGACTTGCATTTGTTGATGGAGTATCCTCTGCAATTTTAATTCCATCTTTACCAGCAATTACCTTAATTACTGTTTTAGATTTCTGATATCCTTTTGGTGCATCAGTTTCTTGGATATAATATTCTCCATACGCCAAATTTTCAAAATGAAGGATTCCACCTTCCTTTGTTTCCTTAGGCGTTCCAACTTTAGAAACTTTTACATCTTCATCATTCACTTTAATGGTCTCGTTTGAAGCATCATCTTTTTTCCAAAGTTGGAAAGCTGCTCCATCAAGAGGTTTTCCATCATCCTTATCCAATTTTATCAATTTAATATCTACAAGTTCTTGATAAATATTATGGATAATAAAAGCTTCTCCTGTAGTACCTGATGTTTGTTGATTTGTTTCACGATAGAAGTTAAATTTAACATTTGATAAATTTTCATAAGCTATTCCTCGATCATCCTGTGAATCATATCCCAATTGATATCCTGAGCCATCACTATAAATCAATTGACCATTAAGAACAGTAAACAAAGCTCCTTCATCTCTTAATCTTGCTATAGTACTTTGCCTTGTTAACCATTTTCCAGATGCTTCATGTTTTAACATAAATATATTTGGTTGATTTAGGTTTGGTACATACACACTCCATATCATATTTGAATCAACTTCTGTAATTTCATTACCATCTCCACTAAACGACAATCCTGGTTTTAAAATCACTTCATCAGTATATTTAACTAATTGCTGAACTAAGGCTTGTCCAATTCTATTTGGTGCATTGCCTCTTGCTAATGGTATTGTCTGTTCTTCTGCATCTACAATAACAATTCGATCCCCATCTTCAAACAATTCCGTTCCTGTTCCTGCATACTTTAACCACTTCGTAACTGTGCTTTCTTCTGGAGTTTGTTCAGATGGTATTTCTGATATTCCAGGATAAGTTGGCTTATAAACCTTTCCTTCCCAATTAATTTCTTCTGCTGTATATACCCCTTTATTTGGAAGATTTGTCCACTCGTAATCCCAACCTTTTGATTCACTAAGTGTTATAGTTGTTTGGATTCCATCTAATTCTACTGGCTCACCATTTAAAAGTAATCGAATAGTAATTTCTTCTGTTTGTTTTAATCCATCAAGTTTTGAATCATCATCCCAAGTTTTTGCTACTCTAAATGAAGTATTTTTCTTGTCATAAACTGTAAAAGTAGAATTTTTACTACTTCCTTTGTTTACTTCAACCACTTCTGATTCTGAAGTAGTTTCATCTAGAGAAATCGTTCCTATTTTAGTAATTGTTACTCCGCCATTTTCATCAACAGTAAAATAGATATCATCAACTGCCGTATATCCTTCTGGTGCATTTAACTCTTTAAATACATACTCACCAGGTTCAAAATCTATAGTCCTAGCAGTATTAGAAGATACCCAATGACCTATTTGATTATTATCTTTATCAAAAATTGCTAAAGTTGCTCCAGCTAGGTTTTTCTTTTCTTCAAAATCTTTTTTAACAAAAGATACCTTTGGTCCTGGTTGTTTTACAACTATCGTCTGAGCAATATCATTGGGGTCTTTATGTTCTACAACATGTTTTTGATTTGGCGTCCCATTACCTGTAGTATCAATTAATGGCTCTACAGATTCAATTGTTTCAAATACAACATATCTTTTATTTTCCTGAAGATTCACGCTTCCTAAATTTACTTCAAATGTTCCATTAGAATTTGAAGCTGTAAATTTACTATCCGATGAACTTGTTGCTATTGGATTTCCTGTAGTCTTATAAGATTGTGTTGCTTCATCATAAACAACTTCATACAATTGTGCGATTACTTTATATTCTTTGTTAACTGGTAAATTTCTATATGTAACTGTATCAACAACATTGACAGGATTTGTTGATTCATCCTCTGTAACAATTGCTTCTGATTCTGATGTTGCAACTGAATTATTTGCTTTTACTGTTGTTCCAATAGATGAAATCGTAAATGTTTGTTTAATATCGTTTGGATTTTCATGCGTCAATACATGTTTTTGCTTTGTTCCATCATCATTTTCTACTACAGCATTTTGAGAGGTCATCTTTTCAAAAACTACATATCTCTTATTGATATCTAATTCTAAATTCCCAAAATCAACTGTATATTCTCCTTGTTTTTCTGTAAATGGTTTTACTCCTGTCACAGTTTTAATAGCTTCACCTACTATCTGTCCATCACTTACTTCATATAATTTTGCTTCATAATCATAACTTTCGTTTTCATAAAGACCTTTAAACTTAACAATGTCCTGTACGTGAACAGACTTCTTTACTTCTCCTTTATTTCCACTAGATAGTGGAAGTGCAAGAGATGATGTTGAATAAAAACTATCCGCTTTTACAGTCGTTATAATACCATCCTCTCTTGTTTTAACTATAACAACATTTTGATTTGTATTATGTTGTCCAATTAAAAACTCTAAGTCTGTATCTACTTGAGAATCATATTCTGACTTGTCTGCAATATTATAATATGCTAATCGCTCTGGATTCATCTCAGAGTGACGCCCTTTATTAGGGGACTGATAATCCTTATAATCATAATAATGTGTTGAGTTATAAAAACCATTGGTGTTATCAGTTCCATATCCATATTTTAAAAATGGATGTAAAACATGATATTGAAATAAAACCAATGTTTTGTCTTTAGGACATCTTTTTTTGTTCATTTGTAAGATAATTAATATTTGGCCAGTTAGGATTCCAGTATCCATTAATAAACTGTGGCTCAACTATCACATCATCTTGACTATTCTTATAAGTCGTATGATAAAGCCATAACATACGCTTTAACATCTTAAACTCATCTTCCCCTATTGTAACAGTTTGCCCTGTTTCAGAATGAGTATTCATATCCGATGCCGTAATATTATTATATATTGTATACTGCTTTGCTTGATTTTTTCCATCTACTGACATTGTAACACTTTCTTGAATACAAAATGCAGTTTCATAAGAATACTCTCCTACCTTAATTGGATCTAAGAATACAATCTCTCGATTTAAAAGTCCAATTGTCTGCATGATGCCACCACCGATAACAACTGCTGAATAATATGAAAAATGTTCTGTATCGAACGAAACAGCCTTATCTGTTACTACAGTATCTAATGTCGTATAGCCACCTTCATGCTCCATACGAATGACAGACACTTCTTCTGGGACTGTTTGGTTATTTTCAACTGTAATTTTTACCTCTCCAGTTGGTTGAACTTCCTCACCCGTTTTTTATTTACAAGGGAAATATCATAAAGCCATAGGATACAATCTTCTGATACACCAACCTCTTTTATATAATCTTTCTTCTCATCTTCAGTTAAATCTCTAACTTTTAACTCTAAATCATCTCCTACTGATTTCTCCGGCATTGCTTCTGACTCAATCTCTAATACTATGCCATATTCTTTATTTTTAAGAATTACTTTTTCTAAATTTACTATAGTTTCTATTTCAGTTTCTATTTCTACTTGTGTTTTATCTGCAGTTTCCAATTCCACTCTTGTTTCTTCTGTTATCTTATCTAAGCTAGTCTCTGTAGAAATTTCTTTTTTGCTTTTGATTTCATTTTTTGTCTCAATAATTGGCTCTGTTGTTGTCTGCGTTTCATTTTCTGTTTCTGTTAAAACCTGCGTTTCTTTTATTTCTTCACTCGTTTCTTCTACACTAAGTTGTCCCTCAGAACTAATCGATTCCTCGGACTCCATTTGCGTTTCTAAATGAGCATAAGCCATTACGATTTTAGGCATCACACATGAACACAAAACCGCAACTACTAACATCAAACTTAAAAATCGCTGAATACTTTTCCTACTTTTTAAACACTTTGCAAGCCAATTCATATCTCATACTCCTCTCAACTTAGGTATCTATTTCATTTAATCATTTAATAATAATTCTTTATTCATCTATACAGTATTTTTCCTATCATGACAAGACTTCCTACCTAAGTTGTAATAATTCTACCTAAACTGTCTAATTTAGCTTAATTCCATAATAATTCTTGCTTTTTATACTCTCTTGTCATAAGATAAACTTAACGAATTAAAATGAGGAAAAAGCATGAACACAACTTTACTACAACTAGAAAATTATAAGTCTGATTTAAATACTATTTTAAATCTGATGGATGAAACTTCTAGAAACTTTTATAAAGAAATTTTAGAAGACATTATTGATGATTTATCTGGAAACGAAAAGCCCTTCACTACTTACATCAAACTACCAGTAAATACTTTAGATGATTTATTAGAAGATTCATTTTTAAAGAAACGTTTAGACTCCATTGATACAGTCTGGCTCTTTGCCTCTACAATAGGAATTGAAATGTATACCTACTATGAGAATTTATCCGATCCTGTTGAAAAAGTTATATTTACATATCTTATGAGACAAGCCCTAGATGACATATTTCTTCATGGAGTTAAAACAATTATCAAAGAAATGCCCAAAACTTCTCATGTTCAAATGGACATTCCTGGTTTAATTGGTCAATGGAATATTAAAGGTCAGCACCAAATTGTTCATTTACTTGAAAATCACTACTCAGGTCAATTATTTCCTATATTTGGCAAACAGCTTTTTTTTGAAAAAATTTTATATTCCTACTGCGGAATACTTTATCCTTGTAAGAAAAATTCAAACGTTCCAATGATTGGGGATATACTCAAAGGCGAAATCGATGGAAATAAATTATTAGACTATCTAAACTCTAGTAGTGCTTGCATTTTAGAGTAGAATCGAATAAACTATTAATACAATAAATTGAAAAAGAGGTGTAACTATGGAGGAAAAAACTGTTTTACTAAATCTAGAAAACTATGAATCCGATATGGATGCTATTTTAAGCACAATGGATGAAAGTGCAAAAGATTTCTATGAAGATATTCTAGATGAATTGGTAGATGATGTGAAGGGACAAGAAAAACCATTTTCTACTTACATCAAGGTAACAGTCAATCATTTAGAGGATGGCAACCTTGAAATTGGTGGACTTGTATTTGATGATGAATTTTTAAAGAAACGATTAGAGGGAATCGACACAGTTTATCTATTTGCGTCAACCATTGGTCTTGAAATGTATAACTACTATGTAGGTATGACTGATGCCGTAGAAAAAGTCGTATTTACTTATATGATGCAACAGGCATTAAACGAAGCATTTGATAAAGGTGCGAAAGCAATTATTAAGGAATTTCCTGCAAATGCTCGTATGATTATGGAGACTCCTGGAATTAAAAATCAATGGGATTTAAAAGACCAACATAAGGTCACACAGATTTTAGAAAACCACTACGATGGCGAACAACTATTTCCTGTCATTGATGACAAAGCTTTTTTTGATCGAATTTTATATTCCTATTGTGGAATGCTCTATGTAAAAGGAGAAGTATCAGAAGGTTCTGCTATACCAACTCCTGCGGAAGTTAACGACGGAAAAATTAGTGCGCCTGAATTACTCGAATATCTAAATTCTACTAGTGGACATGTATGATACTACGTATGGTAATGTCTAATATTTTATAATAATATATGACAAAAAATGGGGTGTTTGCAAAAATCAAATTAGCATATCAATTTATTTTGCAACACCCTTTTATATTTCTTAACAACTGCTTTTTAATTTCCATCCTCTTTGATATGAGTAGTTCTCTAACCACATTAACTTATACCTTCTGTATTTCTACAAGAAAACCTATCAATCTACCTAGATTATTTAATTATGCTAATACTTTAATTCCACTTTAATTTTTCTTGATTTACATACATGTATGATAATATATTTATTCTTCTCTAACACGCAAAGACATTACCATTGCAATTAAAAATAACGTTCCACATACAATAAGCTGCAAACACATTGCAATCCAAACTCCTTTTAACCCAATTTTAGGTGCCAAGAAGGCTGCTAGCGGAAGTCTTATAAACCACATTGTGCTTAAATTTAATAGTGTAGAAATGAGCGTTTTACCGGTTCCACGAAAGACACCTGCAGTTACTATCCCTGCTGCAAAAAATGGTTCTGCAAAAGCCTCAATTCGAAGAACCTTTACACCTAAACTCTGAATTTCAATATTAGGAGATAAAATTTCTAACATCTGTGGTGCAAAGATATAAAGTAAAATTCCTGTTCCTGTCATCATTGCCATTCCAAGACCTACTGTTAAAAAACTTAATTTTCTAGTTTCTTTTGGACGACCTGCTCCTACGCTTTGTCCAATAAGAGCCGTCGCCGCCGAAGCAATTCCATACCCAGGCATATAGCAAAGTCCCTCAGCAGTAACTGAAAATGAATTCGCTGCAATTGAAATATTTCCAAGCGGTGACACAATCTTTGTCGATACAACTTGTGCACCTCCACTAATCGCATTTTCTATTGCAATTGGAAGAGAAATTTTTATTGCTTGTGCTAATTCTTGTCGATAATTTCCTACATTGACTTCTTTTCGCAGATGTAATTTATCTGAACGGATAAGTAAAAAATAAAGCATGAGTATTGCACTGACTAACTCGGCAAGCCCTGTACCCAGAGATGCGCCCATTACTCCTAAATTTGCACCATATACTAAAAAATCTTTCCCAAAAATCTGAACGGTTCTAGTCGGAAATATGAGTACTGCATTAAATAATACATCAAATACACACATACCAATATTTAAAATACTTGGAATATGCATATTTCCACTACATTGGAGCATACCACCTGCTGCATAATTTAATACAAATGCCGGTAGAGCTAGTGAATACACTAAAAAATAAGCCGTCGCTTCACTTCGAATATCACTTGCTCCTCCAAGCCAAGTCGGCAGATAAAAACTAATCCCTGAGGATAACGCTGCAATAAGCAGTCCAAAAGCTAGAACAGTTAACAGTCCATGTCTAACAACTGCTCTTGCCCTTGCATCTTCCCTTGCTCCAATTCGATGTGCCACCTGAACAGTAAAGCCGGTTGCAACCGATGTACTAATTCCTCCGACTAACCATGTTGTCGAGGATACTAAACCAATTGCTGCTGAAGAGGTTGCACCAAGATGTCCGACCATTGATGCATCAATATATTCCATAGCAACTGTAGAAATCTGTGCAAAAATTGCTGGAATACTTAATTTTATAATACATAAAAGTTGTTCTGTTGTGGATAGCGTTTGTCCTTCTCTTAACCACGAAAGATGATCTGTTGCCATAGATAAATCCTACCTTTAATTCAACTATTCATAAAAAATATGCCCCCTGTCTACTCAAACAGGAGGCGTATTATAAAAAGTATTATTATTAATTATTTTACTACCTTTTCATTAATCTGTGCCCAAAGTTCATCTATTAACTTTTTGGTTTCAGGAATAATATCTTCAACCTTTACAGTTTTTGACACACTCTTATCACGAGTGACAAGTTCCACCTCATTATTAGCTAACTTCTTAGGGCCAACAATAATTCGAACTGGCACACCCAATAAATCAGCATCTGCAAACATCGCACCAGCGCTCACCTTACGGTCATCATAGATGACTTCAATTCCAGCATTTTGAAGCTGTTCGTAAATGCTGTTTGATACCTGTGCACATTCAGCTTTATCAACTCTCATGCAACATAAATGTACATGCCATGGAGCAATAGAGATTGGCCAGATAGGACCATAGTTATCATGCTTTGCTTCACATACAGATGCTGCTAAACGTCCTACGCCAATTCCATAACAACCCATAATTGGATTCTTTACTGAGCCATCTTCTGCTGTATAAGTCATATTCATACTCTTAGAATATTTGGTTCCAAGCTGGAAGATATTTCCCACTTCGATGCCTCGACTAATCTTAATCGTCTTCTTACCACAACATGGGCAGATATCGCCTTCACGAATCTTTGAAACATCGACATAGTCAACTTCTCCGATATCTCTAGCAATGTTTAAACCTACATAGTGATAATCTTCTTCATTTGCACCACAACATAAATTCTCTACGCCTTTTAAGCTAATATCATAAACAATTTGACACTTAGCATTCTGGTTATAAGGACCACAAAAACCTGCTACTAATCCAGACTCAGCAGTAACAACTGCAGCATGTACTTTTTCACCTAATAGATTGGTAAGTTTTGTTTCATTTACTTCATAGTCTCCACGAAGGAATACGACAACGTATTCATCGGTCATATTCTTCTGATACATAACAGCTTTACAAGATTCTTCAACTTTATAATCAAGATACTTACAAACATCTTCAATCGTCTTACAATGTGGTGTATGAACTTTCTTAAATTCTCCAGCTGGTGAACAACCATTGTTATCTGCAATAGTAGCTGCTGCTTCCATATTTGCACTATAACCACAATCATCACATAATACGATCGAATCTTCTCCAGCATCAGCTAAAAGCATATATTCATGAGAAACACTACCACCAATCATTCCTGAATCAGACTTAACAGAAACCACTTCTGGGATACCTGCTCTTGCAAAAATACGGTCATAAGCTTTTGCCATCTTATCGTAATACAACTCTAAATCTTCCTGAGATGTATGGAAAGAATAAGCATCCTTCATTGTAAATTCACGAACACGAATAAGTCCTGCACGTGGTCTTGCTTCGTCACGGAATTTTGTCTGAATCTGATAAATAGAGAATGGATATTTTGCATAGGTCTGTCCATATTCACGAACTAAATGTACAGCTGCTTCTTCATGAGTCATACCAAGAATCATTGAAGCTCCATTTCTGTCTTTAAAACGAAGAAGTTCTTCTCCTACACTTTCAAATCTTCCTGATTCTTCCCATAAAGAACCTGGTAAAACAACTGGGAATAATACTTCTTGACAATCCACAGCATCCATTTCCTGTCGAATGATGTTCTCAATCTTTGTAGTAATCTTCTTCATTGGTGGATACAATGAATAAATTCCATTCGCTACATATTTTACATATCCACCTTTGATGGAAAAAGCATGGCTATCAATTACACAATCGGCTGGACGTTCTTTAAAACGATCTCCTACTAAATTTTTTAACTTCATCTGTCTATTTCCTCTTACATTTATAATATATATCACATCATATCTTTGAGATATAACCTAATTATTAATAATAACATACTTATTTAGGGGAATCAACTAATTTTTGGTTACTCTAATGTTACTGTTCCTCATTTTTTGAGTAAACTGTAATGGCATTTTCTCCATCTACTACTTCTGTTAAATAGTACAATGCATCAGCTGCAACACTTACTACATTTTCCTCATGCATAAAGTCTGTGATATTATAGTCAAATAGCATATTTGCCTGTGCTGGGAACTCATCATCTCCATCCCAGAATATAACTGCTACACCTAATCCTGGAAGAGATTCTAATACATATCCTACATCCCCCTGAGCGATAGGCTTGCCACCTAAAACCTCACAAGCATGACGAAGCTCATTTACTTTTCCATTGAATCGTTCTGCCATATGCTTTAGCGTACTATTTTTATAAGCTGGCTCAAATGGATAAACTCTTCGAACTTCACGAAATGGTACTAAATTTCCAGATGGAGTTGGATTAGGTACTGCATAGTAAAACATATTATAAAATAGCAGTGCCGTATCAAATCCTATCGCCTTTTTAGGAGCATCTAAACGCACAATATCACCAGTTTTTCGATCCATTGTAAATGGATGAGAATAATAGGTAACATAGATTTTTTCATCATCAATTTTTAAATGAAAACGTTCTGCCAACTTTACATGATCCATACTCAAAAATTTCTTCTTCCATTCATCTCTAAGAGCTTGATAATTATCTTTATTTTCCATAACTTTCCCCTTAAGTTTTAAATTTCTTAAATTATCTTTAGAAAATAATATCATTCCTGTGACACCATATAAATAGCTATAGAATAGATTTTAAATCAACATAAAATGTCAACGGCAGAGTTTTCTCATATCTTATTTTCTATCGCTTTTCTAGCCATATTAGAAGAAAAAATTACCCATTACCAACTGTAAGTTGGTAATGGGCAATATCTTATTTAACTGATACTTATCTAGCCTTAGCTGATGCACCAGCTGTTTTATAAGCACTCTTCGTACTTCCTGAATAAGCACGAACGGTATAATAATAGGTTGTTCCTTTTTTCGTAGTAGTATCTGTATACTTCACAGTAGATCCAGAAGTAATTTTCTTAATCTGCTTCCAGCTTCCACGGGCTGTCTTACGATATACGTAGTAACCGGATGCACCTTTTATCTTACTCCACTTCACAGTTACTCCCTTCTTTGCCTTTGCTGTAGTTACACTAGGCATTGCCAGATACTTAATAGACTTACCTTTATTATCAAATGAACTGATATATGATCCATTTCCGTTTAGACAACGAACAGTAAATGTATAATTTGTACCACTGGTCAATTTCTTCACTGTATAGCTAGTTGATTTAGTATCACCAGCTCTCTTCCACTTTCCACCGGAAGTTTTGTAGAAGACGCGATACTGGTTTGCACCTTTGACTGCCTTCCATTTGATAGTTACACCAGTAGACGCATTACTTACGCTGCTTAGAGTTGGAGCTGCAATATAAGTGATGGACTTACCTTTACTATCAAATGAACTGATATATGATCCATTTCCATTTAAGCAACGAACAGTAAATGTATACTTCGTACCACTGGTTAGTTTTTTCACTGTATAGCTAGTTGATGTGGTGTCACCAGCTTTCTTCCACTTTCCACCAGAAGTTTTGTAGAAGACGCGATACTGGTTTGCACCTTCGACTGCCTTCCATTTGACGGTTACGCCAGTGGACGCATTACTTACACTGCTGAGAACAGGTGTTTCAAGACCATCGATAGCATATACAAACTCAACCTTACCTGTGTAGTTGCCTTTACCTTCTATAACCATCTTATACTCGCCAATATTAACGCTGTTTGGAACTTCTGTGATGACATAGTCTGTGCCTTCAACTAGTGTATCTTCTCCAACCTTTACAGACTTAATTACTGGGGTATTTGTTTTTCCGGTATAAGTTAACTTAGTATCGGCATCAACAGTAGCATTCTGAAGATCTTTAGCAACGATGGAGTACACAAACTCAACCTTACCTGTGTAGTTGCCTTTACCTTCTATAACCATCTTATACTCGCCAATACTAACGCTGTTTGGAACTTCTGTGATGACATAATCTGTGTTCTCAACTAATGTGTTCTCTCCAACCTTTACAGACTTAATTACTGGAGTATTTGTATTTCCAGTATAAGTTAACTTAGTATCAGCATCAATAGTTGCATCCTCAATATCCTTTGCAACAATGGAGTACGCAAGTTCAACCTTACCTGTATAGTTGCCCTGACCTTCAACCGTCATCTTATACTCACCAACGTTAACGCTCGTTGCATTCACGGTATAATCTGCCTGACCTAGGGTCTCATTGTCTAGTGTTACAGACTCAACGACTGGAGCAACATCAGAACCAGTGTATGTTACAGAGTTACTCTTTAGAGCTACATTCGCTGTGCTGATATCCTTTGCAGCGATTTTGTACTCCACAGTATACTCACCAATGAACTTGTCACCGGTACCTTTGATAGTTAATTTGTAAGAGCCAGCATTTTTGCTCATTTCTGGAGCTTCAATTGTATAATCAGTACCTTCTTCTAAAGTCTGTGGGTTTTTAGAATCCTCAGTCTCTAAAACAACTGCATTGATTTTTGGAACCTGATTCTTGCCATTATATACAAACTCAACACCATCGGTCTTAACCTCTGCATTCGCTACAGAATACTGAACCAAAGACTCATTGTTTACATCTTTGTAGGTGTGACCATTATATGTTACAGATGCAGTGTACTTAATACCACCAGCTTTGTGCTGTCCACCAATAATGTTTTCACTCTTGAGCTCGCAAGTCTGCTTAGAAACTTCACCGCAAACCTTACAAGTTAAAACTGCGGTTGCGCTCTCCATACCAGTGATCACGCCTGCCTCATTTTTGATTGGAACCCATTCAAAGGCTGCATCATACTGATGTACACCAGGATCTAATTTTATCTTCTTAGTTACAGTAAATTGACCGTTCTTTTCGGTTTCAATTACAGCTGTATAAACAGCAGTTGCACCGTCAGCACATGTACCTTCATATGTAAGCTCAGCGTTTGCCTTCACTTCCTTATCTAAAGCTACTTCTAGTGCATTGTCTTCCATATATGCATCTAACTTTCCTACACGCTCTGCACAACCTTCATTGCATACAAGCTTAGAAATAGAAGCTGTATAACCAGAATAAGACTTCTTGTCATTCGGAGTATCAGTCTCAGTCCATTCTACCTTCTCTGGAGAATACGTATGAGTGTCATAAACTTCTGGTGCTTCTTCGGTTGCTTTTAGACAACGTACACAGACATAGGAAGTACCTTTCTCCCAGGTAATATTTGGATTCTGTAAGCTTTCGCCAATCTTTGGATGCTTTACAGCAGAATCCTCAGCTGTTCTATAGTAGGTTTCATCAAACTTAACAAAATGATGCTCATAAGCAGTGCCTTCTTCTTCCACACGAGAGCCTGCCTTGATTGCACCACAATCCTTGCAGCGTTCTTCTGTATATGCGTTCTGTCCACAAGTAGCTGGAACAGAAACTGTCTCATAGTTATGAGAACCGGTTAACTGATCCATAGAAATTGTATGATCATGAATTGAAGCAGTGTACATAAACTCAGCATTATCATTTGGTTCCTGAGTTAAGTAATTTTTCAAGAAAGATCCATACTGACCTTCAAGATAACTATCATAGTTGACATAGTCTGCATTGTAGTTGGTCTCCTCAAACTCATAGCCATAGCCTGGTTTACCGGTGGCACCCCATAATGTCTGGGAAGTATCTCCAGCCTGGTGAAGAAATCAATGCATAGTTTGTAGCAACTGCGGTATGCATCTGACCATCAATAACTGCCAAAGAAGTCAATGGATGATTTTCAACACTAATATCTGCCTTAGATGCACCATCAGTGATTGTAAATGCATCACAGCCAAGTGCCTTGGTCCAGTCTCTAGAAGCAGCTACTGAATTATACTCCTTAATTTTTTCAACAGCGCCAGTCTTAATGTCATAAGACATGATGCAGTTTGAAAGATTGAAATAGAACTTGCCGTTGTATAAACTACCAGTAATTGCTATAGCTGGATAAATCTCCATCTCCTGAAGCATCTTCTCATAGAGAGCTGTTAATTCATCATTCTTTTCCATCTTCTTAGTCGATGGATTGTAAACCGTAGTTCCTACCGTTTCATCTTTTGAATCACTAGCTGCGAATGCAATCAGCTCAGTCATATCTGTGCTATCATCAGCCCCACCATAGTTTCTCTTACAAATCTTATACTCTGGTGTCATGGATTCCTTATTCATGCTGCCAAAAGAACCAAAACCACTACTAGCCTGATTTAGCAACTTAAACGTATCTGTTGAATCGTATGAGTAATAGTAACCATCATCTCCAATGGATACAGGACCATTAGCATATGAAAACCAGGTATGTTCTAGAGAATCATCGGTAGTTAATTTTGAATACTTACTATCAATAGAAACAAAGTGTTCTTCTCCAAATAGTTTGATCCAATCGCTCTCGCAGAACATGAATGGAAGATGACTTAGAGAACCGTCAACTTCACCACGTGTCTGCTTCATAGAACTGATGAATGCATCTGCATAGTTAGTATCAACATTATACCACTTACCGTTTGCACGAACTGTGTTCCAGTAATGGTCAGAGGTTGCATACTGACCTTCACCGAAGGTTGAAGCAAATGCGTTAAGCACACTGTCAACATTGTCAACAATATAAGGTGCATCTGTAGACTGCTGGTAGTTACCATTTGCATCCTTTACGTAGTTTACTTCTGTGTATTTCTTCCAGCTACCATCAGAATTCTTGTATACATCTGAACGCATACACTGAACTAGATAACTAAATGCATTAACATAGGAAATGCAAAGACCCTGACCCATACCGAGTGAACCAATCTGGTTGGTCTTCCACATGTTCTCAATACCTTCAATCATATAATCCTTCTGTGCATCTGGAAGACTATTATAATCTGCATTCTGGCTCAATGCCTGTTTGATAGTTGAAAGATATGGATCTTCTGCCTTCTCTTTAGACTTTAGACCCTGAGATCCCATCATGAATTCCATATCTAGTCTTGCATGAGTAGAAATGTAGTCGTTAATGATTAGATACTTTTCTGCATCAGATAAAGTCTTACCCTGAGATTTTGCAGCCTTCTCAGCTTTGGAAAGATCAGCTAAAGCACCTTCTCTATCCTTCATAATCTCTTCTCCAAACATCTTCGCACCAATTTGATTAGAAGCATCAAAGGTCTTTAGCATGAAGATGATACTCTGACCATCCATGTATGAACGTTCCTGCGTGGTACCATTATCAAGTTTTACAGTTACGTAGTTGCCGCCGCCACCGCCGCCAAGCATATTCAAACGGTAGAATCCACCAACCTTCGTCGTCTGACCGTCAACTTCAACGTCATAGACTTTTTCATCATAATAAATATATGTCAAGCTCAATGTAGAAGTTAAAGGATTTTTTCGGTGTCCTTGTACGTATTGTATGGAACGGAAATACCAAATAAATCAGCATACTTGTCTTTGAAATTTTCCATTTCCTGATATGCTGCAAGGATTCCAGCCTTTTCCTGAGTGGTAATACCGGTAAAACCAGAATCTTCCTGATTTGTAACTGGATCAATCTTCTTTACTGTAAGATTGCACTCAGCACTCTTTGCTGCTTCGCCTTCTCCAGCTGTAGCTTTGATGGTTGCAGTGCCTTTTGCTACCGCAGTGACTACACCGTTGTTATCTACGGTTGCAACTGAGGTATTACTGCTGCTCCAAGCAACTTTTGTACCTTCTGGCTGTACGGTCGCAGTCAAAGTAAAGCTTTCGCCCTCATTTAATGTCTTCTCAGCAGCATTAAGAGAAAGTTTTACTTCTGGTGCTGCTGTTGTAGGTGCCTCTGTAGTTTCTTCAGCTGTTGTAGGCGCCACTGTGGTTTCTTCAGCTGTTGTAGGTACCACTGTGGTTTCTTCAGCTGTTGTAGGTGCCACTGTGGTTTCTTCAGCTGTTGTAGGCGCCACTGTGGTTTCTTCAGCTGTTGTAGGTGCTACTGTGGTTTCTTCAGCTGTTGTAGGCGCTACTGTAGTTTCTTCAGCTGTTGTAGGTGCTACTGTAGTTTCTTCACTTGCAGTAGTTTCTTTACCTTCGCCGCTCTCTTCCTTCTGACCATCATCTTCTAACAATACGGCTGTGTCTTTTTTTGCTTCTGAAGTAACAGTCAAAGCCTGAGCAGTAATTGTGTCCTCAACATCGCCAGATGACATAATACTTCCTTCATTTAGGAACTCAATGATTCCCTCTGTACGTGGATCAACATCGAGTACAACTGTTGTTTCGCCATTTTTGCGTACAACTTCTGCATTGACAGAGTCTGTCAAATTTGTGTCTTCAAGTGCAGCCTCAACCGCATTTTTAGCTGTTGATTTACTTGCAGGTACAGAAATTTCTGTCTCTCCATTTAACATCCCCTCAAGGACAACTGCTTCAATTGCCGTATTATCTGCTGTAAGCTCAATGTTCTCAACATCTGCATTAGCAGCAGCTTCTGCAAGTCCAGCAAAACCGTCCGTCTGCTCTACTGAAGCATCAGAAACAACATCTTTAGCAACTGGTGCAGCCATCGCCGGCAAGACTGAGCTTGCTGTCAAAGACATCGCAAGGATGAGCGACAGTGCTTTGTTTCTCTTCATAAATTTCCTCCTTATAAAAAGATAATCTTTCAGAATTTTTAAGCCAGTAAAACCAAGGCTTTTTTATTCTTTTTTATTAAAAGCCCCCAATTTTGTCAAAATACACTTGATAAATTTATCAGAAAATGTCATCATCTGCGCTTTTGGTCAAAATATATTTTTCAATTGGAGGAGTTTTTTATGTTATCTATCAGCTATGGTAGTCACACCAACTACCATAGCTTTATTTAAAGAACGAAGTCGCTGTTAAACCATTTGCTTTTTTGCTTCGTCTTTCGTAATCTTTGTACGGGTCATTGTACCATTCTCTGAATAAGTGACCTTATACAAATGATTCTCATCGCATGGAGCAAAGTAACCTTCGTAATCGTGTAACAAGAGCAGATAATCACGCTTACCAGTTACTTCACCGAGTTCAAATTCTTCATAATACTTAACAGCATCAACACCATATTCCTCACAGATACGTGATACTAAATCTGCTTTATCGCCGTCAAAGGAGTTCTTTAGAACAACCTGAGCAACAACATTGTGCTTACTTTCATCAACTTTGAATGCAGTAATTTCCCACTGGTGAATTGGACCGTCTGGATCCAAGCTATACTCAATATCAAACAAGAAGATACGCTCTCCATCTTCATTGACATAAGAGTCCGATGCACGACCCAAAATGTTGTATGAGCCATCTGGATTCTCAACTGCTATATCTCCAGTTACACCCCAACGAATACCATCTTCATCAACATACCATCTTGCTGCTGTTGCCTCTTCATCATCAAGGTAACGATCAGCAGCTGCTGGAGAACTTGCGAACATGAATCCCTTCTGTCCTTGTGAAACCGGATTTCCGTTCTCATCCTCGAGCTTGATCTTGATAAATGGTTCGAGTGGCATTCCGGTCTCATTAGTCTTAGTCTCTTCATTCATAAAATATGTAACAAGGGTTGCACCGCCCTCTTCTGATGCGCCTCCTCCTAGAGAGTAGCGAATGTTACAGCCGTTTGCACGCAACCACTCGTCTACCTGACGTACACCAGACTTGGTCATTGGCTCACCGCCAGAACCTGGTCGACGTAGTTTTGCCAGTGCATCTGGACCGATTACACCCTGCTTTACTGCTGCAAGATAGAAGCTTGCTGCTGCAACAACATATTCACAATCGGATTCAACTAAATCCTTACCGAAACTGTCTTTATTATAGATTGGGCGAGGTACTAGGCAACCACCGCGAGCCAGCGGCTGATATGCACATACACGTTCACCAGTCATATGAGTTAGTGGAATAACCTGAAGACAACGCTGACCAACATAATCCTTTGTATCCAAACCAGCATGCATTTCTAGATAAGCATTTACAGAGTGCTCCTTATATACAACACACTTTGGAGCGCCAGTTGTACCACTGGTATAGTAGTAGCTAATATCACGATTCATATCCACCGGGCCACTTGGAAGAGATACGACACTGTTCATACCGACATTCAGAATATCGTGCAAACGCATGAAGTTAACACCTTTGACCTTATCAAGATTCATCATACACTCGGTAATCTGCTTAACGTCAAATACTTCACGCATCTTCTTTGGCATACCGCTGGTATCGAGGAACATTCCCTTCTTGTCATCTGGAAGGAAATCATCTAGGCTAACGATTAGAACATCTGTAATATTGCTATACTGTAGATGGTCAACGAAATATGGTAGAAATGCATCCAGTGTAATGATAATTTTAGACTTCTTATCTCTGGTATATCTTGCAAAATCATGTTTTAAGAATAAGAAGTTTACATTGTTACTAATTGCGCCTAATTTGTTACATGCAAACAGCAACATCAGGTTTTCAATACAAACTGGAAGACATAGTGTAACAACATCACCTTCGCCAACTCCCAATACCTTCAGGCCTCGTGCATATGCATTACGAATCTGAACCATTTCACCATAAGTAACCACAGTTCCAAAATAATCTACTGCCGGACCATCTAAATTGAACTGGTTAAAAGACATGATATTCTCAAAGATATCCATATTGTAGATCTTTGTGTCATTCACAACGCGGTCAACTCTTGCCCATTTTGGAATGACACGTTTGATATCTTTTGAATTAAGTGCATTTTTTTCATTATATAGTTTTCTCCTATTTAATAAATTTTTCTATAAATCGTATATTTACTCAGATCTTTAGTTCTACAAACTTTGAACCTCAATCCAACATAGGAAATAACAACTCCGACACAAACGCTTTCTTATATCTCATAAGGTTTTCCCCCCCTTTTTTTCAGTGTACTTTTGCATTTTATCGTATGCATATAATTTGTATAGTTATACTAGCATAATTTTTGAAAAAACTCAACAGGAACATTTCTATATTAACACAAATTGTATTGTATATATACTATATTTATAGTTATATTGATATCATTTTTTAGAAAAAAACAACAAAAATACCACTATATCAATACACTTTTTGCTATATTTTTTACAAATCAACAAACTTATAAGATATTTTTTGTGAATAAGCTAATTGAATATTTTATACAAGTCTATATATTTAAACTTGAAAAATATTTATATACTAAAAAGTCCGAGAAGAAAAAAGGAAAATCCTTCCTTTTTAGCCCTCGGAATCCCTATATTTTAAGCGACTTTCCACCTACTTGTGTGTTTTAGTCATCCTTACTATCACCTCGCAATGGCTCGAAAGGCCCTGATTGATAACAACATAATCGGGATATTTCGGAATAGTCCGTTTGTCTACGGAAACATATCAACTCATATCTGTAGTAGAAATATCTCCACTTTTGTCGTTGTCTATATCACAGCCTAGACCTCACCAGTATACGGGAACTGGTCTGCAATTCCCTTTATATTTCCTATTATAATGCCAAAGTCAATAGCTGTAGAAGCACCATCGTCTCAACCCTACCTGTTCGCAGTACAAGGGATAAGTCAACGACTATTTTCAGGTCCGTCGGATGCTACAGTTCCCATGCACTCGACCTCATTATTCAAAGATTTACACGATAAATCCACCAGTACTTTTCGCCTAGTCTGTCAAGACGCAATCTTTGATACAAGCGTATATGTAGTTGAAAGCCCAGAAACAGCGTGGAATAGCGCTATTTCTGGGTTCTTTCCTGTATGTAGGGCCACTTTGATAGCAGCCCATTTTGGCATTTTGTGTTCGGTATGCTGTTGTTGCTGCTACCAAAGCGACACCTCTTTTCTCAATAATTAAAAAGTATGGAAAAATTAAAAGGTTTAATCTTCCTCATTTTATCCATTCAACGCAACTGAAAACTCACCGCCCAGATTACTCATCATAAATCTATCATCTTGCAGAATAGTTTCCTTTGTAATCTGATATCCAAACGGGAAGAAATACTTAGATGTGTTTACTTCCTGAAAGGAGTAATAACCACTATCATCCACATTCATCATTGCGTATACCATGAAACTGCTTACTTCCGCATTAGGAACATTGTGCTGTTGGACATGGTATTTCCCCGGTTTATCACAAGTCAACACTTCAAAAGCCTTCAGCGTAGCTACCAACTTATCGATAGAATGGTATAATGTTGTTGTTCTCCCCATTCATCAAAGAGCTTCTGCTTAAGTTGTGCCAAGGTAATCTCATCTTGAAATTCTGTCATTTTTCCAATCAGTTTACACATATCAACGAACACTGGATATGCTGCTAACATCATGCACCAATGAATCTGCAGTGCATATTCTGGATATTTTTCTATGAGTCGACGAGCTTCTGGTCTCAATTTATCTGAATAAGGATTTTCATAGTACCAAATACACATCAGGATTTCTCTAGTTTTTCTGATGTTTGTAGGACTTCCTATTTCAAAACTCAGATATTCGTTTAGCTTTTCTTTTATTTCATTTTCATCCATTTCACCTGAAGTCAATTCTACAACTTGATTTAACCAAGGTAGTTTTAGGTTTCTGGATAATCCAACCATCTTAGCCATTGTTCATTCCTGCCTTTACTTTAATAAAAGGTACAATTACCTCATCGATTGATATGCCTCCATGAGTCATAACATCCTCACCTTTGGCATCGAAGGAATCTCCCACATCACAAATGAGATAATCGAAATCCTTCTTTAAGTAATATTTGGGATACTCAATTAATCCATATTTATCAACAAGCGCTTTTTTATTGGCATAATTCTGCAATACCAACATTCTGCGACTTTTTGTTTCCACCTCAACTCCTGTACATGGGACTCGACCGTGCTATCCGCTGTGGAAATAATACCGGTGCTTCTGTCTACGATGACAGAGGTATTCTCTTCTTGTAAAATGCAAAAATTGTCGAATTTTAATAGTTTCTGCATTTCAGTGCATAAACTTGATTTTTTCATAAGTTTATGCTATACTCTTTTCACAAGGAGGAATGCCAAATGATAGATACTCACGAACTCAAAAAACGAGATTTATACTTGAATAAGATTATAGCATTTCAAGATACCGAGCCAGTTAAGGTTGTAACCGGAATTCGTAGATGTGGCAAGTCCAGCCTGCTCAAACTAATGACTCTTCACTTGAAAGAAACCGGAATCACTGACGACCAGATTCTTGAAATGAATTTTGAGTCACATAGTTTTAAGAACATGACCAGCGATTCTTTCTACGAATATGTCAATCAGCACATCCAGCCAGATAAAAGAATGTACCTTTTCTTCGATGAGGTTCAACGGGTTCCTAACTGGGAGGATGCAATCAACTCTTTCCGTGTTGACTTCAATTGCGATATTTATGTCACTGGTTCAAATGCCTATATGCTGTCTTCTGAATATGCCACCTATTTATCAGGTAGATGTGTAGAGATAAAGATGCTTCCATTGTCTTTTTCTGAATTTTTAACGTTCCATGATTTTGAGATAAGAGAAACCAAAAGTGCTTTAGGTGGCACACGCAAGCAAGCATTTGATAAAACCGGTGAACACTACGAACTCCGAGAAGTTTTCGATGCCTATATGCGTTTTGGCGGAATGCCGGGAATTGCTGATGTGGGGCTGGACCAAGAAAAGGCTCTGGTGCTGCTTGAGGGTATCTACTCAACTGTTATTATGAGAGATATTCTAGAACGTGAAAATCGCAGAGGCCAAAAAAGAATCACCGACCCTGTGCTTTTGAAAAAGATTGTCATGTTCCTTGCAGACAACATCGGAAGCAGTATCTCTGTTTCTTCCATTGGCAACACCTTAGTAAATGAAGGTCTTCTAGAAGATGGAAAGCGCAAAGGAACTCCAAGCGCTCACACCGTTCAGGCCTATGTGAATGCACTACTGGAAGCTTACTTCTTCTATGACATCAAGAGATTTGATATTAAAGGGAAGGAATTCTTACGTACTCTTGGAAAGTATTACATCGTTGATATCGGACTTAGAAACTATCTACTTGGATTCAGGGACCGTGATAGCGGACATGCAATAGAAAATGTTGTTTACTTTGAACTGCTACGTAGAGGCTATGATGTCTCTATCGGTAAAGTGGATAATTCCGAAGTGGATTTTATCGCAACAAAAGTAGATGACAAACTTTATGTTCAGGTCACAGAATCCATGACCAGCGAAGAGGTTCGCAAGCGAGAATTAGCACCACTCCAGAAAATCAGCGATAATTACGAAAAAATAGTTCTTTCCTTAAATACCGGAATGGATTCTTCTTATGATGGTATTAAATCCATCAATTTGATTGATTGGTTGATTTCAGAATAAAAATAGTAATTTTTAAGAAAAGCATCTCTTCGGAGGTGCTTTTCTTATACCCATTTTTGAAAGGAAGTGATGACTTATGGGATTCTTATCAGGACTGTTTCATTCCAGAGACAAGCCCACCAACAGCACCAATGGTAGCGCCTACCGTTTTCTCTTTGGTGGCAGCAACTCTGGTAAATCCGTCAATGAACGAAGTGCTATGCAGATGACTGCAGTCTATGCCTGCGTCAGGATTCTCTCCGAGTCCATCGCTGGCCTGCCAGTCCATGTTTACAAATACACTGGCTCTGGCGGCAAAGAAAAAGCTATCAAGCATCCACTGTATCGACTGATTCACGATGAGCCAAATTCGGAAATGACCTCCTTTGTCTTCCGTGAGACCTTGATGACACACCTGCTCCTTTATGGAAATGCCTATGCGCAGATTATCCGAAATGGCAAGGGTGAAGTCGTCGCTCTCTATCCGCTGATGGCCAACCGAATGAGCGTAGACCGTGACGATAAAGGTCACCTCTACTACCAATATCAGATGCAGGATTCCGATGCACCTACCATGAAAAATGGAACAGTCATCCTAAAGCCATCGGATGTGCTCCATGTTCCGGGCCTCGGCTTTGATGGTCTGGTCGGTTACTCTCCCATCGCTATGGCGAAGAACGCTATCGGTCTTGCTATTGCTACGGAGGAATATGGTGCTAAGTTCTTTGCAAACGGAGCCACACCGGGAGGCATTTTGGAGTATCCCGGTACCGTTAAAAATCCGGAAGCTGTCAGAGAAAGCTGGACCAAAGGCTTCTCTGGAAACAATTCTCATAAGGTGGCAGTTTTGGAAGAAGGCATGAAATATACTCCTATCTCCATCTCCCCGAATGAAGCACAGTTTTTGGAGACCAGAAAATTTCAGATTGAATCGAGTAGGAGGGAGCCTTTGCTCCCGACCTCTCACACCACCGTACGTACTGTTCAGTATACGGCGGTTCAATTAATTTAACATGATTTAAGATAGTATTCTTCTATTGAGATTAGTCCATATTGCTTTAGCCTAACATTAGATAAAGCTACTGATACTGCTTTTCCACGACATACTCTTGCATATCCATGTGACCAAGCAGCTTTTGCGGCTATACCTCTGCTTACACCAAGCTGAATTAATCGTTTATACCTAGTAATCGGATTTTTCCAATGTTTCCATATACACATCCGAAACCTAGCTCTTAATAGGTTATCTGCTTTTTGACAGACTGTTTTCATTCTTCCTATTCTGAAATAATTTACCCAACCTCTAATAACCATGTTGATTCTATCTCGTTTATAAGCATTACTTACTCCCCAACTTCTTTTTGTTAGTTCCTTTAGTTTTGCTCTGAATTTCTTTACTGAATCTTTATGGGGCTTTGGTTTATAAAGATTTTCTTTTGATGTATAACTAAATGCAAAACCTAGGTATTTTAGTTCTGATGGTCTTACTACTTTACTTTTTTCTCTATTTACTTTGAGTAATAGTTTATTTTCAATATATCTTGTTATACTCTCAAAAACTCTTTTTGCAGACTTTTCACTTTTCACGAAGATAACGCAATCATCTGCATACCTTACAAACCTTAGACCTCTTTTTTCTAACTCCCAATCTAATTCATTTAGCATAATATTTGCTAATAATGGCGATAAATTTCCACCTTGTGGTGTTCCCATAATAGTTTCTTCAATCTGTTCATTTACTAATACTCCACTTCTTAGAAATTTCCCAATTAATGATAATATATCACCATCTTTTATATTTCTACTAAGTATTCCCATTAGCTTGTCTTGATTTACTTTATCAAAGAACTTTTCAAGGTCTAAATCTATTAACCACTTATAGCCTTTCGTCATATATTCAGCTACCTTTTTAACTGCATCTATTGCACTTTTCTTGGGTCTGAATCCATAACTATTCGGATGAAATAATTTTTCATACTCCGGTGTTAGAAATTGAGCTACTGCTTGTTGTACCATTCGGTCTGTAACTGTTGGTATTCCTAGTTTTCGGACTCCTCCATTTGGTTTAGGTATTTCAACTCTTAATACTGGTTGTGGTTGATAGGTTCGACATCTTATTTTATCTAAAAGGTTCTTCCCTTCTTTCTTTAAATAATCTGCCAGTTCTGTATATTTCATCCCATCAACACCACTAGCACCTTTATTCTTGACCACTTGCTTATAAGCTTGGTTCATGTTATCTTTATATAAGAGTTGTTCAACACTTCCCTTCTGTATCATGCGTTGTTTCCTTTCTTTTCCGTTAGTGTCTGCTATCCCTATTTTATGTGTCGGACATATTCATCCACTACAGTAGGAATCTACTCCAACTTATTAATTGTTCAGTCCTTCGCTCCTTCCAATTTTCATTGGCTATCCTCACTACTATGACTTCTGCTGACTTCTCATAGTTCGTTGTTACTACGATTTCTCGCCTATGAGACCTCCCCAGGTTCAGTGTACACACTTTCCTATCATGTACCTGCCACATCTACTTCTTCCCTACAAACGTGATAACTATCGGACTTCGTTGTATTCAGCCAACTTATCCCTCGGGTCGTAGCCTTATATGTGATTTCTGTTCGTCAGGTCGATAGTTTGCCTTCAACTCCTTCAGATTCCACCTCACGATGGACACCCTTGTTGTTTAGCTATATGCTTCCCGTTATCTGGGTGCATTTGGGACTTTCACCCTTTAGCGTGTACCTGTGCTGGGCACACTGAAATCCATCGTCTGGCGCTGCATCAGCAGACTGGAATCTACCGGGCTTGAATGCCATGCAAGAACCATCAATGAGCTGGTTCTTCAGGATGCCCTCGTCAAAGCAATCAACCAGATGCTTGGTGATAAAAGCAGCTATCAGGCACAGCTGCAGCTTAACATCGCCTCGGTCATCCGAGCTTCACAGGCTACTTCTGTTGAAAACATCGATGAGAAGCTGATGGCCCTACAGCAGGAGCTCATACAGAAGGCCCAGAGTAAAGAAGCCTATGACGAGATTGCCGATGAGATTTTCAGGCTTCGAGAGCTCCGCCAGCAGACCACCGTTGATACTGCTGCAAGAGACGAGCAGATAAAGCGAATCAACGACCTGCAGGATTACATCTCACAGCAAACCGCCCATCTTACTGAGTTCGACGACTCACTGGTGCGACGCTGGGTCAAACAGATAACCATCTGGGATGATCGCATCACAGTCGAACTAAAATCCGGCGTTAGCATCGATGTTGACGCATAACTCCGTAGATGCACGAAACCCTCCTGACCATGATGGCCGGGAGGGTTCTTTCTTATATCAGATTGCAGATTCTGCATTTAATGTCCTGCTCATACTGCTCATATAAAGGAATCAGTCCATTTTCAATCGTCTCATTTGTATATGTATAATCGTACCATCTTTCCGGTATATTTAATTGTGCCTGCAATTCTGGCAATAAGCTAGTGTTCTGCAGAATCATGCTTTCAATAGCCCTAAGAGGCATCACTTTAATGTGACTGCAAATATAACACTTATCTTCTTCAGACAACGTCTCCTCTTTTTGGAGTATCTCATATGCTTTTTCATATACTTTTTTTCTAGAAACAACTGCATCCTCTAAGACAACCACAATACCGAATATATCTTCCGGTGAGTAGTCCTTATTTAATTTATAAAATCCATTTAAATAGTTTCTAATCTGCTTATAAATCTGAATTACATCTTCTGCATATATTTTGATGTCATTTTCAATCTCAGTTTTATCAAATTTCCTTAATTTTAAGCTCGGAGTGATTGCCTTTGTATCATAAAAAATCACTTTGTCCTCTTCTGAGGCAATTACATCGGAAGTTAAACACTTGTCTTTTCCGATTGAATACGACAATTCTGGAGTTATCCACGTAACAGTATCGAGTTGCTCAACTATATCATAAAGATACTTCTCAATAACCTCTTTACCTATAGCTCTACGCAACTTATTGTCATGAAATGTAATACGATTCAGCATGGACTCGGTAACAGCATTTACAACAAGATAAGGTGACGGAACATATGTGAAAGATTTTCCAGATATAAACGGATATAGATACTGAATTTTTAAACCGTAATACTGGTCGATAATATCATCCTTATATAAGACAGATAACTGCTCCTTATATGTTTCCTTTTCAATAGAGAGTAACCTCAGCACCTCTGTATCAGACAAAACCTTCATTAACATCTGTTGTAATGCCGACTCTGGAATTGTATCTTGTGCTTCCTTACTGAATCCGAGAAATACAAGAAAAGCGAATTCTTCTAACCGTTCATAGTTAACACCCATTTTTTCATAAAAAACTTTTTTCATATCCAATTCATTATTCTGGAATGTGAAAAAGTAATGGTACCTGAATAATTTTTGAAGAAAAAGGCCTTGAACAGGAAACTGCTGAAGTGCCGATATCATCATAAATACTTCAGGATATTCTCCACTTTCTTCCGCTGCCGTCAACCCACTATGCCAATAATTTCTTATCAGTGTAATGGTATCGGCAAATGTTTTTGAATCTAAATCCTCTTTTGCTTCTTTGTTATCATACACTATTGAATAAGCTGCAAAAGCTTCAATCTCCCAAGGCATGATATTTTCATTTATAGCTTTTTTCATATCAACCATCGAACATGTCATTATCCTACTTGAATACTTTTGACAAGCCAATAGCTTACTATCTAGTGTATATTTTTCAAGGACTTTCAAGAACTCTAAGTCATTATGAACCAGATTTTCTTCCATCAAATACCGTCCTCCATTTCATTAAATGTTGTAGTTCATCTCTAAACTACTTAATTTCAGTCAAATCAAACGGCTCTTTATCATATAGTCCTGCCGATGTTTTGAATTTTCCTTTCAACGATCGTTCGAACAATTCTGATATATTAGCACGCTCTGGATTTATCTGAAGCAGCATATCTCGGCTAATATTTAACTTCACTACATTTATCTCTCGATTATTTCCGTATGCCCTATCGTAATAACGTAGAAATCCTGTAAGATTAATAAATTCAATGTTTTTCGACTCATCTGAATAAATAATCCTTGCTGCTGAGCGCAATAAGAGAGTTTGGAGTAAATGCATCCTTACTCTTTTTGCGTGGGTTTTATCTAACTCTTTGGCTACAACCTCTCCACTTTCCTCATCGTATACAAATCTATCTATCACACAAATCTCATCCGAATTTGGTATTCTGTATCTGTACGAAAGGGTTTTTGTTTTTTCATCATACTCAGGAATCACACTAGTCGAGTCATATCTTTCCTGCCCATATAGAATATCAAGCGTAAAATCATCGTTAGCTAAAACTGCATTAAAGAAGTTGATAATTTGCTTTTTATCACCTTTAGCATACATGGATTTCATTTCATCCACTGCCTCATGATTCTTCCTCTGTTGTTCCTCAAATTGAGCACGCATTCTGTTAACTCTTTTTTGATGATACTGCTTATATTCTTGCTGCAACACCTTCGCTTCTTTGCGTTTCTCTTCTAATTCTCTTTTTGCCTTATCGAAGAAGATTGATTTACATTTCAACCAGAATGTTACCTTTGAATCCTTCTCAGCATCACGTTTGCTCGTATCTCTTGGTTCTTTAAACTTACTCCAATCTTTAAGACTCTCGTAGTACTCCTCTGCATTAAGAATGCAAAGGTCATCGACATGGAGTCTTCTATAATAATTTCTCTGTATTCTTAATTTTTCATTTTGTTCCGATACAATTTCATCGTAATTTCTGTCATCCATGTCCTGACACCTCCTGTTATCTATTCCACTGCCAAGTCTGCCCCTTAGTATCGAGTGGCTTGAACTGCGGTCGTCGCTGTTATCTAAATCACTGCCACAACCTCTGACATCTAATCCACAGCCTAAACCCTACCACTCATTTTTTGCCACTCGGCAAAATCGCTTAGTAGATATGTTTCCATATAAGAAAACCGAGCTTCTCGCAAGGATGCTCTGATGGCACTCACCTCGCAAAAAGCCCGGAAATACGCCACTTTTTGGCCCTTATTTATCTTTTCTTGACAGCAAACAGACCGTCTCAACATGAACAGTTTGGGGAAACATGTCCACTGGCTGAACCTTCTCTATCTGATACCCATGCTCTACCAAATATTTCGCATCCCTTGCAAGTGTTGCCGAATTACAAGACACATACACAATTCGTTTAGACTCCATCTTCACCATAGTCTCAAGAACTACCTCTTCACAGCCTTTTCTTGGTGGGTCTACAACAATCACATCCGCATAAATCTGATGCTCTTTATATTCTTTTGGTAAAACTTCCTCTGCTTTTCCACAGAAAAATTGGGCATTCTCAATGTGATTTAGTTTCGCATTTACTTTGGCATTTTCAATTGCAGCTGGCACAATTTCTACACCATACACCTTCTTAGCTTTCTGTGCTAAAAATAATGAAATAGTTCCAATTCCACAGTACACATCCCAAACAATTTCATCACCAGTCAATCCTGCATAGTCTAATGCAGTATCATATAACACCTTTGTCTGTATAGGATTTACTTGATAAAATGATTTAGCTGAAATTTGATAACTGATCTCTCCAATTTTATCAACAATCATTCCATCTCCATAGAGGTCAATCATCTCATCACCTAAAATCACATTCGTCTTTTTAGAATTAATGTTTAAACAAATGCTTGTCATACCATCAATCTCTAAAAGTTTTGAAACCAAAGATTCTGTCAGTTTTACTTCCTTTGTAACGACTAGACACACCATAATCTGATTGGTGTACTTTCCATATCGAATCATTACATGGCGAACAATCCCTTTACCCCTTGCCTCATCATAGGCAGGTACGTGATGCTTCATCATCCATTCTTTTACAATTGCTAAAATTTTAGCATCTTCTCCCATATTCAATAGACACTTCTCTGTCTGAATAACATTATGGGTTCGACCTGCATAAAACCCCATCACAATCTCACCGTTTTTATTCACCTGAACAGGATACTGTGACTTGTTTCTATAATGGTAAGGCTCATAAGGGGCTTTCATTCCTTTAACAGGTAAAACCTCTAAATCCTTAAATCCACCTAGGCGCTCTAAGTGATTTTTAACTTTTTGATATTTAAACTCTAACTGTCCTTCATAAGAAAGTTCTTGGAGTTGACAACCTCCACAAGGCTTGGCAATCGGGCAGGCTGGTTTCACTCGATACTTTGAAGGAGTAATAATGTCTGCTGTTCTTGCATAACCATAGTTTTTTAATAACTTTGTCACCTGTGCAAAAACAACATCTCCTGTTACTGCATGTTTAACAAAGAACGTATATCCATAGACTTTACCAATTCCTTCTCCTGTTTCACTCATATCATCAATGGAAATTGTGATTAGCTCATTCTTTTTAAGAATATTGCCATCACTTAATACAATTTGTTTTACTGTACTCATTACTTAGAAGTCCTCTTAAAGTTTGTTTCAAATAATTTGTTATAACCTAACCATTCGTCTTCTGGCTTGCCATTTTCTAATAGCTCAGTCATTGTTTCTAATTTTGCATCAGCATTATCAGCTAAGTTAAGAGCCATTGCTTCCATTATTGCTGGCTTTTTTGGTGAGCCATATTCATATTCTCCGTGATGAGCTAAAATACAGTGTTTAAGCTCTAATGCCAACTTAGGAGGAAAACCATCAATGGTTCGAATGGCTTCATCAAGCATTTCAACACCCATCACAATATGACCTAAAAGCTGTCCTTCATCTGTATAATCATTTTCTGGAAACGGTGAGATTTCTTTAATCTTTCCTACATCATGAAACATTGCTGCACAAAGTAGTAAATCTCTATTAATCAATGGATAACGGCTTGCAAAAAAATCACAAAGTTTTACAACACCTAATGTATGCTCTAAAAGTCCTCCAACAAATCCATGGTGAACACTTTTAGCTGCAGAATGAGCCTTAAATTTCTTTACAAACTTTTCATCTTCTACAAAGAACTTCTTACAAAGTGCTGATAGATGAGGATTTTTAATTTCATTTACATAACCTAAAAACTTCTTATACATATCTTCAACGGAATAACGAGTGGTTGGAAGATACTCTGAAGGCACATATTCTCCCTCTTGCGCAAGGCGTACTCGACGTACATTCATCTGCAAAGCACCCTGGAAGCAATTGACATCTCCTTCAACTTGAATATAATCCATTGCTTCAAAGTGATTAATTCCATTACTTAAGTCCCAGATTTTTGCATCAATTGTTCCTGTTTTATCTTGTAAAATTAAAGAAAAATAATTCTTTCCTGCTTTTGTCTTTAACGCTTGTTTTTGTTTACAAAAATAAATATCTGAGGTACGCATACCTTCTCTTAAATCTTTAATATATTTCACTATAACTTCCTTACCTTTCTTTAATTGTTTTAATAAACTCGATACTTTCTATACCTTTTACATTTTTTACAATTTCTATCGTTTTCCTAATTCGATATTTAAATCAATCGTCTGATATCCAATCACCGAACTACGTTTCACCGATAATTTACAAGTCTCTTTTTGGTCTTTACTTAAAAGATAATCCCATAAATCCTGCATGGTTAATACTGTCTTATTATCAATCTTTGCAATAATGTCACCCTTTTGAAGTCCTGATTTATAAGCAACTCCTTTTTCTACAACCTGAGTAATATAAATTCCATAAGGTAAATCATGAGTTTTTGCTAGTTCAAACGTAATATCTTTTCCATAAATTCCTAAATAACCAATTCCTAGATTCTTCTCTAGAGCATGAATTTCATCTTTTAAACTTTCAATAGATACTGCAAAGTCCTTAGCACTTCCATAAATTGCAATCAAGTTTCCTTCAAGATTAAATAAAAAGCTTGTATCCTTTACAGAAAAATCTGTATAAACCACAGTATCTATATGATCAACTTCCTGAACTTTTTTTTCAATTAAAGATAAATAACCAATATTTAATGAACCTACTAAACCATTAGGACTTCCAAGTGCCAATACTGGATTTCCTTTATACAAACTTTTACTTGAACTTTCATAGGTCACTTTTTCAATTTTTGAACGAATGGTTTTTGATAAATCTTGATAATTCACCTTTAAAGTTGCCAAATTTCGAATTTTATTTGTCGATAAAAGAGTGGCATTTACCTTTTCATCACTATCATTAAAAGTAACTTTTAACTGATTTGCTTGCTTAATTGGCGCGTAACTCGTTAGAATAATGACATCCTTTTGAGTAATATCTAAAATAATTCCAGACATACTACCTTCTTTTTCATAGTCCGTATCAAACCAATCTGTATTTTTAGTTGTAGATATCACTTGAACCATTGATTTTTCTAATTGATTAGATAGCTCTAAGATTTTTATGTGGCTATCACTTTCTTCTTTTACTGGTTGTGTTTCTATAGGTTTAGTTTCTTGAAGAGTTGTTTCTACAGTAGTTTCTATCCTACTTTCTTTTTCTATTTCAGCCGTTTTATTCTCTATCAATGGTTTAATCCCTACAAAAGTAAAACAGGAAACAGCTCCAAAAATTACAGCAGCAACTACTAATTCAGCAAGATGAATGAGAACCACCTTTCGATTTAATGATTTTTTCACAACTGTTTCCCTAATATGCGATTTTTCTTTATCTTCAGGTAATTTTTCCATAAATTCATCCTCCTTAGGATTTTATCGCCCATCGCATTTTTGTAGACTTTGCACGAGGATTTCTTAGACATTCTTCTGCAGAAGGACGAATAACATCTTTAGAAATTTCACTGTAGAGTCCTAAATTTTTCATCTCTTTAAAGGATTTTTTTACCAATCGATCCTCTCCTGAATGGAAGGTTAAAATAGCGACTCGACCATTTGGAGCTAGAACCTCTGGTAATTTTTCTAAAAAGCTATAGAGCACCTCAAATTCATTGTTCACATCAATTCGAAGTGCTTGAAATGTTCGTGCACAGGACTTCTTTACTGCTTCTTTTCTCTCTTTTTGAGGCACTACACATAAAGCTTCTTCTATAACTTCTTTTAGTTGTAAAGTCGTTTCAATTGCCTTGCCTTTTTTTCTCCAATCCATTACAACTTTTGTAATTTCTTTTGCATAAGGCTCATCAGAATTTTCAACTAACATTCCTTCTAATTCAATCTTTGTAACCTCTTTTAATCGGTCAGCGGCACTTTTTCCCTTATTAGGATTTAACCTTAAATCCAAAGAACCTTCAACTTTATATGAAAATCCTCTATCTGGATTATCAATCTGCATCGACGATACTCCAAGATCTGCTAAAATAAAGTCAAATTTTCTTCCAATATCCTTAGATACTAAATCAATATCTGCAAAGTTTTGAAGTCTAACTGTTAAGACATCCTCTGCAAAACCTTGACTAGCTAAACGTTTTTTTGTCTTTTCAGATTCAATAGGATCTACATCTAATCCATAAATATGTCCTTTTCCATTTAGGCATTTTAACATTTCTTTTGTATGTCCACCATATCCTAAAGTTGCATCAAGTCCCACCTGTCCAGGTTGAATCTGTAAGAAATCTAAAATTTCATTTACACAAATCGAAATATGCATTCCTGCTGGAGTACTACCTTTTTTAATAACTTTTTCTATTGTATCAGCATATTTTTCTGGTTGATGTTCTTTATATTTTTCTTTATAACTCTTTGGGTGAGTTCCTGAATAATGAATTCGACGTTTATGCTTTTTTCTTCATTTTCCATAGAATTATTTCCTTTCAGCTTTATAAATATCTACTCTATGAGTTCCTATATTTCCATCATGTTTTAATTGCGTTATGTTATAATTTTCCTCTTTTAACCAAGTTTGCTTATCTAAAGAATCTTCAAGTACTAGATAAAAGCAGTCTTCTTTTATTGGAAATTCTACTTTATCGAGAAATTCACTCGTTTGATTGGGAAAATAATAAGGTAGTATTGTCCAACTTAAATGCGAACGATCCGTTAATAACTTAGCACCTATTGGAATCTCTTCCATACAATCTAATGTTTCTTCAAGCGTTTCATTTTGACCTTTGTCAAAGTAATACGTTGCCTTATAATCTGGAATACCTAAATACAAAACTACTAGTAAAATTGCTATTGTATAAATAGACTTTCCCTTCATTTTAGAAACTAAAATTCCAAGCAACATCCACGTAAGTACGGTTACTGGAAATAGGTAACGCTCTGTGAACATTGGTCGAACAAACTTTGACACATTAATTCCTACTTCAATGGTTCCAAGTGTACTAAAAATTCCTGTAGCTACCCACAACCATTCTTCACATTGATAAATGATAAAACCTACAAGTAGTAAAATAAATCCATAGAGCAATACTTTTCTATATGGATCGTTGATATCGCCTGATGCAATCCAAAATATCCAATAAATAGATTCTTTAAACGTTGGGATTCTTGACATCCAATAATCCTCAGACGTACGACCAAATGAACTTAGAAGTACAAAAAACCATGGCAAATAACTGACAATAGTTGCAGCACAAGTAATAAGCATTTCTTTAATATAGTTTCTTCTAACAACTGCCTCTATAATCAATACTACATAAAAAAATGCCACCGAAATCAATGCATAGTAATGAGTATACGCTGCTGCTAACGAAAACAGACTAAATAACACATAACTTCTACTACTATGAAATTTTAATACTTCATAGAATTCACAATAACTTAATACTACAAATAGTGCGGCCCATGAATACATTCTGGCCTCTACATTATAAGCTACTGCAATATGCATAAGAGAGGTTAATGTAATCGTAATTAACGATGCCTGTACCCCAAATCGCTTCCACATCCATGTCAATGAAAAGACTAACAAAATTCCATAGGGAATTAATGAAACTAGATGGTACATCCAGCCCTGATTTCCAACAAGCTGATACCCTAGCCAAACAAACACATAATAAAGAGGCGGATGAACGTCATTGGCCGTTGCAACAATCATCTCCCCAAAACTCATCTTCGATAGAAGAAGTGTAAACGCTTCATCTGCCCAAAAATTGTTGTCAAATATTCGTATAAAATTTAAAAAGAATAGACCTAGCGTATAAAAAATTGCAAATGGTCTTAGTATTTTTATCGTTTTTTCTAACACATTATCCTCCAACCTTAATACCTACGATACGGATTTTATCATAGATATCAAAGGTTTTACAAGAATTATTGGGTTGAAAATACTGATAGTTTTCTTTATAATGATACTGATAATTATAAGTTAGAAAAGGAAATAAGATGACAGAAAAAACATTAAATACTCTAGAATACTACAAAATTATTCATAAATTAGAAGACTATGCCACCACCACACTTGGCAAAAAACAGTGTCATGAATTAAAACCTATGACCGATATAAAAGAGATTAATGAGGCGTTAAGTGAAACAACTGATGCTGCTAATCGTATCCGATTACAGGGTCCTCTTTCATTATCTGGTGCTAGAGACATTCGTGGGTCTATCAAACGTTTAGAAATTGGAAGTAGTTTAGGAATTTCTGAACTTTTATCGATTCAAGTTCTTTTAACTGCTGCCCTTCGTGCCAAAAATTATGGCAGAAAAGCCGAAGACACTTTAACTGAAGAAGACACTTTGACTCCTTTATTCAATAGTATTGAACCACTATCTCCAATTGCAAAGGAGCTTTCTCGCTGTATTCTTTCAGAAGATGAAATTAGTGATGATGCTAGCAGTAAATTAAAACAAATTCGTCGTTCTATGGGAAGTATTAATGGACGAATCCACGCCCAATTAAATACTTTATTAAACACCCATCGTTCTCAACTCCAAGAAGGTGTAGTTACTGTTCGAAATGGTCGTTACTGCCTTCCAGTAAAAGTTGAATACAAAGGACAGTTTCAAGGAATGGTTCATGACCAATCCTCTACAGGTTCAACTTACTTCATTGAACCAATGGCTGTTATCAAATTAAACAATGAACTTCGAGAATTAGAGATTAGTGAGCAAAAAGAAATTGAAATTATTTTAGCAAAACTTAGTCAAGAAGTTGGTCAATATACCGAAGAACTTTTAGTAAATTTGGAAACCCTTTCCAAATTAGACTTTATTTTTGCTAAAGCCCTTTTATCTAGAGATTACAAGGGAACTGCTCCAATTTTTAATACCAAGGGATATTTACACATCAAAGATGGCAGACACCCTCTTTTAGATCCTAAGAAGGTCGTACCTACAACCATTTATTTAGGAGACAAGTTTAACTTGCTAGTAATTACTGGTCCAAACACAGGTGGTAAAACCGTTTCACTAAAAACTACTGGCCTTTTAACTTTAATGGGACAATCAGGACTTCATATTCCTGCATTTGAAGGCTCAATCCTCGCAGTCTTTAAACAAATTTATGCAGATATTGGTGACGAACAAAGCATTGAGCAAAATTTGAGTACATTCTCTGCTCACATGACAAACATTGCTCCAATTTTACAAAAAGCAGACAGTGATTCACTCGTTTTATTTGATGAATTAGGTGCTGGTACAGATCCTACAGAAGGTGCTGCTCTTGCGATGTCTATTCTCTCATTTTTACACAATTTAGGTGTTCGAACTATGGCAACTACTCACTACAGTGAGCTAAAAGTTTTTGCACTTTCAACTGAAGGTGTTGAAAATGCTTCCTGTGAATTTAACGTAGAAACGCTAAGTCCAACCTACCGTTTACTTATTGGAATTCCTGGTAAGAGTAATGCTTTTGCAATTTCTAAGAAATTAGGAATTGAGGACCATATCATTGAAACAGCTAAGAGTTTCATTGGAAAGCAAGAAAAAGACTTTGAAGACATTATTTCTGAGTTAGAGGTTGCTAGAGCAGAGGTTGAAGCTGAACAAGAACAAATCGCTATTTATAAGGAAGAAGCCAAACGCTTAAAAGAGCAATTAGATAAACAAAAACAAGAACTTGACCGAAGAAAAGAAAAGATTTTAACAGAAGCAAATGATCAAGCCAGACAAATTTTACAAGAAGCCAAGGAAACTGCCGATAAATCAATTCGTCAGATTAATAAACTCGGAGTTTCAGGTGGATTAACGAAAGATTTAGAAGCTGAACGAAGTAAGCTTCGCGAAAAGCTCAATGAAACGGATAAACGTGCGCAAAAAGTTCGCGCTCCTCATAAAAAACACAAGGCAAGTGAATTTAAAATTGGTGACAGTGTACGAGTAGTTCCTCTAGGTATTAAAGGAACTGTTGATACCCTTCCAACTGCTAAAGGCACTCTCTATGTTCAAATGGGAATTATGCGTTCACAATTTCATATTAAAGACTTAGAACTCTTATCTGAATCTACAATCAGTGGGCCTTCTGGTAAAATTGACTCCTATTCAAAAGGAAGCACTAGTAAGATTCGTATGTCTAAGTCTCTATCCGTTTCATCAGAAGTCAACCTCATTGGTATGACTACCGATGAAGCTATTGCTACTTTAGATAAGTATTTAGATGATGCTTACCTCGCTCACCTTGGCCAAGTTCGAGTAGTTCATGGACGTGGTACAGGTGCACTAAAAAATGCAGTACACAATCGATTAAGACACCTATCTTATGTCAAGGATTTCCGTCTTGGAAGCTTTGGTGAAGGAAATACTGGTGTGACTATTGTCAATTTTGATACTGCCTCAAAATAAAAAAGGAACGATTACATGGAAAAACAAAAATTTTAATTGTTGATGATGATGAAAATATTGCTGAACTTATTTCACTTTATTTAATCAAAGAATGTTATGAAACTAAAATCGTTGGCGATGGAACTAGCGCATTACAGGCTTTTGAAACCTATCGTCCAGATTTAATTTTATTAGATTTAATGCTTCCAGGAATGGACGGTTATCAAGTCTGTCAAGAAATTCGTAAAAGTTCTCAAGTTCCAATTATTATTCTCTCTGCAAAAGGAGAAGTATTTGACCGAGTACTGGGATTAGAACTTGGAGCTGATGACTATATTATGAAGCCTTTTGATACTAAAGAACTCGTTGCAAGAGTTAAAGCCGTTTTGCGCCGTACGGTTTTTATAAAACCAGAAGAACCAAAGAAAGTTCCAAATGATGATTCCGTTCAGTATGGTACACTATCAGTGAATATTACAAATTATTCAGTAACCCTTGATGGAGAGGTCATTGACATGCCTCCTAAAGAAATTGAACTACTCTATTTTCTGGCTAAATCACCCAATCGCGTGTTTACTAGAGAACAGCTCTTAGACCATATTTGGGGATATGACTACTTAGGTGACACTAGAACAGTTGATGTTCATGTGAAGCGTATCAGAGAAAAATTAGAAAAATCTCATACCCATAAAGAATGGAAGATTGGCACTGTTTGGGGAATTGGATATAAGTTTGAGGTTAAAAAATGAAACTAGCTCTTTATCCAAAAGTTTTAGTTGGATATCTGCTCTTTGGTATTTTAGGATTTACATTAATTTCCACCTTTTCCTCAAATCTTGTTTACTCCTATTTAATATCCAAAAATGCAGAATCTTTATATACTCAAGCAACGAAACTTTCAAATCAAGTAACAGACTATTACTCAGAAGATATGGTCGATTTATCTACTCTATCTTCTGAACTATCTAGTCTTTCTAAATGGATGGATTCAAACATCTGGATTATGAATAAAGAGGGGCTTATTATCTATGACAGTACCGGTGAACATAAGAATCATAAAATTGAAGCTTTTGAGACTACTCAACAATATTTTTGTACAGGTACATTTTATAATGAATTTAGTGAAGACTACTTAAGTGTTATTGCACCAATTAATGTAGATTATTCAATTCGAGGCTATATATTGTTTCATTCACCAATTTCTATAATATTAGAAGAGCAATATCATGTTCTGAATTTAATTTATATATCTTCTGCTTTAATTTTTGTTTTGTCACTAATTATTTTAATTGTATTCCAATTTGTTGTATACCTTCCAATAAAAAAATCACAAAAGCTGCTACAGCTTATGCTGAAGGTGATTTGACTTATCACTGTAATGTAAACACTCGCGATGAATTAGGACATTTATCTAATACACTAAACTATATGGCAACAAAACTTGCAGATACTGAAGAATATCAGAGAAATTTTATTTCTAATATTTCTCATGATTTTCGTTCTCCTTTAACATCTATTAAAGGATACTTAACGGCTATTTTAGACGGTGTAATTCCTGCAGACATGCAAAGCAGATATTTAGAAATTGTGATTAAAGAAACAGAACGCTTGACTGATTTAACACAAGGACTATTAACACTTAATAAATTGGACGGAAAAAATACTCGATTATCACTTAAAAATTTTGATGTTCAACAAGTTATTCGTGATACTTGTGAAACCTTTGAAGGCAGATGTTCAGCTAAGGATATTACCTTGGATTTAACATTTTATGAAGAGACACTAATAGTCTATGCTGATAAAGGAAAAATTGAACAAGTTATTTATAATTTATTAGATAATGCGATTAAATTTTCAAATGAACATTCAACGATATGGATTACTACAGATACTAAAGGTGGAAAAGGATTTATTTCTATTAAAGATGAAGGTTGTGGTATCCCTAAAAACTGTATTAAAAAAATCTGGGATCGATTTTTTAAGGCAGATACCTCTAGAGGTAAAGACAAAAAAGGAACGGGTCTTGGTCTAGCAATTACTAAAGAAATTATTACTGCACACAATCAAACGATTGACGTCATTAGTACAGAAGGTGTGGGAACTGAATTTATTTTTACATTACAAAAAGGAGCGTGAGAATTTTCTCACGCTTCATCTTTCCAGTGGAGCCTATGAAGATGTCCACTTTCTTCCATATCTAAGAAATTTTGTTGTCTTAACGCCTCATATAATACAATCGCTACAGAATTTGATAAATTTAATGAACGAATTTCTTTATTCATTGGTATGCGAATTGATGTTTCTTCATTCTCTACTAGAATTTCTTCTGGAATTCCTGCACTTTCTTTTCCAAACATAATAAAATCATCTGGACCATAATTTACTTGTGTATAGTTTTTTAGCTTTAGTTGTTGCCATATAGATTTTAGCATTTGGATTTTTTGTAAAAAATCATTATAGTCATCATATACGGTAACATCTAAATCTTTCCAATAGTCAAGTCCTGCACGTTTAAGTGCTTTTTCATTTAACTGAAATCCTAAAGGTTCAATTAAATGTAACTTTGTCCCTGTTGCTACACAAGTTCGTCCAATATTTCCTGTATTTGCAGGCATTTCTGGCTCTAATAATACAATATTCATCTATTATCTACCTCTTTTAGTTCTCTTAATCTTAAAAGTTCATCAGGTTCTGGACGCATAATTGCTCGACAAATTTCCCCATGATGAATAACTTTTTTAGGTTCTTTTGTCACTCTTCCAATAATTTGACAAGGAATGCCTAAAGCTTCTAATTCGCAAATCACTTCATAACTATTGTCTGTAACCATTAGACTACATCCACCTGCATAGAGCTGATACGGATTGACTTCTAATGCTTCACAAAATTCGATTGTTACTTGATTAATTAGAGTTTTACTCCAATCAATTTCCATTCCCAATCTAAAAGGAGCTGAAATTTCCCAAAGTCCTGTAAAAATTCCACCTTCTGAAACAGGAACCATCGCAGTAACTCCTAATTCTTTCATTCGATTCGGACTTGGAACTTTTTGAAGGTCAAATTTATAAACTTTATCAATAAACTCATTGGAGAAGAGCTTAGCTAGCTCTTCTCTATAATTTTTAGCAATCCATAAAGTTCCTACTCTAGCAATTGCTCCTGTAAGAATAACCGTTTGTCCTACTTTAGTTGTAGGAGAATCAAAAACCTCTCGAACTTCTTGATCAAAGGAAGTTAATTGATAGTCTTGTCTAAGATTATAGAAAAACTCTTTTTCCTCAGGTTTATACTTACTATCTTCTTGATTGATAAGATATAACCTTCTATGAATCATATCTTCCTCCTACTATTCTGCCTTTTTTGAAGTCTTGGTTGTTTCAGCTTTTGTTGCTTTAGTCTCCTTTTGAGCTTTAGTCTCAGCTTTTGTTGCAGCCTGTGTTGCTTTTGTCTCGGCTTTTGTTGACTGATTCTTTGAGCTTGGATTTGTACTTGGTGCTTTTGTCGTAGGTGCTGCCGTTGTTTGTGGCTGCTTAGTACCTCGAATGACCTTCTTATTTGCAGAATTATAGACATCTGTATGAAGAAGTTTACTTTCTGTTAATTTACCATCTACATAAATCTGCTTTGTAAGGCTTGCTTTTACATAAGGAAATGATCCCTGTATAGTACGTGTATAACCAACTTTTTTGGTATTGTCATTAATATATGTAATAGATGATGGCCAGCTTTCAGAAATGGTTTTTGAAACATACTTCACTTCACGATTTTTATCTCTTGTATCATTACCATAAATCGTAAATTTACACTTTCCACCACTGGCACTAGATTGAATATAGATTGGATCACTATACGGATTTTTAAGTTTTAAATCTTTGCTAGGATTCTTATAATCATTACCTGCATAAATAGTTGAATCCATTGCATAATCTACATAATGAACAATCATTGAATGATTATGTCTTTCAACAATATCTAGCTCTGCTTCTAAAGCAGCATTATAAACTGTTGATGCTGTTTGGCAAATTCCTGCGCCAATTGTATCTTCTACTGCAGTTCCATAATATCCTTTTGCAGTTCCATATCCTCCTGCCTTTGTTCTAGGTCCCATTAAGGTTGAAATAGAAATTGTTTCTCCTGGGTAAACAATAGTGCCATCTAAGCGAGAAGTACTAAGCTCTAAGCTCTTTGTACGTCCAACTTGCCCTCTTGAATATTTCGTTGTACACTTCCCTAAAGTGTCTTTAATAGTTCGAAGTTCTTCTGCTTTATGTTTAGGTTCTTCTACAGAATACACAGTATTTACTGTTAACTCATTTTCTTTCCAATTCTTATTTACTTCATCTGAAATTGCCAAGATGGTTTTATCAATATCAATTTTAATTCCATTTTCTTCTTCAGTGATTACAAACTTTCCGTCTTTTCTTGTAATTGTCGGCTCTATAGCGTCTTGCTCATAACCTTTTAATTTTTCATTTACGTAACTTTCAAGTATTTTTTTATCAATAGATGATTCTAACTCATAAACTTTCTTATTTGTTTCAACATCCTTTAATTCTTTAAAGCGTGCGATAAGATTACCATTTTCACCGATTTCCATTACCTCTTTTAAAATTTCTGATGAAGTTGCTGAAAATCCCAATGTTTTAAGTTTTTCAGTATTTTTATGACTATCAGTTACTAATGTAATCATTTTATCTTTTAATGTTTCTATATAATTTTGAATAGCTGTTTTAGCTTCATTTTTAGTCATTCCTGATAAATCAACATCATTTAAATAAACGCCTTTTGCAATGGTTTCTTCCTGTGCTGCTTCCACATGCATCGTTGAAACAAGTAAAAATACTCCCACAAAAGCTAAAGTCTTACCAAAATTTTTGAATTTCATATCCTTTTTTCCTCTTATATATTATAAAATTACACTTATAATTCCTGTAACAACCATACTAACTACTAAAATAACAACAATAACTCCAGAAATAATTCTTTGAACTTTTTTACTAAACATTTTCATTCCTCCTGCTATAACATTCTTCCTTTAAAAAACAATTTTCACAATCCGTTTTTCTTGCCTTACAAAAACTTCTTCCAAGGGTAATTAAGTGAATATTAATAAGTATCCAATGATCTTTTGGAATGACCTGCATCAAATCTTTTTCAACTTTTACAGGTTCTTCCTCATTTGTAAAACCTAACTTTTTAGAAATACGCTTTACATGCGTATCAACGACAATACTAGGATCATTGTAAACATTTCCTCTAATAACATTCGCTGTCTTTCTTCCAACTCCTGCAAGAGACGTTAAGTCCTCTAAACTTCTAGGAACTTCTCCACCATATACCTCAATAAGACGCTTTGCACAAGCAATAATATTTTTTGCCTTGTTGTGATAAAAGCCAATTGAATGAATATCTTTTTCTAATTCTTTTAAATCGGCATCTGCAAACTTTTGCAATGTATCATATTTAACAAATAAATCTTTTGTTACAATATTTACTCGTTCATCTGTACACTGTGCACTTAAAATAACTGCAATTAATAACTGCCAAGGAGTTTCATGTTTTAAATAACAGACAAGCTCTGTTCCATAAGCTTTATCAAGACAATTAAGTACTCGCTTAATATGATCACCATCAATCATAGCCGGCCACTTATTCATTGATTTTTCCTCCTTTATACACTAATGCATTATGATCTAATGGATTTCTCTTCGAATAATCAAAAATTAATAATTGTTTTTCTTTTTTCCTGTTGTCACAAATTCAACAGGGTCAAATTCAAAAACAATTGCTTCTGAATGATTCACCAATTGACGATAAGAAACATCTTCTAGACCCTTTACTTGTTCTGCAAAAAAGTCTGATTTTTCTTTACGATATAAATTGTCATTTGGTAAAAATGAGGGCTTCTTTTTAATCTTCTCTCTAAGACAATAATCATAGGTCAATAAGTTTGCTACCTCTGTTTTATCATACTTTCGACTATTCGTCAAAAAATTGTAGAACAGTTCATATTTCATTAATCGACTGCTGCCTTTTTCCTCATAACCGACTTCTTTATAATAAATTGATAAATCTTCAAAGAATTTAAAAGCAGACTTTTCTTTTTTCATTACATGTTCTAATGTCCACTGATATTGGTTGCTATTATAATAAAGTTCAGTCATTTCTTCAACGCCTTTTAAACGTAAAACCTCATCATAAGATAACCAATTTGTAAATAATACCTCATACGGTGGAATACTCTGGCACACAATTCCATATTCTTTTGACTTTTCTTTCATTAAAGTTCCCTTTAATAATTTTAAGAATCCTAATTGAAGTTGGTCAGGCTTTTTGTCATATACCCAATCAAAAGACTGTTTAAATTGTTCATAGTCTTCATATGGAAGTCCTGCAATTAAATCTAGGTGTTGATGGATATTTCTCATTTCATGAATCATCGACACTTTTTTGGCTAATTCTTCAAGATTTGTTTTTCGTCCACTTGCTTTTAAGGTTTCTTTTTGAATCGACTGAACCCCTATTTCTAATTGAATTAGTCCTGGCCTCATAGTTTTAAATACTTCAAGGCATTCATCATCTAATAAATCTGCTGAAATTTCAAAATGAAAATTGGTCACTCCATTGTCATGAGCTGCAATATATTTCCAAATAGCTAGTGCATGAGACTTTCTGCAATTAAATGTACGGTCTACAAATTTTACCTGTGCAACTTTTGCCTGATTAAAAATCTCTAACTCTCTATATACTAAATCTAGGCTTCGAAATCTAAGTCTTTTATCTACAGATGATAGACAATACGAACATCTAAATGGACAACCTCTACTACTCTCATAATAAATAATCTTATTTTCCCACTGACTTAAGTCTTCATATGGAAATGGGATTTCATCCATATTCATAAAATCTTCTACTGGTTGCTCAAAGATTTGCTCGTTTTCTCTATAAACGAGTGCAGGAATATTTTTTAGATTTTTATCTGTATGATAGGCTTCTAAAAGTCTTACAAAGGTTCGCTCTCCTTCACCTTTCATAATTCCCTTAATCATTGGCAATGTTTTTAAATAGGTCACTGATTCATACGAAACTTCTGGACCTCCTAGCCAAATATCCGTATTTGGCAAAACTTTTGCAAGTTCAATGCAAAGCGTATGAATCATTTCAACATTCCATATATAACAGGAAAACCCGATAAAATCAGGTTTCCTAAGATAGATATCTTTTAAAATATCTTCTATGTAATTATTAATCGTATATTCTGCAATTTCTATTTCATCTCTAAAAGCTTTTGCATAGGCCTTTAAACTATAAACAGCTAAATTGGAATGAATATACTTTGAATTTAGTGCAACTAATAATGTCTTCATTTTCTTATAAAATTCCACTCTCTCTAATTGCTTCTACTGCCTGTCTCATCACTTCTTCATCCTGTACTAAAGCAATTCGGACATGACCTTCTCCTGAAGGACCAAAAGCACTACCAGGAGTTACTAAAACACCCGTTTTTTCAAATAATTCTATAACAAACTTTTCACTACTTTCAAATCCATTTGGAATTTTGGGCCATAAAAACATTGTAGCCTTTGCTTTTTCTACAGTCCAACCAATACTTGTTAAACCTTCACAAAGAACATCTCTTCGTCTCTGATAAGCCATACGAGTAGTCTTTACACAGGACTGATCCCCTGTAATTGCTTCAATTGCCGCTTTTTGTACAGGTAAAAAGATTCCATAATCAATATTCGATTTTAATGTAGACAGTGCTTTTACCACTTCTTCATTTCCAATACAGAATCCAATTCTAGCTCCTGCTAATCCATAAGTTTTAGATAGTGAATTAAACTCAACACCCACTTCCATTGCTCCTTCAAAATTTAAGAAACTTCCACAATGAGCATCATCAAATACTAATTCACTATAGGCATTGTCATATAAAACGACAATATCATTTTCCTTTGCAAAAGCAATAAGCTTTTCATAAAACCAATCAGGCGCCATTGCAGCGGTTGGATTATTCGGATAAGAAACAACCATTAACTTTGCTGCTTTTGCGACATCTTTTGGAATCTCATCAAAATCAATTAAATAATCATTTTCTTTCTTAAGTGGCATATAGTGTAACTTAGCGCCTGCAATCTTAGGACCATCTGCAAAAATTGGATAACAAGGATCTGGAACTAATACCACATCTCCTTCATCCACTAAAGTAAGAGCAAGATGAGCAAGTCCTTCTTGAGAACCCCAAAGCGAACACACCTGTGTCCTAGGATTGATTTCTACACCATAGCGAACCTCATACCATTTAGCTACAGCATCCTGTAGTTCTTGTAAGTCTGAGATTGCATAGACATAATTTTTAGGGTCTTTGGTTGCTTCCACTAATGTATCTAAAATATGCTTAGCAGGAGGAATATTTGGAGCTCCGATGCTTAAATCGATAACTGTCTTTCCTTCTTCTACTCGTTTTTGTCTCATCTGTGCAAGTACAGAAAATATACTTGTACCAAAGTAATCCATTCGTTTTGAAAATTTCATTATTTTTAGCGTTCAAAGACTCGTGACTTCTGTCATGAGAGGAGAACGCCCCTCCCTTCTGTTAAATAATACATTTTAGGTTCTACTAACTTTATTCACAATTTGACACTAGTGTATTGACACGTTCATCTTTGAGGTAATTACGCAGAATAAATCTCTTAGATGCAAGGCGTATGAATGAGACGTAGCGGTGGCTACGTCGATTGAAGACAACGCAGCAGATAAGGATTTAGGCAAGTAATTGCTTTGATTATGAATGTGTTAATACACTAGTTCCTTTGAACACGCAACTGCAATTGCTCCAGGTCCAATATGACAAGATACACTAAGTGATAAAGGATTCATAATCATTTCATCATGTCCTTTAAATGCCTGCATTAATTCCTCTTTCCATTTAGTCGCTTCTTTTAAATCAACACCTGAATATGCAACATCTATATGAATTCCTTTTCCATTTTCATCGCTTCCAAATCGCTCAATACAATCTTTTTTAACTGCTTCAATCATTGTTTTCTTTGCACTTTTTAAAGTTCTACAATTTGCAAAAGAATCTAATTTTTCTCCTTGAATTTCTAACACTGGTTTAATTTTTAATAAGGAGCCTAACGCTGCGGCTGCTGGAGTAATACGTCCACCTCTTTTTAGATATTTTAATGTATCTACCATAATATAAATGCTACTATCTGCAGCTGTCTTTTCTAAATATTCTCGAATCTGAAGCGCTGATAACCCTTTTTTAGCTAAAGTCATTGCATCTAATGTAGCTTGACGCTGAGTTAACGAAATTCTTCGATTATCTACTACTTGAACTTTTCCATCAAAGTCTTCTGCTAACATTTTAGCTGTTGCACAAGCGCTACTTAAAGAACTTGACATTGGAATGTGCACAATTTCATCATAAACATTTAATAAATCACTCCAAAGAGTTAAAACCTTTTCCATCGAAGGTTGAGATGTTGTAATTTTGGCATCTTCTTTTAACTTCTGATAAAATTCTTCCTGTGTTAATGTTAAATCTTCATAATACTCCACCTCATCAATATAAAAAGGCATAGATATTACTGTAATTCCTAATTCTTTACTCTGCTCTTGAGTAATTCCACTATTACTATCGGTTACTATTGCTACTTTACTCATAATTTTCCTCCTAGATATATCAAATAGACTAGCTTATTTACATCTTTTTTCAGCTTCTTTAATTTCCTCTAAAATCAATTGGAAGTCTTCAGACTTAGCACTTGCACTTGGATTACGTCTCAACATACGATTGATTCGTTTCATACTAAATTGCTTAAATAATCGATCTTTAAGAATCATTGTTTTTTCTTTTAGTTCAATAAACTCATCTTTCATTGGCTCTAAAGACTCTATTGGAAGCTTATTTTTTGTCCACTCAATCGCTTCTTGAATCGTATCTAAAATTTCAATAGTTTTTACTTTCTTTTGCAATTCTTCAAAGTTAAAAGGACTTAAATTAAATGGGCTTAAAATCTCAAGACGTTTTTTCAACTTAAGTGCTTCTTCTTTTAACTTCACAGTCTGAACAAGAAGTTCTCGAAGATCCATAGCAGTTCGAAACGAACTAGTAAAATCCACTGTAAAACCTATGGTTAATACAAAACATACCCCTCGTAACAGGGTGTCTGGAAATAAAAAAACAACATGTTCGATTACTTTGTGAAGTCCATAGACCATTACTACACTAAAAAATCCCCAAGTCGTTGTAGATGCTAAACAAATATACCCTTTAAAATTAAAATGTCTATGTGAATAATCCCAATACCGAATTTTAAACAAGCCTTCCATAACAATCCCTGTTATCAATTCCAATACGGTTGCTGCAATAGCTCCACCTACAAAAACAAAAATTGGCATTTCTTTAAATGGGAGTGATGCAACTAGAACAGTAATTGCTCCTGCTCCATAAATTGGTAGAAAACAACCACTCATAAATCCTCGATTTACCAAATGCTTTTCGGAAATCGATACATAAGTAGACTCAAAACACCAACCTAAAAAACAATAGACATAAAAAAATATCAACCAATGATAAAATTCATATGTGTACATCGTACTCTTCCTTTATTTATAGTTGCTGTTCACACCCACGCCATTTTTATCATTCGAGGTAACGCAGATGTGCTCATTCGCTGCTTTGCAGCTGTATTGCTTATTAAATAGTATTCCCTTCGTCAGCAAACATAAAAATATCCTTGTGCAAGCACAAATGTTTTTATATTTTGACTGACTAGGAACTGTAACTATTTATATTCTTAAGTATGATACTACGGAGTTATCAGTAATGTCAATAAAAAAATGCTCTAGTAAGATTTTGCTAAAACCTACTAAAGCATTTTTCATCCCTTATGTTTAATTTTCTTTTGTTGCATTCTAATTGAATCCCAACAAGCCGTTACTAAAATAATTCCAGCTGAAATTGCAACTGCATAAAGAAGAGTCGTTATTCCTTGAGAGATAAACTTTGACCACTCCTGACCTACTGCATACTGCATGGTCACATATAGAGACTTACCAGGAATCAATGGTATTGTTCCAACTGTAAGAAAGAGCGTTGTCGGACAACGATTAATATAAGCCATATTTTCAGCATAAAGTGTAACAAATATTGCTGCAAACGCATAAGCTAAATACTCTGATAGTCCACCACTTTGTGCAAGCATTACAATAACCCATCCAATTAAACCTCCTATTGATCCTAAAAATCCTGTAAATGTTCGATTATTAAACATATATGTAAAACCAACAGACCCAATAAAAGCTGTAGCAAGTTGAATAATTGGCGGTTGACTATAAGTTGGAACAATATTAGCAAGGTCAAAAACTGCAAATCCCCAAGCAATCATCATACTGACAATAATTGCTTCAACAAATCGTAAAAGCCCTGATATCGTATCTCCCGAAAACATATCTCTAATCGCTGTAGTTAATGTAATTCCAGGAATTAATAACATAATATTCCCAATATTTATATAAAATGGGGAATCTGATAGTTGAAAAATAAGAGGAATTACACTTAAAATTCCACCCATCATACTACATAAGATAATTACTAAATAATAATTTAGAAAATATTTATCTAAAAAATTTTTAAATTGCAACAAAAGTATACCAATTATAGCGGCAGAAATTGCATCCCATTTACTACCTCCAAAAAAGATTGTATAATTAGCTGAAATCAATGCCCATACCAAAAAATTTAAAACAGGATGATTTTTAGCGGGAGTTATTCGATTCAAACTTTCTGAAATTTCTTCACAAGTTTTTGGTTTTTTACAAATCTGTCTTGACAAATCATTTAACTGTGCAAGATTTGCTAAATCTATATTTTGTGCTCCAATTCGTCTAGTCTGTGTCATAGGTTCTCGATCTTTAAATCGCACGGTCACTACAATACTTGATGTAATCGTAAAAACATCTGCATATAAAGCTCCATAGGCAAAACAAAGTCTAGAAATTGTATCATCAACTCGATGAATTTCTCCTCCAGCTATGAGCATTCGACTACCAATATCTAAAATTCGTTCTAAGATATACTCATCAAACTCAATTTCCTTTGTCTCCACAACTACCTTTTTTAATACCTTTTTTATTACCCTTTTTAATTTTCAAAATTTTCTTTAATTAGTTTAACTGTATTGTCCATATCTTCATCTTTACCTGGCTCCCATACAACAATAGCCGGTTTATTTTTATATCTAGGAATTACATGAGTATGAAAATGCATCACTGTCTGTCCTGCTGCCTCTCCATTATTTTGTACAACATTAAATCCATCACACTTTAATCCCTGCATCATAGCTTTACCAAGTTTAGCAGCCAATGGTAAGACTTTTTTAGCAATTTCTTCATCTAAATCCATAATATTATTTGCATGTTTTTGGGTAAAATTAATGTATGACCCTTAGATGCTGGTCCAAGATCTAGAATCGCTCTAAAATCTTCATCTTCATAAACAGTTGAAGATGGAATTTCTCCTGCTGCAATTTTACAAAATATACAATCCATAGTACTACCTCCAAAATAATTTTTTATTATTCAAAATTGACTGTCTAACTATACATAATAGCTACACAATACATAACTTTGAATACTTCTGTAATCTCTTGTAGTGTAGCACGTTAATTTTTAAATTTCAACCACTCGATTGTAAAATATATGGCTGTGTCCAAATTTCCTTTTTTCTATATTTTCTTATGTATATGTAGAAATTTTTTTATAATTTGATAAACAGGAAATAATATGCGTTAATTCTATAAAAAAAGGGGCTGTGAAAAAATAATCTCTTGAACAGAAGGTTTATTGCTTCGAGTTATCGAAGTCGATGAACCTTTCTTTATCTATGAAAAAAGTTCATAATGCCCCTACCCCAAAAGTAATTCTTTTAAATTCATGCAACTTTTGAGTGTAGTTTTTGTTGTTTATTATGATATTTATAAAGATTGTGACCAATAGCAACCAGATAAAATTCCATTTTTACAGAACTTATCCCTTTTCGTACAATTCTTTTATAACAGCGATTCCTTTTTATGATTCCGAATGCTCCTTCCGCCTGGATGGAGCGATTCATTCGAAGCAAGGCACCTTGGATACTTTCTAGATTGTTTAGGACTTCTTTATGAAATGAACTCAGTTCTTCATTTAGACAAACTGTTCGATTTTTATCTGTTCTTTTACATTCAGATGCATAGTGTTGTGATATACTTCCGGTTCTCGCAGTGACATATACCCGTTCATCATAAAGCCAAAGATTACCGTTTTGAGCATATCAATCGGATTATATCTGATACGTCCGCGATGATGAGGTCGGATATTCAGATATTTTTTTTAATTCAGTCCCTCCATAAACTGATTGAATGTCAAAACCGGATCACGAATTTCGAGAAAATCTGAAAGAAACAGTGGAAATTTTTCCTGTTTTCCTTTACAATAAGATTTGGTAATGTTTTTCATAGCAGTTAAATTTTACCACAAAAAGACCATCCGGTTCTCGCAATTTGCGGACCGAATGGTCTTTTTTCTACGGACTTATTATTTCACAGCCCCTTTATTTTATCTACGTCTGTATCGCTTATTTCTAGGATAAGTTCCTCTCATTCTCTTATATTTTAGCTGTTCCAAATAACTTCTAACATTATCAGAGTTATTAAATCCCATCTCTTCCAAATGCTCAAGACAGTCTTCATCT
>JPZU01000001.1:1510768-1515541 GCA_000875945.1 Lachnospiraceae bacterium TWA4 | reverse complement strand
GATTGTTCCAAACCATCTGATCACTTACTATGTATTCGCCAAAAAATCCTCGTTTCTCCTTTCCATAAGGTAAGCAGTTATCTAATATCTCTTGTTTTATAACCTTTTGTGTTTTTTTCGATTTTAGTACTTTCTTAATGATGTAAATCCAATCAGTTAAACTCATAATTTTCAATTCCTTTCTTTCATAATATCTTTATTATTGATTCTTTCCTTCTTCCAGTTCCTCAAAGTTAATTCCATATCGATTTTCCAAAAATTCTAGTACATCTGTTAATCCCTTTCCGATAAATAGATGATTAGAACCAAATTGATACTTCATAGTTTCAACTAACTTTGGAGAAAAATCATCGCTGCATTCGGTAATATTCCATCCTATTTTTCTAGGATTTTTATCTGTAGATTTTTCATAAAAAGTTATAGGGTATCGAAAACTACACCCTTCTTTTTTCTTCCATCCATCGTATGATTTTGGGTTGTAACATTGTTTTCCTACTAAGTATTCAAGTTCACAAATTAATTTTACAGTGTTTTTGTTTAAGTACATATGGTCCTCCTTAATTAACAGGTGTTATACTTATAACCCGTACCCCCTGTCGGTTGCTTAGGGTGCTGTTTTAACTACTTACTTCTCTACTGTAAATGATACAATGTAAATATATTGACTTTTACATCTACTAAGTACCTGACTTCCGTGTAGTCGTGTATTCGAGGTCACACTCTCTACTACTACCTTGACCCCCCTACACTGTCGTGTGAAGTGTCGTGTAGTTTTGTAAACTTTTATACTACTACCGTACCCCTTTGTACTTTTCTACTATTAGTCAGCTACACCTTCTACATTTTAAAATAGATTGACAGTCCAAGAAAACAAGCTTTTGACCCTAAACCAATTGCTATGAGTTTTTCTGCATGATATTTCGATGCTTTTTCATATCACGAGTAATTTATAATAAAAAATGACATCTTTTGAGGGATGGCATACAATCAAGGTAATCCCATCTCTTAGATATCATTTTTCATATTTAAAATTCTTGGATTTCCATTCTAATTTCATTTTTATATTTATAATAAGTATTCGGTGCAATTCCTATTATTTTAATTAAATCTTTATCTGTATACGCTCCACCAAATGTTTTTGATTTTTGTCGAATCTGTTCTTTCGCTGGTTCTTTCTTCTTAATATTTAAGGTCTTTGATTGATGACCTGCTCCACCAACTAACTTTCCTTTTCTCTTCGCTTCTCGTATACCTTCTCTTGTTCGTTCATGAATATCATCAACCTCTTTTTGAGACTGCTCAAAGGCTTGTTCGATTTGTTTTCTAACTAAAATTCGAATAACTTCATTAGTCGCTTGAATATAGATATCAGCAATTTCATTTCCTGTGGATTGAATCATTTGGCTGCTAGACTCTTTATAAGTTGCTGTATTAATGTAAGGCTCTTTTAAGAATATCAAATTCACACCTAAATCATATAGTTCAAAATACTTTTGAATTCCTTCCTCAGCATTTCTACTCATTCGTGATACTGAATCAAAAACAATTGTAGAATTAATTGAATTCTTATAAACCTCTTTTAGTAACTTATTAAATTCTTTTCGTCCTATAATTTTTGTTCCTATAAATGCTTCTTGATAAATCCTTGCATCAGGATACGCTTTCTTAATATTTTTCAATCTATCGTCAATCTTTTGAGAACGTCTAGAGATTCTTGCATAACCATAAATCATTCATAGTACCTCATTTCATATTAAATTCAACGCTCATTATTTTTAATATGATTATATTATCTTACACCAGTTTACAACTTTTTTAAAATAAAAAATGCCATATAGGACTTTCCTGTTGTATAATAAATTTGCTACAAAAATTACAGAAAGGAAATTATTAACTCCCATATGGCAAATTCATTATACAACAAAAAGACAATAATTGGTAGACTAAAAATATATTTTCAAGAATATTTTTCATCCTGTACAACTCCGACAGCTGAATCGTTATTTTTACTTGTGCTGTCGATACTTGCTTTAGAGTCTGCACACTCTATTCGTTTTTTATATGAACATTTTTTATCAGGTATCACAGAGAAGTCCTTAAATGCCTTTTACTATATCTGTTCCTATGCCAACATTGATTATAAATGTTGGATGCGAGTTACTGTGCAAAAGGCTGTAGCTGCTAGACCAACAACTCTTTGCCAGTTGCCGATTTATTTATGTGTGGACGATACAGTAGTTCCTAAATTTAGCAAAAAATTTCAGTCCGTTTCAACACTTTATGACCACACAGCTCATAATGGCTCACTCTATTTACATGGGCATTGTTTTGTTAGCCTGATGATTGCTGTTCCAGTTTACAAGAACCACGAGTTAGCGTACTTATCGATTCCTGTTGGCTATCGTTTATAGGATAAATCTCTAACTAAACTGGAATTAGCTACTGGGATGATTCATCAAGTCATGCCTGCTCTTACACAAGTATCTAGGGGCATTCTTTTATGTGACAGTTAGTATACAAAGAAAAATTTCTTGTCCATCATTCATGACTATGAGCAACTGGATTGTATCTGTAATGTTCGACATGACACCATCTTATATGATTTACCACCAAAGCCTACTGGAAAACGCGGGCGACCAGCTAAACGTGGAGAACGATTATCGATTGAATCAGCCTTTTCATTTTCAGGAGCTACACTTGGCTAGTAGACGTGTAATCACGAATCTCTTTGGTTCTCGCAAGTCAGTGCCTATGCAACAAAATTGGATGGAACAAAAGGGTATCTTCGTCTATTTTTAAGTAGTTTATCTGTGGCAGAACTTGAACGAATTACTACGGTTTATAAAGAGTTATCCATTCAATCCACGGATTGTGATGAGCACGGGTCTTATCATCCATTACTTGGCTATTGCCATCGTTGGAACATCGAGGTCAGCTATTATGAGCAAAAACTTTTTGGTCATTAGGACAATACAGACTACGAAGTATTGTAGGAATTGAATTACTCATCAATCTGATGACTCTTAGTTATAGTGCAATGAAACTCTTGCCTTATACAGAAGAACATTTGTATTCTTATAAAGAGCAAAGTGTTCAGGAATTTTGATTTACTCTTAGTAAACAGATTCATCAGCAATTATTTTTAGCTACTTTCGTAAAAAATGTCGAAACAAAAATAAAATCTACGTACTTGATTAAGGCTTTTAAACGCTTAGTAAATCAAGTAGGTTATCATTTATAAAGTTGTAAACTGGTGTTAAGAGATAAAACTCCAGAAATAATTTCAAGATTTATTTTTCTTTTTTTATTGTTTCTAGGTTCTCAAATTATTTGGAGATTAATTTCAGATAAAGTTCTTAATGGGGTAATTAGAACTTTTACAATGAATCATTTTAGTTTATATTAAAACACAAATCTAAACAATCTTTTGTGCTGCCAGTAGTTATAAATCTATTGGCAGTTTTTATCTTTCTCTACAATAATTAATATTTTTGATATATTTATTAGAGTAATACTTTAGTTTACTTACAACAATTAATTTTTTTTAATCGCTCAACATTGTATTTTCTAACACCTGTAGCTTCAACAACCCTCCTAATACTAATGCCTTTCTTTAATAAATCAATTGCTTTTTCTTCTGGAGTTAGTTCTTGTATATCTTTCTTTAATGTTTCATCCATTGTATCTTCAACATCCTTCTCAAAATCCATAATAGTTGCTCGTGACTGTGCATTTTCTTTCATTTGATTCAACGTCTGATAATAAAGCATTTTCCATTTATCAGCTAATTGTTGTACTTCCTCTAACTCATTAGTCAAATCTTGATAAGTAATTGCTACCTCATTATAGTCATCAATTAAACTGTTATAATCATCAAGTGAAGACTACTGCAAACGCTGATACTTCAATTGCAACTCTTTATATTTTCGCTGAATATCCTTATCTATAGGTTCGTTGACTTTTTTCATCCCATGCATATGACCTAGTAAATAAATCGGTTTGATATAAAAGTCAAGAACATTTTCATTCGGCGTATACCCTAATTGATAAAGCAAAGTTCTTGATTCTCTTCTACCATGCCCTTGCCATGCTCCAGTAGATTTATTATCTAAATTAGTATTACTTGCTTTTTCCACTGTAGTCGTTAATTTCCAATTATAAGCACTTAACCAACGACGATTAAGAATATAGGAAATTATCAAACTCGATAAAATCAATAACCCCACAATTAAATAATATGTGCTGTTGGACGTCCAAATGCAACTAATAATCAATCCAATCCAAATAAATAATCCAATAAACAACAAATATAGAGTTGCCTGTATTTTTGCATCGGTATAAAATAAAGTTTAGGCTAAAACAGATACTACTACTGCTACCGTGAGGATTCCTAAAAGTCTAGATACGTAACGCTTTTTTCTATCTTATTACAGTGTCTGATAGTCCAAACAGTACTTCTGACAGCTTCTAACACACTTTTAGATAACCTCTGATGAAGACTGTTTGATAGTTCAGATGCTTTTTTCTAAAGTAAATTCATCAATCCCATGATTAATATGATACTGTCTTCGCCTACCTTTTCAATACTCTCAATAAATTTATTTTTTCTTTTGCCATAACCCCTCTACAAATAGCTACTAAATTCTTCTACAAGTGCATCATAATCATTATCATCTCTTTCTTCAAAATTATGAAACTTGGTTTTATATTGATTTGATGAAAAATTTATTTTTCTTTGTTCCAATGCTCTTTGATTTTTGACATTAAAAAGCA
>JPZU01000001.1:1495563-1508304 GCA_000875945.1 Lachnospiraceae bacterium TWA4 | reverse complement strand
ATTTGAGTTGTTAATGGCGTTGCTATTAGCTTCTAGAAGGTCTTGACTCTTTGCTTTGGTCGGTGGAGTGTCAAGGCTTTCTTTTTTCCAGATATCTGCAAAATCGTAAATTGTATACAAGTTACTTGCATACTCATTATTTTCTTTCAATCTCCTATCAACTTTTATAATACCTTTTTCTGCCATACTTTTCAATTTATTTGTAACAGTTCGTTTAGATACATCCAACATACTAGCTATTGTTCCAACACTTGGGAAACATTGATTGTTATTATTTGCAAACTTTTTTAGAATTATAAATATCATCTTTTCATAGATGTCTAGCTTATGGGATTCTAAAAAATCATCATAAACTATCGTAAATGGTCTTTGGTCAGTACGTTGTATTACCTTATTATCCATTTTTAAACCTCTCTTTTTCTCGTTCATCTAATAAACAGATAGATGATTATAGTTATTCTTTATCTAATTCTTTGAATATAGTTCATAGGCATTTCATTCAGTAGGTACTGCACCCGATTCACTACTCCAAAAGTATTTCGTTCAGTAGATACTGAATCTATTTCACTACCTATGTTCTATTCATATAATGATTATATTACACATTACACAATATGTAAATTGACACATTACATAATATCTGATATAAGATTTCATTCACATTACACAATATCACATATCTTGTATTTTAACTAATCTAATGATACAATATCTTTAATAAATTAGCTGGAGGTTTTGCATGTCAGAAATTAAAGAAAAATATGATAAAGTGAAATATAATCGAACATATAATAAAAATAATTATGATAGAATACAAATTGTAGTTCCTAAAGGACAAAGAGAAATTATAAGATCTCATGCAACAAATAATAACGAATCATTAAATGCTTTTATTATTCGTGCCATTAATCAATTAATAGATTCTGAAAATTCTACTTCATCTTCTACTATAATTGATAATAAAAAGAAAGTGTAGCTACTCATCTTAATTGCTACACTTTTTAACACCTTATAAGTTTATAGATTAAATAAATCTGCATGAATTCCAGTACAAACTAAATAACCATTTTATAATATAGTACAATTAGTAGATTACATAGAATACAAACGGTTGATTTCAACAATAATTCAAAACTTCTGAATCTTATTTCTTAGAGTACCACGTAATAAATATTAGCTACTTTTCTCCCAATCAACTTGACAATCTCCCAAAATCAATATAAAATTGGGAGAAAAACAAATAATTTGGGAGAAAGGATCTCAACTAACGTGAAAAAATTTGATTACAAATACTTAAAAGAGCGTACTTGGGATAATGAAATAATATCATATATTGCAAAAATTCATGAATTTAAAGGACGCCAAGATTTATATACAAGACAGAAACCAGCAGAACTAGACCGATTAATTGAAATTGCTAAGATTCAAAGTACAGAGTCTTCTAATAGAATCGAAGGAATTGTTACCACAAGTGTGAGATTAAAGCAACTTGTTGAAAATAAAACTACACCAAAGAATCGAGATGAAAAAGAAATTTTGGGTTATAGAAATGCACTAAATATGGTTCATGAAAGTTATCCCTATATTCATTTAAGTCCAAATCATATCTTACAATTACATGGCGAATTACTTAAATTTACAGCATTCTCCTATGGTGGAAAATTTAAAACTACTGCAAATGAAATAGCAAAGACGCTTCCAAATGGTGAAAGAGAAATTATTTTTCAACCATTAGAGCCATATGAAACACCAATTGCTATAGATCAAATATGCAGTAATTATAATAGAATATTGGAAAATGAAGAACTCGATCCATTAATTTTGATTCCATGCTTTATTCTAGATTTTTTGTGTATACATCCATTTAATGATGGAAATGGCAGAATGAGTCGATTACTGACGTTACTTCTTCTTTACAAAAGTGGATTTATGGTTGGACAATATATTAGCATTGAAAAGGCTATTGCCGATACCAAAGATGAGTATTATGATGCACTTGCAAGAAGCGACCAAAGATGGCATGAGAATGAACATGATCCAAAGGATTTCATCAAATATATGCTTGGCATAATTTTGTCATGTTATCGTGAGTTTGAAAAACGTATCGATATAGCTAGAGAATCTGGTATCAAAAGTACGTCCTATGATATCGTAAAAAAATACGTGTTAAATCAAATAGGATTATTCACAAAAAAAGATGTATTACTTGGCTGTCCAAGTATTGGAAGTTCTTCTGTGGAATCTGCATTGAAGAAACTCGTTGAAGAAGGAATAATTATTAGAGAGGGTGCTGGACGAAAAACCTGTTATCATCTATTATAAAATTAAATCTGATGATGCTCTAGGTAATTTAATACAAACTTTTTTATAATAATGAAAAAATAAAAGAAAATATCATATGCAAATATCGGTTCAATATTCAACAATTATTGTTAAGCATTTAAAGAAAACTGTATGCGTTTAAAGAATTAGACAAGATTCATATATAGGGAACTTCTTACTCTAATAGTTGTAAAAAGTTCCCTATATATCATCAAACCCAAATATTAAATTTCAACCACTCGATTGTAAAATATATACTCTACATTTGCAAAATGAATATGGTCTCCATCTTTTAATGGATATTCCCGTTCATGAACCAATTTATTCCCGTTTTGATAAGTTCCATTTGTTGATACTAAATCCATGATACACCACTCATTTGCTCGTTTATAGATTTTAGCATGAATACGACTAATATCACTATTTTTAATTTGTGCATTCGTGATCGTATGAATCGTACCAATTATAAACTCTTCTTTATTGATAATAATATCTTCTGTTTCGATTCCCTTTAATAGAGCAACTCCGATTTGTTGATTCTTATCTTCTATATCAGATGAAACCTGTATGATTTCTTTTTTATTCTTTTGTATAAATATCAACAAGATAATCCCCAATCCAATAATGCCAAGTCCCAAAACAGGAAAATATTTCTTGGAAATCTGACCTGTCAATACTTGTATACTAAAAATTACTAATAAAAATGCCGTAAAGCCAAAAGCTATCTTTATAAAATTTACTGATTTAGGTTTTTTATTTTCTACAAATATATCTGTGCTTTCTTCTATATTTAATTCTAAATCTTCAGATGGCGTTTCCTCATTAATTGAAATATAAAGTTCCTTAATAACTTCTTGTAATTGATAATTTGGAGACTGTATAAGTTCATAAATTTTATAAACACATTCTACTTCTTTTTTTCTGCTATAATCTATGTGGTCAATAAAATATCGAACTAATTCTTTTAATGATGTCGAAAAATCCTTTTCATACTGATCAAATACAACAAACTTACAAGACTTTTCTTTATTATTGATAAAAATATATTCTGGATTTAACACTAGATGATTTACTTCTAATAAATATTCTTCCATACTTCGTGCACAAGAAGATAATGCATTAAAAATCATTTGTACATCTTTTAATCCTATAGTATTATTTTTTATCCAATCATTCAATGATATTAAAGAAGATATTTCGTATCTATACTTATATTCATTATTTTCCATGCAAATAAGTGTCGGTAAAATCTCTTTTATCGGATTTTTATTTAATAATTTTATCATATATTCATCACAGTAGTCTAATCCATAAAACCATAAATAGCTATGATTTAAACTTCTGCTATAATCCGTTCTTATTTGATTTTTATTCAGTTCTTCTAAAATGCCTATCTCTTCTACATCTATATCGTCTACATCAACTTCCTCTAATCCTTCTAACTCATTCATGATTTTTCTCCATTCCCATCCGACAGATTCGAATAAAATCTGTTTCTTTTTGACTTATTTGACTTTGATTTCCACTTATTTCAAATGATGGAATCGCAGGGATTTTAATAGTTGCATAATAATTCGTTTTTGTATTTTCACTATGCTCTTTTAACGTAAATGAAAGATTTGAACTACATAAAGTATATTCTTTTGCCATCTGCTGCCAATTTTCATCCACAGATTCAATAGTCATTAAACTTCGAAGTGATAAAGCCTCTAGTACTACTCGGTCATGTAAATAAAATCCAACAAATATTATAAAGAAAATTACAAAAAATACAAAAGGCATAATAAGTGCATATTCGACTGTAAAGCTAGCTTTTACAGTCAATTTCTTTTTGCTTCTCATAAATAGATTTCTCCTACATAATAACTAAATTAAAAATATATGCAACTAAAAGGAATGGAATAAATGGCAATTCACTTTTTCTATTACATTTTTTAGCTATTAACAAAATACAACCTACTACTGCTGTCATTACACCTGCAATAAACAACATCATTAATGATTTCCATAATCCAATAAAAAGTCCTACAACACTTAAAACTATTCCATCTCCTAATCCAACAGATCCTTTTGTACAAATGCTAACTACTATTAACTCTATACCTACTAAACTCCCAAAAACATCCACAGGTTCATTGGTTTTATAAAAAAATACAAAGCACTCCTATTACTCCATAACCAATCGATAATCTCCATGGAATTTCTTTATATTTTATATCGAATAATGAATTTATAAAAAGAAAACTAATTACTGCTATAATCCTAAAATACTCCAATTTATTAATCTTCCAATTCCTTTCTAGCCTTACATCTACTGCAAACCCTCATTCCTCCAACTTCTGATTTATGTACTTGGTTTACTGAACGCTTAATTCCACTACAACTTGCATATTTATGATACTTATCTCCATCATCTGTAATATAGACACCTCCACCACTTTTGGGTTTACATCGTTCACATGAATGATAAATTCCTCCATTTGTATTCCTGAGATTTTTTATACGACTATAATCCACCATATGTACAGATAATTTTATATGTGAACAGTCACCATATAGATGATAGACACCTCCCGTTTGAGCAACATAAACGAATTCGGATTCTTCTGAACCTAATATCTCTCCATTCGTTAAATTCTCCCCTAACCAAGCTCTACGTCTTGCACGCTGGATAAAATTTTGTTTAAAGGAAGGAATAAATGGTATTGAGACCTGATAATTTGCAACAATATCAATCATTCCATCCTCTCCTAAAAAACTACTTTGATTAAAGGAAACACCTACTATGCCTTCATTAATACATGAACGATTAATTTTTGAAACCATCGAATCGGATGCTAAACTAGCTAACAAATATCCTTTTCCCAATTCATAATTTGTCGAATCTAACTTTTTAGTAATTGGATAAGCATAAATTGCTTCTTTTTTACAAGCATTTTCCAATGATGACTGCAAATTTATTTGTATATACATTGTAAAAAACGGAATATATAATGAAATAAATGCAATTAATAAAAAAGATAAGACAATTGCTGCTTCAATTGTTGCGGAGGCAGAAACAAATACCCTCCTCATCCGATACTTTTTGGGATAGAGGTGTTGCATAAAGTTTCTAAATTTTATCATTAATTTATTTTTAGACAAGAAGGGCATGTGTTTCCACCTCCACAAATTTAATTTTAATATTGATAAGCAATCTTCTCTTCAAATATATACTCACTGAATCCATTTGACTTAAAATTCTTTAAAAATGGAAATGATAGGAACATAGACTTTGCTTGTATAACAGCATCTGCCTCCAATTGGTATAAACAATTAGCTATACGAAATTCTGGTGCTTTTTCACATACATGCAATTGAATCATATCCAATCCTCTATAAATTTTAGAATCTCTTGATCGTAAAAATAGTAATATTCTCATATACTCTAAATAATCAAAACCTTTATCATTCTTTTTTACCTTTGTCCATTCTCCTTTTGCAGCCCCTTCTAAAGAAAGTTTCCAATTACTTTTTGTTTTAATAAAAGGAACTTTTTCACCAGAAAATAACGCCTTTACATCATTAACGGACTCTGCATAAGCCCAAGCCATTAAAATTAGAGTACTAACTATAGGAACAGCAGCAACGCCAATGGTAGTTACTCCTAGTACTGCCATGGCCATTTGATTTGCCATTTCCCTCTTTTCTGTATCAGAAATTAAATAAGTATAATTCATTACTTGACGTACTAATAATAATTTTTCTGCAACTATTGATAAATTTTCCTTATCACTTGGTTTTCCACCAATAATATACTCTAATTCATAGGTATTGTTTTTATCTTTATAATTTGACAAATATTCCAATAAATACTCATTCAATAAAATAGAATTCGTAGTCTTATCAATTGCTAAGACTTTTTCATCATTAGTAGAAATATATTTTTCTTTTGAAGGTAAGCCCTCTAATGAAAATGTTCGGTTCGATACAGCGTTCATATCTTCTACTACCATCCCCAGCACTCCATCATTCATTACTTGCTTTACAGTATCTAATAACTTAAATTCCTTTGCACTTGTATTCCTACTTTCTTCCACTTTAGGAATTTCTAAAGACTTATAATCCCTTAAAGCATCTTCCCAATTTATCAATTGTTCTTCAAGTTTCTGTGGTAATTCTTCTTCAAATGAAAAACTATTTAGATGACCAATTCTATCTATATTTACTTGACTTTGATTTTCTACTAACTTTACTTGCTTAAAATGTTCATTTTTTTCTCCAACTAAACTTTCAATTCCACTAGCTTCTTCCTTTAAATTTTGGGCTAACTTCGAATCATCCCCTATTTCTTTCGTACTTTCATTTGTTATAGAATTTCGTATCTGGTCAGATTTTTGAATATATGTTTTACTGCTACTATTAATCAATTGTAAATTTTTAATTAGTTCTGTTTTCTTTTTAGTTACAGTATCTATCGATGTTTGAATTTGCTTTTTATAAACATCTGCTAAAATAGTATCTCCATTTTGAATTGCATTTTTATATTCTGATAAATTATTTCTCAAAAGATTTAATTGATCTCTTAATAAATTATAAGTTTGCTTTGCACTTTGACATTTTTCATTAATAGAAGATATTGTTTGATAAAGCTTAATAATCTCCCCTGATTTTTCCATCAATTTATCCATATAAGAAGATATTTTATCAAAGTTTTTTACCATATCAACATTAGAAAGGATTTCCTTAATAATTTTTTCTACTTCCACTCGCTTCATTGCCTGTACAATCTGATCTTCCACAGGTTTTGTATTCATATCTAATGCATAAGTTTGTATCGTTGGAGTAATTTCTTTTGTTTTAAAAGGATAATAATTCGTGCCATAAATACCGTTTAAATTCTTATTTGGATCTTCATAATAAGAAATATAATTTTCTAATCGTTCAATAACATCTCCCCTGTCTTCTAAAAAAATAATTCATAATCTTCAAGCAATATATTATTATATTCTGAAAAAAGAGAAAATGCTGATGAATTACAAGCAGTTGCAGCCATCCCTCTTACTCCTGAAATTCGTGCAGATTCTAAGGTTGTACAAAGAATTGATAGTAATAAGACTAGAAGCAAGCTTGTAAATATTGTAATACTTGCTTTTTTACATTTCATTAAACGGTTCCTGCTTGGGAATTGATTTTTTCAAAAATTGTAGAAACTAAACTAGTTAATTGTGTTTTAAAAATTAATACTAATGCAATTAATACCACCAAAATTAAAATAACTTCTACTACTCCTACTCCATCTTCTTTTTTTAATGTATTTAATACTCTTGTTGAAACTGTTTTTAACATAAAAATCTCCTCCTATTTCTTTTTAAAATGATAAAAACGCTGGTACCATAATCATCATAAGAACCATTGCAAACAGAAGCATCATTGGCATCATTAACTTTGTTGACATTTTCTCTCCATAACGCTTTGCCAAATGCTTACGCTCTAAAAAGGCTTGTGTAGTTTCACTTTGCAATGCTCCAATAACTCCCTTAGTTCCCTTTCTTAAGCTCTGCTCTAGTAAACTACTTAATTTTAAATATGGATGCAGATGACATCTTCTGCCAAATTCTAAATAAGCCTCTGATTCTGGTAATCCATCTAACATTTGCTTACTTGTATACGTCATTTCTTCATACGCATATCGATTAACTATCGATTTATCTTTTTTTGCATTTTGATAATCTTCTACAATTCGAATCCACGCTCCTTTAATACTCATTCCTGCCCCTATCAGAATAGTCAATTTGGAAACAATTTGTGAATAATCTATCATCATTTGTTTATCTCGATCCTGTACTTTTGTTTTTAACTTAATATCTTCATTGATTACTAATAACGCAGCTATAACTATTCCTATTATAAAAATAATCCATTCTGTATGCTCTGATTTATCTTCATAATATTCTAAAGAATTCCCATTATATTCTGTAGGTAACGAAAAATATTCTTCTGTTTTACTGTCTTCTTGTGAATCGTTAATATAATTTTCTAACTGCTTCTTCTCTTTCTCATCTATAGATAATGGCTTAGAAACTATTGTAAGATTAATTTCATAAGACTTTTCTTCTTTTTGACAGTTTAAAAATAATTGAATAGATGTATCAATTCCCTCTTTAGGTACAGAATCTGTATAAATAACTCCTTCGCTATCAATAAACTTATAGTTTTTAGGAATCCACTGAGCTGTTACTCCTGCATATTTTTCTGGTTGGCTAAACACAAGATTTTCATAAACTTCAGATAAGGATTGATTATTCCCTAAAAGCTTTGACAATAACTCCTGATATACCTCTTCAAATATACCTTCTAATTCTTCCTTTGGATATTCTCTTGGATCAACTACAACCTTTATATCTTCATCACTATAAGAATTTCTCAACTCATAAGTAATACTCTTTTTACCATAGTCTGGTCTTTGTAACTTATTATTCCATACGGTTTTACCTCCATATTCACTTTGAATAACTATTGCTGTAGTTAATATTGCTGTCATCCATAATGCAATTAATAGATATGTGTATTTCTTAGTTTCATGAATAACATATTCTGATTCTACGTTTTTTTTAACTAGAATCTCTTTTAAGAATTCTTCACTTCTTGAGTACTTTTTATTAATTTTAAATTTTTCTTGAATTTTTTTTAGAATTAATACGATTAGATAACCGCACCCGTAAAAGGCTTTTAAAGGATGTTCTTTTTATCCAATACTAAAAATTTCTTTTTATATTTTAATAAAGTAATCACTATAACTAGTGTAATCACATTAGATATCCACCTCCATAATCACTTGCTGAAGTTTTATTGCAACTAAATGGATAATCAAACATATACTCATAAAAATTGTTCCAAACCATGTATGATACAATGGATAGAAAAAATCTGGTGAAGTAAAACGCATATATAAGATAATAAATATTGGAATAATATCCATAAGTAATCCTTCATATCGAACCGATGTTGTCATTGTAATAATCTCTTCTTTTAGCTTAATTTTCTCTTCAATCATATCTACAGTTTGTCTTATAATATAAGGCAAATCTCCACCAGTTCGTTTTGCAACTTTAAATACTTGTGCAAAATTTCTAATATCTTCTATTGTGCTTCTCTTACCTAAATCATCTAATAATTCTTCTACAGAAATATTCAAGTCAATTCCACATACTATTCTGTGAAGTTCTAAAACTATTAAACTATTTCTACCAAACATTGTAGTCATTTCTCTTTCAGCTTCTTTACAAGAATTTTCCATTGAATGTCCTGTACTTAACGAAGAGGATATTGAAAGCATCGCTTCCTTAAATTGCTTATTTAGCTCTTCCTTTCTACGCTCTTTTAAGCTCTTTTTTCGTATAATAGTAAATAACACAGCAACAGGAGATAGAATCAGAAATGCTATAAAGCTAGAATAAAATGTAAAAGCTATAACTGCAACAATTGCTAATCCCTGCAAAAAGTTCCAAAGCCAAGAAATAAATGTGTATTCGTAGACATCATAATAAATTTCCTTCTTTGAATTTGTCCACATTTTGAAATGAGTTTTTGGTTTTTTGTAAACATTGAGTTTCGTTATTATATTCATAAATTTTAGAGAGAATAATTTCTCCTTTCGAATATCCAATCACCTCCTCCACCGAAACGACCTTCCTACTCCCATCTCTCATTCGTTCAAGATGAATTAATACATCTAAAGCTGATGCAATTTGACTTTTTATTGCTTCTAATGGAAGTTCTGCCCCCATTAACACCATCATTTCTAATCTAGTTAGCATATCTCTTGAACTATTCGCATGCCCTGTAGATATTGAGCCATCATGCCCTGTATTCATAGCCTGAAGCATATCTAAGGCTTCTTCTGAACGGACTTCTCCTACAATGATTCGATCAGGTCGCATTCGAAGAGATGCTCTTATTAAATCTCGAATGCTTACTTCATTTGTTCCTTCCAAATTTTTATTTCTTGCTTCTAAGCTTACTAGATTTGGAATATTGATTTGAAGCTCTGCTGAATCTTCTATTGTAATTATTCGTTCTTCTTTTGGAATAAATTGGGATAATGCATTTAAAAAAGTAGTCTTTCCTGCACCTGTACCTCCACTAATAAAAATATTATATTTAGCTTTTACAAGTTGTTCTAAAAACTCTACACAGTCCTCGCTAATACTCTTCCACTCTATAAGTTTTCTCATATCAATAGGAACCTTAGGAAATTTACGTATAGTGAGTACTGGTCCATTCAATGCTATAGGTTTTAAAACTGCATGAACTCTCGAACCATCCATCAATCTAGCATCTACAATAGGTGTACTTTCATTGACAATTCGATTCACATTTGACACAATTTGTTGAATAACATCTAACAACTTTTCTTCTGATGAAAAACCTTTATGCCACTTGGATATACAACCATTTTTTTCTATAAATATATCCTTTGCTCCATTAACCATAATCTCAGATACTCTATCATCTTCAATTAATTCTTGTAAGACATCCAATCCACGAATGGAGTTATAGATTTCTTTTTGAAGTTCCTCTCGATCTTCGCAAGTAAAATAGTTCCTTTTACTTTCTTTTGCAAGAATTTCATCTATTTTATCTTTCAATTCTTCATCTGTGACAAATGTGACTAAATCCAACTCTTCTCGTACCTTTACTCTCAACTGATTAATGTTGTTTATTTAATCACCTTCTAACTATTTTTATAATCGACTATAATTATCTTAAATTATATTTTCAATTTTGTCAAGTACTTTTATTTTAATTATTCAATTTTTTCCAAATTAATTGTTCATAATAATCTTTAAACCAGGAATTTTCTTCAATTTTTTCTCTATCAATAGCTACCTTCTCTATTCGATCCATTAATTTATCTTCCGCTCTTCCTCTCAAATATTCTTCAAATTGAAAAATCTTCTCTTCCTGATAGCTGTTATTCACTAATGGAAGATAAATTTTCGCACATAATTTTAAAATTTCAACTGAATGGTTCACTGCATTTCCTATATCTAACACAATTTGATCAGCTAATGAGTTCTCTAGAATCCATATAATTAGTTGTTCTAATTGTAAACTAGTAATACTTCTTATATCCTCTGAACAATTACAAGGATAAATATAAGTTAATTCATGAATATTTGAAATTGACTTATAAAATAGTTCTAAATTTAATCGATTTTGAGATTGATAATAAAGTAAATCGGATAAATCATAATGTTCTATAAATCTATCATTTAAAGTAGAAAATTCATCTAAACTAATAATTAATACTTGTTTTCCTTTCTCTGCAAATCTCTGTCCTGTTAAAACGGATAATGAAGTTTTATAGGTAAATGATGATGGTGAATAAATTCCAACAACTTGTTCAAATAAATGTTCTACAGAATTATTAGCTTTTATATGAATTTCTAATATATTAAGAATATTTAAAACAAGATACTTTGAAGGTTGATATTTATTAATTATAACTTCTGAATCTGTACAATAATCAATATCAGATAAATAAATAATGTGATTTTTATTTAATTTTTCTTTAATCAATATTGGTAAATCAATGATTCCATCTACTATTAACGCATCTAGATTTTTATCTTGATTAAATATCAACTGTTCTAATGATTCAAATTCTGAAAAAACCATAATCTCTGACTGAATATATTGATTAAAACTGCCTCCTAATTTAGTTAAATAATTTAAATTATTTCCATATAATCCAATAATTTTATTCAATTAATCACCTCTTTTTCAATATTAAATGAATTTTATTATATTATTTCTATTTTGTCAAGTATTTAAATAAAAAAATAGCAGCTACTTTCGTAACTGCTAAAAAATGAGACACCGGGGACTCGAACCCCGGACAACTTGATTAAAAGTCAAGTGCTCTACCACCTGAGCTAGTATCCCATATTTATTTAATGCCCAGAGCCGGAATCGAACCAGCGACACGAGGATTTTCAGTCCTCTGCTCTACCGACTGAGCTATCTGGGCATGAATTGCGGGGACAGGATTTGAACCTGCGACCTCGGGTTATGAGCCGACGACGCTTCGAACTGCTCCACCCCGCGATGTTCTTTGAGTGGGGGAAAGTGGATTCGAACCACTGAAAGCGTTGCTAACAGATTTACAGTCTGCCCCCTTTGGCCACTCGGGAATTCCCCCATATTTATTTAAGTGGGACCTACAGGGCTCGAACCTGTGACCCTCTGCTTGTAAGGCAGATGCTCTCCCAGCTGAGCTAAGATCCCATAACGACCCAGAAGGGACTCGAACCCTCGACCTCCGCCGTGACAGGGCGGCGCTCTAACCAACTGAGCCACTAGGCCATATTGATTACACATTTAAAACTACACATTCACATAAACCATATCGTACCCTACCTAAATATTTACAGG
>JPZU01000001.1:1473406-1490791 GCA_000875945.1 Lachnospiraceae bacterium TWA4 | reverse complement strand
ATCCATCCGAAAACTTCCGTCTAAGTGCTTCGCTCGACTTGCATGTGTTAAGCACGCCGCCAGCGTTCATCCTGAGCCAGGATCAAACTCTCGTTAAAAATGTTTAATCTGGTCAAAATCAACTCTTGGCTAATTTATCTTCCATCTTACTGTTGTTTGGGTCATCAGTTAATCTGATGCTCATTTTGTTCTGAATTATTCTCTTAAGAATCGTTCAGGGTTGGAATATATTGTTTTGTTATCAAGGTTCATCTTTGTTCTTGTCTTTCACAAGCAACTCTCATATTCTATCATAAATTGTTGTCTTTGTCAAGAACTTTTTTATTTATTTTTGCTGTTTTGTAAGTTTGTATCTCACTCACAGCGCTCATACATAATATCACGTAGGTAAGTATTTGTCAAGAACTTTTTTAAAAGTTTTAAAAAACTTTTTACCTATATGAAATCAATATAAAAACGCATTAACATGCGAAACGGAGAAAGAGGGATTTGAACCCTCGCGCCGCGTGAACGACCTATACCCTTAGCAGGGGGCACCTCTTCGACCACTTGAGTATTTCTCCAAGTAATAAGTCTCATGTTTATGCGTTTTGTCTTTAAAAGACATTGGCTATTATACTGATTCTTTGAAGTTTTGTCAAGAGGATTTTTTAGATTTTTTATTAAAAACGAAATTTAAGGTTACTGTTCAAGGGTACTATAGCCTCCCTCTTGAGGGAGGTGGCTGCGAAGCAGACGGAGGGAGTATTTTTAGAAAATCTTCCGTTGAATAATTTATTCCTAACAATATAATACATTTAAAACGATATAGTATCCATGTACTCCCTCAGTCGGCTTTAGGCATCAGGACTCCGCCTGCTTAAGGCATCAGGACTCCGTCAGCTACGCTGACACCTCATGCCAAGTTGTCACCTCATGCCAACCGACAGCTCCCTCAAGAGGGAGCCTGAGCAATGTTTGAACAGTAACCAGTTTACACCCAAGCCTTTTTCATGTCTGCTGACAAAGGGAACGCCATTTAATGAGCAATACTACTACAAAGTACAAAAAATCTGTATCATAGTTAGGGCAATACCTTTTGGCTCTAACATCATAATAGTATCATATCATAATAATAAAAAGGAATTATAACACCCATATCATAATGCTATAATTCCTTTTCTATTTTCTCAAATAGCTTTTAGCTTTTATAATTCTATTCTTCAGTATCTACTTCTTGTGTATCTTCTACGCTCTTAGTATCTGTAACATCAGTACCAGTATTATCTTCCACATTGATATAGCTTTCTCTTACCTTCGCTACACTAGCTACTGAAACACCAGCCTCTACATTTACATCAATTAATTTAACACCTGAAGTGATTCTACCCAACGTAGAAATACCATCTACTGCAATTCGAATAATAATTCCCTCTGTTGTGATAATCATTAATTCCTGGTTATCTCTAACCATTTTAGCTGCTACAATATCACCCGTCTTTTCATTTACTTTATAACATTTAAGACCTTTACCACCTCTATTTTGAGCAGTAAATTCATCAATTGGTGTCTTCTTTCCTAAGCCATTTGCAGAAGTAATTAGTAAATAATCACCTTGGCTATCCAATTGCATACCTACAACATAGTCACCTTCATCAAGTTTCATTCCAATTACACCCATACTGGTTCTTCCTGTAGCTCGAATATCCTTTTCATGGAAACGAATACACTGTCCCTTTGTAGTAACTAAAAAACATCTTTCGTAGAATCTGTTGCCTTAACTTCGATTAATTCATCATTTTCTCTTAAAGTAATTGCTTGTAATCCATTCTTACGAATATTTGCATATTCAGGCAATGAAGTCTTTTTAACAAGACCATTTTTAGTTGCCATAAATAAATTTAAACCATCTAAATACTCACGAATTGGAATAATTGCAGTTACTCGTTCATCATTTCCAGAATCAATCTGTAATAAATTAACGATAGCTGTGCCTCTAGCAGTACGTCCTGCTTCTGGAATTTCATAAGCTTTCAAACGATAGACTTTTCCTTTATTCGTAAAGAACATTAAATAATGGTGTGTAGTTGTAAGCATTAAATCTTCAATAAAATCTTCTGCTACTGTCTGCATACCTTTAATTCCCTTACCACCACGATGCTGGCTTTTGAAATTATTAATAGACATACGTTTAATATATCCTAAATGAGTCATAGCAATAACTACTGATTCATCAGGAATTAAATCTTCGTCTAATAGTTCATTTTCGTCTCTGCCAATAGCAGTTCTTCTGTCATCACCATATTTATCAGATGTTGTCTGAAGTTCTTCTCGAATAACCATTAATAACTTCTTAGGATCTGCTAAAATTGCCTCAAAAGAAGAAATCTTTTGTTGTAATTCTTTAAATTCATTTTCTAATTTCTCACGCTCTAATCCAGTTAATGCACGAATACGCATATCAACAATAGCCTGAGCCTGTGCATCACTTAAAGCAAAACGTTCAATTAAACGCTCTTTTGCAATTTGTGTAGTTCTAGAGCTACGTACAATGGAAATCACCTCATCTACGTTATCTAAAGCAATCATTAAGCCCTGTAAAATATGAGCGCGTTCTTTTGCCTTATTTAACTCGTATTTCGTACGTCTAGTTACTACATCTTCTTGGTGCTTTAAATATTCTTCAAGCATTTGCTTAAGATTTAAAACCTTAGGCTCATTATTTACTAATGCAAGCATAATCACACCAAATGTATCCATTAACTGTGTATGCTTCATTAACTGATTAAGAGCAACATTTGCATTGATATCTTTACGTAACTCAATACAAATTCTCATACCAGTTCGATCAGATTCATCTCGTAAATCTGTAATACCTACAATTTTCTTATCTCTGGCAAGTTCAGCAATTTTCTCAATAAGTTTTGCCTTATTTACCATGTAAGGAAGCTCGGTTACAACAATACGACTCTTTCCATTAGCCATTGGCTCAATGTCTGTCACTGCCTTTACTCGAATCTTACCTCGACCAGTTCTATAAGCTTCTTCAATTCCCTTTCTTCCCATAATGGTTGCACCTGTTGGGAAGTCTGGTCCTTTAACAATATCCATTAATTCCTCAATGGTCGTTTCTCTATCCTCTAAAACAACATTATCAATAATTTTAATAACTGCTGCAATCGTTTCTCTCAAATTGTGAGGAGGAATATTTGTAGCCATACCTACAGCAATTCCTGAAGTACCATTTACTAAAAGATTTGGATAACGGCTTGGTAAAACCACTGGCTCTTTTTCGGTTTCATCAAAGTTTGGTGCAAAATCAACCGTATTTTTGTTAATATCTGCAAGCATTTCCATTGAGATTTTTGATAATCTAGCTTCTGTATAACGCATAGCAGCTGCACCATCACCATCTACAGAACCAAAGTTTCCATGCCCATCTACTAGTGGATATCTTGTATTAAAATCTTGTGCTAATTTTACTAAAGCCTCATAAATTGAACTATCTCCATGAGGATGATATTTACCCATGGTATCACCGACAATACGTGCACACTTACGATGTGGCTTGTCTGGTCCATTGTTTAATTCAATCATAGAAAAAAGAATTCTTCGTTGTACAGGTTTTAATCCATCTCTTACATCTGGAAGCGCACGAGCTGCAATAACACTCATTGCATAATCAATGTAAGAATTTTCCATGGTTTTCTTTAAATCTACCTCTTGAACTTTATCAAAAATGGTATTATCCATTGTCTAACCTCCATCTTAGATATCTAGATTCTTAACAAATCTAGCATTAGCCTCAATAAACTCACGGCGAGGCTCTACCTTATCTCCCATAAGAGTCGTAAATGTAATATCAATGTCAGAGGATGTTTCCTCATTCATTACAACTCGTTTTAAAATTCTCTTCTCTGGATCCATAGTTGTCTCCCAAAGCTGAGAAGCATCCATTTCTCCTAATCCTTTATAACGCTGTACCTTGTTGCTGCTGTCACGACCAATTTCTTGCATAATTGATTCCAATTCAGCATCATCATAGGCATACCATACCTTTTTATTCTTCTCAATCTTATAAAGTGGTGGCTGTGCTAGATAAACATATCCCTGCTTAATAAGCTCAGGCATAAAACGATATAAGAATGTCAAAAGAAGAGTACTAATATGTGCCCCATCGACATCGGCATCGGTCATAATAATAATCTTATGATATCTTAATTTTGAAATATCAAAATCATCATGAATTCCTGTTCCAAAGGCTGTAATCATTGCCTTAATTTCTGCATTTGCATAGATTCGATCAAGTCGTGCCTTCTCTACATTTAAAATTTTACCACGAAGAGGTAAAATAGCCTGTGTTGCACGATTTCTTGCGCTCTTTGCAGAACCACCTGCAGAGTCACCCTCTACGATATAGATTTCACAGTTTACAGGGTCTTTATCTGAACAATCTGCTAACTTACCAGGTAAAGAAAGACCATCTAAGGCATTCTTACGTCTAGTTAAGTCTCTTGCTTTTCTAGCTGCCGCACGAGCTCTCTGTGCTAATACGGACTTCTCGCAGATTAACTTAGCCACTTGTGGGTTTTGCTCAAGATAATAAGTTAACTGTTCACTCACAATACTATCTACAGCGCCTCTAGCTACTAAATTTCCAAGTTTTTGCTTGGTCTGACCTTCAAACTGAGGGTCCTCAATTTTGATACTAATAATTGCAGTAAGTCCCTCTCTAATATCTTCTCCAGAAAGATTTGGCTCACTGTCTTTTAATAATTTATTCTTACGAGCATAATCGTTAAAAGTTTTTGTTAAAGCATTCTTAAATCCAGATAAGTGAGTTCCACCTTCTGGAGTTGTAATATTGTTTACAAAGCTAAAGCAACTTTCATTAAATGAATCATTATGCTGCATAGCCACTTCAACTAAAACTCCATCCTTTTCTCCATCACAGTAAATGATGTCTGAATATAAAGCTTCTTTGCTTTTATTCAAATACGTTACAAATTCCTTAATTCCGCCTTCATAGTGGAATACTAGTTCGTGTTTTTCTTCCCCTCGCATGTCTGTAAGAACAATCTTTAAGCCTTTGGTTAAAAAGGCCATTTCACGAAGGCGTTGCTTTAGGGTTTCAAAATCAAAAATTGTTTCATCAAAAATCGTTCCATCTGGTTTAAATGTTACTACAGATCCACTGACATCTTCTCTACAACTTCCAATTTCTTTTAACTGGCTAACAACATTTCCACGTTCATAACGCTGTGTATAAATTTTTGAATCACTATAAATTGTTACTTCTAGCCAATCGGATAAAGCATTTACAACGGATGCACCAACACCGTGCAATCCTCCTGAAACCTTATAGGCTCCTCCACCAAATTTTCCACCTGCATGAAGCTTTGTAAAAATAACTTCTACTGCTGGAATATTCAACTTAGGATGAATACCTACAGGCATTCCACGCCCATCATCTCTAACGGTTACCGAATTGTCTTTATTGATTGTAACTTGAATCTCATCACAAAATCCTGCTAAAGCTTCATCAACCGCATTGTCCACAATTTCATAAACCAAATGATGTAAACCACGGGCAGAGGTACTGCCAATATACATTCCTGGTCGCTTTCTTACTGCTTCTAATCCTTCTAGTACTTGAATCTGCTCAGCTCCATATTCTTGACTCATAGAATGTGATTCTCCTTTCATTTTACTAACTAATTCTCCCTATCATCAAACTATTATTATACACTAGTTTGTTCTTTTTTGCAAATAACTTCACCTGAATTTACATAAAATAATTTATTGATTGGAAAATTACAGCTTTCTAAATCATCTAATCCTGTGCAAGTAAGCATTGTTTGAACATGAGCCACATGATTTAATAATTGTAATTGTCTATGGCTATCTAGTTCAGACATCACATCATCTAAAAGCAAAATAGGATATTCATCACTTTGTTTTTTTATTAAAACAATTTCAGCTAGCTTTAATGATAAGGCAGCAGTTCTTTGTTGCCCTTGTGAGCCAAACTTACGAATATCCATTCCATTAATCAAAAAACAGATATCATCTCTATGAGGTCCTACAAGTGAAATTCTTTGTTTTAATTCTCGTTCTCTAAAACTTTTAAGCTTTGTATGAATCTCACTAGATAATACATTTGGCTCATAGAGCACTTCTAACTGTTCTTTTCCTGATGTTAAATTTTTATGAATTTCTAAAATTACTTCATTGAGACTTTCTAGGAAATTTTTTCTATGCAAAATCACATCTTTTGCGTAACGCTCAAGCTGTTCATCCCAACTATCTAACGTGTCCATCCATTCAGGATGAAATGCAACTTCTTTTAGCAAATGATTTTTCTGATTCAAAGCCTTATGATAACTAGCTAATGAACTTGTATACAGTGGATTTAATTGACATAATTCAAAATCTAAAAATCGTCTTCGTTCACTAGGTCCTCGTTTAATCAAACTTAAATCTTCTGGTGAAAAAAAGACCACATTTAAAATTCCAAGTAATTCACTAATTTTTCGAATAGGCATTCCGTTTACAGCAATTCCTTTTGGACGATTGGATTTTAAATGAACATCTATTCGATAATCAGAAAATTTTTTCTCTAAAAATAATTTAATATGTGCCTCTTCTTCACCAAATAAAATTAATTCTCTGTCCTTATTGGTACGATGTGATTTTGCATTACTGCACAGGCGAATACTCTCTAAAATATTCGTTTTGCCCTGTGCATTATCTCCATAAAAAATATTTGTACCCTTATCAAAATCTAAAGAAAGTTCTTTATAATTTCTAAAATTACTCAGTTCGATACGCTTTATAATCATTTTTTATTTGCTACTTTTATTTGCTACAATTTTTACAGACTCTCCTGAAAAAGTAACGATATCTCCATCATATAGTTTTTTACCTCTTTGTAATTCAACTTGTCCATTGACTAAAACTTTTCCTGCTTGAATTACAAATTTTGCATCCACACCAGAAGGCACTAAATTTGCTGCTTTTAATGCCTGACCTAATTTTATCATTTCACCTCTTAAATGTATTTGTTCCATAGACAACCTCCTAGATTTAAATTAGTTAAAGTTTACTGGTAAAATTAAATAAATATAATTTTCATCCTTGTCTTTGATAAAACAAGGAGCTTTAGAATTAATTGTATAAATTGTAATACGTTCATCATCTATTGCTTTTAATGCTTCAATCAAGAATCTAGGATTAAAAGCAATTTGTATGTCATCGCCTAGTTGAACAACTTCTATGTCTTCTTGCATTGTACCTCTAGAAGAATTCATTAACAAATTCATCTTCTGGTCTTGAATCGTAAAGATTAAAGGCTTTTTATCACTTTCTTTGACCAAAAGAGTAGAACGTTCAATTGCACTTAGCAAATCCTGTTTATTTGCCTCAATACTTGTAATATAATCAGCAGATAACATTTGTTCAATCCTAAAATATTCTCCCTCAATCAATCTAGAAACAACTACTGTTTCGTCAAATTCAAAACAAATATGATTTTGAGAAAAATAAATTGTAACATAACGCTCATGTTCACCAGTTAAAATTTTACTGACTTCATTAAGTATTTTTCCAGGTACAATTACTTTTTGGTAAGGATAGGTTTCTCCAAGCATAATTGTACGAATAGCAATACGATGTCCATCTAGTGCAATAATTTTTAATTGGTCTTCAAAAACCTCAAATAATTCTCCAGTCATTAATGGATTTGTATCGTTAATCGATAACGCAAAGATTGTTTGTCTAATCACTTCCTTTAGCGTAAACTGTGAAACCTTAATATAATTTTCTTTATCAATTTCTGGAAGAGAAGTAAATTCTTCTGGTGATACATAAGGAATTTTAAAGTTTGCATTCTCACAAGTAATATTAACTTGTGAATCGTTTAGTTCTAAAACAATCTGACTATTTGGTAATTTACGAATAATCTCTGTAAAGAGTCTAGCTTCTATAGCAATTTGTCCAGGTTCAATAACATGAGCCATTAACTTTGTTTCAATTCCTAATGTTGTATCATTTGCTGTCAGTGTAACTTCTTGATCCTTTGCATCAATTAACACACATTCAAGAATGCTTGATGTCGATCTTGAAGCAACAGCTTTCGATACTATATTCAATCCGTTTAAAAGATCGGTTTTTATAAAAGCAACTTTCATGGATGTGGAAAACTCCTTTCGTGGATAACTTAGTATAATATATATAATATTTATTTAGTAGTAGTAGTAGGGGCTGTGGATAAGTGGATAACTTTCCAAAACCCTTGTAAATACTGGGTAAAACGACTCTTTTCATTGTGGATAACTATGTGGATAAAATGTGGATAACTTCGAGTTATCCACATGGAAAAATGTGACAGCGACTTATCCACAAATTATCCACAAGTTATCCACAGACTTATCCACAAAAAATGTGGATAAGTAGATAGAAAAATGATAACTTTAATGTAAAAATGTGGACTAAATTAAAGGGTTGATTTTTTTCTTCAAAATATTTATGGTATTTTGTAAGGATTCGTTGTCTATAAGATCCTTTTTTATCTTTTCACAACCATGAATAATTGTTGTATGATCTCGTCGTCCTAATTTTTGTCCAATGATTTGTAATGGAACAGAAGTCATATCTTTACAAAGGTACATCGCAACTTGTCTTGGATAGGCAATGTCCTTACTTCGCTTCGAGGAACAAATATCTTCTATACTAATATCGTAATGTTGAGCAACTGTACGAATGACAAGTTCCGGTGTAATCTCTTGGACTTCTTCTGGATGAATTTGATCTCGTAAAGTGTCAGCCACTGACTCAATATTAATTGCTTTATTTTCTAATTTTGAAAGAGCCACTATTTTAGTTAAAGCTCCTTCTAGTTCACGAATATTTGATTTTACATGAGAAGCAATATACTTAAAGATTTCATTGTCAATCATATATCCTTCCGATTCAGCCTTGCGTTGTAAAATAGCCATTCGCGTTTCATAATCTGGCTCTGAAATACTAACAGTAAGTCCGCCAGCAAATCTAGAACGAAGTCTTTCTTCTAATAATCGCATTTCATTTGGGGGACGGTCAGAAGAAAGAATGATTTGTTTTTTGGCTTGATAAAGAGAGTTAAACGTGTGGAAAAATTCTTCTTGTGTACTTTCTTTATCAACAATAAATTGAATATCATCAATTAAGAGGACATCAGTTCCACGATACTTTTCTCTAAATTCTGTTGCAGCACTGGTATTTTTATTTCGAATCGAATCGATTAATTCATTAGTAAACACCTCAGAGGTTGTATACATAATTTTAAGCGAAGGATTGTTCTTTAAGATAAAATTACCAATTGAATGCATTAAATGCGTCTTTCCTAATCCTACACCTCCATAAATAAAGAGGGGATTAAACGCTTCTGCGGGAGATTCAGCAACTGCAAGGGCAGCAGCCGAAGCCATACGGTTATTTGAACCTACTACAAAGCTATCGAAGGTATACTTAGGATTTAATCCATTATCAATGGAAGGACCTTCGTTTTCTTTGTGTATAGGAGTAGCTAATCCAGGTGTCTCTGATTCGAGAACGAAGTGGACACTACATTCAATACCTGTAATCTCCTGAATTTGAAATTGAAGAAAGAATGCATATTTCTTATTCAAGTAGTCAATTCCAAAACTTTGACCTGCAAATTGAATAGTAAGAATTTTATCTTCTAAAGAAATTGGCTTTAATGGAGCTATCCATGTTGAAAAAGATAGCTCAGACAACTCTTGATCCTCTTTCAAATTTTGGAGAATATGCTCCCAGTTATCTTGTATTGTCTGTAGCATAAGTTTCCTCACTTTTTATTAAAAATTATAATCTTATATGTTAATAATTTTACTATAAATAAGTCGATTTTACAAGTGGGTGTTCAATTACACATAGAGATTGTTACTGTTTATGTATACGTTATTTTCATAATTTAATTTGGATAGAAATTATAATTACAAATTACCACTTTATATATAGAAGAGATTTTTTTAAAAATTAATTGGGAATTCAAAAAAGATACTAAATATAGTTAAACAATTTTAATTATAAACAATATTTAGTATCTTTTAAAAAGTTATCCACATTTTGTCCACAATTTTGTGGATAACTCTAAAAAATGTGGATAACTTGTGGATAACTTCAAAAAAAATGTGGATAACTTGTGGAAATTAAAAAAAATTACCAAAAATTTTCTTCTTATAAAAAAATAACTTGACGGAAATCTAATATTTTACTATAATAGGAATGATGTTTTACTATTAGATTGTATTTAAGGAGGTGTTTGTACAATGAAAATGACATTTCAGCCAAAGAAAAGACAGAGATCTAAAGTTCATGGTTTTAGAGCAAGAATGAGTTCTGCAGGCGGTAGAAAAGTATTGCAGGCAAGAAGAGCAAAAGGTAGAAAGAAATTATCAGCATAGGTCGCAATTTTTTGTGGCCTTTTATTATGATTGTATGAATTCTATTGGTTATATTAAAAAGAACGAAGAATTCGTCAAAATTTATCACCACGGGAAATCCAAAGCAAATAAATATCTGGTTATGTACATTAAAGAATCAGAGGATATAAACACTATTCGTATCGGGATTTCCGTTAGTAAAAAAGTTGGAAATAGCGTAGTAAGACATCGCATTAAGCGTCTGATTAAAGAAAGTTTCAGATTGCATACGAGTGAATTGAAAACGGGCTATGATTTAGTTGTGGTAGCTCGTCAGAGTGCAAAAGATAAGAATTACAAGGAAATTGAAAGTGCATGGTTGCATTTAGTAAAGCTTCATAATTTGTTATTGAAATGAAATAAAGAAATCTATGAAAAAAAGTCTAATTTTTTGTATTAAAATGTATCAAAAATATCTTTCGCCTTTAAAAGGAGCTCCATGTTGTAAGTATTATCCAACATGCTCAAGATATGCTATAGAAGCAATTGAAAAACATGGATGGTTTAAAGGTAGTATATTGGCAATTTTTAGAATATTAAGATGTAACCCTTTTGCAAAAGGTGGATATGATCCCGTTCCTTAAACAACTATAGGAGGATAAACCCTTGACTAATATCGTATTGACTCAGTACAATGGAGCCATTTTAGGTCCTATTGCAAGATTACTGGGCTATTTAATGGATGCAATTTTTAATTTTTGCGAAATGATCGGTTTTGCTAATATTGGATTAGCAATTGTTTTATTTACAATAATCATTAATTTATTATTGCTTCCTTTAACATTTAAACAACAAAAGTTTTCAAAGATGAATTCTGTAATGAATCCTGAACTTCAGAAGATTGCTGCAAAGTATAAAGGAAAAACTGATCAGGAATCTATGCAAAGACAACAGCAAGAGCAAAGAGCTGTTTATGAGAAGTATGGTGTATCAATGTCGGCAGGATGTATGCCATTACTTATTCAGATGCCAATTCTTTTAGCGTTATATCGTGTAATTTACAATATCCCAGGTTATGTAACAAGCATTAAAGATGTGTTTATGCAGATTGCAAATGTGGCAATTACACAAGATGGATTTGTAACAAAGATTGCAGATTTGGCTAAGGCAAATAATATGCCTACAGATAAATATTTATTAGATGGTTCAACATCGGAATCTTTAAACTATGTTGTAGATTTATTCTATAAATTTGATTTAGGTCAATGGAATCAGTTTAAGGAAATTTTCCCATCGATTTCTGACCAGATTCAGCCTCAGATTGATAAAATTATGAGTATGAATACATTCTTTGGGGGAATTAGCTTAGCAGAAGCTCCAGGATTTAGATTATCAATTGCATTAATTATTCCAGTATTAGCTTGGTTTACAAACTGGTTAAATGTAAAATTAATGACAGCAGCTAATCCAACACCATCAAGTGACAATGCAGCAATGAATTCAACAATGAAGAGCATGAATACCTTTATGCCTTTGATGTCAGGATTTTTCTGTATTACAGTACCTGCTGGTTTAGGTATTTACTGGATTGCTAGTGCTGTTGTACGAATTCTCCAACAGCTAGGAATTAATGCATATATGAAGAATATATCTGTAGAAGATATCGTTAAAAAGAATAGAGAAAAACAGAATAAAAAACGTGAAAAACAGGGCTTGCCACCACTGACAGATGATGACTTTAATAGTGGTAAGAATAGTAGAAGAAGAAATGCAAGTAAAACTAGCATGAGTAGTGCTCAGTTAAAGAAAAAACCATCGATGCCTACAAAGATTGAGAAAAATGTAGATAGTACGAAGTTTTATCAGAAAAAAGATTATAAATCAGGTAGTATTGCGTCTAAGGCTCGAATGGTACAAGATTATGATGATAAAAAGACAAACAATAAATAAAGTCTTTTAGCGGAGGTTATGGAATGAATACAATAGAAGTTTCTGCTAAGACAGTAGAAGATGCACTAACACAGGCATTAATTAAGTTAGAAACTACTAGTGATAAGATTAAGTATGAAGTAATTGATAAGGGTAGTTCAGGTTTATTTGGAATTGGTCGAAGACCAGTGATTATTAAAGCATGGGTGAATGAAGAAAAACCTGTTGAAGAAGCTAAAGTTGTAGTAGAGCCAACCGTTGTTAAAGAAGCTCCTACACAAAAAATTGTTGAAGAAACTACTTCTAAAAAGGCAGTTGCAACAACTCCAGAAGATTTCTTACAGCAAGTATGTAATGCAATGGGACTTGATGTAACGGTTGATAGTAAGATGAATGAAGAAGAAAAAACTCTTGATATCAACTTAGTTGGACAGGATATGGGAATTTTAATTGGTAAACGAGGACAGACTCTTGATTCATTGCAGTATTTAACAGGCTTAATCGTCAACAAAAACGAAGAAGAATATATTCGTGTAAAATTAGATACGGAAAATTATCGTGAAAGACGTAAAGAAACATTAGAAAATCTTGCTAAAAACATTGCTTTAAAAGTTAAAAAGACAAGACGACCTGTGTCCTTAGAGCCAATGAATCCTTATGAACGTCGAGTGATTCATTCAGCCTTACAAAATGATAAATTTGTCGTAACTCGTAGTGAAGGAGAAGAACCTTATCGCCATATTGTTATTTCATTAAAGAGGGAAAGAAGCTATAATCCTAGAACTGGAAGTGGCAGAAATGGTTATGGTCGTTATAATAATAGTTATCGCAGTAATAATGGTCAAAAGGGTAAATATCGTGAATACAACCGCAATTTTGATAAAAACGAACACGCAGAAGGTTCAGCTGTGACTACTGAGGAATAAAAAGTAAAGCGTGAAAGAACTGTTGTATTTTACAACAGTTCTTTTTTAGATATAGGAGTCGATTAATTATGGAAAATAATGATACAATTGCAGCAATAGGAACGGCAATGAGCCATTCTGGAATTGGCATTGTTCGAATTAGTGGAAAAGATGCTATTTTAGTAGCTGATAAGATTTTTAAACCTAAAAATGAGAAAAAACGTTTAATAGACGCACCAACGTATACCTTACACTATGGTCATATCTATGATGGAGATCAAGTAGTGGATGAGGTGTTGATTTCAGTAATGAGAGGTCCAGGAAGTTATACGGCTGAAGACGTTATTGAAATCAACTGTCATGGAGGTGTATTAGTTACTAGAAATGTTTTAAATACTGTATTAAAGCAGGGTGTGCGTCCAGCACAGGCAGGTGAGTTTACGAAGAGAGCATTTTTGAATGGGCGAATTGATTTATCACAAGCAGAAGCAGTGATTGATGTCATCAACTCTCAGAATGAATTTGCTCTTCACAGTGCAGTTGGACAGTTATCTGGACGCATTTCAGATAAAATTAAAGAGCTTCGCTCAAAGGTTATTTATGAAATTGCATTTATTGAGTCTGCACTCGATGATCCTGAGCACATAAGCTTAGAAGGTTATCCACAACATTTAGAACAAATTGTGGATAACTTAGTAAAAGAAGTTAAGAACTTACTTAAAAATTCAGAAGATGGACGAATTCTAGCAGAAGGAATTAAAACCGTTATTTTAGGAAAACCAAATGCTGGAAAATCGTCACTTTTAAACTTATTAGTAGGTTCAGAACGAGCAATTGTTACAGAGATTGCAGGAACTACTAGAGATACACTAGAAGAACAGATTATTTTAGATGGAATTGGCATTAATTTAATCGATACAGCTGGTATTCGAGATACAGAAGATGTTGTTGAAAAGATTGGTGTATCTAGAGCTCTTGAAGCAGCTAGTGGAGCCGATTTAATCATATATGTAGTAGATGCAACAAAAGCTTTAGAAGAAAGCGATTACCAAATTATTGAGCAAATTAAAGATAAAAAGGTGATTGTACTTTACAATAAGAGTGACCTTGAACCTGTTTTAGTAAAGGAAGATTTAGAAAAATTAGTAGGACGAGAAGTCATAGAATTTTCAGCAAAAAAAGCGACTGGATTTGATGAATTAAAGGAAGAAATTAAAGAGTTATTCTATCAAAATGAAGTAAACTTTAATGATGAAGTCTATTTAACGAATGCAAGACATAAGGTTGCTATGGAACATACCCTTAAAAGCCTTCAATTGGTCTTAGAAAGCATTTCAAATGGTATGCCTGAAGATTTCTACTCTATTGACTTAATGGATGCCTATGAGGAGCTAGGAAGCATTATTGGTGAAGCTGTAGAAGATGATTTAGTTGATGAAATCTTTGCTAAATTCTGTATGGGTAAATAAAAAGGAGAATGACATGGCAAAATTAGTAGAAACTTATGATGTAGTAGTAGTTGGTGCTGGTCATGCAGGATGTGAAGCATCTCTTGCAGCAGCAAGACTAGGTCTTGAAACCATTATGTTTACTGTTAGTGTAGACAGCATTGCGCTCATGCCTTGTAATCCAAATGTTGGTGGTAGTTCAAAAGGGCATTTAGTTCGAGAAATTGATGCTCTTGGTGGTGAAATGGGCAAAAATATTGATAAAACCTTTATTCAGTCAAAGATGTTAAATCAATCAAAAGGACCAGCAGTTCATTCGTTAAGAGCTCAGGCTGATAAGCAAGACTACAGTAGAGAAATGAGAAAAACTCTAGAAAATACAGAGCATTTAACCATTCGTCAAGCAGAAGTTAGCGAATTATTAGTAGAAGATGGACAGATTACAGGTGTAAAAACTGATTCAGGTGCTACATATTACTGCAAGAGCGTAGTTTTATGTACAGGAACCTATCTAAGAGCTCGCTGTATTTATGGTGATGTAAGCCATTATACAGGTCCAAATGGCTTACAGGCAGCTAATCATCTAACAGATAGCTTAAAAGCCCTAGGAATCGAAATGGTACGCTTTAAAACTGGTACTCCAGCTAGAGTTGATAAGAGAAGTATTGATTTTAGTAAGATGGAAGAACAATTTGGTGATAAACGAGTTGTTCCATTCTCATTTACAACCGATCCAGAGAGTGTTCAAAAAGAGCAAGTATCTTGTTGGTTAACTTATACAAATGAAAAGACTCATGAAATTATTAAGGCAAACTTAGATCGTTCTCCTCTTTTTTCAGGAAATATTACGGGAACAGGACCTAGATATTGTCCTTCTATAGAAGATAAAGTTGTAAAATTTGCAGATAAAAATAGACATCAGGTCTTTATTGAGCCTGAAGGTTTGTATACCAATGAAATGTATTTAGGAGGAATGTCTAGTTCTTTACCTGAGGATGTTCAGTATGAAATGTATCACACAGTTCCAGGTCTTGAACATGCAAAGATTGTTCGTAATGCCTATGCAATTGAATACGATTGTATCAATCCGAACCAGCTTCATGCGACCTTAGAATTTAAGAAGATTAAAGGACTATTTGCTGGTGGACAGTTTAATGGTAGTTCAGGATATGAAGAAGCAGCTGCACAAGGGCTTGTTGCAGGCATTAACGCAGCTTTATCGATTAAAGGTAAGGATTTACTCATTATTGACCGTTCACAGGCTTATATTGGCGTATTAATTGATGATCTTGTAACGAAGGAAAATCATGAGCCCTATCGTATGATGACTTCTAGATCCGAATATCGTCTACTATTAAGACAAGATAATGCAGATATTCGTTTGAGTGGAATTGGCCATGAGATTGGATTAATTTCAGATGAGAGATATGAACATCTAGTGCAAAAGATGAATCAAATTGAAGAAGAAATTGAGCGATTAAAGTCTGCAACTATTGGAGCAAATCCAAAAGTTCAAGCCTTTTTAGAGGCAAACAATAGTACTCCATTAAAGAGTGGAAGTACTTTAGCAGAACTTATCAAGCGTCCAGAATTAAGTTATGATTTAGTTGCAGAAATTGATGAAAAGAGACAGCCATTATCTAGAGAAGTGGGTGAACAGGTAAATATTAACTTAAAGTATGAAGGTTATATTAAAAGACAGACTCAACAAGTTCATCAATTTAAGAAGATGGAAGGCAAAAAACTACATCCAGATTTTGATTACAGTAAAGTATCAGGTCTTCGAAAAGAAGCGATTCAGAAGTTAAACCTTTATAAGCCATTATCCATTGGACAGGCAAGTCGAATTTCTGGGGTATCACCAGCAGATATTTCGGTATTAACGGTTTATCTAAAACAGATGGGGAGGTAGTTATGAAAGAAAAGCTTATTTCCCTTTTTAGTGAGCAGGGCTTTAGTGTTAGTGACCATCAGGCCGAGCAGTTTTTACAGTATTATAAAAAGATGGTAGAAGTGAATCAAGTGATGAATTTAACAGCAATTACAGACTATAATGAGGTCTTAATTAAGCACTATTTAGATAGTGTAATGGCTGTGAAATACGTGGATTGGAACGATCATGCAAAGGTTATAGATATGGGGACAGGAGCTGGTTTTCCTGGAATTCCATTAAAAATTCTCTATCCAGAAATTGATATTGTCTTAGTCGATTCATTAAATAAACGTGTAAAGTTTTTAAATGAAGTTATTAAGGAATTAGGTCTTAAAAAGGCAGTAGCTTTACATGCAAGAGCAGAGGAGCTTGGACGAAATAAGGAGTATAGAGGACAGTTTGATTACTGTGTATCTCGTGCAGTTGCTTCGCTACCTGCATTGTTAGAATTTTGTACACCATTTTTAAAAGTAAATGGGGAGTTTATTGCTTATAAATCATTAAAAGCCGAAGAAGAAATTGCTAGTTCTAAGCGCGCACTAAACTTATTAAAGTGTCAAGTAAAGGAGAGACATCAATTTTCTTTAGGTGAAAGTACAAGAGACTTAATTGTTATTCAAAAGATGGATCAAACGCCAAAAGCCTATCCAAGAAAAGCAGGAACTCCTGCAAAAAATCCCTTATAATTATTTTGTAATGTTGAAGGAATCATTCGAAAGAGTGGTTCCTTTTTTTGTGTGAAAACGGTTTGATGAATTTACCTATGA
>JPZU01000001.1:1471712-1473320 GCA_000875945.1 Lachnospiraceae bacterium TWA4 | reverse complement strand
AGCCAAGTCAAATGTTGATTTTTGATTTGGCTGTTTCTTTATACACGAAAAAAAGCCTTCCTTATCAGAAGACGATATAAGACTATTAAATTAGACAATATAATTAAGCTGTAGATACTGGAATCGGATCATAGATAAAAGATCGAAGCCAGCCAATAAACGATTCAGTTTGTACTTTGTAGGTCTGGAAATAAGAAAATGCTTCTTTAACCTTTTTATAGGAATGCTGAATTGCTAAGCGAATAAACAAATCCCTTTCTTTATCATCAATTCTTTTTTGTAAAAAGGCAGAAGTTTTTACTTCCTTCATGGCTTTTTGTCGATCTCTTGAGATTTCCTGGTGAGGATTCTTATCCTCGGTCAGAATAATATCGCTACTATGGTCAGAAATTGAAATGTCAAAAAGACCCTGAAGCTTTTCCAAGGTTTTCTTAACAATATTAGGATGGCAATAATCTGGAAGGTAGCGTCTTAATTCAGAATAAGAGAATGTACGACCTGTTTGAGTGGCATTTTGGGCATCAAAATCAAGCTCTAAGAATGCACGGAGTGCAACACGCAGAGCGTTTACAGGAAGTTCTAATAGTTTCTTTAAAATATCTTTAGTTAAAACAATAAATTGTTCGCTATCTTTGAAGTTATACTTAATACGAGGTTGGAAGACATCCAAATAAAAAGTTAAACAACCTTGATAATCGGAAGCTCCATTTTTTACATATCCATAACTAGAAAGTACATAATGACAATTCATAATTGTCTGTGGAGTACAGCCAATTTCAGCTGCAAGGTCATGAATATCTAAATCAATTAGGGTACCATATTCATCTCTAACTAAAAATTGATAGAGTAAAAATAATTTTAATGAATTCTTAGATAAACGTGGAAGATAGGTCCCAGGATGTCTGGTCGTAAAAGGAACTGTTTTATGTATGGTTTTATAAACAGCCTGTGGACAAGTATCACAAACTTCCTTAGCATATTTCTTCTCATAATAATCAAGAGTATCCATACGTAATCGATCATTATTACTTGGACATTCTGCACAACCAGTTGCTACATCATCTAAAACAGTTTCGCTAACAACATATTGAGCGACATTATCAATAGGGTATTTCTGTAAACCTAATGCACGAATAAGAACTGATTTTTCAATTGTAACAATATTCGACAAATACATATGAATTCTCCTTTCTGAAATATTTCGTACCTTATTTTACAATTAATCCTTCGATTTGTAAATAGCTAAACGGGATATTTTGAAAAAATTTTTTTAACCATTAGTTGTTGAAAAGATTTTGAAATTCAAATTGAAAATTGAAAAAAGTTCAAGTTAGACTATTTAAATAGTTCAAATGGTAAATAGTACTTTAAAATTGCATTTAGTATTTTAAAATATAAAATAGGCTCCCTTTTAAGGGAGCTGTCGACAAGGTCGATTGAGGGATTATATAGATGATAAAAAAACTATAAGTATTTTTAGAATTTATTTAAATAAAAAGACTCCTCCGTCTGCTGCGCAGCCACCTCCCTCAGGAGGGAGGCTAAGTATAAGGTTTCACGTGAAACATATTAAAAAATGATAATGACAAAAAGTTTCATGTGAAACAT
>JPZU01000001.1:1458757-1471692 GCA_000875945.1 Lachnospiraceae bacterium TWA4 | reverse complement strand
AAATGATAATGACAAAAAGTTTCATGTGAAACATCTAAAAAGTAATGGTGTGGAATGTTTCATGTGAAACATCTAAAAAATGATGGTATAAAATGTTCCACGTGAAACATTTATAAAAAACTATGGTATTGTGAGAAAAATGATGCTATAATCAAACAAGAAAAATAAACGGAGGAAAATAATGGGTAGAATTATTGCAATTGCCAACCAAAAAGGTGGCGTAGGAAAAAGTACAACGAGTATTAATCTTTCTGCTTGTTTAGCAGAAGCTGGGAAAAAAGTATTAGCGATTGATATGGATCCACAGGGAAATATGACTAGTGGATTAGGTGTTGATAAAAATGAGCAAGAAGCAACCGTATATGATATTTTAATTAGAGAAAAAGGTATTAATGAATGTATTTTAAAGGAAGTAATTGAGAATTTAGATGTTCTTCCTTCAAACATGGAATTAGCTGGTGCAGAGATTGAACTCATTGGTGTAGATGAAAAAGAATATACATTGAGAAATGAAGTTGAAAAAATTAAAAAAAATTACGATTATATTATTATTGATTGTCCCCCATCTCTTAGCATTTTAACAGTTAATGCAATGACAACAGCAGATAGTATCTTAGTACCTATCCAGTGTGAATACTATGCACTAGAAGGTTTAAGTCAGTTGGTTTATACGATTAATTTAGTAAAAGAGCGTTTAAATCCAACCTTAATTATGGAAGGAGTTGTATTTACAATGTATGATGCTAGAACTAATTTATCGCTTCAGGTTGTAGAAAATGTAAAGAGTAATTTAGATCAAAATATTTATAAAACGATTATTCCAAGAAATGTTCGATTAGCTGAAGCTCCAAGTCATGGATTGCCAATTAATTTATATGATTCTAAGTCATCAGGAGCACAAAGTTATCGTTTTCTAGCTGAAGAAGTTATCAGAAATTGTGAAGGAGGAGATGATGAGTAGAAAAGGTGGATTAGGAAAGGGATTAGATGTCTTAATTCCAAAGGGAAAAATGGCAAACTTATCAGTACCAAACTCAAATAGTAAAGAAGAAATTAAAGTTGGAACACAGATGTTAAAACTCACAGAAATTGAGCCAAATCGTGACCAGCCTAGAAAGAAATTTGAAGAAGGTGCTATTGAAGAATTAGCTCAATCGATTAAAGATTATGGAGTCATTCAACCGATTGTCGTTTGTAAAAAAGATGATCATTATGAAATTGTTACTGGCGAGAGAAGATGGAGAGCGGCTAAAAAGGCAGGTTTAAAAGAAATACCAGTGGTTCTTCGAGAATATTCTAAGCAAGAAGTTATGGCAATTTCTCTTATTGAAAATATTCAAAGAGAAGATTTAAATCCGATTGAAGAAGCAATTGCCTATCAACGATTGATTGATGAATTATCTATTACACAAGAAGAAGTTGCTAAAATGGTGGCAAAAAGCCGAACAACAGTAACCAATACACTTCGTTTGTTAAAGTTGATTCCAGAAGTTAGACAGATGTTAATTGATGAAGAAATCACCGGAGGACATGCTAGAGCATTACTTGCTTTAGAAGATGTTTCAAACCAGAAAAAGGTTGCTCAAAGTATTGTAAGTAATAATTTATCAGTACGAGAAACCGAGCAGTTAATTAAACAATTAAATGACAAAGAATCCAAAAAAGAAGAGAAAACAAAAGAAAAAGAACAAGACACCTATGTCGAATTAGAAGAAAAGCTTCAATCTATTATTGGAACGAAAGTTCATATTAAGAATAAAAAAGGAAATAAAGGAAAGATAGAAATCGAATACTATACAATTGATGATTTTGAACGAATTATTGATTTATTAAACCGTAAGTAGGAAGGATATAGATATGTCACAAATTATAACCATATTAAATACACCAGAATATTTATTAATACTAGGAGGTATTCTTGCTTTACTAGTTATTCTACAGATTATTACAATGATTCGATTAGGAAGTTTAAAAAAGAAATACCGCCGATTTATGACAGGATCTGATAGTCAAAATTTAGAAGATGTGATTGTACATTTAAAGGATACTATTGATGATTTATATCAGGAAAATTCAAAGTATCAAGAAGAAATTGAGCAAATCTATGAAATGAGCGCAGATACCTTTTCTAAGAAAGGGATAGTTCGATATGATGCATTAGATGACATCACTGGAAAGTTAAGTGTTGCTTTTGTATTATTAAACTCAAAAAATGATGGATTCTTAATGAATTCAATTCATACGCGTAGTGGAAGTTATGTGTATTTGAGAGACATTAAAGATGGAACTTGTGATGTTAAATTAGGAAAAGATGAAGAGAAAGCCTTAGAAGAGGCTTTAAATTATAGATAGAAAAGAGGTAATTGATGGCCGGTTCAGTATTAGGAGAAATTTTTAAGATAAGTACTTGGGGAGAGTCCCATGGAAAAGCTCTAGGCGTAGTTGTTGATGGATGTCCAGCGGGAATTGAACTAAGTGAAGAAGATATTCAGGTGTATTTAGATCGAAGAAAGCCTGGAAGAAATGCATTTACAACCAATCGAAAGGAATCTGATCAAGTTGAAATCTTGTCAGGTGTATTTGAAGGAAAGACGACAGGAACCCCAATTAGTTTAGTAGTTTTTAATAAAGACCAACGTTCAAAGGATTATTCACAGATTGCAAATTGTTATCGTCCAGGTCATGCAGATTATACATTTGATAAAAAGTATGGATTTAGAGATTACAGAGGAGGCGGTCGTTCTTCTGGAAGAGAAACGATTGGTCGAGTAGCTGCTGGAGCAATTGCATGTAAAGTTTTAAAGGAATTGGGTATTGAGTTTATGGCTTATACAAAAAGTATTGGTGAAATAGAAATTAAAACATTTGATAAAAGTGTAATTGCAAGAGATCCTTTGTCTATGCCAGATACAGAAGCCTCTAAGAAAGCACAAGAGTATTTAGAGAAAATTCGCAAGGAACAGGATTCAGCAGGAGGAGTGATTGAATGCAGAATCAACCATTTACCAGTGGGTATTGGAAATACGGTTTTTGATAAATTAGATGCAAACTTAGCAAAGGCAATGTTTTCGCTTGGCTCTGTAAAGGGATTTGAGATTGGCGATGGATTCAATGTTTCTTCTATGCGTGGAAGTGAAAATAATGACAATTTTATTTTAAAAGATGGTAAGATTGCAAAGGAAACCAATCATTCAGGAGGTATACTTGGAGGAATGAGTGATGGAGATGAAGTGGTTTTTCGTGTAGCAATTAAACCAACACCAAGTATTTCTAGACCTCAGAAGACTGTTACGATTTCTGGAGAGGAAACAACAATAGAAATTCATGGTCGACATGATCCAGTAATTGCACCTAGAGCAGTTGTTGTAGTAGAGTCAATGGCAGCAATTACAGTGCTTGATTTGTTGTTATCAAATATGTGTAGTAGCATAGATAAAATTAAAAAAGTGTATTCAGAATAAGAATATTATAAAAAGGTGGTAATGTTTCACGTGAAACATTACCACCTTTTGGTTTCTCATAGTAACCTATTTAATTGATTATATTAAAATGTTCACGTGAAACATTTTAATAATAATAGATAATTCATTTCATAATCTAATATATTTAAGATTAGTTTTCTTTATAATAGTTAATTAAACAACCAGCAAGAATAATCTTACGTTCATCATCTGTTAAATCTCCAAGCTTTACAGAGAATTTAGTAAGAGCGTTGTTCTTTACCACATAAGCGGTAATTTCAGATTTCTTTTCTACAATTGCACTGCGAATACCAGGAATATAGATAAAGTCATCAATATCAAATGGAAGATCATCTTCTTCAAATAAGAATGGAAGCATACCCCAGTTGATTAAGTTTGAACGATAACGCTTAGTGGCATAACTCTTAGCAAGATTTGCCCAGCCACCTAATACTTTTTGACAAGAAGCAGCCTGTTCTCTAGCTGAACCATCACCAGGTTTTACAGCGTAGATGGTAGAACCAACACCAGTCTTTGTTTCGTCAAATTCTGGGAAGTTTGCTTTAATTGTCTGAAATGCTTCAGCATAATCCGGTGAGAAGGTAATGCCACCTTCTTCTCTAGTCTGTTCAACTTCACGAACTGCCTTTGATTTACCAACATAAGCTGGATCTTTACGAGAAAGAGTAAATTCTGCAAGTCCTAAAGGATTTGAACGGAAAGAAGAAGTTTCTCCAGAAGGAATTAATTCGTCAGTGGTTGTCACAGGGTCGTGAATAACTGAAGCTACGCGTAAAATTAAATCTTCAGTTAAAGCAGTCATGGCTGGCCAGTCTTTAATATTTGGACCAAACTGAATATCCACTTCTGGATGAGCAATACCTTTGCTATCGTATACACGATTCTCATAGATTCTGCTGTCAAAGAAATAAGTAGGACCAGTGTATTCAACATCCATAGCAGTGGCAGGAGTTAAGAATCCTTTATTTGCAGCAGTTGCGGCAATTGAACGAGCATCCATTAATGCAACACTTGATAACTGACCATTTTGAATCTTAGAACCTTCACGATTAGGGAAGTTTCTAGTAGAGTGACGAATACTGAAGGCACCATTTGCAGGAGTATCTCCAGCTCCAAAGCAAGGACCACAAAAAGCAGTCTTTACAATTGCACCACTTCTCATAAGTTCAGCAACAGCACCGTTTTTTACTAATTCCATATAAATAGGAGTACTTGCTGGATAAACACTTAAGCTAAATTTATCATCTCCAGTGTACTGATTTTTTAAGATGTCAGCAGCTGCACAGATATTTTCAAATCCACCACCTGCACAACCAGCAATAATTCCCTGATCAACATAGAGTTTATTGTTAATGACTTTGCTTGCAAGAGAGAAGTCACAATTTTCACCAAAGCTTACTTTTGCTCTCTTTTCAACATCTGCTAAAATATCTCCTAAGTTTTCATTGACAAAGTCAATTTCGTAAGTATTGCTTGGATGGAAAGGCATAGCAATCATTGGTTTGATGGTACTTAAGTCTACATATACAACACCGTTGTAGTATGCAACATCAGCAGGTTTTAATTCTTTGTAAGCATCTACGCGATGATGAATGTCTAAGAATTCTTTAATGGTATTGTCTGTTTTCCAAATAGAAGATAGGCAAGTAGTTTCAGTTGTCATAACATCAATACCGATACGGAAGTCAGCACTTAATTTGTCAACACCAGGGCCAACAAATTCCATTACTTTATTGTTGACATAGCCATTGTTAAACACAGCACCAATAATTGCAAGAGCAACGTCTTGAGGACCTACTCCCTTCATTGGCTCTCCAGTTAAGTAGATGGCAACAACTTCTGGACACTTTACATCATAGGTGCGACCAAGAAGCTGTTTAGCAAGTTCACCGCCACCTTCACCAATGGCCATCGTTCCAAGCGCACCATAACGAGTATGACTATCAGAGCCAAGAATCATCTTACCACAACCAGCAAGCATTTCACGAGCATATTGATGGATAACTGCCTGATGAGGAGGTACGTAGATTCCACCATATTTTTGAGCACAAGTTAAACCAAACATGTGGTCATCTTCGTTGATTGTACCACCAACAGCACAAAGGCTGTTATGACAGTTTGTTAAAACATAAGGAATTGGAAATTTCTCAAGTCCACTTGCACGAGCAGTCTGAATAATTCCGACATAAGTAATATCATGAGAAGTTAAACAGTCAAATTTAATCTTTAATTGTTTTTCATTATCAGAAGTATTATGAGCCTGTAAAATTGAATAGGCCATTGTTCCACGTGAAACATCTTCTTTATTTGGAACCTGTCCTAATTTGGAAGAGAGAATAGCAGAAGCATTGGCATCATCAGCCACTAAGGTTTCACCATTTAATAGGTAGGCACCAGTTTCATAAAGTTTAATCATAGATTGGGTTCCTCCAGTTTATTTATAGTATGGTTAAAATAAGACTTTTGTCTCTTATTACGTTACTGAAAATTATCCTATAAAATTATGAATAAGTCAAGGAGTTTAATGATTAAAAGTAATAAAATATAAGATGTTTCACGTGAAACATCTTATAGAAAAAGTGAGTTCGAAGTATCATTTGAGAAATATATAAGCTATAACTGATAACTCACTTCAATTTTTAGTTATTGTTTTTAATAAATTCTTTAAATCCATCAGAATAATATTTAGTTCCATCGGCATCAATAAACATGCCATATGCATTATCAATACTGTTTAGCAACTTTAATCCATCTTCAACTCCAAGAGAAAAGCAAGTAGTTGAAAGTCCATCTCCATCAACAGAAGAGGAACTAATAATGGATACTTCTAAAACACCATTTTCATATCCATATCCTGTTTTGGGATTTAAAATATGATGATAGTTTTTACCATCGACAGTAATCGTTCGTTCATAGTTTCCAGAAGAAACGACAGACTTTCCGTCAATTGATAAAACTTCGACGACTTCACTACTGTCTTTTTCAGGTTTTTGAACAGCAATTCCAAAGTTGTTTCCATTCACATTTTTTCCAATGCAGAGCACATTTCCACCCAAATTGATGATGGCACTAGTTACACCTTCACCGACTAGATATTCTTTGATTTTATCTGCAATATATCCTTTAGCAATTGCACCAAGGTCAATCCCCATTCCAGCTTCATTAAATGTTATATGATTTCCATTAATCTCAACTTTTTTGTAGTTAACTTTCTTTATAGCTTCTGCAATCGAGTCTGGATTAGGAAGTTTATTCTCATTAAAATTCCAAAGAGAAGATACAGGATAAATGGTAATATCAAAATTTCCATCAGACAATTCACTGTAGTAGAGTCCCTTTTGAATTAACTCTAATGTTTCACGTGAAACATCACCTTCACCATTTTTATTGAGGTTATAGATTTCACTACCTTCTTTGGTTCGAGAGAGTTTATTTTCATATTCGGTGCAAAGAGTAAAACTTTTATCAATTAGTGATTCATCTGTTGAGTCGTAAATAGTAATTTGAATGATCGTATCTAAAGCGAAGTTAGTTTTTTGTATAGCCTTTGATTTTGAATTAGTGTCCTGCTTACAACTAGATAGAATGATTATTATGCTAAATAATAAAATAAATAATATTGTTAACGGTATGATTATAGGAACTTTTATTGATTTATAAAGTTTGGTTTTCTTTTGTAAATTCATAGTTGATAGGTAATCCTTTCAAATTTATTGTTGGGAGATTACTTCATTAGTGAGCGTCTTATTATTTTCTAATGCAGTAGCATTTTCTAAGGTCACTCTAGCAATAGCCTCTAATGCTTCATTAGTAAAAAATGCCTGATGAGAAGTAATGAGTACATGAGGGAAGGTAGTTAGCCTTGCAAGGATATCATCATGGATTACTTTATCAGAATTATCCTCATAAAATAGACCTTCTTCTTCCTCGTAAACATCAAGGGCAACACCACCAAAAATTTTAGTAGTTCGAAGGCTATCTAATAAATCAGCAGAATCAATTAATGCACCACGAGAAGTATTTACAAGGTAAACGCCTTGTTTCATTTTAGAAATTGTTTCCTTATTAATAAGGTGATGAGTTTCCTCTGTAAGAGGGCAGTGTAGTGAAATCACATCACTAGAAGAAAATAGAGTATCTAAGTTCGTATATTCAATATCTAAAGAATAATCAGGGTATAAATCATAGGCTAAGATTTTCATTCCAAATCCCTGTAAGATTTTAATCATGGAACGACCAATTTTACCAGTTCCAATGACACCAGCTGTTTTTCCATGTAAGTCCATGCCCATTAAACCTTGAATTGTCATATTAAAATCACGGGTTCTAGAGTAGGCACGATGGGTTTTACGATTAATTGTTAAAAGTAAAGCAACGGCAAATTCGGCAATAGCCTCAGGAGAGTAACTAGGAACACGTAAAACTTTAATTTTTCCGTTAGCTGCTTGAATGTCTACATTATTAAAACCAGCACAGCGAAGAAGAATTCCTTTGACATTCATTTTTGCTAAAATATCAATAAGTTCTTTGTTTACTCGATCATTGACAAATACACAAACTGCTTGACAACTATTTGCTAGAGGAATAGTATCTGTTGTTAGTAAACTGTCGATAAATAGTAATTCGTGACCATATTCTTTACTTAAGGGTTCGAACCAAACTCGGTCATAGGGTTTTGCACCATAAAAAGCAATTTTCATAGTTTTCCTCCAAATAAATCAAGTAGATAATAGATTAGTAACTAACAAGGCACTCTACTTGACTGATAAAATAATAAATAGAAGTTTGGAAATAAAATTCCAAACTATAGGGCAAATTTTGAATGTTTTTAGAATTTTAAGAGTGCAAAGCACGAAAAAATCCATATCATAGTTGAGCAATATCTTTTAATCTCAATATGTTAAAATTTGGATATACTAATTAAAAGAAAAGATGTTAAATTCTAATATCATAGTCATAGTATATCTGAATTACTATTAGTTTGCAATATTCTATCAATTATTATACATGAAATAGAAGTTTTCAAAATCTCTAGATTGTGGTATAGTAAAGAATAAGACATTTTAAATTTTATAGGGGGAAATAGAAATAAATGTTTCGTTTATGGGGCAAGTTGTTTAAAGATAATCGTATGTTAAAAGATACGATTTATTTAAATGACGATAGTAGCTTAAATAGAACTAGAAAAGTTTTTAAAGGATTGGAAGAAATCTGTAATGAATTTGATTTAGCTTATCCGATTTGGTTAGACCAAGTCGTTAAAGAATTTCAAAGACATTCAAAATGTCGATTTAGGCAAGATAGCTTTGTAGAAGAATTTCTTTTTGATTTTTTAGAGATTGAAGTAATAGAGGAAGATTGATTTTATTAGTGTATGATTTGGAGTCTGTCAATGACTAAATAAAAATTTATTAATAGTTTAGTGATATGATATGAATACAGAAAAATTGATAAGGATTTATTAAAAAATAAGTAGAATGTTTCACGTGAAACATTGAATAAACTATTAGAACGAACTATTAGGAGAAAAATATTTGAGTAAAAGAAAGGACACAAGAAATAAATGAGTGAAGAAGTAAAAGAGATTTCAAATAAAGAGAAAGTAAAAACAGAAAATGGTTCAAATCAGACAAAAGGTTGTGATAGTAAGAATTGTTCAAAGACTGATTGTAAGTCTTGTGCAAAAAAGAAAAAGAATTTAAAACTTCCTCCAAATGAGAAGAATAAAATTAAGAAAATTGTAGCTGTTGTTAGTGGAAAAGGTGGAGTTGGTAAATCATCAGTAACTGCAATGATAGCAGTAGCACTTAGAAAACAGGGATATAAAGTAGGTGTATTAGATGCTGATATTACAGGTCCATCAATTCCACAGGTTTTTGGTGTGCATGCTATGGCAGAGGCTAGTAAGAAAAATGGAATTATACCATTAGAAACATCAACAGGTATTAAGCTAATGTCTATAAATTTATTATTAGAAGCAGAAGATGCTCCTGTTGTATGGAGAGGACCTGTTATTGCAGGCGTTGTGAAACAGTTCTGGACAGATGTTATTTGGGGAGAGTTAGATTATCTATTAATTGATATGCCTCCAGGAACTGGTGATGTACCATTAACAGTTTTTCAGTCATTCCCAGTAAATGGAATATTAATGATTACAACTCCGCAGTCATTGGTATCAATGATTGTAAAAAAAGCTTGTAAAATGGCTGATCGCATGCAGATTCCTGTTTTAGGTGTTATTGAAAATTATAGCTATATTCGTTGTGCTACTTGTGGAGATAAGATGCCACTATTTGGTAAGAGTAAATTAGAAGAATTTGCAAAAGAAAATAATTTAGAAATTTTAGGACAGTTACCAATGGATTCAAAATTCACAGAATTAGAAGATGAAGGTAGAGTCGAAGAGTATGAAATGGAAGAACTCCAAAAAGCAGTAGATGCTGTTAAGGCATTGATGAATTAATAGTTACTATTTACACCATATTATTTTTGTTATTCAAGGGAGCAGGATGTACTATTAATAGCGTTCCCTTCATTAGCAAATATGAAAATATTTATCCTTGTACAAGTATAAATATTTTTATATTTTGTTTGACTAGAAATTGTAATAATGAATTAAATTAAAATAAAAATACCATTAGAAAAAGGAAGAACAATGAGAAAGCAACTATTGGGAATTATTCTATCAGTAGGGTTATTTGCAGGAAGTCTTACTGGATGTACAAAAGGAAATCAAGATGTTTCACGTGAAACATCTATTAAAACAGAGCAAGCAGGAGAAAGTGTTTCACGTGAAACATCGAGTGAAACAATAACTAAAAGTTCTACGGCAACAAATGAAACAACTGTAGAAGAAACAACTGTGGAAGAGACATTGCCTCCTTTGCCACAGGGGCAGATGTATGCTTGGGTATCAACCAAAGGACGTTTAAATGTTCGAAGAGAAGCAAAGACAGATGCAAGTCTTATAGGTCATATCAAATATAGACAACGAGTGGTAATAGAAGGTGAGCCGAAAAAAGAAGGTTTTTATCCGATTACTGCAACAGATTGTATGACAAAAAAAGAAATTAAAGGATTTGCTTCTGTAGACTTTTTTACATTTGAACAGCCCAAATCAGCGAAGGTTCAATTAGATGTTCCAGCTTATTTACAGACTGATGACAGATGGGAAAAGTCACTTTAGGCCATTCTGGTCGAACAATGTATGATATCGGTTGTACGACTACTTGTTTAGCAATGACTGAAAGTTTTCTACAGAACAAAGAAATTTATCCTAGTGATATGGAAAAAACTTTATATTATACATCTGGTGGTAGCCTTGGCTGGCCATTAAAATATGATTTTGCCTATGGGAAAGCAACTTTCCTAGAAGTAGCATTGGATAAATTGCATGAAGGAGTTCCAGTACTTATTGGTAGTACAAAGCCAAATGGTCGTCCACATTGGGTGCTTATTACAGGATATAAAGGAGACGGTATTGATTTAGAAGCGAAGGATTTTGTGATTAATGATCCATTGCCTGAGGGACGAACAAACTTAGCACAATATTTAAAGAAGTATCCAAGATTTATAAAGCTTGCATTTTATACAGGAGTAGACCGAGTGGTTGAAACAAAACAAGAAAGTAGTGCAGATGCTAAAGCACAAAAGAGTGCTAAGAAAACGAAAAAATAAGATATAAAGTTAAGAATTAACAAAAGAATATATCCACATAATTAAGGAGATAGTCGACTATGAATATAGGATTTATTGGATGCGGAAATATGGGTGGAGCTCTTATTAAAGGAATTCTATCCCAACAGATTGCAAAGCCAAGTGAAGTCTTTGCATCAGATAAGGGAAAAGATACTAATCAAATTAGAAAAGAATTTGGAGAAATTTCAGCAGTAGAAACAAATATTAAAGTAGTAAAATCTAGTGATCTAGTAATCTTATCAATTAAACCTCAATATTATGAGGAAGTAATTCGTGAAATAAAAGATGTGGTAACAAAGGATCAATTAGTAATTTCAATTGCTCCAGGAAAGACTCTTGAGTGGTTAGAGAAGCAGTTTCAAAAACCTGTAAAACTTGTTCGAGTTATGCCTAATACGCCAGCGCTAGTAGGTGAAGGTATGATGGCAACTTGTATTGGAGAATTAGTTTCTAAGGAAGAGGCTCAAGTTGTAATTCAGTTATTAGCAAGTTGTGGCAGAGTAGAAGTAGTTGATGAGTCATTAATGGATGTAGTTGTGTCTGTTAGTGGAAGTTCTCCAGCGTATGTCTTCCTATTTATAGAGGCAATGGCAGATGCAGCAGTTGCAGATGGAATGCCAAGAGCGATGGCCTATGAATTTGCTGCTCAGTCTGTATTAGGCAGTGCTAAACTTTTGTTAGAGACAAAGAAGCATCCAGGAGAGCTAAAAGATATGGTTTGTTCTCCAGCTGGAACAACAATAGAGGCTGTTCGAGTTTTAGAAGAGAAAGGCTTTAGAAGTTCAGTCATCGAAGCGATGAAAGCTTGTACAAAAAAAGCAAAAGAGGTATAGCAGATGGGATTACAAGGATTAAGTATTAGTATCTATCAACTGCTATCTGCACTGATGATTGCAGTTATAGAGTTTCCTAATAACCTTATAGAAGTTGGCGACAATGTCATGATGGTTTGTTCCGTGTTACTTTTTGTAGGTGCTTTTTGTTGGTTTATCACATCTTTACAAAAGAATGCTGGAAAGTGGAGATGGGTATATGTAGTCGTTGGATTACCGATTATGTATATTATTACACTTTGTAGTGTAGCAAGTATCGATCATAAGGATTTGTTTAATAAATCATCAGGTTATAATAATCTATTCGTTTTGTCTTTGATCCCAGTAGCTATTTTATTTTTAATAGTAAATTTTCTATTAGAAAAATCAGAGGGAATTTATATTGTAAAGATTTGGGCTGCAGAGTATTTAATGGGGTGTGCAGTTGTACGAGTTTGGTTAAAATGGTGGACAGGTTCGACATATAAATTTGATAAGGTTATGTTTGTTACACAGATTATTAAGCCCATACAAAAAAATCTTAAAAATTTAAACTATCCAGCCGAGACATCCACTACCTTTTGTGTCATACTATTATTAGTCTTAGGAATTTTAATTGGACTTATTACAGGATATATTCTCAAGAAAAATGTTATTAATCCACGTCCTGTAGGAGTTGCAATGATTTTAATGACAATTCCTTATATCTTACAGAATAATCATAGCGACCCAATTTGGACTTCTATGGGTAGTTTAGTTCTTGCTACTATGCTATGGATTGGACGATTTATATTTATTATATTATTTATGGAACAAGTATTAAAAAAGAAGAAACGAGATGGGTGTCTTTCAATATTTTTAGCCGGAATTGTTTGGGCCCTTAGTATTTGGGGATTAAATTTCTCTAAGATTATTGTAGAAAATAAAGGACTGAAACCATTTG
>JPZU01000001.1:1455987-1458645 GCA_000875945.1 Lachnospiraceae bacterium TWA4 | reverse complement strand
ATAAAGGACTGAAACCATTTGTAGATTGGGTAAATACTCAATTTGACTACTTGTATACGAAGAATAGGTTCTCAAAAGCTGCTGAGATTGCAAAGCAAGCAAAAATATTACATGAGACGACAATGATCTTATCAATTATAATTGCAGTAGTTGGGACTTTAATTGTATTTGTATTTATGCTCAATGAACATTCAAAGTTAACGCTTATTAAACAATTTGTAAATGAAAAAAATGCACTGGTTACCATTCCTTGGGTGAGAAACCTAACAATTGTTTTTACACTGTCTATACTCTTGTTATGGGAATCAACAGTCTATACAAGAGTAATAGGAGATTTACTATTAAATGATATACAGAGCACATTACAGGTAATCCTTTGTTTTGATTTAACATTAATTGCTTCTAGCTGTTTAATTCCTATTGTAAAAAATGAATTTAAACAGATTTTAGCATTTGGTGTATCAATGATAATTAGTGTAATTCTAATGACTTGTATTGTGTTTTTCTTATCTGTCTTATAAAATTAGAAGGTTTAGAGATTCCAAAATGAAATATTTAGACATTTTTTATATTTACATAGTTATTGTATAGATTTATTCATAAAATATGTATGTATTGTATAATATGGAAGATATTTTATAAAATTTATTCATTTTTTTAAAATATTCATAAAATATTATGTATTCTCAAACAGATAACTAAAAAGCACTTAACAATTTACTCTGTTTAATAGTTGACAAATGCTAAAAATTTATTGTATCTTATATTATTGGGCATAGGAAAGATGTTAAAACAGATATAGCACTATCAAAGGCATACTTAGATACATCTTTATAGCTTGTTAATTTAAATACAGATGATACTTTAGATGAAATCATGAATATTGTAGAGTTATCACTAGTAATTGTTGTAGCCGATTTATTTACTATTTTTAAGTATTTAGATGGTTTGGTTGTTTGAACAGATTATTATGATAAGAAAGTATTTTAGAATACTATTGAGCAGTTAGAAACTACCAAATATAAGGTATTAGGTATAAGGTTTATTAAATACTTTTGTATGAAACATGATCATTGTAAAAAGAGAAGAAATTAAAAAATGCGATAGGGGGAATTTGATGATTGATACACATTGCCATATTATACCAGATGTTGATGATGGTTCAGAATCCATGTCGATGTCTATGATGATGGCTGCAATGGCTGTTGATGATGGAGTCGAAGAGATTCTGGCAACTCCTCATGTGCTTTGGGACAATAGATATACTGAGCAAAGACTTAGGAGAATCAAACGTCATGCAGAGGATTTTAAGCAAGAAATTGTAAATGCCAGAATGCCACTTACTCTACATGTAGGTGCAGAAGTTTTATGTGCAGTACCTGCTAGGAATTTATTAGAGCAAGGTTTATTTCCACGACTTGCATCTACAGACTATGCATTAATTGAGTTTTATTTTGATGAACCATTTGACTATATGACTGAATGTTTGGAAGCAGTAGCTAATGTAGGGATTTGCCCAATTATTGCTCATCCAGAGCGTTATGGTTGTATTCAGAAGAGAAAAGAAAATGCAATAGAATGGATAGAGCGTGGATACTTCTTACAGGTTAATAAGGGAAGTATCAACGGAGATTTCGGTCATAAGGTTAAAAAGACAGTAGATTGGATTTTAAAGAATAAATTAGCACATCTAATGGCAACAGATGCCCATGATATAAGTCATAGAACTACCAGATTGTCATCAGGGGCATATGAATGTGAAAAGAAACATGGATATGATTACGCAGTATTGTTAACAGAAGTGAATCCAAAGAGATTACTTGCAAATGAGAGATTAATTCAGTTTTAACATAAATATTAGGAGAAATACATTATGAAGGAATTCATTAATAATAATAAGCATATGTGGCAATTAATGATTTATGACGCTATAATTCTGTTAGTAGTACAAATCTTATTTCTTGTTATGTATGGTGGATATGAAGATTTATCAAATAGAGAGATTTTTATAGAGGCAGTAATTGTATTTGGAGCAATATTTCTAGCTAGACAGTTTGGAAATATTTATAGGCAGGTATGGAGGTATGGAGGAATTTCATGTTATATTCGCTTGTTTATTACAGATACTATAGCCTTTTTTGTAATCTTTATAATAGAAAGAATTCTTCCTATTCGACATATAACTTTTGCACGAATGGTAGCGATTTGCAGTGTGAATCTATTAGGTTCTTTGGGAATGCGAATGGCGTATCATTATGCCTATAAGAATGCAAATACTTATACATTTCACGGTCGATTGATGAATTTATTAATTCGTTTATTTGCAGGAGATGAGCTAGCTTGTGATAAGCAAGAAGAAAATAATCAGTCAAATAAAATTAAAGTGGCTATTATTGGTGCAGGTCGAATAGGTGTTACTCTTGTGGACGAGTTACTGAATAATGTGAAAGCTCCATATATTCCTGTATGTTTTATTGATGTAAAAGAAGAAAAGATTGGACGAGAGATTCATGGAATCAAGGTTCTTCGTGAAAATGAAGCAACATTTGATGATTTAAAATATTATGGTGTCCAAGAAATCATTTTTGCGATTCCTAATTTAAAAGAAAATGATAAGAAGAGATTGTATAATTATTACTTTCAAGCAGGATATAAAAT
>JPZU01000001.1:1433454-1455967 GCA_000875945.1 Lachnospiraceae bacterium TWA4 | reverse complement strand
AAGTTTATGATTATCCAGTGATGCAAACTGCGGGTAAGAAACGATCTCTTAGAGAGTTTGATATTGAAGAATTATTATTTAGAAGTCCTATTGATATGTTAAATGAAGATATAAAGACTTACTATCAAGATAAGGTTGTAATGATTACTGGTGGTGGTGGTTCTATTGGTTCAGAACTTTGTAGACAGTTAGCAAAGATGAATCCTAAGCAAATTATTATTTTAGATGTCTATGAAAATGGAGCTTATGATGTACAGCAGGAATTGAAAATAACTTATGGCAGTAGGTTAGATCTTCATGTAGAAATTATGTCAATTACAAATAAACGAGGAATGGTCCGCATATTTGAAAAATATCGTCCACAGATTGTAATTAATGCAGCAGCACATAAGCATGTGCCTTTAATGGAAGACAATCCAATTGAAGCTGTAGAGAACAATGTCTTTGGGACTAAAAATCTAGTAGAACTTTGTGAAGAATATGAAGTTATGCGTTTTATGATGGTTTCTACAGATAAAGCTGTAAATCCTACAAATGTTATGGGTGCAACAAAGAGAATGTGTGAGATGATTGTACAGAGTGCAAGTACTCATGGGAAGGTGAAATATTCAGCAACTAGATTTGGTAATGTATTAGGTTCTGCAGGTTCTGTTATCCCTTTATTTAAGAAACAGATTGCAAATGGTGGACCAATTACATTGACTGATCGAAGAATTATTCGTTATTTTATGACCATTCCTGAAGCTTCACAGTTAGTGTTACAGTCTGGTGCTATGGCAAATAATGGAGAATTATTTGTACTTGACATGGGTCAGCCAGTGAAGATTTTGGATTTAGCTGAAAATATGATTCAGCTATTAGGTGCATCTGATATTGAAATTATTGAGACTGGCCTAAGACCTGGTGAGAAGCTCTATGAAGAGTTACTTGTAAAAACAGAAGAATTAGATAAGACAGATAATAAATTGATTTATATAGAGAGAGATGAACCTCTTAGAGAAGAAGAAGTTACACAAAGATTACAGAAGCTCTATGATGCTTGTAAGACTAATGACAATGACTTAGTAAAACGAGTATTAAAGCAAGTAGTTCCTACCTATAAGAGTCCAGAAGAAGTTAATAAAAAGTTGGATAAGTCTGAAGAAATGAAGATGGTAGGTGAACTCGATGAGGTAGCTGCGACTAGAGTAGTGATGGAATAGAGATAAGATTAGAGAATGTTTCATTACTAAGAAAAGTACTGTGATAGCAATTATATTGGAAATGCTTAAAAGGAATTATCAAAAGACAAGTTTAGGAATATTCTAGAGAAAAAATGTTAAAAAAGTAATAAATATTAGTATATTTATTGAAATCTCCTTAAAATCATAGTATATTAGTTTATATATTGTAAAAAAATTATACAAAAGATTGTAAGGAGAAAAATGATGAAGATTAAAAATTCACATGGACGTATTTTGACAAAAATACTACTTGTTTTATTAGTCCTAGCACTTGTTGTTTGTGGTTTGGCCTATGGTATTTTTAGATATTATTTTGGCAAGATGAAGCGATTTGATGACCAAATAAAAAGAGAAACCGTTTCTACATTAGAAGGAACTGAGGAAGATGAAAGTGTAGATCCTGCTCTTGAAACTTTATCACAAGAAGATGAAAGTAAACAATTGGAAGATAAAGCAGATAACTTATTAAGTAGCAATGATGTATTTAATATTTTATTAATTGGATGTGATTCAAGAACAGCAGGGGGGTGGGGACGTTCAGACTCTATGATGGTTCTATCAATTAATAATAAATCAAAGAAAGTTTCTCTTACATCCTTAATGCGAGATATATACTTACAGATTCCAGGGCATGGTTCTAATCGTTTAAATGCATCTTTTGCATTTGGAGGAGAATCTTTATTAAAACAGGTAATTCAGAATTATTTTGGTATTACAATTAATCGTTGTGTAGAAGTAGATTTTGTTTCATTTACAAAAGTTTTTGAAGTACTTGGTGGAGTAGAGGTTGAGCTATCTGAAGCAGAAATTAAATATATGAATGAAAATGGTGCAGGACTTACAGATAAAGGACCTGGAACTTATCATTTAGATGGTGCACAGGCACTTACCTATTCTAGAGCTCGTCACCTTGCAGGAGGAGATTTTGAACGTACAAGAAGACAGCGTACAGTCTTTACATCTCTTAAAAATTCTGCAAAAAACCTATCAATTCCTGAATTAAAGGGATTATTAGATGAAGTTCTTCCGCTTCTAACTACAGATTTAACTGAAGGGGAATGCTTATCTCTTCTAGTTAATGCGCCAAGTTATATGAATGATTATGACTTTAGTGCTCATCGTGTACCTTATGGAAATACAGGCTACAGTGCTAGAGCTGGTAAGAAATCAATTATAGCTATTGACTTTTCAAAGAATAGAGATTATCTGCAGAAGTTAATCTATGAACCAGAAGAATTTGAAAAGAGCTATAATGAATAGTAAAAACTCCTATGTATATCAGGTGATTCCAAAAAGTCAAACTTTATTGCGAGATAGAAAATCTATCTCGCATTTTTTATTTATGTAGCTAAAAAATATTGTCTGTATTGTGCAGAACCTAGTCATCCTAGCTTTTTTATGTATATAAGTATTAAGTATTTTTTAGATAGTTATTTATAGTATACTTTCCTATGAAGTTTTTTTAATAGAATATTTTTATTTTGAAAATAATGTGAAAAAGCTTGTGTAATTGAGAAAATTATATTATATTGTATTTATCTGTAAAAAATATGGAGGAGTACAATTTGAGAAAAAAGTTATTACTCATATCAACGATTTGTCTAGTGCTAATTCTTTTAGGACAAGGAGTGTTGGTTCAGGCAAAAGAGTCTAAAAAGTTTAAAACATCGATTGCTTTAAGAATTGTAGATAATAATACGATAACTGAAAATCCTTTAGGACTTGAAGGTGGAGAATTTACACTTTACAAATATCAAGAGAATGAAGAAGACTATAAGAAAGAAGCAGTCATCTATTCTGATATAAATGGTAATGTATTATTTACTATTACAAAAGCAGGAACTTATAAGATTAAGCAAACAAAAGCTCCTAAAAATTATATAGTAGACGAAAAACCTTATGAACTAAAATTTACAGTTAAAAGTAATAAGGTATTTAATAATAGATTATTAGATTTATCTAAACAAACACCAAATAGTTATATGCAGAAACTTTATAATCTAAGTTATGATGTAAACCAAGTCTATGTTTCTAATAAAAGAAAAAAAGCGACTATTGTTATTAGAGAAGATTCTAAAAGTGAAGAAGAATCATTTTATACTTTATATAAAAAGATAGGAAATGACGGTTTTATTGGTGTTCTTAAAGCTTTTATTACAGGTAAAACTTATGAGAGAGTAGATTTAAGCGAAGGTCAATTGATAATTAATGAGAACGGTGAGATTGTAATTAGGGATTTAGATTGGGGAATTTATTACTTAGCTTATGATGACAACATTGAATCAGCTTATGAGTTTGAGTTTAATAATAAGAATGGCATAAACATTGTATTAAATTCTAAAGAAGGTGTATTAAGTCAAGATGAATCTGAAAGTCTAAAGGAGAATAAGTAATGCATGTTCGTGAGAAAAAAGCATGGATGAAGCATTTGGATTTCATGATTTTTGATGGAATCGCTTTAATTGTTGCTTATCTATGTGCTTATATTCTACGTGAAGGATTTCATATTACACCAACAACTCGATATCATAGACAGATGATATTTATTTTCTTAATTATTCATGTCTGTGTAGCGATTGTTACAGAAAATTATAAAAGTATTTTAAGGCGAAGTGCGCTTGTAGAATTTCAAGCAGTTATTTCCCATAATGTGCTTGTTTCACTATTAGCGCTATTTTATATGTATTTTAATCAGATTACGATGCCCTTTTCAAGAATGATTTATACACAAGAATTTATATTGAGTGTTATATTCATGCTTGGTGAGCGAATTATCTGGAAAGCTTATTTGCGAACAATGATGTTAAAAACGAAAAATCAAGAAATTGTTTTAGTCGTTACAGTTCGAGAAAATATTGCTTCAATTTTAGAAAATTTTAAAAGAGCTGGAATTCAGACCTATAAAATTCATATGATTGCATTTATGGATGCACCAGAAGCTGATAGTGAAGTAATTACAGAATATGAAGGAATACCAGTTATTACGCATCAGTTAAACATGAAGGAATTGATGGATTATGTCACCCATAATGTTATTGATGAAGTGTTTATCAGTCTTCCTAATATAAAATTTACGAAGACAATTGCTAGTAAGTTTATTGATATGGGAATTACAGTTCAGATTGATATGGAGGAAATTTTTACAGGTCTTCCCAATCAGTCATTAAATGTATTTGGTGGACATAAGACGATTAGTAGTAGTATTCGAGTTGTATCACCGGTAGAACTTTGGTTGAAGCGATTGATGGATATTATAGGAGCAATTGTGGGACTTATTTTTGCATTTATTGCAGGATTCATTTTTGGTCCAATTATTTTTATTCAATCACCAGGACCTATTATATTTACACAGACTCGTGTTGGAAAAGGTGGAAGAACATTTAAAATTTATAAGTTCCGTTCAATGTATATGGATGCTGAGGAACGAAAGGCAGAGCTTATGTCTCAAAATAAAATGAGTGGACAGATGTTTAAGATGGACAATGATCCAAGAATTATACCAATTGGACATTTCATTAGAAAGTATTCAATTGATGAACTTCCGCAGTTTTATAATATCTTAAAAGGAGATATGAGTTTAGTTGGAACTAGACCTCCAACTGTAGATGAAGTGAAAAAGTATAAGAGTCATCACAAGGCTAGACTTAGCGCACAGCCAGGATTAACAGGAAAGTGGCAGGTCAGTGGTCGAAATGATATATCAAATTTTGAAGATGTTGTTGCAATGGATGAAGATTATATCAGAAACTGGTCTCTACTTTTAGATATTAAAATTATATTTCAAACAATTTATGTGGTTCTTACAGGAAAGGGAGCTTCTTAAATAATCCTATAAATCAATTAAAAGTGACAATCACTTAGTCTATATACTGAGTGGTTGTCATTTGTATGTGTATATGTTTTATTTACTAAATAACAGGTAGCTATGCTATGGCATTAAATCAAATGGAATCTCTTAATATTCTTCTTGAACGCTTTAGATGAGATTTTATAGTATTTTCATTTAGGTTCAATAATTCTGAAATTTCCTTGGTAGTATAACTTAGGTAATAGTGTAAATATACGCAGACTCTTTGATCATTTGTAAGAATTTTTAAACTATTATCTAAATCTAATCGTTCAGTTGTTTGATTTTCAAAAGAGTTATTTCCAATAATTAGATCATCATCTAACTGAAGGGTTGTATAATTTTTAGATTTTAAGATATTTTTACATAAATTATAGGTTACACGTAAAATCCAAGCTTTTTCGTGTTCATCATCATTGAATTTTTTGGTATTAGTAAATAATTTGACAAATACTTCTTGAGTTATATCTTCTGCGGTATCGATATCTAGGAGATATTGATAGGCTGTCCTATAAATTAATTCATGATATTTTGTATATTTACTTTCAAATGATTCTGTGTTATAAAGTTTTTTAATCATCAGACTTACTCCCAATCTTTTACTCCTAATCGTGTCTCATTTATATAATAATTGTACAATAGTCTTCCAATCATATAATCGTATAATATACACACAACTAAGAGCCATAAAAAGTTGCAGATAAATTTAAAATTGCCCAAAATATACCAAAAAGGATTAAAAATTATAAATGACATAGATATCAATGGTTATTTTATAGAATCATTAGAGTATAATTATTTTACTAGTTCTTGAAATTTAAAAAAATCATAGTATAGTATAGACACAACTGAATATAAATTATAAAAACAAAAAATACATGAATATAAGGAGATAAATAAATATGTGTGGAATCGTAGGATTTACAGGTAAACAACAAGCTGCCCCTATTTTACTTGATGGTTTATCAAAATTAGAATATCGTGGATATGATTCAGCAGGAATTGCTGTTCGTGATGGTGAGAGTCAAACAGAAGTTGTTAAAACAAAAGGTCGATTAAAAGGTCTTTTAGAAAAAACTAATGAGGGAAAATCTATTTTTGGTACCTGTGGTATTGGTCATACTCGCTGGGCTACTCATGGTGAACCTTCTGAAGCTAATGCACATCCTCATATGAGTGATGATGGAAATGTTGTAGGTGTTCACAATGGTATTATTGAAAACTATAAAGAATTAAAAGAAAAACTACTTCGTAAAGGTTATACTTTCTATTCAGAAACTGATACAGAAGTAGCAATTAAATTAGTAGATTATTACTACAACAAATATGAAGGCACTCCTGTAGATGCTATTAATCATACCTTAGTTCGTATTCGTGGTTCTTATGCTTTAGCAGTTATGTTCAAAGATTACCCAGAAGAAATCTATGTAGCTAGAAAAGATAGCCCAATGATTCTTGGTGTAGCTGATGGAGAATCTTATATTGCATCTGACGTACCAGCTATTTTAAAGTACACAAGAAATGTTTATTATATTGGTAACTTAGAAATGGCTCGTGTTCGTAAAGGTGAAATTACTTTCTATAACTTAGATGGTGATGAAATTGAAAACGAATTAAAAGTCATCGATTGGGACACTGAGGCTGCTGAAAAGGGAGGTTATGAGCATTTCATGATGAAAGAAATCCATGAACAGCCTAAGGTTGTAGCAGAAACTTTAAATTCTGTTTTAAAAGATGGAGAAATTGATCTATCTTCTGTAGGACTTACTGAAGAAATTATCAAAGACATCAGTGAAATTCAAATCGTTGCCTGTGGCTCTGCTTATCATGTAGGTATGGTCGCTCAGTATGTGATTGAAGATCTTGCTAGAATTCCTGTACGTGTGGAATTAGCCTCTGAGTTCCGTTATAGAAAACCTATTTTACATAAGAATGCTTTAGTAGTTGTTATTAGTCAGTCAGGAGAAACCGCAGACACTTTAGCAGCTCTTCGTGAAGCAAAGGATCAGGGTATTCGTACCTTAGCAATTGTCAATGTAGTAGGTTCTTCTATTGCTAGAGAAGCTGATAATGTATTTTACACGTTAGCAGGTCCAGAAATTGCTGTGGCAACCACTAAGGGTTATAGTACTCAGTTAATGGCTACTTATGTATTAGCTTTACAATTTGCTAAAGTTCGTGAAGAAATCTTTGAAGGAGAATACAAGGATTATATTGCAGAACTTCAGAGTATTCCAGAAAAGATTGCAAAAATTATTGAAGACAAAGAAAGAATTCAGTGGTTTGCTTCGAAATATGCAAATGCAAAAGATATGTTTTTTATTGGTCGTGGAATTGACTATGCAACTGGTCTTGAAGGCAGCTTAAAAATTAAAGAAATTAGTTATGTACATTCAGAAGCTTATGCAGCAGGTGAATTAAAGCATGGTACAATTTCATTAATTGAAGATGATATCTTAGTTGTTGGTATTTTAACTCAGCCAGATTTATATGAGAAAACGGTTAGTAACCTTGTAGAATGTAAGAGTAGAGGTGCCTACCTTATGGGGCTTACTACTTATGGCAACTATAGTATTGAAGATCAAGCAGAGTTTACTACTTATATTCCAAAGGTTGATCCGCACTTTTCAAGTGCATTAGCAGTAATTCCACTACAGTTATTAGGATATTACTTATCAGTAGCTAAAGGTCTTGATGTTGATAAGCCAAGAAACTTAGCAAAGAGTGTAACTGTAGAATAAATTGCAGATTAGTAAAAAGAAATAAAATAATAAAAAGGATCACATTCTAGTAGTTAGAATATGGTCCTTTTTTAACGTCCCCGGCGCGATTCGAACGCGCGGCCTTTCGCTTAGGAGAAGAACTTTTTGATAATCATGGAATGATACCTAGTGCTAGAAAATCTAAGAAATTCAAGGATTTTAGCGATTATCATTCTATTTTTTATCATAAAATGATTGCTAATCTACGAATTTTCTAAATTGTCTAATTGGCTAGATTTTAGCAAGGTTATCTAAAAAAGGGATATGCTTTGAATCTAAATAATTCTAAAAAATCTTCAAATTCTAAGAAATCTATTGAAAGATTTGTGAAAGAAACAGGTATGCAAATTAATGATGAAGCACATATTATATATGTAAATTCACAAATTCAAGATGAAACAGAACTTGAAAGGCTGATGCATGATTTTTCTTGTACAAGTGCAAAAGATATGTATTAGTCTGTGCTTGCAGATAGAGTTAGGTATTTTAAAGAGGATCAGGAAGGAGTGAAAATTATGTGTAAAGTAATGGAAGATATGAGAAATGAAACTGCAATACTTGCATCAATTAACACATGCAGAAAGCTTGGTCAGTCAGAAGAAGCAACAAAAAATTTATCATGAATGAGTATAATCTTACTGAAGAAAAAGCAATAGAATACTTAAAAAAACAACAGGTAGCATAAAAGTGGATGGAGAAACGATTTGTAGCTATTGTGTATGTGAAAAATTGTATTGTAAATGAAAAGAACTTCTAGTATAAAGAGTGGTTCAAGTCTTTATGCTAGAAGTTCTTTGCGGTTTTCTTCTATCTTATTTCAATAGTTTAATTAATTGAGATGGTGATTTATCTCTTCTTATTCCTTGTAGAAGCTTTAGAAAATAAGAAGAAAATAGTGAAGTTCGTTTTTACCTTTACTTTTGCAGGTTGACTTGTATAGTTTTAGTAAAGATAAAATTCATAATGAAAAAGATAGAGAAAAGGTTGTAAGTTACGTTAATGATGTTGTCTTTATTTAATCATACAATTACATCCATGATTTATAAAGTTTTTAAACATTCTATTATGGAATATCACATTTTAACCATTCTAAGAAAATTTTTTTATAGGTTTCAATTAATGAGTTATTTTCCATCACCTCTACAGTAGTCTCAAAAGCCTGACCTAAAATTACTTTTCCAGTTTCCCATGCGTCAGTAGAAGAAATCAGTCCCCAATTTAGCTGATCAATGAGGTGGGCATACAAGGAAGAATAGACAACAGCTTGATTTTGTCGTTTCTTTGAGTCCAACAAATCTTCAAAAAGCATACGAGATAATGAATGTTCACCATCAATTTTTTGATAAAGTTCCCACATAGTATCGGGCGTAACTCCGAATCGATCCATGCGATTAAAAATATCAAATTGATAATTGGGATTTAATCCAGATTGTTTATCTAAGGCTTCTTTTATTGCTCTTTTAACAACTTTTCCAATCAATTCCCCTAATTTACCATGACTTCCAGCATCAGTAATTCTAAGAGGAGAAGATGGATTGCAAATGATAATGACACCATCAGTTCCTGAACCTGTGGCAAGACCCGATGAGTATCTGCTAGGAGCAAGAAGTTCTTGTAAGGCAGCAACCTTTGCTTCGGTGCAAGAAACCAAAGCTCGTTCCAAAACTCCTTCTGGAAGATTGGCAGAAATATAAAGTAAGATATTAATCGTTCCTAATTGCTCATAGCAAGCAGGATCGCCAATTCGTGCAGCGTTTCTCTTAACTCCGCCCGTAACAATTGTACTAACCGTTAATTCTTTAAAGGATTCATGGCAGATTGCAACATTATCCATACTTGCAGCAGTGCAAAGTCCTGTTGTATGAGCAGGGTCAAGTCCTAGTTCTTTTGCAACAACATTTAGATGCTCTTCATAGGTATCAGCTTTTAGTTCAAACTGACATCCAGGACCTGGATTGCCATCGTGATTAAATACAGCTGTTAAATTGTTTCTTATTCCTCCGTTGGTTGGACTTGTGCTACAGACTAGACGAGGGGATGGGAAAGATAAGACAAGGGCTTTTTTGTAGTGGTGGAGAGTTTCGCCACCAGATAAAGTTGTTAATCTCATGTAAATCGTCTCCTTTTTATTCTTACTAGTAGTATACTTTCCTAATTTATAATAATCAAGAATGAAGAGAAAAATCATTAAGATAATTGTATACTTTTAATTTGATATATGTTAAACTACCAATAATAAATTTAAGGATATAAAAGAAGGAGTTAAGTTGAAGTTAAAAACGATTAAAATAAAAAATTTTAGGTGTTTTGAGAAAGTGGATATTGATTTAGACCATCAAATGACATTAATTGTAGGTAAGAATGGAACGGGTAAAACTGCAATTCTTGATGCAATTGCTGTTTCAATTAGTGCATTTTTATTTGGTCTTGATATAGGTGGAAGTAGAAGTATTTTAAAAGATGATGCAAGATATGAATTTCATGATTTAAATTGTTTTGTTGATCCACAACATCAATTTCCTGTAGTCATTGAAAGTGTTGGAGATTGTATGGATAGGCAAGATTTAGCATGGACTCGTTCTTTAAATTCTGCAAATGGAAAAACAACGATTAAAGATGCTGTTGCAATTACAGAGATTTCAAAGAATGTACAACAGATGATTATGACTGGAAAAAGAGATTTAATACTTCCATTACTATCTTATTATGGTACTGGTCGCTTGTATGCACAAAAAAGGAAAAGAGAAATTTAAAGTCATTAACAGAATTTAATCGTCAAGTAGGATATGTAGATTGCATGGTGGCAGAGTCTAATGAAAAATTGATGCTAAATTGGTTTCAAACACAAACATTAAAAAGTTTGCAGTCACAACAAAAGACAGGAATTGTAGAAAAATCGGCACTCTTAAAAACTATAGAAAAAGCAATTTGTAAAAGTTATGAAAAAATTAGTGGAGCAAGGAATGTTTCATTGTTTTTTGATTTAGATATTCATCAGTTAGTTTTGGAATTTGATGGACTCAATGGACCTAAAAAATTTGCAATGAATGAAATGAGTGATGGATATAAGAATACATTGAGTATGATTGGAGATATTGCTTATCGAATGGCTGTTTTAAATCCAATGTTAGGAGAAAAAATTCTTGAAGAAACACCAGGAATTGTCTTAATAGACGAAGTAGATTTACATTTACATCCTCAGTGGCAACAGACCATATTAAATGATTTACAAGAAATTTTTCCTAAAATCCAGTTTGTCGTAAGTTCTCATGCTCCAGCAGTTATTAATTCTGTAAAAAGTGAACAGATAAGAATATTAGATGGATCAAAAGTTTATTTTCCAGTAGCTCAAACTTATGGAAGAGATGCAAATTCCATTTTGCGTGAAGTTATGAATATATCTGAACGACCTGTTGAAGTTAAAAATTCATTTAATCAATTCTATGCTCAGATGGATGAAATATTTAGGATTTACCAGTAGACCACAATTTAAAAACATTATTTTGATGAAATGCTTACTAAGGGTTTGATAAAGAGAACAATACCAGATAAACCTAGTAGTCCGAAACAAAAATATTATAGTTAAGCCCATTTTATAAGGATTTAGGGAACAGGCTAGGGAACAAGCTAGGGAACAAGTATTTAAAGAGCAAAGAAATTTGCTCTTTTTATTTTGCTCTTTTCTTTTTATATATTGAAAATATTGTGGACTGTGAGGAGAATTGAGTCGGAAATGGAATTGGAGATTAGGAGATAGTTTGTAATGTTTATCTTGTTTTTGACATTTAATAAATAGTAAAGTACGAAAGATAATGTCGTGAAATTGATAGTTTCACGACAGCACACCGAAATCTTAGATATTACATACATTTGCAAAATCCTGACCCATTTTTTTACCAGATTTAGCAAAAGTAATAGATTCTAATCTTGCCATTTGATTTCGCTTAGCATTCATAGATGGATGAACGTAATATGCCATTGTAAAAGCTACATTATAATGACCTAAAATCTCACTTAGAGATTTAACATCAAATCCAGCTTCTATGGAGCGACTAGCAAATGTATGACGTAGGCTGTGAAATTTCATATAAGGAATACCTACATCCTTTAAATACTTTGTATAATGATTTTGTAATCGACGAGGTTCTATAAATTTTTCTTCACTTCCAGTAAGAAAAAAGTCGTTTGGTCTATTAGGTAATTCTTTTAGCTTTTGTAATAAAATTGGAGGAATTGGAATAATTCGATTGGAACAAGTAGATTTTGGTTTTGAAAATACAATCTTTGTTTTACTACCCACTCTACTATCTGGAATAGATACACGTCCCATTGTCATTTCAACAGTGAGTAATCCTTGAACTGTATTAATATCTTTCATCCTTAAAGCACAAACTTCTCCAATTCTTAAACCTGTGCATAAACAAAGTAAAATCCCTAAAGCACTTCGACTATTTTGGTTAGAAAGATATGATATAAATTTAAGAACATCAGATTCTTCCATCACAGGAATTGTTTTTAACTCTTTCTTTTTTAATTGTTTGGGTAGTTCAAAATAATTTAAAGAATAGTTTGTAAATCCGTAGTGAAGAATTGCCATTAAGGTAGTTCGTATTCCAGAGATGCTACTTTGAGATAAATCCATAGAAGCCTTATAGTCTAAAAATTCTTGAACGGTTTCTACTGTAATTTTATGACATTTCATTGATCCAAAAAATGGTAAAATATGCTTATCACAACGTCTTTTATAGAGAGAATAAGAGCTTTCTTTTAGATTTTTTCTAACTGACTGAAGATAAAGAGAAGTTAATTCATAGAAACTCATTGTCTTATTTAGGTTTTTTCGATAAGTAAATGGATGTTCTAGTTGATAATGTTGAACTTTTTCTTTTAATTCTCCACAAGTCTTTGCATAGAGTGAGATATACTTTATTTTATTGTTCTCATCATAGCACATAGGGCATCGACCTTCCCATCTCCCATCTTTACGTCTTCTAACGTATTTTCCTGTCTTAGGCATTTTGTTCTCCTTTCAATGTTGATTTTGACCCATTTTTTGACCTATTTTAAAATTTGTATTCAATTAATGTAAAGAATATTCTGATAAAAATTATCATAATATTTAAAAAATAGAAAAATTAGTTGTATAACAAAGTGTTATCACTTAATAGTATTGAATTTCCACAACAAATTATTTAAAATGGCTCTAAATATTGGCAAAAAACTTATCGTGAAACTATCAATTTTACGATGACTTGAATAAATAAATCATTAGTATCAGTGTATACTAAACGATTTATTTTATTCATGGGTCTTATTAAAAATAGAAAGGGAATTCATGAGAGCAACGAAGGATGATATTTTAGTCTACATAAAGAAAAATCTTGATAAAAAGTTGATGTTAGAAGAAGTAGCAGAGTATTTTGATTATTCTCCAAGTTATTTTAGAAAAATATTTACTTCTCTTTTTGGTTGTCCATTCAATCAATATATTAGTAAATTACGCCTTAGACAGTCAGTAAAGATGTTAAATGAAGGGGCTTCTATTCAAGAAATATCAAAAATGTACGGATATACATCAAATAGTGGATTTTCAAATGCTTTTCATCGTGAATTTGGTATGAGTCCTAGAGCGTTTATGAAAAGTAATATATCAGTTTCAGCAATGTTGCTACAAGAGAGCATTGATGGATATCCTGTAACAATTAAATATAGTGTATTATCCGATATGACTATTGAAATTGATACGATGTATGAATATCATGCACCAACTAGTACTTTAATTGATAATATGTCCTATGCTTTAATGAAAGACCGTTTTCTTCGGTGGAAAGATGAGAATTTAACAGAAAAAGTGGGATTTTGGTGGAAAGATGAAAGTAATCATTATTTTTATGTTTGGGGACATTTAAATTTAAATAAAAAGAGCAATAAATGTTATAAGAACTTATCAGGAGGGGATTATGTAATATTTGATATCAAATATCCAGCTGATATGAGTAACTATAGAGTTTCAAAGTTATCTAGTAAATTGACTCGATATATTTTTGAAGAATGGAAATTTTTTAATGATACAGTGATTGATGCGTCCAATCAAATATTTGAACGATATGAATTATATGAATCAGAAGGACATTCTTATATTTATATTCCAATATCTACAGTAATTGATGAGTATGAACATTCTGATAGCAAACAAACAGGTGTGGATAGTTGGTTATATTATATTGACCAACATATTTTGGAAGATTTAACAGTAAAAAGTTTAGCAGAGCAGTTTCATTACTCGGAAAAACATTTTCCTAATATTTTCCATATGTATTATCAAATGAATGTCATGGATTATATTACAAAAAGGAGACTTTATAAACTATTAGAAGAATTGAAACAAGATAGAATTCCTATGGAAAAGCTGTTAGAAAAATACCATTTTATGGATATTTATGAATATGAAAAAGTCTTTGAACAAGTATTTGGTCATAAACTAAAAGATTATAAAAATATTACGATAAAGGATCAATTGCCTGTAAGTTTGAGTGAGTATTATGCAGAAAATAAATATCGAATTAAGATGAGGTTAGTAGAACTTGAAGATTTTTTAATAATGGCAGAGCCAGTTAGCGATAAAATTGAGGGAAATTTTGGTAGTATTGATGTTATTAAGTTAGCATCTGAACGAATGCTTAAAGATTCTGCACATCTAAAGAGAACAAGTTATAAAACTGTGGATCAAAGTAAAGTAAATAAGATTGGTTTGTGGATTGATGACGGAAATTTTTCTAATAAAACATATAGTTATGTTGTAGGACCTGTAGTATTTAGTGTCAATACAATTCCTAAAGGTATGAAAAATGTCTTAGTTGAAGGGGGATTGTATAGAGTGTTTACTGTGGAAGGAGAATCGGATAAGGAACGTTTAGTAGAAACCTATCAAATGATGACAAAATGTGTATTTTATGGGTGGATAAAGGAGCATCGAGTGATTACAGATTTAAGAAGGCTTACATTTGTGCGTTATAGAGATGAGAAATTGCATTTTTATGTACCAGTTATTGGATAAAATTCAAGAATTTATTGATTTTATAGATGCAAAAAAGTTTCTTGAAAGTTCATGTGGAAAATATAATCAATTATAAAAGAGTTTTAGGAATTATAAAAATGTCAAAATATGTAGATAAAATAAGGAAAACTATGAAAAGTACATATTGAATTATATGAAGAAAAGCTAACAAAATATCGAATTTCAAAAGAGAATGTCAAGGTTGACGGAGAGTATTGACATGATATAATTGAGGCATAAACATATTTTAGTGACGGCGCCGAATTTTAAAATATGTCTATGAACACGTCGGATTTGAAATTTAAAAGAAAGGAAAAATGGTTTATATGAAAAATATTACAAAAAAACTTTTAGCAATTTTTTTAATGGTTGTAATGACGATCGGAATGGGAGTTACAGCATTTGCAGCAACACCACAGAATAATGTAATTACAGTTCCTGTAACTATTGTTATTGATGCTTTACCATCAAATTATACTGGTAATTATGAAGTGGGTCAGATTTATCATAAAAATGTTTCTATTGATTTAAATAATAATAGTAATCCAACTGCTATGGATTTTATTAAGGCAACAAGATTTGGAATTCATGCATCAGGGGATTATATTACAGGAATTAAGGATATTTATAATTATGATGAAGAATATACAAGTAATCACTATAAAGGATATTCATGGATGATTGATTTAAAAGCAGGTTCTTCTGTTACAACTACAGGTACAAAGCCAGCTTGGGCTACTTTACCTGTAGCAGGAAACAATTTTGAATCTCCATTAGCTGCTACCAATGTATACATGAATGGAACACAGTTTTTCCCTTATACTTATGGAGATAATAGTAATGGTTTTTCAACAAGTGTAGAAGGCATTACTCTTAGATATTCTCTTGTAGAAATGAGTTGGTAAATTATTATAATAACTTTTAGTTAAAAGAGGTTAATATGCAACCTTTGTATATTAACCACTTTCTTTTTGAAAGAAAGGGAAAACATGAAGAAACAAGCATTGAAAAAATATTTATTAGTATTAAACTTATTTTTAGTAATTGTATTTTTGGGTTTTACTAAAAACGTAAGAGGAGAAGAAGTAGCAAAACTACTTGATATAAACCTTAAAAATGCCACATTATATGATTATGATACGAAAGAGAACGTAGATTTTACTTCAGATAAAGACGTTTATTTAATTAAACAAAATAGTTCGGGTATTTCATCTTTGACAATTAAAAATGTATCAGATGGAGCAAGTTATACAATAAATGGGGAAGAAAAATCATCGGTTGATATTGATTACAGTAAGTTTTTATCAAAAATTACTGTAAAAAGTGGTGATAATACTAAAAATTACTATTTTATTTATCAAAAATCAGATGGGACAATTCCTTTAATTCAGAAGTCATCAGAGAATGAATCACATGTAAAGATTGCTGAAGATATGTTAAAAACATGGAAGAATCGAGAAGATTCAGATAAAAAAAATATGTATCGATTACCGTATTGGTCATTGTTTATGTCTAAGGCAACAGACATAGATTTATCAGATGGATATGTATCAGATCCTGAAAAAGATACATATTCTCAGGCAACTGTTTATAGTAGAAATATTCTTCAATTGATTATGTTGGGATATAATCCATATGACTTTGGTGAATCTCATATGAATCTTGTAGAAGGATTACGTTCATTGGAAAGTAAAGAAACTAAATTATATGGTGCTTGGGGAAATAATGTTTGGACATTGATGGCACTAAGAGCATGTGGAGAAGAAATACCGTACGAATTGGTTGACTATGTTCGAACTTCAGATCTTTATAACCTTGGTATGGGAACTGATATAGCTGGATGGGCATTATCAGCATTAAAAGGATTAATTCCAGAAAGTGAAATTCTAAAAGCAGCAGTGACTTTAAAGGAAAAACAGTCAACAACTGGACACTGGGGAAATATGGATTCGGATGGTTGTATTATCACTGGATTTGTAGGGGCAGGTATAAATTTAGAATATCTTAATTTTAATAATAATGATATTCTTCAATTAATGTCAGACAGTTGGCTAGAACAATTAAATAAACAATTATCAGAAAGTAATCCTAATCATGAGATGTTTAAGGATATGATTATTGCATTAGGAGATGTTATTCATGGAAATAATGTATGGCAAAGATATATTTTAGATGAAAATAAATGGGATAAATTGATTCAGGAAGCTACCGTATTATCTGTAAAATATCCGAATAATTTAGGTTTATCGTCTGCTTTGAAACAAGCAAAAAGTGATAAAGAGAAAATAGGTACAGGAAAAAGTTATTTTACATTATATGATGAAGTAGCTAAATTGAATACATCATATCAAGAAAAAGTTCATTTTGGAATAAAATATGATGGATTAATTGAACCAATTGAAGGTAAACACTACTATGTAAAAATTACAGAGAATGAAACGGAAAATGAAACACATGGATGGCATCAAAAGGTGGGATTTTTTGTATCTAAGAAAGAGTGTCCACTTAATCAATATGGTACAATATGTTTAGTTGATAAAGATGATATAAATTATGATGATTATACATTTGAATATATGTATTGGGATGCAAGTAGAACAACAGATCCAACAAAAGTTTATGGAAAAGATATAAAAGTTAAGATTCTTTGTTTTGTGGAAAATGATAATTGGATTGATGATGATGACCAAGCAAATTATACAGCAAATTGTAAAGTTGTCAATTGGGGTCCGATTAGTCTAGATGGAACAAAACCTGTTCTTGCACTAAGTTTAGACAAAAATGCATATGATGAAAATAATTCTCTTAACTTAAATGTTACTGGTAAAGATAAAATTTTTGCAAAAGCATCTGATAAAGCAAGTGGTATCTGTAATATTCTCTATCAAACGAATGATGGTGAATGGGTTACTGTATATGATGCAGCTAAAGATGATAAAATTGATGTAGATAATGACTGTGGTCTTTTAGAAAAAGAAGTTGAAATTCCAGTATCTAGTGATGCAACAACTATGAACGTTAAAGTCATTGATGTGGCAGGGTTAGAGACTATTTCATCTGTATCATTAACTCGAAATCCAGCTTTTTCATCTGAACCAATTACTAAATTAATTAAAGAAAGTATTTCTGATCTTACATGGAATATCTTATTCCAAGGTACAGAAGTACAATCTGTAAATAATGGAGAAACAACACTTGAAGCTAGTTCTTATGATGTTAATATAGAAGCAGGAACTTTAACTTTAAAGAAAGATTATCTATCTACTCTTGAAAAAGGCGAACATCTAATAACTATTAATTTTACAAAAAATGGAGAGCCTATTGAAGCGAAACTAACTGCAAAATTAATTATTAAAGGTAATACTGAGTTTAGTCAAGAGGTAGTTAATGCAATCAATGCAATTGGAGTTGTAGACCTTACAAAAGAAGAAAAAATTAAAGAAGCAAGAAAAGCGTATGATGAATTAACATCTGAGCAGAAAGCTTTAGTATCAGCAGAAACTTTAAAGGTATTAACCGATGCTGAAACAACTCTTGAAACTTTAAAAGTCGAAGCTAAAAAGGCGGAAGAAGAAAAAGCAAAAGCTGAAGCAGATAAAAAAGTAGCTAATGAAGTATCTAGTAAAATTAATGCAATTGGAGTTGTAGATCTTACAAAAGAAGAAGCAATTAAAGAAGCAAGAAAAGCATATGATGAATTAACATCTGAGCAGAAAGCTTTAATATCAGCAGAAACTTTAAAGGTATTAACCGATGCAGAAAAAGCTTTTAAAACCTTAAAAGAAAAATCTGAACAATCTATTGGACAAGTACACGTAATTATCGAAAATTCTACTTATTCTAAATCAAAAGGTGCTAAATGGGATGGAATTTTAGTGGATACGTGGGTAGACTTAAAAGAAGATTCTACTATGATGAACTGTATTAAACGAGTGCTTGAGGATAAGGGATATACTCAAACAGGAGCTGATCAAGGATATATTAGTGAAATTAATGGTCTTGCACAATATGATGGCGGTACCTATTCTGGCTGGATGGGAACACTTAATGATTGGTTCACTAATGCAGGATTTGATAATTATACAGTAAGAAATAAAGAATTACAGTCAGGTGATGAAATTCATGTAATGTATAGCTGTGTTGGTTTAGGTGCAGATCTAGGAGCTGATTGGAATGATAAGAATACTTCTTTGATTGGATTAGCTTTTAGTACAGGTAAATTAGATAAATCATTTACATCTGATACGAAAGATTATATCTTATCCGTTTCAAAAAAACTACAGGAGTTGTTGTTTCACCAACAGCTCATAATAAAAACTTTAAGGTAGAAACCAGTGTGAATGGAACAATTTATCGTCGTCCAGCAACTATTCCAGTAACTAACGGAACTGTTATAACCTTGAAGTGTGGAGATACAGAAAATGGTTATACAACTTACACCGTTACCATCAACGTAGAAGGTGAAAAACTAGCTGACGTAGAATCTATCACCTTAGATAAAACTACTTTAGAATTAGTTACTGGAAAGACTGCTACTTTAAAAGCAACTATCAAACCAGATAATGCAAATTCTAAAGAAGTTACATGGACTTCTAGCAATTCATCTGTTGTTAAAGTAGAGAATGGAAAGATTACTGCATTAAAAGCAGGAACAGCAACCATCACAGCAAAAGCAGGCAAAAAAACAGCAACTTGTAAGATTACTGTTAAAGAAAAACCAAGCCAGTTGGTTCTTGTAACTCCTAATGTAGTACTATCTAATACTACAAATGGAACACAGGTAAGTTGGAAGAAAGTTACAAATGCAAAGGGTTATATTGTTTATCGTAAGGATGGAAAAAACTCTTACAAGCAGATTGCAAAGACTACAGCTCTAACTTATACAGACAAGACTGCAAAGAGTGGAATAACTTATACTTATACAGTACGAGCATATAATGGAAATGTAAAATCTTCTTATGTAGGAAAATCTATTCTTCGTCTTACAAATCCAACAGTTAGCGTATCAAACGCAACTAAGGGAATACAGGTAAGTTGGAAGAAAATCAAAGGAGCAAAAGGCTACATCGTATATCGTAAGAGTGGAAAAGGAACTTACAAGCAAATTGCAAAGACGAAATCTTTAAAATATGTTGATAAGACTGCAAAGAGTGGAACAGCTTATACTTATACAGTACGAGCATACAATGGTTCAACAAAATCTTCTTATACAGGTAAAAAACTTGTACATTTAACTACTCCAGCAGTTCGTGTGAAAAATTCAGGAAAGAATGTATCATTAAGTTGGAAGAAGATTAAAGGTGCAAAGGGTTACATTGTATATCGCAAGAGTGGAAAAGGAACTTACAAGCAAATTGCAAAGACTACTTCTCTAAAATATACAGATAAGAAGGTTAAAAAGGAAAATATACTTATACAGTACGAGCATATAATGGCTCAACAAAATCTGCATATGTAGGCAAAAAAATTACACACAAATAAAATGGTTGAAGGGGCTGGTTTAGAACCAGCCTCTTGCTGTTTTTTAAAGTAAACATAAAAGGAAACTAAATTGATGAAAACAACAATTAACATGACAGCCTATTCAGACGATACAGATCGTTATGAATCAGCAGAAGATTTACGTTCCTTCTACAAAAAATTTGGTTGTTTTGGTCTTGAACTCATGCCTGCGTATGACATGAAACCAGATCCTAAGATTGTAGAACATGATATGATCGTAGGTGTCCACTGTCGCTGTCTAATCGACTGGATAGATCTAAGTCTTGAAGAACTTGTCAAGCACTATAAAAGTGACCTTGACTATGCAAAAGAAGTAGGAGCAGAGTATGTGGTCTTTCACATTTCACAGACCACTTATAAAGAAAACCTAATTGGACGTTATTCACATACCGATGAAGAAATCGTAGATGCTTGTTGTAAGCTCATTAATGCTCTATTAGACGAACAGGATTATTCCTTCTACTTCTTAATGGAAAATCTATGGTATTCAGGTCTAACCTTTAAAGACCCTTATATACCCATTCGTCTATTAAATGGAGTTCACTACAAAAAGAAGGGGTTCATGCTAGATACAGGTCACTACATGAACACAAACACAACACTACGAACTCCTTATGATGGATTAAACAGTTTATATGAAATGCTAGAAAAAAATAAAACCATTATTCCATTCATTAAGGGACTTCACCTACATCAATCATTAAGTGGTGAATATGTAGAAAATTTTAGAAAGAATCTACCACTACTTGAAGATGATATAGAAAAACTAATGGCTCAAGCTTTTGAACACGTATTTAAGTTAGACGAGCATAAACCATTTGCAATACCAGAAGTGAGGGAACTGGTTAAATACATCAATCCAGATTATGTAACCTATGAATACATTACACGTTCACGTGAAGAAAATGAAGAATTCTTAAAATTAGGATCAGCACCATTAGTAGACTTGTAAACGAAAGGAGAGAATTTATGAAGAGGATAAAACAAGGAGTTCTATTTATTTTAGTTGCATTACTATCTTTAATAGTACCAGTGTCTACATGGGCAGCAACTACCAAAGATGTAACAAATGCACTAGATAAAACATCAAAGTATATATTGTCTATTGACAAAAACCCAACCAGAGGTAGTGAATGGTTTGCAATGGCTTTAGCTCGTAATGGAATGGATCTAAATAGCCAATATTTTAAAACCTATTACAACAATATTGTCAAAGATGTAACCGAAAATAAAGGAGATTTAGGTGCTGGTAGACGTTACACAGAGTATTCCAAGCTCATTATTGCTCTAACTGCTATCGGAAAAGATGCAAGAAATGTTGGAGGATATAATTTATTTAACTATCTAACAGACTTTGATAAAGTAAGTTTCCAAGGACTTAACGGAACAATCTGGGCATTAATTGCACTAAAATCGAATCCAAATTATACAATTCCTAAAGATTCATCTGCAAAAGTTCAGAACAGTGAGCAAAAAATGTTAGATGAAATCCTAAATTCAGAAGTCAAGGGTGGAGGCTGGACATTGTATGGTAATACTGCTGATACTGATATGACAGGTATGGCACTTCAAGCAATTAGTTCTTATTATAACAAAAAAGGTTACGAAAAAGTGACAGCTGCAATTAATCGTGCAATTACCAAATTATCGACCATGCAGTTAGCAACAGGTGGATATGGCACAATGGGTGCTGAAACTTCTGAATCCAACGCACAGGTCATTACAGCCCTATCTGCACTTGGAATTGATCTAGCAACTGATAAACGATTTATCAAAAATGGAAAAAGCACCATTGACAATCTACTTACTTACCGAATTGGTGGAGGCTTCATGCACGTAAAAGCTGGAGCTGATTCTAATGGTGGAGCAGCATCAGGAGAGTTAAATGGATTAGCAACCGAGCAAGCCTTTTATTCATTAGTTGCTTATAATCGTAGCGTGAATAAAAAGACAGCTCTTTATGATATGTCAGACTTACATCCATCAAATGAAAAGCCAACGCCCATTACACCAGTTCTTACAACACCTACAGTAAGTTTATCCAACGAAACAAGTGGCGTTGTAGTAAAATGGAATAAAATTAAAGATGCAAAAGGCTACATCATCTATCGTAAAGATGGAA
>JPZU01000001.1:1423542-1433137 GCA_000875945.1 Lachnospiraceae bacterium TWA4 | reverse complement strand
AGCAGTTGCCTTAAAAAATTCAGGTAAAAATGTTGTTATCAGTTGGAAGAAGATTACAGGAGCAAAAGGTTATATCGTCTATCGTAAGAGTGGAAATGGAACTTACAAGCAAATTGCAAAGACAACCTCTTTAAAGTATACGAATAAGAATGTAAAAAAAGGTACATATACTTATACGGTAAGAGCTTATAATAGCAGTACAAATTCTGCTTATACAGGTAAAAAAATCATACATAAGTAAATGAAAGATTAAAATTGTTACATGAAAAGAGTGTTAAATTTATAAAAGGAAAGGAAATAAAATTTATGAAGACTAAAAAACGTTTATTACTTGTTTTATGTTTAATTTTATCTATAGTATTTGGTTCATTAACTCCAACAGCTATATCAGCTGCAAGTCACAAAAATCAGGTTCATGTAATTATTGAGAACAATACTTATAAAAAATCAAAAGGTGCTCCTTGGCAAGGAAAACTTGTAGATAAGTGGGTGACTCTTTCAAAGAATGATACAATGACTAATTGTATTAAGAAAGCTCTTAATTCAAAACATTATAAATATAAAATCAGAAAGAGTAAATATGGTAATTATATTGAATCAATTAATAAATTAGCTGAGTTTGATGGTGGACGTGAATCTGGTTGGATGGGTACTTTAAATGACTGGTTTACCAATACTGGATTCGATAATTATACGGTAAAGAATAAACAGCTTCAAGCTGGTGATGAAATTCGTGTGATGTATACTTGCAAAGGTTATGGCAAAGACCTTGGCGCAGTGTGGGGTGGAAAAGACACAAAACTAAAAGCTCTCAAATTTAGCACAGGTAAACTAAACAAGAAATTCAAATCTACAACTAAAAGCTATACATTAAAAGTTTCTAAAAAGACTAAAAGTGTTGTTGTAACTCCAACAGCAGCTAACAAAACTTTAAGGTAACAGCTAGTGTAGGAAAAAAACCTAATCGTCGTCCAGCATCTATTCCTGTAAAAAATGGCACAACCATTAAGATTAAATGTGGAAACTCTGGAGTAGGATATACTACTTATACAGTAAAGGTTAAAAAGTAATAAGATAGAGGAAGAACCTATGAAGAAATGGATTTCAGTTTTATTAATTCTCATTCTTCTTTTGCCATCACCTGTATTAGCAGAAGAAAGTGAGGTACAAAAGGCTTTAAAAACTACCTCAGATTATATGCTCTCTGTGGACACAAATCCTACTAGAGGCAGTGAGTGGTTTGTCATTGGTCTAGCTCGTTACGGGCTAGATCTAGAACATGAATATTTTAGCACTTACTATAAAAATGTCGAAGACTATTTAAAAGAGAATAAGGGTGACTTACAAGCAGGCAGACGTTTTACTGATTATTCAAAACTTATTATAACAGTGACAGCAATGGGAAAAGATGCAAGAAATGTTGCAGGATATAACTTATTAGAGAATATCTCAGATTTTGAAAATGTACAGTATCAAGGACTTAACGGTCCAATCTGGGCACTTATTGCTTTAAAGTCCAATCCAGAATATACGTTTCCCACAAATCCAGAAGCGAAAATTCAAAATAGCGAAGAAGTTTTAGTTCAAGCTATCTTAGATGCTGAAGTTAAAGGTGGTGGCTGGACTCTTTATGGGGAAGAACCCGATACCGATATGACAGGTATGGCAATTCAATCGTTAGCTTCTTATTATCACAAAGATGGCTATGAAAAAGTGACTGAAGCGATTGACCGAGCTGTAGAACGATTATCCAAAATGCAACTAGAATCTGGTGGATTTGGAACAATGGGGATTGAAACATCAGAGTCAAATGCACAAGTAATTACAGCACTTTCATCTATTGGAATTGATATAGGAAAAGATGCACGATTTAATAAAAATGGTCATACACCGATTGAAAATATGCTCTCTTACCGAATTGATGGAGGCTTTATGCACGTGAGAGCTGGAGCTGAAAACAATGGTGGTGGTGAAGCAGGTGAACTCAATGGTATGGCAACTGAACAAGGTTTCTATTCACTTGTAGCTTATGAACGATTCCTAGAAGGAAAAAATGCGTTATATGATATGTCAAGTGAAAAGCAAGTGGAGTCTGAAAAGTCCGAAGCTGGTACAAGTGCCAAACAGCCTAAAGATGTGACAACGAATCAAATTACTCCTGCACCTTTAACCGTTGATACTACAGCTTTAATTATTCTTGGTTTATCAGCACTTGCTCTTTGCATAGTAGCAGTAGGAAGTCGTAAAAAGGAGGGTTAATGAATTTATGAAAAAACTAAAAATCCTTTCATTAATCCTTGCCATTTTAATCTTATTTGTTGGATGTACTGGAGGAACGGTTAAAACTTCAGATTTAACTAAGCTAGAACAGGCAACTTCTTCAGAAACCATTAGTCAAAGCAATGAACTACCTTCTGATGGAATTGTCTCTCAATCGCAGATGGAAGCTATGTCTGGAAAAGATGCAACCTATTCATTTTCATCAACGGATGAAGCATCAAAAATTAAATACACATGGCTTTATGAAGGTAAAAAGATTCAAAATGCTATTGAGCAGAATCTAAAAGTGACCATCTTAACTGAAATTCCTAAGACGATTGAGGAAAAATCTAAAAATGTTTTAGGATTTCAGCTAGAAAAGATAAATCTTGCAGCTCCTGCAAAGCTCCAAGTTGAACTACCTAACGCTTGGGACTGTAATACGATTGAAGTCTATAAACTTACGGATAATCATTCAGAATTAATCAGCGATGATGGAACAATCAAAGATAAAACCATCACTATCTCTGTTACAGAAACGGGCAAGGACTTTTATATTGTAGGTACAACTTCTGATAAGAAGGAAGAAACTGTCAATAACTCGGCTCATACCTGTGTTCTAGCAATTGACTGTAAAACAATCTTAAATAACAAAGACGATTTAAACGAAGCGAAAGCAGACTTTGTGCCTGCCGATGGCTGGATTCTAAAAAGAGAAACCGTTGAATATGAATCAGGGGAAACAGTTTATGATTTACTTTATCGAATCTGTAAAGATCGAGGCATTCATATGGAAGCTAGTTTTACACCTATTTATAGTACATATTATGTAGAAGGAATTAATCAGCTTTATGAATTTGACTGTGGTAGTAATTCAGGTTGGATGTATAAAGTCAACGGTTGGTATCCAAATTATGGATGTTCCAAATACGAGATTAGTGATGGAGATGTGATTGAGTGGAGATATACCTGTGAACTCGGACATGATGTAGGAGATACGTACTATGAAAACTAAAAAACAGGATGCCTTTAGTGACTGTCATCCAGCCGTCAATTTCTTTTACTTTGCTGTAGTTTTACTCATTACCATGTTCCTATCTCATCCAGTGCTTCTAGGAATTTCTTTCTTTGGAGCATTATGCTATGCGATAAGACTTCAAGGAGCCGTGCGAGTTTTAAAGTGGAATATCATCTTTACGCTACCGATGATGATTATTGTAGCATTTATCAATCCGACCTTTAACCACTACGGAGTAACCACTCTATTTTATTTAAAAACTGGACCTGTTACCTTAGAAGCTATGGTTTATGGTGTGGTGTTAGCTTCCATGCTTTTTATCACCTTACTCTGGTTTTCGTGTTACAACATTGTGATGACTACGGATAAATTTGTTTATCTTTTTGGGCGAGTAATTCCTTCACTGTCCTTAGTCCTTTCGATGGTTTTTCGATTTGTGCCACGATTTAACGCACAGCTTAAAGTCATTCGCAACGGTCAAAAGGCAGTGGGACGAGATATGAGTAATGGAAATCTCTTACAAAAAATCAAGTATGCAGTAACCATGCTTTCAATCTTAGTTACATGGGCATTAGAAAATGCAATAGATACCTCAGATTCTATGAGGGCAAGAGGCTATGGATTAAAAGGACGAACAGCTTTTTCTATTTTTCGATTTGATGTTCGTGACAAGTGGATTACAGGAATTTTTGCTGTACTACTAGGAATTGCAGGAGTTGGAATGAAACAAGGCGTGTTTAAATCACTTTATAATCCTGTGATTAAAATTGGAGGACTTCCTCCTACACCCATCGGTATCATCACCTATATTGCATGGGGAATTTTTTGTCTATTCCCAGTTTTTTTAGGAATATGGCAAGACCTACGATTTTATCGATTAGAAAAGAAAGCCAACATGGAGAGAAATCTTCCTTGGTATTTTGCAAATGACAATGAGGGTAGGGGGATGGAACATTGAATAGTATAGAAGTAAAAAATTTCAGTTTTAGTTATCCAGAGTCAAAAGAACTAGCACTGAATAACGTAAATTTAACCGTAGAAGAAGGAAGTTTTGTGGTTTTGTGTGGTAAGAGTGGATGTGGTAAAAGCACACTACTTCGTCAATTAAAAACGGTTTTAGCTCCACATGGAGTAAAGAAGGGTGAAATTTATTATAGAGGCAAAAACCTTGATGAAGTCAGCCATAGAGAACAAAGTGAAGGAATCGGATATGTCCTTCAAAATCCTGATAACCAAATCGTTACGGATAAAGTGTGGCATGAACTAGCTTTTGGTTTAGAGAGTCTTGGATTTGATACAGAAACCATCAGGCTTCGAGTGGCTGAGATGGCATCCTACTTTGGGATTCAAGAGTGGTTTTTAAAAAATGTGTCAGAGCTTTCGGGAGGACAAAAACAGCTGTTAAACTTGGCTTCAGTTATGGCAATGCATCCAAACTTATTAATATTAGATGAGCCAACTTCACAGCTAGATCCAATCGCAGCATCGGATTTTTTAGAAACTGTTCGAAAAATCAATCGAGATATAGGAACGACCATCATCATCACTGAACACCGATTAGAAGATGTCATCCCCTGGGCAGATGAACTCTTTTTAATGGATAATGGAAAGGTATTAATGCATGGAAAACCAGAAAAGTTAGGATTGGAATTAAAAGAGAAACATCCAGAACTTTTTCTCATGATGCCAACACCGATGCAGATTTACGCAGGAACAAGTAGCCAGTTAGACTGTCCATTAACTGTCAGTGAAGGTAGAAGTTGGATGTCAAAAGAATTGAATGGAAAATCTATTCAGCCATTTGAATCTATCAAAGAGGAATCTACTACTGACATTCCAATGATTCGAGTCAAAGACCTGTGGTTTCGCTACGACAAAGATTTACCTGATGTCGTACAAGGACTTAGCATGGATGTTAAGAAGGGAGAACTCTTTGCTTTAGTTGGTGGAAATGGAACAGGTAAGAGTACCACTCTTAGCTTGCTTGCCAAAATCAGATATCCTTACCGAGGAAAAATCTACCTAGAAGGAAAAGACATCAACAAGTACAAAGATGATGAACTCTATCATGGACTTCTAGGTGTCATGCCACAAAATCCTCAGAGCCTATTTGTCAAAAAGACTGTACGAGCAGACCTTTATGAAATGATTGACGGTAAGAAAGAAAAAAGAGTAAAAGCCTATACTTCAGATATGAAGAAGGCAGAAGCGATTGCAGGAATTGCAGCTTTAACAAAACTAGAGCACTTACTGGATCGACATCCCTATGACCTTAGCGGTGGAGAACAGCAGCGATTGGCTCTAGCAAAAATTTTACTGCTTCGACCAAAGATTTTACTCATGGATGAGCCAACTAAAGGGATTGACAATATGTATAAAAAAGAACTAGGAGAAATTCTTCGTACATTGACAAAGCATGGAGTGACGATTTTAATGATTTCTCATGACGTAGAATTTTGTGCGAAATACGCAGACCGAACAGGGCTATTCTTCCAAGGAAGTTTAGTCACCTGTCAAGATTCTCGTAGCTTTTTTGCAGGAAACAATTTCTATACCACAGCCGCAAATCGTATGGCAAGAGGTTATTTTTCCACAGGCAGTTACTGTAGAAGATGTGGTGGATGCAATGAAGGGAAGTGGTGTAGAGTGAAGCAAGAACAAATGGAAGCCTTTTTAGATGCATATTGGGAAAATTCACCTTTACCAGAAACGGTGGATGATGACTTTTGGGAAGAATCTACAGAAACAGTAAATGCCGATTTAATACTGACTCCAATTGCCAAAGGGAAACTATCTAAGCGAACAATCGTTTCTATATTTCTAATTTTATTAGCAGTTCCTCTAACCATTTGGTTTGGAATTACATACCTAAATGATCGTAAATATCTAGTTGTCAGCTTAGTGATTGCAGTTTATACACTGATTCCATTTTTTATGGTTTTTGAAGGGCGAAAGCCACAGGCTAGAGAACTGTTAACAATCTCTGTTCTAGTGGCAATTGCTGTTGCAGGACGAGGAGCATTTTTTATGATTCCTAGTTTTAAACCAGTGGCAGCGATTGTGATTATTGCAGGAGTTAGCCTTGGAGCTGAAACTGGATTTTTAGTTGGGGCAATTACCATGCTTACATCAAACGTCTTATTTGGTCAAGGAAATTGGACTCCGTGGCAGATGCTTGCCATGGGTGTTATTGGGTTTATCGCAGGAATCTTATTTCAAAAAGGATGGCTAAAAGCAAAACGAATCTCACTTTGTATCTATGGATTTTTAGCAACTTTCTTAATTTATGGAGGAATTATGAATCCAGCATCCCTTGTGATGTCTTCCTACGCAATTACAAAAATGAATTTAATAGCCATTTATATGTCTGGGATTCCTGTAGACCTAGTTCATGCTTCATCTACTGTCATTTTTCTTTGGCTCATTAGTCAGCCGATGTTAGAAAAGTTAGAGAGGATTAAAGTGAAGTATGGATTGTTAGAAATGTAATAATTTTTATAGTTAAGATGGAACTAAAAAGCTGAAAACCTTAATTCGAAATAAAATATCGTGTAAATAAGGTTTTCAGCTTTTCTAAAAACGTCCCCGGCGCGATTCGAACGCGCGGCCTTTCGCTTAGGAGGCGAACGCTCTATCCAGCTGAGCTACGAAGACTTGCCTCCTAAAGTATAAATTATCTAAATTTAATTGTCAAGAAGATTCTAGGTTTCCCTTTTTAGGAAACTATAACCTGTCATATTAGCAATTGATAGATTTATTTATTCAGGAAAGTTAATCATTCCTTGTAGCCAAATTTCTCCTTTAAATCGTCTGCCAACTTCTGGAACACCTAATAGATTCTTTTGATTAATTAACAACTGAAAAGTTAAATCATTGCTCTCAATAGACATAGAATATAAAGTATCTCCAGTGATACGATTCTTAACTTCTTTACAAGCTAAGATTTCTCCAATTACACTGTAATGGTCACATTCAACTCCAGTTGGAATAAAAGAAGTATCTACAATGCTATAAAGGTCTTCGGATAGAATTCGTTTAGTAGCCATATTATATAAATCAATATCTTCAATCGTTAAATTCTCAATAGCTTCAGCATCACCGTTTTTGGCAGATTCGATAAGACTAGCACGTTGCCTAGATAAAATTTTACTCTTCTTTCGGTCCTTATCTGTTTTTAATGTAGGTAATAAAATCTTTCCATGAGTGGAAAGGGCAGATAAGTTGAGAGAAAAATATCCATGAGATTTCTCAAATTTTTGTGCATAGCGAATATAATCGGTAGTATTTCTTAAATAATAGATTAAAGAAATTCCTAAATGGTAATCATCACACATTACAGAGTATGCAAATTTATCGGCATGGCGCTGAATCGTGCCAGGAAATGTACATTGAGAGAACTCATTGGTCACATAGGGATAATAGTATTCAATTTGAAAGCGATCTAAATCATCATATTCACCAAAGATATATAATCCAAAATCTTCACCAAAATCTTTACACATACTAACAAATACTTCGCTTCCAACACTTGTAGCATCTACAGTATCTGGATTTTCATAGACCATATCTAATAATTGCTTGATTTCTTTTTGTTTGGTATAATTGCCAAAACCAATAGCTTTTAGATATTTATGCATTGCAAACCTCTCTTTCTTTTAGCTATACATATTATGGGAATTATAGTATAATTGTTTGATAATTGCAAGAAATAGTTATGAATAGTTATAATTTTTTTAGGAGGAACCATATGACGAGAGAAGAATTTTTAGAATTAGCAAAAAAAGAAATTATTATATTAGATGGAGCAACAGGTTCAAATCTTCAAAAAATGGGTATGCCTACAGGGGTGTCTACCGAATTGTGGGCATATGAGCATCCAGAGTGTATCAAAAAACTTCAAAATGATTTTATTGAGGCTGGAAGCCAAATTATTTATGCACCAACTTTTGGTTGTAATCGTATTTCATTAGCAGTACATGGACTTACAGATCGATTAGAAGAATTGAATAGAGAATGTGTAAGACTTTCTAAGCGTATCTCAGGTGGAAGAGCCTATGTAGCAGGGGATATTTCAACAACAGGTAAGATTTTAGATCTTGATATTTCATATGAAGAATTAGTAGATGTCTATAAAGAGCAAATTCAGTTATTAGTTGATGAAGGTGTGGATGTATTAGTTGCAGAAACTTTATTATCTTTAAATGACGCTGTAGCTATTTTAGATGCAGCAAAGTCTATTTCTGATATTGCAGTGCTTTGCTCAATCACTGTTAATGCCAATGGTTTATCATTATATGGAACCAATGTAGTAGATGCAGTAAAAACTTTACAAGAAAAAGGTGCAGCTGCAGTAGGAGTGAACTGTTCAGTGGGACCTGATCAGTTAGAAAATCTTATTAAAAATATGAAAGAAGTTGCACAGATTCCAATAATTGCCAAACCAAATGCAGGTCTTCCAACATTTGATGATAAAGGAAATGCTCACTATGATATGAAGGCAGAAGAATTTGCTAAATCTATGAAGAAGTTAGTAGATGCTGGAGCGGGAATTGTCGGGGGGCTGTTGTGGAACAACCCCCAGAATATATTGCCCGTTTAGTAGAAATTGTAAAATAATACAATCATAAATACAATTATACAGTTAACGAAAATGAGTTTAGATAATTTCTAAGAAAGCCTTGGTGTTGGCTCTAATGTCACCTTTAAAGACTGCAGAGCCAGCAACTAATACAGTAGCCCCTAAATCAATGAGTTCTTTACAATTTGTAAGTTTTACTCCTCCATCAATTTCAATATCCACATCTAATTCCTTTTCATCTAAAATTGTACGAAGTTGTTTAAGCTTTGTCATTGTATAAGGGATAAATTTCTGATTGCCAAATCCAGGATTTACAGACATTAAAACAATCATATCTACAAGGTCATAAACGTAATCTAATATAGAAAGTGGGGTAGCAGGATTAAGTGCAACGCCACATTTTATACCTGCTTCCTTAATCTGCATTAAGGTACGATCTAAGTGCTTACAAGCTTCTGCGTGAACGACGATGATGTCAGCACCTGCTTTGACAAAATCGTCAATAAATCTGGAAGGTTCTTCAACCATCATATGCACATCGAAAACCATCTTGCTCTTAGGTCTAAGACAAGAAATGACTCCAGCTCCAAAACTAATATTAGGAACAAATGCTCCGTCCATAATATCTAAATGTAAATAAGTAGCTCCTGATTCCTCTGCTGCTGCGACATCTTGTGCTAATGTTGAAAAATCGGCAGATAGAATAGATGGTGCTAAAATAGCCATAATATCACTCCTGC
>JPZU01000001.1:1395885-1421488 GCA_000875945.1 Lachnospiraceae bacterium TWA4 | reverse complement strand
TAGTAAAAATTATTCATTTGATTCCTTTCTTACTATAACATAAAATAGTTGAATTGCAAGGTAAAAAGTCGTTGATTTTTAAAATTTATTTGTTATAATAAAAAATGAAAAAAGAGAAAATAACGCAAAAATAGATATAGACTAGATCTAGTCAGTCCTATAAGAAACAATGTTAGTGAGGAGAGAGATTAGGAATAAGCTGTAGGTGATTTGTTGTTGTTAGTAATATATTAGTAGTATTAGTTATATTAGATATAATAAGAAGAAACTCAGGATAAAGGGAAAGAATGTCCGTAGTTATGGGAAGAAATGTCCGTAGTTATGGGAAATTTTAAAAACAAAAATCCCTTAACTACGGATTTTTTTTTTCCCTTTTAAGATTTCTCATGATATAATAATAAAAAAATTAGAAGGGTGAGTAGTGAATTTGAAGAACATACTAATTGTAGAAGATGATGAATTAATTCGTAACGAATTAAAGGAACTCCTAGAAAACAGTGGATATAAAGCTGAAATTCTAACGAATTTTAAGAACTCCTTAGACGAAATCTTATCATATTCACCAGATTTATTATTACTTGATATTAATATTCCTTTTTTAAATGGTCAGATGCTATTGCAGAATCTTCGTAAAGTTTCAGACCTACCAGTTATTATGGTAACTAGTAAAAATAATGAAGTAGATGAAGTGTTAGCTATGAGCTATGGAGCTGATGACTATATCACAAAGCCTTATAATCCTACGTTGCTTTTACTTCGAATTGCTGCGATTTTTAAACGAATGGATCGAAGTGTAGATAAGTTAACTTACAAGGAATTAACATTAATTCCAGGTCGAGGAATAGTAAAGAGTGATTCGAATGAAGTAGAACTTACAAAGAATGAATTAATTATTTTTCAACACTTACTCAATTATCAAGGGACGATTGTTTCAAGAGATGATTTGATGACCACGCTATGGAATAGTGAGGAATATATTAGTGAGAATGCATTGACTGTCAATATCTCAAGACTTCGAGCAAAACTCAGTGAGCTAGGACATAGTGATGCCATTGAGACGAAGAAAGGACAAGGGTATTTACTTCGATGAGATTTTATAAATATTTAAAAGATCTATGGATGTCTATTATTCTGTTTCTAGTGTGTAATAGTTTTCTCTTATTGATGCTTCGTGCTTATAAGGTTCCACTAGAATTAATTTTAGGAATAGAGTTCTTATTGGTTTTATTAGGAGTTGGACTTATTTTGATTAACTATTCTAGGAAAGTGAGATTCTATAATGAGTTAGAGAAAAACTTAGAACGATTAGATCAAAAATATTTGGTGCAAGAGTTATTAGATGAACCAAATTTTTATGAAGGACAGATTTTTCATCAGGCACTTTATGAAATTGATAAGGCTATGATTGAAAGAATTAAAGAGTATAAACTTCATGTTGATAGCTTTAAAGAGTATGTGGAGATGTGGATTCATGAGATTAAAATTCCAATTGCATCCTTAGTTTTAATTTCACATAATGAAAATAATAAAAAAGTCTTAAAGAGTATTCGAAGACTCGATAATTATATTGACCAAATTTTATATTATGTGCGTTCTGAGTATACAGAAAAGGATTTTTCTATTGTTGAAACCAGACTAGATAAAGTGGTGGCAGCAGTTGTGATGAAGAATAAAGATGATTTGCTAGAAAATCGTATGATACCTGAAGTTTTAGTTGAACCACTAAAGGTATCTACAGATGCGAAATGGCTGGAATTTATTTTAAATCAAATTGTAAATAATAGTATTAAATATAAGAAATCAGAAGAAGCTAAGATAAAAATATCAACACAAGGTTCTAAATTAATAATTTATGACAATGGAATTGGAATTTCTGAATCAGATTTATCTAGGGTATTTGAGAAATCGTTTACAGGAGAGAATGGTCGAAATACGGTAAAGTCAACGGGAATGGGACTTTATATTGCAAAGAAGCTATGTGATAAGTTGGGACATAGGCTTACGATTTCTTCTGTAAGAGGAGAATATACACAGGTAGAGATTGAGTTTGGAGGAAATGAATTCTATAGGCTTCGCAGTTAGCGAAGCCTAGGTTTATTTCTCTTTAATAATATTTTTACTACATAGGTAAGTTAATAAGAAATATCCACCATAAATAACAATAATAAAGATTGCAGTTGTTATAATAGATAGTGAAAATCCTTTTTCTCCAAAAGTTTCTAAAATAGTCATGGAGAATCGAATACCAAATATTGAATGAATAATAGCAAGAATTAGAGGGAATCCAAAGAAAATTCCAATTTGTCTAAATAATGCCTTATTGATTAATTTGTCATCAGCTCCTAATTTTCTAAGTACGTCGTAGCGTTCTTTATTATCTGTAGATTCTGATAACTCTTTGAGTGCTAAAATGGCAGCACTGCTAATCAAGAAGATAATTCCAAGATATAGTGCAATAAAAGTTACTAGTGCGCCAAGTCCCACAGCAGATTCTGCAATATCTAAACGAGTATTGTGCGCATAGCTTCCAACAGCAGGAACTACTTTATTGATAATATTCTCATTAAAAATCTTATCTTCGGTTTCAAGTTTTTGTTCTTTGGTTGTTCCCTTATAGTTTCCAATAAGATATTCTGTATGTTTATATTCATCCTTTAATAGAGAATCTGGGATAATATAAACCCCCCTATTCGTGTGGCTTCCACCAATATCGATAAATCCATCTTTACATTCTAAGTATTTTGGTTTTAATATTTTCCCATCAATTTCTATTGTAGGAGCATTTTTTAAAGCCTCATCTCGAAGTTTTTTAGTAGCTTCATAGTCAGCGATAACTAAGTATTCATCATCACTTAATTCAAAGGTTTCTTTACCATACATTTTAGCAAGTCTGTTGTATTCGCTAATTTTCATAAAGTTTTCATTTGAATCATAAATTGTTGAGCTAACTTGATTAAATAGTTTACCTAAGGATTTAGAGAAGGTAAATTCAGGAATTTGATAGTTGTAGAATGTATAATCACTTTCTAGGTAGTCATCTAAATTCAAACCAGAGTTTGTATAGATTTCTTTAATTGATAATTTGGTATTTTGAAGCTGTTCATTGCTGTATACTTCTTTATCTAGTTCATCATCTACATTGATGACTGAACGCATAATTTGCATATCTACAGGGGCAAGTTCATTTAGGTTTTGATTCATTGAATTCTTAATAAATAGTCCACTAGAAAGTACACAAATGGTAACAAATAGCATTAAGCAAATAATAGTCATAGAAAATACCGTTGTATTAATCTTGCTGCTGACCTGTCTTAAAGTAAAACTATTAAGTCCTCGGTAATAGGTATTTTTCATAGACATTACGAACTTTAATAAAAGTCCTGATAATGACCAAAAGATAAAAAATGTAGTGACACAGCCAATTCCAATAGGAATGAAAATAGCATTAGGAGATCCTAGTTTTGATAAATCACCAGAAACCATCGAGTAGGCATATCCTAGTGCAATTACTGAAAGGATGAAAACTACAATACATACTGCTGGATTTTTAAGTTTTACAGTTTCTGATTTTTTATTGGCATGAAGTAAGTCGATGAGTTTACAGCGGCTTACAGAAAATGTATTAAAAACCATAACGATTAAATACATAATGCCAAAATAAATCATTGTTTTGATACAAGCTTCTACAGAAAATGTAAATTGGAAAGAAGTCATATCTGCTTCAAATAAATTTGCTACAATTAAGCTCATTCCCTGGCTTGCAATCACACCAATGATTAGTCCAATAGCTAGTGAAATACAGCCAATTAAAAAGGTTTCAACTAAAAGAATGGTTGAGATTTTTCTCTTACTCATTCCAAGAGTCAAATATACACCAAATTCTTTGTTTCTTCGTTTCATTAAAAATCTAGAAGCATAGATAATTAAAAAGCCTAAAACAAATGAAACGAATACGCTAACACCTGATAACATGTTGGTCATGAGTTTAATGACTTCATAGGCAGATTTTGAAACATTCATCATAGCTGTCTGAGAATCAATCGCATTAAATACATAAAAAATTGCTACACCTAAAATGAGTGTAAAGAAATAAATGGCATAGTCTTTAACACTCTTTTGGATGTTTTTAAGTGATAATTTAAAGAGCATCGTTTAAATCGCCTCCTAGTAAAGTTACAACGTCAATAATCTTATTGAAAAAGTCTTTTCTACTATCAGTTCCTTTTACTAATTCATTAAAAATTTTACCATCTTTAATGAAGATGACACGGTTTGCATAACTTGCAGAGAATGCATCGTGGGTAACCATTAAAATGGTTGCATCTAATTCATTGTTTAAATAGTTAAAACGTTCAAGTAACATCTTGCTTGATTTTGAATCAAGAGCACCAGTTGGTTCATCAGCTAAGATTAACTTAGGATTTGTAATAATTGCTCTAGCTGAGGCTACACGTTGCTTTTGACCACCACTCATTTGGTAAGGATATTTATTTAACACCTCTTCAATGGCAAGTTCTTTAGCTACCTTCAGAATTCGTTCTTCAATTTCTCTTGCTTTAATATTTTGAATAGATAAGGCTAAAGCAATATTTTCATAAGCTGTTAATGTATCTAACAGATTAAAGTCCTGAAAAATAAATCCGAGTTCTTCACGTCTAAATTTGGTTAAATGATTTCCTTTTAACTTGGTAATATCTTCATCTGCAACATAAATATGTCCACTAGTTACACGGTCAATGGTTGAAATGCAGTTTAGTAAAGTGGTTTTACCTGAACCACTTGCACCCATGATAGCAACAAATTCTCCTTTATTTACTTCAAATGAGATATTGTCAATTGCCTTTGTAAGGCTTGATTTATTTCCATAATATTTTTCAATTTGATCAATTTTTAAAACAGTATTCATAATAATAAACTCCTTTCTACAATGTTTCAGATAAATTTCTTAACTTTTATGTCTATATCATAACTGAAAGAATGAAGTTTGTCGTGTGTTTAATCTTACGAAATGTTACAATTTTGTAAGATTAAAAAAAGAGACTGCAAAAAACAGTCTCTTCCCTTTATCGAAATAAATAAATTAAATTTTCATATAAATAGCTCTTAAATTGTTCACATTCGTCTTTATTCACAGGTTGTTCTAAATACTTTAGAAATAATAAAATCTGTGAACAGAAGACAGATTTTATTAAAAAGGGATCAGTGTCTTTAGGAAAGAGTCCTTCTTTTGCTCCAAGGGCATATGTTTCAATTAGAAGTTTCTCTAGAATTGTAAAATAGTGACCAAATTCTTTTAAGTGTTCACTTAGGTCTTTTAATATTCCCTTATTAATAAATCGAAGAATATTTTCTCGAATTGACTGATTGTTTTCAATAAAATTAAGAATAATCATTACTTTTTCTTTAAAGGATTCACCTTGTTCTAATTTAGAAATTCCCTCATGAATACTTTGATGTAAACTGTAAATGAGTGCACAAGAAATAAGATCATCTTTGCTTTTAAAATACTCATAAGCAGTACCCTTTCCAATTCCTGCCTTATTTGTAATATCAATAACCTTTAGAGAAGAGAGTTCTCTTCCCTCCTCTAAAAGTTTTAAAACAGAATCATAAAGAGCTAAAATCTTTTTGGATTTTGGGTAAATAATCTCTTGTAAATCGTCCATTATAACTCCTCTTCAGTAATATCTTTATTTCTATTAAATAAATCATAGATACAAGGTACAACAAAGAGAGTTAATAATGTACCATAAATTAGACCACCAATGGTAACAATAGCCATAGGTTTTGACATTGCAGAACCTATATCCGTACTAAATACCATTGCAGAAAGTCCTAAAATTGTAGTTAGAGCAGTCATAAGAATTGGACGAAGTCTAGTAGTACCTGCTACGCGAATCGCATCTTTTTTATTCATACCCTCTCTACGAAGTTGGTTAATACTGTCAACCATAACAATACCATTGTTTACAATGATACCAGATAACATAACAAATCCAATCATAGCAATTAAACTAATTTCATTGCCAGTAAGGAATAAAGCTGCAAAACCACCAGTAAATGCAAGTGGAATTGTAAACATAATGATAAATGGTGAAAGCAGTGATTGGAACTGTGCAACCATAATTAAATACATAAATGCTAATGCTAGGGCAAGCATTAAACCAACTTGACTCATAGCTTCATTAATTGATTCGTCTTCACCTTCCATTGAATAAGTATATCCTTCAGGAAGAGTTACTTCTTTTAATCGCTCATTAACTACATTGGATACTAATCCAATATTGTGATTTTCATCAATTTCAGCAGTAACATTAATATAACGAGATTGATCATCACGGCTAATAGACTGTAAACCGTGAGCATCTTCAAAGGATACTAAATCAGTAATTGGAAGTTCAACACTCTTGCCATCAGAATCTGTTCCGGTTAGTTTAATTTCTTTTAAAGTCTTTTTAGTAAGGTCTTCATCTGTGTCTTTTGATACAATAATGTTGTAGTCATAAGTATCTGTTGACAATTTGTTTTTAGAAGTTGCCGTTGAAAGTTTACTATTAACTGACTGAAAAATCTGAGCAGTTGTCAGCTGATATTTGATTGCTTTATTTTTATCAATAGTTAGTCGGATTTCATCCGTAGGTTCACCGGCACTGGTTTTTACATTGACTGCGCCTTCGACATTTTCTAAAAGTTTAACCATATCACTAGCAATTGTCTGGAGTTTATCAAGGTCACGACCTTTGATTTGAATAGAAATTCCACTTCCATACATTGCAGAAGTATCCATCATTGTTGTGGATAGCTCATAGGTACAATCTAAATCCTTTAATTGGTCTTCAATTTCTTTACCAAATTCTTTGTTGGTTTTTTTGCTATTTTCATCAGTTAAAATGTAGAATGAAAGTTTGTTAGTTGTTCCATCGCTTTGACCTAACATACTTGCCATACTGCTCATTCCACTGCCACCGCCCATCATAGCACCGACATCTGTAACGCCATCAATGCTTTGAATGCGCTTTATTGCTTCATCACCAATTTTACTGGTATCTTCAAATGTCGAATCTTCATCGGTTGTGATAGAAAGAGAAATCTGGGTACTTCCCATCTCAGGAATTAAGGCAGTACCATTGGTAGATGCTAAGTATACACTTAAGATTACTAGTACTAAACTTCCAATTAAAATTACAGGTTTCAATTTTAAGACAGTTGGCATAATTGCACCATAACCTTCTTGGAGACGACCAATAATCCATGTCTTTTTCTCTTTTGGAGGATTTTTTAACATGCTTGCACTCATAACGGGTACTAAGGTTAAAGCAATGAGTAAACTTGCAAGAAGGGAATAAGCAATAGTTAATCCCATATCAACAAATATCTGTCGAGTTAATCCTTCTGTAAATACAATTGGTAAGAATACACAAACCGTTGTAAGGGTAGAAGCTGTAATTGCACCTGCCATTGTTCTAGCTCCTTCAACTGCGGCTTTTTTAGCAGAGTAACCTTCGCTGCGAAGTCGATAAATATTTTCAATAACAACAATTGAGTTATCAACCAACATACCAACACCCAGTGCAAGACCAGACAGTGAAATAATATTTAAGCTTACATGACTAAAGTACATTAAAACAATTGCTGTTAAAATACTAACAGGAATCGAGAAAGCAACAGCAATCGTAGGTCTTAAATCTTTTAAGAAGATGAGTAACACTATGATAGCTAAAACAGCACCATATAAGAGATTTTTTAAAACAGAGTTAATAACCATGTCAATATAGATACCTTGGTCCATTAAGGTAATAAATCCAATGTTTGTATATTGCTTCTTTAAAGATTCAAATTTATCTAAAATTCGGTCAGAAACCTCACCTGTAGAATATCCAGTTTGCTTTTGCATCGTAAGCATAAGACCTGAATTTCCATTAACTTTTGTGTAGACCTTGTCACTGTTATCTGTAATGATCACATCAGCGACATCGGATAGTTTAATAGGTTCAAGACCATCAATATTCATATCCATTAATACAAGGTCTTTCATATCCTGAGTAGTTTCAAAGTCGTCACCTACACGAACTAGGTAAGAAGTCCCATCCTCTGTGATATAACCTGCTGGCATCGAAAAGTTTTGGGCAGTCAGTAAGTTTTCAACCATACTAATCGTTACTAGTTTATTAGCATCTGATTGATCATAAGCAGAGTCTTTTTGATCATCGATAGTTTTTTGGGCAGCATCTAATTGCTGTTGACCAGAAGAAATTTGTGCATTGGCAGTTGCCATTTCAATACTTGCGAGTAAACGCTCTTTATTTAATTCGCTAATTGCTTGATTTAAGCTGATTTTACCTGTTTCAATCTGAGAAAGGGCAGAAGTTAATTGAGATTTTGCATTTTCTAATTGCTTTTTATTAGTCTCAAGTTGAGCTTTAGTATTCTCAATCTGTACAAGTCCCATGTTTGAGACACCATCAATCGTTGATTGGATAGTTGCCTTTGTAGATTCTAAAGTAGATCGTTGAGAATTTAAGCTAGCAATTTGTTCATCAATAGCTTCTGTGGTAAATTCAGTTAAACCAAGAGATGAAAGAGTTGCTTGATCTTCATCTGATAGATTATCTAATCGAGATCTTAGTTGGTTTAGTAGAGTGGTATCTTCATCAATTTGGTTAATATTTTCGGTAGCCTGTTTTAATTGAGAAGTTAAGGTTTTTACAGTTTGCTCCGTAGATTTTAACTGAGCTTCTTGCTGGGTAATGCTTGTAAGTCCACTTTCAACTTGTTGAAGTTTACTTTTTAAATCAGCTTCTGTAGTTAAAAGCTTATCTTTATTATCATTGATTTGTTGTTCAGCAGAAGCCATTTGATTAGCAGCTTGTTGCTTACCATTTTCTAGTTCATTTTTGCCGTTTTCTAACTCTTTTTTTGAGTCATTTAATTCATCTTCGGCATCTTTAAATTTGCCGTTTATGGCATTTTTGATTTTCTTATTTAATTGATTGATTTTAGATTGACGGATAATGACCTGTACATCTTCGGTGATTGTACCAGAAGCTGAAACAGAGGCAACACCTTCAATACTCTCTAAGTTTGGAATAATATTTTCATTGACAAAATCTGTTAATTCCTTGCCATTATATTCTTCAGAGTAAATAGCTGAAACCATTACAGGCATCATATCTGGATTTAATTTCATGATAATCGGACTTCCGATAGAGTCATTAAAGGTTGACTTTAGTTGATCTAGCTTTTCTCTCATATCAATGGTTAAAGTATCCATGTTGGAGTTATCTTCAAACTCTAAAATAACCATGGAGTAGTTTTCATTGGATACGGAAGAGATATTTTTAATATTGTCAAGTGTTGCCATTGAAGATTCAATGGGACTGGTAACAGTTGTTTCAATTTCATCTGGACTAGCGCCAGGATAGGTAGTCATGACAATCGCATAGGGAAATTCCATACTAGGAAGTAAGTCAGTAGTCATACGGGTAAATGATACATAACCTAAGATTAAAATCATGACAATTCCTACTAAAACAGTAAATGGTTTTTTTACACTGTAGCGTGAAATCATGGGCTCTCCTTTCGAGGAATTAATAAATTTTCTTAATTACCGACCCGTGGGTCAGTTTCTACGTTAGTATAGAAGAACTTCATGTAAAAGTCAAGTGTTGATTTTTATACGGTAGTTTGGTACACTGTTACTAAATAAAGTGAGGAAAAAAACATGAAATTACGTACAAGATTAATTATTGTATTTTTATCAATTCTAATTATACCAACCATTGTGTTTTATATCTGTTTGCGTATAATCTCAGCCAATATTGGATTAGTTGAACTAGATGTTGCAAATCAAATTATGGCATTAGTATTTTTATTACTTCTTATTACGGCATCATTTTTTTGCACATGGATTTATTATTCAATTTTTAGTCCTATTTCAAAGCTTAATGAGGCAATGAAGGAAATTAGAGATGGAAATATGGAGTGTGTATTAGAGCCACAAACGCATGATGAAATAGGAGAACTATTTCAAAATTTTGAAGAAATGAGATTGCGTCTTAAGGAATCAGCGGAAGAGAAACTAAAATATGACAGAGAAAGTAAGGAATTAATTAGCAATATTTCGCATGATTTAAAGACACCAATTACAGCAATTCAAGGTTATATGGAAGGCATTTTAGAAGGAGTAGCAGATACTCCAGAGAAGCAAGAAAAGTATTTAAGAACTGTGTATAATAAGGCCAAGGATATGAGTCGATTGATTGAGGAGTTGACTTTTTATACAAAGATTGACACAAATAAAATTCCGTATAACTTTAGTAAAATTAATGTGTACAACTATTTTAGTGATTGCATAGAAGAAGTAGGACTTGAATTAGAATCCAAGGGAATTATCTTAGGTTATACAAATTCTACAGACAAGGATACCTTAATTATTGCTGATGGCGAACAGCTAAAGAGAGTTATTAACAACATTATTAGCAACTCTGTGAAGTATTTAGATAAGGCACAGGGAATTATTGATATTCGTGTAAAGGATTCATTAGATTCTATTTTAGTTGAAATTGAAGACAATGGCTGTGGAATTGCGCCAAAGGATGTTCCAAAAGTTTTCGACAGATTTTATCGCACGGATGCCTCTAGAAATTCACTAAAAGGCGGAAGTGGCATTGGTCTTTCAATTGTTAAAAAGATTATTGAAGATCATGGCGGACGAATTTGGTGTACAAGCACAGAACATATTGGAACTGTCATGCATTTTGTTATTAGAAAATATCAGGAGGTCTATAGAAGTTGAGCAAGTTATTAATTATAGAAGATGAGTTGGCAATTGCAGAATTAGAGAAAGATTACTTAGAACTTAGTGGGTTTGAAGTAGAACTTGAATCAAATGGAAGAAAGGGATTAGATAGAGCATTAAAAGAAGAATTTGATTTATTTATTTTAGATTTAATGTTACCAGAGATGGATGGATTTGAAATCTGTAAGCGTATTCGAAAAGTAAAAAATACTCCAATTCTAATGGTTTCAGCTAAAAAAGACGATATTGATAAGATTCGAGGATTAGGATTAGGGGCAGATGATTATATTACCAAGCCATTTAGTCCTAGTGAATTAGTAGCAAGAGTAAAGGCGCATCTTGCTCGTTATGAGCGATTAATTGGTACAAATGTTCAGGAGAATGAAATTATCGAAATTCGAGGATTAAAGATTGATAAGACTGCAAGAAGAGTCTACATCAATGGAGTTGAAAAGCAGTTTACAACAAAAGAATTTGATTTACTTACTTTTTTGGCTCAAAATCCAAATCATGTATTCTCAAAAGATGAATTGTTTAATAAAATTTGGGATATGGAATCAGTGGGGGATATTGCAACCGTTACTGTACATATTAAAAAAATCCGTGAAAAGATTGAAGTAAATACAGCGAAACCTAAATATATTGAAACAATTTGGGGTGTTGGATATCGATTTAAGGTATAAATAAGATATAAAAAGGTATAAAAAACCTTAACTTACAGATACTACCATTAGAATACACTAATGGAGGAATCTATGAAAGCGACAGGAATTATTCGAAAAATTGATGATTTAGGACGAATTGTTCTTCCTAAAGAAATTAGAAGAACGTTAAGACTTAGAGAGGGCACCCCTCTTGAAATATTTACAGATAGAGAGGGTGAGGTTATCCTAAAAAAATATTCTCCAATGGATGAATTAAATGGAGTAGCAAAACCTTATGCTGAATCCTTAGCACAAGTTAGTGGATTTATGGTTTGTATTACAGATAGAGATCAGGTTATTGCAGTAGCTGGAGGATTGAGTAAAGATTTTATTGGAAAGCTAATTAGTAAAGAGTTGGAAGACTTGATTTGTGAAAGAAATGTATTAGTAATTAAGAAAAATGAAAGTGGAAAAATTCCAATTGTTACAGAAGATGCAAGACTTTATAACAGTCAAGTGATTTATCCAATTATCTGTGAAGCAGATGTAATTGGAACTGTTTGTCTTTTAGGAAAAAATTCAAAGCTTCCTGTAGGAGAAACTGAAAAAAAGCTAGTAGCTGCCACTGTAGGTTTTTTAGGAAAACAAATGGAAAGTTAAAGGGATGAATGCTCATCCCCTTTTTAATATCATCATTATTATTTTGTACGAATAGTTCCAATTGGAGTTGAAATGGTTTTACCATTAACAACTGCAGTAATTTGATAATTATAAGTTGTTTTTGATGCTAATCGCTTATTGTTAGCAATACCTGGACGATAATAAACACTTACAGAAGTCTGATTTGTGAATCCTTTTGAAAAAGAATCTTGATCTAGTGGAACAGAAGTTTTCTTACTACCTTGTTTCCATAAGTATAGATAAGCTTTAGTTACTCTATCGGTTTTATTCTTAGTAATTGTAGAATAAACAGCTACACCCTTTGAAGTTGAATAGTTTCTACTGGTTGCTAATTTAATAGATGCTCTAGAGGGAGTTGAAAGAGACGTAGTAGCTTCTACTGAAGTTTTCTTAGTAATAGTAGTAGGAGTTTTTACAGTTTCAGTTTTTTTAGAACCAATGCTTTTGATAGTACTGCCATTAGGTTTTTGAATAGATTGTTTTATATATTTTGGAACATAATAACCAACAATTCCTAATTGACTTGCAGTACCTGTACGATAAACGATGTGTCTACCACTTCTTCCTGAAACTGTCCAGTTGCCATCTAGAGTAGTAATTGTAGAACCATTGACGTTGACAACGATAGAAACATGTCCATAACGGTTATTAGTTTTTACAATAGCTACATAACCTTCTGAAGGAGTATTACTATTAATTAAATTTTTCTTACCTTCAAAATAAGTAAGACCATAAGGAAGTTCTACAAATTTTCTTGCAAGGTATACACAATTTGTCTGAACTGAGTTTCCTTTATATAACGAATCATAGTAAGAAGCAACTCTTACAGTAGGACCCGAAGAAGCATTAGGACGAATTGCAAGTAAACAAATAAGTACAATAGCAAAGAATGGAATAGTAGTAAATAGTAGTTTTTTACGATGGGAATAAAAATGCATATCTTTCTTTTTCTCCTTTAAAAATTTAGTCAAAATCTCTTTTACTATAGTATAAAATCAGTAAAAAATCAAGAGATATTCAATAGATATTGCTTTTTTTATTAAGTAGTGGTAAGATGAAAAAATGTAAGAAGAGGTAAAGTTTGAAAGTGAACTTTCAAACTTGTACTCATGATTCAAATAGATAAACAAGTTTATTTGTTTGAATCCTTTGGAGGCAGATTATGAGAAGTTCAGATGTTAACGATATGAAAAAAGAGTTCTATCGAAAAGGCCATTTTCAAGAAGAACCAAGAAAACGTCATACTAGTCAGGTTAAGAAGAAACCTTCAAAACAATCTCGTCAAAAACCTTCACCCAGACCTTATCAAAAATCAAAGAGAAAAAAGAAGAAAAAAGACATATACTTCGAAAGCTTATTATTTTAATTTTGGTGGTGTGTTTAGTGAGCGTAGGATTTATATATTATTTAATTAGTAAAAATATTAATCATAATGATTTAGATACTTCTAAAATTCATACAGAAGAGAGTCTTTTAAGTGGATTAAGAAAAGAAGCCAAAGACTATTATACTTTTGCGCTTTTTGGGGTAGATTCTCGTATTGATAAATTGGATAGTAAAACACGAACAGATTCAATTATTCTTCTTAGTATTCATAAAAAGAGTGGAAAAGTAAAGATGTTATCTGTTTATAGGGATACGTATTTAAATCTTCATGATGATAGTTATAATAAAATAAATGCTGCTTATGCCACAGGAGGTCCAGAACGAGCAATTAGTGCATTAAATAGAAATTTTGATTTAGCAATTGAAGATTATATAACGGTTGGTTTTGCAGGATTAGCTGATGCAATTGATGAACTAGGTGGTGTACGAATTAAAGTAGAGGATGAAGAGATTGAGTACATTAATGCTTATCAAAAGACTATGGTTAAGCAAATTGGTAAGAAATATAAGGAAGTTACAAAGTCAGGAGTTCAGACCTTAAATGGTATTCAAGCAGTTTCTTATTGTCGAATTCGATATACAGCAGGTTCTGATTATAAGAGAACTGAAAGACAACGTACGGTCTTAGCTGCAATGGTTGTAAAAGCAAAGAAATCATCGCCATTTAAGTTAAAGAATGCAATGACAGCAGGACTTAGAGGTGTACAAACTTCATTAGAAGACACAGAAATTTTAAAATTACTTCCAACACTTGTTAAGTGTAAAATTGATGATAGCAATGGAGTACCATTTAAAGATTATAGAACAACTAAGATAGTAGGTAAGAAAGGAGACTGTGTTCTTCCAAAGGATTTGGATGATAACGTTACATTAATTCATGAATTTTTGTACGGAACAACCAACTATAGACCATCTGTTGTTGTTCAAGAGTATAGTGAACATATAAAATCTTTGATAAAATAAGCTAAAATAAAAGATTTTCCTTGACAAAACTTGGATAGCATTATACAATTTTGGCGTGTAATTAACAAAGAATTATTATTTAATTTAAAATTAAGGAGGATAAACTTATGACTAAGACAGAGCTTATCAAAAAGGTTGCAGAAAAAGCAGGTGAAGGCGTATCTCAAAAAGTTACAGAACAGGTAATTAAAGCTTTTACAGAAACTGTAACTGAAGAGCTTAAAGCAGGAGAAAAAATTAATCTTGTAGGATTTGGTACTTTTGAAGTTTCTGAAAGAGCTGAAAGACAGGGAAGAAATCCTAAAACAGGAGAAGCTATGACAATTGCTGCATCTAAGTCTCCAAAATTTAAAGCAGGTAAGGCATTAAAAGATGCTGTTAATGGTAAATAAGAGAATTAATTAAACAAATGAAATAACCCTGGGGCTTTTCCTGGGGTTTTTTAGGTAGTATCAAGTTAAATGTGAAGAAGGTATTTATACCAATGGATTTACTTTATGCTATAGAGAGGAGAAAATTTTATGAGACTAGATAAATATTTAAAAGTGTCTCGTTTAATAAAGAGACGAACCGTAGCAAATGAAGCTTGTGATGCTGGGCGAGTAATTGTAAATGAAAAACCAGTAAAGGCTTCTTATAATGTCAAAGAGGGTGACCAAATTGAAATTTTATTTGGTAGTAAAACGGTAAAAGTACGAGTACTAAAAATTCAAGAAACTGTAAAAAAAGACGAAGCCTCAGAATTATTTGAGTATTTATAGTTATTTAGAATTAGATTTTAAATAGTTACGAATATTTATGAAACTTACGCATAAACTATAGAGAATTTTATTGTATAGAGGTCGTTTAATGGAAGACCATAACCATAAAATTACAATGATTAGTCGTTTAAAGTTGGAAATGACAGGTGTGCTTGATGTCCATTCGTTAGATGAAAATGAAGCTGTAGTAGAAACAAGTGAAGGGAATCTTTTGATTAAAGGAAATGATTTACATGTCAAACAGCTTGATTTAGAAAAGGGACAGCTTAGTTTAGAGGGACATATTGATGGATTAGAGTATACAAAAGTTGTAGCAAAAACTTCTTTTGTTCATAGGATATTTAAGTAATGAGAGAAGTTATGTGGGAATGGCAAATACTCTTTAGGTGTATAGGCTGGGGAATGATTTCGATGGCTTGCTATGGCCTTTTTAAAATCTTTCGTAAAATTTTAAAAAAATTGCCTCTAATTCTAGCTCTTTTAGATATTAGTTATTGGTTTTTATTAGGGATAGGATTTTCATACTTAGTGTATTGTTATAATAATGGTGTTATTCGAGGATTTTTAATTATTAGCTTTGGATTGGGAATGATTTTAATGTACCTGATTATGAGGCGGGTAGAATGTGTCCTAAGTAGGAGGATGAAATGGATCATAAACAGCAAAAAGATGAATATCTCAAAAAAAGAAGACAGGAAAAGATAAGACGAAAAAATAAAAGAAACAATAGATATACAATTATTTTTGCAAGTATCATTACTGTAGTATTGTGTAGCTTTTTTATTATACGTACAAATCAGATTAATAAAGATATTGAAGTAAAAAAAGCTCAATATGAATCATTGCAACAGGAAAAAGAGCAAGCTGCTAAAAAGAAATTAGAGTTAGAAAAAAAGTTAAACTATGTACTCTCAGATGAATATATTGAGTCGGTTGCTGAGGAAAAGTTAGGTCTTTTAAAGGAAAATGAGATTTTATTAAAACCAAAATCTAGTAGGAACTAACGGTTTTTGACATAATTTTTCATAGATATCTTGTATACTCTCCATAAAATTTGGCGGAGGTTTAAGCTATGAAAAAAATAGATATTTTAAGAATTACTTTAGCTTTAATAGGTACTGGATTGTTTGTTATTGCTTTTGGAAATATTGAGTTGCCTTTAATTGTTTTGGTATTGATTATTTCTTATAAGTATGGGACTGAAATAGGATGTATTTGTGGAAGTTTAAGTGGTTTTATTTTGGCAGGAATTAATGGACAAATTTCTTCAATAGCACTTTTATGTATGGGTGGATTAGTTGCTGGATTCTTTTCGAGCCTTGGAAGGGTTTGTACAGTAATTTCCTTTTTAGCAATTTTAATTGGCTTAGATAATTTTTATTCATTAGGAATTATTGGGTGGAATGCATTAGCGATTTGTGGTATCTATTTCTTACTCCCTTCAAATGTTTTGAAAAGAAAAATTTCCTTAAGAAAACCAAGAAAATCAAAGGAAAGTCAAGTCATCGCTTTGCATTTAAAGGAAATGTCAAAAAGTCTAGATAGTCTTGCGAAGTATTTTAGTGATAAAAACTTACCTACAGAAGAAGCAATGACAGTTGAAGATAGTGAGTGGATTGAACGATATATCGACAGTCAACGAGCAATCTACACTCAGTTTGAGCAAATGAGTCAAATGATTAAAAATCTAGCCAATAAATGTCAAAATTTAAGGCCTGTTGAACAGAGAACTTATAAAAATTTAAAACGTAAGTTAAAGCTTTATCAAATTGAAGTAGATAAGATGGTGATTTTAGAAAATGAGTTTCATAGGCAAGAAATCTATATGAATGTTCGAACGAGTGGGAAAAAGTATTTAACAGTTCGAGATGTTGCTTTAAGTTTAAGTAATGAAACAAAGAAACATTGGAGGTCCTCATTAGAAAATCAACTAGTGATTAATCATGAATTTAGTGAAGTAAAATTTGAAGAAGAACCCAATTTCTTTGTTTTTCATGGATTATCAAGGGTTGTAAAGTCAGGTGAAGAGTTTTCTGGTGATACATTTTCAACGAAAAGCTTACCAAATGGAAAGATTTTATTTTGCTTATCTGATGGAATGGGAACTGGTAGGAAAGCCTACTTAGAAAGTCAGCTTGCTGTTGATTTATTAGAGCAGCTATTAGAAACAGGTTTTGAGTTAGATGCCGCTGCAAATTTTATCAATCATGTTTTATTGTTTTATCGAAGGACTCAACATCCAACTACTCTAGATATTTGCGTATTTGATACGTATACAGGTGAAGGTAAAATGTTAAAGATGGGAGCACCTAAGTGTTTTCTTAAACGTCAAAATGAGGTGACTCAAATTGGAAACTTTGGACTTCCACTTGGAATGATTAATGAAGCAAAATTTTGCTCAGAAACGATTACATTTAAGGAAGATGACTTGTTAATTATGGTAACTGATGGAGTATTAGATCAAATTGAAGTTAGGAACCGAGAAGAAATTTTTGAACAGATGATTAACGAGTATTCAAAAACAAATGTAAAGGAAGAAGCTTTATGGTTAATGAATAAGGTTTTAGCTGAAAATGAAGAAGCAAAAGATGATATGACGATTTTAACTATAGGATTTAGAAGTTATGGAAATAGCAAAAAACGAAACGAAATTAAATAAATTAGAGAAAAAAGTGTTAAACGATAGTAGACAGTGGGAACTATTTTCTGGAGGTCCTGTTTTGGTAGGGGTTTCTGGAGGAGCTGATTCAATGGCTTTAGTAGTTCTCCTTTTTCGTTTGCAGGAGATTTTAAACTTAGATTTATCAGTTTTAACTCTTCATCATGGAATTCGTGGAGAAAGTGCCGATAGAGATATTGAAATCGTACAAAATTTATGTAAAAAATTAAATATTTCATGCTATACTAGGTATGAAAAGGTATTGGAATTAGCTAATGAGTGGAAGTGTTCAACAGAAGAAGCAGGTCGAAGAGTGAGGTATCAGCTTTTTGATGAGGTATCAAGTAGTCTTGGAAGCAATTGTAAAATTGCAATTGCCCATCATAAGCAAGACCAATGTGAAACTATTTTACACAACTTATTTAGGGGAAGTGGTCTTACAGGACTTAGAGGAATTTTACCTAAAAGAGGAAAAATTGTTCGACCACTATTAGATGTTTCTAGAAAAGAGATTGAAGAGTATTTAAAGGAATATCAAATTGAATTTGCCATAGATGAAACAAATCTAGATTCTATGTATACAAGAAATAAAATTCGAAATGAATTAATTCCATACCTAAAAAAAGAAATTAATGATAAAGCTGATGAGCATGTTTTGACATTAGCTAATCAGTTAAGACAAGCGGATGACTTTTTTGAAGAATATGTAAATGATTGGTTAAGTCAATATGGAACAAAATTTCCGGTTCGGTTGCCAATAGAAGATTTTTTAGAATTAAAACCGCTACTTCAAGGCTATGTGCTTAGAAAAATTTTAAAGGAAAATCATTGTTCTTTAAAAGATATAGGTATGGTTCATATTGAACAGAGCATTGAAGTTGCTAAAAAGGGGGTTGGAAGAAAATCTTATTTGTCAAAAGAAATTTTAGTTCGACGAGATTATGATGCATTAGTTGTTGAGAAAATTTCTGAAGAAGCAACTAAATCATCTCTTCCTAAGCTTCCAAAGGTAACTTATAAGGTATTTTCTTATAATTCATCAGAAAAAATACCGAAAACCCCTTGTATGAAGTGGTTTGATTATGATAAAATCAATGATGCTTTGACTATTCGTACAAGACAAACAGGAGATTATATGCAAATTTATCCTGAGGGAGGAACTAAAAGTATTAAAGCTTTGATGATAGACCAAAAAATTCCAAAGGAAATTCGAGATGAGATTCTCTTATTAGTTGATGGAAATCATGTAGTATGGATGATAGGTTATAGAATTTCACAAGCTTATAAGGTGACAGAGAATACAAAACGTATTTTACAGGTAGAAATCAAAGGAGGACAATTATGAAAGAAACTGTACGTGTACTTTTATCGGAAGAAGAGGTAGATCAAAAAATTAGTGAATTAGGAGAGCAGATCAGTAAGGATTATGAAGGAAGAAGTGTTCATTTAATCTGTATTTTAAAAGGTGGAGTTTGCTTTATGTGTGAACTTGCTAAGCGAATTACGGTTCCTGTTTCATTTGACTTTATGTCTGTAAGTAGCTATGGAAGCGGAACAGAGTCTAGTCGAATCGTTAAAATCTTAAAGGATTTAGATGATCCTTTAGAAGGAAAAGATGTAATTATTGTGGAAGATATCATTGATTCTGGCCGAACACTTAGCCATTTATTAAAAATTTTAGAAAATAGAAAACCTAATAGCATTAAGTTATGCACATTATTAGATAAACCAGCACGTCGAACAGTTAAGGACGTGGTTGTTGATTATACGGCATTTAATATTCCAGATGAATTTGTTGTGGGATATGGTCTTGACTATGATCAAAGATATAGAAATTTACCTTATATTGGAGTTGTAGAATTTCATGAGGAATAGTAAGGAGAAATAGGATTGAAGCGAAATTATAGTGTTTATTTAATGGTAATTATCGGTATCATTTTAGTGCTAACTTTTACAAAGCAGCGAGCAAATGGAACCGAATGTACTTATAATGAGTATATAAACTATGTCAATGATGAAAAAATAGCATCTGCAACTGTCCTTCCAAATCAAGGTTCATCTACTGGACAGATTAACTTTCGTTTAAAGGATGGAAACAGGTATCATGTCTATATTGCAGATGTACAACAAGAGTTTAATGCTCTAAAAGAAAAATCTCTAGCTGTGTCTATGGGACAGGTTCAAACTGAGAATTACTTTGTAATGATTGTCCTCCCAATTTTAGGTGGAATGATGATTATTGCATTTATGGTAATTATGCTAAATAATCAAGCCATGCAGGCGTCTAGTGGTGGAAACCGAATGATGAATTTTGGTAAAAGCAGAGCTAGACGAGATGATGGAAAAAATCCAGTAACTTTTGATAAGGTTGCAGGTCTTAAAGAAGAAAAAGAAGAGCTTGAAGAAATTGTGGATTTCTTAAAGAATCCTGATAGATATATCGAGCTTGGAGCAAGAATTCCTAAAGGTGTTCTTTTAGTAGGCCCTCCAGGAACAGGTAAAACCTTGCTTGCTAAATCTGTAGCTGGAGAAGCAGGAGTACCATTTTTTAGTATTTCTGGTTCTGACTTTGTGGAGATGTTTGTCGGTGTTGGTGCTTCTCGTGTGAGAGATTTATTTGAAGAAGCTAAGAAAAATGCTCCATGTATTGTGTTTATCGATGAGATTGATGCTGTTGCTAGAAAGCGTGGTGCTGGTATGGGTGGTGGCCATGATGAGCGTGAACAGACTCTTAACCAGATGCTTGTAGAGATGGATGGATTTGGTATTAATGATGGGGTAATTGTACTTGCAGCAACTAACCGTGTAGATATTCTAGATCCAGCAATTCTTCGTCCGGGTCGATTTGACCGTAAAGTCGTTGTAGGTCGTCCAGATGTTAGAGGTCGAGAAGAAATTTTACACGTGCATGCAGATTCTAAGCCTTTAGGCTCAGATGTAGACTTACATCAAACAGCGCTTTCAACATCAGGATTTTCAGGTGCGGATCTTGAGAATTTAATGAATGAAGCAGCCATTTTAGCAGCTAAAGAAAAAAGACATTTTATTACTCAATCAGACATCAATCGTTCATTCATTAAAGTAGGTATTGGTGCTGAGAAGAAGAGCCGTTTAGTATCTGAAAGAGAAAAGAAAATTACGGCTTATCATGAAACTGGACATGCGATTTTATTCCATGTCTTACCTTTAGTTGGACCTGTTCATACAGTTTCAATTATTCCAACAGGTATGGGGGCAGCAGGTTATACGATGCCTCAGCCAGAGCAAGAGGAAATGTTTAATACAAAGGGTAAGATGCTTCAAGATATTATGGTTAGCCTTGGTGGACGAATTGCAGAAGAAATTATCTTTGATGATATTACAACAGGTGCTTCTCAGGATATTCGTCAGGCTACTAGTCTTGCAAGAGATATGGTTACAAAGTATGGAATGTCTGAAAAAATTGGTATGATTAGCTATGATAGCGATGATGAAGTCTTTTTAGGTAAAGATTTTGGACATACTCGTTCATATGGTGAAAAAGTAGCTGCAGATATTGATGCAGAGGTAAAAACGATTATTGATGATTGTTATAAAAAAGCGAAAGCAATTATCTTAGAAAATAGAGATGTATTAGATAGTGGCGCTAAACTACTTTTAGAGGAAGAAAAGATTAGCGGAGAGCAGTTTAGTCAGTTATTCTCTACAAAAGTATTACTTGAAAAATAAAAGAGGTATGAAAAGGATATGAGTGATTTACTAAATAAGAGAGCTTTATTTTGTGATGAGTCAGAAAATTATCGAATTCCGTCGGACCCCAAACCAGGCGACAGGGTAACTTTTTGGTTTCGTACAGGAAAAGAAGTACTAGACTCTATCGAACTAATTTTCATAACAAAAGGAATTTCAAAAGAAATTAAACGTTTAGTTTACAAGGGCAGTGATGAATTTTTTAATTACTATCAGTGTCAAATGAAGGTTGGAAAGGAACCCATCAAGTATTACTTCAAGTTAACATCTGGGGGAGAAACTTTTTATTATCATCGAGCAGGTATTGATTATCAAGTGAATTCATTTGATGATAAGCGACTATTTGGAATCAATCCTTTAATGTATGTTCCAGAGTGGGCAAAGGGTGCGATTTTTTATCAAATTTATGTAGATCGATTTTGCAACGGAAATCCATCAACTACCGTGTTGGATAACGAATATATTTATGTTGATGGAATATCCACAAAGCAGGCGAAAAGTTGGGATCAAAAAACATCCCTACTAGATGTTGGAAATTTTTATGGTGGAGATTTACAAGGGGTTATTAATAAACTGGATTATTTAAAGACCTTAGGAGTCGAAGTTATTTATTTTAATCCGATTTTTGTTTCTCCTTCGAATCATAAGTATGATACCCAAGATTATGATAACGTAGACCCTCACTACGGAGTAATTATTGAAGATGAAGGAAATTTAGTAGACTTAACGACCAAGGACAATAAGACGGCAACTAGATACATTAGTCGAGTGACTAGAAAGGCAAATCTAGATGCTAGTAATGAGCTATTTATTCATTTAGTTGAAGAAGCGCATAAACGAGGAATGCGAGTGATCATTGACGGTGTATTTAATCATTGTGGTTCTTTTAATAAATGGTTAGATAAAGAGCGTATTTATGAAAGCGAGGAAGGCTATGAAGTAGGTGCTTATCATTCAAAAGATAGCATCTATCGAAATTTCTTTAAATTTGAGCGCGATGAATGGCCAGATAATAATAGTTATGTAGGCTGGTGGGGACATGATACCCTTCCTAAGTTAAATTATGAAGGCTCAAAAGAACTTTGTGAGTACATCTTCCATGTTGCAAGAAAATGGGTATCTCCTCCATTTAATGCTGATGGTTGGCGTTTAGATGTTGCAGCTGACCTTGGTCAAAGTAGCGAATTTAACCATAAGTTTTGGAAGCGTTTTCGTAAAGAGGTGCGAAGTGCGAACCCAGAAGCCATTATTTTAGCTGAACATTATGGAGACATTCGTCCTTGGCTTAAAGGGGATGAATGGGATACCGTTATGAATTATGATGCATTTATGGAGCCTGTTTCGTGGTTTTTAACAGGTATGGAAAAACATAGTGACAATTACATTGAATCCTTAAGGAATAATGGAAAACAATTCTTTGATGCAATGAGCTATAATATGAGTGCGTTCCACTTCTCGTCATTATTAACAGCTATGAACGAGTTGTCCAATCATGATCACAGTCGTTTTCTGACAAGAACCAATAGCCAAGTAGGTCGATTAGATAGTAGAGGATATGAAGCTGCAAGTGAAGGAATTAATAAAGGAATTTTTAGAAGTGCAGTAACTATTCAGATGACTTGGCCAGGTGCTCCAACGATTTATTATGGAGATGAAGCAAGTGTCTGCGGTTGGACAGATCCAGATAATCGTAGAACATATCCATGGGGAAATGAAGATTTAGAGATGATTGAATTTCATCGATATATGACAGGAATCCATAGACGACATAAAAGTTTAAAATGTGGCTCATTAAAGGAACTATATGCAGATTATGGGCACATTGCCTATGCTAGATTTAATGAAGAAGAAGTGATAATTGTAGTTATCAATAACTTAGATAAGCCAGCCAAACTTCCAATTCCAGTTTGGGAAGTGGGTGTTAGCACACCGGATTATGAAATTGAGCGAATTATGAGTACAAGTCGTTCAGGATATAACAGTGGAAAAATCTCCTGTTCAGCAGAAAATGGAGAGCTTTTAGCAAAAGTTTATCCTTATGGGTCAGTGGTTTATCTGGCAACTAAAAAGAAAGAAAAGAGGTAATCGATAATGAGAGAATCAATGAATGTAACTGGTGCACCAGCAGCAGTAGGACCTTATGTACATGCAGTAAAAGTTGGAGAAATGGTTTTCCTTTCTGGACAGTTAGGATTAATTCCTAGCACAGGTAAACTTCCAGAAGGTATTGAAGCACAGACCAAACAGAGTCTTGAAAACATTAAAACAGTTTTAGAAGGCTGTGGTTCTGATTTAGACCATGTAGTTAAAACAGGAATCTTCTTAGCAGATATCAATGATTTTGCAAAAGTCAATGAAATTTATGCCGAGTATTTTGTCAATGAAAAACCAGCTCGTTCTTGTGTAGAAGTTGCAAATCTTCCAAAGGGTGGATTAGTAGAAATTGAAGCAATTGCAGTTGTAAAATAAATTTTAAAATATTTTAAGGTATAGCTTATGAAAATTCTTATTAAAGGTGCTGGTGATCTTGCAACAGGAGTTGCAATAACTTTAATGGAAGCAGGTCATCAGGTAATACTTACAGAGATTGCCATTCCTTTGACTGTTCGAAGACAGGTGGCTTTTTCAAAAGCTGTTTATGAAGGAGAAGCACAGGTTGAAAAACACTGTGCTTCTTTAGTGTCAAGTTATGAAGAGGCATGTAAGGTATTGAATGAAGGAAAGGCAGCAGTTATTGTTGATGAAAATGCCAATATCCGACATCAGTTTAAGCCAGATGTACTTGTCGATGCAATTATTGCTAAGAAAAATCTAGGAACTACAATTACAGATGCACCGATAGTTATTGGTCTTGGACCAGGATTTGAGGCAGGAGTAGATGTTCATGCAGTAATAGAAACTATGAGAGGTAAAACGTTAGGATGTCCAATTTATAAAGGAAAAGCAATCTCTAATACAGGTGTACCTGGAAAAGTGGGGGGCTATGACAAGGAGCGACTAATTAAAGCAACGGGTGAAGGAATTATAGAACCTATTGCAAAGATTGGAGAGATTGTCAAAAAAGATCAGTTGTTAGCAATTACAGGTGGTAGCCCTGTCTATGCACAGGTTGGAGGAATTATTAGAGGCATGCTTCAAAGGGATGTCATGGTTCATGAAGGAATGAAGATTGGAGATGTCGATCCTAGAAGTGATGAGTCATTAGTCTATATAGTCTCTGATAAGTCAAGAATCATTGGTAATGGAGTTGTAAAAGCCATTAAAGACCTTCGATATAAAGATTATGGAATGGTTATTTTAGCTGCAGGAAAGTCTTCCCGTTTTGGTAGCAATAAATTAGTCTATGATATTCAAGGAAAAGCAATGATTGAGCATTTGTTTGATACATTAAATGAATTTCCAGCTTGCAAACGAGTCGTAGTCACTAGATTTAAAGAAATTGCGAATTGGGCAAGAAGTTGTGGAATGGAAGTAGTGATTAATGAAGATTCTTCTCTTGGAATATCTCATTCGCTGCAACTTGGTCTATCGGAATGTAAGGGTACTAAAGGGGTATTATTTACTGTTAGTGATCAGCCTTGGATTCGTGCAAAGACTATTTGGACCATTTTTGATACTGCTAGTAAAAATCCTGGAAAGATTGTAGGAGCAGGTACCAGTAAAGAATTAAAAAATCCAGTATTTTTTGATAAAAAGTGGTATGAAGAACTTATGAGCTTGACAGGGGATATCGGTGGTAAGAAAGTAGCAAATAAGCATATAGATGATGTAATTATTTGCAAAACAAATGATAAAGAATTATTGGATATTGATTATCCATTAGATTGTGAAGATTTAGCGTAAAAGGGCTGTTGCAAAACTAAGGTGATAGGACTCCCTCAGTCGGCTTTAGGCACCAGGACTCAGATACTTTAAGGCATCAGGACTCCGCCAACTTAAGGCACCAGGACTCCGCCAACTTAAGGCATCAGGACTCCGCTAA
>JPZU01000001.1:1380298-1395865 GCA_000875945.1 Lachnospiraceae bacterium TWA4 | reverse complement strand
CTTAAGGCATCAGGACTCCGCCACTACGTGGCACCTCATGCCAAGTTGTCACCTCATGCCAAATGCCGACAGCTCCCTCTTGAGGGAGCCTTTTTAGCTAGAATCTCATTTATATTTATAGTAATTCTAGTAATAGCCTCCCTCCTGAGGTAGGGGGACCACGCTAGTGGTGGAGGGAGTATCATTTATAACTATTTTGCAACAGCCTCTTTATTTTAGGCTATTTATTGTGAAACGGATTGACTTTTCCGTCGGCCATAATACTGCATCCATGTTGGTCGCAACGTAAACATCTAGAAGATTCTTGCATTGCTTCTTCATAAGACATGGCATTTTCTACATGCATAAAGTCATGTTTACGTTCTCTTGCAAGACGTTCTGTAATATTTACACGTCCAGTAGAAGTGCGATTATCAGCTCCAGCAGCTGGAATTTCAACATCAAATGGAATTGTATTTACACAGCCTAAGTATTTATTAATATTATAAGCGGCAACTTTGCCAGCTGCAATTGCTTTAATTACAGTTGATGGTCCAGTTACACAGTCACCACCAGAGTAGATTCCTTCCATTCCGTCAACTTTACCAGTGAGGTCACAAGTAAAGCAGTTTCGATTAGCAGGTAGACCAAATTCTTCAAATGGTGCGCTAATAATATCCTGTCCAACAGCAACTAAAATTAAATCAGCAGGAAGTCTAATTGGCTCTTTATTTGCCTTCATTGGACTAGGTCTTCCAGCTTTATCAACAGGACCAATCATCTGAGGCTGTACCCAAAGTGCTTTACAATTTCCATCTTCATCAGCTTCGATGTGGTCTGGAGCCATAAGTGTCATTAGTTCAATTCCCTCAGCAACAGCACTTTCAATTTCACTGTCAAGAGCAGTCATATCATCCTGTCTTCTTCTATAGACAATAGATACTTCATCAGCATTTGCACGAAGAGCAGTTCGAGCACAGTCCATTGCTACATTACCACCACCGATAACAGCAACTTTTTTACCTGTAAAATCAGGATATTCATTATCACCAATTCCACGTAAAATATCAACAGCAGATACAACACCCTTACTGTCAATGCCTTCTAGGCGAAGCTTTTTACCAGTGTGAGCACCGATTGCCACATAAACGGCATCAAATTGGTCACAGATATCTTTAATTGCCTCGGCACTTCCAACGTTTGACTCGTAGAGAACATTGATTCCTCCGACATTTAAGATGGCACGAATATCTTCATCAAGGCGGTCTTTAGGGAAACGATAGTTTGGAATACCGTATCGAAGCATACCACCAAGTTGTTTCTTTTCTTCATAGACAGTGATTTCATGCCCCATTAAAGATAAGAAGTAAGCGGCAGTAAGTCCAGCAGGACCACCACCGATAACAGCGACCTTTTTACCTGTATCCATTGCACGAGGTGGGGTAGGAACCTTATCAGCAGAAACTTGGTCAACAGCAAATTTTTTGAGTCCACGAATATTAATTGGGCTATCAATTAACTGACGACGACAACGTTCTTCACAAGGATGTTCACAAATCATTGCACAAGCAGTTGGGAAAGGATTGTCTTTACGGATGACTTTGATTGCGTCATCATATCGACCTTCTTTAATGCAAGCGATATATCCAGGAACATCAACATGTGCTGGACATAGAGTTTCGCAAGGGGTTGCTTGTCCTACACTGCCACTGCACATACCATTGGTTAAGTGACTTTCGTATTCATCAGCAAATAGTGTAAGTCCATCAAGTAAAACCTGACCTGTCTCATAACCAATTGCACAGTCAGAGCCTTCAACCATAGTTATTAGGGCAGATTTTAAGGTTTCATAGTCCTGCATAGTTCCAAAGCCTTCTAAAATTTTAAGAAGCATGGATTCAGCAACTTGCATTCCATTTCTACATGGAGTACATTTTTGACAGCTTTGTGGACGAGATGCTTGTAAAAATGAAAGTTGAACCGTTAATGGACAAGCACCTGGAGGACATGCGTTAATCTTTTGGTTCATTTTTTCAATAGTTGTTTTTAGCTTAGTATCATTGTTTTTAGCTGGTGTTAATTTGTATTTATCTAAATTCATTCTCTCGACTCCTTTGCATAAAAATTCATTTAAAGTACATTATATATCAAAAATATAAAATTGTATAGTTAAAAAACAAAAAAGTCTTGCAATTGGATGTACTTTATGCTATAATTCCAAACGTGTCAAAAATTAATAGCGATATGGGGGAATTCCCGAGTGGCCAAAGGGGGCAGACTGTAAATCTGTTAGCAACGCTTTCAGTGGTTCGAATCCACTTTCCCCCACTCATGCCGGCGTGGCGGAACTGGCAGACGCACAGGACTTAAAATCCTGCGGGTAGCGATACTCGTACCGGTTCGATTCCGGTCGCCGGCATTAAAAAAGCAGATTCAATTGAATCTGCTTTTTTATTTAGACTCCCTCTTAGGGGATGTGGATGCAAAGCAGACAGCAGGAATATCCATTTTCCAATATCTACTTATATCTATTTACTTCTTATTCAGGATAAACTAAATTTTCCTCTTTAATCACATATAGGCAACGGTCTAAATATCTCTTAGCTTCATAATTTGCCATAGTTAAGTTCATATCTTGATAATTACCACAATCTCTAGGAGAAGCACCTGGAACGGCATCCTTATAATCTCTAATAAACTCAAAAAGTTCAATCATTAGTGGAAGGATGTCTTTGGATTCATAATCTCCTTTTAATAGAAGATAATTGCCGGTTCGACATCCCATAGGTCCCCAGTAAATGGTTTTTTCACCATACTCCTTGTGATTTCTTAAAAAAGTTGCTGCCAAATGTTCAATAGTATGAAGTTCAGCAGTGTTGATGACTGGTTCTTTATTTGGTGCAGTCATACGAATATCAAAGGTTGTAATAACTTCATCTCCTACATAGTCTTTTCTAGATACATAGATACCCGGTAAAAGGTTTAAATGATTAACTGTAAAACTTGCTATTTTCTTCATGATAGCCTCCTAAATAGTTTTTATTAATAGTAACATATTCCTAAAAATGAGTCTAGTAAATCTTAAACTGGACAAAAATTGTCCACATTGTACTTTATTAGGAACATAAAGTAAAACTATTTACAAAATTTTATAAGCTGTGATAAAATGTATTTATCAAGAAACATGAAGGAAATACAATGACTTTTAACGTTACAGTTTGCACATCAGTACGCTACTTCAAATGATAGAAATGCGGGGTGTGGACAGTAACCTTTTTACAAGGAGGTAAATGAGATGTTTGTAACAAACGACATTAAGTATGTAGGTGTAAATGATCATCAGGTCGATTTATTTGAGGGACAGTACGTAGTTAAAAATGGTATGGCATACAATTCTTATGTAATTATGGATGAGAAGATTGTTGTTATGGATACTGTAGATCAGAATTTCACCCATGAATGGCTTGACAATATTCAGAACGTTTTAGAGGGAAGAAAGCCAGATTACTTAGTAGTTCAGCATATGGAGCCAGACCATGCAGCTAATATTGCAAACTTTATGAGCACTTATCCAGAAGCAACTGTAGTTTCAAGTGCTAAGGCATTTACAATGATGGGACAGTTCTTTGGAACTGATTATCCAGATAGACAGATTGTCATTAAAGAAGGCGATACTTTATCATTAGGTAAACATACACTTGCATTCGTAGCAGCTCCTATGGTTCATTGGCCAGAAGTTATGGTAACTTATGATGTATGTGATAAAGTATTATTCGCAGCAGATGGATTTGGTAAATTTGGTGCATTAGATGTTGAAGAAGAATGGGCAGATGAAGCTCGTCGTTACTTCATTGGTATCGTTGGAAAATATGGTAAGCAGGTTCAGAATTTATTAAAGAAAGCTGCTACTTTAGATATTCAGATGATTTGTCCACTTCATGGACCAGTTCTTAAAGAAAACCTTGGATACTATATCAATCTTTATGACAAATGGTCTTCTTATACTCCAGAAGAAGAAGGTATTGTTGTAGCTTATACTTCTGTTTATGGACATACTAAGAAAGCTGTAGAAATCTTTGCTGATAAATTAAGAGCCAAAGGCTGTCCAAAGGTTGTTGTTTATGACCTTGCTCGTGATGACATGGCAGCAGCAGTAGGTGATGCATTCCGTTATAATAAGTTAGTACTTGCTACAACTACTTATAATGCAGAAATCTTCCCATTTATGAGAGAGTTTATTAATCATTTAACTGAACGTAATTATCAGAAACGTACAGTAGCTCTTATTGAGAATGGTTCTTGGGCACCACTTGCTAATAAGGTGATGACTAAGATGTTTGAAGGCTCTAAGGATTTAACTTTTGCTCAGAATAAAGTAACCATTAAGTCAGCACTTAGTGAAGAAAGCAGTGCAAAACTTGAAGATTTAGCTAATGAATTATGTGTAGAATACATTGAACGTAGTCCAGAGACAGCTAATAAGAACAACTTAAAAGCTTTATTTAATATTGGTTATGGTTTATATGTAGTAACTTCTAATGATGGAACCAAAGACAATGGTTTAATCGTTAATACTGTAACTCAGCTTACCGATTCTCCTAACCGTGTAGCTGTAAACATTAACAAGCAGAACTATTCTCATCATGTAATTAAACAGACTGGTATTTTAAATGTTAACTGTTTATCAATTGATGCACCATTTTCAGTATTCCAGAACTTTGGATTCCAAAGTGGACGTACTGCAGATAAATTTGCAGGTCAGGAGATTCTTCGTTCAGACAACGGGTTAGCATTCTTACCTCGTTATATCAATGCATTCTTCTCATTAAAGGTTGAGGATTATGTAGACCTTGGAACTCATGGAATGTTCATTTGTAGCGTTACTGAGTCTCGTGTAATGTCTTCATTAGAAACTATGACTTATACCTACTATCAGAACAATGTAAAGCCAAAACCAGAAACCGAAGGTAAAAAGGGTTGGGTATGTACGATTTGTGGATTTATCTATGAAGGTGAAGAACTTCCAGATGATTACATCTGCCCACTTTGCAAACATGGTGTAGCTGATTTTGAGCGTATTGAGTAATTAGTTATTTAGTATTTCTTTCTTATAAATAATGAAAACCTCTCTAGTCTAAAATACTAGAGAGGTTTTCTTGTAGTCAGAGAAAATTTGTAGTACTATTATGGAAAAGGCTCCCTCTTTGAGGGAGCTGGCTGCGAAGCAGACTGAGGGAGTAAAACAGATATCAATAAAACTTAATGAAAGAGGAACATTTAATGAAAGACTACAAAAAACTATTTTCTTATATTTATAAAGAAAAGTTTATACTTCTAGGAGTTGCCATTACGGGAATTCTCTATAATGTAGGGATGGTAGTTGGCCCTTGGTTTGAAGGGCAATTAGCTAAGCGTTTTGGACAAGTGCTTACAAATGAATCCACTTATCTTAGTATGGTAGAATTGTGTATATTTTATATAGCATCCATAGGATTTGTACAACTCATGCGTTTTTTTAAGCGATTAACTGTGCGAAAATTTGCTAACAATATGAATCGAACTATGAAAGTAGATTTATACCACAACATGATTCGAAAAAGTGGACGAGAACTTACTAGTGAAGGAGTAGGTTCGTTAATGACAAAAGCAATTTCTGATGTAGATGCTTGCGTTGAAGGTGTACGTAAATTTATTACAGAAATTTTTGATACAGGTGTAGTCATTTGTACGTATCTTGTAACTTTAATGCTTTATGATTGGAGACTAACACTTTTATCGTTAATCTTTCCACCTATGGCTTATTTACTTGCTTATAAGCTAAAAAATGTAATTGCTAGGACTACGAAAGAATATAAAAAAAGTGCTGGAAGATTGAATCAAACGACCTATGACCGAATTGGTAATGCTTTAACTTATCGTATCTATGGAAGAGAAACTAGCCAAGATAATTATTATGAAGAAAATCTAAATGATTATGAGAAAAAAGCTGTGTGGTCTAATCTTTGGGAAAATGCAATGACACCTTTTTATCGATTGATTTCTGGTGGAAGTTTAATTTTTATTTTTTGGTTTGGAGGAAAAAATGTCTTGGGAACCGGCTGGACATCTTGGGATATTGCGGCATTTGTGACTTTTCATTCTTGTTATATGAAGTTGGCTTTAAAGTCTTCAAGGGTTGCTAAACTATTTCATTCTGTTCAAAAAGCTGTTGTTTCTTGGATAAGAATTTATCCTTATATGTTAGAAGTTAAAAGTAGAAAGTCATTGGTCAAAGAAGTGAAATTAGGCAATGAAATAGTAAGAGCTAGAAATTTATCATTTGCTTATACAAATGATAAAAAGATTTTAAATTCTACTGATTTTACCTTAAAAAAAGGGCAAATTATTGGACTTGCAGGTCCTGTAGCTTGTGGAAAATCGACAGTAGGAAAACTTTTTTTAGGAGAATTAAACTACGATGGAAGTCTGCTTGTAGATGGAGGAATTTCCTATATGGGTCATGAGCCAGAACTAATTGCTGGCACGATCAAAGAAAATATTCTATTAGGAGATCATGATGATGTGTGGCGCTATTTAAAACTCGTTTGTATGGATGAAGAAGTGCAAAAGATGAAAGATGGTGTCAATACAAGAATTGGAAATGGTGGAGTGACTTTATCTGGAGGACAGCAGGCTAGGGTGGCGCTTGCTAGAACATTATGCCATAAAAAAAGTTTACTTGTGTTAGATGATCCATTTTCTGCTGTGGATATGAAAACAGAAGAACTGATTTTTGAAAATCTAAGACAGTATTGTAAAGAACATGCAATTTTATTGATTTCTCATCGACTGAGCAGATTTCCAGATATGGATGCAGTTTTTTGGCTAGAAAATGGACAGTTAATTGTATCAAATCATGAAGAATTAGTAAGTAAACGTACAGGCTATCAAATGGCTTATCAAATGCAGAAAGGTGAGGGAGTATGAAGAAAAAGTCAGCAATTTTAACAGCTCTAGTTAATAGTATAAAAAATTATCCTTGGGTATTTGTTGGAGTCATTTTCTTTACAATTGGTGGTATTCTTACAGTTGTATTTCCTCCTCTTATTATGGAATGGATGGTTAATGAGCTTACCGCTGGTAATGCCATTCGTTTATGGCAGGTTGTTGGATATTTTCTTGTCATGGCATCAGGAGCTTTAATGGATGTTGGAAAAGAAAGTATGGTAACTGTATTTGGTCAAAAAGTGACACACGGAATTCGAACTGTGATGTGTAAAAAATTAAAAGTTTTGCCTGCGTCTTATTTTAAAGACCAAGATACAGGAAATGTTGTATCAAGATTTGTCAGTGATGTAGATATGATTGAGATTTTGTTTACTTCTGGAATTATTGGAATGGTTGCCGACTTATGCAAGTTGATTAGTATATTAGCAGTAATAGGAATTAAGAGCCCAGGTCTTGGACTGTTGTTGGTTTTTGTACTTCCAATTATTTATGCAATTACTAGGTATTTTCAAAAGCGAATGAAAAAAGCACAGTTAAAGCATAGGCAAGCCGTAGGACGAGTTAGTGACCACATTCCAGATACCCTTCGAAGTATTCGTATGATTCATAACCTTGAAAAAGAAGACTTTATGGAGAAGCGTTATGACCATTGGATTCATGAGAGTTTTGAAGCATTAAATAAGGTGAATCTTTATGATGCAGTTTATTCTCCGTTATTAATTGAACTTCGAGCACTGATTGTGGCAGCAATGCTTGTGTTAGCAGCAATGACTAGTGGCACTGCTCAGTTTTTTGGTATGAGTGTTGGAACAGTTGTGGCAATGATTTCATATGTCACGTATATTTTTACCCCGTTAGAAAGTATAGGGATGGAGATTCAAAATATTCAGTCCGCAATTGCAGGAGCTACTCGTATAGAAGAATTTATGAGAGAAGAAGAAATTTCAATAGATTCTGATGAAGTAATCGAAAATAAAGAGCCGATTGTGGAATTTCGCAATGTAGACTTTGGTTACAATAAAGGACAGCAAATTTTAAAAAATCAAAGTTTAGTGATTTATTCTGGTGAACATGTGACGTTAGCTGGTCGAACAGGTGCAGGAAAAAGTACCATGTTTCGATTATTGCTAGGACTTTATAGACCTTGGAATGGAAAGATATTTATAGAAGGTCGACTAGCAACATCGATTAGAGAAGAAGAACGACGAAGTCTATTTGGATATGTAGAGCAAAGTTTTAAACCGATTCCAGGAACCATTGCAGAGCAAATTTCATTAAGGGATGAAATAATTACAAGAGAAGATGTGCTAAGTTCATTAGAGGTTGTAGGACTTAGAGAAACTGTTGAAAGTTTTGATGATGGAATAGACACAATTTTTCAAGATGGATTATTTTCACAAGGACAGATTCAGCTTCTTGCAGTTGCAAGAGCAATTGTAGCCAATCCAAAGATTCTGTTATTGGATGAGATTACAGCGAATTTAGATTCAGAAACTGAATCAAGGCTTCTTGAAGCGTTTGAGAAAGTGTCAAAGAATCGAACAGTGATTTCAATTTCTCATAGGTTGTTTGAGAAGATGAATAAAACTAGGATGGTTTATATTGAATAAAAAAGGCTCTCTTCAATTATATATAGAGCCTATAATTTTTGGTCATTTTCAGAAGGTGTATACTGGCAAATATATTCAACACCACAATTGAAAATTTGACACAAATCGTTAATTGTAACTGTATTTATCGGTTTATTTTTTCTCAATCGATCAATTGTTGAGCTGGATATGTGATGGTTCTTTATTAGAGTATAAGTTGTCTCTGTTGAATTTTTTAAGGTCTGCCAAAAAGGACTATAATTTATCACAAAAATACCTCCATCTATACTAATAGAATATTAGATATTCGGATAGTTGACTATAGTCGATAAAAAGACTATATACTAAAAGTATGCTACTAAGATCAAAAGGTTGCATTTTTATACTTACATGAAAAATTGCGACTTTGAAACTCGAACGGGACTTCGACAGGTGGAAATGGAAAGTTTGATTTAAATGGAATTTGTACAAGAGCTCAAGTTGTAACTTTTTTGTATCGATATGATACAGATTATCTTGTGAAATTTAGTAATAAAAATAGATAAATACTAAGATTTTAGAGATAAATTAGTATAAAAACTCTTCCTATATCATAGTGAAATGATTTATATGGTAATGATATAGGAAGAATTATTTATGTTTATGAATTATTTTAAAATTATAAAGAAAACAATATTAAATGCTTAAATATTACTTTATATGAGATGACTATAATAGCGATAAGAGTCGAGAAATTTTGGAATAATAAGTTTGGATTATATCATGAAGAGACTAAATGAAGGGGCTCTATTATTTATGGATTATTATTTAAAATAAAAAGAAGTTATAGACTGTATTAATATGTTGTGATATACTTTCGAAAGAAAAAGTAGGGGCATTTATCTACTAAAGTTAATACTGTATTCCATCAATAGAAAAGGATATATGAGGATTTTGAATTATTAGAGATAGTTATTAAATATATAATAAAAATAGAGAAGTTGTAGTAATTCATATGTAGTATATAAAGAGTCTATGTAGAGAAGTAATAAGGAGAAATAAATGAGATTATTACGTATAGTAACACCAGTGATATTTATTATTGTTTTAGCGATTTGGGGACTTAGCGTCTATCAGACAATAAATGAAGCTGATCATACAAATCCAGTTATTCATTCAACTGTAGATGAACTTTCTCTGTCTGTAAATGATCGAGAAGATAGACTATTAGAAGGATTAACTGCAACGGATGAACAAGATGGGGATTTAACACAGGATATTATTGTAGTAAATCGTGTAAAAGGAAAGAAATCAGGGGAATATAAGGTGACATATATGGTTTTTGATCAGAATAATAATATGGGGGAGTATGTTCGAACCATAAAATATGAAGATTATAAGCCTCCCGTTATAAATTTAAAAAATCCAATGATTCTTACAACAGAAGATACTTTTAATGTGAATAACTATCTAGAAGTTATCGATTCTATCGATGGAGATTTAACAGCATCTATTCAAGTAGATGAGAATACATACAAGCCTGGTGTAGAAGGTAAATATGAGATAACAGTATCTGTTAGCAACAGTAATGGTGATACGACAAGTTCAACATTTCCTATTCTGGTTATAGATCAAGGAAAATCATCGCTTGAAATAAAGTTAACAGAATCAATGACTATACTGAAAAAAGGAAATTTTTTTGATTCGAAAGAATTCCTAGAATCTATGACTACATCAAATGGGACAAAAGGAAATTCAACATATTTGAAAATTTCAAATGATGTAGATATGGATACACCTGGATATTATTTTGTTACCTATACCTATAAGAGTAATTCCTACGAGGGAAAAAATGCACTTGAAGTGGTTGTTACAGAATAGGAGGATATCATGAATCGTGATAAAAAATTTCAAATTGATGAAATTAATTGGAAAATTGTAGGTAAGGAGATATTGTATCATATCTATTTGATTTTTATGTCTGCACTCATATTAGTAATGTTGGTACAGATTTATGCAATGAGAACAAATCACGCATCGTATAGTTCAACAGCAACATTAGCTGTTACAATTCGAAGTGCTACATCAAATGGGGGACTAGATACATTGAGCACATCAAGTTCCATTGCTCAAGTATATGCAGAAACCTTGCAAGACCAGGTTATGATAGAAAAGATAGAAGAAGTCTTAGGAAGTTTGCCCAAAGGAACTGGAATACAAGCAACAGCTATACAAGGGATGAATTTGATTACAGTAGAAGTCACAGCAAAAAGTCCCAAAATTGCGTATCAAGTTATCACAGTTATGATGGATAAGTATAAGTCAATTACTGATTATATATTTGATAATGCTTCAATTGAAATCATAAAGAATCCGAGAGTAGCAACAAAAGCAACTCAACAGATTAATATAAAAATTTTGTCAATTTTAGCAGGAATATTAGGAGCTTTAGGAATGACTCTATTTATTTTTATCAGCTCAATTATGCGTCCAACTATAAAAACTGTGCAGTCAGCTGAACGTAATTTGGAGAGTCAATGTATAGGAACTGTGCCACATATCAAAAAGAATAAAGACATGAAGGGATTAATTTTAAGTGATGCATGGGTGAATTTTTCTTTTGAAGAGTCGAATAATCAATTAGCTAATCTGATTGAACATGAGTTAAAAAAGAAAAATAAAAAAATTCTTATGGTTACTAGTGTGGCAGAAAATGAAGGAAAGTCAACAGTAGCTATAAATCTTGCAATTTCTCTGAGAAGAAGAAATAAGAGGGTATTGATTATAGATTTAGACTTAAGTAAGCCTGCAATTCATAAGTTGATTCAGTATAAATTTAATGATAGAAGGACATTAAATGATTATATGGAAGGACATGCATCACTAAATGATATTTTAGTTAAAGATTCAAAAAGTGGAATTTATACGATTATGAATGAACATGGAATTGAAGACGGACATAAATATATTCTCTCTGAAAAGATGAAAGAACTTATTTCCAATATAGAAGGACTTTTTGATTATATCATTTTAGATACTTCTCCACTTGGAGGAAGTACGGATGCTGAATTTGTGCTGTCATATGTAGATTCATCTATTTTAGTTGTTCGACAAGATTGTGTAGAAATTTCAGATGTGAATAAAGCAATAGAAGATTTGACAGACGGAAGCCAATCATTTATGGGTTATGTTCTTAATGATTTTAACTCATCAGATAGCAGTATAGGAAGAGAATTAGGTAATTAGTATGAATAATGAAAATAATGTAGAAACCATTATAGATTTAGGTGTATTTTTACGAAGTATGAGAAAGGGATTGTACAAATGGTTTTTTGTGCTTTTGCTGGTATGCATACTGTTCGGAGCAGGAATGGTATTGTACAACAAAACCAATTATGTTCCAATGTATCAAGCCCAATCTTCCTTTGCAGTTAGTATGTTAAGTGAGACAGATGAAGGCGATGAAGAATATGGTTTTAATTATAATTCAAGGACAGCTAATCAGCTCACACAACTATTTCCTTATATTCTAGAGAGTGATATGTTGCAAGATTTAATGAAAAATAGCCTTGGAACTAATGAAATTAATGGTGTAATGTTGGTTAAATCAGTTAAAAATTCCAATTTATTTACATTAGTTGTTTCAAGTACTTCTGCAAAAGATGCAGAAGAAATTCTTAATGTAGCATTGAAGTATATTCCTGAAGTAGCACAATATGTTATTGGGGATACAAAACTTAGTATTCTTAAGAATGCTAGAGTATTTAGTACTCCTTATAATCTTCCAAATTATCGACGTTTACTATTACAGGGAATTGCAATTGGTTTGTTGTTCGATGTACTTTTTTTTAGCAGTTTATGCTATTTTCCAACGAACAATCCGAACACAGGAAGATATAAAAAAGCAACTGGATATTAAAAGTCTTGGAGTCTTACCACGCTTAAATATTCGTAAGAAAGGGAAAAGTAGATTACCGCTAAGTGTTATTACAAATGAAATCAATAGGATGGCGTTTTTTTGGAATCAGTTCGTAGTTTGACGATTCAGGTTGAGCGTCGAATGGCTGAGGATCAGATGAAAGTACTCATGGTTACAAGTACACATTATGAGGAGGGAAAGACTGTAACAGCAGTCAATTTAGCAATATCATTAGCAGAAAAAGGAAATAAAGTCCTTTTATTAGATTTGAATTTGAGAAATCCCTCTGTGTATCAAGCATTGTCTATTCAGAAAAATTGTGCAAAGCTATCGGATTTTCTTACAGGTACTATTAGTTTGGATGAAGCAGTATACAAATTGAATGATCCTTTGTTCTATTTAGGAACAGCTATTGAAATAAAAGATCCAGTTGAGGTACTTACTTCTATGCAATTAAAGGATGCAATTTGTAAATTATCTGAATCCATGGATTATATTATAGTAGATACTCCATCTTGTGGAGAAGTATCAGATGCAGGAACGATAACAGATTATTGTGATGGAATTTTATATGTAGTAAAACAGGATTTTATAGATCAGAAGGCAATTGAAACAGGTATTCAGAAAATTTCAAGGTATGGAAAGCGCATCATAGGTGGTGTATTAAATAATGCATCTGGCTATGGTTCATCTTATAGTTATGGTTATGGCTACGGCTATGGTGGCTATGCAAAGAAACGATATGGCTATAAATATGGTTATGGTCGTTATGGTTCAAAATATGGTAGCAATTCGTCAAAAAAATATAGGGAGAATAAGAATTCATGAAAAAAGTTTTGCTAGTCTTTGGAACAAGGCCAGAGGCAATCAAAATGTGTCCATTGATAAAAGAATTAAAGACTAGAAAAAGTATGCAGACAATCGTATGCGTTACGGGTCAGCATAGAGAGATGTTAAATCAGGTCTTAGATACATTTCAGATAGTCCCTGACTATGATTTATCTATCATGCAAGAAAAACAGACGTTATTTGATGTTACAACAAAAGTGTTGAATGGATTAAGAGAAGTGTTAATGAAAGAACAGCCAGATGTTGTACTTGTTCATGGAGATACAACAACTGCATTCTCAGCTGCCCTTGCATGCTTTTATTTAAAGATTCCAGTAGGACATGTTGAAGCGGGACTTCGTACATATAATATCGATAGTCCTTATCCAGAGGAATTTAATAGACAGGTAGTTGGTATTTTAAGTAAATATAATTTTGCACCAACAGAAATGGCCAAGGAGCATTTATTAAAAGAAGGGAAAAAGGCAGATTCTATTTATGTGGTTGGAAATACAGCAATTGATGCACTAATGACAACAGTGCAGAATGATTATACACATCCTGATTTAGAATGGGCAAAAGATAGTCGATTAATTTTGATTACAGCACATAGACGTGAAAATTTGGGTAATCCAATGAAACAAATGTTCCGAGCTATAAAAAGAGTTATTAAAGAACATTCAGATGTAAAAGCAATTTATCCGATTCATATGAATCCAGTTGTAAGAGAAACAGCAGATGAGATTTTGGGTAGGGATGAACGAATTCGTATTATAGAACCACTAGATGTATTAGATTTTCATAACTTTATGAGTAAAAGTTATTTAATATTAACGGATTCAGGAGGAATACAGGAAGAGGCACCATCTCTTGGAAAACCTGTATTGGTTATGAGAGATACAACGGAAAGACCAGAAGGTGTAGCAGCAGGAACATTAAAACTTGTAGGGACAGAAGAAGAAGAAATCTATCGAAATTTTAAGGAACTCTTGGAGTTAGAAGAAGTATATCAAAAAATGAGTCAAGCAAAGAATCCTTATGGGGACGGAAAAACTAGTAAAAGGATAGCAGATATTTTAGAGCTGAATTAATTCTTATATTAATGATTTAGAAGTATTTGGTATTAAAAATAAGGGGGAAAGTATTTTGAGGAAAAGAAAAAAATATGTCTAGCAGCGTCCTCGGGTGGTCATTTTGAGCAAATAATGATGTTAAGACCACTTTTAGATAAATATGATGGATTCATATTGACAGAAAAAACGGGGTATGATGCCTCAGTAAAAAATGCAAAAATATATTATGTTGCTCAGGTAAATCGTAAAGAAAAAAGTAGTTGGTTTAAACTGTTCTATAATGGAATTATTTCGTTATTTATATATCTTCGTGAACGTCCAAATATTATTATCTGCACAGGAGTACTTGCAATGATACCCATGTGTTTGTTGGTTAAATTATTTGGAGGAAAATTGATATTTATAGAATCATTTGCAAAGGTCACCTCTCCAACGAAAACAGGAGCCTTTTTATATCGATTTGCAGATCGATTCTATGTACAATGGGAAACTATGAAAGAAATTTATCCGAATTCAGTATATTTAGGTGGAATTTATTAACAATAGATGGAGAAGAAATGATTTTTATAACAGTAGGATCACAAAAATTTCAATTTAACCGTTTATTAGAAGCTATTGATCAATTGGTGCAAAAGAATGTGATAACAGAAACAGTTATAGCTCAGAGTGGAGCAAGCAGTTATAAGCCAATTAATTATGAATATAAGCCTTTTTTTAATAGAGATGAATTTAAGCGATTGATGAAACAGTCAGATATTGTTATTACACATGGAGGAACAGGTGCTATCATATCTGCATTAAAACAAAATAAGAAAGTAATTGTAGTTCCTCGATTGAAAAAATTTGGAGAACATGTCGATGATCATCAATTACAATTGATAAAAGAATTTGAAGATAATAATTTTATTATAAGTTGTTTAGATGTTAGCGAGTTAGATCAGGCAATTCAAATGGTTAATAAGAAGAAATTTAGTAGGTATCAATCTCAGACAGATAGATACTTGATCGATTTGTGTAAGTATATTGATAAATTATAGGGAAAAGTTCTATGGAAAATTATAAAGTATTAATGGTTGGAAATGATTCTAGCGTTAAAGGGGGAATCACGAGTGTTATCAATCAGATAGTGCAGTATGACTGGAGTCAAAAAGGGATAAGTTTAGATTTTATTCCAACCTATATAGATGATAGAGCAATAAAGAAGATAATTTTT
>JPZU01000001.1:1379035-1380278 GCA_000875945.1 Lachnospiraceae bacterium TWA4 | reverse complement strand
AAAAACTATCTAAAGACAGAATCCCCCAATGTAGTTCATATGCATATGTCTTATAAAGGGAGTTTTATTCGTAAGTATTTAATTTTTCTATTATGTCAAAGGTATCATATACCTACTCTAGTACATCTTCATGGATCGGAGTTTCAAAAGTGGTATCAGACATTGAATCCAGTAATAAAGCACAGAGTAAATCAAATGCTGAGAGATAGCAATTCTGTTATTGTATTAGGTGATTTTTGGAAAACTACAATTGACCAAATTGAATCTAGAGCTAATACAATTATAATTAGAAATGCAATTAAAATACCACAAGAGTGTGTGGTATGGAATGATAAAAAATTTCGAATTATTTTTTTGGGTGTGTTGAATAGACGCAAAGGAACCGAAAATTTAATTCGAGCATTTGAGATAATAAAAGACTCAGATAAATTAAATAAAATAGAGTTAGTAATTGCAGGAAGTGGTCCAGAAGAGAAGTATTTAAAAATATTATGTAAAGAAAGAAAACTGGACTGTTTTATTAAATTTTTAGGATGGGTGGATTCGAAAGAAAAAAGAAAATTACTAAAAACAGGAAATTTATTGGTCTTGCCATCTTATAATGAAGGACTGCCCATTTCTATTCTAGAAGCGATTAGTTATGGAATACCAGTTGTTGCTACAAATGTTGGAGATATTGCATCGGCAGTGTTTGATGGGAAAAATGGATATCTAGTACAACCTGGAGATATTATGGGGCTGGCAGAAGCCATATTAAAGATTATATCAGATCCATCCAAATATCAGGACTTTAGTAATCAATCTAAGTATATTGCAAAGTCCAAATTTTCAGAAGAAAACTTTTTTCAAAAGATGTTACAATGTTATTTGGCGATAAAATGATAGAGGTAAGGTAGATGGTAGAGAACAGGCTAGTAACTATTATTATTCCGGTATATAACACAATGTCTTATTTAGGGCAGTGTTTAAAGAGTGTTGTAAATCAAACATATACAAATTTACAAATTCTTTGTATTGAGGATGGAGCTACAGATGAGTCAGGAAAAATTTGTGATAAGTGGGCTTTAAAAGATCATAGGATAGAAGTTATTCATAAAGAAAATGAGGGATTAGGTATAACAAGAAATAGAGGCTTGGAGCATACAAAGGGATATTATGTAACTTTTTTGGACTCGGATGATTGGATATCTAAAGATCATATAGAAAATCTTGTTAGATATAGTATGAGATGGGAGAATTCAAG
>JPZU01000001.1:1377335-1378515 GCA_000875945.1 Lachnospiraceae bacterium TWA4 | reverse complement strand
CAACCAGTAAACCTCGTCTTTGGAACGTATACGAGAGTATCTCATGAGGGTAAAATCCTAAAGGCAAATGACTTGCCTTATTATGGACTTTTTAGAAAAAAAGATATAAAAAACCAGATTATGCTTTCTTTAATATCTGCAGATAAAAACAGTAAAAAAGATTGTGGGATTCCTATGAGTGTATGTTCTAATTTATATGTTAATTCTATTATACAAAATATGGTTTAAGATTTGTTTCAGAAAAAGAAATTGCATCAGAAGATTTCTTTTTTAATCTAGATTATTTGTATTATTGTAATCAGGTTGTCTTATCAAATGAAAGTGGTTACTATTACAGGGCTAATCCTAAATCGATTACACGAGGATACAAAGAAGAACAATCTCAAAAAACAGAAAGAATGTATCGAGAGTTAATAAAATATGTAAAAACACTTCAAATTAACGATCCGAATTTTTATCGAGTAAAAAGATGTCTAGTTGCAAAAATTCGGAATTTACTGTTTATGATAGTGCGTTCGAATCTTAGTATATCTGCAAAAATTCAAAAAATGGATTTGTTACTCAGTTCATCGTGGTGTAGAGAAATCTTGGAGGATTTTGATATTTCAAAATATCGATTATCTTTAAAGATTACAACCTATTGTATGATACATAGATGGTATATCCTATTGTATATTATATTGTTTATAAAAGAATTTATGACGAAATGAGAAGAAAAATGGAGGCAGCATGCTATATATTATTGGAATATTGATTATTACTCTGACTTCCTACTACATGGGTATAGTTTTTAAAATACCAGAATTGGAGAGAAAGTTAATATATATACAACTTCTTTTTAATCTGATTATTAAATTTATGCAAGGATACTTTGGACTTCCGAGTATGTTAAATTATTTAACAGATGTTCTATTAATTATTTTAATGGTGAAGCATGTATTGAATGTGCATTTTGATTATCACTCGGAAATTCCTATGAACTTAAAATATCTATTTGTCATATATCTTGTAGTCACAATATTTTCGTTTATTTTAAATGGCTATTCACCGTTACTTTATGTCTGGGCATTTCGCAATAATTTTAGATTTTTATTATTTGCGATGTTATGTGCAGCATATTTAAAAAAAGAAGATATTGAGCGAATTATGAAAATATTATATGCATATTTTTTACTTAATA
>JPZU01000001.1:1369808-1377315 GCA_000875945.1 Lachnospiraceae bacterium TWA4 | reverse complement strand
GTACAGACGAGGACTGGAGATATGATTTCTGGTTTATATAGTGTAAAAACAACTCAAGGTGGAAATGGTTCGCTAAATTGGCTGCTTTGTATTGTTTGTATTTATATATTGACTGAGTATTTGAGTGGCAAAAAAATATTCTATATATGATAACTACCTTATCAGGCGCAATGTATATGGCTGTCTTAAGTGAACTGAAGATTTTTTATTTGGAAATTGTACTATTGTTCCTAGTATTGTCTTTTTTATATAGGAAATCCTATAAAGTTATTACTATGGCTGTTATTGTAGGAGTGATTACCATGATTGGAATATGGGGACTCTATGAATTTTTCCCTAAGTTTGACGGATATTTTAATTTAGACAATATTATGAATAATTTTTTCTCAAAAGAAAGTTATGGTTCTTACGAGGGGCTTTCAAGAAGTACACAGTTATCTTATGTATGGAATCATTTTTTGAGTACGTGGAAGTTGAAATGGTTTGGCATAGGATTTGGAAATGCAGAGTATTCAGGTCTTCGAATATTTACATCGCCTTTTTATTTAAAAAATTGGCAGTCATCCTATCAATGGTTTTGTGCATCATTTATATTTACAGAAACTGGTATTTTAGGGCTATTAGTAAATGGAGTGATATATATAAATTATATATATACAGCTTTTAAGGCAAAGGTCATTGAAAGTCAAGAGTTTTCTTATAAAATTATCGCAATGCTAATAGGATGTTTAGCTCTTGGAAATTTATTTTATGATCAAACTTTAAAAATCGAAACATCGGGATACTTAGTCGTTTGTATTTTGAGTTTTCCATATATTATTCAAAAAGAGACGGGATTAGTAGAAGAACGAAGACTCACTTTTCGGTTATAACTGAAAAGATACTCCCTCCGTAGGAAAAGCAAATAGCTCCCGTGGGAGGGAGTATCTTTTAATCTCGGAAAAATAAATCTCTAGTATAAACTTTATTTCGAACATCATCTAAGTCCGAATGATATCTGTTAGCAATTATTGCTTGACTACATTCTTTAAACTTTTTAAGATCATTTACGACATTATTTCCCCAAAAGTTCGTGCCATCTTTTAAAGTAGGCTCATAGATAATAATAGTTGCACCTACAGCTTTTATTCGTTTCATGATTCCTTGAATAGATGATTGTCGAAAATTGTCAGAGTTTGATTTCATTGTAAGTCGATATATACCTATAACACATGAACAATTAGGAAAATCTTGGTCGGAATCTGTTTGTAAACCATCATAAAATCCAGCCATTGAGAGTACACGGTTTGCAATATAATCTTTACGGGTTCTATTACTTTCTACAATAGCGCTTATCATGTTTTGAGGAACATTATTATAATTTGCAAGTAATTGTTTGGTATCTTTAGGAAGACAGTATCCGCCATACCCAAAAGAAGGATTATTGTAATGATTGCCAATTCGAGGGTCAAGACATACACCGTCAATAATGGATTTTGTGTCTAACCCTTTTATTTCAGCATAGGTATCCAATTCATTAAAATAAGATACTCGTAAAGCTAAATAGGTATTTGAAAAAAGCTTTACTGCCTCAGCCTCAGAAAATCCCATAATAAGTACATCGATATCTTCTTTACAGGCTGATTGTTGAAGAAGAGATGCAAACTTATTAGCAGATTGTACAAGTCTTGGATTATTGAGGTCTGTTGATACAATAATACGACTAGGGTAAAGATTATCATACAAGGCCTTGGATTCACGAAGAAATTCAGGACTAAAAATGATATTTTCAGTATGATATTTTTCTCTAATTGCTTGAGTATATCCAACTGGAACTGTTGATTTAATAACCATAATTGCTGAAGGATTAATATCTAAAACAAGTTGAATTACAGTTTCAACAGCAGAAGTATCAAAAGTATTTAGTGTACTGTCATAATTTGTTGGAGTAGCAATAATTACATAATCAGCGTTAGAATAAGCTGATTTTGCATCTAATGTAGCAGTGAGGTCTAAATCTTTTTCAAGTAAATATTTCTGGATATATTCATCTTGAATTGGAGATTTCTTCTGGTTTATCATATCAATCTTTTCAGGAAGAATATCGACTGCTGTCACATGATTATGTTGTGCAAGTAGAATAGCCATAGATAGTCCTACATATCCAGTACCTGCCACAGCAATATTTTGGGGGTGGTGTATAGAATCCAAATTAAGTCCTCCGTTCATTTGTAATTGTTTAGCAATAGTATATCAAATTTGAGACTTTTAAGCAATTTGATTATGAAATTATCAGCTGTAATCATTGGAGATTGAATTTATAATCTTTTAGAAAGTTTAAATAAAATGGAGAAAGTATGAGTAGAACACAAAATACATTACGTAATATTACCGCATCTTTAGGCGGTCAATTATTAAATAATTTACTAAGATGGATATGTCGTATAACATTTATCTATACGTTGGGAAAAGAATTTTTAGGAATCTCGAGTTTATTTACAAATATTTTGACAATTCTTAGTTTATCTTCTTAGTTTATCAGAACTAGGATTAGGATCGGCAATAACGTATAGTTTGTATCGACCATTAGCTCAAAATGATATAGAAACAATAAAGTCTCAGATGCTCTTTTTTAAAAAGGCTTACAAAATTATTGGTATAATTATTTTCTTTACTGGAATTGCGATTATGCCATTTCTTCCATATTTGATGAAAGGGACAACAGATGCGGTTAATATTTATCAGTATTTTATGTTATATCTGATACAAACAGCAGTATCCTATTTATTTTTTGCATATAAGGCTACTTTATTGGCAGCAGATCAAAAGAGATATATTAGTGACATCATTACTTACATCATACATATATGTATGAATATAGTTCAAATAGGTTCTCTTATTTTATGCCGTTCATTTTTTATTTATACGATAGTAGGAATTATTAGTGAAGTAGTCAGAAATGCTACGATTGCATATGTTGTTGATAAAAGATATCCATATTTGAAGGAGAATGCACATGTATTATCAAAATCTGATAAAAAAGATATTTTTACCAGGGTATATGCAATGTCTCTTTATAGATTTGCATCAGTAGTTGGAACAGCCACAGATAATCTAGTTATATCGTCGAATATTAGTGTTGTTTTTGTTGGATTATATAATAATTATTATATGATTATTCAGATTATCGAAAAAATTATCCAAGGTATTTTTAGCTCTTTTACTTCAAGTCTAGGAAATTATTATGTATTAGAAAATAAAAATAACAATGAGAAGATGTTTCTTATGCTGAATCGATTAAATAGTTGGGTAATTCTATTTTGTTCAGTCAGTTTTATGACTATATTTCAACCATTTATTGGTTTTTGTTTTGGAGAAGAGTATTTGCTTGATTATAGAGTTGTGATTGCAGTGGTCTATAATTTTGCCACAAATTATCAACAAAATATCGTTCAAATTTACAAGAACGTTACAGGACTTTTTGTGAAAGGAAAATATCGTGCGGTAGTAACTGCTGTATTAAATTTGGTAATATCAATAATTTTAGTTCAAAAAATTGGTCTTATTGGAGTATTCCTTGGATCCATCATTAGTAGATTGGTTACAACATGGTGGTATGATGCATGGTTATTATATCGTCATGGATTTAACAAATCTCCATTGAAGTTTTATATTGATTGTATTGTGACCATGGGATTAATTGTAGTATGTACAGCTATCATAGAGTTTCTATGTCAGGCATTTACACAGCCGACCTTTTATTCTATCTTTATCAGATCAATCGCATGTTTAATTATTTCAAATGGAATCTGGTTGTTAATTTATGGAAGAAGTAGAGAATTTAAAGAAATTTATTTTAGATCCAAGAAGATTTTAAGTTCTCGTTTGAATAAGAAGTAGCTGTTTGCATTTTGGGAGGATATAAAAATTATGTGTAAGATATCTGTAATAATACCTGTTTATAATGCAGAAAAATATATTCGAGAGACATTGATTGATGTGTTAAAACAGGATATCTGTGATATGGAGATTCTATGTGTTGATGATGGTTCTTTAGACCGTTCTGCTAATATTATTCAATTGATTTCTAAAGAAGATGAACGTATTCGTTATTTTTATCAAGAAAATTCAGGACCTGGTGCTGCACGTAATCTTGGAATTCAAAGTGCAAAAGGAGAGTATATTGCTTTTCTAGATGCGGATGATCATTATCCTAATCAACAGGTTTTAAGTTATCTGTATCAAAATGCAAAAGAACAGGGAGTTTCCATATGCGGTGGTTCAGCTGATAGAATAGATAAAAAATTTCAGGATTCATTTTATCATTTTCAACAAAATGGATTGATTAGATTTGAAGATTATCAATATGATTTTTTGTTTTGGAGATTTATTTATAAGACAGAGTTTCTTATAGAAAATCAGATTGAATTTCCGATACGTCGTGTATATGAAGATCCAGTTTTCATGTTAAGAGCATTCCTAATGGCAAAAGAATTTTATGTTGTAAAGGAATGTGTCTATTTGTACTCAGGACCTCATCATTCTAAAAATATGAATGATAAGAAACTACAGGATTATCTAGCAGGTATTTTAGAAGGATTACAATTAACTTCTGAAAATAAACTAAAAAGCTTACATCAGATTACACTAGAAAGGCTTGAAGAAAATAGAATTAAATATATTGAACCTTACCTTTATAGTGGAAATAAGCAAATCTTAAACCAACTTTTATTAATTAATAAAACTTTAGATAGACAACTAATAGGATTAAACAGTGATTATATCATTTCACCTTTGTATTATATGTGGAAGAGAAGATGTAATTATCGAACTTTGAGTATGGTAAAGGCAGAACATATCTGTCAAAGGACATGTAAAAAGATAGAAAAAAATATTGGATAGGCTTAGATAAATTTGGACTTTTATGTATATAGACATAGATTGTATTTTTTGATAAACTTAAAAAAGTTATAGAAGTAGAGTTGATAAATCGTAAGAAAATAATTGGATAACAATGGATTGGAGCAGCAGAATGAAGAATAATTTAGATATCGATTTTGTTATCATATGGGTAGATGGAAATGACTTAGAATGGCAAAAAGAAAAAAATAAGTACTTAGGGCTAGAAGATAGTGATGTCGATGCATCGATAGAGCGTTATCGAGATTGGGATAATCTTCGATATTGGTTTCGAGCTGTGGAGCAATATGCACCGTGGGTTAGAAAAATCCATTTTGTTACTTGTGGACATATTCCAAGCTGGTTAAATACGGATGCATCAAAACTTCATTTAGTAAAGCATAGTGATTATATACCGCAAAAATATCTTCCGGTATTTAGTTCGCATCCAATTGAATTAAACCTCCATAGAATTGAGGGATTGAGTGAACACTTTGTCTTCTTTAATGATGATTTTTTCTTGAATGCACCTGTAAAACCAACGGACTTTTTTGTGAAGGGTATGCCATGTGATAGTCTTGCTGAGATGCCGATTGATTTTGCTGTTCGAAAACAATATAACCATATTATGGTGAATGATGTTATATTCGCTAGTGAACATTTTAATCGAATGAAAGTTAGAAAGATGTATCGAAATAAATGGTATAATGTACATTCTTTAAAAGATAGTATAAGAAATTTAATGTTTAGTGTGCTAAAAAAAGAAGCTTTCTTTGGATTTGATATCCATCATCTTCCAATGGCCTATAGAAAAAAGACATTTGAAGAGGTATGGGATGTAGATCCATCACTATTAGATAGGACTTGCAGTCATAGATTTCGTGATGATGAGGATGTGAGTCAATGTGTATTTAAATTTTGGCAATTATTAACAGGTCAATTTTATCCATATAATAAGCGTCGCTCTGGTAAATTGTATCCAGTGGGAAGATATACAAGTGAAGTCTGTGATGCTATAAGAACAAAGAAATATAAGATGATATGTATAAATGATACGGATGTAGAAAATTTTGAAGAAACAAAAAATCAAATTAATAGTGTGTTTGAAGAGGTATTATCTAATAAATCATCTTTTGAATTATAAAGTTGTCTATATATTTTAAGGAAGGTTGTATGAAATTTTGAAAAGAAGAGTATTGTATTACGTAGTTCAACCACTACATAGTAAACCACCATGTGTTATGGAAATTTGTGAGATGCGTGATATGGGAATTGAAGTATCTGTACTTACGACTGAATGTAGTGATGAGTTAAGAAAAGATTTAGAAAAAAACGGCGTTCAAATTGAAACATATACTTATTTAGAACATAAAAATAAATTTATACAGAAGATAATGAATTATCTTCATTATCGTAATTTGTTTAAAAAACTTATGGGTCCACAGGGAATGAAAAATAGTGTTTTATGGATAGGATCAGAACAGAGCGCAATTAAAATGTTGCCATTTATTAAACATATTCATCCATTGATTGTAAATTGTTTGGAATTTTATGAGAATGATTGGTATCAGAAAGGGATGAAAAAAGTAATAAAAAGTAGCAGATATTTTAACTGCTTGTGAACCACATAGGGCACAATATATGGTTGATTGGTGGAAACTTTCAAAATCCCCGTATATTCTTAGAAATAAACCCTATGGTCATCCAAGACTTAGATATTGTCAAGGCTCAACAGAGCAGACGAGAGAAGCAATTGCTAAAATTGAAGGAAAAAAGAATATTATGTATCAAGGGGCAATTAATGTAGATCGTGATTTAAGCTCTCTTGCACAGGCCTTAAAAGCTAATAATAGTGAGTATTATTTAGTTTTAAGTGGACGAAATGAGAATAATTCGGTAGAAGCATTAACGAAGATCTATCCAAAAACTATTTACTTAGGGAATATTCCTGCCCCGCTTCATCTTGAAATTACATCTCATGCTACGATTTGTGTGGCATTTTATAAGGATAATTGTATTAATAATAGATATTGTGCACCTAATAAAATTTATGAATACGCTGGCAGTGGAGTTCCTATGCTATGTAATAATATTCCAGGTCTTACAGATACAGTTGGAAAATCAAAGGCAGGAGAGTGTGTAGACTTTTATAATCAAAATGCAATCATTCAGGCAATTAATAAGATAAATGCTCATTATGAAGATTATTGTACAGCTGCTAAGGAGTTTTTTGATTTGACTGATAACTCGGAAAAATTGAAACAAATTGTAAATGAAGCATTTGGTATGAAATAGTATGGAGGAAGAGTTGTGAGAATTCTAGTATTAGGAGTATATTATGCGAATAATCTAGGGGATGCAGTTATCTGTGATTGTGTGGAGCATAGATTAAAAAAGCGTTTTCCTCATGCAGAAGTGGTAGTACGTGATCTAAAGGCTAGATTTGAATTTCCATCTTTACCATATAAAACAATGCAGATTATGGAGAAAGCTAGAAAACGTGAATTTGCCAGACATTTCGTTACTAGCTATTTGAATTGGGATAAAGAGAAAAAACAATGAACTGGTTCGTTTAAAAGGAAGTAGAGAATATATTGAAAATCTTTGTAATGAGCCATGGATGTGGGGT
>JPZU01000001.1:1357468-1369752 GCA_000875945.1 Lachnospiraceae bacterium TWA4 | reverse complement strand
GGCCAGTTATTTCAAGATGGATTTGCTTTGTTTATTTCTGAATTTATCAAGCATCTGGAAGAAAAACAGATTCCAGTTTTCTTTAATGCGTGTGGAACAGGTCCAGCTTGGAGCCCTTATGTAAGAACAAAGCTGGCGGATGCATTACAGAGTCCTGTTGTTAAATATCTTTCAACAAGAGATAACAAAGAGTTAATTCAGTCAAGATATATGAAAAATTCAGAAATATCTATTTATACAGTTAGTGATCCAGCTCTTTGGTGTAATGAGGTATATGGAATAGAAAAAGATAATGATTCTAATGTTTTGGGTCTTGGATTGATGTATGCGACAAGTCTTAATGTCAAGACAGAAACAAAATTTTGGAAAAAGATCGTTAAGTACCTTAATAAGCGCAAGATCAAGTGGCAGTTTTTTATCAATGGTAGTGCAGAAGATTTGGTATATGCAAATTATATTCTTTCACAGTTGGATGGAGAAGAAATTAATAAGGATATTGCTGTACCGAATATTCCAGTTGATCTTATAAAAATTATATCAGGCTATAAGAGTATCATTTCTTTTCGATTGCATAGCCATATTGTTGCTACTTCGCTTGGAATACCAGGAGTTGCGATTGTTTGGGATGAAAAATTACAGTTCTTTTATAAAATGATGAAACATCCAGAAAGATGTAAAACAATATATGATTCGCCAAAAGAAATATGGAAAGCTTTAGAATTAGCACAAGGCCAAGGAATCGATTTGAACAATGTTTTAGAAAAAAGAAAAATTTCAGAAGATTTCCTAATTCAATCGATAGAGAGGGAAATTTCTGGAACTTGTGCACCTGTTCATTATAGCTATAAATAGTAAAAATAATGAAGTTGGATAATTAAACCAGTTCAAAATATGCCAAAGTAGTTTATCTACCTTGGCATGTTTTTTGTTGTATAAAAATCTTATTTTAAACAAAAATCCATTGCTTATTTATTAAAAATTTTGTATTCTATAATAGTGTGCAATCTATCATAAAACAATACATCATAGAAGATGCACAGAAAGGAAAGATTATGAAAAGAAGAGAGTTGAGAAAAAGATTTCTCGCGGGATTTCTGGCAGTCACAATGGTCCTAACGCCAACAAGTGTGACCTATGCCACGCCCAAGGACAGTGCTAAAACAGATTATGAAGTTTTAGAAGAACAAATCAAAGAAAACGATGCCATTGTAGAAGATGGAAAAGTACGAGTGTCGATTGTACTTGAAGAAAATTCAACAATTGGCAAGGGTTATGGCCTTAGAAAGATTGGAAAAAATAGTAAGGCCAAAGCTTATCGTAAGCAGTTACAGAAAAAACAAGAAAAAATAGTAAAGACAATTTCTAAGAAGGTTCTTGGTGGACAAGAATTGGAAGTTGTATGGAATATTACCTTAGCTGGAAACATGATTTCTGCTTGGGTTCCAGTAGATAAAATTTCTGAAATTTCAGAAATTGATGGAGTATCGGAAGTCATTGTTGAGACAAAATATGATGCACCAAAACCTGCAAAACCCGATAAGCCAAATATGACAGTTGCTGTAGACATGACTGATTCTTCATCTGTATGGAGTAAGGGTGTAGATGGTTATACTGGAGCAGGAAGTCAGATTGCAATTATTGATACCGGTCTTGATACCGACCATCAGTCATTTTCAAATGATGCATTTATGCATTCCATTGATGAATTAAAGGGTGCAGGCCGTAATGTGACTCTTATGACTAAGAGTGATGTGGAAGCTGTATGGGACCAGTTAAATGCTTATAAGAGAAGTGATGAAGGTAAAAAATATACAGTTGATCAGATGTATTACAGTGAAAAAGTCCCATTTGGATTTAATTATGTCGATGAAACAACAGAAATTACCCATGATAATGATGACCAAAGTGACCATGGTTCTCATGTATCTGGTATTGCAGCAGCAAACCGTTATGTTAAAGATGAAAATGGAAACTATGTGGATGCATTAGATTCTGTTTTAACTCAAGGACAGGCTCCAGATGCACAGATTGTTGTTATGAAGGTATTTGGTACAACAGGTGGAGCTTATGATTCAGACTATATGGTTGCAATTGAAGATGCAGTGATTTTAGGTTGTGAATCCATTAACCTTTCACTTGGATCTACTCAGCCAGGATTTGCTCAGGATGTGACAGGTTCAAGTAAACGTTATAATGCAATTTTTGATGAGTTAGCAAATAGTGACTCAGTAGTTACGATTGCAGCAGGAAATAGCTATAACTGGGCATCAAATGCTGTAACCAATGGAAAAATCTATAGTGATGATGTAAACTTTGATATGGTTGGTAAACCAGGAAGTTATAAAAATTCATTAGCTGTTGCTTCAGTAAACAACAATGGTATGACTGGTTACTATACAACTGCTTATGATCACAATATTTTCTATACAGAAAGTAAACATAAAAATGAACCTATTCGAAATTTGGCTCGTAAGGAAGCTTATGATTACATCTATATCGATGGAACTGCGACTACAGAGCAGATTGCTGATTTAGGAGATATTATTAAAGATAAAGTTGTTATCTGTCAGCGTGGAGATATTACCTTTGTTGAAAAAGCAGAAAATATCGCAAATGCAGGAGGAATTGCTACGATAATTGCAAATAATACCGTAGGTACAATTGCTCTGGATTTATCTGAATATAAGTATACACAGCCAGTTGTAGCAATTACTCAAGAAGAAGGAAACTTCTTACGTGATCATGGTACAAAAGAAATTGCTGGTAGTGTAACATATTATACTGGAGAAATTACAATTAATAATACAATTGGAAATTTCCATTATAAAAAAGAGACTTACGAAATGAGTGATTTCTCTTCTTGGGGAATTCCTAGTTCATTAACTTTAAAACCAGAAATTACAGCTCCTGGTGGAAATATTTATTCAATTGATGGTAAGAATACTGATGCAAAGAGCTATAGAAATGGCTCTGGTACCTCAATGGCAACACCACAGGTTGCTGGTATTACTGCGGTTATATATCAGTATATTAAAGAGAATGGTTTAGATACTTTTGCAAAAGAACAGGGACTTACAATTCGTGGATTAGAGCAGAGTTTATTAATGGGAACGGCCTCTCCTCTTAAAGAAGAGTCTGGAAAGTATTACTCATTATTACGTCAGGGCGCGGGTCTTGTAAATCTTGGTGATGCAACTCGTGCAAAAACCTTTATTGTTATGGATGAGAGTGCAACCAATTCTGCAAAAGATGGAAAAGTAAAGGCTGAAATTGGTGATGATCCTGAGCGTAAAGGTGAATATAATGTTAAATTTAAAATTTATAATATAGATTCAGAGCAAAAAAGTTTAGATTTATCTGCAGAGTTCTTTACTCAGCAGTATGTAGGTGATAAAACAACTTATATGGATGGATCAACTACTAAGTTACCATCAGAGGTTACTTGGAAGGTTAATGGAAAATCATCTAATTCAGCAGTTGTTTCTGCTAAAGGTTCAGTAGATGTACAGGCAACCATTAAAGTAAAAATGCCAGAAAAACTAGATGATAAAGGAAATTATATTGAAGGATATCTTTTTGCTAAAGAAGCTGCTAGCAAAGAGGGAGAAGAAGGAGTTACTCAGTCAATTCCAGTACTTGGATACTATGGAAGTTGGACAGAACCATCTATGTATGATAAAGGAGATGAGACATCTTATTCCTATGGTTTAGAAACTCGTGCTCCTTATACGGTAGATGATTCAAAAAATATTACAAATTCTATTAAGTATTATGTAACATCTTCTACAGTGGGTAATGATGTAAAGATTTTAGGACAAAATCCATACATCCTTGATGAAAACTACCACCCAGAACGTGCAGCAATTACTAATAAAGATAAAATTTCTGTTATTAAATATGCATTAATTCGTAATGCAGCTGCAGGAAGATTTATAGTAGTTGATGATAAGGGTCAAACTTACTTTGAAAGAAATCTAAAAAATGCCCAGTACGCAGCTTACTATAATTCAAGTAGTACAGAAGAGGTAAAATGGGAGAATTCCCCAACAGATCTTTATGTAAATAAAGATTCTAATAAGTTTACGGGAACGACTCTTTCCAAAGTACCAGAAGGTGCAAAACTTACCTTTTCTTTTGAATCGGCACCAGAATATTATCAAAATGAAGATGGAACCATTAACTGGGATCAACTTGGAGATGGAGCAAAAATTGCTGTAACAGCTGTTATGGACAATACAGTACCAGAGCTTGTTGTAGCTAAGGCAGTTAAGGATAAATCTGGTAAGATTACGGGTATCCGTGTAGTTACAAAAGATAATAATTATATTGCAGGTGTACAGCTTCTTCAGGGTGCATTTATGAATTTAGAAAGAATTGGTGCACCAGAAGAAGAAGTAGCAGGTGGAGAAGTCGAATTCACATTTAAGGCACTAAAAGAGGGTGTTGATGATTATACGATAGCCATTTATGATTATGCAGGTAATAAAACCTCTAAAGAAATTAAGTTAAGTCAATTATCATCTGATGAAGGGGAATCTCCTAAACCTGATGATGAGACTAAGCATGAACATACTTATGACCAGGGTGTAGTAACAAAGGAAGCAACCTGTACAGAAGATGGTATAATGACTTTTACTTGTGTAAAGGGAGATGACTCTTATACTGAAGTAATTAAGGCAACCGGTCATACGGAAGAGATTGATTCAGCAAAAGAAGCCACTTGTAAAGAGACTGGTTTGACAGAAGGTTCTCATTGTTCTGTATGTCATGAAGTGTTAAAAGCTCAAAAAGAAATTCCATTAGTTGACCATACTTGGGATGAAGGTATGGTAACTAAAGAGGCCACTTATAAAGAAACAGGTGTTAAAACTTACACTTGTACAGTTTGTGGAGAAGAAAAAACAGAAGAAATACCTGTGATTTTACATGAAGAACATGTATATGGTTCATGGACTTCTAATTATGTAAATAATACAATTCATCGTGAGTGTATACTTTGCGGAGAACGAGAAGAAGTAAAAAATCCATTTAATGATGTAACGGATAATGCATTTTATGTTCCAATTGTATGGGCTTATCATACGGAGCTTACAACAGGGGTTAATGAAACAACCTTCTTAACAAACGGTGACTGTACGAGAGGACAGGTGGTAACCTTCTTATGGCGTATTGTAGGAAAACCAGAGCCAAAGACTACAACTAATCCATTTAGCGATGTGTCTGAAAATAGTCCATACTATAAGGCGATTTTATGGGCAGCAGAAAATGAAATTACAACAGGTACATCCACTAATAAATTTAGTCCAAGTGCTACTTGTACGAGAGGACAGGTGGTAACCTTCTTATGGCGTATGGCAGGAAAACCAGAGCCAAAGACTGTAGAAAATCCATTTGGTGATGTATCTAAAAATAGTCCATACTATAAGGCAATTTTATGGGCGTCGGAAAATGGAATTGCAACAGGTACTTCAGCAAAGAAATTCAATCCAAGTGCTACTTGTACAAGAGCTCAAGTAGTTACTTTCTTATATCGATATGATACAGATTATCTTGTAAAATTAGGTAATAAGTAAGTTGATAGAAATATGCCAGAGTAGTAAAATACTTTGGCATGTTTTGTATTATGGACTTTAGTATGATAAATAGGAGATGAAGTTTTCTTGTAGTTTAGAACAATTTGTAGTAATCATAGATAGAATATTAAGGAGAATTTTTTGTTTTAATATTTCATTATAATCTATGAAGAACTAATCAATGGAAAAGAATTATAAAAAATTATTGACTTATGTAAAAAAGAAAATTTTATTCTATTATGCGCAATAATTTTAGGAATTTTTATAATGTGGGAATGATTGCAGGTCCATGGTTTGAGGGACAATTTGTTAAGCATTTTGGTGAAGTATTTGTTAGAAACAATACGTATTGGAGTTTGGTAAAATTACGTCTTGTATATATAAGTGTGATTGGACTTGTTCAAATCATGTGATTTTTTAAGCGACTAACCGTTCAAATTTTTGCTAATAACATGAACCGAGGAATAAAAGAAAATTTATACTACAATAGGGGTTGAAAAAGTGGGGTGTGGTTGGCAAAAGAAAAGGTTGGTTCATTGATGACCAAAGCAATTTCAGATTTTAATACTTATGTCGAAGGAGTTTGAAGGTTTACAACAGAAATTTTTGATACAGGAGTAGTACTTTTGACCTATCTTGTAATATTGAGGATTTATGATTGGAAGCCTATATTGTTTAGTTTAGTTTTTCTACCGTTTGTCTATTTATTCGCTTACAAACTTAAAAATATTATTGATACAAAAGGCAATGTCGATTTGAGAAGATGAGAGATGAAAGCTATTTGGCTATGTAGGGCAAAGTTTCCATCTAATTCCTGGAAGTGTTAAGGACCAGATTACATTAAGAGATGAAAGTGTTTTATATGAGGGTGTAAAAAAGCTTTAGATATTGTTGGATTGATGGATACTGTTTAAAGTCTAAAAAATGGAATGAATATGAGATCTCAGGTTGAATTATTTTCTCAGGGACAGGTTTCAGATTCTTGCAGTTGCTCGATGAAATTACAATAAGTTTGGATTCGGAAACAGAAGCTAGACTGTTGATGGCATTTGAAAAGGCATATAAGAATCGAAGGTGATTTCGATATTTCATAGGTTGTTTGAGTAGAAGAATAAGACGAGAATGGTGTATATTGAGTAGGATAAAGAGAGGCTATGTATGCAATAAAATTGTATATGTAGCTTCTTATATAGTTAGATAATGATGAATGTAATGTTATTTTAAAAATAAAGAATTATAACGATGAGTGTTGACAAGTTATATAGAAATATGTAGAATTATAATAGGTTATTTATAACTATGTAAGAGAAAAGTTGACAAGGAAGTAAATTAAATGATAATCTTGACAGACAGATAAATCTACGTTTAAATTTAATATTGGCTATTTTAAGGCAATAGTTTGAAACATTAATTTCCAATTTGGTATTAGTGTTTTAAGCTGTTGTCTTTTTTTGTAGAAAATAGAAATGTGATACATAGAATATTAGGTTTAATTAGGAGTATGAGAATGCAAATACCATTGGTAAGTGTGATTGTTCCAACATTTAGGAGAAGTAAAACGTTATTTAAATCTTTATTTTCCATAGCAATGCAATCGTATAAGAATGTTGAGATTATAGTCATAGATGATAATGCTGATCAAAAATGGAATGAGATTATCAATAAAATAATTATATCCTTCAAAAAAAATTCCCTGAAATTCCATTAAAATATATTTTGAATACTGAAAATATTGGTTCTGCAAAATCAAGAAACATAGGAATAGAAATTTCACAAGGAGAATTTATAACATTTTTAGATGATGATGATGAGTATTTGAAAGATAAAATAAAAAGACAAGTGAGTATGATGATTAAAGAATCAGCAGACTATTCTTTGACCGATTTATATTTATTTAATAGTAAAGGAGAAAAGGTTAGTTCTCGAGTAAGATACTATATAAAGGATGATTCAGTAAAAAGTCTTTTATCATATCATCTTCTTTATCATATGACAGGTACAGATACTATGATGTTTAGACGACAGTATTTAATAGAAATTGGAATGTTTCCTATATTACAAGATGTGGGAGATGAATTCTATCTTATGAAAGAAGCAATTTGTCATAAGGGAAAGTTTGTATATGTACCAGGATGTGATGTAAGAGCTTTAGTCCATATAGAGAATGGTTTATCTTCAGGTCAACGTAAAATTGATGGAGAAAATAATACGGCATTTGTAAAAAGGATGTGAATCAAATGAAAATTCTTCAAATTAATAATGTATATGGTATAGGTAGTACTGGAAAGATAACACGTCAAATACATCTAAATCTATTAAAAAATGAAATTAACTCCATTGTATTGTATGGACGTGGACCAACGATGTGTGAAGAGGGTGTCATACGTACTGGAAGTAATCTGTATGGAAAATTTAATAGTTTTTTATCGAGATTTACAGGAAATCAATATGGAGGATGCTTTTTAGCTACTCATAAAATAATTGAAATTATAAAAAAACAAAAACCAGATATTGTTCATATACAGTGTATAAATGGAAATTTTATAAACATATATAAAATAATCGAATGGCTTAAAAATAATCAAGTTAGAACGGTCATTACTCTTCATGCAGAGTTTATGTATACAGCAAATTGTAGTCATTCTTTTGATTGTAATCAATGGAAATTAGGCTGTGATAAGTGTCCACATCTAAAGGAAGCTACAGGTAGTTATTTTTTAGATAGAACAAAAAAATTATTTGAAAATGAAAACCGCATTTGAAGGATTCAATAACAATCTTATAGTTGTATCGGTTTCACCTTGGTTAATGAAAAGGGCAATGCAGTCAAAGATATTGAGTAGAAAAAAACATATAGTAATATTGAAAAATTAACCGGCGCATTCTCGTGACTTTAGTCGTGAGTTAGCCGGTTTTTTGTTGCAATTAGATGTAACTTATGGTATACTATAAATATGCAAAATAAATTTAATTTACCAAATAAAAATAATTTAACATATGGTCGAGGATATGTTTATTCTTTACAATATCATATTGTATGGTGTACAAAATATCGTAAAGCAGTTTTAAAAGATGGAATTGATAATCGGTGTAAAGAATTATTACTTGGACTATCCAAGGATTATCAGTTTGAGATTATGGCAATGGAAGTCATGCCAGACCATATTCATTTATTAGTGGATTGTAAACCACAGTTTTTTATTTCAGATATGATAAAAATTTTTAAAGGGAATCTTGCCAGGCGATTATTTTTAGAATATCCCACTCTAAAACAATCGGTATGGGGTGGACATTTATGGAATCCATCGTATTGTGTAGTCACTGTGAGTGAACGAAGTATCGAGCAAGTAGAGCATTATATTGAGACACAGAAGATAAAAACTAAGAAGGAGGAAAAAGTCTATGGAAATCGTATCAACGTATTCAGTAAAAATTAAACATTATAATCACATATTCGAAGATACGATTACCATGTATCGAAAAGCGACACAGTTTTTTATTGAGGTGATTTTAAACGAATGGGCAAGTATTTGTGCGTTTACTGAACAAAAATCACGGGTCAATGAGGTGGAACGTTTAACGAATAAAACTAAAAAGAATCCAAATCCCCAAATATGATTTTGGAGTAGATTTTTATAAATTTCCATCGTATCTAAGACGAGCATCAATTGCTGAGGCATTAGGAAAAGTATCTGCTTATCATAGTCAATTAGAAAATTGGAAAAACGAATGTAAAGAAAAAAGAGGAAAGGAACCCTCCTATCCAATCGCAGGCTATAGTTTTCCAGCGTTATATAAAGATAATATGTATGTACGAGAATCGGATGATACAGCAAAACTAAAAATTTATATTCGAAATACGTGGGATTTTCTAACGGTTCAGCTTAAACGAACAGATGTGAATTATATCTTAAATCACTGTAATGATAAAAAAGAATGTAGTCCAACATTACAAAAAAGAGGAAAGGAATGGTTTTTAGATTTTCCATTTAAAGAAAAAGTTTATTTAAAGAACACAAAAGTAGAAGAGCAAACGATAGTTGCGGTTGATTTAGGATTAAATCATGCGTGTGTGTGTAGTGTAATGAACTATGATGGCACTATCCTTGGGCGAGAATTTTTTCAGTTGTTCAAGAGAACAAGACTATCTAGAACATACATTAAATCGAATCAAAAAGAAGCAACGAACAGGAGCTAGACGATGTTCAAAATTATGGGGACGAGCTCGAGAAATCAATAAAAAAACTTGCCGTGGAGACTGCACGATTTATTATAGATATTGCAGTAAAATATCAAGCGGATGTAATTGTATTTGAGCATTTAGACCTTCAAGGAAAAAAGAAAGGTTCAAAAAAACAAGTACTTCATTTTTGGAAAGCTCGTGCAATACAAAAAATGGTTATAGATAAAGGACATCGAAACGAGATGAGGATTCGTCGTGTTAATGCGTGGGGAACATCAAAGCTTGCATTTGATGGAAGTGGAACTGTTCAACGAGGAGTCTATCATCAAAATGGAAAAGAGTACTATAATTATAGTATTTGTGTTTTCTCAAATGGGAAGACCTACAATTGTGATTTAAATGCTTCATATAATATTGGAGCAAGATATTTTATAAGAGAACGATTAAAACCCTTGTCGGAAACGAGAAGGTTAGCTATTCTGGAAAAATTGCCAGAATGTGCTAAGAGAAGCACCTGCACCTTATCTTCGTTAATTAACTTACATGTGGCACTTATTGCTTAAATGCAGTAGGATTGCTAAGTGTAAGCTGTATGGAAGAGAGGAAGTCTATGCTCCTAAAGGGCATTTCGTCCTATCGGACGATGTTGGAAGCACGTGACTTTAGTCATGTGAGGCTTCACAATATGTAACTACAATATATTAAGATATTTTTACTTAGAAATATCTAGAATTATTCTTGCATATATTCTAACATGAAGAAATTGATAGCAATATTATTAATTAGTGTGAATAGTCTATGCATCACTTCTGGATGTCATATGAGTTCTTATGATGAATCTTATGAATCGAGGATTAAAACGGAAAATCCAAAGTTTAAAAAATTTACGGATGAATTATTTAAACAAGAAGTTATAAAAGATACGCTAACCCTTCATTACACATTATCAAATCCTAAATCTTATGGAATTGTAGATTATCCAATTACATTAGGAGAAATAGAAGACACAGATAGTTTTCCTGCTTTATCTTCATTTGATACTCAATCATTATCAAAAGAACAAAAGCTTACGTATGATATTTTAGAAGCGAATTTAAATCTGGCAAATGAATCTAAAAAGTATCCATATTATAGTGAGCCATTACAGCCATTAATTGGAGCACATATTAATCTTTCTATTACTCTATCAGAATATAAATTTTATTCGGAGCAAGATGTGATTGATTACTTGGGGCTTTTAGATGATGTGGATAACTATTTAGAAAAGATATTAGCTTATGAGAAAGAAAAGGCAAGACGCGGGCTTTTTATGAATAACGAAATCTTAAATCAAGTCTTAGATGAATTAGATTTATTAACAAAAGACACACCACTTCTTCCAACATTTGATGAGCGAATAAAGGGTTTAGATTTAAGTAAAAAACAAATTAATTCTTATAAATCTCAAAATAAAGAACTTGTCAATCAAGTAGTTATACCTGCCTATAAACAATTATCAAAAGAACTTTTCAAATTAAAAGGATTTGGTAAAAATAAAAAGGGGCTTTGTTATTTCAAAAATGGAAAATCTTATTATGAGTATCTAGTAAAAATGCAAACAGGTTCTAGTAAAACAATTCCTGAATTAGAACGTCGAATTTATAAGCAATTAAAAGAGGATGCTTTATCATTATCAAAAACGAAAACACCTTCTTCATTGATAAATCCAAAGGAAATCTTATCGGATTTAGAATCTAAAACATCTAAAGATTTTCCACCACTTCAATCAAAAATAATTTATGAAGTAAAAGAAGTTCCTAAATCTCTTCAATCAATTGTTAGTCCTGCTTACTATATGAATGCCCCGATTGATAAACCAAATCAAAATGTTATTTATATTAATCCTACAAAAACGGATAATCTTTACACGACTCTAGCACATGAAGGAATTCCTGGGCATATGTATGAACGAGTTTATTCAAATCAGAAAAATCGACCCCCTATTCGAAGTTTGCTTCATTGGCCCGGATATACCGAAGGTTGGGCTGTATATAGTGAATTTTATGCAGCAGGTTTAGATAAAGCAAGTTCATCAATTACAATGGCTATTTATTGTCTAAGTGATTTGTATATCAATTATGAAGGATATGATTTAAAACAATTTAAAAAGTTTATCACAAAGTTTTTTGATTTAAATGATGAACAAGTGAAAGAATTTTATCATACAATGATTGGACGACCGACCAATTATCTAGAATATTATGTTGGTTATCTAGAAATCTTGGATTTACATACGACTCCCAAAAAGATTTTAGATATTGGAGAGGCACCTTTTTGGGTTATAAAAGCTCAACTTGATTGACTTTTAAAATTGACTGTGATACAGTTAAAAAATACAGTTTATGGAGGAAAATAGATTATGTTAAATGGAAGAAAATCGTTATTTAGTGGTATGCAGTCCACTGGAAACTTAACATTAGGAAATTATTTAGGAGCATTAAAAAATTGGGTGACTTTAAGTGATGACTATGAATGCTTTTTTGTTGTTG
>JPZU01000001.1:1355642-1357423 GCA_000875945.1 Lachnospiraceae bacterium TWA4 | reverse complement strand
GGGTGACTTTAAGTGATGACTATGAATGTCTTTTTTGTGTTGTAGATGAACATTCAATTACTGTTCGTCAAAACCCTAGTGAACTTCGTAAAAGAGCTAGAAATTTAATGACTTTATATATGGCAGCAGGTTTAGACCCAGATAAGAATTGTATTTACTATCAGTCACATGTATCTGCTCATGCAGAACTTGCTTGGATTTTAAATTGTTTTACTTATATGGGTGAATTAAATCGTATGACTCAGTTTAAAGATAAGTCTGCAAAACATGCTGATAATATTAATGCTGGTTTATTTACTTATCCAGTGTTAATGGCTGCTGATATTTTATTATTCCAGTCTGATGTTGTACCAGTTGGCAAAGATCAAATGCAACACCTTGAAATTACTAGAGATATCGCAGAACGTTTTAACAATATTTATGGAGATGTATTTACAATTCCAGAAGCTTATGTAGGAAAAGTAGGTGCTCACATTAAGAGCTTACAAGATCCTACAAAGAAGATGTCTAAGTCTGATGAAAATCCAAATGCTAGCATCTATTTAACCGATGATAAAGATACAATTATGCGTAAGTTTAAGCGTGCAGTTACTGATTCAGAAGCACAGGTACTTTATCGTGACGAGCAGCCAGGAGTTAAAAACTTAATTGATATCTATAGTGCTTGTACTAGTAAAACAGCTGATGAAATCGTTGCTGAATTTGATGGCAAAGGTTATGGAGAGTTAAAGGTAGCAGTTGGAGAATCTGTAGCAGATATCTTAACTCCTCTTCAAGCAGAGCAGGCACGTTTAAATGCAGATAAAGCATATGTAGATTCTAAGATTAAACAAAATGCAGAAAAAGCAGGATATTTTGCAAATAAGACTCTTCGTAAGGTTCAAAAGAAGATTGGTTTCCCAGAGAGGGTAAGGTAATTTATTGAAGAAAAAGGATAAGATCTTAAGTTTTGATGTGGATATGACCTTATTAAAAGATGATGATCATTGCATTCCTAAAAGTGCTCTTGAAGCAATTGATGAAGCTAGGCAGAATAATTATATTTTAATTGCAACAGGCAGAGACTTAGACCAAAAGTCGAACCGATTTATTGTAGAGCAAGTAAGACCTGATGCCATTGTACATAGCAATGGTATGAAGGTTACTTTAGAGGGAAAGTTAATTCAAGATAAACATATGGAAAAATCGGTTTGTGAAGGAATTATAGAGTTTTCTAAAGACTATGAAATGAGTGTTATGACTTTAATTAAGGGTGTTCAGTATTATTCAAATTTAGAGTATTTGGAAGAAAAATTTTCTAAAAAATTTCAAATGCCCAAGCGCATTAAAAAAAGTCTTTCTCATATTTCTAATGCTGATTTAAGTAAAGTCTATTCAATTGGAATTGTTGCAAAAGATGAGGATGCTAAAAAGCTACAAAAAGCTTTTCCACAGATAAAAATTAGCGAAGTTTTTCATGATTTTTGGTATGATGTTGTGGTGTCAGGAGTTACTAAGGCAGTGGGAATGGAAGAACTCTTTATGCATTTTAATAAGTCTTGGGAAGATGTGATTTCTTTTGGTGATAGTATGAATGACTATGAGATTATGAGTTATTCAGGGTATAGTGTGGCAATGGGAAATGCATCTAAAAAGGTCAAGGATATTGCAGATTTTGTAACTGATGATGTTGAAAATGATGGAATTGCTAAAGCAATTTTATATTTGTATAAACAGAATATTATAAGTTATTAACTTTTGGTTAAGATGGTTGCTATTTTAAATTGATGGTGTTAGAATAC
>JPZU01000001.1:1340446-1355456 GCA_000875945.1 Lachnospiraceae bacterium TWA4 | reverse complement strand
AAAACCTTGTTTTAGAAAGACAAAATATGAATAAGAAAAAAATTGTAGCATTATTATTAAGTTTAATGGTTTGCGTTTCTATGATTGCATCTGTTGGAATATTTGCAGCGCCTAAGAAAGCAGCAGATGGTTCCACAATTGCTAAATATGCAAAAACTTTAACTGGAAAAAACTATAAATTTGGAGCTACTGGCCCTAATAGTTTTGATGCATCAGGATATCTTGTATATACATACAAAAATGCAGTAAACGTAGATTTAAAAAAAGTCTTAGGAAGAACTTGCCAGCAGATGTACGATAAAGCAGTTTCTAAAAAATTTACAATAGCTGCTAAAAATGTAAAAGCTGGCGATTTAGTATTCTATGGAACTAGTACTAAAAAAGTTAATTTTGCAGGAATTGCAACAAGCAATACAAAAGTTATGGCTGTATCATCTACTAAAGGTGTTAAAGAGTTATCACTTAAAAAAGCTGCTGGTTCAAAGGCAAAAGTTATAGGATATGTGAGTGCAGATAAAATTTTAAAAGCTGCTAATGTGAACGGTTCAAAAGAAACTACCAAAGAAAGAAAACCAACTAATACAAAAGAGACAACTAAAGTAAAGGAAACTACTAAGAAAAAAGTAGACACCTCTAATATTGCAAAAGAAGCAAAAGCTGTCGTTGGTAAAAAGTATGCTAAGGGTGGAAAAGGTCCTGATAAATTTGATGCTTCTGGTTTAGTTATTTATTCTTACAAGAAAGGTGCAAACTTAGATGTTACCAAATTATTAGGTAGAAGTTCTCAAGTTATGTATAACAATGCAGTAAAGAATAAATTAACAATTTCTGCTAAAAGTTTAAAAGCAGGGGATGTTGTATTCTATGGAAAGAGTGCAAAGAAAATCTCAATGGCTGCAATCAATCTTGGAAATGGAAAAGTTGTTTATGTATCTTCTGCTGGAGTAAAATCAGCTAATTTAAATACTGCTGGAGGAAAGAGTGTAAAAGCAGTTGGTTATGCAAGTGCATCTAAAATTGCAGATAAATTAAAATAATTAATTGAAATTTATTAAGGGCTGTGTATGCAGTCCTTTTTTCTTGAAAACTTATTGTTAATTTGATATACTAAGAGAAAATGTAAAAGGAGAGATTTTATTCTATGAATTTAGGGAAAAGAGGAACAGACCATGCAGTTGAGAAATATTGTAGTCGTTCCACTAAAAAGAGAAACTAAGTTTTTGTACCCTTTTTTATTCTTTTCTTTGTTGTTTTATTAATCCTTATGATTAGTCTTATGACTTCTTTTGGGATAGGTATGGTAGATGGAGTGATTGAAAATTCACCTAAAATTACAAAGAATGATGTAATTCCAAGAAAGTTAGCTTCAACAATTTATGACAATAATGGAACTGCCATGCAAACACTTGTAAAATCAGGTTCTAATCGAATTAATATTAAAGATTATAATACAATTCCAGTAGATTTAATTAATGCTTTTGTGGCGATTGAGGATTCACGTTTTTGGGATCACAATGGTGTGGATTTACAGGGAATTGCACGTGCGGCTTATGTGGGACTTACAAGTGGTAAATTTTCAGAAGGAGCGAGCACCATCACTCAGCAATTAATTAAAAACAGTGTATTTTCAGACTGGCTTAGTGAGAACAGTTTTGGTGCAAGTTTAGAGCGTAAATTACAAGAGCAGTATTTATCTATTTATCTAGAGAAAACAATGGATAAAAAAGATATTCTTCTAAATTATTTAAATACGATTAATTTGGGAAGTAACTCATTAGGTGTTGCATCTGCTTCTAAGAGATACTTTAATAAAGAATATACAGAGTTGAATTTAAGTGAAAGTGTAATTCTTGCGGCAATTACCAATAATCCAACAAAGTATAACCCAATTAATCATCCGGAAGAAAATTTAAATCGTTGTAAAAAGATTTTGTCAGATATGTATGAGCAAGGATATATTACTGAAGAGCAAGAAAAATCTGCATTAGATGTATTGACACAGGATAAAGATAATACTTATCAAACGATTGCGGCTATAAATGAAACATATACAAATACTGTAAATGTGTATAGCTATTTTACAGATGCATTAATTAAGCAGGTAATTGAAGATCTTCAAACTTATAGAGGTTATACAGAAACGCAGGCTTATCAATTACTTTATAGTGGTGGTCTTCAGATTTATACAACGCTAGATCAAGAGATCCAAGGAATTGTTGAAGAAGAAGTAAATAATGTAGTGTATTATCCAAGTGAAGTTACTGAGTATAGTTGTAATTTTACATTAACAATTACGCACCCAGATAAGACTACAAGTATTTATACAGAAGCTGATTTAAAAGCTTATTATAAAAAGAAAGATTCATCCTTTCAGTTTGTTAAGAAAACAAAAGCTGATTTGAATAAAGTGATTAATGACTATGCAAAAGCTGTACGAAAGAATGATGATAAGAGTGAAGTAACATCTATTAGCTATACACTTCAACCACAGGTATCTTTTGTAATTATGGAGCAGGAAAGTGGATATGTACGAGGAGTAGCAGGAGGACGTGGAGAGAAGAATACAAGTCTTTCTTTAAATCGTGCAACATCATCGCTTCGTCAGCCAGGTTCAACATTTAAGACACTTGCAGCATTTGCACCAGCAATAGATATTCAGGGAAATACGTTGTCAACCGTTTATAATGATGCACCGTATTCTGTAAATGGTAAGAAATTCTCTAATTATTGGGGAAATGAATATTTTGGCTATTCAAATATTCGTCAAAGTATTGAGTATTCGATGAATATTGTGGCTTTAAAGTGTATGAATGAGACAGTAGGAATAGATTTAGCATATCAATATCTAGAAAACTTTGGATTTACAAGTTTAGTGGACTCCAAAAAGACTTCTACAGGAGTTGTATCAGATAAAACTCCATCACTTTGCTTAGGTGGATTGACCTATGGCGTAACGAATCTTCAAAATACTGCAGCGTATGCGACAATTGCGAATAAGGGTGTGTATCATAGACCTGTTTTCTATACAAAAATTTTAGACCAGGATGGAAATACACTAATTAGCAATGAAAACCCAGAGAGTCGTACAGTTATTAAAGAAACAACAGCATTCCTATTAACAAATGCTATGCAGGATGTTATGAATGGAGATAATTATCCAGGTAGTAACTATTTATCAGCAACAGGTAAACAGGCAAATGTAGAGGGAATTTCGCTTGCAGGAAAAACAGGTACAACCACAAGTAAGAAGGATATTTGGTTTGTAGGCTATTCGCCGTATTATACGGCAGGAATTTGGTCTGGATATGATGATAATAAATCAATTAGCAATTCAGAGAATTATCATAAAAAGATTTGGGCATCTGTAATGAGACGAGTGCATGAAATAAAGAATAAAACGACAAAGACTTTTGAACAACCTAATGGGATTGTAAAAGTAAAGGTATGCAAAAAATACTGGAAAGTTGGCAATCGAAGGAGTCTGTGACCATGATTCACGTGGAAATATGACCTATACGGAATATTATGTGGAGGGAACACAGCCAAAAGAACTTTGTGATAAACATACACAGGTAACAATTTGTACAAAGTCTGGAAAGATTGCAACGAATAAATGTCCAAAAAATGTTACAGTTCAAAGAGTATATATGTTGTTAGATGATTCAGATTCTAAAAAACTATAGATGCAAAATATGCATTAAATTCTACTTCGACTTGTAAATATCATCAATATGTTCCATCACTACAACCCACACAGCCGTCATCATCAGCTGTAAGGGAAACAACAAAAGCAGAAGATAAAGAACATAATGATTGACAAGAAAGATAAAATACAGTAAACTTATAGGAAAAAGGGGATTATGAAAGAAAGGAAACTTCAATGAGTGGAATAGAGGTAAAACATCTATCAAAATCATTTGATCAAAAAGGCGTTTACGTAGAAGCCTTAAAGGATATCAATCTTTCCATTAAATCTGGAACAATTTATGGAATTATTGGTATGTCTGGAGCTGGTAAGAGTACGTTGGTACGATGCTTAAATTATTTAGAGATTCCAACTTCGGGACAGGTTTTGATCGATGGTAAGGAATTAGGAGCATTAAGTGAGAGTGAACTTCGAAAAGAGCGAAGCAGTATTGCAATGATTTTCCAGCATTTTAATTTATTAATGCAAAAAAATGTCATTGACAATATTTGCTTTCCACTTCGATTACAGGGAGTTAAGAAGAAAGAGGCTTATGAAAAAGCAAGACAACTGCTAAAAGTAGTTGATCTTTCAGAAAAAGAAAAGGCGTATCCAGCGCAGTTATCAGGTGGACAAAAGCAAAGGGTCGCAATTGCAAGAGCACTTGCATCAAATCCTAAAATTTTACTTTGTGATGAGGCAACAAGTGCACTAGATCCTCAGACAACGGCTTCTATTTTATCATTGCTGAAAGAAATTAATAAAAATCTAGGAATTACTATTGTAATTATCACTCATCAAATGTCGGTTATTCGAGAAATCTGTCATGAAGTGGCAATTGTCGAAAAGGGACGATTAGTAGAGTATGGATCTGTGGATGAAGTCTTTACTCATCCAAAGTCAGCAGCTGCTAAGGAACTGATTTTACGAGATTTACCAGAAGGTGGAAGTGATAGGACTACACAGACTTTAGAAAATCTACATGCAGCAAAATGCATTCGTATTGTATTTTCTAGTCAGTCAGCCTTTGAACCAGTTATTTCAAATTTAATTTTAAGCTTTGGTACACAGGTAAATATCCTAAAAGCAGATACAAAGAATGTTTCAGGAGTTGCAAAGGGTGAGATGGTACTTGGATTGCCAGAGGATACAAAACTCCAAGAAGATATTCAAATCTATCTTCGTGAGCGAGGACTTGAAGTAGAGGAGGTAGACGTAGATGTTTTCGAGCGATGTAATTAATATGCTTCTAGTGGGAATTGGAGAAACCCTTTATATGACTTTGGGTTCAACGATTTTAGGATATCTCATTGGACTTCCTATGGGAATTGCTCTTTGTGTAACCGATAAAGATGGAATTAAGCCAAATGCTGTAGTTTATCGCGTATTAGACTTTATTTCAAATATTATAAGAAGTATTCCATTTCTTATTCTATTAATATTATTAATTCCATTTACAAGATTTTTAATTGGAAAAAGTTATGGATCAACAGCAACGATTGTATCGCTGACCATTTCTGCTGCACCTTATATTGCACGTATGGTAGAATCTTCATTAAAAGAAGTGGATGCAGGTGTTATTGAAGCAGCTCGTTCAATGGGTGCAACGAATAAGCAGATTGTGTTTAATGTACTTTTAGTAGAAGCTAGAACGTCATTAATTACAGGAGCAACGATTGCACTTGGAACCATTTTTGGTTATTCTGCAATGGCAGGAACCGTTGGTGGTGGTGGACTTGGTGATATTGCTGTTCGCTATGGATATTATCGTTGGCAGACAGATATTATGATTGTTACAGTAATACTTATTATTTTACTGTTCCAATTCTTCCAGACAGTTGGTATGGCAATTGCAGCTCGACTGGATCGAAGAAAATAAACGTTACAGTTCACATGTCTGCGCTATTGCGAATGATAAAAATGGCGTGGGTGTGAATAGTAACAAATAAACTATTTTATAATCAATAGGAGGGAAAAGGTTATGAAGAAGAAATTATTAGTAGGCTTAGCAGTAGCTGCTCTTGTTGTAGGCAGCTTAGTAGGTTGTAGTGGTGGAAAAACAGATTCTAAGACCACTACAGCAGCAGGCGGTAGTGCAGCAAGTGGAGAAACTAAAAAGGTTACAATTGCAGCAACTGCAACACCACATGCAGAAATCTTAGAAGAAGCTAAAAAGGCTCTTTTAGAAAAAGGTTATGACCTTGAAATTACAACTTTTGATGATTATGTAAAGCCGAATCAGGTAGTTGAAGATGGTGAAATGGATGCAAACTACTTCCAGCACATTACTTACATGAATCAGTTTAATGAAGAACAGAAAACTCATCTTGTAAATGTTGGTGAAATCCACTATGAACCATTTGGTATTTATCCTGGAAAGAAAGCTTCTTTAGATGAAGTGGCAGATGGTGATACCATTGCTATTCCAAATGATACAACCAATGAAGCTCGTGCACTTTTATTATTACAAGATAATGGATTTTTAAAATTAAAAGACGGTGCAGGTCTTACAGCAACTGTTAATGATATTGCAGAAAATCCTAAGAACTTAAAGTTTGAAGAATTAGAAGCAGCTCAGATTGCTAGAGTAAAAGACGAAGTAGCATTTGTTGTATTAAATGGTAACTTTGCATTACAGGCAGGTTTTTCTGTTGGAAAAGATAGTTTAGCTTATGAAAAATCTGATTCAGATGCAGCTAAAAGTTATGCAAATGTGATCGCTGTTAAAGAAGGAAATGAAAATAACGAAGGAATTAAGGCTTTAGTAGAAGTACTTAAATCAGATGAAATTAAGAAATTCATTGAAGAAAAGTATGACGGAGCTGTTATTCCATCAAACTAGTAGATGAATTTAGGGACTGTCTGGCAGTCCCTTTTTTAATTTGTAATAAAGAATACGAATGCTCCAACCATCTTTCCAAGAGCCATAGCTAGAATAATATAGGGGATTCCGACCTTTAGTTTAATATTTCTTACCATTACAGGAAGGGCTGAAATCGTTTCGGCTAAAGACATAATTAAGCATCCAACAAAAATTCCAGAAAAGAATCCAAAACAAGCAGTACCTAAGTTGCCAAGTCGAATCGCAGGGTTTGCAATAATTATAATGTTTCCTGCAGTTGCACCAAGAGTAATGAAGTCTTCATAAACTTGAATCAATTTTTCTGTATGCGTTTTTTTAGCAATTCTAGTAATAATTCCAATTGTTGTGATAAAAGCAAAGATTCCTGCTGAAATAATAGCTCCAGCACAAAAACCAATGAGAGCCTCTAGAATAATCATTTTTCCTCCTTCTTTTCAGCCATTGTTTGGTAGAGGTTGTCATTGTATAATTTCATTTGCACTTCAATAGGAGTAGGATCTTTACTTTCTTTTAATTTACTAAAATGGTTAAAGAAAACTAAAATTCCAACAGGGAGTCCAATCATATAAGAAATCTCCATAACTGATAATCCTTGAGGTTTCGTACCTGTTAAAATCATTGTAAGCGTCTTAAAAATTTCAGAAATATTTCCGTCATAGTTAAAGGTCATAATTGCAAATGCAGCTCCGATAAATGAGAGAACACAGGCAAAAATGGCTTTTAAGTAGTCAAATTTTTTAATAGACGAGTCTTTTTCATAAGTAACAACTACATCTGTTGCACCAAGGGTTTCGATGGTAGCATTTGGAAATTCCTTTTCAACAGCTCCAATCAGCTCTAATACAGAAAAAATTTTTGTATCACTCACAGAGCCTAAAGATAATTGACAAACTTTTGCACAAGATTTTGAATCGGAACACCAAACCTCGGCAATATCTTTTAAGTAAACTTTAGGCTGATAGAGAGTACATGATGGTTTTACTTTTAAATAAATTGTAGAGTTCATAAGTATAGTATGTGTCAGTTATTCAAATTATAATCGGCTTTCTCGCATCTTTTTTAGAATTTTTTTTTCCAATCTTGATACTTGGACTTGAGAAATTCCTCTTAGATTGGCAATTTGTGTTTGAGTGAGTTCTTCAAAATATCGCATTCGAATAAAATCGCGTTCATCATTATTTAAAACAGTTAATAATCCTTCTAGTCGGATTCGTTCTAATAGTTGCTCGTGTTCATTTATTTTTTCAGGGATTTTATCTTGTAAGGAAATATCATTTCCATCATCTTGATAGATAGTCTTTTGTAAAGATTCAACCTCTAAAGAGGCATCTAAAGCTAAAACTAAATCTTCAGTAGAAATACCAGTCGCTTTAGACAATTCATCCATTGTTAGTTCACGTCCAAGTTCACGTTCTAGTTTTTCTTTTGTCTGGTAAACTTTATAAGCAATTTCTTTTAATGAACGACTGACTTTAATCATACCATCATCGCGTAAAAATCGTTTGATTTCGCCTGAAATCATAGGGACAGCATAGGTGGAAAATTTGACATCATAAGAAAAATCAAAGTGGTCGATAGCTTTTAATAAACCAATGCTACCAATTTGAAATAAATCTTCGGCTTCTTGACCTCTACCAAGAAATCGTTTAACAACATTCCATATAAGACCAGTATTTTCTTCTACAAGTTCATCTCTAGCTTTTGTATCTCCATTATGTGCCAATTGAAGTAAATTTCTTATATCCTTCATAGAGGCCTCCAATTTACGATAAAGTTTTTATTAAAGTGACACAAGTTCCAATATTGGGTGTAGATTCAACCAACAGTTGGTCCATGAAGCTTTCCATAAAGGTAAATCCCATACCTGAACGCTCCATTTCAGGCTTAGATGTATAAAAAGGGGTTTTAGCCTTTATTAAATCTTCAATTCCTTTTCCAAAGTCTTTAATTTTTATCGTAATAGTTTTAACATCTAATGTACATGTAATACAAATTTTACCTTCTGAGTTTTCATAGGCATGAATAATACAATTGGTAATTGCTTCTGAGACAGCTGTCTTTATATCTTCTAACTCTTCAATCGTTGGATTTAATGGAGTCAAAAATCCGGCAACCACTGTTCGAACAAATTGCTCATTGGATGAATCGCTGCTAACTTCCAAATAAAATTTCATATAAACCTCCTATCCTTATACCCATTCAAGAATTAATTCACTAAGACCAGCCATATCCATGATACGGCAAATTCGCTCATCAGTGCCATAGACAAAAACTTTTCCACATAACGTACGCATTCGTTTATAACGTCCTAGTAAAATTCCAATACCAGAACTATCCATAAATCTCGTATTTGTAAAGTCAAAGACAAGATTTTTAAGTCGATATTCTTTGATTAGATGATCGGTATCTTGTACTAAGTTGATGCTGTTGTGGTGGTCAAATTGCTCAGGCAATTGAATAAAAAGAGTGGTTCCTTCTAGCTCATAATGAATCATAGTTACCTCCTAAATAAAAAAGAGAGAATGCTTTTCATTTGTTAAGCTTTCTCTCTTTTGTAAGTTTACCTTCTATAGATTTTTGCTTGTCGTCCATAGAATGTATTAGAATATTCTTTAATTAATTTGTCATAATAAACATTTGCTTTATCTTTTTGTCTTGAGTTATGATAAGATAATGCCAACCAATACATACAGGCTGGATTATCAGCATCAATTTCTAGACAGGCAAGAAAAGCAGGAATAGATTCATCGTATTTACGTTTTTTATAAGCTGTATATCCAATATCATAAAGCTTATCTTTGGCGTTATCTGAAAATTGAACTTTTAATACATCATAAAGCTTCTTATAAGCAGCGCTATTAGCAGAATCTTTTTTAATGTTGCAAATGCTTGATAGGCAGTTAAATAATCATCTTCCATCAGTCCTTGAATGGATTTAAAAACTTGATCATAACTTGCTAAAACACCGTCTTTTGCTGTGTATTCGTTTAAGGCACTTTCTGCCTTCGCTTTCGCTTTAGTCAATTCATCAATCTGATTATTTAAGTTGGCAATTTCTGTATCTTTTGTAGAAATCTTTTTACTATAAGTACTAATAGAATCATTTCCATTTTTAAGAATAGCTTGTTTTTGTGCAGGAAATATTAGTACCCAAGTTGCAATAATTCCAAGAACCAATCCAGCTAAAATATAAATAAATCCTTTAGATAGACTCACTGGAACGTAGGATTTAGGCATTAAAACGCCATCATTCGAAATGGATTGAATGCGTTCTTCCTTTTGTTCTTCGCGTTTATTGACGGGAATTTTTGATACTTCATTTAAATAATAAAGTGCCATTGGATATTCCTTATCAATGCTTAAAGCCTTTTCAAGCGCTTTTTTAGCTCTGGAAATTTTATCTTCTTTGATGTAAACAAGAGCCATTAAACACTGTGCTTTTAGTAAATTGGGATTTTCTTCTAGTGCTTTTTTTATCTGAAGTCTTCCCACATCATAACTATCCGTATGCAGTGAGTAGAGGGCTTGATTGTATTTAATAATAGCTCCTCTTAAATGATTTTCTTCTGATGATTTTAAATCTAAATAGGTCGTTGCTAAATTGTCTTGTGGTTGATAGTTAACACTTAATTTCCACTGTTCTTTAGCTAAGATAATTTCACCCATTTCATAGTAAATTAAACCTAGTAGATTTCTTGCATCAATGTGTTTTTTGTAATGCTCAAGACAGGTTAAGAGTTCCTCGATTGCAGGAGTTAAACGTCTTTCTTTGGCAAGCTTAAGACCCTTATTATAATGAGCATTAGCTGAACGTTTAATTTGTTCGCAAAGTTCTCGTTTATTCATATATAAAACCTCTATTTCTCTTTGGTAAGTTCTAAAATGATATCCATGTAATCGGTAGGCTCTTTTTCTTCGACATCCTTATCATTTTCCTTGCTAGGAGTAAATTTTTTTAATTCTTCTTCAAAATCTAACATAATTATTCTCCCTTCTTTTGTATAAGCTCCATAATGGTTCCAACTAGGTAGAGACTTCCGGCAATGAATACTTTGTCATCTGGCTGTTTATCAGCTAAGACTTTATCAAAAGCTTCAGAAGTCTTAGGACAAATTTCTACAGGACCATTATAATATTTCTTTAACTGATTGGCTAAAACTTCGACTTGTAGTAAACGATCATTTTCAATTTCTGTTAAGTAAATTTTCGAAAAATCTGCTTCTTTTCCAATATGTCTAGCCATTAAATCGACATCTTTTTCTTTAACTGCTGAAAAGAGTAAAAGTTTTCGACCTTTACATTCTACAGTATTTACAGTTTCTACAAATTTAGCAATGCCATCTTCGTTGTGAGCTCCATCCATAAATACACCATCTAGTACTTGTTGCATACGACCTGGCCATTTAGTTACAAGAAGTCCTTCCTTCGCTTGCTTTTTCTGTTCATCCGTTTGGAGATGTCCAAGTGTTTCCATAACTGCAAGAGCAATCATGGTGTTAGCTGCTTGATAAGTTGCAATAAATGGAATAGTGACAGTCTCACCAGCCATACAGCCTTCATTGACCTTAAATGTCAATGTACCATTTTTAGATTCAACAATATCGCAGTAAGATTTTCCTACGCCATAAGCCTGTGAATGCATTTTTGTAGCCTCATCTAAAATGACTTGTGAAACCTCATCATTTGAAGCATCGAAAACTACAGGATGACCTTCTTTAATAATTCCAGCCTTTGCATAAGCAATTTCTTTTAGTGTATGTCCAAGAATCTCTACGTGATCAAAACTGATGGATACAATAACACTGCAAGCAGGGTGTTCGATTGCATTCGTCCCATCCATTCGACCACCAAGACCCACCTCTAAGATGACATAGTCTAGATGTTCTTTTGAAAAAATATCCATACCCATAGCAAAAAGATATTCAAAGTAGTTCATTTCTCCTAAGTTTGCACAGCACTCTTTGACATGAAGATAAGAAGTTAAGAATTTATCATCCGATACAGGTTCATCATTGATTTTAATTCGCTCATTCATTTTGATTAAATGAGGGGAAGTAAAAGTACCTACGCGATATCCTTGCTTCATTAACATATTCGTTAAGAATGCACAAACAGAACCCTTACCATTGGTTCCTGCTACATGAATGATTTTTAAGCCTCTGTCAGGACGTCCAATCGCTTCCAAAACAGAAGCAGTGTGCTCAACAGAAGGAGCAGATAAAAATTTGGGTATATTGTTGATTGATGATACAGCATCTTCATAAGTAAACATAATATTGCCTTTCTTTTCTTTTTATTGCATTAATTTTTAAATAAAATATATTCTCCATCGACCTCGCTAAAGTAGGTTTCATCAGTGATAACTACTTCAACTTTTGCAGAAGTTGCTTCAGTAACTTGACTAATAAAACGCCCTTTTTCATCAATAGGAATTAAAAACTTCATCGATGCAGATTCTGTATATTCGGTTTCCAAAATTGGAATAGTCATCTGATTGGATAAATACTGTAATTTGCCTACCCAGTTGTAATCGCAGGTAGCTTCTGCAATATAAGCTGCTTTTTTCTCAATAACTACAGAATTTTGTAAACCTTCTTGTACAGATTTTGAATAAGCTCGAACAAGTCCACCAGTGCCAAGAAGCGTACCCCCAAAGTATCTAGTAACGACTACACACACGTTGCAAAGATCAGCACCAGTAAGAACATCTAGCATAGGTCTTCCGGCAGTGCCTGAAGGTTCTCCGTCATCACTGCATCGCATAATCGGATTTTCTTTGCCGATAATATAGGCGAAACAGTTATGTCTAGCATCCCAGTAGTTCTTTTTAGTTTTTTCGATAAAGGCAAGAGCAGATTCTTCGTCTTCTACAGGTTCTACTGTAGCTATAAAACGAGATTTTTTCTCTATAATTTCACCACTACCACCTAAATAGATGGTTTTATAATTTTTTATCATATTGTAATCCTTCTTATTTTTGGTATAAGGCGCATAGCCCTAATACCTTTTTTATATTAAACTTGACACTACCTTTTACAAGTTTCAACCTATAGTATAACTGATAAAAAGAAATATGAAAAGGATTATTTGTCGGAAAAATGTGACTTTTTTAGCTAAATCCTGCAACTATCTTTTGACTTATACTAAAAACTATATTATAATCTATCATTGAATGAACAGAAATGAAAGAAAGAAGGAGAGATTGCTATGTGTAAAGAATGTAAAAAACCTTACTATATTACAACAGCAATTGCCTATACATCTGGTAAGCCTCATATTGGAAACACCTATGAGATTGTTTTAGCAGATGCAATTGCAAGATATAAAAGAGCACAAGGCTATGATGTGCGTTTCCAGACTGGAACTGATGAGCATGGTCAGAAAATTGAAGATAAGGCGACAGCAGCAGGAACAACTCCTAAGCAGTTTGTTGATGATGTATCTGGTGAAATTAAACGAATTTGGGATTTGATGAATACCTCTTATGATAAATTTATCCGTACAACCGATGACTATCATGAAAAGCAGGTTCAAAAGATTTTCAAGAAACTTTATGAACAAGGGGATATTTATAAAGGATATTATGAAGGAATGTACTGTAAACCTTGTGAATCATTCTTTACAAGTTCACAGGTTGTAGATGGAAAATGTCCAGATTGTGGAGCTGAGGTTCAAAGTGCAAAAGAAGAAGCATACTTCTTTAAAATGAGTAAGTATACAGACCGTTTAATTAAGCACATTGAAGAACATCCAGAGTTTATTCAGCCAGTTTCTCGTAAAAATGAAATGATGAATAACTTCTTAAAACCAGGACTTCAGGATTTATGTGTATCTAGAACTTCATTTAAATGGGGAATTCCTGTCGATTTTGATGACAAGCATGTAGTTTATGTATGGATTGATGCATTATCTAACTACATTACAGGACTTGGATTTGACCTTGATGGAAATAATGACCCACTATATGATAAATACTGGCCAGCAGATTTACATTTAATTGGTAAAGATATTTTACGTTTCCATACGATTTATTGGCCAATTATGTTAATGGCTCTTGACTTACCACTTCCTAAGCAGATTTTTGGCCATCCTTGGTTATTACAAGGTGATGGAAAGATGAGTAAATCTAAAGGAAACGTGATTTATGCTGACGATCTTGTAGATTTATTTGGTGTAGATGCTGTTCGTTACTTCGTTCTTCATGAAATGCCATTTGAAAATGATGGGGTAATTACCTGGGAACTTTTAGTTGAGCGTATGAATTCTGATCTTGCCAATACACTAGGTAATTTAGTCAACCGTACAATTGCTATGACAAACAAATATTTTGGTGGTGTTGTCAATCAGACAGGTGTTGCTGATGAAGTAGATGCAGATCTTAAATCAGTCGTTCTAGCAACTGTAGGTAAGGTTGAAGATAAGATGAAAGATTTACATGTTGCAGACGCTATGACAGAAATCTTTAACTTATTTAAACGTTGTAATAAATATATTGATGAAACAACACCTTGGACTCTTGCAAAAGATGAAGCAATGAAAGACCGTTTGGCAGAAGTATTATATAACTTAACAGAGAGTATTTGTATTGGTGCTAGTTTGTTACAGCCATTCATGCCAGAAACTTCTGAGAAAATCTTCGCACAGTTAAATACAAAGCTTCGTGCACTTGATGAATTAGATACATTTGGTAAATATGAATCAGGTACTAAGGTTACAGACAAGCCAGAAATTTTATTTGCAAGACTTAAAGTAGAAGATGTTTTAGAAGAAGTTGCTAAAAAAACTGCACCTAAGGTATCTTATCCACAGGTTGAAGCAAAAGAAGAGATTACCATTGAAGATTTTGATAAGATTCAGCTTCGTGTAGGTGAAATCTTAGAATGTAAGCCAGTAAAGAAGTCTAAAAAGCTTTTAGTTTCTCAGGTTCGTATCGGTGATGAAGTACGACAGATTGTATCTGGAATTTCTCAGTATTACAAACCAGAAGAAATGGTTGGTAAGAAGGTAGCAGTAGTTACAAACTTAAAACCTTGTAAGTTATGTGGTGTAGAATCTCAAGGAATGATTCTTGCAGCATCTGATGACAAGGGAAATTTAAGTGTACTTTCTCCTGAAAAAGATTTAATTGCTGGTAGTGAAATTAAATAATTAGTGATAATAAAAAACTCCAAAAAATGGTGTGAATGAGTAACCATTTTTTTGGAGTTTTTGTTTTATAAAAGTATAGAGAATGTTAACGAAGCTTCGTCGTTAGAAGATTTATATCTAGAATTTTTGGCTTCTACGTTGTGAAGAATAGGAACAATAATATAGATGTAAAGAGCTATAGGTGTAGCAATGGTTAAACAATTCGTTAAAAGATTTAATACGTTCATCATAGAAGGCTCCTCCTTGAAAATAGTTGTTAAATGATCAATCATTTTGTTAATAAAAGTATAATATGAACAAAATAATATTTTTTA
>JPZU01000001.1:1311429-1340426 GCA_000875945.1 Lachnospiraceae bacterium TWA4 | reverse complement strand
GTTGTTAAATGATCAATCATTTTGTTAATAAAAGTATAATATGAACAAAAATAATATTTTTTATAAAATGTAGTCTTTTAATAAACTATATGCTATAAAATGATGTATAATAAGTATTAAATGATATAAAATAATCATAATCAATATAATAATAACTAGTAGAATCGAGGAAAATTAAGTAATAATGAAAATGACAGATGAAGAATTGTTAGATATATTAGATTTATGGGAAGTTTGGTTAAATGGATTGGCTAAACGACAAATGAATGGAGAAAAGGAAGAAATTGATAAACTTCTAGCCTTTTGGTTTGAGGAACAGGGTAAGGAAGTTCCACCAAAAGACTCTCCGATTTCATTGATTTTTCATGCGTTTGTAGGTGGAATCGAAACCTATAAAAAATTTTTATAATTATTTTTTAAATCCCATCTTGACAATAGGAATTTCTATGCTATAATGAAATCATATGAAATTTATAGGAATTAAAAAGGAAGGATAAAATAAATCAATGAACAAGACAATATATTTAGATAATGCAGCAACAACTCAAGTATATGATGAAGTATTTGAGGCAATGAAGCCTTACTTTACAGAATATTATGGGAACCCTTCAAGTATTTACAGCTTTGCTGGAACAGCAGAAAAAGGAGTAGATGAAGCTCGTGAAATCATCGCTAATGCAATCGGTGCTAAAGCAAATGAAATCTACTTTACTGGTGGTGGAAGTGAATCTGATAACTGGGCACTTAAAGCAACCTGTGATGCTTATAAGAAAAAAGGTAACCACATTATTACATCAAATATCGAACATCATGCAATTCTTCATACCTGTGAATATTTAGAGAAAAACGGATTTGAAGTAACTTATGTTCCAGTTGATGAAAATGGTTTTGTTAAATTAGATGAATTAGAAAAAGCTATTCGTCCAGAGACAATCTTAATCTCTGTTATGGCTGCAAATAATGAAATTGGTACAATTCAGCCATTAAAAGAAATCGGTGAAATTGCTCATAAACATGATGTATTATTCCATACAGATGCTGTACAGGCTTTTGGACATATTCCAATGAATGTAGATGAGATGAATATTGATATGTTAAGTGCAAGTGGTCACAAGGTTCATGGACCTAAGGGAATTGGCTTCTTATATATTCGTAAGGGTGTAAAGATTCGTTCATTCATTCATGGTGGAGCACAGGAACGTAAGAGACGTGCTGGTACTCACAATGTTCCAGGTATTGTAGGTATGGGTAAAGCAACTGAACTAGCAGTAGCAAATATGGAAGAGAATATGGCATATGAAATTAAGTTAAGAGATCATTTAATTGAACGTGTAATGGCTGAAATTCCTTATACGAAACTTAATGGTGATCGTGTAAAGAGACTTCCTAACAATGCAAACTTTAGTTTTGAATTCATTGAAGGTGAATCAATGTTAATTTTACTTGATAACAAGGGAATCTGTGCATCTAGTGGTTCAGCTTGTACTTCAGGTTCACTTGATCCATCTCATGTATTATTAGCAATTGGTCTTCCTCATGAAAAAGCACATGGTTCACTTAGATTAACTCTTTCAGAGAAGACTACTTTAGAAGATATCGATTACGTAGTTGACGAATTAAAACCTATTATTGAACGTCTACGTAGCATGTCACCTTTATACGAAGATTTCGTAAAAAAACACAATAAATAATTTATAGAGTTAAAATTTATAGAATTAGAGAATTAATTTGAAAATACGCGGAGGGATAGAGAGATATGTATAGCGAAAAAGTAATGGACCATTTTAATAATCCAAGAAACGTAGGAGAAATGGAAAATCCTAGTGGTGTAGGTACTGTAGGTAATGCAAAATGTGGTGATATCATGAGAATGTATCTTGATATTGATGATAACGGCATTATTAGAGAAGCTAAATTTAAAACTTTTGGTTGTGGTGCAGCAGTAGCTACAAGTAGTATGGCAACTGAATTAGTAGCAGGTAAAACCATTCAGGAAGCTTTAGAAGTAACCAATAAAGCAGTTATGGAAGCATTAGATGGACTTCCACCAGTAAAAGTACACTGTTCACTTCTAGCTGAAGAAGCAATTCATGCAGCTTTATGGGATTATGCACAGAAACACAACATTAAGATTGAAGGTTTAGAGCCTCCAGTAAATGATATTTCTGAGAAAGAAGAAGAAATCGAAGAAATCTACTAAGATTAAAAAACTAAGATTGATAAAATAAAAAGACAGGTAACTTTTAGGTGGCCAAATTGATATGCTACCAAAGTTACCTGTCTTTTTTAACCCATTGCGACATGTTTTGGAGTATGTTGAATATAGAGTTGTTGTTGAATCATCTTTTTAGCACGGTTAATTCGTACAGCTACTAGATTTACAGAAACGTTCATAAAGTCAGCAATTTCTGTGTTATTCCATCCTTTAAAGAAACGTAAATAAAATGGAACAGAATATGTAGAAGATAGATTTCCGATAATTTCTTTAATCTCTTCAATGGTTTCTTCTTGAATCATATGTTCTAGAGGCAAATCACTAGAAGAAGATAAGAGCTCAGAAGTTTCATAAAGTGTTTCCATTAAACGATTTTTTCTTCGAATATAATCGATACATTTATTTCGAACTGTTGTGATTAAATAGTATTTAGTCATTTTACTATCAATTTCTATAATAGAGTCTAGGTGTTCAGCAATTTTAAGAAATGATTCTTGAACCATATCTTCAGCTAAATTTGAGTCTTTTAAGTAACCTGTTGCAACATATAGTAGAGTGTTTGCGTAGGTTGTATATAATTTTGTTAGTTTTTCAGTGTCTTCATTCATTTTTTCTTTTCCTCCTATTTACACTACAATTGTATACCTATTAAACGTAAAAAATATCCCAATATTACAAAAAATTTATATACGAATCGAAATTTTCATGTTAATATAAGATTTGCAGTGAAAGGAAGGATATTATGTTAAAAATTTTTGATACACATGCACATTATGATAGTGAACGTTTTGATAAAGACCGAGAAGAACTATTACAGGATTTAACTACAAATCAACAAGTTGGACGAATTGTGAATATTGCTTGTGATGAAGCTTCTTGTCGCAAAAATTTAGAGTTTGTTAAAGACTATGATTTTATGTACGGAAGCGTTGGTTTTCATCCAGATGAAGTTGGAGATTTAAATGAAGATTTAATTAATTGGATGAAAGAGGAAGCATTAAACGAAGAAAAAATTGTAGCAGTTGGAGAGATTGGTTTAGATTATTATTGGAATAAGGAAGCAAGAGATATTCAAATTTATTGGTTAGAGGCTCAGCTTGCTATGGCTACAGAGTTAAACTTACCAGTAGTTATTCACAGTAGAGAAGCGGCTAAAGATACATTAGAAGTTATTAAGGCAAATGGTGGAGCCAATCGAATGATGGACATTCACTGTTTTTCTTATAGTGTAGAAATGGCTAGAGAATATCTAAATATGGGACATTATTTAGGTATTGGAGGAGTGGTAACATTTAATAATGGGAAAAAGTTAAAAGAGGTAGTTGAATATATGCCACTTGATCGTATTTTACTTGAGACAGATGCACCTTATTTAACTCCTGTACCATTTAGGAGTAAACGAAATGATTCAGGAAAAATTCACTATGTCGTTGATGAGATTGCAAGATTAAAGCAAATCTCAACAGATGAAGTTTTAGAGCAAACTTGGAAAAATGCATGTACATTTTATAATGTAGAGCCTTAATCAGATAGGAGAAAGAATGGAAAAATTAAGTAACCCACAAGAAACGATACGAGTTTTACAAGAATATCAGTTTAATTTTCAAAAAAAATTTGGACAAAATTTTCTAATTGATGAACGAGTTCTTACTAGAATTTTAGATGCTGCTTCGATTACAGAGGATGATTGCGTATTAGAAATTGGACCAGGAATTGGAACAATGACTCAACATTTAGCTTTAAGAGCTGGAAAGGTCATTTGTGTGGAAATTGATCCCAATCTTATTCCTATACTAAAAGATACTTTATCATCTTATTCGAATATTACAGTGATTCATGGAGATATTTTAAAGATTAATTTAGAAGAACTGATTGAAAAAGAGGCAGAAGGAAGACCATTAAAGGTAGTAGCAAATCTTCCTTATTATATTACAACTCCAATTATTATGGGACTTTTTGAATCAGGAGTTAATTTAGCTGGAATTACAGTCATGGTTCAAAAGGAAGTTGCAGATCGAATGAAATCTGAACCAGGAACTAAAGATTATGGAGCACTTTCATTAGCTGTTCAATATTATTCAAAACCTACAATTGCAGCAAATGTTCCACCAAACTGTTTTATTCCAAGACCTAAGGTAGGATCAGCAGTCATTCACTTAGAACGATATCAAACACCTCCAGTAGATGTTATTGATGAGAAATTGATGTTTCGTCTAATTCGAGCTTCATTTAATCAAAGACGTAAGACATTAGTCAATAGTTTAAAGAATTCACCAGAGCTAAATTTTAGTAAAGAGGAAATTTTACAAGTGATTAAGAGTTTGGGATTGCCTGAAACAGTTCGAGGAGAAACTCTTTCATTAGAGAAATTTGCAAGCCTTAGCAATGCATTTTCAAATCTTTAAAGGATAAGTAATTAATGGAGAAAAAAGATTTATTATCGGAGTTAATAGAACAACAATTAGAAAAGAAGAGAATTAGAAGAAAAGAATTAAGAAAGGTTTTTCTGATTATTGGAGCTATTGCACTTCTTATTGTTGTTCTATTTAAAGGAATTTTTGGATTAGCGATTATTGAAGGAACCTCAATGAGACCTACATTAACTCCTAATGCCTGGTGTATATTTAATCGAGTGGCTACAAGTTATCAGTTAGATGACATTGTGATTTTTGATGAACCAACCGATGGATTTTTACTGATAAAACGAGTAAAAGGTCTTCCAGGTGATGTTATTGATATTGATGATGAAACTGGAAAGTTATATATTAATGGACAGGAGGAAGATTTAGGAATTAGTTCAGGTTCTACGTATACTAAAACTCTTGAAGGAGGAATTTCATTTCCAATTACTGTAGAAGATGGAACACTTTTTGTTTTAGGTGATAATCGTGAGAATTCTATCGATTCAAGGATGTTTGGATTAATCAATATAAAAGATATAAAAGGAAAAGTATTTTATCAGTTTACTCATATTGAATAAAGACTAAAAAAGACTGTTTAATGCAGTCTTTTTTTTATGCCAAGCTCATAGACTATAAGAGATTAAAGGAAGGAGTTTATAAATGGAGTCAGGGTATAAACGTTTTTTATCTTATTTTTATACATATACAGAAAATATAAAAGGAGAAAATTGCGGATTTGTGCGAATGGAAATTAGAAATGAGAAGTGTAAGTGTGTAGTTGTCATCAATCAAAAAGAAAAAATTCCACCCCTCATTTAGTTGCCATTATTAAAAAGTCTTTAGAATTAATACCTATTGGGAAGTTTTACTCTAAAGATGGAAAAACGCAAATGACCTATTATATAGAAGATTTAACGATTGATGAGACTGCGGGACTACTAATTTATGATGAAAATAATTCATCAAGATATCTAATGACTATTTGGCAAGAGGAAGAGATTGATGGATCTAAATTTTTTGATGAAGAACCCGTATTAGAAGTTCAATCGATCTTAGAAAATACTGGTAGCTTAGAGAATTGTTTAGATAGTTGTTTAGATAGCTGGGAAAGACTTAAACAAAAATTGCCAATTGTAAAAATAGAAGAAAAAGAAGCTTTGCGTTTAAAGTTAATGGATATTTATAAATTACATAAAAATTGTTGGAATGTTTTAGAAAATCCATTTCTTCAGTATAGTTATTACAGAGCAAGACATTTACTTTTATTTAAAGAGAAAAATCATATTTACTTAGCAGTTCCAGGTTATAATAAAAAGAAAGAAGAACCTATTGCAAAAAGTTACGGATTCTATGAACATTTACAAACTTCATCCTATGGATATTGGTATAAAGAGGTTGAATTAGGGCAAGAATAAAAGATAAGGTAGTGTCAAATTAAATATAAAAAATAAAAGGCATCAGGACTCCGATTGCAAACAGGTACCTAATGTCAAATAAAAAGAGGTGACAAACTATAAATAGTCAATAGTTTTTGAAGAAAAATTTATGATTATAAAAATGGGCAACCTTAATAAACCATCTAAATACAGTGTATTTTAGATGGCAATCACCTTCTATGAGAAGTAAGTATTAGCGAAGCTTCTGAACACAGAAATCGGTATCTTGCCTCTCCAATGCATAGATAACACGAATCAGTTTCTTGGCAACGTGAGTGATTGCAACTCTGTGAGGTTTGCCTTCTGCACGTTTCTTGGCATAGTAAGTTGCAAATGTCATGTCAAAACGAATTAATGGAAGGCAACAATTAATCAAGGCATATCGTAACTGTGAAGAACCTCGTTTTACCATTCGACCACCATGAGATTCTGTTCCGGAATCATTGATTCCAGGTTCAATTCCTGCGAATGCAAGCATCTGCCCTGGATTATCAAAGTTCGATATATCACCGTATTCAGAATAAATGATTGCGGCAGAAATCGAACCAATGCCAGGAACAGATAAGTAATGAGGACGTACTTCTTCAATGAGACGATTGATTTCTTTTTCGAGGGTGTCAATCTCTGCTACAAGTGTTTTATACAAAGTAAGCAGACTGTTCAATTCAACATCAAAGATGGAATTGTTTACACCTACTGTATTAGCTGCAAGTTCCTTCAAAGCAAGGAATTGTTGTATTGAAAATTTACCTCTGGATATTGAACGAAGCTTCTCGTAAGAAACAGAATTCATACGAGCCATCTTTTCGGCAGAGCCATAGTTCTCTAGCAGGTATAGAGCGGTTTTAGATAAACGCCCATTGAAAAATGGTTTGAATTCAGGAAATGTGAGATCTAACACATTAGTGATCTTAACAAGATAAAAAGAACGCTGGCGAACTAATCTGTCACGCAAACGAGTTAGTGACTTTAATGAATAAGCGTGGTAAAATCCTTTTGAATGGGGTTTGTACTCAACAGTCATTAACCAACGAGCTATTGATTCGCAGTCAACAGAATCGGTTTTGGTACGCCTTAAAGTTGTGGACTTTTTGTATTCCTTGATTAAAACAGGATTAACTTCCATGAAGCTGTGGTTGGCATTTTCAAGGAAGAGTTCAAGATTGAGGGCATAATGGGCTGTTGATTCAAATCCTATTCTTATATCCTCAGGGTTGGAGAGAGAATTGAAAGTAGTAATAAGTTCTTCAAATCCAGCTTTATCGTTTTTGATAGTGAATTTTGAAATAACTTTTTGATTAGTTGCAGAAATAATGCAACAATCGTGTTTGTACTTGGAAATGTCAATTCCAACAAAGTAAAGAGACATAGATAAGACCTCCTAAATAATAAAATAAGCACTGCTGTCTTCCACAGAGAATTCGGCTGTGTAATCACGTAAATAGAAACGTCAAGCGTTAACAAACTGATTAACAGTAATAGACGAAAAGCTGTGGTCTGAGTCACCTCCGAACAGTCAAAGCTGTAATTGAATAGATACAGATCCACAGTGCTTTAAATATTATAATGGAGTATTCAATAAAACCCAAGAAATGGGAGAAAGGAGAATAATCCATTAACCTCAAAAGAGGATAATTGGATTATACGTGAATCAATGATAAGAAGAGAAGTGAGATATTATCCATCAGGAGTAGAATTTTCTCCAGAACACTTTGGAAAAAATTTGTGGGAATTAATTAATGAAGAAAAGAAAAAAAGCAGCAAAGAAAAAATACTATTTGTTTGCATTGGTAGTGACCGTTCAACTGGAGATAGTCTAGGACCATTTGTAGGATCAATGTTAAGTAAACGATGGGGGCTAAAGGTACTTGGTACACTGAATCAACCTGTACATGCAATGAATCTATTAGAATATATGCAAACTATTAAGGAACGATATGCCGATTATTTAATTGTAGCTATTGATGCATCTATTGGAAAAAAAGAGCATTTATCACAAATTACATTATCAAAAGGAGCTATACGTCCAGGGCTTGGAGTTAATAAAGAACTAGCAAGTATTGGAGATATTGCAATTACAGGTATTGTTGGATGGAATGGAAAAATGGAGTCATTTCTTTTGCAAAACACAAGACTTTCATTAATTGTAGAGATTGCTGAGAGTATTTATACAGGGATTGTCTATTGTGATTATTTACAAAGACAGTCAAAAGTTGTCGATGAGTTCTTAGTTCCTGCCTACAAATTCTGACAAATTTTAAAAAAAGAGTATGTTACTATCATGACTGCCAACCAAAAGAGTTAGTGTTCACATTCATGTCATTTTCATTAACCTAAAAGTTGTTGGCAGTTTTTTTATAGCTATAGTTTAAGCAATTGAATAGGAGGAAGAAATGAATTATTATAGATTGCCTAAAAATATTCGTCAAATTGGAGAAAAGGAAGATGGAGTTAAGATTTATTTAGAAGACTATGTCAATTCATTTATACATAAAAAGACAAAGGGAGGGATCCTTTTAGGTCACAGAGAACGAATTGGAGGAATGGATTGTTTATTTATACGTGGAGCTATAGAGACAGAAGATCCATTTAAAGAGGTTCATCAGCATTATGATGAAATTAATAAAAGTTTTCCAGAGTTAGAAATCTGTGGTTGTTTTTATTATGATGGATTAGAACAAGTATCACGTCTGCAATTGATAAAGTTATTTGAAGAAGCTTATCAATCGAAGGAACAAGTATTATATTATCTTCATGGACAAGATGAAGACTTTTACATAAAGAATAAGGAAGATGGAATTAAAAAACTAGCTGGATATTACATTTATTATGAGAGAAATGAACTCATGCAAAATTATCTAAAATTAATGGAGCATAAGGATGAACCTATACAAGAGGTCACAAAAGAGATAACTAGTGGGCCGCCTAAAAAGAAAAAGCAACTAGATGTTGCAGAGATAGTTGTACGAATTGGTTCATTAGCAGGAATATTTGTTTTAGCCTTTATTATTTTTTCAAATCAAATAAGTATTATAAAACCAAGTTCAAATGACACACAAACTCTTCCAGTTGTTGCTACGCTGCCTTCAGAATCTTTTAGTCAATCAGAATCTAGTCAATCTGAAACTTTAATGGAAACACAACAAGGAAGTGTAAGTGAAAATGAAAGTGAATCCGAGTCTCAAACACCTGTAGCCAATCAATTAGTCCTACCCAAATCGTATATAATTTCTAAGGGAGAGAGTATTGCAAGTATTAGCTTAAAGTTTTATGGGACATTAGATATGGTTGATAAAATTTGTAGTATGAATGATATTAATAATCCAGATTATGTTCAAGTAGGTCAAAAAATTCATCTACCTCAAAGAGAATAAATAATAGTAGAATTTATTTAAAAGATACGCTATACTATCAAAAGGAGAAAAGATTGAAAGCAAATTTTCAAACTTTTAGTCATGAGTTAAGTGTACAAGTAATACAGGTAAACTTGTTTGATTGACTCATTGGGAGGCGAAATATGGATAAACAAGAGAAAAATAAAAGTACAATGTTTCAAAAATACATTTTATAAAAAGTACAAAAAAGGAAGAAAACAACAAAAAGCCTTCACCGTCAGGATTTGTTGACCGAAGCAGGAATATTGACAGTAGTAGTTCAAACCAGTCAATATTATCAAGAGATAATATTTCTTCAGATGTTCGTAAGCAACAATTATCTAATCAAGCAATTAAAGGTGGAGAACAAAAATCAAAAAATAAAAAGACGGTTCATAGATATAGATTTGCTATTAATAGACGTGTTTTAGCAGTCTTAGCTCTTATAGTAGTTATAGCAATACTTTCAAGTTCCTATAATTCACTTCGAAAATATTATAGCTATTCAATAAGTTATCAACTTCAAGGTCTACAAGATATAAGAGGTTGTGAAGGTGTGAATGGAGAGGTATTTGCTTATGATAAAGATGGAGCTTCGCTGTATAGTAGTTTAGGTAAGGCAGTATGGAAACAGGCATATACAATGTCTAATCCTATGCTTTCAAGATCCAACAATTATATAGTGATTTACGATAGAGAAGGAAATGATATTTGCATTTTTAACAGTACAGGATGTATTGGAAATATTTATTCCAATCGTTCAATTATGAAAGCAGTTGTTTCTTCTCAGGGTGTTGTGGCCACAATCCAAGAAGAGTCAACAAGTGGATATAATTATATTGAATATTATAATAAAGATGGAAGTCGATTAGATATAGATATTCGAACCACTTTAGCAGAGTCAGGATATCCTTTAGATATAGATATTTCAGAAGATGGAACAGAACTTGTGATTTCTTATATCTATGTGGATTCTGGAGTTGTAAATAATCAAATTATCTTTTATAATTTTGATATTGGTAAAAATGATCCTAGTCGAATTGTTGGAGGATTTGCAGATTATAATTCAATCATGGTTCCAGAAGTTGCTTTCTTTGGAAATACAAGAGCAGTAGCTTTTGCAGATAGTAAAATTGACTTTTATTCATTGGAAAATGCTAGTCAGCCAGTTCGTAGTTCTAGTGTAGAGTTGGGAAGTCAAAAGATAAAAAGTGTATTTTATAATGAGGATTATTTAGGATATATTTCTTATAGTGAAGAAAATTATAATCTTTGTGTATATAAGCCAAATGGAAAGAAATGTTTTGAAAAAGAAATAGACTTTGAAGCTACAAAAGCAAAAATTTCAGGAGATTCTGTAATTCTTATTAATGACAGTTCTTGCCAAATTTATAATGTAAAGGGACGATTAAAATATGAAGGTTCCTTTAATGATGAAGGATTAGGTGATGGGTTATTAGAGGATGTGACTTATATATCTGATAAGACTTATGCATTTACTAGGCATGGAGTAACCCAAAAAATAAAATTTAAGTAGTGGAGGGCATTATGCGATACAGAGGAGAAAACATATTAATTTATCATCTGAGTGAAGAAAGATATTTAAAACTTCAACCCGTACTCATTCGAATGGGAATTAAATGTCGAATGATTGAAGATAGTCAAGTCAATCAAAAAATTGGTGCACTGTTTAAACTTCCAGGTTTTGAATTGGAAGAAGGTTTGGATATTCAAGAAGTTCCAGAAAATGAAGTACTATTAATGAATGGATTTAGTAGTAAAAGGTTGGGGGAATTTTTGTCAGCTATGAGAAAGGCAGGTGTAGGTGTTATTGGTCTAAAGGCGATTGTAACTGCTGAGAATGCGAATTGGAAATTTGTTGATTTGTATAAAGAACTTAGCAGGGAGCATGAGCAATATCAGGAGTATCAAAGACAGAAAAAAGAAGAGAATAAATAAAGTGAATTGGAAATAATGATCTTATTGACCCTAGTATCATTTTATAACAGTCTATAGTAATTGACTGATAAAAATAAAAACAGCTGTGATTCGGCATTCACAGCTGTTTTTATTTTTTACTTAAAAGAAGGGTATGAAAAACTATCTATATTAAATAACTTGTACTCTTGTTTGTTATGGCTATAGTATAGCACCTAGTTATTTAAAAACAATATCCCTTTTATAAAGTTTCTATAAACAAAGACTTAAAAAATAAGATTATTTATAAACAAAATAAGAGGACTATCCATGATGGATAGTCCTCTTATTTTTTAAGGGAGAAACGCCGTTACTACGGCCAATCTATGAGTAAAAGAAATTAGCAATTTTTTAAGAAATCCAATACTTTTGAACTTCTTGACATCATTATATAGTAAAAATGACGAATAATCAATAGTAATTAATTACAAATTATAAAAATTGCATAATAGAAAATTTTGTGCACATTTCCACGCTTTGTGAATTATGCACCAAGAACTTCTTTTCCACCCATGTATGGACGTAGAGCTTCTGGAACACGAATAGTACCATCAGCTTGTAAGTTGTTCTCTAAGAATGCGATTAACATACGAGGTGGTGCTACTACTGTATTATTTAAGGTGTGAGCAAAGTATTTGCCATCTTTTGCTTTTACACGAATTTTTAAACGACGAGCCTGTGCATCAGAAAGATTTGAGCAGCTACCTACCTCAAAGTATTTCTTCTGACGAGGAGACCAAGCCTCAACATCAACAGATTTTACCTTTAAGTCTGCAAGGTCACCTGAACAACATTCTAATGTACGAACAGGGATATCTAAAGAACGGAATAAATCTACAGTGTTCTGCCATAATTTATCAAACCACATAGGGCTTTCTTCAGGTTTACAAACAACAATCATTTCCTGTTTTTCAAACTGGTGAATACGATAAACACCACGTTCTTCGATACCATGAGCTCCTTTTTCTTTACGGAAGCATGGTGAATAACTAGTTAAAGTCTGAGGAAGTTTTTCTTCTGGAATGATAGTATCAATGAATTTACCAATCATAGAGTGCTCACTTGTACCAATTAAGTATAAGTCTTCACCTTCAATTTTATACATCATGGCTTCCATTTCATCAAAGCTCATAACACCAGTAACTACATCACTACGAATCATGAAAGGAGGGATACAGTAAGTAAATCCTCTGTCAATCATGAAATCTCTAGCATAAGAAATAACAGCAGAGTGTAGTCTAGCGATGTCACCCATTAAATAGTAGAAACCATTACCAGCTACTTTACGAGCAGAATCAAGGTCAATACCGTTTAATTTTTCCATGATTTCTGTGTGATAAGGAATTTCAAAATCAGGAACTACAGGTTCACCATATTTTTGAACCTCAACATTCTCAGAGTCATCTTTACCAATTGGAACACTAGGATCGATGATGTTTGGAATAGTCATCATAATCTTTTTGATTTTTTCTTGAAGTTCGGTTTCTTTTTCTTCTAATTCTGCAAGGTGGGAAGATGCTTCGGTTACCTGTTTTTTGATTTCTTCAGCTTCTTCTTTTTTACCCTGTCCCATAAGTTTACCAATTTCTTTAGAAATTTTATTTCTCTTTGCACGAAGATCATCAGCTTCTTGCTGAGTTTTACGATTTTGGGCATCTAAAGCGATCACTTCATCAACTAATGGAAGTTTACGATCTTGGAATTTGTTTTTAATATTTTGTTTTACAATATCAGGATTTTCTCTGACAAATTTTAAATCTAACATGACATTTCTCCTTATTTAAAATTAATTGAAATCTGCTTACCATTCTACATAATTTTTCCTTATTATGCAAGTGAAAACTGACTCTTATACAATTTTGCATAAAATCCATCGAGTTTTAATAATTCTTCATGGGTACCTTGTTCAATAATATTCCCATCATTCATAACTAAAATACAATCGGCTTCTTTAATAGTAGAAAGTCTATGGGCAACAATAAAGCTCGTGCGACCTTTCATCATCTTATTAAAAGCTTGCCCAATTCGAATTTCTGTTAAAGTATCAATTGAAGAAGTTGCCTCATCTAGAATGAGCATTGGAGGGAGTTCTAACATCACTCTAGTGATACAAAGTAGCTGTTTTTGACCTTCAGATAAGCTGCCACCATTTTCTCCAATAAATGTGTCATAACCATTGGGAAGTCGTTTAATAAAGCTGTGAGCATGAGAAGCTTTAGCAGCAGCAATAATATCCTCAAGAGGAACATCTTTCTTACCATAGGCAATATTTTCTTTGATAGTTCCTGATTTTAGCCAAGTTTCTTGTAAAACCATACCGTAGTTTGTACGAAGACTTTCTCTAGTAATGTTTCGGATATCATAACCATCTACTTTAATACTTCCAGAATTGACATCATAAAATCTCATCAATAAGTTAATGAGAGTACTTTTTCCACAACCTGTAGGGCCAACAATGGCTATGCGTTTGCCAGATTGTACTTCTAAATTTAAATCCTTAATCAGTGAAACCTTTGGATTGTAAGAAAAATCAACATGAGATATTGAGATTTCTCCTCTTGGTTGTTCTAATACTTTGGCATCGATTGCATCAGGAATTTCTGGTTCTTCCTCTAAAAATTCAAAAACTCGTGAAGCAGATGCTAAAGCGTTTTGAAATTCAGTAATAACTCCAGAGATTTCATTAAATGGTTTGGTATATTGGTTTGCATAGCTTAAAAAAGCAGAAAGCTGTCCAATACTCAATAGTCCATGTAAGGCAGCAAATGCACCAAACGTTCCAACAAGTGCATAGACAATACTGTTGACAAATCTTGTACAAGGATTGGTTAGTGATGAAAAGAATGTTGCCTTTAAGCTGTATTCTGAAAGTTTTTGATTGATCGTATTAAATCGAGATTCAGCTTTTTTAGCGTAATTAAATGCTTGAACGACTTTTTGATTGCCAATCATTTCATCTGTTAACTGAGTGATTTCACCACGAGTTTGTGATTGCAGTTTAAACATGTTATAGGTCTTGTTTGCAATAAATCTTGAAACAAATAGTGAGAGTGGAGTGACAATAACTACAATTAATGCAATCCAAATGTTAATGGAAAACATAAAGACTAAAGTTCCAAGAATTGTAATAACTCCAGTAAATAGTTGAGTAAATCCCATCAGCAATCCATCAGAAAATTGGTCAATATCTGTGACCATTCGACTTAGGATATCTCCACTAGAGTGAGAATCAATATAGCTTAGTGGAAGTCTTTCAATCTGTTTAAAGACTTTACAGCGAAGCTCATCCGTGATTTTATACGTAATATAGTTATTACATAGACTCATAAGCCATTGAAAGATACAAACACCGAGGATTACAACAATTAATTTTAAGCTGATGGAGCGCAAGCTTATAAAATCGACCTGTCCTTTAGAGATAATTACGTCTAGTCCATCGCCAATTAAAATTGGTGCATATAAGGTAAGTGAAACTGTAATTACTGCAAAAATTAAGGATAATAAAACAAATCCAGTATAGTGTTTTATATATGATAAAATTTTACGCATGACGATTTACCTCCTCTTTTGACATTTGTGAGTAACAAATGTCTTTATAGGCATTACAATTGGATAAAAGCTCAAGATGAGTTCCACTACCAGCGAGCTTCCCATCTTCTAAAACTAAAATAAGGTCTGAATTTTGAACAGTGGATACACGTTGAGAGACCACAAAGATGGTTGTATCTGTTAATGTTGACATTGCTTTTCTTAAATTGGCGTCTGTTGCAAGGTCTAAGGCAGATGAACTGTCATCTAAAATTAGTATGTCTGGATTTTTTACTAAGGCTCTAGCAATTGTAAATCGCTGTCTTTGACCACCAGATAAATTTCGTCCATTTTGTTCAATCATTGTATCTAATTTCTCAGGTTTTTTATCGACAATTTCTTTTGCTTGAGCTAGAGCTAGTGCGTTGTAGAGCTCTTCATCGGTTGCATGTTCGTTGCCAAATTTTAAATTTTCACGAATAGTTCCTTTAAATAGTACAGCTTTTTGAGGAACGATACCGATGTGTTTTCGAAGTTGTTCTATAGAATATTCCTTGATATTTTTATGATTTATTAGAATTTCTCCATTTGAAGCATCATAAAATCGAGCAAGTAGGTGAACGAGGGTGGATTTTCCAGATCCTGTAGCACCAATAATTCCAACAGTCTGTCCTTGATTCACAGAAAATGAAAGATTACTCAGTGTGTTTTCTGGTGAATTTTTGTAGTGAAAACTTACATCATTAAATTGAATGGAATGAATAGTGGATAGTTCTTCATTTCCATCATCCATAGAAGACTCTGTAGATAAAATTTCACTAATTCGGTCTGCACAAGCTAAGGATTTGGGAATTGAAATAATTAAATTGGCTAATTTAATCAGTTCAACTAAAATCTGAGCCATATAGTTTACTAATGCTAAAACTTCACCCTGGCTTAAAATTCCATCAAATACTTTATGACCACCTACTTGTAAGATGACAATCGTTGCTACATTGACAACGACATAGGTTGCAGGATTCATTAGAGAAGAAATTTTTCCAACTAACATTTGAGTATTGTATAAAATAGAAGAAGTCTCTTCAAAGTCCTGAATTTCTTGTTCTTCTGAATGAAAAGCACGAATAACTCTTGCACCGATTAAGTTCTCACGAGTTGAAAGTAGTACTTGGTCTAAATGTCCTTGAATCTTCTTATATATTGGCATAGTAAGGAGCAAGATACCAAAAATAATTAGTGATAAAAGTGGAACAGTGACAACAAAAATAAAAGCTGATGGAACATCGACAGTAAAAGCCATAATCATTGCACCAAAGACAATAAATGGAGAACGAAGGAATAGTCGAAGTACCATATTTACTCCGGCCTGTACCTGATTGATATCACTAGTCATACGAGTGATTAATGTGGATGTACCAAAGCTGTCAAGCTCTGTGTAAGAATAGCTATTGATTTGGTGAAAAGCATCACATCGAAGAGCTGTTCCAAAGCCAATGGCAGCTTTTGCAGCAAAGTACTGCGCAGTGATTGCACAGCCTAATCCGATAATAGCAAGCAGTAGTAAAAGGCCACCCATTAAAAAAATATGAGCAGAATTGTTTTTGGTAATTCCATTATCGACAATGCTTGCGATAACTAGAGGAATGAATAGTTCAAAACTTGCCTCTAGCATTTTAAATAGAGGAGCAATAATGGATTCTTTTTTATAATCTTTAAGATAGATTAAAAGTTTTTTCATAATAACCTCCAAAAAAAGTGACTTGTACTAGTATACACCAAAAAAAGAAATGGTTGCAAGTAATTTGCAACCATTTCTAGGAGAAGTATGAAAAAAATCTATCAATAAAAAACTTATAAATGAATTTAAATACTTTATTAATTTCTTAAGTTGTTAGCATTATAACAATTAAATGTGTACAAAGTGTGAACAAATCAAAGAAATTTTTAAAATCAAACTATTTTTTGATAAAAAATTACTTGTTTTACCTAAATGATAATGATATACTGTGTTTTGGAAAGTTACAAGAACTGAACTTGGGAGGATATATAATAATGAATAACACAAAAATTCCAGAAGGCTATCTACCTACGCTAAGCCTTTATGAGACACAGCAAGCAATTGGAGAAATTAAATCAATTTTCCATAAAAAACTTTGCATGGCGTTACATTTAAAACGAGTAACTGCTCCATTATTTGTAGATCCTAAATCTGGATTAAATGATGATTTAAATGGAGTAGAACGACCAGTATCTTTTGATATTCCAGCAGTAGGAATGCAGGATGCTCAGGTTGTACATTCTCTTGCAAAGTGGAAACGTATGGCACTTTATCAGTATGGATTCAGAGCAAATCGTGGACTTATTGCAGATATGAATGCGATTCGTAGAGATGAGGAACTTGATAATCTACATTCGGTTTATGTTGATCAGTGGGACTGGGAGAAGGTAATTACTGTATCAGATAGAAACATTGATTATTTAAAAGAAACGGTTAATCGTATTGTCAATGTCATCTGTAATACATTAGATGAAATTAAATACAATTTTGAAAACATTTCTACGGAATTAGAACGAAAAGTAACATTTATTACTTCACAGGAATTAGAAAATCTTTATCCAGAACTTTCTCCAAAGCGTAGAGAAGAAGAAATTACAAGAGAGCATAAAACCGTATTTATTTTAAAGATTGGTGATAAATTGGCAAGTGGTGAACCTCATGATGGTAGAGCTCCTGATTATGATGATTGGACTCTTAATGGAGACCTTTTATTCTGGGATGATGTGTTAGAATGTGCACTTGAAGTATCTTCTATGGGTATTCGTGTAGATAGCAAGGCATTAAATCGTCAGTTAACTGTAGCAAATTGTGATGAACGAAGAGAATTACCCTTCCACAAAATGGTTTTAAATGGAGAACTACCTTTAAGTATTGGTGGCGGTATTGGTCAGTCTAGACTTTGCATGCTTTTATTAGGTAAGGCTCATATTGGTGAAGTTCAAGCTTCTATTTGGGACAGTGATACAAAGAGAATCTGTAAAGAAGCAGGAGTAAATTTATTATAAGATGAGATTTAGACCTTGTATTGATATTCACAATGGAAAAATTAAGCAAATTGTTGGAGGAAGTTTAACAGATGCTGGCAATAAAGCACAAGAAAATTTTGTTTCAACACAAGATGGAGCATTTTTTGCAAATTTTTATAAAAAAGACAATCTAAAGGGTGGACATATTATTCTGTTAAACTCTAAGGATTCTGAATATTATGAAGCCACAAAGTCTCAAGCATTATTGGCACTTAATGCATGGCCAGAGGGTATGCAGATTGGTGGAGGAATTACTGCTGACAATGCGAAAGAATTTTTAGATGCAGGAGCTTCCCATGTAATTGTAACATCTTATGTATTTAAAGATGGAAAAATCAATCTAGAAAACTTAGAAAAAATCTTTCATGTTGTAGGTAAAAAACATTTAGTGCTAGATGTGAGTTGTCGAATGAGAGATGGAAAGTATTATGTAGTGACCGATCGTTGGCAGAAATTTACAGATGTAGAAGTTACACCTAAGTTATTAGATGAATTGTCAAAATACTGTGATGAATTTTTAATTCATGCAGTAGATGTAGAAGGCAAGAAACAAGGAGTTGAAATAAGGCTTTTAGAAATGCTTGGCGATTGGAATGGCTGTCCAGTGACCTATGCAGGTGGTGTTAGCAGTTTTGAAGACATTGATACTATTAAGAAGCTTGGCAAAAATCATGTAGATTTGACTATTGGAAGTGCACTGGATTTATTTGGTGGACAGATGAGTTATGAAGAAGTAAAGAGTAGGATTAAATAATCCTACTCTTTTTTTGGAAAAAACTATAGACATTTTTCTAAAATATTGTTATGATAGGAGCATGAAAACGATTACAATAAAAGCTAAAGGAGAATTTGAGTATGACGGCAAAAGAAACCCCCGTAGACGTATACGACAGACGATTTAAAAAGCATTTTGATGAATTGAAATGGCTTTACATGGAACTTTATCCAGGACAGGATTGGGCATTTGATGAGCTTTGTAAGAATCTATATGGTTTATACGAAGCTAGAAATAATGACTTAAGAGAGCTAGATTTAAAACGTGAAGCTGATCCTACCTGGTATAAGAAGAATGATCTTTTAGGTATGATGATGTATGTAGATGCATTTGCAGGAAACTTAAATGGTGTAAGAGAGAAACTTGACTATGTAAAAGAATGTAATGTAAATTATCTTCACTTAATGCCTCTTTTAGATTCCCCAGAAGGTAAGAGTGATGGTGGATATGCAGTTGCAGACTTTAGAAAAGTTCGTCCTGATCTTGGAACTATGGAAGATTTACAGGCACTGACTAGTGAATGTCATAAAGATGGAATTAGTGTTTGTTTAGACTTTGTTATGAACCATACCTCAGAAGACCATGAGTGGGCAAGACGAGCTAGAGCTGGTGAAAAAGAATATCAGGATCGTTTCTTTGTTTATGATAACTATGAATATCCTTCACAATTTGAAAAGACCGTTCCACAGGTATTCCCAACAACTGCACCTGGAAACTTTACTTGGTTTGGTGATATGAATAAGTTTGTCATGACGACTTTCTATCCTTATCAGTGGGATTTAAATTATTGGAATCCAGTGGTTATGAATGAAATGATTTACAATATGGTAAATCTTGCAAATCAGGGAATTGATATTATTCGTTTGGATGCAGTTCCTTATATTTGGAAACAGCTTGGAACTAATTGTCGTAACCTTCCTCAGGTTCATACAATTGTTCGTATTATGAGAATGATTAGTGAAATCGTTTGCCCTAGTGTACTTCTTTTAGGAGAAGTTGTTATGGAGCCTAAAGAAGTTGTTCCTTATTTTGGTACTCCTGAAAAACCAGAATGTCATATGTTATACAACGTAACAACTATGGCTACTACTTGGAATACAGTAGCTACTGCTGATGTAGGACTTTTAAAGAGTCAGATGGATATTATCAGTACTTTACCTAAGGAATATGTTTTCTTAAATTATCTTCGTTGTCATGATGATATCGGTTGGGGACTTGATTACAATTGGTTAAGTTATTATCGTGGAGCTTATGAACCAGATCATAAGCAGTACTTAAATGATTTCTTAAAGGGCGCTTATCCAGGAACTTTTGCTCGTGGTGAGTTATATAATGACGATCCTGTAACTCGTGATGCTAGAATGTGTGGAACAACTGCTTCTCTATGTGGTATTGAAAAAGCAGACTATGAAGGAAATCAGTATGATTTAGATAGAGCTATTCGTTTTGATTTAACTTTACATGCCTATATGTTTACTCAGTCTGGTATTCCTGTATTATATAGTGGTGATGAAATTGGTCAGTTAAATGACTATGATTATCATAAAGATCCTAAGAAATGGGATGATTCTAGATATCTTCATAGAGGAGCATTTAATTGGGATAATGCAGAAAAACGTAATGAAGAAGGAACTATTCAGGAGCGTATTTTCCATGGTCTTAATAAATTAGAGAAGATTCGTGCAAGTTACAATGTATTCTCTACAGACGCAAGTGTATGGACACTTGATACTTGGGATAATGGCGTACTTTGTGTAGGTCGTTCAAATGGATATGATAAATTAATTGGTTTATTTAACTTTACTTCATCTGATCGTACAGCATGGATTGATCAAGATGGTGGATATTTATATAAAGATTTATTCAGCGGAATGGAAATGGAAGCTAAGGGTGTAAATATTCCTGCATTTGGTTTCTATTGGTTATTCAAAACTGATAAAAAAGTAGAAGAAGTTCCCATGGTGGAAACTGTTGTGGAAGAAACTCCTGTTGAAGAGAAAAAAGTAAGTAAGAAAACTTCTAAAAGAGATACTAAAGCTCCAGCAGCAGAAGAAAAAGTAGCTAAAGAAGTAAAAGATGAAACTGTAAAAGAAACTTCTAAGAAAAAAACAGCGAGTAAATCAGCTACCAAGAAAGCAACAGCTAAGAAAACAACTACTAAAAAAGCAGATGAAGCTAAGGTAGAAGATAAAGAAACAAAACCTGTTTCTAAAGAAGTTACTAAAGCTAAAGAACCAGTAAAAGAAGAACCAGTAAAAGTAGAGGAAACTTCTAAAGTAGAGATTCCAGTAAAAGTAGAAGAGTCTTCTAAAGAAGAAACTCCTGTTAAGGTGGAAGAAATCACTAAAGAAGAAGTTACAAAAGTAACAGAGGAAACTTCTGCTACAGAGGCAAAACCTAAAAAAACAAAAGCAAGAAAGGCTACAGCTAAAAAAGCTGCTGCAAAGACTGCTAGAAAGAAAAAATAAAAATGACAATAAGTGAAATAGCTAAATTAGCGAATGTTTCAAGTGCAGCTGTGTCAAGATACCTAAATGGAGGTAGTCTTAGTAAAGAAAAAAGAGAAATCATAAAAAAAGTTATTGAAGAGAATAATTATATTCCATCGGTCTCTGCTCGTACTCTTCGTACGAAACGTAGTAAACAAATTGGAGTAATCGTACCAAAGATTAATTCAGAGTCCGTACCAAGAGTTGTTTCAGGAATTTCCTCAGTACTTAATGAGGCAGGATATCAGTTTTTACTTGCAGATACGAATAGTAGCTTAGAAAAAGAGATAGAATATTTAGAGACAATAAATAATAGTCAGATGGATGGAGTAATTTTTCTTGGAAGTGTTATCACAAAAAAACATCGAGAAATCCTTGAACAGATTACGAAGCCGATTGTTATTGTGGGACAAAAGGTTTCAAAGTATGCGTGTGTCTATCATGATGATAAAAATGCAGCCTATGATGCAACCAAACTTCTTTTAGAAGCAGGATGTAAAAATCTAGGATATATGGGTGTTAATCAAAAAGATAAGGCAGCAGGCAAGCAGCGTACAGAAGGAATGGAAAAAGCACTCTTAGAATATGCGATAGATACTCAATCAGTTTCGACTGTTACTTGTGGATTTTCAATTCAGTCAGGATATGATAATGTGAAAGATTTATTGCAAAAAGATCCGACAATTGATGGAATTTTTTGTGCGACAGATGCGATTGCTATTGGTAGTTTAATGTATTTGAAAGAAATTGGAAAAAAAGTTCCAGAAGAATTAAAAATTTGTGGAATTGGTGACAATCAAATTTCACAAATTATTACACCAAAACTTACTACGATAAAATATAGTTATAAGACCAGTGGCATAGAAGCAGCTAATTTATTATTAAGTATGATTGAAAAACCAGATACACCGACGAAACAGCTTTTATTAGGCTATGAAGTCATTAATCGTGAAACTATTAATCCTGAAATGATCTAATTGAAAGGTAAGGTTAATAAGATGAAGTTAAAATATTTAGGAACAGCGGCAGCAGAAGGCTGGCCAGCATTATTTTGTAACTGTGAGGTATGTACCAATGCTCGTAAAGTAGGTGGTAAGGAACTTCGTACACGTACACAGACTTTAATTAATGATGATTTATTAATGGATTTTCCACCAGATACTTATATGCATGCAGTTAGAAGCGGATTAAACTTTAGTAAAGTAAAAAGTGTTGTAGTTACTCATTCTCATATGGATCATTGGTTCCCTGTAGATATGATTCATAGACATGAACATTTTGCACATAATACACCAGGTATGTTACAAGTTTATGGAAATGAAGCTGTAGAAAAATCTTATTACGAAGCAATTAGTATTGATCGTTTTAAAGTTCATCCACTAGATGAAGCTGTGAAGTTTAACTTATTAAAACCTTTTGATAAATTTGAGACTAATGGCTATACAATTACTGCTATTCCTGCAGATCATGATAAAAGAGAAAACTGTTTAGTTTATCTTGTAGAAAAAGATGGAAAAACTATTTTCTATGGTCATGATACAGGAATCAAAATGAGCGAAGAAGCATGGGCAGCAATTAGTGCAAAGCATTTAGATTTAATTACTTTAGATTGTACAATGGGACTTAAGCGTATTGATGGATATCATATGGGACTTGCTGATATTGAAGAAGTTGTTGAACGTTTGACAAAAGCAGGGGCTATTGATGATTCTACTGTGAAAGTTATTAATCACTTCTCTCACAATGGTGGTTTAAATCATGAGCAGTTAGATGCATGGGCAAAAGAGCGTGGAATGCTTTGTGCTTATGATGAAATGGAAGTAGAAATCTAAGGATTAAGAGTAACATTTATAGAATTCATTCGAAAGAAATTTTAAAAAAGGGACTGTTGCAAAATTGATACTCCCTCCGGCTGCTTTGCAGCCACCTCCCTCAAGAGGGAGGCTAAATCTAGATAAGCTTTCTATAATGAGGATGAAATCTAGATAAAAAGGCTCCCTCTTGAGGGAGCTGTCGGCTTTGCCGACTGAGGGAGTAATAAAATTTGTATTTTGCAGCAGTCTTTTTTGTTTTAAATAACAAATTGGAATACTATTTGATGATAATGATTTCAAAAAAACCTTTGTAAAAATCTACTAGAACTTTTAAAATAGTAGACAATAAAACTTAGTCAAATTGTTAAAATAAAGAAAGAATCTAAATTTTTTGTGAAATATATTTAAAAACAATCTTAAAAAATTGGTAATATTTTTATATCCAAAATACTTTACAAAATAAGACTTGCAAGATATAATTACGATATAGATGTAAACGATTTCAAAAATCAAAACACACACTTAAAAGAAAAGGAGAAAGATTATGGATTATCGCAAATGTGCCGAAGAAATTTATGAAACCGTCGGCAAAAGAGACAATCTTGTCAGTGCAGCTCATTGTGCGACTCGTCTTCGTTTAGTAACGAAAGATAACAGCCGAGTGGATATCAAACATCTAGAAGATATCGATGGCGTAAAGGGTGTATTTAGTTCAAATGGTCAGTTACAGATCATCTTAGGAACAGGTACCGTTAACAAGGTGTATGATGAGTTCCTTGCAATCAGTGGAATGACCGCTGCAACTAAGGACGATGTAAAGGCAGCAGCTGCTGCAAGTCAGCCAATCTATAAAAGAATGGTTAAGGCATTAGGAGACGTATTCGTTCCTATTTTACCAGCTATCGTAGCAACAGGTCTTATGATGGGACTTGTAGAAGCATTAGGTAAAGCAATTCCAGCTTTTTCTAGTAGTGATTGGTATGGTTTCTTAGATATGATTGCAAACACTGCATTCGTTTACTTACCAATTTTAGTTGCAGTATCAGCAGCTAGAGTATTTGGTGCAAACATTTTCCTTGGTGCAGTTGTTGGTATGTTAATGATTCACAGTAACTTAGTCAATGCTTGGTCTGTAGCAACTTACGAAGGACCTATTCCTGTATGGCATTTAATTGGTGATGTTGTTACAATTCGTCAGGTTGGTTATCAAGGACATGTTATTCCAGTAATCATTGCAATCTTCTGTATGAGTAAGATTGAAAAACAACTTCACAAGATTGTACCTGAAGTTTTAGATTTATTTATTGTACCTTTATGTACATTAATGATTACAGCACTTGCAACCTTTATTATCATTGGACCAATCTTTGCAACTTTAGAAACTTATGTATTAACTTTTGCAACTTGGTTAGTAACAGAACTTCCTTTTGGTATTGGTGCATTGCTAATGGGTGCTCTTTATCCATTCACTGTTGTTTGTGGTCTTCACCACATGTACAATGTAATCGAACTTGGTATGCTTTCTAATACAGGTTTAAATACTTGGATGCCTGTAGCTTCAGCAGCAAACTTTGCACAGTGTGCAGCTTGTTTAGCAGTAGCAGTAAAAGCAACTAAATTAAAAACAAAATCAATTGCTGTTCCTTCAGCTTTATCAGCTTCATTAGGTATTACTGAACCAGCAATCTTCGGTGTTAACTTACGTTTCATGAAACCTATTATTTGTGGTTCAATCGGTGGTGCTATTGCAGCAGCTATCGGATCAATCATGGGTGTAGGCGCAACTGCAAACGGTGTAACTGGTATTCCAGGATTCTTAATTACAACAAATTGTACTGTACAGTACGCAATTATGTTAGTTATCGCATTTGCAATCGCATTTGGTTTAACTTATGTTGTATGGAAAGAAGAAGTAGAACCAGAAAATGTTGTAGAGTCTAGTGCAGCCCCAACTGCTCCAGTGGCTCCTTCAATTACATGTGAAAAAAATACAGTATATGCTCCTATCGAAGGAAATGTTATTCCTTTAGAACAGATTCCTGATGATACATTCGCTTCTGGTGTTTTAGGACAGGGCGTTGGTATTGAACCAGCTGTAGGACGTGTTGTAGCTCCTTATGATGGTGAAATTACAGTATTCTTTGATACCAAACATGCGATTGGTCTCACCAATGATGATGGTGTAGAAATGTTAATCCATGTAGGTATTAACACTGTAGAAATGAACGGCAAAGGCTTCTCTCCCAAAGCTAATGTCGGTGACAAAGTAAAAGCTGGTCAAACCCTCTTAGAATTTGATATTGATGAAATTAAAAAAGCAGGATTTTCTACTACAACTGCAGTACTTGTAAGTAATACAGATGACTTTAAAGCTGTAAAGGTAGAGAAGACTGGAAACTCTAAAGAATTAGACAAAATTATTGTTTGTGAACAATAAGATTTTTAGAACCCCCTCTTATAATTGACAAATAAATATAGAAATGTTATTCTAGTAGCATGAGTTTTAAGTGAAAAAGAAGGTTTTAATTACTCAAGGATCGTTACCCCGAAACTGATCCTTGAGGAGACCTTCTTTTTGTGCAATAACACCACGAAAGGATAGGTAAATACTATGATGGAAACAGTACAGGGTCAATCAATTTTAAAAGGAATCGCAATTGGTAAAGTTAAATTTTATTCAAAGGATTCTCAAGAAGTTGTAAGAACAAAAGTAGATGATGTTGAAGCAGAAATTAAGAGATATCATGCAGCAGTTGAAGTAGCTGTTAAGCAGTTAAATGCGCTTCATGATAAAGCATTAGCAGAAGTTGGAGAGGTTAATGCAGAAATTTTTGAAGTACACGCTATGATGCTTGAAGATGCAGATTATGAAGAATCTGTTGAAAACATTATTAATACTCAGAATGCGAATGCAGAATATGCTGTAGCAGTAACTGGTGATACGATGTCTAAGATGTTTGCTGCTATGGAAGATGATTATATGAGAGCTCGTTCAGCAGACCTTTTAGATATTACAGAGCGTTTAATTAATGTATTAGCTGGTAAAGATACAGATGGTGATGTTATGACAGAGCCTGTAATCTTAGTAGCAGAAGACCTTGCTCCTAGTGAAACTGTTCAGTTTGATAAATCTATGTTATTAGGATTTGTTACTCGTCTTGGTTCTAAGAACTCTCATACAGCGATTTTAGCAAGAACTATGGACACTCCAGCTTTAATTGGTGTAGATATTAAAGAAGAGTGGGATGGCAAGTTAGCAATCATTGATGGCTATAATGAAATGATTTATGTAGATCCTGTTCCTGAATTATTAGCAGCTATGCAGGTTAAACAGAAGGAAGATATGGAGAAGAAGGAACTTTTACAGCAGCTTAAGAGAAAAGAAACTGTAACCTTAGATGGCAAGAGCATTCACTTATATTGCAACATTGGTGGTGTAAATGATGTGGCTTCTGTTTTAGAAAATGATGGTGAAGGTATTGGATTATTCAGAAGTGAATTCTTATATCTTGAATCAAATGATTTCCCAACAGAAGAAGAACAGTTCCAGGCTTACAAACAAGTAGTTGAAGCTATGGGTGGCAAGAAAGTTATTGTTCGTACTTTAGATATTGGTGCTGATAAGCAGGTTGATTACTTTAATCTTGCACATGAAGATAATCCAGCTTTAGGTTATCGTGCAATTCGTATTTGCTTAACTCAGCCAGAAATCTTTAAGACTCAGCTTCGTGCATTATTTAGAGCAAGTGCTTATGGTAACTTATCAATCATGTATCCAATGATTATTTCTGTAAAAGAAGTTCGTAAGATTAAAGAAATCGTAGCAGAAGTTAAAGCAGAACTTAAAGAAGCAGGTATTGCATACAAGGATGTTGAAGAAGGTATTATGATTGAAACACCAGCAGCAGCTGTTATGAGTCGTGAGTTAGCTGATGAAGTTGATTTCTTCAGTATTGGTACTAACGATTTAACTCAGTATACACTTGCAATTGACCGTCAGAATCCTAAGTTAGACACATTCTTTGATGCTCATCATCCAGCAGTTTTACGTTTAATTGAAATGGTTATTAAGAATGGTCATGAAGGTAATGCTTGGGTTGGTATTTGTGGTGAATTAGGTGCAGACCTTGAACTTACAGAAACCTTCTTAAAGATGGGTGTAGATGAACTTAGTGTTTCTCCTGTATCTGTATTACCACTTCGTAAAGAAGTTCGTGGATTAGATTTAACAAAAGAAAACTAGAAATAAAAATTAAAAGGGCTGTTTTTACAGCCCTTTTTTCTTTAAGTCTGCGACTAGTTGTACATAAAATTCTCTAACATCAAAGTCATCAAAATTTTCTCTATTTAGATCAACCATATCTCCATGAGAGATTCCACGTTTTCCTTTAACTGTAAGGAATTGATAGTGCTCTCCCCATGGGAATGAATTTTCGCCTACTAATCCATCATTTGCACCATCAAAATATTTGACAAATGAATGAGTCATATTTAGAGGAAATCTACCTCCACTTGGCGTATTTAATTTTGAACCAACACTTTGATAATAAACATTTGGACTGTTTGTCATTGATTCATTTCTCTTTTTGCAAGCAGAAGCAGTCAAATCGGTTACAGCTTCGATAAAATTTGGATTTGGGTCTCCAATTTTCTTTAACGCTGTATTATAGGTCTTTGCAACTGACATTTTAAGACTTTCTGGAGCTTTAGATAGCAAATAATCTGCAAATTCGCATCCTCTGTGAGGTGTATTGATGGTTGTCAAACTTACTACATATTTATCCATTCCCCAAGTAGAGATTGCAGCTCTACTATCTAGTCCACCTTTGGAATGAGCAATGATGTTGACTTTTTGACAATTTGTTTCTAAAATAATTTCTTTTATACGGTCTGCAAGTTCTTTTCCACAATTTTCTACGGAGTCAGCTGATTGTTGATTCCCATAGTAGATGGTAGCTCCGTTTTTTTGTAATTCATTTGGAATTCTTCCCCAATAGTTAATATATTGAAAATCTCTAAAAAATACACCGTGAACTAGTAAAATTGGATACTTTGTTTTACAGATTTCATCCCTCTGACGTGATTCGTTTAGCTTAATTTTATTTTTTTCTATATGAATCTCATTACTTGTAATATGAATAATTTTTCCAAGTGTTATTAAATGTATAATTGGAATCCAACCACATAGAATGCCAATTACACGCCATTTGATTTCTAATTGAACAGAAGTCATGTATACAGTAATGATTCCTGTCCAAAATATAAGATTTCCAATTAAAATAGCAATTGTAGCTGCCATTGTCCATTGTTTCCAGTATATGGATATCTGATAGTAATCTGGATGTAGAAGTGCAAGTCCTATCAGTTCCATGGTTATTAAAATTCCTAGGGCAATAAATAGTTTTAATGCATTGCATCCAAGTTGGCACAAATGCAGTCGAAATTTAGTAATAGTTTTGCTTTTCTTATTGTAATTCATAGTGAAATTACCTCTTTGATTTAGTAGAATATGTATATTTATTTTATTATAACACAATTTAAATTAAAATTTTTTAAATAACGAAAAAACACCGCCCCCCAGCTCTATGTCTGAAAAACGATGCTTTATAGTGCGCCTCCAGGGGCTCGAACCCTGGACACCCTGATTAAGAGTCAGGTGCTCTACCAACTGAGCTAGAAGCGCATTCCTTATTTGTTTAAGCGTTTTCCTTAACGCAAGACATATTATGCCATATTGATAACAAAATGTCAAGCATTTTTTTAAAAAAATTTTAGAATATTTAATACTTATTCTATTGAATGTTTAATTATATTTTCTTATAATAAAAAAATATGATATTGAGGGGAGAAAAGGTATGGATAATCGTCATCGCTTTGAAAAAAATAAAAAATATTTTACAATT
>JPZU01000001.1:1297535-1311409 GCA_000875945.1 Lachnospiraceae bacterium TWA4 | reverse complement strand
TAAAAAATATTTTACAATTAGCGTATATACAGTTGTTGTTGTGGCAATTTGCGCAATTATAATTAAATCCATCTTTATGATGAATAATACAAAAGAAGGAATTATAGAAATTCTTTCGATGATATCCCCGTTTTTGGTGGGGATTTTTTTAGCCTTTTTATTACACCCTTTAGTTGAGTTTTTAAAAGAAAAATTATTCTTAGGCTTATTTAAATTTAAAAGTGCAAGTGTAAGTCGTGGTTTGGGAATCTTATTTGCATATCTTATTTTAATTGGATTTCTTGGAATTTCAATTGGAATTGTTGTACCTCAATCCATTAGTAGTATTATGGAATTGACCTATAGAATTCCTGGTTGGTTTAATAGGACAGTCGATTGGTTGAGTGGACTTAATGAATTATTTCCAGCTTATGATTTTACAGAAATTAATCAAACACTTGAAAATTGGGGAAAAAATATGCTCTCTTATGAGAATCTGAAAAATATGGCAACAAATATTATTCCGATGTTGTATTCAACCTCTATGTCATTTATTAGTGGATTTATTAATTTTATTATTGCTATTATTGTTTCTGTGTATCTATTATGGGATGCTAGTTGGTTTGCAAAGATATTTAGGAAAACAGCATTGGCGTTTATTGCAGAAGATACAGTAGATGAAATTGCTAAGATTCTAAAAGAGTGTAGTTCAATTTTTACAAATTATGTAACAGGTAAGATGCTTGATTCTTTAATTATTGGAATTTTATGCTTTTTATTAATGAATATCTTACGATTACCTTTTGCATTGATTATTAGTTTGATTGTTGGAATTACCAATATGATTCCATACTTTGGACCTTATATTGGTTGTATACCGGGTGCTTTAATTATTATTATGATTTCTCCTGTTAAAATGGTTATTTATCTTTTAATGATTTTATGCTTACAGCAGTTTGACGGACTAGTATTAGGTCCAAAGATTTTAGGAGATTCTACTGGACTTCGACCGGTTTGGATTATTTTTGCAGTATCTATTGGTGGAAGTATTGCAGGAGTACCAGGAATGTTTTTAGGAGTACCTATTGTGGCAGTTATTGGATACTTAATAAATTTATGGATTGAGCATCGATTAAAAAAGAAAAATGTTACGATTTAAGAAGTTTATCTAAATAGTTTTTAGCTTCTTCTAGATGGCTAATAAATCCACAAACCTTTCGATTACACGAAATATTTGTGGATAACCATCGATTAATATAGAAGGAAATGGATTTCAAGATAGAAATTTCCTTTTTTATTATTGTATGTCTTTTTTGGTGGAAGTGCAATTAACTTGCAAATAGGATTTCCTTCTCTAGAAAATCGTTCTTCATACTCTGTCATAATATTGCCTACCATTAATTCTTCATTGTGATGTAGATCAAATGTATAAGTAGTTAGATCCCAATTAGCCTCTGGGATTGATTCTAAAGAAAAGTCAAATAGTGGACGGTTATCTGTTTTAAATTCTAATCTTCCAGTAGGAGTAAGAAGCTTTTCGTAACGATTCATAAATTGAACGGAAGTTAGTCGTCTTTTTGCATGACGATCTTTAGGCCAAGGATCTGAAAAATTTAAATAAATACGAGAAATTTCATCTTCTCCAAATACATCATTGATATCTTCTGCATCCATGCGAATAAAACAAAGGTTGGGAAGCAATAGTTCCTCTTGTTTTTCTAAAGCACGAACAAGTACGCTAGAATATTTTTCAATTCCAATATAGTTAATAGTTGGATTATTTTGTGCAAGAGAAGTAATAAAACGTCCTTTTCCCATTCCTACTTCAATGTGAATGGGGTTTGTATTTTTAAAGAAGTCTTTCCAGTGTCCTTTTAAATTAGTAGGTGTATCAAAGCAGTAATGGCTCTTTGCTATGGTATCTCTTGAGCCTGGAACATTTCGTAATCTCATAGTAGGTATCCTTTCTAAATTATAAAGTCCTTTTATATTTAGTTACAGTTCACACGTCAGTGCGCCACCTCGAATGATAAAAATGGCGTGGGTGTGAACAGTAATTATATTTAACAGATTTTATGATAAAAAGCAAGTAATAGTTGAATTTTAAAAAAAATGTAGTAGAATAATTGCGAAGGAGAAAAGAAATGTTTAAGCGATTATTTTCAATTTTAGTTTCCATATCTTTTTTAATCGTTTTATTGTTAACGTCAGTACAAGTGGCAGTATACAGTGATCGAGGATTTTTTGAAAAAGAATATGAGAAATATCAGGTACTTGATGATGTACATATGACGATGGATGATTTAATGCAAGTAACAGACAAACTACTTGGTTATATGATTGGTGACAAGGACGATTTAGTAATTGAAACAACGATTTCTGGACAGACTAGAGAATTTTTTAATGAACGAGAGAAAATGCACATGGTCGATGTTAGAGATTTGTTTATCAAAGGTTATTGGATGAGAAATATTTTAGCGATTTTTGTGCTTATTGGAGTGGTAATTCTAAGGCGACAAATAGTAAAAATATTTCTAGCTACTACGGGAATCACAGTCATCATATCAGTTATTTTAGGATTAATCATATCTAGAGATTTTTATAGTGCATTTATACTATTCCATAAAATATTATTTACACAAAATGATTTTTGGTTATTAAATCCAGAAACGGATTTATTAATTAATATTGTACCAGAAGGATTTTTTATGGATATGGCACTTCGAATAGGATTGATTTTTGGTGTAAGTTTATTAGTTCTTATTGGACTTGGACTATGTATTTTAATTTTGGAAAGGAAAAAAGCAATTAATGAATCAAAAAATTAAAAATTATGGTATATGGATGAGTGTGTTTATTTTCTTGTTTAGTATTTGTATGGGACAGACTGTACGAGCAGATAGCTATATTACAGCAAAGAATTGGCCTAAAGGACCAAGTGTTAATGCAGAAGCAGCAGTACTTATTGATGCAACAAATGGACAGGTATTGTATGAGAAGAATCCGGATGAAAAGTTATATCCAGCAAGTATTACAAAAATTATGACGGCATTACTTGCACTAGAAAATACAAAATTAACCGATACAGTGACTGCTAAAGGAGATGGCTTAACAAAACTTCCTCCAGGATATGTTTCAATTGCAATTAGTAATGGAGAACAGATGAAGGCAGAAGATTGGTTACAGGCATTACTACTTTACTCAGCAAATGATGCTGCAAATGTATTAGGTGCTCATATAGGTGGTTCATTAAATCATTTTGCAGATATGATGAATGAGAGGGCAAAAAAGGCGGGAGCTAAAAATACGCATTTTGAAAATCCTAGTGGATTACACAGTAAAAATCACTATACAACAGCTTATGATATGGCGATGATTTTAAAAGATTGCGTAGCAAATGAAGATTTTTTGAAAATTGCAGGAAATGTAACCTATGAGCTTCAGCCTAATAACACAAGAAAACAAGCTTTTCGTTTTTATAATAGACATCAAATGTTAATAAAAAGTAATAAAAATTATTATGAATATGCACTAGCTGGTAAGACAGGTTATACAACTCAAGCAAAAAATACTTTGGTAACTTATGCACAAAAGGATGGAATGAAGCTTATTTGTTGCGTTATGAAGTGTGGCGAGGGTATGGCATATCCAGATACTAAAACATTATTTGAATATGGTTTTAATAATTTTTCTCTTTGTGAGGTGTCAAAAAAAGATACGAGATATACGCTTACACAGGCTGGAATTTTTAGCAGTTTAAATACGCAGTCGTCTCCTCTTTCAATTACAATTGGAGAGGGTTGCGAGTTTATCTTACCTAATGGTGTAAAGCTTGAAGATTTAGACACGAAATTAGAATATGTAGACCATTCAACTTCTAATGATGGATTTGCAACAGTCACTTATAGCTATGAAGGGGAAAATCTTGGAACAGCAAAACTTTATCTTAACGTATTAAATGCTGATAAAACAACTGATATGATGCAGATATTTAGTGATAATACAATTTATATTAGTATATGGTATGTAGCTGTTCCGGGAGTTATTTTAGCGGCAATTACTACTGCATTTGTAATGAAGCATAAGAAAAATAAAAATAAATTATCATTTTAAAAAAACAAGCGAGTAGTTTTACTCGCTTTGTTTTTTTCTTTTCATTTTTCGTTTAGCTTGAATACTTTCTTGTTTTTTACGTATAATTTCAGCATCTGATTCAGAAACTAGCTTTAAGGTTCGAACAGAAAAATATTTTCCATCATGGGTTTTCTTTATACGAATCTTGCCTTTTAAATAGCCGTGCAGTGGACAGATAGACAGACTATAGTACATATTATTTCCACCTGGAAACCACCTGATTTTTTTTCGAAGTGCTTTACCACATTGATAGCATCTAGTTGTTGTTACAGTCTTATCAGATAACATAGCTTCCTTTGAATCAAATACACGAGAAACGTATTTTGCATAACGGCGAAAGACCATATAGATTTCCTCATTTTTATTAGAAGGAGGTCTATGGTAATCAACGGATTCATACTCTTTGACAAGTTCCATATTCATTTGTTGAATAATACGTGCAGTATAGCGAGTATCGCCAATTGCTTGATGAAAAGTTTCATTGGTGTCTAGATGAAGAAATTCAACAGCATAGGAAAGTGCTCTTCGACTCTTTCCATCTTCATAAAGAAGACTGAATAGTTTTTGAATATCATAGTAGTAAAGAGGTTTAGGTAGTGGATTATTAAATTTGTAAAAATCCATATTTTGTTGAAGTTCTTCTAAATCCATAGGTCCCCAGGTACACATAATATAAGGTTCGTCTCCACACCAGTTAAAGAAGTCTTTAATAACTTCTAAAAATCCTGGAGCTTTTAAGTATTCCTTGAAATCAGTTTTTAAAACTTGCTTGGTTCTGTGATGAAGGCGATGATAGACCTTTGGACGAATAAGTTTACTAAATTCCCCTAAGACTTCCTTTTTTTCATTGAGCTTGACTGCACCAAGCTCGATAATTTCAAATGGTAAAAGGGGATTTTCGTGTTCCTTACCACTAGGACATTGATTCCATTCAAGATCTAATACAATGTAATTCATAAAAAACCTCCGGATTCAATCCTTTACAGTGTACCACATAACCAATTTACTTGACAAGAGGTCTATCAAATTATAGAATGTAAATGATTGTTACAGTTCTTAGTCAGTCAAATTATAAAAATATTTGTGCATGTGCAAGGAGATTTTTAAGACTAATGACGACTGCGTGAGCAGTAAATAAGCAAAGCACGTAATATGGGTATGTAAATGTTATAAATGGCATGATGTAAACAGTAACAAATGATTGGAGGGTGATAGATTATGAATATGGAATTATGGGATTTAGCAGTAAAGGCTCATGGACATGAATGCGCAGGACTTGCATTTGGATTTCGAATGGGTGAAGAAGTCAAGAAGATTTTTAAGCCTACAGAAAAGGTACATGTAATAATGCCTGGATATAATTGCGTAGCAGATGGAATTTCTATAGTAACAGGAATTTCAATTAGTAATCAAACGATGAAAGTCGATAAATCAATTGATAAATATATCTTTTATGTAGCAGGTGAAGATGAAGGATGGGCATTTACACCTCATAAACTTCAAATGGCAGAAGGTGCAGATCCTGTAACTGGAATTTTAGCATTTGCTAGGGATATGCTCTTTGATATTGAGCCTTATGACTTATAAATTATTTGATTTAGAAGATAATTCTAAAGGAATTTATAAAAAATTAATTGATTATTCAGCTAGTGATTATTATCCATTTCATATGCCGGGACATAAAAGATGTGGAATGGAATTTGTTAATCCTTATGAGATAGATATTACAGAAATTGATGGATTTGATGATTTACATCATCCAGATTCGGAGGGGTTATTATTTAAGGCACAGGAAGAAGCAAGAAACATTTATCACAGTAAGGCTTCTTTCTATTTAGTTAATGGTAGTACTAGTGGAATTTTATCCGCAATTTGTGCAAGTGTAGACAAGGGAGAAAAGATATTAATAGCTAAGAATTGTCATCGTTCTGCTTATCATGGAGTTTATTTGAGGGAAATTGAAACAACTTATTTACTACCCGAATGGTTAGATGAGTGGGAATGTTTTGGATCGGTCAATCCCAAAGAAGTAAAAAAAGCTTTAGATAAGGACCAGTCAATAAAAGCAGTAGTTATTGTATCACCGACCTATGAAGGAATTGTTTCAGATATTTTAGAGATTTCAACAATTTGTCATAAGTATGGAGTATGCTTAATTGTTGATGAAGCTCATGGAGCTCATTTTAATTTTAGTAAAGAAGGACCAATCTCTGCTTTAAACTTGGGTGCAGATCTTGTGATTCAAAGTTTGCATAAGACCTTGCCCTCATTTACGCAGACAGCAATTTTACATGTAGGTTCAGATTTAATTGATTTGGCTAAAGTTCAATTTTATCTAGATATTTTTCAAACATCTAGTCCATCCTATCTTTTGATGGCAGGAATTCAAGAGTGTATTCGATATATGGATAAAGAAGGAAGGAATAAGTTAGAAATTTATTATAAAAATCTAAAAAAGCTTAGAGAGCAGATTGTAAAATTGCAAAATTTTGAGTTGCTATTTTATCCCTCAAAGGAATTTTATGATTGTTCAAAGATTGTTTTAAAATGTAAAGGGAATGCAAGAGAACTTTATAATGATTTATTAAATAGGTATCATTTACAACCAGAAATGAGCACAGACAATCATATAATTTTAATGACTACACTTAATGATACAGATGAAGGATTTAACCGATTAATTCATGCATTACAGGAATTAAATAATAAACCATATTTGAAACCTAAAAAATAAAATTAACACAGGATTTGTGTATTGGTAAAAAGTCAAAGACTTATGTATATAGTTATCCTCCAGGTATACCTATTGTAATTCCAGGAGAGAAGATTACAAAAGAAGCTGTAAATACTGTGAATCAATATATGGAAGCAGGAATCAAAGTTTATGGTTTAACAAAAGAGGGAGACTTTCAATGGGAATAATTTACTACCTGATGGGCAAAAGTGCCTCTGGTAAAGATACAATTTATAGTCATTTATTAGAACGTACATCACTTAGACAGGTAGTTCCATATACGACAAGGCCGATTAGAAGTACTGAAAAAGAAGGTGTGCAATATCACTTCGTGACAGAGCAAGATTATCAATCTTTAAAAGAGGAAGGAAAGGTCATAGAAGATAGAGTTTATCAAACAGCTCATGGTCCTTGGCGATATTTTACAGTAAATGATGGGCAGATTCGTTTAGATACAGTAGAGGATTATTTAATGATTGGTACATTAGAGGCTTATAAAAGTCTGTGTGACTATTTTGGTAAAGAGCATTTAGTACCACTTTATATAGAAGTAGATGATGGAATTCGCTTACAACGTGCACTTGATAGGGAAAGAAGTCAAAAAATCCCAAAATACGAAGAGATGTGCAGAAGATTTTTAGCAGATCAAAAAGATTTTAGCGAAGAACATTTAAAACAATGTGAAATTACAAAAAAATATAAAAATTATAATTTAGAGGAATGTTTAAAGAATATACAAGATCAACTAAATGGTAATAGGAGGTAAGGTTTATGCCTGGTTTTCAAGAAATTGCGGGACATCAAAAAGTAAAATCATATTTTAAAAAAGTGATAGGTTCAGGACAAATTTCTCATGCATACATTTTAACTGGAGAAGAAGGAAGTGGAAGAAAAACATTAGCAAAGGCATTTGCTATGACACTTTTATGTGAAAATAGCGATATAGAACCTTGTGGAAACTGCCATTCCTGTAAGCAGTTTATAGCAGATAGTCATCCAGATGTGAAATATGTTACGCATGAAAAAGTAGGAAGTATTGGAATTGATGAGGTAAGAAATCAAATTATTAATGATGTACCTGTAAAGCCTTACCAAAGTCCATATAAAATCTATATTATAGATGAAGCAGAGAAATTGACAAAAGAAGCTCAAAATGCACTTTTAAAAACGATTGAAGAACCACCAGAATATGTATTGTTAATTTTTATTACTAATAATTCTGAAAGTTTTTTATCAACTATTTTATCTAGATGCATTACGTTAAATTTACAACCAATTTATAATAGCGTTATTAAGGATGAATTATTAAAAAGTTATGAATTATCTGATGAACAGGCAAGTTTATATGCGGCAATGTCTAGAGGAAATTTAGGAAAGGCTTTGGCATATGTAGAATCTGAAGAGTTAAAAAAAGCATTAGATGCTATGTTAGAAATTGTTCATACTAGAAAAGATCGCCCAGTTTATCAGTTGGTAGATGTGATGAAGCGCAATCAAGAGTATGTACTTGAAGTATTACAGCTTTATCGTTTATGGTTTAGAGATGTAACAGTTTTTAAAGCTTCTTTAGATTTGAATCTTTTGATTTTTAAGGGAGATTATAGTGAAATTAAAAAGGCAGCTCATGCCATTAGTTTCCCGAGCCTTGATCAAATCTCAGAGGCAATTGATAAAGCTGAAGAGCGATTAAAGGCAAATGTAAACTTTGAATTAGCAGTTGAATTGTTGCTAATTACGATAAAGGAGAGCTAATTGTGATAAAGGTAATAGGAGTCAGATTTAGAAAAGCAGGAAAAATTTATTATTTTGACCCTGCAGATTACGATATTGAACTTGGACAGAATGTTATAGTAGAAACTGTCAGAGGCGTAGAATATGGGAAGGTTGTGATTGCTAACCATTTAGTGGATGAAGCCTTAGTAGTTCAGCCATTAAAAGCAGTAATACGTGTAGCAACTCCGGAAGATGATGAAGTTGAACAAGCAAATAAGGTAAAAGAAAAAGAAGCTTTTCAGATTTGCTTAGAAAAGATTAAAAAACATCAGTTAGAAATGAAGTTAATTGATGTAGAATATACATTTGACAATAATAAAGTGTTATTCTATTTTACTGCAGAGGGAAGAATAGACTTTAGAGAACTAGTGAAAGATTTAGCTGCTGTATTTAAGACAAGAATTGAACTTCGTCAAATTGGTGTACGAGATGAAACAAAGACCAGAGGTGGTATAGGATGTTGTGGACGTGTACTCTGTTGCCATTCCTATATGCCAGAGTTTGTTCCTGTATCTATTAAGATGGCAAAGGAACAAAATCTTTCCTTAAATCCTTCAAAGATTAGTGGAACTTGTGGACGTCTAATGTGTTGTCTTAAAAATGAAGAAGAAACCTATGAATATTTAAATAGCAAACTTCCAGGAATTGGAGACTATGTGACAACTGATGATGGATTAAAAGGTGAAGTTCAAAGTGTCAATGTTCTTCGCCAGCTTGTGAAAGTTATTGTTCAGTTAGAAAAAGATGATAAAGAGGTCAGAGAGTATAAGGTTTCTCAATTGAAATTTAAGCCTCGAAAGAAAAAAGAAAAAATGAATATTGATGATAAAGAATTAAGAAAGTTAGAGGCTTTAGAGAAAAAAGAAGGAAGCTCTAAATTGTCATGACAACTTTATTAAAAGAACATGAGCGAATTGATGATTTGCAAATAAAGGGCTATAGGATTATACAAAATCCTGATTATTTCTGTTTTGGCATGGATGCTGTTTTACTTTCAGACTTTAGTGTTGTAAAAAAGAATGAACAGGTATTAGATTTGGGAACTGGAACAGGAATTTTACCAATTTTACTAGAAGCTAAAAGCGAGGGAAAACACTTTACGGGATTAGAAATTCAAGTGGATGTTGCTAATATGGCAAGTCGAAGTGTTGAGTTAAATCAGCTAGAGGAAAAAATTTCGATTGTTTGTGGGGATATTAAAGAGGCTTCGACAATTTTTGAAGCAAATTCTTTTAATGTCATTACGTGTAATCCACCGTATATGAAGCCAGATATTGCAATTGTAAATCCTAAAGAGCCAAAGGCTATTGCAAGGCATGAGGTACTTTGTGAGTTTGAGGATATTGCAAGAGAAGCTTCACGCTTATTAAAACCCAAAGGACGTTTTTATATGGTGCATCGACCAAGACGTTTAATGGATTTATTAACAACTCTTAGGAACTATCACTTAGAGCCAAAAAGAATTCGCTTTGTTCATCCTTATCAAGATAAGCCAGCAAATATGATTTTATTAGAAGCTGTTTATCAAAGTGGAACTCAGATGATTGTTGAACCTCCATTGATAGTTTATAAAGAAGTAGGTCAATATACACCTGAAATTTATAAAATTTATGGTTATGAGGATTAAACATGCTATATTTATGTGCAACGCCTATTGGAAATTTAAAAGATATTACGCTTAGGGTTTTAGAAACATTAAAAGAAGTAGACCTTATTGCAGCAGAAGATACAAGGCATAGTATTAAATTGCTTAATCACTTTGAAATTCATACGCCTATGACAAGCTATCATGAATACAATAAAGTAGATAAAGCAAAACAACTTGTACAACTCTTAAAAGAAGGAAAAGAAATTGCTTTAATTACAGATGCGGGTACTCCAGGAATTTCAGATCCAGGTGAAGAATTAGTAAGACAGTGTCTAGAAGCTGGTGTAGAGGTAACAGTCTTACCAGGACCTGTTGCTTGTGTAAGTGCATTAATTCAGTCAGGACTTCCTACAAGGAGGTTTTGTTTTGAGGCTTTTTTACCTCCAAATAAAAAGGAACGAGAGCAAATATTAGAAGAACTTAAAGCAGAAACTAGAACCATTGTGATTTATGAAGCACCTCATCATTTAGTAAAAACTCTAGAGCAATTAGAAGGAGTTCTAGGAAGCTTTCGACGTATAACTTTATGTCGAGAGTTGACCAAAAAATATGAAGAGAAGTTTCAAACAACTCTAGGAGAAGCAATTTTACATTTTAAAGATAGTTCTCCTAGAGGTGAGTATGTATTAGTTATTGAGGGTAAAGACCCTACAGAACTGTTAAAAGAACAACAATTAGAATTTGAGCAGTTAAGTATTAGTGAACATTTACAGACGTATTTAGACCAAGGACTTGATAAAAAATCAGCAATGAAAAAGGTTGCTAAGGACCGAGGGATTTCTAAAAGAGAAGTCTATCAAAGCCTTTTAGAGATTAACGAATAACAATATGTTCAACAAATGGTTTTAAACTATGTGCAAAAGACTCAAGTGTTTCTTTTGTATGTGGATGAAAGTGAGTTAAAACATTAGGGCTATCCTTATAGTTTTGCAAGGCATAGGTTTTACAACCGTTAATCCATTTTCCAATTTCTAAAATTTCTTTTTTGCTGTGAAGTTCTTTAGTTACAGTTGTGCGAAATTCATAGGAAATAGGATTTGTCAATAAAAAATCGACGCTTTCTAATATTTTAGAAGTAGCTAAAGGATTTTTAGATATTTGCTCATAGTTTGAAGGAGAGGTCTTAATATCCATAGCAACATAATCAATAAGGTTAGTAGAAACAAGGTCTTTTAATAGAGTGGGATTAGAACCATTGGTATCTAACTTTACTTTAAGTGAAAGACCTTTTACTTTTTTATAAAATCAATAAGGTCATTAGATAGCGTTGGTTCTCCGCCGGAGATACATATCCCATCTAAAATTGAAGCACGCTTTTTAAAAATAAAAGAATCTCTTCTTCAGAATAACTAGTAGAAGGAGAGGTTGGATGAATTAAGCTGGCATTGTGGCAATAGGGACAGGAAAAGTTGCAGCCGCCAGTAAAAAGTGTTGTAGCAACAAGTCCAGGATAGTCAAGTAGAGTCGTTTTTTGAACTCCATAAAAAATCATAAAAATACACCTCCAGATAGAGTGTATCATAGGAGAAATCATGGAACAAGATGAAAAATATATGAAAGAGGCCATTAAACAAGCTAAAAAAGCTTGGAAAATTGGCGAGGTACCTATTGGATGTGTGATTGTGTACCAGGATAAAATTATAGCAAGAGGATATAATAGGCGAAAAATTGACAAAAATACCTTATCGCATGCAGAGTTAAATGCAATTCGAAAGGCAAGTAAAGTTCTTGGAGATTGGCGTTTAGAGGAATGTACCATGTATATTACATTAGAGCCTTGTCAAATGTGTGCAGGAGCTATTGTACAAGCTAGAATCCCAAAGGTTGTAATTGCATGTATGAATCCGAAGGCAGGTTGTGCGGGATCTATTTTAAATTTATTACAGGTACCACAGTTTAATCATCAAGTAGAAGCAACGTATGGTGTATTAGAGGAAGAATGTTCAAAAATGTTAAAAGATTTTTTTAAAGAATTGCGTCAAAAAGCAAAAGAAGAAAAATGTAAGCATTCTGAATCTTGACAAAAAACTTATGAACGTGTATACTTTGAATTACCGTGCGACTGGGGAGTTAGCGGTGCCTTGTAACCTGCAATCCGCTACAGCAGGGGTTATGTCTGGACTGAGGGCTAGCTATTGTAGAGCTGCCCCTAGTAAGTGGCGATGAAGCTTGGGTCTTGCGCAACAGAATCTTATGAACCGTGTCAGGTCAGGAATGAAGCAGCACTAAGTAAGACACTCTGTGTGCCGTAAGGTCGCCTGGGCAGAGTTAACTGCTAGGGTACCGTCTATGGTACTAGTTCGAAGCCAGATGCACGGTAAATAAAAATATAGACAGACATAAAGGCAGGTTTTAAGATGAACCTGCCTATTTTAGTATATGGAGGGAATTATGCAGTATAAAAAGATTTTAAGTTTAGGACTTGCTATGGCAATGGGTACAACAATTTTTAGTGGATGTAGTGCAATGGAAGAAGATTCAAATAAAGTAGTAGCTTCTTATGGAGATGAAAAAATTTATTTAGATGAGGCAAATTTTACTACTAGATATTATCAGTATAGCTATGAACAAATTTATAGCCAGTTGGGAAGTAGTAATTTTTGGTCTACAGATACTGGAAATGGAACAATGGAATCAAGTTTAAAGCAGTCAGTAATGGCTGAAATTTTACAGACTCGAGTGCTATTAGAACATGCAGATGAATATAAGGTAAGTTTGACAGATGCTGACCAGAAAAAAGTTGATGAGGCAGTAAAAAATTTCTTAGAAAATTCAGATGAAAAACTTATTAAAGCAGCAGGAGCTACAGAAGAATTAGTAAAAAAAGTTTATACAGATAATGCATTGGCTAATAAAGTTTATCAGGCAACTATTGCAAATGTAGATACAAAGGTATCAGACGAAGAAGCAAGACAGGTAACAGTTAAATCTATTTTAATTTCATCTGACAATGAAAAATATAAAGATGGTGAAAAAACTGCTAAAGAAATTGTAGAAAAAGTGAAGAAGACTAAAGATATGGATAAAGTAGTACAAGATTATGAGGAACTATCAGCTACAAGTGGTTCTTATTCGAAGAATGGAGAAAATGAAACAAATTTAGGAAAAGAAGCTGCAAAATTATCGACAGGTGATGCGATTACTTATCAAGAAGAAGGAACCGGTTGGTATGCAATTTATTGTGTAAGTGATGATGATAAAGAAGCAGCTAAGAATGAGAAAGAAGAGATTGTTGAAAAGAGACAGGCTGATTCATTCAATAAAACTTATGCAGACTGGGAAAAGAAAAAATTTAAAGTAGAAGATGATGTATGGGACAAAGTAGTTTTAAGTGGTCATGAAATTTATGTTGCTCCTACAACAGCTAATGAATCTGAAACAAGTAATGAAACAGAACAGACAACTAAGGAGCAAGAAACAGAAGTATCTCAGGAGAGTAAAGTAGAAGAAACAACAAAATAGATCATGTAATGGGTGAGAGAATATGGATTTATCTGAAGTTTTAAAAGAGATTAAAGAGCTTTCATTAAAAGGACAGTATAAGAGGATTACACGTTTAGCAGATAGGCTCGAATTAAATAAAATACAANATGTTCGTCCGATTTT
>JPZU01000001.1:1296113-1297447 GCA_000875945.1 Lachnospiraceae bacterium TWA4 | reverse complement strand
TTTACACGATTGCAAAACGCATATGAAGAAGTGGGTCGATTTACAGATGCAAAAAATTTATTAATTTATGCCTATGATCAAGGTATGCTTGGGGGAAAATTGACAGTTCATGGAATACTTGAAATTTGCTCAGAATGTGGAGATCTGATTAATGGGGAACGTTTTTATAAGGAATTTGTAGAGAAATGGTCAGAATCTCGTGAAAAAATAAGTGCTGATTATTTTATAGCAAAGTTGAGAAATGTTCCAACTATGGAGCAGATTGAATTATTAGAAGTTTGCTGCCAGGAAGATTTTCGAGAGGATTGGTTGTATTCTCTTGCCTGTTTATATGATGAAATTGGGGATAGTGAAAGTTGTGTAAGTATTTGTCATAAAATTATCTTTTATTTTGGTACAGGAGAGTATGCAAAAAAAGCAGTAGAACTTCGTCAAAATTATGGAGAATTAACGAAAGAAGAAAGAAAACAGTTAAAAAAGCAAAATATTATGATGATGTACAAAAAACTGAAAAAAAGCAAGTAGATATTCGTTCAATTCTTGAACCATTAAAGAAAGAAGAATCTAAAGACCAACTAGATGAAGAAGTAAAAGATAACAAAAAAGATAATAAAGTAGAAGAAAAAGTAGATGTAGAAGTAGACAAAGAAGTAAAAGAATGTGATACACAAGAAGTTAAATTGACAGAGGAAATCCAAACTAAACAGGAGATTGTAATAGCAACTGAAACTGAAGATAAACAAGAAACGAATGATTTAAATAGACAGAATCAGTTAAATGAAATGCTAAATAAGGTCAATCAATTAAAAAAGACTTAGAATATGTTTATGTAGGAACAATAGAAGATAAAATTGAAGAAACAGAAGAGATTGAGGAAGATAATTTTGAAGATTTTAAACAAAAAGGACCTATAATTTTTGGTTCATGGTTAAAATCTTATGCAGAAGAAAAAAATGCAATAATAGATGAGAGGGCATATTTAAGATTACTTTTATTTACAGAAGATTTACAGGCAAAAAATATCCTTTAAGTAAAAAGTATGCATTAGAGATTATAGATTCTGCAATAGCAAATGCAAAAGAAAAGCACTTTATTAGAGATTTGTTTATTGGAAAATATAGTGAAAATGGTCAATTAATTTTACAAGAAAAAAATTTTGAAAAATTTTTAAAAAAGTTGTTGACAAATAAGTTTTCACATGATATTATGTATGAGCGCTGTGAGTGAGAAACAAACTTACAAAACAGTAAAAAAACAAATAAAAAAGTTCTTGACAAAGATAACAGCTTATGATAAAATATAAGAGTTGCTTGTGAAAAAACAAGAACAAAGAT
>JPZU01000001.1:1285546-1291432 GCA_000875945.1 Lachnospiraceae bacterium TWA4 | reverse complement strand
TAGGTAGATAAAAAGGTTAAAAAGACTTGACAGGTTGAAAAAATCGTGTTAAAATAGTCAGTGTGTGGTTTTCAGAGTATATACTTTGAAATAGACATATTCCTCGATAGCTCAATGGTAGAGCACTCGGCTGTTAACCGAGTTGTTGTAGGTTCGAGCCCTACTCGGGGAGTTGCTTATGGCTCCATGGTCAAGCGGTTAAGACATCGCCCTTTCACGGCGGTAACGGGAGTTCGATTCTCCCTGGAGTCACTAAGCCGATGTGGCTCAATTGGCAGAGCAGCTGATTTGTAATCAGCAGGTTATCGGTTCGAGTCCGATCATCGGCTTTTTTTATCAAGTTTTAGAGGCTATAAGGACCTTTAGCTCAGTTGGTTAGAGCACCCGGCTCATAACCGGTTTGTCCTGGGTTCGAGTCCCTGAAGGTCCATTTTCTTGATAAAATAATTTGATATGGCCTAGTGGCTCAGTTGGTTAGAGCGCCGCCCTGTCACGGCGGAGGTCGAGGGTTCGAGTCCCTTCTGGGTCGTTTATGGGATCTTAGCTCAGCTGGGAGAGCATCTGCCTTACAAGCAGAGGGTCACAGGTTCGAGCCCTGTAGGTCCCATTAATGCCGGCGTGGCGGAACTGGCAGACGCACAGGACTTAAAATCCTGCGGGTAGCGATACTCGTACCGGTTCGATTCCGGTCGCCGGCATTTTTTTAATTTAATATGTGGGTTTAGCTCAGCTGGATAGAGCGTTTGGCTACGGACCAAAAGGTCGGGAGTTCGAATCTTCTAACCCACGTTTAAAGAGAAGGAAAATTCCTTCTCTTTTTTATTTGAAAATCTTTTTAATAAAAATGATTTCCTAAAATTACAATAAAATCTTGAAATTTTGGGAATTATTAGGTATACTAATAGAAAGTAATTGAAACAAATATTATATAACGGAGGAAGAGATATGAATGAAAAGATTAATATGATTCGCAATGAGCGTATCAAATCTCTACGTAATTCATTAGGCTTAAAACAAAAGGAATTTGCTCGTACAGTTCGTGTGTCCGAAGGATTAATTAGTAAAATTGAAAAGGGAACAGTTCCTGTAACTGATAAAATGGTTACTAAGATTTCCTTAGAGTATGAAATTAATCCAGATTGGTTAAAAGGTACTAGCAATGATGTTAAAAATACAGATGCAATCTCTGATAGCCAGCAATTAAGACGTTTATTTAGATATCAAAGGGAAACAGCTCCTGATCTTTGTATAGGTGCTAAGCTTGCTCAAATTGATATTTTAGAAAAGTCAATGAGAGATGTTTCAGGCCTTACTGGAGAAGCTGCAAGTAAGTATCTAAAACTTTTAACAGAATATTTTGAAAAATTCTATATGACGATGTATTATTTAAAAACTCAGAATCTATCAGCTCCAGAGATTCAAGTAATCATTGGAGATTTAGAAGAAGAGATGGTGAAAAAGCTAGAAGCATTCGTTGTATTTTTCTCCGAAAATTAAAATTATATCTTGAAATAGTAAAATATCTTTGATAAACTATAACGCGAGTAGAATAAATGATCGCGAGAGTAATCTCGAGGAAAGTCCGGGCTTCATAGGGCAGGATGCCGGATAACGTCCGGTGGAGGCGACTCCCAGGCTAGTGCAACAGAAATATACCGCTTCTAATTTTAGGAGTAAGGGTGGAAAGGCAGTGTAAGAGACTACCGTCTATTTGGTAACAAATAGGGCTCTGTAAACCCCATCCGAAGCAAGACCAATAGAAAGCATAAGGCGGCCCGTCTGCTTTCGGGTAGGTCGCTTGATTTTACTGGTAACAGTAAAACTAGATAGATGATCATTCACGACAGAACCCGGCTTATCGTTCTACTCGTTTTCTTAAAATATACTCTCGGAATTCTTCCGAGAGATTTTTTTCCCAATTTGTTAAAAACAATACAATATCTTGTACTTTTTTAAAAATACAATTCTGTATCTTGTATATAGTCCTTCTTTGTGCTATAATTTATCTTGCTTCAATTTCGGAGTGTAATTATAAGGCATTAGGATTTTGGTATCTTTTGTTTTAAGGAATTTGTCAACATAAGTATTAGAAATTTATAATCTTGTTATTATTTCATGCTAATAGTTGACTAGCCTTAAGATAAGTACCATTTCATGCCCAAAAAAGAGGTGTATGTATGAATAGTAGTAGCATATTTATTATAAAAAAGGACAATACAAAAGAAGCATTTAATGTGCAAAAAGTCATTACTGCTGTTAAAAAATCAGCCTATAGAGTGTTATATGAATTTTCTGATGAAGAGATTGATTATATTTGTCAATTTGTTACTAATAAGTGTGAATGTTTAGAGATGAAATATATTCCAATTGCTCAGATGCATAATGTGGTTGAAGGAGCATTAGATCATGTAAATCCTAAAGTAGCAAAGTCTTATAGAGATTATCGTAATTATAAGCAAGACTTTGTTCAGATGCTTGATGAGGTTTATAAAAAGAGTCAGTCAATCATGTATATTGGTGATAAAGAAAATAGTAATACAGACAGTGCTTTAGTTTCTACGAAGAGAAGTTTAATTTTTAATGAACTAAATAAATCTCTTTATCAGAAATTTTTTATGACAACTGAAGAATTACAGGCTTGTAGAGATGGATATATTTACATTCATGATATGTCAGCAAGACGTGATACAATGAATTGTTGTCTATTTGATGTAAAAGAAGTCTTAACTGGTGGATTTGAAATGGGAAATCTTTGGTATAATGAGCCAAAGACTCTTGAAAGTTGTTTTGATGTAATTGGAGATATTGTTTTAAGTGCTGCTAGTCAACAATACGGTGGGTTTACAGTTCCAAGTGTAGAACGAATCTTAGCTCCTTATGCACAGAAATCTTATGATAAGTATTTAGAGAAGTACTTAGGATTAGGATTAGATGAAGAAACTGCGAATAAAGTGGCTACAAATGATGTAGAGCATGAATTTAGACAAGGATTCCAGGGATGGGAATACAAGTTTAATACAGTAGCATCTAGTAGAGGTGATTATCCATTTATCACAATGACTTTAGGAAATGGAACCGGTAAGTGGGAGAAGATGGCTTCTATTCTTATGTTTAAGGTTCGCCAAGGAGGACAAGGTAAGAAAGAGTGTAAAAAGCCTGTATTATTTCCTAAATTAGTATTCCTTTATGATGAAAAACTTCATGGTGAAGGAGGAGAATTAGAAGATGTATTTGAAGCAGGACTTGAATGTTCTTCTAAGACGATGTATCCAGATTGGCTATCATTAACTGGTGAAGGCTATATTTCAAGTATGTATAAGAAATATGGAAAGGCTATTAGCCCTATGGGTTGTCGAGCTTTCTTATCTCCATGGTATGAAAGAGGTGGTATGCATCCAGCAGATGACGCAGATGAACCAGTATTTATTGGACGATTTAATATTGGGGTTGTAAGTCTTCATTTACCAATGATTTTAGCAAAGGCTAGACAAGAAAGTAGAGATTTCTTTGAAGTACTTGATTATTATTTAGATTTAATTCGTAAGATTCATATTCGTACATATGCTTATTTAGGAGAAATGAGAGCTTCAACTAATCCTTTAGCTTATTGTGAGGGTGGATTTTATGGCGGACACTTAAAACTTCACGATAAAATTAAGCCATTACTGAAGACCGCAACTGCATCATTTGGCATTACAGCATTTAATGAATTGCAACAGTTGTATAATGGCAAGTCTTTAGTAGAAGATGGTACATTTGCTTTAGAAACCTTAGAGTATATTAATAAAAGAGTAAATGAATTTAGAGAAGAAGATGGAAATCTTTATGCAATTTATGCAACTCCAGCAGAAAATCTTTGTGGACTTCAAGTTAAGCAGTTTCGCAAAAAGTATGGTATTATTGAAAATGTTTCAGATAGAGAATATGTAAGCAATGGATTCCATTGCCATGTAACAGAGAATATTACTCCTATTCAGAAACAAGACCTTGAATATCGTTTCTGGGAACTTTCAAATGGTGGAAAGATTCAATATGTAAGATATCCAATTGACTACAATATGGGTGCAATGAAATCACTAGTACGTCGTGCAATGAAGATGGGCTTCTATGAAGGTGTAAATTTGTCTCTATCTTACTGTGACGACTGTGGATATCAGCAGTTAGAAATGGACGTCTGCCCTAAATGTGGAAGCTCAAATTTAACTAAAATTGACCGAATGAATGGATATTTATCTTATTCTAGAGTCAAGGGAGATACGAGATTAAATGAAGCAAAAATGGCAGAAATAAAAGAAAGAAAGTCAATGTAGGAAGCACTTATGAGATATCATAATATTACAAAAGATGACATGTTAAATGGTGATGGATTAAGAGTTGTACTTTGGGTAGCTGGTTGTGAACACCATTGCCCAGAGTGTCAAAATCCAATAACTTGGGACCCTAATGGGGGCATTCCTTTTGATAAAGATGCAAAAAAAGAACTTTTTGTAGAGTTAGAAAAGGATTATATCTCAGGAATCACTTATAGTGGAGGAGATCCTCTACACTATGTGAATGTGGATGAGATTACAAAGTTAGCTAAAGAAATTAGAGAGACCTATCCAACAAAGAATCAATGGCTGTATACTGGCTATGAATGGGAAGAAATTAAAAATCTTCCGTGTATGAATTATATCGATGTAGTTGTTGAAGGACGATTTGAAATAGACAAAAAAGATGTGAAACTTCATTGGAAGGGAAGCTCAAACCAACGAGTAATTGATGTAAAAAAGAGTGTAAATCAAGTGATATTGTTTGACTAATGTATAAAATTTCTGATAAAATATACAAAATTTATATTATTATAAGAAATAAATTGTGAAATATAATAGTAGCTAATATTGGAGTTTTATGGTACAGTTAAAGATGAAACCAGAAAATATAGAAACTAGAGTTATTTAGGAGAATTATCATGAAAAGATTTAAGAAACTAATAATCATCTTGTTCGTAGTTATGGTTATAACAAATTTATCTGTATCAACGGCACAAGCAGCTAAAGCTAAATCAAAAGTAAGAAGCTTAGGAACTTACAAAATTACTTTCTACTGTCCATGTAGACGTTGCTCAGGAAGATGGGGAACGAGAACAGCATCTGGTAGACGAGCAAGAGCCGGACGAACAGTTGCAGTTGATCGTCGATATATTAAACTAGGTACTAAACTTCGCATTGATGGAAAGTGGTATGTAGCAGAAGATACAGGTGTTAGAGGAAAACACATCGATATTTATGTATCGAAACATAGTCATATTCCTAGATATGGTAAAAAATACAGAAAAATTTATGTAAGAAGATAAGAATAAAAAGATAGGAGAAAAATTCGTGAAATATGTTTGGGAATTTGTAAAAATTTTTGTAGTGGCAGCAGCCTTAGCATTTATTTTGAATAACTACATAATTGTAAATGCAAAGATTCCAACAGGTTCTATGGAATCAACAGTTATGACAGGTGATCGAATTATTGCGAATCGTTTAGCTTATAAGTTTGAAGATCCTAAGCGAGGCGACATCGTAATTTTTATGCCACCAGATGAGGTAGATATCCCTTATTTAAAAAGAGTAATTGGTCTTCCAGGGGAAACTATCGAGTGTAAAGACAATCAAGTGTATATTAATGGGACCCCATTAAAAGAAGATTATTTAAAAGAAGATACTCAAGAAGATTTTGGACCGTATACAATTCCAGCAGATTCATATTTTATGATGGGCGATAATCGAAATGATTCATTAGATGCGAGATATTGGGAGAATAAGTATATTACAAAAGATGCAATGCTTGGTAAGGCAGTTTTCTCCTATTTTCCAAGTATTAGTTTACTAAAATAATATGTATAATATAAAAAATCTT
>JPZU01000001.1:1278682-1285526 GCA_000875945.1 Lachnospiraceae bacterium TWA4 | reverse complement strand
TTTTTTGTTGAGTAATAATTATATTGAAGAACGAGTTATAGATGTTGCAAATTATATTGTAAGATCAGGGTCAACAGTTAGACAGGCAGCAAAAAAATTTGGTGTAAGCAAATCTACAGTTCATAAGGATGTAACTGAACGATTATTAAAAATGAACCCTATGTTAGCAAGTGAAATTAGAAAAGTCTTAGATATTAATAAAGCAGAAAGACATATTCGCGGGGGAATGGCAACGAAGGCAAAGTACATGCATACTTAGAAAATTCATAGTATACTATTGTATAATTTAGCGAACTTTAGCATACACTATATAAACTATGTAAAAGTTAGGCTCTTATGCAAGTAGAAACTTTTTGGGGGCTTATGCTCCCTTTTTTGGAACAACTTTAGGCGCAGCGGCAGTTCTTTTAATGAAAAATAAAATAAATAAAACGATTCACCTTATTTTAAATGGATTTGCAGCAGGAGTTATGGTTGCTGCCTCTATTTGGAGTTTACTTATTCCATCAATTGAACAGTCAAACTCCTTTATTCCAGCTGTTGTTGGGTTTATTATTGGTATAGTATTTCTTTTAGTAATTAATCGAAGAAAATCAGATTTATTAGTATTTTCAGTAACTCTTCATAATATTCCAGAAGGAATGGCAGTAGGAGCAATTTTTGCAGCGTATTTAGCAAATAGTTTATCGATTATGCAAGCATTTATCGTTTCATTAGGAATAACTATTCAAAATATCCCAGAAGGAGCCATTATTTCTATGCCTTTAAAGATAAAAGGTATCAATAAGATGAAGTCTTTTATATATGGAATGTTATCAGGACTTGTAGAACCTATAGGTGCATTAATTATGATGTTAACTTTAGGGTATATGTTACCTTTATTACCCTATTTACTAAGTTTTGCAGCAGGGGCAATGATGTATGTAGTTATAAAAGAATTGTTGCCAGAAGTGTCTACAGATAAAGGAATCGTATTTTTTACATTGGGATTTTGTTTAATGATGGCATTAGATGTTGCACTAGGATAAATTAGGATAAATATACAGATTCTAAGTTACAGATTTTCTTTCAAAGAGGCAATAAAAAAGGGAGTTAATCACTCCCTTGAATAAAATTCTTCTCCTGTTTCTAAGCAAAGTGCTCCAATTCGTCCATTATCAAAATGAACACCACAGTCAATGGCAATATGCCCATTTCCTCTAAAAATATATCCAGGCTTAGGATTATCTTTAATTGTCTGTGTAGGTGTATGTCCTGTAATGACAATACAGTCTTTAAAATAAGGTTTCGTATAATCAGGTTTATGCCAAACAAAATCGTGAATTGAATAATGATCTAAACGTTTGTTTTTAGAAAAATTGTAGATTCCAGCATGAAGTAGTAAATAGTTTTGGTTATTTACGCAAAGTTTTGCATAAGCTGCAAATTCGTCTTCTAAATAGTCAATAATATCTTCTTTTTCTTCACTTGTTAACTTAGCAAATTCATTCAGAGTTGGTGTTCCACCATTTAAAATCCAATTTGATAACTTTTCATAATCATCATTATTCATAGAATCTAAAAATTCATCGGTAATTTCATTCATTAATGTTTGTAAATTTTCAATACACATGAGCTCGTGATTTCCAGCTAGTGGAAAAATATTTGGAAATGTCATTAAAAATTGTAAAGTTTTTATCGGATGTGGTCCACGGTCAATGACATCTCCTAAAACATATAATGTATCATTATCTGTAAAATTTATCTTTTGTAAGAGTTCTTTAAATTGTTCAAGTTCTCCATGAATATCACTAACGACATAGGTTGACATAGAATACTTACCTCCTTTAAACGATTGTTTACAGTTTCACGTCAGTGAGTTACCTTAAATGATAAAAATGGCGTGGGTGTAAACAATAATAGTTATTGTAACATGAGAACAATTTGAAATCAATAAAAGTTGAAAATAATGAGTGATTGTGATAGACTTGTGCTGGAAGGAATGGAGGAAATTTATGGAAACTAAAATAGTAAAGGCGAATACAGAAAGTGATTTTAAAGAAGCTGCTAAAATTATTCGCAGTGGAGGGTTAGTAGCTTTTCCGACAGAAACCGTTTATGGTCTTGGAGGAAATGCATTAGACCCAATGGCAGCAAAGAAAATCTATGAAGCAAAAGGACGACCTAGTGATAATCCATTAATTGCGCACATTTCAAGCTTAGAACAATTAACTCCATTAGTTAAAACCATTACTCCATTAGCAAAATCACTAATGGATAAATTTTGGCCAGGACCTATGACCTTAATTTTTAATAAATCAGAGTTGGTACCTTTAGAAACAACTGGTGGATTACAAACAGTAGCTGTTCGTATGCCAAATCATCCAGTAGCACTTAAATTGATTCAAGAAGCCAATGTTCCAATTGCAGCTCCAAGTGCAAATTTATCAGGGAAACCTAGTCCAACAAAGGCATCTCATGTAATTGAAGATTTATCTGGACGAATTGACATGATTTTAGATGGTGGAGATACAGATATTGGAATTGAGTCGACAATTATTGATGTAACTTCTGATGAACCAGTTATTTTGCGTCCAGGATTTATTACATCAAATCAAATTGGTCAGATGAAAGAGGATTCTTCTGTGCCAGAGGACAGGCGTCCAAAGGCACCAGGAATGAAATATAAACACTATGCACCAAAGGCAAGCCTTGTAGTTATTAAGGGAAAAAAGGAGGATGTGCTAGCAGAATTATTAAAGCATCAAGATGAGGGAATTATCTGTACAGATGAAACTAGAAGTTATTATTCTGGTAACTATGTAAAGAGTATTGGCAGTCGAAAGGATGTGAAAAGCGTTGCACATAACTTGTATCGTGTTCTTAGAGAATTTGATGAAACTCCAGTAAAGATGATTTATTCAGAGTCGTTTGATGAAACAGAACTTGGATTATCCGTTATGAATCGTTTGTTAAAAGCGGCAGGTCATCAAGTAATTGAAGTAGGAAAGAAAGGGAAGGAATAATGGATAGTTACAAAAAAATTATCTTTGTATGCTCAGACAATACCTGCAGGGGAATTGTTGCAGAGGCTATATTAAAAAGCTTAGAGTATCCAAAGGAATTGGAAGTATGTTCTAGAGGAACAGTTGTTTTAATTCCTGAACCTATGAATCCAAAGGCAGTAGCAATACTAAAAAGCCATGATTTATCTCCATCAAAGGAGTATTCTGAGGAGTTAACACAAGATGATCTTACAGAACAGACATTAATTCTTACAATGGAAGGAGCTCAAAGCGCACAAATTTTAAAGCAGTATCCATCATATTTTGAATCTGGAGTGATTGAGATTTCAACTCTTCGTAATTTTGTCGGTCAAGAAGGTGACATTGCAGAAGTTTCAGGAAGTTTAGCAGACTATGGAATGTTTTATGAGCACATTGATTTATTGGTTAAAATTATGTTAGAGAAGATGTTTCCTAAAAAGAAAAACCAATTAAAAATATGGAGGATATCATTATTCATCAAGTTTCAGAAGCATTAAAAGAAAATGCAGTGATTATTCCACCAGTAGAAGAGGAAGTAAATCCAACAGATGAAGATGATAAAGATGAAGTCAATAAAAAAGAGGAAGATAAAAATTAGGAGGACTGAATATGATAGCATTTGGATGTGACCATGGAGGATTTGAACTTAAGAAGGATATTTTAGATTATTTAGAGAAAAATAACATTGAATACAAAGATTTTGGATGTTTTTCTAGAGAATCTTGTGACTATCCGGATATTGCAAAGCCAGTAGCTAAGGCTGTAGCTAGTGGAGAATGTGAAAAGGGAATTTTAATTTGCGGAACAGGTATTGGAATTTCTATTACAGCTAATAAGGTAAAAGGAATTCGTGCAGCACTATGTGGAGACTGCTTTAGTGCAGAAATGACAAGACTTCACAATGATGCAAATATTGTTGCACTAGGTGCAAGAGTAACTGGACCTGGACTTGCAGTAAAGATTGTTGATACATTTTTAAATACACCATTTTCAAATGAAGAACGTCATCAAAGACGAATCAATAAAATCGAAGATTAAAAATAGAGGGGCTGTTTTACAGCCCTTCTAATATTTTACAGACAAATCATTGAAATAAGTGGTAAGGTAACAATTGAACATAAAGTAGATACAAATACGTTCTTGGCTGCAAATTCCTCATCTGCTTCGTATTGTTTAGCAAATAGTACGCAAGAATTTGCAACAGGCATAACAAAGATGATTAATGTAAATTGCAATAAAAATTCGTCAGTAATAAAAAGATTTAATAGAGGAAATAGTGCAACAGGCAGGGCTAACATACGAACTAAGATAAATATGTAGCAGCTAATATCTGTAAATACAGATTTTAAATCCATCTTAGCTAGTGTAGAACCAATCAGGAGCATAGCAAGAGGAGTTGTCATATTTCCAAATGAAGTAACAGGGCTTACAATCACTGAAGGAAATTTAATATTTAAAAAGTAAATGATAATTGCAAGGATTGAAATGGAAATTCCTGGAGAAAGTAGAGTTTTTACATTCAATTCTAATTTTTTATTCCCATCTAATGATACCACATAAGCTCCATATGAAAAAGATAATAGATTAAAGACAATATTTACAATTCCAGCATACAAAACTGCTTCGCTTCCAAATAGTGCATTAATGAGTGGAAATCCCATAAATCCAGTATTTCCAAAAATAAACATATATTGATAAACACCTCTATGATAGTCTGGAATTCTAAATATTCTTGAAGCCAAAAAGGCAACTATTGGAAGTAAAATATACATAACAACAGAAATTATAAAAATGGCAAGAACCATAGGTATATTTCGTTCTCCAAAATTTCCAAGAACAGAAGCTAAAATCATTAAAGGCATCGTAAATTGCAAAACGAAAGTTGTAAGTTTTGCATCGACTTCTCCACCTAATAATCCCAATTTATTTAATCCAAATCCCGTAAAGAGCATAAGAAATAGAATAATTAATTGATTAACGAGTACATTGATATCCATTTTATTTAATTCTCCCTTCTTTAAAACATTAAAAAATGCTAAAAACGAAACCAATTATACTACAATTATTCAAAAAAACAAGATAAAATTTTAACTTCATATTGACTTTTCTAATTTCATGTGTTAATGTATTAAAGTGTTAAAACATTAAAGTATTAAAGCTTAAATTAATTAAAAGAAGGGGAATGGAATTATGTTGAAACTAGTCATTCTAATTATTTACTTTGCAGTTTTAGTAGGCATTGGTTTATATTGTCGAAAAAATGCAACAGATGTGAATGGATTCGTACTCGGAGGTCGTTCGGTAGGACCTTGGCTTACAGCCTTTGCATTTGGTACTTCATACTTTTCAGCCGTTGTATTTGTTGGATATGCTGGACAATTTGGTTGGAGATATGGTATTTCAGCGACATGGGCAGGTATTGGAAATGCATTAATTGGTTCATTACTTGCATGGGTCATTCTTGGCAGACGTACAAGAATTATGACTCAGCACTTAGATTCGGCAACGATGCCACAGTATTTTGGCGAGCGTTTTTCTAGTAGACCACTTAAAATTTTTGCCTCTGTCATTATCTTTATTTTCTTAATTCCTTATACAGCATCATTATACAATGGTCTTTCAAGACTATTTGGTATGGCATTTTCTATTGATTATTCAGTATGTATTGTTTTGATGGCTTGCTTAACAGCAATTTATGTTATTGCTGGTGGATATATGGCTACAGCAATTAATGATTTCATTCAGGGAATCATCATGCTATTTGGTATTGTTGCAGTTATTGCAGCAGTTATTATGAGTAAGGGTGGATTTATGGCAGCTTATGAAGGACTTGCAGCAGTTTCTGATGAAACCGTTTCCTCAGCACCTGGTGTCTTTGCTTCATTCTTTGGACCAGATCCATTAAATTTATTATTTGTTGTTATTTTAACTTCGCTAGGTACTTGGGGACTTCCTCAGATGGTACAGAAATTCTATGCAATTAAAGATGAAGAGTCAATTAAGAAAGGAACGATTATTTCTACATTCTTTGCACTTGTCGTTTCTGGTGGTTGTTACTTCCTTGGAGGATTTGGTCGACTATTTTCTGATCAAATCGATGTAAAAGCCAATGGATATGATTCAATTATTCCTACAATGCTTGAGAACTTATCGCCAGCATTAATTGCACTTGTAGTTATTTTAGTATTATCTGCTTCAATGTCTACACTTTCTTCTTTAGTTATTGCATCAAGTTCTACTTTAACCATTGACTTTTTAAAAGATAACTTTATTAAAGATATGAGTGAGAAAAGACAAGTATTTATGATGAGAGTTTTAATTGTAGTATTCATTGCAATTTCTGCGATCATTGCACTTGTTCAGTATAAGAGTTCAGTAACCTTTATTGCACAGCTTATGGGAATTTCTTGGGGTGCACTTGCAGGTGCTTTCCTTGCTCCATTCTTATATTCTTTATATTGGAAGAAAACAACAGTTGCTTCTTGTTGGGCATCATTTATTTTTGGCTCTGTACTTATGATTGTAGATATGATTGGTAATCTTGGTGGACCAGTACTTCTTCCAGCAATTATGCGTTCACCAATTAACTGTGGTGCAATTGCGATGCTTGCAGGACTTGTAATTGTTCCGATTGTTAGCTGGTTTACTCCAAAACCTGATAAGAAGTTGGTAGAAGATGCATTTTCTTGTTATGAAAAGAAAACAACATCTGTTCAGAAAAAAGATTTGGGTAATTAGAGTATTTAAAGGAATTGGGGTGGTCAAACACCCCATATTTTTCTTACTAAAAGTTTAACACTTTAATTTATTGCATTAAA
>JPZU01000001.1:1240444-1278637 GCA_000875945.1 Lachnospiraceae bacterium TWA4 | reverse complement strand
ACTTTAATTTATTGCATTAAATTTTCATTTATGTATTTACCTTATTTTAAAAAATGGTATGATTAAACCGTATGAAGATTATCTTAGCATAAGGAAAGGATTATTCTTATGAGCAAAAATATTTCAATGGAACGAAAAATTGCGATGTATGAAGCAATTTTGAAGTTAAATAGTTTAGAAGAATGTTGTGATTTTTTGAGGATTTATGTACACTTACAGAGCTTCGCTCAATGGAGCAACGTTTTGAAGTGGCAAAAATGCTAAAACAAAATAAGGTTTATACAGAGATTATGCAAAAGACTAATGCAAGTTCTGCAACTATTAGTCGCGTAAATCGAATGTTAAATTTAGGCACCGGACGCCTTGGAGAAATCCTTGAGCAAATGGAAGATAAGGAAGAAACTGAGTAGGGAGGAAGATTACCATGAAACAATTGATGTTAGGTAATAAGGCATTTGCCAGAGGCCTTTATGAGGCTGGATGTAGTGTAGTTTCTAGTTATCCAGGTACACCAAGTACAGAGATTACTGAAGAAGCTGCAAAATATGATGAAATTTACTGTGAATGGGCACCAAATGAAAAAGTAGCTATGGAAGTGGCTTTTGGTGCATCACTTGCAGGTAAGAGAAGTTTTTGTGGAATGAAACATGTAGGACTTAATGTAGCAGCAGATCCACTTTATACCTGTTCTTATACTGGAGTAAATGGTGGAATGGTTATCTGTGTAGCTGATGATGCAGGAATGCATTCATCTCAGAATGAACAAGATTCTAGACATCATGCCATTGCAGCAAAAGTTCCTATGCTTGAGCCTTCAGATTCTGCTGAAGCCTTAGAGTTTGTTAAAAAGGCTTATGAGTTATCAGAGAAATTTGATACCCCTGTGATTGTGAAGATGTGTACTCGTGTTGCTCACTCTCAGAGTATTGTAGATACAACTGAACGAGTACTTCCAGAGACGATTCCATATGAGAAAAATATTGCAAAATACGTTATGATGCCTGGAAATGCGATTCGTCGTCACCCAGTTGTTGAAGAACGTACAAGAAAGCTCATTGCATTTGCAGAAGATTGTGAATTTAACCGTGTAGAAATGGGCGATACCAAACTTGGTATTATTACCTCTTCTACTAGTTATCAGTATGCAAAAGAAGTTTTTGGTGAAAATGCAAGTATCTTAAAACTTGGAATGATCAATCCATTACCAGAGAAGTTAATTGTAGACTTTGCAAATAAAGTAGACAAACTAGTAATTATTGAAGAGTTAGACCCAATTATTGAAAATCACTGTAAGGAATTAGGTCTTGAAGTAACAGGAAAAGATGTCTTCCCATTAGAAGGAGAATTTTCACAGAATTTAATTGCTGAAAAATTAGGTGTAAAACTTCCTGAATATAAGAAGTTAGATGAAACTTTACCAGGTCGTCCACCTGTAATGTGTGCAGGATGTCCACATAGAGGAATGTTTTATACATTATCAAAGAATAAGTGTACGGTTTTAGGTGATATCGGATGCTATACATTAGGTGCAGTTGCTCCACTTAGCTCAATTGAAATGACACTTTGCATGGGTGCTTCAATTAGCGCAACTCATGGATTTAACAAAGCACTTGGTAAAGAAAGTGAAGGAAAGACCGTAGCTGTTATTGGTGATTCAACCTTCATGCATTCAGGTATGACAGGTCTTGCAAATATTGCTTATAATCAGAGTAATTCAACTGTTATTATTTTAGATAACTCAATTACAGGTATGACAGGACATCAGCAAAATCCTACAACCGGTTATAATATTAAGGGAGATCCAGCAGGTAAAATCGACCTTGAAGCACTATGCAGAGCTATGGGCTTTAATCGCGTAAGTGTTGTAGATCCTTATGATCTTGCAGCTTGTAATAAGGTAGTTAAAGAAGAACTTGCAGCAGATGAACCATCAGTAATTATTAGTCGTCGTCCTTGTGCATTACTTAAATATGTAAAACACAGTGCTCCACTTGTGGTTGACAAAGACAATTGTACAGGTTGTAAAGCTTGTATGAAGATTGGCTGTCCAGCTCTTAGCATGAAAGATAAGAAGACTCAGGTCGATCCTACGTTGTGTGTAGGCTGTGGCGTATGTCAGCAGTTGTGTAAATTTGATGCACTACAAATACAGGAGGGCAAATAAGATGACAAAAAATGTAATGATTGTTGGTGTAGGTGGACAGGGTTCGCTTCTTGCAAGTAAGCTTTTAGGACATCTACTTTTATCAGAGGGATATGATGTAAAGGTATCAGAAGTGCATGGAATGAGTCAGCGTGGTGGTAGCGTTGTAACTTATGTTCGATTTGGTGAGAAAGTTTATTCTCCAGTCATTGATAAGGGTGAAGCAGATTTTATTGTATCATTTGAGCAGTTGGAAGCTATGCGTTATTTAGAATATTTAAAACCAGAAGGACGAATTGTAACGAATACTCAGAAAATTGATCCAATGCCAGTTATTATTGGAGGAGCAACTTATCCAGAGAATTTATTAGATAAAGCAAAAGACCTTGGAATCAAGGTAGATGCAATGAATTGTTTAGATTTAGCAAATCAAGCAGGTTCAGCTAAGGCTGTAAACATTGTACTTATGGGTAAATTATCAAAGTATTTTGATATTCCAGTAGAAAAATGGCAAAAAGCCATTGAGGAATGTGTTCCAGCAAAATTTGTAGAATTAAATCACAAAGCTTTCGAATTAGGTCGTAAAGCAGAGTAATTTATTAATTAGGGGAGTAGGAAATTAGGTCGATAAAAACTTGTATGAATAAAATACAAAAGATATTTAAGGGGGAGATGCCAATGGGAAACTATTATCAACCAGAAATTGAAACGATGCCTTTAGACAAACTTCAGGCACTACAAAGTGAAAGACTTGTAAAACAGGTACAACATGTCTATGAAAACGTACCATTTTATCGTGGTAAAATGGATGAAATGGGTGTAAAACCAGAAGATATTAAAGGAATTGAAGATTTACATAAACTTCCTTTTATTACAAAGGATGATCTTCGTGATCAATATCCTTATGGATTAGTAGGTGCTCCATTAAAAGATTGTGTTCGTATTCAGTCTACGAGTGGAACGACAGGGCGAAGAGTTGTAGCTTTCTATACACAAGAAGATCTTGATGTATGGGAAGAGTGTTGTGCTCGTGCAATTATGGCAGCAGGTGGAACCAATGAAGATGTTTGTCAAGTAAGTTATGGTTATGGATTATTTACAGGCGGTCCTGGACTTAATGGTGGTTCGCATAAAGTAGGTTGCTTAACTCTTCCTATGTCATCAGGTAATACAGATCGTCAGCTACAGTTTATGACAGATCTTGGTGCAACCATTCTTTGTTGTACACCTTCTTATGCAGCAAATTTAGGTGAATCTATTAAAGAACGTGGTCTTAAAGATCAGATTAAATTAAAAGCAGGTATTTTTGGTGCAGAGCCTTGGACAGAGGAAATGAGACATGATATTGAAGAGGCTTTAGGTATTAAGGCTTATGATATTTATGGTTTAACTGAAATTTCTGGTCCAGGTGTATCATTTGAATGTGAAGAACAAGCTGGTATGCATATTCAAGAAGACCATTTTATTGCTGAAATTATTAACCCTGATACTGGTGAAGTTTTACCAGATGGAGAAATTGGTGAATTAGTATTTAGCTGCATTACAAAGAAAGCTTATCCACTACTTCGTTATCGTACTCGTGACCTTTGTTACTTAACTCGTGAGAAATGTTCTTGTGGTCGTACTCATGTGCGTATGCATAAACCTATGGGTCGAAGTGATGATATGATGGTTATTAAGGGTGTTAATGTATGGCCTTCACAGATTGAAACTGTATTATTACAGCAGGGATATCAGGCAAACTATCAGATTATCGTAGATCGTATTAAGAACAATGATAAGATTGAAGTTCAGGTTGAATTAACTCCAGAAATGGCAGAAGATGAAAACTTAAATACCGAAGTAAATGAAAGAAAGTTAGTAGCTGCTCTTCGTGGTATGCTTGGTATTACCGTTAATGTAAAAGTACTTGCTCCTAAGTCTATCGTTAGAAGTGAAGGTAAGGCAGTACGTGTTGTAGATAAGAGAGATCTATATAAATAAGCTTAAATTAGAACTGCTAGGATTAAATTCCTAGCAGTTTTTTTGCATTCTCCCCTAAAATTTCCCCTTTTTCATCTTCTGTAAAATCCATCGCATTTAGTCTATTCACATAATCTTTTTGCTCCTGCCAAGGAGAATCGGTTCCAAATAAAATCTTATCAATTCCATGTTTTTTACTAAGTCTTACAAAGTCGTCATCTTCTAGTACGCAGGTATAAGGCGTAGGCGTAGTGTCAGGATAAGGGGTAATCTTTCCATAGGTAAATGCTGTATCAAACCATACAGGTGCACCTGCAAGATAGTATTCGACGTCTTTCCAACCAGCCCAATTCCCCATATGAGCAAGGACAAATTTCTCAGGTTTTACTTCGTCAATAACCTTCAATATATGGTCAATGGATGCATAGTTTTTGTCATAAATTCCAATATCAATGCCCGCGTGAGTAATGACAATGAGTCCCTCTTCACTTGCAGCTCCAATAATTCGAAGCATTTTAATATCATCTAAGTCAATTTCTTGATAAGCTGGATGGATTTTAATTCCTTTGATTCCTTCTTTTCGAATTCTCCTTAACTCCTCTTTATAATTTTCATAATTAGGGTGCATACCACCAAAGGGAATAATTCCATGGTTTGCATATTCTTCCATAGATTCAATCGTTTGGTTGTGGATTTTTTCGACTTGCTTCGCATTTGTCATAACAGGAAGGTTCACACTGTAATTAACTGTTGCCTCTTCCATAGAAGAAATTAAATTTTTAGTAGAACCATCAGTAAATGGCAAAGTACAAGAAGCATGAGCAAGTTTGTCTACGACTTGTTTTGAAATTTTGTCTGGAAAGGTGTGGGTGTGAAAATCAATAATCATTCTAAATTCTCCTTCTATAATGTCTTGACTTTATTGTACCATACATTTATTATAATAGGTAATACTTTATCACTTTAATATAGAAAAGAGGAAAAATATATGTTAAATGAACGAATGGTTGGACTTGGAACACAACGCTCAGTAATCCGCGAGCTTTTTGAATTTGGTAAACAACGTGCAGCAGAAATTGGTGCAGAGAATGTCTTTGATTTTTCTATTGGAAATCCTAGTGTGCCCGCACCTGCACTAGTTAACGAAACAGCAAAGAAATTAATTGAAGAAATGAATCCAGTAGTTCTTCATGGATATACCAGTGCACAAGGAGATGCAGGGGTTCGTCAGATGATTGCAGACTCATTAAATAAGCGCTTTAATACATCATTTAATGCGAACAACTTCTATATGACAGTTGGTGCAGCAGCAGCACTTTGTTGTTGCTTTAATGGACTTGCTTGTCCAGGGGATGAATTTATTGTATTTGCCCCATATTTCCCAGAATATAAGGTATTTATTGAAGGCGCAGGAGCTACTATGAAGTTAATCCCAGCAGATGTTGAAGCTTTTCAGATTAACTTTGAAGCATTTGAAGCTGCAATTAATGAACATACCAAGGCTGTTTTAGTAAACTCTCCAAATAACCCTTCTGGAACTGTTTATTCAGAAGAAACGGTTAAGAAATTAGCAGCAATCTTAGAAGAAAAATCCAATCAATATGGACATCCAATTTATTTAATTTCCGATGAACCTTATAGAGAAATCGTATTTTCAGGAACCGTTGTACCTTTCTTACCTAAATACTATAAGAATACTTTAGTGTGCTATTCTTGGTCGAAATCGCTATCACTTCCAGGTGAACGCTTAGGATATGTGTTAGTTCCTGATGAAGTAGAAGACCATGAACTGGTTTATGCAGCAGTTGTTGGTGCAGGACGTTCATTAGGATATGTTAATGCACCTAGTTTATTCCAAAGAGTTTGTGCAATGTGTGCAAATGAAACATCCGATGTATCGGTTTATGAAGCCAATAAAAATTTATTAGTAAAATCACTTAGAGAAATGGGCTATCATGTAGTAGAGCCAGATGGAACTTTTTATATGTTCCCTAGAACGTTAATTGATGATGATATAGCTTTTTGTGAAAAAGCAAAAGACTTTAACTTATTAATTGTTCCGGGAATCGGTTTTGGATGTGCAGGACATACAAGAATTTCATATTGTGTACCTACAGAAGTTGCAAAACGCTCGTTAGATGCCTTTGAAAAATTAGCAAAATTTTATCTAGGATAGTTTGACTTTTATAGTAGAATATGATACATTTATATAGTGCAACACTTTAAATAGAAAAAGTGCAAAATGACATAAAATGGCAATAGAAAGGACGTACTATTAAAATGCCTGTTACAGATTTGTTAGAGAGAAATCATAAGCTATATGGGGATGAAGTTGCATTAGTAGAACTCAATCCGATGGTAAGAGAAACGAGAAAGACTACTTGGAAGGAATATGACTTAGTTCAGCAGACATCGAATGAACCTTATCGAAGAGAGATTACTTGGAGTGTATTTGATGAGAAGGCGAATCGCGTTGCAAATATGTTATTAAGTAGAGGAATTCAAAAAGGAGACCGAGTAGCAATCTTGATGTTTAACTGCTTAGAATGGCTTCCAATTTACTTTGGAATCTTAAAGACAGGTGCGATTGCAGTTCCTTTTAATTTTAGATTTGATTCAAAGGAAATTGAATATTGTGCAGATCTTGCAGAAGTGCATATACTTTTCTTTGGCTCAGAATTTATTGGACGTATTGAAGCAATTGAAGAGAAGTTAAGTCGTGGACGTTTACTTATTTATGTAGGAGATGGATGTCCAACTTTTGCTGAAAGTTATAGAGAGTTGGTAGCAGATTGTTCAAGCCAACCACCTCTTATTCGTTTAGAAGAAGAGGATGATGCAGCGATTTATTTTTCATCTGGAACTACTGGTTTTCCAAAGGCTATTTTACATAATCATGAAAGCTTAACTCAAGCTGCTCAGATGGAACAACGTCATCATTTAACAGGACGTAAGGATAACTTCTTATGTATTCCACCACTATATCATACAGGTGCAAAGTTTCACTGGATGGGAAGTTTATGCGCAGGAAGTAAGGCTGTGTTGTTAAAGGGAACAGATCCTGAGACAATTTTACAGGCAATTTCAAAAGAGCATTGTACAATTGTTTGGCTACTTGTCCCATGGGCGCAAGATATTTTAGATGCTCTAGATCGAGGCGATATTCATTTAGAAGATTATGAACTTGACCAATGGAGACTGATGCATATTGGAGCTCAGCCAGTACCACCATCACTGATTAAGCATTGGAAGGAATACTTCCCAAATCACTTATACGATACCAACTATGGTCTTTCAGAATCTACAGGCCCAGGTTGTGTTCACCTTGGTGTAGAGAATATTCATAAGGTAGGAGCGATTGGAGTTCCTGGTTATCGTTGGAAATGTAAAATTGTTGATGAAAATAATAAAGAGGTTAAACAAGGAGAAGTTGGTGAACTTTGTGTTAAGGGACCAGGTCTTATGACTTGTTACTATAACAATGAAAAAGCAACAAATGAAGTATTAAAGGATGGATGGCTGTATACAGGTGATATGGCTATGCAAGACGCTGATGGATTTTACTTCTTAGTAGACCGTAAAAAAGATGTCATTGTCAGTGGTGGAGAAAATATCTATCCTGTCCAGATTGAAGATTTCTTAACAGCTTATGAAAAGGTCAAAGACGTTGCAGTTATTGGTCTTCCAGATAAGAGACTTGGAGAAATCACAGGTGCAATTATTGAAGTAAAGGATGGAATGGAATGCAGTGAGGAGGAAATTAATGACTACTGCATGGAACTTCCTCGTTATAAGAGACCTAAAAAGATTATCTTTGCCAAAGTTTTAAGAAATGCAACTGGTAAGATTGAAAAGCCAGCACTTCGTAAACTTTATGGTGCTGATAAATTAGTTGAACAACAAAATAGAGCATAAAAGGACTAGGAGGGCAATGCCCTCCTAGTTTATTTTTTATTATTTTACTTTTACACTTCGAATGCCACTCCAATTAGAGTATAATTTACTAGACTTATTGTAAGAACGAATTTGAATATAATAGGTCTTCTTACTTGTAAGTTTTGAAATTTTTTTACTTAATGTCTTAGCATTTACAGTAAGTGTTTTAGCACCCTTCATAGACTTATTTGTACCATATCGAATCATATAGTTTGAAGCTTCGGATACTTTTTTCCACTTAAAAATAATAGTTCTTTTTGACTTACTTGTAGGTGCATAAGTTGCAGGAACTCTAGGTTTTACTGTGATTTTTATCGTCTTTGAAGCAGCTTTGGAATTAGCTGTTTCTTTTGCAGTAATTGTAAGAGTTGTTGTTCCGCATCCTTTTGCAGTCAACAAACCAGATTTTGATACGGTTGCAATCTTTGTGTTATTTAACTTATATGTGTAATTTGCTTGGTGAGAAGTTACCTTAACATTTTTCTTACCATACAGTATTGTAACATTAGAAGCTTTAATCTTTTGGGTTTTTTAATAATTTTATAATTTAAGGTTAATGTATCATGATAATTATTTTTAAAACTTACTTTTATAGAATAATTACCAACATTTATAGATTTACTAGGATAAGTAATTTCATATTCTGAAGAATTAATTACATTGCCTTTTTTATCTTTTACAACTACAGTAGGAAGTTGATTTTTTCCATTGTAAACAAAAGAGGTCTTTGACAATTTAATTGCATAAATTGCAGGAATGACTTTGGTATAATTTTGTTTACAAAGCTCACAAGTATAAAGTTTACTTCCATCTTTTGTTGTAGTAGCAGGAAAAGTTTGGACATCATTCCATTGGTGTTGTTTACAAGTGGTTGAATCTTTGTCGATAATTGTAGAAGGAATATCTTTATAATAATAAAAATTACAATCAACATTTCCTTTAATTCCGTTAACTTTTCCAGTTTCAGTATATTGCCAAAAATCAATGTTCCCAGAATAACTAATTTTAGAATTATTAAGAGAAGTATTATATCTAGCAATCCAAATAGGATAATCTTTTCCAAGTTCAACACCGTGAATACTGTCGCGTAATCCATAAATTGAACCATAAACCATAGGTGTATAACCAGCTTCTTTTATAGCTTCACAAAAAGTTCTTGCAACTGCTGTCCATGCATTTGCAGATTTAGTTGAGCCAAAAGCCTGTGCCAACTTACCAGGATATTGTTTTTCAGATCCATAGTATCCTAATTCTGCATCATAGACAATTGGTAAATCTAAATATTCATTGTTTAAATATTTTAACAAAAAATTTACTTCATCTTGAGCTTCTTTATTGTTAGTCGCTTGTGAATAGTAATAAACTCCTACTTTAATACCAGCTTTTTTTGCATTTGCTAAGTTTTGTGTAAAAAGAGGATCTAATGTAGGTGTTCCATTATTTAAAGTAGAATATCCGATTCGAATAAAAGTAAAATCTACGCCATTATCTTTGACTTTTTCCCAATCAATATAATCATTCCACTTAGATACATCAATTCCAAGAGAAATTTTATAACCATCTTTAGAGTCTGGATGAGTATAGTTTTTATTTGTATGAGGACTCTTAGTTCGGGTTGAGTAGGTATGTATAGACGGTTCATTTTCCTCTGTTAGCTCATTAGAGTAGTATTCGGGATCGTATACATCCTGATTATTTGCTAAAACTCTTTGGGATGCTAAAATTAATAATAAAATAGTTACTAGTAATACTGGTTTAAAGTGTTTCACATGTAAATCCTTTCTCTTATTTTACTTCTACATTTTTATAGTACCAGTGAATATCATTCATGATGGTTTGGTCATCTAGGACTTTACCTTCTTCACCAACGGTTTTACCATCATTTGTTTCAATGACTCCACTAAAAACTTCTAAAGTACCATCTTTTATTTTAGCAAGTGCAGCATCAACTGCTTCTTTAGTGCCATCTGCACATAAATCTGATAAATCAGCTAAACTTACGATTCCTGTATTTACACCTTCTAGGTAGCTTTCACAGTTCCAAGTTCCATTAATTACATCATTAACAACTTTGGTGTAATAAGCATCCCAGTTCCATAAGCAAGAAGTAAGTACAGATTTTGGAGCTTCTTTTGACATATCAGAAGTCCAACCAATACTATAGACATTAGCTTCTTCAGCTGCAAGCTGTGGATTGGCTGTATCACAGTGTTGTGCAATTACATCACAGCCACTGTTAATTAAAGCTGTAGCAGCGGCACGTTCACCTTCTGGGTCATACCAGCTATTGGTGACCTTCACATAAACTTTTGCTTTGTCATTAACAGAAGCAACACCCATAGCAAAAGCATCAATACCACAGGTAATTTCTGTGCTATCAGCTCCCCAAGCAGCTACAAATCCGATTTTATTAGATTTTGTTTTAAGACCTGCTGCAATTCCACTTAAATAACGAGCTTGATACATGCGACCATAGTAGTTTGCATAGTTGGTTCCATTATTTTCATAGCCACAACATTGAGTAAATAAGACATCAGGATATTGCTTTGATAAAGCAGAACAAGTGTCTAAATATCCCCAGCTAGTAGCAAGAATTAATTTACAGCCTTCTTCAATACATTCAAGCATTGCAGATTCAATAGCAGAAGGATCATTATCAGCTACATTGGTTTTACAAATAACTTGTTCATCAGATAATCCGATCTCTTTTTTCATCTTCTGAACACCCACATCATGTGCATAGGTATAACCAGAACCTTCAGCAGGATCACCGATATAGAGTACACCGACTTTTAATTCTTCTTTTGGAATTGCTTTAAAAATTTCTGTAGTGTTAGTGTTATTGGTAGAAGATTCGTTAGTAGTAGTTGTTGTTTTGGTTTCATTTGAACAAGCTGTAATCATAAAAGCTAAAATACATACAAAAATGATACTTATTAATTTTTTCATAATAATAAACTCCTTAAAATTAGGCGCTGTGCCCTTATTTACTAGGTATAATAGGTTAATGTGAATAAAGACACAGCCAAAACAATTCCGTTACCTGTCATAGCTTATTCCTCCCTTCTCTTGTAGCATAAATTTGGTAAATATTATAGCATAAGATTAAAAAAATTGAATAAAATTGAATAAGATTTTGTAAAATGTTTATACTACTAGTAGTAGCAGATAGCTACTAAACAATAGAAAAAAATCATGCATGAAATCAAGGTACGTCAGAGGATACTGACGTCAGTTGATCTTACAAAATTTAGTAGTGTAAAAATACGGTGGAAAAGTAAATGCAAAACCTTACAGAGAAACAACTTAAAAAGATACTAAAAGGCATTGGAATCACCGCGGCAGTTTATTTAATATTTAAGTATTTATTGTCGCTGGTGGTTCCATTTTTATTTGCCTTCTTATTATCTGTACTTTTAAAACCAGCAGTAGCATTTATTCATAATAAAATTCCTTTTCTTAAAGAAAAATTATAGTCATTCTCTTATTAACCGCTATTGGTATCGGATTATGTATTGGAATGTGGATATTCTGTGATAGAGGATTACCTGTGGTCTATCAAATGATAGAAAGATTTTTAAATAAGGTACCAATTACTAATAATTTTGTAGAGCCAGCAATAGGTTATTCGAAAAATTTATTTGATTTTTTTACATCTATTTTTTGTAATGATTGTAGCTACAATTTTATTAATAGAAGAAAAAGATGTATTAAAGAAAAAGCTATCAACTTCCTCTTTTTATATGCAAAGAAAAATTTTATTAGATAATCTTAAAGAAACTGGAGGAAATTATTTAAAGGTTGAAGGGAAAATTTTATTGCTTACAACGATTGTTTGTATCGTCGGATTTATGATTCTACGAATTGAAAATCCGATTTTAAAAGGAATAGGAATGGGAATATTTGATGCACTTCCAATCTTAGGTGCTGGTATTATATTTGTTCCATGGGCAATTTTTTAATAGTTCATAAACAGTGGATTTTAGCAATAGAAATCTTATTAATTTATTTAATTTGTTATAGTATTCGTGAATGGATGGAAAATCATTTAATGGGTGAGCATATGGGAATTACTGCATTTGAGTTTTAGTTAGCGTATATATTGGAATGAAGCTATTTGGTATCCTAGGTTTTATTCTTGGACCCTTAGGGTATATGCTTATTCGGTTGGGAATGAAAATCTTTTGACGCTATAGGAAAGATGTGCTATGATTAGTAGCAAAAAAGGAGAATACTTGGTTATGAAGAAAAAATGTTTATTGGGAGCATTCATTGGATTAATTATTTTGTGTACGGCTTGTCAATCAGAGCAAATTTCCAGTAATAATGTAGTAATTAGTCCTCTATTAGAAACTTCAACATCCCCTATGTCTTCTCAAACTGAACAGATAATTACCCAAGAAGAAACAACCCCCAAAACCACTCAAATTGTGACAACACAGGAAAAAGCAGTACAAGAGGAAACGACAACAAAAGAGGAAATAGTAACACAAGAAGGAACGACCATAGAAGAAATAACACAAGAAGAGACATCATCAGGAAAGGTTCAAGAGTTTACACTTAAACAAAAAACGACAAATAAAAAGTAGTAGTTATTGATGCAGGACATCAGAAAAAAGGAGATAATACGAAAGAGCCGATTGGTCCAGGGGCTACCAAAACTAAAAAAAGGTTTCATATGGTACTGAAGGAAAATATACTCATATACCAGAGTACGAACTAACGCTTGCAGTTTCTAAATTAGTCCAAAGTGAGTTAGAAAAAAAGGGCTATGAAGTTGTGATGATTCGCACTAAAAACGAGGTGAATATCAGTAATAGTGAGAGAGCAGCAATTGCGAATGAGAACCATGCAGATGCATTTGTTCGCATTCATGCAAATGGATCTGAAGATACTTCCGATAAAGGAGCCTTTACAATTTGTCAAACGAGTAAAAATCCATATAATGCAAATCTTTACAAAGAAAGTAAGGCACTTGCAACAGCAGTTATTAATGAATTTATAAAAGAAACTGGAGCAAAAAAACGACCTATTTGGGAAACAGATACAATGAGTGGGATTAATTGGACAACTGTCCCAACCACAATTATTGAAATGGGTTATATGAGTAATAAGGAAGAAGATAAACTCATGGCAAAAGATGAATATCGTAAAAAAATGGCTATAGGTATTGCAAATGGAATTGATGAATTTTTTCTTAATGATTAGAGGAAAGGAGTAACATAGGATGAAAGTAGTATTTATAAGACACGGTGAACCAGATTTTACAGATTGTGATACAGCAGGATTTATTGGACTTGGTAGAGATATGGCAGGACTTTCTAAAAAAGGACGAAATCAAGCAAAAGAAGTTGCAAAAAGCTCTTTATTAAATGGTGTAGAAATCATTCTATCCTCTCCTTATACTAGAACAATGGAAACAGCTTCACTTGTATCCCTAAAAACAGGTGTTGAAGTAAAAACAGAGTTTGGATTACACGAAATTATTCCAGATAAGACATTTCAAAATAAAGGACATGAAGACACTATTAGACAACAGACTGAATTTAAAAATTATCGAGGAATTTATCCAGACCATAAGGTGTGTACTTGGGAAACTATGCAAGAGTGTATTGATCGAGTAAAAGCAGTGTTAGATAGTTACATAGATTTAGGATATGAAAAAATTGCAGTAGTAGCTCATGGAGGTGTTCTTCGTCGTTTTGTCGGAAAAGGCGCTATTGGTTATTGTTGTATTTATGAAGTAGAGTATACTAAAGACTTTGAATGTTTTGGTTGGATTGATTAAGGACTATTATTTATATTTTGGCAAGTGTGAATAATAAAAATGGCGTGGTGTGAAAAGTAATAGCTTAATTCTAATATATTAATATACGAATTGTAATTAAGAAACTGCTTGAAATTCAAAGTATGTAGTAGTAAGATAGTATAAATGGTTTTCCCACAAAGAAAAAGAGAAAGGAAGAAAGAAATTATGAGTAAAAAAGATATTGATTGGGGTAATCTTACCTTTGGCTATATGCCAACTGATAAAAGATATGTTTCTAATTTTAAAGATGGTGCATGGGATGAAGGATGTTTAACAGAGGACAGTAATGTAGTGATTTCAGAATGTGCAGGTGTTTTACAGTATGCACAGACTTGCTTTGAAGGTCTAAAAGCTTACACAACAGAAGATGGACATATTGTCACTTTCCGTCCAGACCTTAATGCTTCTCGTATGGCAGATTCAGCTAGAAGACTTGAAATGCCAGTATTTCCAGAAGAGCGTTTTATTGAAGCTGTTGATCAGGTAGTAGCTGCGAATGCAGATTTTGTACCTCCTTATGGCTCAGGTGCAACTTTATATCTTCGTCCATATATGTTTGGTAGTAATCCAGTTATTGGTGTAAAACCTGCTGATGAATATCAGTTCCGTTTATTCTGTACACCTGTAGGACCTTATTTTAAAGGTGGTGTAAAACCTATTACTATTCGTGTTTGTGATTATGATCGTGCAGCACCTCATGGAACCGGTCATATTAAAGCAGGTCTTAACTATGCAATGAGTTTATATCCTATTATGGAAGCACATAGACAGGGATTTGATGAAAATATGTACTTAGATGCAGCAACCAGAACTTATGTAGAAGAAACAGGTGGAGCTAACTTTTTATTTGTAACCAAAGATGGTACAGTAGTTACTCCTAAGTCTGATAGTATTTTACCTTCAATTACTCGTCGTTCATTAGTATATGTAGCAGAACATTACTTAGGACTAAAAGTTGAAGAACGTAAAGTTCCTTTTGCAGAAGTTAGTGAATTTGCAGAATGTGGTTTATGTGGTACAGCAGCTGTCATCTCTCCTGTTGGAAAAATTAATGACCATGGTAAGGAAATTACCTTCCCAAGTGGAATGGAAGATATGGGTCCAGTAACTAAGAAACTTTACGATACACTTACTGGAATTCAGATGGGTCGATTAGAAGCACCAGAAGGATGGATTCGTAGAATTAAATAAAAAAGATTAGTTGATAATTTTAAATTGTTTTTAATTTAAATAGTTAGAAATAAAAATAGAAGTTTTCCTAGTAATCTTTTGTATTTTATGATATGATAAACGTATCAAAATAAATACAAAAGGGGGACATAATTATGTCAGCAGGAACTACAGAGAGCTTATTTGATGTTGTTACAAATGAGCGTGTGATTCCAAAGAGTATTGAGGAATTTTTAATTGATTCAGCAGTCAATGGACCACAGGTAACAATTGCAACAGTTATTGAATTAGTTCAGATTTTAAAAAATCGTGTAAACATTGGTCAGTCTATTACTATGGAAGGAACTGGAACGATTTTAAAGAAAGCAAACTTCTGGGAATATGCAGATAAGCATTTTACAGATTATGTTTGCGATAATATTAAAAACTAAGAATGAAAGAGGTTACTTTAATGATGTAACCTCTTTTTTGCATATATAAATTAATTAGCGCATAGATTAAATAAGGAGGTGCATTATGAAAAGGGCATGGCTTCTTATTTTTTCTTTATTAATTATTTGTTCAGGTTGTAGTAAAGAATCTAAGCCTGAAAAGGTTGCTGATATTGATTATCACGTTGTGGCAAACAATGAAATTAGCAAAGAATTAATGGAACTGATTGATAGTAAGAAAGAAAAAGAATTTCGATTAACGTATGCAGATGGAAAAGATTTATACTTAGTGATAGGATATGGGAAAAAAGATACTAGTGGATATAGTATTCGCGTAGATGATTTTTATCAAGCGAAGGATTCGTTATACATACAAACACAACTTTTAGGACCAAAGGAAGGTGAAGAAGTATCAAGTGAGGCTTCTTATCCTTGGATTGTAGTAAAAATTGCATATACAGATATGACCGTAGTATTTGCATAGGGGAGGATGTATGGATTTTAAAAAGAGTAACCTATATATGAATCGAATTAAAACAAAAGTAGTTACACAAATGACTATGGATGAAGATAAAAATGTCCTAGATAGCAATGAAGATATGGAACAAATTGTATTCGATCAGGCAACTATTCATATAGAAGAACAAAAAGTTATACAAAATCAAGCGCGAATAAATGGAAAATTAAAGTTCCAGATTCTCTATGCAACAAAGGAAGATGGAAAATTAGAAATAATGACAGGAGAGATTCCTTTTGATGAGTGCATTAATATTGATGGTATTAAAGAAGGAAATCAAATTCAAGTTCATCCGGACATTGAAGACCTTCGTACGGAAATTATCAATTCAAGGAAGTTAAATTTAAAAGCAATTATAACTTTTACAGTAACCGTTTATGAATTTGTCAATCGAGAATTGATTTTAGAAGCAAAAGATGAACGATTTTTTGATTCATTAAATCGAAATCTTGAAGCTTTACAAACGGTAGTTCAAAAAAGAGATACTTATCGAATTAAAGAAGAAATTGAACTACCTTCTAGTAAGCCGAATATGAGAAATCTCTTATTTAAAAGTGCAAAGCTTACTGGATGTAGTGTAAAAGCGATGGATGGCGAGTTAGATATTAAAGGAAATATTCAGTTATTCATTGTCTATAGTGGAGAAGAAAGTCATATTCCTCTTCAATGGTTTGAAAAACAAATTGAATTTTCAGGTCGATTGGATGTAGAAGATAGTACAGAAGAAATGATTGCATGGGTTGACACATCCATTCAAAATCAAGAGATTTCGATTTGTATTGATGAGGATGGAGAAAACCGAAAAATACAACTAGAGTTAACCTTATTATTGGAAATGATTTTATATGAAGAAGTTAGTTTACAAGTTTTAGATGATGTCTATAGCCCAAATTGTGAGATGAATACAGAGCGTGAAGCAGAAATCTTTGAACGATTACATACAAGAAATAGTTCACGTTTTAAACTATCTGATCGTATAAAATTAACGAATGGAGAAAAAATCTTACAGGTTTGTCATTGCAATGGAAATATTAAAATTGATGAAACTTCTGTAATAGAAGGTGGATTGCAAGTAGAAGGTGTTTTAGAAGTTTGTATGCTTTATATTTGCAGTGATGACAAATTCCCATTTAGGCAAAAAAAGCAGATGATACCATTTACCCAAGTTCTTCAAGCAGAAGGACAGATAGAAAAAGAAAAATGTGTTTATCAGATTCGTCCAGAAATTGAGCAGTTGTCAGCAATTATGACTGACAGTGAAGAAATTGAGGCAAAAGTAGCAATTTCTATGGATTTATTAATTCTAGAGCAGAAGCAAGAAAATTTGTTGGTAGGAGTAACAGTTGCTCCACTATCAGAAGAAAAAAAGGAAAAAATGCCAGGAATTGTTGGATATGTTGTTGGATCAGATGATACATTGTGGAGCATTGCTAAGCGATTTTATGCAAGTGTTAGCTTAATTAAAGAAATTAATGAATTAGCATCTGACGAATTACAAGAAGGGCAACGATTGCTGATTGTAAAAGAAGGGCAGGAATTTATGTAAGGATTATAGCTTACAAGTCAGTGTACCACTTCGAATGATAAAATGATAGGAACAGTATATGTAAAGGAGCATGAAGTTATTGTTCACACGGATACTATTAGTCACATGGATACGATTAATAGGTAGATGTGTGAACTGTAACTATAGATGCTCCTTTGTGCTAGCACAAAATCTATATGAAGGCAGGTGTTCTGCCGTTTACTATAGTATATGCCAAAATCAAAAAAAGTATCATAAATTTGTTGACAAAAAGATTTTTATTTGTTATATTAAAAACAGTAATTATTACTGTTTTGTAGAGGACATAGAATGATTAAACATAGTAGACAACGCGAAGCAATTATGGAATATCTTTCATCAACAGATGAGCACCCGACTGCAGATAAGATTTGTATGGCTGTAAGAGAGAAGTATCCAAATATTAGTTTGGGTACTGTTTATAGAAATTTAGCGTTATTATCTGAACGAGGTGAAATCTTACATTTATCTTGTGGAGATGGATCTGATAAATATGATGGAAATACGAACCCGCATTATCACTTTGTTTGCAAGAATTGTAAACGAGTTTATGATGTGCCTATGAATGTCATTACTAGCATTAATGATTTAGCGCAGCAATTTATTCCGCATCATATTGATGAACATCAGACATTCTTTTATGGAATATGTAATTCATGCAAAGATGAAAAAAATAGTTGACAATAGGAATAGAGTATGATATATTGATATCAATAATTATTACTGATATTACTAAGAAATTCACATAAGTAAAGGAGTATTTATCATGAAAAAATTTGTATGTATGGTATGTGGTTATGTAGCAGAAGGTGAAAATCCACCTGAAAAATGTCCAGTATGTAAGGCACCAGCTTCTAAGTTTGTAGAGCAGGCTGAAGAAATGACTTGGGCAGCAGAACATGTAGTAGGTGTTGCACAGGGTGTTAGCGAAGATATCTTAGCTGACTTAAGAGCTAACTTTGAAGGTGAATGTTCAGAAGTTGGTATGTATCTTGCAATGGCTAGAGTAGCTCATAGAGAAGGATACCCAGAAATTGGTTTATACTATGAAAAAGCTGCTTTTGAAGAAGCAGAACATGCAGCTAAATTTGCTGAATTATTAGGTGAAGTTGTTACTGATAGTACTAAGAAGAACCTTGAACTTAGAGTTGAAGCTGAAAATGGTGCTACACTTGGTAAAGCTGATCTTGCTAAGAGAGCTAAAGAAGCTAACTTAGATGCTATTCATGATACAGTACATGAAATGGCAAGAGATGAAGCTAGACATGGTAAAGCATTCAAGGGCTTACTTGACAGATACTTTGGTAAATAAGAAAAGCCTTGTAAATTAAGGAAATTTGAGAGGATGATACTGAAAAGTATTGTCCTCTTTTTTGCGTTTAAAGATGAGAAAAATACAATAAATGTTGTCCTAAAGTTGTCCTTAGAGTTGTCACTTTTGAATTAAAACTACTTATCTACAACAAAAGTTGTCCTTTCTAAAAGTTGTCCCTTTTAAAAGTTGTTAGTTCTCTTTTTAATTAAAATTATATCATTATTTGCACCAAATAATTAAATATGATATATTTTTTATATAGTTTTGTGGGGAGGAAGTAGTTATGTCGGAAGACAAAGTTGTTGCAAAACATGGAAGACAAGTAAATCAAAAGTTAAAACCTTATATGGTACTACAATATCTATTAAAAAATACCGACGAAAACCATGTTGTGGATGGATATACAATAGTAGCAGCTCTTGAGAACTGGGGAATTTCTTCTGAAAGACGCTCGATTTACAAGGATATTCATGAAATTAATAAAGCTTCGTTAGCACTAGAATTAAATTGCACACTTCAAGAAGCAGAAAAAATTTTAGCTCTTGATGATAGAGATGATTCAAAACTCATAGTGTATGATTCTAAGAAAAAAGGATATTATGTGCGTCAAAGACATTTTGATTTGAATGATATTCGTTTGTTTGTAGAAGGGATTTATGCATCGAAGTTTTTAACAGAAGGACAGGCGAAGCGACTGGTAAATGTAGTTTGTGAATTTGTCAGTAATTATCAAGCTGAAAAAATTAAACACAATGTGGTAGTGGTTGACCGAGTAAAAACCAATAATAAAAGCGTTTTGAATACCATTAGTTTAATTAATGAAGCCATGAGTAAGACAATGGATGGAAAGCCTCATAGTCCTGAGAGAATTACTTTTAAATATTTGTGTTATTCAATTAGTGATATAAGTAAACAGATTGAACGAAAAAGGGGTCAAAAATATATGGTAAGTCCCTATCAGCTTTTGATTAATAATGGAAATTATTATTTGTTGGCATTTGACCATTATTCAAAGGAAATGCGAACCTATAGAGTTGACCGTATGAAAAATGTATCGCGTACGGGACAGCCAAGAGAAGGGCAAGAAGAATTTTTGAAGATTGACCTTAAGACTTATATGAAGAGAGTATTTTCTATGTACAGTGGAGAGGATGAGGAAGTCACCATTTGTTTTAAAAATTCGCTATTGGATGTTGCAATTGATCACTTTGGCAGGAAAGATATTTCTTATAAAAAAATCGATGAAGACCATTTTCTAGTAAAAGTTCCAGTGCAAGTTAGTAATAAGTTTTTTGGATGGATTTTAGGATTTGGAGATGAAGCAAAAATTATTGCGCCTGATGGCGTTGTAAAGGAGTTTTGCGCTTACATGGATAAGATTCGTGGGATGTATTGATGGTTGATTATTTTATGAAAATGTATTCCATAAATATCACTCCTTCACATTATTATTAATAATTATGTAGAAATTATCACATTATTATGTGAAATAAATCAATTTGAAGCAAAAATAGGAATGTCTGAAATTGTAGTGACCGAAGATTCATCAATCTTTGATTAATGATCAGATGATGAGGCAAGTGAAGGAATGTTTGTATCAGAATTGGGTTAGAGAAGTAGCAGAAAATTAATTCTGTTACCTCTCTAATGTAGTAGTGTTTTTATTTTTATCTTACATCATATCTATAAGTTTTTCCTGCTAAAGTAAATGTGATAAATAATGGTTCCTTTCCTGTTTTAACTACTTTTGGACATTCAATAATTCCATCATAGTTGCATGTATTTAATGGCTCACAGATAATATAGGATGAGATCCAATCAAAACTATTTCCAGTATCAACAGCCGAAAATCCTTTATATTCATAACCATCATTATAGTTAGCCACCATTACTGGTAAATCTCTTATACAAATATTTTTTTAGAATTATTATAATATGTTCCATCTACATGAAGATATATTTTTCCTTCTTCTGCTGTATAAGAGCTATATACACCAGATGTATCTGATGGTAATACTTCTTGTGTAAATTCTACATTAGAGATTTTAAATTCAAAATCATCTGTTTTTATTGAATCTCCAATTTTAATAGGAACAATTAAATCTTCTTTTTCTGTAGTAGGCGTAGCAGTAGTGGGTACAGTAGTAGTAGGTGCACTAGTGGAAATTTCTGTACTTTTTTTAGTAGTTTCATTTTGTGTTTGATTCTTATTACTACATGCAAATAGTGATAATGTCATAATCCCTAAAATAATTGTTAAATGTAATTTTTTCATAAATTTATTCCTCCTAAATTCTAGGATAATCTCTCGGAATCTTCAAGCCAATAAAATTAAGGCTCCAAGATTCCATTTTTATAAAAATCCTCCACTTTTTTATCAAAATTCTTGACACTTTCCTGAAAAATGTGGATTTTTCCTCCTAAGATTCCGAGAGTTCATTATTTTCTGTATTTTTTTCCTAGTATTTTAATTTTGTTAGTAATTAATTTATAGGTAGCAGAAATTAATTCTGCTACCTATGAAATTTTATGGAATATTATTTTGCAACAAATTTTAGCCTAGAGGCTTTTGCATATTTTTCTGCTTCTGAACCTGCTTTGCCATAGACAGTTAATTTTGGACAATTATCAAAGATACCATCACCAAATCCTTCTACAGATGAAGGAATGTAGATGCTGGTTAGACCAGTACATCCAGAGAATGCAGAACCATTAATATCAGTAACACCATTAGGAATAGTGATGTTAGTTAGGCTAGTACATCCAGAGAATGCAGACCAACCAATCTCAGTAACACTATTAGGAATAGTAATGTTAGTTAAGCTAGTACATCCAGAGAATGCATCATCTCTAATCTCAGTAACACTATTAGGAATAGTAATGTTAGTTAGGTTAGTACATCCTTCAAATGCAAACCCACCAATTTCAGTAACACTATTAGGAATAGTAATGTTAGTTAGGTTAGTACATCCTTCAAATGCAGAACGATTAATATCAGTAACACCATTTGGTATTACTACGCTTGTTATAGGGGAATTTGAAAATCCACCTACTGATTTAACATTCCATCCTTCTATTTTATTAGGAATTATAATATCTCCACCACAATAAATATTAGTATCATAGTTGTAGTATTTACCATTGAATTCAGTAATATTTACTCCACCATCACGGAATACATAAGTATATAAATCCTTTATTGTAATCTCTTTTTCAACTTTCTTATGACAATCTGCACATTCAGCTACAGCTTTCCCTTTTACAGTATCTGTTGGATTTTTTGTAACTATATAAGGAGTTTTGTCATATTCTCTTGCATAGGTATGTCCAATAGGTTTAGAATAAGTACTCTTTTCTTTCTTGGTTGCACCACAAATGTTACATTTATATAAATCATATTCTCCTTCTGTACATGTTGCGTTAACATATTTAACATAAGTATAATCATGTGTATGTTTTGGTACAGATTGTACTTTTACAGCACATTTAAGAGTTTTATTACCAACTTTAACAGTAATAGTAGCAGTACCAGCTTTTTTACCAGTCACACGATATTTGGTATTAGAAATCTTTGTAATTGTAGCAATTTTTGCATTAGAAGTAGCCCAAGAAATTTTATCTTTACCATTGTGATTTGCAATAGTTAAATCTACAGACTGATTAACTTTAATTGTAGCATTTGTTTTAGATAAGCTAGCTTCAGGAGCTTTTACAGTTATTTTACATTTAAGAGCTTTCTTACCAACTTTAACAGTAATAGTAGCGGTACCAGCTTTTTTACCAGTCACACGATATTTGGTATTAGAAATCTTTGTAATTGTAGCAATTTTTGCATTAGAAGTAGCCCAAGAGATTTTATCTTTACTATTGTGATTTGCAATAGTTAAATCCATAGACTGATTAACTTTAATTGTAGCATTTGTTTTAGATAATTTGGCTTCAGGAGCTTTTACAGTTACCTTACATTTATAAGATTTTTTGCCAACTTTAACAGTGATAGTCGCATTTCCAGCTTTTTGTGCAGTAAGGCGATATTTAGTGTTTGATAATTTCTTTAATGTAACAATTTTCTTATTAGAAGTAGCCCATTTAGATTTTGTCTTTTTATTAGCATTTTTTAATTCTAAATCAGCTGATTTTTTACATCCAATTTAATTGATGTTGAGGATAATTTTAGTGCAGCAGCACTAACTGTATGACCATTTGACAAAATAGTTGTAAGACATACGATCATTAGTAATGTAATAATTAATTGTTTTAATTTTTTCATTGATTATTCTCCTTTGCAATTTTATTAATAAATTTCTTGTTAATAAATATTCTTCTTTTCTCCCTCCTTTACAAATAAAAAACCACTAATTCTATAATAGAATCGGAGGTTGTCGCTTCTTATATTAAATAATCTAACGGCAACCGAGCTATCATAGAATTAATTTCCCTTAGACCTCTAGTTTTGCGTCCTAATCTTTCAACTAGTTTGCCTTTTAAGTTACTCTTAACGCACACTTTCCTTTATTTTAGAGTTTATAACTCTAAAATAAAGGAAAATCTCTTATTCATATATACTGTTTTTGAGGTGATTTACAGTGAAATATAATGAGCGAATAAGAGAGATTCGGGAAGATGCAGGTCTTACCCAACAAAAGGTAGCTGACCTTTTGCATGTAGGGCAGAGAACCTACGCAGATTATGAAAGTGGCAAGACGAGGATTCCTATTGACAATATTATGATACTTGCTAAATTCTACAACTTGTCCATGGATTATATTACAGGGGTAAGCAATATTAAATCAGAATATCCTAAGAAATAGCAGATTGTATAAAAAATAAAGATGCTAGTATTTTTAGTGTTGATTTATAATTCCCTGATCGATAGAAGTAATAAGATTCTTAATATCTGTAGTTGTCATTTCTAAATAATTCTTTAAAGTTGTAGTTAAAGCTTTTAATTCAAATTGTGTATCTTCGTCAAAAGAAGTTTCTAATACTTGTAAAATATAAAGGATACATTTCATCTTGTATTCGATTTCTAGGGTGTCTGATAGAATTTAATAAATTTCTTTCATACTAAATTAATTCCTCCAATATGTTTATGTTGTTTATAAACTAAGTATATCATTGAACTAAAAAGAACCAGTCGTTTTAATGGTACGTAGATATAATGAATATAGTTTATAATTTATGTGAATATATATTTCATTATTGATAAAAGTAAAATACTTATATATAATATTTTCAAATAAATAGTTTTGTAATAGTAAAAAGGAAAATAAGTTTTATAAAATATGGAGGATTAGAGATAGATGCTAAGCGTTCAATTTGGCTTTGATGAGGACTGTATTCGAGACATCGATTTATATTTTGATAATGTATATGACGAAGATTGGTTAGAAGATGAGTTAGTTAAGGAAATGATTTTTGATGTAGATCAATCAGAAGTAAAAGGAACTCAATTAATTATAAGTCCAATATTAGGAGCTATTCCGCCAGAACGATTATCTGGTGGGGTGAAAGCTTTAATTTGTATGTTGAAAACGGATGCATATATTGACTTGATTGTTTGTGGTCCTAATTGCGAAAAATGGATTTTAAAAATTGCACAGATAAGAGATATTACTGTAGGAATGAGTGGATACGATTTATGCTTTGAAAAAATGGATATTAAGGCACTTTGTATAAATGATCAATCAATGATTTTAGATTATAGAGAATGGATTCTTAAAATGAATGAATTTGTGGGGCATAGATATGGTAGGAAGATATCACTTAGAAATTAAGAATAGAAAGTAAAATATGTCCTAGATATTGAAAGAAAAGTTACAGTTATTAAAGGTAATAGTGGAACAGGAAAAACAACGCTAATTCGTATGTTAGAAGGATATATTGCTCAAGGAAAGAAGTCAGGGATTTCAGTAAAAAATGATATGAATATTCCTCTTATGGTATTTGATGCAAGAACTAGATGGGAATTAGAATTACAGGAAAAAAGAGGATGTTTAATTTTCATTGATGAATCTATAGATTATATTTATAGTAAGGGATTTCAACAAGAGTTTACAAAATCAGATAATTATCTGGTAGTAATTAGCCGAAGTGGTCGATTTAATCATTTGCCATATGCGATTCAGAGTATTTATGAGTTGCGTACAGAAATTAATGAGAAGATAAAAGTGACTAGAATGTATGAATTGTATAAATTTGTTGAAAGATCGGGGATACCAGAAATTGTGGTAACAGAAGATTCAAATTCTGGAGCAGAAATGATGGAAAAAATATTTGCTAAAAAAGTAATTCCAGCTAAAGGAAATGGAAATGTATCAAGAGAGATAAGCAAATATGTTGTAGGGACTTCTGTTATTTTTGCAATTGTAGATGGAGCTGCCTTTGGTGGATTTATTTCACAGTTGATGAATTTAGCTAAATTAAATAGTGATATAGTAATTTTTGCTCCAGAATCATTTGAGTATATGGTATTACAGACAGATGCTTTTAAACGTAAATTGACAGATGAATTAGAAAATACTTGGAAATATTGTGATATATCAAAATACCTGACTTGGGAACAGTATTATACAGAATTACTTCAAGAGTTGTGTAGCAGAGAGTTTGGATTTAATTATAATAAAGCGCAGATTCATCAATCTTTACTTAATGATGAGATGATGAGGCAAGTGAAGGAATGCTTGTATCAGAATTGGGTTAGAGAGGTGGCAGAAACTTAATTCTGCTACCTCTTTTAATATACTTGATGATCCTTTAAATGGTTATATTCATCAAAAAGTTCTAAACAAGCGTCTCGATCAATACAGACTAAATAATCCTTAATATTTTCTCTTCCTCCTAATAATTTATCAAATCGGCTATCTCTAAAACCAATTTTTGAATTGTCATCAATTGTACAACCGTAATAGACCTTTTTGATATTTGCCCACATACAGGCACATAGACACATAGGGCATGGTTCACCTGTTGTATAAATTTCGCAACCACTTAAATCATGAGTTTTTAGCTTAGAACAAGCATCACGTATGGCTGAAATTTCTCCATGATGTGTAGGATCATGATTAATTAATACTCGGTTATGTCCTTTTCCTATAATGATGCCATCTTTAACAATTACAGAGCCAAAAGGACCTCCATGATTTGCATGAATTCCTTGTCTTGCTTCATCAATCGCGACCTTCATAAATTTATTTATTGACATAATAAGTCCTTTCAAAAATAAGTTCACTTCTATAATCTATATTATTGATTTTATCACGAAAAATTATAAAGTTCAATTGAGGGATTAGACCTTTTGCTAAATGTTTTTAATCAGAGAGGGAAGATTAGTAAAATAATATTGACAAATCTTCCATTTATCCCTTATAATTTTACGAAAAGGCAATGAAAAAGAGGAGTACATATATACTCTAGACAGGAAGAGAATTTACTAACTGAGAGATTCTTATAGACAAGGTATATGGAAGGTAGCTTTGGAGCTGGGTTTCTGAATAAAATAAGCAATAAAATGAACGATGCTTATATATAAGTAAGAAGTCACGTAAGTCGGCGTTAACGAAAATTAAGTAAAAAATCAAGGTGGTACCGCGTAATTACGCCCTTGGATAGTGGACTATCCAAGGGCTTTTTATATTGAAAGGAGTTTATAATTCAATGAAAAAAGAATTAGAAAAAAACTATAATCCAAAAGACATTGAAGACCGTCTTTATGAGAAATGGATGGCAAAAGGCTATTTTAGTGCAAAGGTAAATCCAGATAAAAAACCATTTACCATTGTTATGCCACCACCAAACATTACTGGACAGCTTCATATGGGTCATGCTCTAGATAATACGATGCAGGATATTTTAATTCGTTATAAGAGAATGCAAGGATATGAGGCACTTTGGCAGCCAGGAACTGACCATGCAGCAATTGCTACAGAAGTTAAGGTTATCAAAGCCTTAAAAGAAAGAGGGATTGATAAGGCTGATTTAACAAGAGAACAGTTCTTAGAACATGCTTGGGAATGGAGAAAAGAATACGGTGGACGCATTGTCAATCAGTTAAAGAAACTTGGTTCTTCTGCTGATTGGGAGAAGGAACGTTTCACCATGGATGAAGGTTGTTCAAAAGCCGTTCAGGAAGTATTTATTCGTCTCTATGAAAAAGGATATATTTACAAAGGAAGTCGTATTATTAACTGGTGCCCAGTGTGTCAGACTTCAATCTCTGATGCAGAAGTAGAGCACGTAGAGCAGGCTGGACATTTTTGGCATATCAACTATCCAGTAGTCGGCGAAGAAGGTCGTTTTGTTCAGATTGCAACCACTCGTCCAGAAACGATGCTTGGTGATACAGCAGTTGCTGTTCATCCAGATGATGAGCGTTATAAAGATTTAGTAGGTAAGACTTTACTTCTTCCTATTGTTAATAAAGAGATTCCAGTTATTGCTGATGAATACGTTGACAAAGAATTTGGTACAGGTTGTGTAAAGATTACACCTGCTCATGACCCTAACGACTTTGAAGTTGGAAAACGTCACAACTTAGAAGAAATCAATGTAATGAATGATGATGGAACCATTAATGAGCGTGGTGGAAAATATGCAGGTCTTGACCGCTATGAAGCTAGAAAACAGATTGTAGCTGAATTAGAAGAATTAGGATTACTAGTTAGAATTGAAGACCATACCCACAATGTAGGTACTCATGACCGTTGTAAGACAACTGTTGAACCTATGGTTAAACAGCAGTGGTTTGTAAAGATGGAAGAAATGGCTAAACCTGCAATTGATGCACTAAAATCTGGTCGTCTCAAATTTGTTCCAGAAAGTTATGGAAAAACTTATTTACATTGGTTAGAAAATATTCGTGACTGGTGTATTTCAAGACAGTTATGGTGGGGACATAGAATTCCAGCTTATTATTGTGAAAGCTGTGGAGAAATGGTGGTATCTAAAGAAGAAGTTTGTACTTGTCCAAAGTGTGGTGGCAAGATGAATCAGGATGAAGATACACTGGATACTTGGTTCTCATCAGCACTATGGCCATTCTCAACGCTTGGTTGGCCAGAACAGACCGAAGAACTTAAATACTTCTATCCAACCGATGTTTTAGTAACAGGTTATGATATTATCTTCTTCTGGGTAATTCGTATGGTATTTTCTGGAATTGAACAGACAGGAGAGGAACCATTCCACACGGTATTAATTCATGGTCTTGTTCGTGATGATCAGGGACGTAAGATGAGTAAGTCATTAGGAAATGGTATTGATCCACTTGAAGTGATTGATAAATATGGTGCAGATGCACTTCGTATGACTTTAATGACTGGTAATGCACCTGGAAATGATATGCGTTTCTATTGGCAGAGAGTTGAAAACAGCAGAAACTTTGCAAATAAAGTATGGAATGCTTCTCGTTTCATTATGATGAATATTGAAAAAGCAAGCACTGAGGGCGTTCAGATTTCAGATTTAACAGAAGCAGATCAGTGGATTTTATCAAAGGCTAATAACTTAGCGAAAGAAGTCACTGAAAATATGGACAAGTATGAACTTGGAATTGCGCTTTCTAAGGTTTATGACTTTATTTGGGAAGAATTCTGTGACTGGTATATTGAAATGGTAAAACCTCGTCTATACAATGATGAAGATACCACGAAGAAGGCAGCACTTTGGACACTTAAGACAGTTCTTATTCAGTCATTAAAGCTTCTTCATCCATTTATGCCATTTATTACTGAAGAAATCTTTGATACCTTACAAGACGAAGAAGATTCAATTATGGTATCTGCATGGCCAGTATTTAAAGAAGAATATAACTTTGCTAAAGAAGAACGTGCCATTGAGCTTATGAAAGAAGCTGTAAGAGGAATTCGTAACCTTCGTACGTCTATGAATGTTCCACCAAGCAGAAAGGCAAAAGTATTTGTTGTATCTGAAAGTGCGGAAGTTCGTGAGGTATTTGAAAGTGGTAAGACGTTCTTTAGTCCACTTGCTTATTCAAATGAAGTAGCTGTTCAGTCTGATAAGGCGCAAATTCCAGAAGATGCTGTGTCAGCAGTAGTACCAGAAGCTGTTATCTACATTCCATTTGCAGATTTAGTAGATATTGACAAAGAAATCGAGCGTTTAACTAAAGAACAGCAGAAATTAGAAAAAGAATTAGCTCGTTCAAAAGGAATGCTTAGCAATGAAAAATTTATCAGCAAAGCTCCTCAGAAGAAGATTGATGAGGAAAAGGCAAAATTAGAAAAATACGAGCAGATGATGGCACAGGTAACTGAACGTCTTGCACAGTTAAAAAAATAAAATTATTAAAGATTATTGTCTAAAGATAAAAGAGAGTTAAAGGTTAAGAAAGAGAAATAAGAGGTGATTTATGCAGCAATTTTCAGATTTTGTATCTAACGTAGACAGTATAGTTTGGAGTATGTTCCTAGTTGTACTTTGTCTAGGTGTTGGTTTGTATCTATCGATTCGAATGAAATTTCCACAAATACGTTTAATTAAGGAAATGGTTCGTTTGTTATTATCTAAAGAAGAAAGTGAACATGGAATTACCCCGTTCCAGGCATTTGCAACAACTGTAGGCGCTAGAGTTGGAATGGGAAATATTGCAGGTGTTGCATCAGCAATATTCTTTGGTGGACCAGGCTCAATTTTTTGGATGTGGATTATTACATTAATTGGAGCGGCTTCTGCTTATGCAGAATCTGCTCTAGCTCAGGCTTATAAAATTAAAACATCCACAGGAGAGTTTATGGGTGGACCTGCTTACTACATTGAAAAAGGTTTAAAGTCTAAACCTTATGCGATGATTTTTGCAGTAGTAGCTTTTCTAGGACCAGGATTTTTAATGCCAGGTGTTCAGATTAACTCCCTTGTAACTGTATTTGAAGAGGCATTCTCTGTAAATAAGATTGTAGTTGGTTTAATCTGCTGTATTGCTTTGGCAATTGTTGTTTATGGAAGTATTAAACGAATTGCTAGACTTGCAGAGTTACTTGCTCCATTTATGTGTTTAATTTACATAGTATTAGCACTGATTATTTTAGGCATGAATATTACAAAGTTACCTGGAATTTTAGTGATGGTTGTGCAGTCAGCATTTGGTATACATGCACTATTTGGAGGAATTGTTGGTTCAGCAGTTTCTTGGGGTGTAAAACGAGGAATTTATTCAAATGAAGCTGGTATGGGTTGTGGAGCGATTGTATCAGCTGCTGCTGAATGTTCACATCCAGCTAAGCAGGGTCTTATTCAGTCATTTTCAATTTATGTAGATACATTATTTATTGGTACAGCAACGGCTCTTATGGTTTTACTTACAGGAACCTTTGATGTCGTTGGACCAGATGAAAAAACACTATTACTTAGTCAGACTGGTGGAATCGAAAATGGTATTAAGTGGACACAGCATGCATTAACGAATACCTATGGAAGCTGGGCTGGAAAATTGCTTGCAGTAATTATTGTTTTATTTGTATTTACATCAATGACTGGCTATTGCTATCAGGCAGAAGCAAATATTCGCTATTTGACAAAGAATAGTAAAGCTGCAGTGCAAATTGGGCGAGCAGTGTTTATTCTTGCATCATTTGCAGGAGCAGTTATTAATGCTGATGCAATGTGGTCTATGGGTGATATCGGCTATGGACTTATGGCATGGGCAAATATTATTGCAATTGCTTTACTAGCTCCTAAAGCAGGCGCATTACTTAAAGATTATGAGGAACAAAAAAAGGCAGGAAAGGACCCAACTTTTGATCCTGCAAAGTTTGGCATCGAGGATGAAACTGGTGCTTGGAAAGGTAAAAAATAGGTGAACGTATGAATATTTTAGTAACAGGTGGAGCTGGATATATAGGCTCACATACAGTAATCGAACTTGTTTTAGCTGGACATAACGTAGTAGTTATCGATAACTTAGTAAATTCTAGTAAAGCTTCTTTAAAGAGAGTAGCAAAGATTGTAGGATGTGAAATTCCATTTTATCAGGTAGATATTCGTGATCGAGAAGGTTTAGAGAAGGTATTTGCTGAAAATAAATTTGACTGCTGTATTCACTTTGCAGGGTTAAAAGCAGTTGGTGAGTCTGTTCGTCTTCCTTGGGAATACTATGATAACAATATCAATGGTACGTTGGTTTTAGTGGATGTGATGAGAAAACATGGTTGTAAGAATATAATCTTTAGTTCATCTGCAACTGTTTATGGAAATCCAGCGATGATTCCTATTACAGAACAGTGCCCAAAAGGACAGTGTACCAACCCTTATGGTCAGACGAAGTCTATGCTTGAACAGATTTTAACAGATCTTCAGGTAGCAGATCCAGAGTGGAATGTAGTTCTACTTCGTTACTTTAATCCAATAGGAGCTCACAAGTCAGGAACCATTGGTGAAAATCCCAATGGAATTCCTAATAACTTAATGCCTTATATTACTCAGGTTGCAGTGGGAAAATTAAAACAGTTAACCGTATTTGGTGATGACTATGACACCCCAGATGGAACTGGTGTAAGAGATTATATCCACGTTGTTGACCTTGCAAATGGTCATGTAAAAGCATTACAGGCAATTGAAGCTAAGTGTGGTGTAGAAATCTACAACCTTGGAACTGGTAAAGGATATTCAGTTCTTGACATTGTTAAAGCATTTGAAAAAGCAAATGGTGTAAAAATTCCTTATGTGATTGGACCTAGAAGAGCTGGAGATATTGCAACTTGTTATTCAGATCCAACAAAGGCAAAAGAAAAGCTTGGTTGGGTGGCACAGTATGACTTAGAGGATATGTGTGCAGATTCTTGGAATTGGCAAAAAAATAATCCAAATGGATTTGAGGATTAGAATTATTAATGGAAAAGTTGTTTAAATCCCTAGAAAAGTTAAGTCATATATTTGAACTGATTACTGCATTTTTTGTAGTTATTGCAGTTTTGATTGGGCTATGTTCATTAGCTATGGAGTTAGTTCATATTCCAATGAGTGATACGGCACGATTTATTGAGCACTACATTAAGGATATCTTAGAAGTAGTTATCGGTATTGAGTTTTTAAAGATGTTATTAAAACCTGATGCTGATTCAATTTTAGAAGTATTAATTTTCGTTGTCACAAGGCATATGATTGTACAGTCTACGTCTGTGTATGAAGATTTGATAGTCATTATTAGTGTAGCAATTTTATTAATATTAAAACAGAAATTGAAGGAAAAAAAGACTGAGTAGGGGAGACCTTACTCAGTTTTTTAATAGTTAAATCTTGTCTATGCCTATCGTTTGTGAATTTGAACATTTGGACATCCGGCAAAGGCAAATTCAGAGACTTCTTCAATACTTGAAGGTAGGTAGACATCTTGAAGATTTGTACAATTTCTAAACGCATTTCCTAAAATTTTTTTAGTTCCCTCTTTAATATAAACAGTTTTTAAATTTTTACATTCATTAAAAACAAAAGGAATAATATGTTCAACACTTCCAGGAATGGAAATTTCTTCTATTCCACACCTTGTCAACGCATATTGCCAAAAATTTTTTAGGTAAGGTGGAAGAGTTAGTTCCTTAAGGTTTTCACAGCCATCAAAGACAAAAGCTCCAATATCTGTAATAGTATCTGGAAATACCACCTTTGTAAGTTCTTTATGACCTTTAAATACATCATCAAAAATTACTGTATATTTTAGATTATTGGGGAGAATAGCAGTTTCTCCTTCACCACTGCAACCAGTAATGGTGTATGTTTCGTCTTCGTTCATTTTATAATAGAATTGATACATGATACTATCCAACTTTCTTTGAGATTTAAGACTATTTTACAAAGTTATAGGTTAAAAGTAAAGGACTATTTATCGGCAAAATATTTTGTGAATATAATAAAAATAATTGAAATTATGCCGATAATATGCTATCATTTTTACAGGATAGTGTTAAATTGAGTGTGAAAAAGAAAGGCATCAGGACTTTGCCACTGCGTGGCACCTCATGCCAAAGATTGGAGGGATGCCAAGTGAAAACTCTTTCAGTATCAGAAGTTGCAAAAAAATGGGGATTGTCTGAAAGAAGCATTCGCAATTATTGCTCAAAAGGACGAATTGAAGGGGCTTTTTTGGAAGGAAAGACATGGAAAATTCCAGAACAAGCCAAAAAGCCTATGCGAATGAATTCAAAAGTAAGAAAGACAAATCCTTTATTAGAAGTGTTACGAGATGAAAAAAGAAGTGGACGAACAGGAGGAATTTATCATAAAATTCAGATTGAACTGACCTACAATTCCAATCATATAGAAGGTAGTCGATTGACCCATGATCAGACGCGTTATATTTATGAAACAAATACGATAGGATTTGATTCGGATGGAGCGAATGTCGATGATATTATAGAGACTACCAATCATTTTCGATGTATTGATTTGATAATTGATAAAGCACAACTAGCAATTTCTGAAAAATTGATAAAAGAGCTTCATTTTATTTTAAAAACAGGAACAAGTGATTCAAGAAAGGATTGGTTTGAAGTAGGAAATTATAAGCGATTTCCTAATGAGGTAGGCGGTTTAGAAACGACCTTACCAGAAGAGGTTTCTAAGTCAATAAAAACTTTGTTAAGAGAATATAATCAAACCAAATTAAAAACGTTTGATGAGCTACTAGATTTTCATTATAAATTTGAAAGAATCCATCCATTTCAGGATGGAAATGGGCGAGTGGGACGATTACTTTTATTTAAAGAATGTTTGAGAAATCAGATTACACCATTTATTATTGAAGATGATTTAAAGATGTTTTATTATCGAGGACTTAACGAATGGAAAAGTGAGAAAGGATATCTAAGAGATACTTGTTTAACTGCACAAGATCGATTTAAGGTGTATTTGGATTATTTTCGTATTCCCTATGATGGGATGAATGATGTGTAGCGAAAGTAGAAAGAAAAGAGGTTGATGATAATGAATAAAAAATTTGAATTTCGTACAATAAAATTAGAAGAAATTAGTCAGGCAGTGGTGATTGAGCAAATTTGCTTTCCACCCAATGAGGCCTGTTCAGAAAAATCCATGAATGAGCGAATGAAAGTTGCAGCAGATTTTTGTCTAGTAGCTGTGGATACTAAAACTGGAAAAATTGCAGGATTTTTAAATGGACTTGCAACAGATGAAGAAGTATTTCGTGATGAATTTTTTACAGATGCCTCACTTCATAATCCTAACGGAGCCAATGTGATGCTATTAGGTCTTGATGTGTTACCAGAGTATAGACATCAAGGATTAGCCCATGAAATTGTTTCACAGTATAAAAACGTAGAGGCTCGTAGAGGAAGAAAGAGTTTAATTTTAACCTGTCTAGAAGATAAAGTAAAGTTCTATGAAGGTATGGAATTTTTAGACCTTGGAATCTCTAATTCTACTTGGGGTGGAGAGCAGTGGCATGATATGAGCTATAAATTATGATGCATTTTTATGCAAGCATAAAAATGTGACCTTTTGATCCTAGTATTAAATTATAGAGATTTACTAAAAAATTTTTAGATTAAAATAAAATTTCTACTATCTTTTTTTGAAAAAATCTGTATAATATATCTGAACAGAAAAAATAAAAGTAGTAACAATTAGAAATATGAGGAGGTACTTATGCCAAAAAGAACAGATATTAACAAGGTACTAATTATTGGTTCAGGTCCAATTATTATTGGACAGGCTTGTGAATTTGATTACTCAGGAACACAGGCTTGTAAAGCGCTTCGTAATTTAGGTTATGAAATCGTGTTAGTAAACTCCAATCCAGCAACTATCATGACTGATCCTGAAATTGCAGATATTACTTACATTGAACCTTTAAATGTCAAACGTCTAGAACAGATTATTGCAAAGGAAAGACCAGATGCCTTACTCCCAAATCTTGGCGGACAGTCAGGCCTTAATCTTTGTGCTGAACTTGCAAAAGAAGGTGTTTTAGACAAATACAATGTTAAAGTTATTGGTGTTCAGGTTGACGCTATTGAGCGTGGTGAAGACCGTATTGAATTTAAGAAGTCTATGGATGCTATCGGCGTTGAAATGGCAAGAAGTGAAGTATCTTATACTGTAGAACAGGCTCTTGAAATTGCAGACCGTTTAGGCTATCCAGTCGTTTTACGTCCAGCTTATACGATGGGTGGTGCTGGCGGTGGCCTCGTTTATAATAAAGAAGAGTTAAAAACCGTTTGTGCACGTGGTTTACAGGCTAGTTTAGTAGGACAGGTTCTCGTTGAAGAAAGTATTCTTGGATGGGAAGAATTAGAACTTGAAATTGTTCGTGATGCAGATGGTAATATGATTACTGTATGTTTCATTGAAAATATTGATCCTTTAGGTGTTCATACTGGCGACTCTTTCTGCTCAGCTCCTATGCTTACAATCTCTAAAGAAGTTCAGAAACGTTTACAGGAACAGGCTTATCGTATTGTAGATTCTGTACAGGTTATTGGTGGTACCAACGTGCAGTTTGCTCATGATCCTGTAACTGACCGTATTGTTGTTATTGAAATTAACCCAAGAACTTCTCGTTCTTCAGCTCTTGCTTCTAAAGCAACCGGTTTCCCAATTGCTTTAGTATCTGCTATGCTTGCAGCAGGTCTTACATTAAAAGATATTCCTTGTGGTAAATATGGTACATTAGATAAATATGTTCCAGATGGTGATTATGTTGTTATCAAATTTGCTCGTTGGGCATTTGAAAAATTCAAAGGTGTAGAAGATAAGTTAGGTACTCAGATGCGTGCAGTTGGTGAAGTTATGAGTATTGGTAAAACTTATAAAGAAGCATTCCAGAAAGCCATTAGAAGTTTAGAGACTGGACGCTATGGTCTTGGTTTTGCAAAAGATTTCCACGACAAAACTAAAGATGAATTACTTCATTTATTAATGACTCCTTCAAGTGAGAGACATTTCATTATGTATGAAGCACTTCGTAAAGGTGCAACTGTTGAAGAAATCTTTGATATTACAAAGGTTAAAACGTACTTCATTGAACAGATGAAAGAACTTGTAGAAGAAGAGGAAGCTTTAATTGCACATAAAGGTTGCGTACCAGCAGATCATGCATTAGTTTCTGCTAAGAAAAATGGTTTCTCTGATAAATACTTAAGCCAAATCTTAGAAGTGCCAGAAGATGATATTCGTAACAAGAGAATTTCTCTTGGTGTAGAAGAAGCTTGGGAAGGTGTTCATGTAAGTGGAACACAGGATAGAGCTTACTATTACTCAACCTATAATGCAACAGATAAGAATCCTGTAAGTGATAATAAACAAAAGATTATGATCTTAGGTGGTGGTCCTAACCGTATCGGTCAGGGTATCGAATTTGACTACTGCTGTGTTCATGCAGCTCTAGCTCTTAAGAAACTTGGATTTGAAACCATCATTGTAAACTGTAACCCTGAAACTGTATCTACAGACTATGATACTTCAGACAAGTTATACTTTGAGCCATTAACTCTAGAAGATGTACTTAGCATTTACAAGAAAGAAAAACCTGTAGGTGTGATTGCACAGTTTGGTGGACAGACTCCTTTAAATCTTGCTTCAGAACTTGAAAAGAATGGTGTGAAGATTTTAGGTACTAGCCCAGCAGTTATTGATTTAGCAGAAGATCGTGATTTATTCCGTGAAATGATGGATAAATTAGAGATTCCTATGCCAGAAGCAGGAATGGCTACAACTGTAGAAGAAGCAATTGAAATTGCTAATCGCATTGGTTATCCTGTAATGGTTCGTCCTTCTTACGTACTTGGTGGACGTGGAATGGAAGTGGTATATGATGATGAGAGCATGACTGGTTATATGAAAGCAGCTGTTGGTGTAACTCCTGACAGACCAATCTTAATTGACCGTTTCTTAAATCATGCACTTGAATGTGAAGCTGATGCAATCAGTGATGGAACTCATGCATTTGTTCCAGCAGTTATGGAGCATATTGAACTTGCAGGTGTTCACTCAGGAGATTCAGCTTGCATCATTCCTTCTGTTCATATTACAGAGGAAAATGTTAAGACGATTAAAGAATATACTAGAAAAATTGCAGAAGAAATGCATGTAAAAGGTCTTATGAATATGCAGTATGCAATTGAAAATGGCAAGGTTTACGTGTTAGAAGCTAATCCACGTGCTTCTCGTACAGTACCTCTAGTTTCAAAAGTTTGCAACATTCGTATGGTACCTCTTGCAACAGAAATTGTTACTTCTGAACTTACTGGAAATCCTTCACCGGTTCCAGCACTCAAAGAACAGCATATTCCATACTATGGAGTAAAAGAAGCCGTATTCCCATTCAATATGTTCCCAGAAGTAGACCCTATCCTTGGACCAGAAATGCGTTCTACAGGTGAAGTATTAGGACTTTCTACCTATTATGGAGAAGCTTTCTACAAAGCTCAGGAAGCAACTCAGACAACACTTCCATTAGGTGGAACTGTACTTATTTCTGTAAACCGTAAGGATAAAGAAGAAGCTGTAGAAGTTGCTAAGTTACTTGCAGAAGATGGATTTAAGATTTTAGCAACTGAAGGAACTTGCAAGGCATTAGAAAATGCTGGAATCAAGGCAGAACGTGTAAATAAACTTCAGGAAGGTCGTCCAAATATCGTAGACTTAATGACGAATGGAAAGATTGATTTAATTATTAACTCTCCTGTAGGAAAAGATAGTGTAATGGATGACAGTTACTTACGTAAGACTGCTATTAAGGGCAAGATTCCATATATGACTACAATGGCAGCAGCAAGAGCAACTGCTAAGGGTATTCGTTATGTGAAAGAACATGGAAATGGCGAAGTGAAGTCATTACAGCAGATTCACAGTGAAATTAAAGATAAATAAGATTGACTAGATTTAAGGGGACTGATTTTCAGTCCTCTTTTTTAGATTTTATTGCAAAAAAATATAATTTATTCAAATCTAAATTTAGTAAATCTAGATTTGAGTAAATTATTATAGGAAGTGATTTGTGTGTAAACTGTAATATAGTTACTGTTCACACACACGCCATTTTCATCATTCGAGGTAGCGTACTGACGTACTCATTCGCTGCCTTGTAGCTGTATTGCTCATTAAATGGCGTTCCCTTCGTCAGCAAACATGAAAATATTCTTGTGCAAGCACAAATATTTTCATATTTTAGCTGACGTGTGAACTGTAACTAATATAACAGTAAAATTAAAAATAATTAAAAAAAGTGTTGACAAATGATTTTATAGGTGATAATATATATGAGCGCTGTGAGTGAGAGATAAACTTACAGAGAAAAATTAAAAAAAATAAAAAAGTTCTTGACAAAGACAACAACTTATGATAGACTATAAAAGTTGCTGTTAAAAGAACAAAAC
>JPZU01000001.1:1226350-1235697 GCA_000875945.1 Lachnospiraceae bacterium TWA4 | reverse complement strand
GGATAATGATATAGATGATACGGTTTACGTGAATGTGTAGTTTTGAAGGTATGAATAGAGATATATTTTAAAAGACCTAGCATTTTTGCTAGGTCTTTTGTTATAATAAAAATAAATTTTAACAAAATAAGAATAAAAAGTATAAAAATGTAGAGGTATGAAATATGTCATTTATCAGTGTTTTTGATGTGTTAGGACCTAATATGATTGGTCCAAGTAGTTCCCATACAGCAGGTGCAGTAATTATTGGATATCTTGCAAAAAATATTTTTTCAGAGGATATTGCCCAAGTAGAATTTGTTTTATATGGTTCATTTGCTAAAACCTATAAAGGTCACGGTACAGATCGTGCTTTACTTGGTGGACTTATGGGATTTCACACAGATGATATGAGAATTCGAGATTCTTTTCAAATTGCAAAAGAGAGAGGAATTGATTTTAAATTTATTCCGAATGAAATAGAAACCGATATTTATCCCAATACAGTAGATATTCATATGACTGATTTAATTGGACAGGAAATGACAGTTCGAGGTGAGAGTATAGGTGGGGGTAAGGTAAAAATTACTAGAATCAATGGAGCTGTTGTTGAATTTACAGGAGAATATAGTGCTTTAATCGTTACACAGCTTGATCGACCTGGTGTGGTGGCACACATTACAAAGTGCATGAGTGATTTTGGGGTAAATCTGGCATTTATGAGGTTATTTCGAGAATCTAAGGGAAATCTTGCTTATACAATTGTTGAAACGGATGACCAGATTCCAGAGGAATGTCGTGAATTGATTTTTGAAAATCCAAATGTTAAAAATGTAATTATTGTGCAGAAATAAGGAGGAGTATAAGGAATAGATGAATTTTAAAAATGCAAAAGAACTTTTAATATTATGTGAAGAAAACAACCTTCTTATTTCAGAGGTCATGAAACAAAGAGAGTGTGAAGAAGGCGAAACTACGATAGATGTTATTCAGGAAAAAATGGCAAAGGTATGGGAGATTATGAAACAATCTGCGCGTACTTCTATAGAATCTCCTGTAAAATCTATGGGTGGTTTAATTGGTGGTGAGGCAAAAAAATTAAACAATCACCAGATAGAAAATAAAGGGATTTGTGGACCAGTTCTTAGTAAAGCTATTGCATACTCAATGGGTGTATTAGAAGTCAATGCTTCAATGGGACTTATTGTAGCAGCACCTACAGCAGGATCTTCAGGAGTGGTTCCAGGATTATTGCTTGCCTTACAAGAAGTATATGATTTTTCTGATAAAAAAATGGTGGATGTGTTATACAATGCAGGAGCAATTGGATATTTAGCAATGAAAAATGCAACCGTTGCAGGAGCAGTGGGTGGATGTCAGGCAGAAATGGGCGTAGCGGCAGCAATGGCAGCAAGTGCCGCAGTAGAACTTATGGGTGGAAGTCCAGTGCAGTCTACCTATGCAGCATCAACTGTGCTTATGAATATGTTGGGGCTTGTCTGTGATCCGGTAGGTGGTTTAGTAGAATGTCCTTGTCAAACGAGAAATGCCAGTGGAGCAGCTAATGCTTTAATTGCAGCTGAAATGGCTCTTGCGGGAATTCCTCAGTTAATTTCATTAGATGAGATGATAGAGACTATGTATAATGTAGGTCGAAGAATTCCTGTAGAACTAAGAGAGACAGCTCTTGGTGGTTGTGCGATAACTCCTTCGGCTTGTCAAATGTGTAATAAAAAGTAGGAAAGATTCCCTACTTTTTTATTTTTATTCATAGTTGCTTTAATGGTGATCACAGTTTTTGCAAAGAGACATTGGTGATTTATCAGGTTCTTTATAAAACATTCCTGCCCATTGACACATCGCTTGTAAAACAGGTACAATGGATTTTCCTCTATCTGTTAGTGTATATTCAACTCGTGGAGGAATTTGATCATAGGATTTTCGTTCAACGATTTCATTTTTAATAAGAGACTTTAGGGTTGTTGTAAGAACTGCATCTGTAATATTGACCATTTCCTTTCGAAGTTCACTATATCTTAAAGTCCCAAGATTTGCTAAAACACAAATGACTCTTGAATTCCACTTGCCTCCAAAGATGCTCATTCCATATTCTAGAGGACAGCGAATATCTTCTTCTAATTTTTTTTGATACATAAGTAAAATAATCCTTTCAATAATTAAGTAGCTTTATTTTACAGAAATGAACTGTAAAAGTAAAGCTACTAGTTGTATTGATTATGAATTATAAAACTTTTTTGTTGTCAGGACCAGGAGTTGTAACGATTACTTTTTCTGGAGTAATAACAACTACACCCTTAGGAGAAAGTGCACCTTTAAACATTTCTTCTGCCATAGCTTTGCAAGCATCTAGAAGTGGTCCTTCGGTAACATATTCTGCACTACCTTTTACCTGATAGCCTTCAGAAGTTTTTGCATCATAAGCGGAAATAGCAACCTTTGGATTTGCTTTGATATTTGTAAGAGTTGTATCAAGTAAAAGATCACCAACTGCAAGTTTACCATCTTCAGTAATTACTTTAAATCCTACAGGTACAACATTTGGTTCATTGTTTGCACAAGTTGCAAGTTCCCAGTTATTTGCTTCTAATATTTTTTTAATATTTTCATTCATTGTAAGATTACCTCCAAATAGTTTTGTTAATTTCTATATGCACAGTATATTAAATTAACATTAAAAAATCAAGATACTGATAAATTTATTAGTAACTATTAAATTTCATAGTAACTATTAAATTAAAAAAGGTATTGAGAAGTGAATAAAAATCCGTATTATAGTATTGATCGTATAATTAAAATTTTATGGAGGCGCTTGTGGATAGTAAAGATATTATTGAAAAGGTGATTTTACAATATGATATTTGTGAATATGTATTTGGAGGAATTGGTGAACTTCATTTTTCAGATAAAACTTGGTTAATTTGTAAAATGGATTGTGAATTTTATGGAAAATCATGGGGATGTCCTCCATATTGTGGAGACATTCAAGAAAGTATAGATAAATGTAAGCAGTATCAAAATTATTGTTTATTTTCTACTGTAGTAGAAACAGAAAATTCTTGGGATTATAATGCAAATGTAAAGGCAAAAAAACATCATGAAGATGTTACTCGCGCAATTTGGAAGGACTTAAAGGATAAAAGCTTAAATCCGTATATATTATCAACTAGATGTACAACTTGTGAAGTGTGTGCATGTCCAAATGAGCCCTGCCGTCATCCCGATGAACGATTATCTTCAATGGAAAGTCATGGGATTATGGTTATGCAAAATGTGGATGAAGCAGGATTAACTCATAATTTTGGAGATAATACAATGGTTTATTTTGGTTTGATTTTATATTAAGATACTGGACATTAGGGGATTTTTAAATCCCCTTTTTTATGCTATCATTCCAATCTGCAATCCAATCCAGTAGATAATTCCAAGTATCCAACTTGTAAAAACTCCAAATAAAATGACAGGTCCAGCAATAATAAAGATTTTGCATCCAACACCAAATACATTTCCTTCGTTTTTATATTCAATTGCAGCGGCAGCTACTGAATTGGCAAATCCCGTAATAGGAACCAGTGCACCTGCACCGATATGCTTGACAATCTTTGCAAATAGACCAAATCCTGTGAGAATGACTGTAATTAAAATTAATACAATTAATGTATAAACTCTAGATACATCTTCAATCATTCCAAAGTAATTTTGAAAACCGTCATTGATTAATTCAGCAAATAAGCAAATTGCTCCACCACCTAAAAAAGCCTTAATCACATCAATCCATGTATTATTGGTGGGAGTCACTTGCTTGACATATTCATTATATTCTTCTTTATTCATTGATTGATAACCTCCATAAGATAAGTATAACCAATTGTAGTAAAAATTAATAAAGAAATTTAAAATCCCTATTCATAATTACCGAAGATTGTTCTTGATTTTATTCACGTTGTGAAAAACTAACAAAAAAAATATCAGTTTTTCTACATTTTAAAAACATAATTTAAACAATATGCTATATGAAAATACAAATAAGTGTGGTAAAATTATAGAAAATATATATAAGAGAATTCAATATGTTAGATTTACAAGAAATTCGAAAACAACCGAAAAAAGTGCAAATAGCTTTTGATAAGAGAGGTCAAACGATTTCAGTTAATGAAATTTTAACGATAGATCAAGAAAAGTTAAAACTTCAAACAGATTTACAAGAATTAAGACAGAAAAAGAATCAGTTATCAAAAGATATTTCTAATTTAAAGAAACAAAAACAAGAAGTTAGTAAACAATTAGAAGAAGTTAGTGGTTTAAAAGAACAAATTAAACAATTGGAGCAACTATTTATCGAAAAAGACCACGAATTAAATGAGATTTTAATTCAACTTCCGAATGTTGTAGATGAAGACGTATCAACTGAAAATGAGGTATTATATTCCTATAAAGAGAAAACCTATGCTGATAAAGGGCATATAGAGTTGTGCAAGGAATATCAATTGATTGATTATCAGTTGGGTAGCGATTTAATTGGAACTGGTTATTGGATTTATAAAGGAATGGGAGCTAAGTTAGAATGGGCTCTTTTAAATTTCTTTTTAAAAGAAAATCAACTTGCAGGATATGAGATGGTGATGTTACCACCAGTAGCTAAAGGGTTATGTGGATATGGTGCAGGACAGTTTCCAAAGTTTAAAAAAGAAGTTTATCATATTCAAGATGAAGATCAATTTTTAATTCCTACAGCAGAGACGTTGCTTGTAAATTTTCATCAAAATGAAATTCTAAAAAGTAATGAATTACCACTTAAATATACAGCCTATACGCCTTGTTTTCGTAGAGAAGTAAGTAAACATCCTGATGAAAAGGGTATGATTAGAGGTCATAACTTTAATAAAGTTGAAATGGTACAATTTACAACACAGGAAAATTCAGATAAAGCTTTTAATGAATTATTAGCACAAGCTGAATCATTAATGAAGAAGTTAGATCTTCATTATAGAGTTGTAAAATGTGCAGCCAGTGAATGTAGTGCTTCAATGGCAAGAACCTATGATATTGAAGTATGGTTTCCAAAAGAGCAGATATATAAAGAAGTAAGTTCTGTATCAAATGCCAGAACTTATCAGTCAAGGCGAAGTAATAGTAGATATAAAGATGAAAAAGGCAAGATTCATTATATTCACACATTGAATGCCTCAGGGCTTGCAACTAGCCGACTATTTGCGGCATTGATTGAACAAAACCAACAAGAAGATGGAAGTATAAAAATTCCAAAGGTATTAGAACCTTTTATGTAATAGAAAGAACGGAGGTAGCAAGATGTTTAAGTTTTTTAATAAGGAGACTATTCCTTAGTATCCTAGTATTTTAAAGGAAACTATTCTTTAAAATCCTATTGTTTTATTTGTTTAGCAATAAACCCCTTATAAAGAGCAATTCTTTTTCTAAATTATTTAGAAGACTATGGAACGGAATGACTTTGGACGGAATGACTTTGGTTTGGATAAAAAACTCATTATATAACCTTATAAGCAATTATTTAAATCTAACTTGAAAAATGATTTTAATAATTATAAATGGAAATAGAAATCAAATAATAGTAGAAAAAGAATGCACTTTATAAACCACAAAATCAATCGAGGAGGAAACTATGATAAAAGTGGTTATTGATGGAATCACTGTAGAAGTCGAAGAAGGCTCTACAATCTTAGACGCTGCAAAAGTTGCAGGCGTTTCGATTCCTACATTATGTTATCTAAAAGATGTCACTCCTGAAGCATCCTGCCGTATGTGTATGGTAGAGATTGAAGGAATGCCAAAATTAGTCACAGCTTGTTCATTCCCAGCTGCTGACGGAAATGTTGTTTATACCAAGAGCGAGAGAGTTGTCGCTGCAAGAAAAGGTGTCTTAGAGTTATTAATGACCAACCATAAGACAGACTGCTTCTCTTGTCCACAAAATGGTATGTGTAAATTACAGGATTACTGTTTTGAATATGGCGTGAAGGAAGTACCTTTCCAAGGTATTGAACGTCCAATTGATGATTCAAATAAATTTTTTACTTACAATCCTAACTTATGTATTTTATGTCATAGATGTGTAAATACTTGTCAGAAACGTACTTGCCGTGGTTCTATTGATACCACTCAGAGAGGTTTCCAATCTGTCATTAGTCCTGCATTTGGTGACAAGTGGATTGACAGTAACTGTGAATCTTGTGGTAACTGTGTACAGGCGTGTCCTACAGGTGCTCTTACCATGAAGAAACAGAAGTTATATCGTCCATGGGAAGTTAAGAAAGTCCTTACAACCTGTCCTCACTGTGCTACAGGATGTCAGTATTATGTATACGTAAAAGACAATCGTGTAGTAGATGTTGAAGCAGCAGATGGTCCTTCAAATAGAGGATTACTTTGTGTTAAAGGTCGTTCAGCATCTTTCGATTTTGCACAGTGCGATGATCGTATTACAACACCATTAATTAAGAATAGAGAAACTGGCGAATTTGAAGAAGCTACTTGGGATGAAGCTCTTGATTTAGTTGCTTCAAAGATGACAGAAATCAAAAAAACATATGGAGGTCAGGCACTAGCAGGTTTTGCTTGCTCACGTTCAACGAATGAAGATATTTATATGCTTCAGAAGATGACCAGAGTTGCATTTGAGTCAAACAATACCGATAACTGTGCCCGCGTTTGACATGCTCCTACTGTTGCCGGTCTGGCAACCACGTTAGGTTCAGGTGCTATGACAAACACCATTTATGATATCACACATGAGTCAGATGTTATCTTACTTTGTGGTTCAAACCCTGAAGTAGCTCATCCTGTTATTGGTATGCAGGTACGTCAGGCAGTTCAAAGAGGTGCAAAACTGATCGTTGTTGACCCTCGTGAAATTGATCTTGCAAAACAAGCAACTATTCACCTAAAATTAAAACCTGGTACAAACGTTGCATTTGCAAGTGCTATGATGAATGTATTCATCGAAGAAGATTTAGTTGACAAAGAATTTATTGCTAATAGAACAGAAGGATTTGAAGAGTTAGCAGCGATTGTTAAAGAATGGACTCCTGAGCGTGCAGGTGAAATCTGCCACTTAGACCCTGAAGACATTCGTAAAGCGGCTCGTTTATATGCAAAAGCAGATCGTGCTCCAATCATGTATTGTTTAGGTGTAACAGAACATCACACTGGTACAGAAGGTGTTATGTCTATGTCTAATATGGCAATGATGGTTGGTAAACTTGGTAAAGCTGGTTGTGGTGTTAACCCTATCCGTGGACAGAACAACGTTCAGGGTGCTTGTGATATGGGTGCTCAGCCAAATGTATTTACCGGTTATCAGAAGGTTTCTGACCCAGCTGTTGTAGAGAAATTTGAAAAAGCTTGGGGCGTTGACCTTAAACACTTAAAACCTGGTAGAACAGCAACAGAATGTTTCCATGACATGATTGATGGAAAGGTAAAAGGTTTATTCATCTTTGGTGAAGATCCAGTTGTTACTGATCCTGATACAAATCATGTAATCAAAGCTCTTACCAGCTTAGATTTCTTAGTTGTAGATGAATTATTTATGACAGAGACTGCAAAATATGCTGATGTTATTCTCCCTGGTCGTTCATATCTGGAAAAAGAAGGTACCTTCTCTAATACAGAACGTCGTGTACAGAGAGTTCGTAAGGCTATCGAAATTCCAGGAACAAAAGCAGATACAGAAATTTTCTCATTAATTATGCAGAGAATGGGTTATAATCAGCCAATCTTAACTCCAGCACAGATTGAGGATGAAATTGCTAGTGTAACTCCATCATTTGGTGGCATTACTCATGAAAGACTTGATAGTGAAGAAGTTGGTGGCAGAGGATTACAGTGGCCTTGTCCTAGCAAGGATCATCCAGGTACTCCTATCATGCATGTTGGTAAGTTTGCTAGAGGTCTTGGTTACTTCTATCCAGCTAAATATCAGCCATCAACACAGCAGGCAACTGAGGAGTATCCATTAATCATGATGACTGGTCGTGTACTCTATCATTACAATGCTTGTGCTATGACTGCTAAGACTCCTGAAATTAATGAAATTTCTGGTCGTTCATTCATCGAAATCAATACAGAGGATGCAAAGGAACTTGGTATTGAAAATGGAGATAAAGTTTATGTATCTTCTCCTAAGGGACGTATTGAATCTTGGGCAGATGTATCTGATAAGACTCATAAAGGTGAAGTATGGATGCCATTCCACTTCTTAGATGGTAACTCTAACTGGTTAGTTGGTGACCACTTAGATGATTTCTCTAAGACACCTGAGTATAAGGTAACAGCTGTTCATGTAGAAAAAGCAACCGAATGTAAAGAATGTTGTGAATACATTCCTGCACCAAAGGTTGTTTCAAGGAAGAGAAAGTCTAAGATGTTCTAAAAATCTAAAAAGCTGTGAAATAAATAATTCAATAAAAGGCTCCCTCGTTGAGGGAGCTGTCAGCTTTGCTGACTGAGGGAGTATACAATTAGTAGTTTGTAAAAGGAGCTGATTTTATACTTTTAAGAGTTATTTCACAGCTTATTTTAATAAAAAATATCAATAAATGACATTAAAAATAGACAAAAACTTTGTTAAAAAATTGTTTAAATTGCTATTATTTGGTTTTATTGTAGAATTAGTTTGACTAAACTAGGGAATCAATAGTAAAATAGCATAAGAATGTTTTAAAAACATCAATAGTAAGAGATTATAATTGATGAATTAAATAAAAGTATTTTTTAGTTTGTTGTATATTCTGTATAAAAGATATTAAATATTTTTTATATTCACAATTGTTTTCATATAGCTATATGGAATAAGGAGGTATTTTAACAATGAGTGACGAACGAATCAACATTCCTTACAAAGGAACACCAGAGCAAGAAGCACAGTTAGATGAATTACTTGCAAAGTATAAGGGAACCAAGAGCCCATTAATTCCTGTATTAGAGCAGGCACAGGAAATTTTTGGTTACCTTCCAGAAAAAGTGTTAAAGATTATTTCAGATGAACTTCGAATTTCTTTAGCAAAGATTTACGGCGTAGTAACCTTCTACTCGTTCTTCTCTTTATATCCAAAGGGAAAATACAACATCTCAGTATGCTTAGGTACTGCTTGTTATGTAAAGGGTTCAGGACAGGTATACGACAAGTTACAGGAAATCTTAGGAATCACTGGCGGACAGTGTACAGCAGATGGAAAGTTCTCATTAGAAGCATGTCGATGCATCGGTGCATGTGGTCTTGCACCAGTTATGACAGTTAATGGTGAAGTACACGGACGTCTTACCGTAGGTATGGTTAGTGACATTCTAGCACAATACGAATAAGGAGGGCC
>JPZU01000001.1:1220750-1224378 GCA_000875945.1 Lachnospiraceae bacterium TWA4 | reverse complement strand
TTACAAAGCATAAGCATATTCTGATTTTTTGAAATACTGTGTACAGGAGGTTATATAATGAGTTACGTAAAAAAAATTCGTGCAACAATAGATGGTAAACCAGTTGAAGTAGAGCCAGGGACTACTATTTTAAAGGCAGCACAGAGTGTTGGCATTAAAATCCCTACTCTTTGTTATTTAAAATTTATGACACCAGAGGCTTCTTGCCGTATTTGTATGGTAGAAATCGTTGGTATGCCTAAATTAGTTACTGCTTGTTCATTCCCTATTGCTGATGGTAATGAAATTCTTACCAAGAGTGCTAGAGTAATTGAAGCTAGACGTGGTGTATTAGATTTATTACTTTCTAATCATCCAAACCACTGCTTCGCATGTCCAGGTAATGGTGATTGCGAATTCCAGTCACTTTGCTATGAATATGGCGTAAAAGAAACATCTTATCCAGGTGAAATGATTAAAAAACCTATCGATGATTCAAACCCATATTTCAACTATGATCCTAACTTATGTATTCTTTGCCACAGATGTGCAAACACTTGTGAACATTTAGTAGGACGTAGTGCAATTGCTCTTTCTAAGAGAGGATTCCAGTCTGTCATTTCTGCAGCTCCTTTCCAGGATAAATGGATTAACAACATGGAATGTGAATTCTGTGGTAACTGTATCCAGGCTTGTCCAGTAGGTGCTTTAAGACCTAAGAACAGAGATCAGTATCGCCCTTGGGAAGTTCAGAGAGTGGAAGCTACTTGCTACAACTGTAAGAAAGGTTGCAAGCGTATCCTATTAATTAAAGACAACAAGCTATTAGACGTAGTTGCTGATAATGAATCAGAAAATAAAGGTCGTCTATGTAATAAAGGTCGTTTTGAATTCTATGATGTTCAGAAACCTGGCCAGATTGCTATCTTAGAGGCTAGAGACGTTGAAAGAGCTAGAGAAGCTTTAATGGATCAGTTAGACCTTGATTAATTTTCATATGCTAGGATTTTGAGTACAAAGTACATAAAATTCATAAGGTGTATATGTGATTTATAATAGAAAAACAGTCTAGTAAAAACTAGGCTGTTTTTTTAATTTTACTATTGACATACCATAGGGGGGTATGGTATTATATAGCCAGAAACAAAAACAAAAAGATATAAAAAATATGAAATTATGGAGGGAAAATTTTATGAAGTACAAGAATTTATCAAAATATGCAGTGGGTCTTATTGTAGGTTTAGTTGCACCTGGAGTTTTAAAAGGAAAAGTAGCTAAAAAAGGTCTTACCTATTTGACAGCTGGTGGATTTATTGTGAAGAATTCTATTATGGAAATGGCTGAAAATATTCATGCATCAGCTCTTGATATTTCAGAAGATGCAAAGGAAATTACTGAAAGTTACTATGAAGGCAAAGAAGTAGAAACTGAAGAAGATGATGAACCAGTAGAAGAAGTTTTAGACGAAGAATAGGATAAGATATGAAATATACAATTGAACATCAGAGTAAAAATAGGTTTCATTTGAAATTTACAAAAAATCGATTGAAACCTGAAGAAGCAGATTTGCTGTATTATGCGCTGATTGATCGCGATGATGTAGAAACAGTACAAGTCTTTGCTCGTACGGCTCAGCTCATTGTTCGATATCAAGGAAAGTCTAAAGCAAATTTACTTGAATTTATAAAAAATATTTCTTTAACTGATGAGGAGTTAAAAGAAAAAGTTCCAGAAGTTTCTGCAAGAGCAACCAATGATCAATTTAAAGAAGAGATTATTTCTAAGTGTGCGCAGCGTGTATTAAAACGATTCTTTTTACCTCTACCAGTTCGAACGGTTTGGACCTGTGTAGATGCAGCACCATTTATCTATCATGGAATTAAAGACATTATTCATAGAAACTTTAGTGCAGAAATTGTTCATGCATCAGCAATTGGAGCATCTATTTTAACGGGAGACTTCTCAACAGCAAGCTCCATTACGTTCTTAACAGAAATTGGAGAAATCTTAGAAGAGTGGACATATAAGAAGTCCGTAGATGACTTAGCTCAAGCATTAGCACTTGATGTATCTAAAGTTTGGAAGGTTGAAAATGGAGAAACCAAATTAGTAGGTATTCACCAAGTTTCTGAAGGAGATATTATTCAGGTATCACTAGGTAGTCTTATTCCTTTAGATGGCGTTGTAGTTGATGGTGAAGCGATGGTTAATCAGGCGACAATGACTGGTGAATCTGTACCTGTACGTAAACATTTAGATAGTACAGTTTTTGCTGGTACAGTGATTGAAGAAGGCGAGTTATTTATTAAAGTTAAAAATGCTTCTGGACAGACTAGATATGATAAGATTGTACAGATGATTGAAGAATCTGAAAGCCTAAAATCTGAAGTACAAAGTCGTGCAGAGCAGGTAGTTAGTAAGCTTATTCCTTACACATTTGGAACAGCAGCACTTACCTTCTTATTTACAAGAAATGTTACAAAGGCAGCTTCAGTATTAATGGTAGATTTCTCTTGTGCAATTGAAGTAGCAATGCCTATTTCTGTATTATCAGCCATGCGTGAAGCAAGTAAACACAGAATTACCGTTAAAGGTGGTCGTTACTTAGAAGAAATTGCAGCAGCTGATACAGTAATCTTTGATAAGACAGGTACACTGACCAATGCAACTCCAGTAGTTGTTGATGTGATTCCAGCAAATGGTCAGGATAAAACTGAAATGCTTCGTCTTGCAGCTTGTCTTGAGGAGCATTTCCCACACTCTTTAGCAAATGCAGTAGTTCGTGCAGCTAAGGAGCAAGATCTTGAACATGAGGAAATGCATTCGAAGGCAGAGTATATTGTTGCTCATGGTATTGCATCTTCTGTAGATGGCAAACGTTGTATTATCGGAAGTTATCACTTTGTATTTGAAGATGAGAAGGTTCAAATTGATGAAGCTGATGAGGGAATTTTAGATAATCTACACCACGAAAATAGCCATTTATATATGGCAATTGGTGGTAAGTTAGTAGCTATTATTGAAATCGCAGATCCAATTAAGGAAAATACAAAAGAAGTTATTGCAAATTTAAAAGCAGCAGGTATTGAGCACATTGTAATGATGACTGGAGATAGTGAACAGACAGCTCGTACAATTGCTGCAAAGGCAGGTATTACGGAGTTTTATGCAGAAGTTTTACCTGAAGATAAAGCAAATTATGTAAATCAGGAAAAAGAAGCTGGACGTAAAGTAATTATGATTGGTGATGGTATCAACGATTCACCAGCACTTTCAGCAGCTGATGTAGGTATTGCAATGAAAGAAGGAGCAGAAATTGCTCAGGAAATTGCAGACATTACGCTTTCAGGCTCCGATTTAAGTCAGTTAGTTGAACTTAAGAAAATGAGTGATCAGTTGATGAAACGAATGAAGAGTACAGCAACTTGGGGATTATCTCTAAATGCAATGATTTTAGTTGCAGGTATTTGTGGATTTGTTGTTCCAGGAACAGCAGCATTTTTCCATAATGCTTCAACTATTGGATTGTGCATGAGAAATATGCAAAATTTGCTCCCAAATGAAGCTCAAAATTAGTAGAATTAAATAATATTAAATAGGGACTCCAATCGGAATCCCTATTTTTAGCACAATGTCCTCTTTTCATCCT
>JPZU01000001.1:1213166-1220537 GCA_000875945.1 Lachnospiraceae bacterium TWA4 | reverse complement strand
TTTCATCCTTCAACACAGTAATATGTTTACTATCAAAATACTCTAAAATCATCTGAGTATATTTTCTAGAGCTGTCGAGTAAACTTCTATATTCAGCAAGTGTAATACTGCCATTATTTGTAATAGTATCTTTTAGTAGTTTAAGTGCAGTCTCGTAGCAGTCTTTGTGCATATAGTAAATAGGAGTAATCTTTATTAAATCTCCAGATTTTAAGAGCTGATTAACCAACTGCTTAGTGTTTTTATTATTCTTTATGACATCATCATTCTTTGGCATTGCATAACCAGCATCCTTGTAGATTTTTAAAATCTTATCAATTTCTGCTTGGTCATTCTTTGGTTTAAATGCATATAGAGAAGTTAAACCATGATTCTCTTTAATGACCTTTTTCTCAATTAAATAGTCATAAAATACATCAATTTGTTTTTCAGTAGTACCATAAAGCCTCTGTAATAATTTACTTTTCACTTCTTCTTTAGATAATCCATCAGTCATTGCATGAGCCTTATGAAAATCTTCAAGCAGTTTAGTAATAAATGGTAGAATTTTATCATAAAAATTCTTATGAGTATAAATTCCTTTTCCAATTTCAAGGACTCGTCCAGTTCCTTTTAACTTCTTAAGTAAATTCTCTGTTGAAAAATTTGTCTTTAAATCAAGCAGATGACTATCAGTAAAGCTATCTTCTTTTAGAAATTCTTCAACAATTTCTTCTTTACTACCAATATCCTTGATTTTAATTGCTTCTAGTACATCTTCATGATTTCTCTTATGACGTTTTGGAGAAGCATCGAGGATAATTCCACCGCCTATAGTTTCAAGTGGAGAGTAGAAACGAATGACAAAGTAATCAAGTCTCTTTAAGGCAATTTCTTTCTCGAATCGAATCTGTGCATAAGCAGTTTCTCCAGCAACTTGCTCATCTCTATCAAGTAGTACGACTTTTCCTAATACTTCATCAGAACCGTAGTAGAAGTGAACACGACTATTATTAAGTACACTTCGTTCAGTGCTTTCTAGCAAATAGAGTCTTACATCAACCATATAGGTTTTAATCATGCTGTCTGGTTTTGCAACGACAAATCCTCGTTCAATACTTTCAGTCTTTACTGTTAAATTGAGAGCAGTTCGTTGTCCAGCATAAGCTTTTTCACAATCATTTCCGTGAACCTGAATGCTTCGAATCTTAGCAGGAATATCGGCGGGCATTAAAGAAACATTGTCGCCAACTTCTAGGCTTCCTTCAATTAATGTACCAGTAATAACTGTACCATGACCTTTCATTGTAAAAACTCTGTCAATTGGAAGTCTAAAGGAAGCATCAAGGTTGTGAGGTGGAAGAGTAGCAACAGTTTCTAAAATTGCTTTACGCAGCTTTTCAATTCCCTCTCCTGTATGAGAAGAAACCGAAAAAATTGGAGAATTTTCTAAAAAAGTGCCAGATACATATTCACTAATTTCTTCTTTCACAAGTTCAATCCAGTCTTCGTCGCAGTTGTCACATTTTGTTAAAACGACAAAGCCTCGTTTAATATCTAATAGACGTAAGATATCCATGTGTTCTCTAGTTTGAGGCATAATTCCTTCATCAGCAGCAATAACTAAGAGTACAAAGTCAATGCCACCAACACCAGCGAGCATATTTTTAACAAATTTCTCATGTCCTGGAACATCAATGATTCCAATATTTAAATCATCATTACCACTTTCTAATTTGGCAAAGCCTAGCTCAATGGTAATTCCACGCTTTTTTTCTTCTTTTAATCGGTCGGTATCTGTACCGGTTAACGCTTTGATTAAACAAGTTTTTCCATGGTCAATATGACCAGCAGTTCCTATAATAATATTTTGCATTCATTTACATCCTTTATTTACATCCCTTAGTCTAACTTTCATACATTTAAGGTATTTACTATATCTAAGACTTATTTAAAAGTTTCGTTTATATTGGTTAAAACATCTGCAATCTGTTTAAAATCTTCATCCATTAGAGTGCGAACATGGAGCCACACTTTATCAGAAGAAACATGAACAATAATGTCATGACTGCGAAATAGTCGTTCTAATTTTTCAGTTGAAAGATTATCGAAGTGAAGTGTCAGTGCATAACCTTCAAGTTTTACATCTGGTGCAGATCCTCCACCTACAAAATCTTCACAAGGTTCAATTGCTGAATTTCCATTTACTGGTAACAGTTCTTGTAACGTTTGTGCACGTTTTAGAAGTTCTTCTTTAGAATAGGTAAGCATCTTAAGTGTTGGAATATGATTTTTTGCTCGTTCTATATCTTGATAGTTAAAGAAAGTTGCTTCTAGGGCGGCAAGTGTCATTTTATCAATACGAACCACTCTTGCAAGTGGATGGCGTTTCATCTGATCAATATAAGTCTTTTTACCGATTATGATACCAGCTTGAGGACCACCTAGGAGCTTATCGCCACTAAATAGCATAACATCTGGATTTGCATTCATAGCCTCTAAAATAGTAGGTTCAAAAATATGATGGTCCTTTAAGTCAGCTAATAATCCATTTCCCATATCATAAATAACAGGAAGATGATAGTTATCTCCAAGTTTTCTAAGTTCTACAAGGCTTACATCTTCTGTAAATCCAATAATTCGATAGTTGCTGGTGTGAACCTTCATAAGGGCAGCAGTCTTTTCTACATCAATCGCATTCTCATAGTCGTTAAAATGAGTTTTATTTGTAGTGCCGATTTCTTTAAGTGTTGCGCCGCTTAAGCTCATAATGTCAGGAATTCTAAAAGAACCTCCAATTTCTACAAGTTCTCCACGTGAAACAATCACTTCTTTATCCTTTGCCATAGCTGATAAGACAAGCATGGTAGCAGCCGCATTATTGTTAACAACCATAGCAGCTTCAGCTCCAGTAATTTTACAGATTAGCGATTCTACATGGTCATGTCTAGAACCACGTTTACCTAATTTTACATTGTATTCTAATGTAGAATAGGAATTAGAAATTTCAAGTACTCGTTCTAAGGTTTGCTTACTGAGTGGAGAACGTCCAAGATTTGTATGAAGAACAATACCAGTTGCATTCACAATTTTTCGTAGACTTGGTCTTGCCTTATTTAAAATGCGCTCAGTAACATGTCTTAAGAATAAATCCTTATCAGTTAAAGCAAGGGGTTCTTCGTCATTTAAAATTTGTTGTCTTAGACTATTGATTTCTTCGCGAATACTATCAATAATTAGTCCATAAGGGTAGTTTTCTTTAAAAAAATAAGGCACTCTTCACTTAGCACCTCATCAACTTTGTAAAGAGAACGTAGTCTCTGTTGTTTATTCATTATTTTGACCTCATTTCTTAATTTTTTGGCGGGGATACGTGAGAATCGAACTCACCCGAGAGGCTCTTAACCCCTCACAGCGGTTTTGAAGACCGAGAGGTACACCAGCACCTAGCTACCCCCATAAGAAATACCAATCAATAATACCATAAATTGATAAAATTGTAAATGATTAATTATGTGATAACGTTACAGTTCACACGTCAGCCAAAATATGAAAATATTTGTGCTTGCACAAGAATATTTTCATGTTTGCTGACGAAGGGAACGCCATTTAATGAGCAATACAGCTGCAACGCAGCGAATGAGCACGTCAGTGCGCTATTACGAATGATAAAAATGGCGTGGGTGTGAACAGTAACGTGATAACAAAACAGAATGTTAGGTATAACAAATAGGTATAGGAGTTAGTTACGTGAAAATATTGACAATTTATGTAAAAATAGTATAATTGTTCTAAAATATAAAAAAATTATAAACTTATAAATAGTTTATAAAAAGAGAGGAAAACATGGCAGAGCACGAACACAATCATGAACATGGTCACGATCATGAGCATGAACAAAAACACAAACATGGTTTTGGTCATAAACACAATACAGGCTCTCTATCCATTGATTATCTAGCTTATAATTCTAGAATTCGTCCATGGAATCCGGGATTTAAAGTTGCATTTTCATTTTTTATGTTAGTCTATTGTATTGTTATGAACAATATTGCTGTTTCAGCAATTGTTATTTTATCGATGATGTTTATCACGGTAAAACTTGGAGGGTTGGATCTTCATGAATATATATCATTATTGACGATTCCAATCTTTTTTGCTGTTTTTAGTGGACTAGCAATTGCACTCAATTTTTCATCTTCTCCAGCAGGAGATTATTGTTTAAATTTAGGTGCGTTTTGTATTTATGCAACGAATGCAAGTTTATTAAAAACTGCAAGGATTATTTTAAATGCCTTTGGAGCAATTAGTTGTATGTATATGATGTCTTTATCAACACCAGTGAATGAAATCATTTGTGTGTTACAAGATATTCATTTACCTACACTGTTTACAGAATTAATGAACATGATTTATCGATTCATTTTTATCTTATTAGATGTTCAATCCAGAATGACAATTTCAGCTCGTTCAAGACTTGGATACATTGATCTTAAGACTTCATGGTACTCATTTGGTAGTGTATTATCCAATTTACTGATTGTTGCAATGAAAAAGTCGAATGCTTATTTTGACGCATTAGTATCTAGAGGTTATGATGGACGATTACAGTTTTTAACAGAAGAAAAACCATTAGATAAAAAATTAGTTGTGTATGCAATTATCTATGTAGGAATTCTTAGTTTGATCTGGTATTTTACAAAGCAATATGGTCTATAGGGTATAGTGATATAGTGTATAGTGAAAGGATAAATAAAAATGAGTTATGATGAGAGTAAGCCACTCATTGAAGTGGATAACCTAGAATATATTTATGACAATGGAAAACATGCATTAAATGGAATTAATTTAAAAGTTAAAAAGGGTGAGAAGATTGCAGTGATTGGTCGAAATGGAGCCGGTAAATCCACATTTTTCTTAAACTTAAATGGTGTATTAACTCCACATGCTGGTGAAATCCGTTTTATGGGCAAACCAATTGGTAAGAAGCAAAAAGAATTAAATGAACTTCGTAAACATGTTGGAATTGTATTTCAAGATGCAGATAATCAGATTATTGCAACAACGGTTCAAGCAGAAGTGTCTTTTGGACCAATGAACATGAAGTTATCTAAGGAAGAGGTTCAAAGGCGTGTAGATGAAGCATTAGCTGATATGAATATTTCAGACTTTAAGGATCGTCCACCTCATTATTTAAGTGGTGGTGAGAAGAAGCGAGTGAGTATTGCAGATATTATTGCAATGAAGCCAGAGGTTATCATTTTTGATGAGCCTACTGCAGCACTTGATCCGTTAAATGCTCAGATGCTAGAAGAAGCATTAACCAAATTAGAAAATCAGAATATGACGCTTTTGATTTCAACCCATGATGTAGATTTTGCTTATCGTTGGGCTGAGCGAGCAGTTGTTTTTTGTGGTGGAAAGATTATTGCTGATGGAACACCACTAGAAGTATTTAAAAATGATGAAGTGGTTAAAATGGCAAACTTAAAGCGTCCAATGATGCTTGATGTCTATGAAGAGATGGTTAAACATGGACTTGTTGAAGATAATGGGGCGTATCCAAAGACTGTTACTCAATTTCAAGAGATGTTGAGTCAGAAATAAATTTTATACTTATTTAGGAGGAAAAGTAACATGAATTTAGAGTTAAGTAAAAAACAACAAGTATTTGTTACAATCTTAACTGTATTTGCATTATCACTTGGATTTGGTGTTTCTGCAAATGCTATGCACATTATGGAAGGATATCTTCCAGTGAAGTACTGTTTACTATGGGGAGCATTTTGTGTACCATTTATCGTGGTAGGTTTTATGCGTATCAGTAAAGTAACCAGTGAAAATCGTAAACTTTTAGTTATCTTAGCAATGGCTGGTGCTTATGCATTCGTATTATCAGCACTTAAGATTCCATCAGTAACAGGTAGCTGTTCACATATGACAGGTACTGGTTTATCAGCTATCTTATTTGGACCAGCAGCAACTTCTGTTATTGGTATTATCGTATTATTATTCCAGGCTATTTTATTAGCTCATGGTGGATTAACCACTTTAGGTGCAAACACCTTCTCTATGGCTATTGCAGGTCCTATTATTTCTTGGGCTATTTATAAAGCATTTAAGAGTGCTGGACTTAATAAGAAAATTGCAGTATTTTGTGCAGCAGCTTTAGGTGATTTATTTACATATTGCGTAACAGCATTCCAGTTATCACTTGCTTATCCAGCAGCAGATGGTGGTTTTGGTACTTCTATTACAAAGTTTTTAGGAATCTTTGCAGTAACTCAGATTCCTTTAGCAATCATTGAAGGTATCCTAACAGTTATTGTAGTTATGGCATTAGAGTCATTTGCTATGGGCGAATTAAAGTCATTAGGTGTTACTGATGAAGCTAGAAGAGTATCTTTCAAGGGTGGTATGACAGTTGGTTTATTAATTATCTGTGCAGTAATCGCTATTATTCCTGTAGTATCTTTAGGAAAGAGTGCAGAATTTGGTGGTTCTGATGATGCAGGTTCTGAAATGATTACAGAGCTTACTGGTGAAGAGTATGAACCTTGGTTTACTCCATTAATTGAAGGTGCATTTGCTGAAGGTGAACTTCCAGGAGAAATCGAATCATTATTATTCTGCTTACAGGCTGGTCTTGGTGCAGGTGGATTCTTCTTTGTAATTGGTCGTTTAATGGAAAGAAGTAAATATGAAAAACTTCTAGAGGCAAAGGGAATTAAAATTGATGATGATGATAAGTAAAAATCATTAAATAAAAATTATTGAATAAAATAAAAACCTATTTCAATATGGTTGTATTGAAATAGGGTTTTTTATGTACGTATTAAGTTTTAAAAGAAAATGTTATCACCGATTACAACTGAATTCTTATATTGAGTTTGTCCTTTATAAGCACGAAAACTTACTCGACTTTCTATATTGTTTTGTCCATTTAATGCATCGAGTGCAGCTTTTAAACAGTTAGATCTTGGATTATCAATGTATTTACTAAGTCTATTAGCTACAGTAAACTGACCTTTTTGATAAACAACATCATTGATTGTGTTAGGGTATCTTGAACTCTTTACACGATTTAGAACAACATTTGCTACTGCAAGTGAGCCTTCATAAGTATTTCCAGCTTCTAAATAACAAACAGCAGCTAATAAAAGTTCGTCAGAAGTTGAAGTAATATTAGATGAATTATTAGTTGGAATTGATTCATTTAATGTATCAACTAAATATTTACTGGAAGCATAAGCAATTTGACCATTAAACTTAATTTGATCAAAATCATTTTTACTATTGTAAACTGTAACAGATTCACCATGTTTTAAAGTACCTAACTTAGAAGAAGAAGTACTAGCATCACTTCTTACATTTAATGCAGAAGCACTAACG
>JPZU01000001.1:1177573-1212544 GCA_000875945.1 Lachnospiraceae bacterium TWA4 | reverse complement strand
AAGGTCCCTAATTTAGAAGAAGAAGTACTAGCATCACTTCTTACATTTAATGCAGAGGCGCTAACATATTTAGTTGATGTTGCAGCTAAAGTTTCTTTTGGTGGGCTTGTAGATAAAAGAATTAAAATAGTTACTACCAAAGGAACTAAAAGTCTACCCTTTGTTTTTAATTTCATGTTAAAAATCCTTTCTTTTTAGCTGTTTTTATTTTTGATAGTATAGCATATTATTTCATGATTGTAAAGTATATATTACGAAAATATTACAAAATAAAAAAGAGACTTAAAAGTCTCTTATGTTTGTAGAAATTTATTCTATTTAATAATACGTCTCACAGCTAAAACTTTTTTCTTACTATAAGAAATCTTAGAAATGATAATTCCTTTTTTTCTATTTGCTGCATGAACAATTTTATTATTTCCTATGTAGATAGCTACATGTCCACTGTAACAAATAATATCTCCAGCTTTACGCTTAGAATAGCTAACACCCTTTCCACTTCTTCTTAAAGCAGAAGAAGAATGAGGAAGTGAGTAACCAAACTTTGCATAAACGGCTTTAACAAAGCCTGAACAATCAGCTCCTCTTGTTAAACTTGTACCACCCCAGCGGTAAGGGTTGCCAACGAATCTTGTTGCATAAGATGCTACCTTTTGTCCAGATGCCTTTGATTTTGCTAAAGTCTCTTGTGGAGCAGCAGCAAATAATAAAGAAGTAATAATAGTTGCTATAAGAAAAAATGTGATAAATTTTGTTTTAAATTTCATGTGATTCCTTTCTTCCATCAAGTGTTCTTTCTGTCAATGGTCATACTATATCATAAAATATTTTAATTGTAAAGTATTTTTTTACAATAATATTACAAAAATATTACATTAAGATTTTAGCTTTTTATATTGACATGTTGTATAGATTGTAGTATTATTATGCCTATAAAAAATATTCATAGTATTCTAGTATGAATAATATGAATAGTAGGAATACTAGGAAAAGGAGGGGCGATATGAAACGCATATTTTTAAGCGTAGTAATAGCGTTGGTACTAGTAGGAATTTGTGGGTGTCGTGTGGGAAGTTATACATCGTCCCTAGAAATTGTCAATGTATCTTATGATCCAACAAGAGAGTTTTATAGTTCCTATAATGAACTATTTAAATCTTATTGGAAGAACGAAACAGGAGAGGAGATTGATATTATACAGTCTCATGGAGGTTCTGGAAAACAGGCACTTGAAGTAGCGAATGGATTAGAAGCTGATGTAGTGACTTTAGCACTTGAGGGAGATGTCAATGCAGTAAAAGATGCGGGATTAATTAATGAAGGGTATACATCAGAATTTCCATTAGATAGTGCACCATACACATCATCAATTGTCTTTCTTGTACGAGAAGGAAATCCTAAAGACATTAATGATTGGAACGATTTGTTAAGAGAAGATGTGGATGTGATTACACCAAATCCCAGTACCTCTGGTGGGGCAAGATGGAATTACTTGGCGGCTTGGTATTACTTTGAAGAACAAGGACAAAGTGAAAGCCAGATTATAGAGAGCATGAAGACACTTTATAAAAATGTGTTAGTCATGGATTCAGGCGCTAGAGGTTCAGCGACAACTTTTACAGAAAACGGACAAGGAGATGTCTTAATTGCTTGGGAGAATGAAGCATTCCTTTCATTAAAGGAATATTCAAGTGATTATGATATTATTATTCCTTCTGTATCAATTCTTTGTCAACCAACAACAGCAGTGGTAGATGATGTTGTAGATGAAAGAGGAAGTCGAAAGATATCAGAAGCCTATATTAGTTATCTATATTCGAATGAGGCACAACAACTTGTAGCTAAAAATTTCTACCGACCAGTGGACAAAGAAGTATTAAAGGATTACATAAAGAATTCATCCAATACGATTAAAGTGATTCCAGAAGATGGTAAATGGTTAAATACTAGCCTTAAGTTGACTGATATCAAACACTTTGGAGGTTGGGATGAGGTAATAAAGAAGCATTTTAGTGATAATGGAATTTTTAATCAAATCTACGAAAAATAAGTAAGGAAAGGGTGGGAACAGATGAAGCGAAAAAAACAAAAACGAGTAATTCCAGGTTTTGGATTAACTCTTGGTATTACCCTTTCAGTACTTGGATTAATTGTAATTATTCCACTTTGCTCATTGATTATTTTCTCAGCGCAGATGTCCATTGGAGACTTTATTGGAGTCGTAACAAAACCAAGAGTTTTGTCTGCTTACCTAGTTAGTTTTGAAACGGCATTCATTGCAGCGTTTATTGATGCAGTGATGGGGTTAATACTTGCATGGGTGCTTGTCAGGTATGAGTTTGCAGGAAAGCAATTGATGAATGGAATTATTGAATTACCATTTGCTCTTCCAACAGCAGTGGCAGGTATTTCATTAGCTCATTTGACAACAACTAATGGTTGGGTTGGAAGTTTTTTTGCAAAATTTGGTCTAGAGCTTGCTTATACACGAGTTGGCATCATCATTGCGTTGGTATTTGTTGGAATCCCATTTGTTGTACGCACGGTACAGCCGGTGCTTGAAAAGATTGATCCACAATATGAAGAAGCAGCTTATAGTCTTGGAGCTTCAAAGTTTCAGACAATTAGACAGGTTGTATTTCCAGAAGTTTTACCAGCGCTTATTGGAGGATTTACCTTATCGTTTGCAAGAGGACTTGGAGAATATGGAAGTGTTGTATTTATTGCAGGAAATACACCTTATAAGACAGAAATTGCACCATTGATGATTATGTCAAAATTACAGTCTTTTGATTACGCAAGTGCTACATCTATTGCGTTAGTGATGCTTTTAGCAGCATTTATTATATTGTTTATCAATGCAATTATTCAAAATCGCAGTGCAAAAATTGTACAGAAAGGAGCGTAAAATGGACAAACAAAAAGAAAATACTTTTGTTAAATGGTTACTCATAGGAATTAGCGCTCTTTTTCTTGCAGTCATGTTATTGTTGCCACTTAGTTATGTATTAATTACAGCACTTAGTGACGGGTGGACTTCTTTTTGGAGTTCTGTTTCAGATAAATATGCAGTAAAGTCTATTCTATTAACCGTTAAAATTACAGGGATTACAGTGCTATTTAATACAATTTTTGGACTTGCAGCTTCTTGGTGTTTGACAAGATTTGATTTTAAAGGAAAAAAATTAGTGACTACATTGATGGATTTGCCACTTACAATTTCACCAGTTATTGCAGGTTTAATTTATGTATTGACGTTTGGTAGACAAAGCATGCTCTATGAACCTTTAAAGTCTGCAGGAATTAAATTAATATTTGCAGTTCCAGGAATTGTAATTGCAACCATCTTTGTAACGCTTCCTTTTGTATCTAGAGAGATTATTCCTGTGTTAAATGCCAGAGGTACTGACGAAGAAGAGGCAGCAGCACTGATGGGAGCAGGAGGATTTCAGATTTTTAGAGAGATTACCTTTCCTCATATTAAATGGCCACTTCTTTATGGAATTGTTTTATGTTCAGCTAGAGCAATGGGAGAATTTGGAGCAGTATCTGTTTTATCTGGACATTTAAGAGGACGAACAACAACAATGCCACTATACATAGAAATGCTTTATCAAGACTATGATTTGACGGGCGCTTTTGGAGCCTCAGCAATTTTAGTATTGATGGCAGTGATTATCTTAGTTCTTAGAAGTCTATTAGAAGCAAAAGGAGATAAGTATGGGGCAGCAAAATAAAAATTATGTAGAATTAAAAGCGATTAATAAATATTATAAAGACTATCATGCATCAAAAGATATTAACTTTGGTATTGAAAAAGGAAAGCTAGTTGCTCTTTTAGGACCGAGTGGAAGTGGTAAAACAACGATTCTTCGAATGATTGCAGGACTTGAAACAGCCGATGAGGGAGAAATTCTAATTGATGGAAAAGTAGTCAATGATGTAGCAGTAAATAAACGAGGAGTAGGATTTGTATTTCAAAGCTATGCATTGTTTCGCTATAAGACAGTTTATGACAACATTGCTTTTGGTTTGAGAGTGGATAAGTGGAAGAAAGCAGATATTAAAAAACGAGTAGAAGAGATGATTGAATTAGTTGGACTTAAAGGACTTGGAAATCGTTATCCGAATCAATTATCTGGTGGACAAAGACAGCGAGTCGCTTTTGCAAGAGCTTTAGCTCCAAATCCTGAATTGTTACTACTAGACGAACCTTTTGCAGCAATTGATGCAAAAGTCAGGCAAGAACTTCGAACATGGCTTAGAGAAATGATTGGAAAGCTCGGAATTACTAGTATCTTTGTAACACATGATCAAGACGAAGCGATTGAAGTGGCTGATGAGATTATTATTACCAATAAAGGGAAAATTGAGCAGATGGGTACACCAGTGGATATCTATAGAAATCCTAAAACGGCATTTGTCGCTCAATTTATGGGACATCCTACAAAGATTGAACATATTCATCGATTCCGAGGATTTGATGGACTAGATGATCGTCTTCAGGCAGTGATTCGTCCGGAAAATGTTCGCATCACTAAGCAAAATGAAAGTATGCAATATGAAATATCTGCTGAAGAAGGAGTTGTAGAACAGATTCTATTTAGAGGTAAAGAGATAGAGATTTGGGCACGAATTCATGGAGCGTTAATTCAAGGAATGAGACGAATTGAAGAAGAACCTGTTGAAATTGGAGAGAGTGTTAAAGTATTTATCTACAGAGCCTATGTGTTTGGTGAAGATGAAGTGGTTGAGACCATTGAAAATGCAGCACTTTCAAGCTCAGAATTTGTTATTTAATAGGAGAGAGATATGGGCAAGTTACAAACTAAAAACTATCAAACCGACGTATTGATTATTGGCGGTGGTACAGCAGGGTGCTTTGCAGCCTATACCATTGGGAAACAGTCAAATTTAAACGTATTAATTGCTGAAAAAGCAAATATTAAGCGAAGTGGTTGCCTTGCTGCTGGTGTAAATGCGATTAATGCTTATATCACAAAAGGCAAAAAACCACAGGATTATGTGGATTATGCATTAAATGATGCCAATGGAATTGCTTCACAAGAACTGCTTCTTTCGATGTCCGAGCGTTTAAATGAAGTAACTCGTGAAATGGAAGATTTAGGACTTGTCATTTTAAAAGATGAAAATGGTGAGTATGTCGCTCGTGGAACGAGAAATATTAAGATTAATGGAGAAAATATCAAACCAATTTTAGCTGATGCAGCTAAGAGCAGTGAGAATGTAACGATTCTTAATCATGTCAATATTACAGACTATTTAATGGATGGAAATCAGATTATTGGAGCTGTTGGATTTGATGTCAATGAACCAATTTTCTATGAAATTTACGCAAAGGCAGTGCTTATTGCAACTGGTGGAGCAGCAGGACTTTATAGACCCAATAATCCGGGATTTTCAAGACATAAGATGTGGTACCCACCATTTAATACAGGTGCTGGATACGCAATGGGGATTTTAGCTGGAGCAGAAATGACAACCTTTGAGATGCGTTTTATTGCATTAAGGTGTAAAGATACCATTGCACCAACTGGAACTTTAGCACAAGGAGTATCTGCTAAACAAGTCAATGCCAAAGGAGAAGTCTATGAGACAAACTATGGATTAACGACTTCTCAAAGATTGTATGGAACGGTCATGGAAAATCGTAAAGGGCGAGGTCCTTGCTATTTGAAAACAGAGGGAATCTCAAAAGAGCAAGAGGACGATTTATATAAGGCTTATCTAAACATGGCACCGAGTCAGACACTTAAATGGCTTGCCGAGGGGAAAGGTCCTAGCGAAAAAAATGTCGAAATTGAAGGAACAGAGCCTTATATTGTTGGAGGACATACAGCTAGTGGTTATTGGATTGATACGAAGCGACAAACGACCATTGATGGATTATTTGCCGCTGGAGATGTTGCAGGTGCCTGTCCACAAAAATATGTCACAGGGGCTTTAGTTGAAGGAAAAATTGCCGCTGAAGAGATTATAAAATTCCTTAGCAAAGATAAAGATATTGAATTAAAGACCTCTAATGATCAGGCAGAAGGTAAGAAAAAGGAATATGAAACGTTCTTATCAAATCCACAGCGATTAATGGATACGGAACAGATGGAAGAAGCTATGCAAAAAATTATGGATCAGTATGCAGGTGGAATTAGTTGTGATTATCGATATAGTGAAGCAAGTCTAAAAGAAGCCGATGAGAGAATTTCTATTTTACAGGAAAATCTAAAGTATCTGTGGGCAAGCACCATGGATGATTTGCTAAGACTTTATGAAGTAAGAGAACGACTAGTCATTTGTAAAAGTGTTATTGCTCATCTTAGAGCGAGAAAAGAAACTAGATGGCATGGATTTGCAGAACATACCGATTATCCAGAACAAAAAGAAGAATTTAAAAAATATGTCAATTCTATTTATAAAGATGGAAAAATAGAAATTATTCTTAGAGATTTAAATGAGACAGGAGGCAAGCATGAGCGTCAGAATTAATAAAGAAAATTGTGTAAAATGTGGACGTTGTATTGAAGCGTGTCCAGGAAATCTCATAAAAAAAGACAGTGATGGAAAGGCATTTATTCTTCATGAGAGAGATTGTTGGGGATGTACATCTTGTCTAAAGGAATGTAAACATCTTGCCATTGATTTGTTCTTAGGAGCAGATATGGGTGGCAAGGGTGAAGTATTAAAATTCTACAAAGAAAAAGAGGAAAACATTTGGGAGATGACAGCACTTGATGGAACTGTTAAGAAATTGAAAATTAATCCCAAAGAATCGAATAAATACTAAAAGGGGGAGATATCATGAGTAATTTATCACACTTAGATGAATTAGAGGCAGAAGCCATTTATATTATTAGGGAAGTCGCAGCAGAATGTGAAAATCCTGTCATGCTTTATTCCATCGGAAAGGATAGTTCGGTGATGCTTCACCTTGCAATGAAAGCATTTTATCCAGAGAAGCCACCATTTCCATTCTTACATATTGATACTACATGGAAGTTTAGAGAAATGATTGAATTTCGTGATCGTGTAGCAAAAGAAAAAGGAATTGAAATGCTTGTCTATAGTAATGAAGAAGGGATTAAGCAGGGCATCAATCCGTTTGATCACGGTTCAGCTTATACCGATATTATGAAGACTCAAGCGTTAAAACAGGCACTTACAAAGTATGGTTTTACTGCAGCATTTGGTGGTGGACGAAGAGACGAAGAAAAATCTAGAGCAAAAGAGAGAATTTTCTCATTCCGTAATGCACAACAAGCGTGGGATCCAAAGAATCAGCGTCCAGAAATGTGGAAACTTTATAATACAAAGATTCATAAAGGTGAGAGCATGAGAGTGTTCCCAATTTCTAACTGGACAGAAAAAGATATTTGGCAGTACATTAAGAGAGAAAATATCGAAATTGTACCTTTATACTTTGCGGCAGACAGACCAGTGATTGAACGAGATGGAAATATCATTATGGTAGATGATGACCGCCTAAAATTACAAGAGGGCGAAAAAGTAGAGACAAGAAGAATTAGATTTCGTACACTTGGCTGTTATCCATTAACTGGTGGTGTAGAATCTGATGCAGCAACACTTGATGAAATTATTGATGAGACACTTAGTGCTGTAGAATCAGAACGTACAAGTCGTGTGATTGACCATGAGGAAAGTGGTAGTATGGAACGTAGAAAGAGAGAGGGATACTTCTAGAATTACTGCAGTTTTACGTTTACGAAAGGGATGTTATTATGAAAGGTTTATTAAAGTTTATTACATGTGGTAGTGTAGATGATGGTAAATCTACACTCATTGGACATATTTTATACGATTCAAAATTATTGTATGCAGATCAGAAAAAAGCACTAGAATTAGATTCAAAAGTAGGTTCTAGAGGTGGTGCGATTGACTATTCGTTATTACTTGATGGATTAATGGCAGAGAGAGAACAGGGAATTACAATTGATGTCGCTTATCGCTATTTTACAACAGACAATAGAAGTTTTATTGTTGCTGACACTCCTGGACATGAGGAATACACAAGAAACATGGCAGTAGGTGCTTCATTTGCAGAACTATCTATTATTTTAATTGATGCAAAGCAGGGCGTACTTGTTCAGACTAGACGTCATGCAAGAATTTGTTCACTGATGGGTATCCGTTACTTTGTATTTGCAGTAAATAAAATGGATCTTGTAGGCTATGATGAAGGCAGATTTAATGAAATTACAGAACAGATTGAGGAATTGAAGAAAGAATTAGGACTTGCAAATGTCTTGATTGTTCCAGTATCTGCAACAGAAGGCGATAATGTCACTGTTCATTCAGACCATATGCCTTGGTATGAAGGTCCGGCTCTATTACCTTATTTAGAGCAAGTAGATATTGCAGAAGATGAGGAAGAAGAAAAAGGATTTTATCTTCCAATCCAGAGAGTTTGTCGTCCAAATCATGAATTTAGGGGATTCCAAGGACAGGTGGAAGATGGACAGATTCATGTAGGAGATGAAATTACAGCACTTCCAAGTAAAGAACTTGCTCACGTAAAGAGTATTTTAGTTGGAGATAAGAGTTCTGATATTGCAAGTAAAGGTCAACCAGTGACCATTCAGCTTGATCGTGAAGTAGATGTTTCAAGAGGATGTGTACTTACAGCAGGAACCAACATTCCAGTAGCAACTGGTGCGACAGCTACGATTCTTTGGATGGATGATGACAGTCTAACTGCTGGAAAAGCATTTTTTGTAAAGGTTGGAACCAAGTTAATTCCTGGACAAGTAAGAAAAATTCAGTATAGCATTGATGTAAACTCTGGAGAACAAAATAAGACGAATGAACTTCATAAAAATGAAATTGCTTCTTGTGAACTTACTTTTGCAGACAGTGTAGTACTTGATACTTTTAAAAACCATAAGACTATGGGTGAACTTATATTAATTGATCGTATCACCAATATGACTTCTGCTTGTGGTGTTATTACTTCAACCGTATCAGATGGTGGAGTTGACAAAGTGGTTACAAAGCAAAGACGTGAATTACAAAACGGTCATAAGGGAGCTGTTATTGAATTTGTTTTAAATGATAAAGTAACATTAAAACTCGTACGTGAAACTGAATATCGACTTTATGCAGAAGGCAAGAAAACCTATCTCTATCAGCCAGAAGAAGGCGATAATGTAGAAAAAACCTTGAAGGTATTAACAGATGCAGGTTTAATTGTACTTCTTGTCAGCAAAACAAAGAGCGAGAATGAAAACTTCTATTCAGGATGGGAAAATGAAGTGATTTTATCTGCCAGTGAAATTGCAAGTTGGATTAGTGAGAAAGTTGGACTTTCCAAAGAAGTAAGACACGCAGATTATATTTAAAAAATGTATATAAAATAGTGAATGGGGACCAAAAGGTCCCCGTTTTAGCTATTTTTTTAAGAAATCAAATACAATTCCCCAATACTTTTCTAAGAAATCGCTTTCAGCAAGGTACATTTCATGTTTTGCATGCTTGGCATACATATAGGTTCCATGTCCAACTTTTCGCATAAACTCTAATTGTCCATGATTTTTAACAAAGACATCTTCTCCAGCACCAAACATTAAAATAGGCGTAGTGACTTTTTTACAAGCAGAGGTTTTTAGCGCGCGTTTAGTAGCTTTTAATGCTTGTAAAACCCAACCATAGCTTCCACCATGCATTTGATATTCTTTTGTTTTTTGTGTATGAGAGAAAATATAGTTAAATCTAGCATACGATTTACCATGCTCATACTCATAGAAATCACGAGTACCTGTAAATGGAGTTTGGCTGAGTGCATAGCGGTGTTTTAAACCAATTTTACACATAAATGAAGCAAGAGTTCTTGCAAACCATTCAGGAATCGTGCCCATATTAATTTGTAGCATAGGCGCATTTAAAACAGCTTTTTTAAATACGTTTGGATGATTTTCTAAATATAATGCTCCAATACAACCACCCATAGAATGAGCGTACAGGTACAAAGGTAAACCCTCTTTCATAGGAATAATTAGCGAAGTAATTAAAAAGTCTAAATCATAGACATATTCAGAGAAATTCTCTACATGAACTAATGAATAATCCGGATGTTTTTCATTAAAATAAGGACGGTAAGAGTAGCCATGACCTTGATGTTCAGGTAAATATACGTTATATCCCTCTTTTAAAAAGTAATAAATGGTCTCATGATATCGAACAGAAGGCTCACAAAAACCATGAGAGATAACGACAATTCCCTTAGGATTATCACATTTATAGAATTCGCAGTGAATCACATGATCCTCTTTACGACAAAGTTCATAGACTGTTAAACGTTTTCTTAAATAAGGTTCCACAATTCGTTTCATTTGTTTAGAGTAGTGAACTTCACATAAACAATTGATGCGAGGACTCTTTTCATAGGAATCAAAATTAAGTTTCTTAAACATAAGAAGAACCTCCTTTGGTAAATTTCTACTTATACTATAGCCTAAAATTAAAAAATAAAAGAGAAATTGGTGAATTTAGTTGACTCAAATATGCAGATATGTTAAATTTAGCAATGTAGATGTTTAAAGGAGTTATCCTTAACAGTTACAAGAAGTTTTTCATAAATTAATGGGAGGTAAAATATGAAAAAATTATTAAGTGTAGCATTAGCTGCAACAATGTGTGCAACCTTGGTGGCAGGTTGTTCAAGTAACGGTGGTAACAATGAAGCAAAAACCACAAAGGCTGCAGAAAATGGTTCTCAGGCAGCTGCAACAACAGGTGCTGCAAAATCAGCAAGTGATGTGAAAGTCGGTGTTATTTACATCGGTGATGAAAATGAAGGATATACTGAATCTCACATGAAGGGCATTGACGAAATGCAAAAAGCTCTTGGTTTATCTGATGATCAGGTTATTGAAAAAACTTTAATCGGAGAAACTGAGCAGTGTCGTGATGCAGCAGAAGATCTTGCAGAATCAGGATGTAATATTATTTTTGCAACAAGTTTTGGTCATGAGTCATTTGTTATGGAAGTAGCAAAGGAATATCCAGATATTCAGTTCTGTCATGCAACTGGTTATCAGGCAGCAGATAGTGGACTTGCTAATATGCACAACTATTTTACAAATATCTATGAAGCTCGTTATGTAGCAGGTGTAGCTGCAGGTATGAAGCTTAATGAGATGATTGATAAAGGAACTATTAAAGCAGAAGAAGCTAAAATTGGTTATGTAGGTGCTTATCCTTACGCAGAAGTAGTTAGTGGTTACACTGCTTTCTATTTAGGTGCTAAGAGTATCTGCGAATCAGCAACTATGGAAGTACAGTATACCAATAGTTGGGCTGATATCACTCTTGAAAAAGAAACTGCAGAAGCATTAGTAGCAGATAAATGTGTATTAATTAGCCAGCATGCAGATACTACAGGTGCTCCTACAGCTTGTGAAGCTTTAGGTGTTCCAAATGTAGGCTATAACGTATCTATGAATGCTGTAGCTCCAAATACATCTATTACTTCTCCAACTAACGACTGGTCTCATTACTATACTTATGCCGTTCAGAGTGTAATTGATGGAACAGCCATTGACACTGATTGGTGTAAAGGATTTGGTGATGGTTCTGTAGCTCTTACTGAGTTAAATGAAAAAGTTGCTGTAGAAGGAACAGCTGCTAAATTAGAAGAAGTAAAGAAATCTATTATGGATGGAAAATTACATGTATTTGATACTTCTACATTTACTGTAAATAATGGACAGAAATTAGAAGATGCTATTAAAGCAGGTGGAGATTTTGCAAAATTTGCTGATTATGTTTCAGATGGATATTTCCATGAATCAGAGAAAAATCTGCTCCAGCATTTGAAATTCGAATTGATGGTATTACAGAAAAACCTAGCAACTAATTAAAGAAATTGTAAAGAAGGGACTGTTACAAATTACAATAGGCTCCCTCTTGAGGGAGCTGTCAGCTTTGCTGACTGAGGGAGTAAAAAAATCCTATTTTGTAATGGTCTCTTCTTTTCGTTGTTAATGAAGGGAGAAAAACAGTGGATGTACAAAATGCAATTGAACTAAAACATATTACCAAGCGATTTGGTACAAAAGTAATTGCAAACTCTGATGTCAATTTAACCGTGCGAAAAGGAGAAATTCTTTCAATTTTAGGAGAAAATGGAAGTGGTAAAACGACCCTTATGAATATGCTTTCTGGAATTTATTTTCCTGATGAGGGTCAAATTTTTGTGAATGGAAAAGAAGTAACAATATCATCTCCAAAAGATTCATTTGCACTTGGAATTGGAATGGTGCATCAGCATTTTAAATTAGTCGATGTTTTAACAGCAACAGAAAATATTATTTTAGGGTTGAAGGGAAAAAATCTTTTAAAAATTTCAGAGATTGAAAAAGAATTAACTACTTTAATTGACCAATACGGATTTGAGTTAAATCCTTCTCAGAAGATTTATGATATGTCAGTATCTCAAAAACAAACCGTAGAAATCATTAAGGTTTTATATAAAGGAGCAAATATCCTTATTTTAGATGAGCCTACAGCAGTTTTAACACCACAGGAAACTGAAAAATTATTCCAGGTACTCAGAAACATGAAGGCTGCTGGTAAGTCAATTATCATTATCACTCATAAATTAAACGAAGTATTAGAATTATCTGACCGAGTATCTGTACTTCGTAAAGGTAAATATATTGGAACTGTAGAAACGAAAGATGCAACAGTTGAATCGTTAACTGAAATGATGGTTGGAGAAAAGGTTAGCTTAAATATTGACCGAGCAGATCCTGTAAATCCAATTGACCGAATTACAGTTCATGATCTTGTTTGTAAAAATGAAGAAGGAATTTCAGTGGTTGACCATATTTCATTCACAGCAAAAAGTGGTGAAATTTTGGGTGTAGCTGGAATTGCAGGAAATGGACAAAAGGAATTATTAGAAGCAATTGCTGGTCTTCAGTCAATTGAAGAAGGTAAAATCTCTTATTATCCACCAGAAGGTGGTGAACAGGTGTTATCATCTATGAAGGCAGCAGATATTCGTGATCTTGGAATTCATATGGCATTTGTACCAGAAGACCGATTAGGTATGGGACTTGTAGGTGCTATGGATATGACAGACAATATGATGATTCGTGGGTATCAAAATGGTAAATCATTCCTAGTAGACAGAAAATCACCTAAGAAATTAGCACAAAGCATTATTAAAAAACTTCAAGTTGTAACGCCTGGGGTTAGCACTCCTGTTGGACGTTTATCAGGTGGTAATGTACAAAAGGTATTGGTTGGACGAGAAATTGCTTCAAATCCAATCGTATTAATGGTTGCTTATCCGGTTCGAGGATTGGATATTAACTCATCATATACCATTTATAATTTGTTAAATGAGCAAAAGCAAAAGGGTGTAGCTGTCATTTGTGTTGGTGAAGACTTAGATATGCTCTTAGAACTTTGCGATAAGATTATGGTTTTATGTAATGGTAAAGTTAGTGGAATTGTCGATGCTAGAACAAGTACAAAAGAAGAAATTGGTGTGTTAATGACCAGTCATTCATAAAAAGGAGAGTTTATTATGCAAATTCGTATGAAAAAAAGAGATGAAATTTCTCCTGTAAAAGCATGGGGAATTCGTCTAATTGCAATTATTTTATCGTTAATTGTATGTGCATTAATTATAGTAGGTTTAGTTCATCAAAATCCGTTAGAAGTGTATTCGGGAATTATTGATGGAGCTGTTGGAAATTCAAGAAGACTTTGGACTACGGTCAGAGAAGCAGTGGTGTTATTGTTAATCGCTGTTGGTTTAACTCCAGCATTTAAGATGAAATTCTGGAACATTGGAGCAGAAGGACAGATTTTAATGGGAGCTACAGCAGCTTCTGCGTTAATGATTTATGCAAACAGTTTTCCAAATTGGGCATTATTACTGATTATTTTAGTAGCTTCTGCACTTGCAGGTGTCATTTGGGGAATTATTCCAGCAGTATTTAAAGCTCAGTTAAATACCAATGAAACCTTATTTACGTTAATGCTTAACTATGTAGCCATGCAGATTGTAACGGTTTGTATTGTATTTTGGGAAAATCCTACAGGTTCTAATACCGTTGGAATTATTAATTCATCCACAAAAGCTGGGTGGTTTCCAGCAGTCTTTGGCAATAAATATGCATTAAATGTAATAGTCGTAGCAATTATTACATTTGGAATGTTCGTTTATCTTCGCTATAGCAAACATGGTTATGAAATTTCAATTGTTGGTGAGAGTGAAAATACTGCAAAGTATGCAGGAATTAATGTTAAAAAGGTTATTATTCGTACAATGGCGATTTCGGGAGCAATTTGTGGAATTGCAGGTGCTGTAACAGTTTGTGGAGCAAGCCATACAATTTCAACAGGAACTGCTGGAGGTAGAGGTTTTACAGCAATTATTGTTGCATGGATGGCTAAATTTAAAACAAGTGCAATGATACTTATTTCATTCCTTTTAGTGTTTATGCAGCAGGGAGCGATTCAGATTGCTACTCAGTTTGGTTTAAATGAAGATGCTTCTAGTATTATTACAGGTGTTATTTTATTCTTTTTAATTGGTAGTGAGTTCTTTGTAAACTATCAGTTAGAATTCCATAAAAAGTAGTAGGAGGACAGGTCATGAACGTTTTATTAGTATTTATACAAAAAGCAATTGGACAGGGAATTCCTATCCTCTTTGGTGCAACTGGAGAAATTGTGACAGAAAAATCAGGAAACTTAAATTTAGGTATTCCTGGTATTATGTACATGGGTGGTATTGCAGGACTTATGGGTGCATTCTTTTATGAGAATTCAACCTCTAATCCTAGTGGATTTGTTGGACTTGTTATTGCATTCTTGTGTGCATTTTTATGTGCATCATTTGGTGCATTCATCTATAGTTTTTTAACGATTTCACTTCGTGCAAATCAAAACGTTGTAGGTCTTGCTCTTACAACCTTTGGCGTTGGATTTGGTAACTTCTTTGGTGGTTCTACTTCAAAACTTGCTGGTGGTGTCGGTCAGATTTCTGTAGCAACAACAGGAAAGGCTTTTACAACAAAGATTCCAGTATTATCAGAGATTCCAGTACTTGGTGATTTATTATTCTCTTATGGATTCTTAACCTACTTAGCAGTCATTTTAGCTGTTTATTGTACATTCTTCCTAGGTCGTACAAGAGCAGGTTTACATCTTCGTGCAGTAGGAGAGAGTCCGGCAACTGCAGATGCAGCAGGTATTAATGTTACAAAGTATAAATATCTTGCAACCTGTCTTGGTGGAGGTATTGCAGGACTTGGTGGACTTTACTTTGTTATGGAGTATCTAGAGGGAACTTGGACCAATAATGGGTTTGGTGATAGAGGATGGCTTGCCATTGCGTTAGTTATCTTTGCGCTTTGGAAACCTGTCAATGCCATTTGGGGTTCATTCTTATTTGGTGCATTATATATTTTATATCTTTATATTCCAGGTCTTAGCAGATCCATGCAGGAAGGATTTAAGATGCTTCCTTATCTTGTAACGATTTTAGTACTTATTATTTCTAGTATTCGAAATAAGAGAGAAAATCAGCCTCCTAAGAGTCTAGGACTTCCTTACTTTAGAGAGGAGAGATAGATTAGAGAATTTGGTATCTAATTTATGATTTGGAGGATACAAAAAGAGGGCATATCAAATTGATATGCCCTTTTATCATGTATGTATATCCTAGAAGAAAATGTTATCTCCAATTACTACAGCATTTTTATATTTTTTCTGTCCACGATAAGCACGGAAACTTACTCGTTTTCCGATATTATTTTTTCCCTTAAGAGCAGCCTTAGCAGCTTTTAAACAATTTGCTCTTGGCTTATTAATAATCTTACTAATTCTCTTAGCTGGAGTAAACTGACCTTTCTGGTAAATAACTCCTTTAATAGAGTTTGGATATTTTTTGCTCTTTACACGATTTAAAACAACGTTTGCTACTGCGAGTGAATTGTTATAGTTTGTTCCTGCTTCTAAATAGCAAATAGCTGCAAGCATTTTTACTTCATAAGAACTAGCAGCTTCTACTTGAGTAGTAGTTGTAGTTGATAAAATCGATGCCGATAATAAAATGGCAAGTAAACATGCTACGATTCTGGTTAATAGTTTTTTATTCATCATAAAATTAAATTCTCCTTAAAAATCATTACAAAACATTTTAAAAATGTTACAAATTTGTTACGCTGAATAGAATATAACATACTTTTTAATATTTGTAAAGAGTTTTTTTCAAAGTTATTACAAAAATATTACAAAACGTGCAAAATTTGACATAAAATATCGAAATTTCTACTGACATTTTTTGGAAAAACGTGGTATAATTTAAATATATCTGTCGGACTGAAACTATCGAATATTCAAAGAAATGGAGGTAAATATGTTTAAGATAGGTGAATTCATATTATATAAGGGCACAGGTGTATGCAAGATTGAAGATATGACAGAGCGAGAGTTCGGACAAGAAGTAAAAATATTATGTATTAAAACCCAATTGATCAAAAAAAAGTCAACAATTTATATCCCGACAGATAGCAAGAAGTTAGTAGGAAAGATGAGAAATATTCTCTCAGAAGATGAGATTCATACGATATTAAGGGAGATGTCAGTCGATGATGGACAGTGGATAGATGATGCTCATGAACGTAAGAATGTTTTTCGAGAAGCAATTAATAGTGGAGAGCCTAGACTACTCATTCGAACAGTAAGAACCTTGTATTCGCGCAAGCAAGAATTATTATTAAAAGGGAAGAAACTAAATTTATCAGACAAGCAGTTTATGCAGGAAGCAGAACAGATGGTATGTGATGAATTTGCCATGGTACTTCATAAAAAACCAAGTGAAGTACGAAGTTACATTGAAAATAAGTAAATTTATATAATAGGACAAGTTAAATAAAAGCTTGTCCTTTATTTATGTATAGATTATAATGACTGATTGAGGGAGTTAATATTAATAAGAGGAGAAGTGTGTATGATACATGTAGTAATCACAGAGGATGACCCAATGGTCATGGCAATCAATAAAAAGATGTTAGAAAAACATCCAAAAGTAGAAGTTGTAAAAACATTTTTTAATGGAAAAGATACGTTAGATTATTTAAAAGAGCACACTATAGACTTATTATTTTTAGATGTTTATATGCCAAAGATGAACGGTTTAGAAGTGTTAACAGAAATTCGACATCTAAATTTACCGGTAGATGTTATTATGATTACAGCTGCCAATGATGCAAAGAGTGTATCTCAAGCTATTCGATTAGGAATAATTGATTATTTAGTAAAACCGTTTGATTCGGAGCGATTGCAAGCGGCACTGTCCAAATACATTCAAACCCACCGAGTGTTAGAAAAGAAAGAAGATACGAGCTTTTGTCAAGAGGATATTGATAATCTTTTACAAGCTAAAAAGAAGTCTTCCAAACTTTCTGTTGAGTCTTTGGAATTAGAAAAAGGTCTTCAGCCAAAGACCTTAGAACTTGTCCTAGATTTTCTTCACAACGAGCAAAAGCCCGTCACCAGCTCCAACATTGGAGCAGCAATCGGACTTTCACGAATCACTGTTCGCAAGTATTTAAATTTTTTAGAAAGTCAAAACTTTATTGCGAGTCAAGTGGATTATGATACAGGTGGAAGACCGCGAATACTTTATTATTGGAAAGAAGATTAATTTTTTAATTGATTCTTAGTGAAATTCGATAGTGATGCTTGTGCCCTCGCCAGGCTCACTGTCGATAACCATCATTCCGTTACAATCTTGTACAATCGCATGAATTAAACTCATTCCAATTCCGCGATTTTCCCCCTTAGTTGAAAATCCTCGTTTGGTAATTTGATCTAAATTCTCTTGAGTGATTCCACAGCCATTGTCGTCAACTACAATCTTTAAATGCTGTTCGTCACAAGTAATAAATAAAATAATTTCTTTTACCCCGTCTTTACCCTTCGTCGCTTCAATAGAATTCTGAAGTAGATTTCCTAAAATCGTTACGAGTTGATTTGTTGTAAGATATCGGTTATGGCTAGGAAGGTAACTATTGGAATCCACACTCATAGTAATTCCGGCTTCTCTTGCTAAACCAATCTTTCCATAAATTAAAGCAGCTAAGGTTTTATTTTCAATGTATTTGACAACGGCAGAAATCATCATACTATTCATACCTAGACCGTTAATATATTGCTCGGCTAATTGATATTCCTCTAGCTGTAACATTCCAAGAATAATGTGAAGGTGATTTTTAAATTCATGCATATTTGAGCGAAGTGCTTCTATGATGTGATTAACACCTGTCAGTTCTTCAGCCATCTGTGTCATTTCGGTTTTATTTCTATAAATACACAGAGCACCAGAAATCTTGCCTTTTTCAGTCATTGGAATACGGTCACACAAAATTGTTTCATCAAAAATTTGCATTTCACGATTGTATTCAGCCTCTTTTGTAGTTAAAACTCGCTGTAGTTGACAATCAGGTAAGACATCTTCAATTAAATAGCCTTGCAAGTCTTTAGCAGATCTGTGGTACATGGATTCAGCGGCTTGATTCACAAATAAAATTCGATGATTTTTGTCAATTGCTAAAATTCCTTCTTCTAGGGCATCAAATATTTCATTTCGTTGGATGAATAATCGAACAAATTCTGATGGATTGTGACCCAAAAGTGATTTGCGTACATCATAGGCAGCAAAGATGGCTAAGCCAATGGCAATAACAACTAATAATGTGAATAGGGGAATGAGATTTAATACAATTAATTGGTATTCATTGGAAATATGACTAGTCAAAGTACTTACCATGACAAAGCCAATAGGATTGTTTTCTTCGTCGAAAATTTGAGTAAAAGCTCTGCGTTGTTTCCCAAGAGATCCTTCCCCAGTTGTGACATAGGAAGTTGTTGTATCATTGAATAAATGTTCATCATTTCCTTGAAATTTCTTTCCAATTTGCTCGGTATCTTTGTGATAGATACGAATGGAATTTGTATCGGCGATTGTAATGATGTCAATGTATTCAGTTGTTTGTATCAATTCATTCAAATATTTTTTGATATTTTCATCCATATGTCCTTGAATTAAAGACTTTTTTATATCATTTTCATTAGCTAAGATATTTGAAACTGTAGAAATTGCAGAAGTCATATTGGTGTCGGTGACTTTTATGCTTTTATAGATTGCAAAAGACATGACAAGCAGAATAATTGTTCCTGTGAGAACTAAGTTAATAATGACTGTCTTTTTAAAAAATAAATCATTTCGCAATTTATTCATAACTTTCTCCTTTTCTCATAGTTGGAGCAATTCCTTTTGCCCCTAACATCACAAAAATCTAATATAAAAATCGTAACATAGAAAAAGGACTGATTCAACAGTCCTTTTTCACATTCTAAATCTAAAATAATACTTGTACTAATATACTAGCAACAATGAGAATCAGTGCCCCACAGATTCTTGTCGCAATCTGAGCAAATGGAAGTAATTCCATTCTCTTAGATGCTGATAGTACTGCGATATCGCCTGTTCCACCCATGTTCGTCGTGCATAGACCAGCGGTAATAGCAGATTCAATAGAGTAGAATCCAACTAATTTTCCACCGATACCAGCACCTAAGGCAACACCAGCAACTACTACAAATACTAGTAATAAGTACATAGGAGAAATTGAATTTGCGACAGCTCCAAGGTCAATCATAGAGATACCGATTCCTACTAATAAAGCAGAAGTCCAGTTACCCATAACAAATTGACTCCACTGTTTTGCAGCATTTTCAAAGCTTTCTGGTACAATACCAAAGGCTTTACTAAAAGCTACTAAGATAATCATCCAAGCATATGCATGGATAGAAGGCACAAACTTATTGATAATTGTACCTAACATAAAGAAGGTCATAGCAGTAATAAGTCCCATACCAAGGTTTTGGATTGTAAGAGCAGCACCTTCGCCTTCTTTCATGTCATCGTCAGTTTTTTTCATTAATTTTCCGTTACCAGATAATGAAGGTTTTACTTCGCCTAATTTATTAAGTAAACCAGCACCTACGATAGCCATAACATTGCCAAGAGTAGAAGCAGGAATCATACGAGAAATAATACCAGCTGAATCAACATTTAAGGCCTCAGCATACATTCCAGATAGAGGAACAACGCCTGCACCCATTCCGCCACCCATCATAGGGATCGCAACATACATAACTGCATCAATGAATCCAAAACCAACAATCTGTCCAACAACACCTACAGCTACAATAGCCATAGTCATTGCACAAAGAGCAACAGGTAAGAAACGAATTGCTGCACGAAGAAGTAGTGTACGGTTCATTCCTAAAATACTACCAGTAATTAAGGCAGCAATGTAAAAGTTTAAGAATCCTGTGGTATTCATAAAGTTGTCAACATTTTCCACAACTGATGTAGGGATTGCACCACAAAAAACTAATCCAGCAGATGCAAAGATACATACAATTGCTCCACCACCTAAGAACGTTTTAACGATTGGAAGGTTATTTCCAATGATATTAAAGAGTCCACCAAAGACCATCATTACTAAAAATGCACCAATCATTCCAGAAGGAAGCCAACCCATCTCCATAGCAAGTACTAAGATTGCAGTAATTCCCAAGTAAATAGGTAGAGGGATTCCAGTAATTTTAATTGAATTAAATTTTTCCATTGTTTTTCTCCCTATTCTTTTTCCTATTTGTAATCTTTAGAAATACCCTGTTCGATTGCTTTTTCTTTAACAGCTTTTGCTACAGCTTCAGCTACACGTTTGTCAAAAGCACCAGGAATAATGTAATCAGCAGTTAATTCATCTTCTTTAATAATATCAGCAATTGCATGAACAGCAGCAATCTTCATTTCCTCTGTAATATCTGTAGCCTTTGCTTCTAATGCACCCTTAAATAATCCAGGGAATACTAATACGTTGTTAATCTGGTTTGGATAGTCTGAACGACCAGTAGCCATAACGTATACGCCACCCTTTTTAGCTTCTTCTGGCATAATTTCAGGAGTAGGATTAGCCATAGCAAATACGACAGGTTTTTCGGCCATAGAAGCAACCATTTCAGGAGTTACAATACCAGGAGCAGATACACCAACAAATGCATCTTTACCCTTCATAATTTCAGCTAAAGGACCATGCTGGTTGTCTTTATTGGTTTTTGTAGCCATTTCAGCCTGAGCTGGATTCATCCATTCTTCTCCAACAGCTAAAGCACCCTGACGGTCAACTAAAACAATGTTACCTACACCAATTTCTAATAAAAGTTTAGCAATAGAAATACCTGCAGAGCCAGCACCATTGATTACAACATTTGCTTCAGAAAGCTTCTTACCAGCAAATTTTAATGCATTTGTTAAACCAGCAGATACAACAATTGCAGTACCATGCTGATCATCATGAAATACTGGAATGTCTAATTCTTCTTTTAAGCGACGCTCAATTTCAAAACAACGTGGAGCAGAAATATCTTCTAAGTTAATTCCACCAAATACAGGTGCAATACGTTTAACAGTTTCAACGATTTCGTCAACATCTTTGGTGTCTAAGCAGATAGGGAATGCGTCAACTCCAGCGAAGTCTTTAAATAAGATTGATTTTCCTTCCATTACAGGGATAGCAGCAGATGGACCGATATCTCCTAAACCTAAAACAGCAGTACCATCAGATACAACAGCGACTAAATTTCCTTTTGCTGTGTATTTATAAACATCTGCAGGATTTGCGTCAATTTTTCTGCAAGGTTCAGCAACACCTGGGGTGTAAGCAGTACTTAAATCGTCTCTAGTTTCCACTTTTACCTTAGAAATTACTTCAACTTTTCCTTTGTTTTCTTCGTGCATTTTTAAAGCTAATTCACTGTAGTTCATAATCATTCTCCTTTGAATCTTTTTTAGTTTTTAAAATTTTGTTTAAAGTGTTATTTTATGTTTTATGTGTGTTATTTATGCGTTCTTTCGTTTGCAAAGCCATCATAACACGTTTAGAAAAAAAGAAAAGTTTACGTAAATAATTAGAACCTTTTGTAAGTATTGTAAGTGAAAAAAGATTATTTAAGATAAAGGTTACTGTTCACCCCCACGCCATTTTTATTATTCGAGGTAGCGCACTGACGTGCTCATTCGCTGCTTTGCAGCTGTATTGCTCATTAAATGGCGTTCCCTTCGTCAGCAAACATGAAAATATCCTTGTGCAAGCACAAATATTTTCATATTCTAGCTGACGAGTGAACTGTAACAGATAGAGTAATTATTCATAAAAATATGTATAATATTCTTGTCAATCTCGTCGAACTATGGTATAGTATTGAACATGTACTTAAAAAAATACGTAGTATAATTTTATAACGAAAGAGGGAGATAATATGACAGGTGCAGACGCAATGGTTAAGTGCTTAGAGCTTGAAGGAGTTACATCTGTTTTTGGCTATCCGGGTGTAGCAATTTGTCCGTTTTATAATAGTATTACACAATCACCCATTGAATCTATTTTAATTCGAACAGAGCAAAATGCAGCACATGCGGCAAGTGGACAGGCAAGAGTTACTGGAAAACCTGGAGTTTGTGTAGTAACTAGTGGTCCTGGTGCAACGAATTTAATTACAGGAATTGCAACTGCTTTTGCAGATAGTATTCCTATGATTTGTATTACCGGACAGGTAAATACCGAATTAATCGGCAGTGATAGTTTTCAAGAAGCTGATATTACAGGTGCGGTAGAGAGTTTTGTAAAATACAGTTATTTAGTAAAAAATGTTGAAGACCTTCCTAGAATCTTTAAGGAAGCTTTTTATATTGCAACAACTGGTCGAAAAGGTCCTGTATTAATTGATGTTCCTATTGATGTTCAACAAGCAAATCTTAGTCGATTCAAATACCCAGAAGAAGTAAAGTTAAGAACCTATAAACCAACCGTTCGTGGAAATATGGCTCAAATTAAACGAGTAGCTAAAGAACTTAAAAAAGCTAAAAAACCTTTAATCTGTGTCGGAGGTGGTGTAATCTCTGCTGGAGCAGAAAAAGAACTTCGAGATTTTGCTAAGAAGTTTCAAATTCCAGTGGTGTCTACGATGATGGGCATTGGAGCTATGCAGACTAATAATCCAATGTATTTTGGTATGGTTGGAAATAATGGAAAACCCTATGCAAATCGTGCAATGAATGAGAGTGATGTCTTATTGATGATTGGTGCTCGTGTGGCAGACCGAGCAGTTAACCAGCCAAATTCTATTGCTAGTAATAAAGTACTGATTCACATGGATGTAGATACTGCTGAAATTGGTAAAAATGTTGGTCCCCATCTTCCACTTGTTGGTGATGCTAAATACATATTTGAAGATTTATCGGAGATTACAGTAGTAGGAGATACCAGTGAATGGTTAGAAGAACTTCGTTTCTATAAAGAAAAATTAGCTAAAAAGAGAAATCCAAATCCAGATTACGTAGATCCGGCTAGATTTATTGAGCTTTTATCTGAAAAACTTCCAGAAGATGCAGTGTATGTCGCAGATGTTGGACAAAATCAGATTTGGTCTTGTGGATATCATATTGTAAAAGAAGGAAAGTTTATGACTTCTGGTGGAATGGGTACGATGGGCTATTCGATTCCAGCTGCTATGGGTGCTAAATATGCTGAGCCTAATAGAGAAGTTGTAGCTGTATGTGGAGATGGTTCATTCCAGATGTCTATGATGGAATTTGCTACGATGAAACAGTATAATATTAATTCAAAGGTAGTTATTCTTAGAAATAAATATTTAGGAATGGTTCGTCAATTTCAGCATTTTACCTATAAAGATAATTATTCAATGGTTGATATGGAAGTATGTCCAGATTTAGAATTACTTTCTAAAGCTTATGATATGCCATATTATCGTTTAGAGACTATGGAAAATGCAGAAGCTACAATTGATGAATTTTTAAAGCAAGAAAAAGCTTGTTTATTAGAGTGTTTAATTGATCCAATGGATCTTGTATAGACTAGGGAGGGTTTGTATTATGAAGAAAATATATTCTGTATTAGTAGAAAACCGTTATGGTGTACTGAATAAAGTTGCTGGTCTATTTGCAAGAAGAGGATTCAATATTGATTCATTAGCCGTTGGTGTAACAGATAATGAAGATGTATCTTGTATGACTATTGTGAGTAGTGGTGATGATCGTACATTAGAACAAATTGAAAAGCAATTAAATAAAAAATTAGATATTATTAAAGTTCGTACATTTAAAGAATCACAAAGTATCTCTAGGGAACTTATGTTATTAAAAGTAAAATATAATCGTACAACACGTAAGGAGATTATGGAGATTTGTGAAATTTTAAAGGCAGATATTGTTGATATGTCAAAGTCTTTTATGATGATTCAAATCTGTGATACTCCTGAGAAAGTGCAGTTACTTCTTGGAATGTTAAAATCCATTAGTATTGTAGAAGTAGCAAGAACTGGAACATTAGCACTTACTAAATGTGCCGAAAATGAATAATATGAATTATAGCAGGGACTGTTGCAAAATTGATACTCCCTCCGGCTGCTTTGCAGCCACCTCCCTCAAGAGGGAGGCTAAATCTAGATAAGCTTTCTATAATGAGGATGAAATCTAGATAAAAAGGCTCCCTCTTGAGGGAGCTGTCGGCTTTGCCGACTGAGGGAGTAATAAAATTTGTATTTTGCAACAGTCCATATTTTTAAATTATTACATATGAGGATGATGGCATTCTTCTTCACCTTGATGATTTTCGCTATCAGAAATTATACCACATTTTTCTAAAAACTTTCGAATATAGAGACCACCTTTTTTTCCAAGAATTGCATAATCCATGTCAAGATATTCAGAGCCACTAATACTAGGATCAGGAACTGGAAGAAATTGACAGTCTAAATTCATTTGATCAATATATTCTTTATAAATAGGATCTGCAACGACAATGCCACCTGATGTGAGTAGTTGATGAAATTCTTCAATATTTGTAAAAAATTCAGGGGTTTGTTCGTTAAGCTGTTCTTTATAAAATCTTCGTAAACTTGCAAATGGAGCGTAAGCTGCTCGGTGGGTATTTAAAAGTCCAAAGGTTTGGTGAAATGCCTTTTCTAAGCTGATAGACAAAAGAGGCTCACCTATAATTAATATAGGAATTTGTTGTGACATAGGCTTAGCAATTTCTATATTTGGCAATTCTTCATCATCCCTATTCATTTGGACATTAACTTCTTTTCGCCAAGAAATCATAGACTGCATTCCTGCTGGAATACCAGAAATATATGGAATAGCAAATTCTTTTTCCATATATTTTGCAAGTTCTAAACCTTCAGTAGATACAACCCAGTTTAATTCAGCTGAGGATGCTTTTTTAGCTTCTTCTAGTCCACCTTTTCCCCAGATGGTTCCAATAAATCCTCTCCATTCCATGTGTTCAATTCCATGAGAAATTTTATTTTCCCTGCCAATTACAGCAGGATTATATCCTAAAACATTAATTCGTCCCTTTTCTTTTGGAAGAGGTTTTAATAGTCTTTGTGCTAGTGTAACCATTGCTTTCGAAGTACTAACAGGTCCTGGGGCAAATCCATCTGAAGGAAGATAGATAGAGGAAACTCCTTTCTTAGTTAGATTGTCACAAATTTGCTCGTAATTTACACCTGTAAAAGCAGGAACTACACTGCCTAGTAAAAATACTTCTGATTTATTTGATTCTTTAAAGTCTTTGATAACTCCATTTTCAATAGCTTCTTCACATCCCATAGTTATTTGTACATCGGTTAAACGAGAATTTTTAACATGATAGGGAAAATCAGGGGTTCCTGTATCAAAGAATACAGAAGCACAACCTCCAGCAGTAAGTAAAAATATGTATGAATCCCAGTGCTGTAAGGCAGCGCAGATATTGTTAAAGTCTGGGAAAATTGGAGGAAGTTTTGTAAGTGACCTTTTAATTTTACTGTCAGAATTTGTTGGCATTCGTTCTAGAATTTCATCTAAAATGACAGATGGTTTTTGATAGCGTTTGACTAAAGGTCCACGATATAAAACCTCTATTGGAATGGTTTTTGGATTATCCAAATTTTGAATGATTCCTTCAAAATCGGTTTGAGTCATAATATCTAGGCACGAAGCATAGATAATAATCCCTTCAATTCCATCAACCTGTAATGCTTCTTCTAGGCTTTCTTGAATTTTTTGTCCTTGAATTCCCGCAGCATATTCTTCTTTTGTAATTTCACAAGGAAAGAACTGTGTTAACTTTCCAATGCGTCTTGCTTTCGTATATAATTCTCTTATGCAAGAGGATGCACCTGAAGCTATTAAAGCCAAATGGTTTTGAAGTAGAATCTTTTCTGCGACAGAGACCATTTCGTTTTCTTTTTGATTAAAGGTTACAGTTTCTACTTGGCATATATTTTGTTCCATTTTTACCTTACCTTTCCTATTCGTTTTTATTGATTAAACAGCTGTCGTTTTGAATATTCTGTTTACGATTGTATAAGAGAATAAAGTGCGATTGGTAATTCCAAAATGGAATCAAAAAATTAAAATTAAAGAAAAAAGTAATTAACTATTGAATTTAATGAATACAGGAGCGAAATAGGGGATTTTGATGTCTATTTATTCAAGTATCAATTTAATTGATGTCTAGACATTCAAAAAAAGCTATTTTTATTAACTGAAAATTAATGTTATACTGCGATTGTAAATCAAAAAACAAAAGTAAAAGGAAAGGAAAATGAAAGAAAACATGAAAGAAACAGTGAAAAAATTAATTGTGTTGCTATTAATAATTGTGATGGCAAGTAGCCTATTTGTTGGATGTACAAATGATACAAAGACAGAAACAAAGAAAGAGACACAAAAAGAAACACAAGATAGAGGTTCAGATTCTGAAACGAGAGTAGTTGTAGATGCTACGGGAGCAGAGGTAACTGTACCAGCTCATCCTAAAAAGATTGCAATTGGAAATTTAGTATTACCAAATATGGTATATGCACTTCAAAAGAGAGCTGATAATATTGCATCTATTCCACCATCAGCATATTCAAACTGGGAAGTATCTATTTTAAAGGATTTAGCTCCAGAATTAAAAGATGTGGATACAACAATGGTTGGTGATGACTTTAGTATGAATGCAGAAGCATTAGCAGCAGCTGGTGTAGACTTAGCAATCAACTGGGAAGATCAGACTGATTCAGCAACTCAGTTAAAAGGTCTTGGTATTCCTGTAGTATTAGTAAATTATGCTAAGAATTTAGATGATTTAAAACGATTGATTACAACTTTAGGTGATGCATTAAACTGTAAAGAGCAGGCAGATAAAATTCTAAGTTGGTATAACGAAAAAGAAGATACGATTAATTCAAAATCTGAGCAGATTAAGAATTTAAAAGATGAAGAAAAACCTAGAGTTTTACAATTCCAAAGAGTAGAAAAACTTCAGATTTATTCAGGTGGAATGAATCCATTTATTATTGATTGGGTAGGTGGAAAGAATATTGAAGTTGAAGCAGGATCTGCTGACAATATTAATATGGAAACCTTATTAACATATGATCCTGAAATTATCTTTATTAGTAATTTTGATAAAGTAACCCCTGACGATTTTTATAACAATAAATTAGAAGGACAAGACTGGAGTAATGTGAGTGCTGTAAAGAATCATAAAGTATTTAAAGTACCTTGTGGATTATATCGTTGGGCACCACCAAACTCTATCGAAAAACCTCTCTATGTTTTATGGGCTGCTTCACATATTCAGCCTGAAATATTCTCAGACATTAATATGGAAGATGAAATCAAATCATTCTTTAAGGGATTTTTTGATTATGATTTAACTAAAGAGCAATTAGATAATGTTTTACATACAGATTTAAATAAATAAGATAATGAAAGATAAAACAACTACTCAATATAGGTTATATAAAGTTGGACTTGTTTTAGTATTAGTTGCTATATTTTTAATAGCTCTATGTGTAGGTCGATATGTCATTTCAATTCCTAATGTCATAAAGATTTTATTTTCTAAGACTGTATTTTCTCAAGTTTTATCAATCGATAAAACTTGGGAAGATATGGCAGAAAGTGTAATTTTTACTCTTAGACTCCCACGTGTACTAGGAGCAATGTTTATTGGTGCAGCGCTTTCAGTATCTGGTGCTGCTTATCAAGGTGTTTTTAAAAATCCTTTAGTCTCACCTGATTTATTAGGTGTTTCATCAGGAGCTTGTGTAGGAGCAGCAGTGGCAATCCTATTAGGTCTTAATTCATTTGGAGTTCAAGTTTTAGCATTTGTTATGGGAGTAGCTACTGTGTTATTAACTGTGACAATTCCTAAAATGTTAAAAAATACATCTATGACTATGTTAGTTTTATCTGGTGTAATTGTGAGTGGAATTATGAATTCATTAATGGGTATTATTAAGTACCTAGCAGACCCAGAAACCCAATTAGCATCGATTGTCTATTGGCAGATGGGAAGCCTTACAAAAGTGCTTATGAGTGATTTATTTTATATTACACCAGTAATTGTTCTAGGACTTATAGCGATTCTATCTGTTCGATGGAGAATTAATATTTTATCGTTAGGCGATAATGAAGCAAAGTCATTAGGAATTCAAACAAAGCTACTTCGAGGATTTGTTATACTAAGTTCAACGCTGTTAACAGCATCAGCAGTTTGTATGTGTGGAACAATCGGTTGGGTTGGTTTAGTAATTCCTCATTTAGGACGCATGTTAGTAGGACCAGATAATACAAAATCTATACCTATTAGTATGTTATTAGGCTCTAGTTTTATGATAATCATTGATACATTAGCTAGAGTAATGACTACTATGGAATTGCCACTTAGTATCTTAACTGGATTAATTGGAGCACCATTCTATATCCTAATTCTATCCAGACAAAGAATGAGGTTGTCATGATATTACAAGTTAAAGATTTAGAATTTTCTTATATAAAAGGTCAAACACCTGTATTTCAAAATGTAAATTTGGAGTTAAATAAAGGAGAGATTCTTGCCATATTAGGACCTAATGGCGCTGGAAAATCTACATTATTAAATTGTTTAGCCAATTTATTAAGTCCAGATAAAGGTGATATTTATTTAAATAATCAAAAAATTCAAGATATGAATTTAAGAGATGTTGCTAAAATTATGGGGTATGTACCTCAGACACATAATCCTACTTATGCGTATACTGTTCGAGAGTTTGTTGTTATGGGGCGAGCACCTTACCTTGGAATGTTTCAAAAACCATCCAAAGAAGATTATGAATTAACTGATCGTGTAATTAATGAAATGGATATTACGGATTTTGCAAATAAACCTTATACGAATATTAGTGGTGGTCAAAGACAGCAAGCTTCAATTGCAAGAGCAATTGTACAAGAACCTCAAATTATTATGTTTGATGAACCGGCTAATCATTTAGATTATGGAAATCAGCTTAGAATTATAAAAAACTAAAGCAATTGTCTAATAAAGGATATGCTGTCATTATGACCACACATAATCCAGATCATGCCATTATGTTGGGTGGAAAGACAGCAATTTTAGATGAAAATGGTATCCTTGAAGTTGGAAATAGCGAAGAAATTATTACAGAAGATGTACTAAAAAAGATTTATAAAACTGATATTAAATTAATGTATTTAGAAGATATCGGACGAAAAATCTGTGTAGCTCAAAATCTAGATTCTATCTAGCATACAGATTATCTGTCTGCTAGATTAGAAATTTCATTTTTTAATAAATCTATGTAATCCTTTGCCATAGGTTTTAAATTTGTATTTAGTCTAGAAATGTATCCTACGTGAAGCGGCTCAACAGATTCTTTTAAAGGAATGGCTACAATACCCCCAAGACCTTTGTGAAAGGTATCAGCGTTACTGTTAGGAAGATCAGGTCCTATACTAAAACAGTCATATCCTCTAATTAAAGCTAGTTTTGTACAACGATCATTCACATGGATGTTCTTATTTAAAATTTCATAAAAGATAATTTCCTCAGTGTATTGTGAGCTATTGAGTTCTTGATCATAGGTCACAAATGCATAGTCTTTTAAATCCTCTAGTGAAAGCATGGGTCTGTGAGCTAGAGGATGTTCTTTTCTTATAAAAACATAAATATTTAATAAGTCTAATTCATTCCAAACCAAATCATTAATAGCAAATTCTTTTTTAATAGTATCCAGGTGACTTTCATGAAGCGCTAAGATGCCTAATTCACTTTTTCCGATAGCCACATCACGGATAACTAGATGAGTAGGAGATTCCCTAATAGCAATATCATATCCGGACAGATTTAATGTTTCTAAGAGTTTCTTAAAAGCTCGTACAGCAAAAGGAAGGCGTTGGGTTGAGACAGAAAAACGCATAGGGATATAATTTCGATGTTGATATCGATTCATCAAGTAATCCGACTGTTGTACAATTTCTTTAGCATATTTTATAAAATCTTCACCATCATAGGTTAAGGTAATTCCACGATTTGTTCGATTAAATATAGTAATTCCAAGACTAGATTCCACTTCTTTGACAGCCGTAGATAAGGTTGATTGAGATAGATAGAGGGATTTTGCAGCTTTTGAGATGGATTGTTGATTGGCTATTTCGATGATATATTTCATATTCTGTAAAGTCATAATAATCGCCTCCTTATAAAAAAAGTGCTGATAGACTCAGCACTTTTTATTTATATTAGTAATAACAAATAACAGCGTCACCTTTACTAATTAAACTATATAACTTTTTAGCTCTGCTAACGGGCATATTGACACATCCATGAGAACCTCTAGTTTTATAAAGACTTCCACCAAAGCTTGATCTCCAAGATGCATCATGGAAACCGATATCTCCATTAAATGGCATCCAGTAGCTAGTCATAACATCATAATCAGCTCCGACCATTCGCTGACCTGGTTTCTTATAGGTAACACTATAAATTCCAGAAGGAGTTGCATGACCAGTAGAAACATTACCGGAAACGAAAGAGCTAGTCATTTGTAATTTACCATTTTTATAGTAGTATAAAGTTTGACTTCCAAGGTCAACTTCAGCATAAGTATTTCCGTAATCATTTCCATCAAAAGAAGCAGCAGTTTGCTTATAGATAACTTCTCGATTACCTGATTCAAAATTAGTGATAGCCTTAACTAAATCTTCGGTAGTTTGGGTTTTATTTGTCCACCAACCATAGTCACCTTTATTGATTGTGATAGTTCTACCACTGTGGGTTTTGAATGTGTGTTTTCTAAAAATTGTATCATGTTTACGAGCTAAGCTAGAAATATATTCTGCAGCTTTATCTTCATCAACAGATACCTTAAAGCTTTTAGAATCATCAATCTTTAACCAAGTTGCAATGGTATCTCCAGTTAGTGTTTCTTTTTCAGAACCATAGGTATATGTAATCTCTAATTTAGAATATTTATTTACTTCATCACAAAGAGAATTTAACTGTTCATTATCTGAATAAATTGTTGGGTCTTTGTAAAGCTTAGCCTCTTCAATAGTAAGTTCACTAGTTAAACTTGTAAGACAATCATCAATAGAAGCTTTTGTCTTATCAGTGTCAATAGTAGTACCCATTACTTCCTTAACAACGCTAAATCCTGATGATGAGTAGTCTGAAATATGTGCATTAACTGGTTTTATAATCTTATCTTTATTAAATAAATCTAAGTTATCCTCAATAGATGCCAGTTTTTTTGTATCATATTCAATCTTTAAATCCACATTTGAATCATTATTAGAAAATAGTGCTAAAGGCCACTGATAAGGATTTTGTGAATCAAGTAGAGTTTGAACAGCATCATCATGAGTAATTGCTAAATCAATATCTTTACCTACAATAGTTTCAGAGACATCATTTCTTTGTTTAATTGTTAACTTATAGTCAGCAATAGAATCATCTAATAAAGACTTCACTTCTTCGACAGTTTTTCCTTGAACGTTAATACCGTTAATTTTTGTGTTTAACTGAAATTTATCTGAAAACTGCCAAGCACCAACACCATAAGCAATACCTAATACAACAACAGCGCCGCCAGCAATGCCGGCAGCAATTAATTTCTTATTTTTTTCTGCCATGTGTTTCTAATTCCTTTCTGTTATTCTCTAAGCTTTAATCCTAGCACAGAAATCTAAGAAATACAAGATGAAATTGATTTATTTCATTTTTGGTTTAAAAACAAGGGCAGCTAGGTATCCAAATACTAAGGCTGCGCAAATTCCAGCAGAACCAGCGCTTAATCCACCAGTAAAAATTCCAAGAAAACCATCTTCTAAAATAGCTTCTTTTACACCTTTAAATAAGGTATTTCCAAATCCTAAAAGAGGAACACTTGCCCCAGCGCCAGCCCATTCAATAAATGGTTGATAAATTCCTAAAAATCCTAAAATACATCCAGAAACAACTAATCCAACCATAATTCGTCCGGGCATCCATTTGGTTTTATCCATAAAAATTTGAACGATTGCACAAATAGTTCCACCAACTAAAAATGTTTTAATCATTAGAAGATACCTCCTTTGGACATTCTAAGACTACTGCATGCGCAATTCCTGGAACACTTTGACCTTCATTAAAACTAGTTGGAGATAGAAGTGCACCTGTGGGAATAAAAAGCACACGTTTCCATTCACCAGACTGTAGTTTCTTAATAATAAAAGCACAAAGTGTAGTAGCAGAGCATCCACAACCACTTCCACCTGCATGGGTATCTTGTGTGGCATTGTCATACATTTCAATTCCACAGTCCATCGATTGTTCATAAATATGAATATCCTCTTTTGCGAGTAAGTTAATTAGAATTTTTTGACCAATGACACCTAAGTCCCCTGTGATAATCTTATCATAATCTGTAGGTTTCCTATTGAAATCCTCAAAGTGTCGGAGAATTGTATCACAGGCAGCAGGTGCCATAGCAGCGCCCATATTCATTGAATCTTCTACTCCTAAATCGACAATCTTTCCAACAGTTGCCCCAGTAATTCTAGCATAGCCATTTGTATTTCCTAAAATGACAGCGCCAGCCCCAGTGACTGTCCAAGTAGAAGAGAAGGGACGTTGATTTCCATAATCTAGAGGAAAACGGAATTGTTTTTCAGCACTAGCATAGTGGCTTGAGGTTATAACTCCACTGTAGTCTGCATTTTTACTATCTATACACATTGAACTAAGGATGAGTGCTTCACCCATAGTAGAGCAAGCTCCATATAAACCTAAAAGGGGGATATTTAAATCCATAACACCAAATGAAGTTGCGATTAGTTGCCCTAAAAGGTCTCCAGCATAAAGATAACGTATATCTTCTGGACGGATATTAGCATTTTTAATGGCTAGAAGCAGTGCACGTTTTTGCATAGTACTTTCAGCCTTCTCCCAAGTGTCTGTACCAAATAGAGGATCCTCTTCAATTTCATCAAAAAACTTTCCTAAAGGACCTTCACCCTCTTTTTTACCAACAACTGAACCGACACCAATAATGGAAGGTTCTGATAGAAATTTAAGACTTGATTTTCCTTGTTGCATAATAAAAATCCTTTCTTTTGATTATCCATTAGGATGTACAAAAGAAAGGATTTTATTCGTTAATTATAAATTATTAAAGATTAAAGACTTATCTTATAAATTAGCTTTTAAGAATTCTTCTAATTTAGCGATAGCAGCATCTTCATCAGCACCATCAGCTTTGATAGTGATTTCTTCACCCTGTTTTGCACCAAGGCTCATAACACCTAATACACCGTTAGCTTTTACTTCTTTTCCATCTTTAGCGATAGTGATAGTTGAAGAGAATTCTTTAACAACCTTTACTAAAGTTCCTGCTGGTCTAGCATGGATTCCCTGAGCATCTGTGATAACGTAAGTAAACTGTTTCATTTTATTTTCCTCCTAAAAAATTAATTGGGGCTTATTCTTTAAGCATTACCACTATAATACTATATTATTCGCAAATTTTCAACAAAAAATTACTAAAAATCGAAGTTATGAGCGTTATATAAAGCTTCAACTTCTTCCTTTGTAGCAAGGTTGTCAGAAAAAGCACTTGCACTACCTGTGCAAACACCCATTTTGAAAGCTTCTTTATAATCATTTGATTTTAAATATCCAGCGATAAATCCAGCAACCATAGAGTCACCAGCACCTACGGAATTCTTTACCTTACCCTTTGGAGCTTCAGTTTTATAAACATCACCATTTTCAGTAACTAAAACAGCACCTTCTCCAGCCATAGAAACGATGACATTTCTAGCACCTTTTTCTTGAAGTTTCTTAGCATAAGGAACAACTTCATCACGAGTCTTTAGTGTTACACCAAAGATTTCACCAAGTTCGTGATTATTTGGTTTAATGACAAATGGATGATATTCTAAAACATTCATTAATAAATCACAAGTTGCATCAACTGCAAAGTTTAGTTTTTTATCCTGGAAATGTTTCATGATATCACTGTAGATAGAGCTTGGCATTACTGAGGGGATGCTGCCAGCTAATACAACGGTATCACCTTCCTGTAAGGCATCAATTTTATCATATAATTTCTGAATATCAGATTCTTTGATTCCAGGTCCCATACCATTGATTTCACTTTCTTCATTTGAACGAAGTTTTACATTGATTCTAGACATTCCTTCGTCAATTTCGATAAAATCGGTATTAATGCCTTGAACATTTAATAAACGTTTGATTTCATTACCAGTGAATCCAGCAAGGAATCCTAGGGCAGTACTTTTTACACCTAAGTTGCTTAAAACGATGGAAACATTAATTCCCTTTCCACCTGCAAACATTAATTCTGTGTTTGTACGATTCACCTTGCCAACTTCAAAATTGTCAACGGATACAATATAATCCAATGATGGATTAAAAGTTACTGTGTAAATCATTTTTTTCACCTCTGTTTTAAACTTTTTTAAAAGTTAATAGCATTAAATAAAACCAAAATCAA
>JPZU01000001.1:1167135-1177386 GCA_000875945.1 Lachnospiraceae bacterium TWA4 | reverse complement strand
AAATTCCTTTGCCTCTTGAATGGTTAAACTTTATTATTTTCTAGCTGCGATTTCTGCTGCGTATTTATTAACCTGATCTTTAGTTAATCTAAATCCAAAGATTAATGCAAGTACTGCAACAACTAAAGCAACAGCTGGGATAATCATAAATCCAAGACAGATAGATCTCTTTAACTGATCAGTAGCCTGTGCAGGATCAATATCTTTGCTGAATGCACCCATTGCAAGACATGCATTGATGATAATACCACGAGTCATGATAGAAACTTTTAATGGAACGTTCTGTAAACCACTAATCCAGCCTGCTGCATTTTTACCAGTTTTGTATTCACTGTATACGATAGTATCACCGTAAAGAGCTGGTGTACAAGCATAAGTGATTCCATAGCCGAATAATGCAATACTCATAAGTACCATAACAGCCATTGTATTGCTGTACATTAAGTAAGATACTACTAATAATACAGCCTGAAGTGCCATAACAACAATAGTAGTTGTTCTAGTAGAGAACTTATTACTTAAAGTCTTACTTAAGTAAGCACCTACGATACAGAATAAGTTAGTAATTAAGATATATGTAGGTAATAGTGAACCATTATTTGCTACATAAGTGAAGTAGTAAGTTGCAACACCCATGAGTACGAAGTTGAACATGAATTTTGCAAGGTCAGCGATTAATAAAGCAATTAATGGTGGATTCTGAAGTAATGCACGGATAAGGTCCATTCCACTAGTTTTATCTGCGCTAGCTGCTTTTTTGTTAGCAATCTGTTCAGCAGTTTCAACTTCTTCATAACCGTCAAACATCTTAAAGTGTGCAAAGAATAATACAGCCATGATACAACCAAAAGCAAAAGCTGTTGCACCGTATTTATTAGTTTCTCCAATGATTCCAGCAAAGAAAGCTGCTACAACTGGTGCTGCATAAGAGAATACAACCTTTGCTGCATTAGACCATGCTGCTCTTGTAGATGCAAGCTGTGAACGATCTTCTGGTGTCTTACCTACGACAGAAATCATAGATACGTTAGCAACATAAGCAAAGTTCCAAGCAATATGACTAAGAACTGCTGCTGCAATAATTACAACTGCCGATAACATGCCATCGCCAATTTTTAAGAACTGGAAAGCATATAAAAATGGTACTAACCAAGGAACAGCAATTAACCAAGAACGATAACGTCCCCATTTCATAGGTTTAGAGCTGTTGATAATTGCTCCATACATCCAAGATACTAATGCATCAATAGTACTTGAAACGGTTGTAATCATTGTAACCATAGGAAGTGAAAATCCTGCAAGGTTTGTTAAAAATGAATTGAAGAAATAACTTTCGATACTAGATGTTAAGTTGAAACCAAAGTCAGCAACACCATAGAATGCTTTTAGAGCACCACTGAGTTCTTTCTTCTGAGGTTTATTATTACTCATCCTCAAAACCCCTCTCTTTCAGTAAATATTTTTGTAACCTAAGTGGTTACTATTTTTCATATACTTATTATAATGGGTAAATTTAGGAATGTTAATCCCACAAAATGTTGATATTTTACCCCTATTATCAAACACTTTGTATGAAGACGAAACTATTTGATTTTTAAATAAAAAAACAGACAGAGGATAAGAATTCTCTGTCTGTTTATACACTATGAATTAGAAGTCGATTTTGCTCTTTTCATCAATATATTTATCAACTAAATCGTATACACCTGGGAATGTGCTGATTGGGCCACCCTGTGTAGCACAAGGAATGAAGTATTTCTTTCCTTTACCGAATTCATCACAAGCCTTGAATACTTCTGATTTAATTACGTCTTCTGTCCAACCTGGATAGTCAACTTTTGCAGATTCAATACCACCCATGAAAGAGATCTGTCCGCCGTACTGTTCGATTAATTTAGGGATATCATTAGAAGTCATAACACCCTGCCAAATATCGATGCCCATATCGATCATGTAAGGAACTAAGGTTGCAGCATAAGAATCTGAGTGATGGATGATAAGTTCTACACCATGATCTTTGTAGTATCCATAAACTCTCTTATAAGCATCTAAGTAGAATTCTTCAAACATATCTGGAGCTAAGAAAGTAGAAATCTGGCTGCCCCAGTCATCATGATGGAATAAAGCGTCTGGTTTGATATATTTGCAAAGCTGTTCAGCATACTGAATTTCCCAATCTGCAATATAGTCGATTAATTCTTTCATAGCTTCTGGTTCTTCATAGAAGTTTACTAAACATTCCTGAAGCTCTAATAAGTAGTGGCACTGTTCGAAAATACCAGGGAATACCATAGCAGTTACAAACTCTTCGTTACGATCTACAGCTTCAGCTTCTTTTACATATGGTTCCCATTCTTCATCAGAGAAGATTACACTAGGAGCTTTTACATATTTCTGCCATTCAGTAACATCTTTACATACAATTTTATCTGGAGTATGAACTGGGAAAGCACCTGGGTTGCCTTCTGGCCAAGAACGTGTAACACCCCAAGCATTCACAACGTTTAATTCACCTGGCTTTGGAGCAGTGTTCATTTTCTTAAAAGGATCTCCACCCATTTTACCACCGATTGGATGAAAAGCTTCATACTGTTTTACATAGCGATCTGGGTTACCACCACGAATTGTTTCTAATAAATTCTGTCTTTTTGTTAACATAATAAATTTCCCTTTCTTTTCGTAAATTTTTATATTTCTAATTTCTTTTCTTGTCTGATTAAATCTTATTGCAAAATAACTAAAAAAACAATACGACAGCTCGTTTGAATTTAAAAATTAGTTTCCTACATATTGTAGAAAGGAAAATTTTAATGTATAATTAAAAACAGGTCGAAAAAGGAGAAATTGTGCGATGAAAACAGCTACTTCTTGTTTTTTATTGAACATGCAAATGATAATTGATGGATTTAACGAAATGGGAATTCGTGTAAATGCCTACATAAGTAACGATAGAGGTTGCCTTTTAGGGGTTCATATGTATCATCCTCACAGTCATCTAAGAGAAGGATATGTGTACATTATAAAATCAGAAGATATTCCCAAAGATTTTTTAGCAGACCCTAAGTGGGATGGAATGTATTTGATTGTTGTGGGTGATATGGTAAAAGGGTTAGATAATAATCAATATGTTGTTTCACTACTTCCTGATGAAACAGATGAATGGAAAATTTATGACTTTGTTCAGTATATTTTTGAATATAATAGGAATTGGTCAAATGATCTTCAACAGCTTTTAAATGATAATCAAGGAGTTGATGAGCTTTGTAAAGCCAGTTATGAGTATTTTAAAAATCCATTGTTTATTCATGATTCGAGTTTTTATATTGTTTCTTATCCAGTTCATTCTACTAAAATGACAAAATGGGAGCAAGATCCGATTACTGGACTCTATATGGTACCTTTAAATGTTATTAATGATTTTAAATTGGATGAAGAATATATAGAAACATTAAAAACGCAGGGAGCAAGGATGTTTTCGGAGTATCAAAGAGGTTATCGAATTTTATATGTGAATATTTGGAATTCGAATAATCAATATGAAGGACGACTTTGCATTAATGAAGTAGAAAATCCAATCAAGCCAGGACAATTTTTGGCGGCTGAATATTTAGTAAAACTTATACTTATTGCGCTTAGAAGGAGAAGTATTCAAACGGAAGGATATTCTCGTCCATTTGAATCTTTTGTAAAAAATGTAATCAGTAAGAAATTAAGACATAGAGAAACTATTGAGAGTAATTTAAGATTAAAAAATTGGAAAATCAACGATTTATATGCATGTATTTTACTTGGAATTGAAGAACGAGACAGAGATATGATGACAGTTGTCAGTACTTGTAGCTTTATTGAATCAACACTAGAAGGCAGTTTTACTTTTCCATACGAAAAAAATATTCTGATACTAGTCAATTTGAGTATCAATGGAGAGCGATTGACAGACTATATGAGTAAGTTATCAGTAATTATTCGTGAGGGTCTATTTATGGCAGGTATTAGTAATGTCTATGATGATTTTTGTGAAACCCCTGGATATTATAGACAAGCACAAATTGCTTTAGAGTATGGAATGAAAAGTGGTGGAATGCTTTGGCAATTTTATTTTAAAGATTTTCCAATGCAATATATTACAGATATGGCAACCTGGGAGTTAACAGCTAATGAACTTTGTTCGGACAGATTGTTAGCCCTAAAAAAATATGATGAAAATAATAGCTCTAATTTGTTTAATACATTAGATATTTATCTAAAAAATGAGAGGAATGCGATGAAAACTTCTAGAGAGCTTTATATTCATAGAAGTACGCTGCTTTATCGTTTGGAAAAGATTAATGATATTTTGCAATTGGATTTAGATGATGCAGACACTAGATTATATTTAAGTTTATCCTATTATATATTGCAGAAAAATCACTAAAATTTTTGAACTATCTAAAAAAAATCTAAAGTTTTCGCCAATTTTTAGAGAATTTTATCATTTAGATTGACAAGAAAGTTCTAAATGTTTATACTTAGCGTGTATTAGGGATACTATGCAAATATGTTTTATGATAAGAGAATAAGTGATAAACACAGTGAAAAACAGTGGAAAGAAATAGGAGGAAGAAAACGTATGTTATCTACGGATATCGGAATTGATTTAGGAACAGCTAGCATTCTGGTTTATGTAAAAGGAAAAGGCGTTGTTTTAAAAGAGCCATCAGTAGTTGCTTTTGATAGAGATACTAATAAAATTAAAGCAATCGGAGAGGAAGCCCGTTTGATGATTGGTCGTACACCTGGTAATATTATTGCAGTAAGACCATTAAGACAGGGAGTTATCTCAGATTACGCAGTAACAGAGCAGATGCTTAAATTTTTCATTCGTAAGGCAACTGGAAGAAAAACTCTTAGAAAACCAAGAATTAGTATTTGTGTACCTAGTGAGGCAACTTCTGTTGAGAAAAAGGCAGTAAAAGATGCAGCTTATGCAGCAGGAGCAAGAGATGTTCAGATTATTGAAGAACCTGTAGCAGCAGCAATTGGTGCAGGAATTGATATATCTAAACCTTGTGGAACAATGATTGTAGACATCGGTGGTGGTACCTCAGATGTTGCAGTTATTTCATTAGGTGGAACTGTTGTTAGTGCCTCTGTAAAAGTTGCAGGTGATGATTTTGATGATGCAATTGTACGTTATGTTCGCAAGAAACATAATTTATTAATTGGTGAACGAACAGCAGAAGACATTAAGATTAAAATTGGATGTGCTGATGAGCGTCCAGAGCCATTATCTATGGATGTGCGTGGCCGTAATCTTTTAACAGGTCTTCCAAAGACTGTAACCGTTACCTCAGATGAAATGTTAGAAGCGTTAAAAGAACCAGCAATGTCAATTGTAGATGCTGTACACAGTGTATTGGAGAGAACTCCTCCAGAACTTGCAGCAGATATTTTTGACCGAGGAATTGTAATGACTGGTGGTGGAGCATTACTTAGTGGATTAGATCATTTAATTGAGAAAAATACCAATATAAGTGTTACAATCGCTGAAGATCCATTAACAGCAGTAGCAATTGGAACTGGTAAATTTATTGAATTAAGTTCACCTAGCATGAAAGCTAAAGAACTAGGAGATGAAGAATAAATATATAATTAGTATAGACACCCAAGAGTCTTGGGTGTCTTTCTTTTCATGGAAGGAGAAGCATGGAAGAACAGACTCTAGTAGGTTATGTAGATAGTATCATCTATCAAAATGAAGAAACTGGGTATACAGTAATGGAAGTAATTACACAAAAGAAAACGTTGACGTTTGTTGGAAATTTTCCGTATATCCATGAGGGGGAATATGTTGAAGCAGTAGGTAGTTATATTGAACATCCAGTTTATGGAGAACAATTTCAAGTAGAGTCTATAACATGTGAACCTCCAAAGAATTTAGCAGCGATTGAACACTATTTAGCTTCTGGAGCGATTAAAGGAATAAAGGCAGTCCTAGCAGGAAAAATTGTTGCAAAGTTTAAAGAAGACACCTTTCGAATTATTGAAGAAGAGCCTGAACAACTAGTAAAAATTAAAGGTATTAGTGAGCGAAAAGCTAGAGAAATTGCAACTCAAGTAGCTAATGAAAAAGGTCGTAGAGAAGCAATCATTTTTTTGCAAAAGTATAAGATTTCATTAAATTTAGCACTTAAAATTTATAATTTTTACAAAGAAAGTGTCTATCAAGTGATACAGACAAATCCGTATCAACTTGCAGAAGATGTACCGGGAGTTGGATTTAAAATTGCAGACGAAATTGCAAAAGAATCAGGAATATTAGTTGATTCACAGTATCGAATAAAGAGCGCAATTTTATATGTTCTAAGTCAAGCAGCAGGTCAAGGACATATGTATCTTCCACGTATAAAGTTAATTCAAATGGTTGAAGAATTATTAGGAGTTTCATTGAGGGATGAGCAAGATTTTTTTATGGATTTAGTGATGAATCGAAAAATTATCATTAAAGAGTTAAATGAAGAATCCATTGTCTATCTTAGTATGTTTTACTACATGGAATTAGAAACTGCAAGATTACTTCATGATTTAAATGATGAGTACGAAGTCGATGAAGATGAATTAAATGAGTCCATGAATCAAATTGAAGAAGCCTTAGAAATTTCATTAGATGGCGAGCAAAAAGAAGCAGTGAAAGCCTGTGCAGGTCATGGACTGTTAATTCTAACAGGTGGTCCTGGAACGGGTAAGACGACAACCATTGAGTCAATTCTTTATTATTTTGAACAACAAAATTTAGACGTTGTTTTGGCAGCTCCAACGGGTCGTGCTGCTAAGCGTATTTCAGAAACAACAGGTCGTGAGGCAAAAACGATTCATCGTTTATTAGAAGTTAAAGGGATTTCTGAAGAAGAAAGTGAACACAGTCGATTTGAGCGTAATGAAGAAAATCCACTAGAGACGGATGTCATTATTATTGATGAAATGTCGATGGTAGATATTTATTTAATTCATGCATTACTAAAGGCAGTAGTTATAGGAACAAGATTAATTTTAGTAGGAGATATCAATCAGTTACCTAGTGTGGGACCTGGAAATATTTTAAAAGATTTAATTCAGTCAGAGTGTTTTCCAGTTATACGTTTGCAGAAAATCTTTAGGCAAGCATCAACAAGTGATATTGTTGTCAATGCTCATAAAATTAATGAAGGAAAATCTATTGACTCGTCAAAACGAAGTAAGGATTTTTTATTTATTAAACGACCAGATGCAAACTCTATTATTAATGCAAGTTTAACTTTAGCGATGAAAAAACTTCCAGATTATGTTCATGCATCTATACATGAAATTCAAGTAATGACTCCTATGAGAAAAGGTGCACTAGGAGTCGAGCGATTAAACAAAATTTTACAAGAATATATGAATCCTCCTGAAAATAGTAAGAGAGAAAAAGAAATTGGAGGGACAATTTATCGTGTAGGCGATAAGGTCATGCAAATTAAAAACAATTATAAATTAGAATGGGAAATCAAAAATTCTCGTGGATTTGTTTTAGAAGAAGGTATGGGAGTTTTTAATGGGGATACAGGAATCATTAGAGAAATCAATTTATTTACAGAAGAGCTGATTGTAGAGTTTGATGAGTCAAAATTTGTGACTTATTCATTTAAGCAATTAGATGAACTAGACTTAGCTTATGCGATTACAGTGCATAAGTCTCAAGGAAGTGAATATCCAGCAGTTATTCTACCTTTATTATCTGGTCCATCTATGTTAATGAATAGGAATTTACTTTATACAGCAGTGACTAGAGCAAAATCCTGTGTATGTATTGTTGGCTCTGTAGATGAATTTGAGCGAATGATAAAAAATGAATCACAGCAGCTTCGTTATTCTAGTTTAGCTATTCGAATTAAGGAGATGGATTTAATTGGACAAATTGATGAGTTTACTTTTTCCTAAACGTTGTCCTTTTTGCAATGAGGTTTTAGAATCATTTCATTTGGATATCTGTCCAGAGTGTGAGAAAATTGTCGATGAGTTTTATCTAATTGAAGAGCCAACTTGTAAAAAATGTGGAAAGCCTCTAGCAGATGAAGAACAAGAATTTTGCTTAGACTGCAAAAAAAATCCTCGTTCGTTTGAGCAAGGAATTTGCCTTTTTCGCTATGGACATAGGCAAAATTATCGCTCAATGGGAGAATCTATTTTAAGATTTAAATATTCTGGAGCATTAACTTATGCTTCTTATTATATAAGAAAATTAATCGAAACTTATACGCAAGTAATTCGACAATTTGAAGTAGATGCAATTTTTCCTATACCAGTTCATAAAAGTAGGTATAAACAAAGAGGATATAATCAGGCGGAAGTATTAGCCAAAGAACTATCTAAACAAATGAATATTCCTGTTTATTCAAGGTGTTTACTTCGTACAAAGAAAACCTCAGCTCAAAAAGAATTGACAAAAGAAGAACGAGCAAGAAATTTAGCGTTGGCATTTGAAGTAAAACAGTTGCCAAAAGATGTACATAGGGTATTGTTAATTGATGATATCTATACGACAGGAGTTACGATGGAGGCGTGTACAAGGGTTTTATTGCAAGCAGGAATAGAAAAGGTCTATGTAGCAAGTATTTGCAGTGGACAAAACTAGGCTTCCTCTTTGAGAGAGCTGGCTGCAAAGCAGATTGAGGGAGTATGCCATAGATTATTGGAGGGAAATAATGAAAGAAAAGTGGATTGTAGCGACAAAAAGAGCGGATTTTTATGGATTAGCTTCAGAATTAAATATTGATCCAGTAACGGTTAGGCTTTTGAGAAATAAAGATCTTGTAACAAAGGAGCAAATGAGTGATTATCTAAATCCTTCGTTAGAAAAATTGTATTCGCCTCATTTGTTAAAAGATATGGATAAAGCTGTGCAACTAATCAAAAATCATATTCGAATTAAGAGTAAAATTATGATTGCAAATGACTTTGACTGTGATGGAATTAGCAGTGGATATATTTTAGAAAAAGGATTAAAACGTATTGGTGCAGATGTCTATGTAGATACACCAGACAGATGTAAAGATGGTTATGGATTAAATGAGCGATTAGTTAAAGTAGCTCATGGGAAAGGTGTAAAGCTAATTATTACTTGCGATAATGGGATTGCAGCAAATGAGCCAATAACACTTGCAAAAGAATTCGGGATGCAGGTAATTGTTACAGACCATCATGAAGTTCCAAAGCAGTTACCTATTGCAGATGCCATTGTTAACCCAAAACAGGTGGATTGTACCTATCCATTTGAAGGAATTTGTGGAGCGACTGTCGCTTGGAAACTCATTACAGCAATTTTTGAAGATTACTTTGAGGATTACAATGAAAAGGCTATGGAGTTTTTGGAAATTGTTGCAATGGCGACAATTGCTGATGTCATGGAATTAAAAGATGAGAATCGAATTATTGTAAGTTATGGATTAAAGGCAATGAGACAAACCAATAATTTAGGGTTACAGGCTTTAATGAAGGTAAATAAAATTGCTAAAATGAGCCTAAGTTCTTATCATATTGGATTTATTATTGGGCCTTGTTTAAATGCTTCCGGTCGATTAGATACAGCGAAAAAAGCACTAGATCTTTTAAAATCGACTACTGAACAAGAGGCAACGGTGCGAGCAGAAGAACTAAAAGCTTTGAACGAGAGTAGAAAGCAGATGACATTAGATCAAACTGAGCGAGCATTAGAACTTATTGAACACTCAGATTTAAAAAATGATAAGGTATTAGTCGTTTTACTTGAAGGCTGTCATGAAAGCCTTGCAGGAATTATTGCGGGTCGAATTAAGGAACACTATCATAGACCTACGCTAGTTTTTACGGATGTAGAAGATGGATATAAGGGATCGGGTCGTTCAATTAAAGCCTATAATATGTTTAAGGAAGTAGATGCACAAAGAGATTTACTTAGTCGATTTGGCGGTCATCCGATGGCATGCGGTCTATCCATTCCAAGAGAAAATCTGGATTTATTTAGAAGAAGGTTAAATGAACAGACAATCTTAACTGACGAAGATTTAATTCCTGTTGTTTCTATTGATATGGCAATTCCACCAGAGTACATAACAGAATCTTTAATTGAAGAATTTTCTCTCTTAGAGCCTTTTGGGAATGGAAATACAAAGCCATTATTTGCAGGAAGGGATTTTTTGGTTTGCTCTGCAACTGAATTAGGGGCAAATAAAACCGTGTTAAAACTTCAATTACAAACAAAAGATGGAGGAAAAA
>JPZU01000001.1:1163517-1167115 GCA_000875945.1 Lachnospiraceae bacterium TWA4 | reverse complement strand
AGAAATATTTGATAAAATCAAAATAAAATTTGGAGAAGATGAATACAGGAAGATGATGAATGGAGAAGAAAATGAAGTAAAGCTTTTACTGACATTTTATCCCCAAATCAATGAATTTCGAGGAAATAGGAGCATTCAGCTTGTAATTCAGAATGTAGACATTGGAAAATAACTGTGATACAATAAAATTAAAAATTTAAAGGAGTAATTCTATGAAAAAATTAGAAGACTATGTAAGAAGTATTCCAGATTTTCCAGAACCTGGAATTATTTTTCGTGATGTAACAACCGTATTAAAGGATGCCGATGGACTTCATCTAGCAGTTGATAGTATTCAAGATATGTTAGAAGATGTAGATTTTGATCTTGTTTTAGGACCAGAAGCTAGAGGATTTATCTTTGGAGTACCTATTGCTTACAATTTACGTAAGCCATTTATCCCAGTTCGTAAAAAAGGTAAACTTCCTTGTGAAACTGTAGAAATGTCTTATGATTTAGAATATGGTCAGGCAACGATTGAAATTCACAAAGATGCAATCAAACCTGGACAGAAAGTAGTTATTATTGATGATTTAATGGCAACAGGTGGAACGATTGAAGCTATTATTAAGTTAGTAGAAAGTATGGGAGCAACGGTTGTAAAATCTTGCTTTTTAATGGAACTTGCAGGATTAGAAGGAAGAAAAAAGCTTGCTGGTTATGATGTAGATGCAGCAATTATTTATGAAGGAAAATAACAAATTAAAAATCTTTTCTTCAACTCGTCTGATTGCGCTGGGTTTTTTAGGTATTATTTTTCTAGGAGCATTAGTATTAATGCTCCCTATTTCATCAAGTACTCATCAAGTGACAAATTTTGCAGATGCTCTATTTACTGCAACGACTAGTGTATGTGTTACAGGGTTAGTCACTGTTCCAACGTATGCTCATTGGAGCTTATTTGGTAAATTGGTAATTCTATGTCTAATTCAGATTGGTGGTTTGGGCGTTGTAACTGTAACAATGACCTTTTTTTTAATTTTAAGAAAACGAATTACAATGAAAAACCGAATACTTATTCAGGAATCTTATAATTTAAATTCTTTAAAAGGAGTAGTTCGTTTAATTTATCGAATACTAGGAGCAACTGTATTGATTGAAGGATTAGGGGCTATTGGATATAGTTTATACTTTATTCCACAGTTCGGAGTTATAAAGGGGATTTTTTATTCAATCTTTCATTCAATTTCTGCTTTTTGTAATGCAGGAATTGATGTCATTGGGCCTTCAAGTTTTGAGCCTTTTGTAGTGAATCCTTGGATTAATCTAGTAACGATGATGTTAATTGTTACGGGAGGAATTGGTTTTACGGTTTTATGGGATATTTATGAAAATAAGTGCAAATTTTATAAATTAGAATTTCATTCAAAAATTGCAATTATCACAACTAGTTGCTTAATTTTTGGAGGAACCATTTGCTTTTTTATTTTAGAGTTTAATAATTCTAAAACCATGGGTAATCTAGGATTGACTGGAAAAATTATTGCATCGTTTTTTCAATCAATTACTACAAGAACTGCTGGATTTGCTTCGATTAATCAGGCAGATTTAACGAAAGCTTCTGCTTTAATTACAATGTTTTTAATGTTTATTGGTGGATCTCCAGCAGGAACTGCTGGTGGAATGAAGACGACAACATTTGCAACTTTAGTGTTAACGGTGCGCTCAATGATAAAGGGACGTTCAAAAACGGAAGCTTTTGGTCGTCATATTCCAGAAGTTTCTGTGAGAACGACTTTAGCCGTTTTTTCACTTGGATTTACCATACTATTTGGTGGAATGCTTGTTCTGTGTGTGACAGAAGATGCAGAATTTGGAGTTATTTTGTTTGAATCTGTTTCAGCAATTGGTACAGCAGGACTTAGTGCAGGACTTTGTTCAAATCTTAGCATCGTTGGAAAGTTTGTATTAATCTTTATGATGTATGTTGGGCGAATTGGACCAATTACAGTAGTTGTAGCCTTACTTAAGAGACAGAAAAATACACGCTCACTAATTGAATTTCCATCAGGAAAAATTATTATTGGTTAGAAATTATTGGTCAGAAATTATTGGTCAGAAATTATTGGTTGGAATTAGAATAGAAAGGACTATTTATGACTAGAGAACAATTTGCAGTTTTAGGACTTGGAGAATTTGGAACTAGTGTAGCATTAGAATTAGCTCACTCTGGTTGTGACGTATTAGTTGTAGATAATGATCCAAATAAAATAGAAGATATTGCATCAGAGGTAACTAGAGCAGTTGTTGCAGATGTTTTAGATGCAGATGTCTTAAAAGATTTAGGTATCAGTAATGTAGATGCGATGATTGTTGCTATAGGAGAAAATTTTGAAGCTAGTGTTATGGCAACAATTGTTGGAAAAGAATGTGGTGTTCCCTACATATTGGCAAAGGCTTATGGAGATATTCATGCAAAAGTTCTTAAAAAAGTAGGAGCTGATAAGGTGGTATTTCCAGAGAAATTTATGGGTATTCGCACTGCTAAGAATCTTATCTCTGGAGATTTTGTGGATATGGTTGAATTGACAGAGAATTTTAGTATTGTAGAAATTAATGCCCCTAAAAAATGGATAGGCAAAAATCTTGTGGATTTAAAGCTAAGAGAAAAAGGAATTAATATAATTGCTAGAAAATACGACCAAAGCGTAGATACACAAATAGAGCCTTCTCGATTAATTGAAGAAAATGATGTCTATATTATTATTGGAGAAAATGAATGTTTAGATAGATTAGGAGTACTTTAACTATGATAATTACTAGTGCAAATAATCCACGCTTAAAAGAATTGACGTTATTACAAAAAAAGTCTAAAGCACGAAGAGAATCTGGATTATTTATTGAAGAAGGAATTCGTATGTTTCGTGAAATTCCAAGAGATTGTTTAAAGGAAGTGTATGTGTCTGAAAGCTTTTCCCAAAAAGAAGAGATGAAGGAACTAACTGTTGAACCAATTGTAGTTTCAGATTCAGTTTTTAATACATTAACAGATACAATTTCTCCTCAAGGGATATTAGCCGTAGTAAAGCAAAAAAACTATGCGGTAGAAGATTTGCTTACTGCTAGTGAAAATCCCGTATTTTTGATGCTTGAAAATATTCAAGATCCTGGGAATTTAGGGACAATGATGAGAACTGCAGAAGCAGCAAATGTTACAGGAGTTTTTCTGTCAAAAGGAAGTGTAGATATGTATAATCCTAAAGTGGTTCGTGCGACAATGGGAGCTATTTTTCGATTACCTTTTGTTTATGTCGAAGATTTTATCTCATTAATTGAACAGATGGAAAAACGTCAGATTGAAATTTATGCAGCCTGCTTAGAAGGAGCAGTTTCTTATGATGTTCCAACGTATAAAAGCCCTTGTGGACTGATTATTGGAAATGAAGGAAATGGAATTTCAAGACAAGTTTTAGATGTGGTAAAAAATCATATTAAGATTCCAATGGAAGGACAGGCAGAATCATTAAATGCAGCGATTTGTGCAGCTGTATATATGTATGAAATCTATAGACAGAGAAGAATGAAGTAAACGAAAAGGACTGTTGTAAAATAGCAATAC
>JPZU01000001.1:1156681-1163497 GCA_000875945.1 Lachnospiraceae bacterium TWA4 | reverse complement strand
AGGGAGGCTATTACTAGAATTATCATAAATATAAATGAAATTCTAGCTAAGAAGGCTCCCTTCCCGAGGAAAGCTATTACTAAAATTATCATAAATATAAATGAAATCTTAGCTAAGAAGGCTCCCTCTTGAGGGAGCTGTCGGCTTTGCCGACTGAGGGAGTCCTATAACTTTAGTTTTGCAACAGCCTCCTACTTTACTTCAAAAATAGAATTATCTCGATGTTTTCCATCAAATAGGTACATATATTGAAGCCTTTTATAAAGACTTAATGTATCTGAAACTTCATTGAAATCTGAAATAAAATTTCCTTTAGAATCTATACACATATTGGCAGTGATTACAGGAATTTCTTTTTGAAGCTTTAATAAGTATTGCTGATAGTCGGATAAGTTTACTCCAGCAGCTTTGGAAAGATAAAGATTTAAGTAATTGACACTAGTTGTAATATCGTGTTTACTATCTAAATCATAATTTGCCCAAAGTACAAAAGGAACAATATAGCGATTTTGTTGTTCTTTAAGGCTTCGCTCTTCGGGATTTGTACCTGTCAGATTGGCAATACAGTTTGCAACATAGTCATTGGGTTGATGGTCACCAAACATTAAAATAATCGTGTCTTCGTGAGCATTTCTAAAATAATCGACAAGTTCTTTAAATGCTCTGTCAGATTCTTTAACTAGTGAGAGATAATTCTCAGTAGCTGGTCGATTTTTAATATCATTTAATGTAACCGAAATTGGAAAATTGTCAAAAATTTCGGAATATCCTCCGTGATTTTGCATAGTTACAGCAAAACAAAATAGAGGATTGTTTGATTTATTTTCATAGGTATCAATAATTTTATCACAAATACTTTCATCACTGACATATTTTCTTAAAATCTTAGCATTCGGAAAGTCTAGACGAAAATAGGATTCATCAAATCCTAGGTAGGGATAGACTTTATTTCGATTCCAACCTGTTGAATTATAGGGATGCATAGCAATCGTTTCATAGCCTTGATTTTTTAATGATGTCACAAAGCTAGGAAGATTTCCCGAAATATATTGTTGATAAGCAACACTTCCAGAAGGTAAAAATGCCATCGTATTTCCAGTTAAAAATTCAAATTCAGTGCTAGCAGTATTTCCTCCGCAAACTGAAGTGTATAAATTTCCCGTAATTGCTTCATCGCTCTTTTGTAAGGAATGGATAAAAGGCATATAATCCTCAGAAGTTTCAAATTCATGCAGAACTGACAAATCAGAAAATGATTCGTTCATAACAACAATAATGTTGGGGGTTTTTTAGTTTCCAAAGGAGCAGAAAATGGTAATTCATTTTTTAATGTAGAGCTGTCATAGCCATTTGGTGCATCGATATCTAAATATTTTAGATTTTGCAAAAAGCTAACAACAAATCCATTGTCCCTATAAGAAGCCCATTGGGTAAATAAATTGGTAAACTTTAACGTATGATCGGTAAAGGTTTCATTACCAAGTAAAGATTTTGACCCAATTAGTGCTAGACAACAAAATAAAGCAATAATTAGTTGCCTTTTACATTTTATTCGAAAGATAATGCCAAACAGTAGTAGTACAATAATTCCAATAACAGAAATAATAAATGAGGAATTGATTTCAAATTTATAGTTATCAGCAACACTTAAGGCAGTATTAATTGATGCAATATCCCAAGGTAGGATAGGATTTCCTCGAAAAGAAAGTACAAAGTAGTTAGCTGCTCCGACAATTAGAGTAAGAATAGATAAAATAATCGCTGCAAACATGGTATTTCCAAATAAAGTAGTTAGTAATAGTCCAGCAATTAAAAAAATACAGTAATTAAATACTTGAGATAATGGAGCAGTTATGAGGATACTGTGGGTAAAATTTTCTAGACAAACAAATAGTCCAAAAGGTATAAGTAAGTTTATAATTACCTTAATAATTTTCATTAAAAATAGTTCCTTTCTTAGGTGATTGATTTATTTTACAACAAAATCTTGCATAATGGTAGAGAATTTGATAAAATTAATAATTGATTTTTAGTTACAGTTCACACGTCAGCCAAAATATGAAAATATTTGTGCTTGCACAAGAATATTTTCATGTTTGCTGACGAAGGGAACGCCATTTAATGAGCAATACAGCTTCGTAGAAGCGATTGAGCACATTAGTGCACTATTGCGAATGATGAAAATGGCGTGAGTGTGAACAGTAACGATTTTAAAATGGAGGAAATAATAAAATGAAAAAGAAGTTGACAGCAATTGCTTTAGCAGCTTGTTTAGCTATGACAGTTATAGGTTGTAGCAATAATGGAAATACAGATAATAAAACAGCTACACAGGCTTCTGGTGAAAAGTCTAGTGAAGCATCCACAGAGCTTACAATGGGTGAATTTAAAGGTTCTGACTATGTAACAAAGTTAGATTATAAAAATCTAACAGTTGCTAAATCCGCTGTAGAAGTAACTGATGATCAGGTTAAATCACAGGTACAATCTGCTTTACTAGATGCAAATTTAGTTGAAGTTAAAGACCGAGCAATTAAGAGTGGAGATACTGCAAATATTGACTATGTTGGTAAAATTGATGGTAAGGAATTTGAAGGAGGATCTGATAAGGGATATGATTTAGTCATTGGTTCAGGCAGTTTTATTCCTGGATTTGAAGATGGACTTATTGGAAAAGAATCAGGTAAAACAGTAGATGTAAAAGTGACATTCCCAGATCCTTATTCAGGTAATGCAGATTTATCAGGAAAAGATGCCGTATTTACAGTAACAATTAATTCAATTAAAGTTCAGCCAGAATATACAGATGAATTAGTTGCTTCAAAAACAGATTATAAAACTATTAAAGAATATGAACAAAGCATCAAAGATAGTCTCTACAATTCAAAATTACAATCAGCAATTAGTTCTGCTTTAATTGATGCTTGCACAGTTAGTGGATATCCGGAGTCATTAACAGCTTATTATAAACAGTCGGTGATTAATTATTATACACAGATGGCAACTGCATATGGATATGAGTCTTATGAAGCTGCTATTACAGCAATGGGCTATAAAGCAGAAGATTTTATTAAAGAACAATCAGAATCTGCGGCTAGAAGAACATTAGCTCTTCGTTATATTGAAGAAAAAGAGAATATGAAGGCTGAATCTGATGCAGTAGATCAATGGCTTGAGGATTATGCAAAGGAAAATAACATGGAAGTTTCTGCATTAAAGCAGAATAATTCACAAGACACTATTAACGATGCTTATTTAGAACAGCAAGTACTAGATTTTTTAAAGAAATTTGTAAAGACTACAGAAGAAACTGAAACTAGTCAGGCTGCAACTACAGCAAGTAAATAAATTTAAAGAGGGATGCGTAAAGCATCCCCTTTCTATGCAGTGACAGAAATCATACATTTTGCAAGTAAACCATGAAGATTAGCATATACATAACCGACTCCAGGTGCTATAGCAGTAATTTTACCTGTGCTTGGATGCACTTTTAGAATTTTACTACTTGTAGCTGTCCATACAATTCCCTTTGTTGTTCCGGTCGTACTCTTAGGTATCAAATAAGCAGTACGTCCTTTTTTTATAGTTAAAAATCTTTTATTTAAGGTTAGATAGTGAGGGCTTACTGTAATACTACAAGTTCGCTTCTGACCTTTTAAAGAAGCAGTAATAGTTGTCTTCCCTGTATTTTTTGCATGAATCAGTCCAGTCTTTTTATTAATAGTGGCGACTTTTGGATTACTAGATGTCCATGAAGGCTTTGTTTTTCCTAAATAAAAAGCTTTTAATTGTAAGGTGTTTCCTACATAGATTGTCGCCTGTGATTTGGATAAAGAAAATGGCGTGGCAGCATCTACAGTATTTACAAAAAAAGTAAAAGAAAGACTAAGTAGTAATAAAATAAGTAAAGTGAATAGTTTTTTGTTCATAATACCTCCTAAAATACAGAAGATAAATCAAGAATAATCTTATTATAATCAAAAAATTCAATTTTGTAAAGTGCTTGACAAGAAAAAAGACGTATGATATAGTTGGATTATAAAAATAGTTGAATTGTAATAGAAACTATAACTTAAAATTTAATAAGGAGAAAAATTTATGTTATCAAACAAAGAACTTGGACTAAAGGTTAAACAGTTACGATTAGAAAGAGAAATGACACAGGAAGAAGTAGCAAATGCTATTGGAGTAACACCGGGATACATTAGTAATGTCGAGAACAATCGAACTCTATGTACATTAAAGGTATTAATTTATTATGCACAGTTAACAAACGTCTCATTAGATTACTTAGCAGGAACTATTTCAGAGGATTATCGATCCAGGTCAGAAGATTATGAAATTCTTCGATTGTTACATGGATTTTCAGGAAAACGAAAAGAAAAAATTATTGAGACCTTAAAGGTATGGCAAGCGTAAAGAGGGGGTGTTCGTTGACAAATCTAGGTTTTTCCTTTAGAATATCAAAGTAAAAGAGATAGTAAAAGGAAGCATAGTAGTTCAATGGAGAAAGGTATACGAATTTATGATTGAAATTGTAATTCCAAAAGCAGCAAGTGAGATTATAGAAACACTTCAAACACACGGATATGAAGCTTATATTGTAGGAGGGTGTGTTCGTGATAGTTTACTTGGACGAATTCCAGGAGATTGGGATATAACAACTTCAGCACTTCCAAGTGAAGTGAAATCTCTCTTTAGACGAACCATTGATACGGGAATTCAACATGGAACGGTAACTGTAATGGTGGGAAAAGAAGGCTATGAGGTAACAACGTATCGAATTGATGGGGATTATGAAGATGGAAGACATCCAAAAGAAGTGACTTTTACACCGAATCTTGCAGAAGATTTAAAGAGAAGAGACTTTACAATTAATGCAATGGCCTATAATGAAAAAGATGGATTAATTGATCTTTTTGGGGGTCAGGAAGATTTAAAGCGAGGACGAATTTGTTGTGTTGGAAGTCCTAAGGAGCGATTTAATGAGGATGCTCTTCGAATGATGAGAGCCATTCGATTTGCTGCACAACTTGGATTTACAATTGAAGAAGAAACCTTTTTTGCAATTAAGAAATTAGCAGACCATCTGTCAAAGATTAGTGTAGAGAGGATTCATACAGAATTGAATAAATTGTTAGTTTCTAATCATCCAGAGTTATTTGAACTATTCTATGATTCTAGAATTACATCCATCATACTTCCGGAATTTGATACTTGTGTAGGTGTTTTACAAAATTCAAGGTATCACAAATATACAGTGGATAAGCATATTATGAAGGTTGTAGAGTCCGTACCCCCTATCTTACATCTTCGTTTGGCTGCACTTTTTCATGATATTGGAAAGCCAAAGGCTAGAACAACGGATGAGTTTGGATTTGATCACTTTAAAAGGCATATGATTTATAGTGAAGAAATGGCAAAGGATATTTTAAAGAGATTAAAATATGACAATGAAACGACAAAAAAGGTTTTATGTTTAATTCGTTGGCATGACTACTTTTTAGAGCCTGATAAAATAATGATTCGAAAAGTTGTAAATAAGGTAGGAACGGATTTATTTCCAGATTTATTGTTGCTTATGAGAGCAGATGCAAAGGGAAAAAATGAAGTATATAGCCAAAAAGATTTAGATAAATTAGATAAAGTGAAAGCAGTTTATGAAGAAATCTTAGAGGATAATGATTGTTTGACCTTGAAGGATTTACAGATTAATGGAGATGACCTTATTAAAGCTGGAATAAAGCCAGGAAAAGAAATTGGAGAGATTTTAAACAGGTTATTACAAGAAGTTTTGGAAAATCCTAAGCTGAATATAAAAGAAGAATTACTTAAACGTATTTAATAAAGAATACCCTTTATTTTTTATACATAAGATATTAGAGAATTGTCTTTGTGTAAAAGGTGGAGGGTATTTTTTATGAATGAACGCGATACGGAGTGTTTAACCAAGTATAATTTATCAATCGAAACTATAAGAAAGGCTAGAGGAGCTTTGATTTGCGAGGATGGTCATGGACAAAGCTACTATTTACAAGAGTGTACGTATTCAAAAAAACGAATTCAATTTGAACATGAGATATTAGAACAAATTTTGTCAATTCCAGTAGACCATTACATAAAAAATAAAGAGGAGGAATTAATTACAGATGGTTATTTATTAAAATATTGGGACAATGTAAGAGAGTGTAATACAAAAGATTTAGAAGAGTTAAAGCAATCCATGAAGGCTTTAGCAATTTTACATAAAGATTTGCAAAAGATACAAACAGTGGAAGATTTTTATTTAGATTTAGAGCAGTTATGGAGAAAACGAGTGTTGGAGTTAAAACGAACCAGGCGATTTATTAAAAACCGAAAGAAAAAGACGTTATTTGAACGAACAATTTTAAAAACCATCGATGGTTATTTAGAGGATGCCCTAAAAGCTGCAAAAGGGTTAGAGTTTATTTCATTTCCAGAACTTTATCTATGTCATGGAGATTACAATCAACACAATATTTTATTTAAGAATAACCAACCTAGAATTACTCAGTTTCATCATATGCATATAGGATTTCAGGTTAGTGATGTTTATCAATTTCTTAGAAAAATCTTAGAAAAAAATGAATGGAATAGTCAATTAGCTGATGAACTATTAATGGCTTATGAAAAAGAAAAAACTCTTACACAAAAAGAAAAGGACTTATTGTATTTATACTTTTTATTTCCTGATAAATATTGGAAGCAAATTAATCGATATATGAATAATCCGAAAACTTGGATTCCAGACAGGTACTTCGTTAAACTTCAAGAAATTGAAAGACAAAATGAAAA
>JPZU01000001.1:1085877-1156554 GCA_000875945.1 Lachnospiraceae bacterium TWA4 | reverse complement strand
AAAATGCGTTATAATAAAAAACAAACTGTAAAAACGAGGAGGAAGAACAATGGATTACAAGAAAATCTATGAAGAGTGGCTATCAAACCCCTGTTTTGATGAAGCTACAAAAGCAGAGCTAAGAGGTATTGCTGATGATGAAAACGAGATCAAAGAACGTTTCTATATGGAACTAGAATTTGGTACAGCAGGTCTTCGTGGAGTTATCGGTGCAGGCTTGAATCGTATGAATATTTATACTGTTCGTAAAGCAACTCAAGGTCTTGCAAATTATATTTTAAAAGTAGGTGGCAAAGAAAAAGGCGTTGCTATCGCTTATGATTCTCGTAGAATGTCCCCAGAGTTTTCTATGGAAGCAGCACTTTGTCTTGCAGCTAATGGAATCAAGGCTTATCGTTTTGAAAGCCTACGTCCTACCCCAGAATTATCCTATGCAGTACGTAAATTAGGATGTATTGCTGGTATTAATGTGACTGCTAGCCACAATCCACCAGAATACAATGGATATAAAGTATATTGGGAAGATGGTGCTCAGATTACTCCACCTCATGACAGTGGAATCATGGCTGAAGTAAAGGCTATTACTGATTTTTCTACACTTAAAACCATGAGTGAAGAAGATGCAAGAAAAGCAGGTCTTTTAGTAACGATTGGTGCAGATGTAGATGATCCTTACATGGCTGAACTTAAAAAACAAGTTAAACGTCCAGAAGCTATTGCTAAAATGGCTAAAGAATTAAAGATTGTTTACAGTCCACTTCATGGAACTGGTAATATTCCTGCTAGAAGAATTCTTAGAGAATTAGGATTTGAGAATGTTTATGTTGTAAAAGAACAAGAATTACCAGATGGAGAATTCCCAACGGTTAGCTATCCAAATCCAGAAGCAGCTGAAGCTTTTGAACTTGGATTAAAACTTGCTAAGGAAGTAGATGCCGACTTAGTTCTTGCAACGGATCCTGATGCAGACCGTCTTGGCGTTTATGTCAAAGACCAAGCAGGTGAATACCATGTACTAACTGGTAATATGTCTGGTTCATTACTTGCTGAATATGAAATTAGCCAGTACAAAGAACTTTATGGCTTACCAGAAGATGGTGCTTTAATTAAAACGATTGTAACTAGTAACTTGGCTGATGCGATTGCTAAAGCTTATGGTGTAAAATTAATTGAAGTATTAACTGGATTTAAGTATATTGGACAGCAGATTTTAGGTTTTGAGAATTCTGGTAAAGGTACTTACTTATTTGGTTTTGAAGAAAGTTATGGTTGCTTAATTGGAACCTATGCAAGAGATAAAGATGCAATTGTTGCTACCATGGCACTTTGTGAATGTGCAGCTTACTATAAGAGTCAGGGCAAGACTTTATGGGATGCTATGATTGAAATGTATGAAAAATATGGCTACTATAAAGATGACATCTTATCTGTATCTTTAAAGGGAATCGAAGGATTAGCTAAGATTCAAGAGATTATGAACAGCTTAAGAGAAACTACACCTACTGAACTTGGTGGATACAAGGTATTAGAAGTTCGTGACTATAAAGCTGATACAAAGAAGAATATTGAGACTGGTGAAGTGACAACAACAGGTCTTCCTTCTTCAAATGTTATGTACTATGATTTAAGTGACAATGCATGGTTATGTGTTCGTCCTTCAGGTACAGAGCCTAAGATTAAGGTATACTATGGAGTAAAGGGAAGTTCATTAGCTGATGCAGATGAAAAATCTAAGGCACTTAGAGAAGCAGCTGCAAAACTTATTGGACAATAAATTTAAAAGAAAGCTAGAAGATTCTAGCTTTCTTTTTTGTTTGCCTTATAGTATAATAAATTCAAAGAAAAAAGGAGGCGACTATTTATGTCAAATATAGTAATTACAATTGCAAGACAGTATGGTAGTGGGGGACGTACCATTGGTCAGATGTTAGCAAAAGAGCTAGGAGTTGAATTTTATGACCGTGATATTCTAAAATTAGCTTCTGAGGATAGTGGAATTAATGAGCGATTATTTGGACAGGTCGATGAAAAACCAAATAAGAGTTTATTATCTAGAGTAATTAATAAGGTTTATCATGGAGAATTAATTTCACCAGATTCTAAGGACTTTTCATCAGAAGACAATTTATTTAATTATCAGGCAAAAGTTATTCAAGAACTTGCAGCTGAAGGACCTTGTGTCATTATTGGTCGTTGTGCAGATTATATCCTAAAGGATCAAATCAATGTAGTTCGTGTGTTTGTTCATGCACCAAAGGATTACTTAATTGCTCGTACATTAGAACATCAGAGCATGAATGAAAAAGAGGCAGAAAAATTTATCGAAAAAACTGATAAAGAACGAGCTGATTACTATAAATATCATACAGGAAGAAATTGGGAAGATGCAAGAAATTACGATTTGTGTTTAGATAGTAGTAGACTTGGATTTGAAGGCTGTGTGAAAGCAATTATTGCTTATATGAAAGTATTAGAGGAAGAAGTTTAAAACTATCAAAATTAGAACTATCAAATTAAAAAATTAAAGAACTAAAGATTAAAACAAAGGGTTAAAAGATTATGGAAGGATTGAAAAGCTTTTTTAAGCGTAAAGATGTGGAAATTTCGCTAAAGCGTTACGGCATAGACGCTTTAGGGGCAATGGCGCAAGGTCTATTTGCATCTTTACTGATGGGAACAATTATAAAGACTCTAGGTCAGCAACTAAGTGTTGAAGCACTTGTTCAGATGGGAGATTATGCCAGTGGAGTTACAGGACCTGCAATGGCAGTATCTATTGGATTTGCACTTCGCTGTCCGCCATTAGTATTGTTTTCGCTTGCAACAGTTGGTAGTGCAGCGAATGCACTTGGGGGTGCAGGAGGACCTTTGGCTGTACTTTTAATTGCAATTATTGCAGGAGAGTGTGGAAAATTAATCTCAAAAGAAACACCAATTGATATTTTAATGACTCCACTTGTAACGATTGGTGTCGGTGTTGCTTTATCCATGGCATGTGCCCCAGCAATTGGCACAGCTGCATCATCTGTTGGTCAATTGATTATGTGGGCAACAGAGCTTCAGCCATTCTTTATGGGAATAGCAGTTTCTGTGATTGTGGGAATTGCATTGACACTGCCTATTAGCAGTGCAGCAATTTGTGCGGCATTAGGTCTTACAGGACTTGCAGGTGGAGCAGCCCTTGCAGGATGTTGTGCACAGATGGTTGGATTTGCTGTTATGAGTTATCGTGAAAATAAGGTTGGAGGTCTAGTTTCACAGGGAATTGGAACTTCGATGTTGCAGATGGGAAATATTGTAAAAAATCCAAAAATTTGGATTGCGCCAATTCTTACATCAGCAATTACAGGTCCTATTGCAACTTGTGTATTTAAGTTAGAAATGAATGGTGCAGCAGTTTACAGTGGAATGGGAACTTGTGGACTAACAGGTCCTATTGGCGTGTACACTGGTTGGGTCAATCAAATTGCAGAGGGAACAAAGACTGCGATTACTAGCTTTGACTGGATAGGGTTATTGTTAATTTCAATTGTTCTTCCAGCAATTATTTGTCTAGCGCTTGGAGAAATTAGTAGACAATTTGGTTTAATTAAGGAAGATGATTTAAAACTATGATTCAAAGATTAATTCGATTGGCAATGGAAGCTAGGTTAAATGCCTATACACCGTACTCAAATTTTACTGTAGGGGCCGCTTTATTGACAACTGATGGAACGGTTTTTACAGGTTGTAATGTAGAAAATGCCGCATTTACACCGGGAAATTGTGCAGAACGAACAGCTGTGTTTAAGGCTGTAAGTGAAGGATATAAAGAATTTGAACAAATTGCTATTGTAGGTGGAAAAAAAGGTGAACAGCCTAAAGAATACTGTTCACCTTGTGGAGTTTGTCGACAAGTATTAGTAGAGTTTGCAGACCCTAAGACTTTTCAGGTAATTATTGCAAAAAGTGAAGAAGACTACCAAGTTTATCGATTGGAAGACCTTCTTCCTCTTAGTTTTGGACCTGAATCTTTGTAAGGCAGTGCAGGCTCACACTCAAAAATATGGTAATTATAGGCATTAATAATCGTTGTTCCATTGTGAGTCGTGATACGCTTATAATTACTATCATACGATAAATGGCTGTGGCCATGAACAAAGTATTGGGGTTTGTAACGATCTAAAAGGTCTACAAACCCTTTAAATCCTCTATGGGGAAGATCTTTGCCATCTTGCATTCCAAAGGCGGGAGAGTGAGTTAATAGAATATCAAATCCCTTATGCCATTGCATCGATAGCCATCGTTTTCGAATTCGTCGATTCATTTCTCTATCTGTATATTGATGTTCACCTGGTTTATATCGCATAGAACCTCCAAGTCCTAAAATTCGAAGTCCATGGTGTACATAAATTTGATCTTCGATGCAAAAACAACCATCTGGAGGAATTTGATCATATTTTGTATCATGATTTCCATGAATATAAAGTACAGGGCTTGTAGTAAAAGTTGCTAAAAAGGAGAGATAACGGGGGTCTAAATCTCCACAAGATAAAATTAAATCGATTCCATCTAAATATTCTTTTTCAAAGTAATCCCAGTAATGGGGAGATTCAACATCTGCGATTGCTAATATTTTCATTTATGATTTTTTTACTCCTAATTTGCGTACAATTTCTTGTTTTTCATCTTGAAGCTCTTCAATATCTGGAATTCTACCCTCAATATTCTCACATAACCAGTTCATGGTCATTAGTTGTTCAGGTGTAGGGAACCCATTCTTGGCTTGCTTTTCAATATGACCTTGGGCATAGATGATTCCACCAAATGGATGAAATTGTCGATTTTTAATGGTTCGTTTTAATAAGTTAATAAGTCGAGTCGTTCCAATTGGAAGGTCTTTAGAGGTTAAGATATCAATAACTTCACCTTCTAATCCGACCCAGTAGCTAATGGATTTTTTCTGTTTATCCTCTTCAGGTTTCCATGTACCAGTTAGAACACTTCGAATAATCGCTTCATAGAGTTTTCCCCAGTCGCAAACAGACATTGCAAGACTTTCTACTTCGCAGTCTTCTACTTTAAATAGACCAAATTCTCGATTTGGAGTATTAGGGGGTAATAAGATCTGGTCCATTGATATAGTGGACATCCATGGATTGAAGTTCTTCAACAGCTGAACATTTGGAGTCCTTAAGTGTGGACCAACGCAGATGAATAGTTGCATCTGGGTTAACAAGTCTTGCACCTAGTGCAAAGGCGTTGATATTTGCTGTCATTCCATAGATTGGATAATCAGCAATATAACCAATGTGATTGCTCTTACATAGAGAACCTGCAATCACTCCTAGAAGAAATTTACTCTCATAAGAGCGACCATAGTAAGTACGAATGATGGAATGAGAAGTATTGAGTGCACAGTTTAAAATTTTAATCTCTGGATGTTCTAGTGCAAATTTTAAGCTAGCATCCATAATTTTAGGAGTTGTAATAAAAATCATTTGACAACCCATTGATGCAGCATCATCTAATGCATTAATCAGTGTAATATCATCAGAAACCATTTCATACGAAAGAGTTTCTACTTGTCCACCAAAGACTTGTTCAACATAATATCGTCCAAGCTCATGGTTATAGGTCCAACTAGAAGTTTTTGGAGTCTTATCGTAGATAAAAGCAACTCTCATCTTGCGAATTTCTGGAATTAGTCGGTTGAGTAAGGAAGTTTTTTGATCAGGAAGACTCATGTGGAGTTTAATATTGTCAGCTTTTGCAACTACTGAAATTTCTTTCCACGCAAGGGATAATTCCTTTTGCATATCCGTTAAACTTTGTTCTTTTACTGCCTCATATCCATAAATAGATAAGTAGGATAAAAGAGCATCACCGATTGTAAATTCATCGGTAGATATTTTTTCACCAAGAACTTTTGAGAAATTAATATATACAGAGCGAAAATCTTCTCGTTCTTCATCCGTCCAATAATGTTCTTTATCAATGTGAATTTCTTCTAAAAGCTCATTAAATCGACCTTCTTTGGAAAAATAAATGTAGTTGATAGAAGATTTCTCGAAAAATTTCATATATTCATAGTAAATAATATTTTCTCTGTCTTCTGTAGGGTAGGGAACCATACGAATGACTTTTCCTGGAATCGTTGAAGAACCAAGATACTTCATAACGCTGACACGTTTATTTCCTTCTAATACATAGTAATAATTCATATATTCATAGGCGATGATGGGGTCACGAAGGCCTTCTTCTTGAAGTGCATCACATAGATGAGACCATTTAGATGCAAATTCAGAAAGTGAATCAAGTAGTGGCATAAAATTTGCCGCAAATGCATTACGTCTTCCAGCAGTTTTGGTTCCAACAATACGTTCAATAGGAATTTCAATTGTTCCAATTGTCGATTCTCCTTTTATAATTGTAGAATCACTTAAAATTTCATCAAGTACAGATAAGTAGCCATAGCGTCCATGACTGACTAAGCTACGATAGTTTTTTTGTCCTAGCTTTAAGGCTTTGGTATAATCAGCTAATGCCATTAAAATTCCTCCTCGTTTTCTTCTAATTCAATAGGTAAATATTTTTAAATATACTAAAAAAGAAATAATCACTAATTAGTGTAATAAGAGCAAATCCAAAAAATGCCCACAAAAATGCATAAAGGGAAATAAGTCTTAAGTCTGAATACGTCAGTACAAATGGGAAAATCGTAAAAAATGCAATAAGTATAGTTTTTGGAAAATGCATAAAGCAAAGAGAGATTGACATTGAATAAATCTTCTTTAAGGTATTTTCAAATGTTGCAATTACAGGGAATACATAAAGGGTAAATAAAGTCAAGAGAATGAAAGCAGCATAGTAAATATAAAGATAAAAGTTTGCAAAACTTCCCCCCATTTGCTTTAGGAAACGAATACCTGTTAAGAGAAATACAATTCCTATAAGAATCCCTATCCATGTAATGGTTGCCTGTTTGAAGTTTTTAAAAAATGCATTAAAAAATGTTTTAGTAACACCATTTAAATTCCCTTTTCTAAGTCGCAGGCAGCAAAAGTGTAGAGCCGTATAAGAAGCTCCAATAGTGAAAAATGGAATACAACAGAAAATAAATAGAAGGTTTGCAATAATAACATCTCCTATTTTGCCTATAAAAATATTAATTTTGTTATCTGGATTAAATAAACCTAACATAAAAATCACCTCGCTTTAGGATATCTCTTAAAAGTATTATACTCTATATTTTTATGTTAAACAACTATGGAAAAATGTTGCAATAGACTTTGATAAATTTTCTACAATTATGGAAAGAAGAAAGAATAATTTAAAATGAACTAAAAAAATAACAAAAAAACTGTACCTAAATAGTGAAAATGACAATCCAAATATGTTAATTTAGCACAAAAAATTAAATAAAAATTATATAAAATGTTTAAAAATATCCAAGAAACAACATTTATACATATATTTCCTATCTAAATCTATTTACCATTTTTACATTTATAAGTTAATATTATGACATAACTTGTTGCCAAACATTTGTTAGATATACCGACCAATTTAACAAGTTTGGGAGCGTAAATTTTACATTACAATATGGAGGAATAGTAATGAAGAAGAATTTAACAAAAGTGTTAGCTTTATCTTTATGTGCAGCTATGGCATTCTCAATGGCAGCTTGCTCATCAGGTGGAAGCAATGACGGTGGAAACAAAGAAACTCAGGCACAGGGTTCAGCAGATGGTAAGATGGAAAGCGGCGTACTTCAGGTTTCTATCTGGGATAAGAACCAGCAGCCTGGATTACAGAAGATTATGGATAAATGGACAGAAACTTCTGGTGTTAAAGTTAGTATTGTAGTAACTCCTTGGGATCAGTACTGGACCCAGTTAGAAGCAGGTGCTACTGGTGGAGATTTACCAGACGTATTTTGGATGCACTCTAACAACTCTAACAACTACATGTCTTCAGGTTTATTAATGGACTTAACAGAAGAAGTTACACCTAATGTTGACAAGTACAATGATGGTATCTTAAGTTTATATACCTATGACAGCAAGTACTATGCAGTACCTAAGGATATTGATACTATTGCTTTATGGTATAACAAGAAGATGTTTGATGCAGCAGGCGTTGATTATCCAAACGAAAACTGGACATGGGATGATTTCGCAGCAGCAGCTAAGAAGTTAACAAACAAAGACAAAGGTGAATATGGATTCGCTATGAAGACATCTAACAACCAGGATAACTGGTACAATGTTGTTTATTCTATGGGCGGAAATATCATTTCAGAAGATATGAAGAAATCTGGCTTAGATGATGAAAATACTCTTAAAGCTATGAACTTCTTAACAGACTTATTAAAAGAAGTTGCTCCTGAATACTCAACTGTATCTGAAAATGGTCCTGATGCATTATTCCAGTCTGGTAAATTAGCTATGACTATGCAGGGTTCTTGGCAGGTACCAGCATTCATGGATGATGACAACGTTAAATCATTTGGTGATGTAGCAGTTCTTCCTAAGGATGCAACAACTGGTAATCGTTCAAGCTGTGTAAACGGTTTAGGATGGTCTATCGATGCTAAAACTGAAATGCCTAATGCAGCTAAATCTTTAGTAACTTACTTAGGAACTGAAGAAGCTCAGAAAATGCAGGCAGATTTAGGTGTTACAATGTCAGCATTAAAAGATACAAAACTTTCTACTGCATGGCAGGATACTTATAACAAAACTTTCGCTGGAATCGGCGCTTATGTAGATACTCTTGACAATGCAACATTAATTACAAGACCTCATTCAGTGAAGACTACTTCTAAGTGGGAAGATGCTCTTAGTACAGACCTTGTAAATGCGTTCTCTGGAACTCAGGATACAACAGAAGCTTGTAAAGCAGTTGCAGCTAAGATGAACGATATGTTAGCTAGTGAGTAATCTATACAATTAATTTAGATTATTGTCACAAAGAATAAAAACTAAGGTCATGACCACTCAGTAATGGGTGGTCATGATTCACATTAGTTATTACTTGAAAGGAGATGAAAGACTTGGCAGATACTAAAGTAAAGAAAAAACTTTCACCAAGACAGAAAAGTGAACTATTTTGGGGTTGGCTTTTTGTTATTCCAACGTTAGCTGGTTTAATTATTTTAAATATTTGGCCTTTAATTCAAACTATTTACCAGTCGTTCTTTAAAACAGGAGCTTTTGGTTTAGGAAATACATTTGTTGGTGCTGAGAACTATACAAAGATGTTTGCAACTTCAGAAGTTTTACAGTCATTACTTAATACATTCAAATATGCAATCATTGAAGTACCATTTTCAGTAGTTATTGCATTAATTTTAGCAGTACTTTTAAATCGTAAGATGGTAGGACGTGGTGCTTATCGTACAATCTTCTTCCTTCCAATGGTTGCTGCACCAGCAGCAGTTGCTATGGTATGGAGATGGTTATACAATGCAGAATATGGTTTAATTAATCATGTGATTGGTTCTAAAATCAACTGGGTATCAGATCCTAAGATTGCTTGGATTTCTTTAGGTATCATTGGTGTATGGTCAGTAGTTGGTTACAACATGGTACTTTTTATCTCAGGTTTACAGGAAATTCCTGGAGATTATTATGAAGCAGCAAGTATTGATGGTGCAACTGGTATTAAACAGTTCTTCCACATTACCATTCCACTACTTTCACCTACTATTTTCTTCGTGCTTACAACAAGAATTATGGGTGCAATGCAGGTATTCGATTTAATCTATATGATTATGGATAAAACTAATCCTGCAATTGAGAAGACTCAATCATTAGTATTCTTATTCTATCAGTATTCATTTACCTATCAAGAAAAAGGTTATGGTGCAGCAATCGTTGTATTCTTATTAATTGTTATTTTAATTATGACCTTTATTAAAGATATCTTTGAAAAGAGATATGTTCACTATAATTAGGAAGGAGATAGAATATGGGTTACGAAGCAAAACAAAAAGTTACTTCTGTGATTATTCACATTATTTTGATTTTATGCTCTATTACAATGCTTGTTCCATTTGTTTGGATGGCATTAACAGCATTTAAAACCAATACAGAAGCTACACAGATTGATCCATTCTTAATCTTCCCAACACAGTGGAGAATGGAATCTTTTCAGGTAGTTATTGAAAGTTTAAACTTTTTATTACTTTATAAAAATACGTTAATTTTAATTTTAGGACGTGTAATCTTTGCTGTACTTACAGCAACATTAGCAGGATATGCATTTGGTCGTTTAAATTTCAAAGGTAAAAATATTGCATTCTCAATCGTACTTATTCAGATGATGGTTCCTTCACAGATTTTCATCATTCCTCAGTACGCTATGGTTTCTAAATTAGGTTGGACCAATACGATGATTGCATTAATCTTCCCAGGTTTTGTAACGGCATTTGGTACCTACTTATTAAAGACAGGATATCAGGGATTGCCTAAAGATCTTGAAGAGGCAGCTTACTTAGATGGTTGTAATATTTTCCAGACTTTCTTAAAAGTTATGATGCCACTGACTCGTTCAAGTATGGTTGCTTTAGGTATCTTCACAGCAGTGTTCGCTTATAAAGACCTTATGTGGCCTTTAATCGTTAATACAAAAGAAAGTACATTAGTATTATCTGCAGCTCTTGCTAAGATGCAGGGTGCATATACCACAAACTTCCCTCAATTAATGGCAGCTTCATTATTAGCTTGCTTGCCAATGATTGTACTTTACTTAATTTTCCAGAAGCAGTTTATCGAAGGTATTGCAACTTCTGGTGGTAAGTTATAAGATTTGGTTTTAAGTTTGGCTTTTGTACAGGTCGGTAACTAAAAATAGGGCTGTCTTTGACAGCCCTTATTTTTTAAAATGGAGTTTTAGGTGTATAGTCAAATTTTTTGTGAACAGTCACTAAAGCGTCGGTAGAATTACGATAATTCTTAGGACTCATCCCATAGTACTGTTTAAATATTTTAGAAAAAGCAAGGGGATCTTTGTATCCAACTTGGGAAGCTACTTCATTAATAGGTGACGTTGTCTCCTTTAATAGAGAAGCGGCTCTATCCATACGTAGATTTACTAAAAATTCTTGAGGTGAAATTCCCTTAACCTTTTTAAATGTACTTGTTAGATAACTTCGATCAATTCCTATATAGTCTGCGAGTTTTTGAATTCGAAGTTGTTCCTTATAGTGGAGCGTAATGTAGTCAATTGCATGATTGACATAGATGGCGCCAGGATAATCATAGGTAGTTTTCTTAGAATTTTCACCATGGTTTTGAATTAAAATTGCAAAAAACTTTAATAGTTCACTATTTCGTAATAGGTCATTTGCAAAGGTTAATTCATGTGCCTCTAGCATATTTAATACGCAATTTTTTAAAGGCTCCGTATTAGGAACATCAATAATAAAATTGTTGTCTGTAAATCCACAATTGGATAAATATTCAAAAGAACGAATACCTGTAAATCCAACCCAAATATATTCCCAGGGTTCGTCAGCGTCAGCTTCGTAATAGGTAGTTTGTTCTGGGATAATTAAAAAGGCTTGGTTTGCATGAAGTGGATAGATTTCACCATTTATTTTAAAAAATCCCTTACCTTTTAAAATAACATGTAAAACACTTGCATTTTTACGTACATAAGGTCCAAAAAAATGTCCGGGATTGCATTGTTCAATTCCACAATATCGAAGACTAAAGTCTGTAGAGGTGCGCTGTAAGTCTTCAAGGCATTTATATCTTGCAGAATTTGTGTAACCAACGACTCTTTCCATAAAATTGCTACTCCTTTCATAATAGTAGTAGTCATGAATTACCACGTCTGAAGCTATTGTTCACACCATGACTAGTCGTGTTTCTTTTGCTTTTCTAAGTGGCTTATGGCTATTCACAAAGCCCTATCCTAAAAGGATTACTTTTTATAACCTGTATTCACTCTCGCTTGATTATAAAAATCAGATGTGGTACTCTACAGGAACTTATAGATAAATGTTGGCAAAAAACCATTAAAATATGGTAAAATGTTTTGCCTAACTCTTACATTATAAAATAATAACTAAAAGATTGCAAGAAAAATATACAGAATTAGGAGATTAAGATGAGTATTTGTTATCAGGAAGAAACGAAGTTATTTACTCTTCATACAAAAATACAACCTATCAGATGAAAGTAAATGAATATGGAGTATTACTTCATTTATATTATGGAAGAAAAATTTCAGATGTAGTAATGGATTATACTCTAAAAAATTATGACAGAGGATTTTCGGGAAATCCTTATGAAGCAGATAAAGACAGAACTTTTTCATTAGATACTGTACCACAGGAATTTCCAGGCACAGGGGTGGGTGATTATCGCATTAACTGTGTAAATGTAGAAAACGCTGATGGAAGTGGTTTAGCTGATTTTCGATATGTTTCTCATAAAATAAGAGATAGTAAGTATTTTATTCCAGGACTTCCAGCAGTTTATGATGAAACAGATGAGGCAAAAACCTTAATTATTTTATTAGAAGATCCTGTTACTCATTTACAAGCAAAGCTTTTTTATGGAGTTTTAGAGGACAATGATATTATTACTAGAACCGTTGTTTATATAAATAATGGGAAAGAAGATATTAAGTTAACGAAGGCTTATAGTGCATGCCTTGATTTACCATTTGGTGAATGGGATCTTGTTCATTTCCATGGAAGACATTGTATGGAACGTCAAATGGAACGAGTATCTAGCATGAATGGAATTAAAAGTATCGAAAGCAAAAGAGGTGCTTCAAGCCATCATCACAATCCATTTGTTATTTTATGTGAGCCTAATACAAATGAAGAATATGGCGATTGCTATGGAATGATGTTTGTTTACAGTGGAAATCATAAAACTCAAATTGAAACAGACCAAACAGGTGCAACTCGTGTGGTTATGGGTATTCATGAAGAACACTTTGGTTGGAACTTAAGTGCAGGTGAGAGTTTTTATGCTCCAGAAGTTATCTTAACGTATTCAGCACATGGATTTGAAAAATTATCTCAAAACTATCATGAGACAATTCGAACTAATATTTGCAGAGGTAAATATAAAGTAGCTCGTCGCCCTATTTTAATTAATAACTGGGAAGCAACCTATTTTGATTTTGATGAAGAAAAAATCTATACTATCGCAAAGTCAGCTTCTGAGCTTGGTATTGAGATGCTTGTACTAGATGATGGATGGTTTGGCGTAAGAAATAACGACTTTGCAGGACTTGGTGATTGGTTTGTCAATGAAGAAAAACTAAAAGGTGGACTTCCTAAACTTGTAAAAAGAGTCAATGACCTTGGTATGAAATTTGGTATTTGGGTAGAACCTGAAATGGTTAATGAAGATACAAATCTTTATAGAGAACATCCAGAATGGGTTTTAAAAGTACCTTCACGTAATCCAAATCGTTCTCGTTATCAGCTAGTCTTAGATATGTCAAGACCAGAGGTGATTGATTATTTATTTGATTGTTATACAAAAATTTTTGATTCAACCAATATTGAATATGTCAAATGGGATATGAACCGTTCAATTGCAGATGTATTTAGTACAAATCTTCCTGCCAATAGACAGGGTGAAGTATATCATCGATATGTGCTCGGTGTGTATGAGTTACTAGATCGACTTGAAAAACGCTATCCAAATTTATTAATTGAAGGTTGCGCAGGTGGTGGCGGACGTTTTGATGCTGGTATGCTCTATTATACACCACAGATTTGGTGTAGTGATGATACTGATGCGATTGAACGTCTTCAGATTCAATACGGAACGTCTTTTGGATATCCAGTATCAACAATGGGTGCTCATGTATCAGCTAGTCCAAATCATCAGACAGGACGAAATACTTCATTGGAAACTCGTGGAGTGGTAGCAATGTCTGGTACGTTTGGCTATGAGCTTGATTTAGGCTTACTTGGTGAAGAAGAAAAGAATGAAGTAAAAGCTCAAGTAGAAACCTTTAAAAGGTATTATGATTTAATTCAAGATGGCAAATACTATCGTTTATCAAATGCAATGGATGCTATTGACTATTGTGCTTGGCAGTTTGTAGCAAAAGACCAAGGCGAAACTTTAGTCAATATGGTTCAGATAAGACCAAGAGCCAATGGACGTTTGATTCATTTGAAATTTAAAGGCTTAAATCCAGAAGCTTTATATCAATTAGATGGAAGTGAGGAAGTATTTAATGGAGCTGCGTTAATGTATGGAGGATATACATTTGAGCGAAAAGCTGGAGATTTCCCAACTTATCAGCTTCATTTTATTCGAGTAAAGTAGTCTATGACAGAAAAAGAAAAATTTCAATCCCTAGATAAAAAGGAGAAGGTCACTTATCTATGGGATTACTATAAAATTCCAATTATTGGTGGAATCTCCATTATATTAATTGCAATTTATTTAGTTTATATTTCCCTAACAAGACCTAATGAGCAGATTTTTTATGCAAGTTTGGTCAATAGCTTTGCAGACGTCAGTGAGGATTCTGAATTTTATAAAGAATTTGTGGACTATGCAGGAATTGATACGAAGGACTATACAGTGAACTTAGAAACTGGTTCACACTTTGATTTATCATCTATTTCAGGTTCTAATAATGTTTACTATCAAAAGACGATAGCAATTGTAGAAGCTGGAATGGTGGATGTTATTGTTACAGACAAGGCCAATTATGAGGCACTTGCCTCAACAGGACGATTTTTGTCTCTGGAAGATGAGCGAGTAAAATCGATTTATGATGCCTATCCCAATCGAGTATTGAGTACGATTCATGTTGAAACAGGGCAGAAAGCTTATGTGGGAATTGATGTCAGTGATAGCAAATGGTGGAAACAATTACAAACCTATGAGAATGGGGCAGTGGTATTGATTAATCCAGATGCTCCACATATTGAAAAGGTAAAATCGTTTATAGACTTTCTGTGCACAAAAGAATCGTAGAAATTTTGTAAGGTCTGACGAATAGACAAAAAATACTAAGAACTGTATACTTAGTAACAGAAAACAGTTAAACAGTTGAATAGTTAAATAATTGAATATTTCATGGAGGAAAATTTACATGGCAGGATTAAAATTAAAAAATGTTTGGAAAATTTATGACAATGGATTTGAAGGCGTAAAAGACTTCAACATTGATATTGAAGATAAAGAATTTATCATCTTTGTAGGACCTTCAGGTTGTGGTAAATCAACCACTCTTCGTATGATTGCTGGTCTTGAAGATATTACAAAAGGTGAATTATACATTGGCGACCGTCTATGCAACGACGTAGAGCCAAAGGACCGTGATATCGCAATGGTATTCCAGAACTATGCGTTATATCCTCATATGTCTGTATATGACAACATGGCATTTGGTCTTAAGATGAAAAAAGTGCCAAAGGCTGAAATTGATAAGAAAGTGCATGAAGCAGCTAAGATTCTTGACTTAGAGCATTTATTAGATCGTAAGCCAAAGGCTTTATCAGGTGGTCAGAGACAGCGTGTTGCTATGGGACGTGCAATGGTTCGTGATCCTAAGGTATTCTTAATGGATGAGCCTTTATCAAACCTTGATGCGAAGTTACGTGTACAGATGAGAACAGAAATTTCTAAGCTTCATCAGAGACTTGGAAGCACTATCATCTATGTAACTCATGACCAGACAGAAGCTATGACTCTTGGTACTCGTATCGTAGTTATGAAAGATGGTGTTGTACAGCAGATTGACTCTCCACTTAATCTTTACAACCATCCTGTAAATAAATTCGTTGCTACATTCATCGGTTCTCCACAGATGAACTTAGCAAATGTAACCATCAAAGAAAATGGTGGAAAATTATATGCTGAATTAGAAGGAACAGATTTATTAATTCCTGAAGATAAAGCAGCTGTATTAAAACAAAAAGGTTATGTTGGTAAAGTAGTTTCTCTTGGTATTCGTCCAGAAGATTTATACGAAGATGCAAGATCTTTAGAAGATCACAAAGAGTCTGTTGTAGATACTACGATTCGTGTTTATGAATTATTAGGTGCAGAAGTTTACTTATACTTTGATATGGCAGGAACTTCTTTCACAGCTAGAGTTGGTGGTTTATCTGAATCTAGAACAGGAAGCAAGGTTAAATTTGCTTTTGATATGTCTAAATCACACTTCTTTGACAATGAAACCGAACAGTCTATTCTTGACTAATACAATATTTTTGTTATAATGATTACTAGCAGCCCAGTGGTTTACACGACCGCTGGGCTATATTTTTTAAGGAGGAAATTACAATTCAAAAGCTACAACAAGTCTTAGATGAATATAAGAAAATTTTAGGTAAAGATCTTTGGATTTGTGATATCGAGCACAATGTTTTAGCATCGACACTTGACCTGCGAATGATTCAGTTGCAAGGAATTTTAGATGGTGGAGATTTTTATGAGGAATTAGAAGATGACAATCGAGTAAAACGATTGTTTTTAATTCGAGTAGAAAAGGGTAGCAAGCAAGATGTCGTTGAGATTTTAAAAAACTTATTTCCAACAGATGATGTATTAGTAAGTGAAGGAAAAGATATTTTACTGTTAAAATACTTAGATAAAAAAGAAAAAAGTTTTACTCAAATGATTCGTGATACCGTAGAAGGAGAATCTTATTGTACGATTCAAATTTCAGTTAGCTTACCGTTTATTGAATGGAAAGAGTTGTTTGAAGCTGGCAGTCAAGTGCGAACAGCACTAGAAATTGGTCACTTTTTTATGAAGAACAGCAAGATTTTGAATACGAAGATTTGAAGATGGAGCGTTTAGTCTATAATTTGAGTAAAGAACAAGCCTATGAATTCATTAGAGATTATGCATTAAATTTGGAAGTATTTGCAGATAAAGATTTAGTAGTAACAGTACAAACCCTTATGGACTGTGGAGGAAATTTAGCACAAACAGCTAGAAAACTCTATGTCCATCGAAATACATTAAATTATCGACTAGATAAAATTAAACGACTAACTGGGCTAAATGTAAAAAAATACGAAGATGCAACAATCTTTAAGTTAGCTCTATTAGCAGATCGGAGGATTCGATGAATCAGGAATATTGCGAATTATTAGTAGGAGGGAAGACCTCTGGAGTTATTAAGGCAGCATATTGTTTAGTAATAATTTTAGGTGTAATTTTCTTTTTAGGGATTCTATTTACACCTTTTGCAATTCCACTGTTTATTTTAATGGGTGCTTTATACTTTATTCTTTCGAATAAATTAGATGTGGAATATGAATATTTACTTGCAGCAGGAGAGATTTCAATTGACAGAATTGTTCGACATGAAAAGAGAAAGCCTCAGACAAGTATTAAGATTGAGACGATTGCATCGGTTAAGCCACTGAATGTAAAACCAGTAAATAAACCTAAAAATTATTCAATTTCTGGGATTAAAGAAAAGGTTTATATTATTCGATGCAATGATTCAACAGAGTATTTATTAAATTTGAATGATACATTGTTAAGCTTTTTAGAAGAAAGTTTACCAGTGGGAACTATAACAAGATAAGGGGAAATTAAAAATGGTATCAGAAAAGTTAGAAAAGCATATTTGTGACACAATTAAAGAATGGCAGATGAAAATTGGCTATCAAGAAGAGCCAATGAAACTTTATTATCCAGAAGAATCACTACGAGGACTTTTAGATATTCCAGAAGATACAGACCTTTATGAAGCATTAGCTTGGTTTATTAATGAAGTACAAGCTCGTTTAGGTGTTATTAAATGCTCAAACAATGGAGACCGTTATTGTTTAGAAATTCCTCCAGTTGGTTGTAAGTATATTGCTGAGGAAATTAAAGATTCTGCATTTTTAAAGGACTTTTTAGAAATTATTACATCTAAAAAAGGTAGCTTAGAACAGATTGCTGATTGTTTTAGAAAATATGATGAAAACTTTGTCTTAGAAGATCGAACAGCCGATGGTTTAGGTCATGTGTATTATTTTACCAATACAGACATTGATGACTATATGTATTGTGTAGAGTCTGATGATTTTGGTATTACTTATCATCGTTTTGTACGAGAAGATTATGAGAAATTATTGAATGAAGGTGGACACCATCATCACGAATAAAATAAAATGTAATATTTTTGTAATAATTTTGTAAAAAATGCTTTACAAATAAGAAACAGTATGATATAGTATAGACATTCGTAAAAGAAAAAACAAAAAAGGAAAGGATTTTTATGAAATCACAAAAAAAATATATCATATTGTTACTTATAGTAGCTATGATGGTCTCTCTATTATCCGTATGTGCGCCAAAAGAAACCTTAGCAGCGTCAACAAAATATGTAAATGTTAGTAGTGCAGTTGTAAGAAGTAAGGCTAGTACAAAGTCTTCAAAGCTTGGAAGTCTAAAACTTGGAAAATCAGTGAAAACTTATGGAAGTAAAAATAAATTTTATAAGATTAAATATAAGGGAAGAACAGCTTATATTGCTAAAAGTTCCTTAAGTAGTAAAAAGGTAAGTACAAAAACTTCGAAGTCTTCAAGTAGCTCTAAAGGATCACAAGTTGCAAGTTATGCATTGAGATTTGTTGGAAATCCTTACCGTTGGGGAGGAACAAGTTTAACAAGAGGAGCAGATTGTTCAGGATTTATTAAAGCAGTTTATGCACGCTTTGGTCGTTCACTTCCTCATTCTTCGTCTGCTTTAAGAAGAAGTGGTAAAGGTGTTAGTTACTCAAAACGTAAAGCAGGTGACATTATTTGTTATAGAGGTCATGTAGCTTTATACATAGGAAATAATAAGATTGTTCATGCAGCAAATACTAGAAGAGGTATTATTGTTTCTAAAGTTTCTTATATGAAGGTGTTAGCTGTGAGACGTATTTTTAGTTAATTAAATTTAATTATAATTTTAATAAAAATGTAATATTTTTAATAAAAATACAAAAAAACTCTTTACATATCGTAAAATTTATGTTATACTTCGGAAGAATTAAACGTAAATAGTAGGTATTGAAAGGAGATTTACCAGCATGAACCCAATGAAAAAAATGATTGTCATTTTATTAATTATGGCAATGGCAGTCACATCTTTTACAGTAGTTTCTACAACTGAAGCTTCAGCTAGCACAACAAAATATATTAATGTTGATGCATTGAATGTACGAGCTAAAGCAAGTACAAGTGGAAAGAAACTTGGAACAGTTAGTTTAGGAGACAAGGTAACTGTAATTGGTACATCTGGAAGTTTCTATAAGATTTCATATAAAGGAAAAACAGGTTATATTTCTAAGAAATATACTTCAAGTAAAGAAGTAAAGAAAGTAACACAAACAAAAGCAACTGCTACAGAAACTAAAGTGGCAGATTCAAAAATAAGTGTAACCACTGATGCAAAAAAGAAAAGTGGAAGTCAAGTTCTTGCTTATGGAAAGAAATTTATTGGAAATCCTTACAGACATGGAGGAACAAGCTTAACAAGAGGAGCAGATTGTTCAGGATTTGTTAAAGCGGTTTATGCACACTTTGGTGTTAGTCTTCCTCATTCTTCATCAGCTATGAGAAGCTATGGTAAGAAGGTATCTGTTTCAGCTGCTCGCGCAGGTGATATCGTTTGTTACAATGGACATGTAGGTCTTTATGCAGGCGGTGGAAAAATTTTAAACGCTGCTAACAGCAGAAGAGGTATTTGTTACTCGCCATTATATCAATCAAAGAAACTTATTTGTGTTAGAAGAATATTTTAATTTATATATCCCACGACTTTAGTCGTGGGATTTTTTGTTACAGTTCACTTGACAGCTATTACCCCTAACTATGATATGTATTTTTGAGTTCTCACATCAGTCTAGTTATTATCCCTCATTTTTCCCTATTCAATTTCCTAAATTTTTGGTACTATTCTGAATAGTTAAAAGTTAAAACAATTTCAACATTTAGGAGGAAAATCAAATGGCAATCAAATTTCATGAGAGTACAAAGACCTTTCATTTATTTAACAAAGAAGTTAGCTATTTAATTCATATTTTAGATAATGGACATTTAACGAATTTATACTATGGAAAAGCACTTCGTGATAAGGAAGATTTTACCTATCTATATGATACATATACAGCAGTAAACTTACCAATTTGTGTTCCAGAACCAGGAAGTATTAAACTGAACTATACCAGACAGGAGTATCCAGTGTATGGTACTGGAGATTATAGAACGCCTGCTCTTACAATTTTCCAGCAAAATGGAAGCTTTGTCGTAGATTTTAAGTATGCATCTTATGAAATTTACGCAGGAAAAAGAGAAATTAAACCTCTTCCATCCACTTATGTAGAATCTGAGGATGAAGCTACAACATTAGAAATCACTCTTCATGATGAAGTCATGGATACAGATCTTGTTCTTACTTATACAATTTATGAAAATTATCCAGTAATTACTAGAAATGCTCGTTTCTTACACAAAGGAAGTGAGTCAATTGTTATTGATCGCGCGATGAGTGCAAGTGTAGAATTTCCAGATATGGATTTTGAATTTACTCAACTATCAGGCGCATGGGCTAGAGAGCGCTATGTAAAGAATCAGAAGTTAGAAATGGGTACTCATTCGATTCAGAGTTTAATGGGAACCTGCAGTAGTGGAGAACAAAATCCATTTGTAGCGCTTAAACGCCCAGATGCTACAGAAACTCAGGGTGAGGTATATGGATTTAGTTTTGTATACAGTGGAAATTTTGTTGCACAGGCAGAAGTTTCTACTCATGATATCACTCGTTTCATGATGGGGATTAATCCAGAGGGATTTTCTTGGAAGCTAGAAGCTGGTGAGACTTTCCAAACACCAGAAGTTGTCATGGTTTACAGTAATGAAGGTCTTAATAAGATGAGTCAGACCTATCATAGACTTTATCGTACACGCCTTGTTCGTGGACAGTGGAGAGATAAATCTCGTCCAATCCTTTTAAATAACTGGGAAGCTACTTATTTTGATTTTGATGAAGAAAAATTACTGAAGATTGCAAAGAAGGCTAGTGAAGTAGGCGTTGAACTTTTTGTCTTAGATGATGGATGGTTTGGTGCTAGAAATGATGATTATCGTGGACTTGGTGATTGGTATGTAAACTTAGAGAAGTTACCTAGTGGAATTGCTGGACTATCTAAGAAGGTAGAAGAATTAGGCATTAAGTTTGGTCTTTGGGTAGAACTTGAGATGGTGAACAAGGACAGTGATTTATACCGTGCACATCCAGATTGGATTTTACATGTACCAGGTCGTTTTGATTCTCATCAAAGACATCAGTATGTATTAGATTTCTCTAGAAAAGAAGTTGTTGATTACATCTATGAAATGATTGCGAAGATTTTAAGAGAGTCTTCAATTTCTTATATCAAGTGGGATATGAACAGATATATGACTGAGCCTTACAGCGTAATTGCCAATCCTTGTGACCAGGGTCGTGTAATGCATAAGTATATCTTAGGTGTCTATGATTTATATGAACGATTAACTAGTGAATTCCCAGAAATTTTATTTGAGTCTTGTGCAAGTGGTGGAACTAGATTTGACCCTGCAATGCTTTACTATGCACCTCAAACCTGGTGTAGTGATGACACCGATGCAAGTGAACGTGTAAAGATTCAGTATGGTACTTCTTATGTGTATCCAATTGTAAGTATGGGTTCTCATGTATCGGCAGTACCTAATCATCAGCTACACAGAATTACACCAATTGAAACTAGAGCAGCAGTTGCTTACTTTGGTACCTTTGGCTATGAGCTCGATTTAAATTTATTATCAGATGCAGAAATTGAAACGGTTAAGAAGCAGATTAAGTTTATGAAAGCGCATAGAGATTTAATTCAGATAGATGGAGATTTCTATCGTCTTCAGAGTCCATTTGAGAAAAATGAGGCTGCTTGGATGGTCGTTTCTCAGGATAAAAAGGAAGCTGTTGTTGGATATTATCAGAAGCTAAATAAAGTCAATGGCTCTTGGATGAGATTAAAACTACAGGGACTTGATTCAGACACTTTATATGAAGTAAGTTATGATATTTCTCCAATTGCTTCGTATGATGCAAAGATTGCAGAGGCTTATGGTGCACAAGTAGATGACTCTACAATTAGAAGTTATAAAGCATATGGTGATGAATTGATGTATGCTGGAATTTGCATTGACCGAGAAGTATTAAACAAAAAGGGTGGAGATTTCTCAGCAATTATCTTTAATGTAAAAGCAGAATAAAGGATTTCTTGACATTTTTATGAATTTATGTTAGGATAACGCAAGAATCGGACGGTGCAAAAGCACCTTGCAAGGTGGTCTTAGGACTTCCCGGATGGACTAATAAATAATAAGTTGTTTAGGCCAGATAAGATTTAATTTCTTATCTGGCTCTTTTTATATTTGAAGTTTACTAGTAAAAATTGTAAAGTTAAAAATTTTGGAGGAATTAAAGATGGGTATTTATGAAGAACTACAGCGAAGAGGATTAATCGCACAGGTAACAGATGAAGAAGATATTCGAGAATTAATTAACAGTGGAGGAGCAAAATTTTATATCGGATTTGATCCGACAGCAGATTCTCTTCATGTAGGTCATTTTATGGCACTGTGTTTAATGAAAAGATTACAGATGGCAGGAAATAAACCAGTAGTCTTACTTGGTGGTGGAACAGGATTTATTGGTGATCCTTCGGGAAGAACGGATATGCGTTTAATGATGAATGCCGAAACAATTAAACACAACTGTGATTGCTTTTTAGAACAAATTGGAAAGTTTATTGAATTTGGAGAAGATAAGGCAATGGTTGTCAACAATGCAGATTGGCTGTTAAATCTAAAGTATATTGATTTGTTAAGAGAAGTTGGAACTCATTTTTCTGTCAACAACATGCTTCGTGCACGTTGTTATGAGCAGAGAATGGAGAGAGGTCTTAGTTTCTTTGAATTTAATTATATGATTATGCAGTCTTATGACTTTTTATACTTAAATGAACACTATGGCTGTAATATGCAGTTTGGTGGTGATGACCAGTGGAGCAATATGCTTGCTGGAACAGAGTTAATTCGTAAAGTGACAGGAAAAGATGCATTTGCAATGACCATTACACTATTACTTAATAGTGAAGGAAAGAAGATGGGAAAAACTGCAAATGGTGCTGTGTGGCTTGATTCAACAAAGACAACACCTTTTGAATTCTATCAGTACTGGAGAAATATCGATGATGCAGATGTCATTAAATGTATGAAACTTTTAACTTTTATTCCAATTGAGGAAATCGAAGAGATGGAGAAATGGGATAATAGTAGAATTAATGAGTTAAAAGAACTTCTTGCACATAACTTAACAGAATTAATTCATGGAAAAGAAGAGGCAGATAAAGCAAGAGCTACAGCTTATGCACTTTTTACAGGAGCAGGTGATGATGCGAATATGCCAAGTACAAACGTATCAGAAGACAGTTTAACAGATGGCTCTATTGAGATTACGCAGTTATTGGTTTTAGGTGGTCTTGCAAAGAGTAAAAGTGAAGCTCGCAGATTAGTAGAACAGGGAGGAATTACTTGTAACAATGAAAAAGTAACCGATTTTTCATTGAAGATTTGTAGGGAACAATTAGTCGATGGAGTGAAGATTCGTAAAGGTAAAAAAGTATATCATAAATTTTTTATTTAATAAAAATAAAAAACACAATTTCTTTAGAATCTCTCCACAATTTGTACACAATTAGAAGGTATACTGTAGTCAACAAGTCAAAGATGACTTGTTATAAATAAAATTTTTTTCATAACTTCTCCTTTTTAAAAGTAGGTATCGAGTGGTGATACCTACTTTTTTATCTCTTCATTATTTTCTTCTTGTTTTCTTTTTAACCAAGCTTCATCATCTTCATAGATAGGTACCTGATCAGGAAAATACTTAGCAATTTGTTCTTCAATTTTAAAGCTTTCATCAAACGCAGAATATAGGATAAAATTGACTAAAAATAAAATAAACCAAAATCCTGTAAGTGGAAGAAGTACAATACTCCAAGGTAAAAATAGTACAATAAGTCCCCAATAGAACACCTGTAAAATTGTTACAAGTAACATTTTCCATAAATAGCGAACAGAGAATAATAAACAGTTAATAAGTCGCTGTTTATTTGTCTGTGAAAATAGCACAAGTTGTGGCCAAAATACGGTAATAATCATCAGAAACAAACAGATACTTAGGATGTATACGAGGATTGTTCCAATGCTAGGAGCAGTATTTGCCCAGAAAAATAACATAAACATGAAGATATAAAGTCCAATAAGTAGACATAGCACAATTCCTGGAACAATGGATGATTTAAAATTTTGTTTCCAAGCTTTTTTGTAGTTACTCCACCAGTCATTTGGAGCATCACGAAGACTACGAAAGATTGCATCATAGAGTCCGCAAAGTGTGGGTCCAACAAAAATTCCACCGACAATGCTTGCAGGAATTAGAAGTAAGCTGCTACTAAAAATAATGGAGCTAAATACACCAAAGGCAAAAGGTAAAAATCCAACAAGTGTTAATAGATTAATAACTAAAAATTTTGAAAAATCACGCTCTAGAAGTTCTCTATATCTAGCAAATCCAGTGGCACGTTTTCCAATCGAAGCAGATGTTTCATAGTTAAAAAATAATCCCATAATATTCTCCTAATCGTTATCTTTGGCGTAGTGACAGTCATTTAAAAATTCTACAAGGATAGACTTTAAGTCATCGGTAAACTCATTTTGAGCAGTTAATTCAATACAAATGCTATTTTTACCAATGGTAGTAAAAGCAGAAATTCCATGAGTATAAGGACTTGTCGCTTTTTTATAATTGTAGGTGACAATCGAATAGTGGTCTAGTGTTTCTTCAGATTCTAGATGGTAGTTATTCTTAGCTGATTGAATGAGCTCATTAGTCTTTGAGCTGGCAGATTCTTCACTAGTACATTCGGTAACTAACGCATAAATTTGAGCTTCATAGAGGTCAGAAGTTTCTCCATTTTCATTGGTAAACGGTTTTGATTTTCCAATGCCCCAAGTGGCATAATATAAACCATTTGCAGCTAGAGTATCTTTATTTTCCACAAGGGTATAATTTGCTTGATTTTCTACCCCCATAGAGCGACCAATTTTTATCCAATTTTCATCCCAATCCTCTCCATCTATCGTTTTAGTAGGGGAGGATGTGCAAGCTGTAAGTACAAGTAAAAGTAAAATGATCATTCCTAAGAGTTTTTTAGTTTTTCCCATAATTGATTATATTCCTCCAAATAATTGCAAGTCTTATCTGTGTAAAAGCATCGTCTACCTAAATAAAGGTTGGTATTCTTCCAATAAAATCCCTTATTATCAATAGAAAAGTCAAGAGCATCAGGGGCACTTCCATCGGCATTTGCTAGCAGCTGATATTCTTTTTGAAAGGCTATTGGATCTTCAAGTAAAAAGAAGTAACTTTCACAATCTGTAATGTCAGCAATGAGATTTACCTCTGAAGCATATTTATAGCTTTCTCCATCTTGCATCTGACTATTGCTTACATATTGGTGGAGAGTAACTACGACTTTTCCATCGCCATTATAATCACTTCCTAAAGATTTAAATTTCTCTTCTAATTCACTTGCTAATTCTTCGGAAAGAGCTGTATCTCCAACATAAGCAATTTGAATATCGGGCTCAGGTTCCCAAAAATGAAAGCGATTGCCTATAATGTATATGAAAATTCCAATAAGAAGAATTCCGATTAAAACATACCACTTGTAGTAATACCACCAATTTGAAAAGCTACTCTTTTTTTACCATCTAATGTTGTTCCTCCATAGACATATTTTACAGGAAGGCAAACTAGAGGAGGTTTCATGGTGTCTTGAAGTAATAACTCCACAGCCATTTTTGCAATATCTTCGACAGGTTGTTCAATGGATGAGCAAAAATAGTCTAAGTCTCCCAAAGTGTTTGACTCCATCAAAGCCAATAACTTGAACTTCCTTAGGTACCTGAATATGCATTCGTTTTAAAATTTTTAAAATTGAATAGGCAAGTCCATCTGTGACACAAAAAATTCCATCAAAATCGAGTTTTCCATCGTGATAGTGTTCCTTTAAGTAAGCTTCAAATTCATCAATTGAATCTTTATCATCTAAAATTTTCATAGAATAGTCTAATTTTCTAGATAAACAGCCATTTTCAAATCCTGCTTTGCGTTTATTAGGCTCATTAGTAAGGGAAGAACCAATTCGTAAAAAAGCTACATGTTTACATCCTAGGTCTGCTAATTTTTCAGCAGCCATTTGACCTCCTAGAAAATTGTCACTAGCAACACATGGAATATTAGAACCTAGTGAACGATCGATTGCAATAAAGGGTGTGTTTTCATCGACTACTAAATTTGGATTATAGGTTAAACCGATAATTCCATCGACTTTGTTTTGTTGTGCCATAGTAATGTAGTCTTGCTCATTAGACAGGTCATATTCTGTTGCACATAGAAGAAGTCGATAATGTCTTTTTAGAAGTTCTACATTAATATGGTGAGTGAGCTTCGCAAAAAATGGATTGTACGTGTTGGGAATTAATAGTGCAACGGTATAGGTCTTATTCGATTTTAATCCCTGCGCATAGCTGTTGACTTGATAATTTAATCGTTTAATAGCTTCTTCAACTTTAACTCTGTAATCTTCTCCGACAGAAATTCCATTTACTACTTTTGAAACGGTTCCTAAAGATACACCTGCTTCTCTAGCGACATCTTTCATAGTGGGAGCTAAGTTTTTCTTTTTCATATATCTATTCTCCTTTACTCCGTATCATAGTTGGGGCAATACCTTTTGCCCCCCCAGCTTTATTATTATGTAAATTATATCAAACAAAAATGTGGATGTAAAGATAAATTTCATAAAACGTTTCACAATCATCATTTTCCATATAATTTAATTAAAATGGACAAAAAATATTTATATAAATCTACCAAAATCCTAAAAACTGACAAAATAATTCTTGACTTAGAATAGGCTAGATGATATCTTAAAGTCAATTGGTATATAACGTTTCACGAAAGGCATGCACAGAAACCACTTTTATTTCCAAGAGGACCTAAAGGCATCAGGACTCTATCAGCTTTAGGCATTAGGACTCCACCATTTTATGGTACCTTATGCCAAGTTGCCACCTCATGCCAAAAGAAAGGAGAGATTCTTATGAAAAACACCAAAGAAGCTGTTTTGGACGGACAGGCGCTTAATAAAAAATCCTTAAAAAACAGTATTCTTTCCAATTGGCAACTGTATGCAATGTTGCTAGTTCCTGTTATACTCACACTCATTTATAAATATGTACCAATGTATGGAATCCAAATTGCTTTTAGAGATTATAAAGCAGCTAGAGGTATGTTTGGGAGTGAGTGGGTAGGACTTAAATGGTTTGAACGATTCTTTTCATCCCCCAATTGTATTCGAATGATTAAGAATACCGTATTGCTAAGTTTATATAGTTTACTTTGGAGTTTCCCAATTCCTATTATCTTAGCATTAATGATTAATCAGTTACGATTCAAACGATTTAAACGAGTAGTTCAGACTGTACTTTATGCTCCACACTTTATTTCCATCATGGTTGTTTGTGGTATGATTCGTATCTTCTTAAGCCCATCAGGTGGACTTATTAACTTAATTGCAGGTACATCCATTGATTTCCTATCAGAAGCAGGAGCATTTAGAACGATTTATATTGCTTCTGGAATTTGGCAGGATGCAGGTTGGGGAATCATTGTTTATATGGCAACTCTATCGAATATTGATATTTCTCATTATGAAGCAGCGAAATTAGACGGAGCATCCATGTTTCAAAGAATTCGATACATCGATATTCCTGAACTTATTCCAACCATTGTACTTATGTTAATTATGAGTGCAGGTAGTTTGATGAATGTTGGATTTGAAAAAGTTTGGTTATTACAAACAGAATTAAATAAAGTAACTAGTGATGTTATCGCAGTTTATGTTTATCAACAGGGTATTGAAAGTGCCAAGTATAGTTATTCAACGGCCGTCGGACTGTTTAATACGGTTGTAAACATAGCCTTACTGATTATAGTTAATCGAATTACGCGTAAGATATCTGATGTTAGCTTTGTATAAGGAGGTGGATAGAGATGAATAAAAAGAAAAGTCAAGGACTTTCAGATAAAACAAGTGATATTATCCTTGTAGCTCTTTGTGTAATCATTCTTTTGATTGTAGCCTATCCACTCTACTATGTATTAATTGCTTCTGTATCCAATCCATATGATGTGTATGCTGGTAAGACATTCTTGCTTCCTAGTCAGTTTACATTAGATGGATATAAAGCAGTATTTGCAGAAAAGAAGATTATTACAGGTTATTTAAACAGTATTAAGTATACAGTAATTGGTACGATTTTCTCAGTAGTAATGATTTATTTATCTGCTTATCCATTAAGCGTTAAAAAATTACCAGGAAGAAAATTTATTAGTATTTTCTTTATCATTACCATGTATTTTGGTGGTGGATTAATCCCAACCTATTTAGTTGTAAAAAATACAGGTTTAATGAACAGTATGTGGGCACTTATTTTACCAGGTGGTGTAGCTGTTGGAAATATGATTATTGTACGTAACTTCTTTGAGAATAGTATTCCAAAGGAAATGATTGAAGCAGCAGAAATTGATGGAGCTTCAAAGTGGACAACATTTTTAAAGATTGTTGTACCAAGTAGCCGTTCAATTATGGCTGTTATGGTTGTATTTAGTATGGTTGCTTATTGGAATGATTGGTTTACTGCTTTAATTTACTTATCAGATCCAAATAAGTCACCACTTCCATTAGTGCTTCGTACAATCTTAATTAAGAGTTCAGTTAGTGCAAGCCAGGCAAGTACAATTTCTGGTGGATATGCAGAACTCAACCGATTAACTGAGTTAATCAAATTTGCATCAATCATTGTAGCAGCAGCTCCAATGTTAATCATTTATCCATTTGTACAAAAGTATTTTGAACAGGGATTTATGGCAGGTGCAGTTAAAGGATAAGTTTAAATTGATAATAAAATAAGAAAGGAAATGATTATGAAAAAGAAATTTTTAGGTAAACGAGTAGTCAGTGCTGCTCTTGCAGCAAGTATGGTATTCTCTTTAGCTGCTTGCTCAAGTGGTGGCGGAGAATCAAAAGGTGGACAAAGTAGTGCAAATACCGACACTTCACAGACTGAATTTTCAATTATGGGTGGAATGAGTGCTCTTAGTAAAGGCTATGACAAGAATGACACTTTAAAAGATTTACAGGAAAAGGCTGGAATCAAAATTGATTGGAACTGCATGAGTGATTCTGTAGGAGAACAGGTGAATATCCGTATTGCAGGTGGAGATCTTCCAGATGCATTTATGGGAGTTGGTTTTAGTAACTATGATTTATCAAACTATGGTAGTGATGGTTCGTTTATTGATTTAACTCCATATATTACAGAAGAATATATGCCAAATTTAACTAAAATCTTAAAAGAACATCCAGAAATTAAGAGTGCAATCACCATGAGTGACGGTGCAATCTATGGTCTTCCAGCTGGAGAGCAGATGGGAACCGCAGGTATTGGTAGTGAAGAAGATTACAGTATCTATACAATTCCTCAGTTTAGTATGATTAATAAAGCATGGCTTGATGACCTTGGTCTTGAAGTTCCTAAGACTTTAGATGAATTACATACAGCATTAAAAGCATTTAAAGACAACGATATGAGTGCTAAATACTATGGAAATGCAAAGGGAAGTACAATTCCTATGAGTACTGGATTTGATGAATGGTGCTGGGGACAGAATATCTTCTATGCAGGATTTGGATTTACGAACTGGATTAATGATGTTTGTAATGACTTAGTATTAAAGCCAGATAAAAATGTAGAATTTGTTTCTGCAACGGATAACTATCGTAAAGCAGTAACTTATTTCCATGATTGGTATAAAGAAGGCTTAATGGATACAGAAATGTTTAGCCAAGATACTACTCAGTTAATGGCTAAATGCTCTCAGGGATATGTTGGTGTATCTACTTGGTGGTATATTGAAGAATTAATGGGCGATTATTCAAAAGATTATGTATTCTTACCTGTATTAGATGGTCCTGATGGAACTCACAATGTAACTGTTCGTACTGGTGGTGGAACAAACAGTGGTAACTTAAGTATTACAAGTGCTTGCAAGAGTCCTGTAAATCTGTTAAAATTCTTTGACCAGTGGTATGCTCCTGAAACTGTTATGCAGTTACAGTATGGTCCAATTGATGTATACTTTACCGAAAAAGATGAAAATGGTGTTTGGACAAGTATTTCAGATGAAGAATCTAAGAAGAAATATGGTAAGAGCGCTGGTGAATTAAAAGGTGAATATGAAGTTTATGGTCCAAAGCTTATTTTAAGTGATTACTATAACACAACCTTTAAGATGGAAGATCGTGCAATTGAACGTTTAACTGATCTTAAAGATTATTGGATGAAATATGTCGATGATACTACTACTTATCCAGTTGACTGTGTATTTACTAATGAAGAATTAGAAACTATTGACCAGTATAAGACAGATTTTGAAAACACTGTATCTGAGCAGGAAGGTTTATGGATTAAAGAAGGTGGTCCAACAGATGATGAATGGAACGCTTATGTTGATAAATTAAAATCAAACTGTGGTATGGAAGAATTATTGAAAGTTTATCAAGAAGCATATAACAGATATGCAGGTGTTGAAAGTAAGTAATAAACGATAAAGCGAGGTAAATGAGATGTCAAGTCAGACATTAAGAGACGCTAGAAGATATGAAGAATCTACTTCTAAAACTATAAAGAAAGATGAAAGACCGGCATTTCATTTGTCTACGTATGTGGGTTGGATGAATGACCCTAATGGTTTTTCATACTATAATGGTAAATATCATATGTTTTATCAATATCATCCATATAGCTGTCAGTGGGGCCCCATGCATTGGGGTCACGCAGTCAGTAGTGATTTACTCCATTGGGAATACTTACCAGCTGCAATAGCACCTGATGAACCCTATGATAGAGATGGTTGTTTTTCAGGAAGTGCGATTGAATTAGAAGATGGCAGACAACTTTTAATGTATACTGGAGTTTTAAGAAGACAACTAGAAAATGGTGGATTTTATGATATTCAGACGCAGTGTTTAGCTGTTGGTGATGGAGAAAATTATGAAAAGTATGAGAATAATCCAGTTCTCACTGAAAAAGACCTTCCAGAAGGTGGAAGTAAATTTGATTTCAGAGATCCAAAGATGTGGAAAAAGGCCGATGGTACATACATGTGCGCAATTGGTAATCGCCCAGCTGATGGCAGTGGACAGATTCTTCTCTATAGCAGTAAAGATGGATTTAACTGGACTTATGAAAAAGTCTTAATTGCCAATAATAATCGAGTAGGAAAGATGTGGGAGTGTCCAGACTTTTTTGAACTCGATGGTAAATGGGTGCTTTTAACCAGTCCTCAAGATATGCTTCCTAAAGACTTAGAATATCACACAGGAAATGGAACGTTGTGTCTTATTGGGAATTTTGATGAAGAAACCAATACATTTGATGAAGGGGCAAATCAATCCATTGATTATGGTATTGATTTTTATGCTCCACAGACCGTACTTTCTCCAGATGGCAGACGAATTATGATTGGATGGATGCAAAATTGGGATACTTGTAATGTCCCTATGCAAGGTCGAGCATGGTTTGGACAGATGAGCCTACCAAGAGAATTATCTATTCGTAACGGACGATTAATTCAAAAACCAACAAGAGAATTTGATGCACTTCGAACAAACAAAGTGGAATACAACAATGTAAAAGTGAACGGAACCATTCAACTAGATAAAGTTGTAGGTCGAACAATTGATCTAGGGGTGACTGTAAGACCAGCTGATAAAGAAAAACTTTATCAAAAGTTTGCCATTCGATTTGCACAAAATGACAAGTACCATACTGGTTTAAGTTTTAGACCAAGTGAATCTGTAGTAAAAGTAGACAGAAAGTTTTCTGGAACTAGACGAGCATTTCTTCATCAAAGACGTAGTCGTGTGATAACGAATGATGGTGAGTTGAAGCTTCGACTGATTATTGACAGGTTTAGTGTGGAAGTGTTTATCAATGACGGAGAACAAGTCATGAGTACCACGATTTATACACCACAAGATGCAAATGGAATTTCATTTATCTGTGAAGGTGAAGCTGAGATTGATGTTGTGAAATATGACATTGAGATGTAAAATAAGTAGAAACTAGGGGAGAAATCCCCTAGTTTTTTATTTACAAAATTTAAAATATATGATAAAATTAATAAAAACATGAAAAAATAATGAAAGGAGAACAAATTAGGATGGGAGATTATGTAAATCCTGGAAGTGATCGCTTTGAACTTAGTAAAAATTCAATGATTTATGTAGATAAGTCATCATTAATCTCATTTACTAATCAAATGATTAATACAGATTATCGCTTTATTTGTGTAAGCCGTCCGAGACGATTTGGGAAGTCGATGGCTGCAAATATGTTAGTGGCTTATTATAGTCAGGGTGAAAATACACAAGAATTATTTAATGATTTAAAGATTCATGAAGATAAAACTTATAGAAAGCATTTAAATCAATATCATGTGATTCGAATTGATATGCAGTATTTTATGAATATCCAATCATCTGTGAAATCGATGCTAGAGAACCTAACTACAGAAGTTTGTTCAGACCTTTTAGAAGAATTTCCAGACATTGATTATAGAAATAAAACAAGGCTTGATCAAGTACTATCTAGAATATATAAAGTAACAAAACGTCGATTTGTTATTTTAATTGATGAATGGGATTGTGTGATGCGAAGAAAATATAATCAAGAAGATCAGAAAATGTACTTAGATTATCTTCGAGATTTTATGAAAGATCAACCTTATATTGCATTAGCCTATATGACAGGTATTTTACCGATTAAAAAGTACGGAGAGCATTCAACATTAAACATGTTTAAAGAGTATTCAATGATTGATTCAGCACAGATTAGTGATTGTTTTGGATTTACAGATGAAGAAGTAGTTCATTTGTGTGAACAGTTTGATATGGATGTTGAGCAAGCAAGACAATGGTATAATGGATACCATTTAATTTCAGATGCTTCTGGAAAAAGAGAAGAGTATTTTATTTATAGTCCAAATAGTGTTGTAGATGCTATGTTAAGGCATAGATATGATGTCTATTGGAATCAGACTGAAACTTATGAAGCTCTAAAGTCTTATATTCAGTTAAATTTTGATGGACTTAAGGATGCAATTATACAGATGCTTGCAGGAGAATTTATTGAAATTAATCCTAGGTATTTTCAAAATGATATGACGACTTTTCATAGTAAAGATGATGTATTAACATTATTAGTGCATCTAGGTTATCTTTCTTATGAGCAAAATTCTAAAAGGGTATCAATTCCTAATAAAGAAGTAGCTAGAGAATTTGTTGAGACAATTCAAACGATTGATTCTTATAAAGAAGTTTCAAATGCCATTTTGGAGTCGAAAGATTTATTACAATCGCTTTGGAGTGAAGATGAAGAATGTGTAGCGTTAGGTATTGAAAAAGCACATCAGCATTTTTCTGCTATTCAGTATAATAATGAGAATGCTTTAAGTTGTATTATTGAACTTGCTTTTTACTATGCACAGGAATATTATACGATTATTCGTGAATTGCCAACAGGTAAAGGATTTGCTGATATTTGTTTTATCCCAAGACCTAATCATATAGATAAGCCAGCAGTGATTATTGAACTGAAATGGAATAAGGATGTAAATACAGCGATTGAGCAGATTAAGAATAGAGATTATCCAGATGCACTAAAGGCTTATCATGGAAATTTATTGTTATGTGGAATTAATTACAGCAAGGATAATCTTAAAGAAAATAAAAAACATATGTGTAAAATTGAAAGAATAAGAAAGTAGGTATCGGATGCTGATACCTACTTTCTTGTTAGTGAAAAAGATAATTTAAATAGTCGATAATTTGTTGTTTGCGCGGTGTGTTTGAAATAACACCTAAGTAAATAGATTCTTGATAACCTGCATTTTTTATAATTTTACAATTTGATAGCTCCAATCCATCTTGAATAGAATTATTTGAGCTAGAAATAAAATAGGGTGAAATCTTATCCTTTAAAGTAGGAGATTTTTCTAATAAATCTTCTAAATTATATAGATATCCTTTTTCAGAAAAAGCTTCTAATACTTCTTTACTAACAATGATTACATCTAATAACTCTCCATCAATGGAACTAAAAATTTTCATTTGAGATGCATAGGCATATTGGTGTTTTTCATCAGTCGTATCATTTGTTAAATACAAATTAGAGTAAACAGATAGTTGATTTTTTTAATATCTAAATTTTGATTTACTAAGAATTTTTCAGTTAAATCTTTTTGTACCATATCATTTACAGAAACATTTACAAATCCAAGATAAAGATAATCTTCTTTATGAGTAACTTTTCCATAGATTAAATATCCAATAACATATAAGATGATACAGCCAATAAGCAATGGGAATTTATAATAATCCCAAATATACTGGAGTTTTTCTTTACGCGATTTCAATTTCATCATTGGATTGTTCCTCACAAAGAACTAAGATTCTTGAAAGAAGGAAGGAACAAAGTAGAGCACAAAGCCCCTCACCGAAAATAATTAAAGGTGTAAAGAAATTGATGACTACAACAGCCATAACAAAATAAATAATGACCATTAAAACAGTACACAGTAAAAAACGCATACCAATCATAATGGAGTTTGTAAACATGGATTTTGTAGTATTATCAAATCGTGCAAGTAATGGAAAAATGTACATAAGTATAATTACATAAGCAACTAAAACTACTAAAAATACAGCACTACAAAGAGTCCAAAGGACATTTTCAAATCTTAGATGATATAAGACATATCCATCAATTCCTAATACAACGCCAAGAGTTAAAAGAATAGCCCAAATTTTAGTAGCTTGTTTAAAATTTTGCTTAAAAGATTTAAAGAAAGCTTTTGTCAAATTTCCTTCTTCATCTCTAGTAAGTTGTAAGGATACATAAAATAGTGCAGTAGTGGATGCACCAATTGTAACAAGTGGAATACAACAAATAAACCACAAAATATTTAAGTAAACGCTACTTACAACTTTGGTAATAAAACGCATAACAGGGCTATCTGGTGTAACAAACTGACTCATAAATTACCTCCTAATTCTAATCATTGGTTGATTGTCTGTAAATAATAGTAGTTTCTGTATGAACTGCGCGATAATTTAAAAATGGCTGTTCAATACGTGATAAAAGTAGATTTGCAGCTGTAAGTCCCATAATTTGTGTATGAATGTGAATAGTGGTTAATGGTGGTGAAATTAATTTCGATTCTGGTGAATCATCAAAACCACAAAGATATACATCCTTAGGGACAGAAATTCCAAATTCATTAAATATATTTAGGATATCCATTGCAACGAAATCATTGGCACAAATAAATACATCTGGAAGAGAAGTTATAGAAGAAAAACATTCTCTTAAATAATCTTTGTAATGAGGATAGTCATCTTTATTCATTCCACTAGTAAAACAGTATTCATCTAAACATGGAAGATTTGATAAAAACATTGCATTTCTATATCCAAGATATCGCTCATAAAAGGATTGGCAGTGATTAATATCTCCGATAAATCCAATTTTTGATTTTCCACGTTTAATCATTTCATTGACAAAAGGCCCCATATAGGATTGGTTATCCATATATAGACAATCAGCCTTTAAAGGTGGATTAAGTCCTAATGTAGGGGTATCTACAAATAAAACAGGAATTTCTAGATTTGTAATCATTTTACAGTAATCGTAATCAAACATTTCAAAGCAAATGATACCAGCGGTCTCATCCTTATTAAATGAAGTTGGAAGTTGTAAATTTTGAACTTCATGAGAAAGGACTCGATGAATACTCATACTATATCCGTGGTGAGATAATTCTCTTTGAAATCTGTCTAAAGTTAAAGATGCAAAATGAGAATTTGCTAAAAAAGTAGTTGTGAATAACGCAATCATTCCTTTTTCTTTTGTAGGTTTTTCTTCTTTTACATTTGTAAAATTAATTGGGTCTACATAAGAAAATTGTTTATATCCCATTTCCACTGCTTTTTTTAGAACTTTTTCTCTAGTTGAATCTGCTAAGATTCCTGTATTATTAATTGCTTTTGAAACGGTATTTCTAGAAACACCTAATGCATCTGCAATATCTTGGATAGTGACTCTATCTGCCATAATTTTTATGTTCTCCTTATTTGTTAAAAATACATAAGCATTTTACTTATGAAACTATTATAATATAAAAAACATAATGTGTCAAATGTAAAATAAACAAAGATATATTTAATATAAATGTAAAAATACTATTGACTAAATGTAAAAAAAGTGTTAAAGTGTAAACATCAAATCTTCTAATTAATTTTACAAATGTAAAAAAGAAGATGTGCGAGAAAGGAGGAAACAAGTGGGAACGAAAGTTGCAACAAATCCTAAAAGACAAAAAGCAGGATTTAGGAAGACATTCTTATATGTGAAACAACATTGGCAGTTATATATCATTTTCTTATTACCTGCACTAGCTCTTACATTAATTTTTAGGTATATTCCCATGGGTGGAATTTTAATTGCTTTCCAAAATTACAACCCCATTAAGGGCATTTTTGGTAGTAGTTGGGTAGGTCTTAAATATTTTAATCGATTCCTATCCTCACCCGATTTCATGAAGTATTTGGTTAATACTTTGAAGCTTAGTATTTATGGTTTATTATGGGGATTCCCAATTCCTATATTATTAGCCCTTTTACTAAATCGAATTCAAAGTACAGGAATTAAAAAGAAGATTCAGTTAGTCCTTTATATGCCAAACTTCATTTCTGTCATTGTACTTTGTGGTATGGTAAGAATTTTCTTATCAGTCACAGGTCCTATCAACCTATTATTAGGTAGTCAAATTAACTTCATGACTATGCCAGAGGCTTTTAGAACCATCTATATCGCCAGTGGTATTTGGCAGGGAGCAGGTTGGGCCTCCATTATGTATACGGCCTCTTTATCAAATGCGAGTCAGGAGTTAAAAGAAGCTGCAATTATTGATGGGGCAAATATTTTTCAGCAGATTAAAGCTGTTGAATGGCCAGCAATTAAAGATATGGTAGTTATTCAGTTTATCTTACAGGCTGGTAATATTATGAGTATCGGATTTGAAAAAGCATATGCTCTTCAAACCGACTTAAACTTAAATTCATCAGAAATTATTGCTACTTATGTGTATAAGAAAGGTCTTCTCGATGGAGATTACAGTTTCTCTACAGCAGTCGGATTATTTAATACAGTCATTAATGTAATTCTTTTGATTGTAGTAAATAAGGTAGTAGCAAAGATGAATGATGGTAAAGGAATCTAAGGAGAAAATGAATGAAAAAGAAAAAATTTTCTAGATATTCTGCACAAGACAAAACATTTTTAATTGTAGGATATATCTTACTTGCATTATTCGTAGTTGCAATTATCATTCCTATGATTTATATAGTCGTTGCTTCTTTTATGGATCCTATTACCTTACAGAATAAGGGAATTACCTTTGATTTTAGTAAATGGACATTAACTGCCTATAAACGAGTTATTTCCAATGCTTCCATTTGGATTGGTTTTAAAAATGCAGTTATTTATTCATTAGTATTTACAGGTGTTTCTGTATTCATTACTTTATTAGCAGCTTATCCAATGTCAAGAGCAGACTTTAAAGGTAGAGGATTCTTTAATGTAATCTTTATGATTACTATGTTTTTTGGTGGGGGACTGATTCCTACTTACTTATTAATTAGTCAATTAGGATTATTAAATAGTATGTGGGCACTTATCTTACCAGGAGCATTTAGTGTATGGAATATGATTATTGCAAGAACCTACTATCAAGGAATTTCAGGAGAACTAAGAGAGGCAGCAGCCGTAGATGGTGCAAATGAAATGGTTTATTTTTTCAAAATTTTATTGCCAGTTTGTACTCCTGTAATTGCAGTATTAGCTTTATGGCAGTTTGTAGGTATGTGGAATAGTTACTTTGATGCAATGATTTATTTGAATGATTCAGCAAAACAGCCATTACAGTTAGTACTTCGTTCAATCTTAATTCAGAACCAGCCAGAATCTGGAATGATTTCAGATATGCAAAGTACTGCACAAAGAGCACAGCTTGCAGAATTATTAAAATATGCAACGATTATCATTTCAAGTTTACCATTATTAGTGATGTATCCATTCTTCCAAAAATATTTTGATAGTGGAATTATGGCAGGATCAGTAAAAGGTTAAAAAAGGAGAGAAAAATGAGAAAGAGTTTTTATAAACGTGCACTTGCGCTAAGTTTAGCAGCAGTTTCAGCATTGTCAATCACTGCTTGCTCAGGTGGAAGTAAAAAAGAATTAAATAATGGAGAATTCCAACAGGTAGATGCTTCAGAAGTTGCATTTCCTTTAAAGGAAAAGGCTAAACTTACAGGTATGATTAGTTATCCAGCAAATACTGAATCTAATCCAAATAACCGTACAATTTTTAAACGTTTACAGGAAAAAACCAATGTAGAAATTGATTGGACAGCAATTCAGTCAGATCAGTGGGCTGATAAGATTTCTTTAGCAATGGCAAATACAGATACTTTAACTGATTTTGTATTTTCAGCGGGATTTGGAGACAGTGATTTATTAAAATATGCTGATCAGGGAGTAATTATTCCTGTAGAACAGTATATTGATAGTTATATGCCAAATTTAAAAACAGTATTTGAAAAATATCCAGAATATCGTACAATGTGTACAGATACAGAAGGACATATTTGGGCTTTACCTTGGATTGAGCAGTTAGGTGCTGAAAAGACTGCTATTCAGACAGTTGACAATATGAGTTTTATTAATAAGAAATGGTTAGATTTCTTAGGACTTAAAGTACCAGAAACTACCGAAGAATTTGAAAAAGTATTAATTGCTTTCCGTGATAATGCTTCTAAATTACAGGAAAAATTCAATATTGAAGGTACTATCATTCCTATGTCTTGCATCGTAAATGATGGAGGACAAGACCCTAGTATTTTAATCAATGGATTTGGCGAAGGTTATGGTGATCCAGACAAAGGAAGACATATTTCTGTAACAGATGATTTAAAAGTTATTTGTGATGGAACTCAGGATGGATTTAAAAAAGGTCTTGCTTGGTTACATTCTCTTTATGAACAAGGTTTAATCGATTCAGAATCATTCACTCAGGAATGGTCTACCTATGTATCTAAAGGTAAATCAGGACGTTATGGTGTTTGCTTTAGTTGGGATGTTGCAAATGTTGACAACTTAAAAGATTGGGTACCACTTCCAGTATTAACAGCAGATACAAGAAATCTTACTCCTCAAAATGGTTCATTCACTAGTGGATTTGATAGAGGACGTTGTGTAGTAACAGCAGTTGCAAAAAATCCTGCACTTGTTTGTGCTTGGTTAGATCAGATGTATGATCCTATGCAGTCTCCACAGAATAACTGGGGTACCTATGGTGAAGATGATGACTTTGACATCTTTGAAATGGGTAAAAATGATCAGGGTGAAGATATGTTAAAACATGCAGCATTAGGTGATGCTTCTCCTGTAGAAGTACGTGAAGCTGAATGTGTAGGTGGACCTTTAGCAGTTCTTGATGAATATTATGGTAAATATGTAACTTGCCCAGATGATGCAAAATATCGTTTAGATTGGATTGAAGAGTACTATACACCTGATATGCATACAAAATATGTATATCCTAACGTATTTATGACTCGTGAAGATACTGAAGAATTATCAAATCTTCAAGCAGATATTACTAAGACTATTAATGCTAAAAAATCTGATTGGATTATGAATGGATTTAGTGATGCTGATTGGGATCAGTATTTAAAAGATTTAGATGCTTATGGATTAGAAAATTATTTAAAGATTTATCAGAAATATTTAGATAGTTTCTATTCAAATTCTAATAAGTAATTAAAACAATTGTATTTGGAGGTAAATGAGATGTCAAGTCAGACATTAAGAGACGCTAGAAGATACGAAGAATCTACTTCTAAAACTATAAAGAAAGATGAAAGACCGGCATTTCATTTGTCTACATATGTGGGTTGGATGAATGACCCCAATGGTTTTTCATACTATAATGGTAAATACCATATGTTTTATCAATACCATCCATATAGCTGTCAGTGGGGCCCCATGCATTGGGGCCATGCAGTAAGTAGTGATTTACTTCACTGGGAATATCTTCCTACTGCAATAGCTCCTGATGAACCCTATGATAGAGATGGATGCTTTTCCGGAAGTGCAATTGAATTAGAAGATGGAAGACAGCTTTTAATGTACACAGGTGTACTTCGAAGACAGCTAGAAAATGGTGGATGGATGGACATTCAGACGCAGTGTTTAGCTGTTGGTGATGGAGAAAATTATGAGAAGTATGAAAACAATCCAGTTCTAACTGAAAAAGACCTTCCAGAAGGCGCAAGTAAGCATGATTTTAGAGATCCTAAAATGTGGAAAAAAGCTGATGGTACTTACATGTGTGCAATTGGAAGCCGTCCATCTGATGGCAGTGGACAGATTCTTCTCTATAGCAGTAAGGATGGATTTAACTGGACTTATGAAAAGGTCTTAATCGCTAATAACAATCGATTTGGAAAGATGTGGGAGTGTCCAGATTTCTTTGAACTCGATGGAAAATGGGTACTTCTTACCAGTCCTCAAGATATGCTCCCTCAAGACTTAGAATATCACACAGGAAATGGAACTTTGTGCATTATTGGAGAGTTTGATGAAGAAACGAATACGTTTACAGAAGAAGCTGATCAATCGATTGACTATGGCATTGATTTTTATGCACCACAAACTATACTTTCTCCAGATGGCAGGCGAATTATGATTGGATGGATGCAAAATTGGGATACTTGTAATGTCCCTATGCAAGGTCGAGCATGGTTTGGACAGATGAGCCTACCAAGAGAATTATCTATTCGTAACGGACGATTAATTCAAAAACCAACAAGAGAATTTGATGCACTTCGAACAAACAAAGTTGAATACAACAATGTAAAAGTGAACGGAACCATTCAACTAGATAAAGTTGTAGGTCGAACAATTGATCTAGGGGTGACTGTAAGACCAGCTGATAAAGAAAAACTTTATCAGAAGTTTGCCATTCGATTTGCACAAAATGACAAGTACCATACTGGTTTAAGTTTTAGACCAAGTGAATCTGTAGTAAAAGTAGACAGAAAGTTTTCTGGAACTAGACGAGCATTTCTTCATCAAAGACGTAGTCGCGTGATGACAAATGATGGTGAGTTAAAGCTTCGACTGATTATTGACAGATTTAGTGTAGAAGTGTTTATTAATGACGGAGAACAAGTGATGAGTACCACCATTTATACACCTATAGATGCTAATGGAATTTCATTTATCTGCGAAGGTGAAGCTGAGATGGATGTTGTAAAATATGATATTGAGATGTAGCATAGTATATAAGTTAAATAATAAGTAAGTAGAAACTAGGGGAGAAATCTCCTAGTTTTTTATTTACAAAATTATAAAATCATGGTAAAATTAATAAAAACATGAAAAATAAATTGAAATTTAAGAAGGTGATTTCATGGATAATCTAGTTAAAGAAGTAGTTTATCAATTTGCAAAAGATATTCAGAAAATTTTTGGAGAAAAATTGAGTAAGTTAGTAGTTTATGGCTCTTATGCAAGAGGTGATTATACAAAAAATTCAGATATTGATATTATGATTTTAGTAAAAATACCAGAGCAAGAAATTCATAGATATATGAATGTTGTTTTAGATTGTGCATTTGATTATTTGATGGATTATGGAGTGGACATTTCACCAGTAATAAAGAATGAGGAACATTTTAATTACTGGGTAGAAGATTTACCATATTATCGTAATGTAAGAGATGAAGGAGTGGTTGTGCATTCTTAAGTTTTGAGTATTAATGAGAAAAAGAGATGAAAGGTGGTGGTGTATTATGGCGAATAAAGATCGAAAAAAAGAAAAAGACAAGTCTCAGTCGATTTCCAAGATGCCACCAACAAAACAAGAATTGCAAGTTGTTGAGCAATTATGTTTAATCGATGATGTGTTTTTTGAAGCATTTATGAGTGATTTAGAGGCTGCACAAGAATTAATTCAGATATTATTAGATGATTCTGCTCTTATAGTAGAACAGTCTCAAATGCAGAAGAGTATTAAAAATTTAATTGGACGTTCGGTTCGATTAGATGCTTTATGCTTGCTAGGAAACGGGAAATATTGTAATGTTGAGGTTCAACGAAGTGATAATGATGATCATTTAAAGAGAATTCGATATAATTCATCGTTAATTGCAACTAGTACAACAAAAACAGGAGCATTCTTTAAAGATATTGTTGACACAATTATTATTTTTATTTCAGAATTTGATTTGTTTAAGAGAGGGTTAACGACTTATCATATAGATTCTGTTGTAAGAGAAATTGGTGAAAAAGTTGATGATGGAGTTCAAATTCTTTGTATTAATACAGAGAATAAGGATAATACAATAATTAGTGAGTTGATGGATGAGTTTAAAAAACCAGATTTTTCAAATCCAAAGTTTCCGAAAATGAGTAAACGTATGGCATATATGAAACATGATGAAGGAGGTTTGAAGGAAGTGTGTGAATTGATGGAAAAATATAGTGAAAATATAGCTAGAGAACGAGAAATTAAGGCAACAATTATAACATCTCTTCGATTTAAGGCAGATAAGACAACAATCCTTGATATCTTAAAGGAAACCTATTCTTTAAATGATAAAGAAGCTGAACGATATTATAATATGTATAAGAATTTTGACTTTAGGAGAGTGAAGTAGTTTAAGACACCTATATTGGTGTCTTTTGTTCTATTTTAAAAATCACAATTCTTTCAAAATCTGTCCACAATTTGTACACAATTTGATTTTATAATAAAACTATCAAATCAAAGATGGTTTGAGTAAACAACTAGTAAAATTTTTTTCATAACTTTTCCTTTTTCTAAAAGTAGGTATCGATTTCCCACGATGCCTACTTTTTTATTATCATAGTATTATAGTTTAAAATACATAGTCTTTTAAGCGATTCATAGCTTCTACAAGTAGTGAGTAAGGCAGTGCAAGATTCATTCGTATCGTATTTGGATAGTTAAATGGACGACCGTCCTGCCAAATGACCCCAACACGAATTCCAGCTTTTAATAGTTCATCTAAGCTTTTTCCAGTTTTCTTACACCATTTATCACAGTCTAAATAGAGCATATAAGTTCCTTGAGGTTTAGAAACCGTAATCCCATCAAAATTCTTAGAAATAAAATCACAAGCATAGTCTACATTTTTAGCAATTACATCACACAGTTCATCCACCCACACATGACCTTCTTCTTTATAAGCTCCAATTAATGCATACATGGAAAGAACATTCATAGAATTATAATGAGAGAGTGCACTTTGTTTCTTTACGCGGTCTTTTAAATAATTATTGTAAATAATGTGATAAGAACCAATGAGACCAGCAAGATTAAAGGTTTTAGAAGGTGCATAAACGGCAATGGTTCGATTCTTCGCATCTTCTGATACACTCTGAGTTGGAATATGGGTATAACCTGGGCGAATAATATCGGACCAAATCTCATCAGAAATGACAATACAGTCATTCTTTTTATAGACTTCCATAGCCTTTTTGATCTCTTCTTTTTCCCATACACGACCTGTTGGGTTATGAGGACTACAAAAGATTGCAAAGTGGATATGATTTTCTTTTAGTTTTTTATCCATATCTTCATAGTCCATACGCCAGATTCCATCGTTATCTCGAACTAATTCGCTAAGTACACTCTTTCGTCCATTATCTTCTAATACATGAGTAAATCCAATATAGGTTGGAGAGTGAAGAAGAATGGATTCACCAGGAGCGCTAAAGGCTTGAATGGCAGACGCTACACATCCTAAAACGCCATTTTCATAACCAATGGCATCAGGTGTTAATCCTTTTACCCCATTTCGTCTGTCTTGCCAAGAAATAATCGAATCAAAGTATTCTTCTCGCGGTAAAAAGTAGCCAAAGGTTGGATGGTTTACACGCTGGATAATGGATTCTTGAATCGTTGGAACTGTTGCAAAGTTCATATCGGCTACCCACATAGGAAGTTTACTAAAGCCTTCCTGAACTGTAGCACCTTCCACTGGAATCATATCTACAGCGATTGCATCTTTATCGGTTCGATCAATAATTGTTGAAAAATCGTAAGTCATAAATTCCTCCTAAATAAGTTCATTGGCTCTAGTATACAAAAATTTAAAAAATATTTCAATTCCCTATTGACAACATATACCCCTATATGTATAATAAACCCATACCCCGTATGGTATATGAGAGAAATAAATTAATAAAAATAGTAATAAAAAATGATAGAAAGGCAAAAGGTAGAGTATTTATGAGAATATTGGATAGACTATTTAATAGAAAGAAATTAAAAACACAGGAACTTATGAATTCGATTCCAAAAACAGCAAGGATTATTACAGGAAATGAAGAGAAAATGGTACCAGTTAATCAAGTAAAAGTTGGAGATGTACTTAGTGTACTACCTGAAGAGTTAGTTCCAGTAGATGGAACGATTTCTTTTGGACGAACTTTTATCAATCAAGAAGTTATTACAGGAGATCCTTTTCCAGTTGAAAAAAGCATTGGAGATGATGTCTATAGTGGAACTATTAATCGAATGGGTGCATTTCAAATGCGAAGTATACGAGTAGGAAATGATAGTGCAATTCAAGAAATGCTTCGATTAACTCAATTTAAGTGTAACTAATTTTATCTAATTTTATCTTAAGAAAAAAGTGAGGAATCTATGAATAAAATCTTTAAAAAGTTGGTAAAAAAACCAAAAACCCCTTATTCTATGAGACTTTGCGAATGATTCGCAGGCTGTAGTTGGATTGTTAAAAATTTATCTAAAAAGTTTTAAAATTGACTAAAACAGTCCATTTTAAACTAGACTATTTTAGTCAAAACAGAGGTTTTGAAAAATTCCTACTAAATTGGTTGTAATTTAAAAAAATTTGTGCAATAATAACTGTGTCGAGTGAAAACGTTTTCATTCGATGCAGTTATTGTGTTATATTGCGTTAAAATTAATTGTTATATAAAGGAGATAAATGAACATGAAGAATTACCCACAATGGAATGATTTTAAAGGACGTATTTGGAAGTTAGAGATTAATGTCCGTGACTTTATTCAAAATAATTATACCCCATATGAAGGTGATAGTTCTTTCTTAGCTCCTGCAACTGAGGCTACTAAAAAACTTTGGAACAAGTTACAGGAATTACAAAAAGAAGAACGTGCTAAAGGTGGTGTTTTAGATATGGAAACAGAAGTTGTTTCTACCATCACTTCTTATGGTCCAGGATATATTTGTGAAGAAGGTAAAGAATTAGAAAAAGTAGTAGGTTTACAAACAGATAAGCCATTAAAACGTGCATTCATGCCTTTTGGTGGAATCAAGATGGCAGAAAAAGCTTGTGAAACCTATGGATATCAACCAAGTGAAAAATTGCACAAAATTTTCAATGAATATGTGACTACTCACAATCAAGGTGTATTTGATGCGTATTCTCCAGAAATGAAGCTTGCAAGACACAGTAAGATTATTACTGGTCTACCAGATACCTATGGTCGTGGACGTATCGTTGGTGACTACAGACGTATTGCTCTTTATGGTATTGACCGTCTAGTAGAAGAAAAAGAACATGACTTTGCTCGTTGTGGCGATGGAACCATGCTTGATGAAGTTATTCGTTTACGTGAAGAAATTACCAAACAGATTCGTGCATTAAAAGAAATTAAAGAAATGGCTAAGATTTATGGATATGATATTTCAGAGCCAGCAAAAAATGCGAAAGAAGCTGTTCAGTGGTTATATTTTGGATATCTTGCAGCAATCAAGACTCAAAATGGTGCAGCAATGAGCGTTGGTCGTGTGTCAACCTTCCTTGATATCTATATGCAGCGTGACCTTGAAAAAGGAATCTTAACGGAAGATGAAGCACAGGAACTTATTGACCATATGGTTATGAAATTCCGTATGGTAAAATTTGCTCGTATTCCTTCATATAATCAGTTATTCTCTGGTGATCCAGTGTGGGCTACTCTAGAAGTTGCAGGAACTGGTGTCGATGGTCGTTCAATGGTTACAAAGACAGACTATCGTTTCTTACACACCTTAGAGAACATGGGACCTTCACCAGAACCAAACTTAACTGTTCTTTACTCACCATCATTACCTAAGAACTTTAAGAAGTATGCAGCTGAAATTTCAGTTCGTACAAGTTCTATTCAGTATGAAAATGATGATGTGATGAAGCCAGAATGGGGCGATGACTACTCAATTTGTTGTTGTGTGTCTGCAACACAGACTGGTAAAGAAATGCAGTTCTTTGGTGCTAGAGCAAACCTTGCAAAATGTTTAATGTATGCAATCACTGGTGGATATGATACCAGATTACAGCAGCAGGTGGCTCCTAAATTCCGTCCTGTAACTAGTGAGTATTTAGATTATGATGAAGTCATTGAGAAATTTGATGACATGATGGATTGGTTAGCAACTTTATATGTTAATACTTTAAACTTAATCCAGTATATGCATGATAAATACAACTATGAAGCAGCTGAAATGGCTTTACTTGATACAGAACTTCGTCGTACCTTTGCAACAGGTATTGCAGGATTTTCTCATGTAGTTGACTCGCTTTCTGCTATTAAATATGCAAAAGTTCAGGTTATTAGAGATGAAAATGGTGTTGCTGTAGACTATGTAACAACTGGTGATTTCCCAAGATATGGTAATGATGATGACCGTGCAGATGATATCGCTGTTTGGTTACTAAGAACTTTCTTAGATAAGATTAAAAAATGCCACACTTATCGTGAATCAGAAGCAACTACTTCAATCCTTACAATTACTTCAAACGTCGTTTATGGTAAGGCAACAGGTCCTATGCCAGATGGTAAGAAGGCTGGAGAGCCATTAGCCCCTGGTGCAAACCCATCCTATGGTGCAGAAGCTAATGGATTACTTGCATCCCTTAATAGTGTAGCAAAACTTCCATATCACTGGGCACTTGATGGTATTTCAAATACTCAGACCATTAACCCAGATGCATTAGGACACAGCGAAGATGAGCAGACAAAGAATTTAGTACAGTTATTAGATGGTTATTTCAAACAGGGTGCTCATCACTTAAATGTCAATGTATTTGGCAAAGAAAAATTAATCGATGCAATGGAACATCCTGAAAAAGAAGAATACGCAAACTTTACAATTCGAGTGTCAGGTTATGCTGTAAAATTCATTGATTTAACAAGAGAACAGCAGTTAGATGTAATTTCACGTACTTGCCATGCAAATATGTAATTAGATGTAATTGATTGATTTATTTATTCTATAGGTTTATTTGATATGGATACAAATCAGGTAGTAGGTTATATAAGTTCATTAGAATCCTTTGGGTCAGTTGATGGCCCAGGGGTTCGATATGTTGTGTTTATGCAAGGTTGTCGTATGCGTTGTCGCTATTGTCATAATCCAGAAACTTGGGCAATGAAAGGTGGCGATGAGTATACCCCACAGGATTTATTTAAAAAGATTATTCGATATAAAAATTATTGGGGAGAAGATGGTGGATTAACTGTCAGTGGTGGTGAGCCTCTTTTACAGATTGATTTTGTCATTGAATTGTTTAAACTGGCAAAGGCCAAAGGTGTTCATACAGCACTTGATACTTGTGGTCAACCATTTACTAGAGATGGAGAGTTCTTTGATAAATTTAAAGAACTTATGAAGTATACAGACCTTGTGATTTTAGATATTAAAGAGATGGATGGTGTTAAGCATAAACATCTTACTGGTTGTGAAAATGGAAACATCTTAGACTTAGTTCATTACCTTTCAGAAATTAATAAAGACATGTGGATTCGCCACGTATTAGTTCCAGGACTTACAGATGATGAAGAAGGTTTAAATGAATTAAAGAAGTTGATGGATGGATTAACGAATGTAAAACGAGTAGAAATTTTGCCTTATCATACGTTAGGATTGGCTAAATGGGAAAAATTAGGAATTCCATACACATTAGGAGATGTTTTGACGCCAACAAAAGAAGAGATTAAAAAGGCTGAGAAGTTACTAGGAATTATTAGATAAATATAGATTTAACGGGACCATAGGTCCCGTTAATTTTTTAAGCTTTCAATGTTTTGTATAATTTTATCTACAACATCTAAAAATGTTTGTAAATCTTCTTTTGGAATATCTCTTGTCATTTCACGTTCCATGCGTTCAATGTTATTTCGAAGCAAATCAGCAAATTGCTCACCTTTTGGCGTAGGCGTTAGCTTTTTTAGTCTTGCATCTTCTGGAACAGGTTCTCTTATGATTAATCCATTGGTTTCCATGAGTTGTAAAATTTTGGTTGCCGTAGCTCTTCGAATATTAAACGTTGCTTCCAAATCTTTTTGAAAAACTGGATTAGGTCTTTGGGAACGAATGTATCCAATAAACATTCCCTGTGTTCCTGTCATACTTTGAAATTCTTCGGGAAGAGAAGATGTTGAAAGGTAGTTAAGTCCTCGCTTCAAAGAATGTGATAAACATTTAATACGAAGTCCAATGTTTTCTAACTGTCTCAATGGTTTGTCCTTCTTTCTGAAAATTTATCTATTAATATATTGATACTAGGGTCAAAAGGTCACATTTTCATGCTTGCATGAAAAATTGTGACTTTGGGACCCGCAAAAACATGAAAAATTCGTCATAAGGCATCCGTCACTTTGTGACACCTTACGACATAAAGCAGCCCAATTAGGGCGAATTTTGAATGTTTTTAGGATTTTGAGAGTGCAAAGCACGAAAAAATCCGTATCATAGTTGGGGGCAATACCTTTTGCCCCCAACATCATATATTTATAATAAAGGGGATAATAGCCTTGAGATTTGTTCTTTAAATCGAATTTTATATCCTCTGTTATCATAAAGTTCTTCTTTTAATTCTTTACATTTTGAAATATCTTCTCTAAAAATTCGTTCCATTTCTAAAGTAGTATCTTCATCATAGACTAGTGCATTGACCTCAAAATTTAACTTAAAACTTCGAATATCCATATTTGCAGTCCCATAGCAGCAGACAAGAGAGTCACAACAAATTCCTTTCGCGTGTAAAAATCCATTTTCATAAGTGTAACATTTTCCTCCAGCCTTAATAAGATCTCCGGCATAGGAATAAGTTGCCCAATAGACAAATGGGTGGTCTGGTTTACAAGGAATCATTAGTCGTACATCCACTCCAGAACTTGCTGCAATTTTTAGTGCAGAAAGGATGGCATCATCCGGAATAAAATAGGGTGTTTGAATATAAATATGGTCTCTAGCTGAGTGAATTAATTGTAAATAGGTATCTCGAATAACAGGTGTACTGTAGTCAGGTCCACTAGCAATAACTTGGAGACACTTAGAGTTTAACGAGTCTGGAGGTATGGTTTCTTCAAAATATTTTTTATTAAGAAATAAGTTTTCTTTTGATGCAAAGTTCCAATCTAGGGCAAATCGAATTTGTAATCCCATAATTGAAGGTCCCCAAATTTTTAAATGAGTATCTCTCCAATGACCAAAGTACTTATCCTCAGATAAATATTCTTTTCCTACATTAAATCCACCGACATAACCTACTCGTCCATCAATGACAACGATTTTTCGGTGATTTCGATAGTTCATACGAAGATGGAACCACTTAAGAAGTGCTGGAAAAAAGATACTTACTTTAACTCCAGAATTCCTTAAATCATCAATCACTTTTTTGGAAAGGGAACGACACCCCATGCCATCTCCAAGTACTCGAACCTCTACACCTTCTTTGGCTTTTTGTTTTAGGACTTTTGCAATTTCTCTAAACAATTCATCATCACGAATAATATAATATTGAAAATGAATGTACTTAGTAGCAGTTTTCATCTCCTCAATTAAGTCGTGAAACTTTTCTTTACCGTCTGTAAAAATTTTTAAATCATTATTATCGGTAAATACTGCACCTGTAGAATTTAGGTTATATAAAATCAGATTTAAAAATCGATCTTCATTTGTTAAATCTGTAGGATTTTCGGCAATGAGTTTTTGGATTTCCTTTGTCTGATATTGAATGGGTTCATTTAGGCTATCTTCAACTTCTTTTACACGAAACATCTTATTTTTATGAAAATCTTGGCAAAGTACTAAATATAAGATAAATCCTACAATTGGGATAAAATAAAGTACTAATAGCCAAGTCCATACAGATGTAGGGTCTCGCCTTTGAAAAAATACTACCAAAATAGAAAGTATTATATTTATAAAAAATAGATTATTCCAAATCCATAACCATAAATCATAAAGATTACTAATTATTGTAAGAAACATTAAAGCCCTTTCGCTTGATCTAGAAGTTTTTGCACTTCATTTTGAGCAAATTTTCCGAGAGTTTTTTGCTGTTCACGAGTTAATTCATCCACATAGATTGGATGGCCAAAGGTAATAGTCACTTTTGTACTCTTAATAAATGGAAAGTGCTTTTCTAATACATCATCCGTTCCAGTAATAGCAACTGGGATAATTGGACAACCAGATTTTGTTGCAATCTTTAAACTGCCTTCTTGGAATGGAAGCATCTCAGGAGTTTTACTTCTAGTTCCCTCTGGACAAATCCACATTGAATGACCAGCTTTTACAAGCTCAATAGCCTCTAAAATGGTTTTTAATCCTTCTCTTGGATTTTCCCTGTCTAAAAATAAGCAGTGAAGGTCTTCCATATAAGCAGATAGAAGAGGAACTTTTCGAAGTTCTTTTTTGGCAATAAAGCCACAAAGTCCTTTAACTTGTGGATAACCTACAACAATATCAAAAAATCCACGATGGTTTGATACATAGAGGACAGGGCGATATTCAGGAATATGTTCTCTTCCTGAAACTGTAACCTTTGTTCCGCTTAGTACTAAAACAGCTCTAAAGCAAGCTTGTGCCATTTTTAAATAAAAGGCTTCTGCCTTAGGAGAATTTTTAGCAACCTTTGATAAAATAAAGCGAATAGGTGTCGTTAAGATTAAAAATATTGCGATAAGAATAACGACAAAAATAGTTCGAATCATAATAGTCTCCTTTTAAAAAATCATATGTTAATTTATATAGTATACCATAAGATTTGAGAGAATGAAACACTTAAAATATCTTCTTGAAGCATTAAAGAAATCGGAGTATACTAGGCTATAGTGTATGAAGGAGGAAAGAATTTTTAATGGCTGGAAAATTTGAGGCAACTCACGAAAAAATTATAGAAATTGGAATGGAGTTGTTAACTGAAAAAGGTTTTGATCACATATCAGTCATCGATATCTGCAAACAGGCTAATATTTCAAGAGCTTCTTTTTATCAGCATTTTACAGGAAAAGAACAATTAATTGCTGAGTATTATACGAGTAGTAGATTTTTTTCAGATTCCGTAAAAAATTGGATTAAGAAGGCCTCAGATCCGTTTAGTCGATTAATTCGACTTCAGATGAGTTATATTGCTTATACATGTAATTCAGATCATACAGATCTTATATCAATCTACTTATCGTATGCTCTACGAAATCATCAGATAAGTTCAAAACTAGGATTTGGACAGGAAATGGAAGCTATGCAAATTGATTGTCTTAGAAAAGCAAAAAAATTACAGATTATATTAACGGTTGCAGATACTAATAAGTTAAGTGATACAATTATTATGCTTCATATTGGCAATTTATTTCAATGGTGCCAAGGAAATGGTCGATTTGATAGGTATAATTCATTTTTTTGGAATTTAGAAGCATTACTTTGTCCAAATGAAAAATTTAGAGGACTGTGGAAATTAGAAGAAAATTTCTTAATACTTTAAAGGAGAAAATTTTTAGTGATAGAAACAAAATTAAATCAAATTCAAATCTATACAAAGAAAGGTTGTCCGCCTAAAAATTGTTTAGAAGCAAATCTTTTGTCTGGTTATGGGATTATAGGAGATAGACATGAAATGGATGAAAAAAATCCAATATCTATTTCTGATATGAAAACAATTCAATGGAAAAATGATAAAAAAGTTTTAGGACTTTGTTTTAAGAAATTTAGCGCAAACCTGATTTTAGATAGTCTTCCACAAGAACTTTTTAATATAGGATATACATTTTATATTGGAGATGCAATTTTTGAGGTGGTGTCAATTGGCAAAAAATGTTATAAAAATGAATGTGAATTATTTAAAACAGGAGATCAGTGTTTGTTGACTAATGGAATTATTTATGTAAAAAGTCTTACGGATTCAAAAATTTGTACAGGAGATTATTTGAAAGGAATTTAATACAATATGAAATTATTAAATGTTGAAACTCTTACAAATAGTAGGGAATTATTCAAAAATTTATTATTAAAGCTTCCACGAAATGTTGAATATCGTTCTTTAATAGAAGCAAGAAAGTGTATTTTAGCAGAGGATATATATTCACCAATTGAAGTGCCGACATTTTGTCGTTCAACGGTGGATGGATATGCAGTTCGTTCAAAAGATACGTTTGGTGCAACTGATAGTATTCCTGGTTTTTTGACAGTTGTAGAAGAAGTTGCTATGGGAGAATGTGCAACCACATCACTTAAACCTGGAGAATGTGCTTATGTACCAACAGGTGGAATGCTTCCAAAGGATGCTGATGCTATGGTTATGATTGAGTACTGTGAGCGTTTTGATGCAAATCAGATTGCAGTGAATCAATCGGTTCCAGATGGAAATCATGTAGTATATCCTGGTGATGATACAAAAAAAGGTGAGTTGATTTTTAAGGCAGGTCAAAAACTGGGATTTTCTGAAATTGGTACACTGGCTTCTCTTGGATTTGATGTGGTTCCTGTACTTAGTCCATTAAAAGCAATTGTTTATTCTACTGGAAATGAATTGTGTATACCAGGAATACCTCTTAGCATTGGGAAAGTCTATGATAGCAATGAATATGCAATTGCTACTCAGGCAAAAGAGATTGGAATAGATGTGACACTTGGTGGATTAATATTAGATGATGATGAGGTTTTACGAAAAACTTTATCCAAAGCTTTAAAAGACTATGACTTTGTTTTTACATCTGGAGGAAGTTCACAGGGTAAAAAAGATATGACAGAACAAATATTTTCAGAGTTGACAGGAAAAGAAGTATTAGTTCATGGACTTGCTCTAAAGCCTGGAAAACCAACGATTCTTGCGTGGGATGATGAGAATAAAACGATTCTTTTAGGATTACCGGGACATCCAGTTGCAGCGTCGATTGTCTTTATGTTACTTGTTGAACATGCTTTTCAAACAAATGAAGTGGAGGCAAAAGTTCTGGCTTCTTTACCTATTAATTTTCCTTCTTCTCCAGGACGTGAAACTTGTGTGACTGTAAAATTAGAACAAACAGAAGAGGGATATGTAGCTAGTCCAGTGGCAGGTTCATCAGGTCTTTGGAGAGTTTTAAATGATGCAGATGGATATTTCCTTATTGGTCAAAATACAGAAGGATTGAAAGCAGGAAGTTTAGTTGAAGTTCATTTATTGAAAGGACGATAGAGGTAATGGAAAAGAGAAATTTTTATCTTAAAAATACGCCAGTTAAAGAAGCGAGAAACCGATTTTTAGAAACTATTTATCAAACAATTGAGCCAAGTTATGAAGTAGTTTCGTCAATGATGGCATTAAATCGTGTCACACGTCATGCAATTTATGCCAAGTGTAGTGCACCACATTATAATGCGGCAGCTATGGATGGAATTGCAGTGGTAGCAGCGAAAACATCAGGTGCATCAGATCTTAGACCAGTAGTCTTGGCAAAGGAAGATTATCAGTTTGTGAATACTGGGAATGTAATTGTAGAACCATTTAATGCAGTTATTATGGTTGAAGATTTACTGGAAAAAGAAGATGGACGTATTGAACTGCATGCACCAGCAGTTCCTTGGCAGCATATTCGTCCAATTGGTGAGGATATTGTGGCAGGTGAAATGATTTTACCAAGTGGACATTCGATTCGAGCAATTGACGTAGGTGTGTTGTTAGAAGCAGGAATTCTAGAAGTAGAAGTGGTAAAAAAACCAACAGTTGCTATTTTTCCTACAGGATCTGAAATTGTAGAGCCTTCAGATGATATTAAAGAGGGACAAATTATTGAATCAAACTCTAGAATGTTTGAAAATATGGTCATTGAATGTGGTGCAACGCCTAAACGTTTTTCGATTGTAAAAGATGAACCAGATAAGATTTATGAAGCCCTTTCAAATGCAACCAAGGAGTTTGATGTAGTTATTATTAATGCAGGGACTAGTAAAGGTAGTAAGGACTTTACAGTACCAATTTTAAGAGAACTAGGAGAGGTGTTAGTTCATGGGGTTGCTGTTAAACCAGGAAAACCTTGTGCATTAGCTATTGTGAATGGAAAGCCAGTTATTGCCCTTCCAGGATATCCAGTTTCGGCTTATATTGGTTTTATCAATTTTGTGACACCTGTATTAGATTATTTAGGACAAAAAACTTCTAAAATTCAAGAAACAATAAAGGCAGTAATTTCGAAACGTTTAATTTCTGGGCTGAAATATGAGGAATATGTACGTGTAAAAGTAGGACGCGTAGGAGATCAAATTGTAGCAGCACCACTACAGCGTGGAGCAGGAGCAGCTATGTCACTTGTTCGTGCAGATGGCTTTTGTGTGATTCCTCAAAATTGTGAAGGAGTAGAAGCAGGAGAAGAAGTGAGTATATCACTCTATCGCCCATTGAAAGAAGTTGAAAATACAGCAGTGCTAATTGGTAGTCACGATTTGATTTTAGATGTTATGGCAGATATGATGTCAAATCTACATAAGAATTTTTTCTTATCTAGCACACATGTAGGAAGTATGGGAGGCCTTATGAGTCTAAAGCGAAAAGAAGCACATATGGCACCTACCCATTTATTAGATGAAGAAACGGGTGTTTACAATATTTCTTATCTAAAACGTCTATTTAATGAGCCAATGGCATTAATTAAAGGTGTTGATCGAATTCAAGGTTTGATGGTTCCTAAGGGAAATCCATTAAATATTAAGTCTTTAGAGGATATTGTAGGTAAACGATACATTAATCGTCAACGTGGAGCAGGTACTAGGGTTCTTTTAGACTATAAATTAAAACAGTTAGGAATTTCTACAGATGAAATTGATGGGTATGAGCGAGAAGCGAACACTCATATGACTGTTGCTGCAGCAGTTGCAGGAGGAAGTGCAGATGCTGGAATGGGTGTATTATCTGCTGCAAATGCAATGGGACTGGACTTTGTAGAAATTGGAGTAGAAGAGTATGATTTTGCAATTCCAGTGAAGTATTTAGATTTACCAGTTGTACAGGAATTCATTAAGATTTTAAAGAGTAAAGAATTTCATAAAAAATTGGAAGAGATGGGTGGATATGGAACTTCTCATTCAGGAGAAATTGTATATATTTAAATAAAGTAGGGGAATGGAAATTCCTCTATTTTTTTGAGAATTTTTAAAAATAGACAGTGTCTATTTTTAAATTGACAGTATTATATATATTTGATATACTTATAAAAAATAACTTAGTATTGATAAAATTTATAAAAGGGGGCAGGTTATGTTAAGAGTGACGATTGATGGAATTACTGTAGAAGTCGAAGAAGGCTCGACTATCTTACAGGCAGCCGAAGTTGCTGGTGTAAAGATTCCTACATTATGTTATTTAAAGAATGTAACACCTGAGGCATCTTGTCGTATATGTATGGTAGAAGTCGAAGGACTACCAAAGCTTGTGACAGCTTGTTCATTTCCGGTAGCTGATGGAAATGTTGTTTATACAAATAATGAACGAGTTAGAGCTTCAAGAAAAGGTGTTTTGGAGCTATTAATGACCAACCATAAAACAGATTGTTTTTCTTGTGCAAAGAATGGTCGATGCAAATTACAGGATTACTGTTTTGAATACGGTGTAAAGGAAGTTCCTTTCCAAGGTATTGAACGTCCTATTGACGATTCAAATAGATTCTTTACCTATAATCCAAATCTATGTATTTTATGTCATAGATGTGTAAATACCTGTCAGAAACTTACAGGTCGTGGTTCAATAGATACTACTCAAAGAGGATTCCAATCAGTGGTAAGCCCAGCTTTTGGACAGAAATGGATTGACAGTAACTGTGAATCTTGTGGTAACTGTGTTTCAGCATGTCCAGTAGGTGCATTAACTCCTAAGTATCAGAATTCTTTCCGTCATTGGGAAACTCATGAAGTTCGTACAACTTGTACTTACTGTGGTGTAGGTTGTCAGTTAAACTTAGTTGTTAAAGATGATAAAGTTGTAGATGTTCGTCCAGCAGATGGAGCATCAAATCATGAACTTTTATGTGTTAAAGGACGTTTTGCATTTGACTTTATTAATAACGATAATCGTTTAAAAACCCCACTTATTCGTAAGAATGGTGTGCTTGAAGAAGCTTCTTGGGAAGAAGCTTTCGATTTAATCACTGAGAAAATTAAGGAAGCAAAAGCAGAAGGTGGACCAGATGCAATTGCAGGATTTTCATCAGCAAGAACTATCAATGAAGATAACTACATCTTCCAGAAATTTTTACGCGCAGCTGTTGGTACAAACAATGTAGATCACTGCGCACGTCTCTGACATAGCTCCACCGTTGCAGGTCTTGCAACTACGTTAGGTTCTGGTGCTATGACAAACACCATTACAGATGTATTAAAAGCTGAAGTACTATTTGTTACAGGCTCTAATACAACCGATGCACATCCAGTTATGGGTATGCAGATTCGTCAGGCAGTACAAAAGGGTGCAAAATTAATTGTTGCTGACCCTAAACGTATTAGCTTAGCAGATATTGCAGATATTTATTTACAGATTAAACCAGGTACGAGTGTTGCTTTATCAAATACCATGCTTCACATTATCTTTGAAGAAGGATTAGAAGATGTACAGTATATTGCTGAACACACAGAAGGTATTGATGAACTTCGTGAATCCGTAAAACCATATACTCCAGAAGTTGGTGCAAGAATTTGTGGTGTAGATGCAAATGATATTATTCGTGCAGCTAGACTTTATGCATCTTCTCATAAATCTTACATTGCTTATGCAATGGGTATTACCCAACATTTAAATGGTACCAATAACGTTATGAGTCTTAGTAATTTAGCTTTAGTTACTGGAAACTTTGGTCATGAAGGTTGTGGTGTTAACCCACTTCGTGGACAGAATAATGTACAGGGTGCTTGTGATATGGGTGCATTACCAACTGACTATCCAGCTTATCAGAAAGTATTTAATCCAGAAGTTCAGGCGAAATTTGAAAAAGCTTGGGGCGTTCCATTAAATCCAAAGAAGGGATATACAGTTACTCAGACTATCCCTGCAATTTTAGAGGATAAAGTAAAACTTCTATATGTTATGGGTGAGAATCCTATGGTTTCAGATCCAGATACCCATCATGTAGAAATGGCTTTAGATAAAGCATTTGTTGTTGTTCAGGACTTATTTATGACTGAAACAGCTGAACGAGCAGATGTTGTACTTCCTGTTACTTGCTTCGCAGAAAAAGATGGTACATTTAGTAATACTGAGCGAAGAGTACAGTTAGTCAACCAGGCAGTTCCTAAAAAAGGTGAATGCAAGGATGATTGGGAAATCATCATGGAGCTTATGAACCGATTAGGTTATAAATGCCATTATGACAGTGCGGAAGATATCTTCAATGAGATGCGTACAGTAACCCCATCTTATGCAGGTATTAGCTATAAGAAACTAAAAGACAATTCTGATGGAATTCAGTGGCCATGCCCTACAGAAGATCATCCAGGAACTCCTTATCTTCATGCAAATGGACCAATTCGTAAAGGTGGTATTGGACTTCTAAAGGCAATGGATTGGGCAGCTTCTCCAGAAACTGAAAATGAAGAATATCCAATTACCTTGATGACTTGTCGTATTCTTTATCACTACCATACAAGGACTATGACAGATCGTACACTTGCTATTCACTATACAGCTCCTAAGAACTATATCGAGCTCAATAAAGATGATGCGATGATTAAAGGAATTAAGGCTGGTGATTGGGTAAGCGTTTCTTCTCCTAGAGGTACCGTTTATTGTGAAGTTCACATTGAAGATACCTTAGAGCCAGGTGTTGCTTGGATGCCTTTCCACTATAGTCATGGTGCAAATGTTTTAACTGATGCACATGAATTAGATCCAATTTCTTTCATCCCTGGTTATAAGCAGGTTGGTGTAAAGGTTGAGAAGGTTTCAGATGAAAAGGCTAAAGAGTTAGCACAAAAGGCTGAAAATGACGAGCTTGATTTCTATGAGAATGAGGTTCAAGACATTCTTTGGTATGAAAGTCTTAACGAGATTATCGAAGAGAAGAAGAAGACAGGTTGTTTACAGCCTAAGGGTAAAAAGAGAAAACGTGATAAAGGCATGGGACCAAGAGGTAAAGTAGTAAGTGCTTAAGCGAAAACCTTGTATCATTATTACATTTGATACAACAGCGGATGCGATAGGTATGGAAGTATTTTGTAGAGAGAAGCATCTTCCGGGAAGACTTAGTGAACTTCCAGCAGCTCTTCATGCAGGCTGTGGGCTTTGTTGGAAAGCGCCAGCGCAGGCAGAAGAAGAGATTATAGGGGCTATCGAAGAAGAGGACCTTGAATGGAATGAATACTATGAAATGGATTTATAAGGGAAGTGATAAAACAATTAGTGACATAATTAGATAACAAATAACTGCTAAACAAAACAATAGGATATGGAATTAATTATAGTTAACTAGCTCTAGTTAGGGTATTAGAGTTAGGAAATATGTAATTAGCTAGCTCTAGTTAGGGTATTAGAGTTAGAGATTTTTAGAGCAAGATATGGGGATGTATCTTGCTCTTTTTTTGTGTATGGAGGATTACGTAACTATTCAGAGCCAACCTCGAAAAACCGTTGGTTTTCTCGTTGTGGCTGCTCGCCATATGTACCTATTTCGAATAATTCTTATGAATACAAGTATTCAACGAATCATTCTCATAGTTACGCATGGCTCTGAATAGTTACAAATTACAATATATAAAAAGAAATTGTAAAATTTCAATAAATATTGTATAATAAATTTATTACACAATAGAAATAATTAACTATATGAATTTTAAATAGTAAAAGGAGGATAGATTAAGAGGCTAAAGTAAATTGAATAGTCATTTTTAGTATAGTTTTTTGTTTTTAGTGAATTAAAAATAATGAGAAGAGGGAAAGATTATGAAACAAAAAAATCATTTATTAAAAACGATTGCTGTATTACTAATTATTGCACTTACAAGTCTTGCATTTTTTGGTTGCAGTAATACAAAAAATACTGAAACAACTAAACAAAGTGAACAGAGTAAACAGACTGAAGCAGCTGTAAAAAATGAGGTTATCAGATTATCAACAACTACATCAGTAAATGATTCAGGGTTATTACCATATTTACAAAGTGACTTTGAAAAAGATACCGGATATAAGCTTGAAATCACCTCAGCAGGAACTGGCGCAGCTATCGAAAAAGGAAGAACAGGCGATGCAGATTGTCTTTTAGTTCATGCAAAGGCTTCAGAAGAAGAATTTATTAAAGAAGGCTATGGCGTAGAAAGAGTTGTATTAATGTATAATTATTTTGTAATTGTTGGTCCTGAAAATGATCCAGCAGGTATAAAATCTGCTAAAACTGCCAGTGAAGCGTTTGAAAAGATTGCAAAATCAAAGAGCAAATTTGTTTCTAGAGGAGATGATTCTGGAACAAATAAAGCAGAGTTAAAATTATGGAAGGCTATAAATGTTGATCCAAAGGGCGAAGATTGGTACATCAGCACAGGTCAGGGAATGGGTGCTTCTATCAATGTTGCAAGTGAACAGCAGGCATATGTATTTACTGATAAAGCAACTTATTTATCACATAGCTTAAAAGACTCTTTATCATTACTATTAGAAGAATCTGAAGATTTAAAAAATACTTATTCTATGATTGAAATTAATCCAGAAAAATGGAAAGATACCAATACAGCAGGTGCAAAGGCATTTATTGATTGGATGAAATCAGATAAAGCAAAAGAGTTAATTACAAACTATGGTAAAGAAGAATACGGTCAGCAATTATTTTACATTGATTAATTAAATAATTATGTGGATAGAACTTCAAAAGATTATAAAATTTTTACTAGAGTATGATGAGTTAAGGCAAATTGTAGTATTAACTTTAAAAATGTCCTTGTTTTCAACAGTACTGTCAACTTCGTTTGGAATAATCATAGGAGTTGTATTAGCAATTAGTCCAGTAAATAGAAAAAAGAAGTATATTTGTCGATTAATAAATACTTTAATGGGTATGCCACCAGTAGTTGCAGGATTAATTGTCTTTTTGATATTATCAAGAAGTGGTCCTCTTGGAGAATTAAAGTTGTTATATACTTTACAGGCAATGGTCATTGCACAAGTGGTTTTAATTACACCTATAGTTGCAGGATTATCGAATCCAATTTTAGAAAAAAAATACTTTGAAATAAAAGAAACAGTTAGAGGACTAAATATTTCTAAAATAAAACAATTGTATTTATTATTACATGAGTGTAAGAAACCACTGATTGGTATTTTATTATCTGCATTTGGTAGATCAATTGCAGAGGTTGGTGCTGTTCAACTAGTTGGTGGAAATGTACAATACAAAACAAGAGTTATGACAACTGCAATTATGTTAGAAACCAATCGTGGTAACTTTTATTTTGCTGTGTCATTAGGAGTTGTTTTACTATTATGTTCATTGATTGTGAATATAGTAGCAAGTATAATTTCCGACTAATAATAATTCATGAATGAGGCCTTATAAAATGAGTATAGAAAAGTTTGAATGGAAAAATCTAAAAAAGAGTTACGAAAGAAGAGTCGTATTAGATATTGAATCACTTAGATTACAACCAGGAAAATGCTATGCAATTATTGGAGAAAATGGTGCAGGAAAAAGTACATGTTTAAAAATGCTTGCAGGGGTATTAAAATCTGATAGTAAGGAAATTCTAAAGCCTGAAAAGTATTGTATTTCTTATATGCCACAAACTCCTTATATTTTTAGTATGTCTGTGTTAAAAAACATGAGCAAACTCATTAAAGAAAAATCTACAGCACAGTTAGAAGAAGTTCTAGAACGAATGGATATTAACAATTTAAAGGATAAACCAGCACAGTCGTTGTCAGGAGGAGAAAAGCAGCGATTGGCATTTTGTCGAGTCATTAGTAAGCCTTGTGATTTATTATTATTAGATGAGCCTTCATCTGCAATGGATATACAAGGAATTAAGTTGTTTGAAAAGGTGTTGAGGGATTATCATAGGGAGTGTAATTGTACAGTGATTATGGTTATGCATGATATTGCACAGGTCAAACGATTAGCAGATGAAATTATCTTTATGAAAGATGGAAAAATTATTACGCAGGGAAGTTTTGATGAACTTGCTCTTCATTCAGAAAATATGTTTGTAAAACAATATTTAGAACATTTTTTAAATTAATTAATTGAATAAAGAAGATAGTGCTTAAGGGCTGTTACAAAATAAGAGATTAGGCTTTTTATATTTTAACGTGTATATATCTTTAAGATAGATGTACAAAATTTGATAGGCATAGCTTAGCAAAGATGTATAGATATCAAGAAAAGTTTGTATGCGCTGGAATCTAAAAGTTGAAAAATATTTTGTAACAGCCTATTTTTTCAATAATTGTAAATATAAATAGATAGTCGTAATAAACATAATAAAAATAAATAAAAAAGAATAATATTAGTTGACAAAACATGATTATATGATAAAATAAAACAAGACTAAAAAGAAAAAAGAGAGGGAACTAGATTATGAAAAAAAGAGCACTTGTCTTATTATTAGTAGCCAGTTTAGCTGGAAGTGTTGCATTAACAGGATGCAGCAATGGTGGAAATAGTACAGGAACAACTGCAGCTAACACAACCGCAGCTCAGACAGCAGCAGCTGGCACTACAGCAGCAAGTACAGATAAGATTGAAGCTACAGAAATCAAAATTTTCGCAGCTAAGAGTTTAAACAAAGTTATGGAAGAGTTAATTACAGAATATAACAAAACTCAACCAAACGTTAAGGTTACTGGAAGTTATGATAGTTCAGGAACATTACTTACTCAGATTCAAGAAGGAGCAGCTTGTGATGTATTCTTCTCAGCAGCTCAGAAGCAGATGAATACTTTACAGGACGAGAACAAATTAGTCGTTGATGGAACTCGTCACAATGTTGTAAACAATCAGGTATGTGTAGTAACTCCTAAGAACAGTGGAACTAAAGTTACTGGTATTGCTAATATTAAAGATGCAAAGAACTTAGCTTTAGCAGATGGTTCTGTTCCAGTTGGTAAGTATACTCGTCAGGCATTAGTAAATGGTGGACAGTTAGAAAAAGTAGAAGATGTTTCTAAGATTACTACTCAGCAGGTATCGGATGCACTTGGTGGAATTGAAATTAACGAATGTCCAAACGTAGGTGCTGTAACAGCAGCAATCGCTGAAGGCTCTAACGAAGTAGGTACTGTATATTGGTCAGATATCTATGGAATGGATGATAAGATTGATATTGTTGAGAAAGTTCCTTATGATTTAACTGGTGATGTAATCTATCCAGTCGCTCAGGTTGTAAATAAGGAAGCAACTGAAGTTGAAAGCACAGCAGCAGTTGATTTTATTAACTTCTTAACCTCTGATGCAGCGAAAGCAATTTTTGAAAAATATCAGTTTGATACCAATGTAACAGACTAATATAAATTATACATAGAAGGGGTAGGGAATGTGTCCCTACCCTTATTTTCGTAGGAGAATCTTTATGTTAAAAGAATTATTTGGAATTACAGGAGAGCTTGATTGGAGTCCTCTCATTATTTCATTAAAAACAGGCGTAGTTGCTACGTTTTTTCTTTTTTCTAGGAATATTTGCGGCTAGAAAGGTTGTAAAAGCAGGACCAAGAGTAAAGGCAATTGCTGATGGATTTTTGACACTTCCAATGGTACTGCCTCCAACAGTTGCAGGTTTTTTCTTACTTTTAATATTCAGTCTTAGACGACCTTTTGGTACATTTTTATATGATACTTTTGATATAAAAGTTGTCCAAACATGGCTTGGTTGTATTTTAGCAGCGACGGTTATTGCATTCCCACTGATGTATCGAAATACAAGAGCAGCGTTTGAACAGTTAGACATTAACTTAATCCATGCTGGAAGAACTCTTGGGATGTCTGAATTTAAGATTTTTTGGAAAATCGTCATTCCAAATGCAGGACCTGGTATTGCTTCTGGTACGATTTTAACGTTTGCAAGAGCATTAGGTGAATATGGTGCAACGTCAATGCTAGCTGGAAATATTCCAGGAAAAACAAGTACCATTTCACAAAAAATTGCAATGGTTATTCAAGATGGAGACTATGGGATTGCAGGATTTTGGGTAGTAGTAATTATTGCAATCGCCTTTGTAATTATTGTGGCAATGAATATAATTTCTAGTAAACGAAATAAAAATGTGAGGTCGTGGTAATGGCTTTAGATGTACAGATTAAGAAAAAATTAGGTAATTTTCATTTAGATATTAAAATGGAAAATATTAGTGGAAAATTAGGAATTTTAGGTGCTTCTGGTTGTGGTAAGAGTATGACGCTTAAATGCATTGCTGGAATTGAAAAGCCTGATGAAGGAAAAATCCTGTTAAATGATCGAGTATTATTCGATTCCAAAAAGCGAATTAATTTAAAACCACAGGTAAGAAATGTTGGTTATTTATTTCAAAATTATGCACTTTTTCCGAATATGACAGTTTCTGAAAATATAGGAATTGGAATTCAAGAAAAAAATAAAGAAAAACGACAAGAAATTATTGCAAGACAATTAAAGCAGTTTCATCTAGAAGGCTTAGGAGACAGATATCCTACACAGCTTTCTGGAGGACAACAACAGCGAGTAGCTCTTGGACGAATTATGGCTTATAATCCAGATGTTATTTTATTAGATGAACCATTTTCAGCTCTTGATAGTTTTTTAAAAGAGATTTTGCAAGAGCAATTAATTGAAACTTTACAAGATTATCATGGAGATATACTAATGGTTACTCATAGCCGTGATGAAGTCTATCAATTTTGCGAAAAGCTTATGTGCATCCAAAATGGAAAGTCAATATCCATTGGAGATACACAAAAATTGTTTGAATCGCCAGTTCAGGCAGAAGTTGCAAAACTTACAGGATGTAAAAATTTATCAAAAATTCGTAAAATTGATGAGTATACATTAGAAGCAATAGATTGGAAATTTATTTTTCATAGTAAAGTTCCAATTAGTAATCAAATTTCACACATAGGTATAAGAGCACATGATCTTATTCCTCATTGGGGCGAAGCAGGAGAGAATTGTATTCCAATCCAAATAAAAACGACGATGGAATTTCCATTTGAAAAACATTTATTTTTGGAAACGGATGGAGGAAGTGACATTGACCATCAGCTTTGTTGGTTTGTAGCTAGAGAAAAATGGAAAAAAATTATGGATAAAGGAAATGGCAGATTACCAAACTATTTGTATCTGCCACAAGAAGCTGTGATGTTACTTGAAGATTAGTTTAGAGTTTTGAAGAATAACAATAACAATAATAATTAAACAATAATAATTGAACAATAATTACCACAACAAGTAAATCATAGACAATATGAACATATGAACTGGATAAAAGGCATAGTAGACAATAGAAGGAAGTTTACTACTGCCTTTTTCGCCGTTATAAAGACTAATTGGTATCATAGAAAGTAACATCCAAGGATTTTTACAAATCATAAGTATGGATGGTATAAATCTTTTGTCTAAGTAAAATGCAATAATAAGTAATACGCCGTAGGCACCATAGTCTGTATGTGAAAAATAAGCTGCTATAACACATAAGATTGATGGAAAAATATAGCGAATATATTTTATAGCGAATAATCCTAGTAAAAGAGTGACAATGACATTTTGGTATTCCGGATGAAAAATCTGTCCAGATACCATTAGATTAAATGGAATCTCACTAATTATTGCTAAAATTCCAAGACGGAGTGCATAGTTTTTAAAATCATGGGTATGCAAATATCCCTCTACTAGCATAAAGCAGTAGAGGGGAAATGCAATTCGTCCAATTGCTCTTGATAGTTGGTAGTAAGGAGTGATTCCACCTAAAAATACATAGCCTATATGGTCGATGAGCATTGTAAGCATTGCAATATATTTAAGATGAAGATTTGTCAGTTGCTTTAGTTTCGATATCATTGTCTACATCTACCTTTCTACTTACTAATAAAACAATTCCTCGACTTTCAACCATCAATTTTCGATTATTCTTTAATGCAAGTGGCTCTTCAATGGAAGGCATTACCTTTTTTTATTTTTGGCTGCTGTTAGAAAATACTTTCTTCCATTCATATTCCTTTTTTAGGTCTTGGAAGCAAAAACTCTGAAGGAATCCAGTACATATTACAAAGTAAATAAAAGTCATAATCAGGATTTCCATCAGCATCACAAGCATATTGCCCACTATAGAGAATACCACATTGGCGACAAAATGGATCAAAATTAGGGCGCCAAGGTTCTAAACCATGGAAAGAAATATCAGGTATTCCATAGCCTTTAGGGTCTGTTTGAGTTAATACATTGGAATTATGAAAAACTAAATGGTTTTTTCGTAGATTTACAATAAATTGGAAGAAGTTAAAGACTTCTTTGTTCTTACGTAAATCTTTCCAATCAATCCAAGAAATTGTATTGTCTTGACACCATGCATTGTTGTTTCCATATTGAGTTCGTCCCATTTCATCTCCAGACTGAATTAAAGGAATGGATTGACTTAAAAATAAAAGTGTAAGTGCATTAAATATCTGAGATTTTCGTATGTGGTTGACGAGGCGATTAGTTGAAGGACCTTCTTCTCCACAGTTAAAGGAGTAGTTATCATTCATTCCATCGCGGTTTTGCTCACCATTAATTTCGTTGTGTCGTTTTTCATAAGTAAAGGTATCTTTTAATGTGAATCCATTATTGCTAGCTAAATAGTGAACAATCGGAAGGTCTTCAGAGTTTTCTCTCATTCGTTTGCTTAAACTTCCAATCATTCCTTCATCTCCACGAAGAAATCGACGGATATCCGTTTGAAAACCGATATTTGAAATCGCAAGGTTGTGTGTTTGTTTTTCACAGTTTGTCCAATTGTCAGCAAATAATCTAGTATTTGCAAATAAAGGATCACCAGCAATTGCTTCAAGATTTGCATGTCCTAAAATACGAAAACCATCTATGTGATAAGTGATTTTCCAATAACGAAGAATATCTAATGCCATCCAAGCAGGCGTTTCTTTAGTGAAAAAGAATTCTAAAAAGACTTCAATTCCAGCCTTATGGAAGGCTTTTACTAGCTCTTTAAAAGCAGTAGGAGCAAAACCTTTAGAAGATTTTCCAGCGTAAGAAGCTTTTGGCGCATAATAATGAGAGGAGGTATATCCCCAGTAATTAATCTGTCCAGTTGGACGTCTATGAGGAAGAGGCGTTTGTTCAATTTCCTCGAATTCATAGACGGGCATAAGTTCAATAGCTGTAACACCAATGGATTGAAGATAAGGTAATTTTTCTACAACCCCTGCAAAAGTTCCTTTATTTCGTACTTTTGATGATTTATGAATTGTAAAGCCACGAACATGAAGTCGATAAATAAATAAATCATTCCAAGCATGGTTAGGAAGATTGTCTTCTTCCCAATTGAAGGAGTCTTCAATAATTAATGTACGATAGGGAGATTCAAGACGACTGACATCTGCCCATATGGAAGTTCCAATAAAGTTTCTTCCATAAGGATCAGGAAGGTCTTTACCATTAATTCGAAAATGATACGACCAACCACGTTTTTCTAAACCAGCAATGATAAGTACACGAATATTTCCATAAAAACTGTAGGTTGGAAATGAAAAAACAATGGGTTCATCGGTCATTGCTTTATAATACAAAACTAGCTCACAGATAGCATCCGTAGGAGCCTCTACACTAAAGCGAATACCTTTCGATGTCTTATGAGCACCTAGAGGATATGGAGAGATTAAAAAATTATTTGGTATAACTGTAAGTTTATTGTTATTCATACTTCTCCTTTGTAATTATTGGATGCATAGTTCAACAGGACAATGGTCTGAACCTAAAACTTGCGTATGAATAGATGCGGATACAAGACGATCTTTTAGAGAATTTGAGGTACAAAAATAGTCAATTCTCCAACCAGCATTTTTCTCTCTTGAACGGAACCTATAAGACCACCAAGAATAAATTCCTGTCTTGTCAGGATAAAAATAACGGAATGTATCAATGAATCCAGCATCTAATAACATAGTAAATTTATCACGTTCATCATCAGTAAAACCAGCATGTTTGTGATTGGTTTTAGGGTTTTTTAAATCAATATCATTGTGGGCAACATTTAAATCACCACAGAAAATGACAGGTTTTATAGTTTCTAGATTTTTTAAGTACGCTCTAAAATCATCTTCCCAAACCATACGATAAGGAAGGCGTTCGAGTTCAGATTTTGAATTAGGGGTATAGCAAGTAACTACATAGTATTCAGGAAACTCTAGCGTAATGAGTCGGCCTTCTTGGTCATGTTCTTCTATACCAAGACCATAGGAAACAGAAATAGGCTTTTCCTTTGTAAAAATTGCTGTACCAGAATATCCTTTTCTCTTTGCGTAGTTCCAGTATTGATAGTATCCAGGAAGGTCTAAATCGATTTGTCCTTCTTGTAATTTACTCTCTTGAATGCAAAAAATATCAGCATCTACTTCATTAAAAAAGTCTAAAAATCCTTTAGTTACACAAGCGCGAATCCCATTTACGTTCCAGGATATCAGTTTCTTCATAAAATTACTCCTTAATGTATCAATAGTTTGATTTAATTGTATACTAAATTACCAAAAATATCAATGGGGCTTGAAATATTAGGGATAAAAAAGTATAATAACTCTTTAGTTAAACAAAGGAAGGAGGACGTTTATGACACAAGAGCAGATTGATTTAATTGTAAATAATCAAATAAAACTAATGAAAAAGCAACTGGTTAATACATTAAAAAAAGATGAATGGTCTCTTGGAACTAAACAGAAAAAAATTAAAGCTATTGCTAAAGAATCTGCAGATAATATCTGCAAAGCAATTGAAGTAGATCAGAATAAATTAACAGAACAATTAATTTCAGAAGGTTCAACAGCTGAAAAAAAGGAATTAGTGGTAGAACCTGCTATAGATGTATCAAATTTATGGATTCGTTATAAGACGTTAAAATCCTATTCAGTAAAGAAAATGTTACTTAAAAGAGAGTCCAATAAAAATGAAAAAGGATTTGCAGCTGTTCGAGGAGTCAATTTTACTATTAATAAAGGTGAAATTTGGGGCATCATTGGAAAAAATGGTAGTGGTAAGTCAACGATGCTTCGAGCGATTGCAGGAATATTCTCTCCAGATGAAGGAAGTGTTGATTTACACAATCATACAATCTCATTACTTTCCATTGGTGTAGGTTTTAAAAATGAATTATCTGGTAGAGAAAACATTTTGTTATCAGGAATGCTTTTAGGATTTCCAGAAGAAATGATTCATGAGAAGATGGATGAGATTATAGAATTTTCTGAGCTTGGAGAGTTTATTGATTATCCAGTTCGTACCTATTCTAGTGGTATGTATTCAAAATTAGCCTTTTCAATTACAGCTTCATTAGAAACAGATATTATTCTGATTGATGAAGTTTTAAGTGTAGGTGATGAAAAGTTTAGAAAAAAGAGTATGAACCGAATGAAAGAGCTTATTAATAATGATGAGCGAACAGTTGTTATTGTTTCACATAGTATTACAACTTTAAAGGAATTATGTGATAAAATGATTTGGTTACATGAGGGAGAGATTAAAATGATAGGTGAAACTAATGAAGTATTAGTTGCTTATCAAAAATTTATGAAATAATAGAGGTAGGATATGTTTTCACGTTTTAAAAATGATATACAGAAATATTATCATTATATTATGTATTGTGCAAAATCTGAGTTAAAAACAGAAGTAGCTAACTCTTATTTAAATTGGCTATGGTGGGTGTTAGAGCCTGTCTGCTTTATGCTAATTTATTCGTTCATATTTGGGGTATTCTTTCATTCGAAAGTTGACCATTTTTCGGCGTTTATTTTTGTTGGAATCACTATGTGGACTTTTTTTGCAAATACGACTCAAAGTTGTGTAAAACTTATTAAAGCAAATAAATCCGTAGTAACGAAGGTATATATTCCTAAATATGTGCTTATCCTTATAAAAGTAGTAGTAAATGCTGTAAAAATGGGAATTGGATTTATTATTATTATAGGAATGATGATTTTTGAGCGTATAAATCCAACTCCATTAATTTTATGGTCAATTCCAATTATTATTACATTATTCTTTATAACATTTGGAGTAGCTGCATTTTTAATGCATTTTGGCGTTTATGTAGAAGATTTGGCAAATATTTGGAGAATTGTCACACGAATGATTTTCTATATGACAGGTATATTCTATGATTTAGAGTCTAAAGCAGGAGAACATTTAGGTGATTTGTTATTAAGAGCTAATCCTTTGGCTACTGTGATTACTGCAATGAGAAGTGTTTTATTGTATCAAGAAGCTCCACATTATAAAGTATTAGCTTTATGGCTTTTAATTTTTATAGTTATAAGTGTGTTGGGTATTCGACTAATTTATAAAAATGAAAATAATTACGTTAAGTCTGTATAGAGGAGAAAAAATTGCTAGAAACGTATAAGAATATGAGACAGAGTGTAGAGCAGAGTGATAAACTTTATCAAATTACAGATGAAGATACGAAGCAAATACAAGCTGTTTTATTGGAAATGTTAGAAGATGTGGAAAATTTCTGTAGAAAATATCATTTGGATTATCAACTGACAGGTGGGTCTTGTCTAGGAGCAATCAGACATAAAGGATTTATTCCTTGGGATGATGATATGGATATTGCAATGCCAAGAGCAGACTATGAAAAATTTATTAGATTATTTTCAAAAAAGAATGCCAAAAATTATTGGGTGCAAGAAGTTCGATTAGATAAAGACTATGATTTAAATTTTGCTAAAATACGTAAAAAAGGTACACGATTTGAGGAAATTTATGAGACAGAGCCTGATAAAGCAGGAATTTTTGTTGATATTTATCCAATAGACAATACATTTAATAATCCATTGGCAAGATTGATTCATCAAATTAGTTGTGACGGTTTGCTGTTTATTTGTTCCTGTGTAAGACTTCATAAAAAGATGGAGAGATTACTTCAGTATTTAGAAGATGATAAAGAGGTTAAAA
>JPZU01000001.1:1078339-1085857 GCA_000875945.1 Lachnospiraceae bacterium TWA4 | reverse complement strand
AAAAATCTCTTCGATTAAAAAAATACAGTGGGTAGGATGTTTTCATTTTTACCACTTAGAACATGGTTGATTTTTACAGAATGGGTCATTTCTATCTGTAAAGATGAAAAAAGTAATTATGTAATTATTCCTAGTGGAAGTAAACATGCTTACGGTGAAACTTATCCAAGAAATTGGATGTTTCCATCTAAAAAGGTGTTATTTCATAGACAATATAGAAATACATTTAAACAACCTAGAAAATACCTTAAGCAGTTATATGGAAATTATAAGAAAATTCCACCTGTAGAAGAACGATTACATCACAATGTTGTAAAATATCAAAGAGAAATTTAGGAGAATTATAGTGTCAAAACATAAATATTTATTTTCAATTATTATAATGATGAATAGTGATGATGTAAAAAATATAAATTATTTATTAAAGACTATTTATCAAGAAAATATATCAATTCAAGCATTAGTAGTAACAGATAATAGTTTTGAATATCAGCAGTTATTAAAGGAGATTGATTCTCAATATAAATCAAAGATTTCAATAGTTGAATCAGAGTCTTTAAGTTATACAGATGTTTATAAAGCAGTTAAAGATGTGATAAGTGGTAAATATATTAGCTTTGTGACAGATAAGATGTACTATTCAGATGGAACATTTTCTTACTTAAAAACACAAATAGAAAAAAATGCATTAGTTGTAGATTCAGATATTAAAGTAAGATGTTTTAGTGTTACACCAATTTATGTAAATTCAGTAGGAGAGGAATTTGCATATCCTATATCAAATAAGAAAGAAGAATTATGTAATCCTTTATTAAACACTAATCAAATGATTTTATATTTTAATGCGTGTTTCTTCCATGAAAATGTTTTTGAAAAGATTTCATTTGATTCTTCAATCAAAACAGAACAAGATAAAGATTTCTTATTTAAATATTTTATGAATTTTGAGTATTACTATTGCTTTTCTAATAAAAATTTATATTATCTTGATTCTGCAGAAAATGAATTTGCAACATGCATGATTCAATATGAGAAGGCGTGGTATTTGGATGATGCAAAAAATTTCTTATTAAAATGGACACAGGAAAGCGAAAACTTTGACTATATACGAAAGAATTTTATTAAAGTTTTTACGACATATTTGTTATATGCCCGTTATAATTGTAATTCAAATGATCGAAATAAAAAAGTTCTAAATGAAGAAGAGTTAGAGAAATTTATTTCACTATCTAAAGAAATTTTAAAATATATTCCAGAGGGAGTAATATTAGCTAAAAGAGCAAGATATACTCTTAATAGACCTTTAAAATTTTTATTCATTAAATATAAATGCGAAGCATTAGGTTATGATTATGAAATTTTACAGACAAAAAATAATTTTATGATTAGTGAACCAAAAGGTAAAAATACTTTTCCAAAATCTTATACTATCTGTAAAATTGAAAATGAAAAGGTCGCAATTACAGCAATGAACTATATTGATGGACATATCGTTATAGATTTTAGAGTGTATATGGTGGATTTTCTTAATTGGGATGACATAAATATTGAAGTTCATTATAATGATAAAAATGCTAAGTTACGTCAGGTTGATTGTTATGGATTACTTAGATCATTTGGACAGACAATTATACACCGTAAGCAGTATCAGGTAAGAATTCCTGTAAATACAGATGCTATACAGGTAGAATTTTTCCTACGAATTGATGAAGATCTTTATAGATTAAAAATTGATTATTTAGAAGCAGCAGCTAGATTAAATTATAAATATAGATTCAATTATTGGCGATTCAATAGTGAATATGTATTGTTTACAGATCGTTCTAAGAGTTTCTTTACCATAAAGAGGATGACAGATAAAGAAGAGTTTTTTAGACGTACAACCCTTCTTTGTCAGATTTATAAAAGATGTATATCAGATAAAAATCCTGTAGAGTTAGAAATGTATAAACTTCGACAAGAGTACTATAAACTAAAGAAACAGTATAAAAATAAGAGAATTTGGATTATGTTTGATAAGCTTTATAAAGCAGGAGATAATGGAGAATATATGTATCATTATTTAAAAGAACATGCACCAGATATTGAACCTTACTACATTGTTAATGAAGATTCAGTTGATTATAAGCGACTAATTGATGCAGGAGAAAAGAATATATTAAAAACAAATTCTCATGAAGCTAGATTAATGACACTTTTAGCAGAATGTATATTAGCAACTCATACCAATATTTGGGTTTATTGTGGTTTTACAAAAGAGCAGCAGGCTTGTATAAGAGATTTGTTAACAGCTAAAATTGTTTGTATTCAACATGGATTAACTGTACAAAAATTGCCCAGTATCAAAATCGATTATTTGATAATACACTGTTTTATTGTTGTGCAAGTCAAGTGGAAGTAGATAATATTTTACAGCCAATCTATGGATACGATAAAAAAGATATTGTATTGACAGGTCTTGCAAGATATGATGGACTAGTGAATAATGATAAAAAGCAGATTTTAATTACACCAACATGGAGACGAGATGTCGTAAATAATGGAGTTGCTTGTGAGAAGAAAACCCATAATGATTATTTTAAGAAGAGCACATATTTTAAAATCTATAATGACTTAATTAATAATCTGACTTTAATTGAAACTGCAAAAAGAACTGGATATCAGATAATTTATCTTCTACATCCGGCAATGAGTTCACAATCTGTAGATTTTGATCGAAATGACTATGTTCAAATCTTAGAAGCAACTGGTGATATGAGTTATGAAAAGATTTTAACGGAATCTAGCTTAATGGTGACAGATTATTCTGGTGTACAGTTTGACTTTGCTTATATGAGAAAACCCGTTGTTTATTATCATCCAGATGCATTACCACCTTTTTATGAAGAGGGAGTTTTTGAATATGAAACAATGGCATTTGGAGAAATCTGTAAACAAGAGGATGTATTAATTAAAACTCTATGTGAATATATGGAAAACGATTGTAGGTGTAAAGAATACTACAAAGAGCGTGCAGATAGATTTTTTGCCTATGATGATAGGAACTCTTGTGAAAGAATTTATCATGAAGTTAAAAGGTTTTTAGATGAAAAAAATTAATTTAGAAATTATTAGTCAATATCGAACACAAATTTATGGTATTACCATTTTATGGATTATGTTTTTACATGGAGCTATATTAGAAGAGAAAACTTCTTTACCGAAAGCATTATATATTTTTTTAAAAAATGGAAATATAGGTGTGGATATATTTTTATTTTTGTCAGGTATGGGATTGTATTATTCATATTCTAAAAATAAAGACTTAGATAATTATTTAAAGAAGAGATTTAGTCGTATTTTAATACCTTATGGTATACTTGGAATTTTATATTTCGGCTTTGAAAACTTATTAATGAAATTTTCTCCAAGTGTATTTTTTGCGAATCTTTCATTGATGACTTTTATATTCAGAGGAAATAAGATTGTTTGGTATGTATGTATGATACTTTTTGTTATATTATTTTTCCATATTTATATCATTTATTTTATGATGAAAATGGAGAATACAAAAAGTATTCATGGCTAAAATTTATTGTATTAATTAGCTTTATCGTAGTATATACAGTAGTTCTTAAACATAGATATACAGATTTATATAAAAATATAGAAATTGCTTTGACAAGACTTCCTATTTTTATTGTTGGAGTATATTTAGCTAAGCCTATAAAAAGTAAAAAAGAAGTATCTCTAGGATATGGAGTTTTAGCTGTTATTACTATTGGATTTGCAAGTTATTTATATTGGAATAGGATAGCAACTGGAATTTATGAGCGATATTTAGGCTCTTTTGTATCAATACTTCTTATTTTGATATTAAGTTTATTATTTTCTAAATTATCATTAAAAGGCATACATCAATTTTTTGTTGGTTTGGAAATATCTCATTGGAACTTTATTTAGTCCATATTATACTTAGAAATATTTATAAGAAAAGTAGTTGGTTTGGTCAATCAATCTCTATATGGGGTGGCTATTTGATTGTACTTATTTTAGCAATTATTTTAGCAAAATTGTTGGCAATTATTGAAAGTAAGATAAAACTATAGGGATGTCTGTGACATCCCTATAGTTTTAAAAAGATTTAGCCATTCGTTTATACATTTCCTCTAATCCAACAGTTGCTTTCCAACCTAAATTTACTAATTGTGTAGAATCTAATCGAATTATCATTTCTGGATTATAACCATAAGAAGCAAGATCTGTTGGAATATCAATAATGACATTGATTTTACCATCGGCCAATGTATTATTAACTAAAGTGGCCATCTCTTTAATGGAAACTGCAGTTTCCATATTAGTAACATTATAGGCTTGACCTGATTCTCCAAGTAGAATAATGTATAATAAGGCACTAATAGCATCTTTAATATAGCAATAGGTTCGAACCGTTTTTCCCTCTGTATGCAAAATAATATCTTTTTTCTCTAGTGCGCATCGCATAAATTCAGCAAATACTCGCCCATCGTTATAATCAACACCAGGACCAAAGGTTTGAGAAAGTCTAGCAATTTTTACAGGAATCTGATATTCACTTCCATAAGATGCACAAAGACATTCGACCATTCGCTTTCCTTCAGAATAACTGCTTCGAACAGATAATGGATCAATATATCCATAATCTGTTTCTTTAATAAATTCTTTAGTAGAAGGTGTGCCATAGACTTCTAAAGAAGATAAATAAACCATTCCTTTTAAGTCCATTTGAGTTTTAGCAAATTCTAGGATATTTGTAGTTCCATCTAAAGCTGTTTTAATAGTTTCAACTGGATTAGATACAAAATATTTAGAACTTGTTGCACTTGCACCATGAATAATATAATCTACAGACTTATCTAAAGTAATCGGTGAGTTAATATCTCCAATTGAAAGAACTACATCACCTCGTTCAACTAAATGACCAAATAAATTAGTTGCTTTTTTTCATTTCTAGCATGTGCAATAATAGTCATATGTGTGTGTTTTAATCGATTAAAACAAGCTAGAGTTTTTACAATCTGTGAGCCAATTAATCCTGTAGAACCAGTAACTAAGATTGTTTGATCATTAAATTTTTTAAAATGAGGGAATTGATTAACTAGTTCTTCAATATCTTCTTGAATAACTGAATTTTTAGGACTTTCTAAAATCATTTGCGTTTTCTTCCTCCTATTCGATTAGTGATTCCAAGACCAAAAGCTTGTTCATTTTCTTTATATTGTAATAGTGCTCTAAACATATATACATCTTCTGGAGTAGTAACTTTAATATTTCCACGGTTACCTTCAATCATATGTGCCGTTTTACCTAAACTTCTAATAATTGTACAGGCATCAACCATGTTTTCATATCCTGTAGGCGATTGTCTAATTTCATCGTGAGCAGAAATGATATCTTTTAGGTAAAAACTTTGAGGTGCTTGAGCAGAAAAAGTGTGCTTTCTATAAGGAACTTCTTCAACAGTCTTACCCGTTTTACTAATTAATATGGTTTCAAAGCATGGAGTGCAAGTAATAGCATTTCCATGCTCTTTGACGCTTTGGATATTATTAGCAATCGTTTCATATGAAATAAATGGTCGAACTCCATCAGAGAGTAAGACAATAGAATCTTCTGGATTCTCACTTTCAGCAATCTTTAAGGCATTGTAGATAGAATCTTGTGCTGTTGCCCCACCTGGCATAATTTGTGCAACCTTTGTAATATGAAATTCTTCAATTAACTCCTTCATAAAAGGAATATAGTCCTCTAATACAGAAACATAAATTTTATCAATCTGATCATGATATTGAAAAATTTGTAAGGTGTGAATGATAATAGGTTTTCCATTGATCTCTAAAAATTGTTTGGGAATTCCAGCACCCATTCGAACACCACTTCCTCCAGCGAAAATACATGCAATATTCATTAAAATTTTCCTCCTAATCTTGAATTAATTTAGAAAAATCTAAATTATTCATATCGTTAACTTCATTTTGTTTTGATTTAATCTCATCAGTAAATTTTTTAGGCATTTGATTAAGTAAAAACCAATCAATAACTCTATCAGATGAATGACTGTCAATATAATCAAAGTGTTCGTCAATGTATTTTTGAACTTTTTCGTATTCAAAATCTTTTGTTTTAATTGAGTTTAATACTTCATCAAATGTATAACATACTTTTCCAGGAGCGGATTCTTCATAAGCTCTATGAAATCCTCTAGAAAAAGAATATTGAATTTTATCAAAAGCAAAAAAAGCATTGGTTTTCTCATTAGAGAATATTCAAAAATATTTGAAGAGTAATCCGTAATTAATAAATCTACAATGTAAAAGAGATCATTAATTTTAGGATAAGTTTTAACATCTAAAAACTTATCTTGATACTTTGGTCCAATTGAAATATCTTTTATTACCCATGGATGCATTTTAAATAAAATCACATATTCATCACCACAAATATTATAAAGATTTTCAAAATCAATGAGCTCATAGGGATAGTAGGCGTCTTTATTGTTCTTTCCACGATAGGTTGGTGCAAATAAAATTACCTTTTTTCCCTTACAAATAGGAAATTGCTCATACAATTCAGCTATTTTTTGTTTTTTATGATTTTCATCTAAATACTCATCCATTCGTGGCATTCCTGTAGGTAAAACATTTTCATCATTAATTCCCCAAACTTCTGAGAAAAAATGGGCAATATTTTTTGAACCTGAAATTCCATACGTATATTGTCTATGACAAGACTGGGGAGCTGGACATCCAAGGTGCCCCCAGCGACTATAGCCTGAAGATTTAAATCCTGCACCTGCATGCCATAATTGAATTACACGTTGGTCTTTATCAAGTTTTAGCCAATCAAAAAGAGGAGCATGGTCATCAATAAAAATTGTTCCACTTTGAGAAAGTGCTTTTAATTCTTTAAACCATACTTTTAAATTTCGCTTATCTGCTGAAAATTTACGTGCTGAGTAAAGAATATGAAATTCTTTATCTAGATTTCTTTGTTTCATCTGTTCAGAAACAGCTTTTAAATTAGAAATAATTTCTGTATTCTGTTCAGACATAAACAAAACAGAATTTTTTCGACGACGTTTGTATAATATAGAATACATACAATAAATTCTACGGATAATTGGTTTTAAAGAAAAATAGCTTTCTTTAAAAGCTTTTCCTATTTGAGTTAATAGTTTCTCAGTTTTAGGAAATCCAAGATTAGTAGAAGTTAAATTAATTGTGTGCATACGAAGGGGAAGAGTCTCCCTGCCATCTTCTATATAAAAAAATACATTAAAAGCTTTATTTTGTCCACTATATGGAAAAATTCGTGAAAAATCTTCCATTTTATTTATAATGTCAGTTGAAACTATACATTCAGATAAAACGTTACTTCCTGTACAAGCATAAATTCTATAAGTTCCTTCTGGAATACATTGATTTTGTCCATTATTTGTAATATTAGTTTGTAGTATAGCAGAGTTTTTAGTAGTACATTTTTTTAAACTTTAAACTTTCG
>JPZU01000001.1:1068765-1078319 GCA_000875945.1 Lachnospiraceae bacterium TWA4 | reverse complement strand
TCATTAACGGCATAAAGTCTAAATCTTCTATAGAATAAGCATTATCTATTTGTATATGAAGTTTTAAATGAACTCGTTCCCAACAGATATCTGTAAGTAAAGTAGTTAAATTACTTTTGTCTATTAAATTATTCATAGGTATCCTTTCTTCTATTACAATATTGAATCATATCATATTTTAAAAAGAATGACAAGAATATAGTAAAGTATATTGTTAATTAAAAAAAGTAGTGATAGGATAGGCTGAACTGAAAAAAATCTATTTTATAATAAGGAGCAACTTATAATGAACAAAAAAATTGATAGTAAAAGAAAATTTTATTGTACATATACTATTTTATTTCTAATAGCATCAAGTATAATATTTTCTCCATTTTTTCTAGAGCATAAGTCCTTAATTTGGTATATTGATAAACCGAATGCCTATAATGATGGTTTATGCCAACACTATAATGCTTTTGTATATTATGGTCAATATCTACGAAAAATTTTTGAAAATTTAATCTTTTCACATCAATTAAAAGTTCCTCAATGGGAATTTGGAATAGGATATGGTGGAGATGTAATCACAACTTTATCATATTATGTAATAGGAGATCCAATTTCTTTTTTATCTTTATTTGTTCCCACAAAATATTCAGAATTTGCTTATAGTATATTAATTTTATTTAGAATATATCTATCAGGAATTGGATTTTGCACATACGCAAGAAAGATGAAATGCAATAATTCATCCGTTCTTTGTGCTGTTTTTGCTTATATATTTTGTGGATTTACAATATTTTCAGCTGTTAGACATCCATATTTTATTAATCCTATGATTTATCTTCCTTTAATATTATTAGGCGTGGAGAAAGTCTTTAAAAAAGAAAATCCAATTTTATATATAAGTATGGTATTTATATCAGCAATCAGTAACTTTTATTTCTTTTATATGTTGGTACTATTAATAATAATTTATGTAATTTTTAGATATCTATCTTTTGAAAATAAAACTGTAAAGGAATTTCTTTTTTATTGTATAAAATTTTTAGGATTTGCTAGTATAGGAGTATTAATGGCAGCATTTATCCTACTTCCTACAGCAATGTTCTTTCTAGAAACTTCTAGAATTAGTTCAAACTATAAAGCGTATTACTTTAGATATTCTAAGAGTTACTATTTAGCATTTATAAGTAGATTAGTAACAGGTAGGGTAGTAGGAAGTTATACGTTAGTTAACTGGACTCCTATGATACTTGTAGGAATTGTGTATTCATTTTTCAAAACTAAAAAAGATCGATGGTTAAAAGGGTTATTGGTACTATTTACAGTTTTTCTTTGCATTCCATATTTTGGACATGTATTTAATGGGTTTGGATATATATCAAATCGATGGAGTTTTGCATATTCGTTTATTGCTGCATTTATTTTAGCTCGAACAATTCCAGAATTTTTTTAAGATTTCAAAAAAAGAAGCAGTTGGTTTGATAAGTATTTTAGTAATATATAGTGGATTAGTAATTTATTTAAGAATGCGATTTAATCTTAAAGAAGCCATAGTAGCAATGATATTGTTATTAGTGAGTGTAATTTACAGCATCGGTGTACCTAAGCTAGTAAAAATAAAAAGTTTTAGCTTATATAGGTTTTTTTGTTTTAGGAATTTTAGGAGTATTTTATAATGCATGGATTCAATATATGCCATCTAGAGTAGGTTATGTAAAACAATTTGTCAATATAGGACAAGCTGCAAATGAACTTATAAAGGATAGAAATGATGCTTCTAAGCTTATTGATGATGATGAATTTTATCGTATGGATAGCAATGGAAACAACTATTCATTAGCAAAACATCAAAGCACAACATCTGCTTATTGGAGTTTACAATCATCTTATATTTCGAAATATTTAATGGAAAATTCATCCTATACAGATGTAAATTATAATTTTAGGGGATTAGGTTCTCGTACATTTTTAGAAGAATTGGCAAGTGTCAAATATTTTGTTTGTAAAGATAAGACAAACTATCCACCTTATGGATTTTCCTATAAAGGTTCTACTAAAAATTATTTAAATGAGAATGTATATTTGTATGAAAATAAAAATGCACTTCCTTTAGGTTATACTTATGACCATTACTTACTATCTTCAGATTATGAAAATATGACTGTTGTGCAGAGACAACAAGCAATGCTACAAGGTGTATTAATACCAGATGATGAATCGTTAAAAGTAAGCGAATTATTGATAAATACTACTCCAGTTTATAATAATCAGTCGGTAGAATATGATTTTAAAACGAATGAGAATATAATTACAAAAACAAATAAAATTATTGTAAAAAAGCCTAAAGAGAAATTAGTATTGAAATTAAAAAATCCAGTAAAGGCTTGTGAATTATATCTACAGTTTGATAAATTAAATTTTAAAAGTTTAAATTCTAAAGATTATAACATAGTAAAAATTTTAGCTAGTTCTAATAAAAAACGAAGTTTTGTAAATCATTATACACCTACTTCACATGTAACTCATGGAAGAACAAACTATCTCTTGAATTTATATTATGATGAAAAATCTAGAGATGAAATAACGATAACCTTTTATGTTCCTGGAATATATGAATTTAACTCATTAGATGTTATTGCACAATCTATGAAAGATTATGAAAATCAAGTGAAAGCTCTTAAACAAAATGTTTTAGAAAATGTAGAAATTACTACAAATAAAATCGAAGGAGCGATATCATTAGATACTTCTAAATTATTATGTTTGAGTGTACCTTATTCAAAAGGATGGACGGCTTATGTTGATGGACAAAAAGCAGAGATTATTCGTACAAACACAATGTATATGGGATTATTGTTAGATAAAGGAAAGCATACAATAGAATTAAAATACTGCACCCCTATTTGACAGTTGGAGTCTTAGTTAGTATACTTGGGTTTATATTATTTGTACTAGTACAATTTCTATGGGAAAAGGAGAAAAAATATGAGTAAAGTTACATTAATTGTACCTTGTTATAATGAAGAGGAATCTTTACCTTATTTCTATGAAGAAATAAAACGAGTAGAGTCTATGTTAATGTTACCAGATTATGAATTGGAACTTCTTTTTGTTAATGATGGTTCAAAAGATCGAACTTTAGAAATTCTACGAGAATTAGCTAGTAAAGATCCAATGGTTAAATATGTTTCATTTTCAAGAAATTTTGGAAAAGAAGCAGCAATGTATGCAGGATTTTGTAATGCAAAGGGTGATTATGTAGCCGTTATGGATGCAGACTTACAAGATCCTCCTTCTTTACTACCGGAGATGTTAAATATATTAGAAACTCAAGATTACGATAGTGTAGCAACTAGAAGAGTAACTAGACAAGGAGAACCCCCTATTCGTTCATTTTTTGCTAGACAATTCTATAAGATTATTAATAAAATTTCAGATGCTGATGTCGTTGATGGTGCAAGAGATTTTAGGTTAATGAAAAGAGAAATGGTTGATGCAATTGTATCCATGGGCGAATACAATCGTTTCTCTAAAGGGATTTTTGGTTGGATTGGATTTAAAACTTACTGGCTTCCATACAAAAATGTTGAGCGTGTTGCTGGAGAAACGAAGTGGAATTTCTGGAAGTTATTTAAATATGCAATTGATGGAATTATTAATTTCTCACAAGCACCACTGTCTATGGCTTCTTGGATGGGCGTTGGTTTTACCGGTTTTTCGTTTGTCTGCTTAGTCTTTATTATAGGCAGAAAGCTATTGTTTGGAGATCCTGTATCCGGTTGGGCATCAACGATTAGTGTAATTATCTTTTTAGGTGGGATTCAGCTTTTTTGTTTAGGCGTTATTGGACAGTATTTATCAAAAACCTATTTAGAAGTCAAACACAGACCTCATTATATTGTGAGTGAAACGAATAAAGATGATGTGGAGAGATGCAAATAATATGAAATTAATTGATAAAACAACCATTAAATTTCTTATAGTAGGTGTGATTAATACAATTGTAGGAACTGGAGTAATGTTTCTTATGTACAATGTAATTCATGCAGGATACTGGATTTCTTCTGCATCAAATTATATTATAGGTAGTATTGTAAGTTATTTTTTAAATAAATATTTTACATTTCAATCAAAAAAAGCAGTCTTTTGCAGAGATTGTACGATTTATTGTAAATATTACAGTTTGCTATGTAATTGCTTATGGAGTTGCAAAGCCTCTTGTATATAAGTTAATAGTAATTAATAATGTAAGTTTACAAGACAATATTGCAATGCTTACAGGTATGTGCCTATTTGTTGGTCTTAATTATTTTGGTCAAAGATTTATTGTTTTTAAATAAAAATAGAAGTGTTGCCATTTGCAACACTTCTATTTTTATAAAAAGGAGAAGTTATGAAAAATTTATTTTAAACAAGTCATTTTTGACTTGGTGCCTTTAGTATATAGACCAAATGTGTTTAAATTGTGTACAATTATTAAAAGAATTATAAAATCATAGTTTACAAAAGATTAATAAATCAAAAGAACTTTTTATCGTGTTATGCTTGATTTATTTAAGATTTCTTACTATACTAATAAAGAATTAAGAATAATTGGAGGGACAATGAACAATAAAAATAATAATAACGGAAAACTTCCCCAGAATAGTCAAACAATTATTGTATTAGTCATTACAGTTATTATCGTTTTATTTGGGGCTTCCTTCTTTAGTAGTTTAATGACCGATACTTCCAAAGAAGTTACGTATAGTGAATTCCTATCGAAGGTAAATGAAGACAAAGTTGATAAAGTACAAATTGACCGAAGTGAATATAAGATTTACTTTACTTTAAAAAATGATACGACTTCAACAACGAATAGCCTATCTCGTCTATATGGCTCAACAAAAGCTACAAAATATTATACGGGTTATGTAGATGATGATACGCTGGTACAGAAATTGTTGGATAAAGAAATTACACTTTCAGGTTCTATACCAGATAATAATTCAACAATTATAAGTATTTTGGTAATGTATATCTTACCGTTGCTTCTTATATGGCTATTCCTTAGCTTTATTATGCGAAGAGCTGGTGGTAGCGGAGGCGTCATGGGTGTTGGTAAATCAAATGCCAAGGTATATATCCAAAAAGAAACGGGTGTTACCTTTAAAGATGTAGCTGGACAAGATGAAGCTAAAGAGTCATTAACAGAAATTGTTGATTTCTTACACAACCCAGGTAAGTACTCAAAAATTGGTGCAAAGTTACCAAAGGGTGCTTTACTTGTAGGACCTCCTGGTACAGGTAAAACTTTGCTTGCAAAGGCTGTAGCTGGTGAGGCAAAAGTACCATTTTTCTCATTATCAGGTTCAGATTTTGTAGAAATGTTTGTTGGTGTGGGTGCTTCTCGTGTGCGTGATTTATTTAAGCAAGCACAACAAAATGCACCATGTATTATTTTTATCGATGAAATTGATGCGATTGGTAAGAGTAGAGATAGCAGGTTTGGTGGTGGCAATGATGAAAGAGAGCAGACCCTTAATCAGTTATTAGCTGAAATGGATGGATTTGATTCTTCAAAGGGTGTATTTATTTTGGCAGCAACAAATCGACCTGAAATCTTAGATAAGGCATTACTTCGTCCAGGTCGTTTTGACAGACGAATTATTGTAGATCGCCCAGACTTAAAAGGGCGTGTAGCAACATTGAAAGTACATTCAAAAGATGTATCGATGGATGATACCGTTGATTTAGATGCAATTGCACTTGCAACTTCTGGTGCAGTAGGTTCTGACCTTGCCAATATGATTAATGAAGCAGCTATTAATGCAGTCAAGCATGGTAGAAAGGCAATTAGTCAAAATGATTTATTTGAAGCTGTAGAGGTTGTGTTAGTTGGTAAAGAGAAGAAAGACCGAATTATGAGTCCAGAAGAAAGACGAATCGTTTCTTATCATGAAGTAGGTCATGCTTTAGTTAGTGCTTTACAAAAAGATTCAGAGCCTGTACAAAAGATTACGATTGTTCCAAGAACAATGGGAGCACTTGGTTATGTGATGAATGTACCAGAAGAAGAGAAGTATCTAAATTCTGAATTAGAACTACGAGCAATGCTTGTACAATTTTTAGGTGGTCGTGCAGCAGAAGAAATCGTGTTTAACTCTGTAACAACAGGAGCTTCTAATGATATTGAAAAGGCAACAAAGATTGCAAGAGCCATGGTTACACAGTATGGTATGTCTAAGGAATTTGGACTTATGGGATTAGAATCTGTGGAAAGTCAGTATTTAAGTGGTCAGACTGCGCTTAATTGTGCTGATCAAACGGCAGCAGGTATCGATGAAGTCGTTAAGCAGATGTTAAAGGAGTCTTATGAAAAGGCAAAAGAGTTGATTTCACAAAATCGTAGAGCTTTAGATGAAATTGCAGCCTTTTTAATTGAAAAAGAGACGATTACAGGTAAGGAATTTATGGAAATTTTCCATAGAATTAAAAAGGAAGAAGAGGAGATATGGTATTATGCAGATTGATGAAGTAATGGTGGCTGAAAAAGTCTCAGAAAGTGAGACAGAACTCATTTATCGTTATGGTCACTTGGCAAGTGCCAAAAGTATGACAGGACAGTTTAAAATTACAAAAGGAGATTTCCCTTTTGTAAGTACAGTGGTTCTAGAAGATGGTTATACAACTCGTGTGAATGAAATGCGCATTGCAGGACAGGTTATTGTGGAATATACAACAACAGGTGTTTGGCCAAATCAAAGCAGAATTGGATAGATTATGGATTTAAAAATTCTTGTGGTAACACACAAAAAGTATCGTATGCCTAAGGATAAGGTATATATTCCGATTGGTGTGGGTGGATATAAACATCCACACTATTTGTCAGATAGTGTAGGAGAAAATACAATCTCTAGGAAAAATCCCAATTATTGTGAGCTTACCGCTCTTTATTGGGCATGGAAAAATCTAGATTATGAGTATTTAGGACTTACACATTATCGACGACATTTTAGTGCAAAAAACCGATTATTTCAGAGAAAATATGGAAAGTTTGCAAGCATTGCAAGTTCTAAAGAAATAAAAAACTTCTTAGAAGTACAGATATCATTTTACCTAAGAAAAGAATTTATTTAATAGAAACAATTTACAGTCATTATATTCATACCCATTATCCGAAACCTTTATTTGAAGCAGAAAAAATTATTAAACGTGATTATCCATATTTAGTAAAAAGTTGGAATAAAGTAATGAAGCGTAGATGGGGACATATGTTTAATATGTTTATAATGAAGAAAGAATTAGTAGATGAATATTGCTCATTTTTATTTGAATTTTTGGAGAAACTGGAATCTGAAATTTCACAAGATGTTTTAGATTATAACTTATTTCAGGCAAGAGTTTATGGGCGAATTAGCGAATTTATGTTGGATGTATGGATTGACTCTAGAGGATATTCTTATAAGGAGTTAGGATTTTTATATATGGAAAGTATAAATTGGAATCAGAAAATCAAGAAATTCTTAAAGAGTAAATTTTTACATCAATATTATTAAAAAGAAAGGGCAAGATTATGAAAAAGAGAGGATTAGTTATCATCTTACTAATGGCTTTGCTAATGTTTTGTACAATAAAAACAGTTGTAGCAGAACCAGAAGCAAATGAATCACAAACAGTAAGTGAATCAGAAACAACACAAGAGCCAACAACTGAAGAATTAAAGAATATTGAGGATGTAAAGTTTTTAGCCATAAAGGATCAGACCTATACAGGCTTAGCAATTAAACCTTCTGTAAAAGCAGAAGATAAAGATGCAGAATATGAAGTGATTTATAAAAATAATACGAATGTAGGTACAGCAACAATTGAAATCAAAGGTACAGGAAACTATACTGGAACTAAGAAATTATCATTTAAAATCAAAGCAAAACAGATTTCAAGCTGTTCAATTGAAAAAGTAACAAATAAAATTTATACAGGAAAATCAATAACTCCAGTTATTTCTATTAAAAATGGAACTATTACATTAAAGAAAAATACTGATTATACAGTAACTTATAGAAATAATACCAATGTAGGTACAGCAACCATTGAAATTAAAGGTAAAGGAAATTATACAGGAACTCATAAGATTAATTTTCATATCCAAAAAGAGCTTGCTAAGTTGACATTTGGAAAGATTACAAATGTAGAATATACTGGAAAAGCAATGACTCCAGATGTACAAATTAAAGATGGAAAGACAGTTTTAAAGAAAAATACAGACTATACGCTTAAATATAAAAATAATAATGGCGTAGGTGTAGCGAGTGTAACTGTTACTGGTAAAGGAAAATATGTAGGAACAAAAACTATTTCGTTTACAATTGTTCCAGCAAAACCTGCAAATTTAAGAATTAATCGTACAGATAAAGCGCTTACCATTACATGGAATACGGTGCATGGAGCAAAGACTTATCAAGTATATGAATACAATACTAAAACTAAAAAGTATAAATCTGTTGGAACAGTAAATACAAATAAATTTGTTGTTAAGAATGTAAAATCTTCCACAGAGCATACATATGTTGTAAAAGCATTAAATGGTAAGTATGTATCAGCTAATAGTAGTGCAATTAAAGCTTATAAGGTTCCTAATAAAGTAACGATTACAGGTGCAAAGTTTTCTTCTGAAGCAAGAGTAACTACAACATGGAAATCTGTAAATTCAACAGGATACCAATTCCTTTTTAGTACAGATAAGAATTTTAAAAATGTTCAACCAGTGAATCTAAATGCTAAAACTCTTAGTCGAAATGTAGATAAAGTATCTTTTAAATATATTTATTATGTAAAGGTTCGTGGCTTTAATAAGAATGGAAATTCTGTTTCATATGGAAACTATAGTAATGTATCAAAAATTCAACTTTCAAAAGATTATATAAAGTTATATTCTGAATATACAACTAAATATTCAGAAGGAAATAAAAACCGTTCAATTAATGTAAAATTAGCTTGCAAAGCGATTAATGGAAAAGTTTTAGCTCCAGGACAAACATTCTCATTTAATTCTACAGTAGGAAAGAGAACTGAAGAAAAAGGATATAAGGATGCACACATTTTCTCAGGTCAATCTGTTATTGAAGGAATTGGTGGTGGAGTTTGTCAGGTTGCATCTACTATCTTTAATACAGCTTTATTAGCAAATTGTCAGATTGTTCAAAGATCACAGCATTCTCAGTCAGTTGCTTATACACCTCGTGGTAGAGATGCAGCAATTTATTGGGGAAGTAAAGATTTCAGATTTAAAAATACAACAGGTCAAAGTATTAAGATTACTGCAACAGCTTCAAAGGGACGATTAAGAATTGCCTTTTATGTAAGAGGAACTAGTAATGCAAAAGCACCTAATGTAAAGCTTAATGTAAGTAAAAAAGGTAAAACTTATACATTAAAACGTATAGTGAATGGAAAAGTAAATTATACAACAAAGAGTACCTATTAAAATTAAAATAAAAGGACTTGGAATTTAATCCAAGTCCTTCTTTTTTGCTATTTTAGAGATAAGATATTTGGGACGTCCCTTTACTTCTTCATAAATTTTA
>JPZU01000001.1:1051383-1068576 GCA_000875945.1 Lachnospiraceae bacterium TWA4 | reverse complement strand
TCTTCATAAATTTTAGAGATATAATAACCAATAATTCCTAAACTAATCATTAGCAAGCTTCCAATAAATAAAATTAATAAGATAACGGTTGTAAATCCTTCTACAGCATTTCCCATAAAATAGGTTATTAGTGTTTGAATTCCTAAGATAATTGCTAGTAAAAAAGTGATTACACCGGCAAAAGTGACAAGCTGCATAGGTGCAGCAGAAAACGCAGCAATATTGGTAATAGCATATTTAATCAAAGAAATTATAGACCATTTGGATTCACCCTCTTCTCGTTCTTGTACATCAAATTCTACATAAGTGGATTGATAACCTACCCATGAAGAAAGAGCACGGAAGAATGAATTCCTTTCTGGTAGAGATAGTAATGAATCAACAGCTTTTCTATCCATCAATTTAAAATCGGAAGCTCTTGACATATCAATTCCAACAGCTTTTGAAATTAAATGGTAAAATAGTTTGGCAAATCCTTTATGAATAGCATTTTCTTTTCCTCTGCTTTTCTTAACTCCCTCAACAACTTCGTAGCCTTCTTCCCATAAATGGTACATCTCAAGGAGAGTTTTAGGAGGATGTTGTAAATCACAATCCATGACGACGCAACAGTCACCAGTGGCATTTGCAAGCCCAGCTAAAATAGCAGATTCTTTTCCAAAATTTCTAGAAAAATGGACTCCTATGATATGTGAATCAGTGGAACTTACTTCTTCAATCATTTTCCATGTTTGGTCTTTTGAACCGTCATCTACAAAAATTAATTCGTAAGTTATATTTTCTGAATTTAAGATTGAACCAATTACTTTAGATGTTTTTATAATCATCTTTTCTTCATTGTAAGATGGTAAGATAACAGATAATTTACTCAAAATTAACCTCTTTACTAGTTACATCAACTAAATGAAAAGTTTCTAAAAATGCGCTAATTTTATCGGCAATACAAACCAAAATGCTTTCTTTATATTTTGGTGGTGTGATATTTAAAGGAAACATATGCTTTTTAATGACGTCTTGTTCAATTTCATTTAAATCAAAGTCTCTGTTTGCATTCTGTAATGCTACACCTGCATGAGTAAATCCATGTAAGTTATGAGATTTATCAGGAATATGCCAGTCATAGAGAAAATAGTCATGAAGTAACGCTCCACGAACCATCGATTGTTCATCCACTTTTAAATGTAAATAGTGAGCAATCTTTAAAGCTAAACAAGCAACTAATACAGAGTGCATAAATACAGAAATATTTCCATGTTGCATAAATTGCTTTTCTAGTTGCATATTTTCAGTGGATAATATATCAGAACCTATCTTAGAAACTAATTGAAACCAATAGAATTCAGTTTTCATACAATACTCCTAAATTTATTTTTTGTTTACAGTTACCAGAAAAATTATAAGATATCTACTATTGATTGTCAAATAAAAATTTTGTATGATTAATAAAAATATAATTAAAAAAAGGATGACAAATTTATGCCAAGTAAATATTATGCTGTAAAAAAAGGAAAGAAACCAGGAATCTATCATTCATGGGATGATTGTAAAGCACAAGTGCATGGATTTCCAGGAGCAATTTATAAAAGTTTTAAGACAAAAGAAGAAGCAGATGCTTTTTTAGGATTGGGTCGAGTACAAGCATTTAATGAAGAAGATTGCATGGTTGCCTATGTCGACGGAAGTTTTTACCAAGGAGATGAGTTTTCTTATGGAATGGTTATTTTATGGAAAGGTGAAGAAAAACATTTTTGTAAGAAAATTGTAGATAAAGAATTAGCAAGTATGCGAAATGTAGCTGGAGAAATTAAAGGTTCAGAGGCAGCTATGCGCTATGCAATTGAACAAGGAGTTAAAGACCTTGCAATCTATCATGATTATGAAGGAATTTCTAAGTGGTGTACAGGCGAATGGAAGGCAAATAAAGTTGGTACACAAAATTATAGAGATTATTATCAATCGATTCAGTCAAAATTGAATGTAAAATTTGTGAAAGTTAAAGGACATTCAAATGATAAATACAATGATCTTGCAGATAAGCTTGCAAAAAAAGCCCTAGATTTAATCTAGGGTTTTGTTTAACTTTAGAATAATTCCTATGTGATAGGCGATAAGATAAGGAAGTCTTTCTTTTTGACTTGTAAAGTCGCAATGTAAAATTTCACGAATTTTTCCCATACGATAATTAACGGTATTTCTATGAGTAAACATTTGATTAGCAACCTTTATAATGCTTCCATCATTTAATAAATAGCGAAAGAAAGTTTCAGTATAAAAACTATTGTGTTGTTTATCGTAGTCTAATAAAGGACTCATTAGTTCTGTATAATAATCTTCTAGTAAGTGTTCATCTAAAGTCGAATAGAGAATTCGATAAAATCCCATTTCTTTAAAACTGGTAATACTTAAATTTTGTACAGTAGCCATTCGAACTGCAGAAAATGCACTGTGATAGCAATCACATAAATGCTCATAGGAAGTTCCAATGGTACCAACTCCGATTCGAAGTAGAAGATTAGGAATTCGCAAGTGAATATTTTTAATAATTTTTCTAGCGATTTCCTCGCCAATCGAAGCATTTGACTGATTAAGCAGAATAAAAAGTATTGATCATGTGAAAAAACTAGGTAAGGAAAGCTATAAAATTGTAAAGTTCTATGTAGTCGCATGGTACTTCGCTGATTCGTAATATGTGAATTTGTAGCAACTTCAGTTTTTGACTTAATACAAAGTATTTGAAATCCATTGTGTTCTTGAAAGGTATTGTCTAATTTTGTTCGATAAGTTCCACAGTCTTGTGGAGAGGAAACGAGATGTAAAATAATCTCTGCAAGAAGTTCATCATTTCGATTATTTTGATTAATAATTGAACAAGTTTCTCGAATAAACTCCGTAATAGATACTTCCCAAGGCATGGTAATTAATGGAAAATGTTTTTTATCACAGTAATCATAAACGATTTCAGGGATGGTTGTAATATACTTTCCAGTATTAATTACAAGACCTGTTCCTCGATGTTCAACTAGCGTATCAATTAAATGTAAAATAGTCTTAGTATCTTTTAAAAAATATCCACTAGTGACAACAAGCTCATTTCCCCAGAAAAACTCTGTAATGCTAGGATCTTCCATCATATGCACCCACGTAACGACATAATCTAAATAGTCTTTACCAGCTAGTAATTGAAGATGATAGTGATCTTTGGTTAAGTCGATCATTTCTCGTACAGTTAATGCCATTTTATCTACCTCCTATTAAAGCTATTATAACATATATTGTGCTATTAGCACATAAAAATGCAAAAATTTTAAGATGTAAATCTATTGTTCCTATGTTTAAATGAGCTACAATGTAAGTATAGAAAATGAAAATGAATGGAGGTATGATTATGTTATTAATTCCTACAGATATTACGTCAAAAGAGTTTACAATCAAAGAAAATCCTTCGTGGATGAGACTAGATAACTTTTCAAGTTTAGTAGTAAAAAATCATAAGAGTGGTTCCTTCTTTAAAAAGTTTCTTAATTTTTTACATTAGTCTTTTAGTATATCCTATATATAAGTTTTAGTAGAATGTTTCATGGCCTTCCTTTATGGAAGGCTGTGGTGTGTTCTTATCGAGTATATAGAGCTGATAGCACAAAAAATAAAATAATAATGATACTAACCCAGCCGATATTTTTTATCAAATGCATATCGGATATTTCGTAACTTATTCTCCACACGCACGTTTCGTTTTTCAAAGAACAAATATAAGTCATCCGAGATATCTTCGCTTGGTAGTATTTCTTCGAATTCATTAAATTTATCAATATGTTTTAATTTGTAATTATAGGATTGTTGCAAAAATGTCCAAAGTTGGTCATTAATTTGAAAGTCTACGGATTCCTGAATAGATTTTCGACTTTTTATGCGTCGCATTTTACGAAGGTAAAAGTCTTCACACGTCTTTTTTGCATAATTATAAATTAAAAATCTCAATTCTTCTAGTGATTTTGAAGAAGTATCTTTTTTCATCCCCCATATATAAAAATGTTTGAAATGTAACTTCTTTAGCAGATACGCCATGTCCTGTTAATAAAAAATTATAGCGATAAATTTCATAATAAAAGTTTTCTAAGATTCGGTCGATATCTGGATTAATTGCTGACATAAGTAAATCCTTTCTAACAAATAAGAGTTACAACAGTATATCATTAATTGGCATATTTTACAATATATTCTAAAATAAATGAATAAATATTTATATATTTTACATATTAAATCAGAGCAAAAATTAAAATAAAATACATATAAAATGTATAAAAAACTAAGGTTGACAGTAATTTATTTATGCATTATAATTAAATATCATAATGTGTGGAGGAAATGAAGTTATGAAGAAAAAAATATTGGCATTTACCATGGCTGGACTCATGGCATTGTCTACATTTGGCTGTAGTGGGTCAACTAGTAAGGCAACAAATAGTATTACTGCCGAGGTTACAACAATCTCTGTAATGAATCCATTAAAGATGACTTACAACACAGAGTTTTCTGTAGCTCGTCATTGTTGGGATGGCCTTGTAAAATTTGATGGAGACAACAAGATAATTCCAGCAGCAGCAGAATCTTGGACACCTTCAGATGATGGAATGAAATGGACATTTAAGATTCGTAAAGGTTGCAAATGGGTAGATAATACTGGTAAAGAAGTTGCAGATGTAACTGCTAACGATTTTGTATTTGGATTTAAAGAATTAATGAATCCTACTAATGCAGCAGAATATTCTAGTTTTGCATTAGTATTTAAGAATGCTCAGAAGTATTATGATTTTGTATCTGGTACATCTAAAGAAGAAGTAAAGTTTGAAGATGTCGGAATTAAGGCATTAGATGAATATACACTTGAACTAGAATTAGAAGATTATTTACCTTATTTTGAAAAATACATGAAGTTTGAAGTTTTAGCACCAGTTAATCAGGAATTTTATGAAAAAGTAGGTGCTGAGAAATATGGTACAAGCCCAGATACTTTATTATTCAACGGACCATTCTATATGAGTGATTGGGTAACAGAAGACAGCGTAACTGTTAAGAAGAATCCTTCTTGGAGAGATGCTTCAAATGTTTCTTTAGAAGAAATCGTATTTAAGAAATTTGTTGATGCAAACACCAAGTTAAATGCTTATCAGGGTGGTGAATTAGATATTATGGATGCTACTGGTGAGCAGGTAAGTCAGCTTAAAGATGAAGGTGTTGAAATTCACTCTTATAGTGGTGGATATAGCTACTATGCTTGGATGAACACCACAGATTCATCTGATTTTAGAAGTGTAAATCTTCGTCATGCAGTTAGTGCAGCACTTGATAGAGAAACAATTATTAATACAGTATATAAGAACAACAATCAGGTTCCACCATGTTATACTTATGGTATTGCTGGTGTAAATACAGACACATTTGCAGATGCAGTTGTTAAAGAACTTGGGGGGCCTTTATATTCTGGTAGTGCAGATGTAGAAAGTGCTAAGAAGTATTTAGATGCAGCTTTAAAAGATTTAGGATATACTGATCCAAGCCAGATTAAACTTAAAATTATGACTTCTGAAAGTAGCCAGAATGAACAGTTATCTCAGGTTATCATGGAACAGATTAAGAAGAATTTAGGTATTACAATTGAAAATGAAACTTTGACCATTACCGCATGGAGAGAACGTCGTAATCAATTGAAATTTGATTTCTGTGTTGGTGGATGGGGTCCTGACTATGATGATCCTTTAACTGACTTAGAAGTATTTGAAGGTAGCAATGGTAACAACCATACTGGATATAACAATAAAGAATATAACGATTTAATTGCAGCAACAAAGACAGAGAAAGATCCAGTTGCTCGTGAGAAAATCTTTATCCAATGTGAGCAAAAACTTGCAGAAGATTTGCCACTTATCCCATTATATTGGAGAATGGAAGACTTTGTAGTTAGCAAGAAAGTAAAAGAAGGTTATATTCGTAAACCATTCCAGGGATACAACTTAATTTATACAAAGCTTGCAGAGTAAGATCTAATAACCATAGCCTGGAAAAGACATGGGGATTTGTAAAAATTCCCATGTTTTTTTATGTAATACAATACAAATTATCAAAATACTAAAAGAGATGAAAGGAGGATTGTATTGTGCTTAAATATACATTAAAACGATTAGCTTATGCCATACTCACTTTATTCGTACTGGTTACGCTAACATTTTTTATGATGCGTTTATTACCAGGTGAACCTTTTGTTGGAGATAAAACTCCATCGCCAGCTGTTCTTGCAAATATGAATGCAAAATATGGATTAGATAAATCTCCCATGGTTCAATATCTAATGTTTATGGGAAATACTGTAAGGGGAGATTTAGGAGTTTCTATGGTTTATAACCGACCAGTTGTAGAAATTATATCAAAGGCCTTTGTGGTATCAGCAGATCTTGGTATTCGTGCAATTATTTTTGCACTGATTATTGGTATACTTTTGGGAATTGTAGCGGCTGTTCGACGAGGAAGTGCTTGGGATTCATTGTCGATGTTTATTGCAATGGTTGGTGTGTCTGTACCTAGTTTTATTATGGGTGCGTTATTCCAGTACTTTTTTGCTTTAAAATTAAAAATGTTCCCTGTTCAAGGTTGGAGTAGCTTTGCTCATACAGTTTTACCAGCGTTTGCTCTTGGTCTTGGATCTTTAGCAACTGTTTCAAGACTTATGCGTACAAGTATGCTTGATGTATTAAGTCAGGATTATATTAAAACAGCGAAGGCAAAAGGTCTTTCAGGTGCACAGATTATTAAAAGACATACTATCCGTAATGCGATTATGCCTGTAATCACTGTTATGGGACCTACAGTAGCATCTGTTCTTACGGGTACGTTTGTTATTGAAAGTATTTTTAATATTCCAGGACTTGGTAAATATTTCGTTACTAGTATTAAGGACTTAGATTACACAATGATTTCTGGAACTGTAATTTTCTATGGTGCATTATTAATTTTATGTACTTTAATTGTTGACTTATTATATGGATTAGTAGATCCACGTGTAAAATTGGAGGGATAATTATGGAACATATTTCAAAAGATCGCTTTAAACATGTGGGCGAAAATGCAAAAGAGAGAGAGACAATTACTAGGCCTAGTCTAACCTTTATGCAAGATGCAATGAGACGACTGGTGAAGAATAAGGTCGCATTAGTTTGTGTAGTTGTTTTGATTCTTATGATTATTCTATCAGTATTTGCACCCATGATCTCAAGTTTTGATTTTGCTGAACAGCATGCAGGACATTTAAATGCAAAGATGATGACACTTTGTAATGAAGCGGATAGTGCAGGAAATGGACATATGCATATCTTTGGAACCGATGCATTAGGTCGTGATTTATTTGTTCGTGTTTGGATGGGTGGACGAATTTCTTTAATCATTGCTTTTGCTAGTGCGATAGTAGACTTTATTTTAGGTGTACTCTATGGTGGAATTTCTGGATACTTTGGTGGAACTACGGATATGATTATGATGCGTATCCTAGAAATCATTAATGGTATTCCTTATTTAATTATTGTTATTTTAATGATGATGATTATGAAGCCAGGTGTTATAACGATTATTATTGCGTATTCACTTGTTGGATGGATACCAATGGCACGACTGGTCAGAGGTCAGATTATGACGTTAAAAGAGCAAGAATTTGTTTCAGCCGCTGAAGCGCTTGGGGCAAACTCATCAAGAATTATCATCAAACATTTATTGCCAAATACGTTATCTGTTGTAATTGTTCGTATTACTTTATCAATTCCAGCAGCAATTTTCTCAGAGGCTTATTTAAGTTATATCGGTTTAGGTGTTCCACTACCAATGTGTTCTTGGGGTTCCCTTGCACAGGCAGGTATTGAAAACTTCCGTATTTATCCATCACAGTTAATGATTCCAGCAATTTGCATCAGTTTAACAATGCTTGCATTTAACTTATTTGGTGATGGACTTCGTGATGCATTTGACCCTAAACTTAGGAGGTAATTAAATGGGTAAGAGAGTATTAGATATTAATGATTTAAAAGTCTCTTTCTTCACATATGCAGGTGAAGTACAGTCTGTACGTGGTGTTACCTTACATGTTGATGAAGGAGAAATGTTAGCCATCGTAGGAGAGTCAGGATGTGGTAAGTCTGTAACTGCTCAGACGATTATGAAATTAAATCCTATGCCTCCTGCAAAGATTATGAATGGCTCAATTCAATTAGCAGAGCATGACATTATTGCAGCTAGTGAAAGCCAGATGCAAAAGATTCGTGGAAAAGATGTATCCATGATTTTCCAGGATCCAATGACTTGTATGAATCCAACCATGCCTGTTGGAAAACAGATTGTAGAAGCAATTAAACTTCATAAAAATTTATCAAATAAAGAAGCAGAACAGGAAGCAATTCGTTGTTTAAAACAAGTAAATATTCCTAATCCAGAAGAGCGTGCAAAGCAGTACCCTCATGAATTTTCAGGTGGTATGAGACAGCGTGCGATGATTGCAATGGCACTTAGTTGTAATCCAAAACTTCTAATTGCTGATGAGCCTACAACAGCACTTGATGTAACGATTCAGGCTCAGATTATGGATTTATTAAAAGAGTTAAAAGAAAAGATTAATACAGCGATTATTTTAATTACTCATGATCTTGGTGTTGTAGCAGAGTCAGCTGATCGAGTAGCTGTTATGTATGCAGGTAAAGTTGTAGAGACTGGAACATGTGAAGATATTTTCTATCGTCCATCTCATCCATATACACAAGCTTTACTTAAGAGTCTTCCTTCTGCAGATACACAAAAAGAAGAAAGACTTACAGCAATTTTAGGAACTCCTCCAGATTTATTAAACCCACCAAAGGGTTGTGGATTTGCAGCAAGATGTAGTCATTGTATGCAGATTTGTCAGGAGGAATATCCAGAAGAATTCACAGTAAATGATGGACATGTGGCAAACTGTTGGTTATTGCACCCAGATTGTCCAGATGCTAAGGAGAGGGGAGAAGTCTAATGTCTAAAAATAAAGGTGACGTTTTAGTAAAAGCTGAAGGGTTATGCAAATACTTTAGAGTTAGTGGTGGACGAACCCTTCATGCAGTAGAAAATATTAACTTAGAAATTTATAAGGGTGAAACTCTTGGACTTGTAGGAGAGTCAGGATGTGGTAAGTCTACACTTGGTCGTACCATGATGGGTATTTACAGTCCAACAAAGGGTAAATTAATCTATGATGGTAAGGAATTAGATTTATCAAAGCGCAAAGCTCGATTTGATTTTACTAAAAAAGCTCAGATTGTTTTCCAAGACCCTTATGCATCCCTAGATCCTCGTATGACTGTTGGTTCTATTATTGAAGAAGGAATGCTTATCCATAACATGTATGATGATAAGAAACGTAAGGAACGTGTAGCTGAACTTTTAGCAACGGTTGGTCTAAATCGTGAACATGCAAGCCGTTTCCCTCATGAATTCTCAGGTGGACAGCGTCAGCGTATTGGTATTGCAAGAGCACTTGCAATTGAACCAGAATTTATTGTTTGCGATGAACCAATTTCTGCACTTGACGTATCTATTCAGGCACAGGTTATCAACCTTCTTCATGATTTACAGGAAGAATTGGGGCTTACCTATTTATTTATTGCTCATGATTTAAATATTGTAAAGTATATTTCAGATCGTATTGCAGTTATGTATTTAGGAAGTGTGATGGAACTTGCAGAGAGTAATGAATTGTATGAACATACACTTCATCCATATTCTCAGGCATTACTTTCAGCAGTACCTATTCCTGATCCTAATAAGGATTTACAAAAAAATCGTCAGATTATCTCAGGAGATGTACCAAGTCCAATTAATAAACCAAAGGGTTGTCCATTCTCTACTCGTTGTCCAAAGGTTTGCGAGAAGTGTAAGAGTGAATTACCAGAACTTAGAGAAGTAAGACCAGGTCATTTTGTGGCTTGTCATATTGTAGAATAATTAAAGGGGATGTTTTTACATCCCCCTTAGTTTTATGAAACAGTGACTTTCTGATGCTAGTATCATTACATGAACGTACACTGTTCTAATGCATAATAAATTTCTCGAATCTCGATATCTTCTTCTTTATAAAAACCTCTTCGAATATAAAGTGCATCACCTAGATGCTCCATAGCTTTTGATACATTCCCATGATTAATATAATACATTCCAAGTTTATAGTGACAAGTTGCAACTTCTATAGTCTTTTCTCCATAAGTTTCTTTTGCTAGATTTAACTCATCTAAAAGTTCTTTTAATTTAGAATCAGCAGTTGCTTCCCTAATTTTTTTAACTAAAATTTCATAATAGTGAAGAGTCCTTGGAAGCTCTAAATTCTCAAAGTTTAACGCTTCACTTAATAAATATCCACTAAATGTATCTAATTCGCAAGGACGACCAGCGTCAATATCACGTTTCATAGAGCTGGTTCCACTTGCTGCTTGTTTCTTTTTGAAAAACTGCATGCGCTCTTTGACAAAGTCATCAGGTAAATTGACCTTTTTAGCCTTGGCAACAGAAGTAGCCTCTTCCAACAAGGCTCTCATATCTCTTACATGTTCAGAATTTTCTCGAAGTTCACCAACAGTTGCACTGTGGGCAGCAGTCATAATGTTAAATGCACAGTTAAAAATATATTTTTTCCAAATGGCAGCTTCAATATCTTCTTCTACAATACATTTAACACCTGTAGGTTTAAATAAATCCTCAATGGTGTGTACAGCACTATTGACTTTAAAGTCTTTAGTCTTATTTCCGATATGTAAGTCGGCATAAGGACCTGATTGAGTGATATGAAAATCTGGTCCACTGCCAGAAATGATGTAGATTAATGAGTCAACAACGGTTCCTGTTTCAAAATAGCTACGAGTTTTATCAGCAGGGTCTACACCATTTAATACAGGAAGAATAAGGGTATGTTCATCAACAACTGGTTGGAGTTGTTTACAAATTTCTTCTAATGAATAGTTTTTTACGCTGATAATTAGAATGTCAGCAATACCAATTTCCTCGGCATTATCTGTTACTAATGAAGCAGTCGCATGACGGTCTCCAATAAATTCGCTAGTTAAATAAATTCCTTCATTTTTTAATGCTTCTTTTCGTTCTCCCCTTGCATAAAAAATGACATTAGAATAAGTTGATGCAAGAGCAGCTCCTAAAAACCCTCCAACACCGCCAAGACCTGCAACAACAATTTTTGAATTGTTAAAATCCATAAATTTTCTCCTTTAAATTTGTGTATTAGAACAAGTTTATCATAAGTTAGACGAAATTACTAGATTTTGATAAGAATTTATCGAATAACCTTAGTTATTGTTGTCAATAGAATTTTCAGTCTATTTATGTTAAAGTATACACAATATCAGCCGATATACACCTATAAACTATTGTTAGGGAAAAAATTTCCTAGCTAAGATATGGAGGACACTAGATGTATAATGAAGCGTTAAAACAATTAAAGATCGGAAATGAGTATTATGTTACTCATAATTGTAATCCAGCAGTTTTTGACAATGCAAAGCGTAGAGAATTAACAGAGCATGGACAAAAACCCTATGCAATTATTGTAACTTGTGGAGATTCTAGAGTGCCAGCAGAACACCTATTTTCAGCAGGGCTTGGAGATTTATTTGTCATTCGAAATGCGGGAAATGTAATTAGTCCGATTGATATTGGTTCGGCAGAATATGCCGCAGAGCATTTGGGAACGTCACTGCTTGTCGTACTTGGACATACACATTGTGGTGCTGTTGCAGCTACATTAGAAGGTGATGGAGAAAGTTATATTCGTTCTATTACCGATGAAATTAAAGAAGCAATTCAAGAAGAAAAAGATCCTAGAAAATGTGAGTGGTTAAATGCAAAAAATAGTGTAAAGAAATTGTTGCAAAGTCCAATTCTTTCGCATTTAAAAGAAACTAATAAATTAAATATACTAGCGGGAATGTACGATATTGAAAGTGGAAGAGTAGTTTTTGAAGATTAATAGTTAATATGGGTTCCAAAGTCACAATTTTTCATGTAAGTTGTGACCCTGGGACCTTAATATCATATTATAATTTTAATTCTGGATGAAATTCCCTTAAAATAGAAAGAAGTAGTTCATAGGTAATCTTTGCAACTTCCTCTGGTTTAGCAGGATGGTCATCTTCCACCCAGGTCTTTAATAATCCAAAAATTCCACTGCGACAAAATGAATAAATATATGGAGAAATTTTATAGTTTTCTCCTAAAGCGGATGATAATCGCTGTTCAATCATATCTTGAATCAGTTTTTCAGCTTTTTGAATAAATGAGATATCCCCATTAGGTCCCATTAATAATACTGAAAGTTCTCGGTTTTCATCAAAGGCAATAAATAAATCATTAACAAAGGCAAAAGTATCTTCCATATCCTTTGATGGATGTGAAGCAATAATGGTTTTTAATTCTTCGAATAATTCACATTCAATCTCATCCATGACTTGATAAACATCTGAATAGTGTAAGTAAAAAGTGGAACGATTAATATCTACTTCGTCTACTAATTCTTTAATTGTAATATCTTTAAGATTCTTTCTTTGTAAAATATGAAGTAATCCATTTTTTAGTTGTGTTTTAGTTTTTCTGACTCTTCGGTCAATTTTTTTCTCCATGATAATCTCCTAATTCTTAAAAAATGTTAAAAACAACACATATATAGATAAATGTCTATTAATAAACACATTGAATGAAAATCAATGGTTGATAAATAGCTTTATAGCCATTATAATATGAATTGTAAAAAAAAACAACACTTTGTCGATAAATAGATTAAAATCTAAAAAACATTATGTGTTTGAAATTAAACGGGAGGATGTATTATGGTAAGAAATGAGTGGAAAAGTCTATTTCACAATAAAATTCTATTAGTTGTATTAATAGCAATTTTAGTTATCCCTAGTATGTATTCAGGACTTTTCTTAGCATCAATGTGGGATCCATATGGAAGTGTTGAGCACCTTCCAGTGGCAATTGTTAATAAGGATGTTCCTGTAACTTATGAAGGAAAACAGTTACAGGTAGGTAAGGACCTAGTAGATAAGTTAAAGGATAAGGATGATCTGGAATTTCATTTTGTCAATGAAGGAGAAGCAGTTACTGGACTTAGAAATGGTGACTATTATATGATAGTAACCATTCCAGAAAACTTTTCAAAGAATGCTTCAACTGTTATGGATGAAAATCCTCAGAAGATGGTTTTAGATTATGCAATTAATCCGGGAACAAACTATGTAGCAAGTAAGTTAAGTTCAACTGCAGCAACTAAAATCAAATCAAGTCTTGCAGCAGAAGTTACTAAAACTTATACAGAAACAGTTTTTGATAGCTTAGATGAAGTTGCAGATGGTTTTGATGACGCTGTAGATGGTACTACAAAGTTGTTGGATGGTGAAGATAAAATTGTCGATGGTAATAATACAATTACAAAAAATTTAAAGACATTAGCAAGTAGCAGTGTAGAATTTGTTGATGGTACAGATACTTTAAAAAATGGTATTAAAGATTACACCGATGGCGTTGCAAAAGTTGATGATGGTGTAGGTACATTAAAAGATGGTGCTTCAAAGTTAGATAATGGAGCTAGTCAATTAGATTCAGGAGCTGGTAAACTTTTAGATGGTGTAGGAACTCTTGAAGCAGGAGCTGGTAAATTACAGGCTGGTGCTAATCAGTTAGTTGATGGTACTGGGACATTGAAAGATGGAACAGCAACACTTAGTAGTGGAGCAAGTGCCCTAAGTGATGGAACTGGAAAGCTAAATAGTGGAGCAAGTACATTGAAGGATGGAACAGCAACACTTAGTAGTGGAGCAAATGCATTAAGCGAAGGAACAGGAGCATTAGTAGCAGGAGCAAAAAGTTTAACGGATGGAACAGCAACACTTAGTAGTGGAGCAAGCGCACTAAGTGATGGAACTGGAAAGTTAAAAGATGGAGCTAGTGCCTTAACAGCAGGAACCAGTCAGTTAAATAGTGGAGCAAGCGCCTTAAGTGATGGAACTGGAAAGTTAAAAGATGGAGCAAGTACATTAACAGCAGGAACTAGTCAGTTAAATAGTGGAGCTAGTGCCTTAAGTGATGGAACTGGAAAGTTAAAAGATGGAGCAAGTACATTAACAGCAGGAACTAGTCAGTTAAGCAGTGGAGCTAGTGATTTAAGTAAAGGAACAGAAAAGTTAGTAGCTGGATCAGGTACTTTGAAGGCTGGAACAGAAGGTCTTAGCAAAGGAGCAAGTGACTTAAGTAAAGGAACAGAAAAGTTAGTAGCTGGATCTACTACTTTACAATCTGGAACTAAGGAATTAAGTGATGGAATTAATAGTTATACAGATGGTGTGAATTCACTTTCTGGTGTAGCTAAACAAGTAAGTGCCGGAGCAAGTGGTTTAGGAAGCTCAGTAGGAAAATTACAAGAAGGTACAAAAGCCTTGGAAGATAAAGTAAAAGAATTACAAGGCAAAGGAGAAGTAACAGCACAAGATCTCGCAGTGTTATATCAGATGGCTAGTGGAGTAAATGGAGCTGTAACTGAAGCCGCTAAAAAGGTACCAGTTCTTACCAAAGGAGTTTCTGGAATTTCTCAGGGATTAGAACAATTAGATTCTAAGTCAGCAGATTTAAAATCAGGAGTAACAAAGGTAAGTGGTGGAGCAAAAGCATTAGCAGATGGAATTAACTCAGCAGATGAAGGAGCGAAAGCTTTAGTAAATGGAGCAAAACAAGTAGATGCAGGAGCAGGAACCTTAGAAGCCGGAATCAGTTCAGCAAATGAAGGAGCAAAGAACCTAGCTTCTGGAGCCGCACAGGTTCATAGTGGAGCCGGAAGTTTAGTAGCTGGAATTAATTCAGCAGATGAAGGAGCAAAGAAATTAGCAGATGGAGCATCTAATTTAGATAGTGGAGCAGGAACCCTAGAAGCCGGAATTAATGCGGCAGATACTGGAGCACAAAAGCTAGCAGCAGGAGCAACACAGGTAGATAATGGAGCATCAACTCTAGCAGCAGGAATCCTTTCAGCAGATAATGGAGCAAAACAGTTAGCAGTTGGAGCACAAAAACTTGACATTGGAGCAGGAAGCTTACAAGATGGTTCAGTTGCCCTAGCAAATGGTATTGGTACAGCTGTTGAAGGAGCAGGAACTTTAAAGAATGGTGTAAAAACCTTAAAAGATGGAACAAGTAGTCTAAAAGATGGAACTGGTTCATTAGTAACTGGTGTAGATACTTTAAAAGATGGAACAAGTCAATTAGTAAGTAACAATAGTAAATTAAATAATGGTGCTGGTGATTTATTAGATGGTGCTAAGAAGATTAGCGATGGATCAGAAAAATTAGCAGATGGATCAGAAAAACTTGGTGATGGTTTGGATGAATTAACGGATGGAACCAAGACTTTATCAACAGCTTTAGCAGATGGTGCTAAAGAAGTTCGTGATAGCAAGGCTTCTGACACATCTATTGATATGTTCTCAGATCCAGTTGAAACGAATGAATCATCAATTACAACGGTATGGAATAATGGTCATGGTATGGCAGCTTATATGATGTCTGTTGGACTATGGGTAGGTTGTCTAGCATTTGCATTAATGTATCCTATTATTGAATATGAAGGTAAGTTAAAATCAGGTTTTGCTTGGTGGTTTAGTAAAGCAACAATTATTTATCCATTATCAATTGTAATGGCAGCACTTATGGTTGTTGTACTTCATTTAACTATTGGATTTAATCCAATGGAACTTGGTAAGACAATCGTAATGGCTTGCCTTGCAAGTGTAGCATTTATGTCATTGATGTATTTCTTTAATGCAGCTTTGGGAAAAGTTGGAAGTTTTGTTATGTTAGTATTTATGGTTGTTCAATTAGCAGGTTCAGCCGGAACTTATCCAATTGAATTGTCATGGCCATTTGTAGAAAAGATTCATCCATATTTACCTTTTACTTATACGGTTGATGCATTCAGAAGTACCATCTGTGGTGGAGAATCTGTTATGACTTCAGTTTATGTATTATTAGGTATTACTTTAGTATTTTCACTTCTTACAGTTGCTTTATTCGAGTTTAGAGCAAAGAGAATTACTGATGGTAAAAAATGCATTAGTGAATGGTTAGAAGGATATGGATTAATGTAAAAACTAAGTATAATCATTGATTTTTGAATATTTTTGTGGTATTATCAAAAAAAATATACTGCGAGGAAATAAGAAGAATGAAAGAAACAATGTTAGTAATTATGGCAGCGGGCATTGGTTCTAGATTTGGAAAAGGAGTTAAGCAATTAACTCCTTTAGGACCAAATGGAGAAATCATCATGGAATATTCTATTCATGATGCTCTAGAAGCTGGATTTAATAAAGTTTGTTTTATTATACGTAGAGAATTAGAAGCTGATTTAAGAGTAATGCTTGGAGACAAAATTTCAAAAAGTTGTGAAGTTATTTATGCGTATCAAGATATCGATAATTTACCAGCTTCGTTGAAAAGACCTAATGAACGTAAAAAACCTTGGGGAACTGGTCAGGCAGTTTTAGCTTGTAAAGGATTAGTTCATGAACCTTTTGTAGTTATTAATGCAGATGATTATTATGGAAAAGAAGCATTTGTTAAAGTGCATGATTTCTTAATTGATCATTATGATACTGTTAATGAATACTGTATGGCAGGCTTTATCTTAAAGAACACATTAAGTGAAAGTGGTGGAGTAACTCGTGGAGTTTGTAAGATTGATGAAAAGAATATTTTACAGGAAGTTATTGAAACTAAAAATATTGTTAAGACAAGTACTGGTGCTGGAGTTAAGGTTTCTGAAGATGTAATTAATTTAATTGATGAAAATAGCTATGTATCTATGAATATGTGGGGATTAACTCCTGAATTTATTGATGTGTTAGAAGCTGGATTTAGAGAGTTTTTAGAAAATGGTGGATTAGAAGATTTAAATTCAGAGTATTTATTACCAATTATTATTGATGGAATGATTCATAAAAATGAAGCCACTGTTGAATTGTTAGAATCTAAAGATACTTGGTTTGGAGTGACTTATAAAGAAGATAGTGAATCTGTTTCAATTGCCTTAAAACGTATGCATGAAGATGGAAAATATCCGAAAAAAACTTTTACAAA
>JPZU01000001.1:1029106-1051363 GCA_000875945.1 Lachnospiraceae bacterium TWA4 | reverse complement strand
CTTGAATAAATTTAAAACCGTGAGATATAATAATAAAAAGTAAGACAGCTGTGTAGACCATGGCTGTCTTTGTTTGGAAAGGAGAAGTAATTGGTGAAGAAGATACGATGGATAGGAACCGTTTGCGTATTATCTCTTAGTATTTGGAGTACAAGCAGTTTAGTTTATGCTGCACCTTCTGAAATAAGCGCGATACACAGTGTAAAATATAAGCCACGACGAGCAATTCTTATTAATGCATATTCAATCTCTTATAGTTCGATTGGACTTAATTGGATGATTGACGAAGAAGTTAATGGATATGAAGTTTATCGTTCAGATCGTATAGATGGAGATTTTAAAAAAGTTGGACAAACAGATGGAAAGACTTCTAATTTTGTTGATACAGGATTAGAAATGGGTCATCGATATTATTATAAAATAGTAGCTTTTCGTGAAATTGAAGGAAGCAAGCTTTATAGTGAAGATTCTTTTGTAATGAATATCATTCCTGGACTTGCTCAAGTTGAAGGAGTAAAATCTAAACAAAAAAGCTATAATGAGATGGTTCTTTCTTGGAATGAGACACAGGGAGCTAAAGGTTATATAGTGTCTATGTCTGATCGAAAGGATTCAGGATATAGAGTAGTAAGTAGAGTGGGAATTACTACTTTAGATGATACAGATGATAAGCAGTTAAGTACACAGACAACTATCAGAAATCTTGTAACTGGTAAAGAATATTATGTAAAGATTCAAGCTTGTACAATTTTAAAAGGTAAATTAAAATTAGGAGCAGAATCAGAAGTTTTATCGTTTAAGACAAATTTAAGTCAACCAAAGAATCTTCATGTTGAAGAATCAAATTATCAAAGTGCTGTTTTAAGTTGGGATAAATTATCAGGCGCAACAGAATATGAAGTTTATCGTTTAAATGATAAAGGTGAATATCAAAAAGTTGCAACAGTGAAAGAAAATACTTATAAAGCAGAAAATTTAATTACTGGAGTAGAGTATACATATAAAGTTCAAGCAGTTCGAAATTCAGATAAAGTTATTGCAAAAAGTAAACCATCAAGTGAATTTATTGTGTCGACAATTTTGAATCCTGTAGAAGAAATAAAAGCTTCAGAAATAACTACTAATTCATTGAAATTGAATTGGAAAGAGGTAGAAGGAGCAACTGGCTATTTAGTAAAAAGAAGTACTAGTATAGATGGAGAGTTTGCAGAGATTGCCAATATAAAAAATTCTGAAGAGACGGAAAATTCTGAAGCATCACAAGAAGGTTTAGAATCGGTAGAAGAATTAAAAGAGTTATCTTATAATGAAGAAGGACTTTCAGATGATACAAATTATTTCTATCAGATAGTTGCCTATAGAAATACAGCTTCTGAAGATGAAGAAGAAGAGATTGTAAATTCTGAAGCATCAATAATTTTAACTGTAAAAACAAATAAAACTATACTACCTGTTACACCAAATAGTATAAGCTATAGCCAGATAGTAAGGGATGCACCTGTAAATATTGTAGGTGGAACAGTTGTAGATTATGCAACCTCTCGTGTAGGTTGTCCATACATATGGGCAGCATCTGGTCCAAATAGTTTTGATTGCAGTGGACTTGTTATGTGGAGTTATAGAAAGGCTGGAGGTCGAAGCTTACCACATAATGCACAGGCACAGTATAATTGTACGACTCATATTTCTCGTGATAACTTACAACCAGGAGATTTAGTATTCTTTGGAGGAAGTACATCTAGCATTAACCATGTAGCTATTTATATTGGTGGAGGAATGGTTGTTCATGCAGCAAATCCTTCAAGTGGTGTTAAGTATTCAAGTATTGATTCAGCTAGTTATTCACGAACTGTTGGATATAGTAGAGTAAATTAATAGTAGAATAAATAAAATCGAGGGTATATTAACATAGGATATACCCTCGATTTTTTAGATTTTGATAAATTCTGGTTTACGTTTAACAAAGTTTGTTAGATAACGAATATTTAAACTTTCTAATAAGTCTTTAATATCTAAGAAAGCATATCCTAAGTGTTCAGGTTTATGGGCATCAGAGCCTAACGTAATCATTTCTCCACCTAACTCTAAGTATCGTTTAATAATATCTGAGTGGGGATGGGCATGTCCGAGTCCATATTTAATTCCAGCGGTATTGATTTCAAGTGCTAAGTTCTTATCAATAATAGCTTTTAAAATTTCATCAATAATGTCCCTATATTCTAAGTATGAATAATTTTTATTTTGATTTGGGCCATATCGAACCACATAGTCTAGATGTCCTAGAGAATCGAACTCGTTAAACGTATGGATGTTTTCTAGGATTGTTTCAAAGTATTCCAAATAAGCTTCTTTTTCACTTCGACCTTCGTAAAATTCTGGATAGTATGGATCAATCTTTCTTATAAGATGTGTAGAACCAATGACATAGTCAAATGGATAAGAAGCAAGATAAGTTTTTAGTTTTCCTGCTAAATGTGGCATAAGACCAAGCTCTACACCAATAAGTAGTTCAATCTTTCCTTTATAGAACTCTTTTAGTTCTGTAAGTTTTTCAAAATAAGAAGAGGTATCAAACGTAAAAGCTAGACCATATTTTTCTTCTGGAAAGTCAAAATCCTGGTGGTCTGTGATATAGAGTCGTTTCATACCAAGTAAAATAGCCTTGTCAATTTGTCTATTAACAATAGTAGAAGAATCACTAGAAAATACTGTATGTACATGAGTATCTGTATACAAAAAATCACCTCATTTCATGGTAGTTATAACTATATCATAAATCTATTTTGGTAAAATGTATATAAAAATAAAAATTTATTAAAAAAATTTTCATGGATTCTGTTAATAAAATAACGAGAAATCATGGTACTTAGGAAAATTATCTCAAAAAAGCAAAAAGATGGAAAAATATTTATGAAAAAGTTAGGAATAACTTATTTTATTGAAATCAGTTTCAGCATTTTATCTAAAATGATTTCAATATTTTACAAAAAATTTGACTTGTAATTTTGACTAAAAATGTGTACAATATGTTACAGATGCTTAGGGAGATTTCCTTGAGTTTTTTGGATAATCTAACACCCATGATAAGATTATCAGATATTTATTAATTCTAATATTAAGTTATTTTAGGAGGAATTTAAAATGGCAGTTAAAGTTGCAATTAATGGTTTTGGTCGTATTGGTCGTTTAGCTTTCAGACAGATGTTTGGTGCAGAAGGTTATGAAGTAGTTGCAATCAACGATTTAACAAAACCAGCTATGTTAGCTCATTTATTAAAATATGACTCTTCACAGGGTAGATATGCATTAGCAGATACTGTTGAAGCTAAAGAAAGTTCAATCGTTGTAGATGGTAAAGAAATCACTATCTATGCAGAAGCAGATGCTTCTAAACTTCCTTGGGGAGAATTAGATGTTGACGTAGTATTAGAATGTACAGGTTTCTACACAAGCAAAGATAAAGCACAGGCTCATATCAATGCAGGTGCTAAGAAAGTAGTTATCTCTGCTCCAGCTGGAAATGATCTTCCTACAGTAGTATTCAGCGTTAACGAAAACGTTTTAACAAAAGAAGACAAGATTATCTCTGCAGCTTCTTGTACTACAAACTGCTTAGCTCCTATGGCAAAAGCTTTAAATGACTATGCTCCAATTCAGTCAGGTATCATGTCTACTATCCATGCTTACACTGGTGATCAGATGGTATTAGACGGACCACACAGAAAAGGTGATTTAAGAAGAGCTCGTGCAGCAGCTGTTAATATCGTTCCTAACAGCACTGGTGCAGCAAAAGCTATCGGTTTAGTTATCCCTGAATTAAACGGTAAGTTAATCGGTTCTGCACAGCGTGTTCCTGTACCAACTGGTTCTACAACTATTTTAGTAGCAGTTGTTAAGGGTTCTGATGTAACTGTTGATGGAATCAACGCAGCAATGAAGGCAGCTTCTTCAGCTTCTTTCGGATACACAGAAGAAGAATTAGTATCTTCTGATATCGTAGGTATCACTTATGGTTCATTATTCGATGCAACTCAGACTATGGTAGCTAAGATTGCAGATGATTTATATGAAGTACAGGTTGTTTCATGGTATGACAATGAAAACTCTTACACAAGCCAGATGGTAAGAACAATCAAATACTTCGCTGAATTAGCTTAAGATTTACGTTAATTAAGTGTTAAAGCGTCAAATTTATTTGGCGCTTTAATTTGTATAAAGACTGAAAATAAGGAGTTTATTATTATGTTAAATAAAAAAACCGTTGATGATATTAATGTAAAGGGCCAGAAGGTTCTTTGCCGTTGCGATTTTAATGTACCTTTAAAAGAAGGTAAAATTACAGATGAAACTCGTTTAGTAGCAGCTCTACCTACTATTAAGAAATTAGTAGCAGATGGTGGACAGGTCATTCTTTGCTCTCATCTTGGAAAACCTAAGGGAGAACCAAAACCAGAATTATCTTTAGCTCCTGTAGCAGTTCGTTTATCTGAATTATTAGGACAGGAAGTTAAATTTGCTGCTGATGCAACAGTTGTTGGTGAAAACGCTAAAGCTGCTGTAGCTGCAATGAACGATGGAGATATCGTATTATTAGAAAATACTAGATATCGCGCAGAAGAAACTAAGAATGGTGAAGCTTTCAGTAAAGAACTTGCTTCTTTAGCAGAAGTATTTGTTAATGATGCGTTTGGTACTGCTCATCGTGCTCACTGCTCAACTGTTGGTGTAACTGATTACATCAAAACAAGCGCTGTTGGATATTTAATGCAGAAAGAAATCGATTTCTTAGGAAATGCAGTGAATAATCCTAATAGACCTTTCGTAGCAATCTTAGGTGGTTCTAAAGTTTCTTCTAAGATTTCTGTTATCGAAAACTTATTAGAAAAAGTTGATACCTTAATCATTGGTGGTGGTATGGCTTATACCTTCCAGAAATCTCAGGGTAAAAACGTTGGTAAATCTTTAGTAGAAGATGATTATGTAGATTACGCTGCAAAAATGCTTAAAAAAGCAGAAGAAAAAGGCGTTAAGATGTTAATTCCAGTAGATGACGTTGTTGTTAAAGAATTTAATAATGATGCACCAAGTCGTGTATGCGAAGGTGGAATGGCAGATGATGAAATGGGCGTTGATATCGGACCTAAGACAGCAGCACTTTATGCAGAAGCATTAAAAGATGCTAAGACTGTTGTATGGAACGGACCTATGGGTGTATTTGAAATGCCTAATTTCGCAAAAGGTACTGTAGAAGTTGCTAAGGTATTAGCTGATCTTGATGCTACAACTATTATCGGTGGTGGTGATTCAGCAGCAGCTGTTAACCAGTTAGGATTTGGTGATAAGATGAGCCACATCTCTACAGGTGGTGGAGCTTCTATGGAATTCTTAGAAGGTAAAGAACTTCCAGGTGTAGCAGCTATTAATGATAAATAATCATTTTTTGAGTACAATTTGAATAACTGATAACTATAGAATAAGTATAGAATAATTATAGTAAGTGAAGTAAGTAAATTTATATAAACTTAATTTAATTAGGAGAATAAGGATATGCGTAAGAAAATTATTGCAGGTAACTGGAAAATGAACATGACTCCAAGTGAGGCAGTAGCATTAGTTAATGAATTAAAACCATTAGTAGTTAATGACGAAGTAGACGTAGTATTCTGCGTTCCTGCTATTGATATCATTCCTTGTATGGAGGCTGCAAAAGGCAGCAACATCAATATTGGTGCTGAAAATATGTACTTTGAAGAAAAAGGTGCATTCACTGGTGAAATTTCTCCTGCAATGTTAGTAGATGCAGGTGTTAAATATGTTGTTTTAGGACATTCTGAAAGAAGAGAATACTTTGCTGAAACTGATGAAACAGTGAATAAGAAAGTATTAAAAGCTTTTGAACATGGAATTACTCCTATCGTTTGCTGTGGTGAAACCTTAGCTCAGAGAGAACAGGGTGTAACTATTGACTTCATTCGTCAGCAGATTAAAGTTGCTTTCGTTGGTGTAACTGCAGAACAGGCTAAGACAGCTGTTATCGCTTATGAACCAATTTGGGCAATTGGAACTGGTAAAGTTGCAACTAAGGAACAGGCTGAAGAAGTTTGTGCAGCAATCAGAGCTTGTATCGCAGAAGTTTATGATACTGATACAGCGCAGGCTATTCGCATTCAGTATGGTGGAAGCGTTTCAGCAGCATCTGCTCCAGAATTATTTGCTATGCCTAATATCGATGGTGGCTTAGTTGGTGGTGCTTCTTTAAAACCAGATTTTGGTAAGATTGTAAATTATAAATAATTATTTAATGCAAGGGGCTGTTGCAAAGTAATAAATTTACTGACCAATAATTTGTTTATCAGTCCTATGAGCTTGAGGCTGTTGCAAAGTAATAAATGTAATAAATTTACTCCCTCCGTCACTTCGTGACACCTCCCTCAAGAGGGAGGCTAGAGAAGTAATCCTTTTTAAAGTAATAAACTCCCTATTTGATGGAGTTTGAAAAAGTAAGTTCTTTTTGAAAAATCAATTTGATGTAACTTAAAAAAGTAAGTTCTTTTTGAAAAATCAATTTGATGGAGCTTAAAAAAGTAAATTCTTTTTGAAAAATCAATTTGATGGAGTTTAAAAAATTAAATTCTTTTTGAAAAGTAAGAGATTTTCTTTTAAAGGATGAGGAGAAGATAGGCTCTCTCTTGAGGGAGCTGTCGGCTTTGCCGACTGAGGGAGTAAAAATTTACATTTTGCAATAGCCTTTATTTTTTAGATATTGTAAGTAGAAAGGGAAAAACATGAGTAAAAAACCAACCGTTTTAATGATTTTAGATGGATATGGATTAAATGAACGTAACGATCACAATGCTGTAGCTATGGCTAATACCCCAGTTATGGATCAATTGATGGCAGAATGCCCTTTTGTTAAAGGATATGCTAGTGGACTTGCAGTAGGTCTTCCAGATGGACAGATGGGTAATTCAGAAGTAGGTCACTTAAATATGGGTGCTGGACGTATTGTTTATCAGGAATTAACCCGTATTACCAAAGAAATTGAAGATGGAGATTTCTTTAAAAACGAAGCTTTATTAGAAGCTATGAACAATTGTAAGAAGAATGACTCAGCACTTCACGCTTGGGGATTATTATCTGATGGTGGTGTACACAGCCACAATACTCATCTTTATGCTTTACTTGAAATGGCTAAAAGAGAAGGACTTAAAAAAGTTTATGTACACTGCTTCTTAGATGGTCGTGATACTCCTCCAGCATCTGGTAAAGACTATGTACAGCAGTTAGCTGACAAGATGGCTGAAATTGGTGTAGGTGAAATCGCATCTGTTATGGGTCGTTACTATGCAATGGATCGAGATAATCGTTGGGACCGTGTAGAATTAGCTTATAAGGCATTAACTAAGGGTGAAGGTATTGCTCAGACTGATGCAGTCGCAGGCGTTCAGGCTTCTTATGATGATGAAAAAACTGATGAATTCGTTTTACCATTTGTTGTAACAAGAGATGGTAAGCCTCTTGCAACAGTCAATGACAACGATTCAGTTGTATTTTTTAACTTCCGTCCTGATCGAGCAAGAGAAATTACTCGTGCATTCTGTGCAGATGATTTTGATGGATTTGAAAGAGAAAAACGCCTTGATTTAACTTATGTATGCTTTACAGAATATGATGTAACCATTCCTAATAAAATCATTGCATTTAAGAAAGTTTCTATTACGAATACCTTTGGTGAATTCTTAGCAGCAAACAATATGACTCAGGCTAGAATTGCTGAGACAGAAAAATATGCACACGTTACCTTCTTCTTCAACGGTGGTGTAGAAGAACCTAATAAGGGTGAAGATCGTATTTTAGTAAAATCTCCTAAGGTAGCAACCTATGATTTACAGCCAGAAATGAGTGCAAATCCAGTTTGTGATAAATTAGTAGATGCCATTACTTCTGATAAATATGATGTTATTATTATTAACTTTGCAAACCCTGATATGGTAGGACACACTGGTATTGAAGAAGCTGCAATTAAGGCTGTTGAAACGGTAGACGCTTGTGTAGGTCGTGCAGTAGAAGCAGTAAAGAGTGTGGGTGGATGTATGTTTATTTGTGCAGACCACGGAAATGCAGAACAGCTTCGTGACTATGAAACAGGTGCTCCTCATACAGCTCATACAACAAATCCAGTACCATTTATCTTAGTCAATGGTCCAGAAGGTACAACTCTTAAAGAAGGTGGATGCTTAGCAGATATCGTTCCTACTTTAATTGATGTGATGGGTATGGAACAGCCTAAAGAAATGACTGGTAAGAGTTTATTAGTAAGAAAATAATTAGTAAATTGAATATAGAGGCTGTGAAGTAACTATTTTGGTTAAAGGCTCCCTCTTGAGGGAGCTGTCAGCGCTTGGCATGAGGTGCCTGCGTAGCAGGCGGAGTCCTGATGCCTAAAGCTGACTGAGGGAGTATCTTCTAATGACTTTTAGAGTTATTTCACAACCTCTTATTTTTTGGAGGAATACTATGAATTTACGAAAAAAATACTCAATGTATTTGGTTTAGTGGGATTTATTTTACTTCTTTGGGCGATGGATTTAACACTTCGCTATATGGGACAGAGAATTGATTTTTGTAAACTGGATACAATAACACCCAATGCATTTACTCTTACTTGGGCATTATTTTTTGCTTGGTTGATTGCAAGTTTAAAAGGTAAGTTATCAAAGATTATTTATTGGGTTGTATTTATTATTTATTGGTTATTATTTTTAACACATGGAGTGTACTATTCTCTTACAAACTTCTTTTTTAGCTTTCATTTAACGAAGATGGCAAGTGAAGGAAGTTCTTATATTTTAAGTACTATAGTTTCTGCACCAAAGTATATTTACGGATTAGGATTCCTATTTTTAGTAATTGCTATAATCCTTTCATTTTGTATTCAGGGAAGAGAAAAGAATCATCCAATTATTATTGTAATGGGATTTGGAGTATTTTTAGTTTTACATTCTTTAAGTGTTAAAACAATGGGGACTGGAAATACAGAACTTTCATGGAGCAACTTTGAAGAACCTAAAAATGTTTACGATAACTTTAGTGACGCCAATAAAGGAGTAAAACTTGCAGGACTTTACGAATATACAGTCAGAAATTTCTATGTGACGTTTCTTCGTCCAGCAGAGGAAATTTCAACAGAGGATGAAGCATTTTTACAGTCTTATTATGACAAAACGGGTGCACCAACTAATGAATATACAGGATTATTTAAAGGCAAAAATGTGATTTTCTTACAGCTTGAAGGTATGGATGACTGGTTATTAAATGAAAAAGATACACCAAATCTATATAAGCTAAGACAGCAGTCAATGAATTTTACTGATCACTATTCAACTTATACCGGTGGTGGCTCTACCTTTAACTCAGAGTTTTCAGTAAATACTGGGTTTACAACGCCACTGACCTATAATGAAAATGTATATTCATTAAATCACAATGATTTTTCACAGTCACTTGCACATTTATTTAAAAATTTAGGTTATAGAGTCAATGCCTTCCATATGAATAGTCCAGAGTTTTATTCTAGAGGAGTAAACTATAAGAACTGGGGTTATGATAACTACTTTAACTTAATCGATATTATGCAAAATTCTAGTCAAGGACTGGATTATGAGCTAGACCGTCAATTGATTTTAGATGAGACATTTAATAAAGAAATGTTTAAAAGTGGCGAGCCTTTCTTAGATTATATTATTACATATACACCTCATACACCATTTACAACTACTGAGGGAATTGGAAAATTAGTGTCAACTATGAAGTATGGGGAAGGAAATGTGCCTGATTTATCAGAAGAAGAAGTGGTAAGACTTGAAGTTTCTGAAACTGATTATATGGTTGGGCTCTTAATACAAGCGTTAAAGGACAATAATCTTTATGACAATACAGTGATTGTAGCTTTTGCTGACCATTATCTCTATACAATTAATGATAAATCGGTACTTGATAAGTATAAGAATACGACCGATCAGCGAATTAATCATACGCCATTCTTTATCTGGAGTAGTGATTTAAAGGCGCAGGAAGTCGATAAGCCAAGTATGCAAGTAGATATTTTACCAACTACATTAAATTTGTTTGGTGTAGAGTATACTAAGAGTTATTATATTGGAGAGGATGTACTTGATTCTTCTTATCGAAATTTTGTATTCTATACAGACCATGCGTGGTATGATGGAACAACTTATTCGACTAGTAGTAGTGAAAAAGTAGAGAATCTAATAAAGAAGAATGATTTGACACTTCGATATAATTATTTTGCAAATATAAACTGATAGTTTGATTTTTGGAGGATAAACTGATGGAAAATAAATTTAATTATAATATTGCTCTTATTGGCTTTATGGGAACGGGTAAGTCAACAATTGCAGCCTGCTTACATGAACTATATGGTATGGAAGTTGTAGAAATGGATGAACTTATTGCAAAGAGAGAAGGAATGAGCATTCCACAGATTTTTGAAGTTCATGGAGAGCAGTATTTTAGAGATTTAGAAACAAATCTGTTAATTGAAATGCAGTCTAAGAAAAATGTGGTTATTTCTTGTGGTGGTGGGGTTCCACTTCGTGAGTGTAACGTCGTTGAAATGAAGAAGAATGGGCGAGTAGTGCTACTTACTGCAAAGCCAGAAACCATATTTGAGCGAGTAAAAGATGACCATAATAGACCATTACTAGAAAATAATAAAACAGTTGAATTTATTGCCGAATTGATGGAATCAAGACGTGAAAAATATGAGGCGGCAGCAGATATTGTGGTGCATGTGGATGGATTAAGTAAAGTAGAGATTTGTAAGAAAATTGAAAAAGAATTAGCGAAATAATAAGTAAATGTAAAAGGGGACTCAAGTGAGCAATGTCATTAAGTTAACATTGTGCAAATATTTTTGTAGTAGGGTGTCGTTTTAGATGCCGATCATTCCTTATAGGTATGATGTTTCTTGCAATAATGGTTTCTAACTTAGGTGATGATGTTTTTCCATAATAGAATAACCTACACATATGAGCTGCAACCGAAAAATTTGCTTTATATGTATATTTCCTTTGCTTTTTTTTAATGACTACGTGTGAGGTAATCATTTCTGCAAAGTTATACATAATTAGATGTGCATAGATTTCTTGATGGATAGACATCACCTTTTTTGAATAGAAAAATTATGTATTTTTGTACAAAAAAGACCCCAGTATTATTTCTAATACTGAGATCTTTATTAAAATCTTAACTTAATGACATTGGGCGTTAAGCTCTCTTTTCTATAAAAGTTAAATTTTCTTTTTATGAAATTAATGGTAAAATAAAACTTGTCCATAAACTACTAAGAGGCATAACTAAAACCATTGCTGGAATCATATCAGCAATAGGAAATTCTTTAATTTTAGCCATTCGAAATCCTGTAGCTAATAAAAGGATTCCACCACAAGCTTTAAAGTCATTAATCATCACATCTGTACAAAATGGATAAATAGCATTTGCTAGAAAAAATAAAATTAGAAAAATAATAAACTGTGGAATTGCAATAATACAAGTAATTGCACCAAGTACACAGGCAAAAATTAGGGCTGTTGGTAAATCTAAAATTGATTTAGCAATTAAAATATTGTTATCACCTGTCATTCCTAAAACCATGCTTCCATAGATTCCTGTTCCACTAGCGCAAAATAATACAATTGCAGTAACTAGAACACTTTTAAATTCATCCGATTTTTCTTGCTGACTTGGAATTAATGTAGAAATTAGTTTCTGGGTAGCTAGTCCGGCTTTTTGAACGTTATCCCCTAAATGAATTGCCAACCCAAGAACAGTTCCAACAATTATAGATAAAATAACGATGGGCATATTTTGCATAAGAACAATGGAGCTAATTCCCATAGCCATTGCACATACACCAAAAATGGTATTTAAATGTTCTTTAAAAGTGTCAGTCAGTTTAGGTCCGATAAAGGTTCCAATAATTCCTCCAATTACTACACAAGTGACGTTTAAAATAATTCCTATTGGCATAGCCTAAACCTTCTTTCTATAATGAGTTATGTAAAAGAGTTAAAACCTCTTTTAAGTCAGAGGCATTCATTTGTCCAGGAGCAGAAGCCTTTCCAACAGAGCCAAAAGTTATTGCAGAGCCAAATACTTCACCACAAAGTCTACTAATCACACCTGTACCAGCCATTGACATGGTGATAATTGGACGATTAGCATAGCAAGTAACCATTTCATTGGTTGCCAAAAGTAAAGTAAGGACATCCTCTTTTGTTTGTGGCATGACGGCAATCTTAGGAATATCAACGCCTAAGTCTTGCATTTTTCGAAGTCGATAAATAATATCTGACTTATTGGGTGTCTTATCAAAATCGTGATTAGACCCAATCACTTTAACACTAAAGTTATGAGCGAATTCAATTATAGTTTTTACTTCATCATCACCAGAAAAAGCTTCGACATCTATTAAATCGACATATCCAGTTTTTGCAATTTCTTGATTTAATGTTTGATACATCTGAGGTTCAATGGATTTTTCACCACCCTCTTTTGAGGTACGAAAAGTAAATAAAAGAACGAGTTTTCCCAAAACTTCTCGAAGTTTTCTAGCCGTATCTTTTACTTTTTCTAAGTCAAAAACGTCTTCATACCAATCGACACGCCATTCTACAATATCAGCACCTACTTGGCAAATGGCTTTTGCTGAGTTTAAAATTTCTTCGGTTGTCTTACCAACGATAGGAACACAGATTTTAGGTAGTCCTTCACCTATAGTGATATTTCGTATTTTTACAGTATTCATATAAAATTCCTTCTCTTTCTTGTTAGGTAGTTAGATTTATGATAGATTATACTATAGCACAGATGGAGGAAGTTTGGTATGCAAAATTTAGATAAATTAATGAAGCCACTTGTAGAAGTTAAGTACTTAACGGCAGATAATGTGGATAGGTATCGAAGCATTATGCGTATATTTTTTAAAAATTATGAGCGACTAAAATACTGGATGTATCAGGAAGAAGTTTATGACGAGATGATAAAAAATCCATATTTTAAAGAGTATCGAATTGAGCAGTGTCAACAAGACCTTGCTGCACTTAGAGAGTGGAGAAATTTAGAAGCGATTCAAGATACTAAAAGGGCGATGAGTGTAGAGGAATTTACAAATAAAAAATTTCGTTATCGAATGTCTGAATACAGTGTAGAAATTGAGCGATTGGTTTTACGATTGGAAAATTTATCTGTGGAAGGTTCCTCCCTAGAGCCAACACTGCTAGAACGAATTCGTATTCAGATGGAACAATTTTCTATGATATCCGTAAAAGATGCCGAACAGATTAATGCTTGGTGGAAAGATTTGAACAATGATTTTATTCGTCTAAATCAAAATTATCAGGATTATATTCGTGATTTAAATAGCGTAAAAGCTGAGGAAATGATGCATACAAAGGAGTTTTTGATTTTTAAAGACCGACTCATAGAATATCTTAGAAGTTTTATCAAAAGTCTTCAAAAGAATGTGGGAATCATTGAAGAATTACTAATTCAATTAGATGAAAATGTGCTAGTAGCTGTCTTGGAAAAGGTCATAGACTATGAATTATCGATTCCTAGAATTGATGTAGAAATTACTAGAGAACAAATTAAAGAAAAAGTTTATGGAAGTTATAATAGCATTAGAAATTGGTTTGTTTCTGAAAAAATGACTGAAAGTGAAGCAGCTAAGCTTTTTGATGTGACCAATGATATTATCCGAAGGATTACAAGATATGCAGCAAGACTTAGTGAGAAGAATGCATTAGGAGCAAATCGCAAGGAAGAATATCGAAAGATTGCAAGTATTTTTATGGATTGTGAAAATGTAGAAGAAGCACATAAGATGGCAGCTATGGTCTTTGGTCTTAAATCACCACATCACTTAAAGGGACAACTAGTTCGAGAATCAGGGAGTATGAATCAGGGAGTTTATGAGGAAAAGGCATTGCAATTTAAGTTGACTCCTAGAATAAGAACTTATAACGAGAAAACTCATCGAAGTGGAATTACAGAATCTAAGCGAAAAAAAGAAGAAGTTCGAAGACAATTAATTCAAACGATTAAAGAAAACCAAGAGAAAATTGCCAATTTAGAAGTGGATGGAGTCATTGATTTTTCAAACTTACCAGTGATTGAGTCAAGAGTACGTGAAATTTTACTAAAATGGTTATCAAATGCATTAGAAGATTCTTCTTATACGGCAAAAACTGAAGATGGTAGAGACTATAAGCTAGATATGGAAGAAGCTGATAAGAGGTGTATTGTTCACTGTGAGGATGGCAATTTTACAATGCCTAAAATTCGGTTAATTTTTACAAAGGAGAATTTATAAGATGATGAAAGAACTTGAACTTTTGTTAAATAGACGGTGGATACTAAAATCAGAAGATAAAGAACTTTATTATAAAATCCGAGATTCGATTGGTGAAATTCGCCAGTATGTAACAGAGAAATTAGGCTGTCAGATAATTGAAAATTCACTGTTGATTAAGTTAGAAAAAATTCCAGCGATTCCAGAATCCTATATGGGAATTGAAGAACTTTTATCAAAAGAAGAATATGCCATACTTTGTATTCTTTTGATGTTTTTAGAAGATAAAGATGCAGGAGATCAATTTCTTCTTTCGCAGTTAACGGAGTTTATTGAAGGGCAGATGCCAAAGGGAAGTATTGATTGGACAATTTATAGCCATAGAAGACGATTGGTTCGTGTACTTCGCTATGCAGTTGATGAGTTGATACTTAAAGTAACTGATGGAAGTGATGAGGGATTTGTAGACCAAGAAATCGGGGAAGTGCTCTATGAGAATACAGGAGCTTCTAGATATTTTGTTAAGAACTTTTCGAGAGATATTATGGGGTATACAAAACCAGAAGATTTTAGAGAAAGTGATTGGTTTGATATTAATGAAGACAGAGGAATTGCTAGACGTCATAGAGTTTATAAGTCTTTGCTTTTTTCGGTTGGTATGTATAGGGGAGTTCATTCAGATGAAGATTTTGATTATTTAAAGCGTTATGGCTATCGACTGAATGAGGAATTTGAACAAAACTTTGACTGTGACCTTCACATTCATAAAGGAAGCGCCTTTTTGATTATGGGAGAAAATTCTAAGATAGGGACTTCCTTTCCAGGAAGGAATGCAATTTCAGATATCTTACTGCTTTGTTTTTCAAAGATTCGACAACGAATTGAAGACAAGGAGTGGAACCTTCAGAAAAATGAGCGAGTAATTGTCAGTCAAGTCGAATTTGAAAAGCTGCTGTGTGAAGTTAAAAATGAAAGTAGTAGTGGATTTACGAAAAGTTATCGTGAGATGACACAGGGAGAGTTTATTTTAGCTGTTACAAAGGAAATGATGCAGTGGAAATTTATAGAAGTGAATAAGGAAGAACACTTTGTTGAGATTTATCCAGCGGTGGGTAAATTAGGAGGATATTATCCAAAGGATTTTAAGGGAGATGCAAATGAATAGCAGATGGCAAGCAAATAAAATTGGATTAATTAATTTTTGGTACTATGACGAGCAGGAGTTTTCATTTATTAAAGGGCGAATGTTGCTTCGAGGTTCAAATGGATCGGGGAAATCAGTAACGATGCAAAGTGTGGTTCCTCTTTTATTAGATGGAAATATGAGTCCAGAACGACTTGATCCTTTTGGCTCAAGAGATCGAAAAATGAGCAGTTATTTATTGGAAGAAGATGATGAAAGGGAGGAAAGAACCGGTTATCTATACTTAGAATTTAAACGACAAGAAAGTGATACCTATTTAACGGTTGGAATGGGCATTCGTGCAAGAAAAGGAAAACCTTTAGATAAATGGTATTTTGCAATTAAAGATGGAAGTCGAATTGGAAAAGACTTCTTCTTATATAAAGAAACGAGCGAAAAAGTTACTTTATCCAAAAGACAGCTAGAGAACCAATTAAAAACTGGTGGAGAAGTCTTTGACCGTCAAGTGGAGTATATGGAATTTATTAATCGTGAAATCTTTGGATTTGAAACGATTGAAGAATACAAGGAGATGATTGATTTACTCATTCAGCTTCGTACTCCTAAACTCTCAAAAGATTTTAAACCATCGGTGATTAATGATATTCTAAGTAATTCTCTACAACCTTTATATGATGAAGATTTAAGACCGATGTCTGAGGCAATTGAAAATATGGATACAATGACGAGTAATTTAAAATCTCGTGAAGAAGGAAGACAGGCAGCAGGTAAAATTTATAGAGTATACGATAAGTATAATCGTTTACTATTATTTGAAAAAGCAAAAAATTTAGACGAAGGCGAAAGGGAATTATTGACAATTAAACGTCAGAAGAGTGAAGCATATACATTATTAGAAAGTTGTAAGGAGCAGGTTGCTAGACTAGAATCTGAGCAGATGGAGTTAGATACAAAAAAGAAACTTTAGAAAAGGAAAGAGAATCTCTTAATAATAGTGATGCTGTCGGACTAAAGGCAAGGGAACTAGAACTTGAAAAGCAACTAGAAATCAATCAAGCGGTATTGTCAAAAAAGGAAAGTCAATTAGAGGAAAAAAAGAGACGAAGAATCGATATCGAAGAAAAGAAAAAAGATGAAGAAAATTTAAGCTACGAAAATGAAAAAGAAATAAAAGAACTTTTAGAGTTTATGGATGAGGCAGAATATTCTGAGCATGAATTTTTAAAATCGGACTTGTTAGAAGCGCTTCATGAGCCATTTTCCTTTGAAATTTATCAAAAAGAGGCACAAAGGCGTCAAGAAAAAATCCAAAAGGGGTTGGAGATTTTAAGACAGTCTGAAAGTTATGAACGACAAGTAGAGGAACTATTGAAGAAACGAGAACTTAAACAAAAGTCGATTGACGAAGGCGAGAGAAGAATTGCACAGTTAGAGGATTTGTTAGTTCAGGTGGAAAATGAGTGGAAGGAAAAGCTCTATGCTTGGAATTTTGGCAATGAAGAATTTAAACTTCCAAGAGAATTTGTCAATCAGTTATCTTTGTTTGCTGTAAATTACAATGAAGAGTCTGATTTTTCGATAGTTCGACAGCAAGTAGGTGATGAATGGATAAACTATAAAAGTCAGTTAGAAGATGAAAAAAGACAGATTGAAGAACAAATTCATCAGCTAAAATCTGAGCAAAAAGAAGTGCAAATACAACTAAGGGAATGGGAGAAAAATAAAGAACCAGAACCGATTCGCAGTGAAGCAGTTCTACAAAATAGAAAGTATTTAAGGCAGAACCGAATTCCTTATAAAGAGTTTTATAAATTAGTTGAGTTTGAAGAAGGCACTAGTGAAAGTGAACGCAATCAGCTAGAAGAAGCTCTATTAGAAATGGGAATTTTGGATGCGTTAGTGATTGATGAGAAATATAAAAATCAAGTACTAAAGTCAGTTGAAGGTTGTAAAGATCAATATCTATTTGTAAAGGGAGAAAAACTCTTAGAAAAAATTATTTATAACCGAGAAAATCGAACGCTTATTGCAGCAAATGGAAGTTATCAATTGGGGCTTCTCTATGGAACTATTACAAATACTTATAAAGCAAAGTTTATTGGGGTTCAAGCTAGGGAAGAACATCGTAGAGCCCAAATCAAGTGTTGCAAAGAAGAGCTTTACAGACTAGAACAAGCAATCAGTAGTTTAGAAATTTCTTATGAACAGTTAAAATCTCGTCAAGAATTATTGAAAAAGGAATATGAGGCGTTTCCAACGGATGTTGATTTAAAGCAGGCATTTTCTATGTTACAAGAAAAACTTCGAGAAGATACGAATCTTAGGGAAGACTATAGGAAAATCGAAGAAGAATTCCTATTAGTAAATGAGAAGTTAAAAGCGGTTAAAAAAGAGGTACTTGAACTTGCAGACCGTCTGTATTTAACTTGCAATTACAAGGTATTTGTAGAGGCTGAAAAGTCTATGCGAGAGTATATTCAGAATTTTTACAGGCTGCAATCAGCTCACAATGTGTATTTGCAGCGTTTTATTCACCTAAATGATTTGACAGAACAGTTAGAAAATTTAGACATTGATATGGATGAAATTCTCTATGATATCCGAAATACTGAGCGTGTCATAGGAAAGGCATCTAAAGAGTTTGAGTCGGTGAAACAGCAGTTACAGTTAACCGATTATGAGCAGATTAAAGAGCGATTAAATTTCTGCATGAACTGGTTAAGAGACTATCCCAAAAAGTTGCAAACTTGTGTGCAAGAGCGTACACAGGCTATTGAACAGATAAAACTTTTGCAGGCAGAACTTGCTAAAAAGGAAGAATTAATACAGTCCTTAGAATTAAAAGCTAAGGAGTTAAAGGCAGCTTATGAAGCGGAAGAGGTCTTAGGATATGTAGAATTACCAGAAGAGATAAAAGCAAATTATAAAAAAGTTCGAAGTCATTTAAGTGGTGAGTGTCAATTATTGTCAAAGGAAACTATTGTGCAGAATTTAAATAATGTCTATTTTGAAAATCGAGGATATTTAAACGATTACCAGTTGACCTTTGTGGCAGAGGAAGAACGATGGGCAATTTATGCAAGATATCAAGGAGTAAAAATTTCATTTGGAGAATTATTACTTCATTTGGATGAAGACATTTATGAGTTACAGCAGTTATTAAAGGATGGAGATCGAGAATTATTTGAAGATATTTTATCGAATACGATTAGTCGAAAAATTAGAGCAAAAATTAATGCATCTATTTCTTGGGTCAATAAGATGAATGGACTCATGCAAGCAATGAATACATCTAGTGGATTAAAGTTAAGTCTTCGATGGAGAAGTAAAACAGCAGAAAATGAAAACCAGTTGGATACGAAAGATTTGGTTGAACTTTTAAAGAAAGATTATCGTTCAATGAAAGAAACTGAAGCAAGTCGTCTATCAGCTCATTTCCGTTCAAAAGTGGAAGAAGCTAGACGTGTAGCAAATGACAGTGGAGAGACGATTTCATTTTATCAGGTGATGAAAGAAACTCTAGATTATAGAAAATGGTTTGAGTTTCGATTGTATTCGCAAAAGAGTGGAGAAAGGCAGAAGGAACTAACGAATAGCGTATTTGGTACGTTTAGTGGTGGTGAAAAAGCGATGGCGATGTATATTCCATTGTTTTCAGCAGTAGTTGCAAAGTATGCAGCTGGTAGAAAAGATGCGCCAAGACTTATTTCCTTAGACGAAGCATTTGCGGGTGTAGACAATAAAAATATTAGAGATATGTTTCGTTTAATGACAGAATTTGGATTTGATTTTATCATCAACTCCCAAGTTCTCTGGGGTGATTGTGATACGTTAGATGCTCTAGCGATTTATCAGTTACTAAGACCTGAAAATGCAAAATTTGTTACAGTCATGCCTTATGTATGGAATGGAAAGATAAAGGAAATGATGGAAGATGAAAGAGCAATCGAAAAACGTGCTGCCGAGTTACTTTAAAGAAAACCCTATTTTTAGCCAGTTATTTGATGGTTTTTTAGAAAAATATCGATCGTATGGAAAGTTTAGTGGAACAATTACCTTGAGTTTTGTGAGTCGTGAAGATAGAGAAATCTTAGAAGGTTTTTTAGGAAAAAAGTTTTACAGGACAAGAGGTAATTAAAATTACAGCAACTCAATTTGAAAAAGCCTTACAAAATAGTCGATTTGATTCTTATACAGGAAAGCAGCTTCTAGAATTGTATACAGGAAATCCGTTAGTTACTAAAAAGGAAGAAAAACAGTTCAAACAAAATCGCAAGGAACAGGCCTATCAAGAGTTGGTCGAAAAATACAGTGAATCGCTTTGGTTAGAAGAACATAAGCATCTTCCAAAAGAACAGTTGGAATTGGGAGTAAAGATATTAAAAGCCTTGCCAGATGAAAATAGTTCACCTGAATACTTGGCAATTTTTGCTGCAATTGTTACAGGAAATCCCCATGCGTTTGATGAAGGAAGTAGTGAAAACTCTCTTCTTTGTTCGATTATTGAATGGAAAATGAAAATAAAAAGGGAGCAAGGAGATTCTTCTTTGCTTTATAAACAGCGATTGTATTTGTCTGTAGGTCTTTTAAAAGATGATGTATCCAATTATGTAATGGTATCTGGGCTTCACGCTTGGAAAAAAGATGGAAAGATTCATCAAGGAATGGAAGGATTTTTTAATGAACAGGATTTAGTCCAAGTTCCTTTACAGGTAATTACTAGTTGGTCAAAAGTTACTTGTATGAATAATGAACTTTATATTGTAGAAAATCCTTCGGTTTATGCACTTTTATGTAAAACGGGATGTTCAGTTATGTGTATGAATGGACAGCCAAGGCTTAGTGGACTTTGTTTACTTGATTTATTGGATAAAGAAACAACAACGGTTTATTATGCAGGAGATTTTGATCCAGAAGGATTGTTGATTGCACAAAAGCTAAAAGATTATTATCGTGGAAAGTTTGTTTACTGGCATATGAGTCTTTGTGATTATGAGATGAGTAAGTCTGGAGAAGTTATAAGCAGTCGAAGATTAAAGATGTTAGAACAAATTACAGATACAGAGTTTAAAGAAGTGGTGGAAGAGATGAGAAATTGTAAGAGAGCAGGATATCAAGAGAATATTTGGGAAAGGTATATGGAATAATTAAACTTCATTTTGACATCCCATCTATTCTATGATAAACTATAGCTTGATTTATAGAAAATAATATAGAAAACACATAGATAAGGAGACTACTATGAAATTAGGTATCGTAGGCTTACCTAACGTAGGCAAAAGCACATTATTTAATGCCTTAACGAAGGCTGGTGCAGAATCTGCAAACTATCCATTCTGTACAATTGATCCAAATGTGGGTATTGTACCTGTACCAGATTTTCGTCTTGGTTTATTGGCAAATATGTATCAATCAAAAAAAGTAACCCCAGCAGTTATCGAATTTGTTGATATTGCTGGTCTTGTAAAAGGAGCATCTAAGGGTGAAGGACTTGGTAACCAGTTCCTTTCACATATTCGTGAAGTAGATGCGATTGTTCACGTTGTTCGATGCTTTGAAGATTCAAATATCGTTCATGTGGATGGAAGTATTGATCCACTTCGTGACATCGAAACAATCAATTTAGAGTTATTATTTGCCGACATGGATGTCTTAGACAGAAGAATCGCTAAAACTGCTAAGGGAGCAAATAATGATAAATCGTTAGCTAAAGAGCTTGCAATTTTAAAACGTCTAAAAGCTCATATGGAAGATGGTGGACTTGCTAAGACTTTTGAAGCAGAAGATGAAGACGAACAGAGCTTTATTGATAGCTTAACTCTTTTAACTTCTAAACCTGTCATTTATGCAGCAAATGTTACAGAAGATGACCTTGCAAGTGATGGCAATGACAATGCTCAGGTTGCGAAGGTACGTGAATTTGCATCCGGTGAGGGTAGTGAAGTGTTTGTAATCTGTGCTCAGATTGAACAAGAAATTGCTGAATTAGAAGATGATGAGAAGCAAGAGTTTTTAGAAGACTTAGGACTTAGTGAATCAGGTCTTGAAAAACTCATTCAGGCAAGTTATCATTTATTAGGACTTATCAGTTATTTAACTTCTGGTGAAGATGAGACTCGTGCTTGGACAATTAAAAAAGGAACCAAAGCACCTCAGGCAGCAGGTAAAATCCATACAGACTTTGAGCGAGGATTTATTCGTGCAGAAGTTGTAAACTACCAGGATTTATTAGATGCAGGCTCTTATGCAGCAGCTAGAGAAAAAGGTCTAATTGGTCTAGAAGGTAAAGAATATGTTGTAAAAGATGGAGATGTAATTCTCTTTAGATTTAATGTATAATAGATTTTAATGTACAATGTAATAGTGTATACTGTATACTTATAATTTATAATTAAGAACATTAAAATTCAATGTGTCAGTGGAGGTATTTATGGCAAAAAACACAAACAAACCAAATGAAGCAGAAGGCTTAACAGTTACTTTATTACTTGATGATGACAAGGAACTTGAATGTGCAGTTTTAAAAATTTATCAAGTTGGTGAGCAGAGCTATATTGCTGTTCAGCCGATGGAAATGGTTGGAGATGAAGAAGGAGATGTTTACATCTATCGTTTCCATGAAGATGAGAATGGTCCTGTTCTTGAAAACATCGAAGATGACGAAGAGTTTGATGCAGCGATCGATGCATTTGATGAATTCTTAGATGAAATGGACTTCTTTGAGCTAGTTGGAGAAGAC
>JPZU01000001.1:1019812-1029086 GCA_000875945.1 Lachnospiraceae bacterium TWA4 | reverse complement strand
GATGCATTTGATGAATTCTTAGATGAAATGGACTTCTTTGAGCTAGTTGGAGAAGACGAAGACAAATAAAACAAAACTTTTCTTGAAAAAATAATTTTTTAAGTCTCAGTATAATTGAGAAATCAGTTGTACTGAGACTTTTTTGTACCTTGAAAATTAAACTACAAGTTGAATGATAAGAAATTTAATTTATGTTATGCTTAGAACAATATTCCCTAAATAAGCTGATGTGCTTTGAAAACTGAATATGTAACCATTTACATCCAGAAATTCGAATACAATCCGATGAGGAAAACGAAGAACATAGTAAATATCGATGGTTTGTGTATGTGTAAGTAGAAGGAGTAGTATTTCTCATAGTCTTTTATTTATTATTCTATTGAAATTTATTATGGGAAAAAGTATAATTACTAGTAACTATATTACATATTACATGAAAGAGAGGGATTAGATGAAGAAATTAAGAGAAAAACTGAATATAAATTGTATTCTATTTGTTGTAGTTTTTCTATTAGTAATTACGACATTAACTTTTCAAAAAAGCACGATGATATTTGCAGCACAACCGAAATTAAATGCTACGACAGCGGTAGTTTATGTAGGAAATACAAAAACGTTAAAAGTAAGTGGGACTAAAGTGAAAGTAAAATGGTCAACAAGTAATAAGAAAGTTGCTACTGTCAATACAAAAGGTAAAGTTACAGCTAAAAAGCTGGAACAGCTACCATATCTGCAAAGGTCAATAAGAAAACTTTATCATGTAAGATTACCGTAAAAAACCCATCTATTAGCAATACTCAATTGACACTTAGCGTTGGAACAACTAAAACTGTAAAACTGACAGGAGCTACAATAAAAAGTGCAACAACTAGTAATAAGTCAGTTGCTACAGTTAGTAAAGCAGGTACTATAACAGCAAAGAAGGCTGGAGTTGCTGTAATTACATTTATAGATACTTTAAAGCGTAAGTATACTTGTAAAGTTACAGTTAAAGTGGTACTAGTTAAAGAAGTGGTATTGGATAAAAAATCAATGAATTTGAATGTAGGTAGTAATAAGAACCTAGGCGTTCATGTGCTTCCTTCAAATGCTACGAATAAAAAAATAAAATGGAAAACAAGCAATTCTTCTGTAGCTGTTATAAATTCAACTGGAGATGTAATAGCTAAAGGAACTGGAACAGCTACGATTACTGCTATAGCAGAGGATGGAAGTGGAAAAAGTGCTTCTTGTAAGGTGAATGTGACAAGACTTGTAAGAAATATCACTTTGAATAAGAAATTTATTACTTTAAAAGCTGGAGAGTCTAAACAGCTTAAAGTGACCGTTTATCCATCGAATGCAAGTAATAAGTCGTTGACATGGAAATCGAATAATCCTTCAGTGGCAACTGTAGATGCAAACGGAACTGTAAGAGGAATAAAAAAAGGAAATGCAATAATTACTGTTACAACAAATGATGGAAGTCGCCTAACCGATAAGTGTGATGTTAAAGTTGATCCAAGTAAAATTTTAGTAGAGAAAATTCAATTAAGGAGTTCTCATCTTGAGTTGATGGAAGGCCAAAAAGAGAAGATTTTAGATAGAGTTTTACCTGATGATGCTTCAATGCCTTATTTACTTTGGATATCTGAAAATACAGATGTAGCAACTGTAGATTCTAATGGATATGTAACAGCTAAAACAGTTGGAGATACATTTATTGTTGCTAAATCACAGGATGGAAGTGGAATACAAGAAGTATGTCCTATTACAGTAGTTAAAGACCCATTGAAAGACTTAAAAGACAGTCTTAGTATTTCAATGGACAATTTGAAATACATTCGTGATAACTATGTGCCAGCAGATAACTATGTGCCAAAAGGTACTTACAAAAAGTTATTAGACAATGATATTGAATCAGCAGAGGATTTATTAAGTGATTCAAAGGCCGATGAAAATTCATTAAAAAAGATGACGAGAAAACTTGAGAATAGACGAAAAGTTTTTTATGAAAGTTTTAAATCGGTTTCTATTGATTCGACAGGCGGAGTATCTTCTTGGAACCAGCCTAGCTTTTTTCTAATAATATACATATGGAGGGAACTACTGTAAAAATTCCTATTGAAAATCTAAAATGTACAATAGTCAATAATACCGATGTCGTTACAGAAGGATATTTTGTGAAAGCAACTGGAGAGGATTATGAAGCGGTGTTAATTGCGATTAATCCGACTACAGGAGTAGAAAGAGTTTGGTATATTGACTATGAATTAGACCTAAATGTATTTAATATAGATGAGATTAAAGGGAATAATATTTTTGAAACCTATTATTCTCCTTCCGATATGAGATATGGAATAGAAGTTGTGGGATATGGAGAAGAAATGACTTCTGATTATACGGTAAGTTTTCTTAATAGAGATACAAAGTTAGTCGATAAAAGCACAACTTCTATTGTTGCAGAACATGATGGAGTGAAGTTTACCTATCATTTAAATTATATCCAGATGAATCCAATTGCACTAGAAGTTGGAAATCCAGTGAAAACGTCGGAAGATGAAAGGAATTATTTGAAGTTTACACCGAGTGAAACTGGAATGTATACTCTTGAGTCAACAAATGGTTGTCTTTTATGCGAAGGGTCTAATCAGCTTCGTCATAGTGATTTCAATGAAGAAACTGGAAGGTATGTTTTAACCTGGGACCTACGTGCAGGCAAAGATTATTATTTTTGTGCATCAAATGATTGTGAGGCTGTTTTGAAAAAGGAGCCATTAAAAGATCTAGAATATAATAAAGAAATTACTTTAACGGAAGATGGATATTATTTTACAGCGCCAACTACTGGAAGGTATATTGTCTATTTAAGTAATTATATTAGCTTTGACCTGACTCCTATTAACGGTTCAGATAGTTTAAAAAAGGAGCCAGTTCCTTATCATGAATTTTCAGAATGGTATTATGATTTAGAAGAAGGTCAGACTTATTTGTTTGTAAGCTGTAGACCGTATGAGACAAAATTTAAAATTTCACTGGTTGAGTAAGGATAGTGAGACTGTTGCAAAACAGTCTCTTTTTTAATTCCTTTTTGACATGCCATCTATTCTATGATAGACTATAAGTTGGATTAAAACTAAGGAGGCACAATATGTCAAAAGTAAGAACTAGATTTGCTCCAAGTCCTACAGGACGTATGCATGTAGGAAATCTTCGTACAGCTTTATATGCTTATTTAATTGCAAAACACGAAGGTGGAGATTTTTTACTTAGAATTGAGGATACAGACCAAGAGCGTTACGTAGAAGGGGCTGTAGATATCATTTATCGTACAATGGAAAAAACAGGTCTTATTCATGATGAAGGACCTGATAAAGATGGAGGTTGTGGTCCTTATGTTCAGAGTGAACGTCAGGCAGCAGGTATCTATTTAGATTATGCAAAACAGTTAATTGAAAAGGGTGAAGCTTACTATTGTTTCTGTACTAAAGAACGTTTAGATTCTCTTCGTCAGGAAGTAGCTGGTAAGGAAATTTCTGTGTATGATAAACACTGTCTACATTTATCAAAAGAAGAAATTCAAAAAAACTTAGATGCAGGAATTCCTTACGTTATTCGTCAGAATAATCCTACCGAAGGAAAAACCGTTTTCCATGATGAAATTTATGGTGATGTAGAAGTAGATAATAGTGAATTAGATGATATGATTTTAATCAAATCTGATGGCTATCCAACGTATAACTTTGCAAATGTTGTTGATGACCATTTAATGGGAATTACTCATGTTGTTCGTGGTAATGAATATTTATCTTCTTCACCTAAATACAATCGTTTATATGAAGCATTTGGTTGGGAAGTGCCAGTTTATGTTCACTGTCCATTAATTACTGATGAAAATCACAATAAGCTCAGTAAGAGAAGCGGTCACTCTTCTTTTGAAGATTTAATTGAGCAGGGATTTATTACAGAGGCTGTCGTAAACTTTGTAGCTTTACTTGGATGGTCACCACAGGATAATACTGAAATTTTCTCTTTAGAAGAATTAGTAAAAGCATTTGATTATCATCATATGTCAAAGTCTCCATCTGTCTTTGATTTTACAAAGTTAAAATGGATGAATGGTGAATATATTAAAGCAATGGATGATGATAAGTTCTTTGAACTTGCTCTTCCAATTATGAAGGAAGTCATTACAAAGGATGTAGATTTCCATAAGATTGCAGCAATGGTAAAAACTCGTATTGAAGTATTACCAGAAATCAAAGAACACATTGATTTCTTTGAGGCAGTTCCTGAATATGACAGTGCAATGTATGTTCATAAGAAGATGAAAACGAATGAAGAAAATTCTTTAGCTTTGCTAAAAGAAGTTCTTCCTTTATTAGAAACTCAAGACGATTACAGCAATGATGCGTTATTTGCTGCTCTTAAAGCATTTGCTACTGAAAAAGGTTATAAAGTTGGTTTTGTAATGTGGCCAATTCGTACAGCGCTTTCTGGTAAGCAGATGACTCCAGCAGGAGCTACTGAAATCTTAGAAGTACTAGGAAAAGATGAATCATTAGTACGTATTAAGGCAGCTATTGCTAAATTGGAGAATAACTAATGAATTTTACTCCTTCTCAATCAGAGGCAATTATGCATAAGGACGGGCCGATGATGGTTCTTGCAGGACCAGGCTCTGGAAAGACAATGGTGTTAACGCACCGAATCAAGGAACTTGTCTGTACGCATAAAGTCAGCCCTTCAAATATTTTAGTTGTGACCTTTACAAAGGCAGCAGCTATTGAGATGGAAAATCGTTATAATGGATTAATGCAAAGTGAAGAAACTCTCCCATCTGGGAGGGTTTCTTTTGGTACATTCCATTCGATTTTTTTTAAGATTTTACGATTTACTTATCACTACACTGGAAACAATATTATTCGAGAAGAACAAAAACGAGCATTTTTTAAAGAAATCGTGAAACATCAAGAAATTGAGATTGATGATGAAAAAGAATTTATTTCAGAAATTATCAGTGAAATTGGAAAAATCAAAAGTGAATTAGTCGATGTCAATCAGTATAGCTCAAGAAATTGTCCAACCGATTTGTTTAGACAGATTTATCATCAGTATCAAGAATATCTAAATGAAAATCGTTTGATTGATTTTGATGATATGCAGGTTCTTTGCTATGAACTCTTTCGTGATAGACCGGATATTTTACAGGCTTGGCAGGAGAAGTATCAATATATCTTAGTAGATGAATTTCAAGATATTTGTCAGATTCAATATGAAGTCATTAAAATGATGGCGGCTCCTAGAAATAATTTGTTTATTGTTGGAGATGATGACCAGGCAATCTATCGATTTCGTGGAGCAAAGCCTGAGATTATGCTTGGATTTGAAAATGATTATCCAACTACAAAGAAAGTTCTTCTAGATATCAACTATCGTTGTGATGGTCATATCGTCGATGCATCCCTTAAATTAATTGGGAAAAATAAAAATCGATTTGATAAAGCAATTCATGCTAAAAATGAGGCAGTTTGTCCTATTAGAACGAGACAGTTTCCAGATACAGTAAAAGAGAGTATTCAAATTGCAAGGGAAATTCGTCAGTTTCATGAGCAGGGTATTCCCTATGAAGATGTTGCAATTTTATTTCGAACCAATCGAAGTGCAGCTGGAATGGTTCAAAAGCTAATGGAGTACAATATTCCATTTCAAATGAGAGATATTTTACCCAATCTCTATGAGCACTGGATAAGTTTAAATATTTTAACGTATATTCGTGTAGCAATGGGAGAGTATACGCGTGAAAATTTTTTACAAATTGCAAATCGCCCCAATCGTTATATTAAAAGAGCTGCCCTAAATTCGAAGGAAATTACATTTGAAAATCTCTATAATTTTTACAAAGACCAAGACTGGATGATTGAACGCTTAGAAGAACTAGAATATGGATTAAAAGCTTTGGCTAAAATGAGTCCTTATGCTGGAATTCAGTATATTTTAAAGGGAATTGGCTATGAAGAGTATTTAAAAGAATATGCGAGTTTTAGGCGATTAAATCCCAAAGAGTTATTAGAAGTTGTTGATGAATTAAAAGAAAGTGCCAAAGACTTTTCGTCTTACAAAGAATGGTTTGAAGCAATTGAGGACTATAAAGAGGAATTAAAAAGACAGCGTCAAGTAAAAGATATGGACGGAGTAATTTTGTCGACAATGCACAGTGCAAAAGGGTTGGAATTTCCTTATGTTTATGTCATTGATGTCAATGAAGGAACAATTCCTCATGAGAAATCTTCTTCTCCAGAAGATATGGAAGAAGAACGAAGGCTTTTTTATGTGGCAATGACTAGGGCAAAAAAACAATTATATGTGTGCTGTACGAAGGAAAAATTTTCCAAGACACAAGAGATATCGAGATTTATTAAGGAGTACTTGTAAGGAGTACTTCTTTTATTTACTTCTTGTTTTTTACACCATTTGCGTGTACACTAACTAAAAAAGCCATTAGGGAGGTTATTATGGACTTAGCATTTCCAAATCTTGGAATTAAAATCGAACATTTAGTTCAAGGAATTACTTTGCCAATTGCAGGAGGATTTGAAATTAAATTTTATGGAATTATCATTGCTCTTGGTGTACTTGCAGGATATTCCATTGCTTGTTATTGTGCAAAAAGAGAAGGGATTTCTAGTGAAGTAGTTCTAGATTTTTTAATTTATGCATTAATTTTTTCAATTATTGGAGCTAGACTTTATTATGTCATCTTTTCTTGGGATTATTATAGTCAAAATCCATCACAGATATTAAATCTTCGAGGAGGTGGATTGGCTATTTATGGAGGAGTTATTGGAGGCGTTACCACATTAATTGTATATACAAGAATCAAAAAACTTCCATTTTTTAAATTTGCTGATTGTTTTGTTCCAGGTCTTATTTTAGGCCAGGCAATTGGACGTTGGGGAAATTTCTTTAACTGTGAGGCATTTGGAGATTATACCAATGGTCCACTTGCTATGCAGATTAAAGCAAGTCTTGTTCATTCCTCAGATATTACAAATAAAATGTTAGAACATTTAGTGACGATTAATGGAGAGTCTTACATTCAAGTACATCCAACGTTTTTATATGAGTCATTGTGGAATCTTGGAGTTTTAATAGTATTACTTATCTGCACTAGACATAAAAAATTTAATGGAGAGATTTTCTTTTTATACTTAGTTTGTTATGGATTAGGTCGTGTGTGGATCGAAGGACTTCGTACAGACCAGTTATTACTTCCCGGAATTGGTCTTCCTGTTTCACAGATTTTATCGGGAATTTTGATTGTATTTAGCGTAATCATGATGATAATTTTCTCAAAAAAGAACATGGATTCGTAAAAATGTGAAAATTGTGAAAAATTTTGAAAATCCCCTTGAAATTTTCTTGAGATGTGTGTAGAATGGATATAGTTTTATAAGTAAAAGGAGAAATCTTTTGGAGTTTGAACACATATCAGTATTGTTGAACGAGACCGTTAAAAATTTGAATATTAAGCCTGATGGAATTTATGTTGATGGAACTCTTGGAGGAGGCGGACACTCTGGAGAAGTTGCTAGGAGGTTGTCGGGGCAGGGACGATTAATAGGAATCGATCAAGATGAAGCTGCAATTTGTGCAGCAACGAAGCATCTAGAACCTTGGAGTGAACATGTAACCATTGTACGAAGTAATTATCGAAACATGTGTGAAGTACTTAATTCATTGGGAATAGACAAGGTAGATGGTATTTTACTTGACCTAGGAGTTTCCTCTTATCAGCTAGATGCCGCAGATAGAGGGTTTACTTATCGAGTAGATGCACCTTTGGATATGCGAATGGACCAAAGAAATCCGATGACTGCAAAGGATATTATCAATAATTACAGTGAGGACGAGCTGCTTAGAATTCTATGGGATTATGGAGAAGAAAAATATGCTCGTCAGATTGTAGGAAAGATATTAAAAGCAAGACAAGACCATACAATTGAGACAACAGGGGAATTAGTGGATATTATTAGACAAGCAATTCCAGCAAAAGTACTTAAGAAATCTCAGGGGCATCCAGCAAAGAGAACATTTCAAGCAATTCGCATTGAATTAAATGCTGAGCTTGATGTTTTGAAAGAATCCATTAATGAAATGATTGATCGCTTGGCACCTGGAGGACGAATTTGTATTATTACATTCCATTCATTGGAAGATCGAATTGTGAAGACAATGTTTAAGCAGAATGAGAACCCATGCACTTGTCCACCATCATTTCCAATCTGTGTTTGTGGAAAGCAGAGTAAGGGACGAGTAATTACTCGTAAACCAATATTGCCATCTGATGATGAATTATTACATAATAGTCGTTCAAAAAGTGCGAAGCTTAGGGTCTTTGAGCGTATTTAAGAGGGGGATATTATGAGTGAAGTAAAGCGAGAAAGACCAAAGTATATGGTTGGAAGTGTAGTACCACAGAAGAAAAACGAAAATCAATCAAAGCCAACAGTAAGAAAAAAGGCTAGAAAGCAGCCTATTCCAAGAACCGATGTGCGATTAGCACCTAAGGCACATGTAGGAATTGTAGCAATTCTTTGTGCGATTGTCTTAGTAAATGCATTCTTTTTTGTACAAGCCACCTCAGAAGTTAAGATTTTAGACCGTCAGATTTCAAAGGTACAGGCAGATATTACAGATTATCAAAAAAGCAATAAAGATGCTGAAGACGAGATTACACAGGCAATGGATTTAAATGAAATTAAGAAGATTGCGACTGAAAAATTAGGAATGAAGCCAATTGAAGAGTCTCAAGTAAGGACCTATAATAAAACAGAAAGAGAGTATGTTCGTCAGAATGCAAACATCCCAGAAAACTAAGAGAAAATCACGTGGAAGAAGAGTATCTGTTATTCAAAATACACGAAATAGAATAGGCCTAGTATTATTTATAGTACTAGGTCTATTAGCTTATTTAATTTTACAAATTGTAGTTATTAATAGTACAAATGGAAAAAATTATGAAAAGATTGTATTGTCTCAGCAAACATCTAGTACAATTATCCCAAGTAAACGAGGAGAAATTTGGGATAGAAATGGAACAAAACTAGCCTATGATGAGACAACGTATAATTTAATTCTTGATCCATCAAGAGTCTTTACAGATGATAAGGATATTAATCTAGAGCCGACACTTGAAGCCCTTTCTTATTGCTTTGGATATAAAGGTGAAGATAAGAAAAAGTTAAGTGATAAGATTTCCGAAAATCGTAAAAAGCAATATATTTGTTATAAA
>JPZU01000001.1:1001361-1019774 GCA_000875945.1 Lachnospiraceae bacterium TWA4 | reverse complement strand
TTAGTTGAAAATTTAATGCATTTAAAAAGACCTTTAATTCGACGAAAGATTATGAGAGCGAAAAAGCAGCAGATGAAGCTCAGTTAATCGCACAAGGAAAAAAAGTTGAGACAAAAGAAACGCAAGAAGTCAAAGAAACACAACAGGCAAAGAAAAAATCATCAAGCTTTATAGATAAGGTTTTAAGGCGCTTTGGTTTTGGTGAATCTACTGAAGAAACTGTAAAAATAGGTAAAGTTGATGGCGTATGGTTTGAAGAAGAATATAAGAGAGCTTATCCATACAATACATTTGCTTGTGATACTATTGGATTTATAGGTAATCAGAGTTTTGGATTAGAAAGCTATTATAATGAGACCTTATCAGGAAAAGATGGTCGAAGATATGGTTACATTGATGATGGACTTGCTACAGAAAAGGTTTTAGTCAATGAACAAGATGGAAATACATTAGTTACTACTATTGATAGCTATATTCAAGGAATCTGTGAAAAAGAAGTTGCTGATTATGATAAAAATACAGGTAGTAAGAATGTTTCTATTTTAGTAATGAATCCTAAAAATGGTGAAATTTATGCAATGGCCTCTAGTAGACCGTTTGATTTGAATAATCCATCAAATGCGATAGATAACTATTACTCAAAAAAAGAACAAGCCAAGATGGATAGTGAAACAAAATCAGAGGTGTTATTAGAGTTGTGGCAAAATTATTGTATATCAACGCCTTATGAGCCAGGTTCTACAGCAAAGATATTTACGATTGCGGCAGGCTTAGAAGAAGATAAAATTAAAGGAAATGAAACGTATAATTGTGATGGAGTTGAAGTAGTTAATGGAGTTAGAATCCACTGTCACAATCGAAGTGGTCATGGACTTGTTAATGTAACCGAATCATTGATGGTTTCTTGTAATGATGCCTTAATGAAGATTGCAAAAACCGAAGGCAAGGAAGTTTTTGGCAAGTATCAAAAGATTTTTGGAATTGGTGAAGCAACAGGAATTGATTTGCCTAATGAGGAAACTTGTATAAACCTCTATTATAAGCCAGACAAAATGTCAGATGTAGACCTTGCAACAAACTCATTTGGACAAAACTTCTATACAACCGTTGTCCAAATGGCAGGAGCTTATGCATCAGTAGTCAATGGTGGAAATTATTATGAGCCTCATCTTGTTAAACAAGTTTTAGATAGTGATGGAAATGTTGTAGAAACCATTAATAAGAAATTAGTTCGCAAGACAATTAGTGCGTCTACTTCTAATTTTATAAAAAAAGCGCTTTTAAGAACTTGTGAAGATGGTAGTGGAAAAAAGGCAAGTATTGCAGGATATCAAATTGGTGGAAAAACTGGTACTGCTGAAAAGAATAAACAGGGAGCGACTGGAAAGGATGAAACCTATGTTGTATCATTTATGTCTGTTGCACCTGCTATGGATCCAGAGGTTTTAGTTTATGTAACTGTTGATGAACCAAATATTAAAAAGCAATCAGATAGTTCACAGGCAACTAATATTAGTAAGTCTGTAATGGGGCAGATTTTCCCTTATTTAAATATTTATCCAACAGAAACTACTACTAAAAATGAGAACTAGGCAATAAACTATATCAATAAATGATTTAGGATAGAGCCATGCATGAAATTCGTTCAAAAGTTTATCAACGAAAGAAGTTAACAGCTTTTATTTTGATTATGCTCGGTCTATTTATAGGAATGACAGTTAGACTTTTTTATTTAATGGTTATTGAGCAAGACTACTATATGAAACAGGCACAAGATATTCAACAAAGGGAACGAGCAATTAAGGCTGCAAGAGGACAAATTTACGATAGGTATGGAGTCATTGTCGCTTCTAATCGAACCGTGTGTACGATTTCTGTGGTATATAGCCAAGTAAAAGAACCAGAAAAAGTCATAGAAAAATTGTCTAGTTTATTAGAACTAGATGAAAATGAGGTAAGAAAAAAGTAAAAAGCCATCATCCAGAGAAATTATAAAAACAAATGTCGATAAGAAGTTAGGAGATAAAATTCGTAAAGAGAATCTTTTAGGTGTAAAAATTGATGAAGATTATAAGAGATACTATCCAAATAACGAGGTAGCTAGTAAAGTTTTAGGATTTACTGGAGGAGATAATCAAGGAATCATAGGCTTAGAAGCAGAGTACGAAAATATCTTAAAAGGAACCAATGGAATTATTTTGACATCTACAGATGCAAAGGGAATGGAATTGGAGGGGACATCTGAACAGCGAAGAGATCCTATTCAAGGAAATTCCCTTTATTTGACATTGGATTTAAACATTCAAAAGTATTGTCAACAGGTAGCTGAACAATTGATGATTGAGAAGTCAGCCAAAAAAGTAAACATATTAGTGATGAATCCACAAAATGGAGAAGTCTTAGCAATGGTGAATGTACCAGAGTTTGATTTAAATCGTCCATTTGTATTAAATACACAAGTTGATTCAAAAATTAAAAAAAGTGATGCATTAAATCAGATGTGGAGAAATCACTGTATTAATGATACGTATGAGCCAGGGTCTACATTTAAAATTATTACAATGTCAGCAGGTTTGGATTCAGGTGTTGTAAAAGAAAGTGATTCATTTGTTTGTCCAGGATATAAGATTGTGGAAGACAGGAGAATTCGGTGTCATAAGGTGGCAGGACATGGAGCAGAGACATTTGTCCAAGGAGCAATGAATAGTTGTAACCCGGTATTTATTGAAGTGGGTGCAAGGATTGGTGTTTCTAGATTTTATGATTACTTTAAACAATTTGGATTATTAGAAAAAACAGGAATTGATTTACCAGGAGAAGCAGGTACAATCATGCATAAAAAAAGTGCGATTGGAGAAGTAGAACTTGCAACCATTTCTTTTGGGCAATCTTTTCAATTAACGCCTATTCGCTTATTAACAACGGTATCTTCATTGATTAATGGAGGACATAAAATTACCCCTCATCTAGCCAAGGAAATTCGCTCAGCAGATGAGTCTAGAATTCAACCATTGAATTATGATACCAATGAACAAGTAGTGCCGGCAGAAATCAGCTCAAGAGTTTGTGCAATCTTAGAACAAGTAGTTTCAGGAGGAAGTGGAAAAAATGCATCAGTAAAAGGGTATAAAATTGGAGGAAAAACAGCAACATCTGAGAAGCTTCCAAGAGGAACAGGCAAGTATATTTCTTCGTTTTTGGGATTTTCACCGACAAAAAATCCGAAGGTTGCCTTACTAATTACAGTTGATGAGCCACAAGGCACCTATTACGGAGGAATGATTTGTGCACCTGTTGCAGCGACAATATTTGAAAATATCCTGCCGTATTTAGCTCAAAAGTAGTTGACATTGTAGGAAAAGATTTATATAGTTATAACGAAATAATCGTAATTATTCAGATTTAAGTTCATAGATTTTTGAATAGTTGCAAATAAAAATACAAACGAGGTAAGAATGATGAATAATGCAAATAGTATAATTATCCCAGCATTAATTTCCTTTGTGATTAGTGCAATAGCCTGTCCTTTATTAATTCCGATGTTACACAAGTTGAAATTTGGACAGTATATTAGAGAAGATGGACCAAAGGGTCATCAGAAAAAAGCAGGAACTCCAACTATGGGTGGAATTGCTTTTATTATTGCAATTATTATTGCAAGTTTATTTTATATTAAGGATTATCCAAAGATTATTCCAATTTTATTTGTTACTGTAGGATTTGGAGTTGTAGGATTTTTAGATGACTATATTAAAGTGGTTATGAAGCATAATGAAGGATTAAAGCCTTTACAGAAGCTGATTTTACAGTTTATTATTACAGCAATCTTTTGCTATTATTTAATGATGAATGAAAATCCTGGAACAAGTATTTTAATTCCTTTTACAACTATTAGTCTAAACCTTGGAATTTTATTTATTCCATTTTGTTTTCTTGTAATTTTAGGAACAGATAATGGTGTAAATTTAACAGATGGATTAGATGGTCTATGTTCATCCGTTACACTATTAGTTGCCATTTTCTTTACAATGGTATCTTTTGGAAAAGGTAGTGGAATTGAGCCAATTACTGCGGCTGTTGCAGGTAGTTTATTAGGATTTTTATTATTTAATGTACATCCTGCTAAGGTATTCATGGGTGACACCGGTTCTTTAGCACTTGGTGGTTTTGTTTCTGCTGCAGCATTTATGACTAATATGCCAATTTTTATTGTATTAGTAGGATTTATTTATTTTGTAGAAACTGTATCTGTTATGCTACAGGTTGTGTATTTTAAGAAAACTGGTGGAAAGAGACTATTTCGTATGGCTCCAATCCATCATCACTTTGAACTTGGTGGATGGTCAGAAACTAGAGTAGTAACTGTATTTTCAACAGTGACAGCAATTATGTGTTTAATTGCATACGCAGGACTTAAGTAGATCGTCAAGTTGAGTAAAAAGTTATAAGGTAGGAGATTATCATGAATTTTCAAAAAAAGTTTTTAGTTGCAGGTTCAGGAATTAGTGGAATTGGGGCTGCAAACTTATTATTAGCAAAAGGTGCCGATGTTATTATCTATGATGGAAACGAGAAACTAAATAAAGACGATATCTTAAATAAATTTCCTAAGAATTCAAAAGTATCGGTTGTTTTAGGAGAATTATCTAAGGAATTGGCAGATGAAGTGGATTTATGTGTCATTAGCCCAGGAATTCCTCTTCGTGTTCCTTTTGTTCAGGTATTACAAGAAGCAAATGTTCCAATTTGGAGTGAGATTGAGTTGGCTTATCAAGCAGCAGGAGGTAGACTTGCGGCGATTACAGGAACTAATGGAAAGACAACAACCACTGCTTTAGTTGGAGAAATCTTTAAGAATGCTTATGAACATGCATTTACAGTGGGTAATATTGGAATTCCTTATACACAGGAAGCATTGAATATGAAAGAAGATGCGGTAACTGTTGTAGAATGTAGTAGCTTTCAGTTAGAGACTATTGTAGATTTTAAGCCACAGGTTAGCGCCATTTTAAATATTACACCAGATCATCTGGATAGACATCTAACTATGGAAAACTATGAAAAAGTCAAAGAAGATATCACTAAGAATCAAGACAAAGACGGAACTTGTGTATTAAATTATGAAGATGATAGACTTCGTGAATTTGGCAAAAAATTAGAAATTCCTGTCATATTCTTTAGTAGTCTACGTAAATTAGAAGAAGGAATCTTCTTAGATGGGGAGGATATTGTCTTACAAACCAAAACAGACCGTATTGTATTTGTAACTATTCATGAGTTAAATATTATTGGACGACACAACTATGAAAATGCAATGGCAGCAATTGCAATTGCTTATGCAATGGGTGTTTCAGTAGAAGTTATTCAAAAGACTTTAAAAGAATTTAAGGCAGTTGAGCATCGAATTGAATTTGTAGCTGAGAAAAATGGAGTAGTTTATTACAATGATTCAAAGGGAACAAATCCAGATGCAGCAATTAAGGCAATTGATGCAATGACACGTCCTACAATTCTTATTGCAGGTGGATATGATAAAGGCTCTGATTATACAGAATGGATTGAAGCTTTTAATGGCAAAGTTAAAAAGATGTTATTAATGGGTGTAACTGGTCCTAAGATTGAAGAAACTGCAAAAAAATTAGGATTTACAGATTGTATCTATGTTGAATCTATGGAAGAAGCTGTTCGTGTAGCAGCAGATTTAGCAGTTTGTGGAGATGCCGTATTATTATCACCTGCTTGTGCAAGTTGGGGAATGTTTAAGAATTACGAACAAAGAGGACATATCTTTAAAGATTGTGTAAATGCTCTTTAATTAAATTAAAAGTAAAGTCAAGATAGGAGGGAGAGCAATTGTTTAAATTTGGAAAAAAGAAAAAAGCCATTGCCTAAAGAATACGGTAGGCATTATGACTATAGGCTTTTGATGATTGTGACAGTTTTGTCCTGTTTTGGCTTGGTAATGGTTTACAGCAGCAGTGCATATACAGCTTATTATGATTATGGTACGACCGCATACTTTTTTTGGAAACAATTAGTCTTTACCATTGGCTCATTTGCATTTATGATAGTTGTATCCAAAATTGATTATCATACGGTTTTAAAATTTTCTCCGTTGTTCTATATTTCATCGATTATTTTAATGTGTTTAGTAAACTTTACTGGTCTTGGTAAAGAAGTTAATGGTAAAAAGAGATGGCTTCGTATAGGGGGCATACAGTTTCAGCCAACGGAATTTGTTAAAATAGCAATGATTTTAATGTTAACGGTTTTGATGGTTAATTTCATAAAAGAGATTGACAAATTAAAGGTTAATTTTATTTTATTAGTCGTTTTAGCAATTCCGACAGTTTTAGTATTAAAAAATAACTTAAGTTCAGGAATTATTGTCTTTGGTATAGGAATTGTTATGTATTTTATTGCGTCTAGGAGAACGAAATTCTTTGCTGTATCAGCTATAGCTGTTGTTTTGGTATTAGTTTTGGCTAGGGCATTTCCGGAAGTCATTCAAAAGCTTTTACAAGGTTATCAGGCTTCTAGAATTCAGGTATGGATTAATCCAATGTCTGACCCTTCTGGAAAGGGTTATCAGGTTCTTCAGGGGTTATATGCTATTGGTTCGGGAGGTCTTTTAGGAAAAGGATTAGGCAATAGTATTCAAAAGCTTGGATTTTTACCAGAATCTTATAACGATATGGTATTTTCGGTTGTCTGTGAAGAATTAGGTTTATTTGGAGCAATTGCAATTATTGTGTTATTTATCTATTTAATTGAACGTTTGGTATATATAGCCCATAGAGCTAAAGACTTAACAGGGATGCTTATAGTTTCTGGGGTTATGGCCCATATTGCCATTCAAGTAATTTTAAATATTGCAGTTGTTACCAATACACTGCCAAATACTGGTGTAACGCTGCCGTTTATTAGTTATGGTGGAACATCCGTGATTTTCTTGATGGCAGAGATCGGTCTAGTCTTAAATGTTTCTAATCAAATTATTTATAAAAAGTAACCACTTAACCTTTAAATTCATAAACTAACAGTATCTATAATATAGAGGTTAAAAGATGTCAAAACTTTGTATTGAAGGAGATACTCCTCTATTTGGAGAAGTCGAAATTCAAGGTTCTAAAAATTCGATTTTACCTTTATTATCAGCTGCTTTGCTTTGTAAAGGAATTTGTAGGTTTTATCATGTACCAGAAATTCAAGATGTCTATGCTTCTATAGATATTTTGAATTATTTGGGAGCAAAAGTAACTTTTGAAAATCATAGATTAGAAGTTGATAGTACTACATTGATTAGAAGTTCTATACCTGAAACGTATATGAAGAAGATGCGTTCATCCGTTTTATTTATGAGTTCATTACTTGTGCGCTTAGGTAAAGTGGAAGCAACAAAACCGGGAGGCTGCCTGATTGGAAAGCGTCCAATCGATTATCATTTACAGGTATTTGAAGCATTTGGTAGTGTTGTTGAATTGAAAGAAGAGTCTATTTTAGTTCGTACAAAAGAGTTGATACCAACGGTTATTGAATTAAAATTTCCAAGTGTAGGTGCCACAGAAAATGCGTTAATTGTTGCAGCAGGAATTGAAGGAACTTCTGTTATTAAAGGAGTGGCAAGAGAACCAGAGGTTTTAGAGCTTTGTTGGTTTTTAGAAGAAATGGGTGCTAGTATTGAACATATTGGAGAGAGTGTATTGGTTGTCCATGGATTAAAGAAACTAAATGGAGTTTGTTATACAGTAAGTAGTGACCGAATTGTAGCTGGAACCTATTTAAGTGCTTGTATGTCAATTGGTGGAAGGATTTGTTTGAGGAATGCACCAATTCCTTTTATGAATCCAATTCTTCAATTATTTGCGTCTATGGGTGCAGAATATAAAGCCTATGAAGATACACTCTTTTTTACAATGAAAAAACGTCCAGTAGCTATTCCATATTTGGAAACTGCACCTTATCCAGGATTTTCAACAGATATGCAGTCAATTGTAATGGCTATGTTAGCTAGGGCTGATGGAGTAAGTGTAATTAAAGAAACAATCTTTGAGAGTCGAATGGAAATGATTCCTTATCTTAGAAAAATGGGTGCAACTATTTTTCAAGAAGGTAATCAAGCAGTAATTTATGGAATTAATCAATTAACTGGATGTAAGGTAAGTGCTACTGATTTAAGAAGTGGAGCAGCTTTGGCTGTTGCCGGTGTAGGTGCAAAAGGTTTGACAGTTATTGATCATTACGCATATCTTTCTAGAGGATATGAGAATATTGCAAAAGATTTGGTACAACTTGGAGGAAAGGCATGGATCGCAAGCTAAAAAAATTATTATATGCATGATAGCGATTTTATTGTTTATATTATTCATATTGTTTTTAGTGGATTATTTAGAGTAAATTCAATAAACGTTACAGGCAATAGTTATTATACAAAAGAAGAAGTTATTGATTTAATTCTTCCTTCAGGAACAAATAGCAATTTATTATCACTTATAATAGAAGATAAATTTACACATAAAAGAGATATTCCGTTTATTCAGGATTATAAGCTGAAGATGAAAGATTTTCATACGATTGAATTAATAACGTATGAAAAAAATATTATTGGCTATTTAAAATATATGGGAAGTAAGATGTACTTTGACAGGGATGGAGTAATTGTAGAAAGTAGTAATCGAGTATTAAGTGGAATTCCAAAAGTAGAAGGGATACGATTTAAAAAAGTAATTCTTCATAAGGCAATTGAAACAGAACAAAAATCTGTTTTTCAAGCTATTTTAACATTAGTTCAAATCTGTTCAAAGTATCAAATGGATGTAAAAACTATTTCATATGATGATAAAAATTCCTTTTCAATTGAACTAGAAAAAATTACGGTAGTCTTGGGAGAAGATGAATTACTAGAAAGTAAAGTTTCAGAACTTCAAGATATTTTACCCGAATTAGAAGGTGAAGAAGGTACGTTATATCTAGATAATTATGGTGTAACTGGAAAAGGTTATAAATTTGCTAGGAAACAAGTTGAATCTGAATAATTAGAAAAATTTATAAGAAAAGCTTGATTATTTTTAGAAAATAAAATATTATATTACATAGAATACAGAAAACAAAAATTAAGGTTGAGGAGGGAACTCATGCTCGAGATTAAGATAGAAAATGAGGATAGAAAAGCGACCATCGTAGTTATTGGTGTGGGTGGTGCTGGTAATAACGCAGTAAATCGAATGGTAGAAGAGAATATCGGAGGCGTACAGTTTGTAGGAGTGAATACAGATTATCAGGTATTACAATCCTGTAAAGCACCTACAACCGTACAGATTGGAGAGAAATTAACTAAAGGACTTGGTGCAGGTGCAAAACCTGAGGTTGGTCGAAAAGCTGCAGAAGAAAGCATGGAAACTCTTGATGAAATATTAACAGGCGTTGATATGGTATTTGTAACCTGTGGAATGGGTGGTGGAACTGGAACTGGTGCAGCACCTGTTATTGCTAAAATGGCAAGAGAAAAAGGAATTTTAACGGTAGGTGTTGTTACAAAACCTTTCCGTTTTGAAGGAAGAACTCGTTCTGAAAATGCAGCAAGTGGAATTGAAACTCTTAAGGAAAATGTAGATACCTTAATTATGATTCCAAATGATAAGCTTTTAGAAATTGTTGACAAAAAGACAACTTTCCCAGATGCATTAAAGAAAGCAGATGAAGTATTACAACAGGCAGTACGAGGTGTTACAGATTTAATTACCGTACAGTCCTTAATCAACCTAGACTTTGCTGATGTACAAACTGTTATGAAGGATAAAGGAATTGCTCATATTGGTATCGGATATGGTAAGGGAGAAAATAAAGCAGCAGATGCTGTACAGCAAGCGATTTCCAGTCCATTATTAGAAACAACGATTGATGGTGCAACAGATATTTTATTTAATATCACTGGAGAGATTGGATTAATGGAAGCTTATGAAGCAGCAGATTATGTTCAGTCTCGTGCAGGAGATAATTCCAATATTATTTTTGGTGCTTGTTATGATGAAACAATGACTGATGAAGTTATGATTACAGTTATTGCGACAGGTCTTAGCAATCAATCAAAGCCAGAAGTTAAGAAAACTGCTACTATGAGAAAGCCAGTTCAAGCGCCTACTCCAGCTCCAAAGCCTCAGGTAGAAGAAGTTGTAGAAGATGCTAGCTATGAGGAACCTGTAGAGCAAGCAGTACCAGCTAAAAAGAAGAAATACCTACTAGAGGATTTTCAGTAGATTTAACTGGAGGATTTTCAAGTAGATCAAAAGCAGTAAGACCAGATCCAAAAGTTAAGGAATTGGTTGTGCCTAATTTCTTAAAAAAGAAGAAATAAGTTATACATACATGGTAGGATGCTGAGAAAAACAGCATCCTATTTTTGGTATAGAAAGATAGACTTGAAATCTTTTAAAATAAATGATATAATCTAACGATTAAAATCATTATAAATGTGAAGATACATGGAGGATTTTTTTAGTTTAACTGCAATGGAAAAAATGGAAAATAATCAAAAACAAACTTCATTAAATTCGTTATCGATTTTAATCTCTCGTTGGAAAGAGGGAACCTTTGGAGAAATCATTGATGATTGGAAGTGGATTTTTAGCTATAGTCTTCGCTATAAAGGAGCAATTATTTATTATACAGTTTTGGGACTCTTTAGTACAACTATGGGATTAGTTAGTAGTGTAGCGGGGAAATATATAATTGATATTATTACAGGATATCAAATGAGTAAGTTGCCACTATTAGTAATTATTATGGTTGGAAGTTCACTCTTTAGTTTATTGTTTTCTAGTATTATCAGCAGAATCTCAGCAAAATTAAATATCTATATTAACAATGATATACAGGCAGATATCTTTGATAAGATTATAGATTCTGATTGGCTAGCAATGAATGCCTATTCAAATGGGGATATTTTAAATCGTTTTGAGGGAGATATTAATACAGTTAGTGGAAATGCCATTAGTTGGTTACCAACCGTTATTATTGCCATTTATAACTTTATGGCAACTTTTTTTGTCATCTTACATTATGATTGGATAATGGCACTGATTGCTTTAGCAAGTGCTCCTTTTACACTGTTAATGTCTAGATTTGTATTAAAAAAGCAACGTGAATATGGTAAGAAAGCTCGAGAGATGAGTAGTGAGATGATGACTTTTGAAGTTGAAACCTTTTACAATTTTGACACAATTAAGTCTTTTGGTGTAGCACCATATTTTAGCAAGAAAATACGTTGGTGGCAAAGAAAAATGTAAAAAAATTAATCTAGAGTATAATTTATTCACGATAAAAACGAATATTGTACTATCATTAATTGGATTAATGATTCAAATGTTAGCCTTTGGTTATTGCTTATTTCGTTTATGGACTCGTGACATTACTTATGGAACCATGACTTTGTTTTTACAACAACGTGGAAACTTATCAGGAGCCTTTAATAGTTTAATTTCAATTATTCCAGGTTTCTTAAATAGCTCTATATCAGCTCATCGAATTCGTGAGTTAGTAGAGTTACCAAAAGAGGTACATATTTCAAAAAGTAGTGATTTAGATGCTTATATCCAAGATGGATTTACAATTCAGATGAAAGACTTAGATTTTTCATACATTCAGGGGAAAAAAGTCATTACACAGTCAGAGTTTATTGCAAAACCTGGAGAAATTGTTGCATTAGTAGGTCCTTCTGGAGAAGGAAAGACAACCATGATTCGTTTAATTTTAGGATTGATTCATCCGGAGCGAGGACAGGCAATTATCTTATCAAAAGATGGACAAGAAGTAGAGTTAAATGCAGATACACGTCATTTGTTTGCTTATGTTCCTCAAGGAAATACTATTTTATCTGGAACCATTGCTGAAAATATGAGAGTGGTGAAGGAAGATGCAACAGATGAAGAAATTATAGAGGCATTAAAGACTGCTTGTGCCTGGGATTTTGTAGAAAAAATGCCAGATACGATTAATTGTTCGATTGGTGAACGAGGAAGGGGATTTTCTGAGGGACAAACCCAACGAATTGCTATTGCGCGAGCAATTCTTCGTAATGCCCCAATATTGTTATTAGATGAAGCAACCTCAGCACTAGATGTAACAACTGAACGTCAAGTGCTTAGAAATATTATTAAACAAAGTCCAAATAAGACTTGTATTGTGACAACTCATCGTCCAAGTGTACTAAATATGTGCCAAAGAGTTTACCGAGTGATGGAGACAAAGGTTTGCGTATTAGATGAGGATGAGGCGTCAAAAATGGCTATGGATTTTTAGTAGACAATAGGTTAGGAGGAGTCAGAAGTTATGAAAGCAAAGATAGCAGCCATTTGTATTTTCTTGATATCAGCAGGACTTTTTGGTTATGCGTTATATCAAGATTGGCTAGTAAGTAAAAATACAGCACCTGTAATCGAGTGTAGTAAGGATGTACTAGAAGTTCCTTGCAATTATACAGATAAAGATTTAATGAAGGGAATTAAGGCAACAGATAAAGAAGATGGAGATTTAACCTCTTGGATTATTGTTGGTCAGCTTTCTCGTTTCTACAGCAAGGGAAAGAGCGAAGTGACCTATGTAGTATTTGATTCGAATAATAAGCCTAGTTCATTTGTGCGTAAGGTGAAGTTAAAGGGGTATACTTCCCCTAGAGTGTCATTAGAAGAACCTTTGATTTTTCCTTTAAATGCAGGAAGTGATAAACAAGTTTTTGAAGGAATAAAGATTACTGATAAGCTAGACGGAGATATTACAAAGTGGATGACAGTTACAGATATGGATGCTACTTATAACTTAGCTGGAACTTATCATTTGGGAATTAATGTTGTAAACTCCTATGGAGATGAAGTGACTCTATCACTGCCTATCCACGTTGTAGATACTTCAAAGTATTTATACAACATTGAGTTAAAAGATTCTATTGTTTATACAAAGGTTGGAAGTGAAGTCGATCCTCTAAGTTATATTGATAGTGTGAAAGAAATCATGAGCGATGATGAAGAGGATATCGATGAAGTGGAATTTGATACAATCAGTACATCAAAAGCTGGATGTGAAGAAATTCACTATTATATTGAACGAGATGAAGAGATTGTAGCTGAAACTTGGCTGACAGTTGTGGTAGAGAATAAGAAGTAAGGAGAACTTTAATGAATAGGAGAGAATTATCTTTATGGGATGTGACTTTGTATGGAATATGGCAGGAAATTAAAAAAGATCTCTTAGTGATTCTTTTGATGGGAATTTCTGCATTTTTAATGATGACAGCTGTTGGAAAATTGACCTATACGCCAATATATCAAAGTACAGCAACTGTTGCTATCAGTATTAAAGGTTCTAGTGGATCGTCCTCATTGTCAACAGCTAATAGTATGGCAGAAGTTTTTAGTAATATATTTTCGAGTGATGTTTTACAACGAAAAGTTAGAGAGAAAACTGAACAGGGAATCAGTGGAAATATTTCTTGCTCGATGGTACCTGAGACAAACTTAATTACGTTAACTTCTTCAGCAAATGACCCTCGTGAAGCCTATTTATATTTGGAAATGGCACTAAAAAGCTATAATGAAGTTTCAGATCATATTTTTTCAAATTCAGCTTTGGATGTGATTGAAGAACCTACACTTCCAATGGCACCATCAAATATTTCTATATTTATTCGATATAGATTTTTAGCGTCAGTTCTTGTTGTAATTCTTTGTATTGGAGTTTCAATTTTACAATATGTGCTTCGTTATACAGTAAAAACTGTAGAAGGAGCAAAACAAAAATTAGATGGAACAATTCTTGGAGTTACTCATATTGAGAAAAAGAAGAAAAAAGACAAAGATGTTCCAATTACAATTACAAATCCTTTGGTCAGTAGAGATTTTACTGAACAGATTCGAATGATTGCTTTTCGTATTGAAAAGCGTATGAAAGAACATGGATTTAAAACTCTTTTAATTAATAGTGTTATAGAGCATGAAGGAAAAAGTACATATTCGATTGGTGTTGCAACTGCCTTAGCAGAAAAAGGAAAAAAAGTTGTTCTGATTGATGGAGACTTTTTAAGACCAACGTTAATAGAGGTCCTTCCTAAAAAGAATGAAGATTATTGTTCATTGAGTGATGTCTTGGATGGAGTAACCAGTTGGAAGGATGCAGTTTGTACAGACTCAAAATCTCAAATACAGGTACTTTTACAAGAGCATGCAGTGAAAAAACCACAAGATTATGCCAAGGTAGACCGCTTGAAACCATTGATTGACAGTATTTCAAAGGATGTAGATTATGTAATTGTGGATACATCACCTGTATCTGTATCAGCAGATGCAGAAATTTGGATGCAGACAGTAGATACAGCGATTCTAGTTGTACGACAGGATTGGTCTGATATTCGTGCAATTAATGATGCGGTAGATCTTATTTGGCAAAACTGTGAAGATTTTACAGGATTTGTATTAAATGCATTTGCAGAATCTGGAATCCGAGGAATAGGGAAAGGAGCTTCTTATGAATAATACAGTAACTCGTGAAGAAGTTGATGGAGAGATTAATAAAATAGATTTAATCCAGTTAATTACAATTGCTTTTCATTACTTTTGTAGATATTGGTGGGTATTAATTATTTGTTTACTATTAGGAATTGTATCAACCGTTGGATATAACCGTGTAACTTATAATCCAATGTATCGTGCAACAGCAACCTTTACAGTCGCAACAGATGATGACCATTATGGCTCCTTATACTCCTATTATTATTCACAAAATACGGCAGACCAGTTGTCAAATACCTTTCCATATTTTTTAAATAGCAGATATTTTAAAAATGCACTTTTAGAGAAGATGGATCGTCCATCAATGAATGGAACTTTAAAGTCCTCAACACTATGGGATTCAAATGTGGTAACAATGACAATGGACAGTCCAAGTGCGCAGGATGCTTTAGACTATTTACAGACAGCGATTGATATCTATCCTAAAGCAGCTAAGTTTGTTTTAGGAAATATCAAGTTTTCGATGATTGAGTCGCCTTCACTGCCAACAGCACCATATAATACACTGTCCTTAAAGAGACAGATAGTCTATGGAGGATTTCTAGGAGCTGTTCTTGCAGCACTTATCTATATAGTTCTTGGATTGACAAATAGAAAGGTTATTTCATCAGAAACTCTTGACAAGTATACTAATATGAACTGTTTAGCTCATATGCCTTTCATTAAACAAAAAGTTCGAACGAGAAAAACAAAGACTTCAATTTTAGTGGATAATAATCGAACGCTGAGGTCTTATCGTGATTCTATAGGTACGTTAAAAATGCGTATAATGCGAGTAATGAGAAAAGATGACGCAAAGGCTTTATTAATTACCAGTACAAAACCAAAAGAAGGAAAAACGACAACGGCTGTAAATTTAGCAATTAGCTTAGCTAAAGAAGGTAACAAAGTTATTTTATTTGATGCAGACCTTAAAAAATCGAATTGTGCGAAGGCTCTTGGTATTGAATTACAGGCAGGAATGAGAAATTTACACAATGGAGGAACAGAGTTTTCTAGGTTGTTAACACCTACAGGAAGAGACAATCTTTGGATAGTAGGAAACAATTCTGAGATGGATTTTCCGGCAATGGCCTTAAGTAGTAAAGATATGAAAGAGTGGTTTGAAAAGGCAAGAGAAGAAGTGGATTATATCGTTATTGATGCACCAGCTTGCACGATGTATCAGAATGCTTTGCTAATGACTGAATATGCAGATGAAGTGTTGTATATCATTCAATATAATCAATTGACCTATAAAGAAATCCAAAAAGGATTAGGCGTTATAGATAATGGAAATGCGAAGTTGCTTGGCTATGCATTTAATCAGAGTCCAGAGCATATTAGTGGATATGGCTATGGAAAATATGGCTATGGCTATAGCAAGTATGGAAGTTATGGCTATGGAAAGTATGGATATGGGAAGTATGGTAGATACGGAAAGTATGGATATGGGAAGTATGGAAGCTATGCGAAAAAAGAATAGTAATAAAACTGATGATTCTTTGGCGTTAGTTGCAAATCCTATTGACAATCATGGAATTCATATGTTATTCTAAATTAGAGTATTATAATAGTAAAAATATCTCTATATATAGGAAGAAAAAATGCGAAGATACAAAATAAATCCAAATTATATCGTAAGACAAGTAGCAGGAGAATATTTGATTGTTGCAGTAGGCGATACGGTAGAAAATGAAAATAAGCTGATGATGCTTAATGAAACAGGATATTTTCTTTGGGAAAATATGCAAGAGTTTGTAACACTAGATGAACTGATTTCTAAAGCAGAAAGCGAGTTTGATGAAGGCAAAGAAATTTTAAAAGAACAGATTCAAGAATTTGTTGTTTTATTATTAGGAAAAGGTATATTAAAAGAGAGGGAAAGCTTATGAGAAAATGGGTAAAACCAGAATTGGTAGAGGAAGAATTTGAGTTAGACCAGCATGTGGCAGCTGGATGTGGAACAAAGACTGAGATTATAGTTACACCAGGTGGAAGTATTAGTGTAGGATATGGTTGTCACAGTAGCTATCCAGGAGGGGGACATTGGCATACAACGGCTATTATTCCAGATAAAAACAAAAATGGAAAAATTGATTGGTCAGAGGTTGTAGATGCATTAAAGACAGCAGATAATGGAGTGAGAACAGGTAACGGACATCGAAATCATCAGGCTAGTATTACGTATAAGGATATAGAATATTGGAAAGACGAGCAACAGCCATTTACATCGTGATTCTAAAAATATAAGTGGGAGGCAATAATTTGCCTCTCTATTTTTAATTAAACTTAAATTATATTAGGGAGACTATTATGAATTATTCTTTTTGCAATTTATGTTTTAATTTATCAGACATAGATATTATTCAAAGTGAAAAATATAATGAATTTAGACAAAAAATTAAAGGTTCTCAATTAACCATAGAGACTAAATATGCCTCACAATTCAATATTTTAGAGCAATCTATGGTTTATCAAAGTTTACATGGAATTTTGGTAGCTTTAGAGAACACGATAGAACGTAGATTTTATCGTGATTATTATACAGGGGATATCTTAGCATGTTTAGAAGACGATGGAAGTAAAAAAGTATTATCTATTTTAAAAGAATCAAAACTTACAGAGTTAGAATTTCTTAATTGTTTAGCCTTTGAAAAAACAATGTATGAAAACAATAGATTTATTTTACACTCATCATTTATTGAAACAAAATATGGAGCTATCTTATTTACTGCACCTTCTGGAACTGGAAAGAGCACTCAAGCAGAATTGTGGAGGACTTATCGTAATGTAGATGTTATCAATGGAGATCGATCTGGATTATGGAAAGAAGGGAATCAGTGGATGGCAGGAGGAGTACCTTGGTGTGGAACTTCTGGAATTATGAAAAATAAAACGTTACCTTTAAAAGCTATTGTTATATTAGAACAAGCACTAGAAAATTGTATTCAAGAAATAAATTATGGAGCTAAAGTTGGGAGAATTTTAGAACAGTTAACGGTTAATCCTTGGAATAGTGAAATGTTAGTTGCAGCCAAAATGTTTAGTATGTATTTAGCAAAAGAAGTGCCAATTATTAAGTTGTTATGTAGACCAGATTTAGGTGCAGTAGAAACTTTGGAAAAAGAATTAGAGAGGTATGGTTATGGGGAATGATTTAGAACATTATCTTATTGAAAAATCATCATTGATGGGAAAGCCAATAAAAGCTACTCTAGAATTAACACCTACTTGTAATATGAATTGTAAAATGTGTTATATTTGCCATTCAATAAAAGAAGTGAATAATGAAGGTGGTTTGAAAGAAGTCTCTTATTGGACAAATCTAATTCCTGAACTAAAGGAACTAGGTGTTTTATTTGTTGCATTGATAGGTGGTGAACCTTTACTATATCCAAATATTCAAACTTTATATGAGAAATTACATTCCGAAGGATTTTATGTGAATTTAACGACAAATGCTACTTTGTTTGCTAATGGTGTTCCAGAATGGATGGTGGCTTTTCCACCTAGATATATGACAGTTTCTTTGTATGGAGCCAGTGATGATACTTATCATAAAGTTACAGGAAATCCTAAGGGATTTACGCAAACTATGAAAGGATTAGATAATTTAGTTAAGGCAAAAATTCCAGTGAAATTAAATTATATAATGGTTAAAGAAAATGAAGAAGATTTTGATAAAATTCTTTCCATTAAGCAATACTATAATCTTCCTCTACTTGCAACTGCTTATTGTTTTCCACAAGTACGTAAGTCTGTAAAAATTCTTTATAATCGCTATACTTCTAAAGAATGTGCGAAGTATGAATTGGAAATTAAGAGGAAGAATGATACAGAAAATTATTCTAGATGGATTGAGAAATTATCACA
>JPZU01000001.1:1000261-1001153 GCA_000875945.1 Lachnospiraceae bacterium TWA4 | reverse complement strand
TATAAAAAATGAATAGCAATAAGTAAATGGTTTATATGGTATAAGTATTTATAGGGAGATGAGATGGAGAGTTTGAGTGAAAAGAAAATGTATCAAATTAAAGATGGATTTATTTTAAGAGAAATTGCAGGAGAATGCATGATAATTCCGTCGGATCCCGATAGTGATATTAAAAATGGTATGCTTGTACCAAATGGATCAGCAACCCTAATGTGGAAAGTATTCCAACAACCTAGTACAATAGAAGACGTTGTGAAAAAGGCTATGGAAGAATACGAAGTTGAAGAAGATATTGTAAAGAATTCTGTACAGAGGTTTGTAAGTGAATTGTTACAATATAGGATATTGGAGGAGGTAAAGTAAAATGAAGAAGTTATGGGAAGACCCACAAATTTATGTGCAGGAGTTTGTGGCTAATGAGTATGTTGCTGCATGTGGTGATAAAGGTACACATTATAAATTTAGTTGTAATGTAGGAAACTTCAAAGATTTGTATCAGGAAACGAATGGTATTCCAGGATTACAAGTTGGACCTAATGGAGATACTCGCTTACTATCAGGAAGGAGTAATATGGCTTATAAAGGTTGTCGTCTTAGTCATGATGCCAATATGAAAGACCCATTTGTTGATGGCTATATTGTAACACAAGATGGAAGAGGTAATTTAAATTCAACCGAAGTTAAAATTTGGGAAGAGAGAGTTGGACGTAGAGATATTTTGGATTATCATGCTACTACCAATGTTAATATGGCTGCATGGGAAATTACAAAATCATGATGTTTAAATAAGTTATACATAATGGAAGATTGGATTCAATCCAATCTTCCTTTTTAAATAAAAGGAGAAATTAAATTTATGGAACTTACGGATAACTTATCGACAATAGAAGAA
>JPZU01000001.1:987466-1000241 GCA_000875945.1 Lachnospiraceae bacterium TWA4 | reverse complement strand
GAACTTACGGATAACTTATCGACAATAGAAGAATCTTTCCTTACTGAAGCATCAAAAAAGAAACTTCCTATGAATGGAAGCATAGAATTACTCCCCATTTGCAACATGAACTGTGACATGTGCTATGTTCGTCTTACCCCAAAAGAAGTTGAAGCTCAGGGACGAATTCGAACAAAAGATGAATGGTTAGAAGTTGCACAACAAATGAAGGATGCAGGAGTGCTGTTCTTATTATTAACTGGAGGAGAGCCACTTCTCTATTCAGAATTTAAAGAATTATTTTTAGAGCTAAAAAATTTAGGGATGATTCTTACAATTAATACCAATGGAACACTTATTAATGAAGAATGGGCAGATTTTTTTGCAAAGCATAAGCCTCGTCGAGTGAATATCACCCTATATGGTTCAAATGAAGAAGCTTATGATAAGCTCTGTCATTATTCAAAAGGCTTTGAGCAAACGATTCAAGCAATTAAATTGTTAAAAGCTAGAGATATAGATGTACGAATTGGTTGCAGTATTACAAAAGCAAATAAAAATGATATTGAAGGAATTGTTAAAATAGGAGAAGAATTAGATGTTCCTGTTCGTATGGATACTTACATGATGCCAGCAACTAGAGAACGTGAGAAAGAATATAAGTATCAGTCAAGGCTCTTACCAGAAGATGCAGCAAAAGCAAGAATTAAGGCACTTCGATATGAAATGGGAGAGGAATTATTTAGTGAATATCGAAATCGAAAACTTTGGGAAGTTGAAAATATCTTACCAGAAACAGAACCTAAACATATGAGTTGTCTTGCAGGTAATTGCTCATTTACTATCAACTGGCAAGGAGAAATTCGTCCTTGTGTCATTATGAGCGAACCAGCACTTTCGGTTTTTGACTATGGATTTGAAAAAGCTTGGAAGTATATTGTAGAAGAAACGGATAAAATTATTCTAAACTCAAAGTGTAACCTATGTAATTTACGTCCTGTTTGTCGAACTTGTGCAGCTTGTGCTCTTTTAGAAGCGGGAAGTTATGATGCAGTTCCAGAATATATGTGTAGATTTGCGAAGGAGTCATTAAATCAATTAAAGTTACAGGAGTAGTAGATGAAAAAGATATTTTGTATAGGAGATTTTTGCTTTGAACTTCTTTTAGATGATCGAATTCAAATTCCCGTGATGTTTCAAAAGTTTGAAGTGTTAGATAAATCTCCAAAGTATTTTTATGATATTGAAGTAGTAGATGAGCTTCCAGATTTTTCTGAATCAATAGTGACAAAAAGAGAAGATATTGTTATTGGAAAATCACAAGTAGGAGAAAGTCGATTATTAGGAGTGAAAGGTACTTTAGGGTATTATGCCTATTATTTAGAGCATACGAAGGATTCTTCAAAAATCTGGCTAGATAAAAGTCGATTAGAAGGTTTATCTATTGATCCGGTATTTACATCCTTAATGGCATTAGAACGTCGTATGATGGACAGAAATCAGTTTGTGTTACACTGTGCATATATGGTGTATAAAGGAGAAGCCATTTTATTCTCAGCTCCATCAGAAACTGGAAAAACCACACAAGCCAATCTATGGGAGAAATATAAAGGCAGCAGAACGGTTAATGGAGACCGTGCACTTTTATCATTTGATGGAAATCAATTATATGCAAATGGATGGCCTGTATGTGGAACATCTGAAGTATGTGAGAATGAAAAATTTCCAGTAAAAGCAATTGTAATGTTGAGTCAGGAAAAAGAAAATTCTATTGAGGTTATGAAAGTAAGAGATGCTTTTATGAGTTTGTATTCTCAGATTACTATTAATGGTTGGAATAATGAATTTATCAATAGAGGGATGGATTTTATCGAGAAAATTTTACAGACGGTTCCTGTTTATCATTTAGGGTGTACAATTTCTAAAGAGGCAGTAGAAGTCCTTCATAGTGCATTGGAGAATTGTTATGAGAAATAAAGTTATAGGTACACGAGAATATGTTTCAATACTAAAAGAACTTGTAAATGAAGGCAAAGAAGTTTCTATGGTGATAGTAGGGAGTAGCATGAGTCCTTTTTTAATTCATCAAAGAGATACAATTTTTTTTAAAAAGCCAGATAGAGATTTAAAAAGAGGAGATATTGTGTTTTATCAACGAGATAATGGACAGTATGTATGTCATCGTATTTGTAAAATTACAAAAGATGGTTATTATCTTGTAGGAGATGCACAGACAGAAGTTGAAGGACCTTTACGAGAAGAGCAAATTTTTGCAAGGATTTATAAAGTAAAACGTAAGGGAAAAGAGTTAGTTTCGGGAAATTTTATATGGAATTTTTTTGAAAGAATTTGGATTCGTGTAATTCCACTCCGTCCAATAGCGATTTGGATTTTAGCGAAAATTAGAGCTTAATAAAGAGGATGTTTAAGTAAAAGGGGAGAACCGTATTAGTTAAAATACGGTTGCTCCTTTTTTTGTACGGGCAGAGCCCAGTTTTCCATTGTGGAGTTTTTCGTGTTACCGAAAAATGGAACTTTGGAAAACAAAAAAACCACCTGCTATGCGGGTGGTTAAAGTGCTTATAGCTTACAAAAAAGACCTCCTTATGATACAATGATAATGGTTCGCCAACCGTATCAAAGTAGAAAAGGAGGTATCCTGAATGGATGTAAATAGTTTATCACACACAAAGTGGAATTGTAAATATCATATTGTATTTGCACCGAAATTTAGACGAAAAATTATATATAATCAGTTAGAAGAAGATATCGCATATATTTTGAGTACACTAAGTAAACGAAAAGGAGTGCATATAATTGAAGCAAAGATTTGCCCAAATCATGTACATATGTTAGTAGAAATTCCACCAAGTATGAGTGTATCGAGTTTTGTAGGATATCTAAAAGGTAAAAGTACATTAATGATATTTGAAAGACATGCAAATTTAAAATATAAGTATGGAAATAGACATTTTTGGTGTAGAGGATACTATGTAGATACCGCAGGGAAAAATGCAAAAAAATCCAAGAATATATTCGAAATCAATTAAAAGAAGATTTGGAATATGATCAAATGACACTAAAAAAGCATATTGACCCGTTTACGGGTAAGCCGGTAAAGAATAGCAGACTAAGATAAGCCCAGGAAGCTTTGTGTGAGAATGATGGTGTGGCTGGCGAATTACTCGAAGAGTCTTTAGACTCTAGTGCAGGTAACAGGCCCTTATAGGGCCAGAGCAAACCACCGGCTAAGCCGGTGGTTATGACTTCTAACACGAATGAAAGAACTTGCAAAGTCTTTGCCTGAATATTTAACGGTTAGAGAAATGGGAGGTGTGGGAGATGTTCTTGCGGTAAAACTAATCGCTGAAATAGGGGATGTGAGACGCTTGCATAACGCTAAAGCACTTGTTGCATGTGCTGGTATGATCCACCACCATATGAGTCAGGTCAGTTTATAGGTTCACATCGTAAGATAACGAAACGCGGCTCATCAACACTTAGAAAAGTTGGGTATGAAGTGATGAGAGTATTGAAAAGTCATCCAGCACCAAAGGATGATGCTGGATATAACTACATTTTGAAGAAAGAACGAAAGGGAAAAAGCAAGAAACACGCAAAGATTGCAGGATTAAATAAATTTCTAAGAATTTACTACGCTCGAGTAAACGAAGTCTATCAATAAAAAAACAGAACTAATATTCCTGAGAGGCTGGAGATCTATGCTAGCTTATTTGTGATGCACAAAAAACACAATCATATATTATTTTAAAAACTTGCTTCAAAGTACTTGACTTTTGTTAGCAGGTTTTTATGCAAAAAATTTAGGCACAATTTAGAGCACATATTGAAAAAATACAGAAAAATAGTAAAATTAAAGTGTTTATATCTGTAAACTGGAAAATAAGAATAGTGCTTATAATACGATAGTAAGTTTAAATATTAAAAAAATAATTATTAAATTTATAGCATAAAATTGAGAAGCTATTATTTGTAATGGATAAAAATCATTGCAAAGAGAGTGAATATTTGATATACTTTATAAGATTAACTGTAGAGAGAAATGACTTTGCAAATAATTCATAAGAAATAAAATTTGTTTGTAGAAAGAGAAAATTATGTCACAATATTATTTAATTCTTTTATGGATTGGTTTTATGGCTTATATGTCTTATAGAATCAATACACATCATTATGAATACTTGAACGGAACAAAGGTTTATAGGACAGATGTTTTTTGGGCAATTTTAATTTTTATTCCCATTTTTTTTATGATGGCATTACGTCCAGATTCTTTAGGTGATACAGGAGCGTATTCTAAAATTTATAAGGAAATTCCAGATACATTTAGACAATTGTATTGGTATGTGAAAGGGGTAACTAAAGATAGAGGATTTACCGTTCTATCTGGAATTATTAAGATATTCTTTGGTGCAGATCGAACGTTATATTTTATTATATTGGCAGCTATACAATCAATTTCATTAATTTATGTTTATCGTAAATATTCTGAAGACTATTTAATTTCAATATTTTTATTTGTTGCCTCAACAGACTATATTTCGTGGATGGGAAATGGAATACGTCAGTTTACAGCAGTTATAATCTTATTTGCTGCAACACCATTAATGTTAAAGAAAAAATGGATTTCACTTATTGCAGTGATTTTATTAGCGACCACAATTCATGGATCAGCAATTCTTATGTTACCCATTATACTTATAGCTCAGGGACGTGCATGGAATAAACGAACGATATTATTTACATTTGCTAGTATTGGCATTCTTTTCTTTGCAAGTAGATTTACTTCATTTTTGGAAATTTTGCTTTCAGATACTCAATATACCAATGTAGTTAGTGACTGGAATGATTTTGGCGATGAGGGTACAAATATTATTCGTGTTTTAGTGTATGCAGTACCAGTAATTTTATCATTTATTGGTAGAAAATATATTAACCAAGAGAATAATCCAGTAATTAATCTTTGTACAAATATGTCGATTATTTCAACAGCAATTTATATAATTTCTTCAGGTACAAGTGGCGTTTTTATTGGACGACTTCCAATTTATGCTAGTCTATATGGATATATTTTGTTACCCTATTTGATAAGAAAAATGTTTTTGAAGAGTTCAGAGAAATTGTTAAAAGTTTTGATGGTTTTTCTTTATATAGTTTACTATTATTATCAGGTACACGTTATATGGGGTATAGCGTAGTATTATTTATTTAAATATTGAGGGAAATATGAAAGAACAATTAAAGGTCAGTGTTATTATACCGGTGTATGGTGTAGAAAATTATATAGAAGAATGTGTAGAAAGCGTTCTTTTACAAAGCTATAAAAATATGGAAATTATTCTAGTAGATGACGGATCTAAAGATTCTTCTGGTATTATATGCGATCAATATGCTTACCAAGATTCACGAGTGATTGTAATTCATAAGGAAAATGGTGGATTATCTGATGCTAGAAACATAGGAATTCTAAAGTCGACTGGAGATTATGTATTATTTCTAGATGGAGATGATTTTTGGAATGATACTAGAGCTGTTGAACAATTGGTGAATAGGATATCTATTACAGGGGCATCTTGTTTTAACTTTTTCGTTTACAAAAATATTATGAAGATACAATGGAAAAAGTTCCATATATTAGTAATCAAGTAGATATGCCTATGACACTTCATTCCAAGAAAGACCAATTAGACTTTATATCAAATTATCATGTGTATTTATCCTCTGCGTGGACTAAATTTATAAGAAGAGATTTACTAGATAATGAAGAGATGAAATTTGAATATGGTGTTTTTCTGAAGATATAGAGTGGAGTGCTAAGTTATTAGAGTTATCAGATTGTATGGATTTTATGTGTTTGAACTTCTATTGTTATAGACAAAGACGAGATTCCATTTCACATAATATTAATGAGAAGAAGTGTAAAGATTTAGCAATGCATATTATTAAATGTATTCAGTTGTATGAGCAGGCCAATAGTACATGCAAGTTTGCACTAGGAAGATATACGGCTTATCAGTTTGCTTCCTATTTTATAGTACAAGCGCAAGCAATAAAGCAACCTAAAAAATATCTTGTTCAGTTAAAAAAATATCAGGATATTCTTAAATATCATAAAGGAAATCGTAAGCTAACAATCCTGTATTTTGGAGTAAAGATATTAGGGTATAAAAACGTATGTAATTTGATACGTAGAATTTATAGAATAAAGATGAGATAATAGAGGGTAATTATGGTTCCAATAACAGTATTTACACCAGCTTATAATAGAAAAGACCTTCTTCCAAGATGTTATAAAAGTATGTGTAAACAGACAAATAAATCATTTATTTGGATGATTATAGATGATGGTTCAACTGATAATACAAAGGAAGTGGTTCGTAAGTGGATTGAAGAAGAAAAAGAATTTGAAATCCAGTATTTTTATAAAGAAAATGGCGGACTCCATACAGCGTATAATGAGGCAATTAAACATATTAATACAGAATTATGTGTTTGTATTGACTCAGACGATTTTATGCCAGATAATGCGATAGAGATTATTCTGGAAAAATGGAGGAATGAAGGTAGTAACCAGTATGCAGGAATTGTAGGACTTGATTATTATTTAAATGATGAGGTCATTGGAGATTTATTGCCAGATAAAAAAGCTGTGAATTTAATTGATCTTTTTATAGGAAAATATACATTAGTAAATGGTGATCGAACAAATGTTGTTCGTACAGAATTATATCGTAAGTATGCACCAATGAAAATCTTTCCTGGAGAAAAAAATTTTAATCCTCATTATATGCATTTACAAATTAGCAGGGAATATGATTTCTTAGTTTTAAATAAAAATTTGCGATATGTAGAATATCAGCCGCAAGGTATGTCTAATAGTATGTTAAAACAGTATTTTAATAGTCCAAATAGCTTTGGTGAAATAAGAAAATTATATCTAAGTTTTGAGAATACAAGTTTTGAATTTAAGTTAAGACATTCTATTCATTTTACTTCAAGTTGTATTTTGGCTAAAAAAGTAAAAATGGCATTTAAAGAAAATCCTTATAAAGGAATTGCATTTTTAGCATTTTTACCAGGATGTCTATTAACAGAATATATAAAATTAAAGGTGCGATAATGAAAAAAGTATTATTTTTAATTCATGATTTAGGTCCAGGAGGAGCTGAAAAGGTATTAGTAAATCTTGTAAATAATATAGATCCTAAAAAGTTTGATGTCACAGTTCTTACATTATTTGGTGGCGGAGTAAATGAAAAAAATATAAAAGAACATGTGAGATATAAAACAATTTTTCAAAGAATGATTCCAGGGAATAGTAAGTTGATGAAGCTTATGACACCTAGACAACTTCATCATCTATTTATTAAAGAAAAATATGATATAGAAGTTTCTTATTTAGAAGGAGTATCCTCTCGAATTATAAGTGGATGTCCATATAAAGATACGAAGTTAATTGCCTGGATTCATGTTCAACAAACAAATAAAGAAATTGCATCATATTCATTTCGTAGTTATAAAGAAGCAGTGAAATGTTATCAGAGATTTGATAAGATTGCGTGTGTATCTGAGTCAGTAAAAGAAGATTATCAACAAATATTTCCTATGATTAAGAATACTTCTGTATTGTATAATACAAATGAAACAGATGAAATTCTTCAATTAAAAGAAGAAGATATAGAGGATAACCTTTTTAAGGAATCTGAATTTAAAATCTGCGGTGTGGGAAAACTGATGCCTATAAAAGGGTTTGATAAACTTGCAAGAATTCATAAAAAGTTAAAAGAAAAAGGTTATCCTGTGCATAGTTATGTACTTGGAGTAGGACCAGAGAAAGAGAAAATTGAAGATTATGTGAGAGAAAATAATTTACAAGATTCATTTACATTACTAGGTTATCAAACAAATCCCTACAAGTATGTTTCTAAATGTGATGTATTTGTCTGTACTTCTACGGCAGAAGGTTTTTCTACAGCAGCAACAGAGGCTTTGATTGTTGGAACGCCTGTAGTGACTACGCCGGTTGCTGGTATGAGAGAAATGCTAGGAGAAAATAATGAATATGGAATTATTACAGAGATGAATGAGGAATCCATTTATCTGGAAATAAAAAAGTTGATTGATTCGAAAGATTTATTAACGCATTATAAAGATCAGGCGAAAGAGAGAGGAAAGTGTTTTTCGAAAGAAATTACGGTAAAAGCAGTAGAGAATTATATTAGTTATGAATGAAAATAATAAAAATATATCTGAATCTTATATTAATGTACAGGAAAGTATAGTTATTCAAGGAATTGCAGTGTTATTAATGGTCTTTCATCATTTGTTTGGTTTTCCAGAGAGAATTCATTATGAGTATATTCACGTATTAGATTTTTCAATTTTACATATTGAAACGATGATCTCATATTTTGGACGTATTTGTATTGCAATGTTGGCTTTTAAAACAGGATATGGACTTATGGTAAAAAGAAATAGAATTAGTCCTGAGCTAAGATTTGTTGAAGGATATATAGAAATTTCTTTTAAACAATTAAAAAATTTTATAAAATATTTTGGCCAGTATTCTTTATTTTTGTACCAATTGGGATCTATTTAGGAAGATATTCTTTTAATTTAGAGACATTTATAATGTCATTTTGGGGATTAGATTATTCTTATAATGCTGAATGGTGGTATATTACTTGCTGGTTACAATTCATCATAGCCTATCCTTTTATTATGAAATTCATTGACTTGATTGATTTAACTTCAAACAAGATAATAAAAATTATTCCTATTCTTATAAGTGTGATTCTTATTTTTGTGAATTATGTCTATAGACCGGTATATTTGGATGTATGGTTAGCTTTTTTGATGGGAGTTATTTGTGCTTTTTATCCTATATATCAAAAATTAGATCATCTTATATCTAAGAAACGATTGGTTGGTATTACTATATCCATATTTCTAATTCTTGTTAGTTTTATTGTGCGTACTAAAGTTACTATATATATAGATTATTTATTAGTATGTAATTTATATTTTGCAATTGCGTATATAATAAAACATTCAATTTTTACTATTAGAGATACAAATGTATTTTATATCTGTGGAAAGCATGCAATGGGTATTTGGCTTTTACATACTTTTTTTGCATATTATTATTTCAAGAGTATTTATATAGTTTTAGGTATTCATTAATAATTTTTGTTGTGTGTATATTTGTATGTATTGTTATAGATTATCTTATTCAGTCATTTTATTCAATTATAAAAAAATGAAAGTATAATTAGACATAAATATGGTAGAAAAGATTGCTTGAAGTTTAAGAAATGGAGATATATATTATGAAGTGGTTGAAAGAGATAATTTATCGATTAAGAGGAGAATATACAACCGAAAAATTAATATCTATGGGTATGAAAGTGGGAAATAATTTTGGACGTTTGAATGGAGTAATCTTAGATCCATCCCATTGTTGGTTAATAGAAATCGGAAATAATGTGACAATGGCTCCTAGGGTTCATATACTTTGTCATGATGCTAGTACCAAACAATTTTTGAATTATACGAAAATTGGTCGGGTGACAATTGGAGATAATGTATTTATTGGAGCTGAATCTGTGGTGCTTCCAGGTGTTTCAATTGGAAATAATGTTATAATTGGTGCTAATAGTACAGTAACTAAGGATATACCAGATAATTCTGTAGTAGCTGGATCTCCAGCAAAAGTTATTTCTTCGTTAGAGGATTATTTATTAAAAGAGAAGCAACAAATGGAATCATCTCCTAGTTATGGAGAAGAATATACACTTAGAGGAAATGTATCAATGGAGATGAAAATGATACAAAAAAATGAGTTGAAAGGAAAAATAGGATATATAGATTGATGAATGAAATTTTAATTTCTATAATTGTTCCGGCTTATAATATTGAAGAATATATTGGACGCTGTTTAGATAGTATTATAGCACAAACCCACAAAAATCTGGAAATTGTAGTTGTAGATGATGGTTCAACAGATAATACAGGAAAAATTCTGGATGAATTTGCGTTAAGAGAAAATCGTCTTATAGTAATTCATAAAGAAAATGGTGGAGTTTCTAGTGCAAGAGAAATAGGGATTGAACATGCTAAGGGAACATATATTGGTTTTGTAGATGGAGATGACTATATAGAACCTGAAATGTACGAAAATCTTTTAGAGAATGCATTGGAGTATAAAGCAGATATTTCACATTGTGGATATCAAATGATTTATCCTGATGGCCATATTGTGAAGTATTATGGTACAAGGAAAATTAAGCTACAAAATAGAAAAAATGGTATAGAAGATTTACTGAGAGGAGATTTTATAGAGCCAGGATTATGTAATAAGCTTTATAAAAGGAAGATAGTGCTTTCATATCTTTCTTCTGATATATGGGATAAAGCAATTAAAATTAATGAAGATTTTCTTATGAATTATATATTTTTTAAAGAAGCAAAAAAATCTATCTATGAAGATATAACACCTTATCATTATATATTACGAAAAGGATCTGCTGCAACAACGAAGAAATCTTATAATCAAGTTTTTGACCCATATAAGGTGATATCTCTTATTAAATCAGATATTGATGAGCAGAATGAAGCCTATTCTATTGTCTATGAGAGATATATTCGAATGCTAATTGCATTGTCAACTCAAAATGATTATAAGAACGAGGCTATAAAGGCAAAAGGACAGTTAAGAAAAGAAATGAGAATGATTTCTTTTAAGAAGAATTGTAAATCATTAAAATTACGTAGAATGAGTTTTGGAGTTGTAAATTTATATCCAGTTTATATGATAGTACGTAAAATTTATGATAAGATAACAAAATGCAATCAAAGATATGATTTGAAATAAAAGGAAGTAGAAATAAATTATGGATTTGATAAGTGTAATAGTCCCTGTATATAATGTTGAAAATTATTTAATTCAATGTTTGAATTCCATAGTAAGTCAAACTTATTCAAATTTAGAAATTATTATTATAGATGATAATTCGTCTGATCAGTCAGGTGTCATTGCAGATGAATTTGCGGATCAATTTTCTAATATTATAGTTATTCATACTGCAAATAGAGGTGCAGCAGCAGCGAGAAATACTGGTTTAAAACAAGCTAATGGAAAGTTTATTATGTTTGTTGATAGTGATGATTGGTTAGAAAAAAACGCTATTGACTGTATGTATCAAGTTGCAATATCTCAGAAAGCAGATATTGTGCAATGTCAATATTTTGAAGAATATTTAAGTGGGTCAAAAAAACATGATTTAAATTATTCATTAAAAGAAACATTATCTGATTTGGAATATATTAAACGTATGCTCAAAGAATGGGAATGCGTTTTGTTATGGAACAAACTTATCCGAACTGAATTATTGAAAGGAATATTTATGACAGAAGGACGATGCATAGATGATGAATTTTTTACATATAAATATGTAGCTCGTTCTAGACGAATTGTGATTATTCCTGATTACCTATATCATTATCGTATTAGAAAATCTGGAGCAATGTTATCTTTAGATAAAAGAAAGCAAAGGATGATTGATCAATGTGATTTTGTCACAGAACGTTATTCTGTACTTGTTTCAAAATATCCAATGCTAAAACCTATGCTTCTTATGCATTTATGCGATTTAATGATGACTGTTATGAGAAAATCAAAGGATTTTCCAAGTATTTATTGTAGAGCAAAAAAGGAATTAATTCGATATGGAGTAAGGGCACTTTGTTGTTTTGGAGTAACTTATAATATGAAAAAAAATATAATAAAGTATTTATTATATAAAAAAATATCAATAGAAAATCAACAAAAAATTCATAGTATAGATTATTATGAATAAATAGGATAGTTATCATGGAAATAAAAAAATATAGAAAAAAAGAAAGAAAATTATCTGTTATCAGATTAGATAATGGAATAATTCTGCCAAGAAAAATAACAATTCATGGACCAAATTGGGGACTTGGTGGGGTCTGTAAAGAGGATGGAACCTTTGAGCAAACTTCTTATTATAATGGAGGATGGGCTCAGCATGGTGGAAAATATGAATTTGAACAAAAAGTATATGTTGAAGAAGATGTAATTTATATTGGTTTATTTACTATGCATTGGGGACATTTCCTTATTGATATGACTAATCGATTGTGGTGTATTCCTGAATATTTAAAAAATAATAGAAATTTGAAAATTGCTTATCTGGGTGAAGAAGAACCAGAAGGAAATAATTTAGAATTTTTCCAATTGCTAGGAATAAAAAAACATCAATTGATTCATGTAACAAAGCCAACCCAATTTAGAACAGTTTATGTGCCAGAGCAAAGTTTTAAACCATGTGATTGGTATAGTGAAGAGTTTGTTAGTACATTTGATAGAATAACTCAGAAAGCACTTGAAAAATTTAATCCTGAAGAATATTTATTAGCTACTAAAAATATTTATTTTACAAGAAGAGAATTTAAAAAAGCACGTGAAACAGAATTTGGTGAAAGTTATTATGAAGAACGGTTTTCACAGTCAGGATATAAGATTTTAGCTCCAGAGAAACTATCTTTAAGGCAGCAAATATATATTTGGAATCATGCAAATAATGTTGCATGTGTAAATGGATCTATTATTTTAAATGTTATTTTTGCAAATAATAAAAACTTAAATGTTATTGTATTAAATAAAACGAAAATCGTTCATGAAAATCCGTATATTTTACTTCAAATGCGAGGAATTGAAAGTCATTTTTTTCAAACCTATAAAGAACCATTA
>JPZU01000001.1:979599-987445 GCA_000875945.1 Lachnospiraceae bacterium TWA4 | reverse complement strand
AAGAATTTGTTTGATAAAAATATCTATCTTATGTTAGAACAATTAAAGTTTTATTGGGCTATATTAGCTTTGAAAAGACGATTGCGCATAGTTATATCAAAGATTATTCCATATACTTTGAAAAGAAAATTGAGAAGGAATTAAATACAATGAAAGTGAAAATAAATCAATTAAAAGCGGGAACTATTCTTTCTTATATTAATTTAGGATTAGGTTGTATAATTCCATTATTATATACTCCAATTATGCTTCGAATGCTTGGTAAGGAAAACTATGGAGTATATAGTTTAGCAAGTTCAGTGATTAGTTATTTATCATTACTGACTTTTGGAATGGGGAGTGCTTGCATAAGATATATTGTTAAATATAAAACAGAAGGTAATAAAGATGGAGTTGAAAAAGTTGCAGGATTATTCGTGCTAATCTATTCTGTATTGGCTATATTAGTGTTGATTGTAGGATTTAACCTTTCATTTTTATCGAATATATTATTTAGTGAGGGGCTAACTATTGATGAAACTGAACAATTAAAAATACTTATTATTATTATGACGATAAGTACTGCTATTTCATTTCCAACGAGTGCATTTTCTTCTATTTGTGGATCTTATGAACGTTATGTATTTCAAAGATTGTTAGATATATTTGGAACAATAATGGTACCAATATTTAATCTTATTACATTATTTATATGGAAATCAACAATTGGTCTTGCGGGAGTAGGATTGTTAATTGCAGTAATTAATTGTATTAGTTATTTTATTTATAGTGTAAGGAAATTAGATATACATGTTCAATTTCATGATTTTCATCCGGGATTATTAAGAGAAATTTGGGAATACTCTGCTTTTGTATTTCTTAGTTCAATTGTAGATTTATTGTATTGGTCTACAGATAAGGTACTGATTGGTGCAAGAATTGGTTCAGCAGCAGTAGCAGTTTATAACATGGGAAATGTATTTACTTCTATGTTACAAAATATGTCAGCAGCAATTAGTAGTGTTTTTGCACCAAGGGTAACCAGTATGGTTGTTTTGAAAAATGATTCCAATGAAATCTCGGATCTTTTAATTCGAGTAGGAAGAGTTCAATATATTGTTGTTTCGTTTATTTTATCTGGGTATATCGTATTTGGAGAGCAATTTATTCATTTTTGGGCAGGTGATGAATATGCAGATGCCTATTTTATTGCTTTATTGACTATGATTCCACTTGCAATTCCATTGATTCAGAATATTGCATTTACAACGATTTTAGCACAGAAAAAACATCAATTTCGTTCAATTATATATTTAATTATTGCAATTATAAATATTATTTCTACTTATTTAGTTTTACCGATATATGGAATTATTGGTGCGGCAGTGTGTACTGGAATTGCCTTTTTGTTAGGAAATGGATTGATTATGAATATATATTATATAAAAATAACTAAGTTACGTATTTTAGATTTTTGGAAGAATATTTCTAGTATGACAGTAGTTCCAGTAATTGTAGTTGTAGTAGGATATATTTTGACAAATCAAATATTGGGTTATCAGTCTATTTTTATGTTTTTAATAGAAGTAATTATATATAGTATTGTGCACTTAGGACTTACTTGGACGATTAGTATGAATCAATATGAAAGGAATACATTTCTTGGTATTATAAAAAAACCTATTGAATTGTGGAAGAATAAGTAATGAAAAAAAAAGCTGTACTACATGCATATGATCAATGTAATTTGGGCGATGATTTATTTGTTGAGACTATTGTAAACCGATATCCAAAAACAAAATTTTATTTTTGGACAAAGAGTAACTATTTTCGAGATTTAAAAAATTTAAAATTGATTAGGGAAAGTAGTAGAATATTTAAAATATTTGGAAAAAAAGAGCTTCTGTAATTGCAAGATATAGAGGATTTTTAGAAAAACAATCACAAACCGTTGTTTATATTGGAGGTTCTATCTTTATTGAATATGATACTTGGAGACAAGTATTAAATTGGTGGAATTATCAAACGGAACATTATAAAATGTATATATTAGGAGCAAATTTTGGACCTTATTATACAGAAGAATACTTAAAAGCAATGGCCAAAGTATTTGAAAAGGCAGAAGATGTTTGTTTTCGTGAGAAATATTCCTATCAATTATTTCAGAATAATCGTGTTCGTTATGCACCAGATATTTTATTTACATATCCTATGCCAAAGATGAAGCAACAAAAAAACAAATTTTTATATCGGTTATTGATTGTGATAAAAAAGAAGAAGGCTCAAATCAATTTCAATCAATTTCGAAAGTATATACAGATTCAATTTATGAAATAGTAGAAGGGTATCTTTTAAATGGATATGAAGTTTTATTAGTGTCTTTTTGCAAAAAGAAGGAGATGAAATTTTTGCTGAAAAAATTAAAAATATGTTTAAATGTGATAAGCAAATAAAAACTCTTTTTTATAATGGATATAATCGGAGAGAAATTTTGCAAGAGTTAGTAGATTCAGAATATATTATTGCATCTCGTTTTCATGCGATGGTATTAGGAATCATAGCGAACAAACCAGTATTTCCATTAGTGTATAGTGACAAAACAATACATGTTTTAGATGATATAAATTATTGTGGCAAATATGTAGATATAAGAGATGGAAAATTATTAACGTATGAAATGTCTAGGTGGAATTTGGATCATAATGTAGTCATGGAAGTAGAACAGATTCAAAAGAAGGCAGAAGAACATTTTAAAAATTTAGATAGGATTTTAGAATGAAACGAATAATACAAAGAGCATATCATTTATGGTTACGAATTGTTTTAGAAAGTTGCAGATTTCCTAAAAGACTTTATAGATTTGGCTGGAAAGTTGCAATCAATTCTTTTTGGGATGGTTTAATACCTCCTGGAAAAAGTAAAAGATATATTTCAACGATTGAAAGTTATGTTGATCGATTTTTAGAACCTCTTATTTATCAGTATAATAATAGGAATCTTTCTAATGAACAGACATATCATCAATTAGATGAACAGATAATTCCTATATGGTGTTGTTGGTGGCAGGGAATAGAACAAATGCCAGAAATCGTTCGGTTGTGTCATGAACGATTAAAGCAAGTTATTCCAAAAGATAAAGCTGAGTTACATGTGATTACAATTGATAATTATCAGGAATATGTGGAGCTTCCAGATTATATTGTAGAGAAATTTCAAAAAAAGATTATTACAATGACAACTATGTCAGATATTTTGCGTTTTAATCTTTTAGAGAAATATGGTGGATATTGGATAGATGCGACAGTATTTTATACTGGTAATATTCCGATGGATTATTTTACAAAAGATTTTTATTGCCAAAGAATGCATTCAGATAAAGAAAAAGTGAAGAGAGAAGCTTGTAGAGGAAATTGGTGTGGATTTTCTATGGCTGGATCTAAACACAATCTTGTGTTTAGATATATGAAAGATGCTTTTAATGAATGGTGGAAATACTATGATGATATTGTAGATTATGTATTGATTGATTATTTATTATGGACAGCCTATAGAAAAATTCCAGATATTAGACATATTATTGATTCTGTTGAGGATAATAATGAAGATATTTTTGAGTTATATCAAGTTTTGAATCAAGAATATACTGATATATTGATAGAGCAATTAACAAAACGAAATGTAATGCATAAGCTTACGTATAAAATGGATCTTTTTAAAAAGACAGATTTAGGTAAACGTACATTATATGGATATCTATTAGAAACCTATATGAGGTAAAAAAGGAATGAAATATAGTATTATTATTCCTGCATACAATGCACAAAAAACAATTGAGCGTTGTGTGCAGAGTATTTTAAATAATAGTTATCGAAATTTTGAAGTGATTATTATTGAGGATTGTTCAAAAGACGATACTTATATAATATGTAAGAAGCTCGCAGAAAATGATAGAAGAATTCGTTTATTGCGAAATGATAGAAATAGTGGTGTTTCGTACACGAGAAATCAAGGATTGAATATAGCAAAAGGAGAATATCTTTTATTTGTAGATAGTGATGATTGGGTCGAACAAGATTATATAGATTGTTTTGAAAGACAGTTAAAATATGATCCTGAAACCATGATTGTATGCGGATATTTGAATGATGATGAGAAATATAATAGTAGACAAGATATAGTTTGTTGGAATCAAAAAGAAGAAATTTATACAAAAGAAGAAACTCTTATGAAGTTGTTTGAGAAAAATTTGTTGCAACAATTATGGAATAAGGTATTTCTTCGAGAAGTTATAGAAAAACATCATATTCGTTTTGATGAATCAATAAGTATTGGAGAAGATTTAAGATTTATCCTTGAATATTTACATAATAAATTGACGATTTCTATAACTCCAATTAAAAGAACTCCATATCACTATATGAGAGATAATGAAAATTCTCTTATGTATCAGGTTGGAAATGAAAAAATAGATGAATCGTTGTATAATATGAGGAAACTATATGAATTAATTGGAATGAGCGAAGAAGAATGTGATTTAAAAGTTGAACAAGAGAAAGAACATTTGATACAGGTAAATGCGTATCTTATTATGCATAATAGAGGCATGAATTTTATCAAAAAAAGAAGATTGATTTTAAACATAGATAAAGCTCAAGGAACAATATTATTTCGAAAAAATTTAATTTTATATTTTAAAGAGAAGATTTATCAGTATTTACAACATTGAAATTAATAGATTATGGAATAAAAAATCTAATATTATTAAAAAGTGAAGGTGAGTAATGAAGGGAATAATTTTAGCTGGAGGATCAGGAACGCGCCTATATCCATTAACAATGGTTACTTCAAAACAGTTGTTACCAATTTATGATAAACCAATGATATATTATCCAATGTCGGTTCTTATGAATGCAGGAATTCGTGAGATTCTAATAATTTCTACACCACAGGATACGCATAGATTTAAGGAACTTTTAGGAGATGGACATCAATTTGGAGTACAATTATCCTATGCTATTCAGCCAAGTCCAGATGGGTTAGCACAAGCATTTATTATAGGATCTGATTTTATTGGAAATGATAATGTTGCAATGGTTTTAGGAGATAATATTTTTGCAGGACATGGTTTAAAAAAGCGCCTTAATGATGCAGTAAAAACTGCTGACCAAGGAAAAGGTGCTACAGTTTTTGGATATTATGTAGATGATCCTGAGCGTTTTGGAATTGTTGAATTTGACCAAAATGGAAAGGCTATTTCAATTGAAGAAAAACCTATTCATCCAAAGAGTAATTATTGTGTGACAGGTCTATATTTTTATGATAATAGAGTTGTTCATTATGCAAAGGAGTTAAAACCTTCTGCTAGAGGAGAATTAGAAATTACAGATTTAAATCGTATTTATTTAGAGCAAGGAGAATTAAATGTAGAGTTGTTAGGTCAGGGATTTACATGGCTTGATACAGGAACTCATGAGTCTCTAGTTGATGCTACTAATTTTGTAAAAACAATAGAAACACATCAACATAGAAAAATTGCTTGTCTTGAAGAAATTGCATATCTTAATGGTTGGATATCAGCAACTGATGTTTTAGAAGTTTATGAAATGTTTAAGAAAAATCAATATGGTCAATATTTAAAAGATGTTTTAGATGGAAAATATCAAGAAAATTTATACTAAGTGAGGAATGGTATTATGACAATATTCGTAACTGGTGGAGCAGGATTTATAGGCAGTAATTTTATATTTTATATGTTAAAGAAATATCAAAGTTATAAAATTGTATGTATAGATAAGCTTACATATGCAGGAAATTTATCAACACTTGAACCGGTAATGAATTATTCGAACTTTCGATTTGTTAAGTTAGATATATGTGACCGAAAGGGAGTATATGAATTATTTGAAGAAGAACAACCTGATATTGTAGTAAACTTTGCAGCAGAATCGCATGTAGACCGTTCTATTAAAAATCCAGAAATTTTTCTACAAACGAATATTATAGGGACAGCTATACTTATGGATGCATGTCGTAAATATGGAAATATTCGCTATCATCAAGTTTCGACAGATGAAGTATATGGAGATCTTCCCTTGGATCGTACAGATTTATTTTTCACGGAAAATACGCCTATACATACTTCTAGTCCATATAGTTCATCAAAAGCAAGTGCGGATTTGTTAGTTCTTGCCTACTATAAGACATATGGATTACCGGTTACGATTAGTAGATGTTCAAATAATTATGGTCCATACCATTTTCCAGAGAAATTAATACCTTTAATGATTGTAAATGCATTAAATAATAAACTACTTCCAGTCTATGGAGAAGGAATTAATGTTAGAGATTGGCTTTATGTAGAAGACCATTGTAAGGCTATAGATTTGATTATTCATAGTGGAATTATTGGAGAAGTTTACAATATTGGTGGACATAATGAAATGAAGAATATTGATATTGTAAAAATTATTTGTAAAGAGTTAGGAAAGCCTGAAAGTTTGATTACGTTTGTAGAGGATCGTAGAGGACATGATATGCGTTATGCAATTGATCCTACAAAAATTTATACTGAATTGGGGTGGCTCCCAGAAACAACATTTGCAGAAGGAATCAGGAAAACTATTCAATGGTATCTGGATAATCAAGAGTGGTGGGAAGATATTATTTCTGGAGAATATCAAAATTATTATAAGAAAATGTATGGAAATTTGGAGGAAGTATAAAGATGAAAGTATTGGTAACTGGTGTAGCAGGACAGCTGGGTCATGATGTAATGAATGAACTAGCTGTTCGTGGCTATGAAGGTATTGGTTCTGATATTGGAGAAACTTATAGTGGAATTCAAGATGGAAGTAAAGTAACTACAATGCCATACATAAAAATGGATATTACAGATAATGCATCTGTAAGAGAAGTATTAACAGATATTGCACCAGATGTAGTAGTGCATTGTGCTGCATGGACGGCTGTGGATATTGCTGAAGAAGATGACATGAGAGATATTGTACATTCAGTAAATGTAAAAGGCACTAGATTTATTGCAGAAATGTGTTATGAATTAGATTGTAAAATGGTATATATTAGTACAGATTATGTTTTTGATGGAAAAGGAATAGAACCATGGAGTCCAGATTGCAAAGATTACCATCCATTAAGTGTTTATGGTTCTACAAAACTTGAAGGTGAATTAGCAGTATCAGAGCTTCTTGAGAAATATTTCATTGTTCGAACTGCGTGGGTATTCGGAAAAAATGGTAAAAATTTTATCAAAACTATGTTAGAAGTAGCAAAAACACATAATAGATTAACTATTGTAAATGATCAGATTGGGACACCAACATATACATTTGATTTATCTAGGTTATTAGTAGATATGGTAGAGACAGATAAATATGGTTATTATCATGCAACAAATGAAGGTGGATATATTAGTTGGTATGATTTTGCAAAGGAAATTTTTAGACAAGCAGTAGAAAATGGCCATTTGGAATATATGGAAGATAAGGTTAGTATAATACCGGTAACAACACAAGAGTATGGTATTTCTAAAGCAATAAGACCTTTTAATAGTAGATTAGATAAGAGTAAGTTAAAAGAATTTGGTTTTGCACCTCTTCCAACATGGAAGGATGCATTATCTAGATATTTAAAAGAAATTGAATTTTAATGGAGAAGATATGGGACAAATTAAAGTTGAAAAAAATTTAGGAGGTATCCGAGGGGCTTTGTGTTATTGAACCAACAGTGCATGGAGATGAAAGAGGATATTTTATGGAAACTTATAATCAAAGAGAGATGGAAGATATGGGTTTGAATATGGTATTTGTACAAGATAATCAGTCTAGTTCATGTAAAGGTGTCCTTCGAG
>JPZU01000001.1:976616-979579 GCA_000875945.1 Lachnospiraceae bacterium TWA4 | reverse complement strand
CAAAAAAAATATCCACAGGGAAAACTTGTAAGGGTTGTAAAGGGACGAGTGTTTGATGTTGCAGTAGATATTCGAGCAGAAAGCGAAACTTATGGAAGATGGTATGGGGTAGAATTAACAGAAGAAAATAAGAAGCAATTTTATATTCCAGAAGGGTTTGCACATGGATTTCTTGTGTTATCTGATATAGCAGAATTTTGTTATAAGTGTACTGATTTTTATCATCCGGGAGATGAAGGAGGAATAGCTTGGAATGATCCAAGTATTGGGATTAAATGGCCAGAATTAAGAGGAGATTATCTAGGAAATGCGTCGGGAAAGGGATATACTCTTTATGATGGCACTCCAATATTATTGAGTCAGAAAGACCAATTATGGGGTAAGTTATAATATGAAAGAGTTCCAATATTGGTTAAGTGTTATTATTCCAATATATAATTCAGAAAAAACTTTACGAAGATGTGTAGACAGTATTTTGATATCCGGTGACCAGAATATAGAAATTATATTAGTAGATGATGGTTCAAAAGATAAAAGTATAAAAATTTGTGATGAATATGTGCAAGGCTATGACTTTATTAAAGCATTTCACTTTGAAAATGGTGGAATTTCAGTTGCTAGGAATAGAGGGATTTCTATTGCAAGTGGTAAGTATGTTACATTTGTTGATTCAGATGATTGTGTTTCGGAGAATTTCTATAGTAAATGTAAAGCTGTATGCGAGAGAGATTCAATAGACTTATTATATTTTGGGTTTGCATATGTATCTTTTGATGAAGTTTTTCCAAATATTAATCAAGTCATTCCAAGTAATGTTGTATTAGATCGAAAGTTCATTTACGAAAAAATCATTCCACCATTAGTAAACATTGTAGAGGATAAGCAGTTTTTTATAGATAATTATGTTATGAATAAGATATATAGAAGGGACATATTAGTTCAAAATAAAGTTTATTTTGATGAAAGTAGAAGATCTTGGGAAGATCGTCCATTTATTACAGAATATTGTAAATATGTAGAATCTATGGAATTTATTCCCGAAGTTGGATATTATTACATGAATACAGAAGAGTCTTTAAGTAAAAGATTTAGTAATGAATATTTGTCAATGATTCTTAAAAACTTTAAACACAATGAGAATTTATTTGGAAAAGAGTATGATTTTTATCATGGATATCCTGTACAGTATTACTGTAGAGCTTTTATTAATAACACGATTGATTTATATCAGTTTGGAGAAAAAAGAGATGAGATTCAGTCTATGATTGATGAATTTTGTAAAGATGATTTGGCATATAAACTATTTCAAGCATTTATTCCGCAAAGTCAATTGGAAAAAAATGTTTATAATTGTATATTGAATAGAAATATAAAAAAAATAGATTATTTACTGTATCAGGAATATATAAAGAAAAATAGAGTGAGGAAAATTAATAGAGTAAAATCTATTGTTCAAAGAATAATAAAAAATAGATTTAATATAGATGAATTTGAAAGTGTAAAAAAATGTAGAACAGTTTTTAGACAGATGTATTAACTCATTACTGAATCAATCCTATAAAAACTTTGAGTTAATTTTAGTTGATGATGGTGCAACGGACAATAGTCCATGTATTTGTGATCAATGGTCAAAAAGAGACTCTAGAATTAAAGTAATCCACAAGGAAAATGGTGGATTATCTGATGCAAGAAATGCTGGAATGGCTATAGCTACAGGAGAATATATTGTATTTGTAGATAGTGATGATTGGGTAGCACCAGAATACTTAAGTATCTTATATAATAGTCTTGAAATTAATAATTGTGATATTATAGAATGTGAAGTAATTCGTGCTCATGGTGAAAGTGATGTTATGCAATTTAATGTCGATATGCCTTCTGTCAAAGTATATGATACAGAAGAAGCGTTGAAAAGGTTAATAGAAGATAATCAATTTCATCAATATGTGTGGAACAAAATTTATCGTAGAGAATTAGTAGAAGATATATTTTTTGCAAAAGGGAAATTAAACGAAGATGAATTTTGGACTTATCAAGTGTTTGGTCGAGCAAAGAAAATTGGAAAAATTGATACACCGCTTTATTATTATTTTCAACGTCCTACAAGCATAATGGGGACAAAATATTCTATACGTAGATTAGATGCATTAGAAGCAAAGTGTTTAAGGCAAGATTATATAGATAAGAATTATCCTAAATTAAGTGCAATTGCATCAGTAAATTTATTGGAATCTTGTATATACCAAGGACAAATGACACTTCTTCATTTAAAGAAAGATGAACTCAAAAATGCAAAGAACATTATATCTGAATATGTAAAATTTTGTAAACCTGTATGTAGAGAATATAGAAATCGAAAGTTTAGTGAAAGATTATGGCTTACTATGAGCAAATATACATTTTGGACAACTTGTAAGATAAAGAATCTATTAAGAAAGGGTTTGTAGCAAGGACTTATGAGTAAAGAATCTAAAACAAAAAACATGCAATGTTAATCATGGCTCACAACCAATTTTCTATTCTTGAAAAATTAATGATTCAACTTGACAACGAGAGAAATGACATCTACATTCATGTAGATAAAAAAAGCAAAGGATTCGACTTAGATCATTTTAGTCACATATGCAAAAAAAGCAAAGTAGTCTTTATACCTAGAATGTCTGTTCATTGGGGTGATTCAAGCATGGTGAAATGTGAGCTTTTATTACTTAAGACTGCGTTAAAATCTGGAGAAGATTATCTATATTTTCATCTTTTATCAGGTGTTGATTTACAGATTAAATCAACAGATCAAATTCATGAATTTTTTGATCAACATCCGAATAATCAATTTATTGCTCTAAGAAATACAATTTCTGGCTTAGGTGGTTTATATAGATATTACTTTTTTATGCCGCTTCGATCTTATAATAAGTATATTGCTAAGGGTTTAGATTTAATATTTGTAAGTATTCAAAAAATAT
>JPZU01000001.1:950060-976596 GCA_000875945.1 Lachnospiraceae bacterium TWA4 | reverse complement strand
CAAATAGATTAAACTGTTGATTACATTCTTTGTAAAAGTCAGCAATGGTTCTCAATTACTGGAGAGTGTGCTTCATATGTATTGAGTCAAAGAGAGTTCATAGAAAATTTTGTAAAATACACTTGTTGTTCAGATGAAATGTTCATGGGAACTGTCATTGCAAATTCTAAATTTAGAGATGAAATTTATGAGCCTTATCGTAGTCCAGGAGGGCATATGCGATTAATTGATCGAGAGCGAGCAGAAGGAGCTTCGCCACATACGTTTACAATGGATGATTGGGAAATGATTGAAAGTTGTCCTTATTTTTGGGCAAGAAAATTTGACTTGAACAAAGATTCAAAAGTTATAGAAAAAGTGTTTACAACATGGAGTAATATTGGAGATGAAAGCTATTGAAAAAACATAAACTGATTATAACGATTATTATTTTAATAATAATTATGTGTGTAAGTAGTATTTACTCTTACCATACTTCAAAGTATTCATTAACAACGACACCTTACACTCTACAAACTACTAAACTCTCAACCCAGCTACGTATCCTTCACCTCTCCGACCTCCACAACAGCCAATTTGGAGACAACAACGAAGACCTACTCACCCAAGTTTCCACTACCTCTCCAGACCTCATCCTCATCACTGGAGACCTAGTAAACTCAGACGACCCAGACGCCACCATCGCCCTAAACCTAGTCAAAGACCTCGTGTCCATCGCTCCGGTCTACATCTCACTAGGTAATCACGAAATCGAATACAAACAAAACTTTGGCACAGACCTAACCTCACAGTTCACCGCTTTGGGTGCTAAAGTCCTTGACTTTTCCTATGAAGATATTGAACTAAAAAATCAATCTCTTCGTATTGGTGGCATCTATGGCTATTGCCTGCCAACCAAATACTTTGCAACCGGGGAAGCAAGGATTAATGAATGCAACTTCCTTACCGACTTTCAAAATACCGATCGCTATACCATCCTTCTTTGTCATATGCCAATTGCATGGCTGATTAACGATGGCTTAGATGAATGGGATGTTGACTGCGTATTTTCAGGTCATGTACACGGTGGACAAGTAATCCTTCCATTTATTGGAGGACTTTATGGGCCAGACCTTGGTTGGTTCCCAGGTAAATTGTCAGGCCTTTACTATTCGTCAAATGGAGAAAAAACACTAGTCTTATCACGTGGACTTGGTTCAACTGAAGCCATTCCACGATTTAATAATATTCCGGAAATTGTTACTGTAGATTTAAAATAGGAGAAGCATATGAATAAAATACCACAGATCTTCCTACAAGCTCTAAAAGCCTCAATACTTAACACAAAAATTCAATTATGCCCCCCTCACACCACCTGAGTGGGGTGAACTTTTTACTTTAGCACAAAAACATCATGTTTTGCCACTCATCCATGAGGCACTTTATCAAGAATTACCGCCAGAACTTTCTTCGATTAAGCAAACGGTGATTCGTTCCGTGATGATTCAAACTATTCAAACCGAAGACTTTTTAAAACTCTATCAATATCTGCAAGCTAACGACCTTTCACCCATCATTGTCAAAGGTTTAGTTTGTAGAAATCTTTATCCAAATCCAGATTATCGTATGTCTGGAGATGAAGATTTATGGATACCACCTACTGACTACAAGAAGGCTCATGAATTATTACTTGCTTATGGCATGGAGTTAAGTGATCCAAATTCCAATATTGAAGAAGATTATGAAGTCCCTTATGGAAAAAAAGGGAGTCCGCTCTATATAGAAGTACATAAGAGTCTATTTCCCCCTCATTCAGATGCGTATGGAGATTTCAATGAATATTTTCATTCAGACCATACTCAAACCATTTCCATTCAGGGAGTAAATATTACAACGTTAACAAATACTGACCATCTATTCTATCTCATCTGTCATGCATTTAAGCATTTCCTTCACAGTGGATTTGGGATTCGTCAGGTATGTGATATTGTTTTATTTGCCAATACGTATGGTCAAACCATCAACTGGCAAGAGCTGCTTGAAAAATGCCAATCTATCCGTGCCGACCAATTTAGTGCAGCTCTCTTTAAAATTGGTCAAAACTACCTAACTTTTGACCCAGTAAAAGCGTGTTATCCACCTTGTTGGTCTGAAATAGAAATAGATGAGCGTCCACTCCTTTATGATCTTTTAGATGCAGGAATCTTTGGAGATAGTAGTGCAACTAGAAAACACAGCAGTAATATGACGTTAAGTGCAGTATCAAGTACCAAGCAAGGGAAGGAAAAATCTCATGGTGTCTTAGCATCTCTATTTCCGCCTGCAAGTGCGCTAGAGTCACGCTATCCGTATGTAAAAGATAAAAAATATTTAATTCCTATTGCATGGTTAAGCAGACTGTGGCATTATAAAAAAGAAACAAAAAATTCTGCTTCATTAACAGAAAGTATGAAGATTGGAAATCAACGAATTGATTTGCTAAAAGAATATCATATTATTGAATCAGATAAGAAGGGGTAAATAATGAAAAAAATATTAATATTTACCAATCACTCCTATATGCTTTGGCAGTTTCGAAAAGAGCTGATTGTAAAATTAATGGAAGAAAATGAAGTTGTTCTGTGTATGCCTTTTGTGGGGCATGAAGATGATTTTAAGTTACTGGGATTAAAGTGTATTGAAACAGCGATTGATCGAAGAGGAATTAATCCGATTACAGATTTTAAATTGTTAAAACAATACAAAAAGATCTTAAAGAGTGAAAAACCAGATCAAGTGATTACCTATTCGATTAAACCTAATATCTACGCTGGATTTTTATGTGGACGAATGCACATTCCATTTTATGCGAATGTTCAGGGGTTAGGGACTGCTTTTCAAAAACCAGTTTTAGCAGCAGTAGTAACCCTGATGTATCGAACGGTATTTAAAAAAGTTCGCAAGGTATTTTTTGAAAATACCGGAAATGCGAAAGAATTTAGAAAACGTCATATTCTTAAAAAAGAGCAGCAGGTAGTTTTAAAGGGGGCAGGTATAAACCTTGACTATTATGCGTATAAACCTTATCCCACCAATGAGAAGGTTCATTTTCTATATCTAGGTCGTATTATGAAAGAAAAGGGAATGGATGAACTCTTTGCAGCTATTGACCAATTAAAAAAGGATGGAGAACCTTTTGCTATTGATTTCTTAGGATTTTTTGAGGATGAATACAAAGCACAGGTGGATGCGATTGAAAAGCAAGGACTTGGTAAATTCTATGGATTTAAAGAAGATCCAAGGCCTTATTATGAAGATACGGATTGTACAATCCTGCCAAGTTATCATGAAGGAATGAGTAATGTGTTATTGGAAGCTTCAGCAACCGGTCGTCCATTGATTACTAGCAATATCCCAGGATGTAAAGAAGCAGTTACGGAAGGGAAAAATGGATTTTTGGTTTCGCCTAAAGATACTAAGAGCTTATATTGTGCAATGAAGAAGATGATTGCTTTATCAAGAAGCAAACGAGCACAGATGGGACTTTATGGAAGGAAAAAAATGGAAAGGGAATTTGATAAAGAGCAGGTGGTGTTAAAAACCATTCGTGCCCTAAAAGACTGAGGAAAAAGTAAATGTATAATAAAATTTTTAAACGATTCATTGATGTTAGTTTATCCCTAATAGGGATTATTCTATTAGCTCTTCCAATGCTGATTGTGGCAATTCTTATTCGAATGGAAGATGCAGGTCCAGCCATCTTTAAGCAAAAGAGAGTAGGCAATCACAAGACGTATTTTAACTTATATAAATTTAGAAGTATGAAGACGAGTACACCAGATGTACCCACCCATTTGATGAATAATTCACAGGATTACATCACAAAGATGGGACACTTTATTCGAAAAACCAGTATTGATGAACTGCCTCAGCTATTTAATATCTTAAAGGGCGATATGAGCATTATTGGACCAAGACCAGCTCTTTGGAATCAGGATGATTTAATTGCTGAGCGTGATAAATACGGTGCAAATGATGTAAGACCGGGTCTTACGGGTTGGGCACAGGTCAATGGACGTGATGAATTACCTATTCCTAAAAAAGCAAAGCTGGATGGATATTATGTAAAACATCAAGGATTAGGACTTGATATTTTATGTTTTTTAAAAACGATTATTGTAATCTTTGATAGCGATTCAATAAAACACTAAAAGAGCATTTAGCTCTTTTTTTTACAAAAAATTCTTTCTCTATCCTCTATAATACTTACAAGGAGGATACATGCATCAACCAATTATCTATATCGATAGCTACTTTCTTGTAAATTTTTTTATAGATTTACAAGTAGTAAAAATCGCAGAGGTTCTTTTAGAGCAAAAAAGGGGAATGAACTATTGTATACGAACAGCAGTAGCTCTTTCATTAATTGCTTGTATAGGCCTTTGGCTAAAATTTTCAGTTCTATTTGTTGTAGGTATTACGTATCTTATGATAAAACGTAGGAAGTTTTTAGCTCTAGTAGGCGCTAGCCTATTATTAAGTGGAGGAATCTACTTCTTGGATGGAATGTATAAATTTCCATTAGTCTTAAGCTCAGCAGTAGTTTCTAGCTTCCTCATTCAGCTAATTCGTTACATCAAAACAAAAAATCACACAGAGAAATTTATGGTTTCTGTAGATTTAGCAATTAAAGGACAAACGTTTCATTTCAATGCACTTATAGATACAGGAAATCGATTGTATACGTATTCAAAACCTGTACATATTTTAGAACAGTCGGTTTTACCAATAGAAGTAATACCTAGTCGATATGTCTCGTATCAATCCATTGGAAAAGAATCTGGAGTTTTACCAGTTATTTGTGCAGATTCTATGATTGTTCAAATGGAATCACATTCCATAGAAATTTTAAAACCGATGATTGCTTTGACGAAGACTAGATTAAATCGAAAAGGAGAGTATCAAATGCTCTTGCATTCAGAAATTGAAAGGAGTCTATATGTTAGCGAAACTCAACTTAAATCTAGATGTTCATAAAATGGTTGGATGGTATTTATTACCAGGATTAAAGAAAATCGTGATAAAAAATGAGGGAGAAATTCATTACATAGGGGGGACAGATGTTTTACCAGCTCCACTAGAGGCGAAGGAAGAGCAGGTTTATTTAGACCAATTAGAAGGAGAAAATGCAAAAACAGCAAGGCAGAAATTAATTGAACATAATTTACGTTTAGTAGTTTATATAGCTAAGCGTTTTGATAATACAGGTGTTGGAGTTGAAGACTTAATTTCTATTGGAACTATTGGATTGATTAAAGGAATTAATACATTTAATAGTACGAAAAAAATTAAATTAGCAACCTATGCATCTAGATGTATTGAGAATGAAATTTTAATGTATCTACGAAAAAATAGTCGATTGAAGATGGAAGTATCTATTGATGAGCCCTTAAACGTTGATTGGGATGGAAATGAATTACTTCTTTCAGATATTTTAGGAACAGAAGAAGATGTAATCTTTAGAAATGTAGAAAATGAAGTAGAAAGAAAATTACTAAGTGAAGCGATTGATAAATTAACACCTAGAGAAAAACAAATTGTACAACTTCGATATGGAATCAATCAGAAGGAAGAACGGGAGATGACACAAAAAGAGGTAGCTGATACGATGGGAATTTCTCAGTCGTATATCTCCCGTTTAGAGAAAAAAATTGTAGGTCGTTTAAAAAAAGAAATGTTGCGATTACTTTAAATGGATTATTTTAGATAATTGCGCATGGATTTTAAAGCATTTTTCTCAAGTCTAGAAACCTGGGCTTGAGAAATATGAATTTCATTTGCAACTTCCATTTGAGTTTGTCCTTCAAAAAAACGCAAATCAATAATATGGCGTTCTCGTTTAGGCAAGCGTTTAATTGCCTCTGAGAGCGCAATATCTCTTACCCAACGTTCTTCTTTATTTTTTTTATCTCCAATTTGATCCATGACATATAATGTATCGGTACCATCTGAGTAGATGGGCTCATAGAGACTAACAGGGCTTTGAATAGCATCTAAGGCATATAAAATTTCCTTGGAGTCAATTCCCGATTCTTTAGAGATTTCTTCTATACTAGGTTCATGGTCCATTTGTTTTAACAAAGTCTCTTTTGCATAAATAGCTTTGTAAGCAGTGTCTCTGATTGAACGAGAAACACGCACAGAGTTATTATCTCTAAGATAACGTCTAACTTCTCCGATAATCATAGGAACTGCATAGGTAGAAAATTTGACATTTTGGTTAATATCAAAATTATCAATAGCTTTAATGAGTCCTACACAGCCTACTTGAAAAAGATCATCAATAGACTCATTTGTATTAGAAAAACGTCTAATGACACTTAAAACAAGGCGTAAATTTCCTTTAATATAATCTTCTCTAGCTTGCATATCACCTTTTAAAATTCGTTCAAATAGTTCTTTTTTCTCTTTTTCTTTTAATATAGGAAGATTTGCAGTATTTACACCACAGATTTCTACTTTGTATATAGCCACTTTTTTGTACCTCCGTTTTATTAGTTTTTCCAATCATGAAAATTTCTAAACTGGAAGGATTAGGAAGATTATGGTATACTGAACTTCAAGGCATGCGAAAGGAGAATAATCCATTGTCTTTTAATAGGATGGATGATGCATAACAAAATGAGTGTAGAATATGATTTAAAAATTTTTAAAGGACCATTAGATTTACTTTTACATTTAATTGAAAAGAATAAAATTGATATCTATGATATTCCAATTGTAGAGATTATTGATCAATATATAGAAGCAGTTAATGAATTAGAAATGGATGATTTGAGTGAATTTTTAGTAATGGCAGCAACCCTTTTAGAAATAAAGGCGAGGATGTTGCTTCCTGTAGAGAAAAAAGAAGAAGAGGAAGACCCAGCCGAAGAATTGACCAGACGATTGGTGGAATATAAATTATTTAAAGAATTAGCTAAAGGTTTACAAGAGATGGAAGAAGAAGCTGAGAAACATTTATACAAAGAGGAGGAATTTCCAAAAGAAGTATTAGATTATAAAGAGCCTGTAGACTTAAATCAATTATTAGAAGGAATTAGTTTAGAACAGCTACATACAATTTTTGAACGATTACTTCGATTTGAAAAAGACCGAAAAGATCCGATTCGAAGTACATTTAATCAAATAGAATTAGATGCAATAAAGATTTCAGATCAAGTGAACAAGATTCTTGAGAAAATTAATCAAGAAAATAGACCAATAGAATTTGATTCATTAATAGAAAATCGGTATAATAGATTAGAACTTGTTGTAACATTTTTAGCAATGTTGGAATTAATCAAAAGTGGTCAGATTATGGTCTATCAAGAAGAAGTTTTAGCAACAATTTGTATAGAAAAGAGGAAGGAAGAGTGTTAGAAGAATTACAATCGACAGTAGAATCTATTTTATTTACGATGGGAGGACCTGTAAAAGTTTCTGTACTTGTAAAAGTCTTAGGACAACCTAAAGAAGTGGTGGAGTCAGTTATTAAGCAATTAGAAGATAACTATGAAAAATTATCCAGTGGACTTAGCATATTGCGAGTAGAAGATGGGTATCAGCTTTGCACAAAGTCTAAAAATTATCCGTATTTAATAAAAATGTTAGGTTATGAGCCAAGAAAAGAATTGTCAGAGGCTGCTTTAGAAGTGCTATCCATTGTTGCTTATCGTCAACCAGTTACAAAGGGAGAAATTAGCAAAATTCGAGGAGTTAACTCAGATAAAGTGGTGAATCGATTAGTAGATTATGGACTAATTATGGAAAAGGGAAGAGAAGTTTCACCAGGACGACCTCTTTTATTTGGTACAACCGATGAATTTTTACGCCGATTTGGTTTAAATTCGTTGACTGAATTGGATACAAAATAGACATAAAAAATACAATTGTAGAAATATTACAAAAAAGTAAAAAAAATAGGCAAAAAAATATGTGCTTGTATGCATATAACTTGGCGATTTTTGTATGATTTATTAAACACAAAGAAAAAGATTGAAAAATGAAAGGGAGGTGTGATATAATGTTTAAAAATAAGAACAATGAAATACATAATAAAAATAAGTTGCACAATGAACGAATATTTATCTTAATTGTTTGCGTGATAGCCGCAATTTTTTTTGGCGTTAATTGGTATAGAGGTCAGGCAATTGACGGAGAAGTCGTTATAACAGTTGATGGACAAGAATATCGTAGGCTTTCTCTAAAACAAAATGAAACGATTGTCATTGAAGGAGTTAATAAGGGAACGAATACAGTAACAATTGAAGATGGCAAGGTCTTTATGGAAGACGCTAGTTGTCCTGATCATGTGTGTATGAAGATGGGGAAGGTAAGTACTGTAGGAGCGCCGATTACCTGCTTGCCAAATAAAGTAGTTGTGGTTATTCAGAAGAGTCAAGATAAGATTGATGCAGTTGTACAATAGGAGATAAAGAGATGTCGGTTAAAAAGATTGCGCAATTTGGTATGCTAGTTGCTCTAGCATTTATTTTTAGTTATGTAGAAGCAATGGTTCCACTGCCAATTCCAATTCCAGGAATTAAGCTAGGACTTGCGAATTTAGTTGTTGTTGTTGCGTTATACTGTTTAGGAATAAAAGAAGCACTTATAATTTCAATTATACGAGTGATTTTAGTTGGATTTACATTTGGAAGTTTAAGCAGTATGATATATAGCCTTGTTGGAGGGCTACTTAGTTTTGCCATTATGGCTCTTTGTAAAAAATTAAAGATTTTTTCAGTGACAGGAGTTAGTATGGCAGGTGGAGTTTTTCACAATCTAGGTCAGTTAATTGTAGCGATTTATGTTGTGGAAACGAGTACGTTGATCTATTATTTTCCATTTTTGCTAGTTGCAGGAGTTGTGACAGGAGCTCTAATTGGCATTATAGGAAAATTGATGATAGATAGAATTTTTATCAATCTATAGAAAGAAGGGAATTTGAGAGTTTATGAATTTATCAACATTCAAAGGCGGTACACATCCGTATGATGGAAAAGAGCTTTCTAAATCCTTACCTATTACAGAATTGATGCCTAAGGGAGATATTGCTATTTCTATGTCTCAGCATTTAGGTGCTCCTGCAAAACCACTAGTAGCTGTTGGTGACAGAGTATTAGTGGGTCAGCAGATAGGCGAGCCAGCTGGATTTATTTCAGCTTACGTTGCGAGCTCTGTATCTGGAAAGGTAAAAGCAATTGAAACAAGATTGATGCCTGGTGGAAACATGGCTCCTTGTGTCATTATTGAAAATGATGGCTTGTATGAAACAGTGGAAGGTTTAGGTACTGAGCGTGACTACACAAAGATGTCAAAAGAGGAGATTCGCCAAGCAATCAAAGATGGTGGAGTTGTTGGTATGGGTGGAGCTGGTTTCCCAACCAATGTAAAAGTAACTCCTAAAGATGACAGCACAATTGACTATGTATTAGTGAATGGTGCAGAGTGTGAACCTTATTTAACATCGGATTATCGTTTAATGCTTGAACAACCAGAAAAGTTAATCGGTGGACTAAAAATTATGCTAGCTTTATTTGACAATGCTAAAGGTATTATTGGTATTGAAGATAATAAGCCAGATTGTATTGAAAAGTTAACACAGTTAGTAAGTAATGAACCTAGAATTGAGGTACAGCCATTAAAGACAAAGTATCCACAGGGTGCTGAACGTGCTTTAATTTATGCTTGCACACATCGTGCAATCAATTCTACCATGCTTCCAGCAGATGCTGGCTGTGTCGTTGACAATGTTTACACTGTAATTTCTATTTATAACGCCGTAGCACTTACCACTCCTGTCATTGGTCGAGTTGTTACTGTAACTGGAGATTGTATTACAAAACCTCAGAACTTCTGGGTAAAACTTGGTACAAACTTCAATGAACTCGTAGAAGCTGCTGGTGGATATAAGAAAGATCCTGAAAAGATTATTAGTGGTGGTCCTATGATGGGTATGGCTATGTTTAGTACAGATGTACCTGTTACTAAGACTTCAGGTTCGATTTTAACAATGTCTCATGATGAAGTTGCAGCACAAGAACCTACAGCTTGTATTCGCTGTGGTCGTTGTGTAGAAGCATGCCCATCTCACCTTGTTCCTCAGATCATGGTTGACTATGCAGAACGCAATGATATTGAAGGATTTAAACGAGTTGGTGGTATGGAATGCTATGAATGTGGTAGCTGTACCTTCGTATGTCCAGCAAAACGTCGTTTGACTCAGACCTTTAAACAGGCAAGAGCAGAGGCAAGAAAGAGAAAGTAGAAAGAGGTGTAAAGAATTGAGCAAAAAGTTGAATGTATCTGCATCACCCCATGTTCGAAGTAACGTAACCACTGCTTCTCTTATGCGTGATGTAGTAATTGCAATGATTCCAGCTACTTTGCTAGGAATTTATAACTGTTTCCGTATGAGCACGGATGCAGGTATTAGTTCTATTTTAGTAGTTTTACTATGCTGCGTTACCTGTGTACTCGCAGAATATTTATTTGAAAAAGGCACGAAAAAGCCGATTACCATTGGCGATTATTCGGCAGTTGTTACTGGTTTAATTTTGGCTTTAAACATGCCAACAGCTATGAAGTATGGCGATTTATGGATTTGTGTACTAGGTGGTGCATTTGCCATTATCGTTGTAAAGATGCTTTATGGTGGATTAGGACAGAACTTTATGAACCCTGCACTTGCAGCTAGATGTTTCTTATTAATCTCTTTTGCAGGAAAAATGACACAGTTCATCCCAGAAAATTATGATAGTGTAACTAGTGCTACACCTTTAGGTGATTTAAAGGCAAATGGTTTAACTGAAATGCTTTCACATTATAATTTAACTGATTTAGTAATTGGTACAATTCCAGGTACCATTGGTGAAACTTCAGTGATTGCTCTTTTAATCGGTGCAGCATATCTATTATATAAGAAAGTTATTAATTGGAGAATTCCTTGTACTTATATCGTAGTTGAAGCAGTGATTGCTTTAATCTATGGCTTAGTTACTTTAGGTGGTGGAGATGGATTCACCTATATGTTAGTACATATCTGTGGTGGTGGTTTAATCTTTGGTGCATTCTTTATGGCAACAGATTATGTAACCAGTCCTATTACTCCAAAGGGACAGATTGTATTTGGTGCATGCCTTGGTATTTTAACTGCTTTATTCCGTATTTTTGGTGGTTCGGCAGAAGGCGTATCTTATGCAATTATCTTCTGTAACATTTTAGTTCCTTTAATTGAAAGATTTACCCTTCCAGTTCCTTTTGGAAAGGAGGTAAAGAAGAATGATTAGTAAAGACAATACAATTATTAAAGATGCCATTATTCTTTTAATTATTACCTTAGTTGCAGGTCTTGTTTTAGGTGGAGTTTACTCTGTAACCAAAGATCCTATTGCAAATATCGAAAGGCAAGTAACTGCAGATGCGTATGCAAAGGTATATCCAGATGGAAAATTAGTAGAAGATAATAAAGATTTATTAGAAGCTTTAAAGAATTTTTCAGCAGATGATGCAGATGCAGCTGTTGATGATGTGTATAGTGTAAATGATGGAGAAGGTTTTGTATTTAAGTGCCATGCAAAAGGTTATGGTGGTCCTGTAAACTTAGCGCTTGGTATTAAAACTGATGGAACCATTTTAGGACTTAGCGTTATTTCAGCTGATAGTGAAACACCAGGTCTTGGTGCTAAGTGTACAACAGATGAGTTCCAGTCACAGTTTGCTGGAGTACAGCTTGCTTCTAGTACAATCACAATTAATCAAGATTATCAGCAGATTAGTGGTGCAACTATCACTTCTAAGGCTGTAATGAGAGCCATCAATGCTTCTTTGAAGTTTATGGCTGAGAATTCTGGAAATTAAGGGAGGGAGAATAGATGAATAAATATACTGGCCCTATTTATAATGGTCTCATCAAAGAAAACCCAACCTTTGTATTAATGCTTGGTATGTGTCCAACACTAGCGGTAACTTCATCCGCTGTCAATGGTTTGGGTATGGGACTTTCTACCACTGTCGTATTAATTCTTTCGAATATGATGATTTCAGCACTTCGAAACGTTATTCCAGACAAGGTTAGAATCCCAGCTTATATCGTAGTCGTAGCATCATTCGTAACTGTTGTTCAGTTAGTTATGAATGCATATGTATATAGTTTATATACAGCATTAGGTGTATATATTCCATTAATCGTAGTAAACTGTATCATTCTTGGTCGTGCTGAATCATTTGCATCTAAAAATGGTGTCATTGAATCTGCATGCGATGGTATTGGTATGGGTCTTGGTTTTACCATTGCTCTTACTTGTATTGGTATGGTTCGTGAACTTTTAGGTTCAGGTGCAATTTTTGGAAATGAAATTATTCCTGAAAGTTTTCACATTTCAATCTTTGTATTAGCTCCTGGTGCATTCTTTGTACTTGCATTACTTACAGCTTTACAGAATAAGTTTAAAGCTCCAAGTGCAACAAATGTTGAAGGTGGCTCATCACTTGCATGTGGTGGTAACTGTGCCGCTTGTATCGGTGGAATTTGTGCAGATAACCAGATGAAGTTAGATGTAATCAAAGAAGAAAAAGCTAGAAAAGAAGCAGAAGAAAAAGCAGCAAAAGCCGCAGCAGCAAAGGCTGCAAAGGCAGCGAAAGCTGATAAACCAGCAGAATAGGAGGATGATTGAATGTTTGCAAAATTATTATTAGTTATCATCAGTACTGCGCTGGTAAATAACGTTGTACTTAGCCAGTTCTTAGGTCTTTGTCCATTCCTTGGTGTATCTAAGAAAGTTGACACTGCAGCTGGTATGGGTGGTGCCGTAATCTTCGTTATCGTTATTGCTTCCGCAGTGACCAATTTAATTCAAAACTTAATCTTAGTACCTGCTGGTCTTGTTTATTTACAGACTATCGTGTTTATCTTAGTTATCGCAGGTCTAGTACAGTTTGTAGAAATGTTCCTTAAAAAATCAATGCCAGCACTTTACAAGTCATTAGGTGTATTCTTACCACTTATTACAACAAACTGTGCAGTACTTGGTGTTGCAATCAATAATACTAGTGATTATGCTATTGTAGCAGCAGGTGGTACTTGCACAATTATTGAAAGTTTTATCTTTAGTATAGTTTCTGGTTTAGGTATTTCAGTAGGTTTCTTAATTGCTATCGTACTATTAGCAGGTATCCGTGAAAAAATCGAGTATAACGATTTTCTTCCTTCATTTAAAGGTTCACCTATGGTGTTAATCACATCTGGTTTAATGGCGATTGCAATGTTTGGATTTGCAGGTCTAGTATAATAAGAAGGAGGAGATAAAATGAGTATTGGAATTGCTGCCGTATGTGTCGGTGCAGTTGGTGTAATCGTTGCTCTACTTCTTGGTATTGCTGGAGAAGCATTTAAGGTGGAAGTAGACGAAAGAGTTATCGCAGTTCGTGGAGAACTTCCAGGTAATAACTGTGGTGGTTGTGGATATCCTGGTTGTGATGGTTTAGCAGAAGCGATTGTTAAAGGTGAAGCAGCCGTTAATCAGTGCCCTGTTGGTGGTGCAGCAGTTGGTGAAAAGATTGCAGCTATCATGGGTGTTGAAGCAGCAGCTGGTGAACGTAAAGTAGCATTTGTAAAATGTAAAGGTACTTGCGAAGTTGCAGGTAAGAAATATAATTACTATGGTGTAGATGACTGTTTAAAGGCAGTAGTTGTTCCAGGTGGTGGAGCAAAAGCTTGTTCTTATGGTTGTCTAGGACTTGGAAGCTGTGTAAAGGAATGTGGATTTGGTGCACTTAAGATTGTCGATGGTGTAGCAAAAGTAGATGAATCTGCTTGTGTAGCTTGTGGTAAGTGTGCAGCAATTTGTCCTAAGCAGTTAATTGATTTAGTTCCTGAAAGTGCAACTCATCGTGTAGAATGTAGTTCTAAGGATAAAGGTAAACAGGCGAAAGCAGTTTGTGATGCAAGTTGTATTGGCTGTGGTGTTTGTGAGAAGAAATGTCCGAAGGATGCAATTCACGTAGAAAACAACATTGCAATTATTGATTACGATAAATGTGATCGCTGTGGTACTTGTGCAGAGAAGTGCCCACGTAAGGCAATTAGCTAAATAATTTAAAGTTTAAATAGACTCTCTAAAAATATCAGAGAGTCTATTTTTTATGTCTAAATACCCCCCCACCCGGCTTGTACGATTCCTGAAATTTTTGTAAAATAAATACAAGTTTTTAGAGTTTTAGGAGGGGGAAGATATGCAATCATATCTAAAATTGGCAAAATATGCAAAGTTAGTAAAAAAAGAACTTGCTGGTAAAGTCGCTCTTTTACTAATTTTTACAGGATCCTATATTTTACAAGCATTTGTAACTGCAAGAGGGATATTAGCAGTTCTAAACAATAAGGATTATCAAACAGCAGCTACTGCTTAATTATTGTAGCAGTTTGTTTTATTGTACGAGCAATTATTCTTCGTTTCCGTGATGGATATAGTAAGAGAGTTGCAGGAAAGTTAAAGGCAGGAATGAGAAATCTTTTAGTTGAAAAATTAATGGATTTAGGACCAGCTTATTTAACAGATCAGCGCTCAGGTAAACTACAATCACTTGTAACAGATGGTGTAGAATATATGGAGCCATTTATTATTGAATATATTCCACAGGTACTTGTGGTTTTATTTGCTGTATGTCCATTAACGATTTATGTGTATACAATTAATGTAATCGTAGGTGTTGTGTTAACAGTTTGTATCTTCTTTGCAATTTTTATGCCACATCTTATGATGCCAATTGTACGTAAGTCAACAGTCGAATATTGGAGAGGTTATGCGAAATTAAATGCACAGTATGTGGATACGATGCAGGGAATGACGACTCTTAAGGTATTTCATGCAGGTGCTGCAAAAGAAAAAGAACTTGCAAAAGATAGTGAAGCATTTCGTAAACAACAAATTTATAACACCAGTTTTTCACTATTTGCATCATCAACGATTAATTTAATGATGGTTGCAGGAGGAACACTTAGTACAGCCATTGCAGGTTATTTTGTAAGCAGAGAATCTATGATTCTTTTATTGTTTATTGTGATTGAATGTATGAGACCAATTGGAGAATTATATGTGGCATGGCATGCAAGCTATCTTGGATTTTCTGTATCAGACGATTTCTTAAATATTATGAATGAGCCACTAACGATTACTGAAAAAGCAGATGCAAAAACGGATGGAATAAATGATCTTCCAGAAATTTCTTGGAAAGGTGTCGATTTTGCCTATCCATCAACTAGTAAAAATGTTATTAACGATTTAGATTTAACGATTAAACCAGGAGAAACGGTGGCAATTGTTGGTATGTCTGGCTCTGGTAAGTCTACATTAGTCAATTTACTTCTTCGTTTTTATGATGTAACGAAGGGAAGTTTAACGATTAATGGAACAAATATTAAAGATTATTCATTAGAATATTTAAGAAAAAAGATTGCAGTAGTTTTCCAAGAATCTTATTTATTCTATGGAAGCGTTGCTGAAAATCTTCGAATTGTACGACCTGATGCCACAGATGAAGAACTAATTGAGGCAGCAAAAAAGGCCAATGCTCATGAATTTATTATGGAGCTTCCAGAAGGTTATAATACCTTAGTTGGAGAGCGTGGAGCCACTCTTTCTGGAGGTCAGCGTCAGCGTCTATCAATTGCTAGAGCAATTCTTAAAGATGCACCAATTTTAGTGCTTGATGAAGCAACATCTAGTGTAGATGCAGCTAGTGAAAAGATTATTCAAGAGACAACTGAGGGACTTGCTAAAAATCATACAACCCTCATTATTGCCCATCGATTATCAACTATTCAAAATGTGAACCGTATTTTAGTGTTTGATAAGGGACGATTAGTGCAGATGGGTACACATAGTGAATTAGCAAATCAGCCAGGGATTTATCAGAAATTAATTGAAGCACAGAAAAGGTCAGGTGAAATCGATGCAGCATAAAAAAGTTCGTAGAATGACAAGTGTCATTTATTTATTAAAGAAAATTAAACATCATTATTGGAAAATTGGGGCAAATATTATCGGTGGAATTTTACGATTTGGCTCTATGACAACTGCTTATATTTTAGCAGCTATGCTTGCAGTTTATGCGTGGGAAGGAACCTTTAATGAACATACAAATTTAATCCCTTATTTAAGTGTAGCGATTATTCTAAGTGGTGTGATGTATTACGTTGATATGTGGTTTTCACATGATGTGGCTTATCGAATTATTGTAGAATTTCGTTTGGCACTATATCACTCATTTGAAACTATCTGTCCAGAAGTATTATTAAAAAATCGTTCAGGTCAGCTTGCAGTAACCTTGATGAATGACGTAGAGATGACGGAGTATTTCTTTGGTCATACCTTTGGTGCAGCGATTAGTTCAACAATTGTTAGTATTTGTACCCTAATCTTTTTTGCAACGATTCATCCAGCAATTAGTTTATGGATGCTATTTGGACTTGTATTATTAGTCTTTGTACCAGTAATCTTTTATAAAGAAGCTGATAGACAAGGGGAAGAAAACCGTTATGTCCTTGGAGAGGCAAATTCTGTAACGTTAGAGGGCGTTAACGGAATGAAAGAAGTTCTTACATTAAATGCTAAAGAATCTTATAAAAAGAAAAATGAAAAATTTATGAAGAAACTGACTGACAATCAGGTGGCTTATTTTAGTAGACAAGCACTTGAAGGAACAATGATTCAAGGCTGTGTGGGAATTTTAGCACTTGGTGCAACAGCTATTGCCCTTTATTTATCTAGTAAGGGTTTAATTACTTCAATGGAACTTGTGATTACTGCAGTTGTTTCTTGGATGGCATATACTTGCTTTGTTGATGTATGTAGTTTAGCTAGAAGTTTTGGACTTGTATTTGCAGCTTGTGAGCGAATTTTTAATGTGTTAAATTCAGATCCATTGGTTGAAGATTGTGGAAAAGATATAGATATTAATAAGCTAAAACCAGAAATTGAATTTAAAGATGTCTGCTTTAGCTATGGTGAAGAATTTGAGGATGCATTAACAGACATTAATTTTAAGATTAAAGCAGGTGAAACTGTAGCACTTGTTGGTGCATCAGGAGCTGGTAAGACGACGTGTATGAATTTACTTCTTCGTCTTTGGGATGTAAAGAGTGGCAAGATTACAATTGGTGGCAAGGACATTCGTGAAATGTCTCTTGATAACATTCATACATTAACATCAGCAGTACTTCAGGATGTATATTTATTTAATACAAGTATTCGTGAAAATATCCGATTAGGGAATGAAGAAGCAAGTGATAAAGATGTTGAAGAAGCAGCAAGACTTGCTCTAGCCGATGGGTTTATTAAAACTATGACGGAAGGTTATGATACGATAACTGGAGAACGAGGAGTAACCTTATCAGGTGGTCAAAGACAGAGAGTGTCAATTGCTAGAGCTCTTCTTAAAAAATCACCAGTGCTTGTATTTGATGAGGCAGTTTCAAGTCTTGATACAATGAGTGAAAAGGAAATTCAAAAGACCTTAAAAGTTGTATCTAAAGGTAAAACGGTACTCATGGTTGCTCATAGACTTTCAACAATTCAGATGGCCGATCGAATTATTGTATTAAAAAATGGTCGTGTAGAAGAAATTGGAACTCAAGATGAACTATTAAGTAGAGATTCTTATTATAAGGAATTGTTAGCTTCACAGCTTAGCGCATAAAAAAAACCTAGCTCTCTTATTGAGAGAGCTAGTTTTTTAATTTTTAGAAAATTTGCTTACAGTAACTTTGGATAGCAAAAAGCTAAGAATTATATCTACGAATCTAATTCACTCCAACGCTCATAAAGATCATCTAACTTTTTACTAAGCTGGTCTTTTTCTTTCATAAGTTCTACGAGTCGATGCGCATTAGTTGCTACGCCATCACTTGCAGCTTCTTCATCGATTTCGTCGATTCTTGCTTCGACTTTTACAATTTCTTTTTCAATACGCTGAATTTCATTTTTACGCTTACGCTCGGCAGCTTGAGCTTCTTTATTGGATTTCCAATCAGCTTTAGCAGCAGTTTCTGTAGAAACTTTAGAAGTAGCTTCTTCTACTTTAGGAGCTAGAAGGATATCTTTCTTTTCTAGATAATAGTCATAGTTTCCAATGAAATTAACAAAATTTTCATTGTGAAGAGCTAAAATTCTAGTTGCTGTCTGATTGATAAAGTAACGATCATGAGATACATATAAAACCGTTCCACTATAGTGATTTAATGCATTTTCTAAAATTTCCTTAGAAACAATATCTAAGTGGTTCGTAGGCTCATCAAGGATTAAGAAATTCGAATCAGAAAGCATAAGCTTAGCAAGAGAAAGTCTTCCTCGTTCTCCACCACTTAAATCACCAACTAGTTTAAATACATCATCATTAGTAAATAAGAATGAGGCTAAAATATTTCGAATTTGAGTATTTGTCATATCTGGATATGCATCTTGCATTTCATCAAATAATGTTTTTTCTTCATGAAGAAGTTGTTGCTCCTGATCGTAGTAACCAATTTCTACTTTTGCACCAAGAGTAATAGTTCCAGCATCTGCTTTAACCATTTCATTAATAATCTTTAATAGAGTGGTCTTACCTGTTCCATTGTCACCAATGATTGCAACTCGTTCTCCACGTTTGATTTCAAAATTTACATCTTTAAATAATGTCAAATTTCCAAAACTTTTAGTTAGTCCTTCGACATTCATTACATCATTTCCACTAGTAACGGCTGGATGGAATTCAATCTGCATTGAATCATCAGCACTCATTGGCTTATCCAGTCGTTCCAATTTATCAAGCATTTTTTCTCGGCTTTCAGCTCGTTTAATCGATTTTTCTCGGTTAAAGGATTTAAGTTTTGTAATGACTTCTTGCTGATGCTTAATCTCTTGTTGCTGTTTAAAATAAGCCTTTAACTGTGCTTCACGTAACTGAGCCTTCTTAGCTGAATAGTCACTATAGTTTCCAAGAAAAACGGTTCCTACTCCCATATCAAGTTCAATAACTTTGCTAACAATTCGGTTTAAGAAATAACGGTCATGGGCAACGATAATGACGCTTCCCTGATAGTTTAATAAAAAGGTTTCAAGCCAAGCAATAGATCCCATATCTAAGTGGTTAATCGGCTCATCTAGTAAAATAATGTCTGGTTTAGTAAGTAATAATTTAGCTAAAGCTACACGAGTCTTTTGTCCACCAGATAAACTGTTGATTTTGCGATTAAACTCTTCTTCTTCAAAGCCTAGTCCTTTAAGAACTCCTACAACTTCACTCTTATAAGCATAGCCATTTGCTTGTTCAAAAGCAGTAGTTGCCTTACTGTATTGGTCTAAAAGAGTTTCTAGTTCAGCTCCTTCTACGTGTTTCATTTCATTTTCAAGAAAACGAATTTTGTCTTCTAACTTTAAAATGTCTTTTTTAATTTCAAGTAAGCTGTGATAGATTGTTTCTTCACTGTTTGTATCTTGATGTTGGGCTAAATAGCCTAGAGTCTTTCCTTTTGCAATGACAACTTCTCCGCTGTCAGCAGGCTCTTCTCCAATAATAATTTTTAATAAAGTAGATTTACCGGCACCGTTAATTCCAACGATAGCGACCTTTTCATGGTCTTCAATATGGAAAGACACATCTTTTAAAATGTCGTCCATTCCAAATGCTTTATTTATATGATTACATGATAAAATCATGGCGATCTCCTCTCTTGTAGGTTTAAAACTGCTTAATTAGTATATTATAAAGTTTTAGGGGAATCAAGAGAAATGTTTATAAAAAATATCTCTCTTTTGGTCCACCATCCCATGTAGCTGGCATTATCGCAGGTAGTGGAAAGGCTAGCAATGGTAAAATCAAAGGAGTAGCCCCCGAATGTGACCTTGTGATTTTGAAGGTTCTTGATGGAAATGGTAATGGAAAAGTTTCGCATGTTCTTTCAGGATTTCAATGGTTGCTTGATCATCACAGAGAATATAATATTCGAGTAGTGAATATTTCTGTTGGAGCAACAACTGATCGTAAAACGAATGAACACTCTCCGTTATATAAAATGGTTGGTAAACTTTGGGATGCAGGAATGGTTGTGATTGCAGCAGCCGGAAATGAAGGACCAAGAAAGGGAAGTATTACTTCACCGGGAATTCATCCGAAGATTATTACAGTAGGTTGCAGTGATGATTTGAGAAATTATCATTCGGGTCGAGGACCTGTTCCAAAAAGCTGTGTTGTAAAACCTGAAGTATTAGCACCTGGTGCAAATGTAGTTTCTTGTAGTAATAAACTAGGATATACAATAAAAAGTGGAACATCTATGGCAACGCCAAGAGTTACAGGAGCTATGGCACTACTTTGTGAAGCTTGCCCGACTCTTACAAACGGACAGATGAAACTTTGTTTAAAAAATAGTAGTAAAGACCTTCATTTGCCTAAAAGTCAACAAGGTTGGGGACTTTTGCAGATTGAACGCTTAATTAAAGAAGGGGCTTTTTTGTTTGACAAGGGATAAACATCGTTATATAATGGACATATCTAGAGTATTTTTAAGGGTGAGGTAAATATTGTGGAGAAAAAAGAGATTTCAAGTGCTGTTATTAAGCGCTTGCCAAGGTACTATAGGTACCTAGATGAACTTCAGAGTGAAGGAATTGAGCGAATTTCGTCCGGAGATCTAAGTAGAAAAATGAACGTAACAGCTTCTCAAATTCGACAGGATTTAAATAATTTTGGTGGATTTGGACAACAGGGCTATGGGTATAATGTAAAAAATCTTTTTGTAGAGATTGGAAAGATTCTAGGCTTGGATGAAGTCCATCCAATGATTGTCATTGGTGGAGGAAATATGGGTCGTGCATTAAGTAACTATAGAAATTTCCGTAAAAGAGGATTTGATATTATAGGAATCTTTGATGTAGATCCCATGATTGTTGGAACAATGGTCAATGATACAAAGATTTATCATTTGTCAGAACTTGAAAATTTTGTACGCATTCATAAGGTAGAAATTGCAGCTTTAGCAGTTCCTAAAAATGTAGCAGCAGATGTTGCAGAGCGTCTAGTAAAATTAGGTATTCGCGCATTTTGGAACTTTGCACATATTGATTTGGAACTTGGAGAGGGTGTTGTTGTAGAAAATGTTCACCTATCTGAAAGTTTAATGCAGTTATCTTATCGAATGACAGAGGTAGAACAAAAGTAAAAGATGATAGCTGGAATAGGAATTGATATGATAGAAGTATCAAGAATAACAAAGGCTTGTAGTAGGCGACATTTCTTAGAACGTTGTTATACTATAAGAGAAGTAATGCTCTTTGAAAATGACTTTGTTCGTCTGGCTGGAAATTTTGCTGTAAAAGAAGCAGTAGCTAAATCACTTGGAACAGGTTTTCGAGGATTTGGTCTACAAGACATAGAGGTGCTGCGGGATGAGGCCGGAGCACCTTTTGTGCATTTATATGGCAAGGCGAGAATGCTTATGAATGAAAAAAAGATTTCTAAGTTTCATGTGTCTATTACAAATTTGAGTGAATATGTCACAGCGTTTGTAGTAGCCGAGATGGAGGATGTATGAGGGCAGTTGTAAATGCAAGTCAAATGAAGGAGATTGATCGATATACGATTGAAGAAATTGGAATTCCTTCAATGGTTTTAATGGAAAGTGCAGCAAGAAGTGTAGCATATGCAGTAAAAGAAAAAGCAAGTAAAGAAGATAAAATTGTATCAATCTGTGGTGTGGGAAATAATGGTGCTGACGGAATTGCTGCAGCTAGAATATTAAAAAATTGGGGCTATAATGCAAGTGTTGTAGTTATAGGCAGTGAATTAAAGGCAACAAACGAATGGCTTAATCAAAAGAAAATTGCTAAAAACTTGGATGTTGAATTTACTACAGATTTTAGCGATGCAGATAGTATTAATGCAGATATTGTTATAGATGCAATTTTTGGAATTGGATTATCTAGAAAAATTACAGGAACGTATCTAGAAGTCATTCAAACGGTTAATAAATCAAATGCTTATGTCATTAGTGTAGACATTGCATCTGGAGTAAGTGCTAGTGATGGACAAATTTTAAATGATGCAATAAAAGCAGATGAAACGATTACATTTGGCTATGAGAAAGTTGGAATGCTTGTATATCCTGGAATAGAATACAGTGGGAATGTGAAGGTCTGTGATATTGGATTTGCACCGATAAGAAAATCCTCAATCTATGCAATTGAGGATTCAGATATAAAGATTTCACGTTCTCAAAATTCTTACAAGGGAACATTTGGAAAAGTTTTGGTAGTTGCTGGAAGTGAAGGGATGGCAGGAGCTGCACTTTTTAGTGCAAAGGCAGCTTACAAAATGGGATGTGGGCTTGTCAAGGTCTATACACCAAAGGAGAATCGTATAATAATACAGAGCAAACTTCCAGAGGCTCTTTTAGCAACTTATGAGCAAGCGATAGAAAAAGAACTTGAGTGGGCAGATGTTGTGGTTTTAGGACCTGGACTTGGTAAAAGTGCAAAGGCAATAGAACTTACTAAAAAAGTTGTAGAAAAGTGTCAAAATCCTTTAGTGATAGATGCAGATGCGCTTCGAATTTTAGCCCATTTAAATATAAAATTAAATTCTAATATGATTTTAACCCCCTCATTTAGGTGAGTTATCCGAATTAACAGGATATTCGATTGAGGAGTTAAAAGAAAAACGATTAGAAGAACTATTTCCTTGTACCTGTGTAAAAAAGGATGCAAAAAGTATTACTACAGGAAATGGAGAAATCTATATTAATACAAGTGGATGCTCAGCACTTGCAACAGCAGGTTCAGGAGATGTTTTAACAGGAATTATTGCAGGACTTTTAGCCTATCATTTTCCACCAACTTATGCGGCAGCATTAGGAGTCTATATTCATGGAAAAGCTGGAGAGAGGGCAGCTAAAGAGTTAGGTGAAGCAGCAGTACTTGCAAGCGATATTATTGAACACATAGGAGGAGTTATAAGATGAGTAATGGATATCGAGTAAAGGCAGAGGTAGATTTAGAGGCTATCTACCAAAATATTGTAAAATTAAAAGCAATGGTACCTGAAGGCAAGAAGATGTGTGCAGTGATTAAGACCGATGGCTACGGTCATGGAGCTGTACAAATTGCAAAGAAGGTTGATAAAATTGTAGACTTTTATGCCATTGCAACCATTGAAGAAGCGCTAGAACTTCGACAGGCAGGGATTACTACTCCATTGTTAATTTTAGGTTTTAGTGAAATAGGAGATTTTGAGACCTTAATTTTAAATGATGTTCGTCCAACCATATTTGAAGTAGAGGATGCCATTGAATTTTCTAAAGTAGCAAAGCGCTTAGGGAAAACAGCAAAAATTCATGTAAAATTAGATACAGGAATGGGTCGATTAGGATTCTATGCAGGAGATGATTACACTGTAGCTAAAATTTTAGAAATTAGTAAGTTAGAGAATATTGAAATTGAAGGAATGTTTACGCACTTTGCAAAAGCGGATGAAAAAGATAAGACAGCAGTTAATGAACAACTTCGATTGTTTACAAAAGTAGCAAATGAATTAAAAGAAGCAGGGCTTCAGATTCCAATTTTACATTGTTCAAATAGTGCAGGAATTATTGATGATCATGGCAAGGAATTTGATATGGTTCGTGCAGGAATTGTCATTTATGGTCTATATCCTTCAGATGAAGTCCATAAAGAACGAGTTAAGTTAGAGCCTGCGCTTACACTTAAGAGTCATATTGTTTATTTAAAAGAGGTAGAAGCGGGAAGACAGATTAGTTATGGTGGAACCTTTACAGCTCCTAAGACGATGAAAGTTGCAACCATTCCAGTTGGATATGGAGATGGGTATCCAAGACTTTTATCAAATAAAGGAGAGGTTCTAATTAGAGGTCAGAGAGCTAAAATTTTAGGTAGAGTCTGTATGGACCAGTTTATGGCAGATGTTACAGATATTGAAGGAGTAGCTAAAGGAGATGAAGTAATTCTCATTGGTAAATCGGGAAATGAAGAGATTTTAGCTGATGAAATTGCAAATCTTACAGGAACCATTAACTATGAAGTTGTTTGTGATTTAGGAAAGAGAATTCCTAGATACTATAAAAATATTTAGCACGAAAGAGGAGTTGTAGCTGTATAGTCGATAAATTCTTGGAAATACTGTCTTTAAAAGAAACTTAAAAGGAGTAAAAGATGGTAATTCGAAGAGGCGATGTTTATTATGCAGATTTAAGGCCTGTTGTAGGTTCAGAACAAGGTGGCGTAAGACCAGTGCTAATTATTCAAAATGATATTGGAAATAAACACAGTCCAACAGTGATTGTAGCAGCGATTACATCCAGGATGAACAAGGCAAAACTTCCTACACATGTAGAAGTTACAACGAGTCAATGCGATATGGTTAAAGACTCTGTTATTTTATTAGAGCAGCTTCGTACAATTGATAAAAAAAGATTAAAAGACAAAATCTGTCATATCGATGGAGAGTTATTAAAAAAAGTGAATACAGCTTTAATTGTAAGTTTAGAATTATCTACATAGATTGACAGTAGAAAAAAGAAATATTAAAATCCCCTTTACGAATCAAAGAAAAAGTGTTAAAATATGGCGTTAGCTATGTTAAATCAAAAAAAGGAGCGATACTATTTATGTCAGGACATTCAAAGTTTGCGAATATTAAGCATAAAAAAGAAAAAAATGATGCAGCTAAAGGAAAGATTTTTACAATTATTGGTAGAGAAATTGCTGTAGCAGTAAAAGAAGGCGGACCAGATCCAGCAAATAACTATAAATTAGCAACAGTTATTGCAAAAGCAAAAGCAAATAACATGCCTAATGATACCATTGACCGTGGAATTAAGAAGGCAGCTGGTGATCTTGGTTCGGTTAATTACGAAACTATTACCTATGAAGGATATGGTCCTAATGGTGTAGCAATTATCGTAGATACGCTTACAGATAATAAGAACCGTACAGCTTCAAATGTACGTAATGCATTTACAAAAGGTAAGGGTAACATGGGAACTACAGGTTGTGTATCTTTTATGTTTGATCGAAAAGGCCAGATTATCATTGATAAAGAAGAAGTAGAAATGGATTCAGATGATTTAATGATGGCTGTTTTAGATGCAGGCGCAGAAGATTTTAACGAAGAAGAAGATAGCTATGAAGTTCTCACAGATCCAGATGAATTTGATGCAGTATATAAAGCATTAACTGAACAGAATATTCCTATGGTTAGTGCAGAAGTGGCAATGATTCCTCAGACCACTGTTGAACTTACAGATGAAACAGATATTAAAAATATTCAGAAAACTCTTGACTTATTAGATGAAGATGATGATGTACAGCAGGTATATCACAACTGGGACGAATAATATGGATGATTCTTATGGGAGTATTACGGCTGGCCTTTTAATAGGACTAGACGTTCAAGTAGAAGATTTAGAGGATATAGAGCTAGAGGATTATAGTAGGTATTATGAGCAGTATGTGAGTGATACCAAAGAAAGCATTGATACAATCAAAAGAATTTGGAAAGATCATCCGACCACCTGTGAAAAGCAGATGGAAGATGTGGCAAAGATGCTTCTTAGCGAAGTACAAGGTGAGATTTCAGAAAATATCAGTAGTTGGCGTCAGGAAGACCATGTAGAATTTATTGATCATTATCGAAATGTGATTGGTTTATATTTAATTCCATTACTTAAAGATATTGATAAAGATTTTTCGAATTGCCTTGCAGAGAAGTTCTATGAAAAATGGGTGGAAGAATTTCCATCAGGAGCTTTTGAAATGCTTAGTTATGAGCAGATTGCTGATGAAGGAAGAAATCCCTTTACTTGTTATATTACAGAATCTATTTATAAAGTACTTAACCGAAATGATGACTATGATTGTTATGAATTGTCAGCATTTAGGCAGTTTCGTGATGACTATCTACTTGGTCAGCCAGAAGGTAGAGAGTTAGTTAGAAAATATTATGAAACTTCGCCAAAGATTACCAGTAAGATTGATGCATTACCGAATGCAGAACAGGTTTATTGTCAAATTTGGGAAGATTACTTATCTCTTTGCTTAGAAGAAATTGAAGAGAGTGAATACGAAGAATGTAAGAGACGCTGTATTCGTATGCACCGAAACATATTAGAATTAGTAGAAGGAGCTTAAAAAGCTCCTTCTTTTTATGTTATCATTGCGAGAATATATTTCCTTTAATTGGCTTTATGATAGCTCTCTTAAAGAGAAACTTTTTAGTGATGATGTTTTTGACGCTTACCATCATATTTTTCTTCACAGTATTGACAACGATAGATTTTTTCTCTAGGGTCAGCTAAGAAGAAAACTTGAGGTAATTCTTGTTCGATAGAAGTAATACAACGAGGATTTTTACAACGAACAATATTGGTTAGTTTATTTGGAAGTTGTAGTTTTTTCTTCTCTACAATGGATCCATCTTTTACGATATTTACAGTAATACCAGGATCAATAAAACCTAAAACATCCAAATTGATTGTATCTAAACT
>JPZU01000001.1:946122-950040 GCA_000875945.1 Lachnospiraceae bacterium TWA4 | reverse complement strand
GATAATATCTTTACGTCCCATCTTTTGACTAGTTGCGTTTTTAATGATAGCAACTTGACAATCTAATTTACTAAGGCCTAGGTATCTATAAAGGTCCATACTTTTTCCAGCAGGGATATGGTCTAAGACAATTCCAGTAGTTAATCCAGAAATATTTAATCCAGTGTTACTCATCAACCTTCACCTCCAATAAAGTCATAATGAGGGCCATACGGATGTAAACACCGTATTGTACCTGACGAAAATAAGCTGCACGAGGGTCATTATCCACTTCGACTGCAATTTCATTTACACGAGGTAGTGGGTGTAAAACTAACATATCCTCTTTTCCAAGAGCCATTTTAGCAGCATCTAAGATATAAGAATCTTTCATACGTAAGTATTCATCTTCACTAAAGAAACGTTCTTTTTGGATACGAGTCATGTAGAGAATATCTAATTTTGGCATTGCATCTTCTAAGTGTTCAATCTCTTCAAATTCAATACCATTTGCTTTTAAGGTATTTTCTCTGATATAACTTGGAACACGAAGTTCACTTGGAGAAATCAATACAAATTTTACATTTGGATAACGAATCATTGCATTGATTAATGAATGAACAGTACGTCCAAATTTTAAGTCACCACAAAGACCAATTGTTAAATTGTCAAGACGGCCTTTTAATGAACGAATGGTTGTTAAATCCGTTAAAGTCTGGGTAGGATGTTGGTGTCCACCGTCACCTGCGTTGATGACTGGAATGGTTGCGTGTTGAGCGGCAACTAAAGCTGCACCTTCCTTGGGGTGACGAATTGCAGCAATATCTGCATAACAACCAATCATACGAATGGTATCGGCAACGCTTTCTCCTTTAGCAGCAGAACTACTAGCAGCAGAAGAAAATCCGATTACCTGACCTCCTAAGTTCATCATAGCAGCCTCATGACTTAAACGAGTACGGGTACTAGGCTCGTAGAATAAGGTTGCTAATCGTTTTCCATCACAGACATGGGCATATTTTGCAGGATTTTTTTCAATATCATTTGCAAGGTCCATCATGTCATTAAGTTCTTCAACAGTGAAATCTAAAGGACTAATGATATGTCTCATGTTTCCTCCTTTATAAATACAAAATTTTCAATTTACCATCGTATTAGTATACCTTGAAATAGATAAAAAATCAATAGCTTTAATCATTGATTTTACGATTGATAGTTGATACAATAGGGAAAGAATTAAGGGAGGAAACAAACGGTATGAAGATAGGAATTGGTATTGATACAGGGGGAACTTGCACCGATGCAGTAATTTATGATTTTGATGATAGAAAAGTCCTTGCACATGCAAAATCATTGACTACGAAGGAAGATTTAACTATAGGAATTTTAAATTCATTAAATCAACTCCCCATTGAATTAGTAAAGAAAGCAACGCATGTATCGCTCTCAACAACTCTTGCAACGAATGCCTGCGTAGAGGGAAAAGGTGGACGAGCAAAGCTGATTTTATATGGAGCTGATGAAGAATATGTTTTTCGTGTAGGTGCTTCAAATGGTGATTTTTCTAAGGAAGACCTTTATTGTATAGAGACGAATACGACTTATGATGGAAAAATCAAAAAGATTCCTGATTGGGATCAATTAGAAGCGGACTTAGAACGTGAATGTAAAGACTGTGAAGCAATGGCTGTTGCAGAAATCTTTTCAAGACAAACTGGAGCTGTATTAGAACGTGAAGCAAAGAGTCGTATTGAAAAAGTTTTAGACATTCCTGTAGTTTGTGGCTATGAGCTATTTGATGACTTAGATTTCATTCGTAGAGGAACTTCTGCCTTATTAAATGCACGTTTAGTACCATTAATTGATGTATTCTTAAAGGCCGTTGACTTTTCATTAAAGGATAAAAACCTAGAGTTATCTCCTGTGATTGTCAGAAGTGATGGAACATTAATGTCTAGAGAATTTGCAAAGTTTCGACCAGTAGAGACCTTACTTTGTGGACCAGTAGCTAGTGCAATGGGAGCTTGCGAATTAGCACAAGTAGATGAAGATGCAGTTATTGTAGATATGGGTGGAACAACCACAGATGTTGCTTTTATTCGTGATAAACGCCCAGCAAGAGCTGAGGGTGGAATTTTAATTGGTGAATGGAAAACCTTTGTAAAGGGACTGTATGTAGAAACCTTTGGTTTAGGTGGAGATACAGCGATTCACTATAAAGATTGGAAACCTTACCTAGAAGATGGACGTGTGATGCCACTGTGTATTTTAGCTAGCGATTATCCATCGGTATTAGAAGAATTAAAAGAATTAGATGAGAGTAATATTACTTACACACGTTGGATTCATGAATACTTTATTATTCAAAAAGAGCTTACAGGAAGCTATACGGATGAAGAAAAAGCGATTGCTCTTGCATTAAAAGAGGGTCCACTGTCTATGAAAAAATTAGCGCAGGCAATTGGAGTTCAAGTATATGATTTAAATACAGAGCGATTAGAAAAAGAAGGAGTGATTCTTCGCTGTGGATTAACTCCAACGGATATTATGCATATTAAAGGAGATTATACTAGATATTGTACAGAGGCCTCAGTTCATGCAGTAAACTTTATGTCAAGATGTGTAGGAATGGAGCCTGAAGAATTTATGGACTGGGTTTATCAAGAAGTAAAGCATACGATGTATACGCATCTAGCAAAGATTTTATTAAAGAGACAATTCCCTATATTAGCTAAAGAAGGTGTTGGTTCTCAGATTGAATTATTAATCGAAGAGAATTGGAAGCAGGCAAATGGAAAAAGTGAATCCAAAGAGATTAATTTCCCATTCAAAGTGCCGGGTGTTTTTATCGGTGTGGGTGGACCTATTGGAATTTTCTTACCAGATGTTGCAAAAGCATTTGGAAGTCATGCAATTATTCCTGATCATGCAGAGGTTGCCAATGCAGTAGGTGCTGTTGTTAGTAACGTTGCTTTTGAAGTACGAGTAAAAGTTCATGTTTGTTATAATAGCTATGCGGTGGATCATTTCATGGTTTATAGACAAGGAGAGAGTAAATTCTTTGGGGTTGACTATAGGGAAGATGCATGTGCGTATGCAAAGGCAATGGCTTTGGAAGACGCTAAGACAGAAGTTTTAAGACGTGGTATTGGTGAAGAAGTAACTCTAGTTGAAAGCAGTTATAAAGAGTATTTTGCAGGCAAAGAATTAGATAATATTGTCTTTATGGTGAGTGTCACTCAAAAATAAATGAGAATATTATAATAAAAAAGAACAAGTTTAAAGGTTATGAAGTATAGTGGAAAAGGTATAAGAGTAGCAATTTTAGATACCGGAATTGCTGCTCATCCAGATTTTGATAATCGTATTATAGTTTTTGAAGATTTTGTAAATAAAAAGATATATCCCTATGATGATAATGGTCATGGTACCCATGTAGGTGACACAAATTAAGGAGGAAAGCCCAATGAACCTTAGAATTGGAATTGATACAGGAGGAACCTGTACGGATGCAGTGCTTTATGATTTTGACAAACGAGAAGTTTTAGCACATGCAAAGTCGTTAACAACAAAAGAAGATTTAACAATTGGAATCTTAAATTCATTAAATAAACTCCCCATTGATCTTGTAAGGAAAGCAACACGTATTTCATTGTCAACAACTCTTGCAACGAATGCTTGTGTAGAAGGTAAAGGTGGTAAGGCAAAATTAATTCTATATGGTGGAGATGAAGACTATATTTTGCGTATTGGTGCAGGTAAGGGAGAGTTTAGTCCTAGTGACCTTTATTGTATTGAAACCCATACGACTTATAGTGGGGAAATTAAAAATCCACCTAATTGGGAAGAACTTGAAGAAAAGTTAAAGACTGAATGTCTAGATTGTGATGCAATGGCTGTTGTAGAGGTGTATTCAAAACAGACAGGAGCAAAATTAGA
>JPZU01000001.1:944562-946102 GCA_000875945.1 Lachnospiraceae bacterium TWA4 | reverse complement strand
AAACAAGAGACCGAATTGAAAAGATTTTAGGTGTCCCAGTGGTCTGTGGATATCGTCTGTTTGATGCGCTAGACTTTGTCAATCGAGGAGTTAGCGCGCTTCTTAACGCTCGATTAGTACCATTAATTGATGCTTTCTTAAAGGCCGTTGACATCGCTTTAAAGGATAAAGAAATTGATGTAGAACCTGTAATTGTCAGAAGTGATGGAACATTGATGTCTAAACGTTTTGCTAAGCTTTGCCCAGTAGAGACTCTACTTTGTGGTCCAGTAGCTAGTGCAATGGGTGCTAGTGAACTTGCAAAAGTAGACAAAGATGCTGTTATTGTAGATATGGGTGGAACAACTACAGATATTGCCTTTATCAAAGATAAAAACCCTGTGCGAGTAAAAGGCGGAATTAAAATTGGTAATTGGAAGACATTGGTAAAAGGTCTTTATGTAGAAACCTTTGGCTTAGGTGGAGATAGTGCTGTTCACTATAGAGACTGGAAACCTTATTTGGAAGATGAACGAGTGATTCCACTTTGTATTTTAGCTGATGAATATCCATTTATTGTGAATGAATTAAAAGTTTTAGCACAAGGTGATGGCTCTCATACACGTTGGATTCATGAGTACTATGTGCTCCAAAAAGAGATTACTAATAAAGAGGGGTATAGTGAAGCTGAACTTGAAATTTGTGAGGCATTAAAAGATGGGCCGCTTTCACTAATGAAGTTAGCAAAGAAACTTCATTCACCGGTTTATAGTTTGAATTTAACTTCTTTAGAAAAGAAGGGGATTATTATGCGTGCAGGAATGACTCCAACAGATGTTATGCATATTAAAGGGGATTATACGCAGTATTGTACAGAGGCTTCTGTTTATGCAGCGACTTTTGTGGCAAGATGTTCTTGTATGAGTTTGGAAGAGTTTTGTGATTGGGTGTATGAAGAAGTAAAGCATAAAATGTATACACATCTAGCAGAAATCTTTTTAAGAAGAGATTTTAAGGAATTAAAAGATGAACCAATTGGTACGTTACAATATTTCATTGAAAAAAATTGGAAACAAGCTAGAGGAAAAGACTCATCTAAAAATCTTGAAGTTTCGTTTAAAGTTCCAGAGGTTTTTATTGGAATTGGTGGACCTACAAAGATTTTCTTACCAGATGTAGCAAAAGCATTTGGAAGTTATGCAGTAATTCCTGAATATGCGGCAGTTGCAAATGCTGTGGGAGCTGTTATGAGTAGTGTAGCATTTGAGGTAATCATTAAAGTTCACGCTTGCTATACACTAGATGGTATGGATTGTTACGAAGTTTATCGTAAAGGTGAAAGCAAGAGATATTCTCTTTCACAGTTTGATGAAGCTTGTGATTACGCAAGCAGAATGATTGAAATTGATGCAAGAGAAGAAGCACGTATGCGTGGAATTGGTGGAGAAATCCAGATTAATATTGATAAATATAAAGAATATTATTATGATGATGTAGTTGAAAATATTGTGTATGCAGCGAGTGTAACACAGTTATAAAAAAGGACCGTTGCAAAATAGTT
>JPZU01000001.1:939329-944542 GCA_000875945.1 Lachnospiraceae bacterium TWA4 | reverse complement strand
CTATAACCTTAGTTTTGCAACATCCCCCTTTTAGAATCTAAAGATTATTCGAACAACTTCAAACATTCCTTCAAATACTAGATCGTTAAGTGCATTAATGGGTGCAGATAAAAATCCCATATAAACAGCAATCAATAAGACAATCATAAAATAATGCTCATATTTCATATATCCAAAGTAGTATTTTTCTGGTAGTACAGCTGATAAAACTTTAGAGCCATCAAGTGGTGGAATGGGAATTAAATTAAAAATCCCAAGACCAATATTTAAGCCAACCAGATTAATAAGTACTTTATAAGTGATAGAACCTGCTCCAGTTTCAGCAAATAAAAATGTTGGATCGATTTTTAAAATAACTCCAATTCCAAACATGGATATAAAAGCAATTATAAAATTCATAATAGGTCCTGCAAGACTTACTAGAACTGTTCCAAGTTTTGGATTTTTATAGTAACCTGGGTTGATTTGAACAGGCTTTGCCCAGCCCATATGGAAAACCAATAAACAAAGGGTTCCAATCGGATCTAAATGGTAGAGGGGATTAATGAAAGTCTACCATCACTTTTAGGTGTGGGATCTCCTAGCTTGTAAGAAACAAATCCATGAGCGTATTCATGAAGAACAATGGCAATTAAAACTGCTGGGAGAGCATATAAGTATTCTATATAATTTTCCATCGCGTATCCTCTTTTCTTTAATAGTAGTAATAAGGTACAACAGATTAAACATTCTGTCAAGGAAAATATCCTTGACGAATCTAAATAAGTCTTGTTATAATAAGCCTTCGTGAGATTTTTATGTTACAGTTCACACGTCAGCCAACATGAAAATATTTGTGCTTGCACAAGAATATTTTCATGTTGGCTGACGAAGGGAACGCCATTTAATGAGCAATACAGCTGCAAGGCGGCGAATGAGCACGTCAGTGCGCTATTGCGAATGATGAGCATGGGTGTGAACAGTAACATTTTTATTGCAGTTCACACGTAGCTATTGGCGAATAGGTGAACTCTTATCATTTATAGGAGGATAGATTGTAAATGTACCCCAATTTCATTATGTCTATTGTTCAAATGGAAGTGAGTGAAGAAAAAGAAAAGAACTTACAAAAAACTAAGAGATTTATTAAACAAGCAGCCTTAAGTGGAGCTTCCGTTGTCGTTTTACCAGAGATGTTTTGTTGCCCCTATAGTTCAACTTCTTTTCCACAGTATGCAGAAGAACAAGGCGGTTTAATTTGGCAAACTTTATCAACTGCAGCAAAGGAAAATCATGTTCTTTTAATTGGCGGTTCGATGCCAGAACGAGATGGAGATAAAATTTATAATACATGTTTTTGTTTTGATGAAAATGGCAATCAAATCGGTCGCCATAGAAAAGTTCATTTATTTGACATTGAAGTAAAAGATGGTCAGAAATTTAAAGAATCAGATACGATTGATGCAGGAAATGATTGTACGGTTTTAGATACAAAATTTGGAAAAATAGGTGTGGGAATCTGTTATGATATGCGTTTTCCAGAATTATCAAGAATGATGGTAAATGAAGATGCTAGATTACTTGTATTTCCAGCAGCTTTTAATATGACTACAGGACCTCTTCATTGGGAACTGCTTCTTCGTAGCCGAGCTGTTGATAATCAGTGTTATGTGATTGGTGCATCTTCAGCTAGAAATTATTATTCAGATTATATATCGTATGCACATTCAATGGTTGCTTCTCCTTGGGGACGAATAATTGTCGATGGTGGAGAGCGAGAATGTATTATTTCTATGCCGATTATTCAAACTGAAATTGATGAAGTAAGAAAACAAATTCCAGTGTTAGCACATCGAAGAATTGATTTATATTGATAAATCGATTTAATAATAGAAACATCGATTTATATTAATAGAAACATACAATAATTGATTGAATTTATTGATTAATTATTGTATGTTTTTTTTATTGGTTTTAAAAAAACTATATAATATACACAATATAAAATGAATAAAATCATATATAATTACTAGCGATGACAAAAAAATATTAGATTAATAGTCAAAATGTACATAAACAAGCGTAAACAGTTCAAAAAACTCCAAAATAACCATCAATTTTACATAGTGAAAAAAAGGAAAAATGTGATATAATTATCTATATTGCATAAAGCAAAGATTTTGAAAGTTAGAGGGAGGCAGAAAATATGGGAGATTATCCAATTGGGGTATCAGTCGAAGAAGGATTAGAACTTTTATTACAAAATTGTGCTCCTGTAGAAGTTGAAACAATTGCTCTGACTAAAGCAATTGGACGAATTTTAGCAAAGGATCAAATTTCAAATGAGAATATACCACCATTTGATCGTTCTCCTTTAGATGGCTATGCAGTGCGAGCAGAGGACATCAAGGAGTCTAGTATAGAACATCCGGTGATATTGACAATTATAGAAGAAGTACCAGCAGGCTATGCACCAACTAAAGAGGTGAATGAAGGTGAAGCTGTAAAGATTTTAACAGGAGCTCCTATTCCTAAAGGTGCAGATGTTGTGATTAAATTTGAAGATACGACGTTTAATGAACATGAAGTACGTATAGTAACACCACTTCCTTCAGATAGAAATATTGTTCATGCAGGTGAAGATATTCAAATTGGAGATGTGATTGTTACAAAGGGAACAAAGATTAGCGCAGCGACGATTGGACTGCTTGCAGGTCTTGGCGTTGAAGAAGTAGAGGTTTACAAGAAACCAACGGTTGCAATTATTAGTACAGGAGATGAATTAGTTCCTATAGGAACGAAAGAATTAAAGCCAGGTAAAATTCGAAATAGTAGTATGTATGCGATTCAAGCATTTTTAACTCAGTGTGGAATGGAAACTATCCTTTGTGGAATTGCAAGAGATGATTATGAAGAAATCGCAAAAGCAATTGATGAGGCAGCAAGTAAGGCAGATCTTGTCATTACAACAGGTGGTGTCTCTGTTGGTGATTATGATATGTTAGGACGTGCAATTGATAAGTTAGAGGCAAAGATTCTATTTTGGAAACTTCAAATGAAACCAGGTATGGCCTATCTTGCAAGTGTTTATAAAGGAAAGTTAATTATGAGTTTATCTGGAAATCCAGGCTCAGCATCTATTTCAATGTTAGTAACAGGTCTTCCTGTATTTTGTAAGCTTGCAGGATATATCGATTATCAGCTTAAGAAGACACAGGTTTATATTAAAGAGGGATTTAAAAAGAAAAGTCCAGGTAGACGCTTTGTTCCAGGAAGATTTGTCTATGAGAATGGTAAAACCTATTTAAGTGTTGCAAATAAGCAAAGTAATGGTATGTTGCATCCTTTAGCAAATTGTGAAGCGATTGCAATTATAAAACCTGAACAGGTACCCGTAGGTTGTGAGGATGCTGTAGAAGCTTTGATTTTAGACTTATAATTAAAAAATGTTACATTATAATTTAAAATTAGATAAAGAGGTAACAGAAGAAATGGAAGTAATTAGTGCAGGAATTTTAGCTGGTGGAAAGAGCTCTAGAATGGGTGAAAATAAGGCTAGATTAAAATTTGGTAAAGATAGCTTTGTTGAAAAGATAGCTAAAGAGTGCTCAGATTTTCATGAAGTAATGGTTTCGGTTGATGATCGAGCAAAATATAGCGACTTACCTTATCGATTAGTTGAAGATGATAAGAAAGGGTACGGACCTTTAGAAGGAATTTTTCAGTTATTAAAGGCTTCTAAGACAGAATATGTTTTAGTAGTTGCTACAGATATGCCCTTTATTAATAGAGAAGTTTTAAACAAATTGGCAAATTTGGTAACTGGAGAAGAAGACTGTGTAGTCTTGTGTGTCGATGGGAAAATTCAGCCATTGTGTAGTATCTATTCTAAAAAAGTTTTATCTGTTTTAGAACAGATGAGAGAAAAAGAAATTCATCGTCCGAGATTACTCTATAAATCAACGATTACAAAGTATGTAGAAATTTCAGAATTAGATGAAGATGCAATTGCCGTTGATAATATTAATACGAAAGAAGAATATTGTAGAGCAATGCAACAAATGAAAGCAAAGAGGGGAAACTAAAATGAAATTAATTAGAACTGAAGATGCAGTAGGACAAGTTTTATGTCATGATTTAACAAGAATTATTCCAGGAAAGGAAAAAGGTGCTGCGTTTCGTAAGGGACATATTGTAACAGAGGAAGATATTCCAGTATTATTATCAATGGGTAAGCAACATCTTTATATTTGGGAAAAGACTGAGGGAATCTTACATGAAGATGAAGCTGCAAAGATTCTTTATGAATTATGTAAGAATGATAATATTGTACCAGGAGATGATATTAAAGAAGGAAAGATTGAACTATTTGCTGGTTGTGATGGACTATTTTGCGTGAACTCAGCTGCTCTTAGACGATTAAATCTTCAAGGGGAGATGATGATTGCCACTCGTCCAGGTGGATTTGCTGTAAAAAAAGGTGATAAGTTAGCAGCTATGAGAATTATTCCTTTAGTTATTGAAGAAGAAAAGATGGAAGCAGCAAGGGCAGCAGTTGGAAGTGAACCTCTTCTTTCATTGACTCCTTTTGGCAAACACAAGGTAGGTATTGTAACAACTGGAAGTGAAGTTTATACAGGTCGAATTAAAGATGCTTTTGGACCAGTAATTCGTGACAAAATGGCTGAATATGGAACAGAAGTTATAGGTCAGGTCATCTTAGATGATAAGCCAGAAATGATTACACAGGCGATTAAAGATTTTATTGACAAGGGAGCAGATATGGTTGTTTGTACAGGTGGAATGAGTGTAGATCCTGATGATACAACTCCTAGTGCAATTAAAGCAACTGGTGCAACGATTGTTTCTTATGGAGCACCAGTACTTCCTGGAGCAATGTTCCTTCTATCTTATTTAGATGATTTCCCAATTATGGGACTTCCAGGTTGTGTGATGTATGCGAAGCGTACAGTTTTTGATTTAGTGCTTCCTCGTGTACTTGCAGGACAGAAGTTAACCGTAGAAGATTTAGCTGAATATGGTGAAGGAGGACTTTGCTTATCTTGTGATGTTTGTACCTTCCCAAATTGTGGATTTGGTAAATAGTATGAAACAGATGGACGGATTTTTTCATCTCATGGAAGAAGCCAGAGAAGAGGATTTGTTACTAGTTTGTTATTTAGATGGATTTGGATATTATATGTATGGACAGACAAAAACTCCGTTTATAGAAA
>JPZU01000001.1:925426-939155 GCA_000875945.1 Lachnospiraceae bacterium TWA4 | reverse complement strand
CCGTTTATAGAAAAGAACTTTAATGTGTATCCGATTCAGACTGTAGAACCACCGGTGACAAACCCGTCTATGGCAACAATGATTACAGGGGTTTTACCAGAAGTTCATGGAGTTCATTCAAGAAAGGAACGAGCATTAAACGTTCCAACAATTTTTGCAAAAGATATGGGAAAGACAGCATTTATTGAAGGGGATTCGATGATACTAAGAACGGAAATCTTTCCTAGTCTTCATCCAGGTGATGAGGTTCATGACAGTGATTACTATGTCTATCAGGCAGTATTAGAAGCTATTGATGAAGGAAATGAGTTTATATTTGCTCATTTTCATGTAATTGATGACTTGGCACATGAAAATGGTCCTTATCACGAGAAAGTTAAAGGACATATTCAAACCGTTGATAGTTATTTAGAAGAAATTTGTAAAAAATTTGTAGGTAAAGTATTACTAATTAGTGATCATGGACTTCATGAGGTAGAAGATGGTGGAAGTCATGGAATCTTAGAAGATGGAGAGTATCGAAAAGAAGATATGACAGCACTTTTAGGAGTGGATAAGCGATATGACAGACGAATTGAAGGATTGTAAGCGATTAGAGTATACGTTAACCAAGAAGGCAAGTGGTAAGCCAGAAGAAGTTCATAGTTATGAAGGCTATATGATTAGTGACTATCTAAAAACCAAGAAGCCATTTAAACGAGTGGAATTTTATGCAGAAGATGGTTTTGTGTTTGCCTTGTCAGAAAGTGAAGCTTGCAAAGAAGTGTTATTAGCTGATAAAGTCGATGGAAATGAGCTTATTGGGGGATTTACCCTAGTAATTCCATCGGATTTAACAAGTAGACGATGGTGTAAATATATTAGAGAAATGAGGGTGATTGAATAGATGAAGGTTGTAAGTATTGTAGGTGTTAGAAAGTCTGGTAAAACAACAGTTGTTACCCAATTAGTTAGTGAATTTAAAAAACGAGGATACAAGGTTGGAACAATAAAAACGATTTTCTGTCCAACTTTTTCTATGGATGACCCAAAGAGTAATACAGCAAAGCACAGAAAGGCTGGAGCAGATGTTGTCTGTGCAAAGGCAAGAAATGAAGTTGATATTGTCTATGGACATCCTATGGATAATAATGAAATTTTTAAACATTTAGATGTGGATATTTTGTTATTAGAAGGTGACTATGAAGCTCTAGTACCAAGAATTGTTTGTGCACATAAAACTTCAGAAATTGATGAAAGAGATAATGAATATACAATTGCAATTTCTGGACAGATTGCAAATAGAATGGCACATTACAATGGACTTCCAATTTTTAATGTATTGACTCAAGTGGAAGATTTGGCAGATTTTATTATAGGTCGAGTAAGAGAGTGTGAATTGCCTGTACAGATGAGAGAAACTCCACTTGCAGCACCAGGTTTTTGTCACTGTGGCTGTCATAAAGCAGAAAAGAAACAAGACTGTGATGGTCTTAAACCATTAGTAGCACATCCAGTAAATGTAAAAAGAAAGCATATCTTTTTAACTGGTGAAAAACAAATAGGAAAATCTACAGCATTACAGAAAGTTTTAAATGAGCTAGATGAAGAAGTTCTAGGTTATAAAACACTTCCGTATGAAATTAATGGTCAAGTCAAAGGGTTCTATTTACACAGTTTAGTTCCTATGGCACAGTATGAAAATGACAGTCCAATTTCTATTCGCACAGGAATTGCTAAGAATGAAGCGATTCCTAAGACCTATGAGACTTTAGGAGTGGAACTTTTAAAAAAGATTGATGAAAATTCGTTAGTTTTATTAGATGAAATTGGAAAGTTGGAAAAAGATGCTTTAGAATTTCAACAAGCTGTATTTCGATGTTTAGATAAGAGTAAGCAAGTTTTAGGTGTCCTACAACAAACAAACTCTGAATTTGTAGAAGCTATTAAGGCACGAGAAGATGTCATTGTATTGACAGTAACAAAGGAAAATCGTGATGAGATTCCAAATCAAATTTTAAAGCAATTAGAAGAGAATGTGAGGTAAAAGTATGAGTGATTCATTTACTCATTTTGATGAAAAAGGAAATGCGATTATGGTGGATGTCTCTGAAAAGAAAGAGACAGCTAGAACTGCAATTGCTTGTGGAAGTATTAAAGTCAGCAAGGAAATTATGGATGCAGTTATTAACCATACAGCAAAAAAAGGAGATGTGTTAGGGGTTGCTAGAGTGGCTGGAATTATGGCTGTGAAGCAAACATCTTCATTAATTCCTATGTGCCATACATTGTTAATTACAAAGTGTAGTGTAGATTTTGAATTATTAGAAGAAGAATCTATAATTAAGGCTTATTGTACAGTCAAGGTCAATGGAAAAACTGGTGTAGAAATGGAAGCACTAACCGGTGTCTCTGTGACATTGCTAACAATTTATGATATGTGCAAGGCAATTGACAAGCGTATGGTTATGGGAGATATACATTTAATAGAGAAGACAGGTGGTAAAAGTGGAACATTCAAATTTAACGAGGACTAAAAGTTTAATAGATAAATACGGAAGACGAATTGATTATCTTCGAGTATCAGTGACAGACAGATGTAATTTAAGATGTCAGTATTGTATTCCTAAAGATGGAATTGAATTAACCACTCATGAAGAAATCTTGTCTTTTAATGAAATTTATAGAATCTGTTCGCTAATGGGATCTATGGGAATTCATAAGATTAAATTAACGGGTGGAGAGCCTTTAGCCCGAAAGAATTTAAATCAATTGGTTAAGCAGTTAAAATCTATTCCTGAAATTGATCAAATTACGTTAACAACCAATGGTGTATTATTAGAAGAACAAGTAGAGGGATTAGTGGAAGCAGGGATTGATGCAATTACTGTTAGTATGGATACTTTAGATTCAAATCTTTATGCTCAGATTACTAGAAGAGATGAATTTACTAAGGCAATGAATGGTTTAAAGGCAGCCTATAAATATGTTCCAAATATAGCAGTAAAGATTAACTGTGTGCCTATGGGATTAGAAGGACAGAATTTAGTAGAAATGGCAGCCATTGCAAGAGACTACAATATTCATGTGCGCTATATTGAGATGATGCCTATTGGTCTTGGCAAGCAGTTTACAATGTGTAGTGAAGAGGATGTGCTTAAAGAGTTAGAAGCTGTTTATGGAAAGGCATCTCTATATAATGGTAAGCTTGGAAATGGTCCTTGTCATTACTATACGTTTAAAGGATTTAAGGGCAAGATTGGGTTTATTAGTGCAGTCAGTCATAAGTTCTGCTCAGAGTGCAATAGAGTAAGACTGACATCTCAAGGATTTTTAAAGACCTGCTTGCAATATGATATTGGAAGTGATCTTCGAGGTCTTATAAGAAGTGGTTGTAGTGATGAGAAGTTATTAGAAGTCATTAGTAAGACCATTGATGCAAAGCCAGATGGTCATAGATTTTTAAAAGAAGAGATTACAAGTGAAAATCACTTGGGAATGTCACAAATAGGAGGTTGATTTTATGTGGAGAGCAGCAATTATTACATCAAGTGATACAGGATATCGAGGAGAACGAGAAGATCTTAGTGGTCCAGCAATTAAAGAAATGCTAGAAGCTAATGGCTATGAAATTGTTAAGATGATTATTCTTCCAGATGAAAAAGAAATGCTTAGTAATGAAATGGCAACAATTGCAGATAAAAATCAAGCAGATTTAATTGTAACAACAGGTGGAACAGGATTCTCACCAAGAGATTGCATGCCAGAGGCAACCTTAGCAATTGTTGAGCGAGTTGTACCTGGTATTCCAGAAGCTATGAGAGCATATAGTATGCAATATACAAAGAGAACCATGCTTAGTCGTGCAGCAGCAGGAATTCGTAAATCCACATTAATTGTCAATCTTCCAGGTAGTCCAAAGGCTGTTCGAGAGAATTTAGAATATATTATTCATGAATTAGACCATGGTCTTGGAATTTTAACTGGAAAAGAGACAAATTGCGCAAGAAAGTAAGAAAAAAACGTTAAAATGCACAAAAATGTATTGAAAAATAGTCAATTGTGTTAGACACATTTGTATTATTATTATAATTTAGACATTTTAAACGAATTTAAATTGTAAAGTTTATATAAAAATTAGTGAAAAAACCATTTTGTTAATTTAAAATTTGTGATATAATAATAGAAATTTGTGAGATATATGTTCCATTAATAGAAAGGGTGAATAAATGAATAGGGATTTTGGAACAGCTGTAATTTTAGCCGGAGGAAATAGAAAGACTTCAAGAGAACATCGTAGAGAAATGTGTACCTACATTGTAGGGCAATTACAACAGATTTTTTCTGATGTCCTCATTATTTCTGATACACCCTGGGTATATGAGAATATGTCCGTCAGAATTGAGGAAGATTTGAAGCCAAATCATGGGCCGATGGGTGGAATTTACACTGCAATGAAATACTCTATTACAAAATATGTCTATGTATTAGCATGTGATATGCCGATTATTAATGAGGAATATATTTCTTACATGTTGGGTGTGCTGTCTATGGAGGAGGCAGATGCTTGTGTGACTCTAAATCAGGGATGGGTAGAGCCTTTTAATGCCTTTTATTCAACAGATCTTTTTTATTCGTTAGAAGATTCAATGGCAAAAGGAGAAAATTCAATGTATAACTTCCTTGGTAAACAAAGAGCAATCATTGTTCCCGAAGAGACAGCACGTTTTTATGACCAAGATTTAGCAATGTTTAAAGATTTAGAAACCTTTGAAGAGTATGGACAATTTAAGAGGGGTAAATTGTCAGATACAAAAGGTAAAAAACTTTGGCTTTAGCTTTCTTGGTGGAGGAATTTTATAGAAGAAAAGAGGTATATGTATGAATTCTCCAGCAGAAATCGCAAAAAACTATCTAACAATTGGTAAAAACAAGGTAAATACTCCTGTTCCAAAAATGTTCTTACTTGCAATGCTTGCAGGTATGTTCATTGGTATGGGTGCAGTAGCAGCTACAGCAGCAAATGGTACTTTAGGTGCCGGCGTTGGTGCTTTCGTCTTCCCAGGTGGTCTTGCAATGGTACTTGTTGCAGGTTCTGAATTATTTACAGGTAACAGTTTAATTGTTATTCCTTTATTACAGGGTGAAGTAAGTATTGGTGGCTTATTAAAGAACTGGGTAGTTGTTTATCTTGGAAACTTAGTAGGAAGTCTTTTAGTAGCATTTATCGCTGTTCAGGGTGGCGTAATGACTAAATTTGGTGCAGGTACTGTTTCAACAGCTTTATCAAAATGTTCTTTAAGCTTTAGTGATGCTTTATTAAAAGGTATTGGTTGTAACTTCTTAGTATGTATCGCTGTATGGATGTCATTTGCAGCTAAAGATGTTGTAGGTAAAATCGTTGGTTTATATTTACCAATTATGATGTTCGTTATCGCAGGATTTGAGCATAGTGTTGCAAACATGACTTATATTCCTATGGGATTATTTGCAAATCAGACGATGAGAGATGCAGCAGTTAAAGCAGCAGAAGAATCAGGTAAAGCAATTGATTTAGCTAACTTAAGCTGGGGTAACTTCTTTATTTCAAACTTATTACCAGTAACTATTGGTAACATCATTGGTGGTGGTATCTTAGTAGGTTGTGTATACTGGTTTGTATATTTATCAGATAGCAAAAATAAATAAGATACATAAATTAAAAAATGGGCTACAAAATGTAGTCCATTTTTTATAGTGTTTTAGTTTGTAATGTTGGGGTCAAAAAGTATTGCCCCAACTATGATACGGATATTTAGTATCCAAGCATTGAATCGTATAATTGTTCATACTTTCTAGCTGAACTTGACCAAGAAAAGTCTACTTCCATTGCACGTTGTGCAATCATATTCCAATCTCTCTTCTTATCAAAGTAGATGTGTTTTGCATAATCTACAATTCCTAACATCTCATGTGCATTATAGTTTGCAAAAGAGAATCCAGTACCAGTTTGTTCATATTCATTGTAAGGCCATACGGTATCTCTAAGACCACCAGTTTCACGAACAATTGGAACTGTACCATAGCGAAGACTCATTAACTGACTAAGACCACAAGGCTCAAAGAGTGATGGCATTAAGAATGCATCAGAAGCTGCATAAATCTTATGAGATAAGTCTTCGGAATAGTAAATATTTGCAGAAACTTTATCTGGATATTTATCTGCATAGTAGCGGAACATACTCTCATATTTAGAATCTCCAGTTCCAAGGATAACCATCTGAGTATCACCCCAGCAAAGCTGTTCCATAACACAAGCGATTAAATCAAGGCCTTTTTGATCAGTTAGACGAGAAACAATACCAATCATAAATTTCTTGTCATTAACTTCAAGACCTAATTCCTTTTGAAGTGCTGTTTTATTTTTCTTTTTATTAGTTCTAAAGTTCTCAACATTATAGGTGACAGGAATTCGATTGTCAGTTTCTGGATCAAAATCTGTATAGTCAATACCATTTACAATACCTACTAAGTCATTTTCTCTTGCACGAATAAGTCCATCCATTTTTTCACCATAAAATGGAGTTTTAATTTCTTCAGCGTAAGAAGAACTTACAGTGGTAATTTTATCAGCATAGACAATACCACCCTTTAAGAGGTTACCATCGCCATAAGCTTCAATTTTATCCGGAGTAAAATAGTAGTCTGAAAGACCTGTAAACTGTTTAATAACAGGTAAGCTCCATACACCTTGGAATTTAAGGTTATGAATAGTCATAATACTCTTCATATCCCAGTAGAATTCACCGCCTTTAAAGCTATCCTTTAATAAAACAGGAACTAAACCTGTCTGCCAATCATGACAGTGAACAATCTGTGGTTTAAATCCGATAACAGGAAGAGCTGATAAAGCTGCACGACAGAAGAAACAGAATTTTTCTAAATCCCAGAACCAATCGCCATAAGGGCTATTTCCAGAAAAGTATTCTTCATTATCAATAAAGTAATAGGTAACACCGTTATAAATTGTACGGAAGATACCTACATAACGGTCACGACCATTGTGGTACATGTAGAAATTAGAGATGTATTCAAGATGTTCTTTAAATTTCATACATTCGTATTTGGGGAGAATTACACGTACGTCATAAAATTCCTTATTAAAATATTTAGGGAGGGAACCAGCAACGTCTGCTAATCCACCAGTTTTAATAAAAGGAACTGCTTCTGATGTGACAAATAAAATATTTTTCATAAATTTATTCACCTTTCGTAAGAATTATTATGGTTATAATCATATCAATAATTCTATAAAAAAGCAAGGGATATAGATAGTTACTGTTCAAACATCTTTATGTTTTGGCCAACGAGTGAACTGTAACTATAGATATTGATAAAAAACAAAAAATCCTCTTGATAATTCTAAGAGTTTTAGTTAGAATATAAAGATGTGGAATAAATAGTTTAGTAGCTGGCTTTTACTACCTGATAAGAGGAGGAAAGACAGTGACTGATTTAAAAAAATTTATTGGTTTAATTATAGTTATTGGATTATTGATGACAGGATGTAGTGATTCAAGTGAAGAATGGAAAGAAACTGCTTCTAGTTATACAACAGTTGAAACTACACAATCTATACAAACTGAACAAACAGTTGTTGTACACGTTTCGGGATGTGTGAAAAATCCTGGAATTTACATATTATCATCAAATGAGCGATATTCAGATGCTATTAAAGCAGCAGGTGGAGCAACAAAAGATGCAAATGTGGATGCAATTAATCTTGCTAAAAAAGTGATTGATGAAGAAAAAATTTATATTCCTTCAATTGATGAAAAATATACTCAACCAATACCAATAGTAGAACAAACTAATGAAAAGAAAACTAATAATCAATTAGTCAATATTAATACAGCTGATAGTAAGACACTTCAGTCATTAAGTGGAATCGGAAAGACAAGAGCGAATCAAATTGTAGAGTATCGTGAAAGTCATGGAAAATTTAAAACCATTGATGATATTAAACAAGTGCCAGGAATTAAAGAAGCCGTATTTTCAAAGATTAAAGATTATATAATGGTGTAGGATTATAGGAGGCGTTTATGGCAAAAAAAGTTCTTGTGGTAGATGATGAAAAATTAATTGTAAAAGGACTTCGTTATAGTCTAGAGCAAGACGGATATGAAGTAGACTGTGCCTATGATGGTGGAGAAGCTCTTAGTATGGCAAGAGAAACAGAATATGATGTCGTATTATTAGATGTTATGTTACCTGTTCATGATGGCTATGAAGTCTGTCAGAGTATTCGTGAATTTTCAAATATGCCTATCATTATGTTGACAGCAAAAGGCACAGATATGGATAAGATTTTAGGTTTGGAGTATGGAGCAGATGACTATGTAACAAAGCCATTTAATATTCTTGAAGTGAAGGCAAGAATTAAAGCCATTATGCGTCGTAGTAATAAGTATTCAAATAAGGAAAAAGAAGATAGTAAGAAGGTTATAGCAGGAGAATTGACACTTGACAGTGAAAGTAGAACTGTAGAAATTTCTGGCGAAGAAGTAAATCTTACAGCAAAAGAATTTGACTTATTGGAATTATTGCTTACAAATCCTGGAAAGGTTTACAGTAGAGAAAAATTATTAAATGTTGTGTGGGGTTATGAATATCCGGGAGATGTTCGTACCGTAGACGTACATGTTCGAAGATTGCGTGAGAAGATTGAATCGAACCCAAGTGATCCTAAGTATGTTCACACAAAGTGGGGAGTTGGTTATTATTTTAAGGGATAAAAGTTTCTTGGGCGATTGGAGTTTTAAACCTCCATTTCGCCTATTTAAAAGTCTACGTTTATGGTTATGCATCGCTTGTATAATATTTTCATTGATTCCGTTAACATATATTAATTATTACTTGGGAAATATTTTAACGCAGTCACAGGTAAAGATAAAATCTGATGAGATGCAATATCAGTGTAATATTTTATCAAAACAGTTATCAAAGGAAAATTTTTTTGCTTTAAAAGATGAGTCAAAATATCTATCAGATATTGATGCATTAGCAAATGTTTATGATGGTCGAATTTTAATTATTGACAGCTCATATCATATTGTAGAAGATACTTACGAATTAGATGAGGGGAAATATCATATAGGAAAAGAAGTTTTATCTTGTTATAAGGGAGAAACTTCAAATGAGTTTCATGCAGATGATCAATATATTGAATTAACTCTTCCAATCTATGATTCAAATTCTAAAACAGTAGAAGGTGTTCTATTAATGACAGCTTCTACACAAACAATTTCTGATTCAATTTATATACAGAATAGTATAATATATGTTATTGAATTTATTGTTACGTTGTTTATTGCTGTATTAGCTTATATTTTTTCTGGATTTGCTGTAAAGCCATTCAAAAAACTTTCGAAGGCAATTAATCAAGCGTCATTTGGTGATATGTCAGCAATTGAAGTAAAAGGTAATGCAGAAGTAGAGCAGATTACAGATTCTTATAATGAAACATTAGCTCGTTTAAAACACTTAGATGAAAGTAGGCAAGAGTTTGTATCAAATGTGTCCCATGAGCTTAAAACACCAATCACATCAATTAAGGTTTTAGCAGATTCGTTAACAAGTATGGGAGAAGCTCCTGTTGAGTTATATCAAGAGTTTTTAGGTGATATTTCTCATGAAATTGACCGAGAAACAAGGATTATTGACGATTTATTGACTATAGTTCGTTTAGAGAAGAAGGACAATAAAATTGAGCCTCAACCGATTAATATTAATGAAATGCTTGAAAGTATTTTAAAAGGGCTTAAACTCATTGCAAAACAGCGAAATATTGAAGTGACACTTGAAAGTTTTAGACCTGTAATCGCAGAGGTTGATGAGTTAAAGATGAGTAGAGCACTTACTAATTTAATTGAAAATTCAATCAAATATAATAAAGATGATGGTTCTGTTCGAGTATCATTAAATGCTGACCATAATTATTTTTATGTAAAGATTATTGATACAGGGGTAGGAATCCCAGATGATGCAAAGGATAAGATTTTTGAGCGATTCTATCGTGTGGATAAGGCTCGTTCAAGAGATACTGGAGGAACAGGCCTTGGTCTTGCAATTACAAAGAGTATTATTCAGCTTCATCATGGAGTAATTCGTGTGCATAGCGAACTAGGAATAGGAACCACATTTCATGTGAGAGTTCCATTAAATTATTTACAATAGGGGGATGAAAATGAAACAGATAAAGCGATTAGTAGTCTTTCTATTGGGATTACTCTTATTGACGGCTTGTTCAACTAAGAATACGAAGGATATTGAGTCGAATCCTTTAAAGGGAGATTATATTGTTTATTATAAAAATCAAGAATCTTCACAGCTTTTAGAAAGTGCCTATCATACAGATACGTCTAATAGAGAAGCCTTGATTCAAGAATTATTTGTACAAATAAAAACTCAAATGAATGATATCTCATTAGTTCCAGCACTAAATGATCGAATTTCACTATTGGATTTTAAGTTCTCCGATGGGATTTTGTATTTGAATTTTAACAATGTGTATTCATCTATGAGTGCCAGTGAAGAAATTTTAGGTCGAGCAGCTTTAGTAAAAACTTTAAGTCAGGTAGAAGGTGTTGATTCGATTGATATTAAAATTACAAATAAGCCTTTACAAAACCCGAATGGATCAAATGTAGGTCTTTTGACAAAAACAAGTTTTGTCGATAATAATAATTCGATTGGTAAGCATGTTCAAACCGTTATTTTATATTATACCAATGAAGCTGGAAATCAATTAATTGAGACAAATAGACAAGTGGTTTATGATTCCGCAACTGTTTCTACAGAGCGAATGGTTGTTAATGAACTGATAGCAGGTCCTAATGAAGATGAACAAAAAAATGGGTTAAGACCTACACTACCTTCTGATTTAGGAGTTCTAGGAGTTTCGGTAAAAGAAAATGTTTGTTATTTAAATTTAGATGCAAATTTTATTTCAAATGCATTGGAAATAAGTGATAATATCCCCATTTATTCGATTGTGAATTCATTAGTGCAATTAGGACAAATTGCAAAGGTTCAAATTAGTGTTAATGGTTCATCAGATGCTAAATTTAAGGATACAATTCCATTAAATCAAATGTTTGAATGGAATCTGGATTATATTGGAGGAGAAAATAATTAGAATTTTATTATGGTTATTTTTTAGTTTAATTTTAGGAACACTTATTGGATATCAAAAAATTTATCTTATAGCAGCGATAGTTTTTACTATCGCTGTTTTTATTTTATTAAAATGCTACAGAAGGTATAGTTTACTATTTATTTTAGTAATGGCAGTCGGATATTTCCACTATCCATCAACTGTAATAGACTATACAAAACGAGAACTAACAATTACAGGAAAAGTAAAAGAAATTGAAGGAGAAGATGTAATTGTTTCTGGATTAAAAGTAAAAGATTTAAAAGTCTTACCTAAAATTGGACAAAAAGTTCAAATAACAGGAACATATATTCCATATGAAAAAGCAACAAATTTTGGACAATTTGATGTAAGAAAATACTATGAAAGTAAAAAAATTTATGGGATGTTAAAAGCTAAAAATTATAAATTAATAAATCATAAATATGATTGGATTAGTCAAAAGATTTATGAGCTAAAACTTCATTTACTAAAAAATTTACAGTTTGTTTGCTCTGAAAAGTATTTGGGATTGATTGAGTCAATGACGATTGCTTATAGAAGTGATTTAGATGAGGAAACTTATTCACTCTATCAATCGACAGGAATGGCACATTTATTATCTGTAAGTGGACTACATATTTCACTGGTAGGTCTTGGATTTTACAAGCTACTTAAACGATTAATAGGTAAAAATATCTATTCAATTGGAATTAGTCTTAGTGTAATTTATGTCTATGGAATGATGATTGGAAGTAGACCTTCAAGTATTCGAGCGATTATAGGAGTTACATTTTATTTATTATCACAGTTAGTTGGGCGAATTTACGATATGGCAACAGCAACGTCTATTGCAGGGATTTATCTTTTGTGGCAAAGTCCGAAGTTATTATTTCAATCGGGATTTCAGTTTTCATTTTTGGCAGCGTTTGCGATTTCACTAGTATACCCAACCGTTGTACGCAGTTTTTGGATTACAGATAAAAGAGTTCAAGCTATTTTAATGAGCATGTGTATTCAATTAGTAATGCTTCCATCATTGCTATTTTTCCAATATGAATGGCCTGTGTATAGCATACTCTGTAATATGATTGTAGTTCCACTGATGGGAATGGTTGTGATTTCTGGTCTTTTAGCAAGTATACTAGGGATAAAGCTAGTGATTCTTCCTGCGGAGTTTGTTCTTTGGTTTTATCAAAAGGTTGGGGAATTTTTTAATGGATTGCCATTTTCTACTATTTTGACAGGAAAGCCTGATTTGTGGCAAGTAATGGTATACTTTATCATAGCTGCCGGGATATTTACTTATTTAGAATTCAAAAAACGACAAGTTCGATTTTTTATTTTAAAAGAAAAGAAAGACTATATACAGTTTCGATATGCATTGTATTTCTTTTTAACTTTATATCTTGGAACAACGGGACTCCATCATTTTTCGTATAAAGGATTGCAACTTGTGTTTTTAGATGTTGGACAAGGCGATGGAATTTTTATGAAACTACCAAATGGACAAGTGGTAATGATTGATGGAGGAAGTAGCAGTCAAGACAAGTTAGCAAAGTATGTGTTAGAGCCGTTTTTAAAAGCATCAGCAATTGCAAGTGTGGACCATTGGTTTATCACTCACCCAGATAGTGACCATTACAGTGGATTTATTGAAATGATGGACTATGCAAAAGTCGTGTACTTTTCTTCATCTGTAAAAAATGATGAGTTAATCCAACAAATTACAAGACCAATAAAATGGGTAGAAAAAGGTCAGGTATATAAAAGTTTGGGAGTAACACTTGAAGTTTTACATCCAGAAAAAGGATTTACATCCGAAGATGTCAATGATACATCAATTGTGTTAAGGTTAAGGTATAAGGAGTTTAGTGCTTTATTTACAGGAGATTTAGGCTCTAATGTTGAAGATAAAATCTTAGGTGTTAAAGCAGATGTTTTAAAGGTTGGTCATCATGGCTCAAAAAATTCTACATCTATAGAATTTCTTAGAAGTGTGCAACCCAAAGTAGCAGTAATTAGTGTAGGAAGAAATCGCTATGGACATCCACATAAGGATATGATGAAACGATTAGAGGAAATTGGTTGTAGAGTGCGAAGAACAGACAAAGAGGGAATGATTGAGATTAAAGTACATGAATAAAACATTGTTTTATTGATAGACTAAAAATAAAAAGGAGTTTTTTATGCGCTTAAAATCAATTAGTTTAATTTTATTAGCTATTTTAGTTTTATTTACAGGTTGTATGAACGATTCAAGACCTGCAAATGCAATTCCTAGTTTGGATACTACACGTCAAGATTGGGGACAAGGTGTTCAATTTGACAATCTGAATCGACCAATTAGCTGTGTAGAGTTTGAAGAAAAATATAAAAAATATGGAGCAAAGTTTATTAATAAAAATGAGAAAACCATTACTTTAACATTTGATGAAGGCTATGAAAATGGTTATACTGGTCAGATCTTAGATACTCTTAAAAAAAGAAAACCCCAGCAATCTTTTTTGTAACTCTTCCTTATGTCAAAGAAAATCCTGATTTAATTAAGAGAATGATTGATGAAGGACATGTAGT
>JPZU01000001.1:914434-925406 GCA_000875945.1 Lachnospiraceae bacterium TWA4 | reverse complement strand
TGATTGATGAAGGACATGTAGTAGCAAATCATACAGCAAGTCATCCTTGTATGCCAGAACTGTCAGAAGAAAAACAAAAAGCAGATGTATTAAAACTTCACGACTATATTAAGAAAAATTTTAATTATGAAATGAAACTGTTTCGTTATCCAGCAGGAGCATTTAGTGAACAATCACTAGCTGTTCTTCAGAGTTTAGGATACACAAGCGTGTTTTGGAGTTTTGCCTATGCCGATTGGGACCCTAAAAAAGCAAATGGAGAGTGAGTCTGCTAAAAAGAAATTAATTGACCGAATTCATCCAGGAGCTATTTATCTACTACACGCTGTTTCAAAGACAAATGCTAAAATTTTAGGAGAGTTTATCGATGAAACAGTCAAAAAGAATTATCAGTTTACAGTTGATTAAAGCAGTGATATACTAGAACTGTTTGTAAAAATAAAAGGCATCAAGACTTTGTCAGCTTAAGATAAGTGGCACTTTATGCAAGATTACGGAGGAAGAAATCATGTTAAGACAAAACGCTTGGAATGTATATAGCGAAGAAGATGCAAAACAAGTTGAAGCTTTTGCACGTTCATACAGAAATTTTTTAGACTATGGAAAAACTGAAAGAGAATGTGTCAAGCAGATTAAAGCAATTGCAAAGGAAAAGGGATTTGTTGATCTAGAAGAAGTAATGAATTCTAATAAAAAATTAGTACCTGGTGATAAGGTGATTATGACTCATATGGGTAAATTAGCAGCTTTATTTGTCATTGGTAAGAAACCATTAGAACAGGGACTTCACATTGTAGGAGCTCATATTGACTCTCCTCGTATGGATCTTAAACAAAATCCTCTTTTTGAAGATGGCTCCCTAGCTTATCTTGATACTCATTACTATGGTGGTGTGAAGAAGTATCAATGGGTGACTCAACCACTTGCACTACATGGTGTAGTTGTTAAAAAAGATGGTTCAGTCTTAGAGTTTACGATTGGTGAAAAAGATGAAGATCCAGTTTTAGGAATTAGTGATTTATTAATCCATGTTTCTCAGAATCAGTTAGAGAAAAAAGCTTCAGTAGTGATTGAAGGAGAAGATTTAAATCTAATTGTTGGGTCAAAACCTTTAGAAGATGCAGAATCTGATCCTGTAAAGGCTATGATTGTAAAAGTTTTAGAAGAAGAATACAACATTGAAGAAGAAGACTTTGTTCGTGCAGAACTTGAAGTAGTTCCTGCTGGAAAGAGCAGAGACTTTGGTTTAGATAGAAGTATGATTTTAGGCTATGGTCATGATGACAAATGTTGTGCTTATCCAACCTTACAGGCTATTTTGAGCATTGATGAAGCTCCCGAATACACAGCGATGGCTTTATTTACAGATAAAGAAGAAATTGGAAGTGTAGGTGCTACTGGTAGCCATTCAAGAGTCATTGAAAATACCGTTGCAGAACTTTGTGCATTAACTGGTGAATACTCAGATTTAAAGACTAGACGTGCAATGCAGCATTCTAGAGTACTTTCAGCAGATGTAACTTCTGTGTTCGACCCAACTTATGCAGCAGAATTTGAAAAGAAAAATACGGCATTTATGGGACTTGGCTTAACTATTAATAAATATACAGGTTCTAGAGGAAAGAGTGGAGCAAATGATGCAAGTGCAGAGTATGTAGCAGCAGTGACTAGAATCTTTGATGACAATAAAGTAGCTTTCCAAACTTCAGAAATTGGTAAAGTAGATCATGGCGGTGGTGGAACAATCGCTTATATTCTTGGAAACTATGGTGCAGAAGTAGTTGATTGTGGTGTTCCTGTAATGAGTATGCATGCACCTTATGAAATCATTAGCAAGGCTGATTTATATGAAGCTTATAAAGGTTATTTAGCATTTATGAAGCATAAAAGATAAGAAAGATAGAAGATAAGAGAAATTTGATTTTATGAAATACAATACAATTTTATTTGACTTAGATGGCACTTTAACTGATTCTAGACCTGGAATTACAAAAAGTGCTGTCTATGCACTAGAAAGTTTTGGATTTACAGATTTAAATCCAGATGAACTAAATTTCTTTATTGGACCCCCTCTTTTAGATACCTTTATGCAACATTATGGATTTAAGGAAGAAAAAGCTCACAAGGCAATTGCAAAATTTAGAGAGCGATACAATGTGACAGGAGTTTTTGAAAATTCAGCTTACGAGGGAATTCATGAAGAACTTCGCAAATTAAAAGAAGCAGGAATGACTTTGGCAATTGCTACTTCTAAGCCACATGATATCATGCTTCGAGTGATTGAACGATATGAATTAGCTCCATTTTTTACAGCAGTAGAAGGCTCTAAAGTTGACGACACAGGTTATCGTAAATCCCAAATTTTAAAAGAAGTTTTTGAGGATTTACACACAACAGACCTGTCAAAGGTTTTAATGGTTGGTGATCGTTTTCATGATATTGAAGCAGCAAATGACTGTGGTATTGATTCAATGGGTGTGCTCTATGGTTATGGTAGCAGAGAAGAATTAGAATCTTATCATGCAACTTATATTACAGAAAATGTTTCAGGGTTAGCAAAGGAGATACTTACATGCGAATAGTTTTAGCGTCAGGTTCTCCAAGGCGAAGAGAATTATTAGACCAAGCAGGATATAATTATCAAGTTGTAGTTAGTGATGTCGATGAAGAAACGGACTTAACAAATCCAAAAGAGTATGTTCTAGAATTATCTAGACGCAAGGCAAAAGACGTCTACCAGAAACTAGTGAAAACAGATAAGATGGTAGTCATTGGTGCAGATACAGTCGTGTCTTTAAATGATAAAATTTTAGGAAAGCCCAAAGACTATGAAGATGCCTACCAGATGCTTAAGAGCTTAAGTGGACAGACTCATCACGTGTACACAGGAGTTTCTTTAGTTTATTATGATGGAGACAAGTTAATTGAAAAAAGTTTTTGCGAATGTACACAAGTACTATTTTATCCAATGTCTCATGAAGAAATCACATGGTATCTAGATACAAAAGAACCTTTTGATAAAGCAGGTAGTTATGGAATCCAAGGAAAAGGTGGAATCTTTGTGAAAGAGATTCGTGGAGATTACAACAATGTGGTTGGATTACCACTTGCTAGACTTTATCATGAATTAGATGGACTCAATTAGGAATTTCCTAATTGAGTTCTTTTTTCAAATTGGGATTTTAATCGTAAGAGTGCAGACTTTTCAATTCGACTGACATAACTTCTAGATATCCCTAAAATTTTAGCAATTTCTCGTTGCGTGTGTTCAACTCCATCAGCGAGACCATATCTCATAGTTATAATATAGTGTTCACGTTTGGGGAGACAATAATCAATAATTGAACGTAAATACTCAATATCTTGCATCGTAGAAATTAATTCGGTTACATCTGTTGAATGATTCTCAATCACATCACAAAGGTTAATTTCATTTCCTTCTTTATCTGTTCCTATTGGCTCATAAAGAGATACATTTTTTGAATGTTTCTTTTCAGCTCTAAGGTGCATAAGAATCTCATTTTCAATACACTTTGCAGCATAGGTGGCAAGTTTATTCCCTTTTTTATAATTATAGGTATTGATTGCTTTGATTAGACCAATAGTTCCAATAGATAGGAGGTCTTCATTATCTTTAACAGTGCTATGATATTTTTTTACAATATGAGCAACGAGTCGCATATTGTGTTCAATCAGCAGTAATCGGGCTTTCTCATCTCCAGCTTCAACTTGTTCAAGATAAAAGGCTTCTTTTTTAGGAGGTAAAGGAGTGGCAAAGGCTTTCAAGAATCTACCTCCGCTACAGAGGATTTATTAATAGTCTATGATGAAAAGTCAAAAGAGTTCCATTAAAATTATGAGAGTTTACTTGATTAAATAAAGAATTTCCTATATACTAACTGCATGAAAAAGAAATTATTTATTTTTATGGTATTTATTTTATTAATTTTTCTAGGTGGATGTACATCTGGTGGAGTTGAACTTACAACAACGGTTGATTTAAATGACGATGGTAGTGGAAAACGCATTGTTCAATTTGAAGTTTCAAAATCAGATGTAGAAAACTATTTTGAGGATAGTATTCAGTCGCTAAATGAGCAGCTGTCGACAAACTGTCCAAACTATTTGAAATTAAATTTTGAAGAATCAGAGGATTATCGCTATAGTTTTACTTTAGAATTCTCTTCTCTAGAGGATTATAAGAACAAAGCATCAGAAATTATTGGAAGAGAGGTTAAAATAGATTTTATAGAGCCTTCATCAGCTTTAGAAGTGGGGATGAATTATAGTGAAGATTTTACGAGTGCTGAACTTCTTGAATGGATTGAAAAGCTTATAGCTAAAAAAGAACGATTGAGTCTCCAATATTTAGTTTAGGATCTAGTGTTTTAAATTATAAGGGAGAAACTTATGATTCTACAGAGGATACATTAAAAGTTTCTGAATTAACGAAGATGGATTTAAGTGGTATTGATATACTGACCACTTTTCATAGTGGAAATCTTTACGATAGAGAGTATATTTTAAAATTTTCGTATGATTCTCAGGATATGTTAGAGAATCAATTTAAAGACTATTTAAATCAAAAATTAGAAGATAACTATACAATCGATTGGGAGAATGAAGAAGATTTTATAACCTGTAAAATAGAGCTACTAAATACCGGTTATAAAGAACAGGCAAATCTTCTTACAAAGTTATTTTCTTCTGAAAAGAGTATGATTTATGTGAGCAAGATGTCTGAAAGAGAAACTGAGAATTTTACATTTGGAATGAAGTGGTCAGAAAGTATTGATTTAAAAAGTCTGACAACTTCAAAGGATGAAACAATTCCATTTGCCTATTTTATTCGATGGGATGATGAGTACTCAATTAAACCAACTCGTCCAAATGAAAAAGGTGATTATCAAATGCAAGAGAGTAGTAAATATGAAGGCTATAAATTGGTGTCAAGTGGACAAGTAAAAGAGTGGAGTGTGGAATGTGATATTAATCATACCTATCATATAGAGTCAATTGATGTAGTGACAACCTTTATTGATTTTACGGAAGTTACTAGAGATATTAGTTTCAAATTTGCATCATCGCTTAGTGAGTCCGAACAAAAAGAGATTAAATCTCGCATGGATGCTTTGATTGAATTATGTAATGGAAGAGCAAGTCTTCAAATGGAAAATGGAGAAGGCTTTTTGGTTCAACTTAGAGGAACAAAAGAGCAATTAAACGAAGACTTTGAAACAATCTTTAAAGAAGAAGGTAAACTAGAATCTAGAGAAACTGGAGATTTTAGAGATTGGAGTCACGATTGTGTGTATACAGATCAATTGAGCTTTAAAAAATTTTTAACGGGTAGTACCACTTCTACGGTATTAAATTATAAATTACAATTGCCTTCTAAAAATAAAATTTACGAAGACAGTATTTCTTCTACGGCAAATGTAAAAGAAGGAAGTCAAGAAATTGACGGTTCTGTCTATTCTTGTAGTGTCAATGGTTTGGATATTCATTTAACACTTAAAGCAGAAAAAACCAATGTCAATTTATTAATGATTCTTGGAGGATTATTTCTGTTTTATTAGCAGTAGGAGCAGCAGTAGGAGTAGTTTTTGTAGTTAAGAAAATTTTTTATCAAAAGATATTGACAACTTTGAATAAGTATGATATTATATCTGCGTTGTGCGGATGTGGCGGAATTGGCAGACGCGCTGGATTTAGGTTCCAGTGGGGCAGCCCGTGCAGGTTCAAGTCCTGTCATCCGCATTATACAAAAGATAAAAGATTATTGTACATATGATGAAAAATTACTGTACAGAAGATAAAGACTGTTATACAAAATACAAAAGATAAAGAATTATTATACAAAAGATAAAAAGCAGATTCAATTTGAATCTGCTTTTTTTAGTCTAATTATCATTTTCTGTTCATAAAAAGAGTTAAACAGTAACTTCACCAGCTAGAACTTTTTTATAGTCTTCATAGTTTTTACGAAGTAAATTAGGTGTATCAAGTTCATAAGGACATTTTGTTTTACAAACTCCACAGTCGATGCATTCGTCAATTTTTGCCATTTTAGCCTGTGATTCTTTGGTTAAATGACCAGCAGAAGGAGAACGGCGAAGAAGGAGTGACATTCTTGCACAAGTTGCAATCTCAATCTCTGCCGGACAAGTAGGCATACAATAGCCACATCCTCTACAGAAATCCCCCATTAATTCTTTTCGATCCTTTTCGATAAAATCAGAGATTTCCTTAGTCATTTCTGGCTCTTTATCCATAAAGGATAACCATTCATCAAGTTCTTGCTCTTTTTGAATACCCCAAATAGGTAATACATTGTCATATTGATAAAGATAAGACATTGCAGCATCAGATCTAGTAATTAATCCACCAGCAAGTCCTTTCATAGCAATAAAACCAATTGATTGTTCTTTACAGCGTTTTACAAGATCGATATCTTTTTGTGAGCAAAGATAACTAAAAGGAAATTGTAAAGTTTCATAGAGATTAGATTCTACAATTTCTTTTGCAACTTCAATCTTATGAGCAGTAATACCGATATGGCGAATCTTTCCTTGTTTCTTAGCCTCTAACATACATTCATACATACCAGTTCCATCATTAGGTCTATAGCACTGATTAACACAGTGAAATTGGTAAATATCTAGATAATCAGTCTTTAAATTGGTCAGAGTAGTTTTTAAATCTTCCCAGAATTTCTCGGGAGTTGTTCCCATAGTCTTAGAAGCAATATAGATTTTATCTCTCATTCCTTCAAAGGCATAGCCTAATTTCTCTTCACTATCTGAATATGCTCTTGCTGTATCAAAAAATCTCATTCCTCCGTCATAGGCCTTACGAAGAAGTTTTGCAGCTTCTTCCTTGCTAATACGCTGAATAGGAAGTGCTCCAAAGGCATTTTGGGGAACAGTAATTCCAGTAGTTCCTAAAGTTAATTTTCGCATAATATATCCGTCCTTTATAATTGTTTAAATATCATATTCATCAGGCATAACAAGGGCAGCAATAATATAAGCTAAAATTCCACTACCACCAAATAGACAAAAAGCAACTAAACCTAAACGAATTAACGTAACATCAATATTAAAAAATCTAGCAAATCCTGTACAAACGCCACAAAGCATTTTACCTTTTTCAACTTTACATAATCTTCCGTTCATATAGTGACCTCCTATAAAAAAAGTAGAGGAAAAAGGTTTCCTCTACTTTAGTATACTATTATTTATTGTTCTTTTCAACTTCTAATCTCTTTAATGCACGAACTTTTAATGAAAGACCAAATAAATTGATGAATCCTTCTGCATCATGGTGGTCATACATATCGCCAGTTGTGAAAGAAGCAATGCTTTCATTGTAAAGAGAATATGGAGAAGTAGTACCCTGTTTAATAATATTACCTTTGTATAACTTGAATTTTACTTCACCAGTAACATATTCTTGAGTCTTTTCAACGAATGCCTGTAAAGCTTCACGAAGAGGAGTAAACCATTTACCACTGTAAACAACATCAGCAAAGTTTACACCCATTTGTTTCTTTACAGCCATAGTATCTTTATCTAAAATTAATTCTTCTAATTGTTGATGAGCCTCTAAAAGAATAGTTCCACCTGGAGTTTCATAAACACCACGAGATTTCATACCAACTACACGGTTTTCAACGATATCTACGATACCAATACCATGACGTCCACCCATTTCATTTAAGGTACGAACGATATCAGAAACTTTCATCGCTTTTCCATTAACAGCAGTAGGAACACCTTTTTCAAATGTAATACTTACTTGTTCAGCTTCATCAGGAGCTTTTTCAGGAGACACACCTAAAACTAATAAGTGATCATAGTTAGGAGCTAGTGCTGGGTCTTCAAGTTCTAGACCTTCATGGCTGATATGCCATAAGTTTCTGTCACGGCTATAGCTATTGTCTTCAGAAAATGGAAGATGAATTCCGTGATCTTCACAGTATTTAATTTCATCATCACGAGACTGAAGTTTCCATTCTCTCCAAGGAGCAATAATCTTTAAGTCAGGAGCTAAAGATTTAATTGCAAGTTCAAAACGAACCTGATCATTACCCTTACCTGTAGCACCATGGCAGATTGCAACGGCGTTTTCTTTACGAGCAATTTCTACAAGACGTTTAGCAATAACTGGACGAGCCATAGAAGTTCCTAAAAGGTATTTGTTTTCATAAACACTATTTGCTTGAACACAAGGAACAACATAGTCATCACAGAATTCATCAACAACATCTTCAATATATAATTTAGTTGCACCACTAAGTTTAGCTCTTTCGTCTAAACCATCAAGTTCATTGCCCTGTCCTACGTCGATACAACAACAAACTACCTCATAATTATAAGTTTCTTTTAACCATGGAATGATCGCAGTTGTATCAAGTCCACCTGAATATGCAAGAACTACTTTTTCTTTAGCCATAATAAAATTCCTCCTTATATTTAAACCATATTTAAACTGATTTTTGAATAATTAATCTTTTTATCATCGAATTACTTGATTAATATACAACAAAGTGATATGATTTGCAAGTAGTAAATTAAAAAAACTATTGATAATTATGCAAAAATATTGTATATTATGCAATACAGGTGTATTTTTGATAGAAATGAGGTATGATAAATGATAAAAGCAGGAATTATTGGTTCAACTGGTTATGCAGGAGCTGAATTAGTACGATTATTAACAGGACATGAACAAGCTGAAATTGTATGGTATGGCTCAAGAAGTTATGTAGGAAAAGATTATGCATCTGTTTATCCAAATATGTTTGAAATTGTAGATGCAAAATGTCTTGACGATAATATGGAAGAATTAGCAGATGCGGTCGATGTGATTTTTACAGCCACTCCTCAAGGTCTTTGTGCATCTCTTGTGAATGAAGATATTCTTTCTAAGTGCAAGATCGTTGATTTGAGTGCAGATTTTCGATTAAAAGATGTAAAGATTTATGAGCAGTGGTATAAAATTGAGCATAAGAGTCCACAGTTTATTGATGAGGCAGTTTATGGACTTTGTGAAATTAATAGAGAAGATGTAAAGAAAGCAAGACTTGTTGCAAATCCAGGTTGTTATACAACTTGTTCGATTTTAACTGCTTATCCATTGGTAAAAGAAGGTTTGATTGACCCATCAACCTTGATTGTTGATGCAAAATCTGGAACCTCTGGTGCAGGTCGTGGTGCAAAGATTGATAATTTATTCTGTGAAGTGAATGAAAATATGAAAGCTTATGGAGTAGCAACGCATAGACATACTCCAGAAATTGAAGAGCAGTTAGGTTATGCTTGTGGACAAAAGATTATGATTAATTTTACGCCACATCTTGTTCCAATGAATCGTGGAATTTTAGCAACAGAATATGCAACGGTTAAAGAAGGCGTAACAAAGGAAATGATTCGTAAAGCATATGAAAAATATTACAATGATGAACTCTTTGTTCGTGTACTTCCTGAAGGAATGGTTCCACAGACAAGATTTGTAGAGGGAAGTAACTATGTGGATGTAAACTTTGTATTAGACAATCGTACAAATCGTGTAATTATGATGGGTGCAATGGATAACTTAGTAAAAGGTGCAGCAGGACAGGCTGTTCAAAATATGAATTTACTATTTGGCTTAGAAGAATCTATGGGACTTAAACAGTTCCCAATGTTCCCATAAATAGCAAAGAGGAGGAAATTTGTCATGAAAAAAATAGATGGTGGAATTACAAACGTTCAAGGATTTAAAGTAGCAAGTTTTGCAGCAGGAATTAAGCCTAATCGAAAAGATATGGCAATGATTTATAGCGAAGCTCCTTGCAAGGCAGCAGGTGTATTTACAACCAATGTTGTAAAAGCAGCTCCTGTCAAATGGGATAAGATGGTTGTTTCTGAGTCTAAACTTGCTCAGGCAGTAGTTATTAATGCAGGTGTAGCGAATGCTTGTACAGGAGAAGAAGGCTATCAGTATTGTAAAGATACAGCTAGTAAGGCGGCTTCTTTATTGAATATTAAAACAGAAGAAGTATTAGTAGCTTCAACTGGTGTTATTGGAGCACAGCTTCCAATGGATAAGATTTTAGCAGGTGTAGAAGGAATGGTTCCTACTCTTGGCACAACAAGAGAAGAAGCTCATGAAGCAGCAAAGGCAATTATGACTACAGATACCAAGCCAAAAGAAGTGGTTGTCAGTTTTGAAGTCGGTGGAAAGACTTGCACATTAGCTGGAATGTGTAAAGGTTCTGGTATGATTCATCCGAATATGGCGACCATGCTTTGCTTTGTAGTTAGTGATGTGGCAATTAGTCATGAACTATTACAAAAAGCATTAAGTAATGACGTAGTAGATACATTTAATATGATTTCTGTAGATGGTGACACTTCAACTAATGACAGTGTACTTTTAATGGCTAACGGTTTAGCAGGAAATAAAGAAATTAACTCAGAAGATGAAGATTATAAGGCATTTTGTGAGGCTCTTCATACCATCATGGTTGAGCTTTCTAAAAAGATTGCAGGGGATGGAGAAGGCTGTACTTGCTTATTTGAAGTAACGGTTAAAGGAGCAAAAACCAAAGAATCTGCAAGAGTATTAGCAAAATCTGTGATTACTTCTAGCCTTACAAAGGCGGCAATTTTTGGTCATGATGCAAACTGGGGCCGAATCCTATGTGCACTCGGATACTCAGGTGAAGATTTTGATCCTGAAAAAGTCGAAATTTGGTTTACAAGTGAAGCAGGAAGTCTTAAAATAGTAGAAAATGGTATTAGTACAGGATATAGTGAAGAAGTAGCTACAAAAATCTTATCACAAGAAACAGTTACAGCTGTTGTACAGATGAATGATGGAGATTTTGAAGCAACTGCATGGGGTTGTGATTTAACTTATGACTATGTAAAGATTAATGCAGATTATCGTTCATAAATCGTTTATAAATAGAAAAAAGGGGGAA
>JPZU01000001.1:907796-914414 GCA_000875945.1 Lachnospiraceae bacterium TWA4 | reverse complement strand
TTTTAAAAAAAGGCAGAGGTGCTTTATTGAAGCACTTCCTTATATTCAGCGATTTAACCGTAAAGTTATCGTAGTTAAATACGGTGGAAGCGCAATGGTTGATGAAGAATTAAAACGCAATGTTATTAAAGATGTTGTTTTATTAAAGCTTGTTGGATTTAAGCCAATTATTGTTCATGGTGGTGGAAAGGAAATCAGTTCCTGGGTGAAAAAGACTGGTATGGAGCCTAAATTTATTAATGGTCTTCGTGTAACTGATGCACCAACGATGGAGATTGCTGAAATGGTTTTAAACCGTGTGAATAAGAGCCTTGTTCAGATGATTGAGCAGCTTGGTGTTTTAGGCGTTGGTATTAGCGGTAAAGATGGAGGACTTTTAAAAGTTCACAAACGCTATTCAAATGGTGAAGATATCGGATATGTTGGAGAAATTGAAGAAGTAAATCCAAAAATCTTATTTGATTTATTAGAAAAAGATTTCTTACCAGTGGTATGTCCAATTGGCTATGATGATAGTTATGATACCTACAATATTAATGCAGATGATGCTGCTTGTGCAATTGCAAAGGCAATGAATGCAGAAAAATTAGCATTCTTAACAGATATTGAAGGTGTATATCGTGACTTTAATGATAAATCTAGCCTAATTTCAGAGCTTACGATGGAAGAAGCAGAAACATTTATTAATGACGGAATTGTTGGTGGAGGAATGATTCCAAAACTTGGAAACTGTATCGACGCTATGAAGAATGGAGTTTCTAGAGTACATATTTTAGATGGTCGAATGGCTCACAGTTTACTTCTTGAAATTTTCACAAACAAAGGGACTGGGACTGTAATTTTAAATAATAGAGAGGAATAAGAGGACAGACTAATGACTAGAGCAGAAGAAAATTTATCCATGATGTCTAAGGAAAAGGCAATCGAATGTGCAGAAGAAGCACTTTTACATGTGTATAATCGTTATCAGATTATCCTAGACCATGGTGATGGAATGTATTTATATGATTCAGAGGGAAAGAAATATTTAGATTTTTGTGCAGGAATTGCAGTATTTGCCCTTGGTTACAATAACGAGCGTTTTAACAATGCAGTAAAGGCTCAGGTTGATAAATTAGTTCATACATCAAACTACTACTACAACATGCCTGCAATTGCAGCAGCTAATGCATTATCCATGCTTACAGGTTTAGATAAGGTATTTTTTACTAATAGTGGAACAGAAGCAATTGAAGGAGCAATTAAATCAGCTCGTAAATATGCGTATAATAAAGATGGACGAACAGATCATGAAATTATTGCAATGAATCATTCTTTCCATGGAAGAAGTATGGGAGCTTTATCAGTTACTGGTAATCCTCATTATCAGGAAGCATTTAAACCATTAATTGGTGGAGTGAAATTTGCGCAGTTTAATAACTTAGACAGTGTAAAAGAATTAGTTACTGATAGAACTTGTGCAATTATCTTAGAGCCTGTACAAGGTGAAGGTGGAATTTATCCAGCAACTGAAGAATTCTTGCAGGGTGTTCGAAAGATTTGTGATGAAAATGATATCTTATTAATCTTTGATGAAATTCAGTGTGGTATGGGTCGTACAGGTCGTATGTTTGCTTGTGAAAATTATGGTGTAAAACCAGATATTATGACCGTTGCAAAGGCTCTTGGTTGTGGTCTTCCAATAGGAGCATTTGTCTGCAATAAAAAGGCAGCAGCTCTAGTAGCTGGTGATCATGGAAGCACTTATGGTGGAAACCCACTTGTTTGTGCAGCAGCTAATGCTGTATTTGAAATTTATCAAGATGAGAAAATTTTAAAAAATGTTAGAGAGACTGGGGATTACTTATTTAAGAAGTTAGAAGAATTAAAAGAAGAAATTCCTCAGATTGTTGACCATAGAGGCGTGGGATTAATTCAAGGGCTAGAATTTAATGAACCAGTAGGACCTATTGTAGCCGAAGCTATTAACAGTGGACTTATTTTAATTAGCGCTGGAGCTAATACAATTCGTTTTATTCCTCCACTAATTGCAAAGCCAGAACATGTGGATGAGATGTTAGAAATCTTTAAAAAATGTTTATGGATGCTATAAAAGATTTATTAAAGGCAATCAAACTTAGAGGCTATATTTTTCTTAAATGGCTACTATTTGCAAATGTCACAGGATTTGTGGTTGGAGGAGTAGCTATTGCCTTTAGCTATGCGATGGGATGGGCAACAAGCACTAGAAAAGATTATCCACTGATTGTACTTGCTCTTCCTCTTGCAGGACTAGTCATTGCATTTTTATATCAAACATTTGCAAAAGATGACAAAGGAACGAATCAGATTTTGTTATCCATTCGAAGTGAAGAAGATGTTCCATTTTATATGGCACCATTGATTTTTATATCGACAGTAATTACTCATTTATTTGGTGGTTCTGCAGGTCGAGAAGGTGCAGCCCTTCAAATGGGTGGAAGTTTAAGCTATAGTCTTGGAAAACTTTTTCGTATCAATATGGATGATAAGAATGCAGTCATTATGTGTGGAATGAGTGCAGCATTTGCTGCACTTTTTGGCACACCCCTTGCTGCAACAATTTTTGCCCTAGAAGTGGTCAGCGTAGGAATTATGTATTATTCAGCATTAGTTCCTTGTGCGTTTTCAGCACTTATTGCTGCTTGGTTTGCAAAAACTTGTGGGGTTCATCCAGAAAGCTTTTCAATTGTTGGTCCAATTCCAAGTTATAATTTAATACTCATGGGAAAGGTGTTAATTCTTGGAATGGGGTGTGCATTTGTTAGTATGCTCTTTTGTATATTGATGCATAAGATTGCACATTTATATCAAGAAAAATTAGAAAATCCATATCTTCGTATCGTTGTAGCAGGTTTAATTATTTTAGCTCTTACAAAACTTGTAGGTACAACCGATTATATGGGTGCTGGCATGGATATCATTGAAAAATCAATTGAAGGAGAAGCTAGGCATTTAGACTTTTTCTGGAAGATGATATTTACTGCTTTAACACTTGGTGCAGGATATAAAGGTGGAGAGATTGTACCATCATTTTTTATTGGTGCGACCTTTGGCTGTGTGATGGGACAGATATTAGGATTTTCTTCATCACTTTGTGCAGCGGTTGGAATGGTATCTGTTTTTTGTGGCGTAACAAACTGTCCAGTAACCTCATTATTTATTGCAGCAGAGTTATTTGGTTTTGAAGGGGCGTACTATTATTTACCAGCAATTGTTGTTAGCTATATGTTATCTGGATATTTTGGATTGTATTCAAGCCAAAAAATTATGTATTCAAAGTTTTATGCAAAGTATATTAATAAAAAAACAGTATAATGTATGAGGTGAGCAATGGAGAAAAAACCAAGAAGTTTTTGGTCATGTATTAGTCCAATTATGGTTTATTATATTTGTCGAATTGTAGCATCTTTAGGAGTGACAATCGTTTATTCTCTAAGTAAGCTATCAGATATTGACTATAATCAAACGTATGAAAAAGTAAGGGATTCGATTATCAATCAAACAACTTCAGATCTTGGAAACATTTACTATGTGACAATGCTAGTTTCTGCTATTATAGCTTTTCCATTTTTATTAAGGATGATGAGAAAAGATGAGAGTGAGCGTGAAGTCATCAATTATAAAAGAGTAAATGTCTATTGGTATGTACTTCCAGTAGTCGTTGGAATTGCAGCGGCAATTGCAGGAAACAATATGATTTCCATGAGTGGAATTGCAGCAAATTCACAAGGTTTTGAAGAGGCTACATCTATCTTATTTTCTGGCTCGGTAGCTATTCAAGTTTTTGGAATTGGAGTACTGATTCCAATTGTGGAGGAAATGATTTTTCGAGGATTGGTGTACAGACGAGCTGGAGATCAGTTTTCTATGATGCAGGCAATGGTTGTTTCTTCTTTAATTTTTGGTTTGCTTCATGGAAATATTGTACAAGGAATTTATGGTGTTGTGCTTGGATTTTTACTGTGTTTAGTCTATGAGAGATTTCATGATTTAAAGGCGGCAATTTTAATGCATATGGGTGCTAATTTAATTGTAATTTTAGGCTCAGCAACCAATGCATTAAATTTTATCTATAGTGGACAGATTGTGTTTTTCGTAGTGACAGCTATGATGTGCTTAGTGATTATTGGAGGCGTTTATTTGTTAGAAGCTTTTGTTAGAGCTGTGAATGAAAATGAATAAGAAGATTTAAAGTACAAGAAAAAACATATGATTATAGCCACATAAACTATTAACATTGGGAGAAACTACAAATGATTTTAGATGTATTAAACTATTTAGATAGTGTTTTATACTATCCAATACTTATTATTGTTATGGGAATAGCGGGCTTATACTTTACGTTTCGAACAGGATTTGTACAAATTCGTCGATTAGTTACTGCCTGTAAATTAATTATTGAACGACCAAAAGATAGTTCTCATGTATCTTCGTTTCAAGCTTTGATGGTTTCGACAGCATCTAGAGTAGGAACTGGAAATATTGTAGGTGTGTCTACAGCGATTTGTCTTGGTGGACCAGGAGCTGTATTTTGGATGTGGGTGATGTGTGTCATCGGTGCAGCTTCAGCGTTTATTGAAAGTACACTTGCTCAAATTTATAAAATGAAACATAAAGATGGAAGTTCTTATGGTGGACCTGCATATTATATTGAACAGGCTTTTAAAACTCGTTGGATTTCAGTAATTTTTTGCTTTTTCCTAATAGCAACTTATGCAATTGGTTTTAATATGCTTTGTGCATTTAACCTTCAGACAACTTTTCAGCCTTATAGTTTTTATGATAAGAAGACGACCCCAGTTATTGTAGGTGTAATTCTTATGCTTGTAGTTGGATATTGTGTTCTGGGTGGTGGTAAGCGAATTGTACGAATTACTGAAGTGATTGTACCTATTATGGGGCTTTCCTATGTAGGTGTATCTTTAATTGTCATTGTAGTTCATGCAAGCCATATACCTGCAATGTTTGGTATAATTTTTAAGAATGCCTTTGATTTTCAATCAATTCTTGGAGGGGTTGCAGGTTCTTGTTTAGTCTATGGAATTAAAAGAGGTCTTTATTCTAATGAAGCAGGTGTGGGTTCAGCTCCTAATGCTTCAGCTTCTGCAAGTGTTACTCATCCGGTAAAACAAGGACTAGTACAAACCGTATCCGTTTATATCGATACAATGATTCTTTGTACAGCAACAGCTCTTATGTGTCTTTCTTCTGGAACAGAAATTTCAGAAAAAGTATCAGGAGCTCCTTATGTACAGAATGCGATTGCAACTGTGTTTGGACAAGCAGGACCAATTTTTATTACCGTTGCAATGGTTCTATTTGCATTTACAACGCTTATTGGAAATCTTTATTACGTAGATAATGCACTTGCTTACTTAAATCATAAAAAATGCCATCAAAGGTTTTTATGAAAATTTTCCATACATTTTGCGTAGTTGCAATATTTTTTGGAAGTATCATTTCAGCAGATGCAGCTTGGGCATTAGCAGATATTTTTATGGCTGGGATGACCATCATCAACTTACCTTGTTGTGTGCTTTTGGCAAATAAGGCAATTGATGCACTTAAAGATTTTGAGCGACAACTTAAAGATGGAAAGGATCCAGTTTTTCATGCTAAGAATATAGGATTTAAAGAGGGAGAACTAAATTTCTGGGAATAAATTAAAATAAAATTAGAAAATGATTTAAAAATTTTCTAGTGAAATAGTAGATGTATTAAAAATTGCGCAGTTTAGTAGCTGTGCAATTTTTATTTTTGATTGACATTCTCGAATATCGAGTATATAATACAAATATACTTATACTCGATATTCGAGAATAGGAGGTGTAAAATGCCAAGAGAAAAATTTAAAACCTTAACAGAGCAGATGTTTTACGTTCTACTCTGTTTAACAGATGAATGCTATGGTATGGATATTCTAGATCGAGTTCCTACAATGACGAAAGGTCGTGTGAATGTGGGTTCTGGCACACTTTATAACCTGCTTGAGCAATTCTTAAACGAAGAATTTATCGCAGAAACCAAAGTAGAAGGTCGAAAGCGTAGCTATATTTTGACAGATAAAGGGCGAGAAATCTTGGATAAGGAGTACAATCGAATCTGTGCACAGGTGGATGATTATCGATTAGTTTTTAATAAGGAGGATTCCAAATGAGAGATAAAAAATATAAATTTGAAGTCTTTTCATTCTATGATAAAACTGGAATTAAAAATCATTTAGAAGCTATGGCAAGAAAGGGCTGGTTGATTGAAGATATCGATGGAATATTTTGGACTTATAGACGCATAGAGCCGAAGAATCTTACATTTTCGGTTTCGTATTTTCCAGCCATCAGAGAATATGATTCCGAGGAAGTTGAAAAACGACAGATGTTTATTGAACTCTGTGAGCATACGGGTTGGAAGCTTGCTTGTTCTTCTAAGCAGATACAACTATTTTACAATGAGAAGACAAATCCGATTCCTATTGAGACTGACCCAGAAATTGAAGTAGCGACGATACATAAAGTAATGAAAAAGGATTTTTTGTGGTATCGTTTTTTTACAATCATTTATTCGATATTTATATTTTATGTTGGTTTTACAGACTATACC
>JPZU01000001.1:858924-907460 GCA_000875945.1 Lachnospiraceae bacterium TWA4 | reverse complement strand
TTTTAAAGACTATACCGAACTGCTTGCAAGTACTACAAAACAATTTCTTATCTTTAACTGTTTGTTACTTCCAGTTCTTAGTTTGGTAGAAATCATAGGATACTTCTTGTGGTATATACAGGCGAAAAAAGCCGCGAGGAATGAAGAATTTTTTGAGCGAATTTCCTATACGACGTATGTTTCAAAAATTATTCTAGTTATTGATTTATTATTTGGAATTTATTGGCTCATTTGTAGTTTTATATTTGAAGATAATTTGGGTAAATATTTACGAATCTATTTAGGAGCTGTGATTTTGATTTTTGTAGTCATTAGCATAATCCGACGAATTTTCAAAACCAAACGATTTTTCCATTGGTTTGATCCAAGTGCTATAGCAATCAGTACAATTTTATTAATTTTAATGTGTAATGTATGGGCATCTACTTCGTACAATTCAAAGCCTGTAGAAGTGACGACACTTCCACTCACCTTAGTCGATTTAAAGATAATTCCTAAACAGGATACGATGAATCATGACACAGAATTTGTGGCTTCTAAGAATTCTAGAGAATCATTTATTTTAAAACAAACAGAGTTTGAACAAGCAATAGGCACTGATGCAGAAAATATCGATTATTTGGATCATAATGTGGATTATACAATTACAGATTTAAAGAATCCTAGTTTATATGAAACAACGAAGAAAGCGATTCTTTTGGATGGTCAGGTGAAAAGTGAAGAATTTTTAGTTGAGTATCAACCCATTGATGCAGCACCTTGGAAGGCTAAGGAAGCTTATAAGTTAGTCTCTAGTGATTTAGATGAGATAATCGATCAGTATTTACTGTGTTACGATAATTATTTTGTGGAAGTTACTTTTTATTTAGAACTTACAGAAGAACAACTAGACATTGCAGCAAATAAATTTGCAAACCTAAATAAGTAATTGACAAATATAGTGTATACGACTATACTAGTAATTAATAGAAAACTTCAGGGATTGGTGTAATTCCATACCGGCGGTAAAGCCCGCGAGCCGAAAGGCATGATTCGGAGAATTTCCGAAGCCGACAGTAGAGTCTGGATGAGAGAAGTGATGAATAATTAGTTCTTTTGCATATGCTAAGTCCTTGAAGTCATTCAAGGACTTTTTTATTTAGGAGGCAGATGATATTATGGGGAAATATTATCTTGGATTTGACGCAGGAACTCAGAGTGTAAAGGTAGCAGTGTACAATGAAATGATGGAGTGTGTAAGCCAATTTAGTACACCAACAACTTTAGTGTATCCACAAGCTGGTTGGGTGGAAATGGACGTAGAAGAGTATCTACAGGCAGCAGTAAAAAGTATAAAACTTTGTACAGATGATATGAAGAATAAAGGGCTTAATCCAGAAGAAATTCGTTGTATTTTCGGGGACGGAGTAATTGAGGGGATTGCTGGAGTAGATGAAAATTGTAAAGCAATTACACCCTATATCAATTACTTAGATTCTAGAACAAAGGAAGATGCTAGTAATTTAGCAGGACTAGGTCTTGATATTTGGGCAAAAGAAACCGGAAATCCAGAGCCTAAATGTATGTTTCCAGCAATGTTTGCAAGATGGATTCTTAAAAATAGTGAAGAGTTTAGAACTCGTGGTTGCAAATTTTTACACAATGCTCCTTATATCTTGTCAAATCTTGCAGGACTTAAAGCAGAGGAAACTTGTATTGATTGGGGGACGCTTTCTGGTTGGGGACTTGGATATCGTATCATGGATAAAAAGTGGTCAGATGAACAACTAGAAATTCTAAAGATTGATAAAAAGTATCTGCCTAAAATTGTTAAGCCTTGGGATATTATTGGACATTTAACCAAAGAGTATGCAGACAAGACAGGTCTAAAAGAGGGAACACCGATTTGTGCAGGCGGTGGAGATACGATGCAGTCAATGATTGGTTGTGGAGTAACAAAGGCTGGAACAGCAGCTGATGTCGCTGGAACTTGTGCGATGTTTTGCATTGCAACAAACGGAATTGTGCCAGAGCTTAGTAAACCTGAAAACAATTTGATTTTTAACAGTGGAACTTTAGAGAATACCTACTTTTATTGGGGATTTATACGAACAGGAGGATTAGCTCTTCGTTGGTTTAGAGACAATATCTGTGGACGAGTAGGTGAAGGAAAATACTTTGATAAATTAAATGAAAAGGCAAAAGAGGTAAAACCTGGAGCAAATGGTGTGACCTTTATTCCTTATTTGACTGGTGGATTTAATGAGCTAAAAGATGCCTCAGGAGCTTTTCTCAATTTAACCATGGATACTGAGCAAGGAGTGCTTTGGAGAGCAGTGCTTGAAGCAATTGGCTATGACTATATGGGAATTACTGATATATGCAAAAAAGCTGGAATGGATTTAGAACAGATTACAATTACTGAAGGTGGAAGTCGTTCAGAGGTTTGGAATCAGATTAAAGCAGATATGGAAAATCGTAAGATGGTAACACTTCAGACAGCGCAAGGAGCTGTGATGACCAATGCAGCAACTGCAGCATTTGCAGTGGGAGATATTAACGATTTACAAAAGGCATTTGAAGACAGCTTAGTAGTAAAAAAGTTTATGAGCCTAATAAAGACAATGTAGAATATTACCGCAAAGCTTATGAAATTCGAAAAGAGTTAATTTATAAGGATTTACTTCCAGTATTTGCTCAGTTGAAAAATCTTTAGATTGATGATATACTAGAGCAACCAATAAGAGGGGAGATAAATCTATGACTAGTGATAAAATTCGTGACGAGTTTTTAAAAGGATATGACTGTTCGCAGGTCGTATTACGAAGTGTTGCTACAGAACTTGGAATTACAGAAGATGAAGCCAATAAAATGGCAGCTTGTTTTGGTGGTGGCATGCAGATGGGTGAAATTTGCGGTGCTGTAATTGGAGCTATGATAGCAATTGGTTTAAAATATGGACATAGCGACTTAGAGAATTTGGCTAAGGAAAAAGAAATTATGTCCAAGAAAAGTCAGGAATTTAGAGAGAAATTTTTAAGTCAGTATGATTCAGTCATTTGTCGAAAACTTTTAGGCTATGATTTGACAAAGCTAGAGGAAGCTAAAGAGGCAATCGACAGTGGAAGGATGATGGATTTTTGTCCAAAACTTGTAGAAGAGAGTATAAAAATCCTTAAAGAGGTATTATAAAAAATATTATAGAGTATAGGGGCTGTTTATACAGCCCTTATTTTAGGTAGGAGGGTTATGAAAAATAAAAAGTTATGGATATTCATAGTACTAGTTTTAGTATTTGTAATTTTAAACCATCAATTTGGATGGTCTGATTTAATGAACAGTTGGCTTAATCAACTAAGAGAAGAAAATCTAGCACTAGCAGTGATTAGTTATATGATTCTTACAATCATTGGATGCGTAGCTCTTGCCTTACCGGGTGTGACTTTTGCGATTGCAGCAGGACTTCTATTTGGTCCAATCCTTGGAACGATTTGTTGTTCACTAGCAACCACTCTTGGAGCGATGTTTGCCTTTCTTGTCGGTCGATTCTTCTTAAAAGACAGTATACGCCCTGTGGCAATGAAGAATAAGTATTTAAAAAAGTGGCTATTTGATGAAAACAGTGGGAATGAATTATTTATCTTAATGATTACAAGACTTGTTCCATTATTTCCTTACAATCTTCAAAACTTTGCCTATGGTGTAACCGATATAAAATTTTCAACCTACTCAATCGGTTCGCTTGTTTTCATGCTTCCAGGAACTGCGATGTATACAGTTGGAACAGCAGGACTTGCAAGTAGAGGAAACAGGTTGCTATACCTTGGAATTGCTGTTATGATGGGAATAATAGTCATGGGAATTGGAGGTTATTTAAAGAAACACTATGTCCAAAAATAAATGTACACATTGTCATCTTTGTCAGGAAAATTGTAAGTTCTTAAGTAAGTATCAAATCGATATAGGCGATACAAAGAAGTTAGAAGAACTTGCCTATCACTGTTTTTTATGTGGAACTTGCAGTGCCATCTGTCCTGAAGAAATTGATGGACGAGAAATGATTTTACAAATGAGAAAAAATCACCCTAAAGTTCAACAAGAATCTGATAAACTGTGGAAAAATTATAAACATGCAACGAAAAAGAGGGTGTTCTTTCCAGGGTGTAATTTTTCAGCATTTTATCCAAAGACAACCGATAAGCTAGTAGCAGTTTTGAAAGAACATGGAATAGGTGTAATTTATGACTGTTGTGGGAAACCGGATGAAGAACTTGGAGCGAAGCCTAGAAAAAAGTTCGAAGCCTATGATGAAATTATTACAGCATGTCCTAATTGCTATGATTATCTAGGTAAAACCAAAAAGTAGTGAGTATTTATGAAGTACTTCACGAATTTGGCATTGGAAAACCGATTACAGAAATTGGATGGATATTTAAGCCTTGTCCTGATAGACATAGTGAGGAATTACTTAGACAAATTAAAGAGTATTTTATTGACTGTGATTGTAAGGTGATTGAAGGTGTGCAGTGTTGTGGGCTAGGGGGTCATGCAGGACAGACTGAAAAAGAAATTGCAAAAGGTTTTATTAAGGAATTAAATGGTTACGAAAATATGTATATTTATTGTGCATCCTGTGCGTACAATTTAAAAAAAGCAAAACATATCTTGCCAATAATTTTAGAAACCCATGAAAAACCAGATATAATCAAATCAAAAATTAATCGAATAATGTTAAAGGTAAAATAGATGAAAAGAGCAATTATTGTATTTACAAGAATTCCAAAAGCAGGACAAACAAAGACTAGGATGATGCCTTACCTTAGTGGGAAACAGTGTAAAGAACTCCACCAGTGCTTCCTAAAAGATATCTTAAATGAGTGTCGCAAAGTAAAAGCAGATATCTTTATTTGTTATACAGGAGGAACGATTACAAAACCTAGATATTTTAAACAGGTTGGAGAAAGCCTTGGAGAACGAATGGTGAATGCTATGAAAAAAGTCTTAGATAAAGGCTATAATTCTTGCATATTAATTGGAACGGATATTCCAGAACTTAGAGCAAGTGATTTAAATAAAGCATTTGACAAATTAACCTATTCAGATTTAGTTTTTGGACCTAGTGTGGATGGAGGATACTATTTAGTTGGAATGAATACACTTCACAAAGAAGTGTTTAATTATATGAATTTAAAGGAGATTTCACAGCCAATTACGACAATTCGTACACTTCATGATATGGATACAAAATATGATTTAAGGGGCTATCGACGTCGTATGCGAGAACATCCTTGGATGAAAAAAACACATACAGGACGATATCTTACAAGGAATACGAAGATTTCAATTATAGTGCCAATCTATAATGAAGAAAAAACGATTGAAGCACTGCAACAGCAACTCATTTGGCTTCCTTGTGAAATTATTTTTGTGGATGGAGGAAGTACGGATAAAACGCTAGAAAAAATTTGGCCAGAATTTCATGTGATTTCTGGAGTAAAGGGACGAGCAGCTCAGATGAATGTAGGAGCAATTGCAAGTTCTGGTGATGTATTATTCTTTTTACACTGTGATAGTGAATTACCTCCTCATGCATTAGAACAAATCCGAGAAGTCATGCGAGACTATGAAGCTGGATGTTTTGGTATTGCTTTTCATTCAAAAAATTTCTTTATGTGGACGTGTCGAGTGATTTCGAATCATCGTGCAAAGTATCGAAGACTTCCCTTTGGAGATCAAGGAATTTTTATTGACAGCGATTTATTTTTTATGGCGGGAATGTTTCCAGAAATTCCTATTATGGAAGACTATCAATTTTCGTTAAAATTAAAAGAATGGGGCGTTAAGTTTGGAATGACAAGAAAACGAATTTATACATCAGACAGGCGATTTCCAAAGGGAACGATTCCAAAGCTTAAAGTGATGTGGCAGATGAATCGACTTCGAAAAGACTATAGAGAGGGTGTAGATATTGACAAAATTTCAGCAAAATACAAAGACATTAGATAACTATGAATTATTAGCTAGAGGCGAGTATAACATCAATTATTTGAATAAAAAAACAAATCAAATTTTACGTAAAAACTGTGGAAGTCAGATGCACCTTGATGACCAAATTGGCTATGAATTTCATGTGCTAAAGCTCTTAGAACCTACCAATCGAACACCGAAGGTGTATTCCGTAGATTCTAATGAAGGAACATTAGTTATGGAATATTTGCCAGGGCATCATTTGGATTATCAGACTGAATTATCCTATGTAGCTCCATGCCTTGCAGACATTCATAGCTTACAGACAAATGGTGAAGGACTAATTTGTCCAAATAATCCATTAGAAGCTATTTTAGAAGAATGCAAGCAGATGATAGAAATTTATCAAGAGCCTATAAAGAGAGAGAAGATTGATAACATGCTTCAAGTAGCAGATTTATCTATTGATACGCCTTATCGATGTATTATCAATACCGAATTAAATTCTACGAATTTCCTGATTGATGGAGATTATTGTCGTTTAGTTGATTGGGAAAAGCCATTGTATGCGGATCCAGCGCAGGATCTTGGTCATTTTCTAGCACCTACAACGACCTTTTGGAAAACGGATGTCATCTTAACAAAAAGTCAAATGGATGACTTCATCGACCGTTATATAGTAGCCGTAAATGGTCGATATGACGTATCAGGACTTAGAGAGCGAACCTATAAGTATGTTAAAATGAATTGTCTTCGTGGAGTGACTTGGTGTGCAATGGCATGGATTCAGTATCAAGAGCCAGGAAAAGAAATCAAAAATGAATCGACATGGAAGAAATTAGGTCAGTATTTAGATATAGAATTTTTAGATATGATTGAGGAATTTGTGAGATGAAAAAAGTATTAGCGTGTATATGTATTGCTTTTGTGGTAGGAATTTATATTTATGTTCCATCCATTAAGAATATGTTTTTAACAGGAGATTTCGAGGTCATTAGTGAGTTTATGAAGTCTTATGGAGTTTATGCGGTTGCTATTTCATTCTTTTTGATGGTTTTTCAATCAATTGCGGCACCACTTCCAGCCTTTCTAATTACCTTTGCCAATGCAAATCTTTTTGGCTGGTGGCAGGGAGCCATTCTTTCTTGGACTAGTGCGATGGCAGGAGCGGCTCTTTGTTTTTATATTGCCAGATTTTTAGGAAGAGATGTAGCAGAAAAGTTAACGAGTAAAGTAGGACTTAAACAGATTGATGAATTTTTTGAACGATATGGAAAGAATACCATCTTAGTTTGCCGATTATTACCATTTGTATCCTTTGATTATGTTAGTTATGCAGCTGGACTGACCTCTATGTCATTTATTGGATTTTTTGTAGCAACAGGGATCGGACAGCTTCCAGCAACGATTGTGTATTCGTATGTTGGAGGAATGTTAACTGGTGGAGCAAGGCTTATGGTTACTGGACTTATGATTTTATTTGCTTTGGCAGCACTTATTACAATACTAAGAGGTGTATACATGGATAGAAAGAGGAATATTTAAAAAATCCCCTTGCAATCTAGCTTCTTTTCTTGTACAATAGCCATGTTTGTATTGAAATTATAAAGGCTTTGAATTTGAATAAGAGGAGAAAATATTTATGATAAGTGCTAATAATGTAACTTTAAGAATTGGAAAAAAGGCATTATTTGAAGAAGTTAATATTAAATTTACAGAAGGAAACTGTTATGGTTTAATTGGTGCAAATGGTGCAGGTAAGTCAACTTTTTTAAAGATTTTATCTGGACAGTTAGAGCCAAGTAAGGGTGATGTAAGCATTACTCCAGGTCAGCGTCTATCATTTTTACAGCAGGATCACTTTAAATATGATGAGTACACAGTTTTAGATACAGTTATTATGGGAAATCTTCGTTTATATGAAATCATGAAAGAAAAAGATGCAATCTACATGAAAGAAGATTTCACAGAAGAAGATGGTATCAAGGCAGCAGAACTTGAAGGTGAATTTGCTTCAATGAATGGTTGGGAAGCAGAATCAGATGCAGCGACTTTATTAAATGGTTTAGGTGTTGATACAGAATATCACTATAACTTAATGAAAGATTTAGATGGTAATCTAAAAGTCAAAGTTTTACTTGCTCAGGCATTATTTGGTAACCCAGATATCTTATTACTCGATGAGCCTACGAACCATTTAGATTTAGATGCAATTGCTTGGTTAGAAGAGTTCTTAATTAACTTTGATAACACCGTTATCGTAGTATCTCATGACCGTTATTTCTTAAATAAAGTTTGTACTCATATTGCTGATATTGACTATGCAAAGATTCAGCTTTATGCTGGTAACTATGATTTCTGGTATGAATCTAGTCAGTTAATGATTAAGCAGATGAAAGAAGCTAATAAGAAGAAAGAAGAAAAAATCAAAGAATTACAAGAATTTATTCAGAGATTTAGTGCCAATGCTTCGAAATCAAAACAGGCGACTTCTAGAAAACGTGCATTAGAGAAAATTCAGCTGGATGAAATTCGTCCTTCTAGCCGTAAATATCCATATATTGATTTCCGTCCAGAACGTGAAATTGGTAATGAAGTTTTGGTTGTTGAAAATTTATGTAAAACCATTGATGGTGTAAAAGTTTTAGACAATATTTCCTTTATTTTAGGAAGAGAAGATAAAGTTGCTTTTGTGGGTTCAAATGAACTTGCAAAAACCACTTTATTCCAGATTTTAGCTGGAGAAATGGAGCCAGATTCAGGTTCTTATAAATGGGGTATTACGACTTCTCAGGCATACTTTGCAAAAGATAATACGTATATCTTTAACTCAGACAGTACAATTACTGATTGGTTAACTCAGTATTCAGCAATTAAGGATCCAACTTATGTTCGTGGTTTCTTAGGACGTATGTTATTTGCTGGTGAAGATGGAATGAAGAAGTTAAACGTTCTATCTGGTGGTGAGCGAGTTCGTTGTCAGTTATCAATGATGATGATTCAAGCAACCAATGTGTTAATCGTTGATGAACCTACTAACCACTTAGATATGGAATCTATTACATCATTAAATAATGCGTTAATTAAATTCCCAGGTGTTATCTTATTCTCTTGTCATGATCATCAGTTTGTTCAGACAACTGCTAATCGTATCATGGAAATTACTCCAAATGGATTAATTGATAAGATTACAACTTATGATGAATATCTTGAGAGTGATGTAGAAATCCGTAAGAGACAGTTAAATACTGTAAATGTAGAACAAGAAGATTAATAAATGTAGAACGAGAAAATTAATAAATGTAGAACGAGAAAATTAATAAACGTAGAACGAGAAAATTAATAAACGTAACACAAGAAAATTAATAAACGTAACACAAGAAAATTAATAAATGTAGAATATAAAAAAGTTAAAGGCTCCCTCTTGAGGGAGCTGTCGCTTTAGCGACTGAGGGAGTAAAGAGTTAATAGAAATGAATATTTTTTAAAGATAGAACATTCCTTTCTACAGATGAAATACTCCCTCCGTCTGCTTTGCAGCCACCTCCCTCAAGAGGGAGGCTTTTTAGTTTAAATATCAACGTACTCTAAACTATATATAACCTAAATTTGTATGTGCTTGGTTTGTTCTCTAATTCTTTTTTTGTACAGTCTAAACTATATATAACCTAAACCATAAGTGAATGTCTTGAATGGAATCGACAATTGGATATATAGTCTAAACCGTAATATACGTTTCATATCCAGCTTGCCTTAAGTTTTTTTCCATTCGAATAGCATTTTCTAAATTTTTATAGGCACCAACTTGAACTTTATAAAGTCCATCGACTTGTAAAATAAATGCAGGATATCCATCTTGTAATAATTGAGATAATAGTTCTTTTGCATAGTAACCATTTCGAAATGCGCCTGTTTGAACTCTATAAAGGCAATTAGTTTCATCTGGTTGCGTGATTTCATCAGCTGTGACAGGTAAATCAATCGTTTCCAGTATTCCATTAGCAATTGCTTGTGAAATCTCATTAAATTTTGAATCGAATAAATCATTATCTATCTCTGAATCTATAAATCCGACTTCAATGAGTATAGCAGGCATACGAGTACGTCTAAGGACAACTAAATTCGGTCGCTCAATAATTCCACGATTAACAAATCCAACTTCTTCTAAATTTGCATTAATAGCCTTTGCTAAACGTGAAGGAAGTCCTTGATTAGAATATACCAAAGTTTCTACACCAGAAGCAGTTCCAGGAATTTCTATAGCATTTCGATGAATGGAAACAAAAAGATCTGCTTCTGAATCATTTCCAAGCATAGCCTTTTCAAAAGGTGTATCATAGCGGTCTTCATCACGACTATAAATGACATTAATCCCTGCATCTGATAAAAGTTTTCCAACACTTAAAGTTAATTTTAACGTATCGTCTTTTTCATTTCTTTCTTTATAAACGGCTCCAGGATCTAGACCTCCGTGACCTGCATCCATAAAAATTGTATATGCCATAAGAAATCTCCAAAAATTTCATTCCATATAGTGTATGCAGATTCCTTGAAAGAGTTAAAACTTATGGAGAAAGATTTATTCACAGGAAAATATTTACAAAGTATATGAAAACAGTTAAAACTTACGCTTTTGGAAATTTGCAATAATTGGTAGTAGACATTTATCGGGTAAAAATTTTTGAAGCTTCATTCCAACTCGTACAGGTAAATAAGGAACAATAATAGTTTTCCTTAGAGTCATTCCTCTTAAAGCAGCGCGTACACATGAAGTAGCAGAAATTCCCTTTGTTGCAAATATGACATCTGCACGGTCATTAAATTCTGTATCAACAGGTCCAGGACATAATGCACCCACATAAACATTAGACTGATTTTCTTTTAGTTCTTCAGCAATTGCTTTAGTTAAACTTACGACATACGATTTGGTTGCGTAGTAGGTTGCCATATAAGGTCCAGCAGGTAAAATTCCAGCAGAAGATGCAACATTTAAAATCTGTCCCTTACCGTAAGCACTCATTTGTCTTAGGTTAAATTTTAATAAAATATGCATTGCACGGATGTTTACATGAATCATATTTAATTCTTTTTCTAAATTGGTATCAATAAACTCTCCACAGTCACCAAATCCTGCATTGTTAATAAAGATATCAATGTGTTCATCTGCTAGTTTTGCACAAAGTTTTCGACATTCTTCTTCATCAGATAAATCACAAGGTTCAATTCGAACCGGTACGCCCAATCTATGTGCAATGTGTTTTAATCGTTCTTCTCTTCTAGCAGTCAAAATTAATTTATAGCCTTTTTTAGCATAAGCTCTTGCAAAGGCAAGCCCAATTCCTGAGCTTGCACCAGTAATCCATACTAGTTTTCAAAAAAACTTTCCTCCAATTATATTATAATTTTTCTAATAAAGAAGTTCCAATACAGTTTTTAGGCATAGAAAGCCCAAAGTTATCAACAATAGTAGCTCCAATAACTGCAAAGGTGTCACTAATACCTAAATTCTTTCCTTCTTTCATGGATGGAGAATAAGCTAAAAATGGAACTTCTTCTCTTGTGTGATCAGTTCCGATATAGGTTGGGTCGTTGCCATGGTCAGCAGTCAAAATGAGTAAATCATCTTCACGAAGAACCTCTAATAGTTTACCCAATAATATATCAAATCTTTCAATTTCATCTCCATAACCTTTAACATTTCGTCTATGTCCCCATAATGAGTCAAAATCTACAAGGTTTGTAAAGCAAAGTCCTTTGAAGTCTCTATGAGCAATTTCGATGGTTTGCTCCATTCCATGAACAGAACTTTGAGAAGGATTCGATTCTGTAAGTCCTTCTCCGTCAAAGATGTTAAAGATTTTTCCAACAGAAATAACATCAAGTCCTTCTTCTTTTAATACATCAAGAGCTGTTTTACCAAAGGGTTTGAGGGCATAATCGTGGCGATTAGCTGTTCGCTTAAATTCTCCTTTTTTTCGTCCAATATAAGGTCTTGCAATGACACGGCCAACTTTCCATTCGTCCTTCATAGTCAGTTCTCTTGCAATTTCACAGTAATGGTAGAGTGTTTCTACTCCCATGGTTTCTTCATTTCCACAAATTTGAAGTACAGAGTCAGCAGAAGTATAGACAATTAGATGTCCTTCATTGATTTCCTCTTCGCCAAGTTCTTCTAAAATCTCAGTTCCACTAGCGCTTTTATTTCCAATGATTTTTCGTCCCGTACGTTTTTCTAATTCATCAATTAGTTCTTTTGGAAATCCGTGCTCAGTAAAGGTTTTAAAAGGTTTTGTGATTTGGAGCCCCATCATTTCCCAGTGTCCAGTCATGGTATCTTTACTGCAACTTTTTTCTTGAAGTCGCATATAACAAGCAAGTGGATTAGAAACAGGTTCTACACCATGCAAAGGGTGAAGGTTTGCAATTCCTAGTTTTTGTAGGTTTGGAATTTTAAAATCTTCTCGACTTTGTGCGATGTGTCCAAAGGTATCTACATCAATATCACCATAGTCTCTAGAATCTGGCATAGCACCAATGCCTAGAGAATCTAAAACAATTGTAAAAATTCGCTGATAACGCATAAAAATTACCTCCTTAATTTAGTGGTATAGCTAATTTTAGTGTAGCACAAGATTTATTTGTTGTAAAATTAATTTTAAGATGGTAGAATGAATAAAAATTGTTATGGAGGGAAACTTATGCAAGAAGAATTAGATAACATTGTATCGCTTAGTGATGAAGATGGAAATGATGTACAGTTTGAGTTTTTAGATATTGTTAATTATGAAGATAATGACTATGTAATTTTGCTTCCTATTGAAGAAGAGAGTGAAGAAGTTGTTATTTTAAAAATTGAAGGTGTAGATGAAGACGATACAGAAACTTATACTTCTGTTGATGATGAAGAAACCTTAAATGCTGTTTTTGAAATCTTTAAAGAAAAATTTAAAGACGAGTTTAATTTCATTTAAAATATTATTAAGGATTGATAGGAAAGATTGATAGGAGGATGAATTTCATCTTCCTTTTTTAAATTAGGTCTTGCAATATTTATTAATTGCAGTTAGAATATCTTGTGGTTAACAGATTAAAATTGTAGATATAGGAGACAAAGAGTATACATGAATAAAGAAATGGTAGCCGTTTTATTTGGTGGACAGTCTAGCGAACATGAAGTGTCTTGTGTTTCAGTTCAAACAGTGATTAAAAATCTTGATATGGATAAATATGATATTTTAATGATAGGTATTACAAAGGAAGGTTGTTGGCTTAAGGCAGATAGCATTGAGGATATTAAAAGTGGCAAATGGAGAGAAAGTAAAACTCATGCTGTTTTATCTCCAGATGCAAGTGTTCATGGATTTTTGCTGTATGAAGGAAATGAGCTAAAGACTCAGCCTGTAGACATTGTATTCCCAGTTCTTCATGGACTATATGGAGAAGATGGAACCATTCAGGGAATTTTAGAACTTTCAAGAATTCCTTATGTAGGTTGTGGTGTATTATCAAGTGCTGTTAGTATGGATAAGTTTTATACCAAGGTAATAGTGGATGAAATTGGAGTTTTACAAGCTGCATATGAGCCAGTTTTAGCAGAAGAGTTGGTAGATTCTGAAAGTGTTGCTGCTAGGGTAGAAAGCCGTTTTGATTATCCAGTATTTATTAAGCCTTCTCGTTCAGGTTCTTCTCAGGGTGTTCATAAAGCAAAAAATCATGATGAATTAATTACTTATTTAAAAGATGCGGCTCGTTTTGACCGAAAGATTTTAGTTGAAGAGATGATTAAAGGTCGTGAAATTGAGTGCGCAGTTTTAGGCGGATATGCACCAAAAGCGAGTGGAGTAGGTGAAATTGTAGCTGCAGCTGAATTTTATGATTACGAAGCAAAGTATGAGAATGCAGAATCTAAGACGATTATTGATCCAGATTTACCAGAAGAAGTTGTAGAAAAAATCAGAGAAAATGCTGTAAAGATTTTTAAAGCTGTTGATGGATTTGGTTTATCTAGAGTAGACTTTTTTGTAACAGAAGATGGAAAAGCAGTATTTAATGAAATTAATACACTTCCAGGATTTACATCTATTAGTATGTATCCAATGCTTTGGGCAGCGAGAGGAATTTCAACAAAAGATTTAGTTAGTCAATTAATAGATTTAGCAAAAGAGAGACGATAGATCATGAAAAAAGAAGTAATTGTACATGTTAAAGGAGTTATTACTCAAAAAGAGATGGAAGATGATGCAATAGAAATCTATTCTGTTGGAAACTATTTTTTTAAAGATGGAAGTCATTATTTACTCTATGAAGAGAGTTTAGCAGATGAAGAAGATACTCAGATTAAAAATACAATTAAAATAAATCAAGATCCTACACAAATAATAATGACTAAAAAAGGTAAATATTCTAGTCGAATGATTTTTACAGAAGGACATACCGATCATTCTGTGTATCAGACACCATTTGGTGGAATGAGCCTAAATGCAACGACTAGTAAAGTAGATTTTTCATTGACTGATGAATTCATCCGAATCGAAATGGATTATGATTTGCAGATTAATTATGCAGATTCTTCAAGAAATAAAATTTTAATAGAAGGAAAATTTTTATAATTATACTATGAATACCTCCTTGATTTCTGGTAAATAATGGAATCAAGGAGGTATTTTATAATGAAAAAAATTCTTTTATTATATATGTTTTTATTTCTTGTACTTTGCGTTGTTGATACAACACAAACGGCACAAAATATTTCAACAAAGGTCTTACGCTTTCATGTAATTGCTAATAGTGATTCAAATGATGATCAAGATGAAAAACTGCGATTAAAATCTTATATTGTAGAAAAACTTCGTCCAATTATGCAATCATTTGACAATGTAAATGATGCAAAAAAATGGGTGAACAATCATCAGCAGATTATCGAAAACCTTTGTTATAGCTATTTAAAAAACCTAGTAAAGTAAAATTAACTACTACATTTTTTCCAATTAAAACTTATGGAACTTATCATCTTCCTTCTGGAATGTATGAAGCTTTACAAATCAAAATTGGAAAGTCTCAGGGAAAAAATTGGTGGTGCGTGCTCTATCCCTCACTTTGCCTAACAGATGAAGTTTCTATGAATAATCTTGAGAAGTCTGTAGGTTCTAGAGATTATAAAAATCTTACATCACCCGTTCAATTTCGATGGAAAGTTACGGAAGTCATTGAACGTATTCATAGCTATTTCTGATTCATTTTTTTTAATGACTTGTAACACATAGTCTTCTTGGAAGATAATGTGCTTGCGAATACATTCAGTAGCTTCTTCTGTCTTATGTTCTGAAATTAGAGTAATTAATGTATCATGTTCTTTAAATAATGCACTACGTCTTTCTGTATTTTTAATATATTCTACACGATAACGATACATTTGGTTTTGAAGTTGATTTAATAGTTGAAGAAGGCGCTTATTTCCAGATGCCTGATAGATTTTTTGATGGAAGTTTTCATCAATCTGAGCAATTTTTACAACGTCATCCCCAAGACATGCTAGTTTAAATGCCTCATTAATTTCTCTAATTTCATCCAGTTCTTCCTTATTCATACGTCTACAGGCTAAAGAAACACTTAATTCTTCCAATGCACGACGAACTTCCAAAACATCCTTTAAACTTTTTTCTGAAATGGCAGCTACACGAGCGCCTTTTCTTGGAATCATAATAACGAGTCCTTCTAGTTCTAATTTTCTAATAGCCTCACGTACAGGTGTACGACTAACACCTAGTTGTGTAGCAAGTTGCATTTCCATCAAATGCTGACCTGGAGGAAGGGATCCTTTTAAGATTGCATCTCGAAGGGTGCAAAAAACAGCATCTCTTAGAGGTAAATTGTCGCTCATTATCAATTGTAATTGTTCAATCATAAGATTCTCCTTTTGTTAATTATAGATTTGAAAAGCTTGTTAGATAAATCATCTTAGCTAGTTGTTGTTGTTTTAGTGCTTCTTGTGCACTTATTGCGCTGTCATGTGTTGGAAAAATTCCAAAAACTGTAGGACCACTTCCACTCATCATTGCATTTAATGCACCATGCTCCATCATACATTGCTTAATTGTATCAATAATTGGATAAGCTGGAATTGTTACACTTTCTAAAACATTTCCCATAGATTCAATCATAGATGTTGCATCTTGATTTTTAATTGCTTGTAGCTGTTTGTCTATATTAGGATGGGATTCTAACTCATTGATTTTTAGATTGGTATAGACAAACTTTGTTGAAACACTGATTCCAGGTTTGGCAATTAGAACGTGCTCTCCACCAGGTGCCGATGGAAGTTTAGTAAGCTTTTCACCAATTCCTTCAGCCAAAGCAGTACCACGTAATAAACAGTAAGGAATATCTGCTCCTAATGTAACACCTCGTTTCATTAATTCATCAAGACTAAGTCCTAACTTAAACATACGATTCATTCCATAAAGGACGCAAGCTGCATCACTACTTCCTCCTGCAAGTCCGGCAGCTACTGGAATAAATTTTTGTAATGAAATAGAAACACCTTCTTCAATATGAAATTCATCGATTAAAAGCTTAGCAGCCTTATAGACTAAGTTGTTTTCATTAGTTGGAAGAAAATATAAATTTGTATCCACTTTAATACCAGGTTCTGTAGTTTTTTTTAAGCAAATTTTATCGTAGAGGTTAATCATCTGCATAATCATTCGTACTTCATGATAACCATCTTCTCGTTTTCTAAGAACATCTAGGCTTAAATTGATTTTAGCCATAGCTTTTAAATGCAGTTGCTGCATAGTATCACCTTTTCCTTTTCTATACTAAATCCTAGAATACCATTTCTTAGTATTTTTTTCAATACATAGAATACAAAAAAATTAATAAATTTTATGTTGACAGATGAAAAGAAGTATGCTAATCTTTAAGATGCACTATTTAAAATGGTAATGGTATGCTTTGATAATAGGTTGAATATGTGCTTTGTAGTCCTATTATTAAAGCGTTTGGAATTGTAAGTTAAGAAAATAGGGGTGAAACGTCAAATGCAGAAATACAGAATACGCCCGGTAAAATCCGGTAAAAGCATCCGAATGAGTTATTCGAAACAAAAAGAAGTTCTGAATATGCCTAACCTTATTGAAATTCAGAAATCCTCTTATCAGTGGTTTTTGGATGAAGGTTTGATGGAAGTCTTTAGAGACATTTCTCCGATTTCAGATTTTAGTGGAAATTTGAGATTAGAATTTGTTGGTTTTGACCTTCGTAAGGATAGTACGAAGTATTCTATCGAAGAATGTAATGAGAGAGATGCCACATATGCAGCTCCTTTATGGGTAAAAGTTCGTCTAATTAATAATAATGAAGACGGAGAGATAAAGGAACATGAAGTTTACATGGGTGAACTTCCTTTAATGACCGATACAGGTTCGTTTGTAATCAATGGAGCTGAGCGTGTTATTGTAAGCCAGTTAGTTCGTTCACCGGGTATCTATTATGGTATTGCACATGACAAACTAGGAAAGGAATTATATTCATGTACTGTAATTCCTAACAGAGGTGCATGGTTAGAGTATGAAACTGATTCAAACGATGTATTCTTTGTACGAGTAGATAGAACTCGTAAAGTTCCTGTAACAGTCTTAATTCGTGCATTATTAGGTGAAGGACATGCTAGTGATCAAGATATTATTGATTTATTTGGTGAAGAACCTAAGATTTATGCTAGTATTGCAAAAGAGCCTTTTGATCGAGCAGAAGACAGAAACTATGAGAATGGTTTGTTAGAGCTATATAAGAAGATTCGTCCAGGTGAACCTTTATATGTAGATAATGCAAAGAGTCTTTTAGAGAGTATGTTCTTTGACTCTAGAAGATATGACCTTGCAAAAGTAGGTCGTTATAAATTTAATAAAAAGTTACATTTCAAAAATCGAATTGTAGGAAACGTTTTAGCAGAAGATGTAATTGATCAGGAAACAGGAGAAATCCTAGCAGAAGCTGGAACAGTTGTTACAAAGGATCTTGCAGTTGATATTCAAAATGCTGGTGTACCTTATGTAATGATTCAGACAGAAACTAGAAATATCAAGGTATTATCGAACTTAATGGTAGATTTAAAGGCTTACTTAGATTGTGAGCCAAGAGATTTAGGCATTATTGAAGATGTTTACTACCCTGTTTTAATGAGCATTTTAGAAGAATGTGGAGATGATGTTGAACTATTAAAGAAAACTCTTTCTAAGAGAGTGAATGATTTAGTTCCTAAACACATTACAAGAGAAGATATCTTTGCTTCAATTAACTACAACATTCATTTAGAATATGGTTTAGGAAATAAAGATGATATTGACCATTTAGGAAATAGACGTATTCGTGCAGTTGGTGAGTTATTACAGAATCAGTACAGAATTGGTTTATCAAGAATGGAACGTGTTGTAAGAGAGCGTATGACTACTCAGGACACAGAAAATATCACTCCTCAGAATTTAATTAATATTAAACCAGTAACAGCAGCAGTGAAGGAATTCTTTGGTAGTTCCCAGTTATCTCAGTTCATGGATCAGAATAACCCATTATCTGAGTTAACTCACAAGAGAAGACTTTCTGCGTTAGGACCAGGTGGTCTTTCTAGAGATCGTGCAGGTTTTGAGGTCAGGGACGTTCACTATTCACACTATGGACGCATGTGCCCAATCGAAACGCCTGAAGGTCCAAACATCGGTTTAATTAACTCATTAGCAACTTATGCTCAGATTAATGAGTATGGATTTATTGAAGCTCCTTATCGTATTGTTGATAAGTCAGATCCTAAGAATCCTAGAGTTACTGATGAAGTAAGATATTTTACAGCTGATGAAGAAGATAATTATATTGTAGCACAGGCGAATGAGCCTTTAGATGAAGATGGATACTTTGTACGTCCAAACGTATCTGGTCGTTTCCGCGAAGAAACCGCAGAATTTGATAAGACCAAAGTAGACTTAATGGACGTATCGCCTAAGATGGTATTCTCAGTTGCAACAGCTATGATTCCTTTCCTTGAAAATGACGATGCTAACCGTGCTCTTATGGGTTCCAACATGCAGCGTCAGGCAGTACCTCTATTAACTACAGAGGCGCCAGCAGTAGGTACAGGTATGGAAGCAAAAGCAGCAGTTGACTCAGGTGTTTGTGTTGTTGCAAGAAGATCAGGTATTGTAGACTATGTATCTTCTAATAAAATCATCGTTCGTACTCCAGAGAACGAAAAAGATGAATACAATTTAATTAAATTTAAGAGAAGTAACCAGTCAAACTGTTACAACCAGAAGCCTATTGTTAACAAGGGTGATCATGTTGAAAAGGGTGAGGTTATTGCAGATGGTCCTTCTACTTCAAATGGTGAAATTGCTCTTGGTAAGAATCCATTAATCGGATTTATGACTTGGGAAGGTTATAACTACGAGGATGCTGTATTACTTAGTGAGCGTTTAGTAAAAGATGATGTTTATACTTCTGTTCATCTAGAAGAATATGAAGCAGTTGCCAGAGATACAAAACTTGGACCAGAAGAGATTACTCGTGATGTCCCAGGTATTGGTGATGATGCTTTAAAGAACTTAGATGAGAGAGGAATTATTCGTATCGGTGCTGAGGTTCGTGCCGATGATATATTAGTAGGTAAGGTAACTCCTAAGGGAGAAACAGAACTTACTGCAGAAGAAAGACTTCTTCGTGCAATCTTTGGTGAGAAAGCAAGAGAAGTTCGTGATACTTCATTAAAACTTCCTCATGGTGCTTATGGTATCGTTATTGGTGCAAAAGAATTTAGCCGTGAGAACAATGATGAATTAAGTCCTGGTGTAAATAAGAGCGTGCGTATCTATATTGCCCAGAAACGTAAGATTTCTGTAGGTGATAAGATGGCTGGTCGTCATGGTAACAAGGGTGTTGTTTCTCGTGTACTTCCAGTAGAAGATATGCCATTCTTACCAAATGGTCGTCCTTTGGATATCGTATTAAATCCTCTAGGCGTACCTTCTCGTATGAACATTGGACAGATTCTTGAAATCCACTTATCTCTTGCATCTAAGGTATTAGGATTCAATATTGCAACTCCAGTCTTTGATGGGGCAAACGAAATTGATATTATGGATACGTTAGAGCTTGCAAATGACTATGTAAACACTGAGTGGGAAGATTTCGTAGAGAAATACAAAGATTCCTTAAATGCAGATGTTATGAAGTATTTAGGTGATCACTTAGAACATAGAGAATTATGGAAAGGTGTTCCAATTTCTAGAGATGGTAAAGTACAGCTTCGTGATGGTCGTACAGGAGAACCATTTGACAATCCTGTAACTATTGGTCACATGCATTACTTAAAACTTCATCACTTAGTAGATGATAAGATTCATGCTCGTTCAACAGGTCCTTACTCTTTAGTTACTCAGCAGCCACTTGGTGGTAAAGCACAGTTTGGTGGTCAGCGTTTTGGTGAAATGGAAGTTTGGGCACTAGAAGCATATGGTGCAGCTTACACTTTACAGGAAATCTTAACAGTGAAGTCAGATGACGTTGTAGGACGTGTGAAGACTTATGAGGCAATTATTAAGGGTGAGAACATTCCTGAACCAGGAATTCCTGAATCATTTAAGGTATTATTAAAAGAGTTACAGTCTTTAGGACTGGATGTTAAACTCTTAAGAGATGATAATACAGAAGTAGAGATTCGTGAGAGTGTGGATTATGATGAAACCAACTATAAGAGTCTCATTGAAGGTGAAGACCGTCATCATGAAGAAAATTTCGGTGCTTTAGGATATCAAGAGCAAGAAATTAGTGATGAAGAAAAAGATATTGTTGATGTAAAGAAAGAACCAGAAGATGAAGAACTTAATGATTTATTAGATAATCTTTTAGGCTCTGACGACGAAGAATAATCATATAAAAATCATGGGGCTAAGATTTTTAGCCCCATACTATGGATACAGTAGTTTTTAATTATAAAAGGGGGAACGTTCATGCCTGAATCAAATACTGAAATCTATCAGCCACTACAGTTTGATGCAATTAAAATTGGTTTGGCTTCACCAGAGAAGATTTTAGAGTGGTCTCAGAGAAAAACTCATGATGGCAGAGTAATCTGTGATGGTGAGGTTAAAAAGCCAGAGACTATTAACTATAGAACATTAAAACCAGAAAAAGATGGTTTATTCTGTGAACGTATTTTTGGACCTAGCAAAGACTGGGAATGTCATTGCGGTAAATATAAAAAGATTCGTTATAAAGGTGTTATCTGTGACCGTTGTGGTGTAGAGGTAACAAAGGCGAATGTACGTCGTGAACGTATGGGACATATTAAATTAGCAGCACCAGTATCTCATATTTGGTACTTTAAGGGAATTCCTAGTCGTATGGGTATTATCCTCGATATGTCTCCTCGTATTTTAGAGAAAGTATTATATTTTGCTTCTTATGTTGTATTAGACGCAGGAGAAACAAATTTAACCTATAAAAAAGTTCTTTCAGAAAAAGAATATCGTGAAGCTTTAGAAGAGTATCATGATGAACACTATCGTCCTACATTCCGTGTAGGTATGGGTGCAGAAGCTGTTCAGGAACTTTTAAGAAATATTGATTTAGAAAAAGAATCAAAAGAATTAAAAGCAGAACTTAAGACTGCTTCTAGTCAGAAAAAAGCAAAGATTATTAAAAGACTTGAAGTCATCGAAGCATTTAGAACTTCTGGAAATAAGCCAGAGTGGATGATTATGACAGTGATTCCTGTTATTCCACCAGAACTTCGTCCAATGGTTCAGTTAGATGGTGGTCGTTTTGCAACTTCTGACTTAAACGATTTATATCGTAGAATTATCAATAGAAATAATCGTCTTGCTAGACTTTTAGAGCTTGGTGCACCAGATATCATTGTTCGTAATGAAAAACGTATGCTTCAGGAAGCTGTGGATGCGTTAATCGACAATGGTCGTCGTGGTCGTCCAGTTACTGGTCCTGGTAACCGTCCTTTAAAATCGTTATCAGATATGTTAAAAGGTAAACAGGGACGTTTCCGTCAGAACTTACTTGGTAAGCGTGTTGACTACTCAGGACGTTCTGTAATCGTTGTAGGTCCAGAACTTAAGATTTATCAGTGTGGTCTTCCAAAAGAGATGGCAATTGAGTTATTTAAGCCATTTGTTATGAAAGAATTAGTATCTCAGGGTATTGCACATAATATCAAGAGTGCTAAGAAAATGGTTGAAAAGCTTGAGCCAGCTGTTTGGGATGTTTTAGAGCAAGTAATTAAAGAACATCCTGTGATGTTAAACCGTGCTCCTACACTTCACCGTTTAGGTATTCAGGCATTTGAGCCAATCTTAGTAGAAGGTAAAGCTATTAAGTTACATCCATTAGTTTGTACTGCATATAACGCAGACTTTGATGGTGATCAGATGGCTGCTCACTTACCATTATCTGTAGAAGCTCAGTCTGAATGTCGTTTCTTGTTGTTATCACCTAACAACTTATTAAAACCTTCAGATGGTGCTCCAGTAGCTGTTCCTTCACAGGATATGGTACTTGGTATTTATTACTTAACGCAGGAAAGACCTGGTGTTAAGGGTGAAGGTAAGTTCTTTAAGAACTTAAACGAAGCAATTTTAGCTTATGAAAACGGTTATATTACCTTACAGGCTAAGATTACAGTTCGTGTAACAAAGAAGATGGCAGATGGAACCGTTAAGAGTGGAAATGTAGAATCAACTCTAGGACGTTTCCTATTTAATGAAATTATTCCTCAGGATCTTGGTTTTGTAGACCGTAGTATTCCTGGTAATGAATTAAAACTTGAAGTTGACCAGTTAGTAGCAAAGGACTCTAAGGGTGAAAAGATTGGTCTTAAAGAAATCCTTAAGAAAGTAATCAATGTTCACGGTGCTACAAACTCTGCTGAAGTATTAGATAATATTAAAGCAATTGGTTATAAATATTCAACTCGTGCAGCTATGACCGTTTCAATTTCTGATATGTGTGTACCAAAAGAAAAGAAAGAAATGATTGAAGCAGCACAGAAAACCGTTGATAAGATCGCTATGCATTATCGTAGAGGTTTAATCACAGATGAAGAACGTTACAAAGAAGTTATTACCGTATGGAAAGAAACTGATGATGAGTTACAGAGAAAGCTTATGGACTTAGATAACTTAAGTGCATACAACAACATCCGTATGATGGCTGACTCAGGTGCCCGTGGTTCTTCAAAACAGATTAAACAGCTTGCTGGTATGCGTGGTTTGATGGCTGATACAACTGGTAAGACTATCGAGCTTCCTATTAAGTCAAACTTCCGTGAAGGTCTTGACGTATTGGAGTACTTTATCTCTGCACATGGTGCTCGTAAAGGTCTATCAGATACAGCGCTTCGTACCGCTGACTCTGGTTATTTAACTAGACGTTTAGTAGACGTTTCACAGGATTTAATTATTCGTGAAGTCGATTGTTGTGAAGGAACTGGCGAAATTCCATTTATGGAAGTTTCTGAATTCCCTGGTATCGAATCATTAGAACAGAGAATTAATGGTCGTTTTGCAGCAGAAGATATTGTCAATCCAGAAACTGGAGAAGTGATTGTTAAGAAGAATACAATGATTACTCCTATTAAGACCGAAGCTGTTGTGGCTGCTGGCATTAAGAAGGTTAAGATTCGTACCGTACTTTCTTGTAAATCACACATTGGTGTTTGTGCAAAATGTTATGGTGCAAACATGGCTAGTGGTCGTCAGGTACAGGTTGGTGAAGCAGTTGGTATTATTGCTGCTCAGTCAATTGGTGAACCTGGTACACAGCTTACCATGCGTACTTTCCATACCGGTGGTGTAGCTGGTGATGATATCACACAGGGTCTTCCTCGTGTTGAGGAACTTTTTGAAGCAAGAAAACCTAAGGGTCTTGCAATTATTACTGAATTTGGTGGTGTAGCAACCATTAATGATACAAAGAAGAAGAGAGAAATTGTTGTTACCAACAATGAAACTGGACAGTCTAAAGCTTACTTCATTCCTTATGGTTCAAGAATTAAGATTTTAGATGGAACTGTTCTAGAAGCAGGTGATGAACTTACCGAAGGTAGTGTAAATCCTCATGATATCCTTAAGATTAAAGGTCTTCGTGCAGTACAAGATTACATGATTCGTGAAGTACAGCGTGTATACCAGTTACAGGGTGTAGATATCAATGATAAGCACATTGAAATCATTGTTCATCAGATGCTTAAGAAGATTAAAATCGAAAACAGTGGAGATGCTGATGTATTACCAGGTATCTCTATGGATGTTTTAGAGTTTAATGAAATGAATGAGAAGTTAGAAGCAGAAGGCAAACAGCCTGCAGAAGGTAAGCAGATTATGCTTGGTATTACTAAGGCTTCTCTTGCAACAAACTCATTCTTATCAGCAGCTTCCTTCCAGGAAACTACAAAAGTTTTAGCAGATGCAGCTATTAATGGTAAGGTTGACCCATTAATTGGTATCAAAGAAAATGTATTAATTGGTAACTTAATTCCAGCAGGTACTGGTATGAAGCGTTATCGTTCAGTAAAATTAGACACTGATAAAGATCAGGAAATCAATTTTATTGAGCCAGAAGAAGATAGTGTGGAAGTTGAAACAGTAACTGTTACTGAAGAATAAGTAACATATAAGTAATTTAGGAGCTATTCAAGAGAATAGCTCCTTTTTTTTCGTAAAATATATGGTAAAATAAGAACACAAGGTGTCAGGTAACATAAAGTTCAATTTAATCAATATTTTAAAATAATTTTATTTATTTTATAATTTATTTCGGTTGCCAGACACCAATGTTGTATTTTTAGAAGTGCAGTAACAGGTAAAATAGGAGCAACAAAGCCTTTGCTTAAGAAATTACATGATAATAATATAAGTATAATGATACATAATTATTAATCTGAGTATACAAATATAAGAAGGTGATTGTGAAATTTTGAATAAATTTTTAAAGGAAAATGGTTTTCAATTATTACGAGATAATATTTATTTTCGTATTCATGATGTTATTGGATTTGATATAGTAGAAGAACAATATAAAGGAGATTATTGGACAGTAAATTTTTCAAGCTATATGTATACAGGGGAAGAGGAAGAACCGTATTGTTTTGAAAAGAAGAATTTAAAAGAATTAAAAAATCCAATATTTAAAGAATATTGGTGGAAGATTGATAATAAAGAAATTTATTTAGCAAATAAAACGAATATTTTAGATTTTTTTAGTAAGTTTTCATCAATTGATAAAATGAAGGAATGTATCCAGTTTTATATGAATCATGACTATAGTGATGTAGCCTATATTGATGAACTAAAATGGTTATTATTTTTAGATTTAGTAAATGGAGCTAATAATACTGTAGAAAATCAATTATATCAAATTAAAAAATGCATTCATGAGCAGAAAGATCTATTGTTTTATTCAGATGAAGAGATTGAAAATGAAAAATTAGATTTGATGTGGAGAGACTATAAGCAAAATGAAAAACACTATGTACAAAATTTATCTCAAAAAGTAGAAAATTTATTTAAATGGATAAAAGAAAATGAATCATTCAGTGATATTGATACAAATTTTGATGATTTATTAGATTGTTGGAAATTTAGGGAAGAAATATATATTTAGGAGACTAAGATAGAAATGTATAGAAAATATATAAGAAAAATGATTGCTCCATTGATGAAAGATTATGGATTTGAAAAAGTAAATAAAAATTCAATTCTTTATTATAAAAAGAAAATTGCTTGTAATATGTATGTTACAATTGAAATTCAAAAGGTGCGAGCTATTCCTAAAATTACTTGTAACATAACAATTAGTGAAGATGTTTATATTAATGTTTATGATTATTATCGATTGGGTGATTTTTTAAAATATTCAGGAAGTGACATTTGGTGGTCTATAGAGGAATCTATGATAGAAGAAAGTTTTATAGAAATAGTAACTTTAATGAAAGAGCGTTTATTCCCATACTTAGAAGAATTAAATAATGAAGATTTCATGAAAGAATATTTAAATAATAAAAAAATTAGAATAGCTTTAGATGATTAGATTTCAAATGATTTACAAGATGTCAAAGATCGAACAAAGCAGAAACACAAGGTGTCAGGTAATATGAAGTTCAATTTAATCAATATTTTAAAATAATTTTATTGATTTTATAATTTATTTCGGTTGCCTGACACCAACGTGGTTTAAAACTTCTCAAAAAAGTTTAAAACATGTAATAAAAACATTTAAACATAAAACATATGAAATAGTTCATATTCAAATAGAAGAACAAGACATTATCACTACACCTGAACATCCATTTTGGGTATTACAAAAAGGTTGGACAAATGCAGTTGAACTTCATACAGGGGATCAACTTGTTGCACAAGATGGTACTATTAAAGTTGTTGAATTCGTTCAATATGAGATACTTGAAAATCCTAAAACAGTTTTTAACTTTGAAGTTGAAGATTTTCATACCTATTATGTAACCGATTCAGCTATTTTAGTACATAATAAGTGTGGAATGGCAAATTTCAGAACACTTAATGAAACAACAATAAAAGGCTATAATGTAAGTATGGATCTTGAACGTGGTGGTTCGGGATTACTAAATATTCATTTAAAAATTAATAAAACTAAATATTTTTGGAATGGTAAAAAATTTATATCTTCTGATGGAAAAACAATACCAAATTCATTAAAAAATAATACAAAAATACAAAAAGCATTAGATGCAGTAGCGAAAGGTAGGATTTAAAATGAATGAAAAAATTTGTTACAAAAAACTTGATAAAGATGATATATTAGAGATATTAATTGAATATTTTCAAGAAAACGAGTTTTTGGAATTTTCATTTGCTGAAGGATATTTATTAGGAGATTCAGAAAAGGATCTAAGATTTATTGGAGTATTTTCAAATAATTATAAGAAGATATCAGAAGGTGATATTAAAAAAATTGATAGAGAAATGGATTATAATGGAGATCATTCTTTTCTAAAAAATCATCCAGAATATAATATTATTCCTTAAATTAGAATCAGATCAAGGTATCATGTAGCATTGTGGTCAACTAAAGAATAAACGATTTAGGAGCTATTCAAGAGAATAGCTTCCTTTTTTTTCGTAAAATATATGGTAAAATAAGAGAATCTTATATATAGAATAGAAAGGTGTTTTCTTTGATTTATCCAGAAGAATTAATTGAGCAAATACGAGAAGCCAATGACATTGTAACCGTCATTGGCAGTTATATTACCTTAACGAAAAAAGGTAGTAGATATTTTGGACTTTGTCCATTTCACAATGAAAAATCCCCGTCTTTTTCAGTTTCACCTGATACACAGCTATATTATTGCTTTGGATGTGGAGCTGGAGGAAATGTTTTTACTTTTGTAATGGAATATGAAAATTATTCGTTTCAAGAAGCAGTAGAGTTTCTAGCAGAGCGTGTGGGCATAGCCCTTCCTAAGAATGAAGAAAAAGGCAGCAAACAGGAAAATGATAGACGTAAGCAATTGTTAGAAGCTAATAAATTAGCAGCAACCTACTATTATTATGCGCTAAAAAGTAAGGAAGGAAAAAGAGCTTATGATTATTTAAAAAATCGAGGGCTTTCAGATGAAACGATTAAATCATTTGGTTTAGGATACTCATCCGTTCATTCAGATGATTTATATCATTACTTGAAAAGTAAGGGATTTTCGGATGAAATCTTAGTTTTAGCGGGCTTAGTACGAATTAACGAGAAATTTACAGGAGATTTGTTTTGGAACCGAGTAATGTTTCCAATTATGGATGTCAACAGTCGAGTGATTGGATTTGGGGGTCGAGTGATGGGCGATGGACAACCCAAATATTTGAATTCTAAAGAAACTCCCGTTTTTGATAAAAGCCGTAATCTCTATGGACTCTATCGAGCAAAAAAATCTAGGAAATCCTATTATCTAATTTGTGAGGGATATATGGATGTGATTTCACTTCATCAGGCAGGATTTACCAATGCTGTAGCTTCACTTGGCACAGCATTTACATCTGGTCATGCAAGTTTACTAAAACGATATGTTTCCAAAGTGATATTAACTTATGACAGTGATAACGCAGGAATTAATGCAGCTCTTCGTGCAATTCCGATTTTAAAAGAGGCAGGAATTGACTGTAAAGTTCTTTCCATGAAGCCGTATAAGGATCCAGATGAATTTATTAAGGCTTTGGGAGCTGAAGCTTTTGAAGAACGAATTAGACAAGCTAAAAATAGCTTTTTATTTGAAATTGAAGTGATGCGAAAAGATTATGATTTAAATGATCCTGCGGGACAGACTCATTTTCAGCATGAAATTGCAAGAAAACTAGTAGAATTTTCTGATCCATTGGAACGAGAAAATTATTTAAATGCGGTGTGTAGTGAATTTCATATTACAGCGTCGTCTTTAAAACGATTAGTTTCTGATATGGGTAGCCAACTAGAGATAAGACCAAGAAAAGAAGTGAAATTTAAACCAGAAGTCAAGCAAACAGGTATTGATCGAGCACAAGAAGTATTGATTTCCTATTTGATTTTGATGCCTGAATGTTTTGAGGCAGTAGCTACTTATTTGGAGCCTAGTGACTTTTTAAATGATAGTTATAAAAAAGCTGCAGAATATATTTATGAACAAAGGGGAAGTGTTTCGCCTGCAACGCTTTTAAATCATTTAATGAATGAAAATGAAGACTATAAACAGTTATCCAAAACCTTTCAATCAGAAATTAAACTGACAGATAAAAAAGAAAAGGAGAGGGCACTTACAGATTTAGTAAAGAAAATTAAACAAGCAAGTCTAGAACAAGCTGGACGAAAGATAACGACTGTAGAGTCCTTACAAAAGATATTAAAAGAGCAAGCTAAGCTTAGTAAACTGTATATATCTTTAAGATAAGGGAAGACTATAGACAGTTCAGTAATAAAAAGGAGTTAGAGTGATGAGCAATCAAGCATTAACTATGAGTCTTAAAAAATTATTGCTTTATTCTGACAAAAGACAGAAAAAACTGGACTACCAGGAAATTATAAATTTTTCCAAGGAGAAGAAATTGATGGAGAGGAGTTGGATGTCATATTGGACTGTTTAGAATCTCATCAAGTCGAAATCATTCATCCACCAGTAGAGGATATTGAGAGTGTAAAAGAATTAGAAATGGAAGTTATGTCTGATCCAGTCAGAATGTATTTAAAGGAGATTGGAAGTATTCCATTACTATCACAGGAAGAAGAAATTAAACTTGCTAAACTAATTGCAAAGGGAAATCTTTTAGCAAAAAAACAATTAGAAGAAAGTAATCTTCGATTGGTCGTTAGCATTGCAAAACACTATACTGGAAGAGGTATGCAACTACTTGATTTAATTCAAGAAGGAAATCTTGGTTTAATTCGAGCTGTAGAAAAATTTGATTATACAAAGGGATATAAGTTTAGCACATATGCCACTTGGTGGATTCGTCAGGCAATTACTCGTTCAATTGCTGATCAGGGACGAACGATTCGCATTCCTGTTCACATGATTGAAGTGATGAATCGCGTCATTCGCACATCAAGATCTATGGTACAAGAATTGGGACGAGAACCGACCATTGAAGAGCTGGCATTGAGGTTAGATTTATCACAAGATAAAGTAAAAGAAGTTTTAAAAATTTCGATGGACCCTATTTCATTAGAGGCACCCATTGGAGAAGAGGAAGATAATCATCTAGTAGATTTTATTCAAGATCAGCAAGTGGAAATTCCTCTAGAATTTACAACGAATAGTTTATTAAAAGAACAGTTAGAAGAAGTTCTAGATACGTTAACTAAGCGTGAACAACAAGTAATTTGTTTGCGATTTGGCTTATATGATGGTCATGCAAAAACTTTAGAAGAAGTTGGACAGGATTTTCATGTGACTAGAGAACGAATTAGACAAATTGAAGCGAAAGCACTTCGCAAGTTGCGCCATCCAAGTAGAAGTAGAAAGTTAAAGGACTTTTTAGATTAATTAAATAAGACAAAGAGGAAAAAGATGGAGTTATCAAAGAGATTACAAAAGATTGCCGATTTTGTGTGTGAGGGCAAGGTTTTAGCAGATATTGGTACAGACCATGCCCATCTGCCCATTTGGCTAATAAAAAATCATAAAATACCAAAAGCCTATGCATTAGATATTGGAGTAGGACCACTAGAACGTGCAAAAGAGGCTATACATATCTATGGATTAGAAGAAGTTATAGAGCCAAGACTTAGTGATGGAATGAAGGAGTTAAAAGAAGGAGAGGTACAAACGGTTGTTATTGCAGGAATGGGAGGACCTCTAATTTGCAAAATTTTAGATGAACGAAAGGATTTATGGTCTTCAATTGATGAATTTATTTTATCGCCACAGTCAGAGTTAAAAGAAACTAGACAATATTTACGAGCAAATGGGTTCATAATTTCTAGGGAAGAAATGGTCTTTGACATGGGAAAATACTATACTGTACTTAAGGTTATAAAACAGTCAGAAGTAGAAGACCTTTATGGAGCTTATTTACTTGAACATAAAGACCCTGTGCTTTATGAATATCTTTTAAAAGAAAGACAAACAAAAGAACAAATTCTAAAAAATTTACCAGAGTCTGCAAGTAAGCGTAAGCAAGAATTGGAAAAAGAATTAAATTTAAATACATTAGCGATAAGGAGATATGAATAGATGAAAGCATATGAATTAATTAATTATTTGGAGAAACTCATTCCACCAACTTGTGCAAGTGATTGGGATAATGTAGGGTTATTAGCAGGTAGATATAATAAAGAGGTAAATAAAGTTTATGTAGCTTTGGATGCAACCGATGAAGTCATTGTAGATGCAGTTAGAAGAGGCTGCGACTTTTTGCTTACTCATCATCCTTTAATTTTTAAACCGATTAAGAGAATTACAGAAGATGATTTTATTGGTCGTAGACTCTTAACATTAATTGGAAATGATATTTCGTATTATGCAATGCATACAAATTTTGATGCAGCACCGAATGGAATGGCAGACCTTGCAGCTATTTTATTGGGACTTCAATATGGCACTCCAATGGAAGTTATGAGTGATGAATTAGAGACTCCTTGGGGAATTGGAAAGGTAGGTAATCTTGAACAAGTTTGTACACTAGCAGATTTGTGCCAACGAGTTAAGCAGAGATTTCAGTTGGAAACTTTGAATGTTTATCCAGCTAGAGGATTTGAGAATCCTGTAAGACGAGTAGCGATTTGTCCAGGATCTGGTCGTTCAATGATTGATGCAGCGCTTAAATCTGGAGCAGAAGTTTTAATTACAGGAGATATTGGGCATCACGAAGGAATTGATGCACAGGCACAAGGATTAACAATTATTGATGGTGGACATTTTGGACTTGAGAAGATTTTTATTCCAGTAATGGCTAACCAAATCAAAGAAGTATTTCCTAAATTAGAGGTTTATACAGCATCTGCAAAATCTCCTTGTAGAATTGTGTAAAGACCGTAAAGTAGAAGATGAAAAAAGCATCATAACAGGAGGAATAGATTTATGAAAACGTATAGGGAGTTAGCAAAGGAAATCCAAAGTGACTTTGAAGAAGATATTTTATTGGCTGAAGTTGATGGAAAACTTTCAGAGTTAAGTACGGTAGTTGGAGAATATATAAATCTGCGATTTATTACAGCAAAAGAAGAGCCAGGAATGAAGGCTTATGAACGAAGTCTTTTATTTATGATGCTTAGAGCAATTTTTCGAGTAGCTGGTCGAAAGTCAATCAAAAATGTTTGGGTGAGATTTGCCATAACTCATGGGGTTTACGTTGAAATTGAAGGAAATGTCACGATTGATGAATCATTTATTATGAATGTAAAAGAAATGATGAATAAAATGGTTACTCAGGATTTACCTATTGAAAAAACAATAATGAAGACACAAGATGCTCAAAGTCTATTTGCTTCCTATAATATGACTTATAAACAGAAGCTACTAAATTATCGAAGAAGTTCAGCCGTAAATATTTACCGTTTGGGCGATTTTGAAGATTATTTTTATGGCTATATGGTTCCAAGCACGGGATATTTAAAATACTTTGATTTATGCAGTTATGAGCAAGGACTAGTGCTGTTGTTTCCTACAAAGAATCATCCAAAAGAAGTTAGTGAATTTAAGCCTCAGTCTAAATTATTTCAGACTCTAAAGGAAAGCATTAATTGGAGACAGATGCTTGATGTGAATACCGTTGGAGATTTGAATGATGTCATTGCAAGGGGAGAAATTAATGATCTGATTTTAGTACAAGAAGCTTTGCAAGAAAAAAAATTAGCTGATATTGCAGTGGAAATTAAAAATCGTAAAGACTGTAAGTTTGTGATGCTTGCAGGTCCTTCATCTTCTGGAAAAACTACAACTTCTCATAGACTTTGTGTACAACTTCGAGCAAATGGAATGATTCCTCATCAAATTAGTGTGGATAATTATTTTGTAGATAGAGAATTTACACCAATTGATGAAAATGGGGAATATGATTTTGAAAGTATTGATTGTGTAGATTTAAAATTATTTAATCAACATATGAAAGACCTATTGGATGGAAAATCTGTTCAGATGCCAACATTTAATTTTAAAGAGGGAAGAAAAGAGTACCATGGAGAAGTTTTGAAGCTAGGACCTGAAGACATATTGGTAATTGAAGGAATTCATGCATTAAATGACCAGATGTCAGTAGCTCTTCCAAGAGAAAGTAAGTTTAAAATTTATTTAAGTGCGCTTACTCAATTGTGTATCGATGAGCACAATCGAATTCCAACGACAGATGGGCGATTAATTAGACGAATTGTTAGAGATGCAAGAACTAGAGGAAGCGATGCAAAAGATACGATTGCAAGATGGAGCTCTGTTCGAAAAGGAGAAGATAAAAATATCTTTCCTTATCAGGAAGAAGCAGATATAATGTTTAATTCAGCATCTATTTACGAACTTGCAGCCTTAAAAGTAATTGCAGAACCATTACTTTATGGAGTTCCTGTAGATTGTCCAGAACATATAGAAGCAAAACGATTGTTGAAATTCTTAGATTATTTCCTAGGTATTGATACAGCAATGATTCCAATGAACTCTATTGTACGAGAATTTGTGGGTGGAAGTTGCTTTAATGTGTAAAAGTATCCATATGAATTAGATTTTGCACAAGGAAATAATTGAAATGCTTTCTATTCAATGTTAATATAATTATTAAAATATTACAGAAATGTTAAAAATATTACAAGGAAGGGAAAGCATTAATTTATGAAATTAAAAGGGAAGTTATTTTTAAGTGGATTTTTAATACTGTGGTTTGTATTCCAATTGTCTATAGTGGTGCAGGCTAGTGGTGAGTTTAGGTTAGGGAATTTTAGTACAACCATTTTAAATGGTGGCTCTATTGCCTATGAAGGGGATGAAATTTATAGTTCATCACAAAATTCATCAAAGTATTTATATTTAATAAAAAATAACAAAAAAACATTACTTTTAAAAGAATCTTGTTCATATCTTAATGTGGACTCAGAGTGGATTTATTTTGTAAAGAACAATTCTTTTATTAGTCGTTTGAATAAAAATACAAAAAAGGAAGAGACACTCTATAAAGCAGATTCCATTAGTAATTTGTACGTCGTTAATGGAACAACTTGTTACTTTATTTCAAAGGGAAATGTTTATACATATACAATTAAAACCAAAGAATTAAAAGAAGTAATTTCAGATGGAAAAATTCAAAAAATGGTTCCAACAGTCAAAGGAATAATTTACGCTAAAGGCAAATTGTTTCACTGGGATGTATATGTTGATCATAAAATCATTGTAAAGGGAGCTAAATCCTTCTATGAAATGGATAATTATTTCTATTTTACAAAAGATGATAAGGATTTTCAAATTAGTTTTGAACAGCTATTTACAAGTAAAGAGCCTTCTAAGGAAGTAGAATCTTATAAACCTAAAACAAGTGAGGAAATTTTATTTTCAGATTTAGATGGAATTACTACTAGTCGAGAACTTAAAACTGCTGCTGAACAGACAGCAGTAAAAACATCTTCAACTGATAATTACATATCAGGTCTAGATTCAGCTACTAAAGGTCAGAAAAATACAATTAAAAGGGCTAGACAGCAGGCAGAGATTGTATGGATTCCGTTAGAAGATATTACATCATGGGCAAATAGAGAGCCTTTTGAAGCAGGAAAAGAATATAAAGGAGTTCCTTATGGACAACCAGTAAATGCAAAGTATGTTCCTTGGAGTGCTTCGCTTGAAGAATTTTTAGAAAGTGTAAATGATCCTAAAAGTAAGATGTATACAAGCAAGTCGACATATAACAAGGTAGCTCCTTATTATTCAAGTGACTGTTCATCATTCGTCTCTTGGTCATTACAGTTAGATAAGAGAAAAACAACAAGTACATTGAATGAATCATGTAACAAGGTTGAGTCTCAAGATATTTATAATGTGCAAATAGGTGATATTCTTGTAAAAAGAAAAGATCATACGGTGTTAATTAGTGATGTGGGATATGATTCTGATGGTAATATTGTTTCTATTGAAATTATTGAACAAACACCGCCAAGTCCTATTATTACTCGTTATGGAGTTGGTGGAACAAAAACACTTGCAAATTTAACACAAAGATATTTTGAATCAAATTACATTCTTTACAGAAGTAAAACAATAAACAATGTAACCTATAAACACAGTTGTGCAGTTCCATTAGAAGGTGATAATTGTAGTAAATGTACAGTATCAAATTCTACCTCTAATGAAGAAAAAGAATCAGAAAAACCAAAGGAATCAGAGCCTAAGCTAGAAGCTCCAAAGATTGTATTAAATACGCCTGTTATTAAAAAAGCTAGTATTCAATCAAGTGGAAATCTAATTTCTTGGAATCACGTTTCAAATGCTAAGAATTATAAGGTATATAGAATGACTAAAAATGGAAACTGGTCAGAAATTGGGACGACAACTTCTACAACCTATACAGATTCAAATGCATTATTTGGAATATCTTACTATTACTCAGTCAGTGCTTGTAGTAACTCGTTAGAATCTGATAAATCTAAACAGAGTAATGAAATGATAAGGGCATATTCATCCTATCCTATGATTAAAACTGCAAAAATCACTTCAAAGGGTACAGTTCTTACATGGGATAAGATGGAAAATTGTACAGGTTACTATTTATATCGTAAAGAGTTAAATGGCTCATGGGCAAGAATTGCTACACTTTCGGCAGGTAAAACAACGTACACAGATACAAAAGCTTCAAAGTATAAAGCTTATTATTATACGATTAGGGCATATTCATCAGCAGATGGAAGTACGGTATTAAGTAAATACGAAAGTGTTTTACGAAAAGGTCTTATTAATATTACATTAGTAAATGGTGCGAATGGTATTGAAGTTAAGTGGTCAAATACTATTAATGGGGCAGAATATTTAGTATATCGTAGAATGAATGCAAGTCAGAAGTGGGAAAAAGCTTTCTTACATACAAAAGCTACAAGTTATATTGATAAAAAAGTCAATTTAGGTAGTAAATATCAATATGCGATTAAAGTAAAATATCAAGGGAAAGTTATTGTAGATGCAGAATATTCAAGATTTATCACTCGTGTATTACCAGCTCCAAGTGCAAAATTTACGGTTACTAAACGAACTGTAAAGATTACATGGAAAAAAGTAGTTGGAGCTAAAAATTATCAAATCTATTATAGAAAAGGAAACGGTGATTGGAAGCGTCTAAAAACTACTACAGGAACATCTTTTGAGACTTCTGTAAAGTCAGCAGGAAATTATTCTTATAGAATAAGAGCTTATGCTGTAGTAAATGAAAAGGGATATTATAGCTCGTATACTACAAGTAAAGTTTTAAAAATTAAATAAAATAAAATAATAAAAGAATGGCTTAGCCATTCTTTTATTATTTATCAAATGAAAAAGGGAGGAGAGCTGTTTACCAGCTCGTTATGAAAAAAATTAAGGTAGTAAGCATTTTGCTATCAGCTCATTGCCACTTGCCTTGCTGATGGTTAAAGTATATGATAAAGTTATGAGTAGAATATGTGGATAATGTAAATGGTTTTTAAAAGAATTGTGAATAAAATATGAACAGTAATTAATAGTAATTATAAATAAGGAGATATTATGAAAGACTTTAATATACAAGAAGAATTAAAAAAACTTCCGACCTCTCCAGGCGTTTATTTCATGCATAATAAGCGAGATGAAATCATCTATGTAGGAAAAGCGATTAATCTTAAAAATCGTGTACGCCAATATTTTCAAAGTAGTAGAAATAAAACAGCCAAAATTCAAAAGATGGTCAGTCATATTGCATGGTTTGAATATATAATGACTGATTCAGAACTTGAAGCTTTGATTTTAGAAAGCAATATGATAAAAAAACATCAACCTAGATATAATACCATGTTAAAGGATGATAAGAACTATCCGTATATCAAGGTAACAGTGGAAGAAGATTTTCCTAGAATTTTAATGGCTAGAACTAGAAAAAATGATAAGGCAAAATACTTTGGCCCCTATATGAGTGTAGACTCTGTAAAAGAGACAATCAGTTTACTACAAAAAATCTTTAAAATCCGAACTTGCAAGCAACAGACATTTAGAAATACAACGAGGGCTTGTTTGAATTATCATATTGGACAATGTGAAGCTCCTTGTATGAAAAAAGTTTCTAAAGAGGTTTACAAAAAACGAATTGACAAAGTCATAGAATTTTTAAATGGAAAAAATTATCAAGAAGTTGTAGAGGTTTTAACTCAAAATATGTTAGAAGCTTCACAAAACCTAGACTTTGAAAAGGCAGCTTTATATAGAGACCAAATTCAAAGTGTAAGAACGATTGAAGAAAAACAAAAGATTACAACCAGTGAGAAAGAAGATCGAGATATTCTAGCAGTTGCTCATGAACACACCGATGCAATTGTACAAGTGTTTTTTGTTAGAAATGGACGATTAGTAGGTAGAGATTATTTTCACATATATACAGATGTTGATGAAAGTGATGCCGAAATTTTAGAGTCATTTATTAAACAATTTTATCAAGGAAGTCCTCATATTCCAAGAGAATTATTTTTACCGGTTGAGTTAAATGAGGAGGAGTTAATTAAAGAATGGTTAACGACTAAAAGAGGTCAAGCAGTGAATTTAGTTGTTCCTAAAAAGGGTGAAAAACAGCGTATGGTACAACTTGCTAGAAGGAATGCAATTCTTATGCTATCAAGAGATCGAGATAAGGCTAGAAGAGAACATCTTCGTACACTAGGCGCTGCAAGAGATTTAGCAGATATTCTTCGACTGCCATCAGCGCACAGAATTGAAGCTTATGATATTTCAAATATTAGTGGATTTCACAGCGTAGGTTCAATGGTTGTATTTGAGGATGGTAAAGCTAAAAATAATGACTATCGTAAGTTTAAAATTAAATCAGTAGAAGGTCCTAATGACTATGCATCGATGGAAGAAGTATTGACTAGACGATTTGAGCATGAGGCAGATGATATTTTTGGTGCATATCCCAATTTAATTTTAATGGATGGTGGAAAAGGTCAAGTGGGAATTGCCAAAAAGGTATTAGAACAGATGAATCTTAAAATTCCTGTTTGCGGAATGGTTAAAGATGATTACCATCGCACAAGGGGGTTATATTTTAATGATGTTGAGCTTCCGATTGATACACATTCAGAAGTTTTTAAATTAATCACAAGAGTACAAGATGAGGCACATCGATTTGCCATTGAGTATCATAGAAGTCTTAGAGGAAAAGGGCAAATTCATTCGATTCTAGATGAAATTCCAGGAGTCGGTACAGTAAGACGAAGAGAAATTATGAAAAAGTATCCTTCAATCGACGATTTAAAGGTGGCAAGTATGAATGATTTAATGGAAATTCCAAGAATGAATGAACAAACAGCAAAAAATATCTATGAATTTTTTAGAAAATAAGTTATACTAAAGCTATGGAAGTTTTAGGTGGAGGATTTTGAACTCATGGACATTATACAGATTATTACAGAAGAATTAAATATTAAAAGAGAACAGACAGAAGCTTCTGTTAAATTAATTGATGAAGGAAATACCATTCCTTTTATTTCTAGATATCGTAAAGAAGCAACAGGTGGATTAAATGATGAAGTTTTAAGAAATTTAGGAGAGCGACTTACGTATCTTAGAAATTTAGATGAAAAGAAGACACAGGTCTTATCTTCAATTGAAGAACAGGGGAAATTAACCGATGAATTGAAGAAAAAGATTGAAGAAGCAAAGACATTAGTGGTTGTAGAAGACTTATACCGTCCATTTAGACCGAAACGTCGTACTAGGGCAATGATTGCAAAGGAAAAAGGCCTTGAACCACTAGCAAATTTAATTTTAGCACAGGAAACTACAATTCCTTTAGAAGAGACTGCAAAGGATTATTGCACAGATGATGTAAAGTCTGTAGAGGAAGCTTTAAGTGGAGCTTGTGATATTATTGCTGAACAAATTGCTGATGAAGCTGATTATCGTATGCGAATCAGACAGTTAACCATTGATGAAGGAATGATTAGTTCTACTGCGACTAAGGAGAAAAAAGAGAATTCTGTTTTTGAAATGTATTATGACTATACAGAAAAAATTAATAAAGCAGCAGGTCATAGAATTTTAGCAATTAATCGAGGGGAAGCTCAAAAAGAGTTGAGTGTGAAAGTGGAAGCGCCTCTTGATCATATTATGATTTATTTAAAAAATAAAACCATAAAGAATGATAATCCAGTGACAACACCGATTTTATTGGAAACAATTGCAGATAGTTATAAGCGATTAATTGGACCAGCGGTTGAACGTGAGATTCGCAATCAATTAACAGAGCAAGCAGAAGAAACTTCAATGAAAGTTTTTGGTAAAAATTTAGAGCAGTTGCTTATGCAGCCTCCAGTAGCAGGACATACAGTTCTTGGCTGGGACCCTGCATTTCGAACAGGCTGTAAGTTAGCCGTTGTAGATGCAACAGGTAAGGTATTAGATACGGTAGTTATTTATCCAACGGCTCCTCAAAACAAAGTAGAAGAGGCAAAGAAAACATTAAAAGAACTTATTAAAAAATATAATATCACATTGATTTCTGTTGGAAATGGTACAGCTTCTAGAGAATCCGAACAGGTAATTGTTGAATTAATCAAAGAAGTAGATACTCCATTACAGTATGTAATTGTCAATGAGGCAGGTGCTTCGGTTTATTCAGCTAGTAAATTAGCAACTAAAGAGTTTCCAAATTTTGACGTAGGTCAACGAAGTGCTACTTCCATTGCTAGAAGACTTCAAGATCCACTTGCGGAACTAGTAAAGATTGAGCCTAAATCTATTGGTGTTGGTCAGTATCAGCATGATATGAATCAAAAGAGACTAGCAGAAGTTTTAGGTGGTGTTGTAGAAGATTGTGTAAATAGAGTAGGTGTTGATTTAAATACAGCATCAGCAGCTCTTTTAGAATACGTTTCAGGTGTTAATAAAACAATTGCTAAAAATATTGTAGAATATCGAGAAGAACATGGTCGATTTGAAAATCGTAAGCAACTTTTAAAGGTTTCAAAGCTTGGACCTAAGGCTTATGAGCAGTGTGCGGGATTTTTACGTATTCGAGGAGGAAGTAATCCTCTTGACAATACAGCAGTTCATCCAGAAAGCTATGAAGCTGTTAAAAAGTTATTAGTAGCAATCGATAAAAAGAAAGAAAATCTAAAAAATCTTGATTATGTAAAAGTGGCAGAAGCTATTGGTGTAGGTGAGCCAACTTTACGTGATATTGTAAAAGAATTAGAAAAACCAGGTCGTGATCCTAGAGATGAAATGCCAAAACCAGTTCTTCGAACCGACGTTTTAGATATTAAAGATTTAAAAGAGGGAATGATTTTAAAAGGCACGGTTCGCAATGTCATTGACTTTGGAATCTTTGTCGACATAGGAGTTCATCAAGATGGACTTGTACATATTTCACAGATAACAAAGCGTTATATTAAGCATCCATTAGAGGTTGTAAAAGTAGGAGATATCGTATCTGTGAAGGTTATGAGTGTCGATTTAAAGAAAAATAGAATACAATTAACGATGAAAGATGTTGACTAACTAGGCTTAGTTGATGTATAATAATCGAAGCAAAGAAAAATTAATTTCATATGGAGGTTTATTAGAATGTTAGTACCTGTTACTGAAATGGTAAAAAAAGCAAGAGCAGAACATTACGCTGTTGCACACATTAACATCAACAATTTAGAGTGGACAAAGGCTGCTTTACAGACTGCTGAGGAATTAAAAGCCCCAATTATCCTTGGAGTATCTGAGGGTGCTGGTAAGTACATGGGAGGATTCAAAGTTGTTGCTGATATGGTAAAAGCTTTAGAAGAATCTATGGGAATTACTGTACCTGTAGCTTTACACTTAGACCATGGAACCTATGAAGGTGCAAAGGCTTGTATCGAAGCTGGATTCTCTTCAGTTATGTTTGATGGTTCTCATTATCCAATTGAAGAGAACGTAGAAAAACTAAAAGAGTTAGTAGCTACTTGTCATGCTAAAGGAATGTCTATCGAAGCAGAAGTTGGTTCTATCGGTGGAGAAGAAGATGGTGTTGTTGGACAGGGTGAATGTGCAGATCCAGAAGAATGTAAGAGAATTGCAGATTTAGGAGTTGATATCTTAGCTGCTGGTATTGGTAACATTCATGGTAAATATCCAGAAAACTGGGCTGGACTTAGCTTTGAAACTTTAGATGCTATCCAGGCTAAAGTTGGTGATATGCCATTAGTTTTACATGGTGGTTCAGGTATTCCAGAAGATATGATTAAGAAAGCAATCTCTTTAGGTGTTGCTAAGATTAATGTAAATACTGAGTGCCAGTTAGCATTCGCTGCTGCAACTCGTGAATATATCGAAGCTGGTAAGGATCAGCAGGGTAAAGGTTATGACCCTCGTAAATTATTAGCTCCTGGTACTGAAGCTATTAAAGCTACTATTAAAGAAAAAATGGAATTATTCGGATGCATTGGTAAAGCTGAATAAGTCTTTAAATAGTTTGAGAACAAGGGCGTTCCTTATTTAGGGAACGCCTTTTTAAAATCATAGGGAGGGTAAAAGCTATGAGTGAAATAATCGATGTAGCTGGAATTTTTGGTGAAAATGTTTTTGATCTTTCGAAGATGAAAGAATATTTACCTAAAAAGGTTTATAAAGCTGTATTAGATGTTATGGAAAATGGTGGAGAACTTGCAATGGCTGATGCAGACGTTGTTGCAAAAGCAATGAAAGACTGGGCAATTAGTAAAGGTGCAACTCACTATTCTCATTGGTTTCAGCCATTAACAGGAATTACTGCAGAAAAGCATGATGCATTTGTTACAATTCCTGATGAAATGGGTAAAGTAATGCTTGAGTTTTCAGGTAAGGAATTAATTAAAGGTGAACCTGATGCATCTTCATTCCCTTCGGGAGGACTTCGTGCAACATTTGAAGCTAGAGGTTATACTGCATGGGATTGTACTTCACCAGCATTTATTAAGGAGTCAGGAGTAGGCAAGATTCTTTGTATTCCTACAGCATTCTGCTCCTATACAGGAGAAGCTCTTGATCAAAAAACTCCACTTCTTCGTTCAATGGAAGCAGTAAACAAGCAAGCTCTTCGTATTGTTCGTCTATTTGGCAACACGCAGGCTACAAAGGTCTCAGCAAGTGTTGGAGCTGAACAGGAATATTTTTTAGTCGACAAAGAAAAATTTTTAAAGAGAAAAGATTTAATTTTTACAGGCCGTACACTCTTTGGTGCACCTGCTCCCAAGGGACAGGAACTTGATGACCAATATTTTGGTGTTATTCGTGAACGTATTGGTGAATATATGCAGGATTTAAATAAAGAATTGTGGAAACTTGGAATTACTGCAAAAACTCAGCACAATGAGGTAGCTCCTGCTCAGCATGAACTTGCACCAATTTTTGATACAGCCAATATTGCTGTAGACCATAATCAGTTAGTTATGGAAACTATGAAGCGAGTAGCTGAACATCATGGAATGAAGTGTTTACTTCATGAAAAACCATTTGCTGGAGTGAATGGTTCAGGTAAGCATAATAACTGGTCATTAAATACAGATAATGGAGTGAATCTTTTAGAGCCTGGTAAGACTCCGAATGAAAATATTCAGTTCTTATTAGTTCTTGCTTGTATTATCAAGGCTGTAGATACTCATGCAGATTTACTTCGTGAATCAGCTTCAAATGTAGGTAATGAGCATCGTTTGGGTGCAAATGAAGCGCCACCAGCAATTATTTCTGTTTTCTTAGGTGAGCAGTTAGAAGATGTGGTCAATCAGTTAATTGAAACTGGTAATGCAGATTCATGCAAAACAGGTGGAAAATTAGAAACAGGTGTATCATCTTTACCTACTCTTTCAAAAGATGCAACTGATCGAAATCGTACATCACCATTTGCTTTTACAGGGAATAAATTTGAGTTCCGTATGGTAGGCTCAGAAGACTCTATTGGAGCTCCAAATATTACACTCAATGCAATTGCTGCAGAAGCTTTTTGTGAAGCTGCTGACATTTTAGAAGCAGCAGAAGATAAAGACCTTGCAGTTCATGATTTGATTAAAAAGTATTTAACTGAACATAGCAGAGTTATTTTTAATGGCAATGGATATTCAGATGAATGGGTAGAAGAAGCTAAACGTAGAGGACTTCCAAATATTGAGTCAATGGTTGAGGCAGTAGGTGCACTCGTCACTGATAAGGCTGTCAATCTTTATGAGAAATTCGGTATTTTTACAAAAGCAGAATTAGAATCTCGTGCAGAAATTCTGTATGAAACTTATGCAAAGAAAGTGAACATCGAGGCATTAGCAATGGTTGATATGGCTTCTAAGCAGTATATTCCATCAGTCATTTCTTATACAACAGAACTTGCAACTTCTATTAGTGCAGTAAGAGAGGCATGTGAACAAGCAGATGTGTCAGTTCAAAAAGAAATGCTTATAGAGGTTAGTGCAGAACTTGTAAAAGCTCAAAAAGCTTTAAAAGAATTAAAGAGTGTATTAGTAAAGGTTGGTAAAATTGAATCACAAAAAGAAAAAGCATTTGCTTATAGAGAACAGGTATTTCCAGCAATGGATGCACTCAGAGCACCAATTGATGTTCTTGAAATGTTAGTAGATAAAGAGTATTGGCCGGTGCCATCTTATGGTGATTTAATTTTTGAAGTTTAACATTTTTTAGTTCGCTCCCTCTAAGAGGGAGCGATTTTTATGTAAACTTCAGACCTTTATTTGTCGTTTTGCATATAAATTGTCTGAAAATTCAAAAAAATTGTTTTACTTCCGTCTTGTCTGTATAGTTTTATTATGATACAATAATAATATTTGAAAATGTGAGTATAGAGGGAGGAAATTTATGCTAGGAGTAAGAGTATCTACTTTTATTGACAAAATGAAGTTAAAGAATCTGACAGAAACGATTGATACAAGCCAGATTATTATTAAGCATGCAGACGTGAATCGTCCAGCATTACAGTTGACCGGACATTTTGCTCATTTTAACAATGAAAGAGTGCAATTAATTGGAAACGTCGAAGAAGAGTATCTTCATCAGATGCCAGAAGAACAAAAAATAGAAATTTATGATAAGCTTTTTAGCTATAAATTTCCTTGTTTAATTTTATGTCGTGGTTATTATCCAGACAAGTATATGTATGATGCAGCAGTTAAGTATGATGTTCCGTTGTTAATGACCGATAAAACAACATCAGATATGCTTGCAGAAGTCATTATTTGGTTAAAAACACAACTTGCACCAATGATTAGTATTCACGGAGTATTAGTTGATGTATTTGGTGAAGGTGTATTAATTACTGGTGAGAGTGGAATTGGTAAGAGTGAAGTAGCATTAGAATTGATTAAACGAGGACACCGTCTTGTCAGTGATGATGTTGTAGAGATTCGAAAAGTCAGTGATGACGAATTAGTTGGCAGCGCACCAGCAGTTACTCGTCATTTTATTGAACTTCGAGGTATTGGTATTATTGATGCAAAAACACTATTCGGTGTTGAAAGTGTAAAAGATAGTCAAAAGATTGATATGACCATTCATTTAGAGGAATGGAGAAAAGATAAAGAATTTGACCGATTAGGTAAAGAAAATCAATATGAAGAATATTTAAACAGTAAGGTGGTTTGTCATAGACTGCCAGTTCGACCAGGTCGAAATGTTGCAATTATTGTAGAAACAGCGGCAATCAATCATCGTCAGAAAAAGATGGGTTATAATGCAACAGATGAGCTATATCGAAGAGTTCAAGAGAATTTAACTAAAGGAGTTATAGAGGATATTATTTAGTTTATGTTAAAGAGATTAGAAGAAATTTTAGGTAAAGAAAATATAAATTTAGAGGAGCCTATGGCAAAGCATACAACTTTTCGCACAGGTGGATTGGCAAAGTATTTTGTTAGTCCATCAACTATTGAAGAAGTTTGTCAAGTGGTAGCTCTTTGTACAAAAGAAAAAAGCCCTTATTATGTTATAGGAAATGGAAGCAACTTATTAGTTAGTGATAAAGGCTATGAAGGTGTAATTATCCACCTTGGAAATCGTTTTGCAGGTATAAAATTAGATGAAGAAAACCATATGGCAACTGTACTTGCAGGAACTTCGTTGTCTTTTACATCAAAGCAATTATCGAAGTTGGGTCTTGGAAATATGGCTTTTGCAGCAGGAATTCCAGGAAATATTGGTGGAGCTGTTGTAATGAATGCAGGAGCTTACGGCGGAGAAATGGTTCAAGTAATTAAGGAAGTTACATATTTAGATGAAGATGGACAGGTTGTGACAAAGCCTGTATCTGAATTAAAGCTAGGTTATCGAACTAGTATCTTCAAGCAGAGTAAACGAATTGTTTTAGAGGTAAAGTTACAATTGACTCCAATGAATGCAGGAGAGTTGTTAAATGAGATTGAAAAATTAAATGCTAGTCGTAGAGAAAAACAGCCATTAGAGTATCCAAGTGCAGGAAGTACATTTAAGCGTCCTGAAGGGTATTTTGCTGGAAAGCTTATCCAAGATAGTGGACTTAGAGGATATCAAGTTGGTGGAGCTATGGTATCTGAAAAGCACTGTGGATTTGTTATTAATAAAAATCATGCAACGTCTAGTGATATTTATCAGCTAATTCAAGATGTACAAAGAATTGTTTATGAAAAATTTGGGGTTCATATGGAGCCAGAAGTTCAATTAGTAGGAGAGTTCTAGTATGTCTTTTTCGCATGCAGTAAAAGAAGAATTAGCTAGGAAATTTGGAAAAGTTAGACATTGTCAACTTGCTGAACTTGCAGCTATTTTGAGTGCTTGTGAATGTAAAGATAAACATTTTTTAGTAGTAAAAACGGATAAGGAAATAGTTGCTGGCAAGTTGTACGATTTGTTGGTTAAGTGTTTTGATAGCCATCCAGAAATTTCTGTGAGAAAAAAGCGATATACAATTGCAATTACAGATTTTAAATTGGTAAAGAGAATTAAACAAGCAATTAAATTTGAGTATTACGAAGAACCTGTAAGTGGGCTTCTTTTACAAAGCTCTTGTTGTAAGCGAGCATTTTTACGAGGAATGTTTATGTGCAGTGGTTCGGTGAGTGACCCTAATAAGTCCTACCATTTAGAATTTGTTTCTGGAAATTATAAGAAAACCAACCAATTATTGGAATTATTAGAAACGTTTTCAATAGATGCCAAAATTGTGAAGCGTAAGTATTCAGAAGTTGTGTATATTAAAGAGGGAAGACAAATTGTCGATTTATTAAATGTGATGGAGGCTCCGGTAGCTTTAATGGAGTATGAAAATGTACGAATTCGCAGAGAAATTAATGGAAAAATTAATCGACAAGTCAATTGTGATACAGCAAATATTTTAAAATCGGTATCAGCTGCGCAGTCGCAGATTCATGATATAAATTTAATTAGTCAAACAATAGGATTAGAAAGTTTACCAAGGGAGTTAAAAGAAACTGCGAAGTTTCGCTTAGAAAATCCAGAGATGCCGCTGAAGGAACTCGGGGAACTTATGAATCCAAAAGTTGGAAAATCTGGAATTAATCATAGGTTACGTAAACTTAAACTTATTGCTAGTCAAATTAAAACAGAGGAGGAACTATATGATTACAAGAAAAATGACAATTAGTGTAGGACCAGAGGCTGAACAAAGACCAGCTGCTATGTTTGTTCAGGTGGCAAGCCAATATGAAAGTTCAATTCATGTAACAACTGGTACAAAGAAAATTAACGCAAAAAGCATAATGGGAGTTATGACTTTAACCTTTCAAAAGGGTGAAGAATTGGAAATTAGTGCAAATGGAAATGATGAGGAAGTAGCACTAGATGGAATTGAGAGATTCCTTTGTTCAACAGGAGCATAAAAACAGAAAAGAAAGGGGCTGTTTTTTATACAGCCCCTATTTTAATAGAAATTTTAATAGAAAGATAAGGTGAGTACAATAGAAAATAAAGTAAATACAATAGAGAATAATTTTGTTCATTTACATGTTCATACAGAGTATAGCCTTTTAGATGGATCGAGTAAAATTAAGGAATTAGTAAAACAAGCGAAGGATTTAGGCTATAAAGAACTTGCCATTACAGACCATGGAGTGATGTATGGGGTTATCGATTTTTACAGAGCTTGTAAAGAAGAAGGTATTAAGCCGATTATTGGCTGTGAAGTTTATGTAGCTCCTCGTTCAAGATTTGATAAAGAAAAAACAGCTGGGGATAATCCCTATTATCACTTAGTATTACTGGCTGAAAATAATACAGGATATCAAAATTTAATGAAAATTGTATCCTTGGGATTTACCGAAGGATTTTACTATAAACCAAGAGTTGACTATGAAGTTTTAGAAACTTACCATGAAGGAGTCATAGCCCTTAGTGCATGCCTTGCAGGAGAAGTTTCAAGGTACCTTGCAAGAGGAATGTATGAAGACGCTAAAAAATCAGCACTTCACTATCAAGAAATTTTTGGCAAAGGGAATTTCTTTTTAGAAATGCAAGATCATGGAATTGCCGATCAGCAGACAGTCAATCAAGGAATGTTACGACTCAGTGAAGAACTTGGAATCGAATTGGTTTGTACGAATGATATTCACTATACCTTTGCAGATGATGCAAAAGCACATGATATCTTATTGTGTATTCAGACAGGGAAGAGAATTTCTGATGAAAATCGTATGCGTTATGAAGGTGGGCAGTATTATTGCAAATCTGAAGAAGAAATGAGAAAGCTTTTTCCTTTTGCACCGCAAGCCTTAGATAACACCAAAAAAATCGCGAATCGATGTGAAGTAGAAATTGAGTTTGGTGTTCAAAAGCTGCCTAAATTTGAGGTTCCTAAAGGTTATACATCTCCAGAGTATCTGAGATATCTTTGTCAAAAGGGATTTGACATGCGCTATCCAAATGCTTCAGAAAAGCTAAAAGAACGATTAGAATATGAACTTACAACTATCGAAAACATGGGATATGTGGATTATTTCTTAATTGTTTGGGATTTTATAAAATATGCGAAAGACCATAAGATTATGGTAGGACCTGGACGAGGTTCAGCAGCTGGAAGTATTGTAGCCTATAGTCTTCAAATTACAGATATTGATCCTGAAAAATACGACTTAATTTTTGAACGTTTCTTAAATCCAGAACGTGTCAGTATGCCTGATATTGATATTGACTTTTGTTATGAACGAAGACAAGAAGTCATTGATTATGTAACTGAAAAATATGGAAAAGACTGTGTCGTACAGATTGTAACTTTTGGAACAATGGCTGCTAGAAACGTCATTCGAGATGTAGGTCGAGTATTAGATTATTCGTATGCACTATGTGACCAGATTGCCAAGATGATTCCAAAGGAATTAAACATTACAATTGATAAAGCACTCAAAATGAATCCAGAACTTAAAAAGCTCTATACAGAGGATGAGAGGGTTCATTATCTTATTGATATGTCAAAACGTCTGGAGGGACTTCCAAGGCATACATCCATGCATGCAGCAGGTGTAGTCATTAGTCAAAAGCCAATTTGGGAGTATGTACCACTTTCAAGGGGAAGTGATGGGTCTATTACAACTCAGTACATTATGACAACACTAGAAGAACTTGGTCTTCTTAAAATGGATGTGCGAATTGTTCGCTAACGAAACACTCCAGAAATGGAAACAAGTTAGCGGAGCAAGCAAATGAAAGCTTGCTTAACTGTTAATTTGATTAGGATGGTGAAATTCCATCTACGAGGTAAATGCTGATACCTCACTCCCTGAGACTCCGATATGCCAATCAGGCTTATAACTGAAAGGTATAAAGCTCGGTAAAGTCGGCCAAAAAGAATCCTAAACAAAAGAAATATACTAGTACAGCTGGTTCAAAAGTGGCTAGAGCCCGCCCGTTGGAACGGATAGAGTAAATTGTAAGGAGACGAAGTAGGTCGGGGTCGTCGTAAGTAAAGTAA
>JPZU01000001.1:825092-858904 GCA_000875945.1 Lachnospiraceae bacterium TWA4 | reverse complement strand
CTGTAAAAAGTAATATGCTGACACACCAGGAACCGTCGTATGAAAGGCTCGTAATTTAGACGACCCCGACGAAAGTTGGGTCATCCCTGTAGGGATTTAAGTCGCAGTGCTGGTATTGTCCATTGCCATCACTGTTCATATCCAGTAAAGGATATGAGTTCTGCTCCCATTCAGCTAACGGGAAAAAGAATGGCTTACGGGTTAAAGACGGCAGCTAAGTTATTATAATGAAAGGATAGAATTAACGGAACAATTGAGACTCAGAAGAAAATGCTAAGATGTTTAAGCGTCAATGTTTCTAACAAGTAGGAAATGACTTGTGAATCTGAGAGTCAGCAGCCCATAGTAGCGACGAAGCAGAGTAATGTCTGTGGAGCGAAGGGGCATAGTCAGAAATAGAGTTATGTAAGAATGTTCAATTATTAAGGTAGCCGTTGAGCGAAACGAACTAACCATGGGAGGTGATGCCTATGGGGACAAAACTTAATAAAGTTCCTACAACAGAAAAGGAACTCAACGAACTCTTGCAAAAAATATATCTGACGGCAAAAAATAATTATGATGATAGAAAAGAATGTAATTTCACAGGTATTCTAGAAATTATCGCATCCGAACCGAATATTGTATCGGCCATTCATAAAATCAAAGGAAATAAAGGCAGTAAAACTGCTGGAATAGACCAGAAAGTAATGGATGACTACCTTGAAAAAGGCTACGATGAGGTTATTCAGGAAGTAAGAAATAAACTTTATCATTACAAGCCTGAAATGGTGCGAAGAGTATGGATACCAAAACCAGGTAAGTCTGAAAAAAGACCGCTTGGAATACCAACAATTATCGATAGGATTATTCAAGAATGTGTTAGAAAAATACTTGAACCAATAGCAGAAGGTCAGTTCTTTGAACACTCATATGGATTTCGTCCAATGAGGTCTGCTGATATGGCGATAGCTAGAATCAAACGCATTAACTGGACATCTAAATGCTACTGGGTAGTAGAAGGTGATATAAAAGGATTCTTCGATAACATTGACCACAATGTTATGATAAAGAGTCTTTGGAGCCTTGGAATCCGAGATAAAAGGGTGCTGAGTATAATCAAACAAATGCTCAAAGCAGGGGTAATGAATGAATGTAGCGTAAGCGAACTCGGTACTCCGCAAGGCGGTATTATTTCACCGCTTCTGGCTAATGTTTATCTGAACCGATTCGATAATTACATGACAAGCGACTTTGAAAGAAAGAAACTTAGGAAACCACACACAAGAAGAGATGGTGAGTTGACTGCAATGAGAAATCACAGCAATCTAAAAACTTGCTATTATATAAGATATGCAGATGACTGGGTTATCCTCACAGATAGCAAAGAAGATGCAGAAAAACTGAAGTACAAAGCCAAAAGATACTTGAAAGAGACTTTAAAGCTTGAACTCTCAGAAGAAAAAACGCTTATAACAAATGTGTGCAGCAGACCAATCAAATTTCTTGGTGTAGAAATCAAGATGTATAATAAGAATGGTAAGCTGGTAAACAGAGTTTCGCCTGACAAGGAAAGATTTGCTCGTAAAATGAAAGAACTAAGTCGGGAATTGTTCTATATAAGGAAAACTTCTACTTTAGACAAAGAAAGACTAATTCAAAATATAACACGAGTAAATTCAATCATAATAGGACTTATCAATTATTACAGTATGTGCGATCAAATAAGCGTAATTGTGAGAAAATATGCATGGTTGTTGAAATATACAGCATACAAATCACTAAAACGCTTTGGAGGAAAATGGGTAAGAGCAAATCAAGTATCAAACTTGATAGGTTTCCATCACGGACACCTTGCACATATTCCAGCGGTGGAATATAAAGGTATGTGGATTGGAATAACCGATATAAACTTTGCAAAATGGGAAAACCCAACTTGCAAAAATCAAGCTGAAAATCCATTTGCACCTGAAGGAAGAGAATTATACAATAAGAGAATGCGTAGAAAAGGACTGCTGGTTCGAACGGATGAGGTGAATTCAAGTGACCACGCTTGGTACATAAGAATGAGCAAACATCCACTCTACAACTTTGAATATTTTATGAATCGACCGTACACATACAACAGAGACAAAGGAAAATGCAAAATCTGCGGGGGATATGTTGAACCCAACGAAGCACATTTTCACCATGTCGAACCGAAATTACCAAGTAATCAAAGGAATAAGGTGAAAAACCTTATTACAGTTCACGATTACTGTCACAAACTTATTCATAATGATTTCGAGCCTGAAGATTTGTCAGAAACAACAATAAAGAAACTTACGAAATATCGTAAAAAACTAGTTCAATCAACCTAAATTATAACTTTTCATAATGGTTCACCCCTGCAATAAGGTGTTATTCCACCACTGTAGGTGGAGAATACACTTTAGAAAGGAGAACAAACTTATGAAAAAGGTATTATCTAAACTTCCAATAATTTTTGTAATACTAATACTCATGGGAACAATCTATGTCGGTGTTGGCAAGAAACATATCGAAGATAGAATGTGGGACTACCTTGAGCAAGAAAATTACAGCGAAACAGATATTCACACAATTAAAGTGAAACATTCCTTTATGAATGTTATACTTTCATACAATGAGTGGATTATTGAAGTAGTATACGAAGATGAACCCACATCACAATACATCTATACTATTAGAGATGGTAAGATTGTTGAAAGTGGAGTAAGTGGCACAACTGATAAAGATGACCTAAAACACTAAGGTAAATTGTGCAAACAAGTTGGTCAATCAAGTCAGAAATCAAAGGTTAATTTGAAATAAGGTCGAAACAGAACTAGCAATATTGAACATAAACTGATATAACTCGAACGTAGTTCACCGAAGACTACTATTTCTGATAGAACGCCGTGTGCGATGAAAGCCGCATGCACGGTGTGAAGGAGGGGAAAACGACCCGTACAGGTAATGCTGACGGTGTTCGTTACCTATTCTATTTTTTGGGTCTTAGAACGTTAACGGTCATTCAAAATGCACAAAATCTTGTCAATCGAAACGGAGAAATCCTAGATATTAATCAGATTGATTACAATGATAAGGCAGTACTTGACCACATCGGAACTGGAAAAACAGAAGGAGTCTTTCAGTTAGAAAGTGGAGGAATGAAAAACTTCATGAAGGAGTTAAAGCCCCAGAGTCTTGAAGATATCATTGCGGGAATCTCTCTTTATCGTCCTGGACCCATGGAATTTATTCCAAAGTATATTAAAGGAAAAAATAATCAGGATCAAATTACCTATGACTGTGAAGCTCTAGAGGATATTTTAAAGCCAACGTATGGGTGTATGGTTTATCAAGAACAAGTTATGCGTGTAGTTCGTGACCTTGCGGGATATTCGCTTGGACGAAGCGATTTAGTGCGTCGTGCGATGTCTAAAAAGAAAATGGCCGTAATGGAAAAGGAACGACAAAACTTTGTTTATGGGAATGAAGAAGAAGGCGTTAAAGGATGTATTAATAATGGAATTTCAGAACAAGTAGCAAATAAAATCTATGATGAAATGATTGATTTTGCAAAGTATGCTTTTAATAAGAGTCATGCAGCTTGTTATGCAGTAGTTTCTTATCAAACTGCTTATCTAAAACATTACTATCCAATGGAATACATGGCAGCACTACTAAACTCTGTAATTGAAAATATTGTAAAGACTACAGGTTATATTGGGGTTTGTAAAGAAATGGGTATCGATATTCTTCCTCCAGACATCAATGAAGGAGATTGGGGATTTACAGTTTCAGATAAAGGAATTCGATATGGGCTTTCTGCTGTTAAAAATGTAGGACGATCAGTTGTTGAAAATATTGTTTTAGAAAGACAAAAAGGAGGTCCTTTTACCTCACTAAAAGATTTCATTTACCGATTAGTACAAAAAGATGTAAATAAGCGAACAGTTGAAAACTTTATTAAAGCAGGAGCTTTAGATTCTCTTCCTGGAAATCGTAAGCAAAAATTAGCTGTTTATGCAGGAATTATGGATCGAAAAACAAAAGAAGATAAGACGATGATTTCTGGACAGATGAGTTTATTTGATTTAATGGGAGATTCTACACCTTTAATTGAAGAAAAATTCCCATCTGTAGAAGAATATGGTAAAGAAGAGCTATTAGCTTTTGAAAAAGAAGTATTAGGAATTTATGTCAGTGGACATCCACTAGATTCCCACATTGATTTGTGGAAGAAATACACGAATGCAACAGCCGCACAGTTTAAGCCAGATGATGAAACAGGACAGTTTGGAGTTTTTAGTGGAAGCCGTATGGTGGTTGGTGGAATTATTAGTGAGATTTCCATTAAATATACCAAAAACAATCAACGAATGGCTTTTGTAACATTGGAAGATGTCACTGGAAGCGTAGAAGTTATTTTCTTCCCAAAAGATTTTGATAAAAATGGTGGATATTTACAGGAAGAACGAAAAGTGTTTATGATGGGACATGCTGATGTTTCAGGTGAAACAGCCGCTAAATTAATTTGTGATAAGGTAATTCCTTTTGAAGAAGTGCCAAGGCAGTTGTGGTTACAGTTTCAGAATAAAGAGGATTATGTAAAGAATATGGATCTGTTAGAAGAATTAAAAAATTATGAGGGAAATTCGCAAGTTGTGATTTATTTAGCTAAAGAACGAGCAAAGAAAACTTTGGATTCTTCATATAATATTTCTCTATCTAAGCCTCTTTTGGATAAATTGTATGGTTTTATAGGGGAAGAAAATGTGAAAGTTGTGGACATCCCTATTGCAAAATTGCAGGAAATGCATTAGAATAACTATATTCTAATTCTGAAGTCAAAAGATTTGGAGGATTTTTATTTTATGTCTAAAGTTACAACAATTGGAGTCTTAACAAGCGGTGGCGATGCCCCAGGTATGAATGCAGCTATTCGTGCCGTCGTACGTCGTGCGTTAAGCAAAGGTCTTAAAGTGAAAGGTATTAAGAGAGGCTACGCAGGTTTACTTAAAGAGGAAATCGTTGATATGGACGGTTTAAGCGTAGCAGAAACTATTCACAGAGGTGGTACAATTTTATACACTGCTCGTTGTATGGAATTTGTGACTGAAGAAGGTCAAAGACAAGGAGCAGAAATCTGTAAGAAGCATGGAATTGATGGTTTAGTAGTTATTGGTGGTGATGGTTCATTCCGTGGAGCACAAAAATTAGCCGCTCTTGGTGTAAATACCATTGGTGTACCAGGAACTATTGACTTAGATATTGCTTGTACAGATTATACCATTGGTTTTGATACAGCAGTTAATACAGCAATGGATGCAATCGACAAAGTTCGTGATACTTCAACATCTCATGAACGTTGTAGTATCATTGAAGTTATGGGTCGTCATGCAGGATATATTGCACTTTGGTGTGGTATTGCAAATGGTTCAGAAGATATCTTAATCCCAGAACGTTATGATTATGATGAACAGGCATTAATTAATCGAATCATTGAAAATCGTAAACGTGGTAAGAGACATCACATTATTATTAATGCAGAAGGTATTGGTCATTCAACAAGTATGGCTAAACGTATCGAAGCAGCTACAGGAATTGAAACTCGTGCAACCATTCTTGGTCATATGCAAAGAGGTGGTCGTCCAACTTGTAAGGACCGAGTTTATGCATCAATTATGGGTGCTAAGGCTGTTGACCTATTAATGGAAGGAAAGAGTAATCGTGTGGTTGCCTATAAGAATGGCGAATATGTGGATTTTGATATTGATGAAGCATTAGCAATGACTAAGGATATTCCTGAAGATCAGTATGATATTTTCAAGAGTTTAGTGCGATAATTGCAAGTTTATGAAGAGATGCTGTGAAAAACAGTGTCTCTTTTTTATTTTCTACTTGAAAAATTTTGAAATTCTTCTATAATAGATTTCACATTTATTTGATAGTACAGTCGAAAATTATTGGTTACAGTTCATAGGTCAGCTAAAACGTGAAAATAATGGCGTGGATGTGAATTGTAACAATCATTAAAAGAGGGAGAGAAGCGTATGGAAGAGAGAACAGCAAGGGAGCTAATGCAACAGTTAGAACAAACAATACACAAGTATCATCCATCGGATGACTTAAGTTTAGTCCATAAGGCCTATGAATTAGCAGATAAGGCACATGAAGGACAGCTTCGTAAGTCAGGAGAACCATATATCATTCATCCATTGCATGTTGCTATTATTTTAGCTGAGCTTCAATTGGATAAAGAGAGTATTGTTGCAGGTATTTTACATGATGTAGTAGAAGATACGGATTACACTAGAGAAGATATTGAACAGTTATTTTCTAGTGAAGTTGCACTACTAGTTGATGGAGTAACAAAGCTTACTCAATTATCTTGGTCTTCGGATAAGATTGAGATTCAAGCAGAAAATCTTAGAAAAATGTTCTTAGCAATGTCTAAGGATATTCGAGTAATTTTAATTAAACTTGCAGACCGTTTACACAATATGCGTACATTACAATTTATGAAACCATCAAAACAAAAAGAAAAAGCTCGTGAAACGATGGAAATCTACGCACCTATTGCTCAAAGACTTGGTATTTCTAAGGTGAAAATTGAACTTGATGATTTAGCTTTAAAATACTTAGAACCAGAAGTCTATGAAAACCTAAAAGAAAGTGTAGCTGCCTGTAAAGGAGAACGAGAAGCTTTTATTAACAATATTACTGAAGAAATTCGCAAGTATATGGAAGAAGCTGGTTATAATGATGTGTTGGTTAAAGGTCGTGCAAAACACTTCTTTAGTATTTATAAAAAGATGGTTAATCAGCACAAGACACTTGAGCAAATCTATGATTTATTTGCTGTTCGTATTATCGTAAAGGATGTAAAGGACTGTTATGGAACACTTGGAATTATTCACGAAAAGTATAAGCCAATTCCAGGACGTTTTAAAGATTATATTGCAATGCCTAAGTCAAATGGCTATCAGTCATTACACACAACATTGTTATCAAATGATGGAAGACCATTTGAAATCCAAATTCGTACGGAGGATATGCACAAGACAGCAGAATATGGTATCGCAGCTCACTGGAAATATAAAGAAGGCAAGGCAGGAGAGAATATTTCAGCTCGTGAAGTCGATAAGATGACATGGCTTCGTCAAATTTTGGAATATCATCAGGACTTAGATAATAAAGAGTTTATGAGTACTGTTAAGAGTGACTTAGATTTATTCTCTGATTATGTGTATTGTTTTACACCAACTGGAGATATTAAGTCATTGCCAGCAGGTTCAACTCCTATTGATTTTGCTTATAGTATTCACAGTGCTGTTGGAAATAAGATGGTTGGAGCAAAGGTAAATAACCGAGTAGTTCCTATTGAATACGAATTAAAAAATGGAGATCAGGTGGCAATTTTAACCTCACAAAACAGTAAAGGCCCAAGTAGAGATTGGTTAAAAATTGTTAAAAGTTCGCAAGCACGTAATAAAATTAATCAGTGGTTTAAGACAGAATTTAGAGCAGATAATATTTTACGTGGTAAAGAAGCAGTTGAAAAGTATTGTAAGTCTAAGGGCATTAATTTTACTGAGATTTTTACTCAAGAAGGACTTGAAAAGGTCACAAAGAAGTATAGTTATCAAAACTGGGATGCAATTTTAGCAGCGATTGGACATGGTGGAATTAAAGAGGGTACTGTAATTAATAAATTGCAAGAAATCTATAATAGTAGTCATGAAAAGAAGTTAACCAACGAAGATATTTTGGCATCTATTACAGAAAATTCTAAGGTTAAACAGGTGTTAGCAAAACAAGGCAGTGGATTTATTGTCAATGGAACCTTTGACCCTACAGCTCGTTGCTCAAGGTGTTGTAATCCACTTCCGGGAGATGAAATTGTTGGTTTTGTCACTAGAGGTCGTGGAATTACTGTTCATCGCACAGACTGTTCAAATATTTTGCACTTATCTGATACAGAAAAGGCTAGACTAACAGAAGTTGAATGGTTAGTTGCAGAAGAAGTTGGAGCAGTTGGTAATTATTCAGTAACAATTAATATTTACGCATTTAATCGAACACAGTTATTAGTCGATATTTCGAAGGTTTTTGCTGAGATGGATATTGATATTGAGGGAATCAATTCTCATATAAGTAAACAACAGATTGCAACCTTAAATATTACTTTTGAAATTAATAGTGTAGAAACACTAAACCGTCTAACTAAAAAATTACAACAGATTGATGGAGTTCAAAACATTCAAAGAAGTAGGGGGTAGAAATGGAAGTTTTAAGTTTACGTGTAGGATATATACAGACAAACTGTTATATTGCATTTGATGATGATAGCAGAGAAGGTGTAATTGTTGATCCAGGTGATGAGGCATTAAAAATTATTCAAAAGCTTCAAAATGAAAAGATTACACCGAAGGCAATTTTATTAACACATGGTCATCTTGATCATATGCTCGCTGCAGATGAGTTAAGAAAGCATTATCAAATTCCAATTTATGCTCATGAAAAAGAAAAAGCTGTATTGTTAGATCCAGAAGCTAATTTAACAGCTAGTTGGATGAACTTGCCAATGACTCTAGAAGCTGATATCTATGTAAGAGATGGCGAAGAATTTCATTTAGCTGGATTTGATTGGAAGGCTATTCATACACCAGGTCATACGATTGGTGGTGTTTGCTATTATGCTAAAAAAGAAAAGAAGATTTTTGTAGGGGATACTTTATTTGAAGGATCATTTGGTCGTTATGATTTATTAACTGCAAGTCCAAGTATGCTTATGGAGTCATTGAATGAGAAGTTATTTATTTTACCAGATGATGTCAAAGCATATCCAGGTCATGGAGGAACTACAATGATTGGAGTTGAAAAGAAAACAAATCCAGCAGTAGGGTATAAGAAATGATAAAATTAACAATGAATGAGCTCCACTATGAGTATGACATAAGAGGACTTTTAATGTCGTTCTATCCGGGGGTGGAGATTGAATGCAATAGTGAATGTAATAAAGAAGTAGAAGCAGAAATTAATCTAGTAATTGATTATGAAACTGATAAAATTACAGTTACACTTAATAGTGAACAAGAAGTTTTAAATTGTTTTTGGGAAGATGCAAAAAACGAATTAAAACGATGCGTTTATCGTCTGTTATCAAAACGAGAAAATGGTAGAGTGTTACCTTGGGGAACCCTTACAGGTATTCGTCCGATTAAACTTCCAATGGCTCTAATGGAGCAAGGAAAAACAGATGAGCAAATTCAAAACGAATTAAGGGATACGTATTATATTAGCAAAGAAAAACTAGATTTAAGTATTAAAATTGCTCATACAGAACAAAAACTATTAGAAAAAATTGATGTAGAAGATGGATATAGCCTATATATAGGTATTCCATTTTGTCCAACGACTTGTTTATATTGTTCATTTACTTCCTATCCATTTACGAAGTATGAAGATAAAATTGGGGATTATTTGCATGCATTAAAGAAAGAAATCCTTTATACAGCTAGTAAATTCAAAGGAAAGAAATTAAATTCGATTTATTTTGGTGGAGGAACTCCAACAACTTTAAAACCCGAACAATTAGATTGGCTTCTTGATTTAGTAGCAACTAATTTTGACCTTAGTGACTGCTTTGAGTGGACGGTAGAAGGTGGACGACCAGATAGTATTACAAGAGAGAAATTAAAGGTAATGAAAAACTATCCGGTAGATCGAATTTCTATTAATCCTCAGACAATGAAACAAGAAACATTGGACTTAATTGGCCGAAGACATACAGTGGAACAATTTAGAAGTGCTTATGAAATGGCTAGAGAAGAAGGATATACAAATATCAATATGGATTTAATCTTAGGTCTTCCAGAAGAAACGACAGAAGATGTAAGGCGAACTATGGAAGAAATGAAGCTCTTAGGACCTGATAATTTAACAATTCATACATTGGCTCTTAAACGAGCAGCTAGACTGACAATTGAAAAAGATCAGTACGCTCATCTTCATTTTGAGCAAAATACAAATGATATGATGCAGATAACGATGGATGTTACAAAGGAAATGGGATTAGAACCTTATTATTTGTATAGACAGAAAAATATGTCGGGAAATCTTGAAAATATTGGATATGCAAAGCCAGGATTAGAAGGGGTTTATAATATTTTAATCATGGAGGAAAAGCAGTCAATTTTAGCCTTAGGAGCAGGGTCTGTAACCAAACGAGTAGAGCCTGATGGACGAATTACAAGAGCTTCGAATGTAAAGAATATTGAGCAATATATGGAACGAATTGATGAAATGATTGATAGAAAAGAGGCTCTTTGGAATAATTAGATAAAAACACAGCATAGACTTTTGATATGAAAAAACGTAGAATGCTGTGTTTTTTAGTTATAATTAGTTCAATAGTTCTTCCAATTAGTATTGTTTGTGTAGGTTTTGAAGGGCTGACAAAAGATTCAGGAATTATTAATTATCCAACAAAGCAAATTGTTGGAAAAGATTTTCAAACAGATGCAGAAACCTATTTGATTTTTATCTTAGCAAATCAAGGATTAGAAAATGAGTCCGATGAACTTTTAAAGGCTATGGCTGTAGTTTGTCGAACAAAATTGTGGTATGAGTTATCAAAAAATCAAATATATAGGGATAATTCATACAAGGATCTGACAATTGATAAAAATTATAAACGATACAAGCAAGCAGTAGCTGATACTTGCATGGAAGTGATGACTAGAAAAGGGGCATTATTTATGCCTAAATGGTATGAAATTGGAAAAGAGGATTATTTAGAGCCAGGATATGCAACAATTATCTATTCTAAAAAAAGATAAATGAAAAACTTCCATCTCCATATATAAAAGTTGATAACTGGAATGGTGGATATCGAACGACTATTTTAGGGAGAGGAGATGGAGAAGGACTAAACCTTACAAAAGCTAGGCAGATGATTGGTAAGGAGATAATTATTGGAAAGTATTACAACAAATGTATAAACTAGAAAAATAGGTAAAACTACTAATACAATTTCTAAAGGAAATTGAATTTCATAAAGAGAGGTAAAAGAACGTGAAAAAATCCATAAGTATTGGTTTATTTGCCTGTTTATTAGTTTTATCAGGAATTGCTGTTTATCAGGGAAAAATTACAAAGATTAAACCAGTCCAATCTGTAAAGGTAGAAACCACAGTTGAGAAGACTACAGAAGAATCAGTGATTGAAAAAATACCTGTATCTGTAGAAGAAACAAAGAAAGTTGTGTCAAACAAAATTGAAACACCAAAATTAAAGTTTACAAAGTCAACGAAAATTTCTTGGCCTGTAGAAGGAAAATTGGTTATGGATTATAGTATGGATACAACGATTTATCATCCAACATTAAATGAATATAAGTGCAGTAAAGGAATTGCTATTCAGAGTGAAGAAGGAACTCATGTAAAGTGTCCTACTCGTGGGGTAGTTACAAAAGTTGGAAAAGATGAAGAAATTGGTAATTATGTCGTACTTAATCTAGGGAATAATTATCGCATGAAAATTGGTCAGTTGGATAAAATTACCGTGAAAAAAGGAGATACAGTCGAAGAAAATGATCCTATAGGTTGTACTGCAAAACCCCTCATCTTATTATACGGTAGAAGGATGTAATGTTTATTTAGAAATTTCAAAAAATAAAAAACCTCAAGATCCAATAAATCACCTAAAATAAAGGGGCTGTTGAAAAACGTTTTTTCAGCTTCTATATTCCCGTGTACGCGAACTTTTCTTGACATCTGTACGTCTTTGTCGGACTACGTCCGTCAAATTCCGTACATCTGTCTCAAAGATGCGTACACTTTGGAATATTAGAATCCTAAACACTTATTTTGCAACAGCCTCTTTTATTTGGCTTAAATAACTGTTTTGATAATGGTAATCATTGGTTACTTCCTCTCCAAACCAGTTGGGAGGAGTAAAATCATTTGCCTCTTTAAGATTTTTGAATTCTACTTCAACTAGCTGTAACCATTCAAATGGAGAATCAAAGATATCAAGTTCTGCTAGTAATCCATGATTTAAAGGAATTAAATATCTAGTTTTAGTGATGACGTTTCCATCCGCCTTTTTAGCTAAATGATGATAGGATTCTTCATTAAGAGGAAGGTTATATTCTTCTCTAGCTAATAGTCCCTTTCCTTTATAAGTCAGAATGTAATCGTCATCTTGCTTACGGATACGAATTACCGGTTCAGTATTTAAATAAGCTTGTGAAATCTTATGAAATGAATAGGTTGATAGGTCAGGTAATTTGCTAATCAAAAACTTTCTTTCAATTTCCATAAATTATCCTCCAAAGTTGTAAAGTAATTATTAACATTATAACTAAAAATTAACTAAAAGTTAATAGTTATTAACACAAAAGTTGTGATATAGTAAGGAAGGATAAAATTGGGTAGTGCTAAGTTAAATATAAAAGTAAAAGTTCGCAAGATTTGTTACTTTTAGACATTAGGTAGTACCTGATACCAAGATTGAGAGGAAGTATTACAAATGAAAAAAATTTGGATAGCAGTTTTAATAATTGGACTGATACTTACAGGACGATTTGCGTACACAACATTTGCTCTTAGCGCAGAAATTATACTAAATGGTGATGAAACGATTTATGTAGAAGCTGGAACCGAATTTGAAGATCCCGGTGCAACAGCTTTGCGAAGTGATGGAATGAAAAAAGAAGCAATTCAAGGAAAAGGAAAGCTTGATTTATCAAAAGAAGGAAGCTATGAATTAACCTATTCATATGGTAATTTTCTAAAGTCTTATAAAAAACTAGAACAGTCATTGTACAAGATACTACAGGTCCTGTAATCTTATTAAAAGGTGATAAGGAATTAATTGTAGAGTCGTTTGATGAATATAGTGAGCCAGGATATACAGCTAAAGATGCGGTTGATGGAGATTTAACAGATTATGTAATGATTGAAGAAGAAAAAAGAATAAAATATTAACAATTACATATTCAGTAAAAGATTATAAGGGAAATGAATCCAAGACTAAAAGAAAGGTAGTTATTCATGATACAAAGGCTCCTGTACTGACTCTTAAAGGGGATACCAAGATTATTGTAAAAAAAGGAGAAAATTATATAGATCCAGGCGTAGAAGCTAAAGATGAAATGGATGGAGATTTAACAAATAGAAGTAAAAACCGAAGGTTATGTGGATTTATTTAAAGAAGGTACATATGACATAACCTATACAGTAACTGATGAGTCAGGAAATACTGCAACTGCAATTAGGAAAGTGGTAGTTCCTAAAGATGCAGTGGTAAATCCTGTATATCTAACATTTGATGATGGTCCTAGTACAAAGGTAACTCCTAAAATTTTAAATACACTTAAGAAGAATAATTGTCATGCAACATTTTTTATTTTAAATTATGGGAATTCTAGCCAAAAGATTAATACTTTAAAACAAATGATTAAAAATGGAAATACCATTGGAATACATTCGTATACTCATCAATGGAAGAAAGTCTATGCAAATGAAAAGGTTTATGTAGATGGTTTAAAGAAAATGGCAAAAATGCTTAAAAAAGATTTGAACTATGTTCCTTTTGCTTGTCGTTTTCCAGGAGGAAGTGGAAATAGTGTGAGCAAAAAGTATTCAAAAGGTGTTATGACAAAACTTACAAAATCTGTGGAAAAAGCAGGATATACCTATTTTGATTGGAATGTTTATGATGGAGATTCTGACGGTCCAGTAGCCCCAGCTAGTACGATTGTAAAAAATGTTACGACTAGAATAAAAAAAGGACGTAATAATATTGTTTTATTACATGATATTAATTCTAAAGAAACAACAGCACAAGCGCTTGAAGAAATTTTAAAATGGGGAAAAAGTCATGGATATGTCTTCTATGCGCTTACGCCTCAAACTAGACCTTATCAATCATCTGTAATAAGAAACTAGCAATTATTTGACAAAGTATTGTCAAAAATTCTAAAATGTACTTGATTTTTCTAAATTCTATGATAAAATAAACAAATGACTACAAATTCCAAGGAGGTAAATTATGGAAAACTTATTGTACGTTGCAGTAGCTGCCGGCGTAGTTGCCCTAATTTTTGCTTTTATTTTATCAGCAAGAGTTGGTCGTGAAGACATGGGAACTGACCGTATGAAAGAAATTGCAAACGCTATTGCAGAAGGCGCAAGAGCCTTTTTATTTGCAGAGTACAGAATTTTAGCAGTATTTATTGTAGTATTATTTATTTTAATCACCGTTGCTAATGGTGTCGCAACTGCTTTATGTTTCGTAGCAGGTGCAGGTTTATCAATCATCGCAGGTTACTGTGGTATGACTGTTGCTACTAAGGCAAATGTTCGTACAGCAAATGCTGCAAGAAAGGGTGGTATGGCTGGTGCTTTATCAATCGCTTTCTCTGGTGGTGCTGTTATGGGTATGTGCGTAGCAGGTCTTGGTTTATTTGGTGTAAGTTTAATTTATGCAATTACTGGTAATGCAGATATCTTATTTGGATTCAGTTTAGGTGCATCTTCAATCGCTTTATTCGCTCGTGTTGGTGGTGGTATTTATACAAAAGCTGCTGACGTTGGAGCTGACTTAGTAGGTAAGGTTGAAGCTGGTATCCCTGAAGACGATCCAAGAAACCCTGCAACTATCGCTGATAACGTAGGTGATAACGTAGGTGACGTAGCTGGTATGGGTGCTGACCTTTATGAAAGTTATGTAGGTTCTTTAATTTCTGCTATTACTTTAGGTATTGCTTATACAGGTGAAGGTGCTCAGTATGCTCCTGTATTCCCTTGTATTTTAGCAGCTTGTGGTATTATTGCTTCAATCATCGGTACTTTCTTTGTAAGAGGTAAAGATGGACAGAACCCACAGAAAGCTTTAAATATGGGTAGTTATGGCGCAGCTATCATCGTTATTGTAGCTTCAATTGCATTAAGCTACAAATTCTTTGGCAACTTCAATGCAGCTATTTCTATTATTGCTGGTTTAGTTGTTGGTTTAATTATTGGTATTGTTACAGAAATCTACACTTCTGGTGATTACGGCTCAGTTAAGAAGATTGCTCAGCAGTCAGAAACTGGTTCGGCTACAACAATCATCAGTGGTCTTGCAGTAGGTATGCAGTCTACAGCAGTTCCTATTCTTTTAATCTGTGTAGGTATCTTTATTGCTTTCAAATTCAGTGGATTATATGGTATTGCACTTGCAGCTGTAGGTATGTTATCAACTACTGGTATTACTGTAGCAGTTGATGCTTATGGTCCTATCGCTGATAATGCTGGTGGTATCGCTGAAATGAGTGGATTAGATGAATCTGTTCGTGAAATCACTGATACATTAGATGCTGTTGGTAATACAACTGCTGCTATGGGTAAAGGTTTTGCAATTGGTTCTGCTGCTTTAACAGCACTTGCTTTATTTGTATCTTATGCTCAGAAAGCTGGACTTAATACAATTAACGTATTAGATACTAATACAACAATTGGTTTATTAATCGGTGGTATGTTACCTTTCTTATTCTCTGCATTTACTATGGAGAGTGTATCTAAGGCAGCTTACAAGATGATTGAAGAAGTTCGTAGACAGTTTAGAGAAATCCCTGGTATTTTAGAAGGTAAAGCAAAACCTGACTACAAGTCATGTGTAGCTATTTCTACTCAGGCTGCTTTACATGAAATGATTATTCCTGGTGTTTTAGCTGTACTTGCTCCAATCTGTGTTGGTGTATTATTTGGTACAGAAGCTGTTGGTGGTTTATTAGCTGGTTCTTTAGCTACTGGTGTATTAATGGCTATCTTTATGTCAAATGCTGGTGGTGCTTGGGATAACGCTAAGAAATATATCGAAAATGGTAACCACGGTGGAAAAGGCTCAGAAGCTCATAAGGCTGCTGTAGTAGGTGATACTGTAGGTGATCCTTTCAAAGATACTTCAGGTCCTTCAATCAACATCTTAATTAAATTAATGACTATCGTTTCATTAGTATTTGTTGGTTTATTCGTAGGAGTTTTATAAGAAAATTAAAATGGCTGTTCATTATGAACAGCCATTTTTTTGTATAAAAAAGTTACAGCTCTTAGTTAGCAATCATAAAAATATCTTTGTATAAAAATATTTCAATCATTTGACTAACTAGGAACTGTAACAAAAAATTGCAACAAAAAAAGCGGGTGATGGGAATCGAACCCACGTATCTAGCTTGGAAGGCTAGTGTTCTACCATTGAACTACACCCGCATCAACGATATACATAATACAACAGAATCAAAAATTTGTCAAGATAAAATTTAAAAAAAAATTAAAATAATTGTAATACCAATCTAGAAGGAAGTGAGTTATACTAGCTAATTATAGATTACATAGGAAGGCTAGAGTTATGAAAAAGATAGTACCATTTATTTACCTTATTTTATTTATAGGAGTCGCTACTAGCATCTACTTTACGTATGAAACTTTACAAGATGTACGAAAGTTAGAACAATCGCTTGATACGTCATCAAAAACGACAGAAGATGATGTAACAATTGCAAGTAATTATGTGATTCGTTCAACTACACAAATTTCAGATGCTTATAAGTCCAAGCAGACAGAAAGACTTTCAGATAAAGATAAAGAAACTTTGACGATGGCAACAGCTGTTTTAGATGAAATTATCAAAGATGGAATGAGCGATTATGAGAAAGAAAAAGCAGTGTATGATTGGATGATTAAAAACTTAAAAACCAATAAAGAAGGATTATTAAGTGTCATTCCAACAACCACACAAGATAGTGATAATCCTTATGGAACTTTAAAATATCATAATGCAGTTTGTGTTGGCTATGCAGTGACATTTCGTATGTTTATGCAAATGTTAGATATTGACTGTCATGTTGTTCATAATACGGATAAAATTCACTCTTGGGATTTAGTTGAGCTAGATGGTGAATGGTATCATGTAGATGTGTATACGGACATTACAAATGAAAACAATTCAACTTTTAATTTAAACGACACAATGATGATGACTAATCAAACGTGGGATACGACTTATTTTCCAAGTGCAGTAGGAATAAAATATAATTATGCGTATCAAAATTCAGTTGTTGTAAAAACTTTTGATGAGGTTTTAAAAAAGCTTTATGAAGCAATGGAAAAAGGTGAAACTTCATTGTTTTTAAAATGTCAAGATATAAAGGATAAAGATTTAAAAGTTATAGAAACTGCTATGACATACATCAGTGGTAAATTTGATTTAAATTTATCAGCAGATGGAATGACAGATTCTTCTGTTTCGATTAATGGAAATGATTATTTAGCTCTTAGTTGGCAATGGTCAAGTCCAAAACAAGATGAGAAACTTTTAATTATTAATTTAACAAAACAAGATGAAATTGAAGATGAACTAACATCAAAAGAATCTCAGAAAATTTATGATAAAATTGATAAAATTTTTGATTTCCCACCTGAATCAGGTTTTTATAATATCAATTAATTATGGTTTTTAGTAGTTTTACATTTTTATTACTATTCTTGCCAATTGTCAGTGGAGGCTATTATTTATGCAAAAAAAATTGGATTCAAAATAGTTTCTTACTATTGGCAAGTTTGGTGTTTTATGCTTGGGAAGAACCCATTTATTTATTCTTTCTATTGGGTTCAATAGTTGTTAATTGGACACTGGGACTTTTAATAAATAAGTTTCATACACAGTGGTTGCTTGCTTTAGCTTGTGTATTAAATGTAGCAGTACTAGCGTTATTTAAGTATTCAAATCGTTTAGATTTACCACTTGGAATTTCGTTTTATACATTTCAAGCATTATCGTATTTAATTGATGTCTACCGAAAAGAAGTAAGTGTACAAAAAAATTTTTTAGATTTTGCACTTTATATTAGCATGTTTCCACAATTAATTGCAGGGCCTATTGTCTGTTATAAAGAAATTGAAAAGCAACTACAACAAAGAGCATTTGATTTAGAATCTATGGCTTATGGGCTTATAAGATTTATTTATGGATTGTCGAAAAAAGTTCTATTGGCGAATAATGCAGGAAAGTTGTGGGAAGAAATTTTTGCACAAGTACTTACAGGTGGAGATATTTTACTTGCTTGGATTGGAATTATCTTTTTTGCCTTTCAAATTTACTTTGATTTTTCTGGGTATTCAGATATGGCAATTGGACTAGGAAAGTTTTTTGGATTTTCTTTTCCAGAAAACTTTAACTACCCTTATATGGCAAAAAGTATTACCGAATTTTGGCGTCGATGGCATATGACATTAAGCCTTTGGTTTAGAAATTATGTGTATATTCCTTTAGGTGGCTCTCGTAAAGGAAAACTTCGCATGATTTTTAATTTATTAATTGTTTGGTCACTTACAGGAATGTGGCATGGAGCAGGATTAAATTTTCTTTTATGGGGTTTATACTTTTTTATCCTACTTGTAATTAGAAAAGTTATTCTTAAAAAAGTTATTTAGAAAAAATTCCTGCATTTTTTAGTCACATATATGCGATTTTTTGTATTTTAGTTAGTTGGGTAATTTTTGCTTGTACAGATAGTGAACAACTATTTTTGTATCTAAAAAGTTTATTTATAGGAAATTTGTATTCAAAATTATCGATTTATGAAGTCATAAGTAATGGTGGTTTTCTAATTCTTCTTTCGATTTGTTCAATACCGATTATTAAAAAGAAACTTCCATTTGGAGTACAAGCAGTTTTTAGTTTATTGTTACTTGGAATGAGCCTTGCATTTTTAGCAGGAGATTCTTATAATCCATTTTTATATTTTAGGTTTTAATTTTTATGAAAAGACTGTATGTAGCATTCTGTTTAGTTATAATTTTAATGTTGGCAAGTTTAGGACTTGCCACTTTTGCGTTACCTGATAAGGATTTTTCGGAGTATGAAAACAGGTATCTGCAGCAAAAACCTTCACTGAGAGAGGAAGATTTTACAAAGCAATTGACGGATTATTTGGGCGATCAATTTCCATTTCGAATTTCTGCACATCATCTGACCTATGAAATATGGAGATTACTTGGAAAAACAGACATTAATGGAGTATATGTTGGAAAAAATCATTATTATTTTCAAAAAATTTTAGATTCTGATATTAATGAGAAAAGGTACCAAAATAATTTATTAACTATTGAGAAGTTTATAAAATCTTATCCTACTATAAATACAACTGTTATGATTGTACCTACAGCTGTAAATAGTGAATTCCCAACTTATAGTAGTGAAAAACTTTACGATATGATAAGTTTCCCATCGTTTATAGATTTAAGGGACAAGTTAAAGGATTATTATCGTACAGACCATCATTGGACATTAGATGGAGCCTATGTGGGGTATAGAGAATATTGTAAAGAAAAAAACTTGATAGCTAGATCTAAAGAAGATTTTCAGTTTGAAATCTTTAGTGAAGATTTTCTTGGGACATTGTATTCAAAAGTTGTTTCCAATGATGCTGTAAGTGATACGGTAAAAATTGCTAAGAATGTGGGACGTGTTAAAGTAATAGCTGATGGGAAAGAAATTCCACTTTATGATATGGATGCAAAAAATAAGAAAGATAAGTATTTAGTTTATTTTGGTGGGAATCATGGAGTTATGACCTTGACAAGTGCTAATAAGAATGGTAAAAATTTATTGGTTATTAAGGATTCATTTGCAAATAGTTTTTTACCATTAATTGTCGATGATTATGAGAAAATTATTGTTATTGATCCAAGATATTATTCGGGAAATTTAGAGAAGATTTTACAAAAGGAGTCATATACAGATGCGCTATTTCTCTATGAGATGTATAATTTCTCAACAGATACTGCATTGTCAAGATTAAAATAAGAAAGAGGTGCTTTATGAAGAAAAAAGTTTTAAGTTTATTGTTAATGATGATGGTCCTATTGAGTGCTTGTAGTACAAAGTGTTATACAGATATCAATTTATCTGACTTACAAGCAAAGATTACTAGTTTAGGCGACGAATTTTCAAAGCTTTCTGTAGCTAATAGTACAATGTCTGATGCAAGTACGTTGTTTATAAATTTATCAGATATGGATTATAGTAAAGTGAATCAATATTTCTTGCTCTATTCAAGCGAAGGAAAAAGTACTGAAATTGCAGTAGTTTTATTAAATGATTCTAAAGATACAAAAGAAATGAAGGATTCATTGAATAAGCATTTAGAAGAACGAAAAAAAACTAGTTTCAAAATTATGCGCCAGACCAAGTAAAAACTATTGAAAATGGAAAAGTTTTTACAGTTGCAAATGTGGCAGTCTTAATTGTTAGTGACAATATGACAAAAGTTCAAGAGCTAATTACAGATTTTGTAAAATAAATCTTGCAAATTTAGGCATTTCTTATTAGAATAGTAAATGTTACTGTTCACACCCACGCCATTTTTATCATTCGCAATAACGCACTGACGTGCTCAATCGCTTCTACGAAGCTGTATTGCTCATTAAATGGCGTTCCCTTCGTCAGCAAACATGAAAATATCCTTGTGCAAGCACAAATATTTTCATGTTTTGGCTGACGCGTGAACTGTAACTAGTAAATTGAGTGTTATATTCACAGATTAACAATTATAAAAATAATTGTAATAATTTAGATAGATTAGGGAGGACATTTTATGGCAATGGTGAAAAAACCAGTGACTGGTATGAAAGACATCTTACCAGTAGAGATGCAGATTAGAGATTATGTCATTGGATTAATTAAAGAAACCTATAAAGGATTTGGTTTTACTTCAATAGAAACCCCTTGTGTAGAACACATCGAAAACCTATGTAGTAATCAAGGTGGAGATAATGAGAAATTAATTTTTAAAATCTTAAAGCGTGGAGAAAAGCTAAATGTAGAAGCTGCAACAACTGAAGAAGAAGTTGTAGACAGTGGACTTCGTTATGATTTAACTTTACCACTTAGTCGTTATTATTCAAATAATGCAAACCAATTACCAAGTCCATTTAAGGCTTTACAGATTGGTTCAGTATTTCGTGCAGAGCGCCCTCAGAAGGGACGTTTTCGTCAGTTTACACAGTGTGATATCGACATTTTAGGAGATGCATCGGTACTTGCAGAAATCGAGTTAATTACTGCAACGACCACTTTACTTGGTAAACTATTTTCTAAGTTTACCATTCGTATTAATGACCGTAGAATTTTACGTGCAATGGCTGACTACAGTGGATTTCCAGAAGAAAGCTATGAGAAAATCTTTATTATTTTAGATAAGATGGATAAGATTGGGCTTGATGGAGTAAAGTCTGAATTGGAAGAGAGTGGATTTGCTAGTGAATCGATTGAAAAGTATGTAGAATTATTTACTCTATTAGAAAATGAAGAAAAACCAGTTGCTTTTCTTCGTGAAAAATTAGGAAGCTTTTTAGATGATGAAACAGCTACAAGTCTTGAAACGATCATGGATAGTGTAAATGCAACAAAGGCTTGCGATTTTGGATTAGTTTTTGATCCAACATTAGTTCGTGGAATGTCTTACTATACAGGAACGATTTTTGAAATTTCTATGCCAGGATTTAGTGGTTCTGTTGGTGGTGGCGGACGCTACGACAAGATGATTGGTAAGTTTACAGGTAAAGAAACTTGTGCTTGTGGTTTTTCTATTGGATTTGAGCGTATTATTTCTATTTTATTAGATCAGAACTTTAAAGTTCCACAGGCAGGCAGCAAGGTCGCTTATTTAATTGAGAAGAAGATGCCAAATGATAAATTATGTGAAATTTTAAAACAGGCTGCAAAAGAAAGAGCGACTGGTAAGCAGATTTTAGTTGTTACAATGAATAAGAATAAAAAATTCCAAAAAGAACAACTAACCAAAGAGGGATATGAAGAATTTGTAGAGTTCTTTAATCGATAAGAAAGGAAGATAAAAAAATGGCTGAATCAATGAGTGGGTTACATAGAACCCATAGATGCACAGAATTATCAAAGGAGAATATCGGACAAACTGTAACGGTTATGGGTTGGGTACAAAAAAGACGTAACCTTGGAAGTTTAATTTTTATTGACTTAAGAGACCGTTCTGGAATTTTACAGCTTATTTTTGATGAGAACAGTGTGGGAAGTGAAGGTTTTGCAAAAGCAGGTGAACTTCGTAGTGAATATGTACTTGCAGCAACTGGTAAAGTGGAGGCTAGATCTGGTGCTGTAAATAAAACTATGAAGACTGGAGAAATTGAAATTGTTGTAGAAAGTCTTCGTATTCTTTCAGAGTCACAGACTCCACCATTTCCAATTGAAGAGGACTGCAATACCAAAGACGATCTTCGTTTAAAATATCGTTATTTAGATCTTCGTCGTCCAAACCTTCAAAGAAATCTTATGTTGAGAAGTAAGCTTACAACCATGGTTCGTAACTTTATGACGGGTGAAGGATTCTTAGAAATTGAAACTCCTATGCTTTGTAAGAGTACACCAGAAGGTGCTAGAGATTACTTAGTACCTAGCCGTGTACATCAGGGAAGTTTTTATGCACTTCCTCAGTCACCACAGATTTACAAACAGCTTTTAATGTGTTCTGGTTATGATCGATATTTCCAGATTGCTAGATGTTTCCGTGATGAAGACCTTCGTGCAGACAGACAGCCTGAGTTTACTCAAATTGATATGGAATTATCCTTTGTAGATGCTGAGGATGTCATGGATGTCAATGAACGTCTTTTAGCTAAGGTATTCAAAGAACTTTGTGGAATCGAAGTAAAGCTTCCAATCGCACGTATGCCTTATGCGCAGGCGATGGCAAAGTATGGTTCAGATAAACCAGACCTTCGTTTTGGATTAGAAATTGTTGATGTATCAGAAACAGTTCGTGGTTGTGAATTCGTTGTTTTCTCATCGGCATTAGAAGCAGGTGGAGTTGTTCGTGGTATTAATGTCAAAGGGCAGGGAAAGATGCCTCGTAAGAAAATTGATGCAGTCATTAACTTTGCAAAGGGTGTTGGAGCAAAAGGACTTGCTTATATTGCTCTTGCAGAAGATGGAACGATTAAGTCGTCATTTGCAAAATTCATGAAAGAAGAAGAGATGAGTGCCTTAATTGCTGCAATGGATGGTAAGCCTGGAGATTTATTAATTTTTGCAGCAGATAAAGAAAAGATGGTTTGTGATATTTTAGGTGCAGTTCGTCTTGAAGTTGCAAAAATGATTGGTTTATTAGAAGGAAATACTGATTTTAAATTTGTATGGATTACTGAGTTCCCATTATTTGAGTATTCAGAAGAAGAAAATCGTTATGTAGCAATGCACCATCCATTTACCATGCCTATGGAAGAAGACTTACCACTCCTTGAGACAGAGCCTGGTAAAGTTCGTGCAAAAGCTTATGATATCGTCCTCAATGGTACAGAACTTGGCGGTGGTAGCGTACGTATCCATCAGAGTGATGTACAGGAGCGTATGTTTAGAGCACTTGGATTTACGACAGAAAAAGCTTATGAACAGTTTGGCTTCTTAATTAATGCATTTAAATATGGTGTACCACCTCATGCAGGACTTGCTTATGGTCTTGACCGTATGGTGATGTTAATGACAGGTTCTGATAGTATTCGTGAAGTTATTGCCTTCCCTAAGGTAAAAGATGCCTCTTGTTTGATGACTGAAGCTCCAGGTACTGTAGATTCTAAGCAGTTAGAAGAACTTGGTTTAGAAATTACGATTCATGAAGATTAGGCTCGATAAATTTTTAGCCGAAGAGACAGGAAAGACTAGAAAACAGGTAAAAGAACTATTAAAGCAAGGGTTAGTAGCAGTTAATAACGAAGTGGTTAAAAAGCCAGAAGTAAAGATTGATACAGATGTTGACCGCGTTGTTTTTGATGGAGATGATTTAACCTACAAACCTTTTGTGTACTATATGTTTCATAAACCAAAAGGTTGTGTGAGTGCAACAAAAGATGCTCACGACCAAACAATTTTAGATTATTTTTTAGCTAAAGACCTCACTAAAGAGGTCTTTCCTGTCGGGCGATTAGATAAAGATACAGAAGGTCTTTTATTAGTAACCAATGATGGAGAGTTGGCACATCGCTTACTCTCTCCTAAAAAACATGTGGATAAGACCTATTATGTAGAAACTAGTTTACCTATTGGAGAGGAAGAGATTCATCAGTTAGAAGTAGGAGTGGATATTGGAGAAAAAACCCGAACCCTTCCTGCAAAGATTGAAGTTTTAGGGGAGAATTCTTATAAAATAACAATTCACGAAGGAAAGTTCCATCAAATTAAACGAATGTTTCATGCTGTGGGAACAGAAGTCACTTATTTAAAGCGTTTAAGTATGGGAACACTTTTATTAGATCCAAAGCTATTGCCAGGAGAGTATCGTAAGTTGACAGAAAAAGAGATAGAAAGGATACAGCATGAATCATAGTGAAGAACTAATGAAATTTTTGCAAAAAATTACAACAGGACACAACCGAATTGAAAATGTTTTTAATTTTGAGGTGATGGATGTTAATATTGAAGAAAAAACTGCAATCTTTGAATATGAGATTACAGAGTTTATGTTAAATGCCTTTGGTTGTTTGCATGGTGGAATTACGGCAACGATTTTGGACCGTTCAATGGGACTTTTGTGCTCTTATTTATTAAATGGGCAATTTACACCAACAATTAATTTATCAGTGAATTATTTACTTCCCATTCAGAAGGAAGATAAAGCAGTTGTTCATGTACGTATTGAGCGTTTAGGTCGTCATGTATGTAGTACAACAGCTAGTGTTTATTTAAAAAGCACGAATGAATGTGCAGCGACAGCAACAGGTAATTTCTCAGTTGTCGCACAGTAATGATGTGAAAGGAGTAATTCGTGAACGAACTAATTACGAAATGTAAAGACTTTATAAAAGAGTACTGGAAGTATTGTCTAGTTGCTCTAGCAATTGTTATTGTAGCGTTAGGAGTCTTTGGTTATAAACAATTTAAGAAGTCGCAACAAGAAACCGTTGTTTATGCAGAGTTTTACAAACAGGCAATGACTAAAAAAGTTGATAGAATTGACTATACAGCAGGAGCTGATACATTTACCTATCAATTAAAAGATTCAGATAAAGTCTATAAGACTGATAATCCAAAGTCAGAAGATTTTAAAAAGGAAATGCTTCTTTTTGGTATTGAAAACTTTAAAGAACATTCAAAGATTCCATTCTCTCAAATTTTTGGAATGCTTATTAATGTATTGATGGTTGGCGCCTTTATGATGATTGTGTTTAGTATGGGTATTTTATCCGGTGGAGAAAACACATTAGTAAAAACGCCAACTACAACGTTTAAAGATGTTGCTGGAATGGATGAGGTAAAGGAAGAATTAAAAACTCTTCAAAAGATTCTAGAGCAATCCGATCTTTGTGGGGAATATGGAATTCGTGTGCCAAAGGGTGTTTTATTAGAAGGTCCTCCTGGAAATGGTAAGACATTTCTTGCAAAGGCATTTGCTGGAGAAAGTGGTCTTAACTATTTTGCAACCAACGCTTCCCAATTTGGTAATGTCTATGCTGGACTTGGTGCAAATCAGATTGAAAAGTTATTTAAAACTGCCAAAGAAAAAGCACCTAGTGTTATTTTTATTGACGAGTTAGATTCCATTGGCGCAAAGCGTAATGGTGATGGAAGTGCAGCCGGTAGAGATAATACAAAAACACTTACAGCGCTTTTAAGTGCAATGGACGGATTTAGTCCAGAAGATCACGTTATTGTGATTGCGGCAACTAACCGAGCAGATGATTTAGATGAAGCACTTGTCCGTCCAGGACGATTTGATAAGCAGTTCCATATTTCTCTTCCAGATAAGAAGATGCGTGAACAGCTTGTTCGATTAAATTTAAAAGATAAGAAATTAGCAGATGATGTCAGTGAAGACTGGATTGTTGCAGAAACTAGTGGAAACAGTTGTGCGGCGATTGAATCCATTATTAACGAAGCGGCCTTACTTGCTGTTCAAGAAAAGAAGGATCAGATTGTCATTACTAGAGAGATGATTGAAACCGCTATTATTAAAATGGAAATTAAAGGTCATGTAAAGAAGGAAAGTTCTCCAAATGAACAAGTACGCCAGATTACAGCTTATCATGAAGCAGGTCATACGGTTGCAACTGCCTTATTAACGACACAGGAACTTACTCGTGTAACGATTTTACCTTCGACATCAGGGGTTGGTGGATATACAAAGGCAATTCCTAAAGAACATGAGCTTTATACACAAGAGCAAGTGGCTCATGAGATTATGGTTTTATATGCAGGTCGTCAGTCAGAACTTGAATTTAATCAGGGAAATACTAAAGAAGTTACTATTGGATGCAGTAATGATATTCAAGTAGCGACTTCAATGTTAAAGAATTGTTTAAACTTTACAGACTTAATGGATCATGGCCCAATTGTTGACTATTCGCAGTATGGTCTTTCTGGTGAGAAGCAAAGTTTAAAATTAGCAGAAAATGTATCGAGTCATTTAATTAATGAGACGACGCGATTTGTTAAAGATCATTGGGCTGAGATTACAGCTGTTGCTAACGCTTTATTAGAGAAAGAAACTTTACAGGGTAGCGAAGTCCTTGAGATTTTAAATTCATTTAAAACACTTGACACTTTATAAAATTTGTGATAAAGTATCGGAGTAAACATTTACAACAAAAAATGTGAGACGTATTGAGATTAGGATATTTTATACGATTTAGGATGATATCAGGGGCTTAGTGCGTCATTATGTATGAAATTATAACACTGAGTTACTGATAAGGGCTCAGTGTATTTTTTACTTGAGTATTAATTCCTAATCTATAATTTCTATTTTTGGAGGTAAGTGTTTATGAAAATGACTTATGAATCTATGGTATGTGAAGTTGCTGTTGTTGAGGACTTAACCTATATTACTCGTGTACATTGCGAGTATCAAAGAGATGTTATTGCTTATGCAGTGAAGCAGTTCTTTGCGCATTGCAAGCCAATCTGTAAGGAGTGCACAAAAGCAAGCTTTAAGCTTCGCGTTGCCAAAGGCAAAAAAGCGCGAAGACCTAAAGGATTTGTGTACATGGTGCCAGCAATCCTAATGGAACTTCCAGGTGAATGGGTGAAAATTTCAGGAACCATTGATGAAGTTGGTGTGCTTGTAAGACGAGTTGAAATCTTACAAGAGCATCCAAGCTTTAACGTAGAATTCAAAAAAGTTTCATAAAACAAGAGGCTGTGATAAACAGCCTCTTGTTTTATTTAGAGTTTTGAGTTAAACTAATAATCAGTCTAAAAAGAAGGGGATTAAAGATTTGGTAGATATGAATAACCTACTCAATCTACAGTGTACAATTATTCTTTTAATTGCAGTAGGGGTTATTTTGGCAAAACTTGGAATTATTACACCGACAGGCAGAAAGTCCTTAACGGATTTAGTCATTGATTTTATTCTTCCTTGTAATATTATTGTATCTTTTATGATTGAGTTTAATACGCAGATTTTAATTTCGTGTTTAGCTGTCTTTTTGGTATCCATTGGAATTCAGTGTGTTGTACCGTTTATGGGACATTTCTTTTATCCAGGTACAAAAGGTAAGCGACTTGCAGTTTTAAAATATGCGACCATTGTGTCAAATGCAGGATTTTTGGGAAATCCTATTGTACTTGGAATGTATGGAAGTACGGGGCTATTATACGCGTCTATTTATTTGATTCCACAGCGAATTGTGATGTGGTCAGAAGGAGTTGCCTGCTTTACGTCGGCAAAGGGAAGAGGTATTATCAAAAAGGTATTGACCCATCCTTGTATCATAGCAGTAGAAATAGGAATTGTGTTTATGATTACACAGGTTTCACTTCCAAAGGGAATCTTAGATGCAATAAAGTATTCAAGCAATTGCAATACAGCTCTTTGTATGATTGTCATTGGAGGAATTTTATCAGAAATTCAATTAAACGATATTTTAGATAAGCAAATTTTGTGGTTTACATTTGTTCGACTAATTCTTATTCCAATAGTTGTTTTAGTTGTTTGCCGTTTGTTACATTTAGAAGACTTAGTGACAGGCGTTTGTACAGTCTTAGCTGGAATGCCAGCGGCGGCTACAACGGCAATTTTGGCAGAAAAGTATGAGAGTGATTCAAAGTTTGCGGTATCCATTGTTTGCTTTTCAACATTGGTATCATTAGTAACAGTTCCACTACTTAGTTTGTTGATGATGTATGTATAAGGGAGATGGAGTTTATGGGTAGAAGAATAAAACCATATGAGCATATTGTTCAATATTACGAAACAGATCGAATGAAGATTACGCATCATTCAAATTACATTCGATTTATGGAAGAAGCTAGAGGTGATTGGATGGAACAGCTTGGCTTTGGGTATAAAAAGATGGAAGATGAGGGAATTATTTCTCCAGTCGTATCGGTTTCTTGCGAATATAAAAAGACGACAACCTATATGGATAAAATCCAAATTTCAGTAAATGTTTTGAATCTAACTCCCATAAAATTAACTGTGAGTTATGTGATGAGAAAAGATGATGTGGTTGTATGTAAAGGAGAAAGCAGTCATTGTTTTTTAAATGAAAAAGGACGACCCATTCGCTTAGATAGACAATTTCCAGAATTTTATGCGATTTTAGAAGAGGAATTAGATCAATGATTAGGGATGCAACAATAAAGGATGTTCCTCGTCTGCTTGAAATCTACAGTTATTATGTGACAGATACAGCGATTACTTTTGAATATGAAATTCCAAGTCCTGCTGAATTTGAGCGACGTATGAAAGAGATTACAACAAGATATCCTTATTTGGTGATTGAAGAAGAAGGAAAAATCATGGGATATGCGTATGCAAGACCATTTGTAGGACGAAAGGCGTATGATTGGTCTTGTGAGCTTACAATTTATTTAGATTATCAAGCTAAAAAACGAGGGTATGGACGAAAACTCTATGAGCGATTAGAATTAGAACTAAAAAATATGGGAATTTTAAACTTATATTCCTGTATTGGATATCCACAAGTAGAAGATGAATACTTAGATAATAATAGTGTGAATTTTCATGAGCATTTAGGATTTAAAATAGTTGGAACTTTCTATAAATGCGGATATAAGTTTGGTCGATGGTATCATATGGTTTGGATGGAAAAATTAATTGGAGAGCATAAAGAGCGCCAAGAAGATATAAAAAATTACAAAGGAGAGTAAAAAATGACAGATACAGAATTTCGCCGTTTAGGTCGTAAAGAGTTGATTGAAATTATTTATGAGCTAAAAAAGAATGAGGAAAATTTAACCAGTGAGTTAGAGGCAAAAAAAGAAGAACTTCAGGCAAAAGAGGAAGAACTTTCTGAAAAAGAAGAAAATTTAAAAAAGAACTTTCTGAAAAAGAAATAGATTTTGAAGAAAAACTGAAGTTAAAAGACAAAGAAACGAATGAAAAATTAAAGCAACAAGAACAAGAGTTAAAGAGTCAGATTAATGAGTTAAAACAAAAATTAGATTCTAAAGAAATTACAATTAAAGAGTCAGGGTCAATTGCAGAAGCAGCATTAAAACTTAATGGGATTTTTGAAACTGCTCAAAAAGCGGCGGATCAATATCTAAAAGAGATTGAAAGAGCTCGTGATGAAGCTAAAGTGACAGCTGATAGTACTGTAAAGGATGCGAATGAAAAAGCACAAAGAACCATACAGGAAGCAAATAAGAAAGCTACCATAATTGTGGATGAAGCTTATGCTAAAAGAGAAGAGATTCATAAGCAAACAGAAGATGAAATCAATGATACTACTCAAAAAGTTTGAGGAAAAAACAAAAAAGTTTTTAAACTTATTGAATTCAGAAGTTGTTGAGTTGTTAAAACGAGAAGATAAAAAAGATAAAGTTAAAAAAGGGGAATAATGAAAAGCTGTAATAAGCATGAATTATTATTCCGTTGGTCAGCTTTAGGTATTAGGACTTAGTCAACTACGTTGCGGTCTAATGCCAAGCGACAGCTCCCTCTATGAGGGAGCCTTTTTAAAATAGGGGGAATTTATGGTAACACCGAGTGGAAATGAACGAATTTCTAAGATTGATACGTATTTAAATGTAGCAGAAACGTTCTCTTATAGAAGCACTTGTTTAAAAAGAAAATATGGCGCAGTTATTGTAAAAGATGATGTGGTAATTTCTACAGGATACAATGGGTCTCCAAGAGGTTATGATAATTGTTGTGATATTGGTGAATGTCCAAGAATGAAATTGGGAATGCATCAAGGAGAAGGTTATGGAATTTGTCGTGCAATTCATGCTGAACAGAATGCACTGCTTAATTGCTCAAGAGAACAGACGATAGGTGCAGACTTATATTTGGCAGGAGTAAATCCTAAAGATAATTCAGTTCATAAAGCAAAGCCTTGTCCAATGTGTGCAAGACTAATTATTCAAGCTGGAATTAAACGAGTAATCCTTCGTGTAGGAGAAGGAAAAGATGAGTATGAAATTCTTGAAGCTAGTAAATTAGTATGGCATAATTAGGAACTTGTACAATTTCTTTTACTATGATAAAATAAAGAAATTATTGTAACTATTCAGAGCTACCTCGAAAAACCATTGGTTTTTCTCGTTGTGGCTTCTCGCCATATGAATTTATTTCAAAAAACCTTTATGAATGCAAGTATTCAACAGATTTTTTTCATAAATTCGCATGGCTCTGAATAGTTACAAATTATTGTAAATTAAAAGAAAGGTATAAAACGAATGATAGCAATTATTGATTATGATGCAGGAAACTTAAAAAGTGTCGAAAAAGCGTTAATTTCACTTGGCGAGCATCCTGTAGTTACTAGAGATGCTAAGACTATTTTATCAGCAGATAAAGCAATTTTACCAGGAGTTGGAGCATTTGGAGATGCAATGGCTAAGTTAAAGGAATTTGATTTAGTTGATCCTATTAAGGAATTTTGTAAATCAGGGAAACCTTTTCTTGGAATTTGTCTAGGACTGCAATTATTATTTGAAAAGAGTGATGAAAGCAAAGGAGTTGAAGGCCTTTCGATTTTAGAAGGCGAAATCCTTAGAATTCCTGATGCACCAGGACTTAAAATTCCACATATGGGATGGAATTCTTTATCAATTAGTCCAAATGCAAAATTATTTAAAGGAATTGATGAAGATTCTTATGTGTATTTTGTACATTCGTATTATTTAAAAGCAAAAGACCCTACAATTGTTGCTGCAACAACTAATTATAGTACATTAATTCATGCATCTGTAGAAAAAGATAATATTTATGCATGTCAATTCCATCCAGAAAAGAGTAGCAGTGTAGGACTTCACATTTTAAAAAATTTTATTGAATTATAGATTAAATGAGTAAGTATATGAATACTCACTTTCTGATAGTTATGATTGTATAATGGATAAAAGGGGAGAAAAGATGTTTACAAAGAGAATTATTCCTTGTTTAGATGTAAAAAATGGACGAGTAGTTAAAGGGGTAAATTTTGTCAATCTTCGCGATGCAGGAGACCCTGTAGAAGTTGCTGCTGTTTATGATGAAGCAGGAGCCGATGAGCTTGTTTTTTTAGATATTACAGCATCCTCAGATGCTAGAAAAACTGTTGTAGATATGGTTCGTCGCGTAGCGGAACGTGTATTTATTCCATTTACTGTAGGTGGAGGAATTCGAACGGTGGAAGATTTTAAAGAAATCTTACGTGAAGGTGCAGATAAAATTTCTATAAATTCTGCAGCAATTAACAATCCAACGCTTATTTCAGAAGCAGCTGATAAATTTGGAAGTCAATGTGTTGTTGTAGCCATTGATGCAAAGAAGCGTCCGGATGGAAGTGGTTGGAATATTTATAAAAATGGTGGCCGTATTGATATGGGTATTGATGCAATTGAATGGGCTAGAAAAGTCACTGATTTAGGTGCAGGTGAAATCTTACTTACAAGTATGGATTGCGATGGAACAAAGGCAGGATATGATAATGAACTCACAGCAAAGATTGCCAGTGAAGTATCAATTCCTGTAATTGCATCTGGTGGTGCTGGAACTAAAGAACATTTTTATGAAGCATTAACAGAAGGTAAGGCTGATGCAGCTTTAGCAGCTTCATTATTTCATTATAAAGAGTTAGAGATTAATGATTTAAAGAGATATTTAGTGGATAAGGGATTATCCATGCGTTTATAGAAAGGTAGTGTCAAGATAAATAGAGGCATCAAGACTCCATCTGTGAGCAGGTACCTCATGCCAAGAAATGGAGGAAAAAATGGCAGGAATTAGTAATGATTGGTTAGAGCCATTAAAACCAGAATTTTCAAAACCTTATTATAAAAAGTTATATTATAAAGTAAAAGAAGAATATACTACAAGGGAAATCTTTCCACGTTCTTCAGAAATTTTTAGTGCATTTGAACTTACACCTCTATCAAAAGTAAAAGTTGTAATTTTAGGTCAAGACCCTTATCACAATGTAGGTCAGGCACATGGGCTTAGTTTTTCAGTAAAACCAGGAGTAGAAACGCCTCCATCATTAGTTAATATTTATAAGGAACTTCATGATGACCTTGGTTGTTACATACCAAATAATGGATATCTTAAAAAGTGGGCAGATCAAGGAGTTCTCCTACTAAATACAGTACTAACAGTTAGAGCTCATCAAGCAAATTCTCATCATGGAATTGGATGGGAAGAATTTACGGATGCAGCAATTCGTGCAGTAAATGCTGTGAATCGTCCGATTGTCTTTATCTTGTGGGGAAGCCCAGCAAGACGAAAGAAAGTGATGTTAAATAATCCAAATCACTTAATTTTAGAAGCTCCACATCCTAGTCCATTATCTGCTTATCGTGGATTTTTTGGAAGTAAGCCTTTTAGTAAAACGAATGAATTTTTAGAAAGTCATGGGGTAGAGCCTATTGATTGGCAGATTGAAGACTTAACTTAAAAGGAAAGGATATGTAAAATGTTAGAAATTATAAAAGCAATAATTATTGGCATTGTTGAGGGTATTACCGAATGGTTACCGATTAGCAGTACCGGGCACATGATACTAGTTGAAGAATTTATTAAGCTAGACGTTTCAAAAGAATTTAATGAGATGTTTTTAGTAGTGATTCAATTAGGTGCAATTTTAGCAGTTTGTGTCATATTTTTTGACAGGTTATTCCCATTTACAAAGAGAAAATCTCCTGAACAAAAACAAGAAACTTTTAATTTATGGGGAAAAGTAATCGTTGGTTGTATTCCAGCAGGAATTTTAGGAGTATTATTTAATGACTGGTTTGATGAACATTTTTATAATACGTTTACTGTGGCAACTACTTTAATTATCTATGGTATCATTTTTATTGTATTAGAAAATATTAATAAAAATAAATCCTTTGAAGTTCGTAGAATTTCAAATCTTAGTTATATGCAGGCATTTATTGTAGGATGTTTTCAGTGTTTAGCATTAGTTCCTGGTACTTCTAGATCAGGAGCAACAATCCTTGGCGCTATGATTCTTGGAATCTCACGACCTGTAGCAGCAGAATTCTCTTTCTTTTTAGCAGCTCCTGTAATGTTTGGAGCTAGTGGATTAAAAGTTGTAAAATTTATTAAGACAGGAGTTTCAATTTCTGGATTAGAGATTGCAGTTTTAGCTATTGGCTCAGTAGTAGCTTTTATGATTTCTATGATTGCAATTAACTTCTTAATGGATTATGTGCGTAAGCACAGCTTTGCATTATTTGGATATTATCGAATTATACTTGGAATATTGATTCTTGGATATTTCCTAGTATTTTAAAGAGGCTGTTGCAAAATTAAGATCATAAGACTCCCTCAGTCTGCTTTAGGCATCAGG
>JPZU01000001.1:792467-825059 GCA_000875945.1 Lachnospiraceae bacterium TWA4 | reverse complement strand
GGAGGGAGTATAATTTATAGTTATTTTGCAACAGCCCCTTTTTAGTTTAGTTATTTAAATTACTCTGTGCAGTAGAAAGCATTAGTTTAATACGATTTAACTGGTTAACTTCACTAGCACCTGGATCGTAATCAACAGCGATAATATTTGAATCTGGATAGTGATTACGAAGCTCTTTTATAACACCTTTACCAACTACATGGTTTGGTAAGCAACCAAATGGCTGAGTACAAACAATATTTGGTGTACCACTGTGAATAAGCTCCAACATTTCACCAGTCAAGAACCAACCTTCACCAGTCTGATTACCAATAGATACAAAGTCTTTAGCGTAATCTGCAAGTTTTTGTACTCGTACAGGTGGGTGGAAACGATTGCTCTTTTCAAATTCTTTAGTTGCAACACTTCTAAACCATTCAATGGCTTCAATACCCAAATTGCATAAGACAGCAGTTGAAGTTTTCTTTCCTAATTTTACGGCTTTAAAGTTTGCATTATAGAAGCTGTATAAGAAGAAGTCTAATAAATCTGGCATGACAGCTTCAGCTCCTTCACGCTCTAATAAGTCTACTAAGTGATTATTTGCAGCAGGAAGGAATTTCACTAAGATTTCACCTACAATTCCTACGCGAGGTTTTTTAATTGTTTCATCAATTGGAAGTCTATCAAAATCTCTAATAATTCCACGAACAATCTTTTTATATTCACCATAGTGAATTCCAGGTTTTTGTAATGAACGAATACAACGTTTTTCCCATTTTTTATGAAGTGCATTCGCAGAACCTTTCTTCTTTTCATAAGGGCGAACCCTATAAAGTGTACGCATAAATACATCACCGTAAACAATAGACATCAGTGCCTTTACTAATAAAGTTGGTGTAAATTTAAATCCTGAGTTTTTCTCAAGTCCTTGTGCGCTAATGGAAATTACAGGAATCTGTCCCATTCCAGCTCGCTTTAATGCTCTTCTGATAAATCCAATATAGTTTGAAGCACGACATCCGCCACCAGTTTGGGAAATGAATACAGCAACCTTATTGAGATCATATTTACCAGAAAGTAAAGCACTCATAATCTGTCCAACAACAATTAATGATGGGTAACAAGCATCATTATTTACATATTTAAGCCCTGTATCCACACAAGCCTTCTCGTCTCCACCTAGTAATTCAATATTGTAGCCACTTGCTGAAAGAGCAGGAACTAGAATATTAAAGTGAATTGGAGACATCTGAGGACAAAGAATGGTGTAGTCTTTTTTCATATTCTTTGTAAATTCTACTTTTCTAATAGCTGATGAGTTTCTCTTAATATGTATATTTCTCTTTTCACGAACACGTAGTGCAGAAAGGAGTGAACGTACACGAATACGGGCAGCTCCAAGGTTATTTACCTCATCAATTTTAAGTACGGTATAAATTTTATTTTTCGCTTTTAAAATATCGGCCACTTGATCAGTAGTTACAGCGTCGAGTCCACATCCAAAAGAATTTAACTGAACAAGGTCTAAGTCTTCTCTAGTTCCAACAAAACTTGCAGCCTTATATAAACGACTGTGATACATCCATTGATCCATGACAACGGTTGGACGGTCTACATTTCCTAGATGAGAAATGCTGTCTTCTGTAAATACAGCAACTCCATAAGAGTTAATAAGCTGTGGAAGACCGTGGTTGATTTCTGGGTCTAGATGATAAGGACGACCTGCAAGTACAATACCACGTTTTCCAGTTTTCTTTAAATAGCGAAGAGTCTTTTCACCTTCACGTTCAATATCCTTTTTAACAGCCATAAGTTCCTTCCAACCAAGGGCTACTGCACGTCTAGTTTCTACTTCACTAATTCTGAATTCTTTTTTAAAGATTTCAATAAGTCGGTCAGTTAAAACTTCACGATTGGTGAAGGCGATAAAAGGATTAATAAATCGAACATTTTCAGTCTTTAATTCCTCTACATTGTTTTTAATATTTTCTGGATAAGAAGTAACAATTGGGCAGTTGTAGTGATTTTGTGCTCCAGGTGTTTCATTTCGCTCGTAAGGAATACTTGGATAGAAAATAAAATCAGGTTTTTTCTTAATTAACCAAGAAATATGTCCATGAGCAAGTTTCGCAGGGTAGCATTCGGATTCACTAGGAATTGATTCAATACCTAATTCATAAATCTTATGACTAGATTTTGGTGAAAGTAAAGTTCTAAATGACAATTCCTTAAAAAATACTGCCCAGAATGGATAGTTTTCATAGAAGTTTAATACTCTAGGAATACCTACAGTGCCTCGTTTAGCTTCTTCTTTCTTTAAAGGTTTATAGTTAAATAATCTCTTATATTTGTAATCAAAAAGATTTGGAACGTCTTCTTTGGTTGGTTTATCAGCACCAAGTCCACGTTCACAACGGTTACCACTAATAAAACTACGTCCACCACCAAAGTCATTAATGGTTAATAGACAGTGGTTATTGCATTTTTTACAACGGTCAATCTTTGTTTCATAGCTAAGAGCAATCATTTCATCAAAAGATAGCATTGTAGTCGATGGGGTGTCTTCATAGCGTTCTCTAGCAACCAAGGCAGCACCAAAAGCTCCCATAATTCCAGCAATATCTGGACGAACAGCTTCACAGCCAGAGATTTTTTCAAAGCTTCGAAGAACCGCATCATTGTAGAAGGTACCACCTTGAACCACAATGTGTTTACCAAGGTCTTCAGGACTTGTAATTTTAATTACCTTATATAAAGCATTTTTAATGACAGAGTATGCAAGACCTGCTGAGATATCGGCAACAGTTGCTCCTTCTTTTTGTGCCTGTTTGACATTTGAATTCATAAATACAGTACAACGTGTGCCAAGGTCAATCGGATTTTTAGCAAATAGGGCTTCTTTTGCAAAGTCTTGGACACTATAGTTTAATGAAGTTGCAAAAGTTTCAATAAATGAGCCACAGCCTGAAGAACAAGCTTCATTTAATAAGACATTGTCAACAGTTCGTTCTTTAATCTTAATGCATTTCATATCCTGTCCACCAATATCTAAAATGCAGTCAACTTCTGGATTAAAGAATGAAGCTGCATAGTAGTGTGCAACAGTTTCAACTTCTCCATCGTCTAATAAGAGTGCAGACTTTAGTAATGCCTCTCCATAACCTGTAGAGCAAGAGTGGACAATTTTAGCTTCTTTTGGTAATAAGGCCTTGATTTCTTTAATTGCTTTAATGGTTGTAGCAAGTAAACTACCGTTATTATTTGAATAGAACGAGTAAAGTAAGGTTCCATCTTCTCCAATAAGAGCAAGTTTGGTTGTTGTAGAACCTCCATCAATACCTAAGAAACAGTTGCCTTTATAAGTTCTTAAGTCTGCTTTCTTTACTGCGTTGTGTTGCTGGCGTTCTAAAAATTTATCATAAGCTTCCTTGCTGTCAAAAAGTGGGTCTAAACGTTTTACTTCAAATTCCATTTTAACACCTTCATTTAGGCGCTCATACATAGAAGTAAGTTCTAGCTGATTTTTAGAATCGTGATTCATAGCAGCACCAATTGCAGCAAAAAGGTGAGAGTGTTCTGGTGCAATCACTGCATCATCTGTTAAATTTAAGGTTCGAATAAATGCCTTTTTTAGCTCTGTTAAAAAGTGTAGTGGGCCACCAAGGAAAGCAACATTTCCACGAATTGGTTTACCACAAGCAAGACCACTAATGGTCTGATTGACAACTGCCTGAAAAATGGAAGCAGAAAGGTCCTCTCTAGTTGCACCTTCATTAATTAATGGTTGAATATCTGTTTTAGCAAATACTCCACATCTTGCAGCAATAGGGTAAATAACTTGATAGTTTTTAGCATATTCATTAAGACCAGCTGCATCTGTTTGTAATAGAGAAGCCATTTGGTCAATAAATGAACCGGTTCCACCAGCACAAATTCCATTCATACGCTGATCAATGCCATTGCTAAAATAAATAATTTTAGCATCTTCGCCACCTAGCTCAATGGCTACATCCGTTTGTGGCGCATAATCTTTAAGTGCTGTAGATACAGAAATAACTTCCTGAACAAACGGAATGTTTAGGTTTTTAGAAAGCGTAAGCCCACCAGAACCTGTAATCATTGGAGATACAGTGCAAGGTCCGACTTTATCTAAAGCCTTTTTAATTAAAGTAGCCAGGGTTTCTTGAATATTTGCATAATGTCTTTGATAATCAGAAAATAGTAACTGATTGTCGACATCTAATAAAGCGATTTTTACAGTGGTAGAGCCTATATCAATGCCCATACGATAGTAATTTCCATTTGTATTTTCAAATTTAGACAAAATAAGTCTCCTTTCAAAAGTCAATGCTACTGTTCACATCCACGCCATTTTCATCATTCGCAATAGCGCACTTACGTGCCCAGTCGTTTCTACGAAGCTGTATTGCTCATTAAATGGCGTTTCCTTCGTCAGCCAAGTTATGAAAATATTCTTGTGCAAGCACAAATATTTTCATAACTTGGCTGACGTGTGAACTGAAAACATGACACATTATAATACGAAATTATAAGAAATTCAATAGACAAAAATTTGGAAGTGTTAATAATAACAATAAAATATCAAACATTGATTGACAAAGTTGAGGGAAAAACATATAATAGCGTTGGTATTTTAACTAATTATTATTTTTAGGAAAGGTAGTGATAGCATCATGGAAAGTGGACCGGCGGGTCGATATTGGACACAAGAAAATAATGTTATCCTGCATATACCAGAGAGGAGCTTTTATTTTACTTTCTGTTAGGTGCAGGAGGAAAAAGGAGCTTTTATATGATCAGATATTTTAAAAGCCACGAAGACGATATTATTGAAGAATTCACTCCAACAGAAGGAAGTTGGATTGCACTGACAAATCCAACAGCAGCAGAAATCAAACAAGTCTCTACCTTATATAATATTGACATGGATGATTTAAAGGCACCTCTGGATGAAGAAGAACGTTCACGTGTAGAAATTGAAGAAAACTACACAATGGTCTTAGTGGATATTCCAGTCATTGAATCACGAAATGACAAAGATTGGTATGTAACTATTCCTATGGGTATTATTATGGCACGAGGTATTATTATTACTGTCTGCTTACAGGATAATCCTGTACTTGATAGTTTTATGGAAGGACGTGTCAGACACTTTAATACTGCTTGGAGAACTCGATTTATTTTACAGATTTTGTATAAAAATGCGAGCTGGTACCTGCATTATCTTCGTTTGATTGATAAACGAAGTGAAGAACTAGAACAAAACCTTCAATCTTCGATGAAGAATGAAAAATTGGTTGAACTTTTAGAGCTAGAAAAGAGTTTGGTCTACTTTAGAACCTCTCTTCGTTCTAATGAGATGGTATTAGAAAAACTCATGAAATCTGAGCGAATTAAGAAATTTCCAGAAGATGAAGAATTGCTAGAAGATGTTATTATTGAAAATAAACAGGCGATGGAGATGGCAAGTATCTATAGTGGCATTTTAAGTGGTATGATGGATGCATTTTCTTCGATTATTTCCAATAACTTAAATATTGTTATGAAGTTTTTAGCTTCTGTAACGATTGTTATGTCTATACCAACAATTATTGGTGGTTATTATGGAATGAATGTCAATGAAGCAGGTATGCCATTTGCTGGTAGTGAATATGGATTTGCTATTGTTATTTTGTTATCAATTGTTATTTCATTAATTGTAGCAGCAATTTTTCAGAAGTTTAAATTGTTTTAGAAAAAAGAGGAATACTATTTATGAATTGGTTATCAAAGCTTGAGCGTAAGTTTGGACGTTTTGCAATCCCCAATTTAATGCTTTATATTATTGGTTTAAATATTGTAGGATTTGTCATTATGATAGGAAATCCTCAGTTTTTTTATCAGTATTTAACATTAAATGCACAAGCAATTTTACAAGGACAGATTTGGAGAATTTTTACTTTTTTATTAACTCCGTCATCTACAGATTTATTCTTCCTAGCAATATTTTGTATGTTTTACTATTCAATTGGTCAAGCATTAGAGTATTCGTGGGGAAGTTTTAGATTAAACCTATACTATTTTTTAGGTGTTTTATTTCATGTGGTTGCAGCAATTATTGTTTATTTGCTCACAGGCAGAAATTTCTATTTTTCAACACGTTATTTGAGTTTATCATTGCTTTTAGCGTATGGTATGGAATTTCCTGAACATGAAATTTTATTTTTCTTTGTATTGCCAATTAAAATGAAATGGCTGGCAATGATTGATGGAGCCTATACATTAGTAATGATTGTAATTGGATTTATTAATGGAGATTTTGGAAGTTCACTGGCTGCTTTAATCTCACTAGGCAACTTTTTGATTTTTTTCTTTAGTTCAAGAAGAATGAGTCCTTATAGACCTGCTCAGGTGATAAGGAAAAGAAACTTTAAAAAACAAGTAAGACCTACCATGAACCCCCGAATAGTTCGACACAAATGTGCCATTTGTGGTAGGACTGAAAACGATGGTGAAAACCTGGTATTTCGTTATTGCTCAAAATGTGAAGGAGATTACGAATACTGCCAGGATCATTTATATACACATAAACATGTAACGAAAGGATAATAAGAATGAGAAAAACGAAAATTATTTGTACACTAGGCCCCAGTACTGACAATCCAGAAATTTTAAAAGAGTTAATTTTAAATGGAATGAATGTCGCGCGTTTTAATTTTTCCCATGGTGATCATAAAGAACAAAAGGCAAGACTTGATCTTGTAAAACAGGTTCGTGAAGAACTTGGAATTCCTGTAGCTACCCTATTAGATACAAAAGGACCAGAAATTCGTACAGGAAAATTAAAAGATGGTAAAAAAGTAACTCTTGAAGAAGGACAGAAGTTTGTTTTATCGACCAAAGAAATGATTGGTGATAGCAAGGGTTGTTCAATTACTTATGCTGATTTAACAGAAGATGTAAAGGAAGGCGACCACATTCTTATCGATGATGGTTTAATTGAACTTCAAGTAAATCAGGTAGAAGGCTCAGAAATTGATTGTACTGTTTTAAATGGTGGAGAATTAGGAGAGAAAAAAGGTGTTAATGTACCTAATGTAAAGATTAATCTACCAGGTATCACTGATAAAGACCGTCAGGACATTATCTTTGGCATTGAACAGGGATTTGACTTTATTGCAGCTTCATTTGTTCGTAATGTAGATGCAGTTTTAGAGATTCGTGAAATCTTACAAGAGTATAGTTGTATGGATATGAAGGTCATTGCTAAGATTGAAAATCAGGAAGGTATCGATAATATTGATGCAATTATTAAAGGCTGTGATGGCATAATGGTTGCTCGTGGTGATCTTGGTGTTGAAATTCCAGCTGAAGAAGTCCCTCATCTTCAGAAAATGATTATTAGAAAATGTAATGATAACTTTAAGACAGTTATTACAGCAACTCAGATGTTAGATTCTATGATTCGTAATCCTCGTCCAACTCGTGCAGAAGTTGGTGATGTTGCAAACGCAATCTATGATGGAACTGACGTAGTTATGCTTTCAGGTGAAACTGCTGCTGGTAAGTATCCAATTGAAGCTGTAAAGATGATGGCTAATATTGCTGAAAGTACAGAAGCACGCCTTGACTACGAACATATTATGAATCGTGTAAGAAAATATAGACGTAGAGGTATTTCATCAGCTGTTAGTTATGCAACTGTTGCGACTGCATATCATATGAATGCTCGATGCATCGTAACTCCTACAATGTCAGGATATACAGCTCGTATTGTTTCTAAGTTTAAACCAAGTTGTGATGTTATTGCAACAAGTCCTAGTGAATCAGTTCTTCGTAAGATGATGATTTATTGGGGAGTAACTCCTCTTTTAACAAAAGAAGAAAGCAAAGAAGATAATATTATTGAAGGTGCAATTAAAGTAATCGAAGAAGCCGAAATTAAAGGTGAAAAGATTGTTGAATCTGGAGATATTGTAGTGATCACTGCAGGTGTAGGCAGAGAGAAATCTGCTGTAAAATTACGTGGTGTAACAAATGACATGAGAGTTATCTCAATTAACTAATTCATTAAATTACTGGGGCTGCTACAAAATAAGTGCTTAGACTTCCAATATTCCAAAGTGTACGCATCTTTGAGACAGATGTACGAAACTTGACAGACGTAGTCTGGCAAAGGCGTACAGATGTCAAGAAAAGTTCGTGTACACTGGAATATGGAAGCTAAAAACATTTTGTAACAGTCCCTATTTTTGAAAGGAGAAACAGAATCAAATCTTTATTTATTGCAGAAAAACCAAGTGTAGCTAAAGAATTTGCCAAGGCATTAAAAGAAAAAATGACAACAAAAGACGGATGCTTAGAATCGCAGTCCTATGTGGTTACTTGGTGCGTTGGACATTTAGTTACAATGAGCTATCCAGAAGTTTATGATTCCCGTCTAAAACGGTGGTCATTAGATACTCTGCCTTTTATACCAACGGATTATAAATATGAAGTTATTTCAGGAGTCAAAAAACAGTTTACAATAGTTAGTGATTTGTTAAATCGAAAAGATGTAGAAACGATCTATGTCTGTACGGACTCTGGACGAGAAGGAGAATATATTTATCGTCTTGTAGAACAAATGGCAGGAGTAGAAAATAAAAAACGTCTTCGTGTGTGGATTGATTCACAGACAGAAGAAGAAATTTTAAAAGGAATTCGCGAGGCAAAGGATTTATCCAGCTATGATAATCTTGCAAAGTCTGCTTATCTAAGGGCAAAAGAAGATTATTTAATGGGTATTAATTTTTCTAGACTTTTGACGCTTTGCTATGGAAGTGAAGTGAGTAATGTTTTGGGAAATAATCATACTGTTGTTTCCGTAGGACGAGTAATGACTTGTGTACTTGGAATGGTGGTGAATCGTGAGCGAGAAATCAGAAACTTTGTAAAAAAACCGTTCTTTCGAGTACTTGCAAATTTAAAAGTTGATGAATCGACACTTCAAGCAGAGTGGAAGGTAGTTAAAGGAAGTAAGTATGAAAGTTCTCCTTGGCTTTATAAAGATAATGGATTTACAACGAAGGAGAAAGCTGAAGAATTAATAAAATTTTTACAAGATCCATCACCTGTAGAAGCCAATTTAATTGTAAAAGAAAAAAAGAAGGAAAAGAAAAATCCTCCATTACTCTATAATCTAGCTGAATTACAAAATGCTTGTTCTAAGCGATTAAAAATTAGTCCTGATCAAACCTTGTCGATTGTTCAAGAATTGTATGAAAAAAAGCTTGTGACCTATCCAAGGACTGATGCAAGAGTATTATCAACAGCAGCAGCTAAAGAAATTCATAAAAATTTATCCGGTCTTAATCAAATTTTGTGGTGTAAAGAGTTTTCAAAAACGATTTTAGAAAATGGATGGCATTCAGGTATTGCAAAAACCCGATATGTTAACGATAAGCAAATCACTGATCACTATGCAATTGTTCCAACAGGTCAGGGACTTAAAGCATTAAATTCACTAAAACCTCAGTCAGCACTAGTTTATCAGATGATCGTTGCTAGATTTTTAGGGGTATTTTATCCATCCGCAGTTTATGAAAAATATAATCTAGAATTTTTAGTAAAATCTGAACATTTTTTTGCTGGAACCAAGGTTTTAGTAGAATCTGGCTATTTGGTTGTTGATGAAAGTATATTAAATACGCGTCGTGAAGAAACACCCGTAGGATTTTTAGAATTAATAAAAAATCTTAAAAAGGGACAAAGCCTTCCAGTAAGTGACTTTGAAATTAAAGAAGGAGAAACTTCTCCACCAAAGAAATACAATTCAGGATCCATGATTTTGGCGATGGAAAATGCCGGACAGTTAATAGAAGGTGAGGAATTACGAGCCCAAATTAAAGGAAGTGGCATTGGAACTTCAGCGACAAGAGCAGAAATTTTAAAAAAATTAGTATCTATTAACTATTTAAATTTAAATGCAAAAACACAGGTAATTTCACCAACTTTATTAGGTGAAATGATTTATGAAGTTGTGTCTATTTCTATTAAACATTTATTAAATCCAGAACTTACTGCAAGTTGGGAAAAAGGGCTTACCTATGTAACAGAGGGAACAATTACTCCTGATGAATATATGGAAAAGCTAGAAGGATTTATTAGAAGACGAACTAGCTTTGTTATCCAGCACAGAGGTTTTGGAAATTTAAAACAGCGATATGAAAATATCCAACCATTTTATAAAAAGGAGAAAAAGAAAAAATGATTACTTGTAAAAAACTGTTTGATTTAACACATACAAAAGCAGCTTTTATGTTAGAAACTTTACAATATCCTTGGGAAGGTTTGGCTAAGATTCATGATACGATTTTAGAAATTGGAAAGAACTTACCAGAGGATTTATATGAAAAAAGAGGCGACGATATTTGGATTGCAAAGAGTGCAAAGATTTATGAGACAGCAACGATTCTTGGACCAACAATTATTGGAGAAAATACCGAAGTTCGACCAGGTGCTTTTATTCGTGGAAACGCCCTTGTAGGGGATGGAGCTGTTGTTGGTAACTCTACAGAGCTTAAAAATGTGATTTTATTTGATGGAGTTCAGGTACCTCATTACAATTATGTAGGAGATTCTATTTTAGGTTATAAATCTCATATGGGTGCAGGCTCTATTACTTCTAATGTAAAATCAGATAAAAAGAATGTTGTTGTACGTTTTATGGGTGATAAAATTGAGACAGGAATTAAGAAAATGGGAGCAATCTTAGGAGATTATGTAGAAGTTGGTTGTGGAACTGTTCTAAATCCAGGTTCAATTGTAGGAGCTCATACCAATATTTATCCACTTTCAATGATTCGTGGCTACGTCCCTGCTCATTCGATTTATAAAAAGCAGGGAGAGGTAGCTAGGAAACTTTTCGAAGAAAACTTTTAATTCGAGGATAGAGGATATTAAATTCAGCTCCTAGTAATAGGATAATCATACTAAAATAAACCCAGAGAAGTAAAAGGATAATTGCAGTTAAGCTACCATACATATATGAAAAGTTTGAAAAGTGATTCATATAAAAAGCGTAACCGTAAGAAAATCCAATCCAACCAAAGGCAGCAAAAATAGCTCCTGGAAGTTGACGAATGAAAATAGCTCTTCGTCCTGGAAAAGTTCCATACATCATTGTAAAGAATGCAATTAACACAATAATTGCCAAAATTAGGCGAAGATGAAGATAAGGTGAAATACTATTGCTAAGCGTTGGAAGATGCTTAGCAATTAGTTTTTTTAGAATATCTCCAAACATCATAGTTACTAAAAATAACCAAAAAATAATTAAGAAAATAAAGGTATAAATAATATTTACTAAACGAAAAACAATAAAATGTAGCTCTTTAGTGGTTTTATAAATCTTATTTAATCCTATTTGAATCGCATTAAACCCTTTGGATGCAGACCATAAAGTTGCAATAACTGAAAATGATAAAGTACCACCTGAAGATTTGGTATAAATTTCATTAATACAATCAGTAACAAACGTCGATAGTCGATCGGGCGTTAGTTGACAGATATAATGAATCATACTGTCTTTAATTTCAGGAGAAACAAATTGAATAATACTTAAAAGCAGCATTAACATTGGAAAGGCTGAAATTACAATAAAAAAGCAGCTTGTGAAGCATATACTGTAAGCTCGTCTTCCATAATTTGCGTAATAGCAGATGAAACTTTTTTCATAAAGACTCCTTTTTGATTTGACACTACGCAGTGATTGTAGCATGAAAGAAGTATTTTAACAAGAACAAAATTGTTGATATTTTTTATCAATAAAAGTATTGACTACTAATTGATATTAGTGTATACTAACTCTGCAATTGAAAAAGATTTTCAAATAAGAAAGCAGAAGACGGAGGTAAGCATATGCCATTGTCAATGAGTAGAACAGGTGAGTCTAATATTATTAAAAAAGTAGGCGGAAAAGAAGAAATTCGCAAGTTTTTAGAAAATCTAGGTTTTGTGGCTGGTGCTACAGTAACTATTGTATCCGAAATGTCAGGAAATATTATTGTAGATATTAAGGGGTCAAGAGTTGCAATTGGAAGCGATATGGCTAGAAAAATCTTAGTTTAATACAATTAAATAAGTTACTATAAGGGGATACTATGAAAACATTAAAAGATATTCCGGTAGGTCAAACTGTTAAGGCAAAAAAATTAACAGGTACAGGTCCTATCAAAAGACGAATTATGGATATGGGTATTACAAAGGGAGTAGATATTTATGTCCGTAAAGTTGCACCACTTGGAGATCCTGTAGAAGTTACAGTCAGAGGCTATGAACTATCTTTGCGTAGAGCAGATGCGGAAATGATCGAAGTAGAATAGCTTTTTTTTAAGGAAGTGCGTTAGCTATTACTAATAAAAATAGTTTTACAAAATATGAGTAAGAAGGAGAAAAGAAATGTCAGTTACTATAGCATTAGCAGGTAATCCAAACTGCGGTAAAACGACATTGTTTAACGCCTTAACTGGTTCTAACCAGTTTGTCGGAAACTGGCCAGGTGTTACAGTTGAGAAAAAAGAAGGAAAATTAAAAGGACATAAAGATGTAATTGTTACAGACTTACCAGGTATTTACTCTTTATCTCCATATACATTAGAAGAAGTTGTTGCTAGAAATTATTTAATTAATGAAAAGCCAGATGTTATTTTTAATATTGTCGATGGTACAAATATCGAGCGTAATCTTTACTTAACTACCCAGTTAATTGAACTTGGTATTCCAGTAATTATGGCTGTCAATATGATGGACCTTGTCAATAAAAACGGTGACAAGATTTATTTAGATAAATTAGCTAAACACTTAGGCTGTGAAGTAGTAGAAATTTCAGCTTTAAAGGGTACTGGTGTCAAAGAAGCAGCAGAGCGTGCTTTAGCTCTTGCAAAAGGTGGCAAGAGAAATACTTTAGTACATAAATTTGACACAGAAGTTGAAAAACAGATTGACTCTGTAAAGGCAAAACTTTCTGGAGTGCCTGAAGAACAGAAACGTTTCTTTGCAATTAAACTATTAGAACGTGATGAAAAAATCGCAGAGCAAATGAAACAAAGCGTAGATGCATCAAGAGAGATTGAAATCTTAGAAGAAGAATTTGATGATGACACAGAAAGTATTATTACCAATGAGCGTTATACCTATATTTCGTCAATGATTCATGAATGTGTTACAAAGAATGCAAAGAGAGAATTGACGATTTCTGATAAGATTGATAAAATTGTTACAAACCGATTTTTAGCACTTCCAATCTTTGCATTTGTCATGTTTATTGTGTACTATGTATCAGTAACATCTGTTGGAACTATTGCAACCGATTGGGCAAATGATGGTGTATTTGGCGATGGTTGGTTTGCAGCAGGTGTTGGTCGTGAAGCATTTGATGAAGCTGATGGCGAATTTAATGCTGCTGTAGCAATGATTAATGCATTTGCTGAAAATGCAGGTAATGAAGACATTGCAGAAGCCATTGATAATGAAGCAGAAGATTTTGATTTTGCTACTGCAAGTAGTGCACTTAGTCAGTTTGTAGCTTCTGTACCAGCAGATACTACAGTTACTTATACAGTATTTGCTGATGAAGATACACTTGAAACAGAAGATATTACTGCAAATGTAGCAGATTTACAGGGGTCTGTAGAGGTTTATAATAAATATGAAGGTGAAGGTCCAGACCCAGCAAACTATGGTCCATGGATTCCAGGTATTCCAGTGTTCATTGAAGCAGCATTAGATAAACTTCAGCCAGCTGATTGGTTACGTGGTGTGATTATGCAGGGTATCGTAGCAGGTGTTGGTGCTGTCTTAGGTTTCGTACCTCAGATTCTTATCTTATTTATCTTCTTAGCTTTCCTTGAAGCTTGTGGATATATGGCTCGTGTAGCTTTTATTATGGATAGAATTTTCCGTAAATTTGGTTTATCAGGTCGTTCATTCATTCCTTACCTTATTGGTTCAGGTTGTGGTGTTCCTGGTATTATGGCAACTCGTACGATTGAAAATGAAAAAGACCGTCGTATGACGATTATGACAACCACCTTTATTCCTTGCGGTGCAAAATTACCATTTATCGCTATGATTGCTGGTTCAATCTTTGGTGGAGCAGCATGGGTATCACCATTTACTTATTTCTTAGGAATCTTTGCGGTTATTATTTCAGGTATTATTTTAAAGAAAACAAAGATGTTCGCTGGAGATCCAGCACCATTCGTTATGGAACTTCCAGCTTATCATATGCCTACAGTAGGTAATGTACTTCGTAGCATGTGGGAAAGAGGATGGGCATTTATTAAGAAGGCAGGAACTATTATCTTACTTTCTACCATCGTTATTTGGTTTGTATCATTCTTCGGATTTGTAGATGGTTCATTTACCATGTTATCAGAAGATCAGTTAGACTCTAGTATTATTGCAACCATTGGTCAGGGAATTGCTTGGATTTTTGCTCCTTTAGGATGGGGAACATGGCAGGCAGCTGTTGCATCTGTTATTGGTTTAGTAGCAAAAGAAAATATCGTAGCAACCTTAGGTATTGTTTATGGTGGAGAAGCAACTTATGCAAATATGGCAGCTGCATTTAGCGTAGCAGCAGGTTTATCATTCTTAGTATTTAACTTACTTTGTGCTCCTTGCTTTGCAGCTTTAGGTGCAATTCGTAGAGAAATGAATAGTGCAAAATGGTTTTGGACAGCAGTTGGCTATCAGTGTGGATTTGCTTACCTTGTAGCTATGGTATTCTACAATGTTGCTGGCTTAGTAACAGGTACAGTATCTGTAGGTATTGGAACTGTAGTTTCAGCAATTATTGTGATTGCAGGAATTTACTTATTGGTTCGTCCAGAGAGCAAAGCTGTTAAGGCAAGTAAGGCAGGATTGGCTAACTAATATATACGGATATGTAATGTTTTAGGAGGTAATCTATGGGAACAGTTATAGTAGGCGCTATTGTAGCAGGTGTTGTTGCTTTAGTGATTCGAGTCATTATTAAAGATAAAAAGAATGGAAAAGGATGCAATGGAGATTGTGGAGGTTGTAGTTGCTGCCATTAAGAGCCATTGCCAAGGGAGAATACGTTGGGAGACTCAAGAAATTATCATAGAACTCAAATGAAAAAAGAGATGATTATTCAAAAGCTAAAAGATCAGGGTTGTCGTATTACCAAACAACGATTGATGCTTCTTGATATCATCTTAGAAGAAGATTTCTCTTGTTGCAAAGAAATTTATTATAAGGCATCAAAAAGAGATGAAAAAATTGGTTCTGCCACTGTTTACCGTATGATTAATACGCTAGAAGAAATTGGAGCCATTAGCCGTAAAAATATGTATAAAATTTCTTGTGATGAAGAAATAAATAATGATGAGGATGTATGCACGATTGAATTAGATGATCATACAGTCATTGAATTATCAGCTAAAAAATGGACTCAAATTATTCAGGCAGGGCTTAAGGCTTGCGGATATATGAAGGGACAGTCTATTAAAAGTATTGTTGCCGTCCATTGAAAAGAAAAGGAGGCGCGTCAGAAATGATGCGTCTTTTTTTACATAAAAAGAAAGATATTTGATTGACAGATATATAAAAAAACTATATAATTAGAAGTTGTACGTGACTGTTTAGAAAATAAATCTAGTCCTAAATGGTCATTGTATTTCTACAATAAAAATTAAAAGGAGGTGCTCTTGTGTCATGGGAATGTTGATTATTGGAATAGTTGTTGGTGCTATCCTCGCTGGTGCAATTACCTGGTTCATTGCAAAATCCTATCATGAAAATGTTGACCAGAAAAAGATAGGCAGTGCAAGTGAAAAATCCAGAGAAATTATAGATGAAGCATTAAAAACAGCCGAAACCAAAAAGCGTGAAGCTCTTTTAGAAGCAAAAGAAGAAGCCTTAAAGGCTAAAAATGAATTCGAAAAAGAGACTAAAGAACGTCGTTTGGAATTACAAAGATATGAACATCGTGTACTTAACAAAGAGGAAAATATCGATAAAAAGGCGGAAGCTTTAGAAAGGCGAGAGGCATCATTGTCATCAAAAGAGGATCAGCTGAATAAGAAACATAAGGAAGCTGATGCTTTAGTCAACAAACAACACCAAGAACTAGAGCGAATTTCAGGTTTAACCTCCGAACAGGCAAGGGAATATCTTTTAAAATCTGTAGAAGAAGATGTCAAGCACGATACAGCTAAGATGGTTAAAGACTTAGAGAGTCGAGCAAAAGAAGAAGCTTCAAAGAAGGCAAAAGAGTATGTGGTAACTGCTATTCAAAAATGTGCAGCTGACCATGTAGCTGAAACAACAATTTCTGTTGTACAACTTCCTAATGATGAGATGAAAGGACGAATTATTGGTCGTGAAGGACGTAATATCCGTACACTTGAGACTCTTACAGGTGTTGATTTAATTATTGACGATACACCAGAAGCAGTCGTTTTATCAGCCTTTGATCCAATTCGTAGAGAAGTTGCAAGAATTGCTCTTGAAAAACTAATTTTGGATGGACGTATTCATCCGGCTAGAATTGAAGAAATGGTGGAGAAGGCAAAACGAGAAGTTGAAACTAAGATTCGAGAAGAAGGAGAGGCTGCTACCTTAGAAGTGGGAATTCATGGAATCCATCCTGAATTAGTACGTTTATTAGGTAAGATGAAGTTCAGAACTAGCTATGGACAGAATGCCTTAAGACATTCTATTGAGGTTGCTCATCTTTCAGGACTTATTGCTGGTGAAATTGGAGTAGATGTACGTCTTGCAAAGAGAGCTGGTTTACTTCATGACATTGGTAAGGCCGTTGATCATGAGATGGAAGGTTCACATATTCAGTTAGGTGCTGATTTATGTCGTAAGTACAAAGAATCTCAGGTTGTGATTAATACGGTTGAATCTCATCATGGAGATACTGAGCCTACTTCTTTAATTGCTTGTATTGTTCAAGCTGCTGATACAATCTCAGCTGCAAGACCAGGTGCAAGACGTGAAACCTTAGAAACTTACACCAACAGATTAAAACAAATCGAAGATATTACAAACTCTTACAAGGGAGTAGACAAGTCCTTTGCTGTTCAGGCCGGCCGTGAAGTTCGAATTATGGTTATACCAGAGCAGGTAAGTGATGATGAGATGGTTTTATTAGCTAGAAATGTAGCTAAGCAAATTGAATCAGAAATCGAATATCCAGGACAGATTAAGGTAAGCGTTATCCGTGAATCACGAGTAACAGATTATGCAAAATAAGAAGAGGCCGTAAGGCCTCTTTTTTAATTTTTCTGATAGTAGGCTCTTTCTTAGAGGGAGTAATCAAAAATTTATTTATATCGAAAGGAGATATCAAAATGGACGAAATTAAACGAGTAAATCGCACACTAAAGCACAAAGGAGCAATTGTAGACTTTTATTCAGATACGATGCAATTTCCAAACGGTCATAGTGCAGAATGGGATCTTATTCATCATAAAGGGGCAGCGGCAGTGGTTGCAGTGTTGCCAGATGGAAAACTTCTAATGGTCAGACAATATAGAAATGCGCTAGAGCGTTATACGTTAGAAATTCCAGCAGGAGCTCTAGATACAGCAGATGAACCAAAAATTGAATGTGCAGCTCGTGAATTAGAAGAAGAAACGGGGTATCGTTGTGATCATTTAAAACACCTATTAGATATCAATACAACGGTTGCTTTTTGTGATGAGTTTATTGGAGTTTATCTTGCAGAAGATTTAGTAAAAACTAAACAACATTTAGATGAAGATGAATTTTTAAATGTAGAAGCGTGGGAATTAGATGATTTAATTACAAAGATTCAAAACTTTGAAATTACAGATTCAAAAACAATTGCATCAATTATGGCTTATAAGGTATATAAAGATCAAAAATAACGTATATTATACTATGCGTTTTAAATGGAAAAAAGGCATTTTTTGGTATAGTGGGTTGATTTTAGGAGCAATTTTATCTAGATATACAGATGAGAGCTTTAGACTACGAATTCTTATTTGGAGTAAGCTTTTAAAGCAACCCTCTTTTACAAAGGAATTCTTTATAGAATTTACAAAAATACTTTTTTGGCGACGATTTTTACCATTGTTAGTCATAGCAATTATTTTAAAATGGATAATTTTTGAATTGGGATTGATTAGTGGTTTTTTTATAGGGTCGTGTGTTCTTAGTAGTGTGGGTTATGGAATTGTATTTTGGATTCTTTATTTTATTTGGGGATACTATGTGTACATGCAAATTCCATGTAATACATTGAAAAAATGGATACAAATTTTGAGTTTTTTATTCTTAAATTGTATAAATGAAGTATTTTTCTGTATGATTATTATAAAAATTTTAATAAAATTTTAAAATTTACTTTACAATTTAGCGAATTTATACGATAATAAAGATAATAAAAAACAAATGGGGGTAGGGGTAATAGATGTCAAATGAAATTAAAGACTTTATAGAGTACTTAAAAAGACAAGGATATAGTTCAGTAAATACACTAGTCTCTTATCAAAGAGATTTAAAGAAGCTTAGTAACCATCTTGAACTTCATTCAAAAAATTTTTTAGATGCAACCCCTGAAGTTTTAGATGAGTATGTGAATAGTTTATTGAATCAAAACGTAGCGACTTCTTCAATTTCTAGATGTACAGCAACTATTCACAAATTTTATCAGTATCTAACTGATATAGGAAAATTAAAAGAAAATCCAGCTTTACATTTAAAGGCTCCACATGTTGAAATTAAAAAACCAGAGACTCTTTGTGAGGAAGAAGTTGAGAGATTAATAGGAAGTGTTAAGGGCAATAGCCCCAAGGCACTTAGAGACCGAGCAATTTTAAAGGTACTTTATGAAACTGGCTTAAGAGTATCAGAATTAATTGAACTAGAAATAGAGGATGTTCATTTAGGTTTTCATAATTTTATTATTTGTCGCTCAAAAACTACTAGAACTATTGATATAAGTTTAGATGTCGCAGAAGATCTTGGACAGTATTTGGCACATGCAAGAGCTGTATTTGAAAAAGGACGTGGAGCAAAACAGGTATTTTTAAACTATTCAGGGAATAAATTAAGTAGGCAAGGAATGTGGAAAATCCTAAAGACTTATGGATTAAAGGCAGAAATTGATAAGGAGATTACACCTCATACATTGAGACATTCATTTGCAGTTCATAAATTGCAAGAGGGTGTGGAACTTGAAAAAATCTCCTTATTATTAGGACATTCTGATTTATCAACAACAAAAATTTATACATCAATGATTTAAAAAATTAAGGGACTTTATAAGTCCCTTATTGCATTTTTATAAATTTATGTGTATAATAAAAAACTGAATTTCCCCAACAATAATAAAAATACAAAGGAGTAAGATGGATGAAGTTATACCATGAAATGAGTAAAACGGAATTATTAGAGCAAAAAGAATTCTTATTGAAGAAATACAAAGAATTTAAAGATTGCCACTTAGACCTTAACATGGCTAGAGGTAAGCCTGCTCCTGCACAGCTTGATATGACTATGGGCATGTTAGATGTATTATCTAGTAACTCAAGATTAGTCGATGAAGATGGCATTGATTGTAGAAATTATGGTACGCTTGATGGAATTCCAGAAGCTAAGAAAATGATGGCGGCCATTATGGATGTATCTCCAGATCAGGTAATTATTTATGGCAATGCGAGTTTAAATATCATGTACGATACGATTGCTAGGTCAATGACTCATGGTGTTATGGGCAGTAATCCTTGGTATAAATTAGGTGATGCAAAATTTCTTTGCCCCGTACCAGGTTATGACAGACATTTTGCAATTACAGAGTTTTTCGGAATTGATATGATCCCGATTCCTATGACTCCTACAGGACCAGATATGGATTTAGTCGAACACTATGTAAATAATGATTCGTCAGTTAAAGGTATTTGGTGTGTGCCTAAGTATTCCAATCCATCAGGTGTTTCTTATTCAGATGAAACAGTTCGTAGATTTGCTCATTTAAAACCGGCAGCTACTGGATTTAGAATTTTTTGGGATAACGCTTATAGTGTCCACCATTTATATAAAGAAGAAGATAAACAGGATAAAATATTAAATATTTTAGAGGAATGTGAAAAGGCAGGAAATCCTGATATTGTTTATGAGTTTGCTTCAACTTCCAAAATCACCTTCTCAGGTGCAGGCGTTGCTGCAATGGCTACATCAAAAGCGAATATTGATTTTATTGAGAAACAGATGACTGTACAGACTATTGGACATGATAAGATCAATCAGCTTCGTCATGCCAGATATTTTAAGGATTTTGATGGCATTAAGGTTCATATGATGAAGCATGCAGATATTATGAGGCCTAAATTTGAAGCAGTTCTTGAAATTTTAGAGGAAGAATTAGGTGGATGGGAAATTGGTACTTGGAGTCATCCTCGTGGAGGCTACTTTATTTCCTTTGATTCAATGGAAGGCTGTGCAAAAGAAATTGTACGATTAGCTAAGGAAGCGGGAGTAGTTATGACAGGGGCAGGTTCAACCTTCCCTTATGGTATAGATCCTAAAGACAGCAATATTCGTATTGCACCAAGTTATCCAACACCAGATGAACTTCGTACGGCAGTTTCATTATTTACTGTTTGCGTAAAATTAGCTACAGTAAATAAACTATTAGAAACTAAATAATCTGTTAAAGAAATAAGAGATTAAAATAAGATATTAAAGGGAGAATAAATAATGGAGAAAAAACCATTTGTAAATTTAGAGCAAGTAAAAGAAATTGTAAAAACTTACCCAACACCTTTTTATTTATATGACGAAAAAGGACTTAGAGAAAATGCTAAAAAAGTAAAAGAAGCATTTGCTTGGAATCCAAACTTTAAAGAATATTTTGCAGTAAAGGCAACTCCAAATCCATACTTACTTAAAATCTTCAAAGAATATGGTATCGGTTGTGATTGTTCTTCTATGACTGAACTTATGATGGCTCATAGTCTTGGTTTTTCTGGAGAAGATATTATGTTTTCGTCAAATGCAACTCCAGCAAGTGAATTTCAGTATGCTAGAGAAATTAATGCAACGATTAATTTAGATGATATTACACATATTGAGTTTTTAGAAAAATGTGCTTCATTACCTGAAGTGATTAGTTGTCGTTTTAATCCAGGTGGAGTATTTAAAATGAGTAATGGAATTATGGATAACCCAGGGGACTCAAAGTATGGAATGACTAGAGAGCAGATGTTTAGCGCCTTTAAAATTTTAAAAGAAAAAGGAGTTAAACACTTTGGAATTCATTCTTTCCTTGCAAGTAATACAGTAACCAATGAATACTATCCAAAACTTGCAGGTATTTTATTTGAACTTGCTAAGGAATTGAAAAAAGAAGTTGGCGTACATATTGCATTTATTAATCTTTCAGGTGGAGTGGGAATTCCTTATACTCCGGACGAAGAGCCTAATGATATCTATGCAATTGGACAGGGTGTAAAGGCTGAATATGAACGAGTATTAGTTCCTGCTGGAATGGGTGATGTGGCTATTTACACCGAAATGGGACGATTTATGACAGGCCCTTATGGATGTTTAGTTACACAGGCAATTCATGAGAAACACATTCACAAAGAATATATTGGCTGTGATGCTTGTGCAGTAAACCTTATGCGTCCAGCAATGTATGGTGCTTATCATCATATTACAGTTTTAGGCAAGGAAGATGCTCCTTGTAATCATAAATATGATGTAACAGGTTCTCTTTGTGAAAACAATGATAAATTTGCTATAGACCGTATGCTTCCTAAGATTGATATTGGAGACTACTTAGTTCTTCATGACACAGGAGCACATGGATTTGCAATGGGTTATAGCTATAATGGTAAATTAAAATCTTCAGAATTATTATTAAAAGAAGATGGAAGTATTCAAATGATTCGTCGTGCAGAAACGCCAAAGGATTATTTTGCAACCTTTGATTTTAGTGATATCATTAAAGATTTAATATAAAAATTTAGGGGCTGCCATGCAGCCCTTTTGTGGATATATGGGGGATATATTGTGGAAAACTTATCACCAATGATGAAACATTACTTATCAATTAAGAAAGAACATCCAGACTGTGTGATTTTTTATCGTCTAGGAGACTTTTATGAAATGTTTTTTGATGATGCAGTTGCTGTGTCAAAAGAATTAGAATTAACGCTTACGGGCAAGGTGTGTGGATTAAAAGAAAAGGCTCCAATGTGTGGAGTTCCTCATCATTCAGTAGATGGATATTTAACAAGGCTTGTTCAGCGTGGATATAAGGTGGCAATTGTTGAACAAGTAGAAGATCCAAGTGAAGCTAAAGGATTAGTAAGAAGAGAAGTTGTGCGAATCGTTACACCAGGAACGATTACCAGTGAACAAGCACTTGATGAGACAAAGAATAATTATATTATGTGTATTGTATCATTTAAGAAAACGTTTGCTATTGCAACAGCAGATATTTCAACGGGTGATTTTTTTACCTCTGAGGTCGAATCGATTAAGACTTTAAATGATGAAATCTATAAATTTATGCCAGCAGAAGTTATACATGACAACCAATTGCCCAAATTAGAGATTCTAGAGGTTCAAGATATTGCAGCTTCAATTGTAGAAGTTGATGAGTTACAGGCTAAAACTTGTTTGATGAAACATTTTAAAGAGGACCAACAATTAAAAGAATCCGAAATGATTGCAGCAGGTGTACTTCTTCTATATTTATATGAAACGCAGATGGATTTTGTTGGACAGCTGACAGCAATTGTTCCCTATCAGAGTGAAAAGTACATGGTTTTAGATACTTCGACAAGAAGAAACCTAGAGCTTACACAGACACTTAGAGAGAAGGGGAAAAAAGGTTCTTTACTTGGTGTTCTAGACCATACTAAAACAGCAATGGGTGCTAGAATGCTTCGTCAGTGGATTGAACAGCCATTAGTGGATAAGGAAGAAATTTGTAAAAGACAGGATGCTATTAGTGAGTGGATTAGTCGAGTAGCTGACCGAGAAGAAATTAGAGAGTATTTAGATTCAATTTATGATTTAGAGCGAATTGTCAGTAAAGTGATGAATAAAACAGCCAATCCTAGAGAGCTAATTTCATTTAGAAATTCGTTAAAGATGCTTACGCCAATTTCAGCAATTGTTCAAACGTTTGATTCAACGCTTATGAGACAGTTAAATAAACAATTAGATAGACTAGAAGATGTCTATGAGTTAATTGAAAAAGCCCTAGTGGAAAATCCACCAATTGCAATTAAAGAAGCTGGAATGTTTAAAGAAGGCTACAACGAGTCAGCAGATGGTTATAGAAAGGCAAAAACTGAAGGGAAAACTTGGTTAGCCAAATTAGAAGAAAAAGAAAAAGAAAAGACGGGAATTAAAAATTTAAAGATAAAATACAATAAAGTCTTTGGCTATTGTATAGAAGTAACGAATTCTGCAAAAGATCAAGTGCCAGACTATTTTATTCGTAAGCAAACCTTGGTGAATGCAGAACGTTTTATTACAGAAGAACTTAAGCAACTAGAAGATGAGATTTTAGGAGCAGAAAATAAATTATCTACATTAGAGTATGAATTATTTTGTGAGTTAAGAGAAAAAATTGGCGGACAAGTAGCTAGAATTCAAGCAAGTGCAAAGGCTATAGCTGCTTTGGATGTTCTTATAGGTTTAGCTGATGTGGCTGTAAAAAATAAATACACAAAACCTGAAATAAATACGCAAGGTGTGATTGATATAAAGGATGGTAGACATCCAGTCGTAGAAATTCTTCGAAAAAATGAAGAATTTATTGCAAATGATACGTATTTAAATAATGAAGTTAAACGAATTGCTGTAATTACAGGTCCCAATATGGCAGGAAAGTCTACTTATATGAGGCAAACGGCATTAATTGTATTGATGGCACAGATTGGTAGTTTTGTTCCAGTATCTAGTGCTCAAATTGGAATTTGTGACCGTATTTTTACAAGAGTTGGAGCAGCTGATGACTTGGCAAGTGGTCAGAGTACATTCATGGTTGAGATGAATGAAGTGGCAAATATTTTAAAGAATGCGACAAGTAAGAGTCTTTTAATTTTAGATGAAATTGGACGCGGAACGAGTACTTATGATGGAATGAGTATTGCATGGGCAGTTATTGAATATATAAGTAAAACTTTAAAATCTAAGACATTGTTTGCGACACATTATCATGAACTAACCGATTTAGAAGGCGTTATAGAGGGTGTAAATAATTATTGCATTGCAGTAGAAGAAAAAGGAGAGGATATCGTATTTCTTCGTAAGATTATTTCAGGAGGTGCTGATAAGAGTTATGGAATTCAAGTTGCAAGACTAGCAGAAGTTCCAGAGGTTGTCTTAAAGCGTGCAAAAGAAATTATGGGTAAATTAAATACGCCCGATACAGAGTTATCTACAGAACTTCTAAATATGAACTTAGAAGATATGACACCGATGGAAGCGTTAAATACACTCTATAAAATGCAGGCAAGATTGAAAAAAAGAGTGAACGATCAGATGTACATTTAGTTGGAAAGTTGTTAGATAATTATTGGATAATAGAATATCAAAAACAAGGGTTGATTATGGATCAATGTGTGGCTTATAAACGAGTGAAATATCAAGAAATCTTAGATCATATACAGACGCATAGGATTCATCCGCTATTACCACCCGTCGTTTTGAGTTTAAATTCTAAGCAGCTAAAGCTGTATGAAAAGTCAAAAGAGCAGCTAAAAAATTTGGGATTTGAGACGGAGCCATTTGGAGGTCGTGAAATCGCAATTTATGGTGTATTAGAGGATTTTTATAGTTTACCTATACAACAAGTATTTATTGAATTATTAGATTTAGCTATTGAGAAAAAAAGTTGGAAATCAGAAGAATTACTAGATTTTCTAGTAAAAAAACTTTGTAATGAAGAGCCTGTATTAAATAAAAGTGAAGTAAAGAATCTATTTGAAAAACTTTTGCAAGTCAAAGATTATCAAGCAGTAATTAAACTTTCCGCAAAAGAACTGGAAAAGAAATTTAAGGGGATAAAGTGATGAAAAAACCTTTAGTAATACTTACAGGACCTACAGCTGTTGGAAAGACCGCATTATCTATTAATTTAGCAAAAAAAATTAATGGAGAAATTATTAGTGCAGATTCCATTCAAGTATATAAAGGAATGGATATAGGTTCTGCTAAAATTAAACAAGAAGAAATGGAAGGAATTAAACATTATTTAATTGATGTGTTAGAGCCAACGAGTGATTTTAATGTGGTTATTTTTAAGGAAATGGCTCTTAAAGCAATGGATGAAATTTATAGCAAAGGCAAAATTCCAATTGTCACAGGAGGCACTGGATTTTATATTCAAGCATTGTTAAATGACATTGATTTTACCAAAACGGATACCGATAATGACTATCGAATGAGTTTAGAAAAATTGGATAAAGAAGTTTTATATAAAAAGCTACAGGAAGTAGACAGCGAAGCGGCAAAAGCAATTCATCCCAATAATGTAAAACGTGTCATTCGTGCATTAGAATTTTATAAACAAAGTGGTGGAAAGAAAATTTCCAAGCACAACGAAGAAGAGAGAAAAAAATCTTCGCCTTATAATTTTGCCTATTTGGTGCTTACTAAAAACCGAGAGGAACTTTATAAGCGAATTGAAAAACGAATTGATTTAATGATGGAAGATGGATTAATTGATGAAGTAAAAAGGCTAAAGGAAGCAGGTTGTACAAAGGACATGGTATCGATGCAAGGACTTGGATATAAGGAAATCTTAGCCTATTTAGAAGGAGAGTATTCGTTAGAAGAAGCTATTTATACATTAAAACGAGATACGAGGCATTTTGCAAAAAGGCAGATGACATGGTTTCGAAGAGAAAAAGAAGTTCACTTCATTGATAAAGATGAGTTTCGAAGAGAAGAAGAATTACTGAATGAAGCTTTACGAATTTTAGAATTAAAGGGGATAATTAATCATGGAATTTGAAATTTATAAAGAATTAGGAATTGATGAAAAGGTATTAAAGCTTTCAAGTGAAGTTATGGATGAATTAAAAGAACGATTTGAAACAATTGATGAAATTGCTGAATACAATCAAATGAAAGTGTTAAAAGCGATGCAGGAATGTCGTGTGGCAGAAGCACATTTTGGAACTTCAACAGGCTACGGATACAATGATGATGGTAGAGATACGTTAGAAAAAGTCTATGCAAAGACTTTCCATACAGAAGATGCACTAGTTCGTGCTCAGATTACTTGTGGAACTCATGCACTTCATTTAGCGTTATCAGCTAATTTACGTCCTGGAGATGAGCTCCTTTCTCCTGTGGGAAAACCTTATGATACATTAGAAGAAGTGATTGGAATTAGACCTTCTGTGGGCTCTTTAAAAGAATACGGTGTGTCTTATCGTCAGGTGGATTTATTAGAAGATGGAAGTTTTAATTATGAAGCAATTAAAGAAGCGATTAATGAAAAAACGAAGGTAGTTACCATTCAGCGTTCAAAAGGCTATGCAAGTAGACCGACATTTTCAGTAAATCAGATTGGAGAGTTAATTGCTTTTATCAAAGGAATTAAACCAGAAGTGATTGTTATGGTTGATAACTGTTATGGTGAATTTATCGAAAAGATTGAGCCAAGTGATGTTGATGCCGATATGATAGTAGGTTCTTTAATTAAAAATCCAGGTGGAGGACTTGCTCCAATTGGTGGATATATTGCAGGGAAAAAAGAGTGCATCGAACGTTGTGCCTATAGACTCACTTCTCCAGGTTTAGGTAAAGAAGTTGGTGCAAGTCTTGGAATGAATCAAACGTTCTTCCAAGGATTTTTCTTAGCACCCACTGTTTCAGCAGGTGCTGAAAAAGGTGCAATCTTTGCAGCAGCTATTTACGAAAAATTAGGTTATAAAGTTATTCCTTCATCTAGAGAAATTCGTCATGATATTATTCAGGCTGTTGAGATGAGAAGTCCTGAAGGACTTATTGCATTTTGTAAGGGAATTCAAGCCGCAGCACCTGTTGATAGCTATGTATCTCCAGAGCCTTGGGCAATGCCAGGATATGATGATGAAGTGATTATGGCAGCAGGGGCTTTTGTACAAGGGTCTTCCATTGAGTTAAGTGCAGACGGGCCACTTCGTCCTCCGTATACAGCATTTTTCCAAGGAGGACTTACATTTAATCACGCTAGATTTGGTATTATGATGTCTGTACAAAAATTATTAGAAGCAAAGATTATTGAACTATAGGCTATACATTTAGATTAAAATATGATAAAATGTATTGATTATTTATGTAAGTTAGATGTAACTATTCAGAGTCTAACTCGAAAAAACCATAGGTTTTTGGGGTTGTGGCTTCTTGCCATATGTATCTATTTCAAATGATTTTTGTGGATATAAGCATTCAGCGGATTATTTTCATAAATGTACATGACTTTTGATAGTTACAAAATCTAAAATGTATAGAAACGAGGCTATAAATGAGAGAAAAAACAAAGATTATTATACCCCTGAGAATGGTCTTATTTGGATTGACAGTATTTTTTGTTGCGTTGATAGGAGTATCCTTAATTCGAGGAGAAACGATTCGTTCGACTCAGAGTTTTCTTGGTTCAGTATTTTTACCTATGCAAAAGGGAATTAACTTAGCTGGTGGTGTAGTAGTAAATACTTATGGAAATGTTTCTTCTTTGGCAAGTACAAGTAAAGAAAATAAGGAGTTAAAAGAACAAGTTGAGCAGCTACAAGAAGAAGTAAATATGCTTCAGCAAGATAAATATCAAATAAAAACCTATGAAGAACTTCTGGATTTGAAGGAATCTTATCCAGATTATGATATGGTAGGTGCTCATGTAATAGGTAAGGATTCAGGAAATTGGTTTCATAATTTTACAATTGATAAAGGAACCAATGATGGAATAAAAGAAGATATGGTTGTTCTCGCACAGGGAGGACTTGCAGGGATTGTAACTTCAGCAGGTAAAAATTCTTCAAAAGTTATGGCGATTATTGATGACAGTAGCAATGTAACCGCTATGAAAAATAGTTCCAATTCTAAAAAGGTTGGCTGTATGGTTGCTGGGGATTTAGAATTATATAAAGAAGGAAAACTTCGCATTATGTATATAGATAAAGATGCTGAGGTAAATACTGGAGACACTATTGTTACTTCTAATGTAAGTACGAAGTATGTTGGTGGTATTTTAATTGGATATGTTGATGAAGTAACTGTTGATGCAAACAATATGTCAAAGTCTGGAACCTTAGTTCCAGCAGTAGATTTTGACCATTTAGATACTGTTTTGGTTATTACAACCTTAAAAGATACAGGGAAAAATACAGAGGAATAAGGTAACGTAAAACAAAATATGAAAAAATAAAAGGCATTAGGACTTTGTTAGATTTAAGCATCAGGGCTTTGGTACTGCATACCGCCTTATGCTAAAAGCTGACACACCTCATGCCAAATGGGAGGTAGAAGGATGAAAAAGTATGGTTTCATGTTTTTATTTATCCTGCTAGTATTTTATATACAGAATAATTTCTTTTCAGAGTTAAATTTTTTGTCAATATCTCCTAACTTACTAATTATTCTTATTGCAGGGTTTGGTCTTTGTTGGGGGAAGAAGGCAGGCTTAGTAGCAGGATTGATGGCAGGAATTCTAATGGATATTACTAGCAGTCCAAATATTGGTTATTATACGATTCCCTATATGTACTTAGGCGTAATTAATGGTTTTTTTATACGTCTTTTAATTATGATAACTTTGTGATACCTTCAATGCTTAGTGCAGGAAGTGATTTTGTGATGGGATTATATATTTTCTTTTTTAGTTTTGCATTGCGCCATCGTTTAAATTTGCCTTTCTATTTTGAAAATATTATCTTTCCAGAGGTGGTTTGTACAGTGATTTTTTCATTGCCGTTATTTAGAATACAAACATTTCTTATAGAAAAGCTTACAAGTTTGGAAGCTAAGAGAGGAAGTAGATTTTGATTAGAGATTTATTAAGTTCAATTAGTTATGTAGCAAAAAAGATTTTTACTTCACGAATATTAGTTGTATTCATCTTACTTATTGTAATGTTTGGAACATTAATTCTTCGATTGTTTAATTTACAGATTGTACAGGGTGAGGATATTCAAGCTTCATTTGAAGAACAGACAACGACAATAATTGATACAGCTTATACTAGAGGTTCGATTTATGATAAAAATGGCAAGATTTTAGCTTACAATAAATTAGCTTATAATGTTGAAATTATTGATTCAGGTGATTATGATGCATATAAGAGAAATTTGATGATTATAGATTTAATAAAAATCTTAGATGCTCACGGAGAAACTATTAATTCAACGTTATCGTTGGCATTAGATGATAATGAAAAATTTGTATTTACAACATCCACAGAGAATTCTTTAGTTCGTTTTCTAAAGGATATTTATGGAGATGAAGCGTATAAAAAAGCAAATAAAGAAGCAAGTGAATATACTGCAAAAGAGGTTATAGAAACATTAACACAGCGTTATGGAGTAGGTTATACGGATAGTCGTAAAAAAGAAACATATGAAATTAATAATGATATGTTATTAAAACTTCTAAATATTCGATATGCTCTTGCACTTAATCGATATCAGAAGTATATTCCAGCAGTAGTTGCTTCGGATGTTTCAGATGAAACGGTTTCAGATATTTTAGAGCATGAATACAATTTATTAGGTGTTTCTATTGAGCAACAACCTGTGCGAAAATACAATGATGCGAAATATTTCTCACATATTATTGGATATACAGGTAGTATTAACAATAGAGAAGAATTACAGTCATTCCAAAAAAGTGATAAATCCTATGCAGCAAATGATATAGTAGGTAAGTCTGGTATTGAGTATTCAATGGAGAGTACTTTGAAGGGAACTAAAGGAAGTAAGACCATTATCAAAGACAATACAGGAACTATTCTACAGACACAAGATGAAAAGCCTTCAACTGCAGGTAATGATGTCTATTTAACTATTGATGCAGATTTAACAAAAGCAACCTATGCGTTAATTGAACAACATTTAGCAGGAATTTTAGTATCTAAAATCGTCAATGGAGATTATAAGATTACAGAAGATACGATTGCATCAAAAATTAAAATTCCTGTAAAAGATGTCTATTATCAATTGATTAATAACAATATTTTATCAATGGCTCATTTTGCTTCTGATGAAGCAAGTCAAACAGAGCGAGCAATTTATTCAGAGTTTTCTTCTAAACGAGAAAAGGCAATTAATAAAGTCTGTGATATTATATTAAATGAAAATAAGAGTAATAATTCTTATAGTGAAGAAATTCAAGGATATATTAGTTATACCTATCAGATGCTAAAAGATGAAAAGATTTTAGTGACAAGTAGTATAGATACTTCTGATTCTGTTTATAAAGAATGGGAAAATGATACAATTAGCTTTCATAAATTTTTAGAATATGCCATAAGTAATTCTTGGATTGATGTTTCTAAATTAAATCTTACAAATAAGTATTCAAATTCTAGTGAAACTTTTGAGAATTTGGTAAGTATTATTCGAAATAATCTGGATGATGATAAAGGGTTTAATAAAGAAGTCTATAAATATTTAATTTATAATAAAGATATTACAGGACGCCAGCTATGTTTAGCATTATTTGATCAAGCTGTTTTAGCGTATAACGAAAGTGATTATAATAAACTTGATTCAAATGGTGAGGTTTATGCGTATAACTTTATCAAGAGAAAAATTCGTAGTTTAGAACTTACGCCAGCTCAGCTTGCACTTGACCCTTGTTCAGCATCTGTTATAATAACAGATGTTCATACAGGAAATGTATTATCGCTAGTTTCATATCCTAGTTATGATAACAACAAGATAACAACCGACTCATCCTATTGGGTGCAGTTGAATGGAGATTTATCAGCACCATTATATAATCGTGCAACTCAAACGAAAATTGCTCCAGGTTCTATTTTTAAAATGATTACAGCATTTGCAGGAATGGAAGAAGGGGTAATTGCTCCAAGTTCAACGATTACAGCATCAGGAAATGGTGTGTTTGATAAATCAAATATTCGAGTGAAGTGTGCGATTTCTCCGGGAAGTCATGGAACATTAGGAATTCCTGGAGCATTAGAAAAATCTTGTAACTATTTCTTCTGCGAAGTAGGGTATAGACTTAGTCAATCAGGTGGAAAATACAATTCAAGTACTGGACTTGCAAATATTCAAAAATATACTGGAATGTTTGGGTTATCAGAAAAAACAGGAATTGAGATTTCAGAGTCAACACCTCATGTGACAGAAAATGATCCAGTTCAGTCATCAATCGGTCAGGGTTCACATGCCTATACGAATACTCAGATGAATAGATATTTATTAACTTTAGCAAGTAAAGGTGAAGTGAAAAAATTAAATCTAGTAGGTAAGACAACTGATAGTACAGGTAAGACTTTAAAAGAATATAAGAAAGAGGTTGTTCGAACTTTAGATTTTCCTAACAGTGAATGGAATATTGTTTACGATGGAATGCATGATGTAGTAAATAATAGTAAACAGTATAGCAGTTGGTTTAGAAATGCTGTTTCAAATGTAACAGTTGCAGGTAAGACAGGTACTGCTCAGGAAAATAAAAAGCGAGGAAACCATGCAAACTTTATCAGTTTTGCACCTTATGATAACCCTGAAATTTCCGTTTCAGTTTCAATTCCTTATGGATATACTGCAGCAAATGCAGTTTCAGTTGCAAAAGATGTGATGAAATTTTACTTTACAGACCAGAAGTTAGAAGATGTTTTAGAGCAAGATGGATCTAATATAGATGGTGTTAGTGTAAATGACTAAGGAGGATACTGTTGAAGCAGGCAGTTATAATTAAAGGAAGCAGAGTTAATAGTGTCAATGGAATTACTGTTCAACTTAATGCAGAGCTTCCATTTGAAGATTTAAAACAAGAAGTAATTAAAAAATTTAAAGAGTCTTCATCATTTCTTACAAATACAAGTATGGCAATTACCTTAACAGGACGAATACTTACAGATGAAGAGGAAGAAGAAATTTTAGATTTAATTGTAGAAAATTCTGCAATTAATATTCTCTATGTAGTAGATGAAAATACGGATAGAGAGGAACTATATAAAGAGCGCCTTTTACTAGAGGAGCGCCTTTTACAAGCTTCAAAAACAAAAAATGAATCTGTAAAAAGCGAATCCGAAGAGTCCATAGTTAGCGAAGAAAAGGAAGTTTTTTATCGAGGAACCTTGCGCTCAGGTCAAGAAATTGAGTCTGAGGGGAATTTAGTAGTTATTGGAGATGTAAATCCAGGAGCAAGTGTGCGTGCAGCTGGAAATGTTATTATATTAGGAACTTTAAAGGGAATCGCAGAGGCTGGAGTATTAGGTGACACATCGACCTTTGTGATAGCTCTTGATATGATTCCTACACAAATTCGAATTTCAGGCAATGTAGCGACTTGTTCAAAGGAAATTTTAGAAAAAGGATCTGAAATTCCAATGATTGCATTTTTAAATAATGATGATATAGTTATTGAGCC
>JPZU01000001.1:765454-792447 GCA_000875945.1 Lachnospiraceae bacterium TWA4 | reverse complement strand
CGTAAAGTTAAACCTTAACCTAAGTAGTTAGTTCGACTTTTAAATTTTTAAAATTAAGTAGTAGTAGATAGTTAGTTTAGTAGACGACTACTAAACAAAGATTTAAATAAAAAAATTAATTAGTAAAAATTCCACTAGATTTATGTTAATAAATTTAGTACAATAAAATATATGAGGGGGCAGAGTATGAGCGAAGTAATTGTAGTAACATCTGGTAAAGGTGGAGTTGGTAAGACCACAACAACAGCAAATGTTGGTACAGGTCTTGCAATGATGGGAAAGAAAGTGGTATTAGTAGACACTGATATCGGACTTAGAAATTTAGACTTAATCTTAGGATTAGAGAATCGAATTGTTTATACATTAGTGGACGTTATTGAAGGGAAATGTCGTTTAAAACAAGCTTTAATTAAAGACAAGCGTTTAGATAACCTTTATTTACTCCCTTGTGCACAAACAAGAGAAAAGACAGCCGTTTCTCCTGAGCAAATGAAAGAATTAACAGACAAGCTTCGAGAAGATTTTGACTATGTAATTCTAGATTGTCCAGCAGGAATTGAACAAGGATTTAAAAATGCAATTGCAGGAGCTGATCGTTCACTAGTTGTTACAACACCAGAAGTATCAGCAATCCGTGACGCTGACCGTATTATTGGTTTATTAGAAGCTAGTAACATTCAAAAAAATGAGCTAGTTGTCAATCGTATTCGTATGGATTTAGTAAAAAAAGGAGAAATGTTAAGTATTGATGATGTTATTGATGTACTTGCAATCTCTCTAATTGGTGCAGTGCCTGATGATGAAAATATTGTTATCTCAAGTAATCAAGGTGAGCCTTTAGTAGGAAGTAATACATTGGCAGGAACTGCTTACAAGAATATTTGTAGTAGAATTTTAGGTGAAGATGTACCTCTTATGAGCCTAGAAGTTAACCAGGGATTTTTTGCTCGTTTAAAGAGTTTCTTTTCAGGAAAGTAGGGAGGTAATTAAATGGGTTTCTTAGATATTTTTAGAAAAAAACAGCCATCAGGGACTGTAGCTAAGGATAGACTTGAATTAGTTTTAATCTCTGATCGAACAACCTGTTCTCCTGATATTATGAATAAGATTCGAGATGATATTATTCAGGTAATTTCTAAGTATATGGATGTCAATACAGATGATATTGATATCCAAATTACAAATTTAGATATTGAAGGAAATAAACAGACAGTTCCAACTTTATATGCAAATATTCCAATTAAAGATATTAGAAAGGAAAATTTAGGCAATAATTAAAAATGAAGCAGATTTTTAACTTTAGAAATTATAAATTCAGATATTTTAATATTCGCCTGTTTATTTATATTTCAGTCTTATCGGTTATAGGAGTTTTGGTTATTCAAAGTGCTTCAATGAATACTGGAGAAAATACCGCTGCAAAACAGATTATGGGTGTGGCACTAGGTGGTATCTGTATGATGGTTCTTTCATTGGTAGATTATCGATGGTTGATGAGAAACTATATTGCAATTTATGTAGGAACTTTAATTTTACTTGCTTTAATTTTTGTTCCATTTATTGGAACAGATGCAGGAACAGGGGCTAGAAGATGGATTCGATTAGGAATTCAAATCCAGCCATCGGAGTTCGCAAAAATAGGAATGCTGTTATTTTTTGCAATGTTTTTACAATTAGTTCAAGATCAAGTAAATGAACTTCCGACCATTGGACTTACAGCAGTAGTATTTGCCGTACCATTTTTATTGATTGTAAAGGAACCGGATTTGTCATCTTCTTTAGTAGTTACATTTGTTTTCTTAATCATGCTGTATACAGCTAAGCTTAGTTATAAATGGGTACTTAGTGGATTGGCTGTTGGTATTTTAGGAGTTTTAGGAGTTTTTCAATTACTGGAATCTGGAATTTTACAAAAGTTAAATATTCTAAGACAGTATCAAGTCAATCGAATTTTAGTTTTTAAGAATCCTAATTTGCAGCCAGACTTAGTTAGACAACAGAAAAACTCTGTTATGGCAATTGGTTCTGGTCAGCTAAATGGTAAGGGATTATTTAATACAGATATTAACTCCGTTAAAAATAGCAACTTCTTAATGGAGCAAGATACGGACTTTATCTTTGCTGTCGTTGGAGAGGAACTTGGATTTATTGGTAGTTGTGTAATTATCCTATTGCTTGCCTTAGTTGTATTTGAATGTATTTTAACAGCAATTAGAGCTAGAGATTTATCAGGTCGATTAATTTGTATGGGTATGGCAGCTTTAATCACATTCCAAAGTTTTGTAAATATTGGTGTAGCGACACAAATTCTTCCGAATACAGGATTGCCGCTTCCATTTATTAGTGCAGGTCTTAGTTCATTACTCAGTGTTTTTATAGGTATGGGGGTCGTTTTTAACATAGGACTACAAAGACGATCAGAAATCTTTTAGTTATAATAAATATAGGAGGGGTAGATATGAATATTGGTTTAATCGCACATGATGCAAAAAAGAAATTAATGCAAAATTTTTGTATTGCGTATCGAGGAATCTTAAGTAAAAATAATCTTTATGCAACCGCTACCACTGGACGTTTAATTGAAGAGGTTACAAATTTAAATGTGCATAAATTTCTATCAGGTCATTTAGGTGGATCTCAGCAACTTTCTGCCCATATTGAGCAGAATATGATTGATTTAGTAATTTTCTTAAGAGATGCTGATTCAACGTCAGATGGTCTTAATATTATTACAATTTGTGATAGACATAATATTCCTTTAGCAACAAACCTTGCAACAGCAGAGCTTGCGATTAAGGCTTTAGAGCGAGGAGACCTTGAGTGGAGAGATGCATATAAATAAAAAATTATTAGTTTGTGGTTAATTAGTTGTATTCTATTGGTTGGATGTCAAAGTAAGATTCAAAAATTGAATATTAATACCACAGAAGAATATTTTGAAGTCCAAGATGATTTACAAAAACGAAGTTCCCTTTTATCGGAAAATGTTTGCATGTTTACTGGAAATGAAAATTTTAATAAAGATGAGATTAATCAAGTGCATGCTGTAATTTTGTGTGATGTGGATGATCAAAAAATCTTATATGCTAAAAATGCCAAAAAGCAGATACAGCCAACGACCATAACAATGTTAGCAACAGCTCTTACAATATTGGAATATATGGATTTATCGACACAAGTAACTGTTACGGATAAGGCATTAGTAGGGTTAGGAGATGCTCCAGTGATCGGCTTAAAGGAAGGAGACTGTTTAACTGTTGAGCAACTTTTAGCAGGAATGATGTATCGTTCAGGTTTTGATTGTGCAAATGCTTTAGCTATTGCTTGTTCAAGTTCCATCAATAAATTTGTTAAATTGATGAATAAAACAGTTCAATCCATTGGTTGTGTTGATACGAAATTTACAAGTCCAGGAGGTAGTACTGACCCCAATCAGTATACAACAGTTTATGATGTCTATTTAATCATGAATCGATTGCAAACCTATGAGCCATTTATGGATCTGATAAGTAAAAAATCCTATAAGATTTCTTATCAAGTAAAAAATGGTCCTGTAGTAGAAGAAGAGTATACTTCAAGTATTCCTTATGTACTTGGAGAATATACGTTACCTAAAAATCTTACGCTAATAGGTGGAAAAGCAGGAACAACTTATTTAGCAGGAAGTTGTACTGCTTTATATTTAAAGGACACAAAAGGTAAAGGCTATATTGCAATAGGAATGAAATCTCAAGACAAAGTGACATTGTATGGTCAAATGGAGATTTTATTTAAAAAAATTCAGTGAATTAAGCTTGTACTTTTATGATATTTATACTATAATTAAAACAGAAATATCGTAAGGTGTTCGTACATTAAATTTCATCAAAGGAGGAGATAGCTATGGTTCAGATAATAGCAGGTAAAAAAGGAAAGGGTAAAACAAAATATTTACTAGATCAAGCAAATGCTGCTGTACAAGATGCCAAAGGTTCTATCGTATACTTAGACAAAAGCACAAAGCATATGTATGAGCTAAATAACAAGGTGCGTTTAATTAATGTAAAGGATTACCCAGTAAATACATACGAAGCATTTATCGGATTCTTGGTAGGAATTATTTCACAAGATCACGATTTAGAGAAAATGTATTTAGATAGTTTCCTAAAGATTGCTGATTTAGAGGGCAAGAGCGTTGAAGAAGCAATTGATACATTAAAGGCTGTTAGTGATAAGTTTAGTGTAGATTTTGTTTTAAGCATTTCATTAGATGGAGATGAACTTCCAGACAATGCTAAAGAATTAGTAGTAGTATCTCTATAAAGTAAAAGGGGTGTTTAATAACACCCCTTTTATCGTACGATGCCTTTGTTACGGTTTGCAATTATCCTAGTTGTAACTTTTTATAGCTGGCAGATTTGTGAACTGTAGCATTAAATTAAGGGAGGAACCATGGCAAAAAAGAATAGCAATATTGTTCCTGTTCGAAGGTTTAATTTTATAAGTATTATCTTTCTTGTAATTGTTGTCTATCTTTTAGCGACAGGAATTCGATATTTTTTAAAGGAAAAAGTAAAGATTTATGAGGTGACTTCAGGCTCTTTAATTTCAGACAATCAATTTGATGGAATTATCTTAAGAGAAGAAACTTTACTAAAAATGGATAAGTCAGCTTATATTAAATGTTACATCCAAAATGGAGAAGTAGTAGGTTTAAATAAGCCGATTTTTGCTTTAGATACGACAGGTTCAACTGTGAAAGACCAAAGTACAGGGAGTACTTTATCAGATGAAAACTTAAAGACACTTAAACAATATATGACAAGCTATAAAATGAATTATGATCACAATCAATTTGATGAAGTTTATAGCTTTAAAAACCAATTGCAAGCCGTTGCAAATGGAATTGAAATTCAAGATGCGAGTAATTCATCGAATCAATTAACAGATACCTATAAATCGCCAAGTGCAGGAATTGTTTATTATATGTATGACAATTATGAGAATTTAGCTCAAAATACGGTTACTGCAGATCATTTTAAAAAGAAAGATTATGAAGTAACTTATACGAAAGTTAATGAATCATTAAAGGAATCTGATTATGTAGGTAAGTTAATTACAAGTCAAAATTGGAAAATTATCATTCAATTAACGAAGGAACAAGTAGATGCCTATACAGAAAATCCCAAAATCTTAATTTATTTAAAAGAAATTGATAAGCAGATATCTACAACTATAGAAACATTTAAGGGAATTGATGGGGAACTTTATGGTATGATATCCCTTCAAGATTATATGGATAATTATGCTAAAAATCGATTTATTAATATAAAAATTATGAGTGATACAAAGAGAGGGTTAAAAGTCCCATTTTCTGCTGTAACAACACATGAAGCTTATGTGATTCCAAGGAAGATGGTTGCTAAAGATGAAGAAAAAAATACCTATTATGTAACCGTTCAAGAGTCGAGTGAAGAAAGTTACAAAAAGGAAATAGAAATCCTAGGAGAAGACAACGATAATTATTATATTGATGTTGAAGGATTTGATATAGGAAATACATTAATAAACGATGGAACGACTTACGCCATTAAAGAAAAGGAAAATGTGAAGGGTGTATATAATATCAATAAGGGATATACAGTATTTTGTGTTGTTGATGTATTAGATAGTAATTCAGATTATTATATTGTTCAAGCTAAAAATAAGAACACAGGGTTAAAAGAGTATGATCGAATCGTATTAAATGCTGTCAGTGTAGATGAAAATAAGCTAATTTATTAAAAAATTAAAAGATTTTTTATTTTTAGTGTTGACGAATGATAAAAATATGCTATAATAGACAACGTGTGATGAATTTTACCCACCAGTTGTAAAAGCACAATTCACAACTGAAGGGAGGTTAGGTGTGAGCTATGTCAAACGTAATCGTTAAAGAGAATGAAAGTTTAGACAGCGCTTTACGCAGATTCAAAAGGAACTGTGCAAAGGCTGGTATTCAGCAGGAAATTCGTAAGAGAGAACATTACGAAAAACCAAGTGTAAAACGTAAGAAAAAATCAGAAGCTGCTAGAAAGCGTAAATACAACTAATAGCAGTCATATCGTTAAGAAATTAACGCTCATAAGTCTTGGGAGATTCCCAAGACTTTTCTTTTTGAGTAGAATAAGAGTAAGAATTCGTTCATACAATATTTTATGAAGAAGTCTAAGAATCATCCATTGTTTAATGCATTACAGATTCCAAAAGATGTATCAAAAAAGCTGTTTTGGTGTGGATTACAGGAAGAGAAGAAATTTGCATTGAAAATTATAAATCAATTAATATATATACAGAAACCCTTATTTGCATTCAGACAATGTGTGAGCAAATAGTGATTGAGGGAAATGATTTAATAATTGATTACTATACGAGTGAAATAATGCAGATTTCGGGAACTATTAATCAAGTCTATTATCAGTAAGGAATAGCGCATGGAAGTTTTTAAATTTCTAAGGGGATATGTGCAAATTAAAGTATCTCGAGGAAGTAAGGAGCGATTCTTAAATCTTTGTCAATATAAGGGAATAATTATATGGAATATCCATGTAAAAGAGGAAGACATGTATTGTTCTCTCTATGTAGAAGACTTTAAAAAGATTCATGAATTTTTATTAAAAACCAATTGCTTAGTACATATAGAGGTAAAATCGGGGCTTGTGTTCTTTATTGAAAGAAATAAAAAACGAATGCCTTTTTTAATTGGAATTTTCTTGGCTGTGTTTCTTCTTTTCTTTTTATCAACGTATATTTGGGATATTCATATTGAAGGAAACTCCATGTATACAAGTGAAGCGATTCTTACATTTCTAAGGGAAGAAGGATATACACAGGGAATGAAGAGCTCTAAAGTTGATTGTAATGAGGTTGAAAATCTTTTGAAACAAAACTATGAACGAATGAGTTGGGTATCTGCACGAGTAGTAGGAACGAGAATTCTTATTCAGGTAAAAGAAAATTATGGAGAGTTAGAGATAAAAAAACCAGATACAAAAGAAATGGATTTGGTGGCTCCATATGATGGAAAAGTTGTGTCAATAATTACAAGAGATGGAGTTCCTATGGTCAAAGTGGGAGCTAATGTGAAAAAGGGACAAATTTTAATAAGTGGAGAAATTCCTATTAAAGATGATAGTGGAGAAATCATTAATTATCGCTATATACGAGCAGATGCGATGGTGGTTCTTGAAAGGAATCTATCTTATACAGATACTATTGAACGAGTAGAAACTAAAAAAGTTTATACAGGACGCACAAATTGCCAATATGTAGTTCAAGTAGGCGATATTGCGTTAAAACTTCGAGGTCTTTTAAATTCGTATGAACATTCAGAACAGTTATTTTATGAACATCAATGGAAAATTTTGGGAGATTTTTACCTTCCTATTTATACAAATCAATGGGTACAAAGGGAATATAAAATCATTCATAGTACACAAACAAAGGACGAATTAAAACGTAAATTAACAAAAAATCTTTGTTTTTTTATTCAAAATTTAGAAAAAAAGACCTAGAAGTGGTTGAAAAAGACGTTAGATTATATTATGATGCTTCTGTATGCATGGCAAAAGGAAAATTAAAGGTTCGAGAAATAGCAAAAACTTATGCACCAATTGTCAAACATACAGTGAAAAAAGAAAAAACAGGTGAAACTTATGGGATTAATTGAAAAGTCATTAGAAGTTCCGGCAGATTTACAAAGTCAAATCTTTGGACCTTTTGATATGTATTTAAAAAAAATTGAACGCTCCTTGCATGTGACAATGATTGCAAGAGAAGGTGTTTTAAAAATTGTTGGTTCTGAAAGTAGTACAGATAAAGCACTTCGAGTAGTTAATAATCTTTTAGAACTAGCTAAGAGAAAAAATGAATTAACAGAGCAAAATGTCGATTATACGTTATCGTTAGTTTTTGAAGAAAAAGAAGAGGAAGTTTTAGAAATTGATAAAGATATCATTTGCAGGACGATTCAGGGAAAACCTGTAAAGCCCAAAACCATTGGTCAAAAAACGTATGTGGACTCTATTCGTAATAGGATGATTACTTTTGGTGTAGGTCCAGCAGGAACTGGTAAGACCTATCTTGCAATGGCAATGGCTGTGAAGGCATTTAAGGCAGATGAAGTAAGTCGAATTATTTTGACTAGACCAGCAATTGAAGCTGGAGAAAAACTTGGATTTTTGCCAGGTGATTTACAAAGTAAGGTAGACCCATATCTAAGACCACTTTATGATGCTCTCTATCAGATGATGGGAGCAGAAACGACTCTTGCAAATATGGAGAAGGGGCTAATAGAAGTTGCACCTTTAGCTTATATGCGTGGTCGTACCTTGGACAATGCATTTATTATTTTAGATGAATCGCAAAATACAACACCAGCACAGATGAAGATGTTCTTAACTCGTATTGGATTTGGCTCAAAAGTGGTGGTCACTGGGGATATGACTCAAAGAGATTTACCACAAGACGTGACATCAGGTCTAGATGTGGCGATGAAAGTTCTAAAAAAGGTTGACGATATTTCATTTATTGAGTTAACGAATAAAGATATTGTACGACATCCGTTAGTACAAAAAATTGTTGCAGCTTATGAAGAGTATGAAAAACGAATGGGGAAGAAAAATGACAATAGAAATAGAAAAAGAAATTGATAAGATGCCAGACCAATTTGATTTTGATTGGGAAGCAGTGATTAAAGAAGTAATCTTAGCAGCAATTGATTATGAAGAATGTCCTTATGAGGCAGAAGTTAGTGTGACAATAACAAATGAAGAAGGGATTCATCAAATTAATAAGGAATTTCGAGATATTGACCGTTCAACAGATGTCTTATCGTTTCCAATGGTGAATTATGAAGAACCAGGAAATTTTGACCATGTAGAAGATGATGAGATGGAATGTTTTAACCCAGAAACTGGCGAACTTGTATTGGGTGATATTGTGCTTTGTGTAGAGAAAATCTTAGAGCAAGCAGAAAACTACAATCACTCAGTAAAAAGAGAACTCGCTTTTTTAACTGCTCATAGTATGTTCCATTTATTTGGCTATGACCACATGGAAGATGATGAGCGAATTGTCATGGAGAAGCGACAATCAGATTTACTAGAACAGTTAGGAATTAGCAGGTAGTTAAAGGGGTTACAAAAGAATGGGTAGTACAGATAGGAAAGAAAAAGAATCAAACTTTATAGTTCAAGGTGGAATTTTAGCATTGGCATCGGTACTTGTTCGTATTATTGGACTGATTTATCGTATTCCAATGAATAATATTCTAGATACTGGTATTGCAGTTTATAGTACAGCATATTCGATTTATTCATTGATATGGATGATTGCGTCATTTGGTGTTCCAACAGCAGTTTCTCGTATGGTGGCACAGCGAATTGGACAAAAGCGATATAAAAATGTGGATAGAGTATTTAGAACAGCTATTTTATTTTCAATTGTTGTAGGTGGACTTGCAGCAGGTGTATTGTTCTTTGGAGCAAATTTCTTTGCAAATGTTGTCTTTCGTATGCCGGAAATCAAATATGCGCTGATGATTTTAGCACCTACCGTTTGGATTTCAACATTTATTGGAGCTTTTAGAGGATTCTACCAAGGACTTGGAACAATGATTCCAACAGCGATTTCTCAGATTGCAGAGCAGATTGTTAATGCAGTTATGAGTATTGTAGGTTCGTATGTTTTATGGAATTATGGACATAAGTTGGATTTAGAAAAAGGTGGAAAGTTTTATTCCGATGCTTATGGTGCAGCCGGTGGAACTATAGGAACTGCAAGTGGTGCAGTAGTAGCACTTCTTGTTTGTATAGTGATTTATGTTTCTAGTCGTCCACAACTTAAAAAAATGGCATCAAGAGATAAATCTAAAAGAGAAAGTACCTCTAGAATTATGAAAATTTTAATTCTAACAATGCTTCCAATTACTTTAAATTCGGCAACTTATAATATTAGCTCAATTTTAGACAACAGTATTTTTGGAAACTATATGGATGCTGTTAGAAGTCATGATTTATATTTATCTATGTGGGCAGCCTATGAAGGAAAGTACCATTTAATTACTCATGTACCTTTAGCTTTTGCAACGGCACTATCAGCATCAGCTGTGCCAAATTTATCAAAGGTTATTGCATCACAGGCAGATTCTAAGGTAGTTGAAGGAAAAATTCACTTAGCACTCCGATTTTCGATGTTAATTGCAATTCCTTCCTGCATAGGACTCTTTGCACTTGCAGATCCTGTTATGAGCTTATTGTTTGCTGGTACACCTAAAACTAATCCATTAGCTGCAACATTAGTGCAGATGGGTTGTATTACCGTATTAATGTATTCATTTTCAACGATTACGAATGGTATTTTACAAGGAATTGGAAAGGTATCCACTCCTGCTAAAAACGCATTAGTGGCACTTGTTGGACATATTATTGTGTTAGCTGTTTGTTTATGGATCTTTAAATTAGATGTTTATGGAGTGGTAATTTCAGATATTGTTTTTGGACTATTTATGAATATCTTAAATTATTATTCGATAAGAAAAGAAATGACTTCTTTTCATTTGGAAATTCGAAAAACATTTTTCTTACCTTTTGTTAGTGCAGTAATTATGGGTGGATTCACACTAGTAGCCTATGATGCTTGTCATTTCTTATGTCACAGCAATGCCATTTCGACAGTGTTTGCAATTGCTGTAGCAGTAGCTGTCTATGCAGTTGCTTTAATTAAAACGCATGCAATGGAAGAAGAAGACCTTAGAAATTTCCCAAAGGGAAGAGTTCTTGTTCGTATAGCTAAAAAAGCTCATTTATTATAGGCTCCCTCTTGAGGGAGCTGTCGGCGTTTGGCATGAGGTGCCACGTAGTGGCAGAGGCCTGATGCCTTAAGCCGACTGAGGGAGTTTACTAAGAACATTTTTAAATAAGTCTAGCTGAGGGAGTAATAAAATATCTTTAAAAATATTTTCTGTTACGTCAGTAACAAAAATAAAAATCTAAATTGTTTAAATTAGAAAAATTTGGCAGATACTATTAAAAAAGAATAACTATTTAGAGTCTATTTCATTTGTGTGATTTTGAATAGTTGCAAAAAGGAGTAAATTTATATGAAGTTACGAAATAGTGTCTGCTTTTTACTATTGTCTTTAGCCATAATATGTTTATTAGGAGCTTCTTGTTTTAAGCTTAACAGTGAGAATTATGAGTTAAGAAATCAGCTAGAAGAATCTAAAAAAACGGTGTCGGCTATTGGACAAACACCAAAGACTGCATTAAAAACCATTTATTATTTATCGCTTAAAAATGGATATGTAACGGTTTATAAGGGAAGCTTAGAAAGTATTTATTTATCGACAGATATTTCTAAGGAACAGATTCCAACATCCATTGTCAAGGAGTTAGAAAAGGGAATTAATGTAACTGATTTAAAAGGTGTATATGATTACTTAGAGTCTTGTAGTAGCTAACAGTTGTATACTGAGTTTAGGAGAAATAGATTAGATGAAGAAAGTAGTAGTAATTGGAGGAGGAGCTTCGGGATTATTTGCAGCAATTACCGCTGCAAAGCAGGGAGCTTTTGTGACAATTATTGAGCACAAAGACCGAGTAGGGAAAAAGATTTTATCAACTGGAAATGGGCGATGTAACTATACAAATGCTTATTTAAATGCATCTTGTTATTATGATAACGGGTTTGCTATGGAAGTCATTGATCAATTTCCAGTTGATAAAACATTAGAAGCTTTTAAAGAAATGGGTATTTGGCCCAAAAGTCGTGATGGATACTACTATCCACATTCCGATCAGGCAAGTTCTGTATTAGATATCCTTCGTTATGAGCTTGAAAAACAGAAAATTGTTGTAAAAACAGAAACTATGATTCAATCAATTAAGTCATCAAAAGGACAATTTCAATTGACATTAACAAATGGAAAATTAAAAGCTGATGCAATTATTTTGGCTTGTGGAGGGCTTGCAGCACCCACAACAGGGTCTGATGGAAGTGGTTATGAATTGGCAAAGCTTTTTGGACATAAGATTCATAAACCAGTTCCAGGACTTACAGGAGTTTCCTGTGAAGAAAAGTTTTTTAAGGAACTTTCAGGAATACGAGTTCAGGCAAAGATACAAGCTAAAATTAAAGATAAGTTGATGGAAGAAGAAGGCGAAGTTCAACTTGCAGCTTATGGAATTTCAGGAATTCCTACCTTTCAGCTTTGTCGCTACATAGCTAGACAAAAAACATGTGAGATTACACTAGACTTTATGCCAAATATAGGTTATATCGAATTGGTAGACTATTTGCAAACTCATACAAAAGATCAGTATGTGGGAATGATTAATAAGAAGTTATTAGGTGTACTTTTAAAACGATATGGAGAGCAACCTAAAAAGTTGGCACAGGGGATTAAACAGTTTAAAGTAACTGCAATAGGAACTAGCGATTTTACAAAGGCACAAGTTACGAGTGGAGGAGTTTATTGTGACGAAATTAATCCACAGACGATGCAATCAAATCTTGTACCTAATTTATATTTTGCTGGAGAACTAGTGGATGTTGATGGAAAATGTGGAGGCTATAATCTACAGTGGGCATGGTCTAGTGGATATGTTGCAGGTTTAAATGCTGGGAGGATAGATGAATGATACAAATTAGTCAGTTAAAATTACCTGTTGGACATTCAGACGAAGAATTGGTTCAAAAGGTAGTTAAAAAACTAAAAATTACAAGAGATCAAATTCAAAAACTAACAATTCGACGAGCATCCATAGATGCTAGAAAAAAACCTGAACTTTACTGGGTCTATACGATTTGGTTAGAACTTAAAAATGAGAAAAAATTTAAAGATTTAAAAATTTCTCCTAAAGAATATGTCCTTCCAAGTCCAGGAACTAAAGAGCTTATGCACCGCCCAGTAATTATTGGAACAGGACCTGCTGGACTTTTTTGTGGACTGTTCTTAGCAAGAGCTGGTTATCGTCCGATTTTATTAGAGCGAGGACTAGAAGTTGCTAAACGAGTAGAAAAAGTCAATACTTTTTGGGAAACTGGAAAGTTAGATACAAACTGCAATGTACAGTTTGGTGAAGGTGGTGCTGGAACATTTTCAGATGGAAAGTTAAACACCCTTGTAAAAGATAACTCTGGACGAAATCATAAGGTATTAGAAACCTTTGTAGAAGCTGGAGCTCCAACAGATATTTTGTATTTAAATAAACCTCATATTGGAACAGATGTCTTAAGAGAAGTTGTTCAAAATCTACATAAAGAAATTGAAGAAGCTGGAGGAGAAATTTATTTTTCTTCACAAGTCACCGATTTAATGATCGAAGATGATCAGTTAAAAGGTTTAGAGATTAATCATAAAGAGCAGATTGAAACAGAGGTAGCAGTACTTGCTATTGGACACAGTGCAAGGGATACATTTGAAATGTTGCATAAAAGACAAATTCCGATGGAAGCCAAATCCTTTGCTGTCGGATTTCGAATTGAACATCCACAAGAGATGATTAATGAGAGTCAATATGGTGCAAAAAAAGTCAAAGGACTTCTTGCAGCCGATTATAAATTAACAGCGAAAACAAGTACTGGAAGAGGTGTGTATTCATTTTGTATGTGTCCAGGTGGACAAGTTGTCAATAGTTCATCCGAAGAAGGTCATATGGTAGTCAATGGAATGAGCTATAGGAAACGAGACGGAAAAAATGCCAATGCAGCTTTAATTGTCACAGTGACACCCGAAGATTATCCGAGTAATGAAGTCTTAAGTGGCGTAGAATTTCAGCGAAGGATTGAAAAGGCAGCCTATGAGGCAGGGAATGGAAAGATTCCAATTCAGCTGTATGGTGATTTTAAAAAAGGACAGCCAAGTACAATGATTGGACAGGTACATCCTGAAGTAAAAGGTCAGTATCAGTTGACCTCATTAAACTCAATTTTGCCAGAGGAATTAAATGAGTCATTAATTGAAGGAATTGAATCCTTTGGTAAAAAGATTAAAGGTTTTAATAGAGAAGATGCTCTGCTTTTAGGGGTAGAATCTAGAACTTCTTCACCGATTCGAATTCTTCGTGATGATAAGATGCAAACAAAAGTTCGTGGAATCTATCCTTGTGGAGAGGGACCAGGCTATGCTGGAGGAATTATGTCAGCGGCAATGGATGGAATTAAGGCAGCAGAAAAAATTATTAGTACGTTTAAAACTACAATTGCAAAGTAGGAAATAATAGAGAATGATTATTTAGTGTGAGCATTAATTAGAGATATGAATTAGTTATCTCTACGTTTAACCATTGATTATTTTGTAAAAATAGTGTAACATAGAAAGAGAGAAATATGAGTAGAGAACAGTTAAAAAACTAAAAAACGAATAGTTGTAAAAATTGGTTCTTCCTCTCTGACACACAAAGAGACTGGAAAGCTTGATTTAAGAAAAATCGAAAAATTAATTCGAATTTTGTGTGAGCTTAGAAATCAGGGAAAGGATGTCGTGTTAGTTTCATCAGGTGCTATTGCAGTAGGTAAGCAGGTTGTATCGTTTGGATTAAAGCCAGCCACAACTTCTGAAAAGCAAGCACTTGCAGCAATTGGACAGGCAAGACTAATGATGACCTATCAGCGTTTATTTTCAGAGTACAATCATACCGCTGCACAAGTTTTATTAACAAAGGATACGATTGTCAATGGAATTAGTTGTTTTAATGCCAAAAATACATTTGAAGAACTGTTTCATATGGGCATGATTCCTATTGTCAATGAAAATGATACCGTAGCAACTCATGAGATTGAGTTTGGCGATAATGATCGTCTTTCTGCAATTGTAACCGCAATGCTTCAGGCAGACTTATTGATTTTGTTATCAGATATTGATGGACTTTATACGGATGATCCAAATGCAAATCCTGACGCTAAATTTATCAGTGAAGTGCCAGAAATTGACAAGGAATTGCTTTCAATGGGTAAGTCAACTTCTAGTAGTAAAGTAGGTACTGGTGGAATGGCAGCAAAGCTTGCAGCAGCACAAATTGCGACAGATTCAGGAGCTGATATGGTGATTGCAAATGGAAATGACGTTGAAAATATTTATAGAATCACTGATGGTCTAGAGTGTGGTACATTATTTTTAGCACATAAGAATCAAGAATTTAATTTATTTGAATATATTGCAAAGTATTAAGAAAACGATTAGTATTAAGAAAACGATTTGAAAAATTGATAAGATAAGGGAGAACAAAACTATGGATATGAGAGATATTGAAAGAATTAACGAATTATATAGAAAAAGTAAGTCAAGTGTAGGACTTACTCCTGCTGAAAAATCTGAGCAGGCAAAACTTAGAAGGGAATATATTGCAGCTATGCGCGCAAATCTTCGCGGTTCATTAGAGACTATTAAAATTCAAAATCCTGATGGAACTGTGATTGATGTAAAAAGAGCGCCATGATGCAAAATATAAAAAATTTAGCTAAGATTAGTTAAATCGTTAAATTCATTTAACTAATGCATGAACAGGGGGTATTCACATGCAAGAAAAGAAAGAAATCAGAAAAACCGTTCAATCTAGAAGAGATGCAGCTACTGACGAACAAGTTGTACAGATGAGTGAGAAGGTTGCAGATTTCATTGAATCCATTCCTCAGTACAAAGAGGCAGACTGTGTGTATGCATACATCGATTTTAATCATGAGGTTAAGACCGATGTTATTGTAAAACGTGCATGGGCATCAGGTAAGAGGGTAGCTGTACCAAAAGTTGTAGGTAAAGATTTAATCTGGTACTACATCGAAAAGGACGAGGATTTAGAGCCAGGATATATGGGTATTCCTGAACCTAAGACAACGCTTAAAGAAGCTCATGAAACTGATGCATTCTTTATTATGCCAGGTGTTGCTTTTGATAGAGGACATCACAGAGTTGGATATGGTGGTGGTTACTATGACAGATATTTAGAGAAACCAAATACTCATTATAAAGCTGCAATTGCATTTGAATTCCAGATTTTTGATGCAGTTCCATTTGAAGCACATGATATTTTACCAGATGCTATTGTATCAGAAAAAGCTATTTACTAATTGAAATAAAGGACCTCTGTTTATTGGACAGAGGTCCTTTGTGGATTATTGAGTTTAAAGAAAAGGAGAGATGTAAATGAAAATAATATGTTTTCATAATTCAGAAGAAGAAAATAGATATTTAAGTAATTGGTATTTGTCGGAGTTTTCAGTAGATGGAAAGTTATTTTCTTCAATGGAACAATATATGATGTATCAAAAAGCTGTTTGTTTTCATGATGAAGAAATAGCTAAGAAAATTTTGAATACCAATGATGTATCAGAAATTAAAAAACTTGGAAGAGAAGTTTCAGGTTATGATGAAAGTATTTGGAATGGTGTTCGTCAAATTATTGTATATGAAGGCTTAATAGAGAAGTTTTCACAAAATGAACAGTTGAAGAGACAACTTAAAGAAACAGGTGATGCAATTCTAGCTGAGTGTGCTGTAAGAGATAAGATATGGGGAATTGGACTATCAATGAATGATTCTAATCGATTGGATAAAGATAAGTGGAAAGGTCAAAATTTATTAGGTTATGCGCTGATGATGGTTCGTAGTAAGATTTAAATCTCTTGACATTCCCTCATTTTTCATATAAATTAGAAAAGATTGTTAAATAATTTAATGTAGAAGCAGAAAAGGAAATTTAAAAGATGAATAATATAGAAAACAATATGCCACCATTACAAGAGCCTGACCGTCAGCTCTATTTTATTGAAAAATGTAAAGAACTTGTTGCTAAAAAAAGCGAAGAACTCGGTCGTCCACTTCGTGCAGTTACACACACATTAGGTTGTCAGATGAATGCTAGAGATTCAGAAAAACTAATGGGTATCTTAGAAAAAATTGGTTATGAACTCACAGAAGATGAAGACAGTGCAGATTTTGTTATTTACAATACTTGTACAGTCAGAGATAATGCCAATCAAAAAGTTTATGGTCGTCTAGGATATCTTAAAAATTATAAGAAGAAAAATCCAGATTTAATGATTGCGATGTGTGGATGTATGATGCAAGAACAAGTCGTGATTGATAAAATCAAAAAAAGTTATCGTTTTGTCGATTTAATTTTTGGCACTCACAATGTCTTTAAATTAGCAGAATTACTCTATGAACGATTAAATTCAGATACCATGATTATCGATATTTGGGAAGGAACCAATGAAATTGTTGAAGACTTACCTGTTGATAGAAAGTATACCTTTAAATCAGGTGTAAATATCATGTATGGTTGCAATAACTTCTGTACTTACTGTATCGTTCCTTATGTTCGTGGACGAGAACGCAGCAGAAATCCAGAAGATATTATTAATGAAATTAAACGATTAGTTAGTGAAGGTGTTAAAGAAGTTATGCTTCTTGGACAGAATGTTAATTCTTATGGAAAGAATTTAGAAAATCCAATGAGTTTTGTGAAGCTTTTAGAAGAAGTCGAAAAGATTGAAGGATTAGAGCGTATCCGTTTTATGACTTCTCATCCAAAGGATTTATCAGAAGAATTAATTCAAGTTATGAAAAAGAGTAAAAAGATTTGTAAGCACTTACATCTTCCTTTACAGTCAGGTAGTAGTAAGGTGTTAAAAGCAATGAATCGTCGCTATGATAAAGAACGCTATTTATCTTTAGCTAGTCGAATTAAAGAAGAAATTCCAGATATAGCATTAACTACAGATATCATTGTAGGTTTTCCAGGCGAAACAGAGGAAGACTTCGAAGAAACCTTAGATGTTGTAAGTAAGGTTCGCTATGATAGCGCATTTACATTTATTTATTCTAAGAGAACGGGAACCCCAGCAGCAGCGATGGAACAGGTACCAGAAGAAGTATCAAAAGATCGTTTTCAGCGTTTATTAAAACTGGTTCAAACTATTGCTGCAGAAGAATGTAATAAACGAGTTGGACAGGTTGAGGAAGTGCTTGTAGAAGAGAAGAGTAGTCGCGAAGGTATGATGAGTGGTCGTCTTAGCACGAATAATATTGTTCATTTTGATGGTGGAGAAGATTTAATTGGTCAAATTGTAAAAGTACAGCTTTTAGAAGCAAAAGGGTTCTATTATATTGGAAAATTAGTAAAATAGTCAAAAATTTTTAAAATTTAAAAAAACTACTTTACTAACTTGGAATTTTATGAGAGAATAAGTACGCTTAGATGAAATATCACATGAATACAGCCTAGTCCTCAAATAAAGGCTGTATTTGTGATGTTATAGTAACTATTTGAGAGAGTTTTCGAATAGTTAGGAAGTTAATACATATTCGAAAGGAGTATTACTAATGATTTATTCACAGGAAGTTGAAAACATGTGTCCAGTAGCTCAGGGCGTTAATCACGGTTGTGCCCCAATCCCTGAAGAAGCTAAATGGGTAAAAGCAAAAAATGTAGAAGATATCTCTGGTTTAACACATGGTATTGGTTGGTGCGCACCTCAGCAGGGAGGATGCAAATTAACCCTTAATGTTAAAGAAGGTATTATTCAGGAGGCTCTTATTGAGACTATCGGATGTTCAGGTATGACTCATTCAGCAGCTATGGCAGCAGAAATTTTACCTGGAAAGACCATTCTTGAAGCATTAAATACTGACCTTGTATGTGATGCAATTAATACTGCAATGAGAGAATTATTCTTACAGATCGTTTATGGTCGTACTCAGAGTGCTTTCTCAGAAGATGGTTTACCAGTCGGTGCTGGTCTTGAAGATTTAGGTAAGGGACTTCGTTCACAGGTTGGTACAATGTACGGTACTTTAAAGAAAGGTCCTCGTTACTTAGAAATGGCAGAAGGTTATGTAACCGGTATTGCTTTAGACGAAGATAACTTAATCATTGGCTATCAGTTTGTAAACCTTGGTAAGATGACTGACTTTATTAAAAAAGGTGATGATCCTACAACTGCATATGAAAAAGCACAGGGCCAGTATGGTCGTGTAGATGATGCTGTTAAGATTATCGATCCTAGAACTGATAAAGTATTGTTTGAGAAATAATCAAGGGAGGAATAGAAGATGGCATTATTTGAATCATATGAAAGAAGAATTGACAAAATCAATTCTGTATTAAATAGTTATGGTATTGCTTCTTTAGAAGAAGCTGAAAAAATTACAAAAGATGCTGGACTTGACGTATACAATCAGGTAAAAGCTATCCAGCCTATTTGTTTTGAAAACGCTTGTTGGGCATACACTGTAGGCGCTGCAATCGCAATCAAAAAAGACTGTCGTCGTGCAGCAGATGCAGCAGCAGCTATTGGTGAAGGTCTTCAGGCATTCTGTATTCCAGGTTCTGTAGCTGATCAGCGTAAAGTTGGTTTAGGCCATGGTAACTTAGGAAAAATGTTATTAGAAGAAGAAACAGATTGCTTCGCATTCTTAGCAGGTCATGAATCTTTCGCTGCTGCAGAAGGTGCAATCGGTATCGCTGAAAAAGCTAATAAAGTTCGTAAAAAACCTTTACGTGTAATCTTAAACGGTTTAGGAAAAGATGCAGCTCAGATTATCTCAAGAATCAACGGCTTCACTTTTGTAGAAACTGAAATGGATTACTACACAGGCGAAGTTAAAGAAGTATTCAGAAAATCATACTCTACTGGACTTCGTGCAAAAGTTAACTGTTATGGTGCTAATGATGTAACTGAAGGTGTTGCTATCATGCACAAAGAAGGTGTAGATGTTTCTATCACAGGTAACTCTACCAACCCTACTAGATTCCAGCATCCAGTTGCAGGTACATACAAGAAAGAATGTATCGAACAGGGTAAGAAATACTTTTCAGTAGCATCAGGTGGTGGTACAGGACGTACCTTACATCCAGATAACATGGCAGCAGGTCCTGCTTCTTATGGTATGACTGATACTATGGGACGTATGCACTCAGATGCACAGTTTGCAGGTTCTTCATCTGTACCAGCTCACGTTGAGATGATGGGCTTAATTGGTATGGGTAACAACCCTATGGTAGGTGCTACTGTTGCAGTAGCTGTAGCTGTACAGGAAGCTGCAGATGCAGGTAAATTCTAAGAAGAATAAATAAACTAAATAATATGGGCAGTTTCATTTTTGAAACTGCCCTTTATTGATTCTCAAGTGAAAGTAAAAATTTATCAAAATCCGACATAAATAATTTGTCTTGAATAATACGATATTTTTCATATTCACTTTCAGCATATAGTTTAGCTTTTTCGGTACTAATCTTACCAGGTCCTTTTAAAATTTCATTTCCATTAAATTCAAGAAAACCATCTAATCTTTTTGCCCAATCTTCCATACTCATAGGTATTTTTCGTTCTGCTTGTAATTCAGCATAATCTAAATACATAGTTACAATTCGCTCTAAATAGTGCATTTCTTCTTCGCTAAGATAGTTTTTAGCAATGGTAACATCTTTTTGTAATATCTTTCCATCAGGTGCATTTTCCCAACTTGTAAGTCCCATGTGTTCTTTATTAGCGTCTGCTCGTTCAACAATGAGTTCAGCAGCAGTATGTCTGTGTACTGCATAGTGCATTTTGTTTTGGACTGTCTGAAAGAACAATCTTGTTGTCTTAGAATTTTTATCATAATCAAAGGCAGTTGCATATAAATCAGTGACTTTTTGATAAAATTTTCTTTCTGAAAGTCGAATTTCACGAATTTCTTGTAATTGACGTTCAAAGTATTCATTTGTAAACATATGCCCTTTTTTTAAACGCTCAGAATCCATAACCCAGCCTTGAATGGTGTAGTCTTTTACAATCTGACCAGCCCATTTTCTAAATTGAACAGCACGTTGGTTGTTGACTTTAAAGCCTACTGCAATGATCATTTGAAGGTTGTAGTGATTTGTATTGTATGTTTTTCCGTCATTGGCAGTTATCCTAAATTTTTGGATAACTGAATCTTCTTTTAATTCTCCATCATCAAATATTTTTTAATATGATAATTAATTGTTCGGATATCAACATCATATAGTGTAGCCATCATCTTTTGTGTTAGCCAAATATTTTCATCTTGATAACGCATTTCAAAGCTTTCTTCGCTATTTCCTGTTGATGCTACAAAGGTAAGGTATTCAGCAGCACTAGAGCGTATGGTTATTTTATTATTCTTTTTTGTCATAAATTCTCCTTTTTGATTTTAAAATTCCATTATTTAAATAATATCACATTTATTTCAAAAAGTCAAGTTAATAGATTTTAAGAAAAGATAATTAACAGTTTCCATTTTTTGTTAATAAATGTTCAGCCCATAAATAAACTGTACTTGAGAAAATCTTTAAATTTCTGTATTGTACAGTGTGTAAGGAAAAATAAAACGTAAGTTACATAGAAAAATAAAAAGCAAGCACGCTTATGGAGGATGAATAGAATGTTTGATTATGTAAAAAAAGGAATGACTAAGACAGAAAGAATGCAGCAGGTACTTGATTGGATTGAAGAAGCAGATGCCGTAGTAGTTGGTGGTGCTAGTGGACTTTCAACAGCTAATGGATTTGATTATTACAACCATCACACCCCATTTTTTGAAAAATACTTTGGAGATTTTGGAAAGATTTACAATGAACCAAGTGCTTGGCAATTATTATATCATCGTTACAACTGTGATGAAGAACGCTGGGCATATATGGCAAGAAGTGGAGCAGTGATGTTAGATCTTGAAGCAGGACAAACCTACAAGGATTTGTATGAATTAGTAAAAGACAAAGACCACTATGTGATTACTACCAATCAAGATGCACAGTTTTCAAAAGTTTTTGATAGTAATAAGATTTTTACCATTCAAGGAGATGCCCATTGGATGCAGTGTTCAGAATGTTGTAGCGAAGAAATTTATCCATCAGAAGAAACGCTTCATCGCTTAAACGCATCTATTATCGATGGACGATTAAAAACCGAAGATGTTCCACATTGTCCAAAGTGTGGGGCAGTCATGGAGCCATGGGTGAAATCCTTTATCTTCCAGTATGGAGAGTATTGGAATAAAGAAGCTGAAAAATACAAGGCTTATTTAGAAAGCCATGTAAATGACAAAGTGCTTTTCTTAGGACTTGGAATTGGTCGAATGACACCAGAATTTATTAAACATCCATTTATGAATATGACCTATAACTGGCCAGATGCTAGATGTGCATTTTTAAATCTAGGTGAACCAGAACCAATTAAAGAATTAGAAGATAAGAGCGTAGCCTTAAATGTGGATATTTTAGAAACTTTACAGGAAATGGTTGCAATGAAAAATGGTGTAGAATATAAAAAAGCTGTAAATGAGTAAGTAGAAGGGAGAGAAAATTAAAATGAATGAGTTACAAGAAATCGTTAATCGAATTGACAAAGCAGATGCAATTTTAATAGGAGCAAGTAATGGATTATCGATTACAGAAGGTCTCCACCTATTTGCAAATAATCAAGCCTTAGAAGAAGTATTTGGAGATTTAAAGCGAAAATATGGTCTCCAAAATATTTTACAGGGGATGATGGGCAGATGGCCAAGTGAAGAAGAAAAATGGGGATATTGGAGCCGATTAATTGAACGCTACTGTACAGAGTATAAAGAAACACAGGTAATGAGTGATTTAAAAGCGATTATTGGAGAAAAGGATTATTTTGTTGTAACGTCGAATGGGGAGTGTCACTTTGAACTTTGTGGATTTGATGAAGAAAAGGTTTTTGAAGTAGAAGGTGATTGGCTTCACATGCAGTGTGCAAAGCCTTGTCATGACACCATCTATCCAAGTTTTGAAGTGGCAAAAGAACTTTACAAGAACTTAAAAGATGGAAAGGTTCCAACCCATATGCTGCCTCGTTGTCCAAAGTGTGGAGGAATGATGGAGCCAAATTTTCAGGTTCACAGTGGATTTATCCCCCAAGAAAAAATCAGCAAAGAACTATCAAGAATTTTTAACTAAATATCATGGTAAAAAACTTGTAGTCCTAGAACTTGGAATTGGAGCTAGAAATCAGTTGATTAAAGCACCATTGATGAGACTGGTTGCAAGTGAACCGAATGCAACTTATATAACAATTAACCTTGGAGAAATTTATATCACTGAAGATATTAAAAACAAGTCCTTTGGATTAGATGGATATCTTCATGAAGTGTTAGGAAAGATGAGAAGGGTGAAAGAGGATGCGTAAGGAAATTATTATTGTGGGAGCAGGAGTTGCAGGACTGTGTGCAGCTCTTGAGATTGCAAAAGCCGGAGAACATTGTTTATTAGTTTCAACCAATCAGTCAGAGCGTGCTCAGTCTAATCTGGCAGCAGGTGGAATTAATGCAGATTTTAATAATGTAACAACTCATTATGAGGATACGATGAAGACAGGTGCTTATCTTGCAAATGAGGAATCTGTAAAAGAGCTGACAACTCATGCACCAGAAATGATTCACTTCTTACAAGACTTAGGAGTTCCGTTCCAAATGGATGGAACACAGTTAGCTAGTCGAAAAATGGGTGGTCACAGTGTAAGCCGTACAGTTTTTGCTGGAAGTATTACGGGAAAAGCCATTATGTCTGCGTTAATTGATGAAGTACGAAGATATGAGGCAAAAGGTCTTATTGAACGACTTCCTCATCATTGTTTTTAGAATTAGTTCTAGATTCCAAGAAGGATTGTAAGGGATGTAAAGTACAAAATACCTATAATGGGGAAATTTTCACATTATATGGTTCGGTAATTTTAGCAAGTGGAGGAATGAGTGGACTTTTTCCAGGTCATTGTACAGGTACTGTGGAAAATGACACTTGTGTGGCATCTACAGTATTTTCACAAGGTGTAAAACTTGGAAATTTAGAGTTTATTCAATATCATCCAACAACGGTTAGGATTTCAGGAAAGCAGTATTTAATTAGTGAAGCTGCTAGAAGTGAAGGTGGCAGATTTTACATTCTTCGTAATGGTAAACCATGGTATTTCTTGGAAGATCTTTATGGAGAAAATGGAAATTTACTTTCTAGAGACCAAGTCGTAAAAGAAATTTGGAATGTACAAAGGCGAGAGGACTGTGAAAAGACTGTATACTTAGATATGAGAGGTATTCCAAGTGATGAATGGGATAACCGATTATTTGGTATGAGAGATATTTGCATCGAATACTTAGGACAAGACCCGAAAAAAGAACCCATTCCCATTCAGTCTGGAATGCATTACTTTATGGGAGGAATCTTAGTCGATAAAAATCATCGTACGAATTTGAAACATTTGTATGCAGCGGGTGAGTGTGCCTGTATTTACCATGGAGCCAGTCGATTAGGTGGAAATTCGCTACTTGGAGCTGTTTATGGTGGATATATAGCAGCAAAATCTGCGTTAGAAGAAGCCATCGAACCAGTTGGTGAAGTGAAAAAAGAATCTGGAGAGCTTTTAAGAAAAGATGAGTACTTATCTAAAGAAATTGGAGATATTTTGCGCAAATCAATGGATGTGATTCGAGATGAAGCATCATTAAAAGAAGGATATGAAAAGATTTTAAAATTGCACCAAGAAGGAAATCTTCCATTTGTTGAAAAAAATAAAGTAGTTTTGGGTCTTGCAATGTTACAATCAGCGATTGATCGAAAAGAAAGCAGAGCAGCTCACGTACGAATTGATTATCCTGAAATGAAAGAGGCATTTAGGAAAGTAACAGTTAGTCAGTATGATGGAAAGAAAGTTCATGTGTGGTTTGAAGAACCATAAATTCATAAATCAGGAGGGCAAAATGAAGATAGAAATTCGAGTTCTTAGACAGAAACGAGGAGAAGATAAAGCTTACTGGCAGAGTTTTATGTATGAGAGTGATAAAGAAGAAGTAACAGTTGCACAGGCATTAAATGAGCTTAATTCACAGGAAACGTTAACGGATATTAAAGGAAATCAGGTAGAGCCTATTAAGTGGGAATGTAATTGTTTGCAAAAAAAGTGTGGAGCTTGTGCAATGTTACTGGATGATTTTCCAGTACTTGCTTGTGATGCACCGATTGACCCAGATAAAAATTATATTGAATTAAGACCCCTTCAAAAATTTCCGACAGTTGAAGATTTAATGGTAGACCGAAGTGAAATGTTTGATAACCTAAAGCGAATGAATGTGTGGTTAGATAAGAAAAAACAAGTAAATGAGGCTGACCAAAAACAGGTATTAGTTGCATCGCAGTGTTTACAATGTGGATGTTGTTTGGAAATTTGCACAGAGTATAAACCAGGAACCCAGTTTTATGGAGCAGCAGCGCTTGCAGCTATTTCGAGAGTGAGTGAAATTGAAGAAGATAACATAGATCCTAAGTTAATGAAAGATTATGAAGAACATTTTTATAATGGATGTGACTATTACTATGCTTGTGAGCACGTGTGTCCTGTAAATCTACCAATTGGAGAATTAATTGTGCATAGAAATAAAGAGTTAAAGAAGTACGAGTGATAAATAAATTGATAGGAACTGTTAAAAGCAGTTCCTATTTTAAGTCATTAAGCAGAGCGTTCATTCCAGCATCTAAAAAAGCACTGAGAGTTTTTTGAAAATTATACCATTTTTCCGTTTTTTCCCACTTTAAGGATTTATTCACATAAAATGAACCATGAAGCATAAACTTAAAAATCATTTCAGCATATTCTTCATCAAGTCCTGTTCGAGTCATAAGTTCTGGAACAATTCGGTCTTTTTCGTGATTTGAAATACGCATAATAATATACTCACTAAGGGATGAATCCATAAATAGATCGTGGTATTTGTCAGAATCAGCGATTCGTTGGCAAGCAGGTAGAACGGCTTCATTTTCTGAAATTTCATGGATTCTTCCAGATTGAATTACATCAATTAAGTCAATGGCTGTACCACTTGCTTTTTCAGAGAATAAAAGGGCATCATCAATCACTGCATCTAATACATCATCAATGCTGTCGTAATGAAGATAAAAAGTTGTTCTAGAAATCTCTGCCTTTTCGCAAAGCTTTTTTACGCTGATTTTTTCAAAAGAAAATTCTTTTTCAAGTTCAAGAAATGTGTCTTTAATTGCAGCTAAGGTATATAGTGTTCGTCGATCAGTTTTTCGATTAGGATTCATAAAATTTAAACTCCTTTACATATTTTAACAAAGTGTACTTGTATATTTTTGTAAAATTAATTATAGTATTTATTGTACAGAGTGTCAATAATTTATATAAATAGAGAGGTAAAAGAATGAGCGAAACTAAAGGAATGAGTAATTACGAAAAATGGTGTGAGCAGTGGAGAGTAAGATATTTAGACATGGATAAGGAAGAATTACGAAAAAGACTTCCTGAATTGAAAGAAGAAGGGGATTATTTTACAATTACTCAGTTTAATCGTAAATTTGGAATACATAAAGAAGAAGGTCATATTGTAGCCTTAGAAGATGATGATAAAATCTTTTCTTATGAAAAATTAAATATTTATACATTGTTTGGATATGTGCAAAAAGATGCTCATTTTAAAAATGAATGGGTGCCTTTTGAGAAATTAAAATCAACCTCAGCATTTAATCCAGCATTTCAAGATGGACTCATTAAGCCTTTTGGTCGTATGTTTGATGGAAAGATAGAAAAATTGCAAGAGACTTTTGAACGATTAGGAGCAACAAAGCTATCTTGGGCAGATGTTGGATATGAATGGAAGTGTTTTGATTGTATTCCACTTCGTTTCCTATTTTGGGAAGGTGATGAAGAATTTCCATCTCAAGGAAATATCTTATTTGATGCGAGTGCGACCGATTTTATCCATGGAGAGAGTATTGTAACGATTGCAACGGTCGGACTTGTGAAATTAGCAAAAGAAGCAGGCGTAGAAATTGACGCATCAACCATGTCATTATTTTAATCAAATAATTTTTTAGGAATAAAAACTCCCAACCATCACACCATGGAGGGAGTTTTCATTTTAAGTTAAAGTTAGAGTAATAAGTCAAGCATATTTAAGAAATTAATTTGTAAAATGTGATTTAATCTACGTGAGTTTT
>JPZU01000001.1:760869-763242 GCA_000875945.1 Lachnospiraceae bacterium TWA4 | reverse complement strand
AACTCCAAGGATTAAAATTAAGCAGTAAGTTTTTGAACAACCCCGTCAAGTTGTTTGAAATTACCTTGAAGGCTTTCGCCTTTTAGAGAAGCTCTTAAAAGATCTGGAGTAGCAGGAATTTCTGCAATAATCGCTTCTTGATCTTTAATGGCTTCATGTAAGAAATCCTTGGTATCATCTTCGACCTTATTTAAGATATAGTATACAGGTTTATTTAGTGCTGTACCTAATTCTTTGATTTTTTGGGCAAGCTGAACAGATTCATAGGATGGATCACAGACCATTAAAACTACATCGGCTGCATCATCAATCCCTCTACCAAAGTGTTCAATTCCAGCTTCCATGTCTAAAAGGGCAAATTGATTTTCTGTAAGGTCTAAGTGAGTGACAAAATCTTTGATAATGGTTCCCATGGTACAAGCGCAGCCTTCGTTTGCTTGTTTAATTTTTCCGCTAACCATCAGCTTCATTCCGTCTTTTTCTGTGTAATAACCATTTGGGATATCACGAATAGTCCAACGGTCTTTAATAAACTGATGAGTGAATTTTGAAAGCATTAAATCATTTTGTGCCTTTTCTTTTCCACCAAAGTATTCTGTAAAATCTTTTGGATTTTCCATACCTAGGTGTCTGTGTAATCCATAGTTTGACTCGTCAGAATCAATGATTAAGACTTCTTTTCCAGATGCTACAAGAGCTTTTCCTAATAAAGTAATGACTGTACTCTTGCCGCAGCCACCTTTACCACATACACTAATTTTCATTGGATTTTCTCCTTTTTTATTATTAACTTGCCATCATTTCTATTATGGCAAGTTCTTTGTGATTGGTTCCTTCGGGAATAACATAGCCACATTCATCGCATATGCTATCGCCTACAGTTAATCCATCCATAATGACTGCTTCGATTGCTTCATGTGCATGGCATTTCGGGCAGTCGATATCTTCAAAACTTTTCATTGTTCTAGCTTGTTCACAAGCACTTGAATATTCACTCATAATGCGACCTCCCATTTATTAAAAAATTTATAGTTCCTACAAGATGTTGTAGGATATCTATATGTTGGATACACTATAACTCGATATTTTTGTAAGGTCAATACAATTAGACTATATTCTTCTGTATGGAATAATTCTATTTCTATTTGGGCTAAAGATTATAAAAAGTCCTTTACACATCTTAAAAACTGTTCATAAATAGACAGACTATTAGAAACTGCACTTGCTCAAATTTTGTAAAATGATTAGTATATGAGCTGTACAATATGTAAATAAAAAAACACTTAGTGATTTAGTAAGTTAGAATAAGTAAATAAGAGAGGTTATTATTATGAGTTTATATGAAGAATTAGTCAATCATACACAGAGAAATTATTCAAGTCGTTACGATATATATAGTAGAGGTGGAACGCTGTATGAATTAAGTAAAAAAGAACCACTTCCTTATGAAGAACAGATTAAAGAGTTTAAAAAGCAGATTAAAGAAGCAGATTGTGTGATTGTCGGTGGTGCTTCTGGACTATCGGCAGCAGGTGGTGGAGATTTCTATTATGATGATACCCCATCATATCGCAAATATTTTGGAAAGTATGCAAAAAAATATGGGTTTAAAGGAGCCTTTGCTGGTTCGTTTTATCAATATAGTGATCCAGCAGAAAAATGGGGATATCTTGCAACCTTCCTTCACACTACACAAAATGCTGAAATACGAAAACCCTATTTAGATTTAGATGAATTATTAAAAGGTAAAGAGTTTTTTATCTTAACAACGAATCAAGATACACAGTTTGTGAAGTTGTATCCAGAAGAAAAAGTTGCCCAGATTCAAGGGGATCATCGATTCTTCCAGTGTAGCAGACAATGTAGTGATGATACATGGGATTCAGTTCGACCAGTTAATGAAATGATTGAAGCAATGGGTGAGAATACAGCGATTCCTACAGATATGATTCCACGTTGTCCTCACTGTGGAGCAGAAGCTTTTCCTTGGGTAAGAGGCTATGGGAATTTCTTACAGGGTAAAAAGTATAATGAGCAGTATCAAAAGATTACGGATTATATTCAGAAACATAAAGATGAAAAGATTCTATTCTTAGAATTAGGTGTGGGTCGTATGACGCCGATGTTTATTCAAGAACCATTTTGGGAGTTAACAAGGGCTTTGCCACAGACTCATTATATTTCTCTTAATGACCAGTATGATTTTGTACCTGAAGGAATTGAAGACCGTGCAATGGCTATTAAAGGAGATATTGCAACAATTCTAGAAAATGCGTTAAAAGTTTAAAAGGAGAAAAAGTATATATATAGGTTATTATAGTAATTGGAGCAAGCGCAAAGAGGATGGTCTTTGTGCTTTTTTCTTGTCAATTG
>JPZU01000001.1:725598-759413 GCA_000875945.1 Lachnospiraceae bacterium TWA4 | reverse complement strand
CAATTCAGCTGTGCTTTTTTCTTTTTGTTATTAAATTTATTTTTAAGAAAATATAGAAAAAACTTGAAATTTAGAGAGAAATATTATATAATTATAAAAAGAAAAGAGGTGTGAATTTTATGGGGATTTATTTACATCCTATTACAGTTAGTTTTAAAACGAGTATAAATTCGGAAATTTACATAGATAAAACAAGTTTAATTGCATTTACAAATAAGAGAATAAACACACAACAGCGCTATATTTGTGTCAGCAGACCTAGACGATTTGGGAAGACAATGGCAGCAGATATGCTGGCGGCTTATTATGATAATGCAGAAAATACGAAAGAATTATTTGATCAGCTAAAAATTTCAAAAAAACCATCGTATGAAGTTCATATAAATCGTTATAACGTATTAAAAATAGATATGCAATCGTTTCTTAATAAAGGAAAAACTGTAGAAGGACTTATTCAAAGACTGAATCAGTGTTTAATAAAAGAATTAAAAAAAGCTTATCCAGATATGGATGTAATTGATGAAGATGATTTATCCGAAATTTGTAACAGTGTTTTAGCGAAGACTGGTATTCAGTTTGTCATTATTATTGATGAATGGGATTGTGTGATGCGCCGTATTCATGAATGGAAAGAGCAAAAACTGTATCTAGATTATCTTAGAGATTGGTTGAAAGACCAGCCCTATATTGCACTAGCCTATATGACAGGAATTTTACCTATAAAAAATATGGAGAACATTCGACATTAAATATGTTTCGAGAATACTCCATGATTGATTCAGCTGAGATTAGTGATTGCTTTGGATTTACTAAGGAAGAAGTTTATGAGTTATGTAGTCAATATGGAATGGATTTTAATGAGATGAAAGAGTGGTATGACGGCTATCACTTAGTTTCTAAGGCGAATGGACAACATATAGAATATTCAATTTATAGTCCAAATAGTATCGTAGAATCCATCATGCGTGGAGATTATGATGGCTATTGGAATCAAACTGAGACCTATGAAGCTTTACAGAAGTATATTCAGTTTAATATGGATGGATTAAAAGATGCAATTGTTAAGATGGTAGCAGGAAATGAAGTGACCATTGATACGGGTGCATTTAAAAATGACATGTATGAATTTCATAGTAGAGATGAGGTCTTAACCCTTTTAATTCACTTAGGATATTTAACTTATTCGCGAGAAAGACAGGCAGCTTATATCCCGAATAAAGAGGTAACACAGGAGTTTTTACGCTCAATTAATCACAGTAAAGAATATGTAGAGATTGCAGATTCTATTAGAGATTCAAAAGAATTGGTAGAAGCCTTGTGGGCAGGAGATGAATTAACTGTCGCAGAAGGTATAGAAAAAGTTCATCAGAGTTTTCCACCTATCCAATACAATAGTGAACTAGCTCTAAGCTGTGTGATTGAACTGGCATTTTATTTTGCAAGAGAATACTATACGATTCTTAGAGAACTTCCAACAGGAAAAGGATATGCAGATATTTGCTATATTCCAAAGCCAAGGTATGCTAGTAAGCCAGCAGTTATTATTGAGTTAAAGTGGAATCAATCAGTAAAGACAGCTATTGACCAAATCAAAGAGAAGAATTATCCAAAGGTGTTAGATGGCTATGAAGAAGATTTATTAATTTGTGGGATTAATTACGATAAGAAAAGTAAGAAACACGATTGTAGAATTGAGAAATTATAGTGTGGTAAATTTGTATGATGAAGAGAGTCTTGTACAAATTGTATATTTTTTAAAGACACAAAAGTTTCATAATTTTATTAGCCATTAAGGGCTGACAGATTAATTTAATTAGTATATGATAATAAAAAATAGAAATAATTTGGAGGATTTACCAATGAATGAAGTTGTAAAAAGTTTAGTAACTCGTAAGAGTTGTAAAGATTATAAGCCAGAACACATTTCTCGTGAAGAAATTGATGAGATTGTAAAAGCAGGACTTAATGCTCCTTCTGGAATGAACAAGCAGACACCAATCTTTGTAGTGGTTCAAGATGATGAAACTGTAGCAAAACTTAGTAAAATGAATGCTGCTGTTGTCAATATGCCGATGGATCCATTTTATGGTGCAAAAGATTTAATTATTGTGCTTGCTAAAAAGGATTGTACCTATATCTATGATGGATCTTTAGCAATGGGGAACTTAATGAATGCTGCATGGGCAATGGACATTGATAGCCGTTGGATTCACAGAGCTAAAGAAGTATTTGAATCTGAAGAAGGAAAAGCATTTCTTCAAAAATGGGGAATTACCGATGATGTAGAAGGTATTGGATTTTGTATTCTTGGTCATGCAAACGAAGAGAAAGAAAAGACGGAGATTTTACCAAATCGTGTATTTTATGTATAAAATAAAGGATACTAAAGGATGCTATCTGGCATCCTTTTTATTATATAATAAAAAAATCTAAAATTAAAAAAGTGCTTGACAAAACCTATTTAATTGTGTACAATGCAATTGTAATTAAGTTGTACACAATTTATTAAAGAAAATATATAGGAGCTTAACATGCAGGATAATAAATATGATTCATTGAAATTAGAAAATCAATTATGTTTTCCATTATACGCTTGTTCAAAGGAAATCGTCAGACAGTATAAGCCTTTTTTGGATAAACTTGGTTTAACTTATACGCAGTATATCACGATGATGGTACTTTGGGATAAGAAGGAATTAAATGTGAAAACACTTGGAGAATATTTATATTTAGATTCTGGAACATTAACTCCAGTATTAAAGAAATTAGAATCTAAGAAGTTAATTACAAGAACTAGAGCAAAAGATGATGAGAGAAATCTTATTGTGGCAATCACGGATGAAGGTGAACAGTTAAAAGAACAGGCATTAGAAGTTCCTAAGGGAATGAGTGCTTGCATTAAATTAGATGTTGATGATGTAAGAAGTTTATATCGAATCTTACACAAAATGCTTGATAGCTTAATGGAAGGATAAAAGAAATTTTATCCATTCTATTTTACTAAATTAATTGTGCAAAATATAATTACAAAAAATATAATTGTACAAAATGTATAAATAAAGATTTTATTGGAATTATGAATTATATAATAGTAGGAGGTTTTTATTATGAGTATTTATGAATTAAGCGTACCAACCACTAATGGAGAAGAATTATCGTTAGCAGATTATAAAGGAAAAGTCATGTTAATTGTTAATACAGCCACTGGTTGTGGATTTACCCCACATTACAAACCAATGGAAGAAATGTATGAGAAATACCATGATCAAGGATTAGAAATTATTGACGTTCCTTGCAATCAGTTTGCAGGTCAGACTCCAGGAACCGATGATGAGATTCATGAATTTTGTACATTAAATTATAATACAAAGTTCCCTCAGATGAAAAAATCTGATGTTAATGGTGAAAATGCCCTACCTTTATTCAAATATTTAAAGAGTCAAAAAGGATTTGAAGGATTTGGAATGAGTCCTATGGCACTTGCAATGAAAGCAATGTTAAAGAAGATTGATAAAGATTATAAAAATAATCCAGATATCAAATGGAATTTTACCAAATTTGTTGTAGATAGACAAGGAAATGTAGTTGCAAGATTTGAGCCTACAACCGATATGAAAAAGGTTGAAGAATGTGTTAAAAGTTTGCTATAATAAATAGATAAAAGAAAACAGCTAATTTAATAAGCTAAATAAGCCAATTAAGCAAATTATAGGAGGAAAAAATAATGGCAGTTCAGATTGTAAATAATGAGAATTTTGAAGAAGTAGTACTTAATGCAAAAGAACCTGTTTTAGTAGATATTTGGGCAACATGGTGTGGACCTTGTAAGGCATTAGCACCTATTGTAGAAGAAGTTGCAAATGAAGCAAAGGGATTTAGTGTAGCTAAAATTGATGCTGATGAAAATGGTGATATTGCAATGAAATACAAAGTTCGTTCAATCCCAACTTTATTAGTATTTAAAGATGGTGAAGTAGTAAACCGTTCAGTAGGTGTTATTTCTAAGGAAGAAATTTTAGAACTTTTAGAGGTATAGAATCTATGTCAGAACAAAAGATTGATATTGTAATTGTTGGAGCAGGACCTGCTGGTTTATCTGCAGCAATTTATGGAGTTCGTGCTGGTAAAAGTGTGCTAGTTTTAGAAGCAGCAGCTTATGGTGGCCAGATTATTAATACACCTGAAATTGCAAATTATCCAGGAATTAGTAATATTTCAGGATATGAATTTGCTACAGGTTTATATGAGCAAGCAACTAATCTTGGAGCAAAGGTAAGCTATGAGAAAGTTGTTGGTATTAAAGAAGATAAAGAGACTGGTTTAAAAGTCGTTGTAACTGATAAGAATCAATACAGTTGTCATTCAGTAATTCTAGCTACTGGTGCTAAAAATCGTTCACTTGGATTAGAACATGAGAAAGAGTGGATTGGAGCAGGAATCTCTTACTGTGCAACTTGTGATGGAGCTTTCTATAGAGGAAGAGATGTGGCAGTAGCAGGTGGTGGAAGTACAGCGCTTGAAGATGCGTTATTCTTATCAAATTATTGCAATAAAGTTTATGTGATTCACAGACGAGATGAATTTCGTGGAGAGAAGAAATTACAAGAAGCTTTAAAGCAAAAGGATAACGTAGAATTTGTTTTAAATTCTAATGTTGTAAAACTAAATGGAACTGATGAATTAGAATCTATTGAAGTTGAAAATAAATTAACAGGTGCACGTAGCCAGTTGGATGTTGAAGGTCTATTTATTGCGATTGGACAGGCACCAGATAATACTGTATTTTCAGATTTAATCGAGTTAGATGGTTCTGGATATATTGTAGCAACTGAAAATTGTAAAACCAATGTTGAAGGAGTGTTTACAGCTGGAGATTGTAGGACGAAGACAGTCAGACAGTTGACAACCGCAGCAGCAGACGGGGCTGTTGCTGCACTTGCAGCATGTGAATATATTGGATAATAGTTATAAATTAAAATGATGAAACCCTATTAGCTTGCTGTGGAGGGTAGTCAATTTAAAAGATGGGAAATTGAATCCCATCTTTTTTGATGTATACTATAAAAAATGCAAGGAGGATTTTATGAAGTAAAAGTACAAAAACGTACAACTAAAAGTCGAATTATTTCAGCTGCATGGCAATTATTCTATGAGCAAGGTTATGAAGATACAACAGTTGATGAGATTATTAGAGTAGCACAAACCTCAAAAGGTTCATTTTACCATTATTTTAAAAGTAAAGATGCACTACTAAACACGCTTTCTTATTTATTTGATGAAAAATACGAGCAATTAATTGATACGATGGATGAAGAATGGAATACCTACCGAAAACTTCTTTATCTAAATAATGAGTTATTTACAATGATTGAAAATTCTGTTTCGATTGATTTATTAGCTAGGTTATTATCTAGTCAGTTAATTACAAAAGGAGAAAAGTCCTTATTAGATCGAGATCGATTCTATTACAAATTACTTCGTAAAATTATTCAGGAAGGACAACAAAAAGGAGAACTGCGAACAGACATTTCGATTGGAGAAATTGTAAAGGCCTATGCAATTTGTGAGCGCTCATTTATGTATGATTGGTGTATTTCTGGTGGAGAATATTCTCTTCGTAGCTATTCACAGAGCCTACTTCCCATCTTTATGAAAGATTTTTTTACATTGATTTAAAATTAGTACAATTTGATTTTAAATTTTAGTCTAGTGTTTTAACTATATAAAATATAGAAAAATAAAAAATAGTATAGATTTTATTCTAAACTTTAGTCCAGTTGAAGTCTAAATTATTCTGTGGTATACTCTCTTACATGAATAGGAGGGTTTTACTTATGACAACGGCAAAAATTTGTATTTTGATTGCAATTATAGCCTATTTATGTATGGTTCTTTACATTGGCTATCGTGCATCAAAGAAAAACAAGACAACGGATGATTTTTATTTAGGAGGACGAAAGTTAGGTCCTTTTGTAACAGCAATGAGTGCAGAGGCTTCAGATATGAGTAGCTGGTTGCTTATGGGATTACCAGGTGTTGCTTATCTTAGTGGTATAGCTGATGCAGGTTGGACTGCACTTGGTTTAGCACTTGGTACTTATTTAAACTGGTTAATTGTATCGAAGAAGCTTCGTAAATATACACATATTACAAATTCGATTACAATTCCACAGTTTTTTAAGAATCGTTTTCATGATGAAGGAAATGCACTTCGCTATATTGCAGCATTAATTATTGTGATTTTCTTTATTCCTTATACAGCTTCAGGATTTGCAGCTTGTGGTAAATTATTCTCTAGTTTATTTGGCGTGGATTATTTTACAGCAATGCTTATTAGTGCAATTGTAATTGTAGGATATACGTGTCTTGGAGGATTCCTTGCAGCTTCAACTACCGACTTTGTTCAAAGTATTATTATGTCTATTGCATTAATTATTATTGTAGTATTTGGTGTTCAGACAGCAGGTGGATTAGATGTTGTTATGGAGAATGCAAAAGCATTACCTGGTTATTTAAGTATGATGGCAATGCATGATGTAGAAACCAACACCGCAGTTCCTTATGGAACCTTAACCATTTGCTCAACGCTTGCTTGGGGACTTGGATATTTTGGTATGCCACATATTCTTCTTCGTTTTATGGCAATTGAAGATGAAAATAAATTAAAGACTTCTCGTCAAGTGGCAACTATTTGGGTTGTAATTTCTTTAGCAGTTGCTGTATTTATTGGTATGGTTGGTTACTCAGTAAGTAAGGCAGGGGCTATGGAGGTATTAGAAGGTTCCAATTCAGAAACTGTAATTGTTAAACTGGCAGATTTACTTAGTAGTCATGGCGTGTTACCAGCACTTTTAGCAGGTCTTATTCTGGCAGGAATTTTAGCTTCAACGATGTCGACAGCAGATTCACAGCTTTTAGCTGCATCTTCAGCAATTTCAGCAGATGTTTTTGGTGATCGTTTCAAAGATAAAGGATTATTAATTGCTCGTATTACATTAGTAATTATGGCAGTAATTGCTGTAGTGATTGCAAGAGATCCAAATAGCTCCGTATTTGCAATTGTATCGTTTGCTTGGGCAGGATTTGGTGCTTCATTTGGACCTGTGGTACTTTGTGCATTATTCTGGAAGCGTACAACAAAGTATGGAGCACTTGCTGGAGTTTTATCTGGTGGTGTGATGGTATTTGTATGGAAGTATTTAGTTCGTCCAATGGGTGGAATTTTAAATATTTATGAATTACTTCCAGCATTTATTGTTGCAAGTATTTGTATTATTGTGGTAAGCTTACTTACGAAAGCACCTGATAAAGATGTATTAGCAGATTTTGAAAAAGCAAGACAGTAGATTTAGAGGGATGTAAAAGGCATCCCTCTTTATTTTATATGAGATTTATATGAGATTTTATAGGAGAGATGATGATTCAATTACCAGAAGATTTTAAGCTTCGTATGAAGCAAACATTAAAGGATGATTATGTAAAATTTTTTAAAAGCCTATGAAAGTGAAAGTGTAGCAGGCCTTCGTCTAAATCCTTTAAAAGTACAGAAATTAGATTTAGGTCTAGAGGCAGTTCCTTGGTGTGAAACGGGCTATTACTATGATAAAAAGGATCGATGGGGAAGACATCCTTATCATGAAGCAGGTTATTATTACATTCAAGAGCCGAGTGCAATGTCAGCAGCAGAGGAACTAGAAGTACAACCAGGAGAAGTTGTCTTAGATTTGTGTGCAGCTCCAGGAGGAAAGACAACTCAACTTGCTGGTAAGATGAATGGAGAGGGCTTACTAGTTGCCAATGAAATTCATCCACAACGAGCAAAGATTCTTTCTCAGAATATTGAGCGAATGGGCGTTAGAAATGCATTGGTCTTAAATGAAGATTCTCATGCATTGGCAAAGCATTTTCCACAGTTTTTTGATAAAATTCTCTGCGACGCTCCTTGTTCAGGGGAGGGAATGTTTAGGAGAGATGAAATTGCTAGAACGGAGTGGAGTCCTGAAAATGTTGATAAATGTGCAAGCAGACAAAAAGAAATCTTACAAAATGTAATGATTATGTTAAAACCAGGTGGACGACTAGTATATTCTACATGTACATTTTCAGAAGAAGAAAATGAGCAAAATGTGGATTGGTTATTAGCGAATTACTCAGATCTAAAGTTTGTAAAGATGCTAAGAATCTGGCCGCATAAGCAAAAAGGTGAAGGACACTTTGTAGCAGTATTTGAGAAAATGGGACAAGCTGAAGAACAAAAAATGAAGTTAGAAAAAACAAGCAAATTATCAGATAAATTTTATAGAGAATGGGAGAGTAAGGTTTTAAGATCTCCTATAGAATCACAATCGTTATTATTTGGAAATAATCTTTATGCTGTGCCGGAAAACTTACCACAACTTAAAGGATTAAAAGTACTTCGAGCAGGATTACAACTAGGAAGTTTAGAGAAAAAATTATTCAAACCCTCTCATGCACTTGCTATGGCTCTCTCAAAAGAAGAAGTAAAGCAATTTGTTGATTATAAGGCAAATTCAAAAGAAATCTTAGACTACTTACACGGAAATACAATTCCTTGTGATACCTCACTAAAAGGATGGGTATTAGTGTGTGTAGAAGGTGTAAGTCTTGGTTGGGGCAAAGCCTCTTTGGGTATGATTAAAAAATCATTACCCAAAGGGACTTCGTGTGTTATGGAAGGACTAGTTGTTATGATTCATTGAACTATTTAAAAATGCAAAAGCAGGACTCTGAGTTTGAGATTCAGTAGTAGTTGTTGCATTGGATGTACTAGAAGAATCAGAAGAATCTTGTTTTGGTTGAGGACTCGGTTGAGGGTTTGAGTCAGGACCTGTGGATGGTGGTGGTTGTATGTTGCAAGTTGGACAATTTGGAATATTAATTGGATTACAATTACAGTCTTTATAACTACCCTCTGATTGAGGAGGCATAAGTTCTAGTGGTTTTGCATTGTGTTCTACTAAGTTGCCGTTGACGAAATCTAAGCAAACTGAATTGTTGCTTAATGTTGGTTCAGCTTTAGGGACAGTGACCTTTCCACGATGTGGAATAAGATATTGAGCATAGTAGATACTTTTTAGGAAGAAACTAACGCCCATAGTGAGTTCGCCATTTGCTGGATTGGTTGAAAGTACCTTAGGAATGGTGATGAGATTTAACCCTTGATGAATCATATCGGATTCATCCATTAAGCTGATAATATTTAGACAGCCTGTTGGATTAAGGGTTGTGGTTGTAAAATCTAGTGTACTTGGATAAGTAATTCCATAAGGTGCATAAATTTGAAGTACAAAACAAGAAGGATTGGTTACTTCTGTTCCTGTGGTAGGAAGATATTCTCCTGTAGTAGTAAAGCTAGCTAGACATTGGTTGTTGTTGTCATAGGCATGGATGACAAAATTAAGAGTCAGACAAGTTAAAGTGACCTGGTAACAAGCAGGTTTTACTTGGGTGATTGTTACACTGGCAGGAGTAGTAGATAGCTTCATGCTAACAACTTCAGCAGAAAATCGACTGGCTGTTGGATAAGCAGAAAAGAAAGGTGTAGGAGTATTTCCAACCTCTGGAACTTCAATAGTTGCACAAAGATTAAATCCCACTTCGTCATAAACAACAGGAGTGAGTACAGTAAGTAAATTTGGATCACCACAAAGAGGTCTTGAACAAATGTCTGGGCATCCAGGTTGACAACATCCGGGTTGGCAATTACAATAATTTTGATTCATAATAGGTTCCTAAAAATTAGATTCTATATATTCTATGTGAAAAACTCTTGATTGTTGCTTACAATCTGTATTATAATACTATGATAATTATTAATTATTAGAAAGGATTTTGATTCATGAAGAAATTTATTGAACTTCTATCAGATAAATTAAAACAAGCATTTGTAGCTTGTGGATATGATGAATCTTATGGTCGAGTAGGAATTTCTAATCGACCAGATTTATGTGAGTATCAGTGTAATGGTGCAATGGCAGCGGCAAAAGCATACAAAAAAGCCCCTTTTATGATTGCTGATGAGGTTGTAGCTAAGTTAGAAGGAGATGAAGCTTTTTTAGAAGTAGCTTCTGTAAAGCCAGGATTTATTAATTTGAAAGTGAATGAAGCATATCTAGCAAGTTATTTAAATGAAGTGGCAGCAGATGAAAAATTAGGTTGTACCAATCTTGGTCAGAATAAGAAAATGATTATTGACTATGGTGGACCAAACGTTGCAAAACCACTTCATGTTGGACATCTTCGTTCAGCAATTATTGGCGAAAGTATTAAACGAATTAGTCGCTATGTTGGTTGGGACGTTGTAGGAGATGTTCATTTAGGTGATTGGGGACTTCAGATGGGCCTAATTATTGAAGAAGTAAGAACTCGTCATCCAGAACTTTGTTACTTTGATGATAGTTTTACAGGGCCATATCCAGAAGAAGCACCTTTTACAATTTCTGAATTAGAAGAAATTTATCCAACAGCTAGTGCAAAATCTAAAGTAGACGAAGAATATGCGAAGAGAGCCCATGATGTGACTGCATTCTTACAACAGGGAAAACCAGGCTATCGTGCATTATGGCAGCATATTTTAAATGTATCAATTGCAGACCTTAAGAAAAATTATTCATTCTTAAATGTAGAATTTGACTTATGGAAAAAAGAAAGTGATGCACAGCCTTATATTCCAGATATGATTAAGTCTTTAAAAGATCAAGGACTTGCTTATGAAAGTGAAGGCGCTTTAGTTGTTGATGTAAAAGAAGAAACAGATACCAAAGAAGTTCCACCTTGCATTATCGTTAAATCAGATGGTGCAACACTTTATTCAACTACAGACCTTGCAACACTAGTTGAAAGAGAAAAGTTATTTAAACCAGATTCTGTACTTTATGTTGTTGATAAAAGACAAGAAATGCACTTTAATCAGGTATTTCGTTGTGCAAAGAAGGCAAATATTGTACGACCAGAGACGAACTTAAAATTCTTAGGTTTTGGTACAATGAATGGCAAGGATGGTAAGCCATTTAAGACTCGTGATGGTGGAGTGATGAGACTTGAAGTCTTATTAAAGGAAATTACAGAAGCTGTTTACCAAAAGACGATGGATAATCGTACAGTTAGTGAAGAAGAAGGCATGGAAACTGCAAAGATGATTGCATTAGCAGCGATTAAATATGGTGATTTATCAAATCAAGCATCAAAAGATTATGTATTTGATGTAGAAAGATTTACATCATTTGAGGGAGATACAGGTCCATATATCTTATATACCATTGTTCGAATTAAATCTATTTTAAGTAAATGTGAAGCTGTATCAATGAATGCATTAAATCAGGCATCTAGTGAGAGTGAGAAGGCACTTCAGTTAATTCTTACAAGATTTGCAGAGTGTATTGAAAATGCAGCAGTAGAAACTGCACCACATAAAATTTGTGCGTACATTTATGATGTAGCGAATGCATTTAATAGATTTTATCACGAAACAAAGATTTTAGCAGAAACCGATAAAGAAAAACAAACAGGATATCTTGCGTTACTTGCTTTAACACGTAAAGTTTTAGAGACCAGTATTGATTTATTAGGTTTTGAAGCACCAGAGCGAATGTAATTAGTCAAAATAGTCAAAAATTAGTTGAAATTAGTTAAAGACTATTTTAATTTTATACTAAATACAGAAATAAAAAATCAAGAAGATGAAAGAGGGGAAATACTATGAGTTTTGAATTTAGCAATAAGTTGCCAATTCCAAAGGATACGAAGGAACGTTATCCAATGTCTGAAGAGACAATTCGTATCAAAGAGCAAAGAGATAAGGAGATTCGTGATGCCTTTACAGGTAAGAGTGACAAGTTTGTTGTAATTGTAGGACCTTGTTCAGCAGATCATGAAGACCCTGTAATGGAATATGCAAATCGTCTTGCAAAGGTACAAGAAGAAGTGAAAGATAAGTTGATTTTAATTCCTAGAGTTTATACAGGAAAGCCTAGAACCACAGGTTTAGGTTATAAGGGGATTTTGCATCAGCCAGATCCAGAAAAGAAGCCAAATTTATATGAAGGAATCTTAATGGTTCGTAAGCTGCATATGCGTGTGATGCAAGAAACTGGACTTACAACTGCAGATGAAATGCTTTATTCAGAAAACTATAGATATTTATCGGATGTATTATCTTATGTAGCAGTGGGAGCTCGTTCGGTAGAAGACCAACAGCATCGTTTGACAGCCAGTGGTATGGATATCCCAGTAGGCATGAAAAATCCTACAGGTGGAGACCTATCAGTTATGATGAATTCTATTATTGCAGGACAGGCTTCTCATGAATTTATCTTCAGAGGATGGGCAGTACAGACCACTGGAAATGATTTAACTCATGCAATTTTAAGAGGCTATACCGATAAACATGGTAAGAATTTTCCTAACTATCACTATGAAGATTTACAGGATTTATGTAAGCTTTATGCAGAGAAAGATTATAAGTATCCTGCTTGTATTGTAGATACGAATCATGCAAACTCTGGTAAACAATTTAAAGAACAGATTCGTATTTCAAAAGAAGTATTACACAGTATGAGACATTCAGAAGATATTCATAAATTAGTCAAAGGCTTAATGATTGAAAGTTATTTAGAAGAAGGATGCCAAAAGATTGGAGATGGCGTTTTTGGACGTTCAATTACAGACCCTTGTCTTGGATGGAAAGATACTGAAAACTTATTATATTATATTGCAGAAACTATATAAAATTTAGAAGCTATTATAGAAACTATATAAAATTTAGAAGCTATTATAGAAACTATATAAAAAGGCTCCCTCGTGAGGGAACTGTCGCTTGGCATGAGGTGGTACGAAGTACTGGAGTCCTGATGCCTAAAGCTGACTGAGGGAGTTATAAGAGTTATAATGTCTAATTTTATAATATCTAAATTTTATTTTGTAAAAGTATGAAAAACTAGGAGGACAAACATGGGAGAAGAAGTAATTTCTAAAAATTTCATTGAACAGATTATTGATAAAGATTTAGAAGAAGGAAGATTTGACCATGTACAAACGAGATTTCCACCAGAACCTAATGGATATTTACACATTGGTCATGCAAAATCTATTCTTTTAAATTCTGGATTAGCAAAAAAATATCATGGAAAATTTAATCTACGTTTTGATGATACAAATCCAACAAAGGAAAAGGTAGAATTTGTTGAAGCTATCAAAAAAGATGTAGAATGGTTAGGAGCTAATTGGGAAGACCGTTTATTCTTTGCATCAAATTATTTTGAGCAGATGTACGAATGTGCAATTTTATTAATTAAAAAAGGTAAAGCTTATGTTGATGATTTATCAGCAGATGAAATTAGAGAGTATCGTGGTACGTTAACAGAGCCAGGAAAAGAAAGTCCCTATCGCAATCGAAGCGTAGAAGAAAACCTAGAATTATTTACTCAGATGAAAGAGGGTAAATTCGAAGATGGCTCAAAAGTTTTACGTGCAAAGATTGATATGGCATCTCCAAATATCAATATGAGAGATCCAATTATTTATAGAGTTGCTCATCTTGAACATCACAATACAGGAAATGCTTGGTGTATTTATCCAATGTACGATTTTGCTCATCCAATTGAAGATGCTATTGAACACATTACTCATTCAATTTGTACTTTAGAGTTTGAAGACCATAGACCTTTATATGATTGGGTAGTTAATGAGTGTGAATTTAAAAATCCACCAAAACAGATTGAATTTGCAAAGCTTTATTTAAAAAATGTTGTAACTGGTAAGCGTTACATCAAAAAGTTAGTAGAAAATGGAACTGTTGATGGATGGGATGATCCACGATTAGTATCAATTAGTGGACTTCGTCGTCGTGGATATACTCCAGAATCTTTACAGAAGTTTGTAGAGCTTGCTGGTATTTCTAAGGCACAGAGTAGTTGTGATTATGCAATGCTTGAATACTGTATCCGTGAAGACTTAAAGTTAAAGAAGAGTCGTGTAATGGCAATTTTACATCCATTAAAAGTAGTGATTGACAACTATCCAGAAGGACAAGTTGAATATTTAAATGCTCCAAATAATCAAGAAAATCCTGAGCTTGGAAGTCGTAAGATCCCATTTACTAAGGAAATCTATATTGAGCAAGAAGACTTTATGGAAGTTCCAGTTAAGAAGTATTTTAGAATGTTCCCTGGAAATGAAGTTCGTTTAATGCATGCATACTTTGTAAGATGCACAGATGTTGTAAAAGATGAAAATGGAAATATTGTAGAAGTTCATTGTACGTATGATCCAGCTTCACGTGGAGGCAATAGTCCAGATGGACGTAAAGTAAAGGGTACGATTCATTGGGTATCTGCAACAGAAGCTATTCCAGCAGAAGTTAGACTTTATGAAAATATTGTTGATGAAGAAAAAGGCGTATATAATGAAGATGGAGAAGTGAATGTAAATCCAAATTCTTTACAGGTATTAAAGGATTGTTATGTTGAGCCATCATTAGCTGGAGCAGTAGCTTATGATAGTTTCCAATTTGTACGTAATGGTTTCTTCTGTGTAGATTGTAAAGATTCAACAAAGGAACATTTAGTGTTTAATCGAATTGTATCATTAAAATCGTCATTTAAGTTACCTAATAAGTAATAAGTTACCTAAGTAATTTATAATGTGATATAAAATTGGGCCGTTGCAAATGTTTTATTTAGAAGCCTAAATATTATTTGCAGCAGCCCTTTATTATCTTTTAGCTTTTATTATCCTTTAGTATGTAAATTTTTTGTGCTTGGCACTTTTAAAATAAAAAAAGACTGTGAAATCACGAACTATTTGTTTGATCAAAAACTTCTTCATGAGGGAATGTCAGTAAAGCTGATAAAGGAAGCAGTTTTTGATAACTTTTAGAATTATTTCACAGTCTTTTTTATTTTGTTTTATTGGGGGTAAAACAAAGAAGATAGATGGCAAGTCTATCTTCTTAGAAAAAGAGGGTTAAAGGAATAAGGTTTAGAACCTATAAAGAGGATTCTATTTCTTCTAATCATTTTAAAATAGGAGTAATGAAGAAGAAATGGATTCTGTGAATTTAGAGGAATTCACAATCAAAAAAACAGCCACCCGGCTGCTGACGACTTAGTTATTCTACGAAATTAATTTAAAATCTGACTACCATAAAAATAGCAGAAATCAAATCATTTAGTAAAACACCGATATCATCACCTATTCACCGTAGGATATCGTTCATTAAGTAGGTCTCCTGACTTAAGTTCATCACTAAATACTCCTTCCCGATTATTACCAGTGGATTATGTATCTAGCTCCCTATTACAGTGGCGGGACCGCTTCGGAATTTCACCGAATTCCCTTTTAATCTCTTCTGAGAACTTAACTTACTGTTCATTTGATGGCTTAATGATAGCATGGATTTTTTTGAATGTCAATCTTTTTTTAATAATAATTTGGAATCAATTCATAAATGGTTACTGTTCACACCCACGCCATTTATATCATTCGCAATAGCGCACGGACGTGCTCATTCGCTGCTTTGCAGCTGTATTACCCATTAAATGGTATTCTATTTGGTAGCAATTATGAAAATATTTTTGCAAATAAAAATATTTTCATAGCTTAGTTGATTAGGAACTGCAACAAAAACTACCATAGAATTCCACTAGACATTAGAAATACTTTGTGATATTATTACAAATGTATAGAAGTTAACCCGTGGATACCACCCTGAGTTCTTGTAACGAACCTACAAAAGAATTATTGTAGGTAAAATGTATAAGTTCAACAAATTATAGGGGAAAATAAATTATTATTGTGTATCTTGTATAAAAAAATAGTATCTTTTAGTGCAATATTTTGTTGAAATATTTTTAAAAATATGAGAAAATATATACAGCTAAAGTTCTGTAGAAATGAGATTCTTTTCTTAACAGATTCAACAAAATTAGCTTGACTAAATCGCCATTTAGTGATAAATTGTATATAAATGTTGTTTTATAGAAGACAGTGTTTATTATCAAATATGCTAAAAGTATTGGTTTGAGATTTTATTTTTAGTATTTTTCTATATCTTTATTAAAATGGTTAATTTTACTATATTTATTTTATTTTCTGTATTATGGAAGCAATATAGGAAATTTTAAGGAGGAATTTAACTATGAGTCATCTAATTGCAGTAGCAGGTAAAGGTGGTACAGGTAAGACCACAACCTGTGGTATGATGATTGACTATCTTTGTCAGAAAAATCAAGGACCAGTTTTAGCTGTAGATGCTGATGCAAATTCAAATTTAAATGAGGTATTGGGTGTGAAGGTGGAAGCAACACTTGGAAGCATCAGAGAAGAAATTGCACACGCCGAATTACAAGTAAAGAGCCCAATCCCACCAGGAATGTCCAAACAAGATTATGCAAATTGGAAGTTCAATGATGCATTAGTCGAAGAAGATGACTATGACATGTTAGTTATGGGTCGTGGTCAGGGAACAGGATGTTACTGTTTTGTCAATGATTTGTTACGAGGACAAATCGTTAAACTTGCTCAAAACTACAAATATGTAGTTGTTGATAACGAAGCTGGACTTGAGCACATCAGCCGTGGAACTCTTCCACATATGGACACCTTATTATTAGTAAGTGATTGTTCGAGAAGAGGTATTCAGGCTGTAGGAAGAGTAGCACGTATGGTTGAAGAAATGAAGTTAAACCCTAAGACAGTTAAACTCATTGTCAACCGTGCACCCGGAGGAGTGCTTAACGATGGCATTAAAGAAGAAATTGCTAATCAAGGTTTAGACCTTGTAGGTGTAATTCCTCAGGATGAAACCATCTATGAGTATGATTGTGATGGAAAGGCTACTTCACAGGTACCAGATGATAACCCAGTGAAGATGGCAGTCCGAAAGATTATGGAAGACCTAGGATTTTAACCAATAAGCAATGACTTTTTTAGGTTTAGCTTCTAGCCCGTCTATTTATATTAGAAGGTAAACCTTAGATATAATTGTTAAAAACTTAACAAACAATTATGTCTGAAACTATTCAACCAATTTTATTTGAGAAAAAAGGAGTATTGAATGGAAGCAAATGGATTAATTTTTACGTTGGAAGAAGTTGAAGCCGAAGTTGCGAAATTACAAGAAATCGCAGAGAAAAAAGGCGCTAGTACTTGGCAGATGAGAGTTAAACAGCAGACACCTCATTGTAAGTTTGGTGAAGATGGTGTTTGTTGCCGTATCTGTTCTATGGGACCTTGCCGTATCACTAAGAAGGCTCCAAGAGGAATTTGTGGTTGTGACGCTCACGGTATCGTAGGTCGTAACTTCTTAAGATTTACAGCAGGTGGTGCTGCAACTCACTCAGATCATGGTCGTGAAATCGCTCATACATTATACTGTGCATCAAGAGATGGTGCTTACAGAGTTAAAGACGAAGCTAAATTACTTGCAATTGCTACTCGTTGGGGAATCGAAACCGAAGGTAGAGATATCTATGACGTAGCTCATGATGTAGCTTTAGCAGGTCTTGAAGAATATGGTAAAGTATTCGGATATCAGAGATGGATTGATGATGCTACTCCAGAACGTAAAGAAACTTGGATTAAAGCAGGCGTTGCTCCTCGTGCAGTAGACCGTGAAGTTTCAACAGCTATGCATATGACTCATATGGGTAACTCATCATTACCAGAAGCATTAATTCGTCAGTCACTTCGTAATGGTATGTCTGATGGATGGGGTGGATCTATGACAGGTACTCAGTTCTCTGATATCATGTTCGGAACTCCAATGCCAGTTGACACCGAAGCTAACTTAGGTGTATTAGATAAAGATTACATTAACATTATCCTTCATGGACATGATCCATCACTTTCTGAAAAGATTGTAGAATGGGCTGAAAATAAAGATATGATCGCTAAAGCTCAGGCAAACGGCGCTAAGGGTATCAACCTTGCAGGTGTTTGTTGTACAGCTAACGAAGTAACTATGCGTCATGGTATTCCTATGGCTGGTAACTTCTTACAGCAGGAAAACTGTGTACTTACAGGTGCAGTTGAAGCAGTAGTAGTAGACGTTCAGTGTATCTTCCCTGCTTTAGGACCTCTAAGTAAATGTTTCCATACTAAATTTATCACAACTTCTCCTATTTGTAGAATGCCAGATTCTGATTTCATCGAATTCTCTCCAGAAAATGCAGATGAAAACGCTAAGAAGATCGTAGAAATGGCTATCGATAACTTCAAGAACAGAGATCAGGAATCAGTTTACATTCCACAGCAGAAGATTGATGCAACAGTTGGTTATTCTTGTGAAGCTATTATCAAACAGCTTGATACCGTTACTAACTCACAGGTAGATGTAACTGGTACCTATCAGCCACTTGTTGATTGTATTACCTCTGGTGTACTTCGTGGTGCTGTAGCTATGGTAGGTTGTAACAACCCTAAGGTTCGTCATGACTATGGTCATATTGAACTTATGAAGAAGATGATGGCTAATGATATTATCTTAGTATTATCTGGTTGTTCTGCACAGGCAGCAGCTAAATATGGTCTTATGAGCAAAAATGCTAAGGACATCTGCGGCGATGGTCTTAAGAGAGTTTGTACATTAGCAGATATCCCTCCAGTATTACATATGGGATCTTGCGTAGATATCTCTCGTATGATGAACTTAGTTTGTGATGTTGCAGCACAGTGGGGAATTACAGTTCCTGAACTTCCTGTTATGGGTTGTGCTCCAGAATGGATGTCAGAAAAAGCTGTATCTATCGGTAACTACGTAGTAGCAACTGGTATCGATACTTTCTTAGGTGTTGTACCTTACACTGCTGGTTCTGATCAGGTTACTGAATTATTAACCAATGGAATTAGAGAATGGGTAGGCGCTGCTTATACATTTGAAACTGACATTGAAAAATTAGGCGATTTAATGATCGAAAGAATCGAAGAGAAGAGAGCTGCATTAGGAATCTAATAAGAATCTTCTTATATTATATATTATTATTGAAACAAAGAGGTTAGAATATGAAAGTTGCAGTTACTGGAAAAGGCGGGGTTGGCAAAACAACGTTTTCCGCAATATTAGCTAGATTATATGCTGAAGAAGGAAATAGTGTTCTTGCAGCAGATGTAGATCCTGATGCAAACCTTGGTTTAGCACTTGGATTTACAGAAGAGGAGTTAGATGAAATTACACCTATCTCTAAGATGAAAGATTTTGTAAATGACCGTACAGGTGCCAGTGCTGGTAATAAATTCTTAAAATTAAATCCAAAGGTAGACGACATTCCAGAAATGTTTGCAAAGGATCGTAACGGAGTTAAGTTATTAGTAATGGGAACTGTTGATGTCGCTGGTGCAGGTTGTGTTTGCCCAGAACATGTAATTTTAAAAAGATTGATTTCTCACTTAATGCTTAATAGTGATGATGTTGTAATCATGGATATGGAAGCAGGACTTGAACATTTAGGACGAGGAACTGCTGAAAGTATGGAACAGTTTGTTGTAGTTATTGAACCAGGTGCTCGTAGCGTTCAGACTTATAAGAATGTAAAGAGACTTGCTACACAGTTAGGTATTAACCGTGTTCGTGTAGTAGCTAATAAGGTTCGTAATGAAGAAGATGAAGAATACATTAAATCTAAAATACCTGAAGAAGATTTATTAGGATTTATTCATTATAATACTGATGTAATCGATGCTGATAGACAGGGAAAATCACCTTATGATTTCAGTGAAACTGCAATTTCAGAAGTTCGAGCTATCAAGGAACGTTTAGAAAAATAGACCAATCGGAAGTTGGAGGTAAAACCGTGACATTAATTTCTAGAGTATTTAGTGGTTCTGATCAGTGGTATGATCAGGCAACAAAGGCAGTAAATGAAGCAGTAGACAAATATGGTTTAGAACAGGCAGTAGCTTTTGGACATACTGCTTATGCACTACCTTGTATTTATGCAATGTTAGGCGATAAGATTACTACATTAGGCGAATTAAAAGCTGAATTAGAAGGCAAAATTCATGATCTTATGACAAGAGAAACTCGTCTTAAAGATGCTTTCAGATCAGGTGTTGCTTCAGCTCTTTGCTGTGAAGTAATCGAAGCTTGTAAATATATCGAAGGATGCCCTTACGAAGCTCCAGTAATCGGACACTTAACCGATGCTGAAATTCGTGAAATCGGTCTTCCATTAGTAGTAGATGATATCCCTGGTGTAGCAGTTATCATTGGTGGTGCTCCATCAGCTGAAGAAGCTAAAGAATTAGTTAAAGGATATCAGTCTAAGGGTGTTATGGCATTCTTAGTTGGTGATGTTATTGATCAGTGTGTAGAGCAGAATGTAGAAATGAACTTCAAGATTCGTATCATTCCTTGTGGACATGACTTATCTTCTGTAATCCACGTAGTATCTGTAGCATTAAGAGCAGCTATTATCTTCGGTGCTATCACTCCAGGTGACTATGATGGAATGTGGCAGTACACCATGCAGAGAGTTAAAGCATTCGTTAACGCTTTCGAGCCAGTTGATGATCAGACTGTAGCTTGTGGTGCTGGTGCTATTCAGTTAGGTTTCCCTGTAATCACAAACCAGGAAGACAATATCTGGAATGTTCCTAAATCATTAATCATCCAGAAAGATACTAAGAAATTTGACCCTACTTCATTAGAAGCTAGAGGAATTAAGATTAAAATCGTTAAAATGGATCTTCCTGTATCTTATGCTCCTGCATTTGAAGGTGAAATTATCCGTAGAAAACAGATGCAAGTTGAATTCGATGGTTCTGACCCAGTAGAAAACGGCTTTGAATTAGTTCAGACCTTAGAAATGGGTGAAATCGAAGACCATAAGATCGAGGTTATTGGACCAGAAGTTGACGAATTTGAATTTGGTAGCAAACACTCTATCGCATTCGTAGTTCAGGTAGCTGGTAAATCTTGGCAGACAGACTTCGAGCCAGTAGTAGAACGTAAATTCCACAGTTTCATCAACTGTATCGAAGGTGTAATGCATACTGGACAGCGTGACTTAATCCGTGTTCGTATCAGTGATGCTGCATACAATGCTGGATTTAGAGCTAAACACTTTGGTGAAGTATTATACGCTAAAGTTAAGAGCGAATACGCTGGTGTTGTTGATAAATGTCAGGTTAAGGTTATCACAGACCACGACTTAGTAGAACAGCACAGAAAAGACTGGGCTCAGGCAGCTTACCAGAAACGTGATGAAAGACTTGAATCATTAACTGATGAGAGCGTAGATATCTTCTACACCTGTGTACTTTGCCAGGCATTCTCTCCTTCACACGTATGTATCGTAACTCCTGAACGTTTAGGACTTTGTGGTGCAGTTTCATGGTTAGATGCTAAAGCTACTTATGAATTAGACCCAACTGGTGCTTGCCAGATCGTTACAAAGAATAAACCTACTGATATCGAGTTAGGTGCTTATGAAGACGTTAACGAAGCAGTTTACAAATACAGCCGTGGTGCATTAGAGAGAGTAACTCTTTACTCTATCATGGTAGACCCTATGACCTCTTGTGGTTGCTTCGAATGTATCTGTGGTATCGAACCATTCTCAAATGGTGTAGTTATCGTTAACCGTGAGCACGTTGGAACAACTCCTCTTGGAATGACCTTCGCAGATCTTGCATCTATGACCGGTGGTGGTGTTCAGACACCTGGTTTCATGGGACATGGTACAACTTTCATCGCTTCTAAGAAGTTCATGAAAGCTGAAGGCGGTATCCAGAGAATCGTATGGTTACCAAAGGCATTAAAAGACCTTGTTGGTGAAAAATTAAATGCATCTGCTAAAGAAATGTATGGAATCGACAACTTTACAGATATGATCGCTGATGAAACAATCTGTGAAGAAGATCCAGAAGCATTAATGGCATTCTTAACTGAAAAAGGACATCCTGTACTTGGTTTAGAACCTTTGATGTAATTTGTATTTAACTATTGCAATTTTATAGCAATTATGATAAAATATTAACAACTGCTAAAGAGTTCATTGTGAAATTATTCAATTTAGAAGGTAAATAGGCTTCTAAATAGGTAATAATAGATAACAACGAAACAAAAGCGCATCATTCCACAGGTAGAAGGGGGTTCTGCCTGTGGTCTGATATATTAAGAAAAGGAGGCAATTGAGGAAATGCCGTTTAACGCAAAATCAGGAAAATTTAATGCAAGTATCAAAGAAGTAGAGATTGGTACTGGCGCAAAGGCTATTAAAATTGGAGGAGAAAATGTTCTTCCATTTTACACATTTGATGCACCTATCGCTAATGCACCTAAGATTGGTGTAGAAGTTAGTGACTTAGGTCTTGAAGGTGAAACCAGTGATGGTGTTAAAGAATTTTATGCTGGATGTGAAACAGTAGTGGATATGGCTAAAAAAGCTGCTGAAATGCCAGGTGCAGACTTCGTATGTGTAAGATTCGCAAGTGCTGATCCTAACGGAGAAGACGCTCCTATCGAAAAATGTGCTGAATTAGCAAAAGCTGTTGCTGATGCTGTAGATGCACCTTTAGCTTTCATGGGATGTGGTAGTGATGAAAAAGATGCTGACCTTTTAGTTAAGGTTGCAGAAGCAGTAGATGGAAAGAACGTTCTTATCCTTTCTGCTAAAGAAGAAAACTATAAGATGATTGGTATGTCTGCAGTTCAGGCTTATCATCACAAAGTAGCTGCTGAATCAGCTGTAGATATTAACCTTGCAAAACAGGTTAACGTTTTAATGACTCAGTTAGGTGTTTCTGCAGATAGCATTTGTATGCACGTAGGAACCGCTACTGCTGGTTATGGTTACGAATATGTAGCAACAACTATGGATAGAACCAAAGCTGCTGCACTTGCACAGAACGATACCACACTTCAGATGCCATTCGTTACACCTGTTTCAACTGAAACATACAACTGTAAAGAATGTTTAGCAGCTGAAGAAGATTTCCCAGAATGGGGATCTCGTGAAACTAGAATTATTGACATGGAAGTTGTTACAGCTGCTGCTGACTTAGCTTCTGGTTCAAATGCTGTTATTTTAAAGAACCCCGTATCTGTTGCAACTATCAAAAAAATGATTGACGAATTAATGTAATTGTACGGAAGGAGATTAGAATCATGGCATTAACTGGTATTCAAATTTTTAAATTAACACCTAAGAAAAACTGTAAGGAATGTGGCTGCCCTACATGTATGGCTTTCTCTATGAAAGTAGCTTCTGGCGCTTTAACAGTAGACAAATGCCCACACATGTCAGATGAAGCTTTAGCTCAGTTATCTGAAGCTACAGCACCTCCAATGAAGAGTATCACAATCGGTACTGGAGATGCAGAACACAAACTTGGTGGAGAAACTGTTCTTTTCAGACATGAAAAAACTTTAGTAAGCAGAAACCTTTTTGCTGTTAACGTAACTGCTGAAAACGTAGACGCTAAATTAGCAGAAATTCCTAAGGTAGATTATGTTCGTATCGGTGAAAGAATGTACGTTGAATTAGTTAACGTTAAATACACCGGTGAAGGCGCTGCTGCTTACGCTGAATTAGTTAAAAAAGTTATGGGTCTTGGCAGAACTTTAGTATTAGAAGTTTCTGATGTTGATGCTGCTAAAGCTGCATTAGAAGTATGCAAAGATGCTAAACCTATCTTAAATGGTGCAAATCCTGCAAACGCTGCTGATATGAACGCTGTAGCAACAGAAGCTGGCGTTGTTTTAGGCGTAAGTGCAGATGATTTAAATGCATTATATGACACCGTAGCTGAATTAGAAAAAGCTGGTAACAAGAACTTAGTATTAGATTGCGGTAGCAAATCTGTTAAAGATGTATTTGGTAATGCTGTACAGATCCGTAGAGCTGCTCTTAAAGATGAAGACAGAACCTTTGGTTATCCTTCAATCGTTAACTTATCTGCAGTAGCTGGTGGAGATCAGGCATTACAGGCTGCTTTAGCATCTGTATTTACATTAAAATATGGTTCAATCATCGTTATGGATGAAATGAACTATGCACAGGCACTTGCATTATATGGCTTACGTCAGAATATCTACACCGATCCTCAGAAACCAATGAAGGTTGAACCAGGTATCTATCCATTAAACGGTGCTGATGAAAACTCTGTATGCGTAACAACTGTTGACTTCGCTCTTACATACTTCGTAGTATCTGGCGAATTAGAGCGTTCAGGTGTACCTTGTAACTTATTAATCTCTGATGCAGGCGGAATGTCAGTATTAACAGCTTGGGCTGCTGGTAAATTAACAGCTGGTACCATCGCTAACTTCATCAACGAAGAAGTAGCTGGCAAGATTAAGAACAGAACCTTAATCATTCCTGGTAAAGTTGCAGTTCTTAAGGGTGAATTAGAAGCTAAATTACCTGATTGGGACATCGTAGTTGGTACTCAGGAAGCTGTACAGATTGTTAAAGCTATGAGAGAATACGCTTAATCAATTAATTTGAACTTATAAAGAGTAGGAAATAAACTGCCTTAGTGGGTGCTAAGGTAGTTTACCTATCTTATGTAAATATACGGAATCGTAATTCCTATAAATAAATAAAAGAAAAGGAGACAACTTATGTCAAGATTTACTATTATTGGTGAAAGAATTCACTGCATCTCTCCAGTTATCCGTAAAGCTATGGAAGAAATGAACCCAGAACCTATTTTAGCAAGAGCTAAAGAACAGATCGATGCTGGTGCAACTTACATTGACGTAAACATCGGACCTGCAGAAAGCAATGGACCTGAATTAATGAAATGGGCTGTTCAGTTAATTCAGAGTAACTTTGACAATGTTGCTTTAGCATTAGATACTGCTAACATGAAAGCTATCGAAGCTGGTATTGCTGTATACAATGATGTTAAAGGTAAAGCTCTTGTAAACTCAGCAGATGCTGGTGATCGTTTAAAATATGTTGACTTAGCAGCAGCTAACGGTGCAGCTTGTATCTGCCTTTGCTCTAAAGGTGCTGTTCCTGGAAGTACTGATGAAATCATGGGATTCTGTGCTGAAATCGCAGAACATGGTTTAATGTTAGGTATGGAACCACAGGATATGTGGATGGATCCTTTATTCTTAGTTGCTAAGGGTATGCAGGACAAACAGAAACAGATCTTAGATGCTATCCGTGGATTTACTGAATTAGGATTCCCTTCAACAGGTGGATTATCTAACGTATCTAACGGTATGCCTAAAGATTTAAGACATATCATGGATGCTGCAATGCTTGGTATGTGTATGGCTAATGGTTTCACATCTGCTATCGTTAATCCTTGTGATCAGAGATTAATGGAAACAGTTAAATCTTGTGATATCTTATTAGACAACTACATGTATGCAGATTCTTACTTAGAACTGTAATTCATAGATTTAATTTAGAAAGACCTACAATTAATAAAAATTAATTAGTATTTTGTGCTCAGACAGTATAGATTACGGCATAATCAAGAATTCTTGGTTATGCCGTTTTTTAATTTAACTAAAGATTTGGAGTTAATGATGAAAATAGCGTGGATGTGAACTCAACATATTTCACAAAGATTTGTAAAAAAGACACAAATTATTGTTTACAATATTATATAAATTTGTTAAAATACATAAAGAGTAATGAACAGTAATTATTTATGGAACTGTATATTTTAGAGGAAGATATAGAATAATTACAATAAGAAATACTATTAGACGGCTGGACAAAGGACGAAACGTTAATAATTTAGGAGGCTAATAATAACTATGAGTGTGTTAACAGATTTAATTTACGCAGGTTCAAATGCAGTAATGGGACTTACAGAAGGAGCAGTAAAAGATGCAGTTGCTAAATATGGACAGGAACAGGCAATCGCATTTCCAGATACTGCATATTTTTTACCAACTATTTATGCAGCAACAGGCGTGAAGGTTAAAAATCTAGGAGACTTAGATGCTTGTTTAAATGTAATGAGAAGTCTCATTACAAATGAAGACGATTTAGGAAAAGCTTTAAATGCAGGACTTGCAACAGCAGTAGGTGCTGAAATTATTGAAGCTTTAAAATATGTTAATGCCGAGGGAGCAGATCCTTATGCAGATGAAAAAGGAATCGGTTTTGTATCAGATCCAATTATTCGTTCATTAGGTGTTCCACTAGTAACTGGAGATATCCCTGGTGTAGCAGTAGTACTTGGTAAAGCAGACGATCCAGCAGATGCTGTAAAGATTGTTAAAGATTATCAGAGTAAAGGTATCATGACCTTCTTAGTTGGAGATATCATTGATCAGGTTATTGACGGTGGAGTAAAGACTGGTCTTGAACTTCGTGTTATTCCTTTAGGACATGATGTAACAGCAGTAACTCATGTTGTAACAGTTGCTATTCGTGCTGCTTTAATTTTTGGTAGTATTCAACCAGGTGATCTTGCAGGATTATTAGCTTATACAAAAGATCGTGTACCAGCCTTTGTTAATACCTTTGGTGCATTAAATGAAGTTGTTGTATCTGCAGGAGCAGGTGCTATTGCTCTTGGTTTCCCTGTAATTGCTGACGTAGATTTAGCAGAAAATCAGGTAGAAGGAGCATTAATTTCTGTTCTTGATCATACAGAAACTGTAAAGAAGACCTTAGAAGCTAGAAATATTAAAATTAAAGTCACAGAGATTCCAATTCCTTGTGCATTCGCAGCTGCTTTTGAAGGTGAGATTATCCGTAAGAAAGAAATGTATGCAGAGATGAGTTCTCATAAGAATACAACTTGTGAAGTTGTTCTTAAACGTGAACTAGATGAAGTAGAAGATAAGAAATTAACTTTAGTAGGACCAGATATTGATGAGATGCCAGCTCCAGTAGAATTACCACTTGCTTGTGTAATTGAAGTTGCAGGTGCTAAGATGCAGGAAGATTTTGAATCAGTTATTGAACGTAAGATTCATACTTGGTATAATTATATGGAAGGTGTTATGCATACTGGACAGAGAAATCAGTTCCGTATTCGTATCAGTAATTCAGCGTATGAAGCAGGTCTTCGTTTAAAAGACTTCATGGAAGTTTTATATGATATGATTATGAATGACTTTGATACAGTAGTTGATAAGTGTCAGGTAACATTATATACAGATGCTAATAAGGCAAAGGAAGTTTTAGATACAGTGGCTATACCTAAATATGATGCTAGAGACGAGCGTTTAGAGGCTCTTACTGATGAAAATGTTGATCAGTTCTATACATGTATTCTTTGCCAGTCATTTGCACCAGCTCATTGTTGTGTAGTAACGCCTGAACGTTTAGGACTTTGTGGTGCTGTATCATGGTTAGATGCTAAAGCAACTAAGGAATTAGATCCAGCAGGACCTTGTCAGCCAATTAGTAAAGAAGGTTGCTTAGATCCAGTTAAAGGTATTTATCCAGATGCAGATCGTATGGTTATGGAAGCATCTCATGGTGCATTAGAGCATATTACTTTATATTCAATCATGGAAGATCCTATGACTAGCTGTGGATGCTTTGAATGTATTTGTGGTATTATGCCAGAAGCAAATGGTGTAGTAATTTGTAACCGTGAATTTAAAGGAATGACACCTACAGGTATGACCTTTGGTGAACTTGCATCTATGACTGGTGGTGGTGTTCAGACACCTGGTTTTATGGGACATGGTAGACATTTTATTTCATCTAAGAAGTTTATTAGTGCTGAAGGCGGTATTGCAAGAATCGTATGGATGCCTAAGGAATTAAAAGATGATGTAGCTCCACGTTTAAATAAGACAGCAAAAGAATTACTCGGAATTGACAACTTTACAGATATGATTTGTGATGAAACAATTGCAGAAGAATCTGAAGCAGTTGTAGAATTCTTAACAGAAAAAGGACATCCAGCTTTAAAATTAGATCCTATTATGTAAGAAACTCTTACGAAGGGTCAATGTTAATAATCAATAATTGACTCTTCGTAAATGATGATTATAATATGCCCCCGAGGCAAAACAAGGAGGTTAAAGATGTTAAAAATTACATTTAAGTTTGACGCTAGTGAAGATGTTGTAGCTCATGCTATGGAAGGTGAGAAATTACTTGATATTGCTAGAAGATTTAATGTAGCAATTGATGCACCATGTTCAGGTAATGTATCTTGTGGTAAGTGTAAAGTAAAACTTCTTTCAGGTAACTTAGATTCTAAAAAGACTCGTCATATTACAGATGAAGAATATGATGCAGGATGGAGACTTGCTTGTGCAAGTAAAGTCATCGAAGATGTTGAAATCGGTGTACCGGATATTGCTTCTGCATATAAGAGTCGTATGAAAGTTGCTGATTTGAGTTCACCAGAAGAAATTGCAATCTTCGAAAAGATTAAGTCAGACATTGTAAATGCAGGCATTGAATTAGTGAATGATATGGACGTTGTAGAACTAACAATGAATGCTCCTACTCTAGATGATACAATGCCAGATAATGAGAGGCTTATCTGGGCAATTCAGGCAGCAGTTGGTGCAGATAAGGTAGTATTGCCTTACTTTGTAATTAGAAAGTTGCCTATTTTACTTAGAGAAAGTAAATTCCATGTAAAAGCTGCTTATAAGAAAACTGCACATGGAGTTTATGTTTATGATGTTGTTGATGCACAGGAAGATTTAAAGGCTATAGGACTTGCAATCGATATTGGTACAACAACTGTATCTGCAATTTTAGTAGATTTAAAGACTGAAGAAATTTTAGCAAAAGCTTCTTCTGGTAATGGACAGATTCGTTATGGTGCTGACGTTATTAACCGTATTGTTGAGCAGACTAAACCTGATGGAATTGAACGTTTACAAAAGGCAATTATTGAAGAAACGATTAATCCAATGATTCACAATATGTGTAAGTCTATCAATCTTCCAAGTGAGAGAATCTATCGTATGTGTATGGCATCTAATAGTACAATGAATCACTTATTTGCAGGTGTGTTTGCTGATCCATTACGTATGGAGCCATATATTCCTACATTCTTTAAGTTAGATAATATTGTGGCTAGAGATTTAGCAATTGAAATTAATCCAAATGCAAGCATTTTATTTGCTCCAAATATTGGAAGTTATGTAGGTGGCGATATTACTGCAGGTACTTTAGCAAGTTCTGTTTGGAATAGTGAAGAATTCTCTGTATTTATTGACTTAGGTACTAATGGAGAAATCGTATTTGGTAATTCAGACTTTCTTATGAGTTGTGCTTGCTCAGCAGGACCTGCTTTTGAAGGTGGCGATATTAGCTGTGGTATGCGTGCAACTGATGGAGCAATTGATAAAGTAACCATTGATGAAGAAACTATGGAACCTACATTATCAATTATTGGTGATGAAGGTCAAAAACCTGTTGGTTTATGTGGTTCTGGTATTATTGATATTATTGCTGAGTTATTCCGTTGCAACATTATTAACGCAAAAGGCAAAATTGTTCGTGAAGGTAAGCGTGTAAAAGAAGATGAATATGGAATTAAGAGTTATGTTATTGCATTTAAAGAAGATGCAGGTTCTGTAAATGATGTAGAAATTACAGAAGTAGATATCGATAGCTTTATTCGTGCAAAGGGTGCAATCTTCTCAGGTATTAATACATTAGTAGAGTCCTTAGGATTTGATATGTCTATCGTTGATAATGTATATGTAGCAGGTGGTATTGGTTCAGGTATTAATATGTCAAATGCTGTACGTATTGGTATGCTTCCAGATATTCCATTAGAGAAGTATAAATACATTGGTAACTCTTCACTTGCAGGTGCATATGCGATGATTATTTCAAATCAAGCAGAAGCAAAAGTGGATGAACTTGCAAGCAGTATGACTTATCTAGAATTAAGTACACATCCAGGTTATATGGATGCATTTACAGCAGCTTGCTTCATTCCACATACAGATGCAAATTTATTCCCATCTTTCCAATAAAGATGTAAAGCTTTGCGTACGCCTTCAATTTACTAACTACAAACGGGTTCTTTTTTGGCAGTACGATGTAAAGTTTTGCTTATGTCTTTAATAGAGATATTTGATAGAGATATAAGTAAGGAGTTTTTATCTTTTTAATAGAGATGGTATTTAATAAAGATAGAATTTATATAAGGCTCCCTCTATGAGGGAGCTGTCAGCATTTGGCATAGGTGTCTGCTTGCAGGCGAAGTCCTGATGTCTAAAGCTGACTGAGGGAGTATAAGAAATAATCCCTCGTTTAGTTAATAGAAAAAGAGGTAACTAATAATGGAATTTGATTACGCAAAAGATAATTTAGAAAAACAGCCTTATGACCACTATATTAAAGCTTTTGCAGAAAGTGATCCTTTAGAGATTGCAAATAGATGTCAGATTGAGTTTAATGAGGAGACTCGTGAATTTAAATTACGATTAATGGGTAAGGAATACTATATTTCTCATCCAGATTTTAAAATTCGTAAAGTAGATGAGAGTGATAATTCTTATCATGTAATGTTTGAATTTTATAAAGCAGAAATCTTAGCTTTACGTTTTATGCTAGAAGGCAAAAAAATCGAATCTACTGGAGAATTTGTAACATTTCGTGATACACCAGAAGGAAATATGTATTTTAAGTCTTTCCAGGGACGCTGCCTTTTCCGTCTAAAATATGGATTTGGATTTAAATTAGATAAATTCAAAGCTGCAATGGAGAAAATGGGAGCAACCCCTATGAAAATGGGAGATGTAGCCTACAAATTTGAAATTTTAGATGACTTCAATGTCTTTATTTTGTGGGAAGGTGATGATGAATTTGAACCTTCTTCTCAGATTTTATTCTCAGATAATTTTCCTGTTGCTTTTAAATCAGAAGACCTTGTAGTATCTGGAGATATTTCTATTACAAATTTAAAAGGTGTCGCAAGTCAGTTATAAATCAAAATAGTGGAAATTCATTAGATTACTGTGGAGAGCAGTCAAAACAGTTGTCTATAATAATCGTCTATAATAAACAATGGGAGCCAAATTTTGACTCCCATTTATTGATTTAGTGTATGTACTTAAAAATCTTGTTCAGGAAATTCTAGTCCATCGACATAGCAATCATTAAAATCTGGATGAGTTGCTAACTCTAAGAACTCACAATTTCTTGCAATACGTTCACTTCTATAGAATTCTTCTTGATTTAAAATAGCAATCTTAGAACCTTCACCAGCACCGTTACCAATAGGAACAATACGAGATTCAAGTTCTGGTGGAATCATACCAATTGCACAAGCACTGTGAGGAGCCATGTAGTTACCAAAAGCACCAGCAATAAGTACTTGTTGAATATCACTAGTTTTAACACCCAATGTATCTGCAAGTAAAGTGATACCAGCAGCCATTGCACTCTTAGCTAACTGAACTTCACGAATATCTTTTTGGCTGATATAAACAGGTTCACCATTTCCACTTTCTTCAGCAGTTGCTAAAATGAATACTTTTGTTTTCTCATCAAGCATAACAAGACGATCAGCATTAGCTTCGGCAACTTCTGTTTCAAGTTCATCTTCATCAAGAAGTCTTCCCATTTCATCAATTAAACCATTCTCTAATAGAATAGTTACAATATCCATTAAACCAGATCCACATAGACCGATTGGTTTTGCATTGTCAATGGTTGAATATGTAAGTTTAGTTCCTTCAAATGATAAGTGGTCAATAGCACCTTTAGCACCACGCATACCACAAGCAATTTTAGCACCTTCAAAAGCAGGACCAGCAGCAGTTGAACAAGCAATCATACGATCTTTTGTACCCATAACCATTTCGCCATTGGTACCAATATCAATCATTAATGAAAGTTTGTCCATTTTATCAAATTCAGTAGCAAGTAAAACACCAACGGTATCTGCTCCAACAAATCCAGCAATATTTGGAAGAAGCATAATCTGACCCTTTTTATTGATATCAATTCCGTAATGAGATGCAGGAAGCATCATAGATTCACTAACAGATGGGTTGTAAGGAGAATGAACTAAAGCTCCTGGTGAAATTCCTGTGAATAAGTGGTGCATACAGGTATTACCAACAACTGAAATCATATAAATTTCTTCTCTATTAATAGAAGCTTTCTTACATGCTGCTTCAATTAAATCATTTAAAGCACCACGTACAAGGGCACTTAGATTTTCAACACCATTTGAAAGTGCGTGGTTACTTCGCTCAATAACATCAGCACCATATTGAGACTGTGGGTTTAGCATACTAGCAGTGGCTTTATTTTCACCAGTCTTAGCGTCTAATAAATATCCAACAATTGTAGTAGTTCCAATATCAAAGGCCATCAAATAGATAGGATCATCTGCAGCACGAAGTTCAATAATACGATTTTCACATAATACAGCATTAATTACATAATCATTATCTTGTAAGAATTGATAAAGATTTGAAATAATAGGTACTGAGACAGGAATAGATTCAGCAGGAATATCAGCAGCTTTAGCTACAGCTTGTTTTAATCTAAACCAGTCTGAATGACTGTCACCAATTACACATTTGTCGACAGCAATGTTATAACTTTTAATTGCAGGTGCAATAGAAATTTGACGTTTTACACCATCAAGTAAAATACTGTGTTTGTCAGAAGATTGAGCATTGATGGTCATATCACTAGTTACCTTTGTAAGGCAAGCCTTTTGAACACCCTTAGGTTCACCTTCCAATACATTTACTAGACACTTGCCACAAGTACCTTTACCTCCACAAGGAGCATCTGGATGAAGACCAGCTTTAATTTGTGCATCTAGTAAATTCGTTCCCTCATCTACAAGTACCTCAATATTCTGAGGAAGAATTGTAATTTTATATTGTGCCATAAGAATCCTCCTTTAACCTTATATTAAAATTTTCAGCTAAAATGGATGTCAATTCATTTACAGAAGTAATAGGTTGCTCGGTTCGATTTCCATTAATTACTTGGATAAATAAATTAGAATCAATACTGTTGTGTCCATTAGCTGTCTTTAGATTAACGATTAATTTATTACGAAAAGGTGCCGATTCTCTAATTGAGCAATAATCAGAAAGAGGAATAAAATCACAAGGCTCTAAAGCGACTTCATTGGTTTTTAAGATACATTTTGTATCTTTAAAAATATTCCACCATCCATGTTCATCTTGAATAGGTGTAAAAGTTTCGCCGTAGAATTCTTGGAGTTTATGGTCTTCTAATAAAAGGGCTCCACAAGGCATAGGACCACCAAATCCTACATCACAAAAATATCGCTTACCATTAATGTCAACAATGATTCCTCTATGTGAGATAGGTCGGACATCATCATCCCTAAGTACGACACGACACATGGAAGACCAAGCATTAAAACCAAGCGTTTGCAAAAGAGCAAGAAAGAGACCATTTAATTCAAAGCAGTATCCTCCGCGATTTTTTGTAACAATTTTATCAAAAAGATCGTTAACCTCTAAAGAGAGTGGTAACTTTCCATAATAAACATCAATATTTTCAAAAGGTACGCTTGTGTGATGACAGTAAATTAGTTTATTTAAACATTCCAAATCATTTGTAGCGTCACTTTTAAAATAAATTCGTTTAAGATAATTATCTACTTGATGCTTAGTAAGTAGTTGATAAGTAGATTGCATAAAAAAACTCCTTATAAACTTCATTTATTAATTAACTTTATTATATAAAAGAACAAAAGAATATGCAATGAAATAAAAAAATATAGCATATCGCACAATAAAATACCATAAAAATTGGTAACTATTTGCATAAATAGTTAAAATGCAAATAGTTTTGTAAGAATCATCCTAAAATAAAAAGTAACAAACTCAAAAAAACTGTGAAGAATTTAGGAGATTGATAAAAAAATAAACAATTATTAAGAAT
>JPZU01000001.1:715102-723393 GCA_000875945.1 Lachnospiraceae bacterium TWA4 | reverse complement strand
AATATTATAAAATTTAGTCAAACAAAAAGGAGGTTCCAATAGAATGATTATTATTGGTGAAAAATTAACGGTTCTATTCCTTCTGTAGCAAAGGCAATTGCTGCAAAAGATGAACAATGGATTCGTGATTTAGCAAAAAACAGTCAGATGTTTTAACTGCATATGTAGAAGATGTAAATGATGAAGCTGAAGCATACATCGACGTTTGTGCATCTGTAGAAGATGAAATTGAATTAGATACTTTAAAATGGTTAATTGATTTAGTACAGGGTGAGACAGATCTTCCACTTGCAGTAGATAGTCCTAACCCACGTTCAATTATCGCTGCTTTACCTTTCTGTAATAAACCAGGTTTAGTAAACTCTGTTTCTATGGAAGGTGATAAAGTAGAAGTTATCTTACCAGAATTAAAAGAAAAATACAAAGATTGGGGCGTTGTAAGCTTACTTTGTGATGACACAGGTATTCCTAAGACTGCTGAAGATCGTTTAAGAGTATTCAAAAACTTCATGGAAAAAGCTAATGAATTTAATATCGCTCCTGAACGTATCCACATCGATCCATTGATTGAAATGCTTGCTACAGCAGAAGATGGTATTTCTATTACAGATAGTGTTATCAGAGAAATTAGAGGACAGTATCCAGATATCCATATCACAGCTGCTATCTCTAATATTTCATTCAACCTTCCTTATAGAAAGATCTTAAATCAGACATTTACTATCCTTTCTATGTGGGCTGGACTTGATAGCGTTATCATGGATCCTCTTAACAGAGACTTAATGGGATCTATTCTTGCAACAGAAGCTATGAAGGGAATGGATGAATATTGTATGAATTACATTTCTGGATTTAGAGAAGATATTTTTGGACCAGTTAAATAATCATACATAATTGGAATTATTTTGAGAGTTAAATAGTGAAAGAATTAGAGGGCTTTTGCTATTTAATTATAGAATCTCCTTCGTATAGTAGGAGAATAGGGTTAAATTAAAAAAGGAAAGAACGTGATGAATCTTCATCACAAGACAAGGAGGAAATTATTATGTCTAAAATCGAAGAAATCGCAGCAGCAGTAGCAAAAGGAAAAGCAAAAGTAGTAGCTAATTTAGTAACAGAAGCTTTAAATGAAGGAGCAGCTCCTTTAGACGTTCTTAATCAGGGATTAATCGGTGCTATGGACGTTGTTGGTGAAAAATTCAAAAACAACGAAATCTTCGTACCTGAAATGTTAGTAGCAGCTCGTGCTATGAAGAAAGGTGTTGAAACCTTAAAACCAGCTTTAGGTGGAGAAGGTGGAGCTTCTTTAGGTAAATGTGTTATCGGAACAGTTGCTGGTGACTTACATGATATCGGTAAGAACTTAGTTGCTATGATGATCGAATCTACTGGTTTCGAAGTAATCGACTTAGGTGTAGACGTTCCTAAGGAAAAATTCGTAGAAACAGTTAAAGCTAACCCAGATTGCAAGATCGTTGGTTTATCAGCATTATTAACAACTACTATGCCTGCTATGAAAGAAGCAGTAGCTGCTTTAGAAGAAGCTGGATGCAAGAACCAGGTTAAGATCATGGTTGGTGGAGCTCCTATTACTCAGGAATTCTGTGATGAAATCGGTGCTGATGCTTACACAGCTGACGCTGCAAGTGCTGCACAGAAAGCAAAAGAATTAGCTTAATCTTAAGTTAGTGATTGAAACTAAATATTGATTTTGTTATTTAGACATGGGGGTGTCGCATCAGTATTTCTGATGTGACATTCCCATATTTTGGTTTATAGAGAAAATAACTGTTATTTGAAGCTATTTAACTGATCAAATCAAAATACTTTAGTGATTTAATGACAAAAATTGCAAGATGGAATTGACAATTGACGATAATAGAGTTTATAATGTTATACAAACTTATAAATAGGAGGATTAGTAAATGAAAAAGAAAGCAATAAGTTTATTAGTAGCAACAGCTATGACTGCATCAGTAGTTGTTGGTTGTAGCGGCGGATCAGGTTCAGAAACAACCGCAGCACAGACAGAGGCAAAAACAACACAGGCACAAACAGAAGCAAAGACAACAGGAGCTGAAACTAAAGCAGCAGATAGTAATAGTACAGCATCTGGAACATTTAAGATTGGTTCTATTGGACCTATCACTGGTGGAGCTGCAAACTATGGACAGAATACTAAAAATGGTGCAGAACTTGCAGTAGAAGAAATTAATGCAATGGGTGGAATTCAGTTTGAATTTAATTTCCAGGATGATGAGCATGATGCAGAAAAATCTGTTAATGCGTATAATACATTAAAAGACTGGGGTATGCAGCTTCTTATGGGTTGTGTAACTAGTACACCTTCAACAGCAGTTGCAGCGAAAACAGCTGAAGATAATATGTATCAGTTAACCCCTTCTGGTTCAGCAGTTGCATGTATCGAAAAAGATAATGCATTCCGTGTATGTTTCTCAGATCCTAACCAGGGACTTGCATCTGCACAGTACATTGGTAGTCATAATTTAGCACAGAAAGTTGCTATTATTTATAATAGTTCAGATGTATATTCTACAGGTATTTATGAGAAATTTGTAACAGAATCAGCAAATCAGCCATTTGAAGTGGTTAGTGAGCAAGCATTTACAGAAGACAATAAGACAGATTTCTCTACTCAGTTACAGCAGGCACAGAGTAGTGGAGCTGATTTAGTCTTCTTACCAATCTACTATGATTCAGCAGCTTTAATCTTACAGCAGGCAAGTGGTATGGGATTTGCTCCTACTTGGTTTGGTTGTGATGGATTAGATGGTATTTTAGGTGTACAGAACTTTGATACTAAGTTAGCAGAAGGTGTGATGTTATTAACTCCTTTCGCAGCAGATGCTAAAGATGAAAGGACTCAGTCATTCGTAAAAGCTTACAAAGAAAAATATGGAGATACTCCTACACAGTTTGCAGCAGATGGATATGATGCAATGTACATTATTAAGGCTGCTCTTGAGAAAGCAAATGCAACCTCAGACATGAGTGTTTCAGATTTATGTGAAGCAATGAAGAAAGCTATGACTGAAATTACCGTTGATGGTTTAACTGGAACTGGTATTACTTGGTCAGCAGATGGTGAACCAACAAAGGATCCTAAGGCTGTTAAGATTCAGGATGGCGTTTACACTGCAATGGAATAAAAATTCAATAATAAAAATAAAATGTGAGGACCCGCCAGGTAGTCTGGCGGGTTTTTGTAAATAGTTACTTGAAAGGATGGTAAAATGAGTTTTCTTTCATTTTTGATTAGTGGTATCAGTTTGGGCAGTGTTTATGCAATCATTGCTCTAGGTTATACTATGGTATATGGTATTGCAAAAATGTTAAATTTTGCTCATGGAGATGTAATTATGATTGGTGGTTATACTTGTTTTACAATCACCAGTACCATGGGAATGAACCCTATTTTAGGAATATTAGTTAGTATTATTGTTTGCACAGGTTTAGGTCTTGCAATTGAAACGATTGCATATAAGCCTTTATTACAAGCTGCATCTCCACTTGCAGTACTTATTACAGCAATTGGTGTCAGCTATTTATTACAGAATTTAGCGTTATTAATTTTTGGTTCAACTCCTGTTTCATTTTCTTCAGTAGTAAAAGTTCCCGCACTTGTTTTAGCAGGTGGACAGCTTACAATTTCAGGAACAACTATTGTAACGATAGTGGCTTGTATTGTTATCGTAGTAGGACTATTAGCTTTTATTAAGGGAACAAAAGCTGGACAGGCAATGTTAGCAGTATCTGAAGATAAGGGAGCTGCTCAGCTTATGGGCGTTAATGTTAATGGAACAATTGCTTTAACTTTTGCAATTGGTTCTGCGCTTGCAGCAATTGCAGGTGTACTTTTATGTTCTGCGTATCCACAGCTTACTCCATATACTGGTGCAATGCCAGGTATTAAGGCATTCGTTGCAGCCGTATTTGGTGGAATTGGTTCAATTCCAGGTGCAATGATTGGTGGAATTTTATTAGGTATTATTGAGAATTTAAGCAAAGCATATATTTCTTCACAAATCGCAGATGCGATTGTATTCTCAGTTCTTATTGTAGTCTTATTAGTAAAACCTACAGGTCTTTTTGGTAAGAAGATTAGTGAGAAAGTGTAGGTGGATGAGATGAAAAATTTAAATAAAACGACAAGAAGCAATTTGATTACTTTTGGTATAGTGATTGCTTTATATATAGTAGTACAAATTTTATTAAATGGTGGAATGCTTTCAAGTCTTTTTAAAGGACTTTTAATTCCTGTTTGTGTTTATATGATTATGGCTGTCTCTTTAAATCTTACAGTAGGTATTTTGGGAGAGCTAAGTTTAGGTCATGCAGGATTTATGTGTATTGGAGCATTTGTTGGAGCATTTTTCTCAAAATGCACACAAGAAGCAATTCCTAATTCGATTTTACGTTTTACTCTTGCAATTTTAATAGGTGCGGTAGTCACAGCAATTTTTGGTGTATTAATTGGTATTCCAGTACTTCGTCTTCGTGGTGACTATCTTGCAATTGTAACTTTGGCATTTGGTGAAATTATTAAAAATATTGTAAATGTTCTTTATATTGGAAAAGATAGTGATGGTTTTCATTTTTCAATGAAAAATGCGATGTCTCTTCATCTAAAAGAGGGAGGAACTGTACTGATTAATGGACCTCAAGGAATTACAGGAACACCTAACGATTCCACATTTACAGCAGGTATTATTTTATTATTAATTACTTTAGTAGTTGTATTAAACTTTACTCATAGTGCAACAGGTCGTGCGGTAATGGCAATTCGTGATAATCGTATTGCAGCAGAATCCATTGGTATTAATATCACCAAGTATAAATTAATGGCATTTGCTATTTCGGCTGCTTTAGCAGGTGTTGCTGGCGTGCTTTATGCTCATAATTTATCAACCTTAACTGCATTACCTAAAAACTTTGGCTATAATATGTCTATTATGATTTTAGTATATGTAGTTTTAGGTGGTATCGGTAGTACAAGAGGTTCAATGATTGCAGCATTTATTCTTACCGTGCTTCCAGAACTTCTTCGTAGCTTTAATGATTATCGTATGCTAGTTTATGCAATTTTATTAATTGTTATGATGTTAGTAAACTGGAGCCCTAAGGCAATTGAGATGCGAGAAGTATTAGCAGCGAAACTATTTAAGAAAAAGAAGGAGGCATAAAAGATGGCTTTATTAGAGGTTAAAAATCTTGGAATTTCCTTCGGTGGACTTCGTGCAGTAGATAAATTTGAAGTTTCTATTAATAAAGGACAGCTTTATGGGTTAATTGGACCTAATGGAGCAGGAAAGACGACAATATTCAATTTATTAACGGGAGTTTATAAGCCAACAGATGGAGCAATTATTTTAGATGGAAAAGATATTACAGGAAAATCAACCATTGAAATTAATAAATCTGGAATTGCTAGAACCTTCCAAAATATTCGTTTATTTACAGATTTAAGTGTTTTAGATAATGTAAAGGCTGGACTTCATGATAAGTATCCATATACAACTTTAGAGGGAATTTTACGACTTCCTAGATACTTTAAAATGGAAAAAGAAATGAGCAAGCGCGCAATGGAACTTCTTAAGGTATTTGATTTGGATAAAGAAGCAGATTATTTAGCTTCTAATCTTCCTTATGGTAAACAAAGAAAATTAGAGATTGCTAGAGCACTTGCTACAGATCCTAAATTACTTTTATTAGATGAACCCGCAGCTGGTATGAATCCAAATGAAACAGCAGAACTTATGGATACCATTCGTTTTGTTCGTGATGAATTTGATATGACTATTCTTCTTATTGAGCATGATATGAGACTTGTATCAGGGATTTGTGAAGAACTTACTGTTTTAAACTTTGGTCAAGTATTGGCACAAGGAGAAACTAGTGCTGTATTAAATGATCCACAGGTTATTACAGCATATTTAGGAGAATAGTTAAAGGGAGGAAATAAAAATGGCAATGCTTGAAGTAAATGATTTGGAAGTCTATTATGGCGTGATTCAAGCAATTAAGGGAGCTTCTTTTGAAGTAAATGAAGGAGAAGTTATTGCTTTAATTGGTGCGAATGGAGCAGGAAAGACAACCATCCTTCATACAATTACAGGTCTTTTGCAGTCAAAAGCAGGAAAGATTGTGTTTGAAGGAAAAGATATTACAAAAACTCCACCTCACAAGATTGTAACCATGGGAATGGCTCATGTACCAGAGGGTCGTAGAGTTTTTGCACAGCTTAGTGTATTAGAAAATTTAAAAATGGGTGCTTACACTCGTAAAGATAAGAATGAAATCGCTGAGTCTATTGAAATGGTTTATAAACGTTTTCCAAGACTTGAAGAACGTAAAAATCAGCTTGCAGGAACTTTATCTGGTGGAGAACAGCAGATGTTAGCAATGGGTAGAGCTTTAATGTCTAAACCTAGAATTATTTTGATGGATGAGCCTTCAATGGGATTAGCTCCAATTGTTGTAAGTGAAATTTTTGATATCATTCAGGAAGTTAGTGCAGCAGGAACTACTGTTTTACTCGTTGAACAGAATGCAAAAAAGGCTTTATCTATTGCGGATAGAGCTTATGTATTAGAAACTGGTAAAATTGTAAAAACTGGCAAGGCAAGTGACTTATTAAATGATGAATCTATTAAAAAAGCCTATTTGGGAGAATAAAAAGTACAAAGAACTTATCAAAAACGATAGGTTCTTTGTATTTTTTTATAAACCGTTTGATTTTTGCATCAAAAAAGGCTTGCAAAATTAAGATAATTATAGTAAAATTGACAACAGATATTGCTACTGAACGTTTTTGAATGGGAGCCTTATAGATGAAATTTGAAGAAAACAAATGGGGGTGTTTTCTTTGAATTTACGAGTAAGGTTTAGTAATTCTTAGTAAGAACATAGCTCAGGATTACATAAGGGGGAATAAGGTTTTGATAAACTAGGACATCAATTGGGGGGATGAACTGGTTTTATCTTAATTTTAAATATGTGACAAGCAGTTATGTGGAACGGACACACTGAGATTGCTAAAAGAGGGTTCGAGGCAATTATATAAAGGGGGACAGTAAAACTGTCCCCCTTTTGGTAGTTATTGGTAGTTATTGGTAGTTACTAGTAGCTATTAGTAGTTATTGATAGTTATTTTGGTAGTTAAATTAATAGTTAGGAGATTTGATAAATGAAAGAAACTTGGAAACCTGGAAATATGCTTTATCCAGTTCCTGCTGTAATGGTTAGTTGTGAAACAAAAGATGGAGATTCAGATATAATCACAATCGCATGGACTGGAACAGTTTGTACAAATCCACCAATGCTGTATATTTCAGTAAGACCTGAACGATATTCTTATCATATTCTTAAGGAATCAGGAGAGTTTGTTGTGAATCTGACAACAAAAAAGCTTGCAAAAGCTACGGATTACTGTGGAACAAAGTCTGCAAGAGATGTTAATAAATGGGAGAAGATGTCCTTAACAAAAGAAAAATCAGCATTTATAGATGCACCAATTATTAAAGAAAGTCCAGTAAATATTTCTTGTAAAGTAGACCAGATTCTTGAGCTAGGCTCTCATCATATGTTTTTAGCTCGCGTGGAAGGTGTACAAGTTGATGAAGAATTATTAGATGAAAAGGGTCGATTGAATTTAGAAAAAGCAGGGCTTATTTCTTATTCACATGGACAATATTTTGAACTTGGAAAGGTATTAGGAAGATTCGGATACTCAATTATGCGTAAAAAGAGGAAAAAGCGTTGATGAATATTGACGCTTTTTTATTTTTTGATTGCAATTCTTGCATTAGAGTGGTATGATAGTTCCACTATGCGAAAATGAAAGGACGAGTATCAAGTGTTATGGGAACGACAATAGAATCAGATAAAGAAGTATCAAATTATTTAAAAAAGACAGTTTCTGTTTTACTCGATTGGTTTAGAGTAAATGCACGAGAATTACCCTGGCGAACCGATAATCGTCCCTATTATGTATGGGTATCAGAGATTATGCTTCAGCAAACTCGTGTAGATACAGTGATTCCGTATTTTAATCGATTTATTAAAGCGATACCAGATATTAAGGCTTTATCAGAAATACCAGAAGAAGAGTTATTAAAACTTTGGGAAGGTTTGGGATATTATAATCGTGCAAGAAATTTAAAAAAAGCAGCAATTCAAGTGATGCAAGAATATGGAGGGAAACTCCCAAGACAAGTAAGTGAATTAAAAAACTATCAGGAATTGGAAGTTATACAGCAGGGGCTATCGCT
>JPZU01000001.1:704361-709893 GCA_000875945.1 Lachnospiraceae bacterium TWA4 | reverse complement strand
TTTTCTATGTGAAAGGAAAGAAAGGAAAAGAAAGGAGAACAATCATGAAAAATTCGTCATCACAACAGGTCGCTATGAGGGTTTCAACAGTTAGTATAATAGTTAACCTACTATTATCACTAGGCAAGTTATTAGCAGGTGTTATTGGACATTCAGGAGCTATGGTCTCTGATGCCATTCACTCTGCATCCGATGTACTTAGTACATTTGTCGTTATTGCTGGAGTAAAGATTTCAGGAAAAGAAGCAGATAAGGAACACTGTTATGGACATGAACGTTATGAGTGCGTAGCCTCTATTATTTTAGCTGCTGTACTTGCAGGTACAGGACTTGGAATTGGCTATGCAGGAATTCAAAAAATTACTAATGGAAATTATGGTCTTTTAGTAATTCCAGAAACAATTGCATTAGTTGCTGCAGTTCTTTCAATCATTGCAAAGGAAGCAATGTATTGGTATACAAGGGCAGCAGCCAAAAAAATTAATTCATCAGCTTTAATGGCTGATGCTTGGCATCATCGTTCAGATGCATTATCATCTATCGGAAGTTTTATTGGTATTTTAGGAGCAAGAATGGGATTCCCAATCATGGATCCAATTGCCAGTGTAGTCATTTGTTTATTCATTTTAAAGGCAAGTCTTGAGATTTTCCTTGATGCAGTTGGCAAGATGACTGATGAATCTTGTGATGAAGAAATTGAAGAACAGATGAAGCAGGTAATCGCAAGTAATGCAGGCGTTATTTCATTAGATGAATTTAGAACTAGAAAGTTTGGTTCAAAGGTTTATGTAGATGTAGAAATTGGTGTAGACAGGAACTTAAAATTCGAAGAAGCTCATGACATTGCAGAAGAAATTCACGAAGGAATTGAGAAAGAATTTTGCGATGTAAAACACTGTATGGTACATGCTAATCCAGTAGAATCAAAGAAGTAATGCTATATTTGCATTTACACTATTTTCATTATTTGTAGTAGCACATTGATGTGTGAATTGTAATGAAATAATCAGAATTATTCATAAATTTAGACTAGACAGAACAACATTTTTATTCTATACTATATATGGTAATTAAGCTGGCCAGGAAACTAGTCGAAAGGCTAGTGGATTTTATTATAGTGTGGGGAAAACGAAAAGGGATAGCGAAAGCTATCCCTTTTCATATATCGTTGTAGTGTTGTATGCTTTTTCATATATAGAGAATGAAGGAGGAAAATTAAATGATTGAGTCTGCAAAAATTTCGCTAAATTTTGTTAAAAAAGAGCCATTTACAGGAAGCTATAAGGGAATGAGATATCGCTTACATAAAGGAGAAGATGAGATTGTGACAACTGTTTGGCCAGAGCCTTTTTGTTATGAGAAGACGGCTGATGAATTAAAAACGGTTAAAAAGTTTGAATTAACTCCAGAAGGAAAGGAAGAAGCTGTTAAGTGGTTAAATGAGGAGTATGAAAGTCATTTCGTAAGAAAATTATAAGAAATTTGATAGAAAAAAAGAAGATTTTAGGTCTTGTATAAATGAAAAGGTTTGATAAAATTTTAAGAAAGGAGGAGAAGGTAGTGAATAATTATCGAGTTTTAATTGTAGATGATGAAAAAGAAATTGCAGATTTATTAGAAATTTATCTAAAAAATGATGGATATAGTGTATATAAATTTTATAATGGAATGGATGCATTAAAATGTGTCAATGAAAATCAAATAGATTTAGCACTATTAGATGTTATGTTACCAGATATTAGTGGATTTGAGATTTGTCAAAAGATTAGAGAAATTACTTTTTTCCTAGTGATTATGTTAACAGCAAAAGTGGCAGATAGTGAGAAGATTATGGGACTTACAATTGGAGCTGATGATTATATTACAAAGCCTTTTAACCCTTTAGAAGTTGTGGCAAGGGTGAAGACTCAACTTCGTCGTTATCAACAGTACAATCAGAAAACTTTGTTTATCAAAAAGGATGAATATGACATTCGTGGATTGGTAATTAATAAAGCGAGTCATAAATGCTTATTGTATGGAAAAGAATTAAATTTAACACCGATTGAGTTTTCGATTCTTTGGTATTTATGTGAACATCAGGGGCAGGTTGTTGCCTCAGAAGAATTATTTGAAGCAGTTTGGAAAGAAAAATATTTGAGCAATAACAACAATACGGTGATGGCGCATATTGGACGACTGAGAGAAAAATTAAATGAGCCATATAAAAAGCCTAAATTTATAAAGACGGTATGGGGAGTTGGGTATGAAATCGAATAAAAACCTGACTTTTGAATTATTTAAAAATTATCTTTTACAATGTGGCATAATGGCAATAGCAGGGCTTGTTATTCTCTCTATTGGTCCATTTATTGTAAGAAGTTTGTTGAATTTCTTTTTTGGAGAATTTTACTATTTACATTATAGAGATTTATATTTTTATCTTGCTTTTGTAATTATATGTATACTTCGAGTGATGGCGATTACCTATAAACTTTTTAAAAAAGCAACTTCTTATGTTTATGAAGTACAAAGTGCCACAGAGAAATTGTTTGATAAGGATATTGAATATATTGAGTTATCCGAAGAATTATCTGAAGTAGAGTTACAAATCAATTTAGTTAAACAGCAATCTGAAAAAAATGAGCAATTAGTAAAAGAAAATGAACAGCGAAAAAATGATTTGATTATGTATCTTGCACATGATTTAAAAACTCCATTGTCATCTGTCATTGGATATTTAAATTTACTATATGATGAAAGAGAAATATCTGAAGAATTACAGAAAAAATATTTGGGAATTTCCTTAAATAAAGCAGGGCGATTAGAGGAATTAATCAATGAATTTTTTGAGATTACTAGGTTTAATTTATCTGAAATTCATTTACAGTACAGTAAAATTAATTTAACAATACTATTTGAACAATTAGTTTATGAATTTAAACCAATGCTTGTAGAAAAGAATTTAAATTGTAATCTTGATGTAGGGGGAGATATAGATTTTCATTGTGACCCTGATAAAATAGGGAGAGTATTTGATAATCTTTTGCGAAATGCTATTTTATATAGCTATGAGGATACAGTGATACAAATTTTAGTAACTCCAAAAGAACAAGAAGTAGAGATTTGTTTTATTAATGAAGGTGATGACATTCCACAAGAAAAGCTTACGCAAATGTTTGAGCAGTTTTATCGACTAGATGTTTCAAGAAATACAAAGGGTGGAACAGGTCTTGGGCTTGCAATCGCTAAACAAATTGTAGAACTTCATAGAGGAACTATTTGTGCCAAAAGTGAAAATAATCAAATTGAAATGAAGGTCATACTTCCTATTTCGTAGGAAAATTGTAAGAAATTTCGTAGAAAAAAATTAAATAGTAGTTGGTAAAATCCTAAGAATAAAAGCTCTTGTTTTGATATAGTAAGGATATCGAAACAAGAGCTTATTTTTGTTTTGAAAATTTATTTAATGGAGGAATTTTATGAAAGTTGTAAAGAGAACAATCAGTTTATTGCTACTAGTGGGAGTATTTTGTATGGGACTTATTTGTGTTAATCATTCAGTAAGTTTTGGACAGGAAAAGCAAAAAAACGAAATAAGAGATGTGGATACACATACAGAAGGATTTACGAGTTTTAATCAAATTCAAGAAGAATATCTAAATACGATTAAACGTTTAAACTGGCCTAAAGATTTTACTTGTCCTAAGAAATTAGAAGGTGAAGAGACAGATGCTATTTATCAGTTAGGATATGGGGATACAAGAGCCTCTTATCTTTGGGAGTCAGCTTGGATGAAGGAATGGCTAGAATGTTATAAGACAGATACTAAACGCGCGAATAAAGCACTAAGTGAATTAGAAAAAGCTTTTTCGATGTCATATATGAGTAAAAGTCGATGCGATGATGCAACAAGAAAGCATCTTCGTAAACTTATAAATCAAGCAAAGGCTGGAGATGCAACGGGATTTGAAAGTGAATTTTAAGATAAATAAAAACTTGTTTTTATAAAAAACTATGATACAGTAAGCATACTAGTGTAATAAATAATACATGTTGGAGGCAAATTATGAGAACAAGTGCGATTATTGAATTATTTAAAGATTTTCTTATAGTAGGCATTATTCTATCGGCAATCTTTTTAGTAGGTTTGTATATTCAGCGTAAAAGAGGGCGATTGAAAGAATTTTCATTAAAACAAATCTTAAGTAGTGTATTATTTATTTGCTATTTAGCTGTTGTTATAGGTGCGACCCTTCTTTTTAGAGTGAGTTATGGTCGTGTTGGAATTGTAAATCTAGAACTGTTTTCTGCTTATAAAGATGCATGGTATCATTGGTCTATGACAGAATGGAGAGATCTTGTATTAAATATTTTACTCTTTGTTCCCATGGGATTTTTGATTCCTATTGTATTTAAACATCTACAAAAATTTTGGCAGGTTTATCTGCTTGGCTTTGCAGCATCTTTAGGGATTGAGACCATTCAGTATATAATAGGGATGGGAAACGCAGATATTGACGATCTGTTTAATAATACAATGGGAACTCTAATTGGATATGGATTGTGGTTTCTTTGCTTTTCGATGATTCATAAAACAAAAAATTTACGAAAAATTTTTGTTTTTCAACTTCCACTCATTCTTATGATTGGAGTCTTTGGTGGGCTATTCATGAAATATCAGTTAAGTCCTTATGGTGTTTACAATACGCAGCGTATGGCTCAGAATGATGTATCGGGAATAGAAATTTCAACGAATATTCAGTTTAAGAAGGATTCTGTGAAGGTTCCTATTTATCATACAAAAACTTATACTAAAGAAGAAGTGGAAAAATACGCAGATAACTTCTTTAAAAAGCTTGGAACTTCTGTAGATCCATCGCAAAATGATTTTTATGAGACGACGGCATTGTTTTGGTCAGAAAATCAAAAGTATAGTATTTGGGTAAATTATGTAGGTGAAACCGTATCCTTTACAGACGTTTCTGTAATGGAAGAACCTTATTGCATGACTTTTGATCAAGATAAGGCTGTAGAAATACTAGGAAATTATGGAATAGCTTTGCCAAAGGGTATTTCAATGAAAGTAGATGCAGAATCCGAAGAATATTCATTTACAGTTGACGGAAGTATTAATAAAAATGAAATGATAAGTGGAAGCCTTAGTTGTAAAATTACAAAAGAGGGAATGATCGAATCGTTGAGGAATAATATGATTCGAAGTGAGCGATATGAAGAAGTTGATTGTATTAGTGAAGAAGAGGCTTATAACTATATAAAAGAAGGAAAGTTTTACTGCTCAGTAGATATAAGTAAAGATATTCATATTAAAAGTGTAACCTTAGATTATACGTTAGATTCAAAGGGTTATTATCAGCCAGTATATCGATTTGTATTAGATGATGAGGAAATGATTGAGATTCCAGCGATGAAGAAATAAGAAGAAGTTATTAAATAAGAGGGAAAAATATCCCTCTTATTTTTATGAAAAAGTGAGGGATTACTTAAAAAAATTGTACTTATTAGGTAGAACAATTTTTTAGTAGGAAGTAA
>JPZU01000001.1:688581-698446 GCA_000875945.1 Lachnospiraceae bacterium TWA4 | reverse complement strand
TGAAATTTGAAAGGAGAACTAAATGAGGAAATCAAAATTAGCTTATATTTTAGCATTTTTCTTATGTGTTGCGATTCTTTGGTTGATTAAGTATCGTATAAATGTTTACAGAAGTATTGGAAATGTTGAGCATGTGGAAATGAATTATGGAAATTCGTCTATCTATTCATTAGATGAACGAAAAGCTGCATCGAAAGTAATTATTGAATACTTTAGAGAAAATTTTGGTAATTGTAAATTATATAAACTGACCTATGATGAAGATATTACAAAAGAGTTTATGGAAGAAAATTCAAAGGAAATTATCGTATTTTACGGAGATTTTACTACTGGTTGGAACATGGAAGTAATGAATGATAATGATGATTATGGATATAGTTGGAAACTTGAAAAAGAAAACAACCAATGGATAGTTAAAGATTGTGGTCAGGGATGATGTAGCATCAAGAGGTGAATTCATGAAGAAAACAACAAAAATTATAATGAGCATCTTATTTATTCTGTCAATGAGTATCATAGTATATTACAATTTTATTTCACCAGTTAAAATTGTAGTGACGGATGTTAAATGTCAAAATTGGGATGCGACATTTGAGTCAATTCAAGCGTTTGCAACCAATTATAGAAATGGAGATTACGATAAAAATACAACAATTATTCATAATTTTAATGAAATGCTACCATCAAAAGATCCTAAAGAGTATATGACTATTTATATTACATTAAAGGGTACAAATCGATGTTTGTTTGAACCTTATTTGGTAGATGGATTCATTTCAAAAATGAAAAATCATAAAGATATGGCTCTTTATTCTTTTACATTATCAGACGTTGAACCCATGCAATTATTAAGAAGTTCTGAGAGAGAAGGTCAGTTAGTATTGGATGTGTTTATAGGAAATCGTTCCAATGAAGAAATTAAGAAATTCGTTCAAGGACTAACTATTTGGACGACGAATAAAGGAAAATTCTTTGGCGAGCAAAAAGCAATTGTTCAATTAGATGATGTAGAGAAAATTTACATTGAACGTTAGTGGTAATCGTGGAGGTGATTTGTTTACCTGGCATTAAACGATATGAGCTTTTTGGAAATAGCTGATAGAAAGGAATTATTATGAAGAAGAAAAGAACCAAAAAAATGATAATTGTAGCAATTATTGTATTGGTACTAGGATATTTAACTATAACACCAATGGGTGCACTTCGATTATCTGTTGCAATGACAGGGATTACTGTAGGAGATCCGATTCATGGTTTTATAGTTAAAATAGATAATGATGACAGTTACTTTGAAGTTAAAGAAAATCAAGTAGTATATCGATTAGAGAATCCACCAATTGAATCTGGCACAGGTGAACTGACCAATTGGTTGGTGACAAAACATGGAATATTTTATACAGCTGAATATTATGGAGAGTAATTGTATGTTATAGTGATTAAAATCAAGAGAGGATATACTATAAAATGAAAAAGAGATATGCATGGATTTTTTATTTCTTTTAATGGGTACTATATGTGCCTGCAAAATAAATCAAAATGAAAAATTACCTTTTGATGAAAAAAGCAGTTCTATTACAATAACTAAAGAGGATTTTGCTCTTTCCATAACCATTAATGATGTAGAAGAGTTTATAAAAGCGATGAATGTAGACCAATGGAAAGTAAAAAAGACTATGAGTTAAAATTTGCAACTAGCTATTATTTAAATTTTAAGCCATCGGGAAAACAGATTGAGATTTTAGGAGGAGAAGGCAGTGTTGCTTATGCCTACTTTAATAATAATTATTACGAGTTTCCAATACAATCTTATAATTACATTGTAGAGCAAGTAGAAATTTGTCCTTAGTTGATGTTATGCATACAAACCGAGGCATTGATACATTTCGTGAAGAACTTTTTGGCTCAGATCCAGAAAGTTCTAAAGAAGAAATTAAGTTTTTTAAGGAATTAGCTGATAGTTTGGGAATTGATTATAATTAAAAGTGAAATAATTGCAAAAATGGTAGACAAGCCAAGAGATTTATGATAAAATAAATGAAAAATTAGAAAAATAAAATTGAAAGGAGAAAATTTCTATGAAAATGTTTAATACAACAGTTGTTTGTATACCCGAACGACACTATATGGTAGATATTTCTTCTAAAATCAATCAGATCATTGAGCGATATATCAATTATAATAGATATTTTGTCATTAATCGTGCAAGACAGTATGGAAAGACCACAACACTATATATGCTAGAACGTACATTAGCTTCTAAGTATTATGTATTATCTATAGGTTTTGCAGGAAAACCTAGTTTATTTGCAAGCGAAAAAGCATTTGTACAAGGTTTTATTGAAAAATTAAAGATGGCAATGAAATTTGCAAAAGTTCCTGCGAATCTTATCAATGAGTTTAAAGTAGATGAAGATTCAATTAACCCATTACAAGATTTAGACAATCAAATTACCAAATTTTGTATGTCTAGTGATCGAGAAGTCATCTTGATGATTGACGAAATTGATGAAGCAACTAATAATGATATAGTGATTTATTTTTTAGCTATGCTTCGTGATAAGTATATTAATTGGTCAGTGGGAAAGGATTGTACCTTTAAAAATGTTATCTTAGCGGGTGTTTATGACGTAAAGAATCTAAAGAGAAGGATTCGTCCAGATGAAGAACACCGTTATAATAGTCCATGGAATGTTGCGGTAAATTTTGATATAGATTTAAGCTTTTCTGTATCAGATATTGAACGAATGATTAGTGAATATAAGTCAGATTATGGCTTAGATTTTGACGTCCATTGGTTTAGTGAACAAATTTATGCATATACTTCGGGATATCCATTCTTAGTTTCTAGAATTTGTGAATTATTAGATACCAGTGTGACCTTTAATAAAGAATTTGGCAGCAGAAGCGTTGCATGGACAAAAGAAGGATTTTTACAGGCAATTCGTGAGTTATTATCTGAGAGAAATACACTGTTTGATGATTTAGTGAAGAAGCTAGATGAGAATACAGGTCTTAAGAATTTAATTTATGCAATCATTGTAGAAGGTAAAACTGTTCCGTTTAATCAAATGGATAATTTGATTGAAATGGGATTAATGTTTGGATGGTTTAAAGAAAAAATAATCATACAGTTCTTTCGAATCGTATTTTCGAAATTGTGATTTATAATAAATTAATTCAAGAGCGAACTCATACAGCCATTTATGATGCGGCAAGTATTGAACTCTATCAATTAAAAAGTGCAACCGAACTTTTTATGGATAAGATTTTGGAGCGTTTTGCAAAGCATTATCAGACAATCTATGCTGACCGAACTGCAGATTTTTTAGAAAATGAAGCAAGAATTATTTTTCTTAGTTTTTTAAAACCGATTATTAATGGGATAGGAAATTATTATATAGAAGCAACTTCAATGGATGGAACTAGAACCGATATAGTAATTGATTATCATGGGCATCAATATATTATTGAGTTGAAAATTTGGCATGGTAATACTTATGAGCAGGCAGGAAAAGAACAATTAAGTGGATATTTAGAGAAATATGATTTAAAAAAAGGATGGCTTGTAAGTTTTTGCTTTAATAAAAATAAGGAAAAATTGGTAGGAGCTCATGAAGAAAAAGTGAATGAAAGAATTATAAGAGAAGTAGTTGTTTAATATTTTCCTATGATTTATGATGGAAATCTTAAAAAAGTAATCAATATATTTTAGGAGGGGAATTCCCTCCTTTTGGCATGTGTAAAGACATCTTTACACTGAATCTTACTAGGTGTAAAGGCAATTTGATAGACAATTTCCTTAGATTTAAGGTATAATCAATACAAATCATATGAAAGGAAATGGTTCTATGGATATAGGAGAAAAGTTAAAAAAGGCAAGGAAAGATGCTTCATATACTCAAGAGCAAATATCGGAATTATTAGGTATTAGTAGGCAGACGATTTCAAGTTGGGAAAATAATAAATCGTATCCAGATATTATTAGCCTAATAAAGCTTAGTGACACTTATCAAGTGAGTTTGGATTATTTGATCAAAGGAGAACAGCCCATGAACGAGTATGTCGATTATTTAAATGAAAGCACCAATATTGTAAAGAGTAAAAATAAAATGTCAAAACTTATTATTTCTATTTTTTATTTAGGAATTAGTTTTCTTTCAGTAATTGTATTTCTAGTTCTTTTTAATTCGGGCAATAAAGATGAAATGAGTAGTATGTTTTTTTATGCATATTATTTATGTTTTAAAGTGGCACTTCCTGTTGTTGGATTGATTATTTCTTTCATTGTAGGAAGAAATAATTATTGGGGAAGACTAAAGTGGCTGTATTCGATTTATTTAGTAGGCATTTATCTTTTGTCAATAATTGCAATGAGTTATTTTTTAAGTACGCTAGAAGGGGAGTCATTTGAATTAAATAATTTAATTGTGTTTCTACCAATTTTTGCAATAAGATTTTTAATTGCTTTAATCATTGGAATGGGTGTTGGATATTTAATTTATAAATATTCAAAGAAAGCATAGTAATAAGCATAGCAATAGGTTTAAGAATAACTATAAGCTACGAGGATAACATCCTGTAAGAATTGTACTTGCAGGATGTTTATTTATTTTTTAAAATAAATTTAGAAATTTGTGTAACGAATTTAGAAAAACTTCTATTAATGAATGAAAGAGGAAGGAGGTGTACAATGAACGAGCTAGATGAAATCTATCAATCCCATGCAAAAACAGTATTTAAATATTTAATGACTTTAGTAAGAAATGAAGATTTGGCAGAAGAATTGACTCAAGAAACATTCTATCAAGCAGTGAAATCAATTAATCGATATGATGAAAGTTGTAAAATTTCTACTTGGCTTTGTTCAATTGCAAAAAATCAATATTTAAATTATTTAAAAACAAAAAGACAGATTAGTTTAGAAGAAGTAGATGAGTCAGAATTCGTAACAAAATCTTCTGAGGAAAACTATATTGCATCGATAGATCGAATAAGACTTCTTAAAAAATTGCACACCTGCCCAGAACCCTATCGTGAAGTGATGTATTTACGAATATTTGGGAATCTATCATTTAAAGAAGTAGGAGATATTATGGGAAAGTCAGAAAACTGGGCTAGAGTGACATTTTATAGAGGAAAGCAGAAATTAAAAATGGAGGTGGAAGCGCATGAAGAATAAAATTCCTTGTTCAGTAATTCAAGATTTGTTACCGAATTATATTGAACAGTTGACGAGTGAGGAAACATCTAATGAAGTAAAAAATCATTTAGATAGTTGTGTGGAATGTAAGAAAGTCTATGAAGATATGACTCAAGGTGAAGAAATCATTTTAGATAGTGATCAAAAAGAAATTGATTTTTTAAAGAAAACAAAAAATAAAGTAAAAAAGACAAAACTTTATAGCTTATTAGGAGCAGTAGGAGTTATTGTTGCAGTTTTTATTTTTTATCAATTTATTATGAGCTGTCCTGTAGAAAGAATATATTTTGATGAAATTTTTATAAACGGAAATCATAAAATTGAAGTATCAGGAACCTGTATATCTGGAGGATTTAAGAAGATGGTTGTTGATGAAAAACAGGGAATTCTTCATCTTTCATTTATTGGAACTAGAAAAAGTGGTCTTTATTCATCGAATATTTTTGAAACCTATCAGAGTAAAGAAGCCATTAAAGAAATTTGGTTAGACGATTTAATCCTATGGAAAGATGGAGTGAGCATATCTCCTGAAACTGCAAAAGTCTATGAATCTTATCATTCATATATTGGCGATATGAGTGCTAATATAGATACATTAGCAACGCTAGATATCGGTGATCTTTTAGGAGGCACTTATACAAATGAATTGATGACAGATAAAGAACCTTATGAATGGATGATCTCATCGAAACTTGATTTAATAGAGTCAGGTTATACCAAAGAAGAGATTGAAAAAAAGTTGACAAATTATGGGTATGTTATTATTGCTGAAATAAAAAATTTGTCAAAGGTTCATTTTAATTATTATTATGATAATAAAAAATATACGATATCAGTTGATAAAAAAGATGCCACAGACTATGCTGGCGAAGATATAAAGGTAGTTGGAGCTGATATTGCAAAGCTTGAGAAGCTTATGCAAAAAACTGATCTAATTTACATGGTAGATGCAAGCTTTTTACAAAAAGTCCAAATTAATCAAACTGTGGAATTTACGATTATTAATGATGTGGCTAATGTAAAAGGATTATATATTGATGCTTTAGCTGGAGGTAGAAGTTTTGAGGAAGGGTTTAGCTTAAAACATGCAGATGTAAGTGTTATAGAGGTTGGAGAGTCCGCTGCTCTTACACTCTATGATTCAGATATTGTTGGAAAACTTGAAGCGATAAAGAAGATAACCCTTGTAGTTACGGTACAAAAAGCAGATGGTTTGGAGTATACCGTACGAAAAGATGTGGATTATCATTATCCAAAAGATTCAGAGTATACCTTACATTTGAAAGAAGCTAATGGAAAGTATATTCTTGAGTAAGAATTGGCTCCCTATTTAAAGGGAGCCAATAGCATTTAATTAATAAGATTGTCTCATAGTTCCATTTCGATAAGCCTCTAACAACTCTTCTAAATCTTCAATTTGTTCTTGAAGCTCCTTACCAACATCGGTATCTCGTACCAATTTTCTAGTAGGGAAGAATTCGACTTCAACGGTTTCAGTATGTACGTCTGTTTCGTTCTTCACAGCTTCTTCAGCAGAAGAGAAAGGCTTATGGGAAGCAATTTGTAGACCATAAGAATTACAAACTAAGGTATAACCTGCAATACCAGTAGTTTTTTGGTAAGCTTTTGAAAATCCACCATCAATAACAAATAGTTTACCATTACATTTAACTGGATTTTCAGCAGATTTTACAGGAACATGACCATTGATAATATGACCAGTTTCTGGATTTATACCAAATTCACGCATAATTTTATAAACGATTTCTTGATCGTCATATAATTTGTAATAAGGATTTTTACGTTCTTTCCATGTAGTTTCATCATCAATAAAATAACGCTCAAAAGTAGCCATTTTATGTTTGCCAAATAGTGGTGATGCAGCGTTACACCAAATAAACCACATAATATCCTGACAATAGGTTTTGTGCTCTGAAGGCTTTAAGTAATAAGCTTTTCTTGCGTATGTATCTAATTGATCGTAAAGTGCTTTGCCACAGTATTTTTTACCTTCAAGAGTAACTTTTAAGAAATTACCACTTTCATTTAGAGGAACACAGCCGTGGAATAATAAATTATTGTTATGAACTAGATATAGACTACCCTTTTCATATAAGAACTTAATATGACGCTGTAATTTTTCACTGTTTAAGAAAGCAGAGCGAATACGTTCCATAACCATTGCTTCTTCCTCAGATAATGCATAAGGATTTGCAGGATCAATAGTTGGAAAATCTGTATCATTTATTGCATAGGCAACGCCTTCTAATGTAACGGTTTTATTTACGTAATCAATCTTATCTAAAAGTAATCGGTCATCCATATGGAATTCTGGATGATTTTTAATAATCTGACCTTCTAATTTAAACTGAATGACTGCAAGTGCTTTTTGCATTCGTTTATCAATATCCATGTACTGAACATCATAGGTTGCTTCATTGTAATGAATATCGAAATTCTTACCAGGAACATTTTTATATGTATCACTGACAAAACGAAGAAGGGGAATTAAGTTAATTCCATAACCGTCTTCTACAACATCCAATTCTCCATATCTAGCTGCAATTCGAAGAATCGTTGCAATAGAAGCTAGGTGTCCACTGGCAGCTGCCATCCAAGTGATGTCATGATTTCCCCACTGAATATCTACAGAGTGGTAGTTAATTAAAGTATCCATAATAATATGAGGTCCAGAACCTCTGTCATAGATATCACCTAGGACATGTAAGTGGTCAATGACAAGACGTTGAATGAGTTCACAAAGTGCAATAATACAAGCAGGAGCTCTGTCGATACGAATAATGGTGTGAATAATGTCATCATAGTAGTCATGCTTTGCAGTGGTTCGTTCTTTATAAATTAATTCTTCAAAGATGTAAGCAAAATCTGGTGGTAATGCCTTACGAACTTTTGAACGTGTATACTTAGTAGCAACAGCACGAGTAACATGAATTAAACGATAGATAATGATCTTATACCAATCCTCGATATTGTCTTCTTGAGATTGCATAAGCTCAAGTTTCTTTTGTGGATAGTAGATAAGAGTTGCAAGTGTACGTTTATCACGATAACTTAAGGTATTTCCGTATTCTTCCTCAATCTTTCGTTTGATTGCTCCAGAGCCATTTTTTAATACATGAAGAAATTGCTCGTTTTCTCCATGTAAGTCCGATACATAATGCTCTGTACCCTTAGGAAGATTTAATATTGCAGAAAGGTTTACAATTTCTGTAGAAGCTTTCGCAATATTAGGAAATCGTTTTGACAAGGAACGTAGATAGCGCATATTCATAAGATTTTTTCCTTTCTCGCTCAAAGAAAAAAGGATATCTTACCTGTGAAGATATCCCTTTAAATTACTTATTTTCATCAAACCAAATGTCATCAGGTTGTTCATTATCCTCAGAAGTTTCGTTGGTTTCTACATGTTCAGTTGTTTCTTCCTTAGCTTCTTCTACAGGTTCTTCAGTAGATTCTTCCTTAGCAGCACTGCAAGCAGGGCAGCTATCTTCTTCATCATCTGAAAAATCGTCGTCAAAGTCATCATCGAAGTCGTCATCAAAATCATCTTCTAATTCATTTTCTTTGACCTTTTTGAAGTAGTAGAAAGCTCCGGCAGCAACTGTACCAACAGCTAAAAGACCGCCTACGAGTTTTTTGAATTTTGCCATAATGAAATAGCTCCTTTCGTTTTTACTGATATGTATAATATTGTAATACAAAATTGTGAAAAAGAAAGTAGTTTTTAAGTTCTTTACAAATTCTTAAGAATTTGATAATCTTAGTTACTAGAAATTATGGAGGGAAACGAATGAATAGAGAATATAAAGCAAAAAAAGCAGTATTTTTTGACATTGATGGAACATTGTATGATCGACAAGACCCCCGTTTAGTTCCAGAAAGTGCGAAAAAAGCAATTCAATTGTTGCAAAAAAATGGTCACTTAGCAATTATTTGTACAGGTCGATGTGACTGCATGGTTGAAGAGTATCTTAGAAATTTACAATTTGATGGGTATATATTTGGATGTGGAACAAATTTAGTATTTAATAATGAAGAATTGGTTTATGAGAAGCTACCAACTGATAAAATTAAACGATTAATGAATATTTGTAAAAAACATGAAGCTGTACCGATTTTTGAAGGAAAGTATGAATTGTATGTTCCAGATGAAAAAACGTCTATTGATGGAGGATTAGTTTATCGTTTTTATTCGCAGTTTATCAAATTATCCCCTTTAGTTGATGAACAGATTGAAGTAAGTAAGATGATGGCTAGAATGATGAATCGTACACCCAAAACTTTAGAAGCTTTTTATAAGGATTTAGAAGATGAAGGAATGCAAATCTTTGATCATGGTGATGCGCTTGAGATGGTCGAAAAGGGATATGGAAAAGATGCAGGAATCGAGCGTCTGATTAATGAATTAGGAATTAAGAAAGAAAATACGATTGCATTTGGAGATAGCCCAAATGATCTTAGTATGTTAGATTATGTAGAAACAGGTATTGCTATGGGCAATGCGAAAGAGGAAGTTTTGGATTCTTGTATTTATAAAACGGATGCAGTTTATGAAGATGGAATTTATAGAGCTTGTGAAAAATTAGGACTATTTAAATAGTGTGTATTTTGTATACATAAGTATTTTTTAAAAACATTACTAAA
>JPZU01000001.1:674788-688469 GCA_000875945.1 Lachnospiraceae bacterium TWA4 | reverse complement strand
GTCTTATAATGAAGATGTTACGTAAAAATGTTTAACCACACTGAATATTCATTCAGTGTCAATTTATATTTATTTAGGAGGATTTCCAATGGCAAGACAAATGAAAACCCATGGATGGTAACCATGCAGCTTCTCATGTTTCTTATGCATATACTGAAGTTGCAGCAATTTATCCCATTACCCCCTCATCTGTAATGGCAGAAGCAGCTGACGAATGGGCCACTGAAGGTAGAAAGAATATCTTCGGACAGACCGTACAGGTAATTGAAATGCAATCTGAAGCAGGTGCAGCAGGTGCTGTACACGGTTCTTTAGCAGCAGGTGCATTAACAACAACTTATACTGCTTCACAGGGCTTACTTTTAATGATCCCTAACTTATATAAAGTAGCTGGTGAGCAGCTTCCAGGTGTATTCAACGTATCTGCACGTGCTTTAGCGTCACATGCATTATCAATCTTTGGTGATCACTCTGACGTTTACGCATGTCGTCAGACTGGATGTGCAATGCTTGCTGAATCTAGTGTACAGGAAGTTATGGACTTAACTCCAGTTGCTCATTTAGCAGCAATCAAAGGAAAAGTTCCTTTCATCAACTTCTTTGATGGATTTAGAACTTCTCATGAAATTCAGAAGATTGAAACTTGGGATTATGAAGATTTAAAAGATATGTTAGATATGGATGCACTTGCTGAATATAGAGCACATGCATTAAACCCTAATCATCCATGTCAGAGAGGTTCAGCTCAGAACCCTGATATCTTCTTCCAGGCTAGAGAAGCATGTAATCCTTACTACGATGCACTCCCAGAAATCGTTCAGGAATACATGGATAAGATCAATGCTAAGATTGGTACAAACTACAAGTTATTCAACTATGTAGGTGCTCCTGATGCAGAACATGTAATCATCGCTATGGGTTCTGTATGTGAAACTATCGATGAAGTAATTGAATATTTAAACGGTAAGGGTCAGAAAGTCGGAGCTATCAAAGTTCGTCTTTACAGACCATTTAGCGCTAAGGCTTTAGTTGAAGCTATTCCTGAATCTGTAAAACAGATTACTGTATTAGATAGAACTAAAGAACCAGGTGCTATGGGTGAACCTTTATACTTAGACGTAGTTGCAGCATTAAAGGGTACAAAGTTTGAAACAACTCCTGTATTCACTGGTCGCTATGGTTTAGGCTCTAAAGATACAACTCCAGCTCAAATCGTTGCTGTATACAATAATACAACGAAACAGAAATTCACAATTGGTATCGTAGATGATGTTACTAATTTATCATTAGAATTAGGTGAAAATCCTGATACAACACCGGCTTCTACTATCAGCTGTAAATTCTGGGGACTTGGTGCTGACGGTACTGTTGGTGCTAACAAGAACTCTATCAAGATTATTGGTGATAACACTGATATGTATGCTCAGGCATATTTTGATTATGACTCTAAAAAATCAGGTGGTGTAACTATTTCTCACTTACGTTTTGGTAAAGAGAAGATTCACTCAACCTATTTAATTTCAAAAGCTAACTTTGTAGCTTGTCACAATCCTTCATATGTTCGTAAGTACAACATGGTACAGGATATCAAAGATGGTGGTACCTTCTTATTAAACTGTGCTTGGGATCTTGCAGCATTAGAAGAACATTTACCAGGACAGGCTAAGAAATATATTGCTGATCACAACATCCAGTTCTATACGGTTGATGGTGTTAAGATTGGTATTGAAACTGGTATGGGACCTACTCGTATCAACACAATTTTACAGTCAGCATTCTTCAAACTTGCAGAAATCATTCCTGAAGAACAGGCTATCGATTTAATGAAGAAAGCAGCAGAAGCTACTTACGGAAGAAAAGGTAGAGATATCGTTGAGAAGAACTGGGCTGCTATTGAAGCAGGTGCTAAGCAGATTGTTAAGATTGAAGTACCAGAAAGCTGGAAGAACGCAGAAACTGAAGATTTAGGTGTTTCTGTAGCAGGTGATGGCGCTGTAGAAAAATTCGTTAACAACATTCAGATTCCTATTAATGCACAGGAAGGTAACAAATTACCAGTAAGTGCATTCAAGGATTATGTAGATGGTACAACTCCTTCAGGTGCAGCAGCATTTGAAAAACGTGGTATCGCTGTAAATGTTCCTGTATGGAATGATCCAGCTAAATGTGCTCAGTGTAACATTTGTGCATATGTTTGCCCTCATGCAGTAATTCGTCCAGTTGCTATGACTGAAGAAGAAGCAGCTAAGGCTCCTGAAACTACTAAGTTCGTAGATATGAAGGGTGTAGAGGGACTTAAATATACAATGACTATTTCAGCTTTAGACTGTACAGGTTGTGGTTCTTGTGTAAACGTTTGTTTAGGAAACAAGAAGAACGAAGTATTAGTTATGAAGCCATTAGAAGAAACTTTAGTAGAGCAGGCAGCTTTCGACTATGGTTTAACAGTTTCTGAGAAACCAGCAGTTGCAGCTAAATTTGCTGAAAATACTGTTAAGGGTTCACAGTTCAAACAGCCATTACTTGAGTTCTCAGGTGCTTGTGCAGGTTGTGGTGAAACTCCTTATGCGAAGTTAATCACTCAGTTATTTGGTGATAGAATGTACATTGCTAACGCAACAGGTTGTTCTTCAATCTGGGGTAACTCTTCACCATCTACTCCATACACTAAGAATGCTAAGGGACAGGGTCCAGCTTGGGATAACTCTTTATTCGAAGACAACGCAGAATTTGGTTATGGTATGTTATTAGCTCAGAACGCAATTCGTTCTCGTCTAAAAGAAGAAGTGACTGATTTATTAGAAACTGCTTCTAAGGATGATGTAAAAGCAGCAGCTAAAGAATGGTTAGATACCTTCGGTGTTGGTGCAACAAACGGTGTTGCTACAGATAAATTAATCGCAGCTTTAGAAGCTTGTGGTTGTGATAAAGCTCAGAAGATTTTATCTGAAAAAGACTTCTTATCTAAGAAATCTCAGTGGATCTTCGGTGGTGACGGTTGGGCATACGACATCGGATTTGGTGGTGTTGACCACGTATTAGCTTCTGGTAAAGATATCAATGTATTTGTATTCGATACTGAAGTATATTCTAATACAGGTGGACAGGCTTCTAAATCTACTCCTGTTGGTGCAGTTGCACAGTTCGCAGCAGGTGGTAAAGATGTGAAGAAGAAAGACCTTGCTGGTATCGCTATGAGCTATGGTTATGTATACGTAGCACAGATTGCTATGGGTGCTGACTACAACCAGACTGTAAAAGCTATTGCAGAAGCAGAAGCTTATCCAGGACCTTCATTAATTATTGCATACGCTCCTTGTATCAACCATGGTATCAAGAAGGGTATGAGCAAAGCTATGACAGAAGAAGCTAATGCAGTTAAAGCTGGATATTGGCATTGTTTCCGTTACAATCCTGCTCTTAAGGAAGAAGGAAAGAATCCATTTAGCTTAGATTCTAAAGAGCCTACAGAAAGCTATCAGGATTTCATCAAGGGTGAAGTTCGTTACACTTCTCTTGCTCTTAGAAATCCAGATCGTGCTGAAGATTTATTCAAACAGTCTCAGGCTAATGCAGAAGCAAGATATGAACACTTAAAGAGATTAGTTGCTCTTTATGCTACTGAAGAATAAGTAATAGTTTATATTAAATAATAAATGGGAGTGTTGCTTGTCAACACTCCTTATTTTTATGCTACAGCTCCTAGTCAGTGCGCTGCCTCGAAGGATAAAATGGTGCGGTGTGAACAGTAATATTTTTATGTAAACTGCATAAAAATCCATAGAAAAAACAAGATTCATTTTGACAATTCTGAAAAAACGAGTTATGATATTAAATAATAAGCGTATATAAATTTAGGGGGAGAAATTTTATGAGCTGGAAAAAAGAAAGTCGTGTGGATAAAGCCCGAGAATTATTTCGTCAAGGTTATAATTGTTGTCAAGCAGTTGTATTAGCATATAGTGATTTGTACGGAATTGATGATGATGTTGCATTGAAATTTGCTTGTTCATTTGGTGGCGGAATGGGAAGAATGAAGGAAGTCTGCGGAGCAGTTTGTGGTATGGCTATGATTGCAGGCTTAGAAACTGGTAACATTGATCCTAAGAATGTAAACGCAAAGCAAGATAATTATGAGATGGTTCGCTATTTGATGAATGAATTTAAAAAAGAGAACGGAGCAATTATGTGTAAGGATTTAATCGGTCTAGATGGAGTTGAAGAAGGCACAAGAATTCAAGACCGAGAATTTGGTTATTATGCCAAGAAACCATGTCTTGAATACATAGCAGATGCAGCAAAGATTTTAGAAAAGCAATTCTTTTAATAAATATAATAAAAATAAAGGAGAGTTAACCGCTCTCCTTTATTTTTATTATTATATTAATTAGTTATTAATTGCAGCTTCGATATGTTCTAAGTAAAGATTACGAATAGAATCCATTTCTCCAAGTCCTTTAATGTGACATTCCACATTAAATCCATTAGCTTCAAATTGAGATTTCCAAGAATCTTCTTCTTCACCAGCCATATCGTTTTGAGCATGATCACCAGCAACAACCATAAATGGTGCAAGGTGAACCTTAGTTGGATTGTAGCTTTTTACTTGTTTTAAAATCTCGTCAATACTAGGATAAGCTTCAACAGTTCCCATGAACATATTAGAATATCCAAAGTCTTTAAATGTATAATCTAAAGCCGCATATACAGTGTTGGAATGGTGTTCACTACCATGGCCCATCAATACAAGAACCTCATCTTCTGGAAGATTAGAAAATTCTTTTGCAACGGCACGAATAACAGTTTCATTGTCTTCTGTAGTTGTAAGAAGAGGAGTTCCAAATGAAATAGAATCAAATTTATTTTCATAAGCAAGAACATCATCTTTCATAATATCATTCTCAATTCCGTTAATGATATGAGTAGGTTGTACGATTAAAGTCTTAATACCGTCTGCAATCATCTGTTTCATAGCTTCATCAACGGTGAAGATATGTACATCATCTCTTTTTTGTAACTTACGAATAATCATCTTACTTGTCCAAGCACGATAAACCTTATAACCTGGATAAGAAGAGCGTACTGATTCTTCGATTACATCGATAGTTTTTTTGCGAGTTTCGTTAATACTGGTACCAAAGCTTACGACTAAAATCGCTTTTGTTGTTTCTGACATAATTAAAAGTCTCCTTTTTAATTGTAGTAAGTATAAAAAAACGTCACATCAATATGTAACGAATACTCAAGTCAGCTATATAAAGCACATGAGTCATCGTTCGTAACTGTGCGTTATTTGAGACTAGGTTCCTGACTTCATATACAGTGGCGTGACCGTCCGAGATTCTCACTCGGTTCCCGTAATCCCAATATGATTAAATTTTACCATCTTATTGATAAAATGTCAAAGAAAAGTTGAAAAAAATGTGAAATAGTTTTGACGTTATACGCAATTTATGGTAAAATGTTTTAAGATGTTTGTATAATTTATACAAGGAAGTTGAGAGGTAGTAGTAAAATGGATAATATTCGAATTGGTAGCAGGGAAAGTAAGCTAGCAGTCATCCAATCAAAAATGGTTATGGCCTATATTAAAGAGAATTTTCCTGATAAAAATGTAGAGCTTGTCACGATGAAGACAACAGGAGATATTATTTTAGATAGAAATTTAGATCAAGTAGGTGGTAAGGGATTATTTGTAAAGGAATTAGATAAGGCATTAATGGATGATCGTACAGATTTATCCGTACATAGTTTAAAAGATATGCCTATGCAGGTACCAGATGAATTACCAATCGTAGCATTTTCTAAGAGGGAAGACCCAAGAGATGTGCTTATTTTACCAGAAGGTAAGACAGAAATTGATTTTAGTTTACCGATTGGTTGTTCAAGTCTTAGAAGAATGTTACAATTTGGTACATTGTATCCACAGGCGAAGTTTGAACCTTGTCGTGGAAACGTCATTACTAGACTTTCAAAGCTAGATTCTGGACAGTATAGTGCCATTATTCTAGCAGCAGCAGGTGTGAAGCGTTTAGGCTTAGAACACAGAATTTCAAAGTATTTTGAGCCAGAAGAAATGTTGCCAGCAGCAGGACAGGGAATTTTATCAATTCAAGGACGAAAAGGCAAAGATTATTCATTCATTGAAGGATTTGCTGATGAATTTGGAACCCTAGCAGCTCTTAGTGAGCGTTCATTTATACGAACCTTAGATGGAGGTTGTACATCACCGATTGCAGCACATGCAACCATTAGTGATGGACAGATTCGTCTAGTAGGTCTTTATTATGAAGAAGGCGGTACAGGCTATTTGAAGGGAGAAAAGGTGGCTTCTGCTGATAGAGAAAGTGCCGAACAGTTAGGAAAAGATTTAGCTACCCAGCTTAAAAATCTATATAAGGAAGGAAAAAGGTCATGAGTGTAGGAAAGGTATGGTTAGTAGGTGCAGGCCCATCAGATGTTGGTCTGTTTACTTTAAAAGGTAAGAAGGTATTAGAGCAAGCAGAAGTGGTTGTTTATGATGCCTTAGTTGGACATGGAGTATTATCTATGATTCCAAAGGGAGTGAAATTAATTGATGTTGGTAAACGTGCAGGAAATCACACCCTTCCACAGTGGAGAATTAATGAAGTGCTATTAGAAGAAGCACAGGCAGGTAAGAGAGTTGTTCGTTTAAAAGGTGGAGATCCTTTTATGTTTGGACGAGGTGGAGAAGAATTAGAACTTCTTTCAGCAAATAACATTCCTTACGAAGTTGTTCCAGGTGTTACTTCTCCATTATCTGTACCTGCATATAATGGAATTCCTGTAACCCATAGAGATTATTGTTCATCTTTACATATTATTACAGGACATAAGAAAAAAGGAGAAACTTACGATACAGATTTTGAAGCTTTAGTTCGTACAAAGGGAACGTTAGTGTTCATGATGGGTGTATCTGCACTAGAAGATATCTGTAATGGACTTATCAGAGGTGGTATGGATAAGGATATGCCAGCAGCCATCTTACAGAAGGGAACTTCTGCTAGACAAAAACGTATTGTGGCAACTGTTAGTACTTTAAAAGCAGAAGTTGATCGTCAGGGAATTGAAACTCCTGCAATTATTGTAGTAGGTAAGGTTTGTGCATTAGCAGATGAATTTTATTGGTATGAAAAACTTCCTTTATATGGATGTCGAGTGCTTGTAACTAGACCTAGAGAATTAGCTTCTAAGATGAGCGATGCACTTCGCGAAAAAGGTGCAGAAGTTGTAGAACTTCCAGCGATTCGTACAGAACCTATTATGGAGAGTGCAGAAATTAATAAGGCATTAGCGAACTTGGATTCTTATCAGTGGATTGGATTTACTAGCCAGATTGGTGTTCGAGTATTCTTTGATATATTAAAAGAACGCAAGATGGATATTCGTAGTTTAGCTGGATGTAAGTTTGCTGTTATTGGTGCAGCTACTAAGAAGGCATTAGAAGAACGAGGTCTTTTTGCAGACTTTATTCCAAGCGTTTATGATGGAGAGACTTTAGGTAGAGAACTTGCTCCAATCTGTAATTCGGGAGATAAAATTTTACTTCCAAGAGCAAAGATGGGTGGTAAGGAAATCGTAGAAGAGCTTAAACAAATTCCAGATGTTCAGATTGATGATGTGCCAATTTATGATACTCTTTATGAGAAATCAGAAGTTATTGATGAGGCAGCTCAATTTGCAAATGGTAACATTGACTATGCAGTATTTACTTCAGCATCTACTGTTCATGGCTTTGCAAAGGCTGTTGCAGGAATGGACTTTACAACCGTTGAAGCGATTTGTATTGGAAGACAGACTGCTGATGCAGCAGCAAGCTATGGAATGAAGACTCATGTTGCTGACAAAGCAAGAATTGAACATGTGATAGATAAAACTGTAGAAGTTTTTAATAAAAAGAAAGAAGGCAAATAATTCATGGAACTATTAGTTAGACCAAGAAGACTTAGAAATGGCGAAAAGCTTAGAAAGATGGTTAGAGAGACAAGAGCAAGTAAATCTTCTCTCATCTATCCAATGTTTGTAAAAGAGGGAGAAGGAGTTTTAGAAGAAATTCCTACTATGCCAGGACAATTTCGTTATAGTCTTGACACCATGGATAAGAAATTAGAAGAACTTGTAAAAGCAGGAGTTCCTTCTGTAATGTTCTTTGGTATTCCAGATCACAAGGATGCTTGTGGTAGTGAAGCTTATAATGAAAATGGTATTATTCAGCGTGCCGTAAGAGAAGCAAAAAAACAATTCCCAGACTTATATATTATGACGGATGTTTGTCTATGTGAGTATACAGATCATGGTCACTGTGGAATGTTAAAAGGTGAATATGTCGACAATGATTCAACTGTAGACCTTCTTGCAAAGACAGCACTTTCTCACGTTCAGGCTGGTGCTGATATGGTTGCTCCTTCGGATATGATGGATGGTCGAATTTTAGCAATGAGAGAGTTATTAGACAGTGAAGGTTATGTAGAGACACCGATTATGTCTTATGCAGTAAAATATGCATCAGCATTCTATGGTCCATTTAGGGATGCAGCAGGTTCTGCTCCAGCTTTTGGTGATCGTAAGTCTTATCAGATGGACCCTCATAATCGTAGAGAGGGCTTAAAAGAAGCAATGCTTGATATTGATGAAGGTGCAGATATCATCATGGTAAAACCAGCACTTTCTTACTTAGATATCATTCGTGAAGTCAAAGATGCTACAGATCTTCCAATTGCAGCTTATAGTGTAAGTGGTGAGTATGCAATGCTAAAGGCAGCAGCAAAACTTGGCTATATGGATGAAGAACGTACGATGTGTGAAATGGCAATTAGTACATTTAGAGCAGGTGCTGATCTTTACTTAACCTACTATGCGAAGGAAATTGCAGAGTGTATTGATCGAGGATTGATTGGATAAATTGACAGAGGATTAATTGGATAATCAAATAAGGCTCCCTCGTTGAGGGAGCTGTCGGCTTTGCCGACTGAGGGAGTTTGTAATGAGCTAGTTTATAGTAAAATTATAGACTCCCTTTAATTGGTATTTTAATCATTATATAAAATCAGTGTAAAATACGTTACCATATTACTTCCACAGTTATAGCTAATACCTAATTCATCGGCAGATTTCATGATTAAAATACCGTGGCTCTCAATTGTAGCAAATCTCTGTTCAGGATGTCTGCAAGGACCGTCTGGATAGGCACATTCTTGACAGAGGATACATCCAGTGGTTAATGTCAATACATCGCCAAAATCTTGTTTCATTCGTTCACTAACTTCATAAGATAAATGTTCATGGTCTCTACGCTCATTTAAACATCCTTGCATATCGAAGGAATCAGCTACATCTGTTACACTGGTAAAAAGTAGTGCATGTTTAAATTTGTGACAACGGTCCATACATTCTTCAATAGTTCCAATGACTGGTGGACATGCCCAAGAATGACCGTATCTTGGACATTCGTTCTCACAGATATATCGTACTTTGGGTGAGAAGATTAACTCGTCAGTTTCTAAAAACGCATATTCACAGACTGGAAATTCTGTGATATATGATTCAATCAATTCTTTATGATTCATAATAAATTACTCCTTTTTATCAATAATAATGCACAAATAGTTTACCACAATTTTACCAAATTGTGTAGAATATATAAAAAAGACTTGCAAAAAATTAAATTTTGTTATATGTTTATACTAACATACTAGAATTATAGCATATTTGTATTTTATGTAAAGATATTTGTAAAATTTTTGAGGGTTAAAAGGAATTTTATTAAATACTTTGCATAAATGCTTTCGTATGCCTATTTGTGTGTCAAAAAATTTATGGAGGCAAAATTTTAATGGGCGAAAAGATTAAAAAGTTTAATCGAGTTCTTGTAGCTAATCGTGGGGAAATTGCTATTCGTGTATACCGTGCATTGAATGAATTGGGGATTCAAACTGTTGGTATATTTTCTAAAGAAGATCGATATGCACTTTTCCGTAGTAAAGCTGATGAGTCGTATATGCTCGATGAAACCAAGGGACCTATTGGAGCGTACTTAGATATTCCTGGTATCATCAAAATAGCAAAAGAAAAACAAGTAGATGCGATTCATCCAGGCTATGGTTTCTTATCAGAGAATCCTGATTTTGTAGCAGCTTGTGAAGAAGCCGGTATTGCATTTATTGGTCCTACAAAAGAGACTATGCTTGCAATGGGTGATAAGCTTTCTTCGAAAGAAATTGCAATTGCATGTAAAGTTCCGATTATTCCAGGTGTAGACCATCCAGTTCATAGCGTAGAAGAAGCAACAGAAGTTGCTGAACAAATTGGATATCCAATTATGCTTAAAGCTTCGAATGGTGGTGGCGGTCGTGGAATGCGTATCGTTGAAGACAAGAAACACTTAGCTAAAGAATACGAAGAAGCTAGAAATGAATCTCGTAAAGCTTTTGGTGATGAAAAAATCTTTATTGAAAAGTATCTAAAGAATCCTAAACACATTGAAGTACAGATACTTGGTGATAAATATGGCAATGTTGTTCACTTATTTGATAGAGACTGTTCGGTTCAGCGTCGTCATCAGAAAGTTGTTGAATTTGCACCATCATTCTGTTTAGATGAAGAGACTAGACAGGCAATGTTTGATGATGCAATTAAGATTGCTAAGCATGTAAAATTTAAGAGTGTAGGTACTCTAGAATTCTTGGTAGATGCAGATAGTAATTATTACTTTATTGAAATGAACCCTAGAATTCAGGTAGAACATACCGTTTCTGAATGTGTAACAGGCATTGATTTAGTTCAGTCGCAGATTTTAGTAGAAGAAGGATATTCTCTTCATTCTCCTAAGATTGGAATTCCTAACCAAGAATCTATTCATTGTCATGGATTCTCTATTCAGGTGCGTGTAACAACTGAAAATCCTAAGAATAACTTCTTACCAGATACTGGTACAATCTCTGTATATCGTGTGGCAGAAGGTAATGGTATTCGTATTGATGGTGGTAATGCGTATGTAGGAGCTGAAATTTCTCCTTATTATGATAGTTTATTAGTTAAGATTATTGCAACAGGTAGAACTTTTGACAATGCTGTTAAGAAGGCACTTCGTGCATTAGCAGAAACTCGTGTTCGTGGTGTAAAAACGAATAAATCATTCTTAGTCAATGTATTAAAACATCCAGATTTCTTAGCTGGTAAGTGTACAACAACCTTTATTGAAAATAATCCTTCATTGCTTAAGATTCGTACAGGAAGCAGTTTTGGACAGGACCGTGCAACAAAGATTGCTGAATTCATTGGTAATAAGATCGTTAATGAAAGTAAGGGTGTAAAACCAGATTTTGGTAAAATCGTTCCACCATATGTTGATCCAAATGCTAGAATTAATGGTGCAAGAGATCAGTTCTTAAAACTTGGTGCTGAAGGATTTACTCAAAAGATTTTAAAAGATAAAAAACTTTATGTTACAGATACAAGTATGCGTGATGCTCATCAGTCACTATTTGCAACACGTATGAGAACCTATGACTTATTAAATGCAGCACCTGCAACAAACCAGGCAATGGCTAATGCATTCTCTGTAGAAGCTTGGGGTGGTGCGACTTTTGACGTAGCTTATCGTTTCTTAAATGAATCCCCTTGGATTCGTTTAATGGATCTTCGTGAAGCAATGCCAAATACATTAATTCAGATGTTGCTTCGTGCAAGTAATACCGTAGGTTATACAAATTATCCGGATAATGTTGTAAAACAATTTATTAAGACATCAGCAGAACGAGGAATTGATGTATTCCGTATTTTCGATAGCTTAAACTGGATTGAAAATATGAAACTTCCAATTGAAACTGCATTAGATACAGGTAAGATTGTTGAAGGCGCAATCTGTTATACTGGTGATATCTTAGATCCATCAGAGACTAAGTATACAATTGATTATTACTTAGAAAAAGCAAAAGAATTAGAATCTTTAGGTTGTCACATCTTTACAATTAAGGATATGGCAGGTTTACTTAAACCTTATGCAGCTAAGAAGCTATTTACCGAATTAAAGAAAGAATTAAAGATTCCTGTAAATCTACATACTCATGATACAACAGGTAATGGTGTAAGTTCTGTACTTATGGCTACAGAAGCAGGTCTAGATATTGCAGACCTTGCAATTGAATCTCTAAGTTCATTAACTAGCCAGCCTTGTATGAACTCTGTAGTAGAGGCATTAGCTGGTAGTGAGAGAGAAACTGAATTGGATATTGATGAGCTTCGTGCATTAAGTAAATACTATGGACAAGTAAGAAATATTTATAACAGCTTTGAAACAACCATTAAAACACCTACAACAGAAATTTATGAATATGAAATTCCTGGTGGACAGTATTCAAACTTATTAGCTCAGGTAAAAGCTATGGGTTCTGAAGACAGCTTTGATGAAATTAAGGCATTATATAAACAAGCCAATGAATTGCTTGGAAATATTGTAAAAGTTACACCAACCTCTAAGGTTGTTGGTGACCTTGCAATCTTTATGCAAAAGAATGGTTTAAACAAAGATAATATTTTAACAGCAGGTAAAGATTTATCCTATCCAGATTCAGTAGTTAGCTACTTCATGGGTGAAATTGGTCAGCCAGATGGTGGATTCCCAGCTGAACTACAAAAGATTGTTCTAAAGGGTAAAGAGCCATTAAAAGAACGTGCTGGACTTGCTATGAAGCAGTTTGACTTTGAAGGCACTAAGAAGATGTTAGCTGATAAATATGATAGAACATTCTATAATACCAGTTATCTAAGTTATGCGTTATATCCAAAGGTATATGAAGACTATCTAAAATATCAGCAGTTATATGATGATGTATCTAGATTACCTAGTGATGTATACTTCTATGGTCTTCAGGAAGGTGAAGAAGCTAGTATTAGCATCGGTAAAGGTAAAGAAATTCTAATTCGTTACGTCGATATGATTGCTGAGCCAGATAGAGAAGGTATGCGTACATTATCATTTGAAATTAATGGTGCAATCCGTAACATTAAGATCTTAGATAAGACGGTTAAAGAAAATAGTCAGCGTAAGCCAAAGGCTATGAAAGATAACCCAGCACATCTTGGATCTTCAATTCCTGGAACTGTTAGTAAGATTTTTGTTAGCCAAGGCGATAAGGTTGTAAAGAATTCAGTACTTATGACTGTTGAGGCAATGAAGATGGAAACTAGCGTTGTAGCGCCTTTTGATGCAGTAATTGAAAAGATTTTATGTTCAAGAGGGTGATAAAGTTGGACAGGAAGAATTGTTATTGACCTTTAAATTAGAAAAATAAAATTTATTAATTTAATGGGACTGTCAATTGGGCAGTCCCATTTTTAATCTAAAAATAAAAAAAGAACTTGTAAAACTACAAGCTCTTAGAAGAAGCTGGGCTAGCAGGATTCGAACCTACAGATGCTGGAGTCAGAGTCCAGTGCCTTACCGTTTGGCGATAGCCCAATAATCAATATGAAATTATATCTAAATCAATAGATAAGCTGGGCTAGCAGGATTCGAACCTACAGATGCTGGAGTCAGAGTCCAGTGCCTTACCGTTTGGCGATAGCCCAATATAACTTTTATTTTGCTGTTTTCCTCAACAACGAAAATCATTATATACCAAAATTAAAATAATGCAAGTACTTTTTATTTATTATATTT
>JPZU01000001.1:672437-674761 GCA_000875945.1 Lachnospiraceae bacterium TWA4 | reverse complement strand
ACTTTTTTAATTTTATAGATTTTTTTTTCAAAATATGTTATGGTATTGAAAAAGACTTAATCTGAGAGGAGATAAAATTATGTCAATGGATAAAATGATTGAAAAGATTGTTAAGATGCAAAACCCAACGGTGGCAGGTCTTGACCCCAAGTTAGCATTTATTCCAGAATATATAAAGAAAGAAGCTTTTGAGAGCAGTGAAGATTTATTTGAAGGAGCAGCAAAAGCTCTTTATGAATTTAATAAAGGATTAATTGATGAACTTTGCGATATTGTACCAGCTGTTAAACCACAGGCAGCTTATTATGAGATGTATGGATGGCAGGGAGTTCGAGCATTAGCTAAGACCATTGCTTATGCAAAGGAAAAAGGAATGTATGTCATTACAGATGGTAAGAGAAATGATATTGGAACCACAATGGAAGCTTATGCAACCGCTCATCTTGGCAAGACTGAGATTAATGGACAGCTTCTTCCTGCATTTGATGGAGATTGCCTAACAGTAAATGCTTATCTTGGAAGTGATGGGATTAATCCATTATTAAAGATTTGTGATACATATGATAAGGGAATTTTTGCTCTTGTAAAGACTTCAAATCCTTCATCAGGTGAATTGCAAGATCAGAAGTTAGGCAATCAGACGATTTATGAAACTGTAGGCCAGATGTGTGAAAAGTGGGGAGAAGACCACATGGGTAGCTATGGATATTCTTGCGTAGGAGCCGTTGTAGGTGCAACTTATCCTTCACAGCTTGAAGAACTTCGTATAAAACTTCCTCATACATTTTTCTTAGTTCCAGGTTATGGTGCTCAAGGTGGTGGAGCAAATGATGTAAAGGGAGCGTTTGATGGTAGAGGTCTTGGAGCAATTATTAATTCTTCTAGAGGAATTATGTGTGCATATCAGAAACAAAATCGTCCTGAAACAGAATTTGCTAAAGCTGCTAGAGAAGAAGCACTTCGAATGAAAGAAGATTTATTAAGTGTATCTGGTAAAATCTCATTAGAATAAAAAGGAGAATCTATGAAGTTATTATCAATTGCAGTTCCTTGCTATAATTCAGCAGAATATATGGAAAAATGTATTAAAACTTTATTAGTTGGTGGAGAAGAAGTTGAAATTTTATTAGTAGATGACGGTTCTACGAAGGATAACACTGCTAAGATTGCAGATCACTGGGCTAAAAAATATCCAACAATTATTCGAGCAATTCACCAAGAAAATGCAGGTCATGGTGGAGCTGTAAATACTGGACTTTTAAATGCGACAGGTCTTTATTTTAAAGTAGTAGATAGTGATGACAGATTACAAAAGAAAGCGTACCTTCGTATCTTAGAAGTAATTAGAAAACAAGTTAGAAGTAATAATCCTGTGGACATGATTTTATCAAACTTTGTTTATGACAAGCAGGGTGTGAAACATAAAAAAATTATGCAGTATCGAAGATATTTGCCGATAGATCAAGTGTTTACTTGGGATGATATTCGTAAATTCCCACTAGGTAAATATATTTTAATGCATTCGATTATGTACCGTACACAGTTAATTAAAGATTGTCAATTGAAATTACCAAAACATACATTTTATGTAGATAATATTTTTGCATTTTATCCATTTCCTTATGTAAAGACGATGTATTATGTTGATGTAAACTTCTATTGGTATTTTATTGGAAGAGATGATCAGTCAGTGAATGAAAAGGTAATGATTTCTCGAATTGATCAGCAAATGCGAGTGAATCGCTTAATGATGCAATATTATGTGAAGTTTAAAGAAGAAGGTCTTTTAGAATCAGTAAGCAAAAACTTTAATAAGTACATGCTTAGCGATTTGACCATTATTACTGCAATTAGTTCGATTATGTGTATTCGTTCAAATGATCCTAAATTATTTGAAATGAAGAAGGAACTTTGGAATGATTTAAAAACTTTAGATAAAGAAGTTTATAAGAAGATTCGTTATAGTGCATTAGGTATTGGACTTAATTTACCAGGAAAAGGTGGACGAGAAATCGCAAGTAAGCTCTATGAAGTTGCACAAAGAATTTACGGATTTAACTAAAGATTGTTTTCTTTAGAAGTGTTTTAAGAAGTAAATTTAAAAAGAAAAAGGATGTATCTGAGGGGAGATACATCCTTTTTTCTTTAGCTATAATCACAAACAGCTACTTTTTCTATTACACCGATAATGAACGGGACGTTTTTACAATTGAGGGTTCTTGTAAAATGGTCTTAAATAAACGATATAAAGAGGGGGCGTTTATTTATAAAGAGGCATAATTATCATTGGATTGTGTAATAGAACTCCTAACGATGGTAGTATA
>JPZU01000001.1:671294-672063 GCA_000875945.1 Lachnospiraceae bacterium TWA4 | reverse complement strand
AAAATATAATAAAAATATTAAAAAATTATACATAATAGACAAAAACTAAAAATATCTTGCATTTGTAGTAAGAGTATGGTAAAATAACTGTATTAACACAGCTAATACAGTTGTGACACAGTATACAGAAAGGAGGTTGTATATGCAAATTTTTAATTATAATGATAAGCGTCCTATTTATGAGCAGATTGTCGATTATTTTAAGACTCTTATTCTAAAGGGTGTTTATACACCAGATGAACAGTTGCCTTCAGTTCGAAGTTTAGCTGTAGAAAATTCGATTAATCCAAATACCATTCAAAAAGCTTATGCAGAGCTTGAACGACAGAAATTTATTTATTCTGTAAAAGGTAGAGGAAGTTTTGTAGCACCCGTTGAAGTATTGCTAACAAATAGGAGAGAAGAAATGATAGAGGAGATTAGAAAGCTTATTAAAGATGCATCCATGCTTGGAATTAGTAGTGATGAATTTATAAAATTAGTAGAACAGATTTTAACGGAGGTGAAAGAAGATGATCGAAGTTAAAAATGTTGTCAAAAGTTTTCATGGATTTAAAGCTGTAAATGAAGTGAGTATGTTAATTGAAGAAGGAATGGTCTTTGGGTTAGTTGGAACCAATGGAGCAGGTAAGAGTACACTTCTTCGAATGATGGCTGGAATTTTAAAACCAGATACTGGTAAAATTTAATTGATGGTCAGCCCGTATTTGAGAATTCAGTCATTAAAAAAGAATTTTTCTATATTTCTGATGATGAATACTTTTTTAAC
>JPZU01000001.1:665820-670720 GCA_000875945.1 Lachnospiraceae bacterium TWA4 | reverse complement strand
TATGATGAAGTTTTATAGTATCTATTATCCAAATTTTGATACAAAGGCATTTGTTGATATGTTAGAAAAGTTTGGATTAGAAAAAGAACGCAAGATTCGTACATTTTCTAAAGGAATGAAGAGACAGGTTGCAGTAATTTGTGGGGTTTGTGCCAATACAAAGTATCTATTTTGTGATGAAACCTTTGATGGATTAGATCCTGTGATGCGCCAAGCCATTAAGAGTATCTTTGCAAGAGAATTGAGCCGTAGACAGATGACACCAATTATTGCATCTCATAATATGAGAGAGTTAGAAGATATCTGTGACTGCGTGGGACTTTTACACAAGGGCGGCGTTTTATTTGCTAAGGACTTAGAAGATATGAAGTATAATCTTCATAAATTCCAAGTGGTATTTAAGAATGAAGAAGATGTTGACATCGCTTTTGCAGGATTTGAAATTTTACAAAAAGAGAAGAGAGGTTCACTCTATACAGTAGTTGCAAGAGGTGGAAATCAAGGAATGATTCAGCAAGTGGAATCACTAAATCCAGTATTCTGTGAGGTGCTCCCATTAAGCCTTGAGGAAATATTTATTATAGAAACGGAGGTAGTCGGATATGACATCCATAAGATTATTTCTTAATTTAATGAAAGAAAATGCCAAGCAAAGAAGTTGGCTTATTGCTCTTCATATTGTATTCTTTTTCTTTGCGCTTCCTGTATTTGGAATTTTAGCAATTCAACCAGGTGGAGTTCCTAGGGAAACTGTTTTAGAGAATTTACTAAGTATCATAGGATTTAAAAACTATCTGATTTATATGGGAACTGTAGGACTTGGAGTATTAACAGGGTTAAATGGATTTTCTTATTTATTTGACAGACGAAAAGTCGATTTTTATCATAGCCTTCCAATAAAGAGAGAAAAGCTTTATTTAGTTTCTTATGTGAATGGACTTTTAATGTTTGTTCTTCCTTATGTACTATTTACATTACTTTCATTAGCAATCTGTAGTAGTATGTATAAGATTACAGGAGTTGGGGCTTATATAGGCAACTTATTTGCCTTAATGGGTGAAAATATTTTAGTGTATTTATTATTTTATAGTACTGCTATTTTAGCAGCAACGTTAGTGGGAAATGTTGTAATTTCCATTTTGGCTACAGGAGTCTTAACTCTTTATAACCTTTTAGTCTGTGTACTATTTGAAGGTTTATGTACGATGTTCTTTAACAATTATATTGGCTCAGTATTTAATGATTTTTATACAATGAAAGCAATATTTAATCCTTTTTTATGGTATCCAAGTATTATAGATCGTTGGTCAGATATCAATACTGCATGGAATATGGATTTAACTAAAATACTGATTTGGACTCTAGGAATAACTGTTGGCTCAGTAATTGTTTATCATTTTCGTAAGTCAGAAGCTGCTGGAAATGCGATTGCTTTTGATCGATTAAAGCCAGTACTTCGTTTCTTTCTTACAGTGCCAATTGCCCTTGCATCAGGTGCAATGTTCCGATTAATGGCAGTAGATTTTGAAGATGGTTGGTTGATTTTTGGACTAGTAATGGGTTGTTTCCTAACTCATGCGATATTACAAATCATTATGGAATTTGATTTTAAGGCGGCCTTTAAGGGATTAAAATGCTTAGCATTTTGTGCAGTAGCAACCTTTTTAATTGCAGGAATTTTTAAATTTGATTTATTAGGTTATGATTCTTGGGTTCCAACTACAAGTAAAGTTCAAAGTATTTCAATCTATGATGATGGTCTTACAAGAGGACTTTATTCAACGATATTACAAGAAGGAAGAAATGAAATGACTCTTTCTGATGAGTCTGATATTGCTAAAGTGATTAGTCTTGTAGAAAATATTTCAAGTTATCAAGAACGTACTAATAATGAGTCTAATACGTATTATACGAGTGTAAAAATTTGTTATCGACTAAGTTTTGGTCGTGAACGATTTAGAAATTATGAAATTCCTAGACAATATATAAATCAGTTTTTAGAAATTTGCAATACCAAAGAGTATAAAAATGCTACCTATCCAATTTTACAAAATCAGGATAAAGAGTATAGAGCTATTTATTTAACAGGCGAACTTGCAACTAGAAACAATTATGAAGAAGTTGTTTATGAGTTAAATCTAAATAGTGAGCAAAAGAGACTATTACTTTCTACTTATTGTAAAGAACTTGAAGCTATGGATATGAGTCTGCGTCTAAGAGAGAATGCAATCTTAAACATTGGCTTCATGGAAGGCACAAGAGAATCTATGTATGATGACTTGGAATATCCAATTTATTCATCATTTACAGACACCTGTAAGCTATTAGAAGACTGGGGAATTTATTCACCCTTGTCTGCAGATTTTATCGATTCAGTTCGAGTAACTTTAAATGTTTATGATGAAAGTAAAAAAGTGACAAAAGTATTTACTAAAAAAGAAGACCTTGAAAAATTAATTCCAGCATTAACACCTAATTACATGGATCATAACATAGACGTGTCTTTAATTAATGACTTGAAAGGAGTCGATAATTATGAAGTTCGTGTAGCCTTTAAAAAATCCCTAGTGGATATAAATTCAAAGCTTGTGAACTTTAGACTTGAAAATACCTATACCTATGATGAAGGTGAAGAAACATCAAAGGGAAGTATTAGTTATCAGTTTAAAGAAGGAAAACTTCCAAAATTCGTAGAAGAGATGATGAAATAATAGTTTGCGTTGACAAAGCCTCCTTTGGCACATTATAATGAATGTGCTAAAGGAGGTTTTTCATGTCGAAAAATGTAGTGATTGTCGGTGGTGGAGCTGCTGGAATTCTTGCAGCCCTTGGCGCAAGCAAGGCAGGTCATAAAGTAACCATCTTAGAGAAGAATGAAAAATTAGGAAAAAAGATTTATATTACTGGAAAAGGACGCTGTAATGTGACTAATGCTAGTTCTATGGAAGAAGTTAGAAACCATGTGATTAGCAATCCGAAGTTTATGTACAGTTCGTTTGACCAGTTTACCAATGAAGATCTTATGAAATTAATTGAAGAAGAAGGGATTCCTCTAAAAACTGAAAGAGGGAATCGAGTATTCCCAGTTTCAGATAAGTCTTCGGATATTTTAAAAGCATTAAGTAGTGCATTAAAGAAAAATAAAGTAAAGGTAGAACTTCATACAACAGTCAAAAAACTCTTGCTAGAATCTGTAAATGATGAGATGATTTGTACAGGAGTAGAAGCTGCTGATGGAAAAGCTTATAAGGCAGATGTAGTAATCTTAGCTACCGGTGGACTTTCCTATCCATCGACAGGTTCAACAGGTGATGGATTTAAATTTAGTCAGGCAGGAGGTCATAAAATTACAGCCTTAAGACCTGCACTTGTTCCTCTTGAAACAAAAGAAGAATGGGTGCCAAGTTTACAAGGACTTTCTCTTAGAAATGTTGAAGTAGAATTTAAGCAGGGTAAGAAAAAGCTTTATAGCGATTTTGGTGAGATGTTATTTACCCATTTTGGTGTGACAGGTCCTGTAATTTTAAGTGGCAGTAGTTTTATTGGAAAAGCATTAGAAAAGCCTGAAAAGGGCGAAGTGAAGTTAAAAATCAATTTAAAACCAGCGCTTAGTGACGAACAATTAGATGCCAGAATTTTACGAGATTTTGAAGAAAATAAAAATAAACAATTTGGAAATTCATTAGGAGGATTACTTCCTGCGAAGATGATTCCAGTAATTGTTGATTTAGTGGGAATTGATAAAACAAAGAAAGTTTGTGAAGTTTCAAAAGCTGAGAGGAGACGATTAGTCGAACTTTTACATAATCTCACAATGACAATTACAAAACCTCGTGAATTTAAAGAAGCCATTATTACGCAGGGTGGAGTATCTGTAAAGCAGATTAATCCAACGACAATGGACTCAAAGTTAGTAAAAGGTTTAAAATTTGCTGGTGAAATGATTGATGTGGATGCACATACTGGTGGTTATAATTTGCAGATTGCATGGTCAACGGGATGGGCAGCAGGTCGTACGATTGAAGGATAGAAAGGAAATGTAAAGATATGAGTTATAATGTTGCAATTGATGGACCAGCAGGAGCAGGAAAAAGTACAATTGCTAAGCTTTTTGCAAAAGAAATGGGATTTATTTATGTGGATACAGGAGCTATGTATCGTGCAATGGGATTGTATTTTCATGGAAAAGGCATTACTCCACAGGATATAGATAAAATTAAAGAAGGATGTAAGACTGTAGATGTTAGCATTAGCTATGAAAATGGAAAACAGCTTGTGTGGTTAAATGGAGAAGATGTTTCCAAAAAGATTCGTACCGAGGAAATCGGTGGACTTGCTTCTTCTTATGCAGTAGTTCCACAGATTCGTGAAAAGTTAGTAGAACTTCAGCAAAAATTAGCTACAACAGCAGATATTGTCATGGATGGACGAGATATTGGAACTGTAGTACTTCCAAATGCTGATTTGAAAGTTTATTTAACAGCTAGTGTTAAAGAGCGTGCAAAGAGAAGATATAAAGAATTAATTGATAAAGGTATGCAAGTAACTATTGAGGAAATTGAAGAGGATATTAGAGGAAGGGACTATAGAGATATGAATCGTGAAGTATCACCGCTTAAACAAGCAGATGATGCAGTTGTTTTAGATACTTCATTTATGAATATTGAAGAGGCGGCAAAGGCATTAAAAGAACTTTTTGAGCAAAGAAAGGATGCATAGGCTATGGAAGTAAAAGTAGCAAAAACTAGCAGGATTTTGTTTTGGTGTAGACCGTGCTGTTCAAACGGTATATGAACAAATTAAAGTAGCAAAAGATCCTGTTTATACGTATGGTCCTATTATTCACAATGAAATTGTGGTGGAAGATTTAGCGAAAAAAGGTGTAAAAGTTTTAGAATCT
>JPZU01000001.1:645394-665800 GCA_000875945.1 Lachnospiraceae bacterium TWA4 | reverse complement strand
AAAATTTAACATTGGTAGATTCTACCTGTCCATTTGTAAAAAAATTCATAAGTTAGTGAAAAAGGCAGGAGAAGACAAGCGACATGTGATTATTATTGGAAAAGAAACTCACCCAGAGGTTGAAGGCATTAAGGGTTGGTGTAATGAAAAAGTTGGAGTTTCAATAATTCAAACAGAAGATGAGCTTAGAAATCTCAAAATTTCAAGCGAAACGCCAGTTACAGTAGTTGCTCAAACAACATTTAATTTAAATAAATTTGAATATTTAGTTGAAATTATCAAAGAAATTTGGTATAATGTTACTATTGTGAATACTATCTGCAATGCAACTCAGGAACGACAGGCTGAAGCTAAAGAGTTAGCTTCGTCCGTAGACGCTATGATTGTGATCGGCGGCAAGCATAGTTCGAATACACAAAAGCTCTACGAAATTTGTAAGAACGAATGTAATAACACCTATTATATACAGACACTCGATGACTTGGCAGCTCGAGACTTTCTAACAACTGTGTGCACCGTAGGTATTACAGCGGGGGCTTCAACCCCAAAGAATATTATTGAGGAGGTTCAATCAAATGTCAGAACAAAGTTTTGAAGAATTATTGGAGGGTTCTGTGAAAACAATCCGCACTGGTGAGGTAGTCAGTGGAAAAGTTATCGCTGTTAAGGAAGGAGAAATCGTATTAGACATTGCTGGTTATAAGGCTGACGGTATCATTACTAAGAACGAATATACGAATGATACAAGCGTTGATTTAACAACTGTTGTTAAAGAAGGCGATGAATTAGAAGCTAAAGTTGTTAAGTTAAATGACGGCGAAGGTCAGGTACTTTTATCTTGTAAGAGATTAGCAGCTGATAGAGGAAATAAGAGATTAGAAGAAGCTTTTGAAAATAATGAAGTATTAAAAGCAACAGTTAATCGCATTGAAAAAGGCGGGTTAAGTGTAGTAGTAGAAGGTACTAGAGTATTTATTCCAGCAAGTTTAGTATCTGATAGCTATGAAAGAGATTTATCTAAATATGAAGGACAGGAAATCGAATTTGTAATTACTGATTTCAAACCTAAGAATAGAAGAATCATTGGTGATCGTAAGCAGCTTTTAGTTGCTAAGAAGAAAGAATTACAGGAAGCTTTATTTGCAAGAATCGAAACAGGAATGGTTATTGAAGGAACTGTTAAGAATGTAACAGATTTTGGTGCATTCATCGATTTAGGTGGAGCTGATGGTTTACTTCATATCTCTGAAATGTCTTGGGGACATGTTGAAAATCCTAAGAAGATCTTCAAAGTTGGAGAAACTGTTAAGACTTTCATTAAAGAAATCAATGGAGATAAGATTGCATTAAGTCTTAAATTCCCAGAACAGAATCCATGGTTAACCGCTGCTGAAAAATATGCAGTAGGTAATGTAGTAGAAGGTAAAGTTGCTCGTATGACTGACTTTGGTGCATTTATCGAATTAGAGCCAGGCGTAGATGCTTTATTACATGTATCTCAGATTTCTAGAGCACATGTAGACAAACCTTCAGATGTACTTAAAAAAGATCAGGTAATTACTGCTAAGGTTGTAGACTTTAACGGAGAAAGTAATAAGATTAGCTTAAGTATGAAAGCTTTAGAAAATGTAGAAGCTGAAGAAGCTACAGAAGAATAATTAATTAGATAATTATAAAATTTTAAAGGAGCCAATTTTGGCTCCTTTTTTGTGTCTATAAAAAATTGATAGCAAAATATAAGTATTGATTTTTAAATAAAATAGTGATATAATTCAATTAAATATTATAAATGAAAGGAAAGAATTGCCATTTTTGGAAAAACATATACAACAACAATTCATGGAATTGATGGACTTCTTGTTCAAGTAGAGGCTGATATTTCACAAGGATTACCCGCTTTTGATCTTGTCGGAATTCCAGCTTCTGAAGTGAAGGAGGCAAGAGAGCGAGTTCGAACAGCATTTAAAAATAGCGGAATTCATCTGCCACCGAAGAGAATTACTATTAATTTATCTCCAGCAGATATCAGAAAAACAGGTTCAGGTTTTGATTTACCGATTGCTTTATCAATACTTACAGCGATGGGAGACTTATCCCAAGAGTTATTAGGGAAGATGGTCATTTGTGGAGAACTAGGACTAGATGGAAGAATTAAACCAGTGAATGGAATTTTGTCTTCGGTTATTTGTGCCAAGAAGCAAGGATTTACTTATTGCATGATTCCAGAAGAAAATCTAGAGGAAGGAAGCTGTATTGAAGGAATTTCAATACTAAAGGCAAATACTTTGTCTTCGATTATTGAAGTGTTAAAGAAACCTAGCCAGATTTCTAGCCTAATTTGTCCTACTACGAATTGGGATAGTCAATTAATTTTAGAAAATACCTTAGACTTTTGTGATATTAAGGGCCAAAAAGCGATTAAGAGAGCTTTAGAAGTAGCAGTTTGTGGAATGCATAATATTTTATTGTCGGGACCACCTGGTTCTGGAAAAACTATGGCAGCAAAACGATTACCAAGTATTTTACCACCGATATCATTAGAAGAAAGCATAGAAGTAACAAAGATTTACAGTGTTTGTGGATTGTTACCTAATCGAAGTGGACTTATGAAGATGAGACCTTTTCGTGCACCTCATCATACAATTAGTGCCCAAGCATTAATTGGAGGGGGACGATATCCAGTTCCAGGAGAGATCTCACTAGCACATCGAGGGGTATTGTTTTTAGATGAATTGACTGAATTTAAGAATTCAACATTAGAGGTACTTAGACAGCCTTTAGAAGATAAAAAAGTGATGATTTCTAGAATTCAAGGGCAATTTACATTTCCATCAAATACCGTATTGTGTGCAGCAATGAATCCTTGTAAATGTGGATATTATCCAGATTTAAATCGATGTACATGTTCATTAACAGAAGTAAAAAGATATTTAGCGAAATTAAGTAAGCCTTTTTTAGACCGAATTGATATTACAGTAGAGACCACAGCTCTTAATTATAAAGAATTTACATCCAAAGAAAAAGAAGAAAGTTCTAAAGATATTCGAAAGAGAGTACAAAGAGTGCATGAATTGCAAAAGGAACGTTATAAGAACTCGGACATTTTTTTTAATTCTCAAATGCATTCAAAGGAATTGGAAGTATTTTGTAAATTAGAAAGTAAGCAAGAAAAGTTAGTTAAACAATTTCTAAAAGAATATAAATTAACTGCAAGAGGATATCATAAGATGTTAAAAGTTGCAAGAACTATTGCTGATTTAGAAGAATCAGAAACTATTGAAGAAGAACATTTAATTGAGGCATTTTGTTATAGAAATAGCTGGATGAATTAGAGGGAGAATATAGAAAATTTGGAAAAAATCTATCGTTATTGGTTATCAAATATAGAAGGTTTAGGCGCAGTAAGCATTGCAAAGTTACTAGCTCACTTTGGCAGTGGATATCAGATATTTTTAGCTACAGAAGATGAGTTTAATCATTTACTACCTAAAAAAGTCAAAAATTGTCTTTTAGAAAGCAAGTTAAATTTTAATTATTACATAGATTCTTATCATAAATTACAAGAAGAGGGCATACGATTTATCACACCAATGGATGAGGATTATCCAGAGAATTTGAAAAATATCTACAATCCACCACAGGGATTATATATCAAGGGACATTTAATTAAGAAGAAAGTCCCTATGGTTGCGATTGTGGGCGCTAGAAACTGTACATATTATGGGAAAGATTTGGCAAAAAGTATTGCAAAAAGCCTTGCAGAAATTGGAGTAACAGTTGTTAGTGGTTTAGCATCAGGAATTGATGCACAAGCTCACATTGGAGCATTAGAAGCATCAGGAGTCACCTACGGAGTTTTAGGAAATGGAGTAAATGTTTGTTATCCTAGAGAAAATTCTAGAATTTATCAAAATATTTTAACGAAGGGCTGTTTAATTTCAGAGTTTCCAGTAGATAGTCCTCCACTAGCCCTTCATTTTCCACAGAGAAATCGTATTATCAGTGGACTAGCTGATGTTATTTTAGTCGTAGAAGCTAGATTAAAAAGTGGATCGCTTATTACAGCAGATTTAGCATTGGAACAAGGGAAAGATGTTTTTGCCATTCCAGGACGTGTTCATGATTCATTGAGTGAGGGATGTAACAGTTTAATTAAGCAGGGAGCAGGGATTTATACAGAGATTAATGATTTGTTAGAATTATTCCATTTAGACACAAAAGAAACTACAAAATTATCTTGTAATCAGAAATTAGGACTTGCGTTTGAAGAAGAAAAGGTGTATAGTGAACTCGGTTTGTGTTCACTTGCCTTATCCGAAATTGTAGAAAAAAGTGGATTAGATACTGCAAATGTAATGAAAATTTTAATAAAATTAGAGAAAAAAGGGCTTGTGAAGCAGACGGAGAAAAATTTTTATATGAGATCGATAAAAGTTTAAATAAGTAAAAAAGGTAGGAGATTTTTGTGGCGAAGTATTTAGTTATTGTAGAGTCCCCCGCTAAGGTAAAAACTATTAAGAAATTTTTAGGAAGTAATTATGATGTAGAAGCATCCAATGGGCATGTTAGAGATTTACCAAAGAGTAATATGGGAATTGACTTTGATAACGACTATGAACCTAAGTATATAACAATTCGAGGAAAAGGGGAATTATTAGCAAATTTACGTAAGAAAGTCAAAAAAGCAGATAAGTATTTTTGGTCAACTGACCCTGACCGTGAAGGAGAGGCAATTAGTTGGCATCTATATTTTGCATTAAAGCTAGAAAATAAAAAAGTTTTTAGAATTACATTTAATGAGATTACTAAGAATGCAGTAAAGACATCCATTAAGCATCCAAGAGAAATTGATATGGATCTTGTTGATGCACAACAATGTCGTCGTATTTTGGATCGAATGGTTGGATATTCAATTAGTCCGCTTTTATGGGATAAGATTAAAAGAGGACTGAGTGCAGGACGTGTACAGTCAGCAGCACTTCGAATTATTTGTGATAGAGAAGACAGCATTAATTCATTTATTCCTACAGAGTATTGGACATTAAATGCTAATCTTACAGTTGACAATAATAAGACAGTTTTAGTAGCTCACTATAAAAATGAAATTGAAAACCGTGAGAAGATGGATGAAATTTTATCTCGCATTAAAGACCAACCCTTTGAAATTAAATCAATAAAGAAAGGCGAAAGAGTTCGTAAGAGTCCATTGCCATTTACAACAAGTACTATGCAGCAGGATGGCTCAAAGCTTTTAAATTTTTCTACATCTAAGACGATGAGAATTGCACAACAACTCTATGAAGGCGTAGACATTAAGGGCAAGGGTACATTAGCATTAATTACGTATCTTCGAACAGACTCTATTCGTGTTTCAAAGGAAGCTGAGGAATCTGCAAGAAATTATATTGACAAGACTTATGGCAAAGAATACATTGGAGAAGGTGTAAAAGCTAAAAAGAGTAGTGGAAAAGTTCAAGATGCGCATGAAGCAATTCGTCCAATTGATGTGACCATGACACCAGCTTCGTTAAAAGAATCGTTAAGTCGTGATCAGTACCGTTTATATCAGTTAATTTATAATCGATTTTTAGCAAGTCAGATGTCACCAGCAGTTTATGAGACGACTTCAATTAAGATTGAAGCTAATGGAGAACCATTTACAGCATCAGGTTCTAGAATTACTTTTCAAGGTTATCGAGTAGTTTATGGAGATGATGAACAAAAAGAGGAAAAATTAAGCTCTAAAATTACACAAGAGTCCGTACTTAAGTTACAATCTCTTGAAGATAAACAACATTTTACACAGCCTCAGCCACATTATACAGAAGCATCTTTAGTAAAAGAACTTGAGGAATTAGGTATTGGACGTCCTAGTACCTATGCACCAATTATTACAACATTAATTGCTAGACGCTATGTTTTAAAGGAAGAAAAGCATTTATATACGACAGAACTTGGAGAAATTGTCAATGATGTTATGAAACAAGCATTCCCAAGTATTGTCGATGTAACTTTTACAGCGAATTTAGAAGGATTATTAGACCAGATTGAAGAAGGAAATATCTCATGGAAGACAGTAATCAGGAATTTCTATCCAGATCTAGAAGAAGCTGTTAAAGTAGGTAAAGAAGAATTAGAAAAAATCACGATTGAAGATGAAGTATCGGATGAAGTTTGTGAAATTTGTGGACGACAGATGGTGTATAAATATGGTCCTCATGGAAAGTTTTTAGCTTGTCCAGGATTTCCAGAATGTCGAAACACAAAGCCTTATTTTGAGAAAATTGGTGTGAATTGTCCAAAATGTGGAAAAGAAATACTGATTCGTAAAACAAAAAAGGGTCGAAGATACTATGGTTGTGAAAATAACCCTGATTGTGACTTTATGTCTTGGCAAAAGCCAGTAGCTGAAAAATGTCCAGATTGTGGAAAATATATGGTAGAACGAGGAAATAAGATTACTTGTTCGGATCCTGCTTGTGGATTTACTACAAATAAAGGGAACTCTTGAGTCTAAGAGTTCCCTTATTTTTGTATATATTCATACTTGCATTTATAGTTGGAAAATGTTAGTATGAAATATATAAAAGGTATACATAAAATTTATCAGAAAATTAAGAGAAGGAGGATACGAATGAGTGTACAATTATTAGATAGAATAAGAAAAGTCAATAAACTTCTACACAATAGTAGTTTAATAAAAGTGGATTTTAATGACATTTGTGATGTATTAAGTGAAACTCTACATTCTAATATTTTAATTGTTAGCAAAAAAGGAAAAGTACTCGGTCTTGGATTTGCACCACAAGTAACAACGATTGAAGAGTTGCTTGCAAACCAAGTTGGCGAATTTATTGACCCCCTATTAAATGAGCGCCTTTTAAATGTACTTTCCACAAAAGAAAATGTTAACTTAGCAAATCTAGGATTTGAACAAAACCCCAAAGAATATGAAGCGATTATTAGTCCAATAGATATTGGAGGTAAGCGTTTAGGTACACTTTTTATTTATCAAAATCGCATAGAATATGATATTGACGATATTATTCTTTGCGAATATGGAACCACAGTGGTTGGTCTTGAAATGACAAGAGCTGTTCACGAAGAAATTATTGAAATAGAGCGAAAGAAAAACCTTGTGCAATCTGCAATAAGTACATTATCTTCTTCTGAAAGAGACGCTATTATTTCAATCTTTAATGAATTAGATGGATTAGAAGGAACTTTAATTGCAAGTAAAATTGCAGATAAAGTTGGAATTACACGTTCTGTTATAGTGAATGCACTTCGTAAATTTGAAAGTGTAGGAGTTATAGAGTCTCATTCATCAGGAATGAAGGGAACTAAAATTCGTGTAATAAATGATGAAATTTTTAGTGAATTAAAGAAATTGTAACCATTATTTAGAGCTATGAGTATGAATAAGAATTGTTTATTAAAAATAGTTTATATGGCAAAGATTAAAAGGAGGAAACTAAGTAGTTTTTCTCCTTTTGATTTTAAATAGTTAAAAGAAATTCTAAAATTTTCTTGCATTTAAAAAAAATGTATGCTATAGTAATACGGTATGCAAAAAAACACGTATGTTGATTTCAAAGGAAGGTGCCAACGTCGGCGGTGATTAATCATAGGAATAATTATATGCCATGTGGTCTCCGGGAGTAGATACATACGGAAGTGAAAACCAAATGGAGGTAGAATACGATGAGCGTAATCTCAATGAAACAGCTTTTAGAAGCAGGTGTACACTTTGGACACCAGACAAGAAGATGGAACCCTAAGATGGCTCCTTACATTTACACTGAAAGAAATGGTATCTATATTATCGACTTACAGAAATCTGTAGTTATGGTTGATGATGCTTACAAGGCAGTAGCTGATATCGCTGCTAATGGTGGTACTGTTTTATTCGTAGGTACTAAGAAACAGGCTCAGGATGCAATTGCATCAGAAGCTGAACGTTGTGGAATGTACTATGTAAACCAGAGATGGTTAGGTGGTATGTTAACAAACTTCAAGACTATCCAGAGTCGTATTGAACGTTTAAAGAAAATCGAAGCTATGCAGGAAGATGGAACATTTGATGTTCTTCCTAAGAAAGAAGTTATCGAATTAAAGAAAGAATTAGAAAAATTACAGAAAAACTTAGGTGGTATCAAAGACATGAAGAAACTTCCAGATGCTATCTTCGTTGTAGATCCTAAGAAAGAAAGAATCTGTGTTCAGGAAGCTCATACTTTAGGTATTCCATTAATTGGTATTGCTGATACTAACTGCGATCCTGAAGAATTAGATTATGTAATCCCAGGTAATGACGATGCTATCAGAGCAGTTAAGTTAATCGTTTCTAAGATGGCTGACGCTGTAATCGAAGCTAGTCAGGGTGAAACCTTTAATGAAGAAGCAGTAGAAGAAGCTACCGCTGAGGAGGAATAAAAAATGGCTATCACAGCAAAAATGGTAAAAGAATTAAGAGAAGCTACAGGCGCTGGTATGATGGATTGTAAGAAAGCTCTTGCAGCTACTGATGGCGACATGGACAAAGCAGTTGAGTTCTTAAGAGAAAAAGGACTTGCAGCTATGGCTAAAAAAGCTAGCAGAATTGCAGCAGAAGGTATCTGTGATATCGCTGTTGTTGATGACAAGAAGGGTGCAGTTGTAGAAGTTAACTCTGAAACTGACTTCGTTGCTAAAAACGCTGATTTCCAGGCTTATGTAAAAGAAGTTGTAGATCAGGCTCTTAATACAAAAGCAGATTCTATCGAAGCTTTCCTTGCAGAACCTTGGGCAGCAGATACAACTGAAACTGTAGAACAGGCTTTATCTAGAAAGATTGCTACAATTGGTGAAAAATTAAGCATTCGTAGATTTGAACAGTTAGAAGCTGATGCAGTTGTAGGTTATGTTCACGGTGGCGGACGTATTGGTGTTTTAGTTGGCGCTGATGCAGAAGTTGTTAATGATGAAGTTAAAGAAGCATTAAAGAACGTAGCTATGCAGATTGCAGCTTTAAATCCTAAATATGTTTGCGAAGAAGAAGTAAGTGCTGAATTCTTAGCTCATGAAAAAGAAGTTATCATGGCTCAGATTGAAAATGATCCTAAGGAATCTGCTAAACCTGATAAGGTAAAAGCAGGTATGGTTCAGGGCCGTATCAAAAAAGAATTAAAAGAAATCTGCTTAGTAGACCAGGTTTATGTAAAAGCAGAAGATGGCAAACAGTCTGTTGGTAAGTACTTAGAACAGGTTTCTAAGGAAGTTGGCGGAAAAGTTGCAGTTAAGAAATTTGTTCGTTTCGAAACTGGTGAAGGTTTAGAAAAGAAGAACGAAGATTTTGCAGCTGAAGTAGCTAAACAGATGAACAAATAATCTTGTAGAATTATACCTCGAAGGCAGTAGTCTTCGGGGTTTTTTCGTTATTTAGCATATTTTGATGGGAGGTTTATATGATTAGTAATCAGGCATTTACTCATGGTGGAAAGTTTCATGCAGATGATGTTTTTTCAGGAGCCTTACTTAGAATTTTAAATCCATCAATTAAAATTATTAGAGGATTTAAAGTTCCAGAAGATTTTGACGGTATTGTATTTGATATTGGTTTAGGAGAGTTTGACCACCATCAAGTAGATTCAAAAGTTCGTGAAGATGGTATTCCTTATGCAGCTTTTGGACTATTATGGGAGAAATTTGGACCAGAGTTAGTAGGCGAAGAATTAGCTAAAAAATTTGATAAGACAGTTGTGTGTGATATGGATGAGGCTGATAATACAGGTAAATATCATGCAATTAGCGATTTAATTGGTAGCTATAATCCAGGGTGGGACAGTGATAAAAATCCAGATGAATGTTATGAAGAAGCTTTGGGTGTAGCAAAGAGTTTATTAGAACATAAGATTGAAGCATTAAAAGGACTTATTCGAGCAAAAGAAGAAGTTTTAGCATTAATAGATACGAACACTCCTCCGCTTTTAATTCTTTCTAGATTTATTCCGTGGAAACAGTGGGTTGTTGATACTCCATACCAATTTGTAATCTATCCATCAAATCGTGGAGGATATAATGCACAAGGTGTTCCAATCTCAGAAGACACCGTAGAATTAAAGTGCCCATTTCCAGAAAGCTGGAGAGGACTTAGTGGAGAAGAGTTAGAGAAAGTAAGTGGAATTTGTGGACTTCGCTTTTGCCATAACAGTGGATTTTTACTAGCAGGAGAAACTTTAGAATCGGTTAAAAATGGCTTGTATCAAGGTATTAGGATAAGAAATTGCTTGATTATCAAAAAATATTATGCTACTATTATAAATAAAGTAGTGGATAATCTAGTATTTTAGATAGATGGAGGATGGCATATGGCGAATAATGGTATTGTTCAAAAAATTATCGGAACCTTTACGTACGGTAATGATGACGATTATGATGAAAATGAATATTATGAAGAAGATTATGAAGATGAAGAAGTAGAAGAAGCACCAGAGAAAGAAAAGAAATCAAGATTTAAATTTTTCTCTAAAAAAATAAAGAAGCAGGGGAAGAAGAGGAAGATTTTGATGAAAAATCAACTTCTCGTACCGAGAATATTGTACCCTTAAAGAGAGGCGGAAATATGGAAGTATGTATGATTTGTCCTAAAAAGGAAGATGATAAGAAAGAAATTGCAGATACCCTTTTATCAGGAAAAGCAATTGTCATCAATATGGAAGGGCTTGATATTGAATTTGCACAGAGTATTGTAGATTTTACTAGTGGTGCTTGCTACACATTAGATGGAGATTTAAAACAAATTTCAAAGTACATTTTTATTGCAGCTCCTGAGAGTGTTGAATTAGCTGGAGAATTTGCAGATATTGTCAAGGACAAAGCTGGCAATAAAATTGATATGTCAAGATTTACAACAAAATTTTAGTGAGAATTATTTATGAATAAAGAAGAATTAATCTTGATGAATCGGTTCTCTGATTTATCGCGTAGAGCAGATGATCAGAATCGACCGATTCATACAGATTTTTTGAACTTATATGAGCAGACAATTTTTAGCACATTTTTAGCAAAGAATCCATCCATTCAGTATAAAATTGAAGGTGGATATGAAATGGCTGAGCGAAAAATTGTTTGCTTTCTTCCTATGTGGGCGAAAGAGTATGATGTAAGGGAATTCATTCAATGTGTAAAAATTGAATTTTTAGCACCTAAGTTTGCAAAAACTTGCACACATAGGGATTATTTAGGCTCGATAATGAGTCTGGGATTAGACAGACAAAAGTTTGGAGACCTTTTAGTAGATAATGATAATGGAACAGCTTATTTAATAGGTCTTCCTACAGCAATCCAATATGTAAAAGAGTCTTTAACTAGTGTAAAGCATGATTCTGTAAAAGTGACAGATGCAAATTTAGAAGAAGTAACGGCTATTTTAAAATTTGAGAAAATTACAGGAACAGTTTCTTCTCTTCGTTTAGACAGCATTATTGGACTTGCATTTAGAGTTTCTAGAAGTAAAGCTTGTGATGCAATTCGTGCAGAAAAAGTATTTGTCAATGGAAAAATGGTTTCACAGGTTGATTATAAAGTAAAAGTAGGCGATATTCTATCTTTTCGTGGAGCTGGTAAAGCGATATTTAAAGAATATCATAGCAAGACTAAAAAAGATCGAGAAGCCATAAGTATCTGGAGGTATCAATGATTACTGTACACTATGATAAAAAGCCCATTTACTCAATTGTATTTGGGCGAAATTTTTTAGATGCAACGACTCATTTAAAGGAGTTAGATGTTGATAAAAAAAGAGTTTGTATCGTAACAGACTCAACAGTTGCAAGTTATTATTTAAAGGAAGTAGAGGAGCTATTTTCAACAATCGCTAGGAAAGTTACTTCATTTGTTTTTCCAGCAGGAGAAGAAAACAAGCAACTGTCAACGATTGAAAATCTTTATGAGCATTTAATTAATCATCAGTTTGACCGAAAGGATCTTTTAGTTGCACTAGGTGGTGGCGTTGTCGGAGATATGACTGGATATGCAGCAGCTACTTATCTACGTGGAATCTCATTTATTCAAATGCCAACGACCCTTTTGTCACAAGTAGATAGTAGTATTGGTGGAAAAACTGGCGTAGATTTTAAGTCTTATAAAAATATGGTAGGTGCTTTTTATCAGCCTTCACTAGTCTATATGAATTTATCAACTTTAAAAACTTTAACAAAAAGACAATATATAGAAGGAATGGGAGAAATTATTAAGCATAGCTTAATCAAAGATGCTTCCTATTATAGTTGGCTAAAAGATCATAAGGATGAAATTTTAGAATTAAATCTAGATGTTTGCGAAGAGATGATTGAAAGAAGCTGTCAAATTAAGCGACAGGTTGTGGAAAATGATCCAACAGAAAAAGGAGAACGAGGTCTTTTAAATTTTGGTCACACACTAGGACATGCAATTGAAAAAGAAAAAGGATTTTCTTTATTACACGGAGAATGTGTTGCATTAGGTTGTGTGAGTGCATCTTGGATTTCTTATGAAAAAGGTCTTATTTCTAAAGAAGATTATGAGGATATTATAAAGACTTTTGAAGCCTTTAAACTTCCAATTAAAGTAGAAATTACAGATTCTAATTCAGTGTTAGAAGCGGTAAAACACGATAAGAAGATGGAAGCAGGAATTATTAAATTCATTCTTTTGAAAAAATTGGGGAAGCTTATATTGACAGAAGTATTAATGATAATGAGTTAATGAAAGCTTTAGAACAGGTTGTAGAATTATGAAAATAAATAAAAATTTGGAACAATTGTAGCAGCAATCGTTTTTGTAGCAGTTCTTATTGGCTTAGACCAAGTGACAAAATATCTTGCAGTTTTACATTTAAAAAATCAAGCACCAATAGAAATCATTCCTTCAGTGTTTGAACTTAATTTTACAACGAATAAAGGGGCAGCTTTTGGAATCTTACAAAATCATCAAATGGTTTTTGCAGTATTGACAATGATTGTTTTAGTAGTTCTTTTATTTATGTATCTAAAAATTCCAAGAGTAAAAAAATATCTTCCATTGGATTTAAGTATTCTTGTATTAATTGCAGGAGCAATTGGAAATTTAATAGATCGACTTTATTTAAGTTATGTGGTTGATTTTTTGTATTTTAAGTTAATTGATTTTCCAATTTTTAATGTAGCAGATATGTATGTGACTTGTTCAGTTATTTTATTGGCAATTCTTATATTGGTCGTTTATAAAGAAGAAGATTTAGAATTTTTTACTCAGAGTAGGGGGGATGAGCCATCGAAAAGTTAGAACATTTTATTGTGGAGCCTTCCTTTGAGGATGAGCGATTAGATAAATATTTATCAACTTGTATGGAAAATCTCTCAAGGTCTTATCTTCAAAAGTTAGTAAAGGGTGGACAAGTAAAAGTTAATGGGAATATTGTAAAAAGTAATTATCGTTTAAAAGAAAATGATGAAATTGAATTACTGATACCAGAAGCGATTACCCCAGAGATTCTGCCAGAAAAGTTACCCTTAGATATTGTTTATGAAGATGATGATTTTTTAATTGTTAATAAACCAAAAGATATGGTTGTTCATCCATCACCTGGCCACTATACAGGTACATTGGTTAATGGACTAATGGAACACTGTAAAGATAGCTTATCTGGAATTAATGGAGTACTTAGACCGGGAATTGTTCACCGAATTGACAAGGATACGACCGGTTTATTAGTTGTTTGTAAAAATGATGTTGCGCATAATGATATTGCTGCACAGTTAAAAGAACATTCCATTACTCGAGCTTATCATGCAATTGTTCACGGACGTTTAAAAGAAATGGAAGGAACAATTGATGCACCAATTGGTAGACATCCTACAAATCGTTTAAAGATGGCAATTAATGAGAAGAATGGAAAGCGAGCTGTTACACACTACAAAGTTTTAGCGTATTTTAAGGATACGACCTATATTGAGTGTCGATTAGAAACAGGACGTACCCATCAGATTCGTGTTCATATGTCATCTATTCATCATCCATTACTTGGAGATACAGTTTATGGAGGAAAGGCAGTTCCTGGAGTTGTAGGACAGGTTCTTCATGCAAAAGAACTTGGATTTATTCATCCGACAACAAAAGAAAAAGTATTTTTTACATCGCCACTTCCTGAATATTTTGAAAAGATTTTAAGAAAAGAGGGTTATTATGGGAGAGATTAAGCCTCGCTCCATGCGAATGTCTGATGAGAATTATTCAAGACTACAAGAGTTATCTGATAATCGAAGCTTAGATGATACGATTTCTTTTCTGTTAAAAGTGTATGAGAAGGATGAAGAGAGAAATGGTCTTGGGACTCAAAATACAAAGCTTGATGAATTTGATGAGTTACTACAGACCTTAAGAAGTCAGTATGCTACCTCATTACATCTTCTAGGAACAGCGAAAGAAACAGTAAGAGGGGAGTTTCAAGAGAAATTCATAAAAAAAGAGGAAATGATTCACAACTTACAAGAAGAGTTGGCTTCTGTTCAAAAAAAAGCTTTTAGAAAAAGATGGAAAACTTCAGGAAACCTTACAAAATACACAGGTTAAGCTTGAGGAATCAGTAAAAGAAGTAGAGCGTTTAAATCATCACTTGGCAGAGGATAAAGATTTATTAGAACAAAAGCAACAGGCGATAGAGTCATTAAATCGTATGTTGGATGCACAAAAGCAGCAGGCAAGTCAAGTGCCTAGATTGAAAGAGTCGATAAGTCATTTAGAAGAAACCAATGAGATTTTAAAAAAGCGAGTAAGCGATTTAGAAAAAGAAAATGAGCAAATTGTGCCAGCAAAAGCTTTAAAAGAAGAATTTGATAAACAATTAGCTGATGAGCTTGAAAAGCAAAAGTCTAAATATGAATTTGAAATTCATGCGTTAAAGTCTAAAACAGAGCTTGAGATTCAAAAAGCAAAGGTGGATGCAGCCAGTCAGATTAATGAGATTCGTGAAAATTATCAGAATAAAATTTTTGAATTGTTAGAAAAGGAAAAGCCCTCGCAGTAGAGGGCTTTTGCCATGTGTCGCTTGACTCATGTTATGAATGTTGTTACTGTTCACACCCACGCCATTTTTATCATTCGCAATAGCGCACTGACGTGCTCATTCGCTGCTTTGCAGCTGTATTGCTCATTAAATGGCGTTCCCTTCGTCAGCAAACACGAAAATATCCTTGTGCAAGCACAAATATTTTCATGTTTTGGCTGACGTGTGAACTGTAACTAAATGTTCTTTTGCAGCTAACATTTGATAAATTAAATCGGCAGTTCCTTCATGTCCTAATACGCTACTATTGATGCATAAATCATAGCCTTTAACATTTCCCCAACGCTTATCTGTATAGTGATTGTAATAACTTGAACGCTTCTTATCGACTTTAATCATCAATTCTTTAGCTTCTTTTTCTCCAATGTTATTAATTTCCATTAGATAGGCAACCTTGTCTTTAACATCTCCTGTAATAAATACATGTAGAGCATGTTCATTGTCGCTTAATGCATAGTCTGCACAACGACCAACGATAACACAAGATTCAGATTCAGCAAGTTTTTTAATCGTGTTAAACTGAGCTAAATAAACTTTTTGATTTAAAGGAACCTCATTATACATGGAACTATTTAAACGAAAATAGCTATCAGATACAAGAGAGTACAAAAAAGAGCTTGTTGGTTTTTCATCAAGGCTTTCAATGACCTCTTCACAAAGTCCGCTTTCTTTAGAAGCTAATGCAATGAGTTCTTTGTCGTAACATTTTACTCCTAATTTTTCAGCTAAGAGCTGACCAATTTGTCTTCCACCACTTCCACATTCACGTCCGATTGTAATCACGATATTATTTTTCATAAAGTAGTACCCTCCTTTAACTGTTTTATGATATAATTATACCATAAGTTTTTAAAAAAGTACAGTTTGGAGGAATAATTTATGAAATATTCTGAAAAAGGCGTAGAATATCATTTACAAATTAGAAAAGGCGATGTTGGAAAATATGTGATACTTCCTGGAGACCCTAAGCGTTGCAAGAAGATTGCAAGTTTTTTAGATGATGCAAAGCTTATTGCTGACAATAGAGAATATACAACCTATACAGGCTATTTAGATGGAGAAAAAGTTAGTGTTACTTCAACTGGAATTGGGGGACCTTCAGCTTCCATTGCAATGGAAGAACTTGTTGCCTGTGGAGCAGATACCTTTGTGCGAGTGGGAACTTGTGGAGGAATTGACACCGAGGTTAAAGGAGGAGATTTAATTGTTGCAACAGGAGCCATTCGTATGGAGGGAACTTCTAAGGAATATGCACCGATTGAATTTCCAGCAATTGCTAATTTAGAGGTCATTAATGCGCTTGTTAAATCAGCAAAAGAAGTAACCAATGTACCTGTTCATACGGGAGTCGTACAGTGTAAAGATGCTTTTTATGGACAACATTCTCCTGAAAAAATGCCAGTAAGCTATGAGTTATTAAATAAATGGGAAGCTTGGAAAAGGCTAGGATGCAAAGGATCTGAAATGGAATCAGCAGCCCTTTTTATTGTGGCTAGTCATTTACATGTTCGATGTGGAACTGTACTATTAGTTATGGGTAATCAAGAACGAGAAAAATTAGGACTTGATAATCCAATTGCTCATGATACAGAGCAGGGAATAAAAGTTGCTATAGAAGCAATTAAAAAACTAATTAAAGAGGATAAACAATAAATAATGAATGAGCAAAAACTTGAAGAGTTAATAAATGATTATCAAAATGCAGGTTCTCCCTTACTTTTAAATGAAGCAGTTGATTGTTTTCAAACACATTGGGATTTTGATGCGCCAAATTTTAAAGAGATGTTACAAGCTTCATTAGAAAAAACTGGAAGCCTTTTAGACCACAAAGATTTTTTTCCAAAGGCAACGATTTTGTATTTAGCTGATAGACGTCCTGAAGAAATTAAGGATGCATTTTCTAGATTGTTTGATGAAACATTAGAAGAGAATGAGAGGATTAATGCATTTTATAAAAAAATCAGTGAACTTTGTGAAGAATTAGAGGAGGAATGTTATCACAACTGGTCGGTAATCTCAACCTATTTATTTTTGTATTCACCCAATAACTATGGACTCAATCAGAGTGATAAATACAAAAAGTTAAAAGTTTTATTGGATATCGGTCAGATGAAGTATAAGGAGTTAAGAGATAAAGTAATAGAAAAAGTAGTAGAAAAATTACAGGTAGATTCTCCACTTTTAGCAGAAAATATTTTGTATTATGCTTACATAAAGTTAAAAGATCATAAAGAAACTTATCCGAAGAATTTAATTCTCTATGGACCACCAGGAACAGGAAAGACTTATCAATCCGTTTTGTATTCAGTAGCAATTATTGAAGATTGTTCGATTGAGGATTTAAAAAATGAAAGCTATGAAAAGGTTTATAAAAGATATTTAACGTATAAAGAACAGCGATTCATTGAATTTACCACTTTTCATCAGTCTTATAGTTATGAGGAATTTATTGAAGGTATTCGACCAGTCTTAAACAGTGAACAATTACAATATAAGATTGAAGATGGAATATTTAAGAAGTTTTGTAATGAAAACCAATGTTTTGAAAATAAAGTATTTATTATTGATGAAATTAATCGAGGAAATATTTCTAAAATTTTTGGAGAGTTGATTACATTAATTGAGCCAAGTCGAAGACTTATGCAAACTGAAGAAACAATGGCAAAGCTTCCATATTCTAAGGAAGAGTTTGGAGTTCCTTCTTATGTCTATATTATTGGAACAATGAATACGGCAGACCATTCATTAACTTTGCTCGATACAGCACTTAGAAGACGATTTCATTTTATAGAAACAAAGCCAGATACTTCAATTTTTGAGAATATAAAAGTTGAGGAAGTTTCTATTAAGGAGTTATTAGCGACTATTAATTATCGCCTTCATTTTCTCTATGATGATGAGCATTTAATTGGACAGGGATATTTTATTCCACTGATAAAAAATCCAACGATTGAGACTTTAGGAGATATATTTAGAAATCAGCTTCTACCTTTGTTGTGTGAATACTTTTATGATGATTATGAAAAAATTCAAGAAGTTGTAGGAACTGCCTTTATTAAAGTTGAAGAATACAATGGATTAAAGGCTTATTCAATTGATGAGGAGGCTTGTTATAATCTTGAATCCTATAAACAAATCTAATTATTATTGTGTTCGAGAATATCAGGCATTTCCTGAAAAATTTACGCCAGCTCTATTAGAACTTGGACAATTTGATTTGGTTAAATTATCTGCTAAAGGAGGAAAAGTAGTTTTTACTGCTCAAAATTATGTAGGAACGATTTCTTTAAAAAGATGGAACGGTCATTGACATTTTGCCAAAAGTTGGAGATAAAGAGATGGTTCTTCGAATGCTTGAGATTTTTTATGATCTTCCTTATAGAACACTGTTAGATTCAATGGTTGATGAATCAAATCTTCCATTGCTTGAGATTTTTATTACTCAATTTTTAAATAAAGTAGAAAAAACTCTTTTAAGACGAATGGCATTGGATTATCATCCCATACAAGAAGTTAGTTCATTTGTTCGAGGACGAATTCAGTTTCAAAAACCAGCAATTTTTAGGCATCAGTTTTCAATTGAATATGATGACTATCATCCAGATTGTATAGAAAATCGATTGATAAAGACCACGTTATTGTTTTTAGTAAGAAAAACTATGAATGATAAAAATCTTCGAAAAATTCGTCAACTTCTAACACAGTTTGAATATGTGAAAACGACTAAGGATTTTAATACGTATCGCGATAAACGTATTCTTCCGCACTATCAAGAAGTACTTAGGTGGTGCCAGTTGCTTTTAAATGACAAGAGTTTTAGTGTATTTTCAGGGGAGGAAGTCAGTACAGCACTGTTATTTCCGATGAATCAGTTATTTGAAAGTTATATGGAAAAGCGTATTAAGGAGAAGTTACCAAAAGAATGTCAACTATTTGTTCAAGATGAACGTTATACGCTATTTGATAATCCACCAGAGTTTCAGTTGCGACCAGACTTTGTAGTTTACAATACGAAGACAGAGGAAACTTATATTTTAGATACAAAATGGAAATTACTTTCTAAAAAGAAGAAGCACTATGGAATTTCACCTAGTGACATGTATCAGATGTGTGCCTACATTGATAGATATCAGGCAAAGAAAGCAATTTTACTTTATCCTGAAACTGAAGAGAAGATAGAGAGTTTTTCATATGATGACAAAGTGGATGTAATGTTTGTAACATTGTAAAATACAAAGTTTTTGAAACACGTGACTTTAGTTATGTGAGGCTTCACAATATGAAAATAGAAAGGAAAAGATATGTTTGAAATATATGTCGATTCAGCAGCAAATCTTCCTGCTGAAACTGTAAAAAAATATGGGATTCATGTAATTCCCCTACATACCTATGTAAATGATGAGGAAATAAAGGTTTTTGATCCGACACTTACCCAAGAAGAAGAGCGCAAATTAGGAAAGAAATACTATGATGCGATAAGACAAGGGGCAATTGTGCGTTCCTCATTAATAAACCAAGAGGAATTTGAAGAAGTATTTGAAGAAAAATTAAAAGAAGGAGTAGATATTCTTTATATTTCATTGAGTAAAAATATTAGTGGAACTTATAATGCTGCACGTTTAGCAAGTGAAGAATTACTAGAAAGCTATCCAGAACGAAAAATCTGTCTAGTAGATTCTTTAAATGCTTCACTAGCACAAGGAATTCTTGCAATTTATGCCTATGAAATGCGTGAAAAGGGTGAGGGAATTACAGCGATAGCGACCAAACTTAGTAGCCTTGCTTTACAGATGAATGGGGTATTTACAGTTGGTAATTTAAAATATTTGGCAAAGACAGGACGTATAAATACGGCTACTGCATATGTGGGAAATGTGCTAAGTATAAAACCAATTCTTAGGGGTAATAAAGATGGATATATCGTTCAATTTGAAAAGATTCGAGGTAGAAAAAAGGCAGTTCAAGAGTTGATTGATTTGGTATGTGCTAATATTATTGAGCCAGAAAAACAGATTATAGGAATTGCGCAGGCAGATGTCTATGAAGAATCTTTGTATATTATGGAAGAAATCCAAAAACGTGTAAAGGTAAGAGAATTTATTAATACTTCTTATGATTATTGTACGGGATCACATGTAGGACCGGATACATTGGCGTTGTTTTTATAGCAAAAGATAGAGAGTTAGGGAAATAAGAGGGACTTCTTGGGAATTTAATTGCCGAGTTGTTTGCGAAAATAGGTTTTTAAAATTCAGAATATTAAAAAAGCGTAACTATTTAGAGTAACTAGATGAATCTAGTAATTAGATAGTTGCGCTTTTTTAATTGAATAAATACAGAAC
>JPZU01000001.1:640380-645347 GCA_000875945.1 Lachnospiraceae bacterium TWA4 | reverse complement strand
TTTTTTATTTAAAAATTTTTAGTTAGAATACAATTAAATAAAAATAGTTCCTTGTTTGGAAAGTTTATGATTTCGCTTATACATCATAGCAAATGCCCAATCAAGAGTTTCGGAGCCAATTTGAAAAAATCCCAAGGATTGCGCAAAAGGAGTATCTAGTATTTCATGTATGAAGTAATCAGGCATATATGTAAATCCTGAGTTTTCATTTTTAGCGATTAATGATGTGGCAGAAAATAAATTTGATATTGTAGTAATTTTATTAGGTTTTATCTTATGTTTTGTCATATGTAATTGCGATAGATCATAGAGAAAATAATTAGGAGCCATTTGAAAGAATGTTTGGTTTCTTAAATCTAATGGATTAATTTCAAATGGACATTCTATAGAAGTTTGCGTGTTCTTAAGTAATGGATTTTTTGAATTACATATTAGTAAAACATGTTCATTTTTTAGTGGTTTTATGAATAGATTAGAATCTTCTGTAGTTGTAACATGACCAAATCCAATTTCTATATGTCCTTTAAGAAGTTCTTCTTTTACAGTATTTGTAGTTCCTTCCCATACATTTATATGGATATTTGGATATTTTCTCAGTAACTATAGGAAAGATATTTGCAGTGATATCATAACTTTTCTGTAATGGAATACCAATTCTTAATGAGGTATCTTCATTAGTGCGCAATTCATTTAAATCATTTTCTAAAATTTCATCTTTAAGCTTACAATCCTTAAGATAATTATAATAAATACGTCCAGCGGTAGTGAGTCTTAAAGGAGTGAAATTTCGATCAATAAGTTTTATATCTAGTTCTTTTTCCAAATTATTTAGATACTGTGTAAGAGATGGTTGAGAGACCATTAAATCTTCAGCAGCACGAGTAATATTCAATTTTTCTGCAATTGTTAAAAAATAATAACGTCTTCCTGTATTCATAGTAAATCTCTCCTATAGTTTGTTATTGTAAATATAACTTATATAAAATATAAAAGTCAATAAATTATACAATAAAATAATAAAAACTATAACAAAATAGTTATAATTTTTAATTATTTAGTATTTTACTTATAAATTGATTCATATTACAATACAGACAAGATAAAACGAGAGAAGAAAGGAGATTAATAGGATATGAAAATCCCTATTTTAAAAACATTGAAAAAAATTCCCGGAGGGTTGATGTTAGTTCCATTAATATTAGGCGCTTTAGTCAATTCAGTATGTCCACAGGTATTAGAAATTGGCGGATTTACAACAGCATTATTAAAAGGTGGAACAAATGCATTTGTCGCATTCTTTTTTGTTTGTTCGGGTTCACAAATCAAATTAAGAGAAGCAGCACTTCCAGTAGCAAAGGGAGTAGTTTTATTAGTTTCAAAATTTATTATTGGTGCTGCTTTAGGAATATTTGTTAGTAAAGTATGGGGACCAGCAGGAGTCTTAGGACTTACTCCATTAGCGATTATTAGTGCAGTTACTAACTCAAGTGGAACATTATATGTATCATTAGCATCAGAATTTGGAGATAGTAGTGACGTAGCAGCTATTGGACCTTTATGTATTAATGATTCTCCATTTTTAGCAATGATAGTATTTGGTGCTGCTGGATTAGCAGATATTCCATTATTGTCTTTAGTTGCTTCAATCTTCCCATTAATTTTAGGAATGATTTTAGGAAATATTGATGATGATATTAGAGAATTTTTAGCAGCTGGAAATACGATTATTATACCATTTGTAGCCTTTTGTTTAGGTGCAAATTTAAAGTTCCAATCATTCTTAATGGCAGGAATGAGCGGAGTTTTATTAGGAGCAATGACCGTTATTCTTACAGGGTTAGGTGGATATTTTGCTATAGCTCTTTGTAATCATGGAAAGCCAAAGGCTGTAGGAGCAGCAATCGGATCATCAGCGGGAATATGTGCAGCAACCCCTGTATATTTGGCAGAAATAGATCCAAGTTTGGCTACATATTTAGATCAATCTGTAGCAGCATGTACGGCATGTACACTTTTAACAGCAATATTTTGCCCCAATATTTGTTGCTTTCTTGTATAAATTAGATCAAAAAAGAGAACAAAAAAATTTGCAGAAAGCATAAATACCATATGACGAAATTCAAATAATAGATAAAAACAATAAACCGATATAAAGGAGACTAAAATTATGAGTAAGACAAAATGACAGTATTAGATTTTCAAAAATACAAAGATGAAGGACGTAAATTCACTTATGTAACTGCTTATGACTATACAACTGCATCTATTGTAAATGATAGTGAATGTGAAGTGATCCTAGTAGGTGATTCTCTTGCAATGATTATGTTAGGATATAACTCCACTGTTCCAATTACTATGGAAGATATGATTTATCATATTCGCCCAGTTGTAAAAGGTGCTCCTAATACATTTGTTGTAGGAGACATGCCATTTGGATCTTATAATGTAAGCAAAGAACAGGCTATTGCAAATGCAAATCGCTTAGTAAAAGAAACTCAGTGCGATTGTATTAAATTAGAAGGTGGAGTAACAATGGCTCCAACTATTAAGGCAATTGTAGAATCAGGAATCAGTGTTATGGGACACATCGGATTAACTCCTCAGACAGCTACTTCTTTTGGTGGATTTAAAGTTCAGGGAGGAACTCCAGAATCAGCTCGTCAATTAATCGAAGATGCAAAAGCATTAGAGAAAGCGGGAGCATTTGCAATTGTAGTTGAATGTGTACCTAGTGTTGTAGCAAAGGCTATGAGAGAAGAAGTTCATATTCCTATTTTAGGAATTGGTGCAGGACCAGATGTTGATTGTCAGGTAATGGTTACACAAGATCTTTTAGGAATGTATGGAGATTTTAAACCCAAATTTGTAAAACATTTTGCAAATATTAGAGAAGAAATGATAAAAGGATTAAATAGATTCCATGAAGAATCAATAAATGGAACATTCCCATCAGAGGAATATTGCTTTAACAAGGCAGTAGATATTCCAGCAGTTTATGGATCAGCTAAATAATATAGAGGTGAATAAAACATGAAAATTGTAGTTATTGGAGCAGGTGCTATGGGGTGTCTATATGGAGCTTTATTAAGTCAAAAAAATGAAGTAATCATGTTAGACTCTTATGAACCACAAGTTGATGCGATTAAAAAAATGGCATTCTTATGGAAAAAGAAGATGGAGAAATTGAATTCAAGAATATCACAGCTTATAAATCTGGAGAGTATACAGAAAAAGCAGATTTGGTAATCCTATTTGTAAAATCAACTTATACTAGTGAAGCACTTGAGATAAATAAACAGTTATTTGGAGAGCATACACTTGTAATGACTTTACAAAATGGTGCAGGAAATGACAGAAAAATTGCAAAATATGTAAAACAAGAAAATATTATTATTGGAACGACCAAGCATAATAGTGTAAATCTTGGCAGTGGCAGGATTAAGCATAAAGCGATTGGTGCTACAACGATAGGAAGCAAACATGATGCAATAAAAAATCTAGAAATAGCAAAAAATGTACTAGAAGAAACAGGATTTGAAGTTGTAGTTTCTGAAGATATCCAATGGATTTTGTGGAATAAGTTATTTGTGAACCTTTCGGTGAATACACTTACAGCAATTACAAGAACAAAAATTGGATATATGGCTGAAAATAAGGCGGCTTGGAATTTTGCAAAACGTTTAATTTATGAAGCTGTTGAAGTAGCAGAAGCAGATGGAACTTATTTTGATCGTAGAGAAGCACTAGAAAGTGTTCGAAAGGTTTGTATTGATGCAGCAGAAGGATATTCCTCTATGTATCAAGATGTTTTAAAAGGAAATAGAACTGAAATAGATGCAATTAATGGAGCAATTGTTGAACAAGCAAAATTATATGGAGTTCCCGTTCCCTATAATTCATTGATTGTTGACCTTATGCATGCTATAGAAGGTTCCTATGAGTATAATAAGGAAGTACAGTAGGCAATAGAAATAAGTATAGGCAGATAAGTTGAAATTTATCTGCCTATCACTTTATCTTGATGATGTTTAAAATAAAAGGTGAACTATGACAAAATATGTAGAAATAGGTTATCCAATAATGGATCAAATGAACGTTTATCCAGGTCTTCCAATTCCTAAAATTAAACAAAATGAAAATTTAGAGTTTGGAGATGATTGGAATGGATCTGTATTAGAGATTTATCTTCATGCAGGAACTCATTGTGATGCTCCTTGGCATTATTTGGGTGGGAATGCACCTAAAATGGATGATATAGAAAATTTACCAACAGAGTCTTTTATTTATGAATCTCCACTGGTAATTGATTGTTTTTTTAATGAAAGAAATGGACTTATAACTATTGATATGATAAAAAAATATGGTGAAGAAGTTTATAAATCAGACTTTTTGATATTTAACACAAATACTTGGATGAAAAGAGAGAAAGATTTTATAGGATATAGTACAGGTTTTCCAGCTGTTAGTTCAGAAGCAGCTGAATGGATTAGAAAAGAATTACCTAATGTCAAAGCAGTGGCTATTGATACACTAAGTATTGAGAATATTGCAATGGGCAAAGAAAATGGATTTAAGACACATAAGGCTTTTTTTAATATTAAAGAAAATGGTAGACCATTAATTATCTATGAAGATATTAATCTCAACCTTTAATAGGTAAAAAAGTAAAAAAGCTTTTTGTACACCATTGAGAATACATGCTGATGCAAGTATCTGTAATATTATTTGTGAGGTAGAAGAATATTAATAAGTAGTCAGATTAAAAATTAAGAAATTGATGATAAAAATATAAATTGATGTTGGGATCAAAAGGTATTGCCCCCAACTATGATACGGATTTTTTCGTGCTTTGCACTCTTAAAATCCTAAATAAATTTAATTACTCCTTAGTTGGCAAGTATATAAAAGTTGCCTTTTGAGGGAGATTTTAGTAAATGAGCAAATCTATTTTTAATTTGCATAAAGTG
>JPZU01000001.1:639317-640221 GCA_000875945.1 Lachnospiraceae bacterium TWA4 | reverse complement strand
AGACCTAGACGTTTTGGTAAAAGTTTAATGATGAGCACACTTAAATATTTTTTTGAAGTGGGTACAGATACTACGCTTTTTGATAACCTGTCAATTAGTAAAAATACAGAACTGTGTGAAAAATATATGGGAAAATATCCAGTGATTTCTCTATCGTTAAAAGGAGTAAGTGGATTTAATTTTGAAGAGGCTAAAGAAGGATTATGGAGTATTGTTAAGTTAGAAGCTGAACGATTTGATCCACTTCAAGAGAGTAGTATTCTTAACGAGCGTGAAAAACAAACAATGATGAATCTAAGTATGGGAATTGGAAGACTCCAAGAGAGCCTTTTACAGATGTCAAAAATTTTATATAAAGAATATCAGAAAAAAGTGATTATTTTAATTGATGAGTATGACGTTCCCTTACAAAAGGCAGAAAAGTTTCATTATTATCCTCAGATGGTAGAGTTAATTAGTCAATTTTTTAGTAGTAGCATGAAGACGAATCCTTATATGGAATTTGCTGTAGTGACAGGTTGTCTTCGCATTGCAAAAGAAAGTATATTTACAGGATTTAATAATCCAAAAGTTTATACAATAGTAAATGAGATGTATGATGAGTGGTTCGGATTTACAGATGAAGAAGTGAAGGAACTTCTAGCTTATTATGGAAAAAGTGAGTATTATGAGACTACAAAGAAGTGGTATGATGGATATAGATTTGGAAATACTTACGTTTATTGTCCATGGGATGTGATGAATTTTTGTGATCAGTTAAAGACTACAACGGATATATTACCTAAGAATTTCTGGGCAAATTCTAGTGGAAATGATATCATTTTTCGATTTGCTGAGTTAGCCGATTCACAAACTCGCATGGAATTAGAAGAATTATTACAAGGAAAGAGTGTCTGGAAGAAAA
>JPZU01000001.1:629813-637950 GCA_000875945.1 Lachnospiraceae bacterium TWA4 | reverse complement strand
ACGTATTTTAAAAGACCAACGACTGGATATATTTTTGAATTTAAATATGTATCGAGTGCAGAGGAATTAGAAGAAGCTGCAAAGAGTGCAATTAAGCAGATTGAGAATAATCGTTATGAGCAGTTTTTTACGCCTATGAGATTAAAAAAGATTGTATGTTATGGGATTGCTTTTTATAAAAAGCAGTGTTGTGTGGTAGTGAAGGAACTGTAGATATTTTTTACAATCTTTGGATTCGTTACAATTTGGTTACAGTTCACACATCAGTGCGCTATTGCGAATGATAAAAATGGCGTGGGTGTGAACAGAACAGTAACTTAGTAGTCAAAAAAATTACTAAAAGAAATCGATTTGCATTGACTAGCAACTAATATACGAGTAAAATAAAGTTATACTTTATTTTACTCGTATATTAAGGAGGTATTGTGTATGTATATAGATAGACATCTTGAAAAGCAGGTGATAGATGCATCGAAGTATTACCCTGTTGTAATGGTTTGTGGACAAAGGCAAGTAGGAAAATCTACAATGTTAAATCATATAAAAGAAAATAACCGTAGATATGTCACTATGGATGATGGAAATGCAAGAAGATTGGCAACTACAGATCCAGCACTTTTTTTGAAACCTATGGATATCCATTGTTAATTGATGAGTTTCAACGAGAACCGTCTATTTTGCTTGAAATGAAAAAGATTATTGATATGAAGGCGCTTGAAGGAGAAGATACGAGTGGCATGTTTTGGCTTACAGGGTCTCAAAAATTTAAGATGATGAAGAATGTTTCGGAATCACTTGCAGGAAGAGTAGCTATTTTTGATATGTCAAGTTTATCTATGGGAGAAATTGAAGGGCGTCCTCCTTATATTTTTGATCCATCCTTGGATGCAATAAAGAAAAGATGTAGGGATTATAAGAAAAAAGATATTCATCAAATCTATGAACTCATATTTCGAGGTGGTATGCCAAAACTTTGCACAACAGACATAGACCGAGACATGTATTATATGAATTATATCAACACTTATATAGAGCGAGATATTAAAGATTTAGCACAAGTTGGAAAGTTAAATGAATTTTATGATTTTCTTGTTTATATGGCAGCACGTACAGGGCAGGAATTAAAATATGAGGACATAGCAAGTACCATAGGCGTTTCAGCACCTACTGCAAAAGCGTGGGTGGGTATTCTAGAACGTTCAGGAATAATTTTTATATTGAAACCGTATTATTCAAATATTACAAAACGCTTAGTAAAGACGCCAAAGGTGTATTTTATGGATACAGGTCTTGCAGCGTATCTTTGCAGATGGCCTTCAGCAGAAACATTGGAAGTAGGAGCAATGGATGGGGCATTTCTTGAAACGTATGTTGTTTCAGAAATTGTGAAAAGTTATTATAATATGGGAAAACCAGTTGATTTATTCTATTATAGAGATATTGATCGAAAAGAGATTGATTTGTTGATTGTAAAAGGTGACAAAATGTATCCAATTGAAGTAAAGAAAGGCAAACAACCTGTAAAGCCAGATAAGAATTTTTCTGTATTAAAACAATTTAAAATGGAAGTAGAACCAGGAATAATTCTGTGTATGACAGACGAATTGATTCCATATAATAGAGAGTCTTGGTATGTTCCAATTGCTATGTTATAAAAAGCAGAGTTGTGTGGTAGTGAAGGAATTATAAATATGAGGAATTAATTTTTAAAGGAAGATGTCGCTTGATATCTTCCTTTTCACTTAAGAGTAAATATCTACCATTCGCTATTTAAAAATTTTTCAAGTGTATAATCGTCTGGTGTATCCTTCATAGCTATTTGATACTCCCATTTTCCATGGAGCGCTGCACAAAGACGAATGAATTCTGAAAATTCTTCTGGTGGTTTATTAAAATCAGTTTTAATCCAGTCTTCAATCATTAGAAGGGCTGTTTGAATATCCCTTCGAATAAAATAGTCTTTTGCCTTGTCAATATAAGAATCCTTTGTTAGCAGAGAAGAAATATGAGGAACTAATAATTCTTCTAGTATCTCACAAAAACCATTTTGTCCCTTTACAGCAATGGTATGAGTGAAAAATTCTTTTTCATCATAGATTTGAAAAAGGATTCTTTTATAAATCTCATAGATGTACATATCATCTGTAATGTCTAATTTTTCATAAAATTCTTTGATGTACGTATCCTCAAATAACGCATATTTATCTGAGTAGTATCTATAAAATGTTCGATTTCCAATTTCAGCAGTTTCACAAATCTCTCGAATAGTTATTTTTGATAAGTGTTTTTCTCTAAGTAATTTACGCATACATTTTCGTAAAGTACGTTCTGTTGATTTTAATGCCATGATGTAATCAGCTCCTTTATATCAATAGTTTAGCAAAAGATGAGATTATTCGCAATAAAAAATTCAAATGACACAAATAAATTAAAATGTGTCATTTTAGCATAAGTAAAGGCAAATCTGTCATTATGGCATATGGAACTTAAAGCGTGTGTAGGATTTTCTTTTTTACTATGATATATTTTTGTCAAACAATATTTGAGTAAAGAATTTTACTCTAGAACTATGATATGAATTTCTGAAAGGAGAAGATATTATGGCAGCTGAATGGAAAAAGACTTCGTGTTATAACTGTGGTGTTTGCTGTGGTCTTGAAGTTCAAATTGAAAATAATGAGGTTGTAAGTGTTAGACCGGATAAGGAAAGTATGCGTTCATTAGGTGGTTATTGTTGTAGAAAAGGACGTGCACTTAAGTATTTCCAGCATAATAAAAATCGATTAAATTATCCATTAAAACGTGTAGGTGATGAATTTGTTCAGATTTCTTGGGAACAAGCATTGTCAGAAATTGGTGAAAAGGTAAAAGAGATTAGAGAAAAATACACTCCTAAAGCATTTGGTGTTTACGGTGTGGGTCTTGCCGTTGATCAGGTCCCCATGTTTCCACTTCAGGATTTGAGAAGATTTTTAGGCTCTCAGTGGGCATTTAATCCACTTTCAGTAGAATTTGTTTCTCCTTGGTGGGCAAATGGTAAATTAATTGGAAGACAGTTTCCCCCAATTGAAGGAGAAGCTCTTGAAAGTGAAGTATTTATCTGTTGGGGAGCCAATACCTACGTATCACACAATGTAGGAAATGCCAGATTAGTTATTCGAGATGCAGCAGAAAATCCAAATCGAATGTTTATTGCTGTAGATCCATGTTTGTCAGAAACAGCTCGTATGGCTCAGATGCACATTATGCCAAAGAATGGTTCTGATGCATTACTTCTTAGAGCAATTATTGCAATTATTGTACAAAATGGTTGGGAAGATAGGGAGTTTATTGAAAACTATACTTCTGGTTGGGATCAAGGTAAGAAGTGGTTTGAAGACTTTGATGTAGATGAAGCCCTTGAAGTTTGTCAAGTACCAAAAGACCAGATTATGAAATTTATTCGAATCTTATGTACGAAGAAATGGGGAGTTCATGCAGACTTAGGTTTATTCTTTGGACGTCATGCAACTCTTAGCTGTTATTTATTAGATGTTTTGATTACAATTACTGGTAATTTATTTAAATTGGGTACCAATGTAGTAGCACACAATTATTTAAGTTGGGGAGATTATACGGATGAGAATACACCAGGACTTTGGAGAACTTGGAAAACGAATAGTTTCCCAACAGTTTCTTTTTATGGAGGTGGAACGCTCCAAGAGTGTATGGAAGATCCAAATGAACAGAATCGATTACGTGCACTATTTGTAGAGGCTGGTAATCCTGCAAGAACATTCCCAGATTCTAAGAGATTAGAAGAAGAATTTAAGAACTTAGATTTAATGGTTGTTATTGATATTGCTATGACAGAAACCTGTAAGTGTGCAGATTATGTGCTTCCGGGAACCACGGGATATGAGCGTTTTGGAACGACCGTATTTACGGGTGGATATCCATTCTCTACCTTGACATTTAAACAGCAATTATTAGAAAAAGAAGCTGAACGAAGAGATGATTCAGAAATTTTAGTCGATATTATTGAAGCTTGTGGATTTTTACCAGAAATTCCAGAGTATTTATATGAGATTGCTAAAGATGGTGTTACTAAAAATGATCGAATGGCAATTATCGAGCCAGTTAATAAATACTTAAAAGAAATTGGAAGAGAAGACTGTAGAAAAGTCGTGCTTTATAAGGTTATGGGCAAGGCTATGGGTTCTATGAGTAAGGCAGTTTTCTGGACAAACTTTATTTATGGTGAATTAAAGATGGAAGCAGCTATGATGGTGGGCTATACCTTCCCTCATGTTCATCTAGAATTAGAAAATAATCCAGAATTTGCACCACTTGTTATCAGAGACCAAGTATTTTTTGCAATTGACAATAGTCCAAGTGGCAATGTGATTGCAGGCTCTGTTCCAACGATTGAAGCTGCTATTGAAGAACAGGTACTTCATCCAGACAAGAAGGTTCACTTATTTGATGAAACTGTTGACCAATTTATTAAGGAGATTACATCCGAAAAAGAAAAAGAAATTTTGTACAACAATGAATTTCCATATTTAATCTCTGCAGGTCGTCATGCGGATGAAGCAGGTGTTAATACAATTATGAGAAATCCTGAGACTTATAAATATCGTCAGCCTTATACATTTATGATCAATCCAGAAGATGCAAAGGATATGAATCTTGAAGATGAACAGTGGGTTCGTGTAACAACAAAAGTAGGTTCGATTAAAGTTCCTGTGGAGTATTCTTATAGAGCTGCAAAGGGATATGGAATCATCACTCATCACTTTGGACTTGCTGATGAAGAAGGAAGGGTTTATGGAGAAGCAATTAATAAATTAACTTCGGGTGAAGATGTAGATGAAATTGCTGGTGATGCAATTTATCGTTATGTACCATGTAGAGTGGATGCCCTTGAGGAAGGAGAAGCGTATGGTTTGTGGAACTATGAAAAATAGATTAGATGGAAAAAGCGTGCTTGAACTTGGACTGGATATGCAAAAAGATCATGGATGGATAACTGATGAAGATGTTCAAAAAATTGCTTCACTAAGAGAAATGGACGTAGCAAAAGTTTATGAAACACTGAGCTTTTACTCTATGATTTTATTAAAAAAACCAGCAACCATTCGAATTGAAGTTTGTCGTGGAACGAGTTGTTATAGTTTAGGTGGTATAAATTTATTAAAAGAAATTAAAAAATGACTGGATGTGAAATTGGAACACAGTCAGAAGATGGCAAATATCAGTTAGAATACTGTGAATGTTTAGGACGCTGTGATACAGCACCAAATATCATTGTAAATGGAAAATTGTACACATCTGTAACGAAAGAATCGTTAGAAACTATTGTAAAGGAGGCATTAAGCTAATGGCTGTACAGGAAACAAGAATTGCACTTCGTAATTTAGGAAAAATTAACCCACAGTCGATTGAGGATTATATAGCAGTTGGTGGATATGAGGCTTTAAAAAAGGCAAAAACCATAGATCAAGACCAGTTAATTAATGAAATTGAAAATGCCTCTAAGTTACGTGGTCGAGGTGGTGCAGGATTTAATACTGGATTTAAGTGGTCGGGTGCTAGAGCAAGCGTGGGTGATAAAAAATATATTGTTTGCAACGGTGACGAAGGAGAACCAGGAACTTTTAAAGACCGTGTGATTATTGAAAATGATCCACATACAGTAATTGAAGGAATGTTAATTGCAGCTTATGCAGTGGGTGCCAATGAAGCAGTCATTTATTGCAGAGGTGAATATGAAGAACAAATTGAATTATTAAAGCATGCAATTGCTCAGGCAGAAGAAAAAGGAATGACGGATGGAGTAAAGGTACGAGTAGTTAGTGGAGCAGGCTCTTATGTTTGTGGTGAGGAAACAGCCCTTTTAAATTCTATTGAAGAAAAACGTGCAGAACCTCGTCTAAAACCACCTTTCCCAACGGTCAAAGGCTTATATGGAAAACCAACCGTTGTTAACAACGTAGAAACTTATGCAAATGTACCAGCGATTGTATTAAATGGTGCTGACTGGTTTGCTAAAATTGGCTCAGAAAAATATCCAGGAACCAAAATCTTTTCTGTATCTGGTGATATCAAAAATCCAGGGTGCTATGAAATGGCAACCGATGCATCCCTAGATGACATTGTTATTGGACTTGCAGGTGGTCCAAAGGATGGTCATACACTGAAAGCGATTCAGCTTGGTGGCTCATCCTGTGGTTATATTAAAGGGGATGAAATTAGTTTATCGATTGATTTTGACTCATTAAGAGCTAGTGGAAAAGCTTTAGGTTCAGGTGCAATTTTAGCATTAGATGAAACCCACAATATGGTGGATCAAGTGCAGCAGATTCTTCATTTCTTTGCACATGAATCCTGTGGAAAATGCACGCCTTGTAGAGAAGGATTATTCCAATCATGTAAGATTATTGATAAATTTGCTAAGGGTGAAGGGACAAAAGAAGATTTAGCTATGCTCTTAGAATTATATAAGTTAATGGCAAAGGATTGTTTTTGTCCATTAGGTCAAGGAGCATTAACTGCATTTAAGAGTGCATATGAGAACTTCCCAGAAGATTTTGCAGAAAGGATGGTGAAATAATTATGGCTATTCATATTACAATTGATGATCAGGTATTAGAAGTGGAAGAGGGACTTTCTATTTTAGAAGCAGCCAGGCAAAATGGTATCCATATTCCAACACTATGCTATCTCAAAGAATTAGACCCACAAGCATCATGCAGAATCTGTGTAGTTGAAGTGGAAGGTGCTAGAACATTTATACCTTCTTGTGCAACAAAAGTAAGAGAAGGAATGGTTGTAAGAACTAATACAGAAGAAGTTAGAGCCAATAGAAAACGTACACTTGAAATGATTATGGCACATCATCCAGTTGATTGTCATCACTGCTTAAGACTTGGAAGTAGTAAAGAAGAAGATTTAGCCCCTAAATTTTGCGAAATGTGTTTCTGGTGTGATTGTGTTCGCGATGGAATTTGCGAATTACAAAAATTAAACAGAGAATATCATGTAGATAAACTTCCTTTTGATGTAGAAGAAAAGAGATACGAGGTTGATAAATCCTTAGGCTCAGTCATTCGTGATGATAATAAATGTGTGAAATGTCGCAGATGTATTGATGTTTGTAATAATATTCAATGTGTACACAATTTAGCATTATTTGGCAGAGGACAAGACTATCGTGTAACTGCTTCGATGGACAAATCCATGAAGGAAAGTTTATGTGTCAGATGTGGAAGATGTGTGGATGTATGTCCAACGGGTGCATTACATATGAATGAAACAATTGATAAGATGTTGTTCTATGCGCATAGCTATAGTAGTCAGATGTTTGGGATGGTTTCATCATCTGTTCTTCCAGAGTTAGAAAAGCTAAACAATATGGAAGAAGGCACATTAGATGGTCATAAATTAATTGCAGCAATGAAAAAACTCGGTATCGACTGTGTGATTAGTGAAGAAGAAATTATTGATATCAACCAGACAAAAGCAGAAGAAATCATTCGTCAGGCAACGGGTCAAGTGATTATGAGCAATAGTTTTTCTGCAAAGAACTTTGTGGATACCTATTATCCAAATCTTAAAGACAAAGTTATTTATTATGAATCTCTTCAGGAAACATTTGCAAAAAGAGCTAAAGAATTAGCGAGTCAATTCGGATTTGATGTCGATGAGTTAAAAACGGTTGTATTTACTGGAAATAATGAAAATGGTGCAGAGGTTGTGGAAAAAGGAAGCGTTGATTTTTCTATGAATGCTAGAGAGCTTTATCGAACCTTTATGCGTACAGGAGTTGATTTAAAGAGAATGAACTCAGCAGATGGATTGAAAATGAATTTAGATAAAGAACACATCTTTGATGCAGTGACAGCTCCAGTTTGCTTTAACTATGAAAAAGAACCCGAGATTTTAAAAATTGATGGTAAATTAGTTGCGATAGCACATAACTTAGGTCAGGCAAAGAAATTACTTGACGGAGTGGAAGCTGGAATTAGTGGATATGATGTTATTAGAATCTGTGGATAAATAAAATCATTGAAAATATGAAAAGGAATAGTAGAGAATGATAAAAATATTCTTTACTGTTCCTTTTTTCTTTTTCTCTTTAATTTGTGTAAAGATA
>JPZU01000001.1:628390-629294 GCA_000875945.1 Lachnospiraceae bacterium TWA4 | reverse complement strand
CGTCCTAGACGTTTTGGTAAAAGTTTAACTATGAGTATGTTTAAAAATTTTTTTGAGATTGGGGCGGATGTTACACTTTTTGAGCATTTATCTATTAGTAGAAACAAGGAATTGTGTGAAAAATATTTAGGAAAGTATCCGGTAATTTCTTTATCTTTAAAAGGAGTTAGTGGTTTTGATTTTGAAGAAGCTAAACAACGATTATGGGGAATTATTAAACTAGAAGCTACACGTTTTGATTTCCTCCAAGAAAGCACAATTCTTAATGTTTACGATAAAGAAGATCTCATAAATCTTAGAAGAGGTGTAGGAGAACTTACAGAAAGTCTTTTACTCTTATCAAAACTTTTATATAAAGAATATCAGAAAAAAGTAATTATTCTAATAGATGAATATGATGTTCCTTTACAAAAAGCAGAGAAATTTCATTATTATTCGCAGATGGTAGAGTTAATTAGTCTATTTTTTAGCAATAGTATGAAAACCAATCCTTACATGGAATTTGCTGTAGTGACAGGTTGTCTTCGCATTGCTAAGGAAAGTATATTTACAGGATTTAATAATCCAATGATTCATACGATTATTGATAAAGATTATGAAGAATGGTTTGGATTTACAGATGAAGAAGTAAAAGAATTATTGGCCTATTATGGAAAAAGTGATTATTATGAGTTGACTAAGAGTTGGTATGATGGATATCGATTTGGAGATATTCATGTCTATTGTCCATGGGATGTTATTAACTTTTGTTATCAGCTTGTTTATAGGGAAGATACGATTCCGAGAAATTTTTGGGCAAATTCTAGTGGAAATGATATCATTCTTCGATTTGCTGAATTAGCTGACTTTCAAACTCGTATGGAATTAGAAGAATTATTACAAGGAAAGAGTGTCTGGAAGAAAG
>JPZU01000001.1:616298-627908 GCA_000875945.1 Lachnospiraceae bacterium TWA4 | reverse complement strand
ACGTATTTTAAAAGACCTACGACAGGATACATTTTTGAATTTAAATATGTTTCTAGTGCAGGAGAATTGGAAGAAGCTGCAAAGAGTGCAATTAAGCAGATTGAGAATAATCGTTATGAGCAGTTTTTTACGCCTATGAAGTTAAAAACGATTGTGTGTTATGGGATTGCTTTTTATAAAAAGCAGTGTTGTGTGATAGTAAAAGAATTGAGTTAAAAGACAAAAAAGAGGAATATCGCTTGAGGTTCTTTCTGAACTTCGCTTGATATTCCTCTTCGATTTATTGATTATAAAAATTAAGCTTCTACACCAAACATTACAGAAGTAGCCTTGATAACAGCAACAACTTCTTTACCAACAGCTAATTCAAGTTCTGAAACAGCAGCTCTTGAGATAGTAGCAGATACTACGTTTCCACCAGCGATTTCTACTTTAACGATAGAGTTTACAGCACCTTCGTTGATTTCAACAACTTTACCAGCAAATTTGTTGCGAGCGCTTAAAACTAAATCGCCAAGACCGATCATTACTTCAGTAGCTTTGATAACAGCAACAGCTTCTTTGCCTTTTTCAAGACCTAATTCTTTAACAGCAGCCATTGAGATAGTTCCTGAGATAGTCTGACCAGCAAAATCTAAAGCAACGATTGCATTAACAGCTCCTTCATTTACGTTTGAAACAACACCTTTGATCTGATTTCTAGCACTTAACTTCATAATATATATCCTCCAAAATTTAAAATAATTTAATAAGTTTTGTCTGTTTTTTTCCGACTTCTAGACTATAACATGACAAATAGAATAAGTAAAATACGTATTTGTATATATAATACATAAGTAATAGGTTATTTTTAGAAAAATTTAAATGTATAATGCACAAAAATGCACATTTCGATATCCTAAATAGAAGACATTTCGTGCAGCTTGGCTACTCTTTTTACCAGTGTTACAGTAAAAGATGATTTCTTGATGGATATCAGGAACCATGGATTTAATTCTGTGATAAATCTCTTGATAGGGAAGATGGATGGCATGCTCAAGGTGATAGGTTTTAAAGTCTTCGGTATCTCGAACATCAATAAGTATTGCATCTTTACGTAGCTCATTTAATGAATATCGACTTTCTATATATTCTGGAAGTATCGTTGAAATTTCTTGTACAAAGCAAGAGTCTGACGCTTCCATGCGATAAACTTTACAACTGTGTGCAGGGACTTCGACTTCAAAATTAAAATTATTTAAATCCTTATGTAAAAGGACATCACGAACTTTTAGTTCTCCAACTAATCCTAATTCTTCTGGCGTCACTGTAATTTTAACTGGAGTAGTACTGCGATTTAAAAATGCAACAGCCTTACTGTTTGAAGAGTCTTTGCCTAAATTTTTTACCCAGACTTCAGCTAAGCATTGAGTATCATCTTTAGAAAGAATTTCCTTTACAACAAAGGCTTGTAAACATGCGCTGTCCTGATTAATAGCGATTAATTCTTCATTAGAAACCAAATCAATTAATTCTTTAGAAATTTTTGTTAAGTCACAACCTAGCATTAAAGGTGTGGACATCATACACCACATAGCAAAGTGTGCTTCATCTTCATTTTTTGACATACCATTTCCTACTTGAAGCATATCTAAGTCATTGACATGACCAGGCATACAAAATCTACGAAGGGGTTTGATTCGATCAATTTGGTAAAGTACGGATTCAAAATCAGGAGTAATATCGCCTCCTGTACGCCATGAATCTGCAATAGTTGCTACCCATTCACCAGGAAATTGCCATCTACAAACATTATAAACAATAGGACGATGCTCTTCCCTTCGAATTTGTTCAATGATATGACCGATTTTGGTATATTGGGTTTGTTCATCTAAAGCTAAGTGAATGCCGCCACAATAATCTACTTTAATAAAGTCATAGCCCCATTCTTTAAGATACATAATTAAATCTTCTTTTTCATGGCCATAAAGACCAACTCCTTTGCCATTATCCCCCTCATCATCATAGTAATGACCACAAGTATTTTTTCCTGCTTCAGAGTAAATTCCTGCTTTTAGTCCTAAGTGATGAATATAGTCAGCAAGTGATTTCATACCATTTGGAAAACGTGCTTTATGGGGCTTGATTTTCCCATCACTAGATCGTCCACCAAAGAATCCATCATCTATATTAAAATACGTATAACCTTTTTAGCTAAACCTGTTTCAATCAAAGCATTTGCCTAGGCTTTTAAAATTTCTTCTGAAATGTTTGTGCGAAAACAGTTCCATGATGCCCAACCCATTAAAGGGGTCTTACGATAAAGCGTTTCATTATGCATAGGGATACCTCCATTATCTTTATAGTACAATGAACTTATAAGTTAATAATTTACGAGTTTATTTAAAAAAACTTTAAAATTTCTAATATATTTCCAATATAAAAGAAAAATTTCATTTCTGTATAAAGATACCTAATGAATTAAATATAAATCTTCTAAAGTAAATAATTTTACTTTCCCTTGTTCTTCTAATTCTTTTAATCCATTTGTAAATCCACCTTTAGAAAAAATCACATAATGGTATCGACTACCTTTTCCAAATGCTTTGGAATAAGAAGATAATAATTCGAATTCATCGACTCCAATTGGAGAATTTTTATATTTGCAAGAACCAATGATATATTCATTTCCTTCTACAGGAACACCTACAATATCAATTTGAATTTGCTTTTTAGTCTTAGGATCGGTTCCCCACCATTGTCCAAAATTTGTACACAATATAGGCAAATCAGTATAATATTTAAGGAGAAATTCTTGACACATTTTTTCGAAAACCAATCCCATGTAATCAGATAAATGCTGTTTAACAGCACGTTCATAAATTCTTGGAAATTGTCCAGCTTGAATTATCGATAAGTTTTTGGGGACAAATCGATACCAGAATCTAAAAAAGTTATCATCAATAAGATAAATTGTCTTTTTCCCACTTTTTTCAGTAACAGGAATTTCCTTTTTAATAATTCCTAGCTCAAGTAAACTACGTAAATATTTTGAACATATACTTGATTCCAACCCAACTTTTGTAGATATTTCATTCGAATGTGATGCACCATTGGCTATTGCAGTAATAATAGAATTATAGACAGAAGGTTCTCGTAATTCTTGCTTTAATAAATTTTGTGGTTCTTCAAATAAATAACTAGATGTATCAAAAAGATTCTCAAGCAATGCTTCATCAATAGTTGTCTCAACTTCTAACTTATTGATATAATGGGGAATTCCACTAGTAATCCCATAGATAAGAGATAAATCTTCACAATTTAAATTTGGATAAAAATCCATTATGTCACGATAGGAGAGTGCTTCGATTTTTAGCTGTGCAGTACACCTGCCATATAATGGACTTTCATAACCTAATACTTGATGTTCCATGAAGCTCATAGAAGAACCACATAAAATTAAGTAAAGATTCATATTCTGCCAAATATGGTCAATAAGGTGTTGTAAACGAGAAGAAAAAGACTTTTCTGACTTTGCTAAGTAGGGATATTCATCAATAACAAAGATTAGTTGTTGTTTTTTTGCTAGATTTGTAATGGTATCTAAAGCATCTTCAAAATTTCTAAAAGTTGGTGCATTTAATTCTGATGGATTTTGATATAAATAAATAGATTTAGAGAGCGCCTCAAGGTTTTCTTTAGAAGAAGAGTTTAATGCGGAAAAATAAATTGTTGGTTTATCTTTACAAAATTCATTGATTAATGCAGTTTTTCCAACTCTTCGACGTCCATAAATGACAATGAATTCGAAATGATTTTTCTTATAACGTTTATTCATGGTAGATAATTCATTTTCTCGACAATAAAACATTTTCATACCTCCCTTATAATAGACTCGTAAGTTACTAACTTACGAGTCTATTATAAAAAGTACAGAATAAGTTGTCAATAAATTTTATTACAACAAATTAAAAATTAAATAATCATTTAGATTCCAAAATCGGAATATGATATTGAAAATTATATGATTATATTCTAATATAAGAATATGATTGGCTTACAGATTATAGCATGGAAACAAAGACATTAGATATTTAGTTTGTGATTACAGTGTAGGTATAGTATGGATAAAATTTTAATAGTTGAAGATGATGCGACTCTTGTACGAATGTTATCAGCGTTTATGATAGAGGAAGGCTATGAAGTTCAATCGACATTTGGACAGAGAAAAGCACGTGAGTTAATGAATCAATATACGTTTGATTTAGCATTGGTTGACATTTCACTAAGCGATGGAACGGGCTATGGAGTTTATAATGATGCAAAAGAAAAAAATCTTCCAGTAATTTTTCTTACGGCATCAGGAGATGAACATAGCGTAGTAACTGGGTTGGATATGGGAGCTTATGATTACATCACAAAACCATTTCGTCCAAGAGAATTAGTATCTAGGGTGAAAAATGTTCTTAGAAGAACAGGAAAACAAAATAGTGTAATTAAAATCCAAGAATTAGAGATTGATTCTCAAAAAGGTGCTGTTTATAAAAATGGAAAAGAAATCGAAGTATCAGCAATGGAATATCGACTATTGCTTGTTTTAGCTGCAAATAAGGGTCAAATTCTTTCGAGAAATCAATTACTAGGAAAGCTATGGGATGGTGTAGGAAATTATGTAAATGATAATACGTTGACCGTGTATATCAAACGATTAAGGGAAAAGATTGAAGATGACCCTGCACATCCGGTATATATTAAGACATTAAGAGGTCTAGGATATCGAATGGAGGAATGATAAGATGATGGACTTATTGAGGAATCCTGAGGTAGAAAAGGATATAAAATCTTATGTAGTGGCGAGCATCGTTCTTTTAGTCATTGCTTTCTATTTGGATAGCTTGACAGGAATGGTTGTAGTTGCTTCGTGTATTGTGTTTTTTATAATCTATCTTCAATCTGTGAAACGAAGGTATCAGAAAATAAAATATTTAAATGAAGAAATCGATAAGTTATTGTTGCAGGGAAAGACTATGGACATTAGAGAGTATCAAGAAGGAGAACTTTCAATTCTGGCACATAAAATTCAAAAGATTACTTTACAGTTAACAGAATCGCAAGAGAGGTTAAAATCAGATAAGAAATTATTAGCTGATTCTTTAGCGAATATTTCCCATCAAATTCGAACTCCTTTAACTTCATTAAATTTAATAACAGAACTCTTATCAGGATCAAATCTTACAAATGAACGAAAAGAAGAACTTGTAAATGAAATGCGAGTACTGTTAGGTCGGATGGAATGGTTAATTGAGATGCTATTGAAACTATCTAGATTTGATGCTGGAGTAGTTCAAATGAATAAACAATTGTGTTCATTAGAGCAAATAGTACGACAGGCTATGGAGCAATTAGAAATCCCCTTTGAATTAAAGAATATCCAATTAATTAAAAAGTATAAGGATATTCAATTAGAGATTGATTCGTCATGGATGACAGAGGCAATGGCAAATATATTAAAAAATGCTCTAGAGCATACACCTGAAGGTGGAAACGTTTATATTCATGCAGATGAAACAGCGTTGTATAAAGAAATAGAAATTGAAGATACAGGAGCAGGATTTAATCAAAAAGATTTATCACATCTTTTTGAACGATTTTATAAAGGTGAAGGGTTTCAAGATGTGGGCTATGGTATTGGATTATCTATGGCAAAAAATATTATTTTGGAAAATGGAGGCAGTATTCAGGCAAAAAATGGAAAACTTGGTGCGAAATTTATTATAAGATTTGATAAGGTAATTATTTGACAAGCTATAGTTTATAGGATAGGATGTTATAATTTTTATACTTATTTATAATTTTTATACCTGCAAATGTGTGAATGATACTGAAAAAGTGTCACCAAATTGTCATTTTAGGATGATATAGTGAACCTATCATAAGGTAGCGTCAGGCTAAATATGAAAAAATAAAAGGCATCAGGACTCCGTCAGCTACGCTGACACCTCATGCCCAATATAGGAGGTTACTAAATGGAATTTTTAAGTGTGCAACATTTAAGTAAAGTCTACGGAGATGGAAATAATCAAGTACGTGCATTAGATGATGTATCATTTACCATGCCTAAAGGACAGTTTTTAGCTATTGTGGGTTCATCAGGTTCAGGAAAATCGACATTGCTTCATATTTTAGGTGGTGTAGATCGACCAAGTAAAGGGAAGGTCTATTTAGAAGGTGAAGATATTTTTGCACAAGACGAAAATCAACTAGCGATTTTTAGACGCAGACAAGTTGGATTGATTTATCAATTTTATAATCTGATTCCTGTTTTAAATGTCATTGATAACATGACTTTGCCTGTACTTTTAGATGGAGGAACCGTTGACGTAAGCAGACTTCATTCATTAATTGAAACATTGGGATTACAGAATCGTGAAAAGAATCTACCCAATCAGTTGTCAGGAGGTCAGCAGCAGAGAGTGGCAATTGGCAGAGCTATTTTGAATAATCCAGCGATTGTTCTTGGAGATGAACCCACCGGAAATTTAGACTCTAAAAATGCTCGTGAAATTGTTGCGTTGTTAAAGAAGGCAAATCGTGAATATGGGCAGACACTTATTGTGATTACTCATGATGAATCTGTTGCACTTCAAGCAGATCGAATTATGACTCTTCATGATGGAAAAATCATAAAAGATGAGGTGATTCGATGAATATTTGCGGGAAACTAAGTAGTCAGTTTTTAAAGAAGGAAAGAGCAAGAACATTTGCCACAATTTTTGCCATCATTATTTCGACGGTTTTATTTACATCCATCACCAGTATGACCTATAGTATGCTGTCTTATTTAAAGGAGGGCACGATTTATGAGTTTGGAAATTATCATCTAGAATATCTATTTTTAAATGATGAAGAAAAAAATGAAGTGGAAAAGAAAGAGGATGTCGAAAGTATTAGTGATTTTGGCACAATTGGTTATATAGACAGTGATTTAATGGGTGACCGCTCACTAGTTGTGGCTGCAAATGATGAATTTTTTAAAAATATGCCTGTTCACCTGGTAAAGGGGCGTTTACCCCAAAACAGTTTTGAGATTTTAATCAATAACCAAGAAATAGCTAATCTTGAAAGTAAAAATATTTCTTGTGAAATTGGAAAGCAAGTGACATTTAAGATGACGACCCTTCAGAGTGAATCACTTAATAGTTATTATCCACTGCCAGAAAGCCATTTTTCAAAAACCTATACGATTGTAGGAATTGCCGATTATGATCAGGCTACGTATGAAAATGTAGTTCTTAATACTTATTTTACCAAGATGGATAAAGACTGTGGACCAATTTTATGGCATAGGTGCTTTATTAAACTGAAAAATCCACGTGCAGCTTATGCGATGCAAAGAAGTAATACTGCTAATACAAACATCAATGATTCATTACTTAGAGTTATTGGTCAATCTGAGGCAGACAATACACAATTTTTAATCTATGCTTTTATGGCAATCGTATGTGTTATTATAATGGTTTGCTCAATTACAATGATTTCTAATAGTTTTTCGATTTCTATAGTTGAAAGAACCAGACAATTTGGACTCTTTTCTAGTATAGGGGCAACTAGAAAGCAGATTAGGTATTTGTTGTTTTATGAAGCTGGAATTCTTTGTGCTATAGCCGTTCCAATAGGAATGTGTGTTGGACTAGTTATATCCAATGTATTAGTACAACTTTTTGGTACAAAGATTGAAACGAAGTTTACATTTAATGATTATGGGGTAGTACATTTAAAGCTAATGGTTTATATACCGATTTTGTTATTGGCAGTTCTTTTAGTAGCAGTTACTGTATTTCTGTCGGTATACATACCTGCTAGGCGAGCGATGTCTATTTCACCAATAGAAGCTATTCGACAGACCAATGATTATAAAATTTCAAATACAGAATCAAAATCGTTAGGAAAATCCCATTTAGGAGTAGTACCACAGCTTGCAAGAAAGAATTATAGTGTTTGTAGAAGACGTTATTTAAATACAATAATTTCACTTGGCATTAGTGTGATTTTAGTTTTTGGAGCGATATCTATAGGAAATAACATGGAAGGTCTGAGCCAGAGTGAAATGAATTTAGAAAACTTTGACTTTGATGTCTTTGAATACAATGAAAATCCAGTAAAATTAGAAACACTTAAAAATCAAAGTTTTGTAAAAAAATCTGTGAAGTTTCTAAAAAATGATAGATATTGTATTAAAGCAACAGAAAAAGATTTTGATGAGAAATTTTTGGATATATGGAAAGAATCGGTGAAGGATCTGCCAAAGGGATTTCAAACCCTTCCAGCTTATTTGGATATACTTTATCTGGAGGATGAGGCTTATGAGCAGTTTTTAAAAGATGAGGGATTAGATCCTGCGATGTACTTAGATTTATCGAAGCTTGTAGCACTTCCATTGAATGTTAATAAGACGCTTTACTATTATACCAATAGTAAAGAAATGAATAAGACTGAATACATAAATATTCCAGTGTTAAAAGAGACGATTAACACCGTAGAAGTTTGGGATTTTCTAGTAGATGAAACGATTAACATGGAAGGTGAGTTACGAACACAATCCGTAGATGAGAAGGGGAATGTCATTCTTAAAATCTATGCTATGGCAGATGATGATCGTCCTGCAAAAGAGTATCAAATGAAAATACTAGATGAAGATGGAGATACTGCACATGTAGGTTATTACGAATATGATTCTAAATTGATGAAGTGCAGTGATACAAAAGTTGCAGAAGGTGCTGGAAAGCACTATATATTGCAGATTGGTCAAAGGATCAATCGACTGCCTTATGGAATTTCTACACAGGGAATAATGGTATCGCCATCGTCACTAACTGTACTGCTTCCGATGTCTGCCTCTAAAGGTTGGCAGTATACATCAGATAAATCAACACATCTATCGATAACTGTATCAGACTATGAAAAAGCTAAAGATTATTTGGATTCTCATGAGTTGCTGTATGAAGATTATATGGGAAATGAATATAACAGCAGAGGATTAGTTCAAACTGTGCAAATTTTTGCCTTGCTATTTATTATTGCAATTTTATTGATTTGCGCAGCAAATGTCTTTAACACGATATCGACAAACTATATGTTGCGTAAAAGAGAATATGGTATGTTACAAAGTATGGGAATGCAGAAAAAACAGATGAAAATGATGGCCGCCTATGAATGTATGATGTATGGTTTTCGAGCATTAGTTTGGAGTGTACCAGTGGGATTGATTATAGATTACATGATCTATTGTTTATCTAGGACAATGATTGATTATGAGTATCAATTTCCTATAACAAGTGTAATTATTTCCATTAGTTTGGTCGTTTTTGTTATTTTGGTTTCGATTATTTATTCATTAAGTAGATTGAAAAGACAATGTTTAATGGATGCAATTCGTATCGGGGAGAATTAATAAAAAGGATAGCAGAGAATGTTAAAAATATCTTTGCTATCCTTTTTATAGTGTTTATAGTGATTAATTTTTAAAATTGATTATTGTAAAAATTAAAAATAATGATATAATAAAATATACCCAATGAGTATATTCATAAAAATGATATTTATAAAAATGAGGTAATTGAATGCAATATAATCTAAAACGGTTACGTGAAAGTTTTGGCGTATCCAGAACTCTTCTTTCAAAAATAACGGGAATTCCTTATCGCACATTACAAAACTGGGAACTTGGTACGAGAAAAATAGCAGATTATGAGTATAAAAATATTCGATATCGTTTATCTGAACGAAAAGAACTTCTAAAAATTATAATGAGTGAACCAATAAAAGTAGAAGAAGATAATTGCTCTGCTGATTGGTTTATGGATAAAAGAGGATATGGATTTAAGGCGTGTATTTTTGGAAATCACTATAAAGTATATAGTAAAGTTGAAGTTTGCTATAATGCATTAACAGTAGTTCCCATTTGGGCAAAATGGACCATTGAAGAATTGATTGACGAAGAAAAATGGAAGGAAGTGACAAGGCGTGAGTTTATATAAATTGCAACATAAAAATGATATGGTAGCTATTATGGAAATGGACTCAGAAGGTCGATTTATTACAAAAGTAGATGTTCGAGAAAAGGAATTGTTGCCACTTCAGGCTTGGAATGACATGAAGGGATTGACAAGATGGTGGGAACAAAGACAAGTCCCAATGAATCAAGGTGGTCTAAAAGAATTATTAGAATATTTACAAATTAGTAGCTCAGCAAAATTTCTTATAAAAAATCTAGGATTATCGTTAAATGATTGTTATTGGATTCAGCCGATTGAAGAAAACTTTCGTTGGGAAGAAATTAATTTGTTTTCTAATGACTTTCAATCATTTGATATTCGTGACGAAAAAGATCGTGAACGATTATTTTTTACACCAACGTCTTCTACAGGTGGAGAATTAGCAAAACGATGGATTGTCCAAAATAATAAAAGAATGTTGATAAAGGGAAATCAAAAAGGCTCATCTATACAGCAGAGTTTAAATGAAGTATTTGCAAGTAGATTTCATGAGTTGCAAGGGTTTAATAATTATGTAGAATATAAGATGACCCCTTTTAAATTGACTGATAGGAAACTAGAACAAAAAGGATGCATTTCAGAGAATTTTGCAAGTGAAAAATTAGAATTTATTCCAGGAATACAAGTAGTAGAATCTACGAAGAAGCGAAATGATGTTTCATGGTTTGAGCATTATATTTCAGTCTGTGTACAGCATGGTATAGAGGAAAAAGTAATTCGAGAGTTTATGGATTACATGATTTGCACGGATTTTATTATGACCAATGTCGATAGACATTTTATGAATTTTGGTGTGTTAAGAGATTCGGATTCTTTACAGTTTGTAAAGCCTGCTCCAATCTTTGATAGTGGAAATAGTATGTTTTATCGTGAACGTCGATTACCAGATTTAGATGATATTGAAATTAATTCATTTGTTAGAACAGAGAAAAAACAGCTAAAGTATGTTCGATCTAAAAATCTTGTAGATATTTCTAGATTGCCAAGTGAGCAAATACTTGAGGAAGTCTATGTTCAGGATGAAGAAAGTCCAGTATATTTATCTATGATAAAAGAAGGATATCAAAAGAAAATAAAAATGTTTAAAGAGTGGCAGCAGAAATAAAAGTATTATGAAATATCTTACATAAATTAAAATCTGTTCAGAACTATTCAACTTGCAATATAATTGTACTTGTGTAATTACTTGAAATTGTTTATAGTATTCATATATAGAGTATGAATTAATTAACTAACGACAAAAAGAGAGGTAAATGAATTTATGTTAGATAACGCAGATAATAAGGCTTTTCAGCTTATGAGAAAAGATGCTCTTGATATGTTAAAAGGAAAGAAACCAGAAGAAATTGCAAAAAATGCGAATGTTGATTATGACAGTGAGAAGCAGGAATTTACTATTATAAGTCTTGGAAAGACGTATAGTTTCACCTATCCTGATTATGTGTGTAATAAGGAACTAGATACTTGGCATCACTTATCAATTCTACACTATTTAAATTTAGCAGATGGCTCTCCAGTTACTGGAGTTATGTCAACGATGGGCGATATGCCAGATGGTATGATTCGTGGAACAAAG
>JPZU01000001.1:611387-616063 GCA_000875945.1 Lachnospiraceae bacterium TWA4 | reverse complement strand
AGATGGTATGATTCGTGGAACAAAGTTTGATAAGACTGTTTCTGATGGACTTGTAAAATTCGTTAATAATCATTCAGAAAAAGAAATTGAAGAAAAATTCCTAAAACTTGGTGGAGAAGTTTTTAAGAGCAATGCCGATTTTTCTGTTCGATTATCCTATCTGCCAAATGTACCATTATATGTAAATATTTGGTTTGCAGATGATGAATTTCCTCCTTCTGCAAAGTTGTTAGTGGATAAGAGTATTGAGCATTATTTCACAGTCGAGGATGTTGTAACAGTAGGAGATTTTTTCTTACAAAATTTATAGTTATAAAGATTAGTTAAACGCTTTTTCCTAGTATTTCACTATATTTACTTGATTTTATAAAGATTGTGCATTATACTATTTAAAAATTAAAAATCAAGGGAGAGATTCAAATGACAAGAGAAGAAGCGTGGCAATTATTAACAGAGTTTAATCAGGATGAGTTCCATTTAGAACATGGTCAGATTGTTGAAAAAACAATGATGTACTTTGCCGAAAAACTAGGCTATGGAGAGGAAAAAGATTTCTGGGGAATTGTTGGACTACTACATGACCTAGATTTTGAAAAATATCCAGAGGAACATTGTATTAAGAGCCAAGAGATTATGCGCAATAGAGGAATTGATGAACGAATTATTCATGCAACAGCTAGTCATGGGTATGGAATTACAGTAGATATCAAACCAGAGCATGAGATGGAAAAGGTTCTATATGCAGTAGATGAACTCACAGGGTTAATTGGAGCAGTAGTTCTTATGCGACCTTCTAAAAGTGTGCAGGATTTGGAATTAAAATCCGTAAAGAAAAAGTTTAAATCGAAGGGATTTGCAGCAGGATGCGATAGAGAAGTTATTAAAAGAGGCGCAGAAATGCTCGGCTGGACTTTAGATGAATTAATTGTACAGACGATAGAGGCACTTAGAACATTTCAGGAATAACGTATCAATTATTAATTTTATAAAGATAAAAAAGGCTCCCTCGTTGAGGGAGCTGGCTGCGAAGCAGACTGAGGGAGTTATAAAATTTGGATTTTATAATATCCTTTTTTATTTGAGAAAATATCTAATTTGCAATAAGATGTTTACTTTTATATAAAGCAAGTATACTAAATGCGCCACCAGCAGCAATCCATGAAGTAATATAAATTGAAGAAGTTATCGAGAAATTAGATCAAAAGATGTATGAGGATAAGGAGAAATTTTATTCAAATCGTGCGCACGATCGAAGAAGAAAACCCGTAATTTAGATAATTAAAATTAAATAAAATAGGAATAGTTGCAAGATGGAGTAGTTGCATCATTTACTTAATTTACAAAAATCTCATGAAGTTATGAAACTTAATGGGATTTTTATTTGCTAAATTAAGAATTTCGAGTTTTCAAATTTTTTGTAAAAAAATTTTAATGTAACTATTGACATTACAAAAAGAGTGTGATATAGTAACACCATCAGATGTAACAAAAAAACATTACAACTAATAAAAATTAATTAATGGAGGAATTAGTAATGAACAAAGTAGTAGAATTTTTAAACGCAAACCCAGTACAGTATTTAGCAACCGTAGGACGTGATGGAAAAGCAAAATGTCGTCCATTTATGTTTGCAGGAGAACTTGATGGAAAACTTTGGTTTTGTACAAACAACCAGAAGGATGTTTTCGAAGATATGAAAGCAAATCCAGAAATTGAAATCTCTGTATCTTCACCAGAATATGCTTGGATTAGACTTCATGGAACTGTAGTTTTTGAAGACAACAAGGCAGCTAAAGAAATGTGTATTGCAAACCCAATTGTAAAAGGACAGTATCAGACAGCTGATAACCCAATTTTTGAAGTATTTTATTTAGATAATGCACATGGATTAATCGCAGATTTCTCTGGAAATCCTCCTTATGAATTCTAATTAAATCTGACGTATTAATAACTTTGAAGTATTAAAAAATTAAAGATAACAATAGAATAAATTAAATCTTCGAGGCGGGGTGAAATTCCCCACCGGCAGTAGAGTCTGCAAACCACAAAAGGTGGCTGATACGGTGTGATTCCGTAACCGACGGTATAGTCCGGATGATAGAGGATAGAAACGCCCGATGATTAGAATAATTACCGGGCGTTTGTCGTCCTAGAAAGGATGTAACAGTTATGAACAAAATGAAAATGAACACAAAAACTCTTGTATTTACAGCAATGATGGGAGCAGTATCAACTGTATTAATGGCAGTTAATTTTTCACTTCCATTTGCACCTGGATTTTTAAAATTTGATATTGCAGAGATTCCAGCACTATTTGCAGGATTTTTCTTAGGGCCTGTAAGTGGATGTATGGTTGTCTTTATCAAAGTATTATTAAAGTTGATTACTCAGGGAACGGAAACGGCTTTAGTTGGTGAACTAATGAACATTATGGGCAGTGTATGCTTTATTCTTCCAGCTTCCCTTATCTATAGATTAAATCACACAAAAAAAGGAGCAATTATTGGAATGATTAGTTCATCCGTAATTGTAAGCATCGCTTTTGTATTTATTAATGCATATATTGCATTTCCGATGTATTCAAAACTTTATGGAATGCCAATGGAAACCATTATTGCTATGGGAACAGCGATAAATCCAGGAATTACTGATATCACAACCCTTATGTTATATTCAGTCTTTCCATTTAATTTATTAAAGCATGGAGTGACTTCTCTTATTACTTATTTTATCTATAAGAGAGCAGGTGCAACACTTCGAGGAATGTTAGATGTAGAAAAACCATTAAGCAGTGTGAAAGTAGGCATGAGATAAGCATAGAATTCTAGATAAAAGACTGTTTTTACAGTCTTTTTCTATAGCAATTTTAAAACAATGTAATTATTGACATTACAATTGGGGAATGATACGATAAAAAAAACAAAGAGAATAAGAAAAAGGATAGAGGAGAAAATTATGCAAATTTCAAGTAGATTCACAATAGCTATTCACGTATTAGTGGCAATAGATACATTTGAGAAGGATTATAAAATTACTAGTGATTTTTTAGCATCAAGCATTAATGTTAATCCAGTAGTTATTCGACGAGTAATGCAGCAGTTAAAGGGAGCAGGACTTATTGAAGTAAAACGTGGCAGTGGTGGAATGTCCATTACAAGACCATTAGATCAAATTACATTTTTAGATATCTTTAATGCAGTGGATTGTATTGAAGAGGGTCAGCTATTTCATTTTCACGAAAACCCCAATACAGCATGCCCAGTTGGAAGAAATATTCATTTAGGATTAGATGACAAATTAGATTCGATTCAACATGCAATGGAAGAACAGATGGCAAAAATTACTGTAGAAGATGTTGTAAAAGATACACAGTTTTATATCGCAAAAGAAGGAGCGTAAATCATTATGAATCAAGAAACTAAAAAATTTTTAGAGATATTAGTAGAGGATATTCATTCAACCATTGTAGCAACCATTGATAAGGAAGGTCATCCAATTACTAGAGTGATTGATATGATGTTGTGGGACGAAAAGGGATTGTACTTTTTAACTGCTAAGGGAAAAGAGTTTTATGAACAATTAATGGAGCAAAAATATATCTCACTATCTTCGATTAAAGATAAAAGATCGATTTCTCTTCGTGGGAAAATTGTAAATATTGGCAAAGAAAAATTAGATGAAATTTTTGAGAAAAATACGTATATGCAGGGAATTTATCCGGAAGATACAAGAGATGCCTTAGATGTTTTTTGTCTTTGCGAAGCAAAAGGTGAATTTTTTGATATCAGTAATCCTTCGAATGTGACTAGAGGAAGTATTGTAATTGGAGATATAGAAGTAGAAGAACATGGATACTTTGTAGGAGAAGGATGTATTGGTTGTGAAGAATGTTTTGCAGTTTGTCCACAAAAATGCATTGACGTTTCAAAAATTCCAGCAGTAATTGATCAAGAACACTGTCTACACTGTGGAAGATGTGAAGAAGCTTGTCCAGAAAAAGTAATCAAGAAAATGTAGGTTTTAAGAGAGTGGAAAATTAAAAGGATGAAGGGAAATGGCATGGAAAATTTATGGAAAGAACAACCTAAAGAAATAAATATGAAAACAATTGAACATAAAGAGTGTGTAGATCTTGTTATCATTGGCAGTGGTCATGCAGGCACTTGTGCGGCTCGTGAGGCTGCACAGTTAGGCGCATCTGTGATTGTCATAGAGCAACAAAACGAAGAAAAGCAGTTTATTTTAGGAATGGGAGAAATTGGTCATATTAATTCAAAATGGCAGGAAAGCCACGGAGTTCCTAAAGTGGATATTGATGAATTTGTTGAAGATTGGCAGAAAAGAACAGGAAATCGTTCCAATTATCGCCTAATTCGTAAATATGCCAAAAACTGTGGAGAAACCTTTGATTGGTTTATTGAACCATTAACAGAGGAAGAAAAAAATCAGATTCACCCAATGTTTACTCCTCAAAGTCCAAACTTTCCAATAACCTTAAATGGATTTCATGCCTATTCTGGTACCCCAAATATGGGACCAACTCTTCAAAACAAAGCAGTCAAAGCAAGTCAAAGAATTGCAAAAGAGCATGGAGCAAGATTTTTCTTTGAAACAAAAGCTTGTCAGTTAATAAAGGAAGAAAATCGAGTATCTGGTGTCATTGACAAATGAAGGAT
>JPZU01000001.1:597735-611367 GCA_000875945.1 Lachnospiraceae bacterium TWA4 | reverse complement strand
AGTCCTTCTTGCAGCAGGAGACTATAGTAAAAATAAAAAGATGTGTGAAGCACTTTTAACAGAATCTGCAGATTTGATTGATGATGGTGATTGGACAGGTCATGGATGGGATGGCAGTGGAATCCTAATGGGACTTTTTGCAGGAGGACGATTAGAACCTCGTTCTCATGCAGCTATGGGAGGAAATTATTCGTTTCCAGGATTTGATTTAATTGGATCAACAGCTACTCTTCGAGTAAATGCTCATGGAAAACGATATTCAGATGAAGGATTTGGAACTCATATTCTTGCAGCAACTACTGGAGCTAAGCAACCAAATGGAAGACTTTGGGGAATTTTTGATAGCAATATTTTTGAGCAAGTGACTTATCAAGCACCCAATCATGCGGCATTTGACTATACCGATTCTAAAGAAGTGGAAAAGTTAAAAAAGGCCTTAACAAAGGCAAGAGAAGGAAGAGAACAAGGTGTATCTGTAACCGATAAGGCAGGAGCAACTAGACCGTTATACTGCGCAGATACAATCGAAGAATTGGCAAAGATGCTTTTTGAGAAACCACAAGAGCAAGAAACCTTTGTTTTAGAAGTGAAGCGATATAATGAATTGTGCCATGCAGGAAAAGATACAGACTTTGGAAAAGATGCCAAGCTTTTATTTCCAATTGAGAAGGCTCCTTTTTATGCTTGTGGAACGATTAAAGATAGCCACAGGCCAGGAGGTCAATCTTTAAAGATTCTAGTGACAGTCAGTGGATTGTTAATTGATGAAAATCAGAAAGTATTAGGCGAGGATTTTGAGCCAATCGAGGGATTGTATGCGACAGGAAATTGTAGTGGATGTCGATTTGGATTCCAGTATACAACTTCCGTTCCAGGACAGAGTATAAGCATTGCTCAGACTCTAGGTCGTGAAGCTGGCAGATATATAGTGTCTGAAAATAAGTAGAATAATAATGAAGTAAGTAAAGAGCAACTACGTAATAGGATAATTGTACCGACCCCCCAAAAGTTAGACCAAAAATCTAACGATTGGGAGGTCGGTATTTTTATGGCAAAATAAAAATTTTAATGTAACTATTGACATTACAATAAGAAAATGCTATACTTCTATTGTAATAAAAAAAGTTACATTAAAAATGAGGTGATAGATATGACACAAGCAGAAAGAAGACAGTACTTAATTCGATACTTATTAAATGAAAGTGTACAGTATAAAGATTTGGTTGTTCCTACTACTAGTGATGAGCAGAAGATGCTGCTTCGCTCCCTATTTAATATCCGTATGCCAAAGGATGCACCAGAGGAATTTCTTCGTATTCAAGACGAGTACTTACAAGAAGAAAATAAACAAAAAGGGATTACTGATTATCATGAATTGACACCTATGCAGAAGGGAATTTATCTTTGGCAGGGAGATATCAGTACATTAAAAGTCGGTGCGATCGTCAATGCAGCAAATTCCCAGATGCTTGGCTGCTTTTATCCCAATCACAAGTGTATTGACAACTGTATTCATACATTTGCAGGAATTAAGCTTCGTAAAGCTTGTGAGGAACTGATGATTAAGCAGGGGCATGAAGAAGAAACGGGACAGGCAAAGATTACAGGAGCCTATAACCTCCCAGCAGATTATGTAATTCATACTGTAGGGCCAATTGTGCAAGGACGATTGACTAAAAAGCATGAGGATTTATTAGCTTCTTGCTATACTTCATGTTTAAAATTAGCTGAGGAAAATAAAATTCAATCAATTGCCTTTTGCTGTATTTCTACAGGTGTATTTATGTTCCCAAATAAGAGAGCAGCACAGATTGCAGTTGAAACCGTAACCAATTATAAGAAACAAACAGGAAGTAAAATAGAGGTGATATTCAATGTTTTTAAAGAAGAAGACTTACAAATCTACAAAGAATTACTCAGGTAATACCTATTTAGATAAAATAGAACAATTAAAAAATGAAATTAAAACTGCTGATGCAATTGTCATTGGTGCAGGAGCTGGACTTTCTACAGCAGCAGGACATAGCTATAGTGGAGAACGATTTGAGAAATATTTCTCTGATTTTAAAGAAAACTATGGGATTCAGGATATGTACAGTGGTGGATTTTATCCATTTTCATCTTTAGAAGAATATTGGGGATGGTGGGCAAGACACATTTATGTGAATCGATATCTAAACGACAGCAATGGAACTTATGAGAATTTACTTGATTTAGTAAAGGGTAAGGATTACTTTGTTTTGACAACAAATGTAGACCATCAATTTCAAAAAGCTGGATTTGATAAAAAACGAATCTTCTATACACAGGGAGATTATGGTTTGTGGCAGTGTAGTAAGCCTTGCCATAATGAGAACTATGATAATGAGCAAACAGTTTATAAAATGCTTTTATCCCAAGGATTTTTAAAGGAAGTTAATGGAAAATATGTGATTACAGATTCTTCAGAGTGGAAGATAGAAATTGATTCTGAACTCATTCCTAGATGTCCAAAGTGTAAAAGTCCAATGACAATGAACTTGCGTTGTGACGATACCTTTGTGCAGGATGAAGGTTGGTATGCAGCCAATCATTGTTATAGTGATTTTATTCGAAGACATGAAAACTTACATGTACTCTTTTTAGAGTTAGGAATTGGAATGAATACTCCAGTAATTATAAAATATCCATTTTGGAAGATGACTTATGCAAATAAAAATGCAGTCTATGCGTGTTTAAATTATGGAGAGGCATATGCTCCAAGAGAGATTGAATCTAGATCTATTTGTATAGATGCAGATATTAAAAAAGTATTTGAAGAACTTGTAAAATAGTAATAATAAAAATGATGAAAGAGAGAGCACATATCGAGGTGTGAAATCAATTATTATCAGTAATTAGAGAGTTTTCTCAGATTTCCAAAAAGAATTTAATAGATCTAAACATAAAAATTTGCATCTTAACATTAATTGTGTTATGATGTAAAAAATAATGTTTAGATAAGAGGTGATTAATGATGGAGGCCTTTTTACAAAAACTGTTACATGTTCCAGTCACAGAACAGCTTTTTGATAAAGCTGGACAGCTTCCACTATTGATAACTGGATTGTATGAAATCAGGTCTTTTAGAGTGGGAGAAAAGCTAATATATTTGATTCAACCGAAAGAACATATTGCGCTTCCGCAATTAAAAAAACACTTTGTCAAAATGACAAAGCTTTTGGATGGAGACTGTGTTTTATATGATGATGGATACACTAGATATGGGATATCTAGACTGATGGAAATGGGAGTTCCCTTTATCTTTGGAGACAATAACATTTATCTCCCTAATCTTGGAATTCAGATTCATGAAAGAACGAAGGCAAAGTTACCTGACGTGGAACAATTCTCTCCATTTACACAAAAGCTGATTTTGACGGCAATGTATCGGGAATGGAGAAGTATTTCAGGAAAAGAAATTGCAGAAATTTTTGGTGTTACTCGAATGACCGTTAATAGAGCCTTGGTTGAGATGGAAGCTCTTGGTCTTCCATTTGTGAAGATTGAAGGAAAAACAAAATACTACACAAATGAGCTCGGAAGAGAAGAAACATATAAGTTATGCGAAGATTATTTTATTAATCCAGTGAAGAGAACTATAAGGGTAAGTGATGTACCAAATGATGAGATGCTCTTAAGTGGTGTATCTGCTCTGGCTAAGTACACTATGCTTGGAGATGATCAGCATCCGACATTTGCGATAAATCAAGAAAAATATCGTGAACTAAAAATTTTGCAAGAAAATATAACACCTAAGGGAGAAAATCCAGCATGTGTGATTCAGATTCATCGATATTTGATTGCATATGAAAATGCAGTAGACCCAATCAGTGCGATTCTTTCTGTGCCAGATGATGAACTGGATGATGCAAGAGTTGCGCAGGCAATAGAAGAGATAAAGGAGGGTGTGTTTGATGGTAGGTGGACTTGATAAATTTAAAGAATACTTCGCAGAATATTCAGATCAATATGTTTTAATTGGTGGTGCAGCTTGTGATATCATTATGGAAGATTTTGATAGCTCTTTCCGAGTAACCAAGGATTTGGATCTTGTTTTGATTGTAGAAGCACTGACTCCTGAATTTGGACAGATGTTTTGGAGATTTGTTCAGGATGGTAAGTACAGAAATAAGAGTATGAGTACGGAAAAACCGCATTTCTACCGCTTTGATAAACCAGAAGAGCCAGAATTTCCATATATGTTGGAACTGTTCTCCAGAAGTGCATTTGACTTGAACTATCCAGAATCGGTTTTAACTCCACTCCACTTTGATGATAGTGTTTCAAGCCTTTCTGCTATTTTACTGAATGATGCTTATTATGAAATGCTGGTAAATGGAAGGATAGAAATCGATGGCGTACGTGTCCTTGCACCGGCATACATTATTCCGTTCAAAGCAAAGGCGTGGTTAGATCTAAGTGAAAAGAAGCAAAAAGGAATCCATGTCGATGAAAAGGACATCAAGAAACATAAAAACGATGTTGTAAGACTTGCAACAATATTAAATGATAATGACAATATTGTACTTCCAGAAGAAGTAGAAAAAGACATGAAAGAATATATAAAAAAATATGAACAGAGTCCGGTGGATGTAAAATCTCTAAAAATCCGTGGAGTTACCAACGAGCAAATTGTAGAACGGTTAAAAAAATTGTATCTATTTGTATAGATGCGGATATTGAAAAAATACTAGAAAATTTAAAGCAGATATTTAATTAAAAAACTCCCCAAAGGGAGTTTTTCATTTTATAGCAAACTGCTCATAAGACTTGCTACGGTATCCGTTTTTTGTTTACAAAGTTCTAAAATTCCAGGTTGAGCATTTAAAACAGCCACAGGATGTCCAACAGATTCTAACATTCCATAGTCATTGTAGTGATCGCCAACAGCCATACAGTCTGTCATAGAAATGCCAAGGGCATCTGCTAGATGGCTAAGTCCTACCTTTTTATCAACTGTTGGATGCATGAGGTCAATCCATGTAATTCCAGAAGGAGTAACCGTTGCACGGTTGCCAAAACGCTCTTTTAATAACAGCTCATCTGTATCGGTCATTCCATCTGCGCGATAAATTGAAAACTTAATAATTGGCTCATCAATTGAAGCAATATTGGGGACTTCTTCAATATAATAGTTGAATCCTTCTCGCATCATTGTAGCAAGGTCATGGTACTTATCACAGACATAGCTACATCTTGAACTGCTTGGAACGGCATAGTATTCAGAATGCTGTTCCACGAGGTTATTAATCTCATCAGTTAAATCTCTATCCATAGGACAGTCGTAGAGAATTTTTCCTTCATAAATGACAAGACTTCCATTTTCACAAACATAGGCAATTTCATCAGCAACTGGGCCAAAAACCTTACGAATGCTGTGGTATTGACGACCACTAGCTGCTACGAAGATGATTCCTTTTTCTTTTAATTTAAGAACTAAATCATAAACTTCATTTGGGGGAAACTTTGCACCATTTTGCAGAAGTGTTCCATCTAAATCACTAGCAAATAGTTTAATACTCATAAATAATTCCTTCCTAATTTTAATCATTGATGATGATATCACAAAGCTTCTTAATTGACAATAGTTTTAAAAATTATAGTAGGACTCTAGATTCAAGTCTGTTTGTTGTCTCGAATGATAAAAATAGTATGAGTGCAAACTAGAACATAATAAGTATTGACAAAAAATAGGAATTTTACTATATTAACTTTAGTAAAAACTTTTATAAAAGTTAATATATAAAATTATATAAAATCTTAAAAATAAACTAGTCAAAAGTCAAAGAATTTCCTCTTCGTGGAAAATTAGTGAACAAACTCATTTCCATTTATCAGAAAAAAGTTGTATTAAAAATTTATAAAAAATATCTTAAGATTTGGCTATAGGAAACAGAAAACACACAAACTTTTAGGAGGAAATTTAAGATGAACAATTGGTTAGGACTTGAAGGAAAAGTAGTCATTGTCACAGGAGGAGCTTCTGGAATTGGAAAACATGTTGTTGACACTTTAGTTAGTGTTGGAGCAAAAGCAGTTGCTGTTGATATGAACGTAGAGACAGGAGATGAACTTGATGGTGCTTACTGTGTAAAATGCAATGTAACAGATGTTGATAGTGTACAGAACATGGTTGATGAGGTTATCAAAAAATATGGAAGAATCGATGCATTAGTAAATAATGCAGGAATTAACTTACCAAGACTATTAGTAGATGTTGTAGGAGAAAAACCACAATATGAATTAAATGCTGATTCATTTGATAAGATGTTTGCTGTAAACGTTAAAGGCGTATTCTTATGTGCACAGGCTTGTGCAAAACATATGGTTAAACAGGGTGGAGGTGTTATCTTAAATATGTCTTCAGAATCTGGTAAAGAAGGATCACAAGGTCAGTCAGCATATTCAGCAACTAAGGGTGCTGTTGATAGCTTCACACGTTCTTGGGCAAAAGAACTTGGAAAATATCATGTGCGAGTTCTTGCTTGCGCACCTGGAATTATGGAAGCAACTGGTCTTCGTACACCAGCATATAATGAAGCTTTAGCTTATACTCGCGGTTGTAAACCAGAAGAATTATCAACAGATTATACAAAAGTTATTCCTCTAGGACGTGATGGAAAGTTAGATGAAGTTGGTGATTTAGTTGCATATTTAGTTTCTGACCGAGCAAGTTATATTGCTGGAACAACGATTAATATTTCAGGTGGTAAATCTCGCGGTTAAGAAGATGAAAGGAGAGCTGATTTGTGAAAACGTTATTTAGTGATAATAGAATAGTAAATATCATTCAGCTTTTTCGAAAGAATCAAACGATTACTATTGGTGCCTTAGCTGAGAAATTAAAAGTTAGTGAACGTACAATTCGCAATGATATTAAGCAATTAAATCAAGACTTACACAATTGCGCAATAGTTGAGGGAAGTCAAGGGAAATATCGATTAAGAGTTTTTGACAATGAACAATTTCAAAAGATATGTGCAAATTTAGCACAGAGCGAAGACTTTAATTCATCCAGAAAACGTATGGATTATGTATTTGGGAAGCTAATGAGAACAAATGAGCCCCTTTTAACAGATGAACTTGCCTATGAAATGAATATTGGTCGAACAACCTTAGTGGGTGATATAAAAAAGCTAAGACAAGAAGTAGCAGATTATGACCTTGAAATTATTGGAAAAACCAGTAAGGGATTACTATTGCAAGGTAAAGAGAGTGATATTCGAAGGTATATCTTAGAAGTCAACTATCAAAGAATTTACCAAAACTATCCAATTGATGAAGAAATTAAAGAATTAATGGTCCATCATTTTAAGGAATATGGATGGGAGAGTAGTCTTAGAGAATCATTTGAACGATATTTTACGCTAATGGTTGATCGATTTTTAACTGGAAATGAATTATCTACCTTGCCCCCAGACTTTTATAATTTAACCTCACACCCATCCTATCAAAAGGTCAATGACTTAGTAGATACGATGGGAGAAGTCCTCTTGGTCAGATTTCCAGTTGAAGAAAAATTGTTCACGATGCTTCCAATTGTTGGTATGAGAACTCCAACAGATGTAGGAAAGTTAGGTCGTATTCCTTTAGATAAAGAAGTTAAAGAGATTTTATCTACAATTCTTTATCAAATTAAACAGGAAATGAATCTAACGGTAGAACTTGGAGAATTCGAAGAAGAATTTTTATATCATTTAATGTTTATGATTAATCGAATTCGCTTTAATGTTCGTTTGATTAATCCGATGTTAGAAAAAATAAAAGAAAAATATCCTCTAGCTTATCAGATGGCAGCTGTTAGTGTAGGAGTTTTATCAAGTGATTATCATCTAGCAGTAACGGAAGATGAACAAGGATATCTAGCCTCATATTTTGCAGTAGTTATGGCAGAAAATGATTTAAAGAAAGTATTTAAAATTGCAATTGTGTCTGGAACTGGTCGTGTGACTGCGAGATTAATTGCGATGCAATTAAAAAAAGATTTTAGATAGTACGTCAGAATTAGAGATATTTGCTAGTGAATCTGTCAATCAGGAAATTTTAAAAGAATATGATGTGATACTTACAACTTCAAAATTGCCATTTTCTATTAAACGCCCAGTGATATTCATTCAGGAAATTTTTGATGCTGATGAGGTGGCACATAAAATTGAAAAGGCAAAGTATTGGAATTCATCGGATGGATTTGTACTAGATAATAACTGGTTTGTGATGTCTAGTTTACTAGATGAAAGTCGATTCTTTTTATTAGATTCAACTATGAGTTATGAAGATGCCATTCGTTATATGGTAGAGCCATTAGTTGAAGAAGAACAGTTAGATTCAGGCTTTTTACAAAGATTGCAAGAGCGTGAAAAGCAAGGCTCTATGATTTTTGGTCATTCTGTGGCAATTCCACATGCTGTGCAGTACAGTAGTAATCATTTAGTATTGTCCATTGGATGTTGTGAAAGTCCCATTGAGTATCAAGAGAAAGAAATTCAAGTGATTTTCTTAATTGGATTACCAGAACACGTGGAAGAAGATGAAAGCATATTAATAAGAATGTATGATGAAATTATTAATATTACACAGGATGCCGAATTACTTCAAAATATTGCAAAAGCAGATAGTTTTAAAACTTTATTGCGTATTTTATACAGACAAGCAAAAAATAAGAAATGGAGGAAGAAAGATGCTGAGATTAGGTGTAGTGATTGTCATTGCCTTTGTATTACAAGCAGCACTTAGTATGATACAAATGAAGCACTTTTCCAATGAATTTGTTCGCCTAAGACGAAAAGGAAAAGTTGCTTGTGGTAGACAATCTGGTGGATTTCATGCGGGAGCTATTGTTTTATTTCAAATCGATGACAATGGAATCATTCAAGAAGCAAGTAAGTTAGAAGGTGTCACTTGTTTTGCTCGTGTAAAACAGATGGCTGGATTTGAAGGAAAATATGTTGGAAGCCTTACAGGCGAAGAAGTACCTAAAACTCATAAAAACCTTCGAAAAGCTATTAAAGATGCTTCTCTTACTTACATAAAGTATGTGTCAGGCGAAGAAATTGAACAGCCACCATCACCATTCCAACGCATTAGTCATTCATTTCGTACATTAGTAGTCAAAGAATAACTAAGTAACAGAAAGGAAAAGATTATGGATTATATTGTTAAATTAGCTTCGGGATTTATGGGTTTGTTCTCACTTGGAGGAGAACAGTTTATGAGTTGGGTAACAGGAATTATCCCAACAATTCTTATGCTACTCGTATTAATGAATGCAATCATTGCATTAGCAGGACAAGAACGAGTAAATAAATTAGCCACTGTTTGCACAAGCAATGCAATTTTACGATATGCAGTACTTCCATTTGTCAGTGCATTTATGTTAGGTAACCCAATGGCTCTTTCTATGGGAAAATTTATGCCAGAATTTTATAAACCATGTTATTATGCATCCGCAACTTATCATTGCCACACAAACAGTGGAATTTTCCCTCACATTAATGCATCAGAAATTTTTATTTATTTAGGAATTGCAAATGGAATTACAACCTTAGGTCTTGATACTACTCCATTAGCGATTAGATATTTACTTGTTGGTTTAGTATGTAACTTTATTTCAGGATGGGCAACCGAATTTACAACAAAACTTGTAGAAAAACAGCAGGGTGTTCATCTAAGTCGTGAATTAAAAACAACCACTCACTAAGGTTCAAGGAGGAAATGAAAATGTCAGAATACCGTTCAATTAAAATAGAAAAAGGCAGTGGCGGATTTGGTGGTCCATTGATCGTTACACCAACAGAAAAGAAAAACAAAGTCATGTTTATTACTGGAGGTGGAGCTGAACCAGAATGTTTAGCAAAAATTGTAGAGCTTAGTGGATTAATTCCAGTAAATGGTTTTAAAACAAATTGTCCAGAAGATGAAATGGCTCTAGCAATTATTGACTGTGGTGGAACATTAAGATGTGGAATTTATCCTAAAAAGCGTATTCCAACCATTAATACCAATCCAGTTGGAAAATCTGGTCCTCTTGCACAGTTTATTACCGAAGATATCTATGTTTCAGGTGTTACATCGAAGCAGATTTCATTAGCTGATGGAGAGGAAGCCACACAGCCTGCAAAAGAAGAGAAAAAAGAAGAAAAGAAAGAAGACGGAGCAGTTAAATTTAGTGCCGATAAAAAAGTCTCTGAAACTTTAGCAACACAGAAAAATAAGAGTATTGTTACAAGAGTTGGTTTAGCAGCAGGTAAGTTTGTAGCAACCTTTAATCAGGCAGCACGTGATGCGATTCAGACTTGTATTACGACCTTACTTCCATTTATGGCGTTTGTTTCAATGCTTATCGGTATTATTAATGGATCTGGATTTGGTGATGCATTTGCTTCACTATTAACTCCTCTTGCTGGTAATATTGTTGGTTTAGTAATTCTTGGTATCGTTTGTTCAATTCCTGGTCTATCTGCTTTACTTGGACCTGGAGCAGTTATCGCACAGATTATTGGTACATTGATTGGTGCTGAAATTGGAAAAGGAAATATTCAGCCAAGTCTTGCACTTCCTGCATTATTTGCAATTAACTGTCAGGGGGCTTGTGATTTTATCCCTGTAGGACTTGGACTTGCAGAAGCTGAAACCGAAACTGTTGAGGTTGGCGTTGTTTCAGTTATGTACTCAAGATTTGCAACTGGTTGGATTCGTGTATTAATTGCTTATGCAGCAAGTTTTGGATTATACGTATAAAAAGTAAAGCTCAAATTGAAAGGAAGCAAAAATTATGAAAGTGATTTATGAAAATGAAGTAAAAGCATTAGGTGCTTGTGTAGAAGAATTTAAAGATGGACAGATGATTATTCTTTTTGGAGAAAATGCTCCAGAAGAACTTGCAGATTTTTGTTATTCAGTTAGTATAAATCCGATTAATGGAGAAATTAAGGCAGGACAGACTTTAAAAATTGGTGATTATGAATATCAGATTACAGCAGTTGGTAGTGAAGCACCTGTTACCTTAAAAGGATTAGGTCATTGCACCATCAAATTTAATGGTCAAACAGAAGTTGATTTACCAGGAACGATTTATGTAGAAGAAAAAGCAATGCCTGAAATTTTGGTTGGAACTAGAATCCAAATTGTAGAAGCATAGGAGGCAAACATTGATTGAATGGAAAAATTTAGATTCATTAGCATCTTATAAAGAGCTTTTGAAGTTAAAAGATCATGTAGATATTCGTAAAGCGATGACTGGAGAAGAAGGTGCTAATCGTGTTATGAATTATCAAGTGCCAATGGCAGCAGGTCTTAGTTATAATTATGCAGCAAAACAAGTGGACGAAAAAGTATTAACGGTACTTTCAGATTTAGTTAAGGAACATCAACTGATTGATAAGTATATTCAACTATTAAATGGAACAATCATTAATACTGGTGAAGAACGAAGTGTTCTTCACCAGTTAGCAAGAAGACAACAGAAGAAAAAAGTCTTGATTAATGGTGTAGATAAACGAGAATTTTATCTTTCTCAACAACAAAAGGCAGCAAATTTTGCAAATCAAGTTCACTCTGGAGAAATTACAAATAAGGCTGGAGAGAAGTTCCATACAGTGGTTCAAATTGGAATTGGTGGAAGTGATTTAGGCCCTCGTGCTTTATATGTGGCATTAGAAAATTGGGCAAAAGCCAATCATTTACTGAAAATGGAAGCGAAGTTCATCAGTAATGTTGATCCTGATGATGCAGCTGCTGTATTAAAATCTGTGGATTTAGCACATACATTATTTATTGTTGTTTCAAAATCAGGAACAACTCTTGAAACGTTGACTAATGAAGCATTTGTAAAAAATGCTTTAAAAGAGGCAGGATTAAACCCAAAAAACCATATGGTTGCTGTTACAAGTGAAACTTCTCCACTTGCAAAAGGTGATGACTATTTAATTTCTGTATTTATGGATGGTTTTATTGGTGGACGTTATTCGTCTTCATCGGCAGTTGGAGGTGTTGTACTTTCTCTTGCATTTGGTCCTAAAGTTTATGAAGAAATTTTAGAAGGTGGGGCAGAGGAAGATGCTATTGCATTAAATGAAGATATCACTAAGAATCCTGATCTACTCGATGCTCTAATTGGTGTTTATGAAAGAAATGTACAAGGATATCCACAGACGGCAGTTTTACCTTATTCACAGGCACTTAGTAGATTCCCAGCACATTTACAACAGTGTGATATGGAGTCTAATGGAAAATCAGTGAATCGCTATGGAGAACCTATTAGTTATGTAACAGGTCCAATTCTTTTTGGAGAACCAGGTACTAATGGTCAGCATTCATTCTATCAATTATTACATCAGGGAACGGATATTGTTCCTTTACAATTTGTTGGATTTAAAAACAATCAAATAGGTATGGATGTTGAAATTGAAGGAAGCAGCAGTCAGAAAAAACTTTGTGCGAATGTTGTAGCACAAATTATTGCTTTTGCTTGTGGAAAAGATGATGAAAATCCAAATAAAAAGTTTGAAGGAGGTCGTCCTTCAAGCATTATCATAGGGAATCAACTTACACCAAAATCACTTGGAGCTTTACTTGCTCATTTTGAAAATAAGATTATGTTCCAAGGCTTTATTTGGAATATCAATAGTTTTGATCAAGAAGGTGTACAGCTTGGTAAAGTTTTAGCAAAAAAAGTTCTAGCTCATCAAACAGATGGAGCTTTAAAAGCCTTTAGTGATTTATTAGAAATTTAACTAAAATTATAGTTGATAGGTTGCAGTTTTTAGAAAATTGGTATAGAATAGCCTTTATAAAAATTTGTGTAAAGTGAGAGATTTTATGGCAACACGAAATAAAAAGGTAAAAGACCAAAATCAAGAACGAATCTATCAACTTTTGCGTATAAAAAAAGAACTAACGAAGCAAGAAATTGCATTAGAATTAGGGCTTAGTATGCCAACAGTTCTACAAAATGTTCATGAAATGATAAAAAAAGGAATTCTAGGAGAAAGTGGTCTGAATGAATCGACGGGTGGACGTAAGGCACTTAGAGTTTGTTTAGCGAAAACTATTGGCTTTGGAATTGGAATTGAAATTGCCTTACATCATGTTCGAATAACAGTCACTGATTTTATGGGAGACTACATTGGAAGTAATTCCTATCCACTAATTTTTTGTGATGACTTAGAGTGGTATCAAAGACTTGGGGAAGCTTTAGAAGAAGTGCTCGAACAGTTTAAAATTTCAAAAGATCAAGTGGTAGGAATAGGAATTTCATTTCCTGGAATTATCGATTATCAATTAGATCACTTAGTTCATTCTCATGCTTTTAGATTGCACCATATGAGTTTAGACAGATTTCGTATGAACATCCCTTATCCAGTGAGTGTTTTTAATGATGCAAATTGTGCTGGATTTGCCGAAGTGACTCCTACAATGCAAAGTTATTTATATGTGTCTTTAAATGAAACTGTTGGAGGAGCTATTTTAGAACAGGGAGAAATATTGTTAGGAGAACACTTTCAAGCAGGAGAATTTGGACATATGATTTTAAGACCGCAGGGCAAGCGATGCTATTGTGGAAAAGAGGGTTGTGTAGATAGCTACTTATCACGCAAAAATCTAACAAGTCAT
>JPZU01000001.1:591573-597715 GCA_000875945.1 Lachnospiraceae bacterium TWA4 | reverse complement strand
GAATATCACGCAAAATAATTTAAAATGGAATGAATATTTAGAGAATTTAGCAATATTTGTTACAAATCTTCATATGATAGAAGATAAATGTATTATTTTAGGAGGAGAAGTAGGGGCATATATAGAACCTTATATGGATGAGCTTTGTAAAAGAGCTTTAAAATATGATATGTTTGCAAGAAATGTAAACTATTTGTATCCCTGTACAGTTCGAAAGCATATCTGTTCAGTTGGTGCAGCAAGGTTGATTTTAAAAAAATTAGGAAACCAATTTATTTATACATTTTAACATTTTGAAAAAGAGAGGTTGACTCTCTTTTTTTCTGTTTATTGATTGACAATTGTTTTTACCTATATAGTATCATAGGTAGGAAAATTTAAATATATGGGAGATTACTATGCAAAATATAGATGCAATTATTTTTGATTTAGATGGAACTTTATGGGATTCTACGGAAACAATTTGCAAGGTGTATAATGGAGTATTAGAAAGAAATTATCCACAGTATTATCACAAGTTATCTTTAGAAGAAGTTCAGGGACATATGGGAAAAACTATGCTTGATATTGCTAAGGCAATTATGCCACAGGCTAGTGATGAAATGTGTATGGATTATATGGATAAATGTGGTGAAGAAGAATGCGCTTATCTATCTGTACACAATGGAAATGTGTTTGAAGGAGTCATTGAAACTTTAACTGAACTATCAAAAGAGTATAAACTTTATATCGTAAGTAACTGCCAGGCAGGCTATATTGAAAGTTTTTTTAGATGCAAACAACTGCAGAGATTTATTTGCTGATTGGCAGTGGAATCCAGGAAATGGAGAGGTAAAGGCTGATTTAAATAAAATGATTATGAAACGAAATGCTATTCAAAATGGTATCTATGTTGGAGATATCTTAGGTGATGCCATTTCAGCAAGGGACGCTGGACTTAAATTTATTCATGCAGCTTATGGTTTTGGAAACGTAGATGATGAGTACTGCATCGCAAAGATTCATAGTTTTAAAGAGTTAGGAAGTGCAATTTGTGGCTGAGTTATTTGAAATTTTAAATGAAGATGGAAGTAGTACAGGAATTTTAAAAGATCGAGAGAAAGTTCATACAGATGGAGACCTGCATGGTTCTGTTCACATTTGGATGTATCGTTTTACAAGTGATGGTCGAATTGAAGTTCTACTTCAGAAGAGAAGTGAGAAGAAGGATTCATTTCCAGGCTATTTTGCAGCCTCTAGTGCAGGTCATCTAGATCCAGGAGAAGATGCAATCACTGGAGGGCTTCGTGAATTAAATGAAGAATTAGGTGTAAAAGCAAAGGCCGAAGACCTTGAATTCATTCAACAAGAATACTTTGAAGGAATAGATTATTTTCATGGCAAGCGATTTCACAATCGTGAATTAGTGAGTCAATATTTATTACAAGTGGATAAAGAACCAATATTTTCTTTACAATTAGAAGAAGTTAGTGCAGTTGTTTGGATGGACAGTGAAGAAATCTTTAATCGTCTAAATGATGAGGATTTTAAAAATTGTGTAGAGCCTCACGAGTATGCAAAAGTGATTGAGATTTTTAGAAAAAACCGTCGATTAAAACAGCAAATGGCATTTATTTTAGAAGTCGATAAAGAAAAATTCATTGGCAGACAGACCTATTTATCGGATGGCAGCCGCAAGGAAAATGATGCAGAACATGCTTGGCACCTTGCCATCATGGCGATGCTTTTAGGAGAACATGCTAATGAAAAAGTAGATACACTAAGAGTAATGAGTATGGTACTTATTCACGATTTGGTAGAAATTGACGCAGGAGATACCTATGCCTATGATACAGTGATGGGAGCAACTCAAAGAGAACGAGAATTAAAGGCAGCAGATAGAATCTTTCATTTGCTTCCACCTGATCAAGCAGAGTATGTTCGTGGACTTTGGGATGAGTTTGAAGAAGAAAAGACTCCTGAAGCGAAGTTTGCAAGAACATTAGATAAAGTTCAGCCATTAATGCTTAATGTAGCAAGTGGAGGACGTTCTTGGGAAGAACATAAGGTTCATAAGTCTCAAGTAGTCAATCGAAATAAGCGTACTCCTCTTGGCTCTAAAGAGTTGTGGGAACTATGTAGGCGATGGATTAATGAAAAGACTAAAGAGGGAAAATTAATTGATGACTAGTGAATCCTATACAAGTTTTGCATCCGTGTATGATGTGTTTATGGATAATGTACCCTATGAAGAATGGTGTGAATATTTAGTAGGACTTCTTCATACCTATGGTTGTGAAGAAGGATTAGTTGCAGACTTAGGTTGTGGAACTGGAAAGCTTACTTCCTTGTTATCTTCAAAAGGATATGATATGATAGGGATTGACAATTCATGGGATATGCTTGATATTGCAAAAGAGCACAATAAATCCGATGAAATTTTATATCTTCTTCAAGATATGAGAGAATTTGAACTTTATGGAACTGTAAAAGCAGTTGTCAGTATCTGTGATTCGATGAATTATATTTTAGAAGAAGAGGATTTAATCCAAGTGTTTCGTTTAGTGAATAACTATTTAGACCCAAAGGGTATTTTTATCTTTGATTGCAATACAATTTCTAAATATATGGAAATTGGAGACAGTGTGATTGCTGAAAATCGAGATGAAGGTAGCTTTATTTGGGAAAATGAATATAATGAAGATGACCAGTTAAATATTTATGATTTAACACTATTTATTAAAGATAAAAAACAAGATGTTTATCACAAATATCAAGAGACTCACTATCAAAGAGCTTATACCATCGAGCAAATTAAATATTGTCTTGACGTAGCAGGCTTAGAATTTGTAGCTGTCTATGATGCATTTACTACAAATCCACCAACGAAGGATAGTGAGAGAATATATTTTATAGCAAGAGAAAGAGGAAAATAACAATGAGTGATTATATTATTCGTGCAATAGCAGCCGATGGAGGAATTCGTGCATTTGCTGCAACAACGAAAGAAACTGTAGAAATGGCACGCAGTATCCACAATACAAGTCCTGTAGCAAGTGCTGCACTTGGTAGACTTATGACTGCTGGTCTTATGATGGGAACGATGTTAAAAGGTGAGGATGATTTGATTACCTTACAGATTAAGGGTGATGGACCTATTGGTGGAATTGTTGTCACTGCTGACAGTCATGCAAATGTTAAAGGGTATGTTCATGAGCCAACGGTTTTAATTCATGCAAAACCAAATGGTAAGTTAGATGTATCTGGAGCTATCGGACATGGTGAACTTACAGTTATTCGTGATACTGGAATGAAGGAGCCATATATTGGGCACACGAATTTAGTTAGTGGAGAAATTGCAGAGGATTTAACTTACTATTTTGCAACATCTGAACAGGTTCCTTCTGCAGTTGCATTAGGTGTATTATTAGAAAAGACTAATCACATTAGACAGGCAGGAGGATTTATTATTCAGCTACTTCCAAAATGCAGTGATGAATTAATTGATGCATTAGAGAAAAAAATTGCAAGTATTACTTCAATTACTTCACTGTTAGATTCAGGAATGAGTCCAGAACAGATTTTAGAGTATGTACTTGGTGATTTTGGTTTAGAAGTTCTAGAAAAAGTTCCTGCACAGTTTAGCTGTAACTGCTCTAGAGAACGAGTAGAAAAAGCAGTCATTAGTATGGGCAAAAAAGAACTTGTAAATATTATTGAAGAGGGTGAACCTATCGAGGTAAACTGTCATTTTTGTGAGAAACACTATGTGTTTACACCAGATGAATTAAAAAATTGATTTAAGAGAGGGAAAAGATTATGAATAGCATTGATCAATTAGCAAAACAGATTCAGTTAGGAAAGTATAAAGGGCTTAAATGTCCTAAGGCAGTAATTACTGTGTATGATGCAGAAGTTATGGCAACACTTGAAATGGAATGTCAGTCTCATGAGGAACAAGTTGAGGTAGAGCGTGAAGCTAAAAAAGGAGATGCAGTAGTTATTGATTATGTAGGAACTGTTGATGGGGTAGCTTTTGAAGGTGGAACATCGAATCAGCCATATCCATTAGTATTAGGTTCAAATACTTTTATTCCAGGATTTGAAGATCAGTTAATAGGTGTAAAAAAAGGTGAGGAAGTGGATGTCAAAGTAACCTTCCCTACACAGTACCACGCACCAAATCTTGCAGGTAAAGATGCAAACTTCCATGTAACAGTTCATAAAGTTTGTGAGCACAGACTTCCAGATTTAGATGATGAATTTGCAAAAAAATATGGAAATGTTGATACATTAGAGGAATATAAAGCCGTATTAAAGGCACGTTTAACAAGTGAAAAAGAGCAATCTGCTAAGTATAGCCGTCAGCAGGGACTTTTAGAAGAAGTAATCAAGAATTCACCATTTGAACTTAGTGAAGAACTTATTGATTTTCGCATCAATCAGTTGATTGAGCAGTATGCACAGCGTCTTTCTATGCAAGGACTTACCATGGAGCAGTACTATCAGTATACAGGCTCAACTGAAGAAAAGTTAAAAAAACAGCTTTTTGAAGAAGCAGTAAAACAGCTCCAAAATACAATTGTACTTCAAGCAATTGCAGAAGTAGAGAATCTTGAAGCAACTGAAGAAGATTTTGATAAGCAGGTTGAAGAGATGGCAAAGACGTATTCTATGCAAAAAGCCGATGTACTTGCACAGATTAATGATGAAATTAAAGAGTCTATTCTTGCAGATCTTAGAATTCAAAAAGCATTAGAGCTTATTGATGAATATTCAGTTGAAGAGTAAGAAGGTGAAATAGATGACAACCAAGCAGATTTTAGTCAATGCAAAAAAGCATTTTCTTGTAATTACCCGTCATAAATTAGAAGTTATGAAGGGTTGCTTTAAAGTAGGCCTTTATTGGCAGGGACTTGTTCACGATTTATCAAAGTATTCACCCACAGAGTTTTGTGTAGGTGTGTATTATTTTCAAGGAGACCGAAGTCCAAATGCAGCAGAACGTGAAATAAAAGGAGCTTCTACTGCTTGGATGCATCACAAAGGACGAAATAAACATCACTATGAATATTGGTCAGATGCAAAGATGGATAAGACTGGATATGAGTGTTGTGATATGCCACCAAAGTATTTTGTAGAGATGATTATGGACCGAATTGCTGCATCAAAAATTTATAAAGGTGATGGGTATACCGATGAAGTCCCTTTAAATTATCTAAAAAACTGGGATTGATAAAAAGATTATGAATCCAAAGACGTATAGACGATTAGAAAAGATTATGACGATGCTTGCAGAGCATGGAGAAGATTATACGTTTAACTATATAAGAAAACATATTCTAAAGAATAAATAGAAAAGTGGGGAAAATTACCCCACTTTTTTTATAGCATTGTCCAATGCATGTGTTCTATTTATCACATTTTGAAGGTTGCACATTCAGTCTGACAAGCCTGTTTTGCACCAGTTCCTGCAATACCTACTTTAGATGCAATACATTTGTGTTCTCTATTGTAGCTACAGTTCATTGCATCACAACAAATATCTAGTCGTTCATTGACCATATTTGTAGAGTTGGTACAGCTAGATTTTTCAGTAAAACTCTTACAGCAAGTAGAAGCAGGATCTTTTGCATCTTTTCCTTCTACAGTAATTGCGTTTTTAGAACAATAATTGTCTAAATTGTGTGAACAAGTCTTTACACTACAACTAAATTTGTCATAGTAATATTCCTCCTGTAAATTTTTTACACTATTAGTATGTACTTTTTAAAGAAATCTATTCTACTTTTTAAAAGATTTGTGTTAATATAATAAAAAGTTAAAGTTAACAAAAAAAGTCAAGTTAAAATTAGTGAAGAGAGGGTACTAGTATGAATTCAATTTTTGAACACTTAGAACAGCAGAATGTAGATGCCGGATTAATTGCAGATGTAAAAGCATTTAGAGAAAAATATGATTTAGACGATGCTGTAAAAGATCGTGTAATGGAACCAAATATGCTTTTCTATGGAAAAGATATTTTAGAAATGGCAATTTCTGCTTTATTACAGGGAGAAAACTTATTACTTTCAGGTGCAAAGGCAACTGGTAAGAACGTATTATGTGAAACACTTTCATATCTTTTCAATCGTCCTTCTTACAATATTTCTTTCCATGTAAA
>JPZU01000001.1:583755-591139 GCA_000875945.1 Lachnospiraceae bacterium TWA4 | reverse complement strand
TATTTCTTTCCATGTAAATACTGATAGTGCAACTTTAATTGGTACAGATACATTTAAAGATAACGAAGTTCAGTTAAGAAAAGGACCTGTTTATCAGTGTGCAGAGTACGGTGGATTTGCAGTATTTGATGAAATCAATATGGCAAAGAATGATGCAGTGTCTGTTCTTCATGCAACACTTGACTATCGTCGTGTGATTGATGTACCAGGCTATGATAAGATTCCTCTACATCCAGCAGCACGTTTTATTGGAACTATGAACTATGGATATGCAGGAACTAAGGAATTAAATGAAGCATTAGTTTCTCGTTTCTTAGTTATTGATATGCCACCACTAGATGAAGAGACCATTGCATTCTTATTAGCAAAGAACTTCCCAGATGCAAAGAAAGAAGCATTAGAGCAGTTTGCAGGATTATTCTTAGATTTACAGACAAAAGCTTATAACGGTGAAATTTCTACAAAGCCATTAGACCTTCGTGGATTGATTTCAGCAATTCGTACAGTTCGTTCTGGACTTGCTCCATCCAATGCAATTCGTATGGGTATTGTGAATAAGAGCTTTGACGTATTTGAAAGAGAAATCATTGAAGATGCAGCAATGACACGTATTCCAGCAACATGGACAAAGGCAGATATCTTTGAGTAATTTAAAAGAATTAAGAAGACGAAGTCGTAAATATCGTCCACTAACAACTGAAGAATTTGATGAGCATCGCTTAGAGATTGCACAGCGTCTAAAAAATCTACTTTGGACAGTTAGTGGAGATTATTCACTAGATGTAAAATTAGACTTAAATTCATTTAAAAAGTCGAAGTATATTTCGATGTATGATGCAATTAAGCAAGGAGCTTTTGCAAAATATTTTAGCTCAGATGAGTTAGGTCTTTACATTATGAAAAAAGTTTACCTATCGGCGCAAGAGCGACCACTGATGGAGCTTGCACAGCTTTGTGTAGACGCAGCTTCGTATCCATTAATTATTAAAGAGCGAAGTGGAATTTCAGAGATTAGGCGACTGGCTTTTGAAGATATTTTAGAGTATCAGGCGACTTCTCTTGGTCAGAGTTTCTTTGGACAAGTAAAAGGCGTGACGATTATGCGATTTCTTCGAGAAAATGGTTATGGAACAACACCGAAGATTGAATCGGTTTTAGAAGATATTGCAACACTTAAAGATGCAAAGACGACGATGGATATTATTCGAGTGATTGATCGAGTTTATAATAATATCTATGATAAGACTTTTGAGCGTAAGTATGGAACATTAGAGGATGTACTTTCAGTTACACTAGAAGATTTATCGGATTTTGATTGGAGAGATTTTCTAGAAGAAGAGGCAATGGAAGATGTTGTCAATCAGTATCTAAAGAACCTAGCTTCTAATGTTACGCAGTTTAATGCAGAGGATAAGCCAAAGAAAGAGTCAAGTGGTGAAAATTCTGGCAAAAATATTCGAGTGATTGACGAAGAAGCGCTAAAGAAAATGTATTCTTATGTGGAATTAAATCATGGAAAGAGTTATTTATCAGACTTTGAGCAGGAGCGAATTAATCATCAATTCTGTAGAGGAATTCATGCAGATAGTTCATTGTTTTATACAGATGGAGTTTTGCATAGTCCAGCAAAGATTAATTACCAGTATAGATACAGCGAAATGCAGCGCTCTAAAAATCGAGAGTATTATAAAGATCATTATCCGATTATTAAACGAAATATAGAAATTCTTACAGATATGCTAAAAAAAGCATTACTTATGAGAAATCAAGAAGACTATTGTAAGTCTAATACAGGGCAGTTAGTTCCTTCAAGGCTTTGGAAATTAAATCGCAGTAATGACAATCGAATGTTTAATAAGAAAATTAAAGCAGATAATTCTCAGTTTGTGGTTGATATTTTATTAGACTCAAGTGGCTCACAGTCTGGCAGACAGCCTCAGGTTGCCGCACAGGGCTATATTATTAGTGAAGCGCTTAGTAATATTGGAATCCCACATCGAGTAATGGGGTATTGTACATTTTGGGATTACACGATTATGAGACGTTTCCGTGAATATGATGATGACCGTTCAATGAATGAACGACTATTTGAATTTTCGGCTTCATCCAATAATCGAGATGGACTTGCAATTAAAGCAACTTATCCTAGTTTAGTGAATCGAAATGAGGACAATAAAATTTTGATTATTCTAAGTGATGGAAAGCCAAACGATATCAATATTAATCGCCCAAATAGTAAGAATACAACTCCTTATGAGGGTGAATATGCGATTCGAGATACAGCATTTGAAGTCCGAAGAGCAAGGGCGTTAGATATTGCAGTTCTTGGAGTTTTTGCAGGAAAAGAAGAAGATCTTGCAGCAGAACGAAAGATTTTTGGTAAAGATTTTGCTTATATTCGTTCAATCAACAATTTTTCTCACGTAGTAGGAACGTATTTAAGAAAGCAAATAGATATGGACTAAATAATAAATAGATAATAAATAGAGATGGAATAAGGAGGATACGACAATGATGTTTAATGAATGTCAAGGAAAACCAAAGGTAGAGATTTTAGAAAAAACATGTCCAAAGTGTGGAGAACCAATAGAAATCGTATCAACAGATGCAGATGCTACTTGTGATAATTGTGGACAAGTAATTTATAATGATTTACTAAGCTGTGTACAGTGGTGTGATGAAGCAAAAGAATGTGTAGGAGAAGAAGTTTATAATAAACTTATGAAAGCTATTGAGCGTGATTTAATAAACCCAGATGAATTTGAAGATTAATTAAAAAGGATTAATTGGAATGGAAATTAATTATCAGAAATTAACGCAGGATCATTTGGATGAATATCGTCTAGAGATTGAAAACCGAATTAAGAACTTATTCTGGACGATTAGTGGAGACTATACACTAGAGATTCAGCCAAATGTCGAAGATTTTATAAAGTCAAAGTATATTGCCTTATATGATGCAGTCAAACAAGGAGCATTTGCAAAGTACTTTGATATGGATGAATTGGGACTTTATATTTTAAAGAAAGTTCATGCATTTGCAGATGAACAGTCTTTAATGGAATTAGTACAATTAGGTGTAGATATTATTACCTACCCAATTATGAAAGAAGAACGTAGTGGAATTGATGATATTCGCCGTCATGCATTTGAAGATGTTTTAGCTGATGAGAAAAAACATGGAGAGTCCAAAACCTTATTTGCTAAAACAAAAGACGTATTCATGAAACGATATCTAGAAGTCGAATGTGAATCTACAGAAGAAATCGATGGTATTTTATCAAAGCTTGAAACGCTAAAAGATGTAAAGACTACACAGGAAATGATTCAGGTTGTTGATGAAGTGTATAATACATTTTTTGAGCCAGATTTTGAGAAAAAACATGGAGATTTAGAGCAAGTTTTAAGTATTTCTTCACATATTGCAGTTCATGCGGTTGAACAGGACTGTTTAACAGATGAAGAAATGAATAAAATTTTAAATAAGTTCTTAAGAGGTCTTAAGAAGAGCATGATGCGTCTTCAAGTCGATGGCAAGAAAAAAAGCTATGAAGTTACAAAGTCGAATGAAGAACTTAAACAATATAAACTTAGCAAAGAGTCAGAAAAAAAGGTTGAAACCTATATTGATTTAAGTTATGGAAGCTCTTATTTAAAACCTACTGAGCAAAAGAATCAAAACTTCCGTCTCTGTAAGGGTATTCACAGAGGCTGTTCGATTCACTATACAGAGGGAATTTTACATGCAACTGTAAAGAAAAATAACCAATATCGTTATAGTCAGATGCAGTTTGAGAAAAATCGTATGTATTACTATGCGAATCACCGTGTAGTAAAACGAAATATTTCAAATCTTGCAGATACATTGATAAAGATGTTGGTGCTCCGAAGTGAGCCAGAAACTTTTAGATCAAGATCTGGAGATATTGTTCCTTCAAGACTTTGGAAACTAGGTCGTACCATGATGAGAAGTTATTTGATAAGACGATTAAAAAAGACGATACGGATTTTGTTGTAGATATCTTATTGGATGCAAGTGGTTCTCAGATGAAACGACAAGCACAGGTAGCGATTCAAGGATATATTATCAGTGAGGCTTTAACAAAAGCAGGAATTACTCATCGAGTAAGTTCGTTTTGTACATTCTGGGATCATACAATTTTACATCGATTTAGAGATTATGATTCACCTAGTGAATACAATTCTAGAATTTTTGAATATCAGGCATCTGCAAATAATAGAGATGGATTAGCAATCAAGGCAATCAGTGATGCACTAATTTCTCGTCCTGAAGAGAATAAGATTTTAATTATTTTAAGTGATGGACGTCCAAATGACCTTGGTCGAAATAGTTCAAGTCCTTATAGAGGAGATGAAGCAGTTAGAGATACTGCATTTGAAGTCAGAAAGGCTAGAGCACTTGGTGTATCTGTGCTTGGAATCTTTGCAGGAAGTTATGATGACCTTGATGCAGAGAAAAAGATTTTTGGTAAAGACTTTGCGTATATTCGAAATATTGGAAACTTTGCAAATGTTGTAGGAAGTTACCTATGTAGACAAATGGACATGGATTAAATCTAACGTATTGATTATGAATGTGTCAGATACTGGGCTTGATACCTTCTTTTTATTGTTGTATAATAATGCGATAAAAAGAAGGTATCTTTTTGTATTTTAAAAAGAAATGAGGAAATAAAATTGAAAAATGTATCACTTTTTGACCTTTTAGATTATTTACCAAGAACAGATTGTGGAACTTGTGTGAGTGGAAATTGTACAGAGTTTGCAAGACGACTTCAGAGTGAAGAAGCAACTCTTGACGAATGTAAGCGCCTATTTGCAGGGGGATATGAAGAAGAAATAGAGGAGTTAAAAGACCTTTTAAAATAAAGGTGAATAGGAGATATTTATGGCTTTAGATGGAACAGTTATTGCGTCTTTGGTAAGTGAAATGAATAATCGACTGATTGGAGGTCGATTAAGTAAAATTGCACAGCCTGAGACAGATGAACTAATGATTACAATAAAAAACCAAAAAGAAACTTATAAATTGCTATTAAGTGCCAATGCAAGCCTACCATTAGTATACTTTACAAATCAGAATAAGGCAAATCCAATGACTGCCCCCAATTTTTGTATGTTACTTCGTAAGCATATTGGAAATGGAAAAATCTTGTCAATTACGCAGCCAAGTTTAGAGCGAGTAATTGATATTGTTGTGGAACACCTAGATGAGATGGGTGATTTAAAGACCAAGCACCTCATTATTGAGTTAATGGGAAAGTACAGTAATATTATTTTTTGTAATGATGAATATATGATTTTAGATAGTATTAAGCATATTTCTGCACAGACAAGTTCTGTTCGAGAGGTATTGCCAGGAAGGACTTATTTTATTCCTCAAACGATGAATAAATTAGATCCATTGACTGCAAGCGAAGAAGAAATGGTTCAGATTTTAAAGCAGAAGCCATCACCAATTCAAAAAGCGATTTATCAGTCATTTACAGGGATTAGTCCACTAATTTCTGGGGAAATTTGCTATGAAGCTGGGATTGAAGGAGATGTTCCGGCTAAGGAACTTTCTGAGATGGAAGTCATCCACCTTGTACGAATGTTTTCTTATTTAATAGAAGATATTAAGGATAAAAAGTTTAGTCCATTGATTTATTATAAAAATGGAGTACCGGAGGAATTTTCAGCGTTTCCTTTAAAGAGTTGTTCTTTTTTACAATCCGTATCTTATGATAGCATCAGTGAAATTTTAGAGCATTTCTATGCAGAAAAGAGTCAAATTAGCCGAATTCGTCAAAAATCTGCAGATCTTCGCCGAATTGTTGCGACTCACTTAGAGCGTAGCGTTAAAAAATTTGATTTACAGGAGCGACAGCTAAAAGATACAGATAAGCGTGAAAAATTTAAAATCTATGGAGAATTATTAACGGCTTATGGTTATTCTGTAGAGCTTGGAGCAAAACAATTAGTTGCCCAAAATTATTATGATGAAAATAAGGAAATTACGATTCCATTAGACCCAACCAAAACGGCAATGGAAAATGCGAAACACTATTTTGAAAAATACAATAAATCAAAGCGTACCTATGAAGCTTTAACAGGCTATATTGTCGAAACCAAACAAGAAATTGAACATTTACAGTCCATTTCAACAGCTCTTGATATTGCAATTTCAGAAAGTGATTTAACACCGATTAAAGAAGAACTTAGAGACTATGGTTATATTAAAAAACGTGGTCCAAAAGATAAAAAGGCAAAGATTACTAGTAAACCTTTCCATTATATTTCAAGCGATGGATTCCATATCTATGTTGGAAAGAATAACTATCAAAATGATGAGCTGACTTTTAAAGTGGCAACAGGAAATGACTGGTGGTTTCACGCAAAGGGAATGCCAGGTTCTCATGTTATTGTAAAGTCTGAGGGAAAAGAACTTCCAGATCGTGTATTTGAAGAAGCAGCTTCTCTTGCCGCTTATTATTCATCTGGTCGCAAAGCACCAAAAGTAGAAGTTGATTATATTCAGAAAAAGCAGGTTAAAAAAGTAGCAGGAGCTAAGCCCGGATTTGTTATTTATCATACGAATTATTCATTGGTCGCAAAACCAGAAGTCAATTTAGAAGAAGTTTAATTAAACTTAAACATTGACATTGGACTATAAATATGGTAATATAAACTCCCAGCTTTCAAACGAGTCAGAAGGGAAATTTATGACATATTTAGAGTTTGAGAATCAAGTAGTCAGCTATTTTAAGCAATTGATGGGGGAAGATACCGAAGTTTCTATTAAACAAGTAATTAAAAACAATAATCTTGTATTAGATGCACTTCTTATTTTGCCAAAAGGAGAAAATGTAACACCTTCCATTTATTTAAATGACTTTTATGATGAGCTGCAACATGGACAGACATTTGAAGACATATGTACAAAGATTCTTCAAATTTATCAGACTAACCGATTAAATTCGCAGGATGATTTATTGGAGTTATTAAATTTTGAAGTTGTTCAGCCACTAATTGCCTATAAGTTAATTAATTATGAGGAAAATAGGTATTTATTAGAAAAAGTTCCTCATAAATGTTATTTAGATTTAGCAATTGTCTTTTATGTTTTAATCGAACAAAAAGGCTTTGAACAGGCAACAGCGTTAATTTATAATGAACATTTATCATTTTGGCAAATTGATGAGGAAGAGATTTATGCGCTTGCTAAGGAGAATACACCAAGGTTATTACCTAGTGAGTTCCATTCAATGAATAAGTTAATGGCAAAGATGTTTAGTGAACGATTAAAAGAAGAAGATTTGACTAAAGATGTTTGCATGGAATTATTTACTTTTTTAGTATGTTATGTCCACGTGAGTCTGGA
>JPZU01000001.1:580883-583735 GCA_000875945.1 Lachnospiraceae bacterium TWA4 | reverse complement strand
CAAGTAACTTTAGATATGACTTTTTCATCCTTCCAAGTAGTATTCATGAGGTTATTATTTTACCTTATACAGATAGTGTAGAGATTGTTCAATTAGAAGAGATGGTACGAGAAATTAATTGTAGTGATGTAGATCAAGTGGACCGACTCTCTAATCGAGTATACTTGTATTCAAGAGATTTAAATTGTATTCAAATGTAAAAGAGAGAGACTGTTTTTCAGTCTCTTTTTACTGTTTTGTCTAGTTGACTTGTCTAGCAAAATAGTAAATATTCTCAAATAAGCCTTATTTTATAAGGTTTTTAATAACTGACTTTAGAAAATACCAAAAAAATAACCAAAAATGGCGAGAGAGTATTGATAATGTTCTTTAGTTTGTTTTCTTGTCAAAAAAAGAACAGATTTGTATTTATATAAGTACAATATCTATAAAAGTTCGTAAAACAGTCATTATACGTAACTTTTTAAGGCACTTTTTAGCCTATTTTCAAGTAAAAGTGTTCTTTTCTATTTAATTCAATTATTTTGATAAACTTTAGATGGAAATTGACTTGAAAAAGTGAATTTTAACAAGTTTTAATAAGATATGAAAAGATATGTGAATGAAAAGGATTGACTTTTTTTAATGTTTTGAATATGATGAGTATAGAGAATTGCAACAAGCATAAACTAATTGTGAGGAGTGATAGAATGATTTATGCGTATCCAACAAATAAAACATTTGTGACTAGAAAAAAGATAAAAAGAAAAACACGTTTAACACCTGCTATGAAAGAGCGTATCGCATTCATTGAATCCCATGATTTTATTTTTTGGCAATGATGAAGACGGGAATCCTACTGTACAAATAAAAGAAAAGAGATAAACCATGTTTACAATACAAATGACAGAGAAAGAAATCCCATTAGTTCAAGATTTCCAGTCAGGAAATTATCATTTAGATTAATTTTTAAAAAGTAGTGATGCTTTAAATTGTAGTATAGGAACAACTTATTTATTTTTATCAGATGATAAAACAGAGGTTATCGGTTATTATAATATTAGTACTAGTTGCTTAGACTATGTTGAAGATAGTGTTCGCACTAGAGTAGGTGGTTCTATTCATATCAATTGTTTTGCAATATCTTCCAGACGACAAAATCATGTCCTCTTTAAAGATATAGATGGAAATAAAATTAGATGTTGTGATTTAATGCTAATGGACTGTTTCAAAAAAATTCAATATATTCGAAATGCGTAGGTTTTGAATTTGTTACTCTTGTTTCTACAAAAGAAGGTAGATATTGTTATCTTAGAAATGGTTTTGAACCTTTAGAAGAAGATATGGACTTTTCTATTAATGACGAAGAAATTGAGGGTGAGCAGATGTATCTTGCATTGGATTATGAATAGGGAAACTAGTAGAAAGCATCTTTCGAGGTGCTTTTTTAGTGCAATCAAAGACGGGCAAAAACTGACCCGTTGGTCGGTCTGCTGACTACTAGAATGTTAAGAAATGTTAAGTTTTTCCGAAGTATTTGTATAGAAATTGTAAAAGGGAAAAATAAAAAAGGCAACAGTTTTTTTGACTGCTGCCTAATTTACTATTGTTTCTGCTTCTTTAAAAGATGCGTAACGTAGATATATACTAGGTGTAATTCTCTTTGATTAGCACCTTTTAGTAATTTGATAATAGCTTTCTTGTACTCTCTCTTATTTATGATATAATTCATGCTGACACCTCCTTTTTCAATCGTTCTACATTATATTTTGATAGTCCAGTAGCTTCAACAACCTTTCTAATACTTATGCCATCTTTAAGCATCCTTACAGCTTTTTCTTCTGGTACTAAGCTACCAGTATCTACTACTGATTCATCAATTGGCTGTTCTTCTTTGAGTGCCTTCTTTAATTCAACAATATTTTCTTGTATATATTCTGTATCATCAGAATTATAACTTTCCTGCTGCAACTGATAATAAAGTGTTTTCCATTGCTCCAATTCGTCAGCCACATCTTGATAGGCAATAGCAATTTCGTTGTACTCGTCAATCAAGCTATTATAATCATCCAGTGATGTCTGTTGTAATGATTCATATTTGGATTGTAGTTCCTTATACTGTCGCTCAATATTCTTGTCTGTTGGTTGATTAACTTTCTTCATGCCATGCATATGTCCAAGTAGATAAATTGGTTTAATATATAGGTCAAGTACATTATCATCTGGTGTATACCCTAATTGATGGAGCAAAGTTCTTGATTCTCTCCTTCCATGCCCCTGCCATGCTCCAGTAGATTTATTATCAAGATTTGTATTACTTGCCTTTTCAACTGTTTCTGTGAGTTTCCAGTTGTAAGCAGATAACCAACGAGAATTTAAAATATATGATATAATTCCACCTGATACAATCATCAATCCTACAATTAAGTAATAGGTATTGTTCGTTGTCCAAATGCAACTGATCAGCAACACGCAATCACAAAAGATTAATGCTCTTGTTTGAGTGGCTAACCATCTATAAAACATTTCCAATGAATCAATCATTATAAACATTCCTACAAATGACAAGTAAAGTGTCGCTTGTATTTTTGCATCTGCATGAAGTAAAGTTGACACTAGAGCAGACACTACTACTGCTATCGTTGGGATTCCTAAAATCTTAGACACGTAACGCTTTTTTTCTGTCTTTTCTAAGTGTCTGACGTTCCAGACACCACTTCTGACACTATTTCTGACGCTTTCAGACAGTTGTCTGACAGTGCTGTCTGATAATCTGACACTACTTTCAGACACAATCTGACGGTCGTTTTCATGCAGCACTTCAAACAAATTATCTGATACTTGATTAAGTTCTTTTATTCATTCTTTGAATT
>JPZU01000001.1:579054-580853 GCA_000875945.1 Lachnospiraceae bacterium TWA4 | reverse complement strand
CCGTTACTTCTTCCTTGCTAAATGAAATAGGTTTTGAACCTATACCTAAATCAGCTAGTAGAATTGCTCCATCAATAAAATACACCTTACGAATAATTTGAATATCATAAAATTGAATGAGAGCAATATCATTTGACTGTACGTCTTTTGTTTCATCAACTAGTACTATATCTCCTTGTAAAATTCTAGGCTTCATAGTATTATTTTCAACTCTCACTTCTATCATTTTCTACTCCTTTATCTTCTTTCGTTCCGTTGATGTAGTTGTATAATTGTTGTCTATTGACGTAGTAGCAATAGTTATTGCTCCCTTCTTTTTTCATGGCAAAGCCGAATGGATACATTTCTTGCTGTAATGCGATTCTTACAAATTGTTCAGTGGTTTCTAAAAGTTTTGCAGTTTCTTTAATGCTTACTCGGTTACTTTCGTCATTCATTTAAAATACCCCTCCAAATTCTTCAATTAGTGCGTCATAGTCATAATCACTATCACGCTCTTTAAAGTTATGGAATTTAGTTTTATATGGATTTACTGATTGAGGTCTAATATCAAAGATTCGTTGATTTTTAGCTTCATACAGTAGCTTTATCACATATCTTTTAGGTGCTTTGATTTCCCTTTTATATGCTGCTTCTTTGTATTTATGAATTACATAAAGAATATCTGAACCATCAAGGGATAATAACTTCTCTTTTTTATCATTCTTAGGTTTGTTTAATTCATCATGGATATACGATATGATAGAGTCGATATAGGTCTTGTCTTCTGGATTCTTTTCGATTAGTTCCAGATAGTCAAAGTGTTTTTCTAAGAACTTCATAGAATACTGTTCTTGACTTTTAGTTCTAAATTTTGTAGAATTTGAAGAAGTAGATTTATAACTACTGTATAAGTCTTGACTTTGTGCTTTGGTCGGTGCGTGGTCAAGGCTTTCTTTTTGTTCAGATGCAGCAGAACTAATCACTTCATGAAGAATATACAAGTTGCTTGTATTTCCGTTGTAGGCATTTTTACGCTTTACAATCTCAATATACCCCTTTTCTTCAAGACTCTTTAGTTTTCTCTGTACAGTGCTTTTGGATGCTCCCACAACTTCTGATAGTTTTGAAACACTAGGGAAGCACTCATTGTTGCTATCAGCAAATAGTTTTAGAGCAATTAAAGTCATTTTCTCAACGGCTTCTAAATCACAATACAGTAAATCACTAGATATTTTTACACTATAACTCATAAACTAAACCCCTTTCTCATTGAAATTAAAAACATAGCTCTATCAAGTAATAATTCGATTACGTCATTATACTCAAATAATTCTATAATGGTTTCTCTTGCTTCTTTTTCGCTGATTTCTAAATGGTCAGCAGATGCGACAAGTCGTTTAGATGCTTCATCAAGAAACTTATCAATGATAAATAACTCTTGTTCTCTTCTCATTTCCTCGCTCCTTCCTAGTGGCAAATTGACACCACTCTTGATAGATTGATTAATAGTTAATTGGTAAATGTTAATTGGTATTAGTTAGGGTGTCACTGTGACTATGGGGTCATATCATTTTGAACCTACGTTCATTTCATCTTGACACTAGCTAATATCAACTTGTGTTTAGTATATCACTAGTTATAGTGTGATTGCAATTGACAGTTTATATAAATATCACTAGTTATAGTGCGATTAATTTGTTAAATATAAACAATATTGTATGTAACTAATACTTGTGATATAATCTCTATAATTAGTGGTATTTTAATTAAAGGAAAGTGGTGAACGTATGGTTGATTATAGCGAATTAATAAAAATA
>JPZU01000001.1:572843-578290 GCA_000875945.1 Lachnospiraceae bacterium TWA4 | reverse complement strand
AATAAAAATATTTGATAAAAAGGTATTACAAGCTACGCAGTTAGAAAAAGTGGATTAATGGGACAACAAACCTATATGAATATAAAGAATAACGGAAATATAACAATGAATCAATTAGAGAAAATCTGTCGTGAACTAGATATAAAAAGTATTACATTGGAGCAAGTCGGAGAAGATTATAGAATTGTGATACCAGAGGAAGAACCACTTTAGAAAAGGAGTTTTTATATGTTTGAATTTAACGGTATAGTGTATGCTGATACTCCTGAAGAATTATTAAAAATTACTGAAGCTAAAGTAACAGGTCGAAAAATGATGTTATTAACTTTTTCATCTGGTGAACAACGAGTATTTGACGCAGAAATATTAAAAGGTGAAGTATTTGAACCTTTGGAAGATGATACTATTTTTGAGAATTTTACAATTGTACATGGTGTCATTACATGGATGAATGAAGAAATTGACTGTGCTCCAGAGTATATGTACGACCATAGTTACCCTTATTCTTATGAGGAATTAGCATAAACGAATTAAACAATCAATATTTAGCAAAACCAGTGGTGTAAAAGCCACTGGTTTTTTGGTACTGCCATTCGCTAATCAGGAAGAACTACACCAAACAGAACTAGTATTTTTTTGATGGAGTTCCAAAACGTTACCCCACTACAACTAAACTCCCCAGTAAACCACAATAGCAATGCTAAGGGGGAAACTGCTATCGCTAAGGAGTCGGTGAAATTCCGATACCTTTCATCACGATAAACGATAATGTTAAGTTTTGTTAAGGCCTTAGAAGATTTTCGGAGGTATAAAAACTAAGAAACTCTAAGCTAAACTTAGCCTTTACAAGCATAATTAAAGTGAATTTTGCCGAGGTTTTTTGACAAAAAAGGGAACATTGTAAAAATAAACTCAATAACGAATTGTTATCAAGTTTAAACGCTAAGAAATACTAAGGTTTTACTAAGATAAACCACGATAAACGGCGATGCTAAGAAATGCTATGATTTTACCAAGGCACAAAAAGGCACCAGAAACCCAACTAAACCCAACTAAAAACTCTACTAGACTCTACTAGACTTTACTAGACCCTGCTAAACCCTGATAAGATTTATAAGATGCTGACAAATGTTGACATTTTCACAAGATGTTGAGAAATGTCAAGGTTACTCGGAAATACTCGGATTGCTAAGGTTTTGGAAAGGTAATCGGTTTATTTGCTAACAAATGCTAACCTTTAACCAATGTACGCTCCTAGCATAGCCGAGAATCAATTCTAAATCCATTTAGGTATAAATTTATACATAAGAACTTAAAGAGCCTTAAAAGTCAAATTATAAAAATTACTGTGTGTTCTTTTTTTATTTACTATTTTTGTTATATATGTTATAATATAAATATAATAAAAATGAATTAAAAGAGGTGAAATAATATAAATTGGATGTATTTGATTTACGAGCAAGAATTAGTTTAGATACAAGTGAATATGACAGAGGATTGACTGATTCAGCATCAAGAACCGAAGGTGTAGTATCAAGAATTAGCAATTCTTTTTCAAAAATAGGTGGTGCATTTTCAAACGTAGGAAAGAAACTTTTGCCCGCTTCTGCTGCCATAGCAGGAGCATTAGGAGCATCAGTTAAAGGGGCATCTAATTTTAATGATGGTATGGCTAAAATGTCCACACTATTTGATACAACTAAAGTACCAGTTGGAAAGCTATCACAAGAATTTATTAATCTTTCTAACAAATTAGGGTTATCAGCTGATGGACTAGCCGAAGCAGGCTATCAAGCACTTTCAGCAGGTGTAGACGTTAAAAACTCCGTTGGATTTGTAGAAACAGCGGGTAAATTAGCAAAGGCAGGATTCACATCAACAGCAACATCCGTTGATGTATTAACTACTGCTATCAACGCATATGGTTTAAAACAAACCGAAGCGGAATCAATCGCAAATAAATTAGTTAGAACACAAAATTTAGGAAAGACCACCGTTGATGAATTGGCTTCTAGTATGGGTAAGATTATTCCAACAGCTTCATCAATGAATGTAAATATTGACAACTTAACAGCAGGATATGCACAACTAACTAAAGGTGGTATCGCAACAGCTGAATCTACTACGTATATGAATAGTATGATGAATGAATTGGGGGAAATCTAGTACAAAGGTTGGTGCATTGCTAAAAAAGAAAACTGGAAAATCCTTTCAAGACCTTATGAAAGATGGGCATTCACTTGCAGACGTTTTAAAAATTGTACAAGATAGTGCGAAAAAGTCCCATACAAATTTCAATGAACTTTGGGGAAGTGCTGAAGCAGGTAAAGCAGCTATGGCACTTTTAAATGGTGGAGTTGACGAGTTTAATGAAACTGTAAAAACTATGGCTTCTAATACGGACGATATCGGAGAAGCCTTGAATAAATTAGATACACCATCAGAAAAAGCAAATAAAGCTTTGAACAGAATCAAGAATAGTGGTATTCAAATTGGTACATCCTTCATGTCTGCATTACTTCCAGCTATTGATAAAATTTCAGCTGGTATAGAAAAGTTAACGGATTGGTTTAGTGGGCTAAATGATGCAACCAAGACCACAATTGCTTTTAGTATGGCAGCTGTGGGGGCTACTGCTCCAATTCTCATCTTTTTGGGAAAATTTATTAGCTCAATTGGGGCAATTATTGCTTTTATTCCTACATTAACAGCAGGTATGGGAGCAGTTAAAGCAGGTTTTATAGCTTTAAAAGTAGCTATGATGGCAAATCCTATTGGTTTAGTTATTACTCTTTTATCAGGATTAGCAGTTGCATTTATTACAGTATGGAATACAAACGAGAATTTCAGAAAAGCCGTAATAAAAGCATGGGAAACAATTAGAAATTCTGTTGGAAAAGCAATCAGTACATTAAGTCAAACAGTATCAACAAAATGGAATCAAATTAATACTACTGTAACTACTGTAGTAAACAGAATTAGTTCTACTGTAACTACAGTATGGAACGGAATTAAAACTACTGTATCCACAATCATGAACGGAATTAAAGCTGCCTTTTCGACTAGTTGGAATACAATTAAGACCACTGTTTCGACTGCTGTGAATTCCGTCAAAACTGCTATATCGACAGGAATGAACATAGCTAAGACAGCCGTATCAACTTCTTTAGATTCAATTAAAACTAAATTTTCTACAATTTGGAATGGAGCCGTTAGAGTCGTAAAAGGTGCGATTGAAAAGATTAAGTCAGCATTAAATTTTAAGTGGTCTTTACCTAGTTTGAAAGTTCCACAACCAACTATTACAGGTAAATTTAGTCTTAACCCTCCGTCAGTTCCCACATTTGGTCTTAAATGGCATAAAAAAGCAATGGACATGCCATATATGTTTAAAAGTCCCACCATCTTTGGTATGCAAGGTGGAAACCTATTAGGAGCAGGTGAAGCAGGCAATGAAATCATGTACGGAAAGCAGAATTTAATGAATGATATAACAAGTGCTGTTTCAAAAGGTAATGCTCTATCCAATGAAAATGATCTAATTATTGAATCACTTAGAGAAATAGTTTCAACTCTTAGAACATTCCTTCCTAATCTGGAAGGATTACAAAAAATACAAGTTACACTAGATAGTAGGTCTGTAGCTAAACAAATATCTCCTCGTATAGACGAAGAATTTGGAAGAATGCAAAGCTTAAGAGTTAGAGGATTATAAAAAATTAAAAAGTTCGTATTCAGTATATGTGCGGACTTTTTTACATTTTATGTATTTTGAGGTGAGCTATGACGAATGAAGAACTTGTAAAAGAAATCCAGTTAGGGCATGACGTACAATCAAATATAGCTACCTTATGGGAGCAAGTAGAAAAGTTCATTTATATGATTCTGCTGCCATTTAAAGAAAACTATAAACAAGAATACGAGGACTTAGTACAAGAGTCCTATTTTGCCTTATTAGATGCTGTCAAAGGCTATGAAGCTGATAAAGGCTGTAAGTTTACAACCTATTTAAGTTATTGGATAAAACAAAAGGCTATAAGTTATATTCACACTTATGGAAGAGTAAAGCGTATTTCGGAATATATGCAAGCTAGAATTAATAAATATAAAGCCTTGCTTTCTTCTACTGAAACAGTTCCAACGGATAGAGAAATCATGATGAAATTAGGTATTGATAAAAGACAATATGATACCATGCTTCGCACAATCCACGAGATGGACACTATAAGCCTTGATAAAAAGATAGATGGTAAGGACAATAGCTCTATGGATATATCGGAAATCATCGGAGATGGTAAAGACCTTGCAGCAGATGTAACGGATTCTCTGACACTCTCGCAGATTTGGTGGTATGTAGACGAATTAGACGAACGTAGAAAGCAAGTAATTATTGAGAGATACAAAGAAAATAAGACACAAGAAACCATAAGTCATGAGTTTGGAGTAAGTAGAAATAGAATTGCAGATTTAGAAAAAGAAGCCTTAAAACAACTTAGACGTAAAGATAGAGTTAAGTATCTAGCTAAAGAATTTGGTTATGATTGTAGCCTTGCCTATTCTGGAAGTGTAGGGGCTTTTAATCGTAAAGGCTCTTGTGTAGAACGTGTGGCAATTAAGCATTTAGAACTATCAGAACGATATAATAAGGCTATGAATAAAATCAATGAACTAGACAGCCTTATAGAAAGTATGAGGACATGGGATGGAACTAGAACATATCAAAATGATTCCTTTAATGATTCAGAACAAAAAGGAACATATTGAGAATTTAGCCAGTGTCATGAGTCCAGAACCTTATTTTGATGAAGTCAATGCAAGAATACAAGAAATCATTGACGACCTATCAAATGAAATTATTAAGCTTGTGGAAGAATACAAGCAGACAAAAAAGTTATTTGATAGTCTAAGTCCTAGAAGTAGTTTAATACTTTCAGAACGCTATCTAAAGGGTAAAACATGGGAGCAAATAGCCGAAATACTAAATCTTACCACTCGTCAAGTATATAGGCTACACAATAAGGTACTGGAAGAAGTCGGAGAAGATTATAGAATTGTGATACCAGAGGAAGAAGAAACGCAGAAAGGTGGAGTTGATGGCAGTTTTAAAGAATCCAAGACATGAAAAATATGTTCAGAATTTAATAAAAGGTATGAGCCAACGCAAGGCTTATCAAGATGCGTTCCCAAGTTCTGTTAAATGGAAAGACGAAACAGTAGATAGTAAAGCTTCTGTTTTAATGAATGGAAAGGTTTTGGAAAGGTATAACGAAATCCAAGAGGAGCAGAAAGAAAAAGCCCTCTTGACTAGGTGGGAAAAACGAAAACTTCTTGCAGAGATTGCGAGAGATGCAGAAATGTCTGCAAATGATAGAATCAAGGCTATTGATACCGATAACAAGATGGAAAATGAATATATCAATAAGGGTTGAAATTAACAATTATTCAGA
>JPZU01000001.1:570733-571929 GCA_000875945.1 Lachnospiraceae bacterium TWA4 | reverse complement strand
ATGGAAGAATATTTTAAAAAGCATAACTAAACAGCAAGCAATAAATCAGAGTGCAGCAGAAACCCAAAACGAAAATCTGCTGCCTTTTTATTAGCACATTTATGAATTTATCGGTAGGTTTTTTTGACAAAAAAGTCAAAGAGAAATTAGGGTGTTAAAAGTTTTACACTTGTAAATTAGCTTGCAGCAGATATAGGGGGGGGTAGAAAGTTTCGACACCCTACTTAACTTCAAATTCATCAAATGAGATTGAATTTAGAAATTGTTCTTGCTTTTTATGAAATTCTTCTAAAGGAATAATATATTTTTTATCATCTTTGTTTAATATCATATTGGTTATTTTGTAATATGGCATTAATCCATCAGTGAAACTTATTTCAAACAATGTAAAACTACTTTTAACAATTCCTACAAATTTCCTTTCATAACCCAGTTTATAATTTTTATCTTTGAGAAAATCTGTGTATTGATTATCAATATTATTTTTTAGTCTATTAAATTCAAAATAATTAGATAATTCCATAATTATACAACCCATATTTTCACGACTTAAAGACTTATTTAAATCGGCTGAACGTATACGAAAAAGCAAATTAGCATCGCTTGGATTTTCTAAAAAATATGTCATAGGTTTTTTAGCCAGTTTAGAAGCTAATTCTAGTTTTTCCTCATTCCATAGGTATTTACCATTAGTTTTTTTATTAAATGCTCGTCTATCACCTTTTCCTCGTTCACGAGCTAATTTTCTAATAGAAACTCCTTTATCTATAACTTTTTCATAATCTATACTATATTTTCTCTTTTTATCGTCAAAGTTTTCTTCCACATATGCCAGTACTTCTTCTGCACCTGAATGAAAATCAAAAATATCATGGCATAAACAATCATTAATGCTCGAAATTTTCCCTAATAAATGTAGCGCTTCTTTTTCTGTTAAGTCTTTTTTTGTTAATAATTTTTTCTTAATTTCTTCTTTAGTTTTTAATAATTCTTCTGGAAGTTCTTCTAATCGTCTTTTTGATTCTTCTAATTCTGCTACTGCTCCTTCTAATTCTGCTATTTTTCTTTCCAATTCTGCTTTTTCCAAAATAAATTACCTCGTTAAAAAATATATGGGGTGGGACTTTTTCAAAATGAATTAGTCCCATGGGATTTTAAAAAAATAAAAAAGTCCCAACTTTTCAAGAATATTCTAC
>JPZU01000001.1:560401-570713 GCA_000875945.1 Lachnospiraceae bacterium TWA4 | reverse complement strand
CCCAACTTTTCAAGAATATTCTACCATGCTACAATAACAACATCAATAGCAAACATACGTATGTACAAAAATATTTATAAAATTGAGGTGTAAAGAAAATATGTGTAATAAAAATTTACGAAAATATTTTTCAACTCATAACCTTAGACATTGGCAAGTAGCAGAAATATTAGGGATTTCCGAATGGAAGTTTTCAAGAATGTTACGTCATGAGTTACCAGAAGAAAAGAAACAAGAAATTATAAGAAAAATTGACGAGGCGCTAAATGAAGCGTGATTTTAAAATCATTTCATTAAAAGATGAAGAAAAAGAGAATTGTATTGCGACTACAGATAAGCATGGGAATACCAGAAGTATATCCGATTATGGGATAGAGCAGGTAATAAAAGCTAAATACAAGTTTTTTATCCTAGGAGGAAGCATCTATATTTATCAAGATGGTGCTTATTTTCGAGATAATTCAAATGTTTTAGAATCTATTATAAAGGCTTATATTCCAGAGCCTGAACGCTTTCTTAAAAGTAATACAGTTTCAAGGATTCATAAGTTATTTATTCAAAGTTCCGAATTATGGGTAACTGATGAAGAACTAAATAATTATCCTAAACATTGGATAGCTTTTCAAGATGGATTGTTTGACCTTCTAACAGAAAAGTTTCATCCAAATAACCCAGACTATAGGGTTGTCAATCAAATTCCTTATAAGTACTCAGATATTAAGAGTGCAGCAGATGAAGGAAACGTGATAGAAAACTTCCTAGATTTTGCATTGAGTCCAGAGGATAAACAAAGCATTTTAGAATTTTGTGGGTATTGCATGAGTATTAACACGAGCTTTCAAAAGTTCATTGTCTTAACTGGTAATGAAGGAACGGGAAAGTCTTTGATACTCTCCCTCTTACAGATGGCAATAGGCAGAGGAAACCATTCAAACATTGAATTGCAATCCCTAGAAGAAAAATTTAATAGGATTCAATTACTTCACAAGTTAGTAAATATTTGTGCCGATATTAACGCAGATAATTTATCAAGTACAAGTTCTATAAAGTTGATTACTGGAGAAGATTACTTGACCGACTCACACAAAGGCAAAGATTTAATCTCATTTAAGCCCTATGCAAAGTTATTCTTTAGTGCTAATGAATTACCTAAGATTCATGACAAAGATTCTTCAGATGCCTTTTATAGACGTTTGATACTTGTAGAGATGAACAACCAACCCAAAGAAAAAGACCCACAACTGAAAGATAAGCTACAAGCAAATATTCACTATTTTATCAAGATATGCCTTGAAGCCTATAAAGATGCGTTGACTAGAGGTTATTTATTTGAAAGTGCAAATTCTAAGGAACTATTAATTGAATTGAAGCAGGAAAGCAACAATATTCAATGGTTCTGTGATGAATGTGTGATTTTAGGAACTGATAAGAGGGTTGAGCAAAAAGAAGTATATCCCATGTATCATGAATTTTGTGCTAAACGTAACCTATCACCAGTTGGGACTAGAAAATTTCATAAGGATTTTAAGCGAATAATGGGTAAAAAACTTGATGGGTTTGATGTAACACCAAGTAATAGGAAAAAATATTATAAAGGCGTATGGGTAAAAGAAAGTGAAGCTCCTTTTTAGTCACTGTTTTGAGTCACTTAAAAATAAAGTAGTGACTCAAGTGACTCATTTTCAAAGTTGCTAACGCAAAAAATGTTAAAACAGTGACTCAAGTGACTCATTTTTTAATAAATCATATATATATGAAAGTATAAAATATATACATATATACGTATATATAAAGAATATGTCAAAAAAACAGTCGCTTAAGTCACTCAAGGAGAAGAATGAACATATTTGAAGAGGTAAAGAGCCAAACAAATCTAAAGGATGTAATTTCTTTCTATGGTATTGAGGTCAAACACAATATGTTCTGCTGCCCATTCCATAACGAAAAGCACCCATCAGCAAGTATTAAACATGATTATTTTAAATGCTTTGCTTGTGGTGTGAGTGGTGATGCTATCAGTTTTGTAAGTAAATACTTTGGTTTATCTTCCTTAGATGCGTGTAAAAAGCTGATAGAAGACTTCAATCTTCCTATCAGTCTAAAGGCTTCCAGTAATCCTATAGAACGCATGAGGGTAAAAGAAGAAGCTCGAAAAAGGCAGATTGAACTTACTAAGCGTAAACGATTGGAGAGGGAGCGAAAACAAGCAATCTATATCTTAGCTGATTACCATAGACAATTGCATCAATTAAGTTTTAATAATTTAGAAGCAGATTCGCAAGCAATTATACAGGCAGAAATGAAAAGAGTAGCCTCAATCCTAGATGATTTAGAAAATTTAAAAGATGACAATGAACTAGATAACTACTTAGACGTTATTAAAGAAGAAATTGGAAAGAAGGTGATAGAATGGTGCAACTAGTAAAGGTTAGCGAAATACGATTAGTACAGCAAGTATTCAATGATACATGGTTCTTTTTAAAGGACTGGTACAACTTATCAAAGAATCCGAATGAATCAGATTATGAGAAATTTGTAGGTGCAGCAGGAAAGTTAATACTTAAATATAAAGACACCAAAGTGTATGATTTAATGAATGATTTAGTTCATGCAGTAATTAAACATATAGATAGAATGACAGTAAAGGAGAATAAAAATGATGAAGAATAATAAAAATAATAAATTTTGTCCATTAATGGGATGTGATTGTGTAAAAGAAAACTGTGCTTTATGGCTTAAAGAAACATTAATTGACTGCAGGGAAGACGATTCCGAAACCGAGTTCATTAATGGAACTTGTGGTCTTGTAGTAACTGTTAAGCAAACTGAAACCATTATAACTAAATTAGAGCAACTAGAACAAAATTCTAGACTATCATTTGAATAATAGAGGGATTATATGAGCAAAGAACTACCAATTCAAGACAAATACGCTTTAAATGTCAACGATGCAGCACTACTATTTAATATTGGTCAAAGTAAACTCCGAGGTTTAATCAATGCCAATCCTAGAGCCAATTGGATATTGCGTTGTGGAAAAAAAGTCCTAATTAAGAGAGTCTTGTTTGAGGAATACTTAAACAAGCAATTAGAAATTTAGGATTTAAGACACTTTAAAATTTTAGGCATAGATTTATACTAAAACTGATTTAAAAAGGATTGTCGGCTAAATTAGAGCATTGATTTAAAAAGGATTTGACAAGGGGGTATTGGTAAATATATCATGAATATATTATCAATACTCTCTTTGTCTTTAGAAAGGAGTATCATGAGCAGAAAAGACAATAGAGGGCGTAAATTGAAAGATGGAGAGTATCAACGTGCCAACGGACAATATGAATTTCGATATACTGATCTGTTTGGAAAAGCTAAGAGTAAATATTCCTGGAGATTAACACCTACAGATAAAGTACCAGATGGCAGAAGATGGAGTTTATCACTTAGAGAACTAGAAACACAAGTTGAAAAAGATATGTTAAACGGTATTAGTGACACGAATATTACACTTGATGAAATGTTTGACAAATATATAAGGCAAAAAATGAAATTAAAGGATTCAACTCGATATGGATATCAAGTAATTTATAACAAATATGTCCGAGGTGGACTTGGAAAGAAAAAGATAAAAGCCATAAGGCATACAGATATAAAAAGTCTTTATAGTGAAATGTCAAAGAAGTATTCAATTGGTACAATAAAGAACTTAAACAAGATTTTGACTGCTGTGTTTGACCTTGCGATACTTGATAATTTGATTAGTGTAATACCAACTAAGCGAGCATTACAAGATTTAGATTGTAAGCCATCTAAGAAAGTTGATTCACTAACCGAGAGAGAGCAAGAACTATTTTTCCAGTATGTAAAAAATTCAAAGTATAGCTACTGGTATAACTTCTTTGTAGTACTAGTTGGTACTGGTATGCGAGTTAGTGAAATTGTGGGGATTACATGGGATGATATTGACTTTGCAAATAATGAGATATCTGTTAATCATACATTGTCTTATATTACGGATCCAGAAACTAAGAAAACGGGTTTTACTATTTCTACTCCTAAAACTGAAAATAGTATACGAGAAATACCAATGTTTAATAAAGTTCGTAGAGCATTAATAGAGATTAGAAATCTTCAAGAGGTATTTGAAATAGAATCTCCACAAGTTGGAAGTTATAGTAATTTTGTATTTCTGGGAGAAAATGGACAATTGTTATATCGCACTACAGTAGGACTCAAAATTAAGCAAATTATAAGAGATTACAACGAAGAAGAAGAAAAGGCAGCAGAACGAGAAAATAGGACTCCTGAACTGCTGCCACACTTCGCAAGTCATGTATTTCGCCATACATTTGCTACTAGATTAGCTGAAAATGTAACAGATGTCAAGGTGGTTCAAAGTATACTAGGTCATGCAGATGTTCAGACTACACTTAATATTTATGTATCTAATAATCAAGAGCGAAATCATAAGGCAATAAAAGAATTAGAAAGCAAAATAAAGATAGGGTAATATACCAAAAAGTGTACCAAAAATTTTTTGGTATTATATCAAAAAATAAGAAGTTATAAAAAGACGATAGTTATAAAAAGCCTTATTTTAAAAGGTTTTGAGAAGTTTTGAAAAGAGTACCAAACCTAATTGACAGCCCTAGCAAAATAGCCTATAATAAGGACGAAGTACGAGGAAACTCAAGTTAAAAGGAGTACTAATTGGAACAATTATTAAAAAGTATGACAGGCTTTGGAAGGCATGAAGTCGTTTGTGGAGACCGAAAGGTTTGCGTAGAACTTAAATCTGTGAATCATAGATATCTAGATTTAAGTATTAAAATGCCTAAAAAATTTAATGAATATGAATCATTTATTCGTTCAACACTTAAAGAGTATATCAATAGAGGTAAGGTAGATGTCTATTTGACGTATGAAGACCATTCATTAGAGACTGTAAGACCTCAATATAATCAAAATATGGCAAAGGCCTATATGGATATCTTCCGTCAAATGGAAGAAGAGTTTGAATTAAAAAATGACATAACCGTTTCAAGACTTGCAAGTTTACCAGAAGTTCTTACAATGGAACAGGTTGAGGCAAATGAAGAAGTCTTAAAAGGAATGATTGAAGAAGCTGTTAGACAGGCAGCCGAGAAGTTTATTCAAACTAGAATTGTTGAAGGAGAAAAGTTAAAAGTAGATCTTATAGCAAAGCTTGACAAGATGTTAGAGTGGGTCGCTGAGATTGAAAAACGTTCTCCCGAGGTTGTTGCTGAATATCGTCAACGAATTACAGATAAAGTAAAAGAACTTTTAGGAGATAATACAATTGACGAGAATCGTATTTTAACAGAAGTTACGATTTTTTCAGATAAGATTTGTGTTGATGAAGAAACTGTTCGTTTAAAAGCGCACATTGAAACTATGAGAGATTCGTTGATTCAAGGTGGAAGTGTTGGTCGTAATCTAGACTTTATTGCACAAGAAATGAATAGAGAAGCAAATACAACTTTATCAAAATCAAATGATGTTGAGACATCTAATATTGCAATTCTATTAAAGACAGAAGTTGAAAAAGTCAGAGAACAGATTCAAAATATTGAGTAAGTAGGTAGTTTTGATGCGTCGAATGATTAACATTGGATATGGAAATCTTGTGAGTTTTGAAAAGATTGTATCAGTAGTAGGTGTAGAATCTGCACCAATCAAGCGTCTAATCCAGAGTTCAAAAGATGAAGGAAGAGCAATAGATGCAACTCAAGGAAGGAAAACTCAATCAGTCATTATCACAAATAGTGACTATATTGTATTATCTGCACTGCTTCCAGAGACAATTGCTGGAAGATGTGAAGACGGAGGTGAATCTCATGAATAAAAAGGAAAAATTGTTGTTTTATCAGGTTTTTCAGGAGCTGGAAAGGGAACCATTAAAAAGGCTTTAATGCAAAAATATCCTTACGTAGAATCTATTTCGTGGACCACTAGGCAGCCTAGAGAAGGTGAAAAAGATGGAATAGATTATTTTTTTCACACCCAAGAGGAGTTTGACAAGCTTATTGATGAAAATGGATTTGCTGAATATGCTCGTTATGTTGGGAAGAGCTATGGTTCACCTAAGAAGTTTATTGAAGAACAAATTAATAAAGGAATTAGTGTAATTTTAGAGATTGAACTTCAAGGAGCTATGCAGGTATTAGAAACTTATCCTGAGGCAAGACTTTTATTTGTTACAACTTCTAGTGGATATCGCTTAAAAGAACAGCTAGAAGGCAGAGGTACAGAGGATTCTAAACAGGTTAGAGGACGATTAACTCGTGCAATTGAAGAAGCTGATGGAGTGAAAAATTATCACGCGATAGTTGTTAATGAAGTTGTAGAAGATAGCGCAGAGAAAGTTCACGAACTAATTGAACAAGAAAATTGCCCTGTACTTACAGAGGAAGATTTACAGGTAATTTATAAAGTAAAAGAAGATTTAAAAAAATTTTAGAAAAATAGGAGAATAAAATTATGTTACATCCATCTTATAATGAATTAATTGAAGCAGTAAATAAAAATACCGAAGAATTAACAGGTGAAGATGCAGTAATTAACAGCCGCTATTCAATTGTTATTGCAGCAGCAAAGCGTGCAAGACAGATTATTGGTGGTGAAGATGCATATATTCCAACTACTAGTGGAAAGCCATTATCTAGTGCTGTACAAGAACTTTATAGAGGTGCAGTTAATATTGTAGGTGAAGAAGATATTGCAGAAGACCAGATTGAGGATTTATAAATATGAAGATACTATTTGTTTCTTTAGGCTGTGATAAAAATTTAGCAGATACTGAGGAAATGCTTGGTATTTTAAATCAAAAAGGATATTCTTTTACTGATGATGAAAATGAAGCAGATGTTATTATTGTCAATACCTGTTCATTTATCTCAGACGCAAAAGAAGAAAGTATCCAGACGATTTTAGAAATGGCCGAGCATAAAAAACAAGGTGAAGGAAACTGTAAAGTTTTACTTGCAACAGGTTGCTTAGTTCAGCGTTACAAAGAAGAAATTTTAGAAGAAATTCCAGAACTTGATGGAGTCTTAGGTGTATTTTCTTGTGACCATATTGCAGAATTAGTAGAAAATACATTAGAGAAAAAAGGACAAAAGACAGTTTTTGTTGAAGATAAGAGAGAAGTTCCTTATACAAGTAACAATCGTGTTGTGACTACAGGTGGTCATTATGCGTTCTTAAAGATTGCAGAAGGCTGCGATAAACACTGTACGTATTGTGCAATTCCAGCAATTAGAGGAAGCTATCACAGTGTTCCAATGGAACAGCTTGTAGAACAGGCAAAGGCTATGGCAAAAGATGGTGTCAAAGAACTAATAATTGTGGCTCAGGAAACCACTCTTTATGGAACTGATATCTATGGATATAAGGCCTTACCAAAGCTTTTAGAAGAGTTAGCAAAGATTGATGGAATTTATTGGATTCGATTGCAGTATTGTTATCCTGAAGAAATTACTAGAGAATTAATTGAGACAATGGCAAGAGAACCTAAGATTTGTCATTACTTAGATATTCCAATTCAACATTCAAGTAATGCAGTTCTTAAAAGAATGGGGAGAAAGACAACAAGAGAAAGTATTATTTCGCAGATTCAAATGATTCGAGAAATTTTACCAGATGTTGCACTTCGAACCACTTTTATTGCTGGTTTCCCAGGAGAAATGGATGAAAACCATAAAGAGAATCTTGAGTTTATTGATGAGATGAAATTTGATCGATTGGGCGTATTTACTTATTCAATGGAAGAAGGTACTCCAGCAGCAAAGATGGAAGACCAGATTGATGAAGAAGTAAAAGAAGATCGTATGGCAGATATTATGGAGCTTCAACAAGAAATTGCTTTTGAAAAATCTGAGCAAATGGTTGGGAAAAAACTTTATGTAATGATTGAAGGAAAAGTTGCAGATGATCATGCCTATGTATCTAGAACTTATATGGATGCTCCAAATGTTGATGGATATTTGTTTGTTCAAACAGATGAAGAATTGATGACAGGAGATTTTGTGAAAGTTTTAGTTACTGGAGCTGTAGAATATGATTTAATAGGAGAACCGGTTTATGAATAAAAATATTCCTAATATACTCACATGTATTCGAGTCATATTAATTCCATTTTTTGTATATTTCTTAATGTATACAGAGTTAAAATATGTAGCTTTGGGTGTCTTTATTGTAGCAAGTCTTACAGACTTTTTGGATGGACATCTTGCTAGAAAATATCAGTTAGTTAGTAACTTTGGAAAGTTTATGGATCCTTTAGCAGATAAGTTATTAGTTTGTACAGCACTGATCTGTTTTACAGAATTAAAACTTTTACCAAGTTGGATGGTTATTATAATCATCAGCCGTGAATTTATTATCAGTGGATTCCGTCTATTAGCTGTAGAACAGGGCGTAGTTATTGCAGCTAATTATTGGGGAAAGATTAAAACGAATTGTCAGATGATTATGATTGTGTTATTAATTGGACAGTTTCCAGGTACAGTTTTTGATATTTTAGAACAGATTTTTATTTGGGCAGCCTTAATTATGACAGTAGTTTCATTAATTACTTACTTGTATCAAAACAAACAAGTCTTAAAATAGGAGTTGATTCATTCAATGGATTGGCATAAACCGCTATATATTGGAGAGATTGCAAAAAAGAATAAGCGAAAGATTATTCATGCAATAAAGGCACGAAAGATAAGAGTAGGCGCTTATTTTATTTGTTTGGCATTTGATCAGAGAGAGCTTCTTGAAATTTATCCAGTTTATGTATTAAAAAAGAAAACTTTCCAATAGATAGTCTGTATATTTTAGGGATAGCTGATGGATATGAAGAAAGTCTAGAAGTGGTTAAAGATTTAATTGACGAGGTTTATAAAAATACAGGTGGATTTGATGTAAGAAATTATTTCAAAAGGTAGGTAACGTATGCTTCATATAGTAGGAATGATATTAAAAATACTGGGGATTCTTATAGTAGTAATCATAGGAATTGTACTGGTTTTGTTATTGATAATTTTATTTGTACCTGTTCGATATGAAGCAAGGGCGTCTAAATATGAACAATTGCAAGCAAAAGGGACAATCTCTTGGTTATTATCTATAGTAAAAGTAGAGTTTTCTTACACAAATGAAAAGTTTGAATCAACGTTTAAGTTGTTTGGACGTGCTCATAAAAAAGAACTAGCAGATGATGAAGATATTGAGCAATTTCAAGAGGATCTACAAAAGGAACTAGAAGAAGAACTACAAGAGGAGTTACAAGAAGAGATAGATAATGAGCCAGTGCTTGAAGCTTTGGAAATAAAAGATGAAAAGCCCAAAAAATCTAAGAAACCTAAGAAGCAAAAAAAGTCTAAAAAACTTAAAGAAGAAGTAAAGAAGCAAGATAAAATTATAAGTCAATTAAAAGAGGTTTATAATTTTATCAATCAACCATTTGTTAAGAAATTTATAAAAAAGAGCACTTCTCGTATTAAACATTTATTTAAAAGGTTAAAACCTAAAAAATTAGAATTAACTATTCACTTTGGATTAGATGATCCAGAAATTGTAGGCGGAATTTTAGCAGTTACAAGTATGCTTTATCCAATCTATTATGGACATATATTTTTGGAGCCAGAATTTGAAGAAGTAGTTTTAGAAGGAAAGTTTTATCTAAAAGGTAAGCTTCGCATGATTCACTTTGTAAGCTTTTTTGTAAAAACTAGTATAAGTATTCTCTTAGATAAACAAATTCGAACATTAATATTTAGTAAGATCAGGAGGTAGAAATTTATGGCTGAATCAAATCAAAATGAATTTAGCTCATCTGTAGAGTCTCTACTAAAAGGCATGGAGAACTTTTTGACAACAAAGACTGTTGTGGGCGATGCAATTCACTTAGATGATACAATTATTCTTCCATTAGTAAATGTAACTTTTGGCTGTGGAGCAGGTTCTGTTGCAAATGGCAGTAAGAAGAGCGATAGTGCGGCAGGAGGAATTACAGGTAAGATTAGCCCTAGTGCTGTATTAGTGATTCAAAATGGAAATACGAAGCTTGTAACTTTAAATGGGGCTAATAATATTACTAAGGCTATGGATATGATTCCAGATTTAATTAATAAATTTATTCCTGGAAAAGAGGATAAAGTAACAGTTTCTGATGAAAAAGTCAAAGATGCAGTAAAAGATGCTGGTCTAAAAGACAACTAAAGTTCATAGAATTTAAAAAGAAATAGTGATAGGGAGAAAATGATTGAAACGTTTACTAGGACTTATGCTTTTTTGTGTGGGTTTT
>JPZU01000001.1:559147-559929 GCA_000875945.1 Lachnospiraceae bacterium TWA4 | reverse complement strand
GAATGGGAGTAATGATTTTTCTCCCTGTTAATTTATATAGTATTTCTTTAATTATTATTTTATTAATTATAGGATTTAATTTATTTTGCAGTAAAAAATAAGAGGCTATTTAAATAGCCTCTTATTCGCTTCCATGCATGGCGAAAAAATTTTTAATATACGAATGTTTAAGTTAGATTAAGCTCTTTCAACGTAACCAGATTTTAAACAAGAAGTGCAAACGTACATCTTCTTAGCTCCACCAGCAACCTTAACCTTAACTGATTTCACATTATTTTTCCACATTTTGTTTGAACGTCTGTGAGAGTGACTTACAGCATTACCGAAGTGAGCACCTCTTTCACAAATTACACATTTAGCCATGACTGCACCTCCTTCCAAAAATTGAACTGTAGTGTACAAGTCCACAACGAGAATATAATATCAGATTTCTTGGATAATTGCAAGCAAAAAATTAAAAATCTATCTATTATTACTCTATGACATAGTAAAAGCAGTATTTTCATACTGCTTTTTAGTAGCCCGTAGGGGAATCGAACCCCTGTTTCCGCCGTGAGAGGGCGGCGTCTTAACCGCTTGACCAACGAGCCATATCTACTTACTTTTGAGTCTGAAAAATCACACTCGAGGTGACAAGATTTGAACTTGCGACCTCCGCGTCCCGAACACGGCGCTCCACCAAACTGAGCCACACCTCGACGACTCCGTTAGTATAATATATTATCAGATAAATGTCAAGGGATTGTTTTCATAAATTTTTATGATATACTAACAGAGTTACA
>JPZU01000001.1:543866-558684 GCA_000875945.1 Lachnospiraceae bacterium TWA4 | reverse complement strand
GTTCAAACATTGCTCAGGCTCCCTCTTGAGGGAGCTGTCGGCTTTGCCGACTGAGGGAGTACACGGATACTATATCGTTTTAAATGTATTATATTGTTAGGAATAAATTATTCAACGGAAGATTTTCTAAAAATACTCCCTCCGTCTGCTTTAGGCATCAGAACTCTGCCTGCTTTAGGCATCAGGACTCCGTCAGCTACGCTGACACCTCATGCCAAATAGCCACCTCCCTCAAGAGGGAGGCTATAGTACCCTTGAACAGTAACAATAGAAAAATTTAAGGGGTGAAAAAATGTTATTTACAAATACCAATGAATTATTATATATTCAAGTTTACAATTATTATAAAGAATTAATTGCAAGTGGAAGTCTATTGCCAAACTCAAAGCTTCCATCGATTAGAAAATGTGCAAACCAGCTAGAAATTAGTAAAACAACTGCAGAAAGTGCTTATTTATTGCTGGCAGCTGACGGATATATTGTGTCAAAACCAGGTAGTGGCTATTATGTCACAAATATTGCAACAAAAAAGAAAGAAGAAAACTATTTGCAAGAAGAAAAAAAACCAAAGGTGTTATATGACTTTTGCACAACGCAGGTGGACAAAGAAAGTTTTAATTTAGATTTATGGAGACGTTATGTAAAAAGTGCACTTCGTCAAGAAGAACGGTTGCTTTCTTATGGGGATCCACAAGGAGAATATGAACTTCGCCAAGCCGTTTGCAAGTATTTAAGTTCACATCGAAATGTGGTCTGTACTCCTGAGAGCATAGTAGTTGGTGCAGGATTTCAAAGTTTACTTCATATTTTATGTCCATTACTTAAAGATTATCACACCATTGGGTTTCAAGATTCAAAGTTTACAAAAGGTCAAGCTATTTTTAAAGACTATCATTTTGAAATTGAAAAGTCTAAAAATGCACAGATTCTCTATGTGACACCTTCACATAAAAATGAATTAGGAGACAGTATGCCGGTAGTTGAGCGTTTTCAACTACTGTATCAGATTCAAGAATCGAATCGATTAATTATTGAGGACGATTTTGATAGTGAATTTTGCCATAACAGACCAGCCCCGTCTTTGCAAGGATTGGACCGAGGGGAACATGTAGTTTACTTGTGTACATTTTCAAAATTATTATTGCCATCGATTCGTATTAGCTTTATGATTTTACCTCCACATTTACTTGCATTATATAAGAAGAAAAAAGATAATTATAATCAAACGGCATCTAAAACAGAACAAATTGCTCTTTGTCAATTCATTAGAGATGGTCATTTTGAGGCTCAAATACGAAAAGCTCAAAAATTTTATGTCACAAAGGCAAGTCAAATGATGAAAGAAGCGAAAAAAATTTTTAGTGACTGTGAGGTATCAAAAGGAGATTCAGGGCTAATTATTTGTATTCATTTAAAAAGGAACTGAAAAATATTCAGTCCCTTATTGAAAATCATCCTGAAATTCGCTTTAACTATACAATGGATGAAAACCGTAGTGGAAGTTTGATTTTGTCGTGTTTTAATATACCACGAAATGAACTTAAAGATTCGCTACTTTATTTATCAAAGATTATTTATTCATCAGAATCAGAGTCAAATCCCTCATCTGAAGAAACCATATAAGTTTCGTGACCATAAAATTCTTTTCCGACAAGATGTTTCTTTTCACGAATTTCTTCTGCTAAATCAGAAATAAAATCTTTAACGTCTCTAGGGTCTTTAACATTTTCTAAGACAACCTCTGGGACGTTATTGGCTCTTGTTGTTAAGTACAATGTTCCAGTTCCGAAGATTTTTTGTGAAAGACTTTGGGTAACTGAAATATCAATGATTTTATAAAGCTGAACATCATCATAAACGGTTCGAATGAGACCATGTTGTTCATAAAGTCTTTCGTTACGAATTTCATATTTGGTAAAACTAAAAGGAAACCACATATGGTGTTTGCGGTCTTTCCAAAGAGTTTCATTTTTTTATAATTTTCTGCCATGGGTTTTACTCCTTTATGTTTTTTTGTAGTATAGCATAAATTAGGAGAGAAGGAAATAATTTAATTGATAACTACTGTAAGTTTGAGTATAATAAAGAAAAACTATTGAAAAGATTTAGTGAAATAGTTGGCAATGTTTCAACTTTTATGAAAGGAAATATAGATTAATATGTTAAAAATATTTTTTGGAGATATGAAAGAAGTGATATATCACCCACCAGTCTATTTTGATAATACCTATGAAGATGAGTGGATTGTATCAGATATGTCAAAAAAATGATAAAAGATGTAGACAAGTCAGAAGTTGTTGGACCGAATCTAATAATGAGTCCTGTGCTAGGAGGAATATCACCAGTAACTTTGTCAGGTGGCGTGAAAACGCTTATTTTAATGAAGTATGATGATACAGGTAACGTATTTAATGCATCAGCGTGTGGAGATAATTGTGCAAAGTGGATATTAGAAATTGCAAGGGAAAAAGATTTGACGATTAATTTAAATCATATTATGAATTTTGGCGATTGTGAATTAAATGCAGTAATTTTAAATAATGGTCAAGAAGTTCATAGCATGAAGGAATATGTTGAAATAGCAGTGGATTATGTTTAGCAGAAGCACAGTATATTAGATTAGGTAGGTGATTAATAGTGAAAGGAAAACATAAAGTAATTGTTTCTAATAGAAGTTTATATTATGAGTTTGAAATCAAAAGAAATATCACCATTATTAAAGGAGATAGTGCAACAGGAAAAACAGCACTTATCAATATGATTACACAATATCAGAGATTAGGGAATTCGAGTGGTATTCGCTTGAATTGTGATGTGCCTTGTGTAGTTATAACCTCGGATTATTGGAAAGAGGCAATTGAAAGAAGTTCAAATAGTATTCTATTTTTAGATGAGGAAAATAAATTTGTTAATTCAGAAGAATTTGCAAGTGTAGTAAAAAGATCAGATAATTACTTTGTAATTATTACTAGAAATAATTTATTTAATTTACCTTATAGTGTAGATGAAATCTATGGAATAAGATCATCAGGAAAGTATCAAAATACGAAAAAAGTCTATAACGAGATGTTTAGGATTTATGAAGAGGAAATAGAAAGTCCTATTAATCCTAAACATCTTGTTGTTGAAGATTCAAATGCAGGATATGAATTTTTTAAATATATCTCTAATGTTGTAGGAATTCGTTGTGAGAGTGCAGGTGGCAAGTCTAATATTCCTAAAATTATAAAAACTATTGATGAAGAAGTGTGCATTATAGCAGATGGAGCAGCATTTGGTCCAGAAATGGAAAGAATAGTCAGTTTAAAATTAGATCATAAGAATATTCACATTTATTTACCAGAGTCATTTGAATGCGAGATATAGCAAATGAAAATGATCATATCTATTTAATTCAGGAAGATCGAATTGATTAGGAGATTTTGATTTTTCAACAAAATTTAATTTGCAGTAATCTACATTCTCTGTTATAATCGTAAATACTAGAGAGAATTTTAAATTTGGAGGTAATTTCATGGCTAAAGATTTTTCAGATAGAAGCACACATATGATACATGAAACAAAGGATATCGGTTCTGTAGAAATTGCAGATGAAGTAGTTGCAGTAATTGCAGGGCTTGCTGCTACAGAAGTTGAAGGTGTAGCTTCAATGGCAGGAAATATTACAAAAGAATTAGTAGGACGACTAGGAGCTAAAAACTTATCAAAAGGTGTTAAAATTCGTATGATGGATACAAGCGTATCTGTAGATATTGCTATTAATGTAAAATATGGATATAGTATTCCAGAAGTTGCAGGAGTTGTACAAGAGCGTGTGAAGAATGCAATTGAGAGTATGACTGGTTTAGAAGCTTTAGATATTAATGTGAAGATTTCTAATGTAGAACTAGAGCCAACAGGGGCTACCAAATAAAGAGAACCTTAAAACTTTAGATATAATACAATTAAAAAGGGCAGACAATCTATGCCCTTTTTCTTTTAGGAGGAGAATAAAATGACAAGACGTGAAAGAAGAGAATGTCTTTTTAAAATGTTATTTCAGCAGGAATTTTTTCAGACAGAGGAATTAAAAGGCCAACAAGAATTATTCTTACAAGATATGGAATTAAGAGAGAAACAAGAGTCTGAATTGACAGACTATGTAAATAAAATTATAAAAGTACTTCCAGAGATTGATGAAAAGATTAATCAAACAGCTAAAGGGTGGAAGACTAGTCGAATGAGTAAAGTGGATTTAACATTACTTCGTCTTGCGATTTATGAAATTGCTTATGATGAAAGTGTACCAAATAAAGTAGCAATTAATGAAGCTGTTGAGCTTTGTAAAATTTATGGAGGAAATGATTCCTCTTCATTTGTCAATGGAATTTTAGGTAAATTGGTAAGAGATATCGAAGGTAAATAAAATGGGTATGAGTGTCTATTCAGTTAGTCAAGTGAATAGTTATATTAAAAATCTTTTTGAGCAAGATTTTGCACTTAGAAAAATCTATGTAAAGGGAGAAGTATCAAATTGTAAGTATCATTCATCGGGACATGTGTATTTTACACTAAAAGATGAAGGTGGTGTTTTAGCTTCTGTATTGTTTAAAAGTTATAGAGAAGGACTTTCTTTTCGATTAACCGAAGGAATGAATGTTATTGTGCTTGGAAGTATTCGTATTTACGAGCGTGATGGAAAATATCAACTCTATGCAACCAAAATTATCTTGGATGGAATTGGTGAATTATATGTTCGATATGAACAGTTAAAACAAGAATTAGAAGATATGGGAATGTTTGCTCCAGAGTATAAACGTCCAATTCCAAAGTATGCTAAAAAGATTGGGATTGTAACAGCACCTACAGGAGCAGCCATTCGAGATATTATAAATATTTCAAAGAGAAGAAATCCCTATGTTAAACTTTTTTTATATCCTGCTTTAGTGCAAGGAGAACAGGCGAGTGCTTCAATTTGTGAAGGAATTCGTACATTAGACCAAATGGGACTTGATTGTTTGATTGTTGGTCGTGGAGGTGGTTCTTTGGAAGATTTATGGGCATTTAATGAAGAAGAAACTGCTTATGCAATTTTTCATTCAAAGACACCTATTATTTCAGCAGTAGGTCATGAAACAGACGTGACAATTGCTGATTTTGTTGCAGACCTTAGAGCACCAACACCTTCAGCAGCAGCAGAACTTGCAGTTTTTGATTATGCACTTTTTGATAGACAATTAGCTGGATATAGACAGTTGCTTATTCAATATGAACAGACGATACTTGAAAATTACCAGAATCGATTAACGGCTTATCAACTGACTTTACAAGCTAAAAGTCCTAAAAGTCAGTTGCAAAACTATAAAATGCAACTAGATACTAAACAGACAAAATTACAAAACCTAATGTCTAAGAAGTTGGAGTCTTATAACCATGAACTACAAATGCTTGCCTCAAGGTTAGATCTTGTCTCACCTTTAAAGCGACTTGGCGGAGGATATGCATTTATAGAAAAAGAGGGAAAGGCGATAGATTCTGTAAAACGATTAAAATCTGGCGATGTGGTAGATGTCTATTTGAGTGATGGAAAAGTAAAGGCAGAAGTTATAGGAGAAGAAACAAACAATGACCATTGAGGAAAATTTTATTCGATTAGATGAAATTGTAAAGAAAATGGAAGCAGGGCAGATTACATTAGAAGATTCCTTTGCGTTATATAAAGAAGGAATGGAGCTAGTGAAAAAATGTTCAGACTCCATTGAAAAAGTAGAACATAAAATAAAAGTTCTAAATAAAGAGGGTGGTTTAGATGAGTTTTAACGATAAATTAAAACAACGAACAAGTGAAGCGAGTAAAATGATTGAAGAATTTTTACCAGTAGAAAATGGCTATCAAAAAACAATATTTGAATCAATGAATTATAGCGTATTGGCTGGTGGAAAAAGACTTCGTCCTATTTTAATGAGAGAAACTTATCACCTATTTGGTGGAACGAACGAAGAACTGCTAAAGCCATTTATGGCAGCTATGGAGCTTATGCATACTGCTTCCTTGGTACATGATGATTTACCTTGTATGGATAATGATGAGTACCGAAGAGGCAAGAAGACCACTTGGGCAGTTTATGGAGAGGATATGGCAACTTTAGCTGGTGATGCATTAATGGTTTATGCATTTGAACTAATGTCTAAAGTATGTGCATCAAGTGAAGAACTTCCAAGAGTTTTAAAAGCGATCAATATCTTTGCAAATAAATCAGGAATTTATGGAATGATTGGTGGACAGACTGTAGATGTAGAACTTACAAATAAACCAATCGATAAGGATATATTAAAGTTTATTTATCAGTTAAAGACAGGAGCATTACTAGAAGCATCGATGGTTATTGGAGCAGTCTTAGCGGGTGCTTCTAACAAGGAGCAAGACCTAATTAGTCAGGTGGCTTTAGATGTTGGAATGGCTTTTCAAATTCAAGATGATATCTTAGATGTCATTGGAAATGAAGAGGTAATTGGAAAGCCTGTTCACAGTGACGATAAAAACAATAAGACAACTTATGTAACTTTGTATGGAATTGAAAAGGCAAAGGAAACAGTACAGATTCTTTCAAACCGTGCAATTGATAGTTTAGAGCAGTTGGATTGTACAAATACTTTTTTGGTAGAGTTGATTAAACGATTAATTACGAGAGAACAGTGATATGGTTTTAGAAAATATTAATAAAACAGGTGATATTAAAAAGGTTTCGTCATCACAATACGATATACTTGCAAGAGAAATTCGCCAATTTTTAATAGAAAAAGTTAGTAAAACTGGTGGACATCTAGCCTCAAATTTAGGCGTTGTTGAACTTACAATGGCACTTCATTTAGTTTTTAATTTACCAGAAGATAAAATCATTTGGGATGTAGGGCATCAGTCCTATGTACACAAGATACTGACTGGACGAAAAGAAGGTTTTGATGAACTTCGCCAATTTGGTGGAATGAGTGGATTTCCTAAGAGAAATGAAAGTGCAAGTGATGCATTTAATACGGGACATAGTTCGACCTCTATTTCAGCTGGATTAGGCCTTGTGCAGGCAAGAGATTTACTTGGACAATCACATAGCGTTGTTTCAGTTATTGGTGATGGCTCTTTAACGGGTGGAATGGCTTATGAAGCTATGAACAATGCAGCAAGGTTGAAAACAAATTTTATTATTGTATTAAATGATAACGAAATGTCTATTTCTAGAAATATTGGTGGAGTCTCTAAGCACTTAAGTGATATAAGAACCGCATCTTCTTATACAAATTTAAAAAATCAAGTAACTAAGCAATTGGAACAAGTTCCTGGCATTGGTAAAAAAATGATTAAACGAATTTCTAAAACTAAAAGTAGCTTAAAGCAACTTTTAGTCTCAGAAATGTTGTTTGAAAATATGGGATTAACCTATTTAGGACCTGTTTCAGGTCATGATATTCATGAATTAAAGCATATGTTTAACCTTGCAAAACGAGTACAAGGTCCAGTTGTTGTTCATGTAGTTACTAAAAAAGGAAAAGGTTATTTCCCAGCAGAGCAAAATCCATCAGCCTATCATGGGGTAAGTTCTTTTGATATTGAGACAGGGTGTCCCAAAAAGAAAAAGACTATGCCTAGCTGGACGGATGTATTTTCGAGAAAACTTTGCCAGTTAGCAAGAACCGATGATAAAATTGTGGCGATTACAGCAGCAATGCCACAAGGGACAGGGTTAGATAGTTTTCAGAGAAAATTCCCCAATCGATTTTTTGACGTTGGAATTGCTGAAGAACATGCCGTAACTTTTGCAGCTGGACTTGCAGCAGGTGGACTAAAGCCTGTGTTTGCAGTGTATTCATCATTTTTGCAAAGAGGTTATGACCAATTAGTTCATGATATAGGTTTGCAGCATCTACCAGTCGTTTTTGCTATTGACCGAGCTGGACTTGTAGGCAGTGATGGAGAGACTCATCAAGGAATTTTTGACTTGTCGTTCTTATCGACAATTCCAGAGATGATTGTCTGTGCGCCAAAGAATCAGTACGAATTAGAAGATATGCTAGAATATGCATTTAAGCAAGATGGACCAGTAGCTATTCGATATCCAAGAGGTAATACTTGGCAGGGACTAAAAGAGTACAGACAGCCAATTGAAACTGGGAAAAGTGAAATTATTGTACATGATCGAGACATTTTATTGCTAGCAGTAGGCAGCATGGTTGAAACAGCGATGAAAGTTCGAGAAAACTTGGTAAAAGAAGGTTATCACGCATCTGTAGTGAATGTGCGATTTGTTAATCCTTTTAACTATGAATGTTTGCGAGCAATGCTTTGTACCCATCCATTAGTTGTGACGATGGAAGAGAATATATATACTGGTGGTTATGGAGAAAAAGTAGCATCGTTTATTGGACGAGTAGGTGTTGAAACCATTGTTTTACCATTTGCAATTCCTGATGTCTATGTAGAACATGGAGATGTGAATACATTAAAAGAATTTATTGGGTTAGATGTAAATCATCTGACGCAGGCTATTTTAGATGTAGTCCCTTTCATTCAGTTTGATCAAGAGAATATAAAAATTAAAACGGATGCGTAGGAGGAACATAGATTTATGAAGGAACGATTAGATGTTCTTTTAGTAAAAAAAGGATTAGCCCCATCTAGAGAAAAAGCCAAGGCTTATATTATGTCTGGAATTGTCTATGTCGATGGACAAAAAGAAGATAAGCCTGGAATGACATTTGAAGACAGTCTTCCTTTAGAGGTAAGAGGAAGCACCCTTCCTTATGTCAGTAGGGGTGGATTAAAATTGGAAAAAGCAATCAAAAATTATCCAATTAATTTAAAGGATAAGGTTTGTATGGATATTGGCGCGTCCACAGGAGGATTTACGGATTGTATGCTGCAAAATGGAGCAATTAAAGTCTATGCAGTAGATTCAGGACGAGGACAGCTAGATTGGAAACTTCGTCAAGATGAGCGTGTTGTTTGTTTAGAAAAAACAAATGCGAGATACTTGGATTCAAGTATTATTCCTGAACCCATTGACTTTTTCTCTGTAGATGTTAGTTTCATTTCTTTAAAGAAAATTTTAGAGCCAGCGTATGCTCTTTTAAAAGAAGGCGCAGAAGCTGTTTGTCTAATTAAACCCCAATTTGAAGCTGGAAGAGAAAAAGTTGGAAAAAAAGGAGTTGTACGCGATAAAAGTGTGCACTTAGAAGTTGTTTTATCTTTATTACTCTATGCAAAGAGTATTGGGTTTGCTGTTTTGGGTGTGGAATATAGTCCAATTCGTGGACCGGAGGGAAATATTGAATACTTGATGTATTTAAGAAAAACAAAAGAAGAGGGATTGTCTAATCTAGAGAAGCTTGCAAAAGACATTGTTATGCAGGCTCATGAGACTTTATAGGGAAGATAAATGAAGTATTTTTATATTGTTGAAAATAAGCAGAAAGAAAGAAATCCAGAAATTTCAGCATTTATTCGAGAATATCTTGAGATGAAGGGAAAAGTCTGCTTAATTGACCATGAGATTGAAAATATCAATGAGTCAGAAGATTTGATGGAGTATCGATATACAGATCCTAGAAAAGTTCCTGAAAATACAGAGTGTGTCATTGTTATTGGTGGCGATGGAACTTTAATTCAAGCAGCAAGGGATTTGATGGTTCGAAAACTTCCGATGATTGGAATTAATAATGGAACATTAGGTTATCTTGCAGAAGTGGATACAGAGGGAATTCCCTATGCACTAGATTGTTTGATTGAAGATCGATATGAAATTGAAAATCGAATGATGATTCATGGACGTGCTTATAGAGATGGAGAGCAAATTGCTAGCAATTTTGCCTTGAATGATGTGGTGCTTACTAGAGGGCAAAATATGAAGGTGAACTATTACAATATTTATGTGGATGGTGAACTCTTAAACAAGTATACAGCTGATGGAATTATTATTTCAACACCAACAGGTTCAACGGCTTATAGTTTGTCAGCTGGAGGACCATTTGTCGATCCGAAGGCATCGCTTTTTATCGTAACACCTATTTCACCTCATAGTATTCATAGTAGAAGTATTGTGCTTTCATCCGATGCTAAAATTGTAATAGAAATTAGCTCTGTATCAGATAAGAAAGCAGAGCCTTGCTATGCATATTTTGATGGAAATGAAGTAGCAAAGCTTGAATTTGGAGATGTGATGGATATTCATAAGTCCATGTTTACAACAAAAATTATTAAAATTAATCGAGTAAGCTTTATGGAAATTTTACGTCGAAAAATGGCTGATCGATAAGGGGGAGTAAGATGAAAACCAGAAGACATAGTAAGATTGTCGAACTAATTAGTAAATATGATATAGAGACACAGGAAGAATTAGCCGATTATTTAAGTAAAGAGGGATTTACAACTACACAGGCAACAGTGTCTAGAGATATTAGAGAGTTAAGGCTTTCTAAGGTATCAAATGGTAATGGTAAGCAAAAATATACCTTGCTAAAAAAAGAAGAAGATGCAATGACAGAAAAATATGTTCGTATCTTAAAAGATGGATTTATCTCAATGGATATGGCACAGAATATTTTAGTGATTCGAACCGTATCAGGTCTTGCAATGGCTGTGGCAGCAGCAGTGGATGCATTAAATTTTCATGAAGTTGTTGGCTGTATTGCAGGGGATGATACGATTATGTGCGCCATTCGTTCAGCGGATGATACCGTACAATTAATGGATAAAATCCGAAAAATGGTTAATGAATAAAACCATATATAAAGGATGGTGAATATATGCTTTGGCGTTTATATGTAAAAAACTTTGCTCTAATTGAAGAAGCAACGATTGAGTTTGGAAATGGATTAAATATTTTAACTGGAGAAACAGGTGCTGGTAAATCGATTTTAATTGATGCAGTAACTACTGCTTTAGGGGGAAAAGTATCAGCTTCAATGATTCGAACAGGAGCCGATTCTGCTTTTGTAGAATTAGTATTTTCGATTGAAGATGAGAAGAAAAAACAGTGGTTATCCAAATTGGGTGTAGAAGTTGATGAAAATAATACATTGATTATTAGCCGAAAAATTATGCCTGGACGAAGTGCTTGTAGAGTAAATGACGAAACGGTAACTGTAGCAAAGGTTAAAAAGATTACAAGTATTCTTATTGATATCCATGGACAACATGAACATCAATCGCTTTTTTATCATTCAAAACATTTAGAAATTTTAGATGAATATGCAAAAACAAATAAAGAGCAAATGCAAGCATATTATAAGAAGTATAAAAATTCTTTAAAGAAGCTAGAAACATTTACAATGAGTGAAGATGAGCGAATTAGAGAAATGGATTTTTGTCGTTATGAAGTTGATGAGATCGAAAAAGCAAATCTTAAAGAAGGAGAAGAAGAGGAATTAGAAACCAAATATAAAAAAGCTAGTCATGCAAAAAGTATTTTAGAAGCATTATCATTGGCTACATCTTCTTTAGATTCTACAACGGATTTACTTGGGCAGAGTCTAAGAACTCTTAGCGAAGTTACTCGTTATGATGAAAGTATTAGCGAGATTGTCAGCCAACTTAGTGATGCAGAATCACTTCTTACAGATGCTTATCACGAAATTTCTGGCAAAAGTGAAGAAATTGGTTATGAAGAAGAGCAATTTGAAGAACTTTCAAAACGATTGGATTTAATTCATGGGCTTTATGCAAAGTATGGCAGAAGTTACAAAGAAGTATTAAATAGTCTAGAAACTAAACGAGCTAGATTAGAGGAATTAGAAAATTACGAAATCTTATATAATCAAACAAAGAAAGAAATCGAAGAATATAAACAACAGGCAATTGAAGAAGCAAAGAAAGTTTCAAAAGTTCGAGCTAAGGCAGCAGGAAAGTTGTCAAAAATTATTGAGGGCAGCCTAAAGGAACTAAATTTCTTGCAGGTAGAGTTTAAGGTAGAAGTTTTACCATTAGAGGAACTTACAGAGCATGGATTAGATGAAGTGAAGTTTATGATTTCAACAAATCCCGGTGAACCCCTTCGAGGTGTTTCTGAGGTAGCATCTGGCGGTGAACTTTCTCGTATTATGCTTGCATTAAAGACCGTTTTAGCAGATAGTGATGAAATTCCTACATTGATTTTTGATGAAATTGATACAGGAATTAGTGGACGAACAGCACAGCAAGTGTCCCAAAAGCTAGCTTATATTGGTAAGAGTCATCAGGTGCTTTGTATTACTCATTTACCTCAAATTGCAGCGATGGCGAATGAACATTTCCTAATTGAAAAGAGTATTCATGACAATAAGACAATAACAGCGATTACTTGTTTGGATGACAAAGATTCCGTGGAAGAACTTGCAAGACTTCTTGGCGGCGTGGAGATTACAGAGGCTGTAAGACAGAATGCGTTAGAGATGAAGGAACTTGCAAGGAAGTCCAGATAGCGATTATGATGTGCGATTTGTCTACGTTAGAAAGCCAGAAGAATATCTAAAACTAAAAGGAAAGCAAGTGAGCAATAAAGAAGTTTATATAAAATAGAATAACATAATAAAAGAGGTTATATGGGTTTTATCCCATATAGCCTCTATATTTATGGTCTGAAAATCCAATAATCATTACAAAGATTGGATTTAAGAAAAGTAATCCTAGAGTGAAAAGTTCAGAATAACCAAATTTTTTTGAAATTTTATAGTAAAGCATAATTACAGCAATAAGATTCACAAATGGAATAAGCAATGTAAACATATACCATCCAGAACCAAATCCAATCTTAAAAGTCACCCAAACATTGACAAATGGAATAAGACTTAACCATCCGGCATGTCCAGCTTTTTGAAACATCTTCCAATAAGCAATAATCATAAGGATTAAAACAATCGTTGTTATTAGACCATTATTTCCTCTAAATAACAGTTGTACTGCATCATAACTTGAAAAATACATACAATTCTCCTTTATTTATCTTTTGTACTGTACTTACACTTTACTGCGATATTTTAGTCATGTCAATAAATTTTTTATTAAGACATATTTTCTATAAAAATTCCATATCCTTTCGTTGGATTATTGACTAATACATGAGTAACTGCTCCTATTAACTTTCCATTTTGAATAATAGGACTTCCACTCATTCCTTGAATGATTCCACCACTTAATTTTAGTAATTTTTCATCAGTAACTTTCAATGTTAAATTTTTATAGTTTCCATTTGTCACTTTCTCAATACAAATTTCATAAAATTCAGGTTTTCCACTGATAAATGAAATAATTTTAGCCTTTCCTGTAGAAATCTCGTTGGATTTTGCCAAAGGATAAGAGTATTTAGCGACCATTTCGTTAAATGAATGACTTGGATATAGATTTTTCATCGTTTGATAAATATACTCAGTTAAATCTAAATTGCCATTTCCTAAAACTCCATTTCCACCATTTTTATAAATAGATCCTAGAGGTGGTTGATATAAAATACTACCAGAAACATAGCCAGGATTTCCTTGTTTTCCTTTTACTACTGAATACGTTTGAGCTTTAAACAAATGGCTATTTTTAGAGTCAATAGTTAATAATTCATTAGTATCAATATCGGTCATTCCATGTCCAAGCGTTCCAAAGCTGTTATCACTATTCCAATAGGTTAAGGTACCAATTCCATGAGAGTCATCTCGAATCCATACCCCTAATTTGTAGTCATTTTCTTCTGTTAAAATTGGAGATATACTCACTTTAAAAGACTGTTTTTGTCTATAGACAGTTAATAGCAATTCTTTGGTTTCGTTTTTTTGTAAATAGTCAATGAATTCTTCTTTTTTAAGAGTTTTTCTCCATTAACTCCTGTGATATAATCTCCCGCTTTTAAACAATTTTTAGCAGGACATTTATTTTGATGATTTGAATCAATCAGTTCGCTAGTTCCTACAACTAATAAGCCATCCGTTTTTAAATAAATTCCAATAGGAATTCCACATGGAAGTGTATTGGCATAAATTTTAGTGGGAAACAAAATTACTAAAATTAAGGTAAAAAAATAGAATTTTCGCATAAAGACCTCCTTTTTATATTTAGTATTTGTAAAATAAAAGATTTTAGTGTAGAATTTTATGCCATTTATACCTTTTCGGAATAAAATTGATAAAGTACCGAGGAATAGTATTTACAAGATACCAATTATAATTTATAATTAAAACATACTTACTACAGGAGATTTCAAAAATGGATGAGTTTATGAATATCGAGGAGGCCACTGCAAAGTGGGGAATTAGTGCAAGACGAATACGTTTTCTTTGTAATGAAGGGCGAATTGAAGGAGCTAAAAAGGATAAGAATAGTTGGAAAATCCCAATAGATACAAAGAAGCCTGAAGATCAACGATTGACAACAGGTAAATATGTAAAGAACGTCAGAAAATTTGCAAAAGGAAGGCGAACGATTTTAATTGCAGATGACGATTCGATTACCAGAGAAATGCTGTCAGAAGTTTTTAAAAAGCATTTTACAATTTATGAATCTTGTGATGGTGAAGAAACTATACAAATGATTGATACTCATAAGGAACAACTATCAATGATTCTTTTGGATTTACGAATGCCTAAATTAGATGGAATTGATGTATTAAAGACTATGAATAAAAGAGGATTAATTGACAAGATTCCAGTAATATTAATTACTGGGGGAATCGACAGTTAATTTAGAGCAAAAGGCTTATGAACTTGGAGCTTCAGATATTATTTATAAGCCATATGCAGCGAAGGTTGTTATTCAACGAGTTTTTAATATCATTGAGTTGTTTGAACATCGATTATTTTTGGAAAGAGAATTAAAGGATCGAAATAC
>JPZU01000001.1:534500-543846 GCA_000875945.1 Lachnospiraceae bacterium TWA4 | reverse complement strand
AATTAATAAAGAAAAATGAACAGTGACGAAAAACAAAAAAAGCATTTAAAAAAGGAATTAAAGATTTTAACAGAGATTGTAGATGTTTTATCAAAGGATATAAATCAAATTAATCGTGTGTGCAAAATTACAAATATTCTTTTAGAAAATTTTAAACAAGAATATGTAGAATCAAAACTAGATGAAAAAGAGAAACGACTGATTGTGGAAGTGGCAATTTTATATAGTATGGGTAAGGATACAAATGAAAAAGTCATAAATTCTACTTGGATGCAGTTAGTAAAAATGGCAGTTGAATTTGAGAAATTAACAGAAATTGTTAATTTTGAGGAAGCAGTTTATCAAATTAGTGAAGGTGAATATTCATCCGAGTTAATGAGAATCTTTAGATTATCAATTATTCAATTGCTAGACGTATCAAAATAGAAAGGAAATAGAAAAAATTATGGATTTAGAAGAATTTTATGCGAAAATTGGAGGAAGCTATGAGGGAATTTTATTGAGGATATCAAGAAAAGAAGCTATTGTACACTTTCTCAAATGTTTTAAAACAGATGTAGCATATGAAGAACTTATCCAAGCTATTGATGAAAAAGACCGAGAAAAAGCATATGAATTTGCACATAGATTAAAAGGTACGGTAATAAATTTAAGTCTTGTAAAATTAGGAAGGATAGTTTCTGAGTTAGTTGAACAGTTACGTTCCAAAAATACAATAATTGATGACCAGTTAGTAAGACAATTAAAATTATGTTATGAGGAAACTATGGTGTATATTGATCAGTTAGTAGAAGGAGGAGAAGGTCATGGTAGAAGTTGCGCAAAAAGCTAGAATAGTTGAAACAATCATGCTATCTACAATGATGACATCAATTGTTACAAATTATCAGTTAAATACATTAAAACTCACAGTTACAGCGGGCGAAGTTGATGATTTCATTGAGGTGTTAAAGAAAAAATTTCCAGAAATTTATTTTGAAGTTAGCTATTATGAAGGAGAAAATAAAGCAAACTATTTAGAGTCCTTAGTGGAGAATGATGAAGCAGGAGATATTATTTTTCATGTAAAGAAGTTTAATAATCAGATTTGCAAAGAAAAGTTACTAGATTTATCAAACTATGAGTTTTCGGCAAAATTTAATGAATCTATTTTACATTTGATGCAAGTAGAGGGAAAAATCTATCAATTAGTGGGACCACTAAATTTTTTACCATCGATAGGATTCTCAAGCACATGGGCATTAAATAAAAAACTTTGTGAAAAAGGAAATGAGAAGAAACTCCAAAATGCATTAAAAGTCATGAGTTTTCTTTCAACATTAGAAGGTCAAAAGAGTTTGCAAAAGGTAAATCCTCAGCTATTTGTTTTAAAAGGTATTGATTGAGTTAAAAATCTATGTTAGAATAACCCATGATTACAACAAAACAAAAGTTTTAACTATGGGGGATTAATAGATGGAACAGTACAAGCAAGAGTTTATTGAGTTTATGGTAGATTGCAAAGTATTAAAATTTGGAGATTTCGTAACTAAAAGTGGAAGAAAGACCCCATTTTTCATTAATACTGGTTTTTATCGTACAGGTGCCCAACTTCGTAAATTAGGTGAGTATTACGCAAAAGCAATTGCTTCTAAATATGGAACAGATTTTGACATTTTATTTGGACCTGCTTATAAAGGAATTCCTTTAAGTGTTGCTACTAGTATGGCACTTAGTGAACATTATGGTGTGGATGTTAAATATTGTTCAAATCGTAAAGAAGTCAAAGATCATGGAGATACAGGTATTTTATTAGGTAGTCCTATTGAAGATGGTGATCGCGTCATTATTATTGAAGATGTAACAACTGCCGGAACTTCTATTGGAGAAACCTTCCCAATTATTAAGTCTAAAGCAGATGCAAATGTATTAGGTCTTGTTGTATCTGTAGACCGTATGGAACGTGGTAAAGGCGAAAAGTCAGCTCTTACAGAAATTAAAGAAACCTATGGATTTGAAACAACAGCAATTGTTACTATGGCAGATGTTGTTGAACACCTATATAATAAACCTTATAAGGGTGAAGTTATTATTAATGATGAATTAAAAGCAGCAATTGATGCATACTATGATCAATATGGTGTGAAATAGAGGTGTATTTATGGAAGGCGAAAAAATTTACAGAACAATGAAAAAATGTGCAATTTGGAATATTGCACTTGGTATTACAGCAATTGCTGTAGGTGTTAGTGTAGGTGTTGGAACTATTATTACAGGTTGTGCCTTATTAAGAAGAAAGTCTGAGATTATGTTTTAACCATGAAATTTAAACACAAAACCTTATTAATAGGAGTATTTATTTGTTATTTAGCTGTATTGTTTTATTTTGTCTTTTTTGCAGAAATGTTAGGACGAGTAAATAGTGCTCGTGAATATTCCTATAATCTTAAGTTATTTAGTGAGATTAGAAGGTTTATAGTTTATTCAAATCGATTGGGTATGAGAGTAGTTTTTCTAAATCTAGCAGGAAATGTTATTGCTTTCATGCCCTTTGGGTTATTGCTTCCTAAACTTAATAAAAACTACCATCATTGGTTAACAATGATTTTTAGTAGTTTTTTACTTAGTTTAGCAATAGAGACTATTCAGCTGATTACAAAAGTAGGCAGTTTTGACGTAGATGACCTTCTATTAAATACAATAGGGGGAACTATTGGATATTTGTGTCTAATAGTTTTTGAAAAATTTAATTTAAAACAGAAAGGAAGGATTAACTAAAATGGAGAAAAAACAGACAAAAAGATTTGATAAACCAAGTTTATTATATTATTTAATTATTAGTTTCCTTCCTTTAGAAATTATGTTATTGATTGTCTGTCTCTTAGCAATTATTGCAACGAATGCAAATGTTGACTTATATGCAACAGTTATGGCAATATTATTACTAGTATTATCCTATACAGGAGTAACTTTTAGTGGTTACTATTTAACAGTAAGTTCTTATCGTGAGAAGTCGATACGCATTATTCGAGTAGTTCATGGAATTTTTTGTGTTCTTATGATGGGCTGTTGTGTTCTTGGCTGTTTATAGGATAGGAGGTATTTATGGAAATTGAGTTAATTAAGGAACGATTTATGCTTGCTATTGGTCGAGTAAAAGAAATTCCTACAGAAAATATGATACAAGAACCCTTAAAAGAGTACTTTAATCAAATGGCCACATTTATTTTATCAATCAATGATTTATCTGATAAAATAAAAAGTGGATGCTTAGAAAGGTATTCTTTTTTTGAGTTACAGAATTTAAATCACAGATTATATGAAGATATTTATAAAGATGCGTATGAAACAAGTTATGCAAATCCAACTTACGCAACGAAGATGCTAGGTAAAGAGTTAGCTCCTTATTTATCGGCTTTATACATGGAACTTCGAGGATTAATTCGCTATGTCTTTGAAGGTCGATTGGAAGAAATGACAATTACCGTTGAGTTATTTCTAGAAATTTATCGATTATGTGTCGAGCAAATGGATGTTAAGGAAATTAAAGAGGCGATGTATTATCATATCAGCGATTACTGTGATGTGACGATTCCTTATCGTGTGCGTGAAGGATTAGACCCAAGTTTATCATTTGTTTATGATATTGTAATGAAGAGTGATTTATCAGATGTTGGTTATCTTTATAAGTATGGAGAATATATTGGAGAGAACGAACTTCAAATTGCAAAGTATTTGAATCAATTAAATGAAGAAACGATTGATTTAATGGCAAATACGTATATTGATGGATATTGTAAGGGATTTGAGCTTGCAGGAATTGATTTGTCTAAAAAGCCTTATGTAGAAGTCAGATTCTCACTTGGATTTGAACGAGTGATTAAAAAGGCAATCATTCGTTTAGAAAAGTTAGGTCATAAGGTCATTTGCTTTTTACCTGCAACAGCTCTAATTAATAAAAGACCTGGAATCCCAATTGGGTGTGTGGGAACATCTGCAAATAGTCAATGTGATTTTGATCATAAATATGACCTTGGGTTATTCTTTGATTCTGCTTTAAAAGAGCGAAAACTATCGGTCTATCGATCTGCTTATGAAACCTATAAAGAGTTTGCCGCAGGATATGCAGGTCCAGCAGTTTTAGAAACTTTTGGAGAAGAAGGTTTTGATCCAATTAACAAAGAAGAAGCAGTGACATTTTCAAAGAAGCAACAAAAACTTTTTGCTAGTATGTCAGGAGAATCTACAAGGATTACTTATGAATATGTCAATGGAGAAGAACGAAGTTTTACAATTATTTCTTTCCCAGTGCCTTCAATTGGAGAAAAATTTGAGGAAATATTTAACGAAACCATTCGACTAAATACCCTTGATTATGGAAAATATAGAGAAATTCAAGAAAAGTTAATAGATGCACTAGACAAATGCACTAAAGTTGTGGTAAAAGGTAAAGGACATAACAAAACAGATATCACAGTGAATTTAGTCAATTTAGCAAATCCTTTAAGGGAAAGTAAATTTGAAAATTGCTTAGCTGATGTCAATATTCCATTGGGAGAAGTATTTACTTCACCTAGACTTACTGGGACTAATGGATTGTTGCATGTAGGACAGGTTTACATTCATGGTATTCAATTTAAAGATTTAGAGATTGAAGTAAAAGATGGACGTTCAGTTTCTTATACATGTAAGAATTTTGATAATGAAGAGGAAAATCAGAATTTAATTCGAAGTGCAATTTTAGGAAATTATGAAGTTTTGCCAATGGGAGAATTTGCAATAGGAACCAATACGGTTGCCTATCAGATGGCTAAAAAGTATCAGATATTTGATAAATTAGAAATCTTAATTGCTGAAAAGACAGGTCCTCATTTTGCTTTTGGCGATACCTGTTATAGCAATAGTGAAGAACGAAGAGTTTATAATCCAGATGGTAAGGAAATTGTTGCAAAGGACAATGAAATTTCTATTTTACGAAAAGAAGATCCAGAAAAAGCTTATTTTGGTTGCCATACAGATATTACTCTTCCTTATGATGAGTTAGATAGTATTTGTGGAATTACAGAAGATGGAAATACTATAAAACTAATAGAAAATGGCCGATTTATTTTACCAGGAACGGAAGAATTAAATGAGGCATTGAATTGATAATAGATAATAATGGAGGAAATACAAATGGAAAATCCAGTAATTGGAATTATTATGGGCAGTGATTCAGATTTGTCCATTATGAAAAAAGCAGCAGAAACTTTAGAGGAGTTTGGAGTACCTTATGAAATGACCATTATTTCAGCACATAGAACCCCAGATAAAATGATTGAGTATACAAGAAGTGCTAAAAGTCGTGGTCTTAAGGTGCTAATTACAGGTGCTGGTTGGGCAGCAGCACTACCAGGAATGGTTGCAGCACTTACCCCACTTCCAGTTATTGGTGTACCTCTAAGTTCTAAATACTTTGGTGGAATGGATGCACTTTATTCAATTGTTATGACACCTCCTGGAGTTCCAGTAGCTACAGTAGCAGTTGATGGAGCAAAAAATTCAGCACTTCTTGCAATGAAGATGCTTGCAATCACTGATGCTGATTTATCAAAGAAATTAGAAGATTATGCTGAAGATATGAAGAATTCTGTTGAAGCAAAAGGTGAAAAATTAGAAAAATTACAGTATAAAGCTTATATGGAGCAGATGTAAAGTTTATAGGTCTATAAAACTTAAAACTCAAAGGAGGAAGAATGATGGATTATAAGAAAGCTGGCGTAGATATTGAAGCTGGATACAAATCAGTTGAATTAATGAAAAAATATGTAAAGGAAACTATGCGTCCTGAAGTACTAGGTGGACTTGGAGGATTCTCTGGTGCATTTAGTTTATCTGCAATTAAAGATATGGAAGAACCTGTATTATTATCAGGAACTGATGGATGTGGTACTAAAGTTAAATTAGCATTTTTAATGGATAAGCATGATACCATTGGTATTGACTGTGTAGCTATGTGTGTCAATGACGTAGCTTGTGCAGGTGGAGAGCCACTATTTTTCTTAGACTACATTGCCTGTGGTAAAAATAAACCAGAAAAGATTGCAACCATCGTAAGTGGTGTAGCTAAAGGTTGTAAAATGGCAGGAGCAGCACTTGTTGGTGGTGAAACTGCTGAACATCCAGGTCTTATGCCTGTAGACGATTATGATCTTGCTGGATTTGCAGTAGGCGTTGTAGATAAAAAAGATTTAATTACTGGTGAACTTCTTTCAGATGGTGATGTATTAATTGGTATGGCTTCATCAGGTGTTCACAGCAATGGTTTTTCATTAGTTCGTTCAGTATTTGAAATGACAAAAGAAAGTCTTGATACTTACTATGATGAACTTGGTGCAACTTTAGGAGAAACCTTACTTGCTCCAACTAAGATTTATGTAAAGGCATTAAAAGCAATTAAAGATGCTGGTGTAACCGTTCACGCTTGTAGTCATATTACAGGTGGTGGATTCTATGAAAATATTCCTCGTATGCTTACCGAAGGTAATTGTGCAGTTGTTAAAAAAGATAGCTATCCAGTACCTCCAATCTTCCCTATGATGCAAAGAGTTGGAAATATTGAAGAACAGATGATGTATAACACCTTCAATATGGGAATTGGTATGATTGTTGCTGTAAAGAAAGAAGATGTAGCTAAGACTATAGAAGCAATTAAGGCAGCAGGCGAAACCCCTTATGAAGTTGGATACATTAAGGCAGGAGAAAAAGGAGTTATTTTAGAGTAATGAAAATCGGTGTACTTGTTTCAGGTGGAGGAACCAATTTACAGGCAATTATTGATCAGATTGAAGCAGGAATGATTCCTAAAGCAGAAATTGCAGTGGTTATTAGCAATAATGAAGGGGTGTATGCCTTAGAGCGTGCTAAAAATCACAAGATTCCTGGACTTTGTCTATCTCCAAAAAATTTTGAAAACAGAGAAGCCTTTCATCGTGCTTTAATTGATAAATTAAAAGAATATGATGTAGAATTAGTGGTACTTGCAGGTTATCTTGTAAGTATCTCTAAAGAAATGATTAAGACTTTTCCAAGAAGAATTATTAACATTCATCCATCACTGATTCCATCATTTTGTGGCGTGGGCTTTTATGGATTAAAAGTTCATGAAGAAGCTCTAAAAAAGGGCGTAAAAGTGACAGGTGCAACGGTTCATTTTGTTGATGAAGGAATGGATACAGGTGCGATTATTTTACAAAAAGCTGTAGAAGTTCCAGAGGGAATTACTGCAAAAGAACTTCAAAAGAAGGTAATGGAAGAAGCTGAATGGAAGATTTTACCAGAAGCCATTCGTCTAATTACTGAAGGAAAAATTGTTTAGGAGGATACTTGGAATGAAGGTATTAATTGTAGGTAGTGGTGGTAGAGAACACGCAATTGCATGGAAAGTTTCACAGAGTAAAAAAGTAGATAAGATTTATTGCGCACCAGGAAATGCAGGAATTAGTGAACTAGCAGAATGTGTAGCTATTGGTGCAATGGAAATTGATAAATTAGTAGCTTTTGCAAAAGAAAAGGCCATTGACTTAACGATTATTGGTATGGATGATCCATTAGTTGCAGGGATTGTTGATGCGTTTGAAGCTGAAGGACTAAGAGTATTTGGGCCTAGAAAAAATGCTGCAATTTTAGAAGGAAGTAAGGCATTTTCTAAAGATTTAATGAAGAAATACAACATTCCTACAGCAGCTTATGAAGTATTTACTGAAGCTGATAAAGCAATCGAATATCTTGAGTCAAAGGCAGAGTTTCCAATTGTTTTAAAAGCAGACGGACTTGCTTTAGGTAAGGGCGTATTAATCTGTGAAGACTTAGCACAGGCTAAAGAAGGCGTAGCCCAGATTATGACTGATAAGAAATTTGGTAGTGCTGGAAATAAAATGGTTATTGAATCATTTATGACTGGACGTGAAGTATCTGTTCTTTCATTTGTTGACGGAAATACGATTCGTATTATGACTTCTGCACAAGATCACAAACGTGCAAAAGATGGGGATCAGGGATTAAATACTGGTGGAATGGGAACATTTTCTCCAAGTCCTTTCTATACTAAAGAAGTCGACGAGTTCTGTAAAAAATATATTTATCAGGCAACTGTTGATGCAATGAAGGCAGAAGGCAGAGAATTTAAAGGAATCATTTTCTTTGGACTTATGTTAACGCCTAATGGACCAAAGGTATTAGAATATAATGCAAGATTTGGTGATCCAGAAGCACAGGTAGTTATTCCTCGTATGAAGAATGATATTGTAGAAGTAATGGAAGCTTGTATTGATGGAACACTTAATCATGTTGAACTTGAATTTGAAGATAATGCAGCAGTTTGTGTTGTATTAGCTTCTGATGGATATCCTGTAGCTTATGAAAAAGGAAAAGTGATTTCTGGTTTAGAGCGTTTTAAAGATACTGATAATTATTATGTATTCCATGCAGGCACAAAGCTTGGAGAAAATGGTGAAGTTTTAACCAATGGTGGACGTGTATTAGGTGTAGTTGCTAAGGGAACAAGTTTAAAACAGGCAAGACTTAATGCATATTCAGCATCCACTTGGATTGAATTTGAGAATAAATATATGCGTCATGATATTGGAAAAGCGATTGACGAAGCTGAAGAATAAAAATAAAAAGAAGGGAAGTTTAAGACTTCCCTTTTTTCAAATGGGGGACAAAGTCTGAAAGCAAATTTTCAGACTTGTATTTATGATTCAAATGGATAAGCAAGTTTATTCGTTTGAATCATTTAGGAGGCAAAATATGAGCGTGATATTAGGAGTCGATGTAGGGGGGTCTACAACGAAAATTGTTGGATTTACTTTGGATGGTAAATGTATAGGAATGAAACAGGTTAAAGCTGCTGATGCTGTAACAAGTTTATATGGAGCAATTGGTGGATTTTTATCAGAGAAGAAAATTGCTTTAGAAGAGATTACACAGATTGTTTTAACTGGAATGGGTTCTTCGTATATTGATGGAAAAATTTATGGAATTGATGTAATAAAACTAGAGGAATTTTTACCAATTGGTCGAGGCGGTCTTTATTTAACGGGATTAGAGGAAGCCTATGTTGTAAGTATTGGAACAGGAACTGCTTTAATTCGTGCAACGAAGGAAAAATGTGAGCATATTGGTGGAACAGGTGTCGGTGGAGGAACCCTTATGGGACTTGCTGATTTATTATTTCATGAAAATCGTTTCCATGTAGTTAAAGATATGGCAATCAATGGAGATGCTACAAAGTTAACATGACGATGGGAGATATTACAACTAGTGAAATTAGTACCCTTCCATCTTATTTAACTGCTTCAAATTTTGGTAAAATTAAGGAGACTGC
>JPZU01000001.1:530565-534480 GCA_000875945.1 Lachnospiraceae bacterium TWA4 | reverse complement strand
ATTTAACTGCTTCAAATTTTGGTAAAATTAAGGAGACTGCTAGAAAAAAGATGTTGCAGCAGGACTTGTAAGTTTAGTGCTTGAGACTGCTGGAATGAGTGCAGTTTTTGCTTGTTATAATGATACCATTAAAGATATTATTTTTACAGGATCATTAGCCGAACTTCCTCAGAATGAGAGAATGTGTAGATTACTTGGTCAGTTACATGGACTTAGATTTCATTTACCTAAGCATTCAACATTTGCAACAGCAATTGGTGCAGCAGGTTATGCGAAGTTTGAAGGAGAGCCAGAAGGAAGTTTCTTTGAGAAAATGAAAAGGAATAGATAAACATTCTATTCCTTTTCATATAAATTTTCATAAATAGTTTCTGTGATAGAATCAAGATAGTTGTCTTCAATCGTTGAATACTCACGCTTAATAAAAATTTTAATTAATTCAATACGTTGAAGGGGAAGCTCTTCTTGTAAAAATTCATCTTTTAAATTAGCTTTTACAAGAGCGTCGATTAAGTTAGCTGTATAAGTTGAAGTAAACCAGTGAATAATAGACTCGGTTTTATGTTCTTCATTTTGAATTCCATTTTTTAGTTGTTTAGCTTTTGAAAAAGAAGAGGAGCTTTCAACTAAACAAAGGAAAGCGATAATTGACATTACAATTGTTCCTAATAGGTTATTTTTTCCTAAAAAAGGAAGAGGATAGATAAAAAAGCCAAAAATTAAAGTTGCAACGATAAGAATTCCCACAAACAAAAGAGAGACTGCTGAAGAATGAAAATCTTCATAACGTTCTTTAGCACTTGTGTAAGCATAGTCTGAAAGATGGTGTTCTTCAGGCTTTTGTTTGTTATTAATATCAATGGCTTCATTTGCCATTAAAACTTTTAAGAAACCATTAGCAGCAGTTTGTTGTCGTTTAGAGACAAAAACATCAAATAAATCTGCGCTTGAATCAAATTTTAACGTGACATCAATACCTAGATATCCTAGAAATTCTTGGATTTTACGAGCAAATTCAGATTCAACAGAGACTAAAAATACAGGAGAATTGGCACGGCTATCGTCAACTAATGGAATGTGACAATCTATACATTCTGTAATATTTTCTACATATTTCGTTTTACATTTAGGACAATAAGGCATAGAAACATCCTCCTTTAAAATCTCATATGTCAATAGTATACTGTATAAATAAAATTGTGACAATATGAATAACAAGAATTTAGAAAAGTTTTAGAATTAGAGGTTACAGTTTACACGTCAGCTAAAACATGAAAATATTTGTGCTTGCACAAGGATATTTTCGTGTTTGCTGATGAAGGGAACGCCATTTAATGAGCAATGTAGCTGCAAAGCAGCGAATGAGCACGTCAGTGCGCCATTGTGAATGATAAAAATGGCGTGGGTGTGAACTGTAACAATTAGAGGTTTTATGAAGATTACATTACTTACTGTAGGAAAAATAAAGGAAAATATTTTACAGATGCGATTTTGGAGTATAAAAAGCGTCTAAGTCGTTATTGTAAGATAGAAATTATTGAGGTAGTTGATGAGAAAACACCTGATAAAGCAAGCGATGCATTCAATGAACAGATTAAAGATAAGGAAGGAAAACGACTTCTTAGTCATTTAAAAGAAGATGCGTATGTGATAGCCCTTGCAATTGAAGGAAAAATGCTTTCATCTACGGAACTTGCAAATAAAATTCAAAAGTTAGGTGTTAGTGGAAAGAGTCATTTAATCTTTATTATCGGAGGTTCATTGGGATTATCAGATGAAGTATTAAAAAGAGCAGATTATCTGTTAAGTTTTTCACCTATGACGTTTCCTCATCAATTAATGAGAGTTGTTTTATTAGAACAAATTTATCGCTCTTACCGAATTAATAACAACGAGCCCTACCACAAATAAGTAGGGCTTGATTTTTATGTTTAGGTGAATTATGATAAGAGTATAGATTTATTAAAAAGGAAGTTAAGTCAATGAGTAAATTAGAAAGAAATGACCCTTGTTGGTGTGGCAGTGGCAAAAAATATAAAAAATAGCCACGAAAATTTTGATGAGAAAATTGCATTTTTTAAAAGTAAAGGAGCAATCGTTCCAGATCGAAAGTTAATTAAAACACCAGAACAGATTGAGAAAATTCGTGAAAGTGCAAAGGTGAATATTGCAGTCTTAGATTATGTTAGTGAACATATTAAAGCTGGAATCAGCACAGCACAGATTGACGAATGGGTTTATGATATTACAACAAAGATGGGTGCTATTCCTGCACCTTTAAATTATGAAGGATTTCCTAAGAGTGTTTGTACATCAATTAATGATCAGGTTTGCCATGGAATTCCATCAGAAGATATTATTTTACAAGATGGTGATATTATTAATGTCGATGCATCAACAATTTTAGATGGATATTTTTCAGATTCTTCTAGAATGTTTTGTATTGGAAATGTTTCAGAAGAAAATAGAAAACTAGTAGAAGTAGCCAAAAAGAGTTTAGAAGTAGGTCTTGAGCAAGTAAAACCTTGGGGATATTTAGGTGATATGGGTCAGGCGATTTATGATTTTGTAAAATCTCATGGTTATAATGTAGTTCGAAATATTGGAGGTCATGGAATAGGTTTAGAATTTCATGAAGAACCTTGGGTTAGTTATTGTTCAAGAAAAGGTACAGAGATGGTGATGGCTCCAGGGCTTATTTTCACTATTGAGCCTATGATTAATATGGGAACGCATGAAGTATTTATTGATTCTGATGATAACTGGACAGTTTATACGGATGATGGAGCACCATCAGCACAGTGGGAGATTCAAGTACTTGTAACTGAAACAGGATATGAAATAATATCTTATTAGGTGAGGTTTGGAATGATTTATACTTGCAGAAATGAAAACTGTGGTGGAATTGTAGAGGGAACTGAGGTAGTAACCCAGTGTCCGCATTGTCAAGGTCCTATGCAAATGACTTCAGAAGAAAAGCTTAATGGGCTACAGTGGACGTTACTTGGAGAATTTTGGAGTAGAAAGGATGATTCAAAATCTCTAAAAAGAAGTTTTTATTGTTTTCAGAGAGCTTCAATGGAAGGGGAGCCCAGAGGAATTACAAGCTTAGGAATTTATGTAGAAAATGGCTGGGGAACTGAAAAAGATGAAGAACAAGCTTTTTGGATTTATCAGCAGGCAGAAGAGTATGGATATGTTCCTGCGTTTTATCAATTAGGATGCTGTTATCAGTTGGGAAAAGGTGTAGAAGTTGATTTAGAAAGAGCCTATACGTATTTTATGAAAGCAGCAAGATTTTCGTATCCGTTAGCACTTTATAAAGTTGCTAGGTTTTATGAAGAAGGAGTCGTAGTTGAACGAAATTTAAATCAAGCATTTTCTTGTGTAGAACAGGCAATGGATCAAGGTTATATTCCAGCACAGGTAAGGCTTGGTATGTACTATGAAGAGGGTAAAGGAACATCTAGAAATTTAAGAAAAGCTTTTCAACTATATGAAGATGCAGCTTTACAAGGTGATGCAGAAGGCCAGTTTCATTATGCTCGCTGTTTAGAAAATGCCATAGGGACTGATTATAATCCTTGGGAAGCAGCCTACTGGTATGAACAGTCTGCAGATGCAGGATATGTGGAAGCATTAACAAAGCTTGGTCATTGCCACCAGATTGGATTAGGTGTAGAAATGAATTTAGAGCGAGCAGTCTCGTTTTATCGTAAGGCAATTACTGGAGGTTCTACAAAAGCCATGAGGTTACTTGCAGATGCTTATGAGTATGGTCTTGGTATAGAAAAAGATGTAGAAAAGGCAAGGTATTGGAGAAAACTTGCAGGAATGATGTAAATAGAGAATCTCTTTATAATATGGATTTGCTAGAAGATGCAATTGATATGTAGTAAAAAAGTAGTAAATTTA
>JPZU01000001.1:510877-530545 GCA_000875945.1 Lachnospiraceae bacterium TWA4 | reverse complement strand
GGTGAGATGAATGTAAGGAGAGCTTGTAAATAAAAGGGGAAAATGAAAATTAAGAATTAAGTTTACTACTAAATTTACTACTTTAAGGGAGCTTCGATATGCGAAAATAGAAAAAATTAAAGTAGGAGTGTAATGAAATGACAGATGAAGAATTATTGAAAGTTTTAGAACTATGGGAGCAATGGCTAATGGAATCACCCATACACCAAAATGATGAATACAAAGAACAGATTGACGAACTGTTTAGATGCTGGTATGAGAAAAGATTTAAAGAAAAAGAAGTACCATCACCAGATACACCAATTTCAATGATGTTTCATTCATTTATTGGAGCAATTGAGATTTATAAGAAGAATTTAGAGAATTAGCGAAGTAGTCGTGTCTTAGTGGCACGGCTATTTTTTAGATTCTTTTTCTTTTAAACTATCGACTAAAGACCTTACAAGTTGTTTATCAGATTCGTTTAATTCTGAAATATCTATAGATTCTTTTTTATCTACTCCTAGTAGGTAATCTGTACTGACATGAAAAGTGTTGGCTAATTTGACAATTACAGATGGAGAAGGTGTTCTTTCACCTAATTCATAAAATGATATGACAGTATTTTGCACACCAATTAAAGATGCTAATTGTTTTTGAGTTAAATCTTTTTGCTTTCTTAGGTTATACAGTCTTTTGCCAAAATCTACCATTATGTTAACCTCACTCCACTAATTGATAAGTTTAGTTTATCCATAAATAGTATACAAATGGTGTAATTAATTATACTTATAAGTAGATTTTAGAAGTAAATTATGCTAAAATAATTATAATCAAATACGTATGAGGAGGAAAAGTATATGGATGAAATTAAAAATGAAGGTGATGAAAAGAAATTAGAAGAAAAGGACTCGGTTATTAATTATGATATTAATATGGAGAAGGAAGTTAGTAAGAAGAAAATGTTTACTAATAAAAGGTTAATTCCTATATTGGGGATAGCGTTAATTGTTATCCTATTAGGAATAATTGCCGTACCTAAAATTCAAAAGAATTTGGAATTAAATAAATCATATAATACAGCTGTAGATTTATTTAATGAAAAGGATTATGAAAAGGCAGCAGAGATTTTTTCAACATTAGAGGATTATAAAGATTCAAAAGATCAATATTTAAATAGCTTTTATTGTTATGGATTGAAATGTTTAGATGAAGGTAAATATTCAGATGCAATTAAAAGTTTTGAAAAATCAGAGGGATATAAAGATTCTAATGATAAAATTTTAGAAGCACATTTTAAATTAGGAGAACAGGAGTATAACAAAGAGAATTATGGTATAGCAGCAGAAGAATTAAAAAAGGCTGGAGATTTTGAAGGAGCATTAGAACAATATACTAAATCAGTTTATGAATATGGAAAATCATTAGTAGCATTATATGCATATTCTGATGCAGTGGAACAATTTAAACTAATTGATTATCAAGATAGTAAAGAACTTGCAAATTTATATGAACAATTTGAAAAGACAAGATGCATTGATGGAAAATTTAGATATAAACCAAAAGAATTTGCATTGATTTTAACAGATAATTTTCGTGATAATGGCTATAATAATTATTCGGCTAGTCTGGGAAATGTAGTAGATAATCAAGCTATAATTGAATTAAAATATTCTGATGAGATAGTTGATTCAGTTGTGTTATTAGAAGATATAGATGATAGTAATGTAAGTATAGGTAAAATTAGTATATTGTTAAAGAATATTGGAAATATGCATGAAGAGTTAGAAGTCTATGCAGTATTGTATTGTATTTATTTGTCTGATATATCATTAAGTTTTGATGAAGTAAAAGAACTTGGTTCAAATATGATGTTTATAGGGAGTAAAACCCAAAGAAAAAATGGAATTATATATGAATCAACTTGTAATGGAACGGATTTAGGTTTGACAATTTATGCAGAAGTAAAACAAGATTCAATGGTAGAAACAAATAAAACTTCAAAGGTTGAAGAAGCATATGATGAAGCTAGTTCACTGACAATTGATGATTTAGATGAGGATAATTCACTTGGATTTACTATGCATAGCTATGGTGATTTTGTTATGCAAGAAGAAGATGAAGAATGGATAAACTCAAGTTTCAATAAAGAAGGAACTGTAGAAGATGGTGCATTGTATAGAACTATGGCTATGTATCTAGAAGGATTCTCTATCGGAAATCCTATTGAAAAATATAGTAAAGTGTTAACAGGTAAAGAATTTAATAATAGGAAGGATTTAAAGCCATATGTAGATAATGCAATGGAATTTATTTCTACAAAAGACAATACTCGTGATAGGATTTTAAAAAAGTTAGATTCTTTAAAATCTGTTAAACAAGAATTTAATAAAAAGAAAAAGACATATCATATTCAGATTTCTGATTTGACAAAATGCGCCAAAGAAATGAAGATTTCAGAACAAATGCTAGGTTATATATTTGCTCATCTTAATGAATATGGAGCGGAGATAAAGTTTAATGGAAATAGTTGTAAAATTAATTTGAAAATATATGGTGAAAATTAGGAGATAAAAAATGAAAAAGAGATTTATTTTGAGTTTTGTAGTTGGCATGATGGTTATGTCATTAGTAGGTTGCAATAGTAGCATTAATTCTACAAAGGAATCAGCATCAATTAAAACAGCTACGTTACAGACAACAGAAGAAATTACGATTGAAACTTATACAAGTAATACAACAGGTTATTCTTATTATGAAAAAGATGCTACAGAAGCACAAGGAGATAATTATTCACGTTTGACAAATCAAGAGAAAAAAGCAATCTGTAACTATATTCAAAGTCAATATGACTATTACAATACTTTAGAAGGTCGTGATACTGGAGATAAGTATTCAGATGAAATTTGGAAAGATGTAGCAAGTAAGTATGGATTAACTGAAAAACAAGTTACTATGGTTTGGATGAATATGTACAGTTATTAAATTTTATTAGAGGTTGCAGAGATGTAGCCTCTTTTTATGTGTAAAATCGGTTGATTCTTAGATAAAACCCGTATTTTATTGCCTATGAAGGTGCGAGAATTGTACGTTAGTAACGTGTAGTTTGAAACATGGGAAATTCAGAAATTTTGAAAATTGAGCTAATAACAGAAAATTTAGGTTAAACTTAGGGTTGTTTTGTCCCTGAGTCGGTGAAATGCCTTACTAGATTATTTGATATGGCAGCAGTAGAAACTAATTCAACAGAATTGAAGAAAATCCAATCTAAAAGATGTATCGTTTTTCCCTATAGTATATGCCCCATTTTAAAGCCATATTTCAATTTTAAATGCTAATAGGTATAAATCTTGCCTAAGAGTCTGGAATGTCTTTATTTTTGAATTGCGTACAATTAAATATGAGGGAAAATGATATAAGTTTTTTAAAGAAAGTATTCATAATAACTCAAAAGTTATTGACTTTTTAATAACTTATAAGTATAATTGTATTTAGAAAGGAGAATCTAAATTGTACAAAGTAAATTTTTATAAAGATAAAGACGGAAAAGAACCAATAAAAGAATATATCGAAGATTTATCAAAACGTAAAGATAAAGATAGTCGAATAAAGTTTAATAAGATAAGAGAGTATATAAAAATATTGCAACAATATGGAACTAGAGTGGGCGAGCCATATGTAAAACATCTTGATGGTGAAATATGGGAACTTAGACCACTTAGAGATAGAATTTTATTCGCTGCTTGGACTGGTGACGGATTTGTATTACTTCATCAATTTGTCAAGAAAACACAGAAAACGCCACCTAGAGAAATTGAACGAGCTAAGAAAAATCTAAATGATTATGAAGAAAGAGAGGGGAAATAATGCGAGAATCTAAAAAAGAATATTTACAAGCAAAAGCAAATTTAGATGACCTTAAAGAGAGAAAAAATGAAGCAATTGGTAGCGATGCCCTTGCTTTTATGGATTCTCTTATGACAGAGGAAGAAATTGCCGAAAGCGATTTAAGAGTCGCACTTATTGGAGAGATGATTAAATTAAGACAAGAAAAAGGTATCAGCCAAAAGAAACTAGAAGAATTGAGTGGGGTGAAACAGCCAGTAATCGCACGAATGGAAAAAGGCTTGACAATCCCACAGTTGAACACCATTATTAAATTGCTTGTGCCATTAGGTAAGACACTTGCGATTGTACCATTGGAAGAAGCAAAACTAAATAAATAAGAGCATAAAAAGAAGCGTAGCCGTTTGTGGTTACGCTTTCTTTTTGCCATCTGCTGCCTTTTCTGATTCTGGAATGATGATTTTATAATTGTCACCATCTTGTACAAGTCGCATTTCTTTTATATTCATTTCTTTTAAAAGTCTTTCAATGAGTTTCAATCCTATGTAATCATCATTATTATAAATTTTTTGCATTGTTGCCTGAGAAATAAGTTTTGTTGTCTTTAAACTTGAATAAGTTATACCATGTTCTTTCATTACTTCTCTTAGCCCATCATAATTTATCATAGTTTGCACCACCTTTTTAAAGATTATAACAAAATTAATAGTAGTTAGTCAATGAAGTGGCAACGATTCCCGCACTAACGAGAAAAATTGCACAAAACAATAATTCCCGCACTAACGAGATTTTGTAAGATGTGTCAATTGACGATTCCCGCATTAACGAGATATACTATATACTAGGATTGAGAAATTAGTGGTTAAAAATTTTAATACAGAGAGTAAAGATTCTTAACACAGTGGGTAAAGAATTTTAACACAAACTATATCCAATATAACTATATCCACATTAACTAATCTTCTTCTTCCTCTTTGAGGACGAGGACGAGAAAATTTGAAAGGAGTTTTTGAATGAGTAATGTATTTATCGCAGATGATTTTGTAAGCAATCAGAACTTGGACGCACTAGAGAAAATGGTTTACATAGCCTTAACTAGCCGAGCAGATGCAGAAACTTGTGAGTTAAGCGCAAGAGAACTAGGAAAAATTGTTGGATTGACTAGACCAACAGTCATTAAGCGTTTGAAATCGCTAAAGAAAAAAGGTTATATCTCAATTGAGAAAAGATATAGTGAAGAAAACGGATTCCAAAAGAATCTTTATAAATTACTTTAGGAGGTGCAAATGGGAAACTTAAAGACAGAATCTAAGAAACCTAGATTTGTTGCAGTCTATTATGACTTGTTGGAATCTGATTTATTAGATATGAGCGAGAAAATGATTTTTATTATGCTCAAAAAATTTGCTGATGAAGAAAGCAAATGTTTTCCTAGCGTGAATACATTAGCAAAATCACTAGGAGCTTCAAAGCCTACAGTTATCAAAAAATTAAAATCACTTGAAGAAAAAGGCATAATCGAAGTGATCAGACGTAAAAGTAGTGACGGGAAAGACACAAGCAACCTTTACATTTTGCACGAAGATATCCCATCTGCTGCCAATGAAGAAAATAAAAAGAGTCCTGAACCTACACCGACCAAAGTACAGAATCAAGACTCTAATATGTATCAGAAGGAAAAACCTTCTAAGAATGATGATACTGAACAGCCTAAAGAATGTCAAGAAGATTCAAAGAAATCTGATAGTACAGATTCAAATAAATCTAATGAATTGCCAAAGAATAAGCCATCACAAGAAGTTTATTCATTGGATTCCTTGAAATCGCTTTATAATTGCAGTTCGGAAAAAGCCGACAGCGTAATTGAGATTATCTATGATGTTGTAAACTCCAATAAGAAAACAATTGTGATTAGTGGCAACACGAAGTCTATAGAACAGGTTCGAGAGCGATTGTTAAGCCTTACAAACTTAGATATAGTGTATGTTATTGATAAGTTTAATGGACAAGCAGATATCAAAAATGTGCGAGCATACATACTTACTTTACTTTACAATGCTAGGAGTCAAAGAGTGTTGGAGAGCGGCAGAACTAAGGCAGTTGTAAATCCGTATAGAACTAAGTTTCACAATTTTGTAGAACGAAACAATGATTATGACGCATTAGTAGAAGAATTTAGCAGTTATTTGTAAGGCGTAATTTGATAAACGTAATAAGTAAACCAATTTAAAAACAATACTAGGAGGTAAATAAAAATGAGATTAGTTTCGGAAAACGGCGGGATTTTTAACTTTGAGGATAATTTAGAATGTTGGTCTGACCTTGTTCCAGATGACGAAGAGTGGAGATGTTTCAATGAAGTGGTGTTTGAGTGGGAGAATTGGAACTTAGAAGAAGTTAATCCAGAGTTTTACGAGTGGTTACATAGAGAGGCTAACAAGGTTCTTGCCCAAAATGGATGTAATTATACTTTTGATGATTGCGACCATAACTATGAGGTTTTTAAGTTGGAGTTTAAGAGAGGTAAAATATCAAGATGTGTATTCTTATTTGACGAAATGGAAGAAGTTAAGTTTAGATGTTTATTAACAGATAAAGACGATAGATACTATAAAGAATGGTACTACGGTGGGAGAATTGGAGTATATCCAGAATTTGATTATCACGAAAAAGAGATACTTGAACACATGAGAAGATATGGATTGTTTGGTATTGAGTGGATTTATGACTCTGACGATATCGAAGAATTATATTACCATATTGATTATATGCAAAAAAACCATAACGGCAAATCACTTAAAGAACTTTATCAGACGGGCAAGATACAGCAAATCAATGATGCAACTATACTATATATGTAATAGGTGGAATTATGACGAGATTAAAAAATCAGTTTATTGAGAGCATAGACCAAGTTGGCGAAGGACAGTATCAAGTTAATCATGGATTTGAAGAATTTAGCCTAGAGAGTAAGTGTCAGAAACCGTCAGACAGTATCAGACAAAGGTTGTCAGAAGCTGTGTCAGAAAGTGTCAGAAGTGGTGTCTGGACTGTCAGACACTGCGAAAAGACAGTAAAAAAGCGTTACGTGTCTAGGCTTTTAGGAATCCCAACGATAGCAGTAGTAGTGTCTGCTTTAGTGTCTACTTTACTTCATGCAGATGCAAAAATACAAACTACACTTTATTTGTTATTTGTAGGAATGTTCATAATGATTGATTCGTTAGAAATGTTTTATAGATTCTTAGCCACTCAAACAAGAGTATTGATTATGTGTGATTGTGTATTGCTGATTAGTTGCATTTGGACAAATGATGTCACTTACTACTTAATCGTTGGGGCATTGATTGTATCAAGTGGAATCATAGTATACTTCTTAAATTCTCGTTGGTTATCTGCTTACAACTGGAAACTCACAGAAACAGTTGAAAAGGCAAGTAATACAAATCTTGATAATAAATCAACTAGAGCATGGCAAGGACACGGCAGACGAGAATCAAGAACTTTGCTCCATCAATTAGGGTATACACCAGATGATGACATACTTGACCTTTATATTAAACCTATTTATTTACTTGGACATATGCACGGCATGAAGAAAGTTAATCAGCCAACGGACAAAAACATTGAGCGACAGTATAAGGAACTACAATCCAAATATGAATCATTACAACAGACATCACTGGATGATTATAATAGCTTAATTGATGAGTATAACGAGGTTGCAATTGCCTATCAAAAACGCAGCAGACGAATTGGAGCAATGGAAAACGCTTTATTATCAGTTGCAGGAAGAAAGTTATAATTCTGATGATGGAGAACAAGAAGAACAGCCACAAGCAACAATCATAGAATTAAAAAAAGATGTAGAAGAATTAGAAGTTAAAGAACTACAAGAACCGACACCAGAAGAAACAGCCATGCAGATGCTTAGAGATGGTATTAGTATTCGTAAAGTTGTTGAAACAACGGGAATCAGTAAATATTATGTCGAGCAGATGAAAAAACAAGTTGTATGATATAAATTATCGTGCTAAAGGAGGAAATAAAATGCTACTTCTAAAAATATTTTTGAAATTAATGAGAATGGATAGAGGTGAACTTGAAGCAATCTATACTATTTGTTATGTGATGGATAAAAACCACAAGGCGAATATTCAGAGCGTTGGAGATTGAGTTGAGATGTAAATAAATCCCATAGGGGATTTTGAATCTAGCCTATGATAGATAAATGCACCTCCACAAAAAAAGGACTGTCAGTAAAATGGTAGTCCTTAATTTTTTGTCATGCGTTCAATTTTCTCTTTGATTGCCTCACGAATAAAGCCAGCCCTTGAAGTTATGCCGTTAGCTTTTAAAAATGCGTCAAGTTCTTCTGCCTCTTTATTAGGTACAGATAATTTAATTTGTTTGTAATTGGCTTTAATATATTTGTCGTTTGCTTTACGTTGTGCCTCTGATAATGCCATCTGTAAGCCTCCTATTAGTTTATTATGAATAGTATATCATTAGTACCAATATTAATCAAGTGGATATTTTAAAACCCCATCTTAATTGATGGGGCTGAATTTATTTGACAAATAATCTTCTGTATTGCGTGATTCGTTGGTATTCGGCTAGACTTCCTAAGTCGGATTCTAAGCGTTTGGAATCTAGTGTTCTACGTTCGCAAGTTGTGAGTTTGATTGTAAAGTCACTACCTACTTCATTGGTTTTTGTGTTTGCGTCCATGTAGCCTATGATTTCTCTTTCTAATGCTTTTACTTGTGCGTTTACTTCTTCTAATAAAGCTTTCATTTCTCTATAATCTTTAACTACTAATTCTAATTCATTCATTTTTGTACACATATTCTTATAACTCCTTTTCTTTAAAGACGAAACCCTTGAACCATCTTCCTGACTATTGGTTCGTACCTATATCAATTACTACTCACAGGTATATGGATTCAAGTTTTGTGATTGGCTTTCGGCTCAATCGGTTTCTTTTCTTAATTTCTGACCTTAGTATAACATTAGTACCAATATATTACAATGGTAATTAGTACTAATATATTTGGTACTAATATATAAACTATGTACAAATCTTTTTAAAACAAACGGAATTATACACATATTAGATAGAATTACCAACAAAATAAAAGACATAGTTATACATTAGTATTAATAAAGCGGGCTTTAAAATATTGTTTTATACATTAGTACCAATTTATATAAGGGTATATTAGTACAAATGCACATTGAAATATTAGTACCAATATATTATAATTAAACCATCAAATGAAAGAGAGGTAAGCAAAATGAAAGAATTAAACAAGAGATTAAATGTATATGGATATGAGATTTGTGGCGCTGCATGGTGTGAGGGAACTTATGACATCTACAATATAAATGATGAAAGTTGCATACCAGAGTTTGCAGACTGCACACTACAGGAAGTAAAAGAATTTTTAGAAGAATTAGAATCATAAATAACAAGCTGACCTAACGGCTAGACGGGGAGAAGGGAAAAGAATATGAAGTATTTTAGCACAGTAAAGGATTTAAATGAATTAAGAAAGCAGTACAGACATTTAGTTAAGATGTATCACCCAGATAATGGCGGGAATCTGGAAGTCATCAAAGAAGTAAATGTTGAATATGAGCAGTTATTCAAGCAATTAAAAAATCATGAATCAGTAACAGGAAACGCAGAGTACACCAATAAAAAGTATGATGCAGAACTTGACAGGGCAATCAGAGATATTATCAATCAAATTATTAACTTAGCAATTGAAATTGAAATCTGTGGCTCATGGATTTGGATCGGTGGCAACACTTACAGCAGTAAAAACCAACTCAAAGAATTAGGTTTCAAATGGGCGAGTAAAAAACGTATGTGGTATTGGCATAGCCCAGAAGAAAAAGCTAAGAAGTCTAAAGGGTTATCAATGGATGCAATTAGGGAAATATACGGCAGTCGAACAGTTAAAGCAAATACAGTTAAATATATAACAGCTTAGGCAGTAGTAAAAGCTACTGTCTTTTTTATTGCTTTAGCTAGATTTAATCATTTATATATGTAAATATAGAGTATACTCTAAATGTACACAAATTTTTTGATTATTTTGTAAATTTAAAATTATTTTAGAAATTACTTTACAAAGTGTAAATCATATGTTAGAATCTAAATATACAAATAAGAAAGTAAGAGGTGTGAAGAATGAATATTGCTTATATTAGAGTATCAACAGTTGAACAGAATGATGAACGACAGAAAGAAGCCATGAAAAATAAAAATATAGAAAAGTGGTTTGAGGAAAAAGTATCTGCCAAAGACACCAATAGACCTAAGTTAAAAGAAATGTTAGAGTTTTGTAGAGAAGGTGACATAATTTATATTCACGATTTTTCACGATTGGCGAGGAACACTAAAGACTTGCTTGATATCGTAGAACAGTTAAACTCAAAAGGTGTTACGTTGGTATCAAACAAAGAAAATATTGACACGTCTACGCCATCAGGAAAGTTGATGCTTACAATGATAGGAGCTATTGCAGAATTTGAACGTTCAAATTTGTTGGAAAGGCAAAGAGAAGGTATTGCAGTAGCGAAGAAAAAAGGAATGTACAAAGGTAGAAAGCCAGTTCAGATAGAAGATTTTAAACCACAATATCAAAAATATTTAAATCGAGAGATTAAAACTAAAACAGAACTTGCCAAACTTTTAAAAGTAAGCCGTGTGACATTGGATAAATTAATAAAAGAATATGAAACCGAGAAAGAATCATGCTAAATCATGGTTCTTTTCTTTATTTTATAGAAGAAATACGATAAAATCACAAGAATTTAATCCATCATGAGAAAAACGAGGCTCTGTGGTACACGAGGTTGGATTCTAGCACGTTAGAAGTGTTATTCTATGCCTAAATCGTAAAATGGCTTAAAATGGACGCTGGATGGCTTAAAAAGGAAATACTCTAAAATTAATAGAAATTAGTCTAATAAACAACAGATTATATACATAAAGTATGTTATTAGAAAAATATCTACTAATTAGTGATACAGATTCCTACAATGGCAGCAGTCGAGCCATAGACAGGGTAGGGGGATATATACATCCTGGAGAGTTGGAGTAGTCTTAGAAAATCGGTCATGTGCTACATATTTACATCAGAGGTCAATTTTTGGAACTGCCGAAAGTTCAGCAATCCAGAGTTTGGCGAAATTAGAACAGTCGAGATTAATAATGAACCTTGGTTTGTGGGAAAAGATATTGCAAAAATTTTAAAGTATTCTAATACAGCAAAAGCGATTCGAGACCATGTAGATGAGGAGGATAAGACGGTGAACGATTCGTTCACCGTCAATGGAACAAAAGGTATATTAATTAATGAATCAGGACTTTATTCATTGGTGTTATCTAGCAAGTTAGATTTTTGCATTAGCAAGCTAATGATTCAGCCAAGAAATTTAAACATTGGGTAACTAAAGAAGTTATTCCATCAATTAGGAAACATGGTGGGTATCTTGTGGGGCAAGAGAATATGACAGGGGGATAACGATTAAATAACTGTTTAATTGTATACAATCTCTCTCACAGCTAAAAAATATCTCACCGAACCGAAACGATTTACACGTTCTGAACGAATAATTTGCCATCTACCGAAATCCACCGAAAACTTTTATAGTCAAAGTAAATTAGGTGTAAAAAACTCTTGCCTAATTGACAAAGTTTGGAACTGGAGTTATATTTAGGATATCCGATTTAAGAATTGAAATCCTTCAATTTTAAGTCTTGAATATTTTAGGACACATTAATATAGAAGAAACTCAATAAAAATTACAAAATTTTCAAAAAGTTTAAAAAAGTTGTTGACAAAGTTGAAGCGATGTGTTATAGTATAAGAGAATTAATTCCGTAATTGATTCACTTATATGTATTTATGTTTATGTAATGGTGATAGCTAGGGGTGAAAAGCCCCTGCTTATTGCTAAATAAAAATGAAAGGAAGGGAATCGAAGCGAAAGGCTTCTTGTTACAATTGAATATTAAAAGGTAAGAAAACAATGATTGCTGATTCGTCACTCTATGAAGTGATATTTATTAAGGAATCCAATGAGAATGATTCAATCCACTCATGAGAAGTGGAGTTTATCCCTAAAGCTAATCAGACTACAACGTGTAAATGCGTGAATGTTGCGAAAGCAGAAACAATTGATTAGATTGTGTATGGTCAAAGACCTAACCACTAGAAATGGGCTATCAGCAACGTTACCAATAGGTTACGTTTTACAAATTGCGAAAGCTATGTAAATCAAATGTTTAAACTAAGCCAGTTACAATGTAAATTGTTGTACAAATTTATTGTGCAATAGCATTATTATACGAAATTTTCATGAACATACAAATTCTTGTATGTAACGCCTTATCTAGGCATGGTACACAAATGTACCAAAAAACAACTTATTATGTGAAATTATCGTGCTTAATTGCTATGTGTATTTATGATACAACAGTTGCGTGTAATTGTAGTACAAATTAGCGTAATTATTACGCCTAGTTGTTGTACATGGAAAGTTTAGACACATGATTTATGTAGCTTTTTTTATTAGCAAAATTTGAAAGGAAGTGAAAGCAAAGATGAAGCCAGAAACAAAGCATTATACAGTATATAGCCAACGATTAGCGGGTTTGCTGATGTACAAAGGGTTTGTGTTAATTGATTTAGGCACGGACTTAATGGATATTGATAAACACGTATTCTTCTTCGAGAATACAGAGGCTTTACGAAAAGAAATTAGGAAATATGAAAACAGCAGAAGAGTAGCAAAGGAGCATAATTGATTAGAAAAGAAACATTCACAGAAATTTCAGAAGCAGTAAGACGCAGACAAAACAACAGAAAAGCACCACAACAGGAACTAGATTTTCATTCATTCGTATTGGATAAAATCAATGATGACACTATTCAGGGCGTAAATATTTTTGATGGAGTACCAGGTCTGGGGAAGTCGACTTTCTTATCGTCATTGGTGCAATCTTGGATATTAGACAATCCATTTAGAGGACTTCTAGTTTTAACCGATAGCATTGACCGATTAGAGGACTTGTTAAAGACTGATGATGCTATCATGGTACGAAAAATTAAACAAAAAGTTGCACTTGTAACAGCAGACAATAGGACGGATGGGATGATTGAGGCAAGAACTAGACCAATCTTACTAATATCAACACAGAAATTCACACGAATGAAAGTTACAGAAGTACCACAGCTACTTGACTATTGGATTGATGGACAGGAATATTGTAGAGATACGATAATTTTTGATGAGGCACCGACTGTTTGTGATGATGCTAAGTTGACCATTAGGGAATTAAATGATTTGCACACGTTTGTTAATGCAATACCAGATACTTATAATCAATCAGATAAGGATTGGATAATGGCTGAATATGACGAACTACGCAAACAGCTCATTGATTTGATTAAAAACTTAGAGGGTGATAGAAAGCAGAACATTTACTTGTATTACAACTGGGGCAAACCATTCAGAGAACACGCTTTAACCTCTGATGATAGGAGATTTTTCAAGATATTAGAGGATAACAAGCCAAAGGAAAAGGATGATAAGACAATTCGATTCCTTTATCAAATGTCATTCAGAGGGGCGATTTATCAGGCGTCGAAGAAAACTAATGCGAGCGAATATGACAAAGGCTTTATTATGGAGTCTGACGGAGTATTTAAAATAGATGCGTTCACTTACAATAGGAGATTCTGGACAAATTACGAACAGAACATAAGGGTATTCATATTTGATGGAACAGCGAAAACTTCAAAAATATATCCTTACTATTGGAATATTTACGATTGTAGCCAGTTCAGAGTGCCTTTAGACTTCTTGACAGTTCATCTTGTGGATATTAATGCAAGTAAGACTGCTTTAACTTCCGATAAAAAGAAGGAGTTGAGATTGGCGAAAATTAAATCATATTTGGGTAAATTAAAACTTGATCCAAACGATACATTAATGGTAACTCACAGTAAATTGGTGAAAAGTGGCGAGTTTAAGCCATTAGGATTTGACTCCAATAAGTCTAATATTGCTTATTTTGGGAACGTCAAAGGTAAGAATGAGTATAATAACAGACACACTTTTATTCAACTTGGTTTGATGCGAGAATCTACGATTAGGTATCTTATTTACGCTATGCAGAACGACAAGCAGATGTTGAAATACATAACTAGCAACAATGAGAGCATGGAGCAGTCGATTCAAAAGTTTGATTCGTTATTGAATCCATCGGATAATAGGTTAGATGATTACATTTTGCCTAGGGCATTAGCTGATTTTTTGCAGAATTTGTATAGAATTAAGGTGCGTGAAATTGAGAATCGTGAGCCTATAGACGTTTATCTGTTTACAAAAGTGAATGACAATTTGATTGAATCCATTAGAGAATCTTTACCAATGGCGAAGGTAGAAGCCGATCAATTGAAGATTAAAGATTTTAAAGAAGAGTTGCAGCAGATGCCACTTGATGAATTGAAATTCAGAGTTGCAAATAGCAAGGGAAAGTATGCAAAAGCTATTTACGATTGGTTGAGCGTAAGGGCAATTGGTGAGATGTTTAAAGTTAAGACTTTACAGGTTGATTTAGGTATCAGCAAAGGAAAATTTTATAATACTTTAAAAGATAATCTCACTTTGAACGAACTTCTTAAAAGAATGAAAACATCTAAGAAGGGATATTATAAGGTGATTTAAAAAAAGGTGTGGGGTGAAATCTAATTAATACTTTATATAGAAATGACCCCATACTAAAATGAAAGACTCTTGACAACCACCAAATAAATTTGATGATTGCCAATTCACGACTACGCCACCATTATTTAATTACTTAGAATAATATAGAATGGGAAGAATATAGAAGATGTACATATTGCCGAAGTTTGGGCTAGTAATACTATACCTTTTTCTTTCCCATTTTATAATTTACTAAGCGACAGCTTAAATATAATTATGGCAAGCACTTGACGGCATAAAGTCGGCAAGATGTCTTGCAGAGCTTGTGCAAACAAGCGAGATAATGCCTTTAGGCAAGTAAAAGAAGTTTATATAATGGGAAGAAAAAAGAATGTAACTTGTGGCACATTGAAACAATTCTATGCAATACAAAATCTTGTAACAATGGAATTAGTAATTAATGTATTACAAAACGGAGGAAACAAAACGAAATATTATAACGAAGAACAGTTTGAAACAGCGAAGAAAGTAGACCTATACGACTACCTTATTAGATGTCACGCCAATGAAGTGACCAAAGAAGGTAAAAGCCTTTATCTGAACGATAACAAGAGTGTGTATACAAAGAGTGGCTACAGTGGATTCGTAGACTTTGCCACTAATGAGACAGGTAACAACATAACATTTCTAATGAAGTATCTAGGTTATGGAGTGATTGAAGCAGTATTATCATTATGTGGGAATGGCTCAACACTTGATACAGTTGGTAGAGTTAAAATAAAGCCTAAGATGGAGTTACCAGAGCGAGCAGAGGACAACAAACGACTGTTTGCGTATCTATGCAGTAGGGGGATCAGTGCAGATACCTTGTATAAGTTGGTGGGGCAAAAGCTACTCTATCAGGAGAAAGAACACAACAATATTGTATTTGTAAACCATGAGTGCGACTGGACAGAAATTCGAGGAAGTACCACATACAAGCCGTATCATAGTATGGCAGAAAACAGTAGATATGATGGTTTTTGGTGGTTTTGTATGGGAGATGTTAAGGCAGCAGAACAGCTATATATATGTGAGGGTTCGATTGATGCAATCAGCTTGTATGAGTTTCAGGAATTGCACGGAGAACCTACAGATAAAACCATATATGCAAGTATTGGTGGAGTATCTAAGCAAGCCACTATTGATAGAATTAAGACATTGAGTAAGAAATTGAAGGTAATTCTTGCCGTTGACAATGATAAGGCGGGAAAGAAATGTATTGAAAGTAATTCTGATTTGGATTACATATTGCCACCAATGGGGAAAGACTGGAATGAGGCTTTACAAGAGTTAAAACCTTGTTATTAGGAAAACCTATTGTAAAAATTTTAGAGATGGTTAAGGGGTGACCGAAATAGTCACCCCCTAGGAGATGAATCATCAAAATGGGGCGTTGCCGAAATGGAAACACCTTGCAACTGAATACCATATAGGTATTGAGATGGGTGTAACAAAATGTGATCCTCATAGCGTAGTGAAACACGACTCTATTACAGAACTGGGGGCAAAATGCCCTTGAGTTTTTGAAGAAATGGCGAAATTGCCATGAAAAAACATTGAAGAAATGCACAACCTCTAGTGTACATACGGGGTTTTTATATAGATTGTAACCAGTGGATTTGATTAAGCTAGAGCAATAGGGGGTTATTGGTCGGCTACGGAGGAACGGAATTATTAAGTTATTAGATAAGATATGAACGGATTGAGAGAAGTATGAACTCATGGTTTAAGAATTGAAAAAAGAAAGAAGAAAGATATGAGAGTTGGGGAGCAGATAAGGTTCTTCAACTCCAACAGGAACAAAAAAACTATAAAAAATGAACGAAAAGAATGAGGTATTAAAATATGAGAATTTATTTACACGATGAACAGCACGGATACGGAAACGCAAAAGCTATTGATTATATTGACACTTCTATGATTGAAACAAAGGCAATAGTCAAAGATGGAGAATTGAGATTTAGATTTAATGCGAGAGATGTATTCACAGATGAACAGATAAAAGAGATTATTGAATCGCTTAGATGGGAAAAAGAACCTTGCAATATTAGTGATAGCTGTTATTTGGCTGTTAGTTGCTATGGTGGTATGTCTTTAATGTTTGAAACATTAGACGGGAACGAAGTAGAGATTGAGGCTATAATGGACAGTCAGGATTTTATAGATTTGTTAAATGGCAAGGGTAAATGTGATTTCTTCCATAATATGCAAGAATTGTATAATTTGCGTGAGGCAGAAAGAGCAGAAATCAGAGCTATGGTAATGTAATTAAAGTAACTGCTGCCACTCTTTTGAGTGGTGGCGAATTAAAAGGGGGAATGAGTACGGAAAAGGAAATTTTAATAACTAATTTATCTTTTGAGTTGACAAGAAAATGCAATCGAAATTGTGATTTCTGTTTTCGAGGTAAGGCAGAAAATAAGGATATAAGCAAAGAGATAATTGATAAGACGTTTGATGAAGTTAAAGATTATACACTTTTGACCATAGAATTAACAGGGGGAGAACCATTCTTAAATGAAGATGGATTATGCTATGTTGTAGATAAAATCATAAAGAACCATATAAAGTTATTTAATTTGACGATATTTACGAACGCAACAATCATAAATCCCAAAATTAAAGAATCACTTGAAAAATTAGGGCAATACATAAAATCTTTTTTAGAAAGTGAACAAGGGGAAAATCTGAAAAAAATCCATAGTGAAGAAGTATGGACAAAGAAAAACTACGATTTTAGCGAAGGTGAATATATAAATGTAATAGTTAGTAGATATCAGCATGAAAATGAACAATGTATTGATAATTTTGTTGACGTTTATAGAAGTGATTTTGTTGGTGTAGTCGAACAAGAAGAGTATACATCAAATAATACAGTCTTAGTTGATGATGAAACAAAGTTTTCAGATTTTCACAGGGATAAACCTTTATCTGTTATAAGGGCTAAACATTGTATTATTGATGATGGAATGGCACGTTCAATTTTAATCAATGAACCTATTAGTATTTCAGTCAATGGCGAAGTTTACTTAGGCAAATGTATAAGATACTCTAAGATTAAAGATAATTTATTGTTTAACGTCTTTGATTTAAGAGGGAATTTTTTCGATAGGATTGACTCTTGGTGTTGGAGTTACTACATCAATAGAGATATTGACAATCAAATTTCTTCGATTGAGGGAGCAAAATTCAAGCAATTGAATGGGGCTGAACTATCGGAAACAGAAAAAAGGTTACTACTTGGTGAAAAGTTTATGTATGATTTAGAGGATTATTTGAATGAAATAGGTAGAAGATTACATAATAGATACAGTTTCTTAGGGCACTACGAAATTTTTGTGTTATTGTCGTTTTATACTTATTTAGATTACATGGACGAGAACAATATAGAAAGCACCACTTGGAATGATATTGAATTGGTGAAAATAATGGAACCTAAATCTGCCACCGATAAAAGAATAGATAAAGAAATCCTTAATGATTCGATAGTAAATTTAATCAATGAAAATGAGTTGCGAAAACAGGAACACGAACAAAATGAGCAATTCAGATTAAGCATTTTGAGAGAAGAATACCAACAGGCAGAACACGAGCGAAAGCAAAGGGAACGATTGGAGAAGGAAGAAACAGTTGTAAATGAGCCATCTGAATTTGGTTTATTAAAGAGATTTATGAAGAAGAAACAGTAATTATAATTGCCATCTGTCTATGGATGGGTGGCAGTTTTTTTACTTGAATATTATCCCTAATATGTGCTACAATCATATCGCATATTGAAGCTCCTATTCACATAATAGGAGGTTTTAAATGAGCGAAAAAAGGCAAGATAGCAAAAGGAGAATATTAAAAAACGGAGAAAGCCAAAGAAGTGATGGAAGATACTGTTATAAGTATCTAGATGAATTGGGTAAATCGCATTTTCTTTATAGTTGGAAATTATTGCCAACAGATAAACTTCCAAAGGATAAAAAAGAATGCAAATCCCTTAGAGAGCTAGAAAAAGAATTACAATTAAAAGTGTTCAAAGGAATTGATATTAGCCAAAAGTCTATAACTGTATTAGAGCTTGCAGAAAAACATTTAGAGCAGTTAAATGTTAGGCACAATACAAAAAAGGTTATATAACAGTTATCAATTTTTTAAAAGCTGATGATTTTGGAGCAGTAAAAATAGACAAAGTTAAGACTTCTGATGCAAAAAAATTCTTTCTTTACTTGCAAAACGAACGTGAAAAAGGATATGCAACCATTCATACATTTAAAAAAGTGCTAAGCCCAGCTTTTCAGACTGCCGTAGAAGATGATTTAATAGTGAAAAATCCTTTCAACTTTAAATTGAGTTCAGTGGTGGAGAATAACTCAAAAACTAGAGAAGCTATCACAGTTGAGCAAGAAGAACAATTTCTTAACTTTATAAAGGAAAGTTCAGATTATAGTAAATACTACGAGGGGATTTATATATTGTTTAACACTGGGCTAAGAATATCAGAACTTTGTGGATTAACGATCGCAGATATTGACTTTAATGAGATGACATTAAATGTCAATAAGCAGTTAGCAAAAATAAATGGAAAGTATTCAGTTGAAGAAGTTAAAACGGCAGCAGGGAAAAGAGTTTTGCCATTGTCTAATAATGTTTTAGAAATGTTCAAAAGTATCATTGAGAAAAGGCGAAAAGTAAAGAAAGAGCCAATGTTCAATGGATATAGTGGATTCATATTCCTAAATAAAAGTAATAATCCTATGGTTTCAATTGATTGGCAATTAGCCTTTCGCAAGATTTCATATGCCTATATCGAAGAATATCCTAATTCAAAACTAAATATAACACCACATACGTGCAGACATACTTATTGTTCTAACATGGCTAAGTCTGGAATTAATCCAAAAGCCTTACAATACCTTATGGGACACTCGAATATTGGTGTAACTTTAAATGTTTATACTCATTTAGGATTGGAGGATGCTCGTGCAGAAATTTGCAAGATTTTAGATGCGAAAAAAGTAAGGTAAATAATGGGGAAAACGACATTTTGAGTAGTACGAAAAGTAGTAAAATGATTCTTACTACGAA
>JPZU01000001.1:508568-510731 GCA_000875945.1 Lachnospiraceae bacterium TWA4 | reverse complement strand
TAAGAAAAATATCCCGTATTGGAATAGTAATAATTTAAAATTTATATAAGAAGTATAGAATTGCTTTAATAATTAAATTGTATAATAAATCTTATCTTTTGCAGTTAATTTAGCAATACCATCAGTTACATCAACAATATTAACTGCACAGTTTGGAGGAACCTGGTTTTGCCAGAAATTTTTGGGATTTTCATAAAGAGGATTTAACATAGCTCTTGTTGCACAACCATGAGTAGAAACTAAGATAGTTTCATCTGCTGAATTGTCAATCAATTCGTTTAAGAAGTCTTGAGTTCGTGTACAGACATCTTCTAAAGTTTCTCCATTTGGAAATCCCTTAAAGTGAATAGGATCTGTGAAAAATTTTTGAGCTTCTTCAAAGGGAATTTCAGTTGAGTCACTGCGAAACTTTTTCATCTCCCAATCTCCGATGTGGATTTCTTTAATTCGTTCATCAATTGTAATATCTAAATTTTTTTGTCCATTGTGTTCTAGTAAAAGCTTGGCTGTTTGATACGATCGAGAAAGAGGACTTGAATAAACCTTATCAAAATGAATATTTTTCATTTGTTTTCCAGTAGTTATAGCAAGTTGCTTGCCATAGTCATTTAGGGGGATATCTGACCATCCTTGGAAAAGTCCTTTAGCATTAGCAGAGGTTTCGCCGTGTCTAATTACATAAATCTTCATCTTAAAATACCTTTCTTATAAGTTTTCTGTTTATGCTAACACATTCTATAAAACAAGTCAAATACCATTGACTTTTGATGCTACTGGTAGTATAATCTAACTAAAGTTTTAAACTTCAGGGCGGGGTGAAATTCCCCCCCACCGGTGGTTATAGCCCACGAACTGGCAAGGTGCCAGCCGATTCGGTGTAATTCCGAAGCCGACAGTATAGTCTGGATGGAAGAAGTATGAGTAGTATTTTAGGCATCATCCTTGAAGTGGATGATGTTTTTTGTTTAAGGCATCATTTCAAATTCTAAAATTAAATGGTGCCTTGTTTTTTATGGAGGAATACTATGGAGTGGAATAGTAAAGATCGAGAATATATGTCATTAGCTTTATCTCTTGCAAAAAAAGGGATGGGTTTTACAAATCCGAATCCGATGGTTGGAGCAGTGATTGTAAAAGATGGAGAAATCATTGGAAAAGGATATCATGAGTGCTGTGGCAAAGGTCATGCAGAAGTAAATGCCTTTCATAGTGTCACAGAAGATCCAAAGGGAGCAACTCTTTATGTAACATTAGAGCCTTGCTCACATTATGGAAAGACGCCTCCTTGTGCAGATTTAGTAATCGAGCGAAAAGTATCTAGAGTAGTTGTAGCAATGAAAGACCCCAATGAACTAGTAGCAGGTCGAGGAATTGATAAAATTCGTGAAGCTGGTATTCGAGTGGATGTTGGACTTATGGAAGAAGAGGCAAAAAAACTTAATGAAGTATTCATTAAGTATATTGTAGAAAAAGAACCTTTTGTAGTCTTAAAAACAGCTATGACCTTAGATGGAAAGATTGCAACCGCTACGGGTCAGTCACAGTGGATTTCTTGTGAAGAATCAAGAAAACAAGTACATGAACTTCGAAAAAAATACATGGGAATTTTAGTAGGTGTTCAGACAGTTTTAGATGATAATCCATCTCTTACTGCCGAATTCCAAATGGAAAAAATCCTGTACGAATTGTTTGTGATAGCAAACTTCGTATTCCAAGAGACTGTAAGTTATTAACCGATAAAGAAGCAAGAACTATTATAGCAACGACTGTCGAGCCAGAAGATGATTTTCCGGCAGAATGCTTAGTATTTCAGCCAGATTGTCATGGACAAGTTCCAATTAAGGAGTTAATTAAAAAATTAGGAGAACTAGGAATTGACAGTGTTTTAGTTGAAGGCGGTTCTACAATTGCGTATAGTTTTTTGGAAGCAGGTGTAGTTGATAAAATTATGAGTTATATTGCTCCGAAAATTGTTGGAGGAGCATTAGCGAAATCTCCAATTGGAGGAGAGGGAGTTGAAGAGTTAACGAATGCTTGGGAATTAGAAAATTGCACAGTAGAAACAATAGGCAGTGATTTTTTAATCCAAGGATATATAAAAAAAGATATATAGAAAGATTATGTGATACTAGGGTTAAAAGGTCACATTTTCATGCTTGCATG
>JPZU01000001.1:495988-508548 GCA_000875945.1 Lachnospiraceae bacterium TWA4 | reverse complement strand
AAAAATTGTGACTTTGGGACCCGCAAAAACATGAAAAATTCGTCATAAGGCATCCGTCACTTTGTGACACCTTACGACATAAAGTAGCTCGATTAGAGCGAATTTTGAATGTTTTTAGGATTTTGAGAGTGCAAAGCACGAAAAAATCCGTATCATAGTAGAATATGTAGAGAAAGAAGAAAAGTAAAATGTTTACAGGAATTATTGAAGAAGTAGGGATATTAAAGTCCATTCGTCATGGAGAAAATTCTTCAGTGCTAAAAATTCAAGCTAGTACAGTTTTAGAAAATACCAAGCTTGGAGATAGTATTTGTGTCAATGGCGTGTGTCTTACAGTTACAGGTATGGAAAATGGCTGTTTTGATGCAGACGTGATGGCTGAAACCTTACAGCGAACAAATCTTGGCGATTTAATTCCAGGAAGTCCATTAAATTTAGAAAGAGCTTTAGCATTAAATTCTAGGCTAGGAGGACATATTGTCAGTGGACATATTGATGGTACTGGAAAAATTGCTTCATTAAAAAGGAAGATATAGCAACAATTATGACTATTGAAACTACGCCTGACCTTTTACGCTATATGTTAATGAAAGGATCTATTGCTATTGATGGCGTAAGTCTTACAATTATGGGACTAACAGATACGACATTTTCAGTGTCATTAATTCCACATACAAAAAAGGAAACGATACTGTTAATGAAAAAAACAGGAGAAACTGTAAATTTAGAAACTGATGTAATTGGAAAGTATGTGGAGCGATTATTAGGAACAAAAACAACCACAGAATCAAAAGAAGAAACCATTACTATGGATTTCTTAGCAAATTGTGGATTTTTATAGGGGGAATAGTTACTATGGGACAAGAACAATTTATGAAACGTGTAGCAAAAGCAAAAATGCCTACTCGTTACGGAAACTTTATGATTTATGGTTATGAAAACCAAAAAAATGGTGAGCATCATGTAGCTCTAGTTATGGGGGATATTGCAGATGGAAATCCAGTACTTTGTAGAGTTCATTCTGAATGTTTAACTGGAGATGCCTTTGGTTCTAGACGATGTGATTGTGGACAGCAGTATGATGCAGCGATGAAAGCAATTGCTAAAGAAGGACGAGGACTTTTAGTTTATTTAAGACAAGAAGGACGAGGAATTGGTCTAATTAATAAAATTCGTGCTTATGAGCTACAAGATCAAGGGTATGATACAGTAGAAGCTAATGTTATGTTAGGTTTTCCACCAGATATGAGAGATTATAGTGTAGGTGCTCAGATTATTAAAGATTTAGGTGTATCAAAGCTTGAGTTATTAACGAATAATCCATTGAAATTAGAAGGACTTGAAGAGTATGGAATTGAAATTACTAAGAGAGTACCCATTCAAATGGAAGCTGGCAAAGATGATGAATTTTATTTAAAGACGAAGATGCATAAGATGGGTCATATGTTTACGTATAAATAAGAAATATAATTATTAAATAATTAATGGTGAAGGAGATAAAAATTATGAATACATTAGAAGGAAAATTAGTTGCAAGTGATATTAAAGTAGGAATTGTAGTTGCTCGTTTTAACGAATTTATTGGATCAAAATTACTTAGTGGAGCACAAGATGGTTTAGTTCGTCATGGTGTAAAAGATGAAGATATTGATGTGGCTTGGGTTCCAGGAGCATTTGAAATTCCTGTGATTGCTAAAAAAATGGCAGAAAGTGGAAAATATGATGCAATTATTTGCCTTGGAGCAGTGATTCGTGGTGCAACTAGCCATTATGACTATGTTTGTGCAGAAGTTTCTAAGGGAATTGCAACCGTTTCATTAAATACTGGAGTTCCTGTAATGTTTGGCGTTGTAACTACCGATAATATTCAGCAAGCAATTGAACGAGCAGGTACAAAAGCAGGAAATAAGGGCTATGATTGTGCACTTAGTGCAATTGAGATGGTAAATTTAATGAAAGTTCTCAAATAATAGATATTGATTCTTTTTTATAGTTTGTGTTATACTTTGCGATAGAAAGGCAACTTAACAATTAAAGAGGAGAATTCAAATGAGTGTAAAACGAATTTATGTTGAGAAAAAACCAGCCTTTGCAGTAAAAGCAAAGGAACTTAAGGAAGAAATTTTAGGTTATCTTGGAATTTCTACAGTAACAAATGTGCGAGTACTTATTCGCTATGACGTAGAAAGTCTTTCAGAGGATACTTATAATAAGGCAATCAATACAATCTTTTCAGAGCCTCCAGTAGATGATGTTTATGAAATGACTTGTCCTATGAATGAAGATGACTATGTATTTTCTGTAGAATTTTTACCAGGACAGTTTGATCAGAGAGCTGATTCAGCAGAACAGTGCATTAAGCTTTTAAATGAAGAAGAAACCCCTGTGGTTCGTTCTGCTACAACTTATATTATTAGTGGAACTTTAACAGATAGTGAAAAGTCTGCAATTAAAGCACACTGTATCAATCCTGTAGATTCTAGACAGGCTTCATTAGAAATTCCTAAGACATTAGTTACAGCTTTTGATGAACCAGAAGATGTAAAGATTTTTGATGGATTTAAGACTTTAGAAGAAGATAAATTATTAGAACTTTATAATTCACTAGGTCTTGCAATGACATTTAAAGATTTCCTTCATATTCAGAATTATTATCAGAATGAAGAAAAACGTGATCCATCGATGACAGAAATTCGTGTACTAGATACTTATTGGTCTGATCACTGCCGTCATACAACATTCTCTACAGAACTTACAAATGTAGAATTTTTAGATGGTGATTATAAAGAATCTATTGAAAATACCTACAAAAATTATCTTTCTGATTTTAAAGAAATTTATGCAGGAAGAGATGATAAATTTGTCTGCTTAATGGACTTAGCTTTAATGGCTATGAAAAAACTTAAAAAAGAAGGCAAACTTGATGATCAGGAAGAATCTGATGAAATCAATGCTTGTAGTATTGTTGTACCAGTAGAAGTGGATGGAGAAGTTGAAGAATGGTTAGTAAACTTTAAGAATGAAACTCATAACCATCCGACTGAAATCGAGCCTTTTGGTGGTGCTGCTACTTGTCTTGGTGGTGCAATCCGTGATCCATTATCAGGTCGTACGTATGTTTATCAGGCAATGCGTATTACTGGTGCTGCAGATCCTACAGTTCCTGTTGCTGATACAATGGAAGGAAAACTTCCTCAGAAGAAGTTAGTTCGTGGTGCAGCTTCTGGTTATAGTTCATATGGTAACCAAATTGGTCTTGCAACTGGCTATGTAAAAGAAATTTATCATCCAGGTTATGTAGCAAAACGTATGGAGATTGGTGCAGTTATGGGTGCAGCTCCTCGTCGTGCAGTTATTCGTGAGAATTCTGATCCAGGTGATATCATTATTTTATTAGGTGGACGTACAGGTCGTGATGGTTGTGGTGGAGCTACTGGATCTTCTAAGGTTCACACTACAACTTCTATTGAAACTTGTGGAGCAGAAGTACAAAAGGGTAATCCTCCTACAGAGCGTAAGATTCAGCGTCTATTCCGTCGTGAAGAAGTTAGCCATATTATTAAGAAGTGTAATGACTTTGGTGCAGGTGGTGTATCTGTAGCAATCGGTGAACTTGCAGCTGGTTTAGTTATTGATTTAGATAAAGTTCCTAAAAAATATGCTGGTCTTGACGGTACAGAAATTGCGATTTCTGAATCTCAGGAGCGTATGGCAGTTGTTGTAGATCCTAAGGATGTTAATCAGTTCTTAGCTTATGCAAATGAAGAAAACTTAGAAGCTGTTGAAGTAGCAACGGTTACTAAAGAGCCACGTCTTGTTATGCATTGGAGAGGAAAAACAATCGTAGATATTTCTCGTGCATTTCTTGATACAAATGGTGCTCATCAGGAAACCAATGTTACTGTAGAAGTTCCTAGTAAAGCTGATTGTCCATTAGAAGCTAGTGAAGTAACTGATGTGAAAGAAAAATGGTTAGACACTCTTTCAGATTTAAATGTTTGCTCACAAAAGGGCTTGGTTGAAATGTTTGATGGTTCGATTGGAACCGGTTCTGTATATATGCCCTATGGTGGTAAATATCAGTTGACTGAAACTCAGTCAATGGTTGCTAAATTACCAGTACTTAAAGGTAAAACAGATGTTGTAACTATGATGAGTTATGGTTTTGATCCATACTTATCTTCATGGAGCCCATATCATGGAGCAGCTTATGCTGTAACAACTTCTGTTGCGAAGATTGTTGCAGGTGGTGGAGATTATAGTAAGATTCGTTTTACGTTCCAGGAATACTTTAAACGTATGACTGATGACAGTAAGCGTTGGGGAACTCCATTTTCTGCGTTACTTGGTGCTTATGATGCACAGCTTGGATTTGGTCTTCCATCAATTGGTGGTAAGGACAGTATGTCAGGAACCTTTAATGAATTAGATGTTCCTCCTACACTTGTATCATTTGCAGTAGATGTAGCAAGTGATAAGAATATTATTACTCCAGAACTTAAAAAAGCTGGAAATAAATTGGTATTATTTACAATTGCTCATAAATCTGATGATATGCCAGATTACGAGCAGATTAAGGAATTATATGCAAATATTCACACAGATATTTGTGCTGGACGAATTAAATCAGCTTATGTAGTAGAACGCAATGGTTTAGCAGAATCTCTAGCTAAGATGGCATTTGGTAATTGCTTAGGTGTAAGTCTTTGTGACAAGTGTATTTCTGCAAGTGAATTATTTGCTCCAGGTTATGGTAACATTGTTTGCGAAGTAGAAGAGGGCGAAGTTGAAAACTTAGTAGCAGCTGGTAAAGTGATTGGTAAGGTTACAGAAGAAGCTAAACTTAAACATGGCGAGACAGAAATTGCTCTTGATGAAGCTTGCAAACGTTGGAGTGCTCCACTTGAAAAAGTATTCCCTACCAATTCAGGTGAACCATTAACTGAAGCTTCTATTGAATTATACAATGCAGATAGTATTCATATTTGTAAGAATAAAGTAGCAAAACCTACCGTATTTATTCCAGTATTCCCTGGAACAAACTGTGAATATGACAGTGCAAAAGCATTTGAAAAAGCTGGTGCGAATGTCATTACTAAGGTATTTAAGAACTTAACAGCCGCAGATATTCGTGATTCAGTTGAAGAATTTGAGAAGTGTATTAATGAATCTCAGATTATTATGTTCCCAGGTGGATTCTCAGCTGGTGATGAACCAGAAGGATCTGCAAAATTCTTTGCTACTGCATTTAGAAATGCAAAAGTTAAAGATGCTGTTGAAAACTTATTAAATAATAGAGACGGTTTAGTATTAGGTATCTGCAATGGCTTCCAAGCGTTGATTAAGTTGGGATTAGTTCCTTATGGACAGATTGCTCCTCAGCAGGCAGATTCACCTACTTTAACTTATAATACCATCGGTCGTCATATTTCTAAGATGGTTTATTTAAAAGTTGTAACCAATAAGTCTCCATGGCTTGCTCAAGCTAAACTTGGTGGAGTTTATTGCAACCCAGCTTCTCATGGAGAAGGTCGCTTTGTAGCTAGCAAAGAATGGATTGAAAAGTTGCAAGCAAATGGACAGATTGCTACTCAGTATGTAGATGCTGATGGAAATCTTGCAACTGATGAATACTGGAATCCAAATGGTTCTTATTGTGCAATCGAAGGTATTACTAGTCCAGACGGTCGTGTACTTGGTAAGATGGCTCATAGTGAGAGACAAGGTGAAAGTGTAGCAATTAATATCTATGGTGAACAGGATATGAAATTGTTTGAATCAGGTGTAGCTTACTTTAAGTAAGATTTTAAATAGTTACTAAAGGGGATGCGAAGGCATCTCCTTTTTAAGTTAAAATAAGCAAAAATTCCTAATTTTGACAAAAAGCGAGAAAATTCGAATTTATAAAAAAATATTTTTAATTATTAGTGTTATTTTTACTTGAAAATACATATAAAATGTGATAAATTTTTTCTGCCTAGGTAATAAAACTACATGAGGAGAAAAACTATGAAATTATTAATTACAGAACTAATGTTTACAATGATGGTACATGTAGCTCAAAAATTAATACCTTGGCTGGAAAATAAGCGAAAATATATATTAATACAGCTAATCTTCCTTAATGCAATTTTAGGTTTTTATTTACTGCAATTTGGGATATTTTATGTTAAACTTCCTATTATCCTTATAGTTTTCTATCTTATTCTGTTGTTTCAACCCTTAACCCATATTATTAGAGTTATTAAATCTGAGTATGAAATTTCTAAAATATGTATTCCTTGTGAATCTAAAGAAGTCGTAAAAATTTTTAATAAAATGATTGAATTAGAACGAATGAAGCATTTTCAAATTACTATTTGTGAAAATGAAGAAATTAGTGAGCCTCAAGCAAGAGGAGTCTTACATAAAAAAGTAGTATTTCCTTATAAAATGTATCAAAGTTTAGACACAAGAGAAATTGAGATTATTATTCTTCATGAACTTATGCATTATAAACGAAAAGATTTAATAGTTCGATATTTTACCTATTTTTTAGCTGTTTTTCATTATTTTAATCCAATGGTTCGAACTTTGTTAGCAAATCTTATTTCATGGCAAGAAAGTTTTGTGGATTTTTGTTGTTTAAAAAATAAACGATTGAATTGTGATTTTAAAGAATATATAAATGTATTGGTAAAGATTTCGAAATTAAAAAGACCTATTTATAATCGTCATATTTATAGAGATAAAATTTATAAGCCATTATATGATACAAAGGAACGATATTATCGAATTATTAAATTTCGAATGAACAAGAAAATTAGCTCATAGATTAATAAAAAAAGGGCAAATTGAAAATGAATTTAAAAGCATTACTAATTAGTTTAATAACTTCTTTTGTTTTATTAATCCTTGCAAGTTTTTTAATGTTTCAATTTAATTTATCTAAAGACTTGGCGAAACTATTTGTCTATGGAATTTATTTTATTTCAGCAGTTGTTGGGGCATTTTTAAGTAAGAAAAAGGCTATTTTTACAGGAGTAGAATATGCACTTCTTTTAACAATTGGTCTAGCACTTCATCCATCAATTGATATGATGAGTGTTTATATTCTATGGGGATGTGTACTAAGTGGAACAATTTTAGGCGCATTTTTTCATTAGAAGTACGAATTTCTTAAAAAAAAGACTTTGAAAATTGAAAGGTATGTGTTATACTGTTTTTGATTATGTCATTGAACATATAATATAGGTACAAGGAGGAAGAGATAGATGAAACATGTTAAAACTTTAACAGGCAGTACTTTAAAGAACACTATGAAAAAAGGCGGATGTAAGGAATGCCAGACATCTTGCCAGTCTGCTTGCAAGACATCTTGTACAGTAGGTAATCAGAGCTGCGAAAATAATAAATAGTCATTTTCCAGCAAGATACAAATTCGTGACAGGGGCACTCTGTTTAGAGTGTCCTTATTAAATGTAAATGTGCAGGAGGAATGTGTAGTGATACACCAATATAAAAATAACGGATACAATATCGTCATGGATGTCTGTAGCGGCTCTGTTCATGTAGTGGACGAAGTAACTTATGATGCAATTGGATGGCGAGAACATGAAAGCCGTGAAGTGGTTAATGAAAAACTAAAAAAGGCCTATCCAAATCTTTCAAATGAAGAGATTAGTGAGGTCTTAGATGAAATTGATGAGTTAGAAAAAGAAGAACTTCTATATACAGAAGATGTATATAAAGATTATGTCATTGATGTAAAGAAGAGAACGACAATTGTTAAGGCACTCTGTCTTCACATTGCGCATGATTGTAACTTATCTTGTAAGTATTGCTTTGCTAGTGAGGGAGAGTATCACGGAGACAGGGCACTTATGAGTTTTGAAGTTGGTAAAAAAGCTTTAGACTTTTTATTAGAAAATTCAGGTAGCAGAAGAAATTTAGAGGTTGATTTCTTTGGTGGAGAGCCTTTAATGAATTTTCAGGTAGTAAAAGATTTAGTCGCTTATGGACGAAGTAAAGAAAAAGAATACAATAAAAACTTTAGATTTACTCTTACAACTAACGGTGTATTATTAAATGATGACGTTATTGAATTTTGTAATAAAGAAATCTCAAATGTTGTACTTAGTCTAGATGGACGAAAAGAAGTTAATGACAAGATGCGTCCGTTCCCTAAAGGAAAAGGAAGTTACGATATCATTGTTCCTAAATTTATTAATTTTGCTAAAAAGCGTGGCGATAAGGACTACTATGTACGAGGAACATTTACTCGTAATAACCTAGATTTTGCAGCAGATGTTCTTCACTATGCTGATTTAGGTTTTGATAAGATGTCTATGGAACCAGTTGTGGCTCCACCAGAAGCTCCTTATTCATTAAGAGAAGAAGATATTAAGCAAATTAAGGCTGAATATGATAAATTAGCTGTTGAATTCATTAAGCGTAAAAAAGAAGGAAAAGGATTTACTTTCTTCCATTTTATGATTGATTTAACACAAGGACCTTGTGTAGCTAAGAGACTATCTGGTTGTGGTTCAGGAACTGAGTACTTAGCAGTAACTCCTTGGGGAGATTTTTATCCTTGTCATCAGTTTGTAGGAATTCCTGAGTTTTTAATGGGAAATGTGGATGAAGGAGTTACGAATACAGCAGTTCAAAATGAATTTAAACAGTGCAACGTTTATGCAAAAGAAAAATGTAGAGATTGTTTTGCTCGTTTTTATTGTAGTGGCGGTTGTGCAGCCAATTCTTATCAATTCCATGGTTCAATTACTGATGCGTATGACATTGGTTGTGAACTTCAAAAGAAGCGAATTGAATGTGCCATTATGATTCAAGCAGCTTTAAATGATGAAGAGTAACATGATAAGGAGGTTAAACGTTCATGGCAAGTAACATGAAAAAAGGCAAAAAGAAAAATCCAGTAACAAATGGTATTTTTCGACTAATTGTTATTGTAGTGGCAATTGCGTTTTTTGCCTATGCAGCGATTTTAGGTTTTGGTAAGTCAAAATCTGGAAGTATTAATGATATCAAGCTAGGTCTTGACTTACAAGGTGGTGTAAGTATCACTTATAAAGTAAAAGATGGCGCAAATGCAGATGAAAGTGCAATTAGTGATACGATTTATAAATTACAGCTTCGTGCACAGACTTATAGTACCGAAGCAGAAGTTTATAAAGTAGGGGATGATCGAATTAGTGTAGATATCCCTGCTGTTAATGATGCAAATGAAATCTTAGAAGAGCTAGGACAGCCAGGTTCTTTATCTTTCCAGAATACAAGTGGAAAAGAGTATGTATCAGGTGCAGATATTAAGTCTGCTCAAGCAGGTATTGAAGACAAAAATGGAAATAAAGGTTATGTAGTTCAATTAACCTTTACAGATGAAGGTGCAAAGAAATTTGCTGAAGCTACTAAGGAGTTAGTAGGTCAGACCTTACAGATTATTTATGATGGAAAAGTAGTAAGTGCTCCAAATGTTAAAGAAGAAATTACAGGTGGAAGTTGCCAGATCGATAATATTGGAAGTTATGAAGAAGCAGAAACTTTAGCTTCTACAATCCGTATTGGTGCACTTCCAACAGAACTTGAGGAGTTAAGCTCAGAAGTTGTTGGTGCAAAATTAGGACAAGAAGCGATTAGAACTAGTTTAATTGCTGGTGGTGTAGGTCTTGGTATTGTATTAATTTTCATGATTGTAGTTTATGGAATCATGGGTGTAGCTGCTGACCTTGCATTACTTTTATATGTTGCCCTATTAGTATTCTTACTAAGTGCTTTCCAGGTAACTTTAACTTTACCAGGTATTGCCGGTATGATTCTTTCAATTGGTATGGCAGTAGATGCAAATGCCATTATTTTTGCTCGTATTCGTGAAGAACTCTATGCAGGACGTTCAACAAATGGTGCAATTAAAGAAGGTTTTGCTAAGGCTTTATCAGCAATTTTAGATGGTAATATTACAACATTAATTGCTGCAGCAGTTCTTTGGATTATGGGTATTGGTACCGTTAAGGGATTTGCACAAACTCTTGCACTTGGTATTATCTTATCTTTATTTACAGCATTAACTGTTACAAGATTTATCTTAAATGCTCTTTATAATTTAGGCGCATCAAATCCTAAGCTATATGGTATTAAAGAAGAAAAACGTGACAGAAAGATTACTCCTATTGGTTTCTTACAAAGGAGAAAAATTTTCTTTATTGCTTCAGGTTTAGTGATTGCTATTGGTATTGGTGGAATGATTTATGGACAAACCATCAGTAGTGAAAAATCAATCTTTAATTACAGCTTAGAGTTTAAGGGTGGTACATCTACAACTATTGATATGGGTAAAGATATGACTTTACAGGAAGTACAAGATGAGGTTGTTCCAATTTTTGCAGAAGTTATGGGTAATAATGACATTCAATCTCAGTTAGTAACTGGAACAACTCAGATAACCATTAAAACTCAGACTCAGACTTTAGAGCAAAGAACTAAAGTTGCTAAACAGTTAGAAGAAAAATTCAAAGTGGATGAATCAAGCATTACAAATCAAAATATCAGCGCAACTGTAAGTAATGAGATGAAAAAAGATGCAATTGTTGCAGTAATCGTAGCAACCATTTGTATGCTTATCTATGTTTGGTTTAGATTTAAGAGTATTATTCCAGCATCAAGTGCTGTACTTGCGCTAATTCATGATGTATTAGTTGTCCTTGCTTGTTATGCAGTGCTTCGTTGGACCGTTGGTAATACCTTTATTGCTTGTATGTTAACACTTGTTGGTTACTCTATTAATGACTCGATCGTTATTCTAGACCGTATTCGTGAGAATCGTAAATCAATGACAAGAAAAGATGATTTACAAGATGTTGTAAACTTAAGTTTAACTCAGACTTTAGGTCGTTCAATGAGTACATCATTTACAACAGCAATTATGGTACTTGTTCTATTAATTTTAGGGGTAGCATCTATTCGTGAATTTGCTCTTCCATTATTAGTAGGTGTATTAGTGGGTACTTATTCATCTATTTGTTTAGTAAGTTCTATGTATTACATAATGTTTACTAGAAAGGCAAAGAAAGATAATAAAAAATAATGATGGACTATAAAATAATAAAAAAGTGTGGTCGTGCAAAACGAGCAGAAGTAAAAACTGTTCATGGTACGATTCAGACACCGGTTTTTATGAATGTTGGAACTGCTGCCGCAATTAAAGGTGGCATTTCCACCGAAGATTTACAAGGAATTGGTACACAGGTGGAGTTATCAAATACCTATCACTTGCATGTTCGTCCTGGTGATGAAGTAGTTAAAAAAATGGGTGGACTTCACAAGTTTATGGTTTGGGATAAACCAATTTTAACAGATTCAGGTGGATTTCAGGTATTCTCTCTTGCAGGACTTCGAAAAATTAAAGAAGAAGGAGTTCACTTCCAATCGCATATTGATGGTCATAAGATTTTTATGGGACCAGAAGAAAGTATGCAGATTCAGTCAAACTTAGCATCTACAATTGCAATGGCATTTGATGAATGTGCACCACATCCTTGTACCAGAGATTATATGGAAAAATCTGTAGCTCGTACCACTAGATGGCTTGCCAGATGTCAAAAAGAAATGAAAAGACTCAATTCACTTCCTGACACTATTAATCCAAATCAGTTATTGTTTGGTATTAATCAGGGTGGAACATTTGAAGATATTCGAATTGAACATGCAAAAGAGATTTCAGAAATGAATCTTGATGGCTATGCCGTGGGTGGACTTGCAGTAGGTGAGTCTCACGAGGAGATGTATCACATTCTTGATGTGACAGTTCCTCATTTACCAGAGAATAAACCAACCTATTTGATGGGTGTTGGAACTCCAGCAAATATTATTGAAGGTGTAGATCGAGGAATTGATTTCTTTGACTGTGTATATCCTTCAAGAAATGGTCGTCATGCACATGTATATACGCATTATGGAAAGATGAATTTAAGTAATGCAAAGTATGAATTAGATGAACGTCCAATTGAAGAGGGTTGTGGTTGTCCAGCATGTAGAACTTATAGTAGAGCTTATATTAGACATTTACTTAAAGCGAAAGAGATGCTAGGAATGAGACTATGTGTACTTCATAATCTATATTATTACAATCATTTGATGGAAGATATTCGTCATGCGATTGAAAATGATGATTATGCAAATTATAAGAAAGATGCCCTAGAGAAATTAACTTGGGGTGGAGAAAACTAAGATTTAGGAGGAATAGAAGATGGATACACCTTTATTTTGGGTCATTTATATTGTTGCAATTATTGCATTTATGTGGTTTATTGCAATTAGACCTCAGAAAAAAGAACAAAAAAGAATGACTGAGCTTTTAGCAAGTGTAGAGGTAGGAGATAGCGTATTAACTTCTAGTGGATTTTACGGTGTAGTAATTAGCATGGATGAAGATACAGTAATCGTAGAATTTGGTGGAAATAAAAACTGCCGTATTCCTATGAAGAAGGCTGCTATTGCAGAAGTAGAAAAAGCTGAGAAAAGCTTATAAGAATTAAAATTAAAATGGGGTTGTTGCAAAAATAACT
>JPZU01000001.1:487892-495844 GCA_000875945.1 Lachnospiraceae bacterium TWA4 | reverse complement strand
TCCTATAATCTTAGTTTTGCAACAGCCTCATTTTTTTAAGTAGAAAAAAGAGGGGGATTGAATGAAAGCACTTAAACGAATACTTTTAGGAAATGGAATCTCGCTATTTGGATGTGTATTAATTTGCAGTGGATTTGGCTTAGAAGTAGTAGGATTAGCAGTTTCATTTGTAGGGTTATGTTTATCGTTATTTGCGTATTTTTTTAGAAGTGAAAAAGATAAGTATCACGAGGGAAAAGAATATTACGAGATCGATGAACATGATGAACAAAATGAACATTATGAGATTGATGAACATGATGAATATTGTGAGGGAGATAAACATAGTGAAGAAAATAAGTGATGAGATGATTGAAACGATTGGAATTTTATCTAAGTTAGAATTATCGGATGAAGAAAAGAAACAGGCAAAACTAGATATGGAAAAAATGTTAGTCTATATTGATAAATTAAATGAATTAGACACTAACAGTATAGAGCCAATGTCTCATGTATTTCCAGTAACGAATGTTTTTCGAGAAGATATTGTAACAAGTGAGGATATTCATGAAAAAGTACTAGAAAATGCACCAGCAAAAAGTGGAGATTTATTCTTAGTACCAAAGACATTTGAGTAGAGGAAAAATGATGGAATTAATGAAACTTACAGCCCTAGAGTTAGGGAAGAAAATAAAAGAAAAAGAAGTTTCGGTTGTAGAAGTTGTACAAGAATCGTTAGCTGTTATTAATAAGTCAGAAGATGATATTCATGCATTTATTCGTGTCGATAAAGAACATGCTCTAAATCAAGCAAACAAAGTACAAAGATTAATTGATGAAGGTAAGCTAACGAGTCCATTGGCAGGAGTACCGATGGCAATTAAAGACAATTTATGCACACAGGGCATAACAACGACTTGTGGTTCAAAGATTTTAAGTAATTTTACCCCTTTTTATTCATCTACAGCTTTTGAAAATTTGGAAAAGTCAGGAGCTATTTTAATTGGAAAAACAAATATGGATGAATTTGCAATGGGGTCTACAACGGAAACTTCATCCTACGGAATTACAAAAAATCCATGGAATTTAGAGCATGTACCAGGAGGTTCTTCAGGAGGCTCTTGTGCATCTGTAGCTGCAAATCAGGTGAGTTTTTCATTGGGAACAGATACAGGGGGATCTATTAGGCAACCCAGTGCATTTTGTGGAGTAACAGGAATAAAACCTACGTATGGGACGGTTTCAAGATATGGATTAATTGCTTATGCATCTTCGCTTGATCAAATTGGACCAATTGCTAAGGATGTTAGTGATTGTGCGACAATTTTAGAAATCATTTCTTCTCATGATTTAAAAGATAGTACAAGCATTAAAAGAAATCGATATAACTTTACAGATGCATTAGTAGATGATGTAAAGGGAATGAAAATCGGAATTCCAAGAGAGTATTTTGGAAAAGGTTTGAATCATGAAGTGAGGGAATCGGTTTTATCTGTAGCAAAAGTTTTAGAGAAAAAAGGTGCAATAATTAAAGAATTTAATTTAGATCTAGTAGATTATGCAATTCCAGCTTATTATGTCATTGCCTGTGCTGAGGCAAGTAGCAATCTTTCCCGTTTTGATGGAGTAAACTATGGATATCGAACAGAGAAGTTTTTAGATATGCATCAGATGTATAAAAAGTCACGTTCTGAAGGATTTGGAGAAGAAGTAAAAAGACGCATTATGTTAGGCTCATTTGTATTGAGTTCTGGATACTATGATGCGTATTATCTAAAGGCATTAAAGACCAAGGCATTAATTAAGCAAGAATTTGACAAAGCTTTTGAGCAATATGACTTAATTTTATCTCCTGTAGCTCCAACAACTGCTCCTAAAATTGGGGAAAGTTTAGTAGATCCTATTCAAATGTATTTAAGTGATAGTTATACAGTTTCTGCAAATCTTTCAGGTCTTCCAGCAATTAGTTTTCCGTGTGGCATGGACAGTAATGGCTTACCGATTGGTGCGCAACTTATTGGAGATTGTTTTAATGAAAATAAATTAATTCGTGCAGCTTATTCTTATGAAAGAGAGGCAAGAGTATAAGAGTATGAGTAAAAATTATGAAACAGTAATAGGTTTAGAAGTACATGTAGAGCTTTCAACAAAGACAAAGATCTTTTGTGGATGTAGTACACAGTTTGGAGCAAAGCCAAATACTCATACGTGTCCAGTTTGTACAGGTATGCCAGGTTCTTTACCTGTTTTAAATAAAAAGGTTTTAGAGTATGCGATAGCTGTAGGTCTTGCAACTAATTGTCAGATTAATCAGTATAGTAAATTTGATAGAAAAAATTATTTTTACCCCGATAACCCACAAAACTATCAAATTAGTCAGCTTTATTTGCCTATTTGTCATGATGGAGGGATTGAAATTGAATTAAATTCGGGTAAAAAAATGATAGGAATCCATGAAATTCATATGGAAGAAGATGCCGGAAAATTAATTCATGATGAAAGTACAGGAAGCACACTTGTTGATTATAATCGTTCAGGAGTTCCACTAATTGAAATTGTCTCTGAGCCAGATATGCGTTCAGCACAAGAAGTTATTGCATATTTAGAGAAACTAAAGTTAATTATTCAGTATTTAGGTGCATCAGATTGTAAATTACAAGAAGGCTCCATGAGAGCAGATGTAAATTTATCTGTACGAGAAGAAGGAACTAGCGAACTTGGAACACGTACAGAGATGAAGAATTTAAATTCATTTAAAGCGATTACAAGAGCAATTGCTGGTGAGACAAAACGTCAAATTGAGTTAATTGAATCAGGAAAGAGAGTCATTCAAGAAACTAGGCGTTGGGATGATGCAAAGGAATTGTCGTATTCTATGCGTTCAAAGGAGGATTCTCAGGATTATCGTTATTTTCCAGACCCAGATTTAGTACCAATTGTTGTAAGTGATGAGTGGATTGCAACGATTAAGGAAAGTGAACCAGAATTTCGAGATGAAAAGTTTGCAAGATATAAGAAAGACTATAAGATTCCAGATTATGACGCGAATTTATTGACCTCCTCTAAAAAATTAGCAGATTTTTTTGAGGAAACGGTAGAAATACTGAAAAACCCAAAAAAGTCTCCCAATTGGTTGATGGGGGAAATGATGAGGCTATTAAATGAACAAGAGATGGACGTTTATGATATTCGATTTTCACCCCAAAATTTGGCAAGGTTAATTGATTTAGTAGATGAAGGTGTAATTACTGGAACTGTTGCAAAAGAAGTATTTGAAGTAATTTTTAATAAGGATGTTGATCCAGATATCTATATAGAAGAACATGGGTTAAAAATTGTAAATGATGAAGGAGAACTGTTAAATATTATAGAAGAAGTCATTGCAAATAATCCTCAGTCGGTGGCAGATTTTAAGAGTGGAAAGAAAAAAGCAATGGGATTTTTAGTAGGTCAAACAATGAAGGCAATGAAAGGAAAAGCAAATCCTCAGAAAGTGAATAAAATACTAGGTGAAATTTTAGAAAAAGTCTGATATACTTTAGGTATCATTTAAAGATAGTGTCAAGTTAAATATGAAAAAAGAAAAGGCATCAGGACTTCACCTACAATCAGGTACCTCATGCCAATAAAAGAGAGGGTCTATTTATGTTACGAATTGTTACGAGAACAGACATCGATAAAAAGCAAGTGCTGATTCTTAGACTTATAAGTATTTTAGTAGCTTTTTTGGCAGGTGGACTGTTCTTACTTTTATTAGGTTTAAAACCTATAGAGGTTTATCTAGCTATTTTTATGGGGGCATTTCGAAGTACATTATCTATTCAGGCAACAGTTAAGATTTTAGTTCCTATGGTAATGGCATCTTGTGCGCTTGCTTTTGCCTTTCAAATGAAATTTTGGAACATTGGAGCTGAAGGACAGATTGTGATGGGAGCTGTTTTTGCCTCCTATTTTGCATTATTTCATTCAGATTGGAATCACTATGTATTAATGATTGTCATGTTTTTAGCAGGAATAGTTGGTGGAGCCATTTGGGGATTGATTCCAGCATTTTTTAAGGTGAAATATGGAACGAATGAAACCTTATTGACACTGATGTTTAACTATATTGCAGTAAACATTGTTTGTTATTTAAAAGATGGTCCGTGGAGAGATTCAAAAGCACAAGGATTTAGCAAAATTCCACGATTTGAAGCAAATGCAATGCTTGATAAAGTGTTTGGTGTTCACATTGGTTGGATAATTGCGATGGTTGTTGTTGTATTTACTTTCATCTATTTAAATTATACAAAGAGTGGCTATGAAATGACGATTATTGGGTATAGTAAAAAGACTGCTAGGTATGCTGGCATGAATGTAACCAAAATTGCACTTAAAACAATGGCAATTAGTGGAGCCATTTGTGGATTAGTAGGGATGATTCAGGCAACAGGTTCGGATATTACTTTAACGGATCAGGTAGCTGGTGGTGTAGGATTTACAGCCGTAATTATTGCATGGCTTGCGAATTTAAATCCATTTGGAATAGTTATTGTATCGACATTTTTTGCAGTCTTAGAAAAGGGAAGCAGCGTGGTTCAATCACAATATGGATTATCGACGGATTCAGCTGCAGTTTTACAAGGTGTTTTTCTATTTGTAATTGTAGGATTAGAATTTTTTACTAGATATAAAATTGTTGTAAAAGGAGGAGAAAAATCATGATAAATTTTCTATTGGCAATGATTGCAGCAGGAACTCCTCTTTTATTTGGAACAGTTGGTGAAATTCTAACAGAGAAAACAGGACATCTAAATTTAGGTGTTGAAGGAATTATGGCTATGGGTGCTTGTGCAGGATTTATGGTAGGATATGCAACAGACAATTTCCTATTAGCTTTAATCTGTGCATTTTTAGCGGGAGCAGGAATGGCATTCATTTATGCTTTACTGACGGTTACATTAATGGCTAATCAAAATGTTATTGGTTTAACGATGACAATTTTTGGTGTGGGATTATCAAACTTTATTGGATTTTTTGTATTAAATAAATCAAGTGAGAACTCATTAAAGCTTCCAGAACAAATTACAGAGTCTATGAGATTTTCTGTTGGAGGAATTAATATTTTTACATATATTGCTATAGCTATTGCAATTATTTTATTTATCTATACGAAGAGTACAATGAATGGGCTAAATCTAAAAGCGATTGGTGAAAATCCAGATGCAGCAAATGCAGCAGGAATTCATGTAAATGGAATTAAATATTTAGCAATTGCATTGGGTGGAGGAATCTGTGGATTAGGTGGAGTTTACTGCGCTTTTATTATTAATGGAGGCGTTTGGACTTCGAATGGAATTGCTGGACTTGGTTGGATTTCTGTTGCTTTAGTTATTTTTGCTTCGTGGAATTTTTTGGGTGCTATTGTAGGAAGTATGTTTTTTGGAGCACTTCGAATCTTAAAATATTATATTCCAACAGGTATTTTTCCGTTAGCTTTTTATGACATGTTACCATTTTTAGTGACAGCTATTATTCTTATTGTAGCGTCTATGAGAAAGAAAGGACATACAGCTATGCCACAAAATCTGGGAAATAATTATAAAAAATCATCTTGACATAGTTATTGGATTGTGATATTATAGTAACGCTGTGAAACAAGAAGTAGAGTATCCACTCTCACCTTAGCACTCTTAGTGACTTGGGTTTTTAATATGCTTTTGAGAAAATATCGAGCGTAAAGTGGATAGTCTGCCTATCCATTTTTTTTGGAGTTAATGTAATTTATTTTTGGAGGTGCACAACTATTAGTGATTTAATGATTAACGAGCAAATTCGTGACAAAGAAATTCGTGTAATCGGTGTAAATGGTGAACAAGTTGGAATCATGTCGGCAAGAGATGCAATGAAACTTGCACAAGAAGCTGATTTAGATTTAGTAAAAGTTTCACCTAATGCAAAACCACCGGTATGCAAAATTATTGATTACGGTAAATACCGTTATGAGATGGCAAGAAAAGAAAAAGAAGCGAAGAAACGTCAGAAAACTATTGAAGTTAAGGAAGTAAGACTTTCTCCGAATATTGAAGAAAACGATCTCAACACGAAAGCGAGTGCAGCCAGAAAATTTATTACGAAAGGCAATAAGGTGAAAGTTACTTTGCGTTTCCGTGGTAGAGAGATGAGCCACATGAATCAATCTAAGCATATTTTAGATGATTTTGCTGAGAAATTAGCAGATGTAGCAGTAATCGATAAGCCATCCAAAGTGGAAGGCAGAAGTTTAGTTATGTTTTTATCAGAAAAACGTTAGGTAAAAAAGCAAAGGAGGACATAGTATTATGCCAAAAATGAAAACTAGCAGAGCAGCTGCAAAGCGTTTTAAAAAGACCGGTAGCGGTGAATTAAAGAGAATGAAAGCTTACAAGAGCCATATCCTGACTAAAAAGTCTACAAAGAGAAAGAGAAACTTACGTAAAGCAACTATGACTGATAGCACAAACGCTAAAGTTATGAAGAAGATTTTACCTTACTTATAATCAGGAATGGAGGAATAGAGAACTATGGCAAGAGTTAAAGGCGGAATGAGTGCCAAGAAGAAACATAATAGAGTATTAAAACTTGCAAAAGGATATAGAGGAGCACGTTCAAAACAGTACAGAGTTGCAAAACAGTCTGTAATGAGAGCATTAACTTCTTCTTATTCAGGTAGAAAAGAAAGAAAGAGACAGTTCAGAAGATTATGGATTGCACGTATTAACGCTGCAGCACGTATCAATGGACTTTCTTATAGCAAATTTATGTATGGTTTAAAATTAGCTAATATTACTATGAACCGTAAAATGTTAGCTGAAATGGCTGTAAATGATGCAGCTGGTTTCGCTCAGTTAGCAGAAGTAGCTAAATCTAAACTAGCATAAAAATTAGCATAAGTTGTATTTAAATATTAAATAGTACTTTATAAAAGGCTCCCTCTTGAGGGAGCTGTCGGCTATGCCGACTGAGGGAGTATACAATAATAAATTTAAAAATATAAAGTTTTTTAAAAAGTACTTGCATTATATATTAAGTTAGTGTATAATATTTAACGTTGCAAGAAAGCAGAGCAACGTTAGATGTTAAATCGGAGCGTGGCTCAGTTTGGTAGAGCGTTCGGTTAGGGACCGAGAGGTCGCAGGTTCAAATCCTGTCGCCCCGATGCAAGCGAATGCTTAGCCATTGAATATGTATTTGAGGATTAGGCGGATAGAGCAACAACCAAAACGCCGCTGTGTCGGGTAATCTTCAACATATAAAATAATATGTGTTTGTAGATTAGTTGGATAGAGCAACAACCAAAGCGCCGCTGGGCCAGGTAATCTTCAACAATTAAAATATGTGTCTGTAGATTAGTTGGATAGAGTAACAACCAAAACGCCGCTGTGTCAGGTGATCTTCAACAATTAAATATGTGTCTGTAGCTCAGCTGGATAGAGCAACGGCCTTCTAAGCCGTGGGTCAGGGGTTCGAATCCCTTCAGGCACGTTTTATTTAAGAGACTTCTATTAAAAATAGGAGTCTTTTTTGTATTTAGGAATGTAAGTGAGAATTCAATTGTCAAGTAGTTTATAAAAACATAGAATATTTATTAATTTGTAAATAAACTCCTAATTTATTTGAATCCTGAAGATTATGTTTTTAAGCAAGTCTTTTTTTGTGTAATTCAGTTAGATTTTGTTGACAGTTATAACAAAATCTAGTATAATTGTAAAAGAAATTTGTATAAAATTAATAGAAACTACTGAGGGGAAGTTGGGTGAAATTCCCACACAGTGCCGCTACTGTGAGAGAAGAGTTTCTTCTTAAGTCAGAATACCTCTAATTAGAATGTTGCCACGAGCTATGGTTGCATATATTTTTTGCTACTAATGAGTGATTCTAATTTTTTTAGATGAATCTTACAATAAATTTGATTTTAGTAAAGAGTATGTTGTCATTCGTACTCCTTTTTATAT
>JPZU01000001.1:483747-487491 GCA_000875945.1 Lachnospiraceae bacterium TWA4 | reverse complement strand
AATCTTACAATAAATTTGATTTTAGTAAAGGAGTATGTTGTCATTCGTACTCCTTTTTATATGTTATGGAGGAAATATGGGGCATAAAACAGGAATAGAAGATTATTATGTTGTGAAAAACAATCAAAAAAATGAGGATGGGTTATACAACAGGTTCCTGTGCAGCAGCTGCAGCAAAAGGCGCCGCCTATATGTTACTGACAGGTCGAGAGTTTACGGAAGTGGAACTTTTAACGCCGAAGGGAATTAAATTAAATCTAGAGCTTTTGGAAGTTAAAAGAGAAGCAACTAGTGTGACCTGTGCAGTTAGAAAGGATGGAGGAGATGATCCAGATGCGACTCATGGTCTTTTAGTTTATGCAACAGTGACAAAGCAAGAGTCGCCAAAGTTTTCTTTAGATGGTGGAGTAGGAGTTGGCAGAGTAACAAAGCCTGGTCTTGAACAGGCAGTTGGAGATGCTGCAATTAATAGGGTTCCAAGACAGATGATTGAAAATGAAGTAATGTCTGTTATGGAGGAGTTAGAATATCCTAGTGGAGTAAAAGTTGTTATTTCTGTTCCTGGAGGAGTAGAAGTTGCTAAAAAGACTTTTAATCCTAGACTTGGAATTATGGGAGGAATTTCAATCCTTGGAACTACAGGAATTGTAGAGCCAATGAGTGATGCGGCATTGATTCGAAGTATTGAAATTGAAATGAATATGCAGGTAGTCAATGGTACGAAGCATTTGCTTATGACACCTGGAAATTATGGAAAGACCTTTATTAAGGAACACATGAAGGAGTTAGATGCCAATAAGGTTATTAAGTGTAGTAATTACCTTGCAGAAACTGTTGATATGGCAGTGAATAAAGATGTAAAAAGTATTTTGTTTGTTTCACATCTTGGAAAATTTATAAAAGTTGCAGGTGGGATTATGAATACACATTCCCATCATGCAGATTGTAGAGCTGAGTTAATGGCAGCATTTGCGATTCGAGCAGGAGCTAATTTAGAGCAGGCTAAGAAGTTATTGGATTGCATTACAACAGAAGAAGCTTTAGGATTTTGCAAAGAGTGGGGATTATTAGAGAAGATGATTCCCCTAATTATAGAGAAGATTATTTATTACTTAGACCATAGAGCGTATGGACGATTAGAAATTGGTGTTGTACTATTTTCTAATGAATTTGGACTACTTGGAATGTCCGATAATGTATCAGAGTTAATCAAAAATTTGTAATTATTTAGAGACAGACTTTAAATAATTGCTAAAATACAATAAAACTATAATAAAAGAAAGAGGTATATTCATTTATGAAGGGAAAATTATATGGTATCGGAATTGGACCTGGAGACCCAGAACTTTTAACATTAAAGGCTTTACGTTTAATTAAAGAGTGTCCAGTAATTGCAGTTCCAGGAACTGTAAAGGAAGACACCGTTGCTTATAAAATCGTAAAACAGGCATATCCAGAACTTGATCAGAAGGAGTTTGTTGCAGTTGATATGCCTATGACAAAGGATCCAGTGAAATTAGAAGAAAGTCATGCACAGGCAACTAAGAATGTTTCAGATGTTTTAGATGCAGGTAAAGACGTAGCTTTCTTAACACTTGGAGATCCAACGGTTTATTCTACTTATATTTATGTTCATCAGCGTATTGTTGCATTAGGATATGAGACTGAAATCGTTAGTGGCATCACATCTTTCTGCGCAGTATCAGCTAAATTGAATGAAGGTTTAGTTGAAAAATCAGAACCTTTACATGTAATTCCAGCTTCTTATCAGATTGAAGATGCTTTAAAGTTACCTGGAACTAAGGTACTTATGAAAGCTGGTAAGAAGATGAGTAAAGTAAAAGCAACTCTTAAAGAAATGGGTTGTCAGGGTATGATGATTGAAAATTGTGGAATGCCTGATGAAAAAGTTTATCGCAGTGTTGATGAAATTAATGAAAATGCCGGTTACTATTCACTAGTAATCGTTAAAGGAGGAAATAACAATGATTAATTTTGTAGGAGCAGGTTCAGGAGCACCTGATTTAATTACAGTAAGAGGAATGAATTTATTAAAGGAAGCAGATGTTATTATTTATGCTGGTTCTTTAGTAAATCCACAGCTTCTTGACTATGCAAAAGAAGGATGCGAAATTTATAACAGTGCATTAATGACCTTAGAAGAAGTATTAGAGGTTATGTATAAAGCTGAAGAAGAAGGAAAGAAAACTGTTCGTCTTCACACTGGTGATCCTTGTCTTTATGGTGCAATCCGTGAACAGATGGATGAACTTGACAAGAAGGAAATTCAGTATAAATCAACTCCTGGTGTAAGTTCATTCTGTGGAGCAGCTTCTGCACTTAATTTAGAGTATACTCTTCCAGATGTTTCTCAGAGTGTTATTATTACTCGTATGGCTGGACGTACTCCAGTACCTGAGAAGGAAGAAATTGCATCATTTGCAGCTCATCAGGCAACAATGGTTGTATTCTTAAGTACTGGTCTATTAGAAAAATTATCTGAGCGTTTAATCGCTGGTGGTTATACTGCTGATACTCCAGCTGCTATCGTTTATAAGGCAACTTGGGAAGATGAAAAAGCAATTGTTTGTACAGTAGGAACTTTAGCAAAGACTGCAAAAGAAAACAATATTACAAAGACAGCTTTAATGATTATTGGTGACGTAGTAACTCATAGTAAATACAATCGTTCAGAGTTATATAATCCTGCATTTACAACAGAATTTAGAAAAGCAAGTAAATAAATAACAGATGAAGATTTCAATTATTAGCTTCACTGCACATGGTGGGGCAATTAATCAAAAGCTTTCCAATTATTTTCATTGTGAAGGTTATTCAATTCCTCGTTATGCAGATGATTATGGATTGATATCTAAGACAGAATCACTTAGTGAATGGACGAAGACAGCTTTTAAAACTAGTGATGCAATTATTTTTATTGGAGCTACAGGAATTGCAGTAAGAGCAATTGCTCCATTTGTTAAAGATAAAAAAAGTGATCCAGCAATTTTAGTCATTGATGAGATGGGAAATTATGTGATTTCCCTCTTATCGGGTCATTTAGGTGGAGCCAATGAACTTGCTTTAGAAGTTTCAAAGTTGATTGAGGCTACACCAGTTATTACAACAGCAACCGATGTCAATCATACACTTGCAATTGATGTATTTGCTAAAAAGAATGGATTATTTATTGATTCAATGCATGAGGCAAAGGTTGTTGCATCGACGATATTAGATAAAAAGCCATTGGGATTTGTTAGTGATTATCCAGTGATTGGAGCGATTGATTCCGTTTTTAAGGTGGAAGGTAAGAAAGAAGTAGGAGTGGTTATTAGCTGTGAAGCAAATCGAACAGATTTTGATGAAACACTACAATTAATTCCACCAATTATTCATTTAGGGATTGGCTGTAAGAAAGATACACCATTTGAACTTATTGAGCGAAAGGTACTTGCACTTTTAAAGGAAAAGAATCTTTCAATTCATAGTATAGCTGATATGACGAGTATTGATTTAAAAAAAGATGAGAAGGGACTTCTTGGATTTAGTGAAAAGTACAAGATTCCTTTCTATACGTATTCCGGTGAAGAATTAATGAAGACAACAGGCACATTTAGTACGTCTTCATTTGTAAAGTCTATCACAGGTGTAGATACAGTTTGTGAACGTTCAGCAGTTTATGCGGGACAAAAAGATGGAAAAACTGTAAAATTAATTCAAAAAAATTACCAGGGGAAGGTGTTA
>JPZU01000001.1:482723-483727 GCA_000875945.1 Lachnospiraceae bacterium TWA4 | reverse complement strand
CTACCAACGGTAGGGTTAGGGTAATAACAACGTTTAGGTTTGGTAACGGTTAACCGTACGACACGTTTAATTTAGTCGGGACCGGAAAAACGAAAATGGAAAAACGTAAACGTAAATTAAAATTACTAAACAAAAAAATTACCAGGGGAAGGTGTTACCTTAGCCCTTGCGATAGAAGAATGGAGTGTTAAATTTGAGTAAGAAGATTTATGTAGTGGGTATTGGTCCAGGGGAATATGAACAGATGAGTATTAAAGCAGCAAATGTATTAAAAAGCTGCGATACAATTATTGGATATACAGTATATGTTGATTTAGTAAAAGAACATTTTGCAGGTAAGGAATTTATGACAACTCCTATGAGAAAAGAAGTTGATCGTTGCGTACTTGCTTTTGAAGAAGCTATGAAGGATAAGACAGTTGCTATGATTTGCAGTGGTGATGCTGGTGTTTATGGTATGACTGGTCTTATGTATGAAATTGGCGAAAAATATCCAGAAGTAGAAGTAGAAGTTGTTTGTGGTACAACAGCAGCTATTAGTGGTGCAGGTGTACTTGGTGCTCCATTAATCCATGACTTTGCAGTAATTAGTCTTAGTGACTTATTAACTCCTTGGGAGAAAATTGAAAAACGTCTTCTATGTGCTTCAGAAGCAGACCTTAGTATTGTTCTTTACAATCCTTCAAGTAAGAAACGTCATGATTATTTACAGAAGGCTTGTGATTTAATGATGAAACATAAATCACCAGAAACTGTTTGTGGTACAGTGATTAACATTGGTCGTGAAGGTGAAAAGGGAACAGTTATGACACTTAAAGAACTTCGTGATACACAGGTTGATATGTTTACAACTGTTTTCATTGGTAATTCTCAGACTAAGAACATTAATGGTAAGATGGTAACACCTAGAGGATATAAAAATGTATAAAGCACTCGTTTTTGCGGGAACTATTGAAGGGCGCGAGATTTCTTCCTTTTTAGCTAAAAAGGGCGTAGAAGTCTGC
>JPZU01000001.1:468753-482703 GCA_000875945.1 Lachnospiraceae bacterium TWA4 | reverse complement strand
GTCGATTAGATGAAGAACAAATGAAAGAAAAGATGCGTCAAACAGATGGACAGTTTGTTATTGATGCGACTCATCCATATGCGGTAGTAGTTTCTAAGAATATTAAAAAAGCTTGTGAAGAAGAGAATAAGACCTATCTTCGTCTTCTTCGTTCATCGAAGATGGATGAGGTTGATGAGGATTGCATTATTGTTTCATCTGTAGAAGAAGCAGTTGGAATTTTAGAGCAAACACAAGGAAAAGTTCTTTTAACTACAGGCAGTAAAGAATTGAATAAGTATACAAAGTTAACAGATTTTGAGCAAAGACTTTATCCTAGATTTTTGCCAAATGCACAGGCAATTAGTGAATGTCTGGAGATGGGGTATCCACTTAAAAATCTCATTTGTATGCAGGGACCATTTTGTGAAGAACTAAATACTGCTTTGTTAAAGCAAATTGGGGCTTCTTATATGGTAACTAAAGAGTCTGGAAAAGCAGGTGGATTTGAAGAAAAACTTGCAAGTGCTAAGGCAGCAGGCGTTCAGCTTATTGTTATTGGCCGTCCAACCAATGAAGAAGGACGTTCTTTAGATGAAATGAAGGACTTTTTGACGAATGCATTGGGATTAGAGCCTGATAAGCGCGAAGTAACGATTGTAGGAATTGGCATGGGTGCTAAAGAAAATATGACAGTAGAAGCCTTACAAGCTTGTAAAGAAGCAGATGTAGTTCTTGGTGCCACTCGTATGTTAGAAATCTGCGCTGATTTAAACAAACCAACCTATGCAGGATATAAATATGAACTATTAAAAGAATACTTAGACACTCATAAAGAATATAAAAAAGCAGTCCTTTTAATGTCTGGAGATATTGGATTTTATAGCGGTGGCAAAAAAATGATTGACTACCTAAAGGATGATTATGAAGTAAAAACTCTTAGTGGAATTTCATCTGTCGTTTATTTTTGTACTAAACTTCAGACCTCTTGGGATGATGTAAAACTTATGAGTCTTCATGGAAAGAGTGGAAATTTAGTAGCCGCTGTAGCTAATAATAAAAAGGTTTTCTCGTTAATTGGTGGAAAAGATGCAGTGGGTGCTCTTGCATCAACGCTTAAAGATTATGGCTTAGGCGATGTGATGATTCACGTTGGAAATGATTTATCTTATCTAGAAGAAAAAATTATTCACGGAACAGCTAGTGAGCTTGCAGGACAGCCAATTGGTGGTTTGTGTGTGATTTTAGTAGAAAATCCTAAGCTAGAAGAAACGAAGAGACCAGTGACTCATGGAATTGAAGATGATGAATTTATTCGAGCAAAAGTTCCAATGACAAAAGCAGAGATTCGAAGCATTTCTCTATCCAAATTAGCACTTAAAGAAGATTCTATAATGTACGACGTTGGAGCTGGAACTGGCTCTGTATCAATTGAAGCAGCACTTCAAGCAGTTGATGGACAGGTATATGCTATTGAGAAAAACGAAACAGCTTGTGCACTCATTGAAGAAAATAAGCGTAAGTTCCACGCAGCAAACATTGAGGTAGTTCCTGGACTCGCACCAGAAGCACTCGTTGATTTGCCAACACCAACTCATGCATTTATTGGTGGTTCTTCTGGAAATATGAAAGAAATTCTAGATTTATTGATGAATAAGAACCCTAAGATTCGTGTAGTCATTAATACAATTGCACTAGAAAGTATTTCAGAAACTTTAGCTTGTTTAAAAGAATTTCCAGTAAAAGATGTGGATATTGCAAGTGTATCAATTGCAAAATCTAGAACACTAGGTAGATATCATATGATGACAGGACTTAATCCAATCTATATTGTTTCATTTACAATGGATAAGGAGAATTAATGATGGCAATTCCAAGATTATTAATTGGTGCAACCGCTAGTGGCAGTGGAAAAACTATGATTACTTGTGGGATTTTACAGGCTCTAGTCAATCGAGGATTAAAGGTTGCATCATTTAAGTGTGGACCAGACTATATTGATCCAATGTTTCATAGAGAAGTAATAGGTACTCATTCTAGAAATTTAGATACATTCTTTTCAGGTGAAAATGATACAAAGTATTTATTAGAAAAGAATGCAACAGGTATGGATATTTCTATTATGGAAGGGGTTATGGGCTACTATGATGGCGTTGGTGGGACAACACCCATTGCTGGAGCTTATGATCTTGCTCGTGTGACTGATACACCAGCTGTTTTAATTGTTAATACAAAAGGAATGAGTTTATCGGTTCTTCCTTTAATTAAAGGATTTTTAGAATATAAACAAGATAGTAAGATTAAAGGAGTAATCTTTAATCAGATGTCTGAAATGATATATCCATTGCTAAAGGCTCAGGCAGAGGACGAACTGGGAATTAAAGTCTATGGTTATGTGCCAAGAATTACAGATTTTACAATTGAAAGTAGGCACTTAGGCCTTGTAATGCCTGATGAAGTAGAAGAATTAAGTGTAAAACTTAATGGATTAGCTGGTATTTTAGAAAAGACTTTAGAAATTGATGAACTCATTGCATTAGCAAATTCGGCACCAGAGCTTACTTATAAAAAACCTGAAATCCCAGTATTAGAAGAAAGGGATGGACATCCAAGAGTTGCAGTAGCAAGAGACAATGCATTTTGTTTCTATTATCAAGATAATCTGGATTTATTAAAGGAAATGGGTGCTCAAATTGTTGAGTTTTCACCAATTAATGATAAACATCTACCAGAAAATATTGATGGACTTATTTTAGGTGGAGGATATCCAGAGCTTTTTGGTAAAGAACTAAGTGAAAATAAAACGATGCTAGAGGATATGAAAAGAGCAATTACAGGTGGTCTTCCAACCCTTGCAGAGTGTGGAGGATTTATGTATCTTCATAACAAAATGGAAGCAATGGATGGAAACCACTATGAAATGGTTGGAGCGATTGATGGAGAGGTTTATCGCACACCAAAACTTTCTAGATTTGGTTATATTAATATTACAGCAAAACATGACCAGTTATTAGGGAAAGAGGGAACGATTCTTCGTGCACATGAATTCCATTACTTTGACAGCACTGCTTGTGGAGAGAGTTTTTCAGCAAAAAAACCTCTTAGAAAGCGTGGATGGGACTGCGTGAACGGAACCGATACATTAGAAGCGGGATTTCCTCATATGTATTACTATTCAAATCCACAGGCAGTATTTTCATTTTTAAAAAAGTGTGTAGCGATTTAGAGGTGGGCTCTAAATGTTACAAAGATATTGTAAATAAAAAGAGGGGCGATACTATGAACTTAAAAGAGGCACTAGAACGAATTAAGCCACTAGATAAACAAGCAATGAAAGAGTGTAGCAACCAATGGGATAGCATTTGCAAACCTCTTTATGCTTTTGGTAAATTTGAGGTAGATAGTCAACGAATTGCAGGAATGACAGGATCTAGTAAGGTATGCTTAGATAAGAAGGCATTAGTCATTATGTGTGGAGATCATGGCGTATTAGAAGAGGGTGTAAGTCAATCGACTAAAGATATTACATTAGGCATGGTTGAAGGTTTTCCACATATGAAGTGTAGTGCAAGCCGTATGGCAGCTTATGCAAAGGTTGATTTATTTGCTGTAGATGTTGGAGTTGCAAGTGATATTACAGTATCGGGGGTTATCGATAAAAAGATTGCCTACGGAACAAAAAATATGGCAAAAGAACCTGCAATGACTTATGAAGAAGCAATTAAATCCATTGAAATCGGAATTAATATGGTCGATGAACTAAAACAAAAGGGTTATCAGATTATTTGTACAGGTGAAATGGGTGTAGGAAATACAACTCCTTGCGCAGCAATGGCTTCTTATTTGTTAAATGTACCTGTTCGACAGGTTACAGGACGTGGTTCAGGTCTTACCAATGAAGGGTTAGAAAAAAGACTCAAATTTTAGAAAGAATTGTAGAGTTTCATAATAGTGATGTGAATAAAGAAGATCCAATTGATGTTTTAGCAAAAGTCGGAGGATTTGAAATCGGTGGAATGATGGGATTGTACATAGGAGCAGCAGCTTGTGGAATACCAGTCGTTGTAGATGGAGTGACCTCTTGCTTAGCAGCTCTAGCAGCTGTTCGTATTGATCCTCGTGTAAATGATTATTTGATTTATTCACATTTATCCAAAGAACCAGCTGCGAAGTTGATTTTTGGTGCTTTAGGAGCAGAACCCTTTTTAACTTGTGATATGCATTTGGGTGAAGGAACAGGAGCAGTTGCACTTATGCCATTATTTGATATGGCATTAGATGTTTATCACAATATGAGTACATTTGATTCTATGGATATGGAAAATTATGAGCCTTATGAGGAAGATTAAATGATAGTATTAGTAACAGGTGGAAGTGGCAGTGGAAAGAGCGCATTTGCAGAAAGTTTATCGGTAAAACTTCATGGAGACAAAAAGTTCCCCATGCTCTATATTGCCACAATGTTTCCGTTTGATGAGGAAGCCTTTAAGAAGATTGAACGTCATAAACGTTTAAGGAAAACTAAAAATTTTGATGCAATTGAATGTTTTACACATTTAGAGAAAATTGAGACAGAAATAAAAACCACTGCGCTTTTAGAATGTATGTCGAATTTGGTTGCCAATGAGATGTACCAAGAAGATGGTGCAAAAGAGAATACCGTAGATGCTGTGTTAAAAGGTCTTTTGACACTTGAATCGAAAGTTGAAAATCTGGTGATTGTTTCAAATGAAATTTTTTCTGATGGTATAGACTATGATGATGAAAGTACAAGGTATCAAGAATACTTAGGTACAATTAATGCAGGCATTGCTAAAAAGGCTGACTTAGTAGTGGAAATTGTTTATGGAATACCCATCGTTCATAAAGGTCAGTTGCCAGAGGGAATTTCTACCTGTTACAAAAATGAGAGAATACTCTCAGAAGGGAAGAAGGAACAATGTTAAAAAATTTATGGAGCAATTTTTTAGTCTCCATGGCTATGCATTCAAAAGTTCCAGTTCCGCATATTGATTGGAATGAAGACAATATGAAGTATACGATGTGTTTCTTTCCACTAGTAGGAGCTATAGAAGCTGCGTTAATGATTCTTTGGTACTATTTGAGTGCAAAATTAGGTTTTGGTTTAAACTTTACAACTGCTATTTATCTATTAATTCCAGTATTAGTAACAGGAGGATTACATCTTGATGGACTTTTAGATGCATCGGATGCATTGAGCTCTTGGCAGACAATGGAGCGAAGACTTGAAATTATGAAAGACTCAAATTCAGGTGCATTTGCAGTAATTACTTGTACATGCTACTTTGTTCTAGCATTTGGAACTTGGTCAGAGATGAATTTTGAAGCACTAAAAATTTTAGCAGTTGTATATGTATTTTCGAGAAGTTTTAGTGGAATGAGTATTGTGGCATTTAAAAAAGCAAGAAAAACCGGTTTAGCAGTTGCTTTTTCAACACCTGCTCAGAAAAACGTTGTAAAATGGACAATGATTGCTTATATGATTATCTGTAGTGCATTAATGCTATATTTAAATCCAATTTTAGGTTTAACAGCTATTCTTACAACTTTAGCAGTATTTGGCTATTATAGATATATGTCTTATAAGTATTTTGGTGGTACAACTGGAGATTTATGTGGATTTTTTGTTCAAGTCTGTGAACTTGCTACAGCAATTGCAGTAGTAGTTGTAGGAAAGTTTCTATAGTCTTTAAAGTTTTTATAGCTTTTATAACTTTTATAGCTCTTATAAAGGAGGGTTTTTATAATGAAATTAGTTATTGGAGGGGCCTTTCAGGGAAAAACTCAAGTGGCAAAAGATTTGATGAATGAAAAGATGAATAAAGAAACGATTGTAGATGGTGCTACTTGCGAATTTAATGAAATTTTTACAGCACCTATAGTCATTCATTTTCATGAATACATTAAAAGGTTGTTACAAAATGAACTAGATGTTTTAGATTTACCAAAAAACTTAAAAGAAAAAAATACCCAATATTGTGCTTGTAAGCAATGAACTTGGCTATGGTATTGTACCAATGGATGCATTTGACAGAAAGTATAGAGAAACAACTGGCCGAATTTGTTGTATGATTGCAGAGCAAGCGGATGAAGTTTATCGAGTAGTTTGTGGATTGCCACAAAAAATTAAAGGATAAATTATGGTTGATGTGTTATTTTTGCGTCATGGAAAGACCAAAGGAAATTTAGAAGGCAGATATATTGGACGAACAGATGAGGACTTATGTGAGCTTGGAAGGGAACAAATCTTATCAATGGATTATAAGTTTCCAGCAGAACAAGTTTTTTCTAGTCCATTGAAACGATGCATACAAACAGCGAAGTTAATTTATCCAGATAGAACGCCAATTATTTTACCAAATTTTAGGGAAACAGATTTTGGACTTTTTGAAAATAAAAATTATGAAGAATTAAATGGTCGTAAGGACTATCAAGAATGGATTGACAGTAATGGAACCTTGCCATTTCCAAAAGGGGAAAGTACGAAGGAAGTATCAATTCGTGTAGAATCTGCTTTTTTGGAAATGATGAAGATTTGTGAGGATAATCAGTTTACATCGATTGCTTGTATTATTCATGGTGGAACCCTTATGAGCTTAATGGATAGATATGCCTTTCCAAAGAGAGATTATTTTGAATGGCAGGTAAAAAATGGCTGTGGATATACAGCAGAAGTGGAGAAAGTAAAAGATGTACATTACAGGATTCGCATTATTGATCGGGTTTGTCCTTGATTTGATTATAGGAGATCCACAAGGATGGTGGCATCCGATTCGATTAATTGGAAATCTCATTTCTTATGGCGAAAAAGCGATTAGAAAAATTGTACCAAAGACTGCTAGAGGAGAATTTATAGGAGGAATTCTTTTAGTAATTTTAGTATCGGGATTATCTACATTAGTTCCTTTAGCTTTAGTCATTTTAGCAGGAAAAATTCATTGGGGATTAAAGCTTGCTTTAGAAAGCATTATGTGTTATTACCTATTAGCAACAAAATCTTTAAAAGATGAAAGTATGAAGGTTCATACAGCTTTAATGACCGGTGACATTGAAAAATCTAGATATGCAGTGTCAATGATTGTAGGTCGAGATACAAAAAGTCTAACTGAAGAAGGTGTAACGAAGGCAGCAGTTGAAACGGTTGCAGAAAATACATCGGATGGAATTTTAGCACCTATGCTTTTTATGGCAATAGGAGGACCAGTTCTTGGATTTTTTTATAAGTCAGTAAATACGATGGATTCTATGGTGGGTTATATTGAAGAACCTTATACACATTTTGGAACATTTCCAGCGAAACTTGATGATGTGTTAAACTATATTCCAGCTAGAATTTCAGCATTCCTAATGATATTTGCGACAATATTTGTCGGAATGGATACAAAAAATGCGTGGAAGATGTATTTTAGAGACCGATATAATCATGCAAGTCCAAATTCTGCGCATACAGAAGCAGTAATGGCAGGTGCTCTTGATATTCAATTGGCAGGAGATGCCTATTATTTTGGAGTTCTTCATAAGAAGAAAACGATTGGAGATCCAATTCGACCAATAGAAATTGATGATATTAAAAAAGCAAATAAATTATTATATGGAGCAGCAATTGTATCAATTATTGTATTTCTAGCAATTCGATTTGCAATTGTTTATTTCATATAGAAAGAGGGGAATAAATATGCACGTACATGGTGGAGATATTTATGGAAAATCTTATGAGCTAGATTATTCAGTAAATGTAAATCCAATGGGTACACCACAGTCTGTCATAGAGGCGGCAGCAGAGGGTGCAAAATTATCAGCTCAATATCCAGACGTACATTGTACAGAACTTAGAAAGGCAGTTTCACAGTTTTTTTCAGTACCAGAAGAATGGTTGATTTTTGGAAATGGAGCAGCTGATTTGATTTTTTCATTAAATTTATCCATTCGTCCAAAGAAGATTTTGCTTCCAGCTCCAACGTTTGCAGAGTATGGACAGGCAGCAAAAGTTATTGACTGTGAACTTGTTTACTATTATTTAAAGGAAGAAAATAACTTTGCTATTGATGAAGGGTTTATAGAGGCTATCACTGAGGATATCGATTTATTATTTTTATGTAATCCCAATAATCCAACAGGCTGTCTAGTGGATAAGGATTTCTTACATAAACTCTTAGAGCACTGTAAGAAAACAAATACAATGGTTGTTATTGATGAATGCTTTAATGAGTTTTTAGATAATCCAAAAGACTACAGTATGATGGATGAATTAGAACATTATAAAAATTTATTTATTCTAAAGGCATTTACTAAGACTTATGCAATGGCAGGACTTCGACTAGGCTATGGTCTTACATCTAATCAAGAGCTTTTAGCTAAGATGAGTGAATGTAACCAGCCTTGGGCTGTATCGATTCCAGCTCAGTATGCAGGAGTGGCTGCTTTAAAAGAAGTAGACTATGTAAAAAAGAGCAAACAGATTTTAAAAGAAGAGCGAACATACTTAAAAAATGAAATGAAGCGATTAGGATTTAAAGTTTTTGATTCAAAATCGAACTATGTATTCTTTAAATCGAATCTTCCATTTAACTTACAAGATGCTTGTAAGAAAAAGGCAATTCTCATTAGAAACTGTGATAATTATATAGGACTTGGCGAAGGATATTTTAGAATATCTGTAAAGATGCCAGAAGAAAACCGTAAGCTTATTAAAATTATGGAGGAACTAATTCATGGCTAAAGTAATTATGATTCAAGGAACAATGTCTAATGCAGGAAAGAGTTTACTTTGTGCAGGACTGTGTCGTATTTTTAAACAAGATGGATATAAAGTAGCACCTTTTAAATCTCAAAACATGGCCTTAAATTCCTTTATTACCGAAGAAGGTTTAGAAATGGGACGTGCACAGGTTATGCAAGCAGAAGCAGCAGGAATAAAACCATCAGTACTGATGAATCCTGTTCTTCTAAAGCCAACCAATGACACCGGTTCACAGGTCATTGTCAATGGTGAAGTATTGGGAAATATGTCTGCAAGAGAATACTTTGCTTATAAAAATAATCTTCGTCCAAAGGTAATGGAAGCTTTTAATAAGTTAGCCGAGGAAAATGATATTATTGTCATTGAAGGTGCAGGAAGTCCAGCAGAAATTAACTTAAAAGATGAAGATATCGTAAATATGGGTATGGCTAAGATGGCAAAAGCCCCAGTTTTATTAGTAGGTGATATTGACAGAGGTGGTGTATTTGCACAGCTTATCGGAACAGTCATGCTTTTAGAAGAAGATGAAAAGAAGATGGTAAAGGGATTAATCATTAATAAGTTCCGTGGTGATAAGACCATCTTAGATCCAGGTATTGAAATGTTAGAAGAACGTGCCAATATTCCAGTAGTAGGTGTAGCTCCTTACATGAATATTGAAGTAGAAGATGAGGATAGCTTAACGGAACGTTTTAATGGTAATCAAGAAGTTGGTCTAATTGACATTGCAGTTATTCGAATTCCAAGAATTTCAAACTTTACGGATTTTAATCCATTTGAAAGTATTGAGGGTGTTTCTCTTCGCTATGTGCACTCAGTAAATGAACTTAAAAACCCAGATATGATTATTTTGCCTGGAACAAAGAATACAATGGAAGATCTTCTTTGGATGAGACAAAATGGTTTAGAAGCTGCAATCTTAAAGGCTGCAAGTGAAGGAACGATTATCTATGGTGTTTGTGGTGGCTATCAGATGCTTGGAGAAACTCTTAGTGATCCAGAAGGCGTAGAAGCTGGTGGCTCAATTAAGGGTATGGGACTCTTACCAATGGATACGGTATTTGCTGGAAATAAAACTAGAACTAGAGTAAGTGGTACGTATCAAAATGTTACAGGACCACTATCTGACCTTAGTGGTGTATACCTTGAAGGTTATGAGATTCATATGGGCGTGACCACATTAAAAGAAGGTGCAAAACCATTTACGAGCATTTCTGATTTTACTGAAGGTAGTGATAAAAAAGCAACTTTAGATGGTGCATTTAAAGACAATGTTTATGGTACCTATGTGCACAGTTGTTTTGATAAAGAAGGCGCTGCAGAAGCTGTTGTGAAAGCAATTGCTAAGAACAAGGGAATTGACCCAGAGAGCATTAAGGGTGTAGATTATCAGGAGTTTAAAGAAACTCAGTATGATATCTTAGCTGATACCCTTCGTAAATATATGGATATGGAAAAAATTTATAAGATTATGGAGGAAGGAATCGAATAATGAAAATCCAATTAGAAAATGTATTGCCAAGAGAAATAGAGAGTAGAAGTTTTGAAATTATTACTGAAGAACTTGGAGAAGCCAAATTAGATCCAGAAAAAGAACTCATCATTAAACGTTGTATTCACACGAGTGCAGACTTTGAATATGCACGTTCACTTTGCTTTTCAGAAGACGTTGTGAATAAAGCAATGGATGCAATTAAGGATGGAGCCATTATTGTAACAGATACTCAAATGGCTCGTTCTGGAATTAATAAGCGTGCACTTGCTAGATATGGTGGAGATGCATTCTGCTTTATTTCTGATGAAGAAGTGGTTGCTATGGCAAAAGAGAATGGTTCAACTCGTGCTAGTGCAGCTGTTGATAAAGCAGCAAAGCTTGAAGCAGAAGGTAAAAAGATTATCTTTGCAATTGGTAATGCACCTACAGCACTAGTTCGTATTTATGAATTAATGCAGGAAGGAAAACTTCATCCAGCACTTGTTATTGGCGTGCCTGTAGGATTTGTCAATGTTGTACAGTCTAAAGAACTTATCATGGAAACCGATGTTCCTTATATTGTAGCAAGAGGACGTAAAGGTGGAAGTAACATTGCAGCTTGTATTTGTAATGCCTTAATGTATAAAATTGATAATAATAGAGAATAATTTTTAAAAGTTTGTCATATAATCAACTGTTTAGCGTTCTTATAGATAGAAAGTACTGTAAAGTAAATTATAAAAAGCGTGAGGAGGTTGATTGTATGACAAATCAAAATAGTATATATAATGAAAAATCATTTCTGTAAAAAAATTACATGAATTAGCATCTGATGAGAAAATTTCTCACATTTCTTTAAGTAAATATCCGGTTTTAGGAATAGAAATTGGACAATCGAAGTCAAATCATGAGTTTAGTAAGTGGACGCTGGGATTTGATGATGGTTGTAAGATTTCAGTATACGTCTAAATAAATAGGTTACTGTTCACAGATTTTCGTGTTTTGGCTGACTAGAAATTGTGACCTAAATTTTCACAATTTTTACAAAGAGAGAACACAATTTAAACACAAACTATTGTTACACTATATATCGTAAATAAGAAAAAGCTTTGAAATAAAAGGAGATATTTGCGATGAGTGAAGAATTCAATAACGAAGATTATAACAACAATAGAGAATATGAATATACAGGATATAGTGATTATAAAGAAGTAGAACCAGAACCTACAATAAATCTAGAGCCCAAAAGTCCAAAGAAGAAAAATGGATTTGTAAAAAAAGCTGCAAGTTTAGTTTTGGCAGCAGTCGTATTTGGTGGAGTTGCTGGAGGAACAATGGTCGGAGTTAATTATGCAAGTCAAAAATCAGGACTTGTAGCAAGTAGCAAAACCATTGCTGCATCAAATAAAATTGAACAGGCACAGACTGTAACACCTGCAACAAGTACTACATCTAATGGAACTTCTGTTTTAGATGTATCAAAAGTAGTTGAAAATACAATGCCCACAGTTGTAGCTATTACAAATAGCCAAATCTATCAAAGATATTCCAATTCACCATTTGACTATTATGAATATTTCTTTGGTAATGGTAGTGGAAGCAGTCGTAGAAACAATAATGATGGACAGTCTCAGTATCAAGAAGTCGGAGCAGGTTCTGGCATTATTATTGATAAAAGTGATACAGAGCTATTAATTGCAACAAATAATCATGTGATTGAAGATGCAGATGAATTAACGATTACATTTGCAGATGAAAAAACAGCAAAGGCAGTTGTTAAAGGAACAGATAGTAATACAGACCTTGCAGTTGTTTCAGTAAAAATTGCCGATTTAGAGGATTCTACCCTATCAGCCATTAAGGTAGCAACTATTGGTAACTCTGATAACTTAAAAGTTGGCGAAGGAGTTATTGCTATTGGTAATGCAATGGGATATGGACAGTCTGTAACTGTAGGATATGTTAGTGCATTGAATCGTACAATTCAAACAGAGGATAATGTAAAACGTACAGTATTACAGACAGATGCAGCTATTAATCCTGGTAACAGTGGTGGAGCTTTATTAAATACGAAGGGTGAATTAATTGGTATTAACTCTGCAAAATATTCTGATACTTCTGTTGAGGGTATTGGTTATGCGATTCCAATTAGTCAGGCTAGTTCAATCATTGATAATTTAAAAATTAAAGAAGCAAAGGTTGAAGTTGAAGATGAAGGACAACAAGGATATCTTGGAATTAATGCAGCTTCTGTAGATAGCTCTTCAGCAAGTATGTATGGAATGCCAACAGGTGTGTATGTTTATTCAATTGCTGAAGGTGGTGCAGCTTCAAAATCAGAACTTAAAAAAGGAGATATTATTACCAAGTTAGAAGGTGAAACTCTTAATAATCGTGAAGATTTAGTTAATGAATTGAAATATTATAAGGGTGGAACAAAAGTAGAACTTACAATTCAACGATTAGAAAATGGTTCTTATGTAGAGCATACAATTACTGTAACTTTAGGCTATGCAAAAGATAAGATTTCAAGTTCTAATCAGGCAACAAGCCCAACAAAATAAATAGTTCATAGGCTATAAGCAGTAATTGTTTATAGCCATTTTTCTGTTGTAAAAAGAACTAATCCATGTTAAAATGTAAAGTAACACTTGAAATGAGGAGGCGTTTATGGGAAAGTTACTAAAACCTTTTGTGGTTTGCATTTTGTTTACATTGATTTTTTACATACCTGTTTATTCAAATGATATAAAAAATACAAAGAATACAGATGAAATCATCGAGGATATTGGTGATTTGATTGCTGAAGATTTAGAAAATCTTGATGAGTTATCAACTAGTAAGTATCGACTAAAGAGGATATTTGTTTTTACTGATAAATTAAAACAAACTTATGGAGCAATACAAATTATTGAAAATCCAGAGTATCATCAGTTTGTCTTGCAGTTTAATACAGAAAAACAAACAAAAAAAGCCTATCAATTGATTCAAAAAGAAAAGAGTTATGATAATTATTTCTTAGATCAAGTAATTACATCCGATATTCTTCAGGCAAATTCTTGGGGAACGACAAAAATGGGACTTGATACGTTATCAAAAGACCTTAATAACCATAAAATAAAAACACCAATTCGTGTAGCAGTTATTGATACAGGGCTTGATGATACAAATAAATTATTTGATGGAAGAATTGATTATGATAATAGCTATGACTTTGGAGAGGGAACGAATGTATTAAGTGATAGTGATGCAGAAGGGCATGGAACCCATGTTGCAGGAACCATTGTTGATAGTACATCGAAGAATGTTAAAGTTGTTGTACTAAAAGTATTTGATGAAAATGGAAATAGTACTGTAGGACTTCTTTATGAAGGGTTATCAAAGGCAATCAATCAAGATGTTGATGTAATTAATATGAGTTTGGGATTTGTTCGAGATAATTCTGCAAAAGTTGAACAAGCATTTGATGAACTTATTGATATTGCTTATCAGAAGAAAATGGCTATTTGTACATCAGCAGGAAATGATAAGCGAAATGCAAGTACAGATTATCCAGCAAATAATCCTAAGACGATTACAGTTTCAGCTGTAGATAGTGAGCTAAAATTTGACAGTAGTTATTCAAACTATGGAGATCAAGTAGACTTTTGTGCTCCGGGTACTGGAATTTGCAGTACCTCGCTTTATGGGGATTTAATTTATTTAGATGGAACATCTATGGCATCTCCTCATGTTG
>JPZU01000001.1:452044-468733 GCA_000875945.1 Lachnospiraceae bacterium TWA4 | reverse complement strand
TTTAGATGGAACATCTATGGCATCTCCTCATGTTGCAGCAGCTTGTGCTATGGTTAAAAGCCTACATAAGAATTATTCAGTTTCTCAGGTGTATAATGTATTAAAGAAGTATTCTATAGATCTTGGTCCTAAAGGAAAAGATATTTACTATGGAAATGGCTTTATTAATTTAAAAAATTATTATAATGATGAACAGTCAAAGATAAAAACAGATTTATCAAAAGTTACGTTATCAAAAGTTGGAAATAAATCTTATACAGGAAAAGAAATAAAGCCGTCAGTAAAGGCAACTTATAAAGGGAAAACCTTAAAAAATGGAACAGATTATACTATTTCGTACAGTAAAAATAAAAATGTTGGGACTGCAATAATTACGCTTAAAGGAAAAGGGAATTATAAAGGTTCTAAGAAAATAACTTTTAAAATTAAAGATACCTATACAATTTATAGAGTAAAGCCTACACATTTGAATTATCGAAAAGGTGCAGGAACAAATTATAAGTCGGCTGGTTATTTTAAAAAGAATCAGAAGATAATCACTGTAAATAAGTATGATAAAAAAGTAAAAGGTGTTTTATGGAAGAAAGTTTATTATAAGAAAAAATACTATTATGTAAATAGTAAATATCTAAAAAAATAATAGATAAGGAGAAAGTTTCGTGGAAGATAAGGAAAATTCTAAAACTTTAAATAAAGAAAATACGAAAGAGTATGAGGAAATTTGCTATGTGTGTCATAAACCGGAGAGTGAAGTAGGGGAATTGATACACATGCCAGGTGGTTTAAATGTCTGCAAAGGATGTACTCAGAATGCATTTGATTCATTTAAAAATAGTGGAATGCAAATTTCAGATTTAATGAAGATGAGTGATGGGCTTCCTCCAATGTCTTTTCTAGATTTAGAGTCAATAACTGATGATAGTAATAAAAGAAAAATTAAAAAGAGAAAAACAAAAGAAGAGCGAGAAGAAGAAAAGAAAAATTTTGATTTAAAATCGATTCCTGCACCTCATAAGATTAAAGAACAATTAGATGAGCATGTAGTTGGACAGGAAAAAGCAAAGAAAATGCTTTCAGTCGCTGTATATAATCACTATAAACGAGTATTTTCAGATAGCTCTGATGGAGTGGAAATTGAAAAATCCAATGTTTTGATGATTGGTCCCACAGGTAGTGGTAAAACGTATTTAGTTAAAACTTTAGCTAAATTACTAGATGTTCCTCTAGCAATTGCTGATGCAACTGCTCTTACAGAAGCAGGATATATTGGAGATGATATTGAAAGTGTTATTTCTAAATTATTAGTAGCAGCAGATAATGATGTAGAGCGAGCAGAGCATGGAATTGTCTTTATTGATGAGATTGATAAAATTGCTAAGAAAAAAGAAACAAGAACTAGGGATGTCAGTGGAGAAAGTGTTCAGCAAGAACTATTAAAACTTTTAGAAGGAAGTGTAGTAGAGGTTCCTGTTGGAGGTAGTAGCAAAAATATGATGGTTCCTACAACCTCTGTAGACACGAATAATATCTTATTTATCTGTGGAGGAGCTTTTCCGGACTTAGAAGAAATCATCAAAGAGCGACTCACTGAAACTTCATCGATTGGTTTTGGCTCAGAATTAAAAGATCGTTTTGATGGAAGAGAAAATCTCATTCGTGAGGTGACGATTGATGATCTTCGAGCATTTGGAATGATTCCAGAATTTTTAGGTCGTCTTCCAGTGATTATGACTCTTGATGTATTATCTGAAGATTATATGATAAATATTTTAACGAAACCTAAGAATGCAATTATTAAACAGTATAAAAAGCTATTAAAAATGGATGGTGTTGAGCTAGAATTTGAAGAAGAAGCACTTCGAGTGATTGCAAGAAAAGCTTTAGAAAAGCATACAGGTGCGAGAGCACTTCGTGCAATTATTGAAGAATATATGCAAGATATTATGTTTGAAATTCCAAAAGATGAATCCATTGCAAAAGTAACCGTTACTGCAGATTTCTTAGAAAATCATGGTGGACCTGTGATTGAATTTAAATAATTTAAACTATATAATAAGGAATGGGTGAAAGCCCATTCCTTATTTGAATTTATCTAGTGATTTATTTCGCCTGTGCGTTAAACACTTCTTTATTAAGTGCACCGTTTTGGTGAGAAACGATTGTTGTACAAACTGCATCACCAGTAATATTAACAGCAGTTCGTAACATATCTAAGATACGGTCAATACCCATGATTAATGCAATACCTTCCGTTGGAAGACCAACAGAACTTAATACCATTGAAAGGGTGATTAAACCAACAGATGGAACACCAGCAGTACCAATAGAAGCTAAGGTAGCAGTGGCAACAACGGTTGCTAGATCACTTGGAGTTAATGAGTATCCATAAACTTGTGCAATAAACACAACAGCTACACCTTGCATAATTGCTGTACCATCCATGTTAATGGTTGCACCTAGAGGAACAGTAAATGAAGAAATCTTTCTAGATACACCCATTTTTTCTTCTAAGGTATCAATCGATAGAGGAATCGTAGCATTTGAAGTTGCTGTTGTAAAAGCAAACATCATAACAGGGAAAAATTTCTTAATAAACTTTAAAGGATTTAGTCTAGTAAAGATAAATAGTAGTACTTGGTAAACAACAAATCCCTGTAAGAATAATGCAAAGGTTACAGAACCCATGTATTTAAGCATAGGAAGGAATGCAGAAAATCCAATTCCAGCAAACGTCTTTGCGATTAAACAAAATACACCGATAGGAGCTACGCTCATAACAGCCATAGTCATTTCCATCATAATTTCATTAAATTGACTAAAGAAATTAGCAACCGTAGAAGCCTTTTTTCCAAGTTTTGCTAACATAACACCGATAAATAGAGCAAATACAATAATTGGAAGCATTTCACCATTTGCTAGAGAACTTATTGGATTTTTAGGAATAATATTTAATAAAGTATCCACAAAACTTGTTGCTTCTGCAACAGTTACCTCAGAAGTTTCGACTTTATCAAGAGAAATACCAATACCTGGATTAATAATATAAGCAACGCCTAAGGCAACACAAATAGCCATTGCAGTTGTAAATAAGTAGAAGACAATCGTTTTAACCCCTACTTTTCCAAGTGTTTTTGTATCTCCAATCGCCATACTACCACAAATGAGTGAGCAAAATACCAATGGAACGACAAGCATCTGCATGAGTCGAATAAATCCTTGTCCAACAACATGCAGAATACCACCTACAATAATGTCATCTCGGATAGAACTTGCAGGAATAAAGTAGTGGAGGATAACGCCAAATAGTGCTCCCCCAATAAGCGCAATAAAGATTTGTGTTGATAATCCGATTTTTTTCTTTTCTTTTACGTTTTCTGCCATAGTTTAATTCCTTTCTAATCCTGAAATGTATTCTTCTAATGCTACTTCCCATTTCTTGGGTTGTTCTAATCCATCAAGACGAAGCATCATGTTATCTAGAACAGAATAGTCGGGACGACGTTCATTTCCTTCTTCAATTGGAATTAATTCGACATCTTTTCCTAGATATTTTAAAATTGCTTTAGCAAATTCATAGCGATTGCAATATCCTTTACAAACAGCATGATAAATGCCAAATAAATCGTTGTCAATAAATTGAGTGATGACTTTCGCAAGTTCTTTTGCACTCGTTGGTGATGCATAGTGATTGACTGGTACACGAAGTGGAGTTTGTGAATCCACTGCATCAATAACCTGTTGAACAAATCCTTTGCCTGTTCCATATACCCATGAACTACGAATGATGACAAAGTAGTTGCAAAGGCTTTGAACCATTTTTTCTCCTGCATATTTGGATTTTCCGTAGATAGATTTAGGTTTAGCTTCTTCGAATTCATTGTAAAATTCTGGAGAATTTAAACTAAAAATATCATCGGTTGACATGTGAATGAGTTTACATTCGATTTCATTAGCAGCAACTGCTAGGTTTCTAGCACCGATGGTATTGACCTGATAGGCAAGGTCAGGATTTTGCTCGCAAACTTCTAAGTCGGTGATACCAGCACAGTTAATGATGACATCCGGACGAGTAGCTGCTGCATAGCTTCTGACTTCTTCTTTATCTGTGACATCCACTTCCTCTTTATCTGTTTTAAGTAACTCATACTTTCTCATATCGAGTAGTTTGGTGAGTGCAACTCCAACAGAACCCTTAGAGCCGACGATCCACACTTTTTGCATAAAAATACCCTCCTATTGAATAAAAAATAGATAGTTTGATTATAAAGGAATGGTAAAATTTTGTCAATAAATACTAAAAAAGGACTCCACCGAGTCCTTTTTGGGTTACTGTTCAAACATTGCTCAGGCTCCCTCTTGAGGGAGCTGTCGCTTGGCATGAGGTGTCAGCAAAGCTGACGGAGTCCTAATGCCTAAAGCCGACTGAGGGAGTACACGGATACTATATCGTTTTAAATGTATTATATTGTTAGGAATAAATTATTCAACGGAAGATTTTCTAAAAATACTCCCTCCGTCTGCTTCGCAGCCACCTCCCTCAAGAGGGAGGCTATAGTACCCTTGAACAGTAACTTTTTGGCTTTACAATGTATGTTACTTATCTAAATGCACCACAGGCACCACAAAAGGAACACCTGCTTCATCAAGTGCAGTCTTTGCCTTTTCAGTTAATGCGTCTTTAATTGGCCAATAATTAGCGGCATCACACCAACAACGGCATTGAATTTTGACACTTGTTTCATCAAGAGAAGCAACTACTACGACAATGTCCCTGTCTAGTAAAACATTTTCTTGTTTTCTAATTAGCTCTAGTAAAGTCTTTCTAGCAACACTAAGATCAGCTTTATAAGAGACACTTAAAGTAACATCAACTCTTCGCTGTGGCATAGCAGAAACATTCACTAAACGCTCATTAGAAATAGATCCATTTGGAATTACAATTTTCTTATTGTCTACAGTTAATAGTTCTGTGTAGACAAGACCAATCGTTAATACAGTTCCTTCATCTCCACCAGCAACAATATAATCTCCTACTTTATAAGGTTTTAATAGTAAGATTAGTAGTCCACCTGCGAAGTTTGAAAGGCTTCCTTGTAGTGCTAAACCAATAGCGACACCGACAGAACCTAAGATTGCAGCAAAAGAAGTTGCCTCATAACCTAAAACTCCTAGTGTAAACATCACTAAAACAATGTATCCAAGAGCCTTAAGTAAGTGAGTTAAGAATTTTGCAACGGTAATATCTACGCTTGAACGCTTTAATCCTTTATCAAACAGTTTTAATAAAAAGTTTAAGATTAATCGTCCAACAAAGAAGAAAATCAAAGCAAAAATTACTTTAACTCCTAGTGTTAGTGCATTGCTTGAAAAACTGTCGAACCAGTTTTTGAAGATGTTTACTTGATCAGTCACTGCGGTGCTGACTTCAGTAACACCTTCTTCAATTGCAGATGCTGTTTCATCTGTTGTCATTTGTATTCACCTCATTCCTTTTTTCTAAGCTAAAAGTATAACCTAAATTTTCTTAGTTGACAATAGGTAAGTTAATTTTCTTAGTTAACAATAGATCAGTCAATTTTCTTAGTTGACAATAGGTAATGTTCGTAAAACTTCAAATATATGGTAAAGATCTAAAGTTCCATATCCCCAATCTCTATTTGGATAAGATAAAAGTGGATTGGTTCTAACACCTGCAATTAAATAAAATTGTATGAGTGTTCCTGTAATGGTAGGTAAATTGTCTTTAGTAATCGCCCACTCAAATAAAGAGCAAACAGCACCTGCAACAATGGCAGCAGAAGCACTGGTTCCTGTGCGAGTTTGATAGGAAGTGGAATTGGCAAGAGGACCTAAAATGTTTACACCAGGAGCAGAAAGCGTAGGTTTAATAAGTCCTCGCCTAGAATTTCCTCGTCCTGAATCAATAAAAATGCTGTTGGTTCGATGATTATAGGCAGCAACGGTGATAACAGAAGCACTATTTGAAGGAGTGGTAATGGTTGTAAATGAGTCAGGTTCTAAAAATCTAGTTTCATCTGAAATAAATCCTCTATTGGGAAGCCATAAGTCATAGATTCCTCCGATTTGATAGAGATTGTAGACTCGAATTTTCCATAGTCCTTGATTCGGAGTGATAAATCGCATTCGAATGACTTGACTTCCTCCAGAGTCATTAATTAAATCATAAAATAAATCGATTTTAGTATCATCTAGAATAAAATTTAATTGATAATTTCGACCAGATACCATCGTAAGAGGCTCAATGACTTCCCCAGTTGGGGAAGTAAATCCAACGGTATAAATCTGTGGTAAGTCTGACCAAAGTTCCGTAACAAATCCCAGTTGTTGCTCATCTTCTCCTACTAAAATTTCAACGTCTTCATAGTCTCCAACATTTTCGATTTTTCCTTCAAAATGGTGAGAGGCGTTGGCTTCATTTCCAGCAGCAATGACCACAGCAGTTTGATAAGATTTCCCTAAACTTTCTAAGTACGCTTGTAAAAAACAACAGCCAGTGTGACTTCCCATATTGCTGCCTAAACCTATACAGATTACTAGAGGAAGGTTTAGTTTCGCTTGAAGGCGAATTAGATAATTTACACCTGTCATAATGTCATTTTCTTGATAGACGATAGAATCGTCCTTAATTAGGTAATAATCTTTGAAAAATTTTTTAGCAGGCTTTAGTTTTACAATGGATAAAATCGCATCAGGTGCAGCCCCATTTCTTCCAGCAGCTACTCCAGCAATATAAGTTCCATGTCCATTTTCGTCTATAGAAGGAACCAATTGTCTAGGATTTTCTGACCAAATTGCTTCATTAATTTCTTCTCTTGTGTATTCACTCCCATATAAAAATCCCTCAGGTGGAATGCCTGTTTGAATACTTTGGTCCCAAATGGAATGAATACGAGTCGTTCCATCATTATTTAGAAAGGAGGGATGGAGGTAGTCAATACCTGTATCAATAAATCCAATTAAAACGCCTTTACCAGTAAGACCTAGAGTCGGTTGATTAAACGTTTTAATAATCCCAGAACTTTCTAATGCCAAAGCATCCATAAGTCCAAAAGGAAGTGGAAAATTTGAATAACTATAGTCTAATCGATTAAATGAACTTTTGGGTACATAGGCAATAGAATATTGCTCATTAATTGGTTGGATACAGGTAGCAGAGTCAAAAGTCATAGGTGAAGTCAACTGAATATCGACATATTCTTCAGACAGAATATGTTCTTTACATAATAAAAAATCTGAATTCATAGTAAGACTATATGAGAATTTATTGAATTTTATACTTGAAAAATAAACATGCTTAGTCTATAATCAATGAGATGTAGACGTTAAAATGTTAGGAGATAAATAGATTATGAGAACTAAAAGAGAAGATGTAAGAAATATAGCAATTATTGCCCACGTAGACCATGGCAAAACGACATTAGTCGATCAGCTTCTTCGTCAAAGTGGTGTATTTCGTGAAAACCAAGAATTAGTTGAGCGTGTCATGGACTCCAATGATATTGAGCGTGAGCGTGGAATTACTATCTTATCTAAAAATACAGCAATTACCTATAAAGGAACCAAGATTAATGTCGTAGATACTCCAGGACATGCAGATTTTGGTGGAGAAGTAGAACGTGTACTTAAGATGGTGGATGGTGTAATCCTAGTTGTTGATGCGTATGAAGGTGCAATGCCACAGACCAAGTTTGTACTTCGTAAAGCTTTAGAACTTAAGTTAGCCGTTATGGTTTGTATTAATAAAATTGATAGACCGGATGCACGTGTCGATGAAGTAGTCGATGAAGTTTTAGATTTATTCATTGAATTAGATGCCGATGAAGATCAGCTGGACTGTCCATTTGTCTATGCATCCGCTAAGGGTGGATATGCATTAAAAGAAATGGGTGATGAACCTAAGGATATGCAGCCACTATTTGAAACGATTGTGAATTATATGCCAGCACCAGAAGGTGACCCAGATGCTGATACTCAGATGCTTATCAGTACCATTGATTATAATGAATATGTAGGTCGTATTGGCTGTGGTAAGATTGAAAATGGTACATTAAAAGTCAATCAGGATGTAGTCATTGTGAATGCTCATGACCCTGAAAAGAAGAATCGTGTAAAAGTTAGTAGATTATACCAGTATGATGGTTTAAATAAAGTAGAGTGTGATAGCGCAACGATTGGTGATATCGTAGCTGTTTCTGGTATTGCAGATATTCACATTGGGGACACTCTTTGTGCACCTGAATATCCAATGCCAATTCCTTTCCAGAAGATTTCAGAGCCAACAATTGCTATGCAGTTTATTGTCAATGACAGTCCACTTGCAGGTCAGGAAGGGAAGTTTGTAACTTCTAGACATTTACGTGATCGTTTATTTAGAGAGTTAAATACAGATGTTAGTCTTCGTGTAGAAGAAACCGATAGTGCAGATTGCTTTAAAGTTTCTGGACGTGGAGAATTACATTTATCAATTCTTATTGAAAATATGCGTCGTGAAGGCTATGAATTTGCAGTAAGTAAAGCAGAAGTTCTCTATAAGAAAGATGAAAAGACTGGTCAGAAATTAGAGCCTATGGAACTTGCTTATATCGATGTACCGGATGAATTCTCTGGAAGTGTTATTCAGAAGTTAAGTCTTCGTAAGGGTGAATTACAGGGAATGAGTACCAATGGCAATGGCAGCACTCGTATGGAATTTTCGATTCCTTCTAGAGGACTTATTGGTTATCGTGGAGAGTTTATGACAGATACCAAGGGTAACGGAATTATTAACCAGATTTTCGATGGATATGGTCCATACAAGGGAGATATTACCTATCGTAAACAGGGTTCACTTATTGCCTTTGAATCTGGTGAAACGTTAACTTATGGATTATTTAATGCACAGGAACGAGGAACTTTATTTATCGGACCTGGTGAGAAGGTTTATGGTGGAATGGTTATTGGACAAAATGGTAAGGGTGAAGATATTGAATTGAATGTTTGTAAAGCAAAACACTTAACAAATACTCGTTCATCAGGTGCAGATGATGCATTAAAACTTACTCCACCTAAACAGATGAGTCTAGAGCAGTGTTTAGAGTTTATTGATACAGATGAACTATTAGAGGTCACTCCAGAAAGTTTACGTATTCGTAAAAAGATTTTAGATGCTTCTGCAAGAAAGAGAGCATCTCACAGTAAGAAATAGTAAGAAATAGCATGCGTTTAAACAGCGACATATTATATACTAAGTTATAAATAAGTATAGGAGAAACGAAGGAATGAAGACAAAGGTAGTAAAATTTGGTGGCAGTTCACTAGCTTCGGCAGAACAATTTAAAAAGTAGGAGCAATTATTAAAGCAGAAGAGAGCAGACGTTTTGTTGTACCTTCTGCACCAGGTAAGAGATTTTCTAAAGACATTAAGGTAACTGATTTATTATATCAATGTTATCAGGCAGCAGAAAATAATCATCCAGAAGATTTTAAAGAGGTTTTAGAAAAGATAAAAGCTCGCTATCAGGAAATTATTGATGGATTAGGATTAGATTTATCATTAAAAGATGAATTTAAAACCATTGAAGAAAACTTTAAGAAAAAAATTGGCTCTGACTATGCAGCATCTCGTGGAGAATATTTAAATGGTATTGTAATGGCAAACTATTTAGGATATGAGTTTATTGATGCAGCAACGGTTGTATTCTTTGATGAAAATGGCGAATTTATGGCTGACAAAACCAATAAGTGTTTAGGTGAACGCTTATCTAAGTGTGAAAATGCAGTCATTCCAGGATTTTATGGTAGCTATGAAGATGGTCGAGTAAAAACCTTCTCAAGAGGTGGCTCAGATATCACAGGTTCTATTATTGCAAGAGCTTGTAATGCACAGATTTATGAAAACTGGACCGATGTATCTGGTTTTATGATTACAGATCCTCGTATTGTTGACAATCCAGAAATTATTGATACGATTACCTATAGAGAACTTCGTGAGCTTGCTTACATGGGTGCAAGTGTACTTCATGAAGATGCAATCTTCCCTGTTCGTAAGGCTGGTATTCCAATTAATATCCGAAATACGAATAGTCCAGAAGACAGAGGAACAATGATTGTTGAGAGTACTTGTCGTAGTCCTCGTTTCACCATTACTGGTATTGCTGGTAAGAAGGGCTTTTGCTCAATCAATATTGAAAAAGAAATGATGAATTCGGAAATTGGATTTGGAAGAAAAGTTTTAGAAGCTTTTGAATTAGAAGAAATTTCTTTTGAGCATATGCCTTCTGGAATTGATACAATGACCATTTTTGTTCATCAGGATGAGTTCGAAGAAAAAGAACAAAAAGTTCTAGCAACGATTCATCGCCTTGCAGATCCAGATTCTATTGAATTAGAATCAGACCTTGCACTGATTGCAGTTGTAGGTCGTGGAATGAAAGCAACTCGTGGAACAGCTGGTCGAATTTTTGCAGCACTTGCTCATGCACATGTTAATGTTAAGATGATTGATCAGGGTTCTAGTGAGCTTAATATTATTATTGGTGTAAAGAATCAGGATTATGAAATTGCTGTTCGTGCCATTTATGATATTTTTGTTAATGCACAGTTATAATGGCTAGAGATCGCAGTTTTTTGGGAACTGCACCTGTAGGAAGCCTACTTCGTCAATTTGCAATTCCAAGTATTATCGCAATGCTTGTGAGTTCACTTTACAATATTGTAGACCAAATTTTTATTGGACATAGTGTGGGAATGTTAGGAAATGCTGCAACGAATGTAGCATTTCCTCTTAGTAATACTTGTACAGCGCTGTCTTTACTATTTGGAATTGGTGGAGCGGCTTGTTTTAACCTAGCTATGGGTGCAGGAGATAAAGATGAGGCAGGAAGCTATATTGCCAACGCTGCCTCTATGTTAGTCATTAGTGGGTTGTGTTTATGTGTGATTGTACAGATATTTTTACAGCCCTTACTTTTAGCCTTTGGCTCAACAAAAGATGTTCTTCCATATGCGATGACTTATACACGAATTACGTCGATGGGTTTTCCATTTCTTATTTTGTCGATTGGTGGAGGACATCTAATTCGTGCTGATGGAAGTCCTAGATTTTCAATGACTTGTAACTTAGTGGGAGCTATTACAAATACGATTCTAGATGCAATTTTTATCTTAGGACTTGATATGGGAATGGCAGGAGCCGCTCTTGCAACGATTCTTGGACAGATTCTGTCTTCATGTCTTGTCATTAATTATTTAAGACAGTATAAGACTGTGAATTTAACATTAAAGATGTTTATTTTAACACCGAAGGTATTAAAAGTTATCAGTCTGGGAATGACGCCATTTTTTAACCAGCTTGCAATGATGGTTGTTCAGATTGCATTAAATAATTCAATGACCTTTTATGGAGCCGCTTCGAATTATGGAAGTGAAATTCCTCTAGCTTGCAGTGGAATTGTCAGCAAAGTGAATATGGTATTATTTTCTATTATCATTGGAATTTCGCAAGGACTTCAACCAATTGCTAGCTTTAACTATGGAGCAAAAAATTATTCGAGAGTCAAAGAAGTTTCTCTTTTAGCGATTAAAGCAGGAATGGTTGTTTCGATTTTTTCATTTATTTTATTTCAGGTTTTTCCAAGACAGATTATTGGTTTGTTTGGAGGAGGAAGTGAGCTTTACTACCAGTTTGCAATCCGATATTTTAGAATTTATTTGTTCTTTAGTTGTGTAAACTGTCTTCAACCAATTAGTTCAAACTTCTTTACAGCCATTGGAAAGCCGTTAAAAGGAACATTTTTAGCCCTGACAAGACAGGCACTTTTTTATTACCTTTAATTTTATTTTTACCTTTAGTATTAGGAATTGATGGAATCCTCTATGCAGGTCCTATAGCCGATGGAACTGCAGCCCTATTAACGGTTCTATTACTCAGAGCAGAACTTAAAAATTTAGAGAACTAAATAAGAGAATTAAATAGGAGAAAACATGATGAATTTTGATTATGCAATTTTAAAAAATCCGGAAATTTTTTCCCAAAATAGAATCCCCGCTCATTCAGACCATGAATTTTATGCAGATGAAGCAAGAACTAGCTTTTATCATTCATTAAGTGGTGTTTGGAACTTTGCCTATGCAGTGAATCTAGAAGCTGCACCTAAGGGATTTGAAAAGCCAGAAGTAGATTGCCATTACTGGTCTGAAATTCGTGTACCTGGTCACATTCAAATGCAAGGATATGATGCGCCTCAATATGCAAACACTCAGTATCCTTGGGAAGGTGATGAAGAAATCAATCCAGGAGAAATTCCTACGCATTTTAATCCTGTGGCAAGTTATGTGAAGTATTTTGATGTTCCTGAATGTATGAAGGGTGAGAGAGTATTTATTTCTTTTAATGGAATTGAAAGTGGGATGGCTCTTTGGTTAAATGGTACCTACATTGGTTATACAGAAGATTCATTTACTGTTCATGAGTTTGAATTAACGGATGCATTAGTTGAAGGTGAAAATAAATTAGCCGTTCAGGTCTTTAAATGGACTGCTGGAAGCTGGTGTGAAGACCAAGATTTCTTCCGTTTTTCAGGAATTTATAAGGACGTGTATTTATTTACCATTCCAAAGACTCATATTTATGATTTAAAAGTTCGTACTCTTTTAAATGATGAATTTACAAAAGCTGATTTAGTACTTGAAACAAAGGCTTATGGTAATGGTTATGCAACGGTGACTTTACTAGATGGTCAAGAAGTTATTTTAACTGATAAGTTTAGTTTAAATGAAGAACTTCATCTTCCTGTTGAACATATGAAGTTATGGAGTGCAGAATATCCAAATCTTTATCAGTTAGAACTTAGAGTGTATGATGAAAGCAATCAATTAGTTGAATTTATTCCTCAACAGGTTGGATTTAGACGTTTTGAAATGAAAGATACGTTGATGTTAATTAATGGCAAGCGAATTGTCTTTAAGGGTGTAAACCGCCATGAATTTAGCTCAAAGAGTGGACGAAATGTGACAAAAGAAGAAGTGCTAAAAGATATTATTACGATGAAACAGAATAATATCAATGCGATTCGTACCAGTCACTATCCAAATCCTAAGTATATTTATGACCTTTGTGATGAATATGGTCTATACATGATTGCAGAAACCAACCTTGAAACTCATGGTTCTTGGGAGCCAGTGCTTCGTGGAGATGAGAAGATTGAAAATGTCGTACCAGGCGATAAACCAGAATGGTTAAATCTAATTGTTGATCGTGCAAACAATAACTATCAACAGAAAAAGAACCATCCAGCCGTTTTAATCTGGTCTTGTGGCAATGAATCATTTGGTGGAATTAATCTCTATAAGCAGTCAAATTTCTTTAGAGAACAAGATCCAGACAGACTTGTTCACTATGAAGGTGTATTTAATGATCGTAGATACAATGACACCAGTGATATGGAAAGTCAGATGTATCCAAGTGTAAAATCGATTAAAGCATTTTTAGCCGAGCACAGAGATAAACCATTTATTTGTTGTGAATACACCCATGCAATGGGTAACTCTTGTGGGGCTATGCACAAATATACGGATTTAACGGATACAGATCCATTATATCAAGGTGGATTTATTTGGGATTATATCGATCAGAGTATTACAACCAAGAATCGATATGGTGAAGAGTTTGAAGCCTATGGTGGGGACTTTGATGAGCGCCCAACAGATTATAACTTTAGTGGAAATGGTATTGTCTATGGTGGAGACAGGGAACCTTCTCCTAAGATGCAGGAAGTAAAATTTAACTATCAGAACATTTCTATTGATGTAAATAAAGATGAAATTACAATTATTAATAAGAATTTATTTACAAATACTAGTGAGTATCACTGTATCCTTCTATTAGAAAAAGAAGGACAGTTGGTAGAGCGAGTGGTTTTAGAAACGGATGTAGAGCCACTTTCTACAAAGACTTATAAAAATCCATTGACTGTTCAGACAGAGGCTGGAGAATACTGTATTACGGTGTCTTTCCGTTTAAAAGAAACGACCCTTTGGGCAAAACCAGGACATGAAGTGGCATTTTCACAGTTTGTTTATAAAAATGAAGCACCTGCTATTATTCGCATGGACAAACCAGAAGTCAGAAAAGGTCGCTTAAATATTGGTGTACATGGCAAAAACTTCTCAGTCATGTTTTCTAGACTTCGAGGAGGTCTTGTTTCTTACAAGTATGCAGGAAAAGAATTAATTGCTATGATTCCTAGACCAAACTTCTGGAGAGCGCCTGTTGACAATGATCAGGGTAGCAAGATGCCAGCTAGATATGCGATTTGGAAATCAGCTTCTGAATATATGTTTAGTGCAGGAGGCATTGTAGATTCACAGGATGCACAGCTTGAACCAGTATTTGAAGAATTAGAACACAGCGTAAAAGTGACCTTCCATCATGTACTTCCTGTAACTCCAAGGCTTGCTTGTGACTTAAGTTATGAAGTTTTTGCAGATGGTGAAATTAAAACAACGTTAACCTATGATCCAGTAAAAGAATATGGGGATATGCCAGAATTTGGCGTGATGTTTAAATTAAAAGCAGACTATAACCAGCTTGAGTGGTATGGTTATGGACCAGAAGAAACGTATGTTGACCGTTGTAAAGGGGCAAAACTTGGTGTTTATAAAAATGAAGTTGCTGACAATATGGCAAAATATTTAGTTCCTCAGGAATGTGGAAATAAAGTCGGTGTTCGCTATGCGAAGGTGACAAATCAGATTGGACAGGGAATTGAAATTTTTGGTGATAACTTAAGTTTTTCAGCTCTTCCTTATACACCAGCAGAGCTTGAAAATGCAATGCATCCATATGAATTACCACCTGTTCACTATACAGTTATTCGTGTAGCTATGCAGCAGATGGGTATTGCTGGAGATGATTCGTGGATGTCACCAACTCATGAAGAATATTTAATTGATGTAAGTAAAAAGTTAGAGTTTAGCTTTAGCTTTAAAGGATTATAAATATTTAGATTGTAAGATTATAAGAAATTAATTATAATAAGATACTATAGGATAAAATAGTTATGTATTTAGATGGAGCAATTCTATTGTGGATTCAAGAAAATCTTAGACAGGATTTCTTGAATCCAATTGTAGTGTTTATTACCAGTCTTGGAAATGCAGGAATTATTTGGATAGTAATTAGTTTATTACTATTAATTCCTAAGAAAACTAGAAAAATAGGAATCTTATCGCTCTTAGCCTTACTTGGTTCAGCAATTGTGAACAACTTGATTTTAAAAAATCTTGTGGGGCGAGTACGACCTTATGAAGTCGTAGATGGACTAAGACTCATCATTGAGAGGCAAAAGGATGCGTCTTTTCCATCAGGACATTCAGGAAGTTCCTTTGCTAGTGCCGTAGTCTTGTATAAAAATTTACCAAAGACTTATGGAATTTTAGCACTTGTTCTAGCTGCACTGATTGCACTTTCTAGACTGTATGTAGGCGTTCATTATCCAACAGATGTTTTAGTTGGAACCATTGATGGAATCATCATTGGATTAGTAATTAATAAATTGGGGGAACATTATGGAAGCGTATAGCAATAATGATGTAAAAGTTTTATCAGGAGACGTGTTATTAACAACCACAGGATTTGATTGGGATGTATTTCGTATGCAGTTATTTGATGATTGGCATATTGAAGTTATCGAAGAGGCAAGTGAAAACCAATTAGTATTTAAGATTGGGGAAGTAACCATTGCTTGTGGGTACGTAGAGGGATTTAAAGAAGGCAGTGTGGAAGCTGCTGAGCGTAGTCAAGAATGGGCAGATGCCGCACAGGTTGTTAAAAATCATAAGGCATACATAGAAGTCGGTGTATTAGACTGCCAAAATGCACTTCAGCGAAGCGTATTATTTACCATGGTTGCAGCTAGTCTACTAAAGGCTGAAAATGCAATGGGATTATTTAAATATCCAGTCGTTTACCGTGCAGGAAATTATGTCGAGAATGCACAGGGATTAAAAGAGGATAACTTCCCAATTCTTAACTGGGTATACATTGGAATTTATAAAAAAGAAAATGGAAACTTTGGTGGATACACCTATGGTCTTGAAGACTTTAATAAGTTAGAAATTGAAGTTTTAGAAACTAAAAATGGGGCTTATGAACTCTATCAGTTCTTATATCAGCTTGCTAGTTATTTAATTTCTAACAACATTACACTAGAAGATGGTACAAAAGTTGAAGAATATGAAGTGCGTTATTCCAAAGGTGCTGTATTAGAAGGACAAACTGCAAAGATTAATTTCTAAAATAAAAATTTTATATAATTAGGAGTAGCTATAGATTTTTGTCTCATTAGGAGGAACTATATCTTTTAGCTACTCTTTCTTTATTTTAGAATTTATCTAAAAAGTAGTAGAAATGAAATGAGAAAGGAAACTGATTATGAAATTTATTCATTTATCGGATTTACATCTAGGAATTCGACTCAAAAACTATGATTTATATAAAGACCAGCAGTTTATTTTAAACCAAGTGATTGATTATATAAAGTTTAATAAAATCGATGCAGTAGTAATAGCGGGGGATATCTATGATAAGTCGGTTCCTTCTGCTGAGACTGTTAGTTTGTTTAATGAATTTATCACAAAGTTATCAGACTATGATTTACCAGTTTTAATGATTAGTGGAAACCATGATAG
>JPZU01000001.1:444787-452024 GCA_000875945.1 Lachnospiraceae bacterium TWA4 | reverse complement strand
TCCATTTGTAAAACCTTCCTTTGTACGAAATTTTACTGGCAAGGAGGTAACCTCTTATGAAGAGGGAATTCGATTATTATTAGAGAAAGAACTGATTAATTGGGATGAGCGAAATGTTTTAGTGAGTCATCAATTTTATGTAAATAGTTTAGAGGAAGTGAAAAGAACTGATTCTGAGATTGTGACCGTTGGAAATATTGATAGTATTTCTTCTAAGTTAATTGAAAAGTTTGATTATGCCGCACTAGGTCATATACACACACCAATGAATATAGGGTATGACCATTTACAGTATAGTGGAAGTCCAATGGCTTATAGTTTATCAGAGGCTTGTCAGCAAAAAGGAATGAATGTCGTTACTTTAGATGAGGATGCAGTAAAAATAGAAAAAGTCTTAGTAAAGCCTCTTCATGAAGTGAGAAAATTAAAAGGGCTTTTGGAAGATGTGCTAAAAAATCCTAGTGATGATTATGTAAGTATTACATTAACGGATACAGATGACTTAGATGTTTTTAACTTGCAAGAGCAGTTAAGGAAGGCATTTCCTAATCTATTAGAAATTCATCGACAAGATGTTCGATTTACAAATGAGGAATTTTTGGATGAAGTCGATGTGGAAGCGATTACACCATTTGAAATGTTTTGTAAGTTTTTTGAAGATATTACTAAAGAAGAAAAAGATATTTTAATAGAGGTTATTAATACAGTAAAAGAAGGAATATAAATAACGATACAATGATATAAAGAGAGGTATAAAATGAAACCAATTTACTTAGAAATGGAAGCTTTTGGCTCTTATTCAGAAAAAACAGTTATTGATTTTACAAAACCTTCACAAAATCTTTTTTTAATTAGTGGAGATACGGGAGCAGGTAAAACGACAATTTTTGATGCAATGGTATTTGCGCTTTATGGAGAAGGGAGTTCAAATACAGATAAAAAAGAAGGATTTAATTTACAAAGCCAATTTGCATCTTTAGATCAAACACCGATTGTGAAGTTTTGCTTTAAAGATGGTGAAGATGAGTATGAGATTATTCGTATACCTAAACATAAAAGAAAGGCAAAGCGTAAAGCAAAAAGTGATATCGTTACTGAAAATGGAAAAGTAGAGTTGATTCTTCCAAATGGACAAAGCTATGAAGAAAAAATATTGAAGAAAAAATTAGGGAAATTGTAGGGCTTACCAAGCAACAATTTATGCAAGTGGGAATGATTCCACAGGGAGAGTTTATGCAAATTCTTCGTGCAAGTACAAATGATAAGCTAGATATATTTAGAAAACTCTTTAATACAGAAATTTATCGTGGGATTATTGAAGAATTAAAAAATCGAAGAACTGAAATGAAAAAACAGGTGGAAATTTTAGATACGCAGTGCAGAACAGAGTATGGGCATGTGCTAGATGCACAAGACTTAGAATTCTTAGAATTTTCATTTGAAACTTCGATTTCATACTTAGAAAATTTGTGTAGGCAGCAGAGAGAAGACTATAAGCAGTGCTTAAGTGAATGGAAAAAATATGTTGAAAGTTATGAAACTTTGCAAAAAGAACACGCAGAATCTACATATATTCATTTGGCTTATAAAGAGCAAAACGAAGCAAGAGAATGGATAAATAAATTTACTGAGAAGCTTCCCCAAATTGAAGAAAAAAAGATTTTACTCGATAAGGCTTCAAAAGCTTGGCAGATACTTCCTATTTGTAATGCTGTGAAAGAGAGTGAGAATCGTTTAGAAGAAACTAAGTGTGGGATCGAAGAAATTAAAAACATTCTTCCATTAATAGAAAAAGAAGTTTTAATGCATGAAAAACAAAAAAATGAGTTAGAGCCCATTCAAAAGAGTGCTCATGAAGAGTTTATTGCATTAAAGGGAAAAGTAGATACTGCTGTTGAAAGTTATAAAAAAATTAAAGACTACAAAAATCAATTGACGGATATTAGTAGTGAAGATCTTCTACAGTTAAAAAATAAAACTGAACAATCTATTTTAGCAATGAAACAATCCATTTTAAAAATTGAAAAAGAACAAGAACAGTTAAAGACTATAGAGGTTGAAATTACTAGATTAGAAAAAGAACAAGAAATTGCACAGGAAACAAGGGCATTAAAGAAACAGTTGGATGCACAAGAAAAATTAGTGCATAGGGCTATAAAAACTTATGAGAAACGTAAGGAAGAATATCAGGTAAATTTATCGATTTATGAGCATTTAAATCAAGTATTTTTAGATAATCAAGCAGGATTGTTGGGAAGTAATTTAAAGGAGAATGAACCTTGTCCTGTTTGTGGTTCGACTAATCATCCAAGAGTTGCTAAATTGAAGGGAGACTTAGGAGACTTAAAGGTTACTGCCAATGAAGTCAAAAAGGCAAAAGACAAAAAAGAAGCTAGTCAGGTAGAGCAGGAAAAACAAGCTAGAGAAGTCAGTAAAGAAAAGGGTCTTTATGAAGGACTAAAAAGACAAGTTGAAGAGAGACCAACACTTGATTTTGAAGAGATTAATAAACAATTAAAAGAAGCAAAATCACAAAAAGAATATCGAGATAAATTAGATAAACAGTTAAAGAAATTAAAACAAGAAGTCGAAGAACTCTCTGATAAAGAAGATAAACTGGAAAAGAAAATTCAAGAGTGTGAAAAAGAAAAATCCAAATTAGAGGCATCTATTCAGGAGTTAATGACTAGCTGTTTATTTGAAAGTGAAGAAGCTGCGAAGGAGATTTTACAGCAGGTAAAGATTAAAGATACTCAATTAACTAGTGAATTAGAACGTATTTTAGAAAAACTTGAAGAAAAAAGGAAACTTCAAATCCAAAAACAGGGAAAACTTTCAAAGCTTAAAGAAGAAAAAGTAAAAGAAGAAAATCGTTTAAATGATAAGAATGGTGAGTATGAATTAAGTTTACAAAAAGCGAATTTAACACAAGATGAAGTGTTACAGCTTGTAGATGAAATTCCATTTGAAACGATTAAGGCAGAGGAAGAGAATATTTTAATTATTTATCAAAAGCTAGAAGAATCGAAGAAAACCATTGAGCGAACGAGTCAGGTGATTTTAGATCGAACAGATCCAGATATTTCGGTATTAGAACAAAAGTTAAGGGAGGTAAGCGAATTAAAAGATGAACTAGAAGGTAAGAAAAGTCGCTTAAAGCATATTGTAGAAACGAATGAGCAGGTACTAAAAAATCTAAAAAAGAAATTAGATGACAGTAAGAAGTTAAGACAGATGTATAAGACTGTAGAACACCTATACCTTGCCGCTAGTGGACAGAAAAATCAAAAGAATAAAAAGATGGATATTGAAACCTTTGTACAGAGGTATTATTTACAAAAGATTTTAGTTGCAGCAAATAAGAGATTTTATAAGATGTCACTAGGTCAGTTTCAGTTAACATTAAAGGCAATTGATGATGCAGGAAATGCTAGAAATGAGGGTCTAGATTTGATGGTTCATTCACTGGTAACAAATTCTGATCGAGAGGTAAAGACTCTTTCTGGTGGAGAATCCTTTATGGCAGCCCTAGCCCTAGCCCTTGGAATGGCTGATATTATTCAGTCGATGAATGGAAAAGTTCGACTGGATATGATGTTTATAGATGAAGGTTTTGGATCTTTGGATGAAGTTTCTAGAAATCAGGCGGTTCGAATTTTGAAGGAATTAGCTGGTGGACAACGTATGATAGGAATTATTTCTCATGTAACAGAACTTAAAAATCAGATTGATGACCAGCTGGTGGTTAAAAAAGATGGAAATGGAAGTTATGTGAAGTGGGAAGTGTAGAAGGTTAGATTTTTTAAAATTAAAGGCTATACTATTTATGATGATTTTATAAAGAGAAGAAAATAGCACAGATAAGCAGTGGGAACTGAGTATCTGTGCTATTTTTTTGAATGTTTTGAAAACTCTCTGATAATACCATAAATTAGATTTAATTGGTGTTCGCTTAAATCTGGTAGACGTTCAATAATCATTTCAAATTGTTTAGGATATTCAATGTTATTATCGAAAAAATCCGTTGGAGATACATGTAAGTAGTCACAAATTGCAAAGAAATTATTCATTGTTGGAAAGGCTTTTCCATTTTCAATTGTATTGATGTAGCCGGGATTTTGTCCGATGGATAAGCTCATATCACGGGCAGATACTCCAAGTTTCATACGAAGGAAACTTAGGCGTTGAGGAAAAAATTCTTCATATGTCATAATAGACCTCCTTTTTTGAATTATTATATCTAATATGGTAATACAAATATCATATAAATGATATATTATTTATATTGAAATATCGTATTATTTATGATAAATTATAATTAGTTAACAGAAATAAGAAGATAAATTAGTAAAAATAACTAATATATAAGGTTTAACAAAATTTTACTTAACATGATTTGCTTATTGAAAACTATGAATTAAAAAATTAGGGAGGAAAAATGTATGAAATCCAAAAGAAAAAAAGTAGCAGGGTATATTATGGCACTAATTCTATTAGTGAATGTAGCAATGTCAATTCCTATAGTTGCTGCTAATACGTCTAATGTTCAATTAATTAATCGACATAATGTAGTGATTGTTTTAGATGCAAGTTATTCGATGAATTATTCTGATAAATTAGAACTTAGATATGAGGCAATTAATCAATTTGTAAATCTTTTAACAGAAAAAGGAAATTATCTTGGTGGTATTGTTTTTTCAAATCATATTATGGATAAAGAAGATTTAAAAAAGATTCAAAGCCAAGGTGATAAAGATCAAGTAGTTGAATTATTAAAATCTAAAAAGTCTACAAAGGTAGATTCAAATCAGGGGTACACAAATATCGGAGAAGCATTATTAGAAGCTACAAATATGTTAGTAAATGCGGAAAATAAAGATTTATCTTCTGAAATTGTATTTTTAAGTGATGGAGAAACTGATTTACCTAAAGATACGCCTGAAGAATTAGAGAAATCTCTTGAAAATAAAGCAGACGCTATTCAGGTTGCTAGAGATAAAAATATTAAAATCTATAGTATTTGTTTAAATTCAAATGGTAAAGCGAACTTAAAAGAAATGGAACAAATTTCTAAAGCAACCAATGGAACATTTAAAGAAGTTTCAAAACCAGACGATTTAAAAGAAGTTTTTAGTTTATTTTATAATGTAATTTATGACACTACGACATGCGGAAGAGGACTATCAATTCCACAATCTGGGCAAGCTCAATTAGAATTTGAAATACCTGGTATTGGAGTTGAAGAAGTCAATATTTTAATTGATGGAAATATTAAAACGGTTTCTTTAGTTAAACCAAATGGAAAAGAAGCTAAAACTCAATCGGTAAATGGTTCAAGTAGGGATTTTAACTTTATAAAAGTAACTGATTTAATGGCAGGTAAGTGGAAGCTAGTTGTAACAGGAGATCCTGGAATTAAAGCAGAAGTTAATTTAGTCTTTAATACAGATTTAGGTATTGATATACAGACAAATAATACAACCATTACAACAGATGAAGCATTAGATGTTACAGCAAAGTTATTTGATGGGGAAATTCCAGAGATATCAGATAGTAGCCAGTTAAATGGATATGAAACAGAACTACAAGTTATGGATGTATCTGGAAATTTGGTTGATACAATACCAATGAATTTGGACAATAATCAATTTAAAGCTTCGTATCAGCCAAGTGAAGGAACATATTTTATAAAAGCACATACGATTTATGATCTAAAGCAACTAGATATGGATGAAAAAAATAATCTAGAAAAGGAATCAGAAGTTCTTGGACCAATCAATGTAACGAAAGCAGAAGAACCTAAAAAACCTGTCAATACAGCACCAGTCGCTGTAGAGGATTTAGTGGAAAAGACGGTATATATTTGGCCATTTAAAGAAAATGAAATAAGTTTTGATTTATCTAGTTTATTTACTGATGCTGAAAATGATTCATTGACTTATGCTGTTGATTCAAGTTTTATGGAGGATACAGACTATATTGTTGAGAATAATATTGTTACATTAAAACATTTTAGTTTGACTAAAGGAGATTTTAATGTAAAGGCAACAGATACAGGTGGATTATCTAGCAATGTAAAGGTAAAGATTGTGACTCATAATGTTGGAGTAATGGCTTGTATAGGATTGGGAATTATAGCAATTATAGTGCTTATTGTTTTAGGAATTATTACTTGGAAGCGTGCGATTGCTCCTTTTAGAGTAGATGAATCTGGTATTAAAGTTCAGACGTATAAGAATGGCATTTATAGTGGTACTCCTCATAAACCAATGAGAGGAACTTGTAAGTTAGCTAGGTTTAGAATTGATAATATTGGGATAGATAATAGAAAATCATATTTTCAAGCAACAGGAAAGAATTATGTTATTTTAAAAACAAATATTCCAGTCTTTTGTAATGGAAAAGCTTCTAAAAAGTTACAAATCAAAAGTGGTATAAAATACACAATTAAAGTAAAAGAAAATGATATAAATTTAATGACTATTGAATACAAGAGCTTGATGGATAAAGTGATGAAAAGAAAACGTCCAAAGCCAGTAAAAAAGCCCAAAGCACCTAAGAAGCGTTAAAGAATAGGAGGAAAAGATAAACATGAGCTATTCGAGATTGTTATTAAGTGATGGGGGAGGAATTATATCTCCTTATCAGCAAGCGGAGCAAGAACCACATACTGTAACTATAGTGATTGGATTAGGTGGAACAGGAATTCATTGTTTACGAACTATTAAGGAACGAGTTTATAATCAGATTAAGCCAGATCGAGAAGATTCAGATATACCAGAGTATAAGCGTATTCGATTTTTAGGGGTTGATAGTGTTAGTAAGAGTAGGGGTAGTGGTCAAGAGATTAGTGATTTATCAGACAGTGAGTTCTTCTCAATTCAAGCAGATAATATTTATGATTTGATAAGAGAAGTAGATATTGAACAAAATCCAGAGTATGCGTGGCTATCAAAGGAAGAATTGATAAAACAGGGACTTCCTAACTGGGGAATGGGAGCAATTCGTCGAATTGGACGTTTTTTGATGATGCGTAAGTCGAAGGAATTTATGAATCGTCTAAAAACAGAAATGATTTCAGCAGTTGAAGGATTTGATAGTCCACGAGTTAATGTACATATTATTTCAGGATCAAGTGGTGGAACAGGATCAGGGTGCTTTTTAGATGTTTGTTATATGGTTCGTGCAGTAGCGAAAGAAATTGGGAAATGTATTAATACATATGGATACTTTTTTC
>JPZU01000001.1:410675-444570 GCA_000875945.1 Lachnospiraceae bacterium TWA4 | reverse complement strand
GACTTAATTTAAAAAATATTCCATTAGAAGCAAATGCTATACATGATTATATCCCTAAACAGGCTTATGCTGTACTACAAGAATTGGATTATTGTATGAATCTTCCTAGTAATGGAGGAAAATTTGTACAAGAATATGGTGGAGATAGACGTATAAATTGGGATTGTCCTCCAGTAAATATGTGTCATTTGATAGGAGCGAAAGATGTACAGGGTAATGAAATCCTAGATTATAAATATGCGTTAGATGTTGTTGCAAATTATATTTTAGATTTCTTGACAAAGACAAAGGATCCAGATGTATGGAGTATGGATGAACATTTAGCAAATTTTTATGCTTTTACAGGAGCAATTAATGGAAAAAAGAAGATAGGAGCAAATATTAGGTATTGTTCAATTGGTACAGCTAGTGTAACAATTCCAGATGGTGATAATTCAAATTCTATTGAAGGTTGGGTAAAAGAATTAACTGAAAAATCAAATCCATTATTTAATTTTGATTTATCTATTTGGCAAGAGTCACAAACTACAAGAATGACATTTTTATCTGTACCTGAAGGCTATGCTTCTATTATAGAGGAAGAGTTAGCACATAAAGGTTATCTTTGGAAAGTTAAAAAAAGTACTTCTACTAATAAAATTATTGCTATACAGACTATTTGTGGTTTTCCACTTAGTTCTTATAGAGAGTTTAAATCATATGAACAAAAATATTTTTCTTCAAAGAACGTATATGGAGGACACCTATATGAAGGAAAACCAATAGAAAGAGCTAAATTTACAGATTGGAGAAAATTACCTTCTTTAAAATCACAGAGTGTGACAAATAGAGAAGAAATTCTTTCAGATAATTTAAGAGAAGAATTTAGTCGATTAGATGATTTGTATAATAAAGCTGTCAAATTAAGAGTGATTAATCTAGATGGTCAAATTTGTAAACCTAGTGAAGAAACTTGTGTAGAATTTCAAGAGTTATTTACAGAGACCAAGAAAATTCTTCAACAATTAGAGTCTATAGATAAATCGAAACTTAGTGTGAAACATTTCATTCAAGAAATTGAACTATTAAATAGTTATCTAGTTAAAGTACAAAATCTTGAAATTGCAATGAGTCCTACAGAGTATAAATTACCTCAAGATGGATTGCGTGAACGAGAAGAAGACGTAGAAAATATTCAAAAAGATTATTTTTATTCTTTTCCTGTTTATCAAATCATTGTTAAAGAAATTTTAGATAGTATCGAAAAGTTGGTAAATCATAAAGAAAAATTGTTAAATCAATTAGAAAATGAATTAAATAACTAAAATAAAGCTGAAATATACATGGAGGAAAAAGTTATGGCGTACACACAACTATTATTAAGCGCAGGAGGAGGAATTATCTCTTTAAATCAGCAAGCAGATCAAGAACCCAATACTGCAACAATACTTATTGGATTAGGAGGTACAGGAGTTCATTGTCTTCGAACAGTTAAATCTCAGGTATATACTCGTTTAAAACCAGATAAAGAAGATGCAGTTATTTCCGAATATAAACGTATTCGTTTTTTAGGTGTTGATACAACCACTAAGAGTAAAGGTGGCGAATTGAATCAAGAAGGCAATGGTCAAGGAATTGGAGGTTTAAAAGATACGGAGTTTTTTTCAATAGAAAATGCGGAGCTTAAAGGATTAGTCGACGCAACTGCACTTAAACATCGACCAGAGTATGCGTGGTTTGAGGGTGAAAAATAAAAAAACAGGGGGATTCCTTTAGGTGTTGCTGGAGCAGGTGGAATTCGCCAAATTGGACGACTGATGATGATGAGTAAATCCAATGAGTTTATGAATCGTTTAAAAACAGAAATTACTTCAGTTGTAGAGGGATTACATTCGCCACAAATTAATATACATATCTTCTCAGGCTTGAGTGGTGGAACAGGCGCAGGTTGTTTCTTAGATACTTGTTATATGGTTCGTGCAGTGGCAGAAGAATTAGGAAAACCTATTAAGAGCTATGGATATTTCTTCTTACCGGATGTCAATTTAAAAAATGTTCCATTAGAATTGAATGCAGTACATGACTATATACCTAAAAATGGATATGCTTCTTTACAAGAATTGGAATATTGTATGAACATTAGTCAAAATGGTGGTGAGTTTATCCAAGAATATAATGGTGGAAAGCGTATTAAATGGAATCGACCACCGGTAGATATGTGTCATTTAGTGAGTGCAAGTGATTCTAGGGGAAATGTAATTCCAAATGCGTATAAATATTCAATGAATGTTGTGGCTGAATACATTATGGACTTTTTAACTAAAGCAAAAGATAAGGATGAATTTGGTTTAGATCAACATTTTGAAAATTTTCAAGCCTTTACAGGAGCAATTAATGGAAAAAAGAGGATGGGAGCGAATATAGCTTATTGTGCAATTGGAGCTTCTTGCGCAACTATTCCACTAAAAGAAATTAACACCTACTTGGCATCTAGACTATTTGAGCAATTTGCAACTATTCAGGGAAAAACACCTACCAAGTCCGATGTAGATGCTTTGGCATTTTCCACTTTAGCAACTGGAGATGTAAAGAGTCTTGAGGAAGTTTATGAATCTCTTTATGCAGAACTTCGACAAGATGCCAGTTCAGAGTATGAAGATTACCGAGAAGATTTCCACTATGTGAGAGATGCAGGTAATTCAGAGATGGTTCTTCACTATACCAATCAGACAAGTGATAAGGAAGGCAATATTGAAAGAAATGCGACAGGTATGGAAGGTTATCAAAATGCTGGATCTTTATTAGGTCGAATTCGAAAAGAATTAGAAGTTGTGTTAAAAGATATTGACCGAGGACCGATGTTTGCTTATGGAATGTTACAAGCTGGGGTTGAATACAATCTTTCAAATTTTATTGATGGATTAATTGTACAAAATAAATCTCGTTTGACTAAAGAAGCTTCACAAGATACAAATCGAGAAGAAGATTATCAAAATGCTAAAGATGCGTTTGAAGATATAATTGACAGAAAGATTAAAATGCCTGGTGCTACTGCAAAAGCATTTGAAACCTATAAATTCTATCTTATGACCTTAGAACAACATAAATTAGATCTTGTAGCTTATAAAACGATGGACCGTGTACTGAATGAGTTGAAAAAACAGGTTGATCAGATAGCTGTTTCATATTATTTAAAACTAAGCAATGTGATGACAAAGCTTATTGAAACCTTTAATGAGAATAAGCGAGCGTTAGATAGTCAGGATGTAGTACTGCAAAAAGAAGAATTTGTTATGCCTATGATGACTATTAAAGAAATCCAGCCAGCCTTAGAAGAACGAATCAAAAAGATTAATATTCGAAGTATGATGGATGCTTTTATGAATCTGTTAGTTGAACATGAGGAAGATTGGATTGGAGAAAACGACAATCGAATTTCTCGTTTAGTTATTAACTTTTTTGTTCATCAAGCATTTAGAGATTTTGCAACTCGTACAATTACAGAATTCTTACGAGATAAGTATGAACGACAAATCGCAGGTGAGGTTACAGATGAAGTTTTGACCAATTTTATCTATGAGGACTGGATAAAGAAATTAACAGCTAGAGCAAATCCATTGTTTACATTGGATTCAACTATCTGGCAAGAATCTCAGACAACAAAGATGGCATTTTTATCTGTACCACAAATTTCTGCTCCTATTCAGGCAGCTGCTGCACAAATACAAGCCGTTGAACCAATTTGGAAAAGTAAGATGAGTGCATTAACCGATCGAATCTTTGTTATGCAAAGTGTTTGTGGTTTTCCACTAAGTGCATATAGAGAAATTAATCAGTATGAAGGAAAATATTTTTCATCTAAGAATATCTATGGAAGACATTATTATGAAGAAAAATCTAAATGTGTAGTAAAGATTGATTGGAGAAATTTACTTCCACTAAGACCACAAAGTGTTACAAATCGTGAGGAAATTTATTCCGAAGATTTAAAAATGGAATTATCAGAATTAGATAGATTATATAGCAAAGCTTGTGAAATCGGTGTAATTGATGAAAATAGTAGGATTTGTAAATCCAGTGAAAGTGATTGTAAGACTTTAGCAGATGTATTAGCAGAGGCAACCCCTTTATTAAAAGAAGATTATTTAAGCAAGAATCTCTCTAAGCTTGTAGAAGCAATAGAAAATATTGATCATTGTATGACTAAAATTCAAAACTATGAGCTTTCAATGAGTCCTACCGAATACGCATTACCTCAAGATGGACTGCGTGAGAGAGAAGAGGATATTAAAGATATCCAAAAGGATTACTTTTATTCCTTCCCTATTTATCAATTAGTCGTAAAGGAAATTTTAGACAGTAGTGCCGATTTACTAAATGATAAGCAAGAAACTTTAAATCAATTAGAAGCTAAAAAAGCAGAAATTCAAGGATTTATCGATCAATTAAGTGAATTTGACTATTATTGTTATGCACTGTTTACAGGGGTATTTAAAGTACAATTTCCAGTCATCAGTTGTTCAATTGAAGAGTTTGATTTTACATTTATGATGGATCATGGTTTAAGTGAGGATATTATGCTATCCACTGTTACAGATGAGTTTGGTAGTATTCCATTTTATCAGTCATTTGTAACTTATCAAGGTCTAGATAAAGAAATTAAACAGGAAATTCGAAGAATTTCTGATGAGCGACGTTCAAAACTAGGAGTTCCTGAAGCAAAGGTAGCAGTAGAGGAGTTAAAGTCCCAATTAACCAATGAACGATTAAAAAATTATGTTCAAATGTCGCTTAATACAACAAAGAGTAAGGAAATTATGGATTTCTTAGGAAAGATTAATAGAAAGTTCAAAGAATTTTGTGCTTTATATGGTTTATAAATAGAAAAGAAGTAAAACACTCTTAATAAAAGAGGAGTCATAGTTTCTCATTCTATGACTCCTAAAATTAAATAACGAGGTAAGAATATGTTGGATGCTCAAAAATTAATTGACGATTTTAAGAATCAATTAGTGGGTACAAATCAAAATATTTATAATTTAGATAACGATCAAAATCAACCTCATTATCCAATGATCTTTATATTTTTAGGAGAAGAGGCTACTAAAGGATATTCGATGATTTCTAATAATATTTTTAAGATTTGGCATCAGTTTCAGCAAGAGTTACTATTTTTAGAAGTAATTCAAGATGAAGAAACTAAATATATAAAATTAGAAAGAGAAGGAAAAACTTCTTTAACTATTGAGGAATTAAATAAAGAAATTGTATTTTTATTTTCTAGAGAAACACATTTTCGTAACAAGCATAACCTATATATAACTTTTTTATTTGATAGCACAGAATGTAAAAGTGTTGAAGAATTTAATAAGTGGTTAGAGATTTCAAATACTTTGGGAAATATGTTAGGTAGCTTTGCTAATACATTTAAAGAAATGACAATCTTACTTAATGAAAATGAGTTAAATACAGATCTTCCTAGGAAACTTCGCAGAGAGCTTGCAAAATACAATAATCAAGAAGGCAGTGCATTAGATAGCTGTGATGGGATTTTAGTATTTAGTAATAGATTAGAAGATGGAACAAGATTAGGCGATAAGGATATGGATAACTGTTATCGTATGATTTCTTCTGCAATGGTATTGTCGAATAATAAAGATACAACAGTGGCTAGTAGATTTCTTAATAAGGAAATTTTAACTGCTAGGTATTCAGTAGAGGAAAAACCTGTGAAGGAAATTAGTCAGGTAATCGTTACCCAATTAGTTAGACGATTGTATGAACATGTAACTAAAGAAAATCGTGTATTGAATATTGATTCAAAGATACTAAAGGATTTAAAAATTACAGAACAGGGAACATTTGAGGTATTAGATGATTATGCTGAACAGGAAATTCAGAAAATGAATCTAGATATTTTAAAATTCTTTCCTCGTAAAACGATGGAAGAAATTGGAGACATTAAGAGTTTAAGTTCAGCTGAGTTTGATGAAATTACAATGAATGCTTGGACGAATTATCTCTTGAAAATTGTTCAGAAAGTATTTGATCAAGCTCAAAATGAAGGTGGAATTTATGAACAATGGAAAAAGCAAATTAAAGAAAGTTTAAATAGTAAATTTTCTAAAGAAGGTTTGATGTTTTTGAGAAAAAATAAAGAGCAATTATATCAACTAATAAAAAATAGACAACAAGAACCTTCTAGGGAAAGAAGGATTCTGGATGTAGCAAGAGAGAAATTAAAGTATTTATTTTCCTCAGATGAAGATATTCTACAAGCATTTATGGATATTATTGATGAAGAAGGAGAACTAGCAGAGGCATTTATTAATGGAATTACAGAGTTAAATAATTCTATCGCTCGACTGTTTAAGATTAATGATAAAACGATTACATCTTATTATGAGCCAAAGGTTGATCAATTTCTAAATAGTCATCTGGAGTTATTCGAACAGTTAAATGGGTCATTTGTAGATATAAAGAAAATTTTAGAGGAAATTTTAAGTGGTGATGAAAGTTTTAAATTATCCTTTGATAAAGAATATGCAGAACGATTAAAGATAGTCAAAGGATTAAAACCATCAAATGCTGCTTCAATGATTAGAGAAGACCTTGTAAATAATCAGTCGACTTATTTGAAGATACCTTTTGGATTAGGAAGTCCTAGATTATCTGCTATTTTACTAAAAAAGGATGAATCAAGTCCAGATACCTTGTATAGGCACTTAAAAACCTTTTTTGATGAGACAATGTATTATTATAATACAAATTGCAATGATGCAGCTGAATTTATTGCTTTATATGAAGTTACTCGAGATCAATTAGATAATTAAATGGAGGCGTACAAATGAAGTATATTTATGCTCCTTATAATCCCAATAAGCATGCAACGGATTTAAGGTTAAATACAATGACTAATAAACTGACTTGGCAAAGTTCTCCAGGTTTAACTGTATTAATTGTACGTACTAGATTTGGCGAAAATGCTGCACAAATGATGGATGAAATTTGTGAAAGATTATCACAAGTGACTCTAATAACAGGTGATTATACAAGAATTGGAAATGGAATTGAGGTACGTTTAGTAAAAGTTGATGAGATGGTGCGTAATAATGGCTGTGATTTTAAAAATGAAATGGGGAGATACACTGTATTTGCCTGTTCAATGGAAGGTGATAATTGTGAGATTTACCAGCCTAATTTAATGAATGGTATCGTAAAACCTTATTATGACCATGCAATTAAAATTCATGTATATATCGAAAAAGAAACTATTTTAAAGGGTTTGTTTAAAAGACATGAAGTAGATTCAGGATTTTATTCAATAACCTTTGATACCAATTTAAATATCGAAAGCTATATGGATGGAGATTTAAGTTGTTTTGTAGGGAAGTTTGAAATCCCCATTACAAAGGAAATAATACAGCAGCAGACGATTTATGTAGAAACACGAATTCAACCAAGAGTACAGTCAAATACATTAGGATTAATATTGCAATAAACAAGAAAGAAGGTAAACGGTTATGAAAATTATATGTCCCTATTGCTTTGAAGAAATGGAAGATGATGATGTTCATTTTCGTTCTGAAAAAGTGAGTCCAGAAGAGTGTGAGTCTATCCCAGAGGATTTTGAGGATATTGAGGATTTTAAAACGAGATATCGTGGAGGGGATAAGGAAAGTATTTTGAAAAAAATAGAAGATTGGGAATATTTTTGTCTAGTAGACGATAAAATTTATAAAAGATTTTGGAATAATTTCGGTAAGGAAACTACAGAATATGATCCAGCTGAAAAAAGAGAACCTTATCGTCGTAGAATTTTAATTCCCGATGAGTTAATAAAAGAACAAAGATATATAAAAAACAAAAGGGCGATACATATTTTATTAGAGATGCTAGTGGTATGGTACAAGCAGTACAGTTAGAAACTGGAGAAATTTGTGATCGTAGAGTGTGTTGTCATTGTCATAATCCACTACCTAGTGGCTATGGTCGAAATACGGTAAAATTTATTTCAGTCATTGGAGTTACTGGTTCTGGTAAAACAGTTTATTTATCACAGCTTTTAAAAGGAATTAATCAATATATGGCAAGAGTCGGATTAGCAGTTCATGATACCAATGCATCAGCCGGCAATTTTGTAAGACAAAACATGATTAAAGAAGGAGTTCCATTTCCAGGTTCAACTCCAGCAGGACGATTACAGCAACCGTTATTTTTTGATGTAACACGTAGTACTAGTGAGAGTACACATAGCACAGAAACATTTGTACTTTATGATGTTGCAGGAGAATTATTTGATCCTCAAAAATTTAATCCCTCTCAACTTTCTAGATTTGCTCCATTTATAAGAAATTCTGATGGGATTATTTTACTTATAGATCCTAGTCAGTTTTCAGCATTTAATTTAGTGGCAGGGAAGATCAATGATCAAGAAACACAACAAGCTTTAACAGGTATCTATAATATGGTTGTTGATGGTGGTGGAGATAGTAAATGTGAAAAGCCTTTGGCAGTTTGCATATCCAAAATGGACGAACCAGCAGTTCAACAAGCATTACCAAGTGAAGAATTGCGAATAAAAATAAGTTCGGAAGTTCAGCCAATTAAAGATGAAAAAGGGAATCCATTGCCACTTTTTAATGTAGAAGATTATAATCCAATTTCTGATGAATTATCAAAATTTTTCCGTAATCAAGAATCAAGTCTTGTAGTAAATCTAAGAGCTAATTACAAGAGATATTGCTATTTTGGATTGACTTCTTTGGGATGTGAAATTGGTGAAAATGACAATAATCAAAAATATCCTATCGGACCAATTATTCCTAAACGAATTGAAGAACCTCTTTTATGGTTATTGTATGAGTTTGGATATATTGGTAAAAAGCCTGGATGTCAAATACATATTGATGGAGTTGATATTATAAAATGTCCTAATCCTAACTGTGGAGGCGAAGATTATGAAATTCGAGTAAAAACGAAAGGTATATTAATGTTTAAAAGAACCTATAAATACAAGCATTGTAATAGTTGTGAACATGATTGGGATGAGCAAGAAATAAGGTAATTGGGAGGAGATTATGATAGAAAACAGATTTCAATGCTGTTATACAAATGATTATGGTTGGAATCCTATAGCAGTATCTAAGAATATTCCTACGGAAGCCTACGATAAATGTGTACAATTTCATGTAATAAATTCTACAATTTACCATAGTATTTGTGATGAACAGGGAAATACGTTAAATTTGTTCGAAATTCGAGGAGATAATTCCTATATTTATATCATTAGGACTCAATACGGATTAAAAGATCAGAAGATGCGTGATAATATGTTTGCTCATGCGTATATCTTTTCATGGAAAAACCGACAGTTTTTAGAAGACCCAAATGAGATTTTAGCAATAGCCGATTCAAATTTTAAACAAGATGTGGAAGATGCTGAACAAATGATAGAACAGCCTTTGGAGTATACGAGATTTTTATCAATTGAAGAAGCTATGGAAGTGGCAAAATTTGGTAAAGAAGAATATCTATTGTTGATGCAATGTATAGTTGCACATATGTCTGATAAGAAAGCAATGGATCCATTATATATTCAATATGATGGAACAAATGAGCAAATGAAAGCGATTTTGTATTGCATCTATTATGCTCTTCCATATTATTTGAAGAAGAATCTGGGAATTACATCTTGTGCAACCTCTAACAATGAAAAAGTTAAGGGTTTGATTTTCTCAGTCTGTGCAACAAAAGCTTTAAAATATGTTTCACCTTTAACAAAAGAAACGAATGTATTGACCAATCAATATAAAAATAAAATAAAGGGAATGGGATTTGCAGATTATGTGGTTAAAAATTTAGGAGAAGTAAATCCAACAGAGTATTTTAAGAAATTAGAGAAGACGGCAATAGAATTAGGTGATGATACAGCTTCTGATGAATTGATTTTAAAAATTTCCCATCAATTAATAATGAAATCGGATGTCAAAGACTATAGTGATAATGAATTAGATAAAAATTTAATGGAGGTTCTTCGTTCAAAAAGTAGAGAGAGTATTTTAATAGAAAATTATATGGTTGATTTGATTAGAGAATATCAAAAAAGAAATCTTTATCTAACAGAAGAAGGAGAAGCTTATTTATTAGATAAGTTTGAAATGGCAAAAACTATTGAGTTTAGAGAAGTTGTAAAAGAGTACAATACATATAAAATTCTTACAATGCCTATTAGTGATGCAGCAGAGCTTATTTATAAAATGGGTTCATCTGGTCAGGAGTATATTGAGATATTAAAAACTACTGATAAGGGTTGTAAAATCATTGAAGAATACTATCATTCTTATCTGTTAAAAGATAAAGAACATTTAGCCTGGGAAGATTTGAAGTTAGTTATTGAACAAATGAAAACCATAGGATTAGAAACGGAGCTAGTTGATGATATAGAAGGTTTAGCATTAGTTCTTTATTCTAAAGAAATTGAAAATCCTCAATGTACACAGTTGGCTTATCACAATTATATGGATTTGATGAGCCAGTTTACACCATCAAGTAGAATTGAGCAATGTGCAAGTGCTGTAAAAGAAGTCTATTGGAACCAAATGAGTTTTAAAAAATTTTCCAAAATTCCAGAAATAGATTATAAAGAGTTAAAGGTTGATTCAAATTCCTATAGATTATTTAAAGATCTTAGAAACTTTATTTCGGACACAATGCTTGAAAATGTCGCTACTGATAATGAATTTTTAGTGAAAGTTAGAAAATATGTTACGAAATATTGGGAACTAATTAGTGATAAGGAACGAAAAGATTTGAAAGATTTATTGATTTCTAGAATAGAAGGAAAGCCAATAGATCAAAATTTCTTGAAGGAATGGATCGAAATTTTATTATCTGTTCGTGAAAAAAGTCAAGTTGACCGATTATTTATTTGTATGGAAGATTTAAAAACCGAAGATTATGAGAAAGTAGTTATGTACTTGTATGATCAATGGATAAAAGAAAGTCTTCCAAAGTCTGTATTTAAATTAATAACCTTAATTGGTTTAGATAATTATAAAGAAAAAAGTATCCCTATTGATTTTTGGTTAGTTGCAGGAAAAACCCTATATGAGAATACATTTATGATATTTGATGAGTATAAACCAGACTTGCTAAAAGTAGATTCTAAAAAAGTCTTAAAATCTTCACAGTTATTTAGAAATACTCAAAGTAAATATTTTAATGATGCGAAGGATTATGTCGAAAATCGAGGAGAAGAATCAAAAGTCATTAAAAAATGGATAAATTTCATAGATAAAGATTCGAATCTTTTTTCAAAGTTAAAAAATAAGTTGTTTTAAAAGGAGTAGGGTATGGGAAGTAAAATACCAAAAGCACCAAAGAAGAAGGCACCAAAGAGAATACAAAAACAACCAAAATCAAGAGGTTCAGTTGGATGGAATTATGAAGTGTTTATTCTTTCTGTTGTTATTATGATAGTTACTTGGTTTATTGAAGTAGGTATGTATGCTTCGGGAACAATTACAGGTAAATCCTATCCGTTTTTAATTGCATCTATTTTCTTAATGCTGTACGTGTTTATTGTATTAGCTGTTTTTATCTATAGTAATTTGATGGGTACTTTTGACAGAAACATATTTACTGGGAATCGAGATATGATGTCTGTAATTGTTTTATTAGTAATTGTAGGAGGTATTCTTTTTGCTAGTACGGTGCTGTTTCAGTGGAGTTATGGATTGGGAACAGACAGTACGTTATTAGCAGGTCGAAGTCCAAGTAGTTTGGGATTTTTGTATGGATTGATGAGAATTGTTTTTATTACAATTATTGGCAGTGAAATTGGCTGTGGAGTAGCACTTGCATATGGAGATTTTGATGAACTAATTATTGGAGGATCCATTCTAAAGTCTTTTATTGGTGCATTATTTATGGAAATAGGAACTAGTCTTGTGGGGAATTTTAGTGGAGGAATGGCATTTATTATGTGGTTTTTTCTAACAATTGTGGTTACAAATCGTTATATAAAAGCTCGTCCTAGAATAGACCGATAATTATAATATTAGTTAAAGGAAAGAGTTATCTATGAAAAATAATCTACTTAGACAATATAGTATATTGTCTGAAAAGCTAAAGCGTGAAAAAAATTCAAATCTACATCAATATAGTATTACAAAAGAGCAAAGTCTTGCTTATGAGAAACAAATGTTTGCTTTATGTTGTCTTAGAATTCTGACAAATTGTAAGTTGATAGAATTGGGGGATAATAATAATTTAGACCAATTAGAAGAAGATATTAAAAATTGTAATAATAGTATGCGAATTATTGGTGGCTATGCTTTTGAAGAAGATGCATATCCAAATACATTAGAGTTTTTATCATATATTTGCTCTAATGATAGTAAAAAAATTATTCAGACTTATTTTCCTAAGAAAAAGTTTTCTTCTACTATAAAAAATATTTTTAGACATAGTAATACAGAAACCTATATTTTATTGATGGAATCAATTCGACAAACTTGTAGTGATATAGAAAATAATGAATTTTCAATTACAATCTCAGATAATCTTAACTCAGCTCTTGTGAAAAAAGAAAGGGGAAAGAATTTATTTCTGAGTATTTTATTATTTATTGGAGTAGTGATTGTAATTATAGCATTGGCATTTGGAATAAAATCTTATCTAGAATATCAAAAAAATAAACCAAAACCTACTTTAGAAACAATTAATAACACAGTTGAGCAGACAAAAGAAAGCAATAGTGCAGATACTTCAATAGTTACTAATCCAGTTGAAGAGACTACAGAACCAATAACCCAAGCACCTGAAACGACAAAGGAGGAAAATCTTATTGAATTAGATTATGTAGGAGCTAGTTTCTCAAGTTTTCCACTAGATACAGATGATTATGTAACAGAAATAGATCGAAGTGGTAATTATACCTTTGATTATCCAGCAGACTTTTTTGAAACAGGATATTATAATCCAAACGATGAAAGCTATACGCTAAAAACTACAAATGACCAAATTGTCATGACAATTACTAAGGAAGAAGCACGAGTTAAAAATGATCCAATATCATGTGCAAAGAGTTTCTATAATCAATTGGTCGATAAATTGGATACGAGTGGAGATGTGCAGTATTATAAGCGTATATCAGAAGAAGTTTCAGACACAGGATATGCTAGGTGTATCATGTCAGGCAGATTTCTAGATGATCCAGAATTAGGAATTTATGTTTGTTATGCATGTAGTAATGAAACTGTATATACCCTAAAAGTTTATTATCCAACTGAAAATTTAAAAACTTTTGACTATACACCTAAAGGGTATTTCCTTGATTGTATTTATAGAGGTTGGTCACTTAGTGGAACAAGTTATAAATATCGTACATGGAATCAATATTTGAATAACGATATGGGAATGAAAAAGGAAGAGTAAGGTAGTGTTAAAATGAATTCAAAATCAACGATTTATAAATGGATAGCAATTCTTATTGAGATTGTTATGATTTTAATTGTCTGTGTAACAAAATATATAAAATTATCAGAGGAAATTTTGAGAAAATTAAATTCTTTGGGTTCTTTGACTGGAGGATTACTTAGTGGATTGGGAGCATCAAATCCACTAAGTAGTGTACATCAAAATTTATCGAAAGGCTTATCTTTGCCGAAATTATGTGATTTATTAAATAAGCTTAGGTCTTATGAAGATTGGGTGAAACTTTTATCAAATTCAAAAGAATACCATGTGTCAATTGCTTATTATTTTTATCTACTATTTATGGTTTTAGTGATATTATCAGCTGCAATTGGTATTGTATTGGCTGTATTTGATAAGAATTTATTGGGAATTCCAGCAATTTTTTCAGCAGTCTTGTTTGCTGTGACCTGTTATGCCACATTTAGTGTAAATAAGGCAATGAATGAGTATATTCATATACATCAAGGAGTTAAGTTTACTATGCATGGAGTTTTAATGATTATTTTGCCAATAGTAGCACATATACTATTTTCTATATATTTAAAATCACAGAGAACTTCAAAAGGAAAAAGACCTACATCTCCTAAAAGACCAAAAGCAAAAAATATGAATAGGAGAGAACGATAGTTATATGAAGTGTAAAAATTGTGGAAAATCTGTTAGCAAAGGGAGCAAAATTTGTCATTGTTGTGGTTGTAATTTAAACATAAGTACATTTGAAAAGAGTCCTTATCCCAAAATTGTTGCTGGAATAGTGATAGTATTAGCGATAGTTGCTGGAATAGGTGGTTCTTTTATGCTCTTTCCGGAGTTACAAACGATATTTGATCAAAAAGCAAGAACAGTAGAGACTAAGAAAGCAAAGCTACTTAAAGAAACGTTGACAGAAAAAGAAATTGAAATGATAAAGCCGACAGTTCAAGAAGTAGAAACGGTTAAACAAACAACACAAGCTCCTACTACACAGGAAGAAATAGATTCGGAATTAATTTCATTAGGATATGCAGATGCTGATTATGCTGACTATCCTACAAGTTTAGACCGTTTTGTAACAGTTAGTAGTGCAGATGGAGCGTATACGTTTACCTACCCTATATATTTTTTTAAAACAGCTTATTATAATCCGAAGGATGAAAGCTATGAACTTCGAACAGTTGATGATGATTTTATTGTAACAATTACGAAGGAGGATGCACCTGTACCTAATGATCCATTGGCATCTTGCAATCAGTTGTACAACCAGTTGATGCCACAGTTAGATTCTAGTGCATCTGCAAAAGAAAATGACCGATATTATGAATACCTATATAAAAAAGTATCGGATACTGGATATGTGAGATGTATTGTGCATGGATTTTATAAAGATAATTTAGATTCAGGAATTTATACTTGTTCTGTTTGTAATAGTGAAACCATGTATACATTAACAATTCGATACATAACTGAAAATCAAAAAACTGCGAGTTATACACCAAAGGGGTATTTAATCAATAGTTTTTATAGAGGTTGGTCAATTAGTGGATGTACCTATCAACTTCGTACCTATAAACAATATATGGTAGGTGATGAAGGTAGCAAGAAGTAACAAGAGGGAAAATTTATGCAGTTATACTTACTTAGAGAAAATGAATTACGAGTGACTCAGTTACCTTCTAGAGTGAGTGGACAATATTCGATAAATTATACTAATAAAAGAGGAAATCTATCTGTATTAGTACGAGTTAATGCGAAAAATGATCGATGGTATATTGCTGAAAATAAGTCGATAGAAATTAGTGGAAATGAGGAAACTTGTAAAGAAGGAACGAAAGAATTTAAAGAGTTTGAGCTAAAAGAAAACTATATTTATTATCTTCGTAAAGATGAAAAGGAAGTCATGATTCTAATGGTAGAACCTGAGACTTTTGATCGAAGTCATTATCGACTATATAGAGTTCCAGAAGGTGGAGTGATAGAAATTGGCCAAGCTGATTATAATTCAATTCAGTTTAGTCATCGATATATTAATAAGAGTAGACATTTGAGGATTTGCTATAGTAACGGAAAACCAAGAAGTGTAGAAGAGTGTGAAGAAGTTATTCGAGATAATTTAAATAATCCCATCTATATGAATGGTAAAAGAATTTCTAAGTCAACTCGTGCTCGTATAGGAGATGTCATATTCCTTTTTGGATTAAAAATTATTTTGGGAAAGGATTTTATTGCAGTTAATAATCCAGACCATCTTGTGGATGTTCGATTAGAACCAAAGATTGTAGAGGAAGAATTTCATCCAGTTGAATTGGAAGAAGAAATTTTAGAAGAAATTCAAACATTTTCTTCTGCTCCAAGAGCAAGGAGGGAAGTGATTCATCGACAGTTTAAAGTGGAAAGTCCACCTGATGGAGTACCTGAAAATGATACCCCTTGGATTATTATGCTGGGTCCTTCAATCACTATGGCTATGGGTTCAGTATTTTCAAGTGTCATTACAATGAATAATATGTTATCAAACAGTGGAAATATTAGCAGTGCACTTCCAAGTCTTGTTACTTCATTCGTTATGGTCTTAGGTGCAGTTGTTTGGCCGGTGCTTGGTCGACGTATACAGCGTAGAAATCAAATTTATAAAGCAAATATTGCATCTGATGATTATGAAAATTATTTGCATCGATTACAACAAGAGATTGAAGAGACTACGAAGTTACAAAAAAGCATTCTTGAGGAAAACAACCCATTATTAGAAGAGTGTGTTGACATAATAAAAAATAAGAAGGAAACTTTATGGCAGAGAAGTCAACGACATAAAGATTTCTTAGAAGTTATGATTGGTAAAGGTGATACTTCTTTAGATGCAGAATTTTCTTACCCAGAAAAAAGTTATCATTCAGAAATTAGTGACTCAGCTAGAGAAATGTATGAAACAGTTGCTAAAAATCATGTGGTTAAAGATGTACCAATTACTATTCCTCTAAAAGGTGCAGGGATTGTAGGGATTATTGGAAACCGAGAAAAAATGATAAGTTTTGTGAAGGCGTTATTAATTGAACTTACAGCATTACATAATTATGAAGATCTAAAAATAATCTTTATCTACAATGAAAAAGAACAAAAAAGTTGGAACTTTGTAAAATGGATACCTCATCTATGGAATGATGAGCATACGGCTAGATATTTAGCAAGTAATGTAGAGGAAGTTCGAAATATTTCAGATTATATAGCAAATGTACGTTCTACAGGGGAAGGTAGTCATAAAAATGAGTTAGTAGGACCTTACTACTTGATTTTTGCTGCTGATAAAGAGTTAGCTGAACATGCACAAGCTATTAAGGAGCTGTATCAATCTCCAGATAGTGCTAATATCACAATGATTGCAATGTATGATGATAGACAGTATTTACCTAAAGCTTGTTCTTATGTTATCGATTTAATTCATGAATCAGATAGAGCAAAATTTCCTGAAAAATACGAGAATATAGAGGTAACTCTAGCTGATTATAATGATATTACTGGAAATTCTACGATATGTCAGGAGCGAATTGGATATGAGTTAAACCCAGAGGATATCTTTATTCAGATGTCTAATATTCATTTGGATTCACCATCGGTTACAAAGCGTTTGCCTACACAGTATACGTTTATGGAGATGTTTGAGGTTGGAAAACCAGAACATTTAGATTTAATTCGAAGGTGGCGTGAAAATTCAGCAGTTGATACACTTGCAGCTCCAATTGGTATTGACAGTGATGGATATTTTATAGATTTAGATATTCATGAAAAAAATCATGGACCTCATGGGGTTATTGCAGGTATGACAGGATCTGGTAAGAGTGAATTTATTATTTCATATATTGCTTCTTTAGCAATCAATTATTCACCAGAAGATGTTGCCTTTGTTTTAATTGACTTTAAAGGTGGTGGAATGGCAGATATCTTTAAAGACTTACCTCATACTGCAGGATTAATTACAAACTTAGACGGTAATGAATTAAAGAGGTCATTTTTAGCAATAGAACATGAGTTAGAAAAACGCCAGAAATTATTTAAGGAAATTAGTGAACAGAAAAAAATTAGTAATATTGATATTTATAAGTATCAAAAGTTGCGTCAAGATGATCACAGTCTAAAACCATTGCCTCATTTGGTTTTAATTTCAGATGAATTTGCTGAACTTAAACAACAGCATGGGGATTTTATGGGGCAATTAATTCGTATTGCACGAATTGGACGAAGTCTGGGAGTTCACTTGATTTTAGCAACACAAAAACCAGATGGAGTTGTAGATGATCAAATTAAAAGTAACGTTCGCTTTAAAGTTTGTCTAAAGGTACAAGATCGTTCGGATAGTCAAGGCATGATTGGTCGACCAGATGCAACTTTAATTACAAATGCTGGACGATTCTATTTCCAAGTGGGTAATGATGAAGTCTTTGAATATGGACAATCTCCTTGGTCAGGTGCAACTTATGAACCAACGGATCATGCGAAGAAAAATAGTTGTGATTACATTGAAGTTTTAAATAGTCAAGGATTGGTTATTGGTCGTGAATCTGTACCTAAAGGACCTAGACCTAAAGGAATTCCAGAAAAACAGATTGATGCAATTGTTCAATTTATTAGTGAAACGGCGAAGCAAAATCAGTTACATGCAGAAAAACTTTGGTTAAATCCATTACCCGCACCAAAAGCACAAAAGAAGAAGTCTATAATCTATGATACGACTATTGAGCCTTTTGTACTAAATCCAACCATTGGCAAATATGATGATCTTTCAAATCAGAAGCATTTACCTCTTACTGTACCATTTACGACTCAGGGGAATGCACTACTCTATGGTATGAGTGGAAGTGGCAAGTTAGAGTTTTTAAATAAAGTACTAGTTTCTATTATGGAAGATCATTCTGTGGAGGAAATTAATTTCTATCTTTGTGATTATGATTCAGGAGCATTAGAAGCATTTGAAGAGTCAGACTATACGAGAACTTTTGTGGGTGCAGGTGACCGTCAGGCAATTGAAGAAATGTTTGATGAGATTTTGTCTGAACTTGAAAGCCGTAGAGAACAAATGCGTCGTTTTGGTGGAAATTATCAAAATTACATTGTAAATTCAGGTCATACAATTCCGAATATTTTGATAATTATACATAATTTCCAAAACCTCATAGATGGAGTTTCAACTGTACGACAGCCAATCATCCAGATTGCTCGTGAAGGTACAAAGTATGGAATGTTTGTATTGATGACAGGAACCTCTGCAAATTCAATTCCATATTCTATGCAACCATTATTTAAAAATGTATATACCCTGCGTCAAAATTCAGATGACCAATATAGAGAATTGGTAGGTAAAACCGAAGGTATTACTCCAGAACAGTTTATTGGTCGAGGATTGATTCGAGTAGATAATGTTGTCTGTGAATTCCAAACAGATATGGTATTTGAAGGTGCAGATAATGTCTATGAAGAGATTCAAAGATTTTGTTATCAAAAAAATAAACGTATAAAGAATGAAAATGTAGTTGTAGTAGAAGAAAAACCACAGGTAGTTCTACCTAAAAAATTTGAGTATAAATTAGAAAAAATTCCAATTGGAATTGATAGAGAAAATCAAGAAATTGTTTTTATTGATTTAACAAAGTCAGCAACACAAGTATTGATGTATGATGATGCACATAAAAATCAAAAGGATTCAATACTTCAAGCAATTAAACAGGCAATTCCTGAAAATGGACAGGTGATAGAGCTAAACTCATTAGATGTGGATTTATCAGAAAAAGTACAAATTCTTAGGAATCTGTTAGTAAAGGAGACAGAGGAAGGAAAAGCAGCTAAAGAGACTGGAAAGCCACTTCCCGAATTTGATCCAACTGTGATTATTTTAAATCACCCAAGTGATATTGTAGAAAACCTTGATGAGCAAAGTCGAGTGAATTTACTGTCAATGGTTCGTGTATTGAATACGAAATATAGAATGTATGTCATAATTGTTGAAAATCAGAAAAATATGGTGGCTATGATTCAAGGGAAATGCCTAATGAGCTTTTTCCCTACAAATTATGGAATGCTTTTAACAGCTGATAAAAGTGCTCACGTTTTATTTAAAGAAGATAAGACTTTTAGCCAGAATCCAAAGGCACCATATGCTTATATTATTCAAGAATCTGAATTAAATTTTGTCAAAGTTATTGAGTAAGGGAAGGGAGGATAGATGGATGAATAAGATTTTAATAGAAGTAAAGCTTCCAGCAGCAGATATGGTCTATGACTTTTTTATTCCTAAGACTATGCAGATTGGAACTATGACTAATCTAGTTGCTTCTGTATTCTCAAAGCTTTCAAAAGGTGCTTATTTGGCATCAGAAAGTTCTGTTCTTTGTGAGCAAAAAAGTGGACTAGAATTTAATTCAGATTTATATGTCTATGAGACAGAGATTCAAAATGGAACAAAGTTCTTTTTATACTAAGGGAAGGAGGGATTATGTCAAATAGATATGATACAGAAGGAATGAAGTCTGGAGCAAGTCAAATAGAAAGTGAATTAAGAAATTTTGACAGCGCAAGGAAGGAAATTGATCGAATTATTGAAACGATGGGAGCTAATTATTTTAGAGACCAATTGTCAGGGCAATTTATTCGATTATATAGGAATGAAGCTAAGCCAGCAGCAGAGGACTTATATAAAACAATTTCAAATTTTGCTTCTTTGTTAAGAGAATGTTCGAAACGTTATTCAGATACTATTGACAATGGGAATTCATTTCTTCTTTGGTAATAAAAAATGGAAAGGATGTAAGATAAAATGAGTATGGATAAAATTGATGCTCCTAAAATGAGAGCTTGTGCAGGAGATATTCGAGCTGAATTAAAAAATTATTCGGAGGCTAAAACAGCTATGGATGATATAGTTCAGTTTTTACACAATAATTGGAATGATGATTTAAATAAAGAATATGCAAATAAGTATAATTCTGGTCCCAAAGTTTCAGCTGAAGAGGTGAAAAAATTAATGGAAAAATATGCGAATTTACTAGATGAATGTGCAAATGAAATTGAAAAAATTTATAACGAAGCTAGAAATGGAATGAATAGTTAAGGAGGATATAAGTATGGGAGGCTATACAAGTCAATTAGATATTCAAAAGGTTAGACAGTCAGGTGAAGATCTTATTACAAATGTTGAGAAGATTTATTCAAGCTTAACTAAAATAAGTGAGCTGATTAATGGAAGTAAATCATATTTTGATAGTCAGGGAGGAGATTCTGTACGTAAAAAATTTAGTGAATCAGCACAGAATTTTGAAACATTTAAAAAGTCATTAATTAGCTATGGGGAATGGTTAAAAAGTTTCTCTGGAAATGTTCAAAGTTATAATAATGCAGTACAAGAAGCTGTAGAGAAATTTGAGTCTTTATAGATGATAGTTTATTTCGATAAAGGAGTTTTAGAAGTATGATTGCAAAAATAAAACGCGGATTTTGGATTTTTATGGGTACTATATGGATTACTTTTTTAGCTACTATAATGGCGAGTGAAAAAGGAACAGGTGGAATTGGAATTAATGGCTTTATAACACTTATTGTATGGATTGCTTTTATGTATTTAATGATAAAAGTTTCTATTGTTCTTTCTAATGTAGCTTTTACAATTTTAGTTCTTGTACTCAGTTTCACTACAGGAAGTATAACTGAAAAACAAATTCAAGGTCTAGTATATATAGGATTGTTCTGTGTAGGTTTATATCTTGTATATCTATATTCTAATTATAGAGATAAAATCAACAAAAAAGTTGCTGAACAACATAAAGCTGGCATAACTTGTTGTCCTAAGTGTGCAAGTACAAGAATTCATTATGTACAAAAACGAGAAGTAACAGATGAAATCAATTATAAATATGATGAAGATGGTGATATTGTAGGAGCTATTCCAAGTACACATACAGAAGGTGGGTACTATGAATGTGATAAATGTGGAAAAATTTTTAAGTAAAAAAAGTTAGTTGTTTATTCTTGATAATTGATGGGGTGGAAGTAATGAAATTGAATTTTAAGCATTGTATAGTAATTGGATTCATACTATTTGGTTTACTAGGGTGTACAAGCAGTAATAAAAATCCAGAATCTGTAGCAAAGAGTTACTTAGAGAAAAAATATAATAAAAGTTTCGTTATTAATTCGCTAACTAGAAAAAATAATGGACCTTTTAAAACGGAATATTATTCTGGATTTGCTTATGAAAAGGGAAAACCTTTAGAACAATTTATTGTATGGGTACATAAAGATTCATATAAAGTGATAGATTCTTATTATTCAGTTGAATTACTTCCATCTATTAATGAATGGACTCAAAAAGAAGCAAATAAAGTATGGAAGAATGTAAAAGTGGTTGTAACACTTAATGTTTTTCGTCCTAATCAGGATGCAAGTTATGATATTCAAAATTTTGATATAAAATCTTTTTTAAAGAAGAGTCTGTGGAAGCTACTGTAAATTTGATTTTATCAAAACAAGATTCAATTTATGAAGATTATATAAAGTTTGATAATAAAGTGAAAGATACAATTTATGGATGTAGCCAATTATATTTTGTTGACGATTCTGAATATAATCAATTAGAAATAGAAGATGTTTTAGCAAAAGACTGTGATTTAAGGGTCGCAATTGGATCAAGTGAAAAAATAATGAAGCAAGTATTTAGTGAATTGAGAGGTGAGTAAAAATGGCAGAAGAAGAAAAGTCGGATCTTGTGAAGTACGTAGAATCAAATAAAGATGTATCATTTGAAGAAAAACCTTTCAATTCAGCAGATGGCTTGGTATTAGCTGAATTGGCGTATATTGACTGGAGTGATTTGGGGTTGGATTATCCTAGTAATCCAAATAGTAAAGATATGACGCTTAAAGATGTGCTAGACTTTTTTATGACAAATTTTCCAGAAAAATTTGATGCGTTAAAAAATAAAAAGAATCCAGATAAACCATCAGCTATTCAAGAGTTAATTAAAGCAATTGTATCTGGAGCGAACACTCGATTTGGAAATATAAAAGTTAGTAATTTTTATCAAACTAAAAAAACATATAAAGATGTAGATGGATTAGAAAAATTAGAACAATTTGCAGCTCTTATATTTACTTATACGGATGAAAATGGAAAAATACAAAACTTTATTGCTTATCGAGGAACTGATGGCACATTAGAGGGTTGGTGTGAAGATTTCAATATGGCGTATGATACGATGACTGAATCTCAAATACGTGCAGTTGAGTATCTAAATATAGTCTCAAAGTATCTTGAAGGAGATATAAAATTAGGTGGACATTCTAAAGGTGGTAATAATGCACTTTATGCTTATTTATTTTGTAATAAAGAGGTAAGAGACAGAATCAATAAATTGTACAATTATGATGGACCAGGATTTGTCGATGGAATTCATTATGAGGATTCTAATGGAAATGATGTTTCTTTAGATTTAGAAATTTATAAGCAAATGATTAAACTATTAGAAGGAACAGCAATTGCACCATTCGATTCTATTATTGGTCAATTATTGAATGAGAATGAGTTTACTTTTGTAGATACAAATACAGGAATATTAATGGATCATGATGGTTTTTCATGGAAAATAAATCCTGAAACAGGCGAATTTATAACAAAGGAACAATCAAATTTGTCGAAGTATATGAATGAAACATTAGATGATTGGCTTGCATCATTATCTATGGAACATCGAAAAGTATTTATGACTGTTTTATGGGAGTGGATTTATTCAACTGGTGTAGAAGATTTTGAGGGAATAGGTGGTAGATTTAAAGAGAATCCAATACTTACATCATCTTCACTAGTGAAGCATATAAATGAATTATCAGAGTCAGAAAAAGAAAAATTCTTATCCGCAGCTGAAGCATTATTGGTATATTTTGTTTTTGATGCAATTAATAACAATGAAGTAAGAGAGCAAATAAAACAAAAATTGGAAGGCTTAGGAATTAAAAATATTGATGATTTATCAAAATACATAGAAAAGGATCCAATTAAAAATACAGTTAATCTCATGCAAGAAATCTTATCAAATCAAATGGTTTTAAAAGAATTTATAAAATTGAAGATTGCTGAGAAACTTGTAAAATTTATTCAATTAACCTTATTAAATCCAATAATAGCTGTATTGAAAAAATTTAATGTTGAAAATCTTAGTAAGCTGGCAGTTGTAATAGCAGTAATAGCTATTGTCTATTTAGCTATTAAATTCATTGAAGAAAAATGGAAAGCATTTACAGAAGATATTGCAAAAATGCAAGAAAAAATCAGTCAATTTGTTAATGATATGACAATAAAAATTACTAATGAATTAAAATCATTTATCAACTCATTGGTACAGACAGCACAACACATTGCTGAAAAAATTGGAATTTTTGTAAATGAAATGAAGAATTTCTTTAAACAACTGGGTGCATTAATAGTAGTGATGGCGATGCAAGCTATGAAAATGTGTAATCCATTTTTATATTCATTAGTACGTTCGATTATGGGATTTTTACAATCTCCTGTAAGCATTGACATGAAGAGATTACAAGAAGCTGTTGACCAAATGCAACGATTAGCAAATCGAGTGGCTAATATGGATTATAGATTAGATAATCTATATCGTCATTTATGTGAAAATAATATTGAACAAGAAGAAGGAGTATTTACATCCTTAGTTAATAAATATCAGTTGTCTCGTGCAGATATGAATGTTGATCAAGGTGAAAAAATAAAAAAGAAGGCAGAGGCAGTTAGTAAACTATTTAAAGGATATAATGATACTGAAAAGTGGGTTTTATCTCAAGTATAAGTGTACGGAGGTTAAGATGGATTCTTATATTCAACATGAATTAGATAGTTGTATTGTTGAGTTATACTCTATTGCAAGAGAACTTGAAAATGTTGCAAATGAAATAAGAGCAAGTATTCAAGGAATGAATACGAATAAGTATACAAAGGATTTAGAAAAGTGTGCAGATAAGTATCGAAAAGCTGCTCGTAGACTAGAGAAAATACATTAAAGGAAGAAGTATGACATGTCCTCAAAAGATTTGAACAAAGGAACAAGTATTTATGATGGAGCTCCTTGGTCTTTTAGACCTAAAAAAAATAAACGATATAATGAGACAAATGTAGAAGAGCCTAAAACGAAGGACCAAGGTGAAAAATCTAAACAAGGGTTTAAGGAAGAACATTCGACGAAAAAAGAGCTACCTAAACAATCTGATAAGAAAGAAAAAGTTAAAAATCCTAAAATAAAAGACTAAAGATTCAGGGAACTACTAAAAAGAAAAAACTTCTAGTGAAACAGAGTATGCTCGTAAAGAAAAAGATAGAGTAAAAAAAGAAACTAAACGAGATTTAGTAATTTTAGGTATTGGTCTAGTTATAGCGTTAATTATTATAGGTGGTATTATTTTGTTTTTTCCAATATACCCATACAAAAAATTCGTAGATTAGTAAAAGAAGAAAATTATAGTACAGCCTACCAACAAATTGAAGAATTACATCAGAAAAATAAAAATGTAGATTCATTAGTATTCTATTTTGCAGAGGAATGTTCGAATCATTCCGAGTATAAAAGAGCGATTGCTTCTCTTGAGTTTCTTTCGGATAATACTAATGCTCAAAAAGATTTCTTCATTAAACTAGTGGAAAATTTAGTAAATCACAGGAAATCAAATCGAGTAATGGAAGTCTTAAATTATATGAAAAATCATGGAGAGATACTAAGTGATTTATCTGATGAATTATATAAAAAATATCAAAAATCTATGGAGAATTAATGGAGTATTACATATGAAGAAGTTCTATCTTATGAAGATTATTGTTTTATTAATAATTCTAAGTATTTGCTTAACAGGATGCTTTGGAAAGAATACTGAGGAAGTGAATAATTCGATTAATGAATTTGAATATGCTTGTCAAAATATGGATGTTCGTGCAATTTTAGATTCAATTGATCCAGATATTTCAGATCCAATTCGATTAGCATTTGCATTATATAGTGGAGCAACTGGTCAGGATTATGAGGACTTTATTGATGGAATAGTTGATACTATTGTTGGACAGGTTTTTGGAACAACAGTTCAACCAAGAAGTTTCCTGAGTTCATTAGAAATTTCAGATACAAAATGTAGCGTAAAGAAATCAAGTGCTAGTGTCGGTTGCCATATAAATTTTGAAATTGCTGGAGAGAAATTTAAACGTGAAGCAATAATTAATTTAATTAAGCAAGATGATAAATGGTATATTGTTAACTTTGATGTTGATTTACCATATATAAAATAAAATTGAAAAATATATGGATTATTTCGAATATGTATACTATAACAAAAAATATAAGTAAGCTTTTTGAAAAATTATAAAAGGAAGATTTATGGTTTATGGTTTACACTTTAGAACATCCAATGAATTTTTATGGCTATAGTATTAGTGAGAAATAAATTAGAAAGTCTATTCTTAATCGCAATGATATTAAAAAAGTGATGCATATTAAAGTTTCTTGAAGGGATAACACTTACTTAGGCATATATGCAATTAAAGAAAAAAATTAAATTTTGAATTGAATAAGGAGTCAATTATACACATGAAAAACATAAAAAAATTTGGATTAGGGTTAATAATTAGTATAATTTTTCTAGTAGCTTGTTCAAGTAATAAGCAGACTCAAAAATTTTCAGAAGAAATTCCTTCATGGACATTAGAAGATGGAACTTTAACAATAACAAAAACATAGAAGATGATAAAATTCCAAGTCCAGATCAAAAGGATACTATTTATAGTGTTGAAATTACAAAAGAAGTTACAGATATAGGAAAAGGGACTTTAATTGATTGTATGAATTTAATGGAGGTACATGTAGATTCAGATAATTCAACTTTTAAGACAGAAAACGGAATGTTAATTGATAAAAATACACATAAATTACTATGGTGTTGTCGTGAGACTGGGGAGAGTATAGAATTGCCAGAAGAAATAACAGATATTGAAGAAGGCGTATTCTTTCAGTGTATTAAATTAGAGGAAGTTTATGTAGGAGCAAAAAATCCTGCATTTAAAGTAGATAATGGAATGCTAATTAATGAAAATTCACATGAATTAGTTTGGGTTCCTGATAAAGAAGTGGAGATAATAGAAGTTCCTGATGGTATAAAGAGAATTGATTCTTATGCATTGGCTGGATGTAGAAGTAGAATACCTGTATATATTTCTAAAGATGTAGAGGAATTGGGAGAAACAGTGTTTTCTGAATGGTCTGTTACTGTTAAAGTAGACGAAGAAAATCCTTTTCTAGAAATAAAAGATAAACAATTAATAAATAAAGAAACAAAGGAAGTTTTAGCAAATTGTAATGGATATGAAGAATACTATGAAGAATACGATGAAGAATACTATGAATATGACGATGAGGATGAAAAAGAACAAAGTGATAAGCTAGTAATCTCTAAAGATACAACAAATATTGTTGTAAATGATTTAGAGGGTTATAGAGAAATTGAAGTAGATAAGGATAATTCTGTGTTTAAGATGGAAAATGGATTATTAATTAATCAATCAACGAAAGAATTAATATGGAGTTCATTTGATATTCCTCAAAATTTAGAAATACCAGAAGGAGTAGAAAAAATTGGAGATGGCGTATTTTATCAAAAAGATTTAACATCTGTAAAAATCCCCAAAAGTGTCAAAGAAATTGGAGATAGAGCTTTTTCAACTTCATTTGAATTAAAGACAGTTATTATAGAAGAAGGATTAGAAAAGATTGGAGACAGGGCTTTTGATAGTTGTGGAGAGTTAAAGCAAGTAGAGCTTCCAAAAAGTTTAAAAGAAATAGGAAATGAGAGTTTTTCTTATTGTACTAGTTTATTAAACATGAATCTTCCAGAAGGCTTAGAAAAATTGGAGTTAATGCATTTAGAAATTGTACTAATCTAAAAAATGCAGAACTTCCAAATAGTGTACAGGTATTAGGAAGTGGAGCTTTTGCAAATTGTGATAAGCTAGAGCAAATGATAATTCCTAATGGTATAACAAGAATTGAGTCTACGTTATTTGATAATTGTGATCAACTAAAAAGTATTATTATTCCTGATAGCGTTACTCAAATTGGAACGTTAGCTTTTGCAAATTGTGATAGTCTAAAATCTATAATTCTTCCAGAGTCTATAGAGGTTATTGAACATTCTGCATTTATGAATTGTGATGAGTTAGATCATATAAATATACCAAAGAATGTTATACAGATTGGATCAATGGCTTTTTCGGATTGTCAAAATTTAACAAACATTCAAGTAAGTAGTGAAAATTCTAAGTATAAAGTAGAAAGCGGATTATTTATTGATAATGATAATAACAAAGTTTTGAGATGTGTAGATTTAATATCCAATACTATTGAAGTTCCAAAAGGAATAGTTAAAATAGATTTAGGAGCATTTTCTGCTTGTAAAAATTTAACAGATGTTTCTCTTCCAAAAGAACTAGAAGAAATTGGAAGTTATGCGTTTTTTGATTGTGAAAACTTAAAAAATTTGTTAATTCCTAAGAGCGTAAAAGTTATTGCAGATAGTGGATTTTTTATTTACAAATCTAAATAAAGAAGAGACTAAAAAGATAACAGAAGAAGATGTTAAAAAAGCAAAGAAAGCTTATGAAAATTATAGTATTGAAGGTGAAGAAGAATTAAAAAAATTAATTGATATAAATAATGATGGGATGCCAGAATTAGTTGTCTTAGAAACTCGACCTTATATTTATTCTTATATAGATGGAAAAGTTCGAGAGCTTATAGGTGGATATTATGATATGGAAATTTATCAATCAAAAAGTATGATCTATTTAAACGAAATATCTTCAAGTATGAAGGTTACTCTATATGTAGTATTTGATGGAAGAAAACTAGAAACACTTGCAAAAGAGTCATCAGGTGAGAGTATGTCTATTTATCAATGCAATTATAAAGATGTTTGGATAAAAGGAAGAGAGGTAAGTGTTAAACAGTATACAAATTATATAAAAGAATTAACAAAAAATACAAAAAAAGTTAGAATGGAAAGACCATATTAATCAACTGGAGGGTTGTTATGAAAAAAGTAAAAAACTATTTAATAATTCTAGCAATAATAATTATTTTGTTAATAGGTTGTTCAAAGCAGCAAAACCTTCAAGATACTCGAAAAATTAGTTCTGAAACTAAGAAAGCTTTGACATGGAATTATGATAAGGAAAACCGTATATTAAAAATTCAAGGTACAGGTGCATTAGACAACTATGCTGTGGAAAAAAATGCTACCTCAAGATGATGATGAGATAGATGATGATTTTGAAGAAGAAATAAAAAAACTTCGTATAGAAATTGAAGACGGAATTACTGAAATCAAAGAATTTGCTTTTGAAAATTGTCCTTTAATAGGAAGTATAATTATTCCTAAAACAGTCGTAAAGATTTCATAGGATACTTTTGAAAATACGTGGATAGATACTTTAATTATAGATGATGAAAATCTTATGAGTTATATTTTAATTAATATGATGAAATAGTAAAGATACTAGGAGATTATTAGATCAATGAAAAATCAACTAATTTTTATATTAATCACCATTGTATATTTATTGAACATAGTGGGGTGTAGTGTGAAACAAGAAAAAGAAATAGAAACTGTAACGAAAGCTCAAAAAGAATCTATAGAGCAAACTAAAAAAGAAAATATTAGTAGCTTGGATACAGAATCTAACTCCCAACCAACTGATGATAAGAAAGACTTTATTATTCAATTAGATCCAGGACATGGAGGAAAACAAATTGGTGCAGAACATCTAAAAACACATACAGCAGAAAAAGATGTCAATTTAAAAATTGCCCTCTATTTAAAAGAGGCTTTAGAAGAATATGAGAACGTAAAAGTCTATCTAACTAGAGAAGATGATAGCGATATTGATTTAGAAAAGCGTGTACCTATGGCAGTAGCTAATCATGCAAATATTTTAATTAGCCTTCACAACAATGGAAAAGGAACGATTGCAGATTATACAAATGGAGCAACCGTCTTAGTTCAAAGAGGTGCATTGCATAAAGATAATTCATTAATTAGTCAAGAATTGGGATGCTATATTTTAAAGGCATTATCAGATATTGGCATTGAGAATCAAGGATTAATGTTTCGAGTTGCCCAAAATGACACGCACTATTCGAATGGTGAATTATGTGACTATTACAGTATTATTCGCAATTGTGAAAAACAAAATATTCCTGGAATTTTGATTGAACACACATTCTTAGATAATGAGAAAGATTTTAATACCTATATTGCTACAGATGAAAAGATTAAGGCTTTAGCAAGGGCAGATGCATTAGGAATTGCATCTTATTATAAATTTGAAAAAAAACAGGGAAAAGAGAAATTAATTACTCTAAAGAATTATACAGAGAAAATTACCCTTATTACTACAGATTATAGTAAAGATAATGTATATAAGGAGAAGACTTATTTTAGTGATAAAGAAAAAGAAACTCTTGAATCAACAGAGAATAGTTCTACTCAATTTAAATCCATTGGACATCGAGGGCTTGGAAATCAATTTCCTGGAAATTCAGCCTTATCCTTTGAAGAAGCAGGAAAGGCAGGACTTTATGCAGCAGAAGCAGACCTTCGAATGACTTCGGATGGAGTGCTGTGCCTAAGTCATGAAGATAATCTAACTGAGAATACGAATAAAAAAGGATTAATTGAGAAAAAACCTTGGTTCTATGTAAAAGAAGCTGTAATTGATAAAGATACATATGGTCATGAAGGAGAAAAAATCTGTTCATTTGATGATTATCTAGATATCTGTAAAAAATATCATATGGTTGCTCTTGTTGATATTAAGTGGCATAATGACAGTATTACCATGATAAAAAAAGCTTATGAAATGGCAAAGAAAAAAGGGATGGAAAATCAATTGATTTGGCAAGCTCCTTATAGTATGCGAGATTGTTTAAAGACAATTAAGAAATTAGATCCTAATGCACGTATGTGGTATTTGATTGCTAAAGAAGTCACAAAAGAGCGCATTGAAATGGCAAATAAATTAGGTTGTGAAGCAATTAATGCACATATTATTGATAAGAATTCTGTAAAACTTGTTCATGATGCAGGTTTAAAACTTGGTTATTATCCAGATGATGATGACCCTAAACAAATGGATACAAAGTCATCGATAGCTTATTATAGTAAATTAGGGGTTGATTATATTATGCAAAAAGAATTAATTAAATAATTAATGAGATAAAATTTAAATAAAGTTTATAATCATATTAATATACACATTGCGTATTTAAAGAAGCTATGCTATAATAAATACACAATGTGTATTTTAAATTTGCGAGGAAATAAAATGGACTGTCAAGAAAAAATTATAGAATTACGTAAAAGTACAGGAATGAATCGGAAGGAATTTTGTTTATATTTTAATATTCCTTATCGTACAGTAACTGAGTGGGAGTTGGGCAATCGTCATGCGCCAGAATATGTATTGCGTTTATTAGAATATTATATCAAGATGGAGAAGTTGAATGAGTAAAATATTTGAATTATCAAAATTTGATTATTATAAGGAAGACAATCGAAGAGAAGTTAAAAGAGCAAAAGGTGGACTTCCAGTTGCACTTTGGGAATCTTACTCTGCGTTTGCTAATACCTATGGTGGAGTTATTATCCTAGGAATTAAAGAGCTAGATGATAGAAGTTGGAAAACCACGGGGTTAAAGTTAGCAGATAAAGAAAAATTATTGGATGATTTTTGGAATCTTATTCATAATAGACAGAAAGTAAGTTTGAATCTTTTAACAGAAAAAGATGTAGAAACTTATGAAGTAGATGATGATATGATTATTGTTATCCATGTACCAATGGCTAAAAGGTCTGATAAACCAATTTATATTAATAATAATATGTTTGATGGAACTTATAAGCGTACAAATACGGGAGATTATAAATGTACAAGTTTACAAGTTAAATCTATGCTTAGAGATCAAACTGAAAATACAATGGATATGGATATAGTTGAGACAATGACTGTAAAAGAATTGGATATTGAATCAGTGTATGGGTATCGTAATAGACATAGAGCATTTAAACCTGCACATCCATGGATTGATTTAGAAGATGTAGAATATTTACAAAAAATTGGCGCAGCTGAAGTAGGTATGGACGGAATTATTCATCCGACAGCAGCAGGGCTTCTTATGTTTGGCGAGGAATATCGTATTGTTCGACAATATCCAGAATATTTTTTAGATTATAGGGAACTATTTGATTCAACACTTAGATGGACTGACAGATTATATTCTAGTTCTGGGGAATGGACAGGAAATTTATTTGATTTTTATTTTAAAGTATATAATAAATTGGCTATGAATCCAAATATTAAAGTTCCATTTAAGATGAGTGGAGGAAATAGAATTGATGACACTCCTGTGCATAAGGCATTAAGAGAAGTTTTAGCAAATTGCTTAGTAAATACAGATTTCTTTATCCCTAGAGGAGTTGTAATTAAGCATGAACTTGAAAGAATTATCATTGAGAATCCTGGTACTATTCGCGTAGGAAAATATCAAATGAAACGTGGTGGAGAGTCTGATCCTAGAAATAAAGCACTGATAAAGATGTTTAATTTAATAGGTATTGGAGAAAGAGCTGGAAGTGGGATACCAGAAATATTTTCAGTTTGGGATAATGAAGGTTGGGAAGAACCTATAATTGATGAAAAGTTTGAACCAGACAGAACGATATTAGAGTTATCGTTTAAAAAGCGTCGCAAAAAAGCGTCGCAAAAAAGCGTCGCAAAAAAAGCGTCGCAAAAAAGCGTCGCAAAAAAGATAACTACAAAGACTCAGAAACATTATGATACAATATTAATGTTTATGGAATATAACAAATGGTATCATGTGGCAGAATTTGAAGAAATTTTAGATTTGAAACCTACTAGAGTAAAAGAATTATTAAGAGAATTAGAAGATTTAGGCAAAATTATATCCGATAAAAATACAAGAGGAAAGCAGTATAAGAAATTGTAAAAATAGGGATTTTGATGTAAATTGACCTAATAAAAATGGAGATTCTGTTTATGTTATAACTAATAGTATAATGAAAGAATGAATATTTCAATGAACAAGTGATAAAAGAATATTTTAAAAAGTAATTTATTGAATTTTCAAATTTTAGAGTTGTCGTTTAAAAAAGTGTCGCAAAAAAGCGCCGTAAAAAATAATTCCAAAGACCCAGAAATATTGTGATACAATAGTAATGTTTCTAGAGTATAATAATATGATTGTTTGTTGAAAATACTGATTTTTAAATTTATTGACGAAGTGAGTGATAAAGTGATAAGAAAAACATTGTAATTAGGAGGATAAAATGAATCAAGAAGGCAGAATAACTATTTTTAGAGAAACTATGAAACTATGTAAAGAAAACTCCACACTTAGCCAAGCTATACAAAATTCAATTCGTAATCAGTTAATCATTTGGCAAGAGGACAATATTGCAGATATTATTCACAGATATAATAAACCTGCAAACGTAGTTGTTACCATAAACCGAACAATGCAAGCAGCTAAAACTTATGTACAAAATGGGAAAAAAGTTTGTGTATTAAACTTTGCTTCATCTGTTACGCCAGGTGGAGGTGTTGTCAGAGGTACAACGGCACAAGAAGAAAGCATTTGTAGAATTAGTACACTTTATCCAGCAATTGCAGATAAAACAGTAGAAGACTTTTACATGAAACATCGAGAATTAATTAGACAGAAAAAAATGGGGCGTGAAAATCTAGATGACTGTATTTTTACTCCAGGAGTAGTTGTATTTCGTGAAGATAATTTTGAAATGGATGTATTACCAGACAATGAATGGTACTCCGTAGATGTAATTACTTGTGCAGCACCTGATTTACGATTCTCGCCCTCTGATTTAAAACCATTTAATCCTACAGAGGAAGAATTACAAAAACTTCATGAACAACGATGGAAGAAAATTCTTTCTGTAGCTGCAAAAAAATGAAGCAGAAGTTTTGATATTAGGGGCTTTTGGATGTGGAGCTTTTTACAATCCACCAGAGATTGTTGTGCAAGCATTTAATTCAATAGTGAATGAGTTTGAGGATTGTTTTGAAACTATCGAATTTGCAGTATATTGTAAAAGTACAAAATTAAAAAATTATCAAGAATTTTTAAAAATTAAAAATGTAAGGTGAATTTTTGATAAAATTTTGCTACTTAGATGATGACCCTAAACAAATGGACACAAAGTCATCGACAACTTATTATAGCAAATTAGGTGTTGATTATATTATGCAAAAAGAATTAATTAAAAATAATGGGGAATAGTTAAAAAACTGTTACTGACATTGCGTGTGAATTGTAATAAAAAACTTCTTTCAATTTAGGTTTTTT
>JPZU01000001.1:403885-410239 GCA_000875945.1 Lachnospiraceae bacterium TWA4 | reverse complement strand
TTGCAATTTAATTTTAAATGTGTTATCCTTAATACGTTGTATATGAAACTGTTGAAAGAGTGGGCGCAAGTCCACTCTTTCAATGTTATAACAAACTTAATAAAAAATTATAGTAAATTATTAAAAATTGTTTAGAAAGGAAGTACGGATTTGGTAAAAAGAGAAGATATCGAAAAACGCTCAGAAGAGTTACTCCAGCCAATTATGGAGGAAAATCAATTTGAACTAGTAGATGTAGAATATGTCAAGGAAGGTAGTAATAAATATTTACGTGCTTACATTGATAAGGAAGGTGGAATTACCATTGATGATTGTGTAATGGTCAGCCGTACATTCAATGAGATTCTAGACAAGGAAGATTATATTGATGAAAGTTATATCTTAGAAGTTAGTTCTCCAGGTCTTGGCCGCCCATTAAAGAAAGATAAAGATTTTGATAGAAGTATAGGAAAAGCTGTAGAAGTACGATTATTTAGAGCATTAAATCGAAAAAAAGAGTATGAAGGCATCTTAGCTACATATGATAGTGATAGTGTAACACTTACAATGGAAGATGAAAGTAGCTTAGTCCTTGATCGAGCAAATATTGCACTTATTCGTTTAGCATTTGATTTTTAGTATACTAAAATTATAAGATATTAAAATTATACAATATATAAAAATATAAGATAGAAATAAAATAAATAATAAGAAACAAGATTTAATCAAGTTTAAAGAAAGATAGGAGGATACTGGAAAATGAATAGAGAATTATTAGAAGCGTTAACTGTGTTAGAGAAAGAAAAAGGAATTAGTAAAGAGATTATGTTAGAGGCTATTGAAAACTCTCTAATTACTGCATGTAAGAACCATTTTGGAAAAGCCGATAATGTAAAAGTAGATATCAATAGGTCGACAGGTGATTTTAAAGTATATGCTGAAAAGTTAATTGTAGAAGAAGTGACTGATACAATGACAGAGATTTCATTAGAAGATGCAAGAAATTTAACTAGAAGTGGTCACTATGGCATTGGTGATACTGTAAAGGTAGAAATTAAATCCAAAGAATTTGGCCGTATTTCTACTCAGATTGCTAAAAATGTTATTTTACAAAAGATTCGTGAAGAAGAACGTAAATCGATTTACAATGAATATCATGCAAAGGAACGTGAAGTGATTACAGGTATCGTGCAGCGTTATGTAAAAGATAGCATTAGTATCAATCTTGGTAAATGTGATGCACTTCTTACAGAAAATGAACAAGTAAAATCTGAACAGTATATGCCAACTGAGCGTATTAAGGTTTATGTATTAAGTGTAGAAAACGGAAACCGTGGACCTAAGGTGAAAGTTTCTAGAACTCATCCAGATCTTGTAAAACGTCTCTTTGAAGAAGAAGTTACAGAAGTGAAAGAAGGTATCGTTGAGATTAAGGAAATTTCTCGTGAAGCTGGTTCTCGTACAAAGATGGCTGTATGGTCAAATGATCCAAATGTCGATGCAGTTGGTGCTTGTGTGGGTGTAAATGGAATTCGTGTAAACGCAATTGTTGAAGAACTTCGTGGAGAGAAGATTGATATTATTAATTGGGATCCAAATCCAGCAATTTTAATTGAAAATGCCTTAAGTCCTGCACAGGTTATTTTAGTTGTAGCTGATGAAGAAGAAAAAACTGCAAAAGTTATTGTACCAGATTATCAGTTATCATTAGCAATTGGTAAAGTTGGACAGAATGCAAGACTTGCTGCAAAATTAACAGGATATAAGATTGATATTAAAAGTGAAACTCAGGCAAGAGAATCTGGACTTTATGAAGAACTTGGATTAGACGGAAAATCTGAAGAAGATTTTACAGGATATGAAGAATCTGAAGAAGTCGAAGAAGGAAATTTTGAAGTTGAAGAAGACTTTGAAGCTGAAGAAGATTTTGAAGCCGAAGAAGAGAATTTTGAAGCTAAAGAGTCTGAAGAAGTCGAAGAAGAGAATTTTGAAGCTAAAGAATCTGTAGAAGTTAATGAAGACATTGATGATATTGATGATATTGATGATATGGATATTGAAGAACCTGTAAATGTAGAGGAAACTGTAAAAGCAGAAGATAGTAAAGAAGTTAAAGAAGAATCTCAGAAGAAATCAGAAGATGAAGTGGATTATGATTTTGAATTATTATTTCAATCAATCAATGAAGGCGAGGAAAATTAGTGAAAAAGAAGATTCCAATGAGACAGTGTCTTGGATGTCGTCAGATGAAGAGTAAAAAAGAAATGATTCGTGTGGTAAAGACTTCTGAAGGAGAATTTTCGCTTGACGTGGGAGGACGAAAAAATGGGCGAGGTGCTTATATTTGTCCAACGAAGGAGTGTTTAAGCCAGGCAATTAAAACAAAAGGCTTAGAACGTTCATTTCAGTGCGCAATTCCCAAGGAAGTGTATGACCAGTTAGAAAAGGAGATGAATCAAATTGAAGCCTGATAAAGTATTGTCACTTCTTGGACTTTCTAAAAAAGCAGGTAAAATTGAAAGTGGAAATTTTTGTGTAGAAAAGGCAGTAAAAGCAGGAAAGGCATATTTAGTGCTTATTGCAAATGATGCTTCTGCAAATACCAAAAAAGATATAGAGAATATGTGCTCATATTATGAAGTCCCTTGGAAATTTTATGGTGATAAAGATAGTTTAGGAACAGCAATTGGAAATGAGTATCGAGTTTGTGTAGCTCTTACTGATGAAGGGTTTGCGAAGGCGATTGAAAAATTATTGTAACTTGTAGTGTTAGATGGAGGTAGATGTATGTCAGAAAATAGAGAAAATAAGGATAAGGTAAATTCAACGAATGAAAATTCGGGAAAGATACGTACCGCTGTAGTTTATAGACCAAAAAATAGCAGTGCTACAAATAATAATTCAAATAGACGAAATAATAATGGTGAACGCCGAAATAACAACGGCGAGAGAAATAATAACGGAGAAAGAGGCGAACATCGTTATAATAATAACAATGGAGAACGTCGTTACAACAATAACGGTGAGAAAAATAACAACGGAGAAAGAGGAGAACGCCGTTACAATAACAACAATGGTGAACGTCGTTACAACAATGGCGAGAGAACGAACAACGGTGAAAGAGGCGAACGTCGCTATAATAGCAATAATGGTGAACGTCGCAACTTTAATGATCGCGATGGTAGAGATAAAGATCGTGATAGCAGAGATAGCCGCAATGATGGCAGAAGAAATAACAGAAGAAATGATAGCTCTTCAATGATTCGTCAGGATTCTTATGTAAAACCTACTGAAACTAAAAAACAGAGTAAGAAACAGGAAAATAGAGGAAAATCTCGTTTTGATAAACAGGATAAAGAAGAAAACTTCAAGAGCTTAGAAAAGACCAATGCAAAGAAAAATGCAAAGGCTAAAGCAAAGGAAGAAAAGAAAGAAGATGAAATTAAGACCTTAGTACTTCCAGAGAAAATTACAATTAAAGAATTAGCAGAAAAGATGAAATTAAAGCCTGCTGATATTGTTAAGAAGTTATTCTTAGAAGGAAAGATGGTAACTGTAAATCAGGAACTTGAATATGAAGAAGCAGAGGCTCTTGCTTTAGAATATGAATTCCTTTGTGAGCAAGAAGTAAAAGTAGATGTCATTGAAGAATTATTAAAAGACGTTGAAGATCCAGAAGATACTTTAGTAGAAAGACCTCCTGTTGTCTGCGTTATGGGTCACGTTGACCACGGTAAAACTTCTTTACTTGATGCAATTCGTAAAACCAACGTGATTTCAAGAGAAGCAGGTGGAATTACTCAGCACATTGGTGCGTACATGGTTGATATCAATGGCCAGAAGATTACCTTCTTAGATACTCCAGGTCATGAGGCGTTTACAGCTATGCGTCTTCGTGGTGCAAAATCAACCGATATTGCAATCTTAGTCGTTGCAGCTGATGATGGTGTAATGCCACAGACTATTGAAGCAATCAACCATGCAAAAGCAGCTGGTGTAGAAATTATTGTTGCAGTTAATAAGATTGATAAACCTTCTGCAAATATTGACAAAGTAAAACAGGAATTAACTGAATATGGTTTAATCGCTGAAGATTGGGGTGGAGATACCATCTTTGTACCTGTTTCAGCTCACACAGGTGAAGGCATTGAAACTTTACTTGAGATGGTCTTATTAGTTGCCGAAGTAAAAGAATTAAAAGCAAATCCTAACCGCAATGCAAGAGGTTTAATCATTGAAGCAAAACTTGATAAAGGTCGTGGACCAGTAGCTACTGTATTAGTACAAAAAGGTACCTTACATGTCGGGGATGCAATCGCTGTAGGTTCTTGCTATGGTAAAGTTCGTGCAATGCTTGATGAAAATGATCGTCGTGTAAAAGAAGCAGGTCCTTCTAAGCCAGTTTCTATTTTAGGTTTAAATGATGTACCAGCAGCTGGTGAAGTATTTGTTTCAACAGATACAGAAAAAGAAGCTAGAAACTTTGCTGAAACCTTTATTAAAGAAGGAAGAGAAAAACTTCTAGAAGATACCAAGTCTAAGATGTCTTTAGATGATTTATTCTCTCAGATTCAGGCTGGTAACTTAAAAGAATTAGAACTTATTATTAAAGCCGATGTTCAAGGTTCAGTAGAAGCCGTAAAACAGAGTATGTTAAAACTCTCTAATGATGAAGTAGTTGTTAAAGTTATTCATGGTGGTGTAGGTGCAATTAATGAATCAGACGTTAACCTTGCAAGTGCATCCAATGCAATCATTATTGGATTTAATGTTCGTCCTGATGCAACAGCTCGTGCAATTGCAGAGCGTGAAAAAGTAGACCTTCGTTTATACAAGGTTATTTATCAGGCAATTGCTGATGTAGAAGCAGCAATGAAGGGATTACTTGACCCTGTATATGAAGAACAAGTGATTGGTCATGCAGTTGTTCGTCAGACCTTTAAGGCTTCTGGCGTAGGTACAATCGCAGGATCTTATGTATTAGATGGTAAGTTTGTTCGTGGATGTAGTTGTCGTGTTATGAGAGGGGATGACCTTCTTTATGATGGACCAATGGCATCACTCAAACGTTTTAAAGATGATGTAAAGGAAGTTGCTGCTGGATATGAGTGTGGTATCGTACTTGAAAAGCATAACGACTTTAGAGAAGATGATACCATTGAAGCTTATATGATGGTAGAGGTTCCTAGAAAGTAAAAGGAGATTTTGATTTGAGGAAAAACAGTATTAAAAATGTAAGAATCAATGAAGAAGTAAAAAAGGAACTTAGTAATATTATCCGCAATGAAGTAAAAGACCCAAGAATTCATATGATGACTTCAGTAATGTCTGTAGAAGTAGCTCCAGACTTAAAGAGTTGTAAAGCGTATATCAGTGTTCTTGGAAGCAAAGAAGAAGCGGAGGATACAATCGCAGGCCTAAAGAGTGCGGAAGGTTATATTCGCAATAAACTGGCTCGTAGTGTAAATTTACGAAATACGCCAGAAATTCGTTTTATCTTAGACCAATCAATTGAATATGGAATGCATATTTCTAAAATTTTAGATGATATCAACAAAGATGATAAATAGTGTTTAGCTCTTTATAGAAATGGTGAGTAAAATGGAAGATAAAATAAAAGCCTATCTAGGTGATGCAAAGACAATTGCAATTTTAGGTCATATTAGTCCTGATGGCGACTGCATTGGCAGTTGCCTAGGGCTTTATAACTATATTAGTTCAAATTGGAAAGACTATGAAGTAACAGTTTTTTTAGAAAATTTTGATAAAAAATTTCTAATTTTAAATGATGCAGATAAAATTTGTCATGATTTAAAAACAACAAAAGCATTTGACTTAGTTATTTGTTGTGACACGTCTTCAAAAGATCGTTTAGGTGATGCAGAAGGAATCTTTGACAGAGCAAAGAAAACCATTTGTATTGATCACCATAAGACAAATACGTTCTTTGCAGATGAAACTTATCTTCGTGGTGGACTTAGTTCAGCTGGAGAAGTCCTTTGTCAATTGGTTGATATGGATAAAGTGACAAAAGAAACTGCAAGTTGTCTATATGTGGCAATTGCACACGATACAGGAATTTTTAGATATGCTGCTACCACTAAGGATACGATGAATTATGTTGGAGAACTGATGGGAAGAGGTATTAATCACAGTGAATTGATTGAGTACACCTATCATAGAAAAACATTTAATCAAACTAAGATTTTAGGAAAAGTATTAGTAAATATACGACTTGAATGTGAAAATAAAATTTCTATTAGTCATGTATCCCTAGAGGATATGAAGACTTATCAGTTAGATTACACAGATTTAGATGGAATAGTTGATCATTTACGATTGATTGAAGGTGTAGAAGTTGCAATTTTTACTTAT
>JPZU01000001.1:395701-403865 GCA_000875945.1 Lachnospiraceae bacterium TWA4 | reverse complement strand
CTTATCAGTTAGATTACACAGATTTAGATGGAATAGTTGATCATTTACGATTGATTGAAGGTGTAGAAGTTGCAATTTTTACTTATGAAAAACCAGGCAATAAACATAAGGTAAGCCTTCGATCAAATGGAAAAATTGATGTCAGTGAAATTTGTGTAAGCTATGGTGGTGGCGGTCATGCAGTTGCAGCAGGCTGTACAGTATCAGGCACCAGAAAAGAAGTAGAAAACATGATTTTAAATGATGTGATAAAAAAACTAGGAGAATAGGACTCATGGATGGAGTCATTAATGTTTATAAAGAAAAAGGATTTACATCTCATGATGTAGTTGCAAAACTTAGAGGAATTCTTCATACAAAAAAGATTGGACACACAGGAACACTAGATCCGGATGCCACAGGGGTATTACCTATTTGTGTTGGAAAGGCGACAAAACTTTGTGAATTTTTTACAGACCGAAGTAAAACTTATGAAGCAGTCATGCATTTGGGGATAGTAACTGATACACAAGATATTACAGGAAAGATACTTTCTACAACGAAAGATAAAGACTTTGCCGATTTATCTAGGGAAGAACTAGAAGAAAACTTAGAAAAAATACTTTCTAAGTTTCGTGGACCAATTTTACAGATTCCACCGATGTATTCAGCTTTAAAAGTCAATGGAAAGAAGCTCTATGAATACGCTAGAGAAGGAATTGAGGTTGAACGAAAACCACGTCCAATTGAAATTTATCAATTAGATCTTGGCAAAATAGAAGGAGAATTTGTCCACTTAACGGTTTCTTGTTCGAAAGGGACTTATATTCGAACTCTTTGTCATGATATAGGACAGGAACTTGGATGTGGAGCTTATATGGAAAGTTTAGAAAGAACTCGTGTAGGTCGATTCCCTATTGAAGAATCTGTAACACTTAAACAGATTGAACAAGGGGAGTACACACTTCTTTCGATTGAAGATGCTCTTAGTCATTTAGAAAAAGTTGTGGTAAATAAGGACTATGATATCCTTGTTCACAATGGAAATCCTCTAAAAAAGAGTGATATTTTAGCAGATGAAACCACACAGATTTGCCTCTATGACAGTGCAAATACATTTATTGGAATCTATGGGTTTGAAGAGAGAAGAAATTTGTGGAAACCAGTAAAGATGTTCTATTAAATAATTACAACAATATATGATAATTGGGATTTGATAAAGCTCAAGATGTAAAGATGACCTATTAAATGTAAAGCTCAAGATGTAAAGATACTCTATTAAATGTAAAGCTCAAGATGTAAAGATGCTCTATTAAATGTAAAACTCAAGATGTAAAAATACTCTATTAAATGATTACAACTTATTAATAAATAGTACTATTTGTGAGATTGCTATTTCGATAATATTTAGTAGGCTCCCTCTTGAGGGAGCTGTCTGCAAAGCAGACTGAGGGAGTATTGGAAATATATTTGTAAATACTTATATATGTATAGATTTATGAAATGAGTTACCTGACAAATGTAATTTCCCTATACTTTTTCATTCATAGTAGACTGTTGAGTAATATAAAAAATTTAAAAATATTGAAGGGGATCACGCATTTACTCCCTCAGACGACTTCGTCGCCAGCTCCCTCAAGAGGGAGCCTATTCTATTGATATTGAGATAATTACGTTAATTCTCAAGAGGGAGCCTATTCTATTGATATTGGGATAATTACGTTAATTCTCAAGAGGAGTCTATATTATTTGTAGGAGTCTATATTATTTGTAGTGGTTTAAATTTATTAAAAAGATTTGAGGTGACAGACGATGAAAATACTACAAGATACAAAAAATCTAAATATAGAAACTTTCTCGATTGTGACCTTGGGAAAGTTTGATGGCTTTCATTTAGGTCATCAAGCCTTATTTCAAAAAATGTTTGAATTAAAAAAGAAGACGGGATATCCGATCATTCTTTTTACATTTTCAGTATCGCCAAGAACTCATATCAAAGGAGAACCTCCACAGTTTTTACTCAGTAATCCAGAGCGAGAGTCGTGGTTAGCAAAAAACTGGAATTGATTATCTCATTCAATATCCGTTTGATGACAATGTCAGGCAGATGACAGCGGACGACTTTGTAAAAAATATCCTTTCTAAAGATTTAAAAGTAGCTCATTTAGTGATGGGTGAAGATTTTAGATTTGGATATCATAGACAGGGAGATTATGAGTATCTAAAGAGTAGAAAGAATGAGTTTAAGTATGAACTTTGGAAAATTCCAGAGGTGATTGATGGAGAAAGTCCAATTAGTAGTACAAGAATTCGAGCATTACTATCCGATGGAAAGATTGAAGAAGTCAATCGTTTACTTGGATTTCCCTATTATGTAGAAGGAACAATTGTCCATGGAGCTCACCTTGGACGAACCATTGATATGCCAACAATTAATATTATGCCAGAAGAGAATAAACTTCTTCCACCTTTTGGTGTCTATATGACGAAGGTATTAATTGAAGGAAAATGGTATGACGGTGTGACCAACATTGGTCGAAAGCCAACCGTAGGTGATGACAATGCTAGAGGAGTTGAAACTTACTTACTTCATGCAAGTGAGAACCTTTATGGAAAAAAGGCAAGGGTAGATGTATTACATTTTAAACGCCCAGAGCAAAAGTTTCATAGCATTGAAGAATTAAAGGAACAAATGGCACAGGATGTAAAACAAGCGGAGGTGTATCATAAGTGTCACTACAGTTTATCAAAGGAGTTGCAGGAAGCGGAAAAACAACGTATTTGTTAAATGAATTAATTAACCAATCGATTGCGTCTCCAAATAAGCAGTTTATTTTTCTTGTTCCAGAACAATATACGATGGAAACTCAAAAGCAGGTCGCAGTGCGTCATCCTGCGCATGGGAGTTTCAATATAGATGTGGTCAGCTTTGATAGGCTGGCCTATCGTATTTTTGAGGAACTTTTAGCAACTAGTTATACAATTTTAGATGATATGGGCAAAAGTGTGTTGCTTTCTAAAGCAGCAAAAGCCCATGAAAAAGAATTAGAGATTTTTTCAAAAAATTTAAAACGACCAGGATTTATTAGCGAATTAAAATCGATGCTCAGTGAACTCTACCAATATGGCATTGGAATTGAACAGTTAGAAAAATCCTTAGAACAAGCAGGTAAGAAACCACTTCTTGCAGCAAAACTAAAAGATATGACGACCATTTATAAGGCATTTACGCAGGTCTTAGAAGATGGAACCATTCCAGCTGAAGAATTATTAGTGCATTTAACTCGTTTGCTTCCAGAGTCAAACTATGTAAAAGACTCTATAATTGCAATGGATGGATTTACAGGTTTTACACCGGTACAGTATCAGGTATTAAAAGGGTTACTCCCACTTGCAAGTAAAGTCTTAGTAGCATTAACTGTAGAACCTACAATGTCTGAAAAGGTTGAAGTTCCTGATTATGAACTGTTTGCACTTAGTAATCATACAATGGTGAAGCTCTATCAGCTTGCTATGGAGCAACAGGTAAAGGTATTGCCATCGGTTGAATTAAAAGAGACAAGGCGATTTAAAAAAGGTGGAGCCCTAGATTTTCTAGAAAAAAATATCCTGCGATTTTATGGTCGCAGCTTTATAAAGCCTCAAGAAGAACTATCGATTCACGTATGTGCATCGCCTCTTGAAGAAGTGCGATTAGTTTGTCGTGAAATTTGTCGTTTGGTTAGTGAGGAAGGATATCGATATCGTGATATTGCAGTCATTACTGGAAGTCTTACAGACTATGCATCGGATTTAAAGAAAGAATTTATTCGTTATCAAATTCCAGCATTTATTGATGATAAAAATAGCTTAATGAGAAATCCATTAATTGAATTTATTCGTTCAGCATTAGTCGTTGCATCGGGAGACTTTACCTATGAAAAGGTCTTTAGACACTTAAAATGTGGACTCTTTGAGTTAGACCATGAAGACAGAGATTTTTTAGAAAACTATGTACTAGCTTTAGGAATTCGAAGTGAAAAACAGTGGAATAGTTCATGGAGCAGAAGTTATAAAAAATCAGGCTCTATAGATTTTGTGCATCTAAATGAAATTCGAGAACAGGTCGTAGAAAAGCTATTAGTTTATAAAGAAAAACTTGGAAAAAACAAAGCTTTAAGGAGCGAATAGAACACCTAGTAGAGTTATTAATGGAAGCTAAAATTGAGCAAAAATTACTTGACCAGTCTAAGGAATTTGAAGAAGCAGGTGAACCATTTTTAGCTTCGGAATATGAACAAGCCTATGAATTAGTTATGGAGTTATTTCAGGAATTAGTGACTCTTTTAGGCGATGAGAAGATGTCTTTAGACGAGTTTATTATTCTTTTAGACAGTGGATTTGAAGAAATCGAAGTCGGATTTATTCCAGAAGGTGTGGATAGAATCACAATTGGTGATATGGAACGAACTCGTTTAAATCAGATTAAGACGTTGTTCTTTATAGGTGTCAATGAAGGAAAAGTACCAAAACCTGCAGGTAGTGGAGGAATTTTTACTGATTATGATAAAGAGCAGCTATCATTAATGAAGATTGAATTGTCACCTACAGCGAAGAAAAATAGTTTTATTCAACAGTTTTATTTTTACTTAGCAATGACAAGAGCTAGTGAAAAATTAGTAATTACCTATGCCAAAAATGACCAAGTAGGTAAGATGCAGCGACCAAGTGTGTATATCAATGATTTAGTAAAGCTCTTTCCAACATTGACGATTAAAGAAGAGGAAGGTGACAAACTGAATTGGTCTGATAAAAATTCAGCAATGAATTTCTATATTGATGGTTTAAATCAGGCAAAAGAAGGAAATCCCAGTGAGGAATGGTTAGAACTTTTTAGCTATTATTTAAAAAATCCCGAAAAGAAAGCACAGGCACTCACTTTACTACAAGCAGCCTTTGGAGGCTATAAAAGAGAAAACTTAGGAAAAGAGTTAGCAAAAAAACTTTATGGAGAGATTTTATCTGGAAGTGTCAGCCGTCTAGAGCTTCAGTCAGCTTGCGCGTATGCTCAGTTTTTACGTTATGGCTTAGAGTTAGAAGAACGAGCACAGTATAGTTTTAGACAGGCAGATATTGGAACGATTTTCCATATGGCAATTGAATCGGTATTTACAAAGGCAAAAGAGGATAAGTTATCTCTTGGCAGTCTTTCAGATGAAGAACGAAAACGTTTAGTTCATGACTGCGTAGAAAAAGTGGTAATGACTTATGGCAATCGTATCCTAGATGACAATGCAAGAAACAGGTGGCTAGGAGGAAGACTGGAGCGAATCACTGACCGAACCATTTGGGCACTGTCTAGACAGCTTGCACAAAGTGGATTTACACCGAGTGGAGTAGAGGTGAATTTTTCAAGTGAAGATACAAGGTCGTTACTCTTAGAATTAGATGATGAAATGAAAATGCAGTTAACAGGTCGAATTGACCGAATGGATACTAAAGAAGAGAATGACAAAATGTATGTGCGAATTGTCGACTATAAATCGGGTAGTACGAGTTTTGATTTGGTATCCGTGTATCAAGGATTACAACTTCAACTAGTCTTTTATCTAGATGCTGCAATGGAAAGTTTGGAAGGACAACATAAGGCGATTCATCCAGGAGGGGTCCTTTACTATAATATTAAAGAGCCACTAGTTGAAAAGACACCAAAGATGACCGAAGAAGAAATTAGAGCTAAGCTTTTAGAGCAGATGCAGATGAACGGCTTAATGAATGTCGATGCTGGTGAAAAAGAAGAAAAGCAGATTAAAAACGTCTCAGAACGTCAATTAAACCAACTAAAATCTTATGTTGAAGATACGGTTAAAAAGCTAGGAAATCAGATTGCATCCGGAGACATTGCGATTAATCCTTATAAAAAAGGTGTAAAAAAGCCTTGTGCGTATTGTGAGTATCAGACAGTCTGTGGATTTGATGAAAAAATTTCAGGTTATAAGTATCGAAATCTTGTCAGTCACTCTGCAAAAGAAATTTGGGAAGAACTAGCAAAGAGGGAGGAGGAAGAACATGGCAACCAAGTGGACGACGGCTCAACTTCAAGCAATTGAAAAAAAGAATAAAAATCTACTCGTTGCAGCTGCAGCAGGAAGTGGAAAAACGGCAGTATTAGTCGAGCGAATTATCACAAAGATTACAAGAGCCCATTCACCAATAGATATTGATGAACTATTAGTTGTAACCTTTACTCGTGCAGCCGCAGCAGAGATGAAAGAGCGAATTGGACTAAGGCTTTTACAGCTTTTAGAAAAAAATCCAGGAAACCATCATCTTCGCAAGCAGTACACCCTCTTAAATCATGCATCCATTATGACGATTGACAGTTTTTGCCTTCGAGTAGTCAAAGATTACTTTAATGAATTAGAAATGGATCCTGATTTTCGAATTGGAGATGAAGGTGAGTTAAAACTCTTAGAAGTTGATGTGTTAAATGAATTTATCGAGGAGTGTTATGACAAAGCGGATGAAGACTTTTTAAATTTTGTTGAAGCTTATGGCACAGGAAAAGCCGATGGGGGACTTGTTGACTATATTTTACAGGTGTATAAATTTGCCAATGCTGCACCAAATCCTAGTAAGTGGCTAGAAAATGCAGGAACTTATTTAGTAGCAAATTCCCTAGAGGATTTGGAAAACGAGCCTTGGGTGAAGGGAATTGTTTCAGAAATCCTGATGCAAAGCCATGAACTTTTAGAGCAGGTAAAGATGGCTGAAGAGTTTTGTAAGGATGAAGAAGGCCCAGACTTTTATCTTCCAATGATTCTTAGTGACAAACAACTAATTGAAGGGTTATTGGAATCTAAGACATTTTTAGAACTTTATAAAAAGTTAAAGGATATGACGTTTGTCAGAAAGCCTAGTAAACGAAAAGTGGAGTGTAGTGAAGAGTTAAAAGACAAGGTATCCTTATTTCGTGATCAGATTAAAAAGTCGCTAACGGATATGAAAAAGCAGTATACCTCGATGGATGAAGATGAAATCTTAGAGGGAATTCAATCGATTAAGGCACCAATGAAAACGCTGCTTTATTTAGTAGAAGAATATAGCAAGCGATTTACACAGGCAAAACGAGAAAAAAATATCTTAGATTTTTCAGATATTGAACATTTAGCACTTGAAATTCTAGTGGATGGCGAAGGCAATCCTACAAGAGCTGCTAAGGAATTAAAAGAACAGTATAAAGAGATTCTAATTGACGAGTATCAGGACAGCAACTATTTGCAAGAGGCGATTCTTACAAGTATTTCTAGAGGAAATAATATTTTCATGGTTGGAGATGTCAAGCAGAGTATTTATAAATTCCGAATGGCAAGACCGGAACTCTTTCAGGAAAAATACGAGACGTATACCAAAGCAGACTGTGATGCTACAGCAGATTATAATGCTAAAGCAGACTGTGAAAATAAAGAAGACGATAATGCTAAAGAAAACTGTGAAACGGATAGCAATGTGCGTATTGACTTGCACCAAAACTTTAGAAGCCGAGAAGAAATCTTAGAGGGTATTAACCTAATTTTTAAACAGGTGATGACTAAGGATATGGGAAATGTCTGCTATGATGATGCGGCAGCACTGCATGCAGGAGCTTCCTATCCAGAGCGAACAGATTCATTGCCTGCAATTGAAGTGTTAGTCAGTGATGGAGCAAAAGCAGAAGATACCGAAGAAAGCTTACAGGCACTTGAAGGTGAACTCATTGCAAAAAAGATTGAAGAATTAGTCGATACTAAGACTGGTTTGGATGTGCTCGATAAAGAAACTGGTAAGATGCGAAAGGCAACGTATAGAGATATTGTTATTTTACTTCGTAGTTTTAGTGGTTGGTCAGCAGATATCTTACAGGTGTTGTTAAAAGAAGGAATTCCAGCCTATGCACATTCAAATAGTGGATACTTTGATGCTTTAGAAGTGCAAACGGTTTTAAACCTCTTACAGGTGATTGACAATCCAAGGCAAGACCTTCCACTTGCAGGTGTGTTAAAGTCTCCATTTGTCGGTTGTACTTCCATTGATTTAGCAAAAATTGTTGCATTTTCTAAAAATTATGGAAAGAAGAGAAAAGGACTGTATGAATCCATTGCCATCTATAGAGAATTTGGCGAAGAAGGTATATTAAAAGAAAAAATTGTACAGTTTTTTTAAAGTA
>JPZU01000001.1:390784-394343 GCA_000875945.1 Lachnospiraceae bacterium TWA4 | reverse complement strand
CTGAACTTGGTAAGCGAGTGATTAAAGCAAAGATACTCTTCACAAGGAGCAGCCATTTATTATGACCGTTCCTGCAAAGGAAGTCAAAGAGGAGTGGCAAAGTGATGAGCCAATTTTAATTCAGGGTGTGATTGACCTTTGTTTTGAAGAAGAGGATGGTATTGTGCTCATGGATTACAAGACGGATCATGCCGATGAAGAGGTGTTAAAGAAACGATATAGTAGTCAGTTTAAATTCTATAAAAAAGCGATAGAGCAGATGACCGGGAAGAAGGTCAAAGAGAGTTTGCTGTATTCGTTTTATCTAAAAAAGAGCCTCCCAGTTTAAAGGGAGGCTCTTAAAAATTTACTTTACTTTTACTCTTAAAAAATATATAATTTAAGAGCAAAAGTAAATATATAAAAATATATAAGGAAGTGAGTATATGACAAGAACAGAGGAATTAGAGAATTTGATTGATAAAAATCATGGATACCTAATTACTTCACAAGCCGTTCAAAAGGGATTTACGAAACCGTTCATTTATAAATATATAAGAGAACATCAAATGGAAAAAGCCGCTCATGGTATTTATAATTTGGAGGAAGTATGGCAAGATGAATTGTTTATTTTGCAAACTCGGAATCAAAAGATTATTTATTCAGATGAAACAGCACTTTACTTACATAGATTGACAGATCGTGAGTATAGTAAAATTTGTTTTACAGTTCCAGGAGGATATAATGTGAGCCATATGAAGAATGTTAATAAAGAGGTTCGCTATGTGCAAAAGGACGTTTATGAATTGGGAGCGTGCATGGTTGAATCGATAAGTGGAAATCAAATCAAAGCATATGATATGGAACGCTGCATTTGTGATTTAGTAAAGTATCGTAACAGTTATGAGGTTCAGACTTTCCAGACTGCTATGAAAGAATATATGAGACATAGTAAGAAAAATCTTTCACGTCTTGTGGGATATGCAAAAAAATTAGGAATGCGTGATGAAGTAATGAAATACGTGATGGTATGATTCATACATCAAAGCAGTTAAAGGATAAGGTTAGGAATATTTCAAAGGGTAATAATGAAGTTGCTAAGACCTTGCTTAGAAATTTTATGATGGAACGATTTTTAGAAAGGGTGTCTGTATCCCAATATCAAAATAACTTTATCTTAAAGGGTGGAATGTTGGTGGCATCTATCATAGGTATGAATTTAAGAGCAACAATGGATATAGATACTACAGTAAAGGCTATTCCATTAAATCTAGATGATACAAAGAATATTATAGAAGAAATCTGCAACATCCCATTAGAAGATAATGTGAGTTTTAAGATTGCCTCTGTAAAGGAAATTATGGAAGATTTCGATTATCTAGGAATTCGGATGAATTTTTTTATAGTAGCAAAATTAGAAAAGAGCCTCCCAGTTTAAAGCAATGTCATTAAGATAAGATGACATTGCCGATTTAGGGGAGGCTTTTAAAAATTTAAAATAATTGCAACCATTTATACTTAGAATTTGTGTATAATATAGGGAGAAAATGTGAATTGGTAACAAAGAGGTAATTATGGTTGTAAAAGTAGCAATTTGTGATGATGAACAAGAATCACTAGAACGAGTAAAAAATGAATTAATTAGGTCAGCAGATGAATTGGAAATTGAAATGAAAGTTCATTTGTATACGGATGGAAGACAAGTCTTAGATGATGCACAAAATCTAGATGTTTTGTTTTTAGATATAGACATGCCAATGGTTTCAGGACTTGAAGTAGCTAGAACACTTAGAGAGAATGGGTCTGAAGTTATATTGATTTTTATTTCAGCACATGAGCAATATGTGTTTGAATCAATAGAATATCAACCTTTTCGATATATTAGGAAAGAGAGAATAGAGGTTGAGGTATTTCATGCATTGAAGGCAGCTTACAGGAAGGTAATTAATTTACAAAGTAAGTATATAGTTTTAAAAATAGATGACTGTGATATGATAATAAAGATGGATGAGATTATGTATTTTGAGACAAGTTTAAGGAAGATGGAAGTTCATCTAAAAAAATGGAGAAATATTGACTATTAGAAAGACTATTAAGGAAATGAGTAAAGAACTAGATGAAGATTGTTTTGTGAAGTTACATAGTGGATGTGTTGTAAATATGAAATATATTGAGAGAAGCTCAAGTCATGAAGTTACGTTGAAAAATGGAGAGCAACTTATTGTAAGCAGAACTAGAGCTAAGAGTGTGAAAAAATCTATTTTAGATTATTGGAGAAGAAATGTATGACAGTAGTTTTTTGGATTGTGGAGTATTTGGCAACATTTGTTGAGGTTTTGATGGGTGGAATTTTTTGTGGAAGTTTTTTGGATGCAAAGAATGTAGATAATAAGAAGTATCAGTTAGTTCGTTTATCTGCGATTACAGCAGGACTGATTATTTTGTTGAATGTAATAGAGTTGTTTTCCTATATAAATTCAATTTTGGCTATTTTTATTTATTTTTCTATGCAGATGATTATGTATAAAAAAAGAGTAAATACGACAATAGTGTTTACATTAATATATATAGTCATTCTGACAGTAGTAGATTTTACTACGACATATTTTATGGCATATATTATGGACAAAGAGCCAGGATATTTTCTTACGATGCAAAGTTTTGAACGAATATTGTGTATTTTAATATCTAGATGTTTGTTAGTAATAATTGTAATTTCATTGATTAAATTTATAAAAATTCCTGTAGGTTTTATAAGAAAAGACATAGTAATTATGTGTTTATATTCAATTATTTTATTTATGATATTATTTGTTGTAGTAGAGCAAAATTTAAGTAATAGAAATTCTGAAGCTGATATATTTTTTATGATTTTTTCGATTAGTTTAATTGTTATGGAATTTTTGATGTTCCATTATGTAATTAAAATGGGAGAAATTTATGAAAAAAGACAGCAGATAAATTTAATAGAAATGAAGAATGAGATGCTTCAAAAATCATTAGATGAAACAGAACGAGCATTTAAATTATGGAGAAATAGTATTCATGATTACAAAAATCATGTACTTGCACTTACGGCTCTTGCAGATGAAGGAAAAATTGAAGAAATTAAAGCTTATCTTGAAAAAGAAAATGAATTGATTAAGAAAAAGATGTTTTACATTAAGACGGGAAATTCTGCAGTAGATACGATTGTGAATACTAAGCAAACTGTTGCAGAAGAAAAAGGTATAGAATTTATTATGAATTTGTCAATTCCAGAAAATTGTATTATAAATGAATTAGATATGGCAAATATACTAGGAAATCTTATAGACAATGCGATTGAAGCTAGTGAAAAAGAAGATAAGCCTTATATTGATTTTCAAATTATGGAGAAGAATGAGTTTCTTGTAATTAAAATTAGTAATAAATATAGTAAGGAACTTTCAAAGAATTTAAGTACAACAAAAATGAAAAAGGCATTTCATGGAATTGGTCTTGAAAGTGTTAAAAAGATAGTTAAAGAATACAACGGAGAGTTTTCTATTGAAAAGCAAGGAAATGAAGTACTTGCAACAGTTGTAATTCTAAATAAAAA
>JPZU01000001.1:387189-389917 GCA_000875945.1 Lachnospiraceae bacterium TWA4 | reverse complement strand
AAAAATACGCAAAATTTAATTTTTTTGGAAACTTTTTTTGGTAGAATGTGGACATGAGATGCATGTCATAAAACTATCAAATAAATCAACGTATGCAATTATCACCTCATCATTTACAGGTGGATTAAATCGAGCTGTTGATACAGATTCTCTCAAGTGGGCATATAGTAATCAAACAGCTGATTATTTTGAGGAAAATGGTGATTCATTTGCAAATAAATTTACAGTATTAAAAAATGGAACTTACACAAAGTGTCAGGTAGCATAAAATTCAAATTAATCAATATTTAATAATAATTTTATTGGTTTTACAATTTATTTAGCTTACCTGACACCAATGTGGTCTTGTGTTCACGACGGGCTTTGATGTGGCGATAACGGTGAACAAACTCTAAATTTTTCTTTGATTTGATTAAAGCATTTGCAATTTGCACCAATAATGGTTTACAATAGGAATTAGCACAAGAAATTCTAGTTGATTTGATTTTGACATCGCTTTTATTATTTCTAGTTCATCTATATGAGTAAGACATTGACGAAATTTGACACAAATGTCCGAAAAGACATCATCAAGTTTCAGATTAGAGACGGTTAGGCAATTAAGAGAACAATAAATAGCGAAAGCTGTAAATAGTTTCATGACTTATTGGTGACTTTTGCAGAAAGGTGGAAAAATGGAACAAAAGAAAAAATAATTTCATTGATAATTTTGTAAGAAATTTTTTAGCTAAAAATAGAAGAAAAAGAATTAATTATGAATTAAATGGAGCAAATAGTAGAATAGTTGCATTGGGAAGGTTTTGCCATGCAAGTGAAGATTATATAAAAGAAAATAAAATTATATATAAAAGTCTTAGTATTTATAAATCAACATCAGAAATAGATTCATTACTTCAACCTTATAAGAATAAAGAAGGATATCTTATTTGTTGGGATGATGATTATGATGGAAGGTTTTTGACTATGCAAGAGTTTTGTTCTCTTTTCTATAAAGAAGATTTAGGATTAAGTACAATTTTTGTTATAGAGAAAATTTGTATTATTATAGCTGAAGAAATTGATGGAGTACATCCTATATATATTTTAGATAAAGAGAAAAATTAATACAGAAAATTGGTCAATCAACGCGTGGACACAAGGTGTCAGGTAGAGCGTCCAGGTAAGGGCGTCATATCAAGTGAAGACACAAAGTGTCAGGTAGCATAAAATTCAAATTAATCAATATTTAATAATGATTTTATTAATTTTACGATTTATTTCGCGTGCCTGACACCTGACACCTGACATTAAATGGATGGATAAAAATATGGTAAATGTAAATTTTCAAATTAAAATTAATGAATATATCGCAATGTCAGAATCAGTTGTAGAAGTTTACTTAAATAACCTTTTGATTATTTCATTAGATGGACAAACTCGTAGCTACTCAAATAATTTTACTTTACCTAATTACAAAAATAGTTTACTTATTAAGAGAAAATATGTGGCAGAACAGAGAGTGGAAAAAGTAAATATATTTGAAAAATTTATAACACTTCTTTTTGTATTTCTATTTAAATCGTGGTCTACTGAACCCTTTAGATGTTTATGTGAATGTGAAGAAGAGTTCGACGTAATTTTTAATGAAAATTATGCAGATATGAAAATTGATTGTTTGCAAGGAGAAGATGATATTTATCCTAGATTTTTGATTAATTGCAAAGAATGTATAGTTGGTTCTAGTAAAAGATTGTTTGTTTCCGACGAAGAATTAAAAGATACTTATAATCGACATAAAGTGCTGACTCAATTTTTAATGTTTTTATTAACATTCATATTTCTGATAGCTATGTTTAATTTCATTAAAAATAGAGATACAATAGCAATCATAGTTTCTATATTATTATTTATTGCGTTATTTGCTCTTAGCTTGTATGGTTTAAGGATTTTGAAGAAAAAATGCTTAGATTTTAAGTTGAAATTTGATAACTCATCTGTATAGTGAACATAAAACAGGTGTCCAAGTTATAAAAAAAGGTGCCAGGTATCATAAAATTCAAATTAATCAATTTTTTGTAATATTTTTGTTGATTTTATTATTTTGTTACCTGACACCAATGTTCTTCTAATCAATAAAGCACAGGTGTAGTGAATATGAAAAAAAGAAAATACTTAAAATAATCTTGATACTAATTATATTAGATATAGTGGCGTTTATTATTGGAATTAATTCAATAACAATTCGTAATCCAAATTTTTTCCTTACAACAAAATATTTTAAAAGCCCTCTTGATGCATATAATGATGTGGCTACTTATAATTATGCAGAAGGAAAAGATGGATCTGCAGAATCCGAAATTGGAATTGTAAAAATTAGTGATTCAAATGTACTCTTCATTGGAAAAGTTGATGATGAAAATTTTGTTGTTAGTGAAATGCAAACAAAAAATGGTCAATTTGTAGTATCAGGAGCTAATTACATTATTGATTTAAATGTGGAATTAAATAGTAATGATAGAGAAATTATTAAAACAAAAACTGATTCTGGAATTATTGAATGGAGTATTACATTAAAAGAATCAGACATTCCATCGGATGAGAATATTTCAGTAGAACAATTTCCGTTTGGATCTGACCATACAATCTTTTTTGTAATTTATAAATAAATTCTAAAGATACATCAGTTTACAACTTTTTTAATGTCAAAAAAAGGTATCAACGTAGTATTAAGTATTATGGAGAGAACAAA
>JPZU01000001.1:378490-383820 GCA_000875945.1 Lachnospiraceae bacterium TWA4 | reverse complement strand
CATTTTTGATTTTCGGTATAATTAGAATGTGAGGTGATATATATATGATATTTAAAAGAAAAATTTATAATAAATTTCTTGAATGGAAGAAATTATCTAAAGGGAAATCAGCTCTATTTGTTGAGGGAGCTAGACGAATTGGAAAGAGTACCATTGTCGAAGAATTTGTAAAAAATGAATATGATGACTACCTAATCTTAGATTTTGCTACTGAAAGCATAGATGTTCAAAGAAATTTTATAGAAAATCTAGGGAATATGGATAATTTTTTTAGAAATTTATTTTTATTAAAGGGAAAAATACTAAAGGGTGAACGCTGTGCAATTATTTTTGATGAAGTTCAATTGTTTCCTCAGGCACGTCAGGCGATTAAATATCTTGTAAAGGATGGAAGATATGATTATATTGAAACTGGATCTCTGATTTCAATAAGAAAAAATGTAAAAAATATTTTAATTCCTTCAGAGGAGTATAAGATTAAAATGTATCCAATGGATTTTGAAGAATATTTATGGACATTAGGAGATACGATAACAATCCCAGTAATTAGAGAGGCATTTGAAAAAAGGAAAGCATTAGGAGATACTATTCATCGTAAAATTATGAAGGATTTTCGTACGTATCTTGCGATTGGAGGAATGCCACAAGCTATTGAAGCCTATGTGGATGGGCAAAACTTTGAGCAGATTGATTTTATCAAACGAACAATTTTAGATTTATATGAGGAAGATCTAAAAAAGTATGATGAGGAGAATAAGGAGAAGGCTTCAGTAGTTTATAAAACAATTCCTGAACAATTAGAAAATAAAAATTCTCATTTTAAATTTTCATTAGTTGACAAAAGTGCTAGATATAAAAATTATGTAGATGCTATTAGTTTCATTAGCGAATCTATGATTGGAAATGAGTGCTTAAATGTCACAGAGCCAAGTGTTGCATTAGAACTTTTTGCTGATCGAAGTAATTTTAAATTGTATATGGGTGATACAGGACTCTTAGTAAGTCAAATTATGCGTAGTGGAGATGAAGTTGACCAAGGATTATACAGAACATTGATATTTGGAAAATTAGGAATTAATCAAGGAATGATATTAGAAAATATGGTCGCCCAAATGTTAAGGGCTTCGGGGCATCAATTGTATTTTCATGAATATATGTATAGCGATGAAGATTCTAAAAAAGAGAAGAAATATGAAATTGATTTTTTAACTGTTAGAAAGAAGAAAATTTGTCCGATTGAAGTGAAGTCTTCGGGCTATAAGTCACATAAATCATTTGATTATTTAATAAAGAAGTATCAGTTAAAAGGTGAAGAAAGATATATTATCTACTCAAAGGATCTTAAATTTGAAGATGGAATAGTATATATTCCATTTTATATGACGATGTTTATATAAGCAAAATTTAGAATTATATAAAGGAATCAGATCAAGGTGTTAGGTAACATGAATTCAAATTAATCAATATTTTATAATGATTTTATCAATTTTATAATTTATTTCGGTTACTGGACACTAATTTTAAGTAATTGCAAAAGATGTAGGAAAATTGTAGACAAATCAATTTTTTTGGTGATAAAATATATGAAAAAATAGAAAAAACAAAATATAATATAAGGGGTAAAAGCTATGGGAACTTATTTACATCCTAGCACAATTAATTTTAGAAGAAGTGTTAATTCAGAAATTTATATAGATAAAACAAATTTAATTGCATTTACTAATAAAAGAATTAATACACAGCAAGGATATATTTGTGTAAGCCGTCCTAGACGATTTGGAAAGACGATGGCTGCAGATATGCTTGCTGCTTATTATGATAGTAAAGAAATACACAAGAATTATTTCATCAGTCTGCTATTGAAAAAATGAAACTTATAAGATGCATTTAAATCGATATGAAGTAATAAAAATTGATATGCAGTCATTTTTGAGTAAAGAATCAACCGTTGAAGGTTTAATTACTCGCCTTACCTCTTATATTGTGCGTGAATTAAAGAAGGCTTATCAGAATGTGGAATTTTTTAATGAGGAAGATTTATCAGAAGTTTTAAATAATATTTTATCAGAAACTGGAAAGCAATTTATTCTAATTATTGATGAATGGGATTGCGTGATGAGAAGGTATCATGATATTGAATCACAGAAGAAGTATTTGGATTTTTTTGCGTAATCTGATAAAGGATCAACCCTATATTGCTCTTGCTTATATGACAGGGATTCTACCCATTAAAAAATATGGTGAACATTCCACTTTGAATATGTTTTATGAATATTCGATGATTGATTCTGATGAAATTAGTGATTGTTTTGGTTTTACAGAAGATGAAGTACAAGAATTATGTAAAGAATATGAGATGAATTTCTTAGAAGCAAAAGAGTGGTATGATGGATACCATCTTTATTCCTATACAAAAAATGGAGAAAAAGAATATTCAATTTATAGTCCTAAGTCTATAGTAGAAGCAATGATTCGACATCGATATAGTGTTTATTGGAATCAAACAGAATCCTATGAAGCCCTTAAAGATTATATTCAAATGAATAAAGATGGATTAAGAGATGCAGTTGTACAGATGCTAGCCGGTGAGTGTGTAAAAATTAATACAAGATACTTTCAAAATGATATGAATACTTTTGAAACAAAAGATGATATTCTAACTTTGTTGGTTCATCTAGGTTATTTATCTTATAATCAAAAAGATGAGACTGTGACAATTCCAAATAAAGAAGTGAGTAAGGAATTTATAACGTCGATAGAAATAATTCCATCCTATCATACAGTCAATCAGGCAATTGAAGATTCAAAGGCGTTGTTAGAGTCTTTATGGGCTATGGATGAGAGAGAAGTTGAAAAAGGGATTGAAAAGGCACACGAAGAAATTTCTATTTTAAAATATAATGATGAAAATGCATTAAGCTGTATCATTCAGTTAGCTTTTTACTATGCGAGAGAGTATTATCAGATTGTTCGTGAACTTCCAGCAGGCAAGGGATTCGCAGATATTTGTCTTATACCAAGGCCAAGATATACAAATATTCCAGCAATTATTATAGAGTTAAAATGGAATCAAGATGTGGATACTGCAATTAAGCAAATTAAAGAAAAGAATTATCCAAATAGTTTAAAAGATTATAAAGGCAATTTATTACTTTGTGGAATTAATTATAATAAGGTAAGTAAAAAACATGAGTGTAAGATAGAAAAGAGCCTCTCGATTTAAGGGAGGCTTTTAAAAATTTAAAATAATTGCAACCATTTATCCTCTTAATTTGTGTATAATATAGGAAGAAGATATGAATTGGTAACAAAGAGGTAATTATGGTTGTAAAGGTAGCAATTTGTGATGATGAACAAGAATCACTAGAACGAGTAAAAAATGAATTAATTAAATCGGCAGATGAACTAGAAATTGAGGTTGAGATTCATCCGTATACTGATGGAAGACAAGTTTTAGAAGATGAACAAAATCTAGATGTTTTGTTTTTAGATATAGATATGCCAATGATTTCAGGACTTGAAGTGGCTAGAACACTTAGAGAGAATGGTTCTGAAGTTATCTTGATTTTTATTTCAGCGCATGAGCAATATGTGTTTGAATCAATGGAATATCAACCTTTTCGATATATTAGGAAAGAGAGAATAGAGGCTGAAGTATTTCATGCATTAAAGTCAGCTTACAGGAAGGTAATTAATTTACAAAGTAAGTAAGTATATAGTTTTAAAAATAGATGACTGTGATATGATAGTAAAGATGGATGAGATTATGTATTTTGAGACAAGTCTAAGGAAGATGGAAGTTCATCTAAAAAATGGAGAAATACTGACTGTTAGAAAGACTATCAAGGAAATGAGCAAAGAACTAGATGAAGATTGTTTTGTGAAGTTACATAGTGGATGTGTTGTAAATATTAAATATATTGAGAGAAGCTTAAGTCATGAAGTTGTATTAAAAAATGGCGAGCAGCTGATTGTAAGCAGAACTAGAGCTAAAGGTGTGAAAAAATCTATTTTAGATTATTGGAGAAGAAGTGTATGACAGTAGTTTTTTGGATTGTGGAGTATTTGGCAACATTTGTGGAAGTGTTAATGAGTGGGATTTTCTGTGGTAACTTTCTTAATAAAAAAAAGACAGAGGATAAAAAGTATCTACTAGTATTTACATTAAGTGTAGCAGCAGGATTAATTATTTGGTTAAATAGTATAGAGTTGTTTTCACAGATTAATTCAATTTTGGTTATTCGTATATTATTTTGGTGCAGATAATTGTATATAGAAAAAGAATAAGTATGTCAATACTGTTTATATTAATGTATATATTTATCCTAACAGTTATTGATTCTATAACAGTCTATTTTGCAGCATTTATTGGAAATACAGGGTCAGGATATTTTTTAACTACGCAAAGTTTTGAAAGAATATTGTGTATTTTAGTGTCTAAGTGTTTATTAATAATAATTGTAATATCATTAATTAAATTTATAAATATTCCTGTATCTTTTATAAGAAAAGATATAGGGATTATGTGTTTATATTCAATTATTTTATTTATGATATTATTTGTTGTAGTAGAGCAAAATTTAAGTAATAGAGATCCTGAAGCTAATATATTTCTTATGATTTTTTCGATTAGTTTAATTGTCATGGAATTTTTTATGTTCCATTATGTAATTAAAATGGGAGAAATCTATGAAAAAAGACAGCAGATAAATTTAATAGAAATGAAGAAAGAGATGCTTCAAAAATCATTAGATGAAACAGAACGAGCATTTAAATTATGGAGAAATAGCATTCATGATTACAAAAATCATGTACTTGCACTTACGGCTCTTGCAGATGAAGGGAAAATTGAAGAAATTAAAGCTTATCTTTCAAAAGAAAATGAATTGATTAAGAGAAAAATATTTTACATTAAGACGGGAAACTCTGTAGTAGATACGATTATAAATACTAAGCAAACTGTTGCAGAAGAAAAGGGTATAGAATTTATTATAAATGTTTCAATTCCAAGAGATTGTATTGTAAGTGGATTAGATATGGCAAATATACTGGGAAATCTTATAGATAATGCGATTGAAGCTAGTGAAAAAGAAGAGAAACCGTATATTGATTTACAAATAATGGATGAGAGTAGATTATTTATCATTCGAATTAGTAATAAATATAGTAAGGAACTTTCAAATAATTTAAATACAACAAAAATAGAAAAAGGCATTTCATGGAATTGGTCTTGAAAGTGTTAAAAAAATACTCAAAGAATATAATGGGGAGTTTTCGATTGAAAAGCAAGGAAATGAAGTACTTGCAACAGTTGTGATTCCGAATGAAAA
>JPZU01000001.1:373023-376213 GCA_000875945.1 Lachnospiraceae bacterium TWA4 | reverse complement strand
GGTATTCCTATGGAAACAGCTAGGTGGGTTTTAATATCTTTTTGGTTATTAATTGTAATATCATTATTTTTGTATAGATATTGTTTGCAAAAAAAATTTATATAAAAATTATTTTACTTGGATGTTTTGTAGCTTCTGTTATTTGTGGTGTACGATTTTCACAGAGAAAAAATGATTTTATTTTAAATAAAGATTTTCGAACAAATGGAATTTTAAAAGGTGAAGAAAATTATAGAAAGACACAGTCTGATCAAAATGAGGTTTGTGCTAATTTTTCGGTAGAAAGCTATCATTTAGTATTTAATATTACTACTCATTTAAATGCAGTAGCAACATTACAACTAGCTAACGTTAATTTAGATAGTTACACATTTATTTTATATCATGGATATAAGATATATTCGGTTTTAGACGAAAAAGGAAATAATTTATCTTTTACAAGAGATGGTGATTATTTAAATATAGAATCTATTGAAGAGACAAATACGCTGACAATTAGTTATTCTGGAAATGGAAATAAATATTATGTAAATCATCAAGGAATTGCACTTCCTGGTTATTTTTCATATTATCCAATACCAGGTTATCGAAAAGTTTGGGATAACGATAATGAAATATTCAATGTAAATACAGAATTTGAAAAATCAAAATTTAATGTAGAAGTCTATTCGAATAGACCAGTATATTCAAATTTGTCAAAAATAGACAATAATAAATTTGAAGGAATCAGTGATACAGTTAGTCTTTATTCGGGGTTATTAAAACAAGAAAAAGTTAATGGATTATCATTGATTTATAGTCCAATTGATGGTCAAAATTTAACTATTCATCCAGAAAAAGTTTCAAATAAATGGAATGAATTATGCGAAATAACTGGAGAAACAAGTAAGTTGTTAATTGATGGAAAATTATTGATTTACCAGCCAAGAACTATCCTATCATCTTGTACTGGAAGCATAGAAAATGCTGTGGTATTAGATAATCAAGTATTATTGTGTGATTTGCAACCAACAGATGATACAATTTGTATTTCACATTTTGAACGAATAGTTCCTAATAAAAAAGAATCAGAGATTCTTCGAGAAGTTTTTATGAATGTTTTATTTTCAGAAACCGTTAATGAAAATGTAGAAAAACCATCAATGGAAATGTTGAAGTTGTTAAAAAAATATCGTTCATCTGGAGATATTGAAGATGTTGATGAATGGTTCAAATATGATGAAAGTAGTCGATATTTTCAAGACTTAATGGATTATCAAGTAGTACATTTAGGAAAGAAAACAGTAATGAGAAAAGTGTATAAGTACTTGAAGGAAGATAATCATTCAATAAACCAAGTAGACTTTTTATATGATTTGGAGAAAAATTAGTATGATAGATGTTCAAAATGTAGATATGGAATTTAAGAAAAAGAAGGTATTAGATAATATTAGTATGAAAATAGAATCAGGTACATATGGTTTACTTGGTCCAAATGGCTCAGGAAAAACAACACTTATGCGTTGTATTACTGGTATTTTACATCCAACAAAAGGAAAGATAGAAATAACGGATAAAATAGGATATTTACCACAAAAATTTGGAACATTTAAACAATTAACTGTATATGAAACATTAGAATATTTTGCAACATTAAAGAAAGTACTAAAGTGCAATCAAAAAGATGAAATTTATAAGTGTTTAGAACAGGTGCATTTATTAAATCATATGAATGATAAAGTAAAAACTCTATCAGGAGGTATGGTTAGACGAGTAGGAATAGCACAAGCATTATTAGGAAATCCAAAAGTCATTTTATTTGATGAGCCAACAACAGGGTTAGACCCAGAGGAACGATTGAGATTCTATAATTTGATTACTTCAATGGAAAAAGATAAAACGATTATTATTTCTACACATATTGTGGAAGATGTAGATTTTAGCTGTAATCATATTATTATATTAGATCATGGAAGGGTTTTAACAAAAAGTACTTCAGAAGAATTACGAAATTGTGTACATGGAAAAATCTATACGTTTCCCATGAACAGAAAAAGTGAAATTTGTAATCCGTATATTTTAATAAAAGAAGATGTAAGAGAAAATACAATAAGAATATTTTCAAATGAAGTTCAATCTGGAACGATAGTCTTACCAACTGTGGAAGATGGGTATATGAGTTTTATTAAAGGAGGAGCAATAGATTGTTAAGGTACAATTGGTTAACAATTCGACATTCAAAATTGTTAGTTATTATACCTGTAATAGTAGGATTTATAGTTTTATTTATAGGAATTTATAAAATAAATACAAAAGAAGTTATTGAGAATGTAGTTTATATAATACAAACTTTATTTCCTATTAGTGGAATTTTTTGGAGTATAGCTTATTTAAATGTTTGGATTGATAGTGAATCTGAAGAAACATTGAGAGCTTGCAAAAATGGTCAACATATCTGTGGAATAGATTTAATTATTTTAAATGGAATTTATGATATATTTTTAATAGTAATTTTTTTGATTTTTCAGTTATGTATTGAGAATTTATGGATGGAATATTTAAGAGTAATAGAGCAACAGCTATTTTTCACTGGTTGTCTATATGTGATTTCTATAATATTTCACTCAACTGCAGTAGGTAGTATGATGGTAATGACGTATGACCTGTTTTGTTTATTTTTTGTAGGAAATAGTGTATTTAAAAATTTCTGCTTAATTCAACCAAATATTTTAGTTGATGATTCTAATTTTTCTTACATTTTAATTGGAATTGCATCAATGGTTTTATATTTAATTGGAATAATAATTGAAAAGAAATTTTATTTATGTACATAAGTATAAACTAAATTAAAAATAGATATAAGGAGTATTGGAGCTTTTAATGAATGACAAATGAGTTTAGTTTTTTGTGAAGCAAAGGATGATTTTAAATATAAAATTGAGTAAGTGAAAACTCTAGTGCAAAATTGGGAAGATTAATAAAAGGATTTTATTAAGAATGAATACCTTTATGTAGTAAGATTTATCGGAGTATTTTCAAATAATTACAGACAGGTATCAGAACAGGATATTAAAAAATTGATAAGGAAATGGATTATAATGGAGATCATTCTTTTTTAAGAAATCATCCAGAATATACTATCATTCCTTAAATTAACACATAACAAGGTATTAGGTAACAATGTAGTCCTAAGTATTATGGAGAGAAAAAA
>JPZU01000001.1:366756-368466 GCA_000875945.1 Lachnospiraceae bacterium TWA4 | reverse complement strand
GGATATGAATGGTTTGAGCGACTTTGTAAAGCTCATCAAACAAAACTAGTGGTATTAAATAATAAGAACACATCGCCAAATGAAGAATTAGTCAACGATATTGTAAGTATCTTGAATGTATTTTCTTGTCGATTATATGGACTAAGAAAATATAAAACTTCTTTACAACATGATAAGCAATTAGTAGGAGAAAATGTAGATGGTGATTAAATCACAAGCCGTTCGATTATATCCCAATGTACGAATGAAAAACGTGTTAGATGCATTATGTGATTATCGAAGATATTGTTGGAATCTAGGACTAGAAACCTGGAATGCGATGTATGATGCCTATACCATTTATAAGGATGAAAATCCAAAACCTACAGAACGAGAAGTCAGAGATGAATTAGTGCGACTAAAAGCTGATTGGCAATATCAGTTATCTTCAAGGGTATTGCAATTAGCCATTAGTGATTTAGGAGTTGCTTGGAGTAATTTTTTAAATAAAGCCTTACCCGATTGGGGAAAGCCTAAATTTAAATCCAAACGAGCTGCAAGGCAAGGATTTAAAACGGACCGAGCGAAATTAGTGGATGGGCAGTTGCGATTGGATAGACCCAGGGAGATTCCAAAAGAGGGTTGGTCAGATATTCGTGTAAAAGGTTTAAGGTGGATGAATGGAGAAGTCAATTTAGCCTCGATTTACCGAGAAAATGGACGATATTATGCAAATTTATCCATGGAATGTGAAGAAGATGACCCTTTAGAATCAACAGGTAAAGATACAGCAGTCGATGTGAATGTAGGACATATAAATTATACAGAGGGAATGATTAATACTTGTCCAAAGAAATTGACCAATTTATATCAGCGAATTAAACATCAGCAACGTCTACTAGCCAGAAAACGAGAGGTGAATGGAAAACTTGCTACAAAAAGTCATAATTACGTGAAAACGAGAGCCAAGTTACAACGTGATTACAAAAAAGTAGCAAATATCCAGAAAAATTTGATGCATCAATTCACCAAACAGTTGGTGACAGAGTATGATAGGCTAGTCATTGAAGATTTAGATGTGAAACGAATGAAGATGAGTCATATCGCATCAAAGGGCTTACATCGTTCGATGTTTGGACTATTTAGACGACAATTAACGTATAAGAGTTTATGGTATGGGAAACAAGTGATTCTTGCTGACCGATTATATCCAAGTACCCAACGCTGTTCCAATTGTGGTCATATAAAGACAGGAGAGGATAAAATCACACTGTCTGGAAATAAAAAATATGGAACAAAGCATAATGAATATATTTGTTATGAGTGTGGATATACAAATGACAGAGATGCCAATGCTGTGTTGAATTTATTGGCATTATTATAAAAACAAAAATGGGCTGGGCTACAGCCTTAAGCTATAAGAGCTAGTCCATGCGAGTTCTTCCTTGTTGGAGAATCGGAATACTAGTGTTGACGATAGTAAATAAAATTTTAAAGAAAGGAATCTATATAACTTTCTTAGAATAATAGAGATTATTTCTATTATTTTCCATATTTTATATAGCAGATTACATATAATAAAAATGGATAAAAAGTGAATTGATGAATCAACTGATTATGGAGTTAGATGCAAAGCAGATAACAGAAATATCAGAATTATTAAAATAATTTAAACAGAGGGGTACACTTTTTTTAAAACATTTCTAATTTTCGTGAAAAATATGCCATAAA
>JPZU01000001.1:364898-366736 GCA_000875945.1 Lachnospiraceae bacterium TWA4 | reverse complement strand
TTCAGAATCGAGTCCTCTCTTAAAGTTGCTGCTACTTGGATTCAAATAGTTTCCCATGGCATGTCACCTCCGCATGTTCATTGTATCTATCAATTAGAGGACTGTCAATAATTTTTTCAATTCAGCTTTATTCAATCTCTAAGAATATTTTGTAGAAAAATCAGTTTTTTTGTGATAAAATATATGAAAAAATATAATTGGTAACAGCTATAGAAATTTATTTTGAAAACAACAATCGATAAATTAAAAGGAGATTTTAAAGTGTATGAATAAATTTTTAGAAAAAAATGGATTTCGATTATTAAGAGATTCCATCTATTTTCGTATTCATAATGTTATTGGATTTGATATAGTAGAAGAACAATACAAAGAAAATTATTGGACCGTAAATCTTTCAAGCTATATGTATACAGATATATCTACGTATTGTTTTGAAGAAAAAAATTTAAAAGCTTTAAATAATCCATTATTTGGAGAATATTGGTGGAATTTAGATAATAAAGAAATTTATTCATTATATGAAAACGAAATTTTAAATTTCTTTAATAAATATTCATCAATCGAACAAATGAAAAAATGTATTTATTTTTATATGAATCATGAATACAGTGATGAAAGTTATCTTAATCAATTAAAATTATTGTTTTATTTGGATTTAATAAGCGGAGGAAGCGAAACTGTAGAAGAACAAATGAAAAAAATTAAAAGATATATTAAGCAGAATATAGGCTCACCGTATTATCTACAAGAAGATTATGAAAATAAATTATTAGATACCATGTGGAAGGATTATAAACAGGGAATAGACTATTATGAGCAAGTAATGTCGAAAAAAATACATGATCTTTTTAGATGGATACAGGTGAATAATCAATTAGAATATGAAGATATTTTTGATTTATTAGATAGTTGGGATTATAGAGATTATAAATTCTGGAGGTAATTATGTACAAAAAATATGTACGAAAATTGATTGCTCCATTGATGAAAGTTCATGGATTTGATAAAGTGAATAAAAATTCGGTACTTTATTATAGAAAGAAAATTGCATTGGATGTGTATATTTTAATTGATATTCAAAAAGTACGTGCAGTTCCTAGGGTTACTTGTAACATAACAATTAGTAAAGATATTGATGGATTTGATGTTTATGATTTTTATCGATTAGGAGATTTCTTAGAATATTCAGGAAGCGATATTTGGTGGTCTACAGAAGAATCAGAAATTGAAATGAGTTTTATTGAAATATCAACTTTTATGCAAGAGTGTTTATTTCCAGCTTTAGAAAAATTAGAAGATGAGAAAATCGTTAAGGAGTATTTGGATAATAGAAAATTAAGATGGTCATTTGAAGATCCACTATATTTTTAAAAAGACACAAGATGTCAGATAGCAATGTGGTCTTCAAAAGCTATTTTGTTTTTATACAAGTTTGAGTACTTGTTCATTTATATATAAAAGCATAAAGCAAAGAAGGAGATGATGTTAAGTTATTAAATTTATATAAATATATAGAAAATAATTTAAATATATGCTATAATAATGACTAAGAAAGAAAAATATGGGGGTGATTATTATAGCAACATTAAAACCAAAAGAAATGGCACAGCGTTTAGGTGTTACTGTAAAAACATTACAAAATTGGGATAATGATGGAACTTTAATTGCACATCGAAATCCGAAAAATCGTCGATATTATACGGAAGAACAATATTTAGCCTATATCGGTGAATCGATAAAATCTTATCGAAAATTAGTGGCTTATGCCCGAGTATCCACAAGAAATCAGAAAGAGGATTTAACCAATCAATTGGAATTTATCCGAACTTATGTGAATG
>JPZU01000001.1:345565-362156 GCA_000875945.1 Lachnospiraceae bacterium TWA4 | reverse complement strand
ATTTATATGGATGATTATTTTTAGTAAAGTCCTTTTAAAATATATATGGTAAAGAAAACAAAAAAAATATTATTATGAAATATGGCCGTTTATCAATGATGCATATGGTATTTTGTATAAAATTTATACAACAGAAGGTCTTGGTGAATATGAGTGTTGTGACGAACTTTTTAGATTTGACTATGAAGATGAAATAGATCAATTTAATGAAATAGATGAAGATTGTGTATCTATGAGTTTATTAAAATCTAGATATGATAATTTTGTGTCAGTTATCGAAAAAATAATATCGTTTTCACCAATTTCAACGATTGCTTTCCTGTGTAGAGGACAATCCTTGGATAAGGAAATTATCAAAGGAACTATATGTTTAGATGATTTCTGTAAGATGTTAATTACTGGAAAAGTTAAGACAAATATTTGCTATATTATTAGGAAACATTAGGTGGAAGGGACTTTATTTAAATGGTAAAGAGAAAATATATTTATATTTATATTTTTGACGAACATACGGAGTATATGTGATATGGAATATATAGTACTAAATAGTAGAGAGTTAAAAATATGTTTTGAAGAGATACCATATAAACATATTGAATCATTATACAAATTAATTAAATTTAAATTTTATAATTCTAAAAAGTTAAAATACTTTATAACAATTGATGGATTGGAAATTACTATTGATAGGTTTGTAAAATTGTGCAATAGCAATGATTATCATATCTATGATAATGGTCGATGTGGTTTATTTATTAAAATTTGCCTACCCTTTGTATGTTTTCAGATGAATGGAATGATTTAAATGTGTTTAATGAATTTATTGGATCTTTTAATGAAGGACAGATGAGTTTAGTTTTCTTGGAAGCGAAGGATGATCTTATATTTGGTGATAATAAGTTTGAACTATATTCTAAAATCGAAGAATGCTATCTTATTAGGATGGATGTATTTCCAGATGGTGATGAATTTGAAATAACTTTTAGTACCACTGAAGATGATTCTAAATATAAAATTGAGCAAGTGAAAACTTTAGTGCAAAGTTGGGAAGATTAACAAAAGGATTTAAGATTTATCGGAGTATTTTCAAATAATTACAAACAGGTATCAGAACAGGATATTAAAAAAATTGATAAGGAAATGGATTATAATGGAGATCATTCTTTTTTAAGAAATCATCCAGAATACAATATTATTCCTTAAGTTACTCAAAGTATTGTTCATTAATCTAACGGTATTATGTATTATCTGTTTTGGGATACTTATTTTGGGTGAGAATTGGTTATGAAATGTAGGGAAAAAGTAGAGCGTTTTTGTAATTAGGTCTAATTAAATCATTGAAACAATTAAGTAAATATGTTATAATATTAACATAAATATTTTGAAGGAGAAGAAAAGAACATGTTCATGAAAAAAGGAAAAAGTTATATCTATTGTTAGCCATTTGTTTATTTTTAACAACTGTTTTTGCAGTAATATCTGCCACTGATACAATGGCAGCAACAAAGGTTAGTATCAGTAATAAGACTGCTACAATCTATGTTAACCAGTCAAAGAAGCTTAGTATGAAGGGTACAAAGTCAAAGGTATCATGGTCATCAAGTAACAAAGCGGTTGCAAAGGTAAACTCTAAAGGAAATGTGACAGGAGTAAAAGCTGGAACAGCTACAATCAAAGCAAAGGTTTCTAAAAAGACCTATACTTGTAAAGTTACAGTAAAAAATCCTAGCTTGAATCATAAAAAGCTCTCATTGGAAGTGAAGAAAACAGCAAATTTAAAGTTAGTAGGAGCAACTATTAAGGACGTAAAGTCAAGTAACACTAAGATTGCTAAAGTTACAAAGGCAGGAAAGGTTACAGCAGTAAAAGCTGGTAGCACTACAATCACAATAAAAGATACTAAGGGTAGAAAATACACTTGCAAGGTTACAGTTACTGCTGCTCAAAAAAAGATTTTTATCTGTAAGCTACACAATGAAGAAAGAGAAATTTGAAGCTAAAGATAGCAGTAATAAAGTATTTTTAACTATTAATGTTTCTTATCCATATTTTAAAGGTAATAGTGTTGTAGAAAAGAAACTAAATAAAGAGTATAAAGAAGAAGTTTCACAGCTTAAATCTATGACAAAAGAATTTACGGATTTAAAAGATTTAGGAATTGAAGATTTTAAACAAACTGTTGATGTAAAATGCAAGATTGTATGCAATCAGAAGGGAGTTCTTTCAATTAGAGAGGATATTATTTCTTCGATAAATGGTATTGGAGAGGAAGATGATCTTGTTGAAACAAGAAATTATGACCTCTATACAGGTAAAGAAATTGAACTGAAAAATATCGCTAAAAGTAGTGAACTTGATAAAGCGATTTCAATAGCTTTAAAGAAAAAAGAAGCTCCTACATCAAAAGAAGAGCTTGAAGAAGAAATCGAAGAAATCAAAGAATCAGAATTCACTTTATCTGCAAAGGGAGTATGTTTCTATTACTATGGTTTTGATGGTGAAGAATCATCTGTAGAAACTCTTGTAATTCCATATCCTAATACAAGTACTTATAAAGCACGTTTTAAGTAAATTGTTACTATAAAAAAGCCTTCTAGATTTACTAGGAGGCTTTTGTTGTATAGATGTAGTTTTCTTATTATTTATAGTTTATACGTATCAATTACAGCCCCATCCAAATCTTTCATGGTAAATACACCATCTTCATAGATCATATATCCATGAACAGTTCCACCTTTAGGAATGGATACAGAACCCGGATTTAAGTAGGTAATACCACCTTCTAATTGTTCAATTATCTGTATATGGGTGTGACCATGAATTAGTAAATCGCCAGATTTTAGTGGAGGTAGGTTGTCTTTATTAAATTTATGGCCATGAGTAATAAAGAATAAATGGTTACGTTCAAAAATCGTCATATAATCAGCCATTACAGGGAATTCTAAGACCATTTGGTCAACTTCAGCTTCGCAGTTTCCTCGAACACATAAAAGTTCTTCTTTACATTCATTAAGCATAGCTAAAACTTTCTTAGGTGCATAGTCTAGTGGTAAGTCATTTCTAGGACCGTGATAAAGAAGGTCTCCAAGTAATACTAATTTTTCAGCCTTTTCTTTCTTATAAGCGTCTAACATCTGTGTGCAATAAGCAGCAGAGCCATGAATATCAGATGCAAATAGTAATTTCATAGTTATTTTTCTCCTTCAATTTTAATAAACACTTCTTTAAATGCTTCAACCTGTTCATTCGTTGTTGCCCAAGAAGTAACAAGTCGAATGACGGTATGATTTTCATCATAAGTTCCCCATACTTCAAAATCAACTTCTTTAGCTAATTTGTTGGCCATTTCATTTGGAAGAATTGGAAATAGCTGATTGGTCACTGTTGCAGTTAAAAATTGATAGTCATAATTTCCGATAAATTCAGAAAGTCTAGCAGCCATTTGGTTTGCATGACTAGCAAGTTCTAGGTAGAGGTTATCAGTACAAAGTGTTTCAAACTGAATACCTAAAATAAATCCTTTGGCAGCAAGTAATCCATTTTGTTTCATAGCAAATCGAAAATCTCTCTTTAAATGAGGATTTACAATAATACAAGCTTCTGCACCCATAGCTCCGTTTTTGGTACCACCAAAGTAGAAAATATCGGTATAGGTTGCAAGGTCTTTAAAGGTAATGTCATTAAAAGGACTAGCCATTGCATTTGAAAGTCTAGCACCATCTAAATATAAGTAGAGATTATATTTGTGACAAAGTTCATGAAGAGCAATTAGTTCCTTCTTTGTGTAAATAGAGCCTAGCTCTGTAGAATTTGAGATATACACCATTGCAGGAAGAACCATGTGCTCAGTGCTATGTTCACGAAGAACCTTTTCAATTCCAGCAGGAGTTAATTTTCCATCTTCATTGGGAGCTGTAAGAACTTTGTGACCAAGAGCTTCAATCGCTCCAGTTTCATGGACATTGATATGTCCAGTATCTGCACAAATGACCGCTTCCCATGGACGAAGAGCATAGCTAATAACTGTCTTATTTACAGCAGTTCCTCCTGAAAAAAAGTGAACATCAATCGCATCATTTTCTGTTAATTGTTTAAATAGTTCTGTAGCATTCTGGCAGTGACTATCAAGTCCATATCCGAAATTTTGCTCATAGGTTGATTTGATAAGAGCTTCTAAAATTAGAGGATGGACGCCCTCACTGTAATCATTTCTTAAATTGACCATTTATAATCTTTCCTTTATCTAAAGTTTTCCCTAAGTATAAGGGAAATTCGCATATAAGTCAACTATTGAAACATTAAGCTTTTTGTGTTAAACTTGACCTATCTTAGCTACGAAAAGAGGGCAAATTATGTTAGAAGATTATACTAATAGAAACCTATCCATGTTAATGGACTTTTATGAACTTACAATGTCAAATGGATATTTTGTGAAGGGTTTTAAAGATCAATGGGCAGTTTTTGATATGTTTTATCGAAAGAATCCAGATGGGGGTGGATTCTCGATTTTTGCAGGTTTAGAGCAGTTAATTGATTACATTCAAAATCTACATTTCACACCAGAAGATATTGAGTATTTACGAGGACGAAAAATCTTTGATGAAGAATTTTTAAACTACCTAGCAGACTTTAAATTTAAAGGAACGATTGAAGCAGTTCCAGAAGGAACCATTGTTTATCCAAACACACCACTCATTACAATTACAGCACCAGTTATTGATGCACAGCTTGTTGAAACTATGTTGCTTTTAACTATTAATCATCAGTCATTAATTGCAACAAAGGCAAATCGAATCTGTCGTGCAGCAGGCGATGGCTTTGTTATGGAGTTTGGTGCAAGACGTGCACAGGGCGCAGATGCAGCAGTTTATGGTGCAAGAGCTTGTTATATTGGTGGAGCTGGCGCAACAGCAACGGTACTTGCTGACCAGCTATTTGGTGTAAAGGCTGTAGGAACAATGGCTCATTCTTGGGTACAGTTTTTTGATTCGGAATATGAGGCATTTAAAGCCTACGCAGAAGTTTATCCAGAAGATTGTACACTACTAATTGATACCTATGATATCCTAGACAGTGGAGTTCTTAATGCAATTCGAGTAGCAAAAGAAGTTTTAGAGCCTAAGGGATATCGTTTAAAAGGTGTTCGTATTGACAGTGGTGACCTTGCATATTTTTCTAAGAAGCTTCGTAAGGTTTTAGATGATGCAGGGTGTGAAGATTGTACGATTGTTGTTTCAAATAGTATTGACGAATGGCTAATTAACTCTTTACACATTCAAGGTGCAAAGATTAATTCTTACGGTGTAGGTGAGCGAATGATTACTTCAAAGTCTGATCCAGTCTTTGGTGGTGTCTATAAATTAGTAGCTATTAAGAATAGTGATGGAAGTTTTTCTCCACGAATTAAGATTTCAGAAAATGTAGAAAAGATTACAAATCCAGCGAAGAAGACCTTATGGCGTATTTATCGCAATAACGGAGGCTATGGATATTGTGATGTTTTAACTTTAGAAGGCGAAGAAATTGTCGATGGACAGCCAATAAAAGTTGTTGACCCTAAAAAACCTTGGAAGGAAATTGTGCTTACAGATTTCCATGCAAAGAAATTACAAAAGACCATTTTTAAAGAGGGTCAACTGGTTTATGAAAAGCCTTCATTAGATGAGATTAAAGCCTATGTTGCTGACCAGCTTGCAAATCGAGTATGGATTGAGGAACAACGTATGGAAAATCCTCATATTCACTATGTAGATTTATCAGAGAAGCTATATAATTTAAAAGAAAGCTTATTAGAAAGTGAACATTAAAGTTTATCTATGAAACAAATTAATGAAGATATTAAAACAAGAGAATTTAAAAAAGTCTATTTAATCTATGGAGAAGAAGGCTATCTAACGAGGCAATTTACAGATAAGTTAATGAAAGCAATAGCTCCAAATGATACAATGAATTGTACTTGTTTTAAGGAAAAGAGTGTAGAGGTATCGGAGGTGATTTCTATCGCTGATACCCTTCCTTTTTTTACTGAGAAACGAGTAGTCGTTGTAGAAGACAGTGGATTTTTTAAGAGAGACAGTAGTGACTTCGCAGAGTATTTACCCCATATGCCAGAGACTACTTGTCTAATTTTTAAAGAGTCTGAAATCGATAGACGAAATAAGTTGTATAAAAAAGTTAAAGAACTTGGATACTGCGCTGAAATGAAAAGGCAAACAGAGCGAGGACTTGAGCGTTGGGTTTTAGGTCTCCTTTCCAAAGAAGAAATTCAAATTTCAAAAGACGCCTTAGAGTATTTTTTACAAAGTGTAGGAACCGATATGTCTCTTTTAAAAAATGAGCTAGAAAAACTTGTTTGCTATATTGGAGATAGGAAATTTATATCTAAAGAAGATATTGATACGATTTGCTCGATACAAATTACAGGTCACATCTTTGATATGATTGATGCAATTTCTGCTCATAATCAGAAGCGAGCAATGAAGTTGTACTATGATTTAGTAGCACTTAGAGAGCCAGCAATGAGAATCTTGTATTTGATTAATAGACAGTACCTTCAGCTTTATCAGGTTAAAGAGTTAGCAGAATCTGGGATGAATGAAAATGAAATAGGAAAAGCAGCAGGACTTAGCTCATATGTAGTAAAAAAAGTCTTGCAGAAAGCTTCTAAATTGACGAAAAAAGAGCTTGAGTATTCGATTGAAAAGTGTGTAAAAGCTGATGAAGGAATTAAGACGGGATTGATTAAAGATCAGATGGCAGTAGAACTATTGATTGTAGAGCTTAGTAAATAAAAAATAAAAAGAGACGTGGGTTAATCGTCTCTTTTGTTTATATCATAGATATTTAGTTCATTTTGTTAACAGCAGCTGCTAAACGAGCAACTTTTCTAGAAGCGTTATTTTTGTGATATACGCCTTTAGTACAAGCTTTATCGATAGTAGAAGTTGCAGCAGTTAAAGCTTCTAAAGCAACAGCCTTATCACCAGCTTCTACAGCAGCTAAAACCTTCTTTGTAGCAGTTTTAACACCAGAACGGATAGCTTTGTTTCTATCAGCCTTTGTCTGGTTTACTAAAATTCTTTTCTTTGCAGATTTAATATTAGCCAATCTCTACACCTCCTTAGTTCTTTAATCATAGAGAGTCAGCCGGACACGGACGGTCATCTCTTTTGCATACCCTATCATTCTAATGCAGACTTTCGATTCTGTCAATACATAATTTGAAAATTTTTGGTAAAAATACAAAGAAAAGCGTTGGAGGTAGAAAATTGAACCAATATATCTATACAGATTTAACTCTAGAAGTTGCTGATAGCATAGGTTTGATGAATAATCGAATCTATTTAGAGCAGACGGATGTCTATAAATCTAAAATTGAAATTACACAAGATGAGCTAGCAAATCAATTAGGAAAGCCAAAAGGAACTTACTTAACCCTAGAAGCCAATTCGAAAGAATCAAACCTTTCAAAAGAACTATCAAATTGCCTAGTAGAGCTTTTACCAAAAACTTGTAAAACCATTTTAGTAGCAGGACTTGGAAATGAAAATGCCACCCCTGATGCTCTAGGGCCAAAAGTTGTATCTAAATTAACAATTACAAGAAAAATTTATGGAAAAGACCAAGGAGTGTTAGCAATTGAGCCGGGAGTTTTAGCTCAAACAGGGATGGAAACTATTGAGATTTTAAAAGGAATTATTAAAGAGGTAAAACCAGATGTCTTAGTAGTTGTGGATGCACTAGCTGCTAGAAGCATTTCACGTATTGGACGAACTATTCAGCTAACTGATACAGGAATTGAACCAGGCTCTGGAGTTGGAAATTATCAAAAGGCATTGACGAAAAAGACATTAAATCTTCCAGTGATTGCCATTGGAGTGCCTACAGTCATTGGAGCAGGAACGCTAGTTTGTGATATTATGGAGCAAATCTGTGGAGAGAGTATGGATCAGCTTGATGAATTGATTCCAACGTTTTATGTAACACCAAAAGATGTAGATGAAATGGTTGATACACTTAGTGCAACAATTGCAAGTTCGTTAAATAAAACATTTAAGAAGTTAATTCCTTTGGAATGATTTTTCGTTGCCTCACATACATTGTATAAATGAGAGGTGAGAGAAATTGCGTAAATTCTATAAAAAATTTCATAAAAGTACCATTTTTTTAGTACTGTCTTTTCTACTGTGTAGTTCTTCATATATTTATGTGAATTCAGAAAATCTGTGGAAGGAAGTTCAAAATCAATTTTTAAAATTATTAGATTTTTCCTTCCCATATGTACAAGCTACTAAGCAATATACGCAAGATGAGATGAATAGGATTTTAGTAGAGCAAGAAAACTATACAGTTTCTAAAAACAAACCAGAAAAACCATCTGAAAAATCATCACAAGAACTACCAGAAAACACACAAAACAAAAAAACAGTAAAACCAACATATTCTGTTGATACAATCAGTTGCTATACAAAAAAGCAATTAGACAGCTATGAATATTTAAAGAAAAATCTCTACTATATAAGTAGTAGTACAACGATTACGAAAAGACAGCTAGACGCTGACAAATTATTACATAAAGATTTGACAATTGATAAATCGAAAAATGAGCCACAGATTTTAATTTATCACACTCATGCGACGGAGTATTTTAAAGACTCAAATGAAAAGGATCCTGAAACGTTGATTGTCGGTGTAGGTAGTTATTTAACAAAGTTATTAGAAGAAGATTATGGTTATACAGTAATTCATGATAAAACGGTTTTTCCTTATAATGAGGCGTATTCAAAGGGAAGAGAACAGGCACAAAAATTATTAAAAAATATCCGTCCATTCAAGTAGTTATAGATATGCACAGGGACAGTGCAGGTGGACATCATTACATATCAACAGTCGATGGAAAAAAGATGGCTTCCATTATGTTTTTTAATGGGATGAGTCAAGATCATACGGGAAAAACACTGCCATCTAGAGAAAATAAAAATCTAGAAACGAATTTAGCATTTAGCTTACAAATGAAGATGGTCGCTGATGAGCTATATCCAGGACTTGCAAGAAAGAATTATCTAAAGTGTTATCGTTATAACATGCACTTAAAAGGACGTTATACATTAGTAGAAGTTGGGGCAGAAAATAATACATTAGAAGAAGCAAAGAATGCAATGGTTCCATTTGCACGAATTTTAAATGAAGTTCTTGCTAAATAAGGGCGTATCATGATATACTAAGAACCGTTATTAAGATTACAGGAGGAATGTTAAGGAAATTATGTCCCAAGAACAAGATAAAATTCGAAATTTTTGTATTATTGCACATATAGATCATGGAAAATCAACGCTTGCAGACCGCATTATTGAGCAAACCGGTTTGCTTACAGAAAGAGAAATGCAAAATCAAGTCCTTGACAACATGGATTTAGAAAGAGAACGTGGAATCACTATTAAATCTCAGGCTGTTCGTACAATTTATAAGGCAGATGATGGACAGGAATACATTTTTAATTTAATTGATACTCCAGGTCATGTAGACTTTAACTATGAGGTATCTAGAAGTTTAGCAGCTTGTGATGGAGCTATTTTAGTTGTAGATGCTGCACAGGGAATTGAGGCTCAGACTTTAGCAAATGTTTATTTAGCTCTAGACCATGACCTTGATGTATTTCCAGTTATCAATAAGATTGATTTACCAAGTGCTGACCCAGAGCGTGTGGCTAATGAAATCGAAGATGTGATTGGAATTGAAGCTGAAAATTGTCCAAAGATTTCTGCAAAAACTGGATTAAATATTCATGATGTCTTAGAAGCAATTGTAAAAGATATTCCAGCTCCAACAGGTGATGCCAATGCACCACTTCAGGCACTCATTTTTGACTCTTTATATGATTCTTATAGGGGTGTTATTGTATTTTGTCGAATAAAAGAAGGACGAGTAAAGAAAGGTACGAAGATTCAGATGATGGCAACAGGTGCTACTTTTGAAACGGTTGAAGTTGGTTTCTTTGGTGCTGGACAGTTCGTTCCTTGCGATGAATTAACTGCTGGAATGGTTGGTTATATCACAGCAAGTATTAAGAATGTTCAGGATACTCGTGTCGGTGATACTGTAACCAATGCAGAGGATCCTTGTAGTGAGCCTTTACCTGGCTATAAGAAAGTTACTAGTATGGTATACTGTGGAGTATACCCAGCAGATGGAGCAAAATACAATGATCTTCGTGATGCATTAGAAAAGCTTCAGTTAAATGACGCATCATTATTCTTTGAACCCGAAACATCCATCGCTTTAGGTTTTGGTTTCCGTTGTGGATTTTTAGGTTTACTTCACTTAGAAATTATTCAGGAACGACTAGAGCGAGAATATAATCTAGATTTAGTAACAACTGCACCAGGTGTTATCTATAAAGTCTATAAAACAAATGGAGAAGTAATTGAACTGACAAATCCATCCAACCTTCCAGATCCATCTGAAATTGACTATATGGAAGAGCCAATTGTCAATGCAGAGATTATGGTAACGACCGATTATATTGGTGCGATTATGACTCTTTGTCAAGAACGACGTGGAACTTATATTTCAACTGAGTATTTAGAGGATACTCGTGTATTAATTAAATATGAACTTCCATTAAATGAAATTATTTATGATTTCTTTGATGCTTTAAAATCTCGTTCTCGTGGCTATGCATCGTTTGATTATGAAATTAAAGGATATGAGAAATCTGAACTTGTAAAACTCGATATTTTAATCAATAGAGAAGAAGTTGATGCATTGTCCTTTATTGTTCATTCATCGACAGCTTATGAACGTGGTCGTAAGATGTGTGAAAAATTAAAAGAAGAGATTCCAAGACACTTATTTGAAATTCCTATTCAGGCAGCAATTGGCAGTAAGATTATTGCTAGAGAAACTGTAAAAGCGATGCGCAAAGACGTACTTGCTAAGTGTTATGGTGGTGATATCAGCCGTAAGAGAAAACTTCTTGAAAAGCAAAAAGAAGGTAAAAAGCGTATGCGCCAGATTGGTAGCGTAGAGATTCCACAAAAAGCATTTATGAGTGTATTAAAACTCGATGATGATAAATAGGCTCCCTCTTGAGGGAGCTGTCGGCTATGCCGACTGAGGGAGTATTTTGATAATCTTTAGAGTTAGTTTATCATTAAAGTAGATTGAGTAAACATAAAGGAGGAAAATCAATGATTAAAACAGCGATACTTTTAGCCGATGGATTTGAGGAAATTGAAGCATTAACGGTTGTAGATGTACTTCGAAGAGCAGGAATTATCTGCGATATGACATCGATAGTAGAAGATAAAGAAGTTCGTGGAGCACATGATATTAAAGTTGTAGCTGATAAAAATTTAGATGCTATTGATGACAGTTATCAGATGGTTATTTTACCAGGAGGAATGCCAGGAGCAACCAATCTTAGAGACAATGAAAAAGTTATTGAATTAGTACAAAAATTTGATAGGGATGAGAATAAATTTGTTGCAGCTATTTGTGCAGCACCGATTGTCCTTGCAAAGGCAGGAATAAGTACAGGTCGCTATGTGACCTCCTATCCAGGATTTGAAGAAGAATTTAAGGATGCACATTATGAAGAAGATTTGGTAGTTGTTGATGGACATTTAATCACTGCAAGAGGACCTGCTACAGCGCTAGCGTTTGCTTATGCAATTGTCAATTCTCTAGGAGTTGATAGCCAAGGACTTAAAGATTCAATGCTTTATGAGATGCTATTAGCACAATGCAGATAGAAAATCAACTTGAACTGTATCTGCACATTCCCTTTTGTGTGCGTAAGTGCAAATACTGTGATTTTTTTTCAGGCCCTTCTACAAAGGAAGAACGAAAAGCTTATAAGGATGAATTGATTGAAGAAATTAAGCGAAGGTCTTGTGAAACAAAGGTATCCACAATATTTGTTGGTGGTGGAACGCCTACTTGCTTAGAAGTTGAGTGGATGGGTGAAATCTTTGAGGTTTTACGAGCGTACTATACGATTTGTGATGATGCAGAAATTAGTATGGAAATGAATCCCGGTACAGTCAGCAAAGCATCCTTACAGGCTTATAAAGAAATGGGCATTAATCGCCTGAGTATAGGCTTACAATCCTCTTTAAATAAAGAATTGAAGCTTCTTGGTCGAATTCATACATGGGAAGAGTTTTTAACTTGTTATCAGTGGGTAAGAGAAACTGGATTTAACAATGTAAATATTGATTTAATGTCAGGACTTCCGGGTCAGACACTAAACGATTGGACAAAGACTCTAGAGCAAGTAGTAGCTCTTAATCCTGAACATATCTCTGCTTATAGCTTAATTATTGAAGAAGGTACGCCATTTTATGACTTGTATAAGGATTTTGAAAATGAAGAAGTGGATCGACAGATTTATCACTATACAAAAGCCTATCTAAAGGAAAAGGGCTATGAGCGATATGAAATTTCTAATTATGCAAAGTCTGGCTATGAATGTAGACACAATTCATCTTATTGGACAGGGATTCCTTACATGGGATTTGGACAAAGTGCTTCTTCCTATGAGTGTGTGGATGGACAGTGGATTCGTTCAACCAATGGCGAAGAACGTGAAGTTTTAACCAATAGGGAGCGAATGGAAGAGTTTATGTTTCTAGGACTTCGAATGATAAAGGGAGTGACAACGACAGAATTTGAGTATCGATTTGGCTGTTCAATTGAATCGGTCTATGGAAACATTTTAAGGAAATTACAAAATGAAGGCCTATTAGAATGGAGCAATCATAAAATTTATTTAACGGAGTATGGGCTAGATGTAAGTAATTATGTATTTGAAAAATTTTTACTATAGAAGTATAGAATTATAGAAACTATAGAATAGAAAGGATAGAATATGACAAAAGTAAAAGAAACTGCAAAGGTTTTATCCCAAGAAACCCTTGCAACAGGAATTTACAGCTTATGGATTGAGACTAAGGAAGTTGCAAAACTTGCAAAGCCAGGACAGTTTATTTCTGTTTATTCAAAAGATGGTGCAAGACTGCTTCCACGTCCAATTAGTATTTGTGAGATTGGAGAGGATAAGCTTCGCATTGTCTATCGTGTAGTCGGCGCTGGAACAAAAGAATTTGCTACTTATAAGGCAGGAGATTCTATTGAAATCTTAGGACCTTTAGGCAATGGTTTTCCATTAGATGATGACAAAAAAGCTTTCTTAATTGGTGGTGGAATTGGAATCCCTCCAATGCTTGAGCTTACTAAGCAGTTAAAAGGAGAAAAAATTGTTGTTTTAGGTTACAGAGATCATCAGTTGTTTTTAAAAGATGAATTTGAAAAAGCAGGTGCAACTGTTGTTGTTGCTACTGAAGATGGCAGCGTAGGAACAAAAGGAACCGTTTTAGATGCAATTGCTGCTAATGGCTTAGAGGCTCCTGTACTTTATTCTTGTGGGCCTACCCCTATGCTTCGTGCATTAAAAGACTATGCGTTAAAGAATGATATGCAGGCATGGATTTCAATGGAAGAACGTATGGCTTGTGGAATTGGTGCTTGCCTTGCTTGTGTATGTAAATCGAAAGAAGTGGATGGACATACAAATGTTCACAATAAGCGTATCTGTAAAGAAGGACCAGTATTTGATGCAAGGGAGGTAGAAATTTAATGGCAAATTTAAGTGTAAATTTAGCAGGTGTTCAGTTAAAAAATCCAGTAATGACTGCATCAGGAACCTTTGGCTCAGGTCTTGAGTATCGTGAATTCGTCGATCTAAATAAATTAGGTGCTGTCGTTACAAAAGGTGTAGCGAATGTACCTTGGCCAGGAAATCCAACTCCTAGAATTGCAGAAACAGCTAGTGGAATGATGAATGCAATTGGTCTTCAAAATCCAGGTATCGACTTATTTGCAAGTCGTGATTTAAAAGAACTAGAAGCTTATGATACAAAGGTAATCGTTAATGTCTGTGGAAAGTCTAAAGAAGATTATTTAGAAGTTGTAGAGCGACTTGGCGATGAAAAGCGTGTAGATATGCTTGAAATTAATATCTCTTGTCCAAATGTTAAAGAAGGTGGAATTGCCTTTGGACAGAAGGCTGAGGCTGCTTATGAGATTACAAAAGCTGTAAAAGAAAAAGCAAAACAGCCAGTGATTATGAAGCTTAGTCCAAATGTCACAGATATCACAGAGATGGCTCGTGCTGTTGAAGATGGTGGCGCAGATGCAATTTCTCTAATTAATACGTTAACAGGTATGAAGATTGATATTCATCGAAGAGCGTTTGCCCTTGCAAATAAAACGGGTGGGGTATCTGGCCCTGCAATTAAACCAATTGCTGTTCGTATGGTTTATCAAGTTGCACAAGTTGTCAAAGTACCAATTATTGGTATGGGTGGAATTGCTACTTGGGAAGATGCAGCAGAATTCATTTTAGCTGGAGCAACAGCAGTGTCTGTGGGAACTACAAACTTTAACAATCCAATGGCAACAATGGAAATCGTAGATGGATTAGGTAAGTACTTGGAAGCTCAGGGTGTGAGTGATATTAATGAACTTATTGGTGCAGTAAAATAATTTATATATAAAAAGTCATGATTTTTAAATCATCAATCATCTGAAAAAATGGTCTCTAAAAGCCTTGTAAAATAAGGAGTTGAGAGATGGTAGGGGTAGAAATGAAGAAAGCCCACCCAGAGCATTGATAAAACCTCTCAATAAGATTTCTTGACAAAATACCCCCTATAGGTATACACTATAGCCTATAGGAGGTAAAGATAATGACAAAGACAACATTAAAAATTGATGGAATGATGTGTGGAATGTGTGAGTCACACATGAATGACTTAGTTCGAAAATTATTTAAAGTAAAAAGTGTTTCTTCTTCAGCAAAGAAGGGAGAAACGATTATTGTGACCGATGGAGATATCGATTTATCTACTATGGAAAAAGAGATCGAAGGAATAGGATATAAGTTACTTTCTGTTAATCAAGAACCTTATAAAAAGAAAGGATTTCTTAGCGGACTATTTGGTAAATAATAAATAAAAATAAATAAAATAATAAAATACGGAAGAGCCTCTTAGTTATTCACCAGGAGGCTCTTCCGTTACAGTTTTTCCATTGCGTTACTCACTTCTGCAATATTAATATTTCTAACATGTTCAATTTTTTCCCAAGTTAAATCGCGTTTAAATAAGCATTTAACATTGATAACAATCCAAGTAGCCATGAAGAATGGGTAACATAATAATCCTTTAATCATTGGACGAAATGGTTTCTTATCCATAAACATCGCATAGGATGAAATAATAATAGGGAATAAGAAAGTTGGAATTAAATATTTTAGAATACTCATTCCGTATTCATAGCCTGTAATAAAATCTGAGGTATGTAGCCAGTAATTCATAAATAGTAGCAAGAATGTTAAGATCAACATTGGAGCAGTTCCAGCAATATATAAAAATCCATCAAAAGTTGCTAGATTTTTATTTCGTAAAGAACTTCTAAATAATTCTCCAGTATATCGTCCCATACATTGTAAGTGTCCAACGGTCCATCGACTTCTCTGTGACCATGACTGTCTAAAAGAAGTAGGCTGTTCATCATAAACAATCGCATCTACAGCCCAACCAACTTTTTGATTTTTTATAATGTGAAGTAGAGAAAACTCTATATCTTCAGTTAATGTGTAAGTTTGCCAACCATTTGGCTTAATCATATCAAATCGAACCATAAAACCAGTACCATTTAATAGGCAAGAGAGTCCAAGGTTGTATCTAGATAGATGATAAACTCTGTGCATTGTCCAATAAAAAAGAGCATATCCAGAAGTAATCCAGTTGTCATGAGGATTTTTAATATCACGATATCCTTGAACAACAGTTTCTCCCTGACATAACTTTTTATTCATATTGGTAATAAAGTTTTTATCGACAATATTATCTGCATCAAAGACAAAGAATGCATCATAATCTGCATTTTCATCAATCTTTTGTTTTAAAAACCACTGTAGGGCAGCGCCCTTAGTTTTCTTTGAAGGATCAAATCGTTCATAAACGATAGCACCAGCAAGTCTTGCTTTTTCAGCAGTATTATCCGTACAATTATCAGCAATGACATAAATATCATAGAGATTTTTATCATAAGTTTGCTTTTTTAAACTTTCAATTAAATTGACGATAACACTGGATTCATTGTGAGCTGGTATAATGGCCATAAACTTATGCTTTTTGTCCATTAATAAAGGTTTTTCCTTTGGTTTCGCGAGCGAAAATAGGCTTATGATGATCTGATATCCCCAATAGATCGTTAGAACATAAACCAAAATTTCTCTCAGTATGTACAATTGCTCCATTTTTCCACCTTTTTTCTTTCATTTTTTGTTTTTCCATTTTCATTGATAAATAGCTAAGATAACCAAAATATTATTAGTTATCTTTACGCTATTAGGCATTATACTATCATTTGTTTAGATTTTCAACAATTTTATAAATTGTTTATAATTTAGAGTACTTGTGTTTCACTTACGAGTGTGTTATTATTTAGTCTGTACTAGTAAATTATTAAATTAAAAGAGCAAAAATTCCCACACAAGTTTAGAAAGCTCTAAAAATGTTAC
>JPZU01000001.1:320351-343450 GCA_000875945.1 Lachnospiraceae bacterium TWA4 | reverse complement strand
ATTATACTATCATTTGTTTAGATTTTCAACAATTTTATAAATTGTTTATAATTTAGAGTACTTGTGTTTCACTTACGAGTGTGTTATTATTTAGTCTGTACTAGTAAATTATTAAATTAAAAGAGCAAAAATTCCCACACAAGTTTAGAAAGCTCTAAAAATGTTACTGTTCACGCCCACGCTATTTGTATCATTTAAGGTAGCGCACTGACGTGTGAATTGTAACCTAAAATAACTTTTGAAAGGAAGAGAAATTGGTATGAGTATAAAGATTGGTATTATTGGTTATGGAAATTTAGGCAGAGGTGTAGAATGTGCAATTAAGCAGAATGATGACATGGAGCTTGTTGCAGTATTTACTAGAAGAAATCCTTCAGATGTAACGATTTTAACGAAGGAAGCAACCGTTGATTCAATTAGTGAAATTGCCAATTGGAAAGATAAAATTGATGTAATGATTTTATGTGGAGGAAGTGCAACAGATTTACCTACACAGACACCAGAGTATGTACAGTTATTTAATGTCGTTGATAGTTTTGATACACATGCAAGAGTTCCTGAACATTTTAGTAATGTTGATGAGGCAGCTAAAAAATCAGGAAATGTTGGAATTATCTCTGTAGGTTGGGATCCAGGAATGTTTTCACTTAATCGTCTATATGCAAATGCAATTCTACCAGAAGGCAACGATTATACATTCTGGGGCAAGGGAGTAAGCCAAGGACATTCAGATGCTATTCGTCGTATCGAAGGTGTAAAAGATGCTAGACAGTACACAGTTCCTGTAGAAGCTGCTCTTGAAGCTGTAAGAAATGGCGAAAATCCAGAACTTACTACTAGACAAAAACACACTAGAGAATGTTATGTAGTATTAGAAGACGGTGTGGATGCTGCTAGAGTAGAAAATGAAATTAAAACCATGCCAAACTACTTTGCAGATTATGACACAACTGTACATTTTATTAGCGAGGAAGAATTAAATGCAAATCACAAAGGTATTCCTCATGGTGGTCTTGTATTAAGAAGTGGAGTAACTGGTTGGAATAAAGAGAATAAACATCTCATTGAGTATCGTTTAAAATTAGACTCAAATCCAGAGTTTACTTCTAGTGTTTTAGTTGCTTATGCAAGAGCTGCTTATCGTTTAAGTAAAGAAGGTCAGTCTGGTTGCAAAACAGTATTTGACATTGCTCCTGCTTACTTAAGTGCTAAGAGTGGAGCAGAACTTAGAAAAAATCTGTTGTAATATAAAAATCAAGATGTTGGGGTCAAAAGGTATTGTCCCCCAACATTATCATATAGAAAAGAGGTAAAATTATGACAAAAATAGACATTATTTCAGGGTTTTTAGGTGCTGGTAAGACAACTTTAATCAAAAAGTTGTTAAAGGAAGCTATCGATGGTGAAAAAACTATTCTCATTGAAAATGAGTTTGGGGAAATTGGCGTAGATGGAGATTTCTTAAAAGATGCTGGAATCCAAATTCGTGAAATGAATTCAGGGTGTATTTGTTGTACATTAGTTGGTGATTTTAGAAAGGCTTTGACAGAAGTTTTAGAAACCTATCATCCAGAGAGAATCATCATTGAACCTAGTGGTGTAGGTGGACTTTCAGATATTATTAATGCCATTCATGTATTAGATGGACATGATGACGTTCAATTAAATACAGCAACTGCAGTTGTAGATGCAACGAAAGTAAAGATGTATATGAAAAACTTTGGTGAATTTTATAAAGATCAGGTGCAAAATGCAGGTACGATTATTTTAAGCCGTACAGCAACCATCAAACCAGAAAAGTTAGAACAAGCTGTTTCAATGCTTCGTAAAATCAATGCGACGGCACCAATTATTACAACCGATTGGGATCAGTTAGACGGAACACGTATTTTAGAGACAATGGAAGGCAATGGCATCGACTTACTTGCTGAAATGGTTGAAGAAGAACACCATCATCATGACCATGATCACGAGGATGAATGTGGTTGCGGCTGTGGATGTGAAGATCATGACCATGACCATGAAGGACATGACCACCACCATCATCACGACCATGATGACGAGGATAAATGTAGTTGTGGATGTGAAGACCATGAAGGACATCATCATCACCATCATGCAGATGATGTGTTTGCAAGCGTTGGAATTGAAACAACGAAGGTATTTACACAAGAAGAATTAGAACAGGCAATGGATGAGTTAGAATTTGGAAAAGTTTATGGAATGGTTCTTCGTGCAAAAGGTTTAGTTGCTAGTCCTGTAGCAAATGAGTGGTTATACTTTGACTATGTTCCAGGTGAATTAGAAATTCGTAAGGGACAGCCTGACATTACAGGTAAAGTCTGCGTCATTGGTTCAAATATCAATGAAGATGAAATTAAAAAATTATTTAAATAAAGTTTAAATAAAGTTTAAATAAGGTTTAAATAAAGTAAGGAAATATAAGTAGATAGAATAGATAAGAGGTTATATTCATGAATGAAATCCCTGTATATTTAATTAATGGCTTTCTTGAAAGTGGAAAGACAGAATTTATTCAATTCACATTAGCACAGCCATATTTTAGAATAGAAGGAAAAACGTTATTACTCCTTTGTGAAGAAGGAATGACAGAATATGATGAACAGCTATTAGAAGATACGAATACAGCTGTTGAAATTATCGACGAGATTGAGGAGTTAAATCCTGAAAATTTAATAAAATTAGAAGAAAAACATCATCCAGAGCGAATTATTGTAGAATTTAACGGTATGTGGATGTTTAAAGAGGTGACTTTACCTGCCCATTGGACAATTGAGCAGCAGATTACTCATGTAGATGCTTCGAAGTTTGATGTATTTTATCGAAATATGAAGTCACTATTTGGAGAAATGGTTAAAGGCTCAGACCTTGTCATTTACAATCGTTGTGATATGATTGAAGACTTACAGCCATTAAAGCGAGTAGTGATGGCCGTAAATCCTAATGCGGAGGTTGTATTTGAGGATGCTAGTGGAGAAGTTGAAGAGTATAGTGAAGAAGATTTACCATATGATGTGAATGCAGATTTTATTCGTTTAGATGATTCAACTTATGGAATCTGGTATTTAGATGCACTAGACCATCCAGAACGTTATGATGGCAAAGTAATTCGTTATACAGGAATGGTTGCAATTCCTAAGAATTTCCCTAAGGGATATTTTGTACCAGGTCGAATGGCAATGACTTGTTGTGAAGACGATATGGCATTTTTAGGATTTGCTTGTAAGAGTACTCAGGCAAGTAAGCTTAAAAATAAAGACTGGGTAGATGTAACGGCTAAGATTTCAGTCGAAGAATTCAGTGAATATGGCGGTGAAGGTCCTGTGCTTTATGCTTCAGAGGTGAAATTGACTAAGCAACCAGAACAGCCAATCGTTAGCTTTATGTAGAAAGAGGTTCTCATGTTACAAGAAATTTCCCCCAATGAATTTCACAATGAATTTGAAGACCGAGTACCTAAAGATACGGATTATGTGGTTGCATTTAACGATGAAAAGTTATTGATGAATAAAGACTTACCGGTTACAGTCTCAGATTGTAAAAAGGTAGGGACTCCTGTACTGCAATATTTAATTCGCATTGATGATACAGCATTTTATTTATTAGAAAATTCAGACGACTATTTAGATACAAATTATCAATGGGAATCCATACGATTTATTCGAGGGTATGAACCACAGTGGATGGGTTATGCGTTAATTACCTGTATTCAGTTAGCTCGTTGGTATGACCACAGGCGTTATTGTGGAAAATGTGGAACACCTATGGTTAAAAGCAAAATTGAACGAGCCATGGTTTGTCCACATTGTAAAACCATTGAATACCCTAAGATTTGTCCAGCTGTGATTGTTGGAGTGACTGATGGAGATCGAATCTTAGTCAGTCGTTATGCAGGTCGAGAATATAAAAAATATGCCCTTTTAGCAGGATTTATGGAAATTGGTGAGGACTTTGAGATGACTATTCGCAGAGAAGTTATGGAAGAAGTCGGTCTAAAGGTCAAAAATATTACCTACTATAAGAGTCAGCCGTGGGCATTTTCAGATACAGTTCTAGCAGGATTTTTCTGCCAGTTAGATGGCTTAGACCAGATTCAACTAGATGAAGATGAGTTACAAGAAGCCGAATTTTTACACCGAGAGGATTTACCTGAAAATAAAGATGATATTAGTTTAACTGCTCAGATGATGGAAGCCTTTCGTACCAAGACGTATCCAATGTATGAAAAATGGGAAGAATAAGTTTATAAATCTAAGTATTTAAAAAATATTTAGTATTTAGATACTAATCGATAAAGATCAATTTAAATACGCATTTAAATACTTAGACTTAGGTAACTATAAATCACCAATCTTAAGTAATGGAGGAATGTCATGAAAAAAATTCAATCACTTTGCAACTACTGTGCGATTGATTGTAATCTGGATTTTTATGTAGAAGACAATCACATCATGGCTGTGAAGCCAACCAAAGGATATCCCGTCAATGATGGATTTTGCTGTATCAAAGGCCTATCATTGGATAAGCAACAGACAGTAGTTGACAAGCCACACACACCTAGAGTGCGAATGGAAGATGGAACCTATCAATATCCTGGCTGGGACTATACGTTTAACTATATTGCCAAGCGATTTCGAGAAATCCAAGAAAAGTATGGAAATGAAGCACTAGCTGGAATTTCTACAGGTCAGCTAACCCTTGAAGAATTTGCCATCAATGGTCATATTATGAGAGATCATTTGCATACGAATGTGGATGGAAATACTCGTTTATGTATGGCGAGTGCAGTAGTAGCACATAAGCAAGAGTATGGTTTTGATGCCCCTGGATTTACATTGGAAGACTTAGAACTTTCAGATACCATTATTTTAGTAGGAGCTAACCCTGTAGTTGCTCATCCAATTGTTTGGGATAGAATTCGCAAGAATCAAAACAAAAAGTTGATTGTCATTGATTCAAGAAAGAGTGAAACGGCTAAAAATGCAGACTATTTTTACCCAATTAAGACCAAGATGGATTCTACACTATTTTATGGTTTAGCAAATTACTTTATTGAAAAAGACTGGATTGACCATGAATTTATTAATCAGCACGTCAATCGATTTGATGAATATAAAGAGTTTGTAAAAGACTTCCCATTAGAACAAGTGAGCAAAGACACTCATTTATCTATGGAACAGTTACTAGAGTTGGTTGAACTTATTCACAGTGGCAAGCGTGTATCGATGTGGTGGACAATGGGTATTAACCAGTCACACAATGCAGTTCGTGCTGCCCAGTCTATTATGAACTTACAGCTAATTTTAGGAAATTATGGAAAGCCAGGTACTGGTGGAAACTCTATTACGGGTCAGTGCAATGCTATGGGTTCTAGACTATTTTCTAATCAGTCATCTCTTTATGGACATGAGTTTACAGATTCAGATTCCAGAAAGAAGATTGCAGATATTTTCCATTGTGATGAGCGTATTCTCGCAGAGGGTCCAACCAAAACCTATGATCAGATTATTGATGGAATCAATGATGGAACGATTAAAGCTTTGTGGATTCTTTGTACAAATCCTAGACATTCTTGGACCAACAATGAAACCTTTAGACAAGCGATGGAAAAATTAGAATTTTATGTGGTTCAAGATATCTATGATGATATTGAAAGTGCCGAAAATTATGACGTATTTCTTCCAGCAGTTTCAGGAATCAAAAAAGAGGGTACGTATGTTAATTTAGAGCGAAGATTGTCAAGACTTGTATCCGTTATTGAACCAGATGAAGATGAGAAGAATGACTATCAGATTATGTATGGAATTGCTAAGGCATTAGGACTTCAAGATATTATTGACTACTGGAAGACACCAGAAGATTGCTTTAACCTTTTAAAGGAAGTTTCAAGAAATCGTCCATTTGACATTACAGGTGTAGACTTTAGAGGACTTGAAAATTCTCATGGTATCCAGTGGCCATTTAAAGAAGGTGAGGAATTAAAGGAAGACCAACGACGACTTTATTCAGATGGCAAGTTCTTTTATCCAGACCAAAAAGCCGTTTTACAGTTTGAGCCTGTTCCTAAAAACCCAATGCCTCAGACCGAGCAGTTTCCTTATATCTTTAATACAGGACGAGGAAGTGTTGGACAGTGGCATACACAGTCAAGAACAAGAGAAGTACAGTTTATTGAAAATGTGAGCCTGCACCATCCATATATCTACATCCACACGAAACTTGCAAAAGAGATGGGATTAAAACATGAAGATTGGGTGACATTAGATTCTTGTAACGGTCAGTCAGCTGATTTTGCTGTGCGTATTACCGATGATGTACAAGAAGATGAAATCTTTTGCCCAATGCATTATATTGAGTGTAACAAGTTAACCGCTTCAGTTTATGACCCTTATTCCAAAGAGCCATCCTATAAATCTGCTGTAGTGAATTTACGTGTGAAGGAGAGATAAGTCTATGTATAGAATCAAAATTGATAGAAGCCGATGCATTGGTTGTCTTATGTGTGTTACTTCATGTTGTATCTCTCACGATACACATGATGCTAGAAACCGTGTAGTTATTGACAGTGAGACAAGACCTGCCCCGATTTTTTGCAGACACTGTGATCGACCAGAGTGTGCAATTACTTGTATGACAGGTGCTATGCGTAAAGACAAAGAGACAGGATATGTGCTCTATGATAAAGATCGATGCGCACACTGTTTTATGTGCATCATGGCGTGTCCTTATGGTGTACTAAAGTCAGATGCAGCGTTTGGTCAGGAGATTATGAAGTGTGATATGTGTATTCACCGTAGTGACGATGGATTAGGAAACCCCATGTGTGTTGAAAAGTGCCCTATGCATGCAATTACTTTAGTGGAGGTGAAGAAATAGTGAAAAGATATGTCGTAATCGGTGCATCTGCAGCAGGATGCAATGCTATTAAAGAAATCCGTAGATTACAGCCAGAGGATGAAATTATCCTTATCTCAACAGATACTGCAATTTATTCACGTTGTATTTTATATCATTATTTAAAAGGAATCCGTACACTTGAACAGTTAAACTTTATGGAAGCAGACTTTGAAACCAAGTATAACATTCAGTGGATGAAGGGACGAACTGCTAAAGGTGTTTGTGTAGAGAAAAATGAGGTGCTATTAGATGATGGAACCACTGTTGCCTATGATGAATTGTTAATTGCTACAGGTTCTCATACGAACTTCCCTCCAATTCCAGGACTTAGAGAAGGAACCAATATTCTAGGTTTTCGTAATTTTGATGACGTTCAAAAGATTGAAGCTTTATTGCCTAAAATTCAAAATATCTTTGTCATGGGTGCAGGTTTAGTCGGTATTGATGTGATTGCAGGCTTAGTTCCTTATCATAAAAACATCACATTAGCCGATATGGGACCTTATATGCTCCCAATTCAGCTTGATGAAAGGGCTTCCAAGACCTATATTGATCTTTTTGCAAAAGAAGGTGTCAAGCAGTACTATGGCATGGGTGCAAAGGAATTTAAATTAGATGAGAACAATTATTGCTATGAGGTAGAGTTGCAGGATGGAACGATTGTACCTGTAGACCTTGTCATTAACTGTGCAGGTGTGCGTTCAAATGTGGAATTTCTTGCAGATACAGGCATTGAATGTGACCGATTTGGCTTGATTTTTGACCACAAAGGACAAACCAATATTCCTAATATCTTTGGAGCAGGAGATGTATCTGGACGAGCACCGATTTGGCCAGTAGCTGTAAAAGAAGGAATCATTGCTGCCAACAATATGTGTGGAATCTCTATGACAATGGATGATTTCTTTTCATCAAAGTCTACAATGAACTTCCTTGGAGTTCCAACTCTTTCTGTTGGCAATCCCAATAAGTATGATGAGACATTCTCTGTAGAAATAGATTGTGACGATAAGGGCAATTATAAGAAAATCGTGCACAAAGATGGTATCATTACAGGGGCATTGATTCAAGGAGACTTATCCTATGCAGGTGTGTTAACACAGCTCATTCGCCGAAAAGTGAATGTATCAAAGGTGAAAAAACCATTGTTTAAGATTGATTATTCAGATTTCTTCCGAATGAATGAAAACTTTGAATTTACCTACGAGAAAGAGTATATTCCAGAATAAGCTAGGAGTCTGCGATGAAAGAAAAACTAAAGACAATACCAGTTCCATTACTGGCTGCCATGGTAGGTTCTTGTACTCTTAGCAATGCCTATTTAGGTCTTGGCTATACATGGATTCGCCATATGATTTTTATAGCAACGATTTGCGTAGTAATCGCTTATTCATGCAAGCTGTTGATTCATTTTGCTACTTGCGTAGATGAGTACAAAAAGACTCCTATGTGTGCGTTATATGCAGGCTTTCCAATGTGCTTGATGCTGATTGGAAGTTATGTATTTGATTTAAATCCAATGATTGGAAAGACATTATGGCTTGTAGCAGTGTTTGTCGATGCGATTCATATCCTAGTTTTTACTTATAGGAATGTGTTGCGTGGTGTGAAGACTGAGACATTTGTTCCTAGTTGGTTTGTAACGTATAATGGAATTATGGTTTCAACCGTTATAGGCGGTGCAATGAATGAGCCTTTAATTAGTAAAATAGTAGTTTATTATGGAATTACAGTTTTTACGGTGATTATTCCATTTATGGTGTGGCGTCTTGCAACGAAACCAATTTCAGATGCACTATATCATACACAGCCAGTCGTTTTAGCTCCATGTAGTCTTTGTATTGTAAGTTATCTAAATGTATTCAAAAATCCAAAAGCATGGGTCGTTTACTATTTGTATATAGCAGTGGTGATTGCTCTTTTGTTTATCATCTATAAACTTCCATCATTCTTTCGCTATTCATTTACGCCAGGATTTACGGGAATGACCTTCCCAATGGCTATTGGATGCGTGGCAACAACGAAGTTTATGGGCTATATGCAGTCACAGGGATTTGAAACAGCTGTAAGCATTTTAAAAGAAGTACAAGGGATTCAGATTTTAACAACAGGAATTATCTTTTATGTCTTAATTCAGTATTTATTCTTTTAAAAAAGAATTTTACAGCCAGTGATATTTAGCAATTGAGAATGTATTCAGAATGATGTATATAAATCCCCCTTTTGATTTTTAGAATCTGAGGGGGATTTATTTTTATTTATAAGGTATTTTTTTGGTACCTGGATTTAGATAACGCCATAGTGTAGTTCGTCCAATTCCTAGTTGTTTAGCTGCTTTTGTTTGATTTCCGTTACAACGAGCAAGAACAACTTCTACAATTTCTTGAACAATTTCATTTAAGGGTCGGTCATAGTCAAACAATGTATCTGAGCGAAATGTTGCAACATATTGAATCGCTTCCTTATCTAAAATTTCCTTAACTAATTCTTTTGAAATATACGGTGTGTCAGCTAAGAGTGATAATTCAGTAATCACTCGCTTTAATTGAAAGAAATTGTCTGGCCATTGGTAATTTGTTAACAGCTGAGTAGCTTCTGCATCAAACCCCAAAATTTGTTTTAACGATTGTCGGTTTAAGTGGTGAAGATAAAGGGTACTAGCTGCAATAATATCTTCTGGAAACTCTCTAAGGGGTGGAAGATAGAGCGTTGAACATGGAAGATAATCAATAAAATTTCTAGATGGATTTTCATCAGGGTCTACAAGTGTCTGAGAACATGAAAAAATAATTCGGTTTCGCTTGTGAGCCTTTGTGTCTAAAAACATTGACAGCAGCAGTTGTCGTCTAGTTGGTTCTAATGCCTGAATGTTGCTAATATAAATCGTATTTCCCAAGTCAAAAAATGGAGAATTATAGTGTTTTAGTAAAAAATCCCACATTTTATTGTTGATTAAAACACAATCAATTTGGATAAATGGTGCGTGATTCATATCACTCTCCATGTATAAACGTTCGGCAACAACATTTTTGGCTGTTCCTCGTTCGCCTAAAATCATAATAGGTTGGTTGCTTTGATTAAGCTGTGTAATTCTAGTATCAAGTGAACTAGCGATAGCTGTTAGTGAAAAGATACTATTTTTATAGCTATGGCGTACATTGGGAAGGTTGGAATAGCGTAATCCATGTTTACTGCTTCCCTGAGGAACGGGCGTTGCTTCCACACAGAAAATATAGTAATTTATATCTTCAAAGGTTTGAATATTTACAGATATCGAATAGAGTACATCTTTAATGTAGTGAAAAGATTTAGAGTTTTCTAGGGTATCTGGTGAGTCAGTAAGTGCTTGCACGTACTGAATAATATCTTGAATATCCACTGCATGATGGCTAGAGTAGGTTAGAGTACCATCTTGTTTGATAATAATGGTAATAGCTGGATGAACCTTTAGTGCTTGTTTTAGTAGGTCGTTTTGTTGGGCTAAGTGAGTGCAGTGGTTAAAAAACTTAATAATCTCATCAAAAGTGTAAGTGATACTGTCGGGACCAGAATTCACTAATAGAGTTTTTAGACCTAATTCATCAGATTTTTCTGTAACTGCTACATCACCTAAAACTAAGTCAAAGTTTTAGTCTTTAGTTGTTCTAATTCCATATGGATATCTGTCGTATTTGTGATAGTAATAATCTCTAATATCGAATTTGGAATTAAGGATAAAAGGTTTTTGACGTTATAAGCTGGTCCAGTTAGGCTTGAGTAACCGACAATGGCAATTCGTTTAGATGCAACTAATGCCATCTGTAAAGGTTGAAGCAAGTCGTAGGAAGAAATTGGGATTTCAAAGACTGGAATTGTCGAGTGGTTTTTCAGTAGCTTTGCAGTTTCACCTCTGGAGATGATGGCATCATAGTTTTTCTTTGCATATTGGTTGGCAACTTCAATCGCTTGTTCGAGATTGCCAATATAAACATCTAAATCAATCATTTCATAAGTCTTTATAATTTGTTTCATTAATGTCCCTAGACTCTCATAGGGAACAATACCAAGTAATCGTATTTTAGTCATAGTCTTCTCCTTAAACGTTTCGTTATGATACATATTCTGAAATAATTATAAACTAAAATAAAAATAATAGCAATAAAAAATAAATTGTTTCAAAATAGAACAATATTAAATGGTATAAATCTTGGAAATCTTAAAAATATCCGTTATGATTGTTTCATCAGGAAACAAATAAGAATAAAAAGCTTTAGGAGGAAACCTGTGATTCAATTATTCATTATTGCGGATGATTTTACTGGTGCATTAGATACAGCAGTGAAATTGACGGCTAAAGGGATTTTATCAAGAGTTTTAGTTGTCAATGGTCCATTAGATTTTGAAAGTCAACAGATGAAAGATGCAAGTGTTCTTGTAGTCGATGCTGAAACTAGACATCTTACAGCTAAAGATGCATATGATGTGGTCTATCGAATTGTAAAGGAAGCTGTAAGAGCAAAGATTCCGTATATTTATAAAAAAACAGACTCTGCACTGCGAGGAAATATTGGAAGTGAACTAGCAGCTGTTTTAGATGCTGCGAATGAAAAGAAGTTAGCATTTATCCCAGCATTTCCAAAGATGAACAGAGTGACAAAAAATGGTATTCACTATATTGATGAGGTTCCAGTTCACCAAAGTGTATTTGGAATTGACCCCTTTGAACCTGTTAAATATAGCTTAGTAAAGGATATAATACAAAGCCAAAGTAAAGTAGCAGTGGTGAACCATTATTTACAACAATTTAATCAGGATGCAGATGCACAAGGGATTCATATTTATGATGCGACAACGCAGGAAGATATGAAAAAAATTGCCAACTATTTAGAAGAACGAAATGAAACTTATCTTCTTGCTGGCTGTGCGGGATTTGCTGAAGAACTGCCTTCGCTATTAAAGTTAGAGCGAAAAACTAGTGAATTAGTTGCATACAATAAAAATTTGCTAATGCTTTGTGGAAGTGTAAATCCCATTACCATTAAACAGTTAGACCAAGGCGAGGCACAAGGTTATAAGCGAATACGTTTAACACCTGAAGAAAAGTTGGAAACCAACTATTGGGACACAAAATCAGGACAGCATTTATTAGATGTGTTAACAGAAGAATTAAAAGAAGAAGAGTGTTGTATCATTGACAGCAATGATAAGCAAGCATCCGGTATAGAAACTATTGCCTATGGAAAAACTCATAACATTTCCCTAGATGAGATACGAGTACTTGTTTCTCAATCCATGGCAAAGATTCTAAAAGGAATTTTAGAGAGAGGTTACAAGGGAATGATTCTTGTAACGGGTGGAGATACGTTGTTAGCCTTTATGAAAGAAATCAATGTACATCATTTAAAACCACTAGAAGAAATTCAGCCAGGATGTGTACTAACTGAATTACATTATAAGAATGAAAGTTATCAAATTATTACAAAGTCTGGAGGTTTTGGACAACCCCAACTTTTAAAAGATTTGTTAAACAAAATCAACGACTTTGAAAACTAGATTATAAATTAAGAGGAGAGAGAAAAATGATTAGTCAGATTAAAATGCCATCATATGTAGGTGCAGGTGCAGGAAGTATTAGTAAGATTGCAGAAATTTTAGAAAAAGAATCTAGTAAAAAAGTACTTCTTTTTACAGATAAAGGAATTGTTGCAGCAGGACTTGCTGGAAAAGTTATTAATAAACTTGAAGAAGCAGGTGTAAACTATGAAGTATTTGATGAATTAAAGCCTGAACCAAGTTATCAGGATGTTGAAAAAGTTGTTGCACAGATGAATGAAGCTGAAGGCGATTTCGTAATCGCTGTTGGTGGTGGAAGTGTTATGGATGCTGCTAAGCTTTGCGCTATGTTAAAGGGTTCTAAATACACAGTAAAAGACCTTCTTAATGATCCAACCGTTGCTACAAAGCAGTTAAAAACTCTTATGATTCCAACCACTTGTGGAACAGGTGCTGAAGCTACTTGTAATGCAATTGTAGCAATTCCAGAAGAACAGTCAAAGAAAGGAATTGTCAATGACAACATGATTCCTGACTACGTCATTCTTGATGCAGAAATGATTGCAGGTCTTCCAAAACAGATTATTGCAGCAACAGGTGTAGATGCATTAGCTCACGTTGTAGAATGTTTTACTTCTAAAAAAGCAACTCCACTTAGCGATACTTATGCACTTGCAGGTGCACGTTTAATCTTTAGAAATATTGAAAAAGCATATGACAATGCAGCAGATATGGACGCTAAGAGCGCAATGTTATTAGGAGCTTACTATGGTGGTGTGGCAATTACAGGAAGTGGTACAACTGCCGTTCACGCACTGAGCTATCCTCTAGGTGGTAAATACCACATTGCACACGGTGTATCCAATGCTATTTTGTTTGCTCATGTTATGGCATTTAATAGAGATGCTTGTGAAGTTAGACTTGCTACAATGTGTGATTTCGTTTATCCAGAATACGTTGCTAAAGACGCTAAATGGAAATCGGAATTTATCATTGACCGAATCGCAGAAATCGTAAAAAATACCAACATTCCAACTGACTTAAAAGAATTTGGTGTAAAACCAGAAGATATTGATTTTCTTGTAGATGCTGGAAGCAAACAGCAAAGATTATTAGTAAACAACATGAAAGAATTATCACTTGACGATATTAGAATGATTTACAGTAAGGTTTTATAGGAGGATACAGTAATGACAGAAATTAAAGGAATTATTGCAGCTATGCAGACTGCAATGTATGAAGATGGCAGTTTAAATGAAGCAGAAATTCGTAATCAAATCAATCGTCAGATTGAAGCGGGTGTAGATGCTGTGTTCTGTCTTGGTACAAATGGCGAGTTTTACATCTTAAACTTTGAAGAACGCGTTCGTGTAATGGAAATCTTTGTAGATGAAGTAAATGGACGAGTACCTGTATATGCAGGAACTGGTTGTGTAAGCACTGAAGAAACTATTGCTCTTTCAAAAAAGGCAGAAGAAATCGGGGTAGACGTTCTTTCAGTAATTTCTCCATATTTTGCAGCAATTAGTCAGGAAGAATTATATGAACACTATGCAGCAATCGCAAAAGAAGTACATCTTCCAATCGTTCTTTATAACATTCCAATGAGAACGGGTGTAAACATTGAGCCAGCAACTGTTGGTAAACTTGCAAGAAACTTTAGTAATATTTGTGGTGTAAAGGATTCAAGTGGTAACTTTAACAACATCCTTCAGTACATCGCACAGACAAAGGATATTGAAAACTTCTCTGTTCTTTCTGGCAACGATGCATTAATTCTTTGGACCTTAGTTGCAGGTGGTAAAGGTGGAATTACAGCAATTGCAAATATTCTTCCAGAAATTATGGTAAGTATTTACCAACATTGGTTAAAGGGTGATATGGAAGCTGCTAAAGAAGCACAGGAGAGTATTTCTCAGATTCGTGCTTGCTTTAAATATGGCAATCCAAACTCTATTGTAAAATGTGCAACGAACCTGATGGGTTATCCAATTGGACCTTGTCGTAAACCATTTGGTATGATTTCACAAGAAGCAAAGGATGCAATTGAAAAGACTATTGATACATACTACAGTCAGTATAAAAAGAATTAGGAAAAATTAAGAAGAAAGCGTACAAGTACGTATACAAGTAGAGAATAGAGAGGAAAGTTTGATGAAGATTATTGGTATAACCATGGGCGATCCAGCGAGTATTGGACCAGAAATTACAGTAAAAGCATTTAGTGATCCAGAACTTTACAAAAAATGTCATCCACTAGTTGTTGGAGATGCAAAGGTTCTTGAAAAAGCAAGAGAAGTGGTTGGAAAATCACAGATTAAAATTCATGCAATTGAACAGGTAAAAGACGCAAAGTTTGAATATGGAACGATTGATGTTATAGATTTGAAGATGGTGGATGCAGATACTTTAGAAATTGGTAAGGTATCAAAAGAAGCAGGAAATGCAGCATTCCAATATGTAAAAAAAGACATTGAATTAGCTATGGCTAAAGAAGTTGATGCAACCGTTACAAATGCTTTAAATAAAGAGGCAATGAATCTTGCAGGTCATCATTTCTCAGGTCATACAGAAATTTATGCTGAGTATACTGGAACGAAAAAGTATACAATGATGCTTGCACATGAAGACCTTCGAGTAGTCCACGTATCAACCCATGTGTCTTTAAGAGAAGCTTGTGATCGTGTGAAAAAAGAACGTGTATTAGAAGTTATACGAATTGCAAATCAGGCGTGTAAAGACCTTGGAATTGAAAATCCTAAGATTGGGGTTGCAGGATTAAATCCTCACAGTGGTGAAAATGGAATGTTTGGTCGTGAGGAAATCGAAGAAATTACACCAGCGATTGAAGAAGCAAAAGCAGAGGGGATTTTAGCTGATGGTCCAGTTCCACCAGATACTGTATTTTCTAAAGCAAGAGGTGGATGGTATGACATTGTTGTAGCAATGTATCACGATCAGGGACATATTCCACTAAAAGTAGTAGGATTTGTTTACGATAAAGTTGCACAGAAATGGGAGGCTGTTGCAGGCGTTAATATTACATTAGGTCTTCCAATCATTCGTACATCTGTCGATCATGGAACGGCTTTTGACCAGGCAGGCACAGGAAATGCCAGTGAATTAAGCTTAGTAAATGCCATTGATTACGCAATTCGCATGGCTGGAAACAGATAAAATTTAGGGGGAACAAGAGGTGGAAAAGAAAAGTATTTTCAGTACAATTGAAGAAAATGTCATTTCAGTAGGAATTGTAATCATGTTTATCATGGAAACAATTAATGTTATTTTTAAGTTTGCACTGCCTGATTTTGCAGGTGTGCCAGCTGAAATTGCAATCTTTGCTTATATTTGGGTTTGCTTTTTATGTATGGGATTCTGTACAAAGAAGAGTGCAAATATTATTGTAGATGCATTGACTATGCATTATCCTAACAAACTAAAAAAACTTTTTAAATGGATTTCAATATATCCTTGATGGAGTGTTAACCATTGTCTTCATTTATGGTTCAGTCATTTTTGTTGGCAATACAAAAGCAGAAGGTGCAGTAGGTGTTACAGGTATGCCATTGTGGATTATTTATTTAGCACCATTGGTAGGATTTTCTATCAACTTAATTCGTGACATTCAAATGTTCATTAAGGCTGTAAATGGCCAGAAAAATGACTAAGGAGGGCAACAATCGATGATTGGAACAATATTTATTACATTCTTTGCCATTCTGCTATTTGGTGGAATGTCTATGGTAACAGCTTATGGTGGGGCGTTTGTTCTTCCTTCTATTTTAACAGGTGGAGAGCTTTACAACTTTACAGACATTGTTCAGTGGTTAACGAAGGCTGCGGGTAAAGATACTTACGTTGCGATTGCGCTGTTTGTTGTATCTGGTAACGTAATGTCTCATGGTGGTTTAACAGAGAAAATTTTTAATGTCTTTCGATTTGCATTTGGACGTTTTAGAGCGTGTATTCCACTAGTAGCAGTTATGACAGCAATTTTCTATGGAATGATTTCAGGCTCAGGTATGGCTGTAGTTGCCGCAGTAGGTGCGATGGTACTTCCAATTTTAATTGAGTATGGCTATGATCGATTATTCTTTGCCTGTATGATTGCAGCAGCAGGTTCTTTGGGACAGCTAATCCCTCCAAGTTCTGCAATTCTTCAGTACTGTGCAATGGCTGGAACAGATGAAGGACAGATGTTTAAAGTCGGTGCAGTTATTGGCTTTACTTGTGCAGCAGCATTGATTATTATTACATTAGTTCACTGTAGAAAAGATACTGGTGATCAGAAGCTATTAAAAGAGTCTTATGAAAATTTAAAACAAGAAGGTGCGACAAAGGTTGTCATTGAAGGCATTTGGGGTATTATGTCTCCAGTAATTATTCTCGGTGGAATCTTTTCTGGAATTTTAACTGTAGTAGAAGCAGCTGCTGTATCCGTTGTTTATGCTTGTATTGTTTCACTATTTATTTATAAGTCTGTTGATTTAAAAGGACTTTGGGTTGGTATCAAAGGTTCTGTAAAAAATGTTGCTTCTGTAGCAATGATGCTTGCTTTTGCTGTAGCATTCTCAAGTTTAATGAATGTATTTAACGGTGGTGAAATCATTGGAAATGCTATTACATCCATTCTTTCTTCTCCAGTGGCATTTATCTTAGCAAGTGTTGTAGTTATGTCCATTGGTATGATGTTTATGAATCCAATTGCAATTATTGTACCAATTGTAGCACCAATTGCTGCGTCATTTGGTATTGATCCTATGGTTTATGGTGCTGGTATGGCTGGTATCGTAGCGATTGGTTCTCTTACACCACCTTTTGGCGTAAGCCTTTATATTATGGCACCAATTGCAGAGGTTGATCCATTTGCAATTGCTAAGAAAATTTTACCTCTTTGGGGTACAATGACATTGATTATTACAATTTATATGCTGTTCCCAGCATTATCAACATGGGCATATAAATAAAATGATGCCACAGTCAAGAGGTCACAGTTCGTATTTATATGAAAATTTGTGACTTCTGATTTAAAATCAATAAAATAAATGAACTGAGGGGGATATACTCATGAAACATATAATGAACTTAACATCAGATGGCACACTATATATCAACGATCACATGGGTACTATTGAGGCAATGTTGCCCACAGGAGAATTTAAAACGGCACATTCACCAGCACTTCTTGAATTAGAAAATGGTGATTTACTATGTGCATGGTTTGCAGGTTCTTTTGAAGGAAATGCAGATGTAAGTATTATTTGCGCACGTTTACCAAAAGGAGCTGAGCAGTGGGAGGTACCAGTAAGAGTTTCTGGTGATCCTCATAGAAGTGAACAAAATCCATCACTATTTGCAGGTCCAGATGGAGCAGTATGGGCGATGTATACTGCACAACTTGATCGTATGCCAGGTAAAGACAATATGCAGTTTACTTCACAGGTGCGTTGTCAGAAGTCTTTTGATGGAGGCAAAACTTGGGGAGATTTTGAAACCATTTTCCCAAAAGAAGGAACATTTTGTAGACAGCCAATTCAGATTCTTTCAAATGGACGTTGGATTTTTGGAAATTGGATTTGCACAGACTCTGAATTGGGATTAACTGGTGATCCTACCGTTTTCCAGATTTCAGATGATGAGGGTAAAACTTGGAGACAGGTTGATATGCCTAAGAGCAATGGTCGTGTTCATGCAAATGTGGTTGAATTAGAAGCAGGTCATCTAGTGGCATTTATGAGAAGTCGTGCAGCAGACTTCATTTATATAAGCGAGTCTTTAGATAATGGAGAGACATGGAGTGAACCAGCTCCAACACCATTGCCAAATAATAACTCAAGTATCAGTGCGATTAAGTTGGCAAGTGGTCGTCTTGCAATTGCATATAATCCAACTTGTACACCAGAGCCATCACCAGATATTGCCGCTTGGCCAGGTCTTCGTTGTCCAGTAGCTGTGGCTCTTTCAGAAGATGGAGGATTAACCTTCCCAATGATTCGTCATATGGAATTAGGTGAAGGATTTGTAGGTGAAGAAAATCAGACAAACAACAAACAGTATGAATATCCATATTTAATGCAGAGTAAGGATGGAAGACTTCACCTTGCCTATGCATATAAGAGTCGCATTGGTGTGAAATATGTATCTTTTACAGAAAAAGATGTTATGGGTGAAAAGCGTGAACGTGTAGGTCTTTATAATCCAACAGCTGCACAGAGTAGATAAACAGAGCAGATAAGAGGAAATTAACTATATGATTATCGATTCATTAGAGCATATAAAATTTTATGAAAAGCAGGTAATGGGGATATCTGCTGGATATGATGCACTTATGCAATACTTAAAACATGAAGATGGCAACGATGGGGCAAAAATTCCTTTTGAACATGGATATTTTATGATTCAAAACGGAACAACTAAGCCATTAAATGAAGGCACATTTGAAGCACATCGAAAAATATATGGATGTTCAGATTGTGCTTGAAGGTTGTGAAGAAATGGCATGGGCACCTCTTAGTGAATTAAAAGAAGCAATTCCTTATGATGAATTAAAAGATGCTGCCAGATATGATGGGGAACGTACACATCATATGCTTATAACCGAGGGAATGTTTTATGTGGCATTTCCAGAAGATGGACATAAGGCAATTTCTCATATAGATACTCCACACACTTATAAGAAGTGTGTCATGAAAGTAGAGTGTTGTTGTAACTAAATATAAATTAATGAAATAGGGACTGTGGCAAAATTTTTTAACAGTGACTCCTTTTGCTAGCTTTGCTGACTGAGAGAGTTGAGAAATATAAGTTTTGCAGCAGTTCCTTTATTTTTGGGAAAATTAAAAATACTATTAGACTTTAATAAGTAAGTATGATAAAATTAATATTTAAAAATAAAAATATAATGAAGATGAAGTAGGAGGAAAAATGGGAAAAAGATCTTATAGAAATAGCAGTGGAAAATATTTTGTGACATCAATAATCTTATTTATTGCATTTATTATATTTATTTTAGTGCTTAAATCTGTTGATATACAGGCGATTGGTCCTTTAGAATCAAGAGTTGGTTTGGCAACCATTAATGGAATCGTTAAAGATGCACTAGGTGTACATATGATTTGGTATGAGATTACTGAGGTATTGGGAATAGTGGCCATTTTAGTGGCAGCTAGTTTTGCTCTTTTGGGTGGTTATCAGTTAATTACTCGTAGAAGTCTAATGAAAGTCGATAGAGATATTATAGCTCTAGGTGTATTTTACGTGGTGGTTGTCGCTTTTTATGTATTTTTTGAAAAATTCATTGTCAATTACAGACCAGTAATTTTGGAAACAGAATTAGAAGCTTCATTTCCATCATCTCATACTATGGTAGCTGTGTGCATTATGGGATCAGCGATGTATCAGTTCTACCACAGGATTAATAATTTAACTATAAGAAATTTGTGTGTAGTAGTTAGTGGAATTCTTATGGTTGCAATTATGGGTGGACGAATGATTTCAGGAGTGCATTGGTTTACAGATATTATGGGTGGAATTATTCTCAGTGGTTCATTGATTTTTGGATATATTGGTGTTTGCAAAAAGTTATAATCTAATGAAAATCAGTATATACATTATTAAATTAGAACTAAAGTCTCTAAAAGCAATAAGAAGTAAATAAATTGGTAATAAATTCAAGAGCTTTCTTACTAGATTGGATGCAAAATCGACAAAAGCAACTGCTAGTTGACAAAATTTTAAGTGTGATTGGTGGTGTGCAACCAAAGTTTATGGCATAATACACTTAAAGAATTGGTGAAAGTGAGGTAGAATTTATGATAATTTCAGAGAAGTTGTATCAATTAAGAAATCGAAGTGGATTATCTCAAGAAGAACTTGCAGAGAAGATGAATGTATCTAGACAGTCCATTTCAAAATGGGAAAGTGGTAGCTCAATACCTACAATTGATAAGATTTTAGAGCTTAGCAAAATTTATGGAGTTAGTACGGATTTTCTACTGCGAGATGATTTAGAAGAATTTCCAGGTGAAGTAGTTCCCAATGAAGAAAAATTTGATAAAGCGCTAAACCTTACTATGGAAACAGTGACAGACTATTTAAATGTAGTAAAAGTTAGTGCAAATAAAATCTCTTTGGGAGTGCTGCTTTGTATAGTATCTCCAGTGGTGATATTAATTTTAGAAGGACTAAGGATTGGGCATAAAATTCCATGGAGTGAAGATATGGTTGGAGGAATTGGAGCAGCTGCGTTATTAGGGCTAGTTGCAGTTGCAGTGATGTTATTTATCACTAGCGCACTAAGGCTTAAATCCTTTGACTATTTGAATACGGATGTATTTTCTTTGGATTATGGAGTTGCAGGAGTGATTGAAAAGGAAGAAAAAGAATATGTCTCGACTTTTATAAAGGGAATCTCTATGGGCGTTGCTTTTTGTATCATAGCAGTGATTCCATTGATTATTACTGTTGGTTTTAATGAAGAAAATGAAGAATTATTACTTTATATGACAGCGATTCTTTTGTTAATTATTGCGTGTGGTGTACATATGATTGTTTTGGTTAATTTAAGAAAGAGTGCGTATTCTAAGTTACTCCAAATAGGAGATTACCGTATCGAAGAAAAAAATAAAAGAAAAAAATTAGAAAAATTTTCTGGTATTTATTGGGGATTAGTCACAGCAATTTATCTAGGTATTAGCTTTTGGAAGATGAATTGGCATATTTCATGGATTATTTGGCCAGTAGCAGGTGCATTTAGCGCAGTGGCATATTCTGTAGCAGAAATGGTTTTAAAAGATGAATAAAAATAAATATTTGGGAAAAATTATCAATTAGAACTATTGATTTATACCATTGGTTAGATTATACTAACTAATGGTATTTTCATTTAATGATACTAGGGTTTTGAGAGTGTAAAGCACGAAAAAATCCGTTAATTGGTTTAATTCAAATTGAAAGGAGAACCCCCAAATTATGTATTTAGAAATTGAAAAAGTAATTGGTAGAGAAATTTTAGATTCTAGAGGAACCCCCACTGTAGAAGCTGAGGTACATTTAATTGACGGAACGATCGCAAGAGGCACAGCTCCATCCGGTGCATCAACTGGAGAATTTGAAGCTTTAGAACTTCGAGATGGTGATAAGTCTAGATATTTAGGAAAAGGTGTAACAAAGGCTGTAGAAAATATTAATACAAAAATTAATGAAGTATTAGTAGGTCTAGATGCATCAGATATTTATGCCATCGATGCAGCTATGATTAAAGCAGATGGAACAAAAGATAAGTCCAATCTAGGAGCCAATGCAATTTTAGCAGTCTCTATTGCCTGTTGTAGAGCAGCAAGCATTTGCTTAGATTTACCACTTTATCGATTCTTAGGTGGAATTTCAGGAAATCGTTTACCTGTACCTATGATGAATATTATTAATGGTGGTTGCCATGCACTGTCTTCTGGACTTGATGTACAGGAATTTATGATTATGCCTGTGGGTGCTCCATCATTTAAAGAGTGCTTACGTTGGTGTGCAGAGGTCTTCCATGCACTTGCTTCGATTTTAAAAGAACGTGGACTTGCAACTTCTGTCGGAGATGAAGGTGGATTTGCCCCTGCATTAAAATCTGATGAAGAAGCAATTGAAACAATCCTAGAGGCTGTAAAGAAAGCAGGTTATGAGCCAGGACGTGACTTTAGAATTGCCATGGATGCCGCTTCTAGTGAGTGGAAGTCCGAAAAAGGAAAAGGTCACTACAAACTTCCAAAAGCAGGCATTGAATATACTTCAGAGGAATTAGTAGAGCATTGGGCAAAGCTTTGTGAAAAGTATCCAATTATTTCTATTGAAGATGGACTAGATGAGGAAGACTGGGAAGGCTGGAAAGTGTTAACGGATCGTTTAGGTGATAAAGTTCAATTAGTTGGAGATGACTTATTTGTAACAAATACTGAAAGACTTTCTAAAGGAATCCAAATGGGTGCTGGAAATTCGATTCTAATTAAGCTCAATCAGATTGGATCGGTGTCAGAGACATTAGAAGCCATTAAAATGGCACACAGTGCAGGTTATACAGCAGTCACTTCTCACCGTTCAGGAGAAACTGCTGATACAACAATTGCAGACCTTGCAGTTGCTCTTAATACTTGCCAGATTAAGACGGGTGCTCCTTCTCGTTCCGAGCGTGTTGCTAAATACAATCAGCTCCTTCGTATTGAAGAAGAATTAGGAGATAGTGCGGTTTATCCAGGAATGAAAGCATTTCATGTAAAATAGTTTAGTAGTTTAGTTAATTAAAAAATACTATGTAAATAATAAAAGGTGTTAAACTTGAAAGAGGTTTAATGCCTTTTTTATTTTTAATATATTTCAATTATCTTGAACCTTAGAAGACTTGAAAAAGTGAATTTTAACAAGTTTTACAATAAATTTAGAAAGAAAGCCCACTCGTTTACGGGTGGGATGAATTTCGGGGAATTTTCAAAAATAAGAACGTATGTGCTTGCAAATTGTATTTTTTTGTGTTATAGTAGAGACAATCAATCAGAAAACTATCCAAATATTTTTGAGGAGGATAACTATTGCACACGATTCGACTACCACTTAAAACAAGTACATCTGATAAAAAGTTTTTAGAACGACAATTTCACGCCATT
>JPZU01000001.1:287061-317356 GCA_000875945.1 Lachnospiraceae bacterium TWA4 | reverse complement strand
TTTAGTGGTGGGAGGATGTCAATAAAGATTCACGAGAAATCTATGAGATTATGAATAAGGATTTATGTGAGCAATTGCGTAAAGAGTATAACTAGTAAAAGATGGAGGAATTATGGATTTAAAAACATTAGATTCTATTCTTACAATTGGAGAAACGATAGCGGTAGAATTTAAGCGATGTGGAAATGGCATTGAAAATGATGTCTATGAATCCGTATGCTCATTTTTGAACCGATTTGGTGGAGATTTGTTTTTAGGAGTTTTGGATGATGGGACAGTGATAGGTGTACCTCAAAAGGCGGCTTCAGATATGGTGAAAAACTTTATTAAAGTGATTAGTAATCCTACATTGTTTTCCCCAACAATTTCTCTATCTCCTGAAATTGTGAAAACAGTAGAAGGAAAGACAATTATTCATATTCATGTACCACCTAGTGCAGAGGTTCATAGTTATAAAAGAGTAATTTATGACCGTGTGGACGATGCAGATGTAAAAGTGACTGCAACAGCTCAAATTGCTCAGATGTACATTCGTAAACAAAATATATTTACAGAGAAAAAAATTTATCCCTATGTTACAATGGATGATTTACGTTTGGATCTTCTACCAAGAATACGTCAAATGGCAGTGAATAATTCAGCAGGTGTTCATCCATGGTTTGAAATGTCAGACGAGGAATTACTGATGAGCGCTGGTCTGTATGGTACAGACCGTGTGACTGGTGAAAAAGGATTTAATTTAGCTGGAATTATGCTTTTGGGGAAGGATAGTACGATTTTGGATGTTTGTCCTGCATATTTAACAGATGCACTTCTTCGTAAAGTAAATGTCGATCGTTATGATGATCGAGAAGTAATACAGACAAATTTAATTGAAAGTTATGATCAGTTGATGGAATTCGCAAGAAAACATCTTCTTGATAAATTTTTCCTAGAAGATATCAATAGAGTAAGTTTACGAAATATTCTTGCTAGAGAAATGATTAGTAATACGCTAATGCATCGAGAATATACCAGTTCTTATATGGCAAAGTTTGTTATTGAAAACGACCAGATGTATGTAGAAAATGCAAATAGAGCAACGGGTGATTGGTTTATTACCCCAGATAATTTAGAGCCGAATCCCAAAAATCCAATTATTGCAAAATTTTTTAGAACAATTGGACTGGCAGATAATTTGGGTTCAGGAACTAGAAAATTATTTAAATATAGCAAATACTATTCTGGAAAAGATCCAGAATTTAAAGAGGGAGATATTTTCCGAATTAGTGTTCCACTAGATGATAGCTATTCTTTTGATTATTCATTGGAAAATTCTAAAATAAAGGGTTCAGATGCTTCTATTATTAATAATGGTTCACTTAATGGCTCAATAAATGAACCATTAAATGAGACGATAAATGAACCATTAACAGATGATGAAAAAAAGTTGTGGAATTTATACAGCATAATTCAAAAGCGACAAAAGAAATGATTGCCAGTAACACCGGGTTATCATTATCCAAGGTAAAGAGAGTATTTACATCCTTGCAAAAACGAGAAGTTGTATATCGAAAAGGGTCAAAAAAACAGGACACTGGGTGGTAACAATCAGATAAATAGAGCATTAAAAATCATCAGAACTTGGACAGATGTCAAAGAATTTTTCAAAAACCTTGACATCTGTCTATTTTGATGTTATACTGTCCTCAACTTAGACAAGTGTCAAACTAGGAGTGAGGCTATGTATTACTGTGGAGATAATCAGATGGCTCTTGAGTCGCAAAAGAGCATTGGGAATGCTTTTTTGAAATTAATGAATGAAAAGCGATACTGTGAGATTACAGTTCGAGCAATCTGTATAGAGGCAGACGTTTCAAGGCAGACGTTTTATTCATTATTTCAGACCAAGGAGAATGTAATCAGTTATCTGATGCAGAGAGATTGTACACATTCTAAGGAAGATTGTTTAATGCATGGAGAATTATCACTAGCAGTGATGTGTGATTCATTTGCTAGATTTATCTATGCGAATTTCGATTTTCTGAAATTGATGATGGAACACGAGTTGTATTGTGTGATTTATAAGTCAATCTATCAGATGTTTATGGAATGTGACAGGCAATTTAAACATAAGAATGAAATCTATAGCTTTCTTACTGGTGGAATTACAAGCTATATTAGTAGTGTTGTAATGGATGATGCAAATAAGGATATAGATTATTTAAGGGAAACTATGAGGTTTTTATTTCGAGGAGAATTCTTTAAGTAGATAAGTAGAATCGTATATGAACCATTCGGTGTGTACATTTTGTGCACACTAATTTTTAACAGTTGTGTTAGCACTCAACTAAAAAGAGTGCTGATAGCACGGATTGGAGGAATTTATGATTATTATACCTATGAGTGACAGTTTAATCTTACCAAATACAACAATTCAAATTAATAAAAATAACTTAGATGATGTAATAGATGTAGAAATCCATGCCAATGATGAGGTAGTTATTTTATTGAAGAAAGCTAACCAGTCTAGACGTTACTATCCAATTGGATTTTTAGGAAATGTGATACACGTTGAAAATGCTGGAGATGTCAGCATCGAAGTAAAAGAACGACTAACCATTGAAGAAGTCGATATTCAAAATCAAAGTGTTGTCTATAATTCACGAGCAGAGATTGCAGATATGGATGAAGCAGAGTCTGAAAAACAGTTTTCAGCACTAAAGCGACAGATTATAAAGGTAATGTCTAAGTATCAGGGTGGAGCTTATATGTCTCAGATGTTCTTCTCATCTCATAATACTTGGAATAAATTAATTGTTGGATATGCGCCATATATGAATTTAACCAACGAAGAAGTGTACGAGATTATGAAGGTCGATTCTGAATCGGAGCGTGTAGCACTTATTACAAAAGCAGTTCAAGAAGTTTTGGCGCTCTTTGAAGTATCGCAAGAAGCAAAAGAAGACAGTGAAGAAAGCTTCCAAAAAGCCTATAAAGAGACAGCAATTAAAAAGCAGATTAAATACTTACAAAAGCAATTAGATGACCTTCATCCAGAAGATAAATCTCAAATTCAAATCTTTGAAGAAAAGATTGAAGAATCTGGAATGAATGAGACAGCTAAAAAAGAAGCATTAAAAGTTTTAAGACGATTAAAGACTGAAGGGCAAGATGGCCATGAATCAGGAATGCTCTACGATTACTTAGACTTTGTGACAAGCCTTGATTGGAAGAAAAATGAGGCAAATATTATCGACTTAAATAAAGCACAAGAAATCTTAGACAGTGAACACTACGGATTAAAAAAGGTTAAGAAAAGAATTATTGAGCAGATGGCTGTTATGGCATTGAGCAAAAAGCAAAGCGGTTCAATTCTACTCTTTGTCGGTGCTCCTGGTACAGGCAAAACCAGTATTGCACACAGTATTGCAGAAGCACTAGGACGAGAATATGTACGAATTAGCTTAGGTGGTGTTCGAGATGAGGCAGACATTCGTGGACACAGACGTACTTATATTGGTGCGATGCCAGGACGAATTATGGATGGAATGAAAAAGAGTGGTTCTTCAAATCCAGTCATGGTCTTAGATGAAATTGATAAGTTATCGACTAGCTATAATGGAGATCCTGCAAGTGCCTTACTTGAAGTGTTAGATCCTGAACAAAACTTTACATTTACTGACCACTATATGAATGTTCCTTATGATTTATCTGATGTATTTTTCATCTGTACAGCAAATTCATTAGATACAATTCCAGGACCACTTCTTGACCGTATGGAAGTCATTCAGTTTAATGGATATACTCCACTGGAGAAGTTACAGATTGGTAAGAGACATTTACTCAAAAAAGCGATGGAGAAAAATGGAATTGAAGACAATCAGTTAACCGTTACGGATGAAGCAATGGAGCATATTATTTCAGGTTATACGATGGAAGGTGGTGTGCGTGGACTTAAGAAACAACTCGATAAACTGAGTCGTTTTGCTGCTGTTAAATTAGTCAAAGACCACTTAGAATCTGTAGAGGTAACAACAGATAATTTAGCAGATTTTATGGACCAACGAGAAATTCATCACGATAAAGTACAAGAAACGAAAGAACCTGGAATTGTGACAGGACTTGCTTGGACAGCTGTCGGTGGAGAAATTCTTTTTATTGAAACTATGTTGACTAAAGGAAAAGGCAAGATTATTATTACTGGACAATTAGGAGATGTCATGAAGGAATCTGCTCAGATTGCAGTAAGCCTAGTCAAAAAGATGTATCCAGATAAGGCAAAACTTTTTGAAGAAAATGACTTACACATTCATGTGCCAGCAGGAGCTACACCAAAAGATGGTCCATCAGCAGGAATTACCTTAACCACAGCACTTACGTCATTAATTAATGAAAAACCAGTAAGTCCTGAGTATGCAATGACAGGTGAAGTTTCCCTTCGTGGAAATGTGATGCCAATTGGAGGACTTCCAGAAAAATTGATGGCTGCTCAAAGAGCTGGAGTAAAATCCGTCTTTATTCCAAAAGAAAATCAGTATGATTTAAAGGATGTTGCACCAGAAGTACTTAGTGAGTTACAGATTATTCCTGTGGAAAAAGTACAAGATGTGTTAAATATAGCAATGTAAAAATAAAAAGAGTCCTGAATGGTATTTTCAGGATTCTTTTTTTGTAAATTTGTGATAGAATAGAAAATAAAATAAGTAAGGTGAGGAAGTCCGATGCGTGTATTTTTAATGAATAAAAATAAAAAAGTTCTTTTAGCTGATTATATAAAGGAATATCATTCATTTACAAAGATTTATGAAATTTATAGCATAGATTATGCCCCATTAGTTCTTTTTAATGCAACACATGATAAGTCCAAAAGCTTATTAAAAACGCTAAATAATTGGTTTAAAGGGCGCGGAATTCCATCTTGGAGAAAAGATTTAGAGCGCCTCTTAGAGAATCTACAAATTTCAAGTGCAGAAGAGTTATTAGATCAGGCGTTTGGCTTATCTTTATCAGATCAGTATTGGATAAAAGAAGAAAATGATAGGTTAACTTGGGAAGATATTAATTTTTTCCAGAATGATTTTAAGTATCAAGGCTATCTGAATGCTTCTCTTAGTTTGTCTAATAATTGCGAGGAAATTAGTTTACATTCGCCTAATAATACCACCGATGGAATGATTCAAAAAGCTTGGATTATTGAAAATGGTCAACGACTTTTAGTAAAAGGAACCTATACACCATCTAGACAAGAACCAATTAATGAATGGTTAGCAACCAACCTTTGCAAACGATTAGGATTTTGTCATTGTCCATATACGATTCGCATAATGGAAAAACAAATGGTTTCTGTTTGTGAGAACTTTATAGGAGAAGACGAAGAATTAATTATGGCTTGCGATATTTTAAGTTTTAAAAAGCAAGACAATAATAAAAGTGATTATGAGCATTATATGAATATTCTAGAAGAACATGAAGTTCCAAATGCTAGAGAAGAAGTTGAGAATATGATTATTATTGATTATCTCTTGATGAATACCGATCGACATATGAAAAATTTTGGAATTATTCGAGATGTAAATACACTTAAATGGAAGAAAGTCGCTCCTATTTTTGATAGTGGACAGGGAATGCAGTGTGAACAGTTAACAATGGATATGAATTTTACTGATGGAACTGGAAAATTCTTTCACAATACAAAGAAAAAATTTTCAACCTATCTAGGACTTATTAAAGATATTAGTCGAATTGATATTAAAAATTTGGATGGATTAATTGAAGAATATCAAAAAATCCTCTATGAGTATCAATTATATACAGAAATTTCTGATATTCGTATAGAAAGACAAGTGTTAGGATTAAAGAAAAGAATTCAAAATTTAGAAAAATCCATTTGTAAGGGGCTGTAATTAGCCCCTTTTGTAGTTAAATTAAGATTTAATCTAGCCAAAAGGTATTCTTCTTATATTTAATAATTCCATCCTTTTGTAATTTACTAAGCTCCATACTCATAGCACTTCGGTCTACGGATAAAAAGTCAGCAAGTTCTTGCCTTGTAAAATGAATCGTAATGGGATTGGTTTGTTGAGTAATTTGCTCAGACCTTAAATAGGCAAGCAATTTTTCTCTTGTACTTCTTCTAGATAAAAAATCTAACTTATTCGTCAAATAGACATTTCTTCTTGCAAGCACTGCAATCATATTTTCAATTAAATGGTTATGGAAACTACAAGAATTACTGCAAGTATGTAAAATCTTATCGTAGTCCATATACATAACTTCACAGTCGCTTCTAGCAACTACCGAATTGGGCAGCACCGATTGTCTAGAGCAGACAATTGCTTCACCAAAGGAAGCTCCAGGAAGTAGTTTATCTAAAATTGTTCGGTTCCCATCTAAATCTTCACGTTCTAATTGTAAGGCTCCTGTTAGGACAAGTCCAATTTTTTTAATAGAATCTCCTTGATGAAATGCATATTCATGCTGTTTATAGGAAACAACATGAATAGATAGACATCCTAACATGGCAAGTAGAGACTCTCCTTCGATATCTGAAAAGAACGCAGAGTGTTGTAATACAGGTAAATATTTTCGCATAACAAAATTCCTTAAAAATTTTTATTTTGTTGGAAATCCAACAGACTTTTTGATTTCATTTTAATATAATAAAGGCACAGTCGCAAGAGTTTTTGGGAAATTTTGAAAGGAAAATTTAAATGATTAGAAAAATTGTTCAGATTAACGAAGATAAATGTAATGGATGTGGACTCTGTGCAAGTGCTTGTCATGAAGGCGCTATTGAAATGGTTGATGGAAAGGCTAGATTAATCATGGATAGTTATTGTGATGGTCTTGGCGATTGCCTTCCTGCATGTCCAGCCGATGCAATTCAGATTGTAGAGAGAGAAGCTGATGACTATGATGATGAAGCTGTAAAAGCTCATTTAGAGCGCATGAAAAATGCGACTTCAGGAGATGTTCCAATTAGTTGTTTGACAAATTGGCCTGTACAGATTAAACTAGCTCCAGTAGAAGCTCCTCATTATAATGGTGAGTTACTTATTGCGGCAGATTGTACAGCATTTTCATATGCAAGGATTCATCAGGAATTTATTGATGGTCATACGACTTTAATCGGCTGTCCAAAGTTAGATGCAGTAAATTATGCAGAAAAGTTATCTCAGATTTTTGCAAAAAATGATGTAAAAGAAATTACTTTGCTTCGTATGGAAGTTCCTTGCTGTGGTGGAATGGAACACATGGTAAAGACAGCAATTGATTTAAGTGGTAAAGAAATTCCAGTAAAGGTTGTAACCTTTGCTATTAAAGGTGGAATTGTTAGTATAAAATAGCATAAGTAAACAAAAATAGATAATAGATTTAGGAGGAAATTGAAAATGAAAGACATGTTTTGCTTCCAGTGTGAACAGACAGCAGGCGGAAAAGCTTGTGAAAAAACTGGTGTATGTGGTAAAAAGGCTCCTTGTGCAGGTGTTCAGGATGAACTTACAGGTGCATTAATTGCTTTAGCAAATACAGTAGAAGGTACTCCTTCAAAAGAAGTAGCAGGAGCAGTGATTGGCGGTTTATTTGCAACTCTTACCAATGTAAACTTCGATGAAGAAGTTCTTAAAGAAATGACTAAGACTGTTAAATCTTTAAGCAACAATGCTCCAAGCTTTGATATGACTAAAGTTTGGAATGCAGATGAAGATATTCGTTCATTAAAATCTTTAATCCTTTTTGGTTGTCGTGGTGTAGCTGCGTATGCTTATCATGCAGGTGTGTTAAATAAAGATATTGAAGAAGCCAACGAATTCCTCTGTCGTGCACTTCGTGCAGTAGGCAATGATTCTTATGGAATGAACGAACTTTTACCACTTGTAATGGAAACTGGTAAAGTAAACTATACTGTTATGCAGGTACTTAGTGATGCAAATAAGGAAGCATTTGGTGTTCCAGCTCCTACAACTGTACCTCTAAAAGTAGAAAAAGGTCCATTTATTGTAATTTCTGGACATGATTTATATGACTTAAAGCTTTTATTAGAGCAGACAAAAGATCAGGGTGTAAATGTTTATACTCATGGTGAAATGTTACCAGCTCATGCTTATCCACTATTAAAACAGTATCCTCACTTAAAAGGAAACTTTGGTACTGCTTGGCAGAATCAGCAAAAAGAATTTGATAACATTCCTGGTGCTGTTTTATTTACAACCAACTGTATCATGCCTGTAAAAGAAAGCTATGCAGACAGAGTATTCACAACTGAAGTGGTAGGTTTCCCAGGACTTGTTCACATTGGAGAAAATAAAGACTTTACTCCTGTTATTGAAAAAGCAAAAGCACTAGGTGGATATGCAGAAGACAAGCAGTTTACTGGTATCAACGGTGGTACTCAGGTGACAACTGGATTTGGTCATGACGCTGTACTTAGCGTAGCTGGAACCGTTGTAGAGGCTGTAAAATCTGGAGCTATCAAACACTTCTTATTAGTTGGTGGATGCGATGGTGCTAGAACTGGACGTAATTACTACACTGAATTTGTAGAAAAATCTCCAGAAGATACCATTATCTTAACCTTAGCTTGTGGTAAATATCGTTTCAACGACTTAGATTTAGGAACTATTGGTGGACTTCCAAGAATCATGGATATGGGTCAGTGTAATGATGCATACAGTGCAGTTCAGGTTGCTTTAGCTTTAGCTGATGCATTTAACTGTGGTGTGAACGATTTACCACTTGAAATCGTATTATCTTGGTATGAGCAAAAGGCTGTAGCTGTTTTATTAACCCTCTTACATCTTGGAATTAAGAACATTCACTTAGGACCAACACTACCAGCATTTGTTTCTCCTAATGTATTAAATTATTTAGTAGAAAACTTCGGATTATGCCCAACCTCTAACGCAGAAGACGATTTAAAGAAACTTTTAGGTTAATAGTTCATTTATTTGTTAATTAAATTAGTGACCTATTTGTGTTTGTACGACAATATTTGAAAATAATCCTCAATTGTTATAAAAATTTTAGAAATTTAACCCCCTCCCCCGGTTGTGCCGGGGGATTTTTTGTTGTATAATTAGAGATACTAAGGGTAAAAGGAGGAAGAGGTATAAGATGAAGACCTACGAAATGGTATGGGAGATTTTTAATGAATGTGCCAATAATCAAATGCGAGATGTCTTTTTTAAGGAAATTGAAACAGAGGATGTAGAGCAGGAAGTGATTCGTCTTTGCAAGGCTGAGAATGCAGAGATTACTCGTGAAGATATGGCAGATGGCTCGATTATTTTTCATGTAAATGCCTCTGGACTTTTACAAAGGTATACCTTTACTGAAGTTTAAAACTAAAGCTTAAAATCAAAGTTTAAAACTGAAGTTAAAAATAGTATTATTTAAAATCGGTATCATAGTTGGGAATCAATATCTTTTGAGCCCAATATTATTATATTAAATTATTATAGAACCAAGGGGGATTTTTATTATGATGCACGAAGGACACCATCACGATCACGAACATTGCTGTGGAGAACATGAACATCACCATGATCACGAACATCATCATCACGATCATGACCATGATCATGAACACTGTGGACATCATCATGACCACGACCATGAACATCATCATCACCATCATCACGACCATGAAGAAGTAAAGGTTGCTGAGAAATATCAGAAAGTGGCTACTTTACTTGCATACATGTCTAATCACAATGCAGATCATGCACAAGAATTAGTAGATATGGCAGCAAGGCTTCGTGAGATGGGATTAGAAGATGCAGCAGCTAAGATTGAAGCTGGTGTAGCAGATTTTAAAGAGGGCAATGTAAAATTACAGGCTGCTCTTGATATTGTAAAGAAAGCAGAATAAGAAAGGAAGGCGATTTCTATGTGTCTAGCAAGAGTATATGGACAGAAGAAAGAGCAAGAAGAAGGCGTGCTAATCGCTGATAGCATCGCTCGTATCTATCCAGATGGAGATAAGATTAAATTATTTGATATCTTTGGAGATGAGACTGTTGTAGAAGGAACACTCATTGACATGGACTTAGAAAGAAACATGGTAAAAATTGCATTAGCACAGTAAAAATTAAGAGGCTGTGAAATAACTATTCTAATTTAAGGCTCCCTCTTGAGGGAGCTGTCGACATTTGGCACCTGATGCCTAAAGTCGACTGAGGGAGTATTCTTCAATCATTTTTAGAGTTATTTCATAGCCTTTTTTGAGGTTTTATAGTTATAAATGTGTGAATATGTTGATATTTTATTAAAACTTTCATTGGCTCTAGTGCTTGGAGGACTTTTAGGATTAGAACGAACACAAATTGGGCGGGCGGCAGGACTTCGAACCTACGCGATTGTTTGTTGTGCGTCAAGCCTTATTATGATGACCAACTTATATATTTTTCATTCACTTCAGGCTTCTGACCCTGTTCGTTTAGGGGCACAGGTAATTAGTGGAATTGGTTTTTTAGGAGCAGGTTCAATTTTAATTACAGGCAAGTATCGTCATCAAATCAAGGGACTTACAACAGCAGCAGCTCTTTGGTCAAGTGGTGCGATTGGAATTGCTTGTGGATGTGGATATTATTTTGCAGCAATTACGGCAACGTTATTTATCTTATTTGCCATGCACTTTTTAAAATTTTTGGAAAATAAGTTAATTAAAGATAACAAGAATCTAGTCCTTTATATGGAATTAGATAGTCTTATCAGTATGACTTATGTAACCAAATATTTTTTGAATAATCAAATTGTAATTGATGATATGAGAATTTCTAGACCATTTTTAGATGATGCAGGAACTGCTGTTACGTATGTGATTGTTTTACCCAGAGGATTAAAAAGAGCCGATTTAATTCAAGAGTTGGCAGCGAATCACTGTGTTATTTATATAGAGGAAACGTACTAGTGTATTAACACATTCATAATCAAAGCAATTACTTGCCTAAATCCTTATCTGCTGCGTTGTCTTCAATTGACGTAGCCACCGCTACGTCTCATTCATACGCCTTGCATCTAAGAGATTTATTCTGCGTAATTACCTCAAAGATGAACGTGTCAATACACTAGAGAAGTATACAAAAGTTGATAGTAAAGGTGAGGGTTGTTAGGCATAACAACTCTCACCTTTAATGTATGGGTTCGTATAAAATGCATATAATAACTGCATACACATAGCTGTCCAAATGACAGGCTCACAAATAATTACACCAAAATACCCAAGAATAGGAATAAATACCCAAGCAAAAATGATTTTTCCGAGTAACTCAATAATACTAGAAATCAAAGGAATAATCTTTTGGCCAAGTCCTTGCAGTGAATTTCTTAGATTTAGTAACATACCGAGTGGGATGAAAAATGGAGCATTCCATATCATATAATTGGCTCCATTTGTTAAAACAATATCTTCACTAGAGCCAGAAACTAAACCAATAATAGATTTTGCAAATAAAACCATTAATATAGTGGCAATGACTGCCCATAAAATAGAAAATTTATGTCCAATAGTAATTGCAGATAAAATTCGCTCTCTTTTATTGGCTCCACGATTTTGAGAAACAAATGTCGACATTGCCATTGAAAAGGTTGCAAGAGGCATGGTACAAAATGCAAACGCTTTTCTAGCAGTTGTATGACCTGCAATGACAAGGTCTCCAAATCCATTAATAGAGCGCTGTAAGATGACCGTACCGGAAGAAACAATAGCCATCATAAAGCCCATAGAAAGCCCTTGTCCAAGTAGTTCAGCATATAAGTTTTTGTCAAAAGAAAAATCTTCCTTTGTTGGAACTAAAATATGGGCTTTAAAGAAAATATAACAGGCACACAGTATGGCAGAAATTCCTTGTGCAATTACTGTAGCGATAGCTGTACCACGGATTCCCATATGAAAACTTGTAATAAAAATAAAATCTAAAAAAATATTCAAAATAGAAGAAATAATTAAAAATACTAAAGGCATATAACTATTTCCAATCGCATTTAGTAGACCTGAAAATAAGTTATAAGCAAATAATACTCCGACAAATAATGTAATCGTTGAAATATAGGAATACGACTCTCTAATAATCGTTTCAGGAGTATTTAGTAATCTTAATAGTGGATAGAGTCCAATCCTAGAAATTAGCATAATCCCTAATGATAAAATGAGGCCAATTACTAATGAACAGGCAACCGATTTTTTTAATAATCTTTGATTTCCTGCGCCATAGCTTCTAGCAACTACAAGGCTTAATCCATTGCCAACACCTAGTCCAAATCCAATGAGAAGGTCATAAATAGCTGTACAAGCGCCGATAGCAGCTAGAGATGTATCGCCTAAGGTATGGCCAACAATCATGGTATCAGCAGTGTTATAGAGTTGTTGGAAGATATTTGAAATTAAAATTGGAATGGCAAATAGTAGTAAAGATTTTAAAATGGGATCCTTTGTTAAATCTATACGAAGTTTCAAAGAAATTTCCTCCTTAAAAAACAATTTCAGCAACTAGTTATATCATATTGTTTAAATAGAATCAAGGGATTGTTCTAAAAATTTATGGTTTATATTTGCATTATTCCTATTATTTATAAATATATGAAGTATAAGTAAAAAACATGGTTGCAAAATTATCATTTAACCCCTATAATAGTACGGAGAAACTTTATCACGAATGATAGAAAGGTAGAAGACTAAAATGACAATGATAGAACTATTCACGTTGCTTGGTGGCATCGGTATGTTCCTTTATGGAATGACTATTATGTCTACAGGACTTAGAAATGCCTGTGGTGATAATCTTCAAAAGATTTTAGAAAAAGCCACGAATAGCAAAATACGTGCAGTGCTTGTCGGACTTACCGTAACCTTATTGGTACAAAGTTCTTCGGCGACCGATGTAATGGTTATTGGATTTGTAAATTCAGGTTTTATGAATTTATTCCAAGCCATTGGTGTAATCATGGGTGCAAATATTGGTACAACTGTAACTGCCCAGATTACAGCGTTTAATATTAGCAAATATGCTTTATTGATTCTCTTTGTAGGATCAATTTCCTTCTTATTTATTAAGAAAGAACTTGTAAAGTATATTGGGTTAATAATTATGGGATTTGGTATGCTGTTTGAGGGTATCGCTCTTATGAAATCAGCGATTATTCCTTTATCAGAGACTCAGCAGTTTATTGATTTTATATCTTCTGTATCAAACCCAATTTTATTAGTATTATTCGGAGTAGCTTTTACAGCACTGTTGCAGAGTTCATCCTCAGCAACTGTTATTTTCCAGGCATTTGCTATGCAAGGAATTATTGGTTATCATACCAGCGTATATCTGATTATTGGTTCAGCAATTGGCTCAGTAACCCCTAATTTACTAGCTTCATTGACAACCAATCGAAACGGTAAGAGAACAGCAATCTTAAATTTATTATTTAACCTCTTCCGTGCAGCAATTTTATTAGTATTAATTACAATCTTCCCACAGATTTTAGATTTTATTGAAAATCTATCGCCAGGAAATATTGGTCGTCAGATTGCAAATACTCATACAATATTTGCTATTTTTGCAGTAGTTGTATTACTACCATTTTCTGATGCAATTGTACGTTTATCACAGAAGCTCATCCCTCAAAGAGCAGATGAAGTACGTGATATGGAAGAAATGAAGTTACACTATATGACAGGTATGAAGAATGTACCTTCATCGATTTTAGTAACACAGGCAAAACAAGAAATTTCACGTATGGGTGAACTTGCTTTAGATAACCTTCGAATGTCCCTAGATTATTTCTTTGACCATGATGAAGAAAAGGCTAAAAAGGTTAAGAACAATGAAGATGTTGTAGATTATTTGAATGACGCAATTGTTGCAGGTCTTACAGAGCTTCATAGGGCAACGGATATTTCGCCAAAAGATATGAACAGGTTGTATCATTTAACAATTGCCGTTGTAGACTTTGAACGTATTTCAGACCATGCAATGAATATTGTTGAACATGAAGAGGATGTAAAAGTACATCAGGCAGTATTTTCATCAAAAGCTGTTTCAGACTTACAGAATTTAGCAAAGAGATGTTTAGATTCTGTAGAGATGTGTCTACAAATCTTTGAGAATGAAGACTATGACAAGCTTGATGAAGCAAAGCATTTAGAAGACATTGTAGATGATACTTATCAGGATATTTTAGATGCTCATGTGGAACGTTTGAGAAATGCTACTTGTAATCCTTTAGCCAATGTTATTTTCTCAGATTTAGCAGCAGAATTAGAACGTTGTTCAGACCATGCAATTAATATTGCATTTGCTCTTGTACAACAGACAGATGGAATGGAGTAATTCATTTATGAAGAATAATTTCTTTAAGCCAGTGAGATTTTTAGTCTCACTGGTGCTTGTTTTTTTAGTATTTTATTTTAATTTACCAGCAATTAATCTAAGAAGTCCACAGTTTTGGGCTTTTTAGTAGAAGTCATTGTGATTTTTGTGGTTGTAAATGCCTTTGCTTTAATTAAAAAATTTTGACTTTAAAACTTTTAATTTAAAAGATATTAAAAATTTTGGTAAGCCAACATTAGCAATTGGTGGAATTTTAGGTGTTATTTTTCTGATTTTGATTTTAGGAAATGTGATTGGTCATCCATTATTCCATGCAAAATCTTATAAAAACCTTCTTCCAGTAGCAGAAGGAGATTTTTCAAAAGATGTTGCTCAGCTTACTATGAACAGTATTCCAGTAGTAGATAAGGATACAGCCAATCGATTGGGTAAGAGAAAGCTAGGAGAAATGTCAGACCTTGTTTCACAGTTTGAAATTTCTGATGATTATACGCAGATTAACTATAAAAATACGCCTTATCGAATTACATATTTGCAATATGGAGATATTATTAAGTGGTTTAATAATCAGTCTCAAGGACTTCCTGGATATTTAACAGTGAATATGGTTACCCAACAGACTTCCCTTGTTCGATTTAATGAAGGGCAGAGAATGAAGTATTCACCTAGCGAGTATTTCTTTAGAAATATTTCTCGTTATCTTCGATTTAAATATCCAACCAAGATTTTTGAAGATATTTCATTTGAGATTGATGAAAGTGGTGTTCCTTATTGGATTGCACCAGTGATTGATTATAAGATTGCCATTTGGAGTGGAAAGGATATTACAGGAGCTGTACTTGTTAATGCGATTACAGGGGAAAGTAGCTATTATTCATTAGAAGATATTCCTACATGGGTAGATCAAGTATTTATTTCTGATTTAATCTTAGAACAGTTAAATTATTATGGAGCTTATCAGTCAGGATTTATTAATTCAATCTTTGGTCAAAAAGGTGTATTAGTTCCTACAGATGGCTATAATTATCTGGCAATTGGAGATGATGTGTACTTATATACGGGATTAACTTCTGTAACAAGTGATAGTTCAAATGTGGGATTTGTTTTAGTAAATCTTCGAACCAAAGAAGCAAAGTATTATGCAGTACCTGGAGCTGAAGAATATTCCGCAATGGGTTCAGCAGAAGGTCAGGTTCAAAACTTAAAGTATTCAGCAACATTTCCGATTTTATTAAATATTAGTGACAGACCAACTTATTTCTTGTCATTAAAGGATGCAGCAGGACTTGTGAAGATGTATGCCTTTGTCGATGTAGAGCAGTATCAGGTTGTGGGTACAGGTTCAACGGTTAAAGATGCTATGGCTAATTACTCTAAGGCATTAGGGCTTGACGATTCGAAGACTTCTAAATTAGTAGGAAATGAAACCATACAGGGAACTATTGATGCAATCACGTCAGCAGTTGTTGAAGGAAATACTTGTTATTACTTGACTTTAAAGGGAAGCAGTCAAGTGTATACGGTATTTATTAAAGTTTCAGAAAAGCTTCCATTTTTGAAAGCAGGAGATCAGGTAAGCTTTACATATGCAACGAGTGAAGGCTCGGCGGTTAGAGAAATCACACAAATTCAGTAGGAAAATTATTTTTGCACTTGAAATTTGTATAAATTTGCATTACTATAGAAGACAATTATATTTTGTAACTATTCAGAGTTTTTTAGTTAAACTTTGAATAGTTACTACATTTTTGGGAGGTTGAGTAAATGAAGAAGAATATTGCAGTAATTTCTGGTGATGGAATTGGACCAGAGATTGTAAGAGAAGCTAGAAAAGTTTTAGATAAAGTAGCTACAGTCTATGGTCATGAATTTTCCTATACAGAATTATTAATGGGTGGATGCTCTATAGATGCTTATGGGGTTCCACTAACTGATGAAACCTTAGAAACAGCTAAAAAATCGGATTCTGTTTTGCTTGGAGCAGTTGGAGGAAATGTTGGAAATTCTAAATGGTATGATGTAGCTCCAAATCTTCGTCCAGAAGCAGGACTTTTAGCAATTCGTAAGGGCTTAGGTTTATTTGCAAACATTCGTCCTGCATATTTATACGATGAATTAAAGAAAGCTTGCCCTTTAAAAGAAGAGATTATTGGGGAAGGTTTTGATATGGTTATTATGCGTGAGCTTACGGGTGGTTTATACTTTGGTGAGCGTCACACAGAAGAAGTGAATGGTCTTCGTCAGGCAGTTGATAGTTTAACTTATAATGAAAATGAAATCCGTAGAATTGCAATTAAGGCATTTGAAATTGCTAGAAAACGTCGTAGTAAAGTCATTAGTGTTGATAAAGCAAATGTACTTGACTCTTCAAGACTTTGGAGACAGGTAACGAATGAAGTGGCAAAGGATTATCCAGATGTAGAACTTAGCCATATGTTAGTGGATAACTGTGCAATGCAGCTTGTTATGAATCCTGGACAGTTTGATGTTATTTTAACTGAAAATATGTTTGGAGATATCTTATCAGATGAAGCTAGTATGATTACAGGATCTATTGGTATGCTTCCATCAGCAAGTCTTAGTGAGTCTGCTCTTGGACTATATGAGCCAAGTCATGGTTCAGCTCCAGACATTGCAGGTAAAGACCTTGCAAATCCAATTGCAACGATTCTTTCAGCTGCAATGATGCTTCGCTATTCATTTGATATGGATAAAGAAGCAGATGCTATTGAAAATGCTGTAAAGACTGTACTTAAAAAAGGTTATAGAACTGTAGATATTATGTCTGAAGGTTGCACTCAGGTTGGAACTATTCAGATGGGTGATTTAATTGCAGAAGAATTATAAACTATAGATACTATACATTATAGATGGAGGTAATAAAAATGAAAAGTGATGCAGTAAAAACAGGAATGCAACAAGCTCCACATCGTTCATTATTTAATGCATTGGGTTTAACAAAGGAAGAATTAGAAAGACCTTTAGTTGGTATTGTTAGTTCTTATAATGAAATTGTGCCAGGTCATATGAATCTGGATAAAATTGTAGAAGCTGTAAAGCTTGGCGTTGCTATGGCAGGTGGAACACCAATTGTCTTCCCAGCAATTGCTGTTTGTGATGGTATTGCGATGGGACATACTGGAATGAAGTATTCATTAGTAACTAGAGATTTAATCGCAGATTCTACAGAGTGTATGGCAATGGCTCATCAGTTTGATGCCCTTGTAATGGTACCAAACTGTGATAAAAATGTGCCAGGTCTATTAATGGCATCTGCAAGATTAAATGTTCCTACTGTATTTGTCAGTGGTGGACCAATGCTTGCAGGTCGTGTAAAAGGTGAAAAAAGAAGTCTTTCTTCTATGTTTGAAGCAGTAGGTTCTTATGCAGCAGGGACTATGACTGAAGAAGATGTTTTAGAGTTTGAAAATAAGGTTTGTCCTACTTGTGGTTCTTGCTCAGGTATGTATACAGCAAATAGTATGAACTGTTTAACAGAAGTTTTAGGTATGGGACTTAAAGGAAATGGTACAATTCCAGCAGTTTATTCTGAGCGTATTCGTTTAGCAAAACACGCAGGTATGCAGGTAATGGAAATGTATCGAAGAAATATTCGTCCTCGTGATATTATGACTGAAAAAGCATTTATGAATGCATTAACGGTAGATATGGCACTTGGTTGTTCAACCAATAGTATGCTTCATTTACCAGCAATTGCTCATGAAGCAGGTGTTGAATTAAATGTTGATATTGCAAATGAAGTAAGTGCTCGTACACCAAATCTTTGTCATCTTGCACCAGCAGGCCATACCTATATGGAAGACTTAAATGAAGCTGGTGGTGTTTATGCAGTGATGAATGAGTTAAATAAGCTTGATTTATTAAACTTAGATTGTATGACAGTAACCGGTAAAACAGTTGGTGAAAATATTGCACCTTGCAAGAATAAAAATCCAGAAGTTATTCGTCCAGTTGAAAATCCATATAGTAAAACTGGTGGACTTGCAATCTTAAAGGGTAACCTTGCACCAGATTCAGGTGTTGTAAAGCGTTCAGCTGTTGTTCCAGAGATGATGAAGCATTCAGGTCCAGCCCGTGTATTTGATTGTGAAGAAGATGCTATTGCAGCAATCAAAGGTGGAAAGATTGTTGCAGGTGATGTAGTGGTTATTCGCTATGAAGGTCCTAAGGGTGGTCCTGGTATGAGAGAAATGTTAAATCCTACTTCAGCAATTGCTGGTATGGGACTTGGATCTAGTGTTGCGTTAATTACTGATGGACGTTTTAGTGGTGCAAGCCGTGGTGCATCTATTGGTCATGTATCTCCAGAGGCAGCTGTTGGTGGACCAATTGCATTAGTAGAAGAAGGCGATATCATTGAAATTGATATTGAAGCTTGTACATTAAATCTTAAGGTTTCAGATGAAGAGTTAGCAAGAAGAAAAGCAGCTTGGACTCCAAGAGAACCTAAGGTGACTACAGGATACTTAGCTCGTTATGCAAGATTAGTAACTAGTGGCAATAGAGGGGCTATACTAGAATAATTATAGATAAAAATAAGAAGGCATCAGGACTCCGCCGCTTTTAGACATCAGGACTCCGTCTGCTACGCAGACACCTCATGTCAAAAGCAGGCACCTCATGCCAAGAAGGAGGGGGATTCATGAAACTTACAGGTTCAGAAATTGTTATTGAATGTTTAAAAGAGCAGGGTGTAGATACAATCTTTGGTTATCCAGGAGGAACCATTTTAAATATTTATGATGCTCTTTATTCACATTCAGAAATTAAACACATTTTAACTTCTCATGAGCAAGGAGCAGCTCATGCAGCTGATGGATATGCTAGAGCAACAGGAAAAGTTGGCGTTTGTTTTGCAACTTCAGGTCCTGGAGCTACAAACTTAGTAACTGGGATTGCTACAGCTTATATGGATTCAATTCCAGTCGTAGCAATTTGTGCAAATGTTGCACTTCCAGCACTTGGTAGAGATTCATTCCAAGAAATTGATATTACAGGTGTGACTATGCCAATTACAAAGCACAACTTTATTGTAAAAGATGTCAATAAATTGGCAGATGTTATTCGTGAGGCATTTTATATTGCAAAAGATGGACGTCCAGGTCCTGTTTTAATTGATATAACAAAAGATGTAACTGAAAAAGAAGCAGAGTATGAGAAAAAAGAGCCAAAGGTTGCACCAAGAGTATCATCAACTATTAAAGATGAGGATTTAGATGCAGTTGTTGAAATGATTGAACAGGCATATAGACCTTATATCTTAGTAGGTGGTGGATGTACTCTTTCAGATGCATCAAAAGAGTTAGCTAAATTTGTAGAATTAGTTGATTGTCCAGTTTGTGATACTTTAATGGGTAAGGGTGCATTTGATGGTGAAGATATTCACTATACAGGTATGCTTGGTATGCACGGAACAAAGGCTTCAAATTTAGGTGTTAGTAAATGTGATTTATTAATTGTTATAGGTGCTCGTTTTAGTGATCGTGTAACAGGTAATACCAAGAAATTTGCTAATCAAGCAAAGATTATTCAGATTGATGTAGATCCAGCAGAAGTGAATAAGAATGTAAAAGTAGATTCATACATTATTGGAGACATTAAAGAAGTTTTAGATCGTCTGAATCAGAGATTAAAACCAGGTCACCATATGGACTGGAGATTAGATGTGCGTGCACTTCGTGATAAATATCCATTGACCTATAATAAAGATGTTCTTACTGGACCTTTTATTTTAGAGAAAATTTATGAGATTACAAAAGGTGATTGTATTGTAACCACAGATGTTGGACAACATCAGATGTGGGCAGCTCAGTTTATTAAATATAGAAACCCAAGAACATTTTTAACCTCTGGTGGTCTTGGAACTATGGGTTATGGTGTTGGTGCAGCAATTGGAGCACAGATGGGACAACCTGATAAGATTGTTTTCAATATTGGTGGTGATGGCTGTTTCCGTATGAATATGAATGAAATTGCAACAGCAACTCGTTACAATATTCCAATTATTCAGGTGTGTATTAACAATCATGTACTTGGAATGGTTCGTCAGTGGCAGACACTATTTTATGGCAAGCGCTATTCTTATACCGTTTTAAACGACAAGGTAGATTTTGTTAAGGTAGCAGAAGGCTTAGGAGCAAAGGCTATTCGTATTACTAAGAAGGAAGAAGTAGAGCCAGCGTTAAGAGAAGCAATTGATGCAAAATGTCCAGTTGTTTTAGATTGTGTGATTGATAGTGATGACAAAGTATTCCCAATGGTTTCTCCAGGTGGAGCAATTGCAGAAGTATTTAATCAAGAAGACCTTGACCAAAAGGAAAATTAGAGTTATAATAGGGACAATTTAATCGTTAAAACTTTAACAAGTTAATGAGAAAAAGAGTAAAAGAAATTAAGGGGAGGTATACGCACTATGAGTAGAGTGTATAATTTTTCAGCAGGACCTGCTGTATTACCAGAGGAAGTATTAAGAGAAGCAGCAGAAGAAATGTTAGACTATAAGGGCTGTGGCATGTCAGTAATGGAGATGAGTCACCGTTCAAGTATGTTCCAGGAAATCATTGACGAAGCAGAAGCAGATATTCGTGATTTAATGGGAATTCCTTCAAACTATAAGGTATTATTCTTACAGGGTGGAGCATCTCAGCAGTTTGCTATGATTCCTATGAACCTTATGAAAAATCGTGTAGCTGATTACATAGTAACTGGAGCATGGGCTAAAAAGGCATGGAAAGAAGCTCAGAAATTTGGTACAGCTAATTGTATCGCATCTAGTGAAGACCAGACTTTTAATTACATTCCAGATTGCTCTGATTTACCAATTAGTGAAAATGCAGACTATGTATATATCTGTGAAAATAATACAATTTATGGAACTAAATACAAAACTTTACCAAATACTAAGGGTAAACTTTTAGTATCAGATGTATCTTCTTGTTTCTTATCTGAGCCAATCGATGTTGAAAAGTACGGAATTGTTTATGGTGGCGTTCAGAAGAATGTAGGACCAGCAGGTGTAGTGATTTCTGTTATTCGTGAAGACTTAATTACTGATGATGTTTTACCTGGAACTCCAACTATGTTACAGTTTAAGACACATAGTGACAATGGTTCTATGTTTAATACACCTCCTTGTTATGGTATCTATATCTGCGGCAAAGTGTTCAAATGGTTAAAGAAAAATGGTGGACTTTCAGCTATGAAGGAACGCAATGAGAAGAAAGCTAAATTACTTTATGATTACTTAGATAATAGCCAGTTATTCAAAGGAACTGTCGTACCAAAAGATCGTTCATTAATGAATGTTCCATTTGTAACAGGTGATAAAGAATTAGATGCATTATTCGTTAAAGAATCAAAGGCTGCTGGTCTTGAAAACTTAAAAGGACATCGTAGCGTAGGTGGTATGAGAGCTAGTATCTACAATGCAATGCCATATGAAGGCGTAGAAGCATTAGTAAACTTCATGAAAGATTTTGAAGCAAAACATTAATAAATAAAACTATAAAACATAAGAAGGCTCCCTCTTGAGGGAGCTGTCAGCGCTTGGCATGAGGTGACAACTTGGCATGAGGTGTCAGCGTAGCTGACGGAGTCCTGATGCCTTAAGCTGGCGGAGTCCTGATGCCTAAAGCTGACTGAGGGAGTATTTTAAAAAGAATACTGAGGGAGTATTAAAAAAATTAGAATATTTCTAACACAACAATAAGGGGAGAAATGTCACATGTTTAACGTAAAATGTTTAAATCCAATTGCTACTTGTGGCTTGGATTTATTAGATGATAAATATCAGTTAGTTGATGAATATGCAGATGCACAGGGTGTGTTAGTTCGTAGTGCAAGTATGCATGAATTAGAATTAGGCGAAAATTTACAGGCAATTGCTCGTGCAGGTGCTGGTGTAAATAATATTCCATTAGACGAATGTGCTAAAAAAGGTATTGTCGTATTCAATACTCCAGGTGCTAATGCAAATGGTGTAAAAGAATTAGTAGTAGCTGGTTTACTTTTAGCAGCTCGTGATATCAATGGTGGTATCAATTGGGTAAAAGAAAATGCAGCAGATGAAAACATTGCTAAGACTGTAGAAAAAGCTAAAAAAGCATTTGCTGGTCATGAAATTAAAGGCAAAAAACTTGGTGTTATTGGTCTTGGAGCAATCGGTGTAGAAGTAGCTAATACAGCTGCAGCTTTAGGAATGAAAGTTTATGGTTATGATCCATATATTTCTGTACTTGGAGCATGGCATTTATCTTATCATGTAGTTCCTGTAAAAGATCTTAAAGAATTAGCATCAGAGTGTGATTATATCACTATTCATGTACCTTCAATGGAATCTACAAAAGGTATGTTAAATAAAGAAGTATTTGACAATATGAAAGATGGTAGTGTAATTTTAAACTTCTCTCGTGATGCATTAGTTAATGATGCAGATATGGAAGCAGCACTTGAATCAGGTAAGATTGCTAAATACGTTACAGACTTCCCTAATACAAAAACTGCAAATATGAAAAATGTTATTGCTATTCCTCATCTTGGAGCATCTACAGCAGAATCAGAAGATAACTGTGCAGTAATGGCTGTAGAAGAAATGATGGATTACTTAGAAAATGGTAATATTACCAATTCTGTAAACTATCCAGCTTGTGATATGGGTGTTGCAAAAGCAGCAGCAAGAATTTGTGTATTCAATAAGAACGTACCAAATATCATTGCTCAGCTTACCAATGCACTTTCTAGTGTAGGAATCAACATTGCAAGTATGGCTAATAAATCAAAAGGTGACTATGCGTACACATTAATTGATTCTGATGATAAAGTAACCGATGAAGTGATTGAAAAAATCAAAGCAATTCCTGAAGTATTCAAGGTACGTGTGATTCAGTAAAAATATGAGAGTAGTAATTCAACGTGTTAGTCGAGCTAGCGTAACAATTGATGAAAAAGTTGTAGGCAAAATCAACAAAGGTTATATGGTTTTAGTTGGGGTGACTCATGAGGATGATCAGGCAACTGTTGACCGAATTGTAAAAAAGATGATTAGTCTTCGAATCTTTGAAGATGAAAATGGTAAGACGAATTTGTCATTACAAGCAGTTAATGGAGAACTTCTTATCGTCTCGCAGTTTACACTGTATGCAGATACATCTCATGGAAATCGACCAGGATTTACGAATGCAGCAAAACCAGACCATGCAAATGCACTCTATGAATATTTTGTAGAAAAGTGTAAAGAGCAGGTAGAAGTGGTTCAAACTGGACAGTTTGGCGCAGATATGGCAGTGGAATTGGTGAATGATGGACCATTTACAATTATATTAGAATAAGAAGTAAAAAGTCGTAAAACCCTTGAAAAATAAAGGTTTTACGACTTTTTTAATTGCCTAAAATTGGTGTTTTTGAGATTCATTTGAGATTCGTATTTTTAGGTTCGCTCATATAATTCACAAAATATTCCTAATTTAAAACATGGTAGTAAATAGTCACGAGATAATCACGAGATAATCACGAGATAGCAATTTAAAATTTTATTGGATTTTTTTAGCAAAAATACTGATTTTTTATAAAATATTGTATATAAAAACACATAACCATGAGATAATCACGAGATAATCACGAGATAATCATGAAATTAAATATGTTATTTTTAAAATAAGCACTTTTTTAAATTATCTACAGCTACTTGTAATTTAGTTAAAAGTTCAGCACTCTGAAAGTTTATTTGATATTTAGTAGCAGAACCTGTACCAATTTTCTCAATTAATTTGAATTCTACTAATTTTGGTATAATTTTTCTCATTTTATATTCGGTAATATTAAGATCTGTACCTATCGTTCTTATAGATAGAGGTTTATGACTTTTAACAATATATCTAAAAACATTTTTTTCATCATTTGAAAGATTAGGGTAGGAATCAGCTAAGTCAATATGCCAAATTTTTATCTCAGTATGTTCAATATCTGTTAATATTTCTGGTCTACGTAAATCGTTTTCCATTGCAGTTTTATAAATTAAACATCCGCCAAAACCTTGACGTTCTGAAATTCCCATTAAACGAAATAGTTTCATTATAATCTCGTTTCTTGGTCTTGAGTCTCCGCCATTAAAAAATTGTTCAGTAGATACTAACATTTTACCAGGATTAGTAAATCTAAACCATCCATTATATACTTCTATTTTAATAGATGGGTAACCTTGAGCATAATCAGCATGAGCTAGACAATTTACAAGACATTCTCTGATTGTCTCATCAAGATTAGACATAGGAATTCGAGCTTGTTCTTCATCTAATGAAAAGCCTTGTTGAAGTAAAGCTTTCATTTTTTCATAAACTATTGAGAAGAAATTATAAAGATTCATTTCATAATCTCCAAGTTCATCATCAGATACTCTATCAGACCATCGTGGATTATTGCCACTTTTATTAAAATAATCTACATGATAATGAGGGTATAACTCTTTTATTGCATTGCATTTACCTAAAAACAGTAAGGTACCTCTTTTAATTTTAAATTCTCCATTAGTACGGTCTCTGAAACAAGCACCTATCTCTAAGAGAAATTTATCGTTTTCCATTTTTATATATTCTTTTTTAGGATATCTTTTATTGACTCTTTCTTTATAAGATAGTACAGAATCCGTATCTAGATCGTCCATTGTAAAGTTATCAGCGGCAATACTATCTAGAATTGGATTAGCATTTCTAAATAATGTTGCAAGTTGGTCTTTTGTTACTTTTCGATCTCCATCTCCTGTTCTAATCCAGGAATCTTCGATTTTATTATTTATATAAACAGGCTTAATACTATCAGACACTTCCTTTACATGTATTATTATAATAGTTTTTTCATCTATTGTATATGTATGAACATCTTCGTTGTTTATATTATTAAAATTTACTTTATTTGTATTTGAAAGTTGGTCCCATAAACTTGATAAAATCTTTTCAGGATTACCAACTCCTATAATCTTATTTTGAGGAGTTCCTTCTTCAACTCCAAGAACAATGATTCCACCAGAAGTATTACAAAAGGAAGAATAGGTTTCCCAAAACGCTTTTGGTAATTCATTTGCTTTTTTCATTTCGATATAGTATTTTTCATGTATATTTAAAATGAATTTTTTTAATTCTTTTTCAGACAAATCTTCTGTCATTAGTTTTTCAAACATAGATACCTCTTTTTATTATTTACAATGATTTTAAGAAAAAACTTTCTTTAAAGACTTAGTAATAGCTTCACGAACTTCTGGATCCAGTTCGAAGTATGCTTTTAAAAGTTTTAATTCTAGTTCTGTAGCATTCTTATTTTTGATGAGTTTTGGCTTAACCTGTTTTAGTGTCGGATATGCATTCGGCAAAGACAGTAATAATAAACAAAAATAACCGCCTTAGCTGAGAACTTAGCGGTTATTTTTTAACTATAAAAGATTTTGGGCTAACCGTCTATCGGTAGCATCTTTGAAGGCATCTGTTACCAGCAGATGTCTTCTTTTTATTTAATATAGCATATTTTTGTAAAAGATTCAATATTAAGTTATTTAATTTATATTTTAATAGTCTATCGATTCTAAGCATAATCCCTGTGCGAGTGCTGTAGGTCCTGCCTTTTTTCGTTCACCTGATTCAAGTACATCAACCAATTCTTCTAAACTCATTTGCTCATAGCCAATTTCTAATAGGGTTCCAACTAAAATTCGAACCATATTTTGTAAAAATCCATTTCCATGAAATCGAAATTGTAAGAAATCTTCCTCTTGCTCAATAGAAATTTGGTTAACAGTTCGAATCGTTGACTTTTTCATTTTTGTATTTCCACAAAAGTTGTGAAAATCATGAGTTCCTAGTAAATAAGTTGAAGCTTTTTGCATAAGTTCAATATTAGGCTTCTTTTCTAAGATTGTAACATATTTACGCTCAAAAACAGGTTTTGTATCTCCAATATAACAGGTATAACAATAGGTTTTACCAATCGCATTATATCTTGCATGAAAACGCATTGAAGCAATTCTTACCTCTAAAATACAAATATCATTTGGAAGATAGGTATTTAGATAATTGCGAATTTCTTCTGGAGAAAGCGAAGTATCTAAAAAGACATTTGCAACCATAGCTTTAGCGTGAACGCCTGCATCAGTTCTTCCAGCTCCATTGATTTCAATCGATTCTACACCGCACATTTTTGCAAGAACAGATTCAATTTTTCCTTGAATCGTCTCTTTATTTTTCAATCGTTGCCAACCATAATAACGACTTCCATCGTACATAATAATTAATTTATAATTACTTTTCATAAACTTTTATCGATGCCTCCAAGTACTTCTAGAAAGTAAAATTAAAATTGGAAAGATTTCTAATCGCCCGGCAAGCATGTCACCAATTAGAACCAATTTGGATAAGGGACTAAATGCACTAAAATTACAAGTAGGTCCAACTGCATCAAATCCAGGTCCTATGTTGTTAAAACAAGCAAGAACAGCAGAAAAGTTTGTGGTAATTGAAAAATTATCCAATGAAATAATCATAAAACTTAAAAAGATAATGATAATGTAAGCGGCTAAGTAGGCATTGGTATTATCAATAATTTTTTCGTCAATCTTGTGATTATTAATACGAATCACTTGAATTTTCTTAGGATTGATGACTCTTCGAATATTTCGATGCAAACTTTTAAATAGTAAAAGAATTCGTCCACACTTGATTCCACCGCCAGTACTTCCTGCACAGGCACCGACACACATTAGAGTAAGCATAATGGTTTTGGAAAAACTTGGCCATAAGTTAAAGTCTGTTGTTGCAAAACCTGTCGTTGTAATAATTGTTGCAACTTGGAAAGCTGCATGACGAAGGCTTTCTCCAATAGTGTCATACATACCACTAATATTCCATGTAATTAAAACAATACTAGCAATAATGATTCCAACATATAGTCGTAATTCCTCATCTTTTAATACATTCTTAAATTGTTTCATTAAAAGTAGGTAGTAACAGCTAAAGTTTACACCAAATAGTAACATAAAAACCGTACAAACATTTTGAATATATGGGCTATAACTAGCCATACTATCATTTTTAATGCCAAATCCACCAGTACCAGCAGTACCAAATGCCGTACATAAAGCGTCAAATAGGGGCATATGGCCTATTAATAAGAAGATCATATTAATAATGGTTAGTGCAATATATAAAAGATATAAAATCATTGCAGTTTTCTTCATTTTAGGAACCAGTTTGTCAACATTAGGACCAGGGCTTTCTGCACGAAGTAGGTGCATCGTAAATCCTTTATTTTTTCCGTGAACAGGAGCAATTGCTAATAAAAAGACTAAAACACCCATACCACCAATCCAGTGACTAAAGCTGCGCCAATATAAAATTCCTTTCGATAAGCTTTCAACTTCTGGTAAGATAGAAGCACCAGTTGTTGTAAAACCAGAAACAATCTCAAATAGAGCATTTAAGTAATTAGGAATTTCTCTTGAAATATAAAAGGGCAGTGCTCCTAGAAGACTCATAACAATCCAACCAACAGCTACACAAACAAGTCCATCTTTGGCATAAAATCCTCTAGTGCTTTCTCGACAAAAATAAAAGAGAATTCCAGCAAGTGAAATACCAATTAATAATGTGATAAAAAATCCTTTTAGAGCTTGGTAGTCTAAATAAAATAAACTAATTAATAAAGCAGGAATTAAAAAAACTGATTCAATAGTTAAAATTTGAGCAATAAAACGCCCCATCATTCTATAATTCATAACCACTAGTCCTCGAAAATATCATTTAATTGGTAAATTACATCATTTCCATTCGATATAATGATAACCATATCACCTTCTTTAAATGATGAATTACCATTTGGAATTTCAATATTTAAGCCGTGAGAAATACAAGCAATTAAAACATTTTGTTTTGTGCGAAGATTTTTAAGAGGTTCTCCACAATGTTTGGTCTTGGAATCGACAATAAATTCAATGGCTTCTGCCTGTCCATCGGCAATTGTGTGGATAGCTGTTGCAGCACCTGTTTGATTATAAATGGCTCGAACATATTGAACAATTGTATTACTACATAATTCTTTAGGACTAACGACACTTCCTATTGAAAGATTATCAATGAGTTCGCTATTTTCCATATGTCCCAATTTAGTGATTACTTGACTTACACCACATTTATTTGCATAAAGCGAAATAATAATATTTAATTCGTCTAATCCTGTTAAGTTGACAATGGCATCGCTGTCTAGTAAACCTTCTCCTTCTAAGAAGGATAAATTACTTGCATCTCCATTGATGATGCAAGTATCTGGAAGCATTTCAGCTAACTGCTCACATTTTTGTGGATTTTTTTCAATTAATAATGCATTAATTCCACACTTTTCTAATTTTTGGGCAAGATAATAACTAATTCGTCCACCACCACACAGAATGACATTTTTTACCTTTCTAGTAATAATTCCTAAGTTTTTTAATAGGATTGTTAAACGATCACTAGGTGCAGTTACGAAAATACGGTCTCCTTCTCGCATTGTAAAACTACCATCGGGCATAATAGCTTTTCCATCGCGTAAAACAGCACAGACTAAAATTTGACATTTAATGATACCATATAAATCATTTAATGTTACATTACAAAGTTTACTTGTAGCATCTACTTTTAATTCGACAATTTCAATACGTCCCTTTGCAAATCCTTCTCGTTTTAAGAAGCCAGGATATTTTAATAGGTGCTCAATTTCTCTAGCAGCATCTCGTTCTGGGTTGACAACCAGTGACAACCCAAATAGTTCACGCATTCGATAAATTTGGTCAGAATACTCAGGATTTCGTATTCTAGCGATTGTATGCAAGTGTGGATTCATTCCATAAGCTGTCATACAACAAAGTAAATTGATTTCATCTGCATTGGTTACGGCAATTAAAAGATCAGCATTTTTGATTCCAGCGTCATCTAATGTAGACATTGTTGCACAGTTTCCACAAATAGCCATGACATCATAGTTTTCTACGCTGGTTTCTAAAATGCTTTTTTTAGTATCAATGACGGTGATATCATAGTTTGCAGCTGATAATTGTTTAATTAGAAGGGAACCAACCTTTCCATTTCCAGCAATAATTATTTTCATACGTTTTCACTCCATTTTTCTATTAAATAAGAAATTTTGTCGATTCGATCAAACTTCTCAAATAATAAATTGTTCATCTTTTCATCTGGCTCATTTTGGTCAGGAATCATAACTGGATAGCAACCGGCTCTATTTGCAGATAAAAGTCCACTATAAGAGTCTTCAACTGCTAAACAATTTGCAGGAGAAAGTCCTAATTTTTTAGCTGCTAATAAATAGATTTCAGGGTCTGGTTTTCCATTGGTTACCATATCGCCAGAGGTAATTTCTTCAAAATAGTCAACTATTTGAAGAGATGATAAATACGATTTTGCTCGGTCAAACTTTGTAGAGGTTGCAAGTGCCACTTTTAATCCGTTGGATTTTAAATAGTCTAAAATTGTTAAAACCCCAGGTTTTAAATCCATTGGATGGTTTTCTAAATAGGCATCCATGAGTTCAACTCGTTTAGCTCGAATATCTTTGTGAGAGGTATGTTCACCAAAAAAAGATTGAAGTTTTTCTTTTGCTAGGGTGTGATTTAATGAACGCATCTCTAAAGCTTGTTCATGGGTCATTGGATATCCGAGTGCATTTGCTGCTTCTTTCCAAAATCTACAATAAAGTTTTTCACTGTCGATAATTACTCCATCCATATCAAAAATTACACCTAAAATCTTGGGTGATTCTAGATGAAAGGAATAAAAAAGTTTTAAATACTCTTGCTCCACTTCTTTAAATGATTTCTCTTTAAAATCAGGAGTATGATAAAGTGGACGCTCTTTAATTAACTCTTCGTTCATAAAGTGAAAAAATTCATGATAAAGTAACGTATCATCAATCTCCTTTACAAAATTTTTTCTATAGAAGTT
>JPZU01000001.1:272727-287041 GCA_000875945.1 Lachnospiraceae bacterium TWA4 | reverse complement strand
AAATTGCATCAAGGAGTTGATGTTCAGTCTCTTTATAAATAGGAAGATGTTGTTTTACAGTTCTTGTAATATCTGCTAGGTAAGCTTCAGAAGCATCATGTAGCAAACAGGCAAGAGCTATACGGTCACTGAGATTTCTAGCTTTTGCCTCCATGCAACAATCTATACAATGTTGAGCCACAGAGTAAAAAACTGGATAATGTCCATTTGCTCTAGTCATGAGGGAAAGTGCATGAGCAATGTCTTCAATGAGAATATCATCCGTTTTTGGTTCTAAAGGTGTAAAATGAACCTTATTATATGTTGTAATATAATTCATAGTAAAACCTCTTAATCTTAATTAAAATACTATGCTAATCCTATCATTGACAGTAGTTTTCGTCAAGTTTAAAAAATTTTTTTATAGAGTATGATATCCAAAATTTAATAAAAATAAGTAGGAAGATTATTCATTTGACACTTTTAAAATTTTGTCAATTGTCAATTAGTTTATTTTATACTAGACTAGACAACTGAACAGAAATTTAAAAGGAGTGAGATGATGCTTAGAATTCTTGTAGATTCAGGAAGTAGTATTAAACAAGATGAAAAAGAACTTTATGGTGTAGAAATTTTACCAATGAGAATTTCTATTGGTGGAAAAGAATATTTAGACGGTGTAGATTTAGATATTGATGATTTTTATAGACAATTAATTGAAACCAAGGAGTTTCCAAAAACTTCATTGCCTTCACTGACCAATACACAAGAGCTTGTAGACCGTTATATAAGTCAAGGAGATCGAGTATTAATTATTACAATTTCATCAGAAATTTCAGGTACTTATCAAACATTTTATAGTTTATTTGATGAAGATGAGTATAAAGACGTATTGGTTTTTGATTCAAGACTAGCTGTAGGTGGAATTCGTTTTCTTGCACAAGAAGCTAGGCGTTATGAGAATGAGTCGTTTGAATTGATTAAAGAAAAATTAGAGCAATTAGTCTCTCGTATTGTTATTGTAGCAATTCCAGAAACTCTTGATTATTTATTAGCCGGTGGACGATTGTCAAAAACTAGTTGGATGGTTGGAAAATTGCTTTCAATTAATCCAATTATTGGATTTGAAAACGGTAGAGTAGCAGTTTTAAAGAAAAAACGAGGACTAAAACAAGGAATGAAGTTTATTGCAGAGATGTTAGAAGCTGATGGATGTGATAGAACATATGGAATAGTTGCTTCGTATTCATATAATAAAGAGAATGTAGAACATTTAATTGAGGCTACTGACTCAAAGTATAAAAACTTAGTTACAGCTTATGACAATATGACTCCAACGATTGGTTGTCATTGGGGACCCAATGCATTTGGATATATTTATGTAAGGGAATAGGGGAATTTCTCCTATTCCTATTTACTTTTTAGTGGAATTCACTATAATCAGAGTTGAGAAAAATTTTGAGGTGAACCCATGGCATCTGATATGAAACAAAGCCTTGCTAGGGCAGTAATTACCTTGCTTTTTGAAAAGAACCAGCAAAAAATTACTGTAAAAGATATTGTAAAAGAGTGCCACATTACAAGGCAGGCATTTTATTATCATTTTACAGATATTCCAGATTTGATTCAGTGGATTATAAAGCAAGGAAAGAAAGAATTATATGCTAAATTAGAACCTATAATGAGTCCAGAGGAAAGAATCCACCAGTGGTTTTCATTTGCAGTGAATGCAATGCCTTATATTCGAAAGAGTATGCGGTCAAATTATGGGAAGGAAATCAAAGAGATCATCTTTGAACAGGTATTTGAGATTTTTTTAGAAATAACAAATGAAGAAGAAATTTCTAAAAAAATGAATGATTTTGACAGACAGATGGCAATTCGCTATCATTGTTATGCAATTGATGGAATTTTACAAAATTGGACAGAAGAAGATACCAAAAACCTAGACCAAATAGCCCATAATGTCTATGTATTAATTACAGGACAAAGTGGATAAAATTAAGTAAATATTGACGGATGAGAAATTTATTGATATAAATTTTATGAATATAGCGAATATAGCATAGAGAGAAAATTTAAGGAGATTTAATTACCATGTCAGTATTTATCGAATTATTTTTAATAGGTGTCGGTTTATCAATGGATGCTTTTGCAGTTTCTATTGGTAAGGGTTTAGGTATGGAAAAGGTTAATAAGAAGCAGGCATTCATTATTGGTCTGTACTTTGGAGGATTTCAGGCATTAATGCCTTTAATTGGTTGGTTAGCAGGCATTCGTTTTCAAAGTTACATAACAAGCGTTGACCATTGGATTGCCTTTATTTTGCTAAGTATTATTGGTGGAAATATGATAATAGAAGCAATTAAAGGGGATGAAGATGAAGATGAGACTGATGAAAAAGATCAGCCATTAAGTCACAAAGAGATGGTGATTTTAGCGATTGCAACAAGTATTGATGCACTAGCCGTTGGAATTACATTTGCTTTTTTAGATGTACAGATTCTTCCTGCAATTACAATTATTGGATGTACGACTTTTGTTCTATCAATTATAGGAGTATTTGTGGGTAATTTCTTTGGTACACGCTATGAGAAACGAGCACAGATTCTAGGTGGAATCATCCTAATTTGTATTGGATTAAAGATTTTGTTAGAACATTTGGGAATTTTAGTATTTTAGAATAGTAGGATAAATAAGATAAAATGGATAGTATTTATGGTAAATATCGTCCACGCCTTGAACAGGTTATGGATTATTTAGTGGATGAGATTTCAAATTTGAGGGAACAAATAATTACAAGTACAGGAATAGACCCTATTGAACACTGTTTATCTCGAATTAAATCAGAAGATAGTATGAGAGAAAAGTGTGAAAGAAAAGGTCTTCCAGTAACAACAGAATCTGCATTACAAAAAATTCATGATGCAATTGGAATTCGAGTTGTTTGTGCATTTATTAATGATGTGTACTTAGTAAAAAATTATATTGCTAAATTAGAAGATATTAAAGTTATTGAGGAAAAAGATTATATTAAACATGCAAAACCAAACGGTTATCGCAGTTATCATATGATTGTTCAGTTTCAAGATGAGATTTATGCAGAAATTCAACTTCGAACAATTTCAATGGACACTTGGGCGGCATTAGAACATCATATGAAGTATAAAAAGAATATAGGTGGAAATCAAGAACTGATTGTCTCGGAATTAAAGCGATGTGCAGATGAACTTGCGTCAACAGATTTATCGATGCAGACAATTAAAGATATGATATTTGAAGAAACGAATGAAGAAGAAAATTAAAAGAAGAAAGTTAGAAGAGGGAAATTAATTGAAAGTATTAATCGCAGAAGATACAAAAGATATGAATAGGGTACTTACAGTTGCTTTAGAGCATCAAGGATATACAGTCGATAGTGCTCTTGATGGAGAAGTGGCATCTGAACTTATTAAGGAAAATGGTTATGATATGATTATTCTAGATATCATGATGCCTAAAAAAGATGGGATAGAGGTGTTAAAAGAGTTAAGGAATAATCATGTTATTACGCCTGTGTTAATGCTAACAGCTAAGTCAGAAGTTGATGACAGGGTGTTGGGATTAGATGCAGGAGCTGATGATTATCTAACGAAACCATTTGCAATGAAAGAACTTCTTGCAAGAGTCAGGGCAATGGCTAGACGTAGAAGTGAATATGAATCAGACGCAGAGGTCGTAGATACATTTGAAGATTTAAAATTAGATGGGGGAACCTTTGAACTTCGATGTGAGAATTCCATTCGATTATCTGCCAAAGAATTTGAACTCCTACAGACATTTATTAAAAATGCTCCAGAAGGTTTAGATACCCAGTTTTTACTAGAACATGTGTGGGGAGATAGTAAAGAAGCAACCAAAGATACCGTTTGGTTGTATGTTCTTTATTTACGAAAAAAATTAGGAGCAATTTCTTCTAATGTAACGATTTTAGGAGAAAGAGATACAAAGTATTCAATAGGTAAAGTCGATTAATTGGACTTATTAATTGAATTGAATAGTAATTGAACAGTAATTGGATTTAATAGATAGAAGGTAAAAGCATGAGTGAGAGAAGTCTTCAACATTTACGCAGGAAGTTTATTTTTGTATCCATGGCAGCATTAGTTGCTGCTATGTTATTGATTTCAAGTTTTTTATATCTTGGAAATGCTGTTTTAAGTAGACAGAGTATTAAAAATACATTGGATTATATTATAAGTAATAATGGAGAACTCGTTCAATGGAGTAAGAATACAGATGAAGAAACAAAAAATAAGATATCTGAATTTATTGAAGATTTGTTTGAGATGAATAGTACGTATCGATCAAGAGAGTTCAAATCGATTACTCGATATTTTGCTGTCCTTTTTGATGCTAATGGGAGCGTTATAAATATAAAGACAAGCCATATTTCATCAGTTGGCGATGAAGAGGCTATTACCTATGCAAAAAAAGCATTGAATGAATATTTTAGTTTTGGACGAATGGGAAATTACTATTATAAAGCAAAAGTTAATGAGGATGGTTCAAGTATTGTTGTTTATTTAGATAGTACAAGTATTCTTCACTTTAATGACAGACTTTTATATTTAGCATTAATTCTCATTACAATTGGTATGTGTATTGCATTCTTTTTTGTACGAGCTTTTTCTTATACAATAATTAAGTATGAAATGAAGAATGCAGACCTTCAAAAGCAATTTATGACGAATGCCAGTCATGAGCTTAAGACTCCACTAGCAGTTATTCGTGCAAATACAGAAATGCAAGAAATTTTAGATGGAGAAACTGAATGGACACAATCAACAATGCGCCAAGTCGAGCGAATGAATGGATTAATTCGAAATCTCGTGATGATTACAAGAGCTGACGAAAATAGGTCGCATGAGCTGATTGAAGATGTTGATGTTACAAGGGCAATTCATGAAACAACTGAAAACTTTAAATCATTAGCAATTCAAAATGGGAAAGAGTTAGTAGAAGAAATCCATGAGAAAGTGCATATGAATGCAGAAGAAGCACAAATTCGTCAGATTTGCTCTTTACTTGTAGATAATGCAATTAAATACTGTGATGAAGGAGGTAAAATTACTGTAGCACTTACACAGAAAGGAAAAGGATTTACCTTAACGGTATCGAACACTTATAAAGCAGGAAAAGATGTCGATTACACGAGATTCTTTGAGCGATTTTACCGAGAAGATGAGTCACATAATACAGACAAAGGTGGATATGGTATTGGGCTTTCAATTGCAGAAAGTCTTGTTCGCCAGTATCATGGATCCATTAATGCTACTTGGAAGAATGATGTGATTAGTTTTGTTTGTATATTTAAAAAGATTTGATAAAAAATTTAATTAAATCGATTTAATTAAATTGATCTAATTTTAGAGGAGAAAAAATTTATGATTGAACCAATAGAAGGAAAAAGCATTTTAGAAACTAAGAAAATTATTGCACAAAGACTTGTGGGAACTAAGGGGCATCCACTAGAAACACTTACAAGAGAAAATGAACAATTGTTAAAAGTTATTGAAGGTCTTGTGGAGCAATTAGAGAATGGAGAAGATATCAATTTAACGAAACTGCGTCAAATTTCTATTCACTATGCAAAAAAGGGAGATTTACTTTATCCTTTATTAAAGGTGAAGTATGAAATTGCAGGACCTTCTGATCTTATGTGGACAGAGGATGATGAAATTCGAGATGAAATCATTCGATTAGATAAAAAAGACGTTCATGACAACGAATGGCTTAGTCGTGTAAAAGATGTTTTAGCTAAGGCTAAGCAGATGATTACAAAAGAAGAAAGAATTTTCTTCCCAATGTGCGCAATTAACTTTACAGAAGATGAATGGAAGGAAATTTATTTTGATGCAAAGGATTATTCGACTTGTTTTGACGTAGAAGAAAATCTTTGGGAAGAAGCAGGACAAAAAGTTTCAAAAACCGTGGAATCTATTGACGATGAAATTGTTTTACCAGGTGGGCATTTAACACTTGCCCAGCTTACAGCTTTATTAGATACGATTCCAATGGAGATTACATTTGTCGATGATCAAAACATCAATCGCTTCTTTAATGATTATGGACAGCCAAAGCTTTTTAAGCGTCCAGACATGGCAATTGACCGAGAGGTATTTTCTTGCCATCCACCAAAGATTGAGCCAGTTGTACGAAAAATTATTGAAGATTTTAGAACGAGTAAGAAAGATTTAGTGCCAATTTGGATGAATAAAGGTGGAAAAACGGTTTTAGTTACGTATATGGCTGTAAGAGATAAACAAGGAAATTATCTTGGTACAGTAGAGTTAGTTCAAGATATGGAATTTGCAAAAAAACATTTTGAAAAATAAAAAGTGCTTGACGAAGATTTATTCCTATGATATTATTATCAAGGTACGCCAAAAGGCGTTGTTTTTTGACCGCACAATGAGGTTTAAAAAGTGCTAGAGATAACTTCTAGACACCGAAGTTGGCGAGTATTGATTAAGGAGGTCCCCATATGTACGCAATCATTGCAACAGGTGGTAAACAGTACAAAGTTAGTGAAGGTGACGTAATTCGCGTTGAAAAGTTAGGCGTAGAAGCAGGTTCTACTTATGACTTTGATCAGGTATTAGCTGTAAGTGATGACACTTTAACCGTAGGTAGCCCTGTAGTTGAAGGTGCTAAAGTAACCGCTACTGTAGTAGGCGACGTTAAAGGTAAAAAGTTGTTGTTTACAAGTACAAGAGAAAAACTGGATATCATAAAAAGAATGGTCACAGACAGAACTTTACTGAAGTTAAAATCGAAAAAATCACAAAATAATTAATTTCTGATGATTGAAGTAGTTTTATATCAGAATAAAGACAATGAGCTTTATGGATTTTGGACGAAGGGACATGCAGAATATGAAGACTATGGCAAGGACATTGTCTGTGCAGCTGTATCAGCTTTATCCATTAACACAGTAAATAGTATCGAGTCATTTACTCAGGCAAAATGTAAAACTGAGTGTAATGATGGAGATTTGAAGTTTTGTTTATTGACGAAAGATTCCAAAGAAGCACAGTTATTATTGAAATCGTTTGCCTTAGGTGTTTCTCAGATTGAGGAAGACTATGGCAGCAAGTATATTAAAATTAGTTATAAGAATAAAGGGAGGTAGTAACCATGTTAAAAATGAACCTTCAATTATTCGCTCATAAGAAAGGTGTAGGTTCTACTAAGAACGGTAGAGATTCTGAATCTAAAAGACTTGGAGCGAAGAGAGCTGATGGACAGACAGTAAAAGCTGGTAACATCCTTTACAGACAGAGAGGAACTAAGATTCATCCAGGCGTTAACGTAGGACGTGGTAGTGATGATACCTTATTTGCTTTAGTAGAAGGTGTTGTTCGCTTTGAAAGAAAGGGTAGAGATAAGAAACAAGTTTCTGTATACCCTAAAGTAGTAAACGAATAAGAAAAACTTTAAAAGCCGGTGCAAAATATGTGCCGGCTTTATTGATAAAGAAAAAATTATTGATAAAAAAGGAGGTAAGGTCATGTTATTTGCTGATAGTGCGAGAGTATTCATCAAATCTGGTGATGGTGGAAATGGTCATGTAAGTTTTCGTCGTGAACTCTATGTTCCTAATGGTGGACCTGATGGTGGTGACGGTGGTCGTGGCGGTGATATCATCTTTGTGGTTGACGAGGGAATGAACACCTTAGTAACTTTCCGTCATACTAGAAAGTATGTAGCAAAAAATGGACAAGAAGGTGGCAAACGCAGATGCCATGGAGCAGATGCTGATGATTTAATTGTTAAAGTTCCACCGGGAACTGTTATTAAGGAAGATACAACTGGCAAAGTCATTGCTGATATGTCTGGAGATAATAAACGAGAGATTATCTTAAAAGGAGGTCGTGGTGGCCAGGGAAATATGCACTATGCGACTTCTACTATGCAAGTACCAAAGTATGCACAGCCTGGAAAACCAGGACGTGAGCTGTGGGTACGCCTTGAATTAAAGGTCATTGCAGATGTTGGTTTAGTGGGATTCCCAAATGTTGGTAAATCAACTTTACTTTCTCGTGTAACGAATGCAAAACCTAAGATTGCAAATTATCACTTTACAACTCTAACCCCAAATCTTGGAGTTGTAGATCTTGGTGGTGGTGAAGGGTTTGTCATTGCAGATATCCCAGGTTTAATTGAAGGAGCAAGTGAAGGAGTAGGACTAGGTCATGCATTCTTACGTCATGTAGAGCGTACGAAAGTCATGATTCATATGGTAGATGCAGCAGGAGTTGAAGGAAGAAATCCTATTGCAGATATCTATGCGATTAACAAAGAATTAGAAGCGTATGATCCAACCCTTGCATCTCGTCCGCAGGTAATTGCAGCGAATAAAATTGATGCAATTTATGAAGTAGAGGGTGAAGAAAACCCTATTGACAAGTTAAAGGCAGAGTTTGAGCCAAAGGGAATTAAAGTATTTCCAATTTCGGCAGTTAGTGGACAGGGATTAAAGGAACTACTCTATCATGTGAATACATTATTAAAAGATTTTGATGATAAACCAGTAGTATTCGAGAAAGAATACGAAGTGGATTATCCAGATGATGAGCAGTTGCCATACACAGTTATGAAGGAAAAAGAAGGACTTTATGTTGTAGAAGGTCCTAGAGTAGAAAAAATGCTAGGTTATACGAATTTAGATTCAGAAAAGGGATTTGCATTCTTCCAGAAATTCTTAAAAGATACAGGTATTTTACAAGAATTAGAAGATATGGGCATTTCAGATGGAGACACCGTGCGCCTTTATAACTTAGAATTTGATTATTATAAATAATTATTTAGAATCTGAATAGTTATAAGAAGATAGATAAAGGAGGAAGCTATGACTAGTAAGCAAAGAGCTTATTTAAAAGGTAAAGCAATGAATATGGATCCAATTTTCCAGCTTGGAAAATCTAGTTTAACCCCAGAATTTACTGTAGCGATTGATGAGTCATTAGAAGCTAGAGAGTTAATTAAAATTAATGTATTAAAGAATTGCTTTGACGATCCAAAGGCTTTAGGTCAGATGGTTGCTGAACGTACACATTCAGAAGTTGTTCAGGTGATTGGCCGAAAAATAGTATTATTTAGACAGAAGAAGGAAAATAGTAAATACGAACTTCCAAGATAGGGAGGTGTATAATGACTAATCAAAAAATTGGCATTATGGGTGGGACCTTTAGTCCTATCCATATTGGACATTTGATTTTAGCACAGGGAGCCTGTGAAGAATATCAGTTAGATAAGATTATATTTCTGCCAAACAAAGAGCCACCGCATAAAGCAAATTTAAAGATTGTAAGTGGTAAACATCGTGCAAATATGGTAAAGTTGGCAATTGCAGATAATCCTAAATTTGAATTTTCAGATATTGAACTTAGAAGAACTACAGGATTTTCTTATACATCTGATACTTTACAAGAGTTTTGTGCAAAAAAATCCGACAGTGGATTATTATTTTTAGTAGGTGCAGATTCGCTAGATTATATTGAACAGTGGCATGAAGCAGAAACAATATTTAAACTTTCTCATCTCTTAGCAGCACCTAGAGGAGCACTGAGTATCGAAGAAATCGATAAAAAAGCTCAGTATCTAAGAGAGAAATATGGTGCAAGAGTGAGTCTTTTACATCAACCCAATATTGAAATTTCTAGCAATCACATTCGAAATTTAAGAAAAAATCATTTATCGATTCATTACTATGTAACTAGGGAAGTCGAAAACTATATTTATGAAAATCATCTGTATGAAGATTAAAAAATATGAAGATTAAAGGAAACGGAACTAAAGAAGCGAATGAATGAAGAAACAATAAAGATACGAAAAAATTAAAAGATAGACTGAGTAAAAGTCGTTTTGAACATACATTAGGAGTTGCTTATACTGCGCAGGCGTTAGCCATGCGCTATGAGGTAGATTTACACAAGGCAGAACTTGGAGGGCTTCTTCATGATTGTGCAAGACAGTTTGAATATGAAGAGATTTATAGAAAATGTTTGCACTATGGAATTGAAATTACAAGAGAAGAAGCAGATAATAAGGTGCTTCTTCATGCAAAATTTGGAAGTTTTTTAGCAAATAAAAACTATGGAATTGACGATGAAGAAATTTTAACAGCGATTCAATTTCATACAACGGGTCGTCCTGCAATGTCTGATTTAGAAAAAATTGTTTATCTAGCTGATTATATTGAACCAGGTAGAGATAGAGCTCCAAATTTAAAACAAATCCGAAAGATGGCATTTATAGATCTTGATGAAGCAATTTATATGACAATGAGAGATACACTCGATTATTTAAAACATGTAGATGATAAGTCTGAAACTTTAAAAGCTTACGAATACTATAAAAAGCTTCATGATGAAAAGATGAGTAAATAAAAAGCTTAGTAAATAAACTAGTAAATAAAAAGCTTAGTAATAGGAGGAACTGGAATCATGGATCGTATTAAAGAAATCGTAAAAATTGCTTATGCTGCGTTAGATGAAAAGATGGCAGAAGAGATTACAGTGATTGATATTTCAAAGGTATCAACGATTGCAGATTATTTTATGATTGCTAATGGACGAAATAGTAATCAAGTGCAAGCAATTGTCGATGAAGTAACTGAAAAACTTGGACGAGCAGGATTTAACTATCGCCAGATTGAAGGATATAATGAAGCAAAATGGGTACTACTTGATTATCAGGATGTAGTCATTCACATCTTTGCAAGTGATGACAGACGTTTTTATGATTTAGAGCGAATCTGGAGAGATGGTGCGCTTGTAGATATGGAGAGTCTATAAGATTATGGAAGCAGAAAATATAATGATTCGAGAGGCCATTATCCATATTTTAGATAGGAGTAGTGGTCTTCCTGTTTTATCGGATTGTCTATTAGAATATGATGAAGACTGTTATGAGTATATTCGAAAACAGTTGGTAAAACTTTTGACTAGTGATGATAAACGCGAATGTACATTTGATGCAGAACATTCAGGATTTTACAATGCTCTTCAACTATTTGATGAGGATAACTTAATTGGGTTTAGTCAGCAAATTGCTGAATATTTTTATCAGGTCATGAGTGAAAATGAAGAAATTCCAGGTGGAGATCTTATTGTTGCAACTTGTCAGTTACACAGCGAGCAATACCTTGCAATATTAAAACTGAATTATCGCGAGGATTTTACTCATTTAACTAGAAGTACAGAAAATGGCAATGCAAATCATATGATTCGTCATAGAGCTTTGCTTCCTTCTGCTAGTTCAAAACCAACAGAAGCAGCAATTATTAAGCTTAGCGATTATACCATCTATTTAACTGAGAAAAAATATTCGATTAATGGAAAAAAAGGCTACTATTTATCAGAACTTGTACTTCAGTGTCGTACAAAGATTTCTGAAAATGATAAAATGAAATTGCTTACAAAAGCTGTAGAGCAGATTAATAAAAAGCACTTTGAAGAAAACTTTGATAAAAAGCTAGAAGTTAAAGACAGTATTAGTGAGGAATTAATATCAGACGAGCCAGTGGATGTCATGGAACTTCCTAAGAAGCTTTATGCAGATTATCCAAATGCTCAGATGGAATTTCAAGAGAAGATGGAAGAATATGATTTAATGAAAGAAAAAATTCATCCAGAAAATCCTAATACTGTGAAAAAGTTCGAGAAGCAGTTTTTAACTACCGATAGTGGAATTGAGATTACAATTCCAATGGATATCTATCGTGATAAGCATAAGGTAGAATTTGTGACCGATGTCGATGGAAGTATTCAAATTGTAATTAAAAATATTCAACAGTTATTTACAAAATAAAGGGGTGTTAAAAACACCCCTATTCTAATTTCACTTTCACTTCAAGCCAATAACGCTCTTTATTTAAATCTAATGGTACTGTTGTAATATTCTTTGCAAGGTCAAAGCCGAAGTTTTGACGAACAATTTCCATATTTTTTATAGGTTTAATAGAAGCTGTCTGAGTAGTAAAATTTAGCGTAGATCCAAGTCTAGTTAACATGTCATAGCCATCAATACCTGCATTTTCTGGATGTTTGCAATAAAAGTTATAGCTTCCATATTTTAAATATTTTATAGCGATAGTTTTACTGCTATTTGCAGGAATTTCTAGTGAAAAGCTTCTATAAAAAATTCGTTTTTGATTGAAGAGATCCATAAAAAAATCTTCAAGCATTCCACCTTCGTAGCGTTCCTTTTTGTCACTTCCTATATTGCTATAAAGTGAAAAGAATCGACAAAATTCTCCATAGTATACAGAAAAATCTATTGTTGGATTTATATAGTTATTTGTTGAAGACTGCGAATATTCCTTGGTTGCAATTGGTTTTAATACTTCATCGAGTGTACAGGTATAGCGTTTAACATCTGCAGATACTCCGGGAAGTAGCTTATCACAGCCACCGTCTGTATATCCCTGAATAGTATAATTTCCGATATCTTCTCCAAATATGATGAGATAGCGAGGTTGTTGATAGTCCGATTCACTTTCTGGTGGAATAAAAAAGCTATATCTTACTTGTTGGTCATGTAAACCAGTTTCATACCCATTAAATCCATAAGTAATAATGCTTGTCTTTTGAGTATCTTGATGAAATTGTATGCCAAGTGTAGGTGCGATAGCAGAATTTTCATCCATAGTAATATTTGAAAACTCATAAACTGTAGCCTTTTGAGAAAGTGATGGATAAGGACTAAATGCATTAGTTCTGTAATGATCATTTGACAAAATTGTGCGATAGTCCTCCCAAGATTCAGGATTTTTTAAGTTTAAATCCATCGGATCATCACTGCCATCTCCTTCAAAACCACCACTATAACCTCCACTGTAAAAGGTTGTCTGTATGGCATTGCCATCGACTTTAATTGTTGGATGGTTAGGAGTTTCAAAACTTCCAATATAAGGATAAATACCTGTAAGAGTTAAGTCTTTAGTTGTTTCATTGGTTAAGGTATAAGTATCACTGATTGAACATTCCGAGGAGGTATTTTGCCCAAAGTCAAAGCAAATATGGCGTTTGGCTGTTAAGTTAGTTTCTTTTTCAAGTATTGTTAAAGGAAGTGTAGGACCGTTATAGGACATAAATGTACTGCCTTCATCATGTCCAGCTTGTCCACATTGGCTAAATCCACCATTATAATGTGATGAAAATAAATTAAAAAGTTTTACTCCTCCAATAATGATCAGGCAGATGCATGCAGCAATTGACCCCCATTTTATCCATAAGGGTTGTTTTCTTTTCTGTTTCAGTTGACTAGCAGATTCAATAAATGATGGGTCAACAAGATCCATTTTGTCTAAAAATTCATTTCCTCTCATAGATTATATCCCTCCTTTATTAGATAGTCTCGAAGTCTCTTACGTATTCGAAGTAGCATCATTTTTACTTTACTCTCAGAATATCCAAATTCTTTAGCAATATCTGAAATAGAGTCTAAAAAACAATAGCGTCGTAAAAAGATAGTTCGTTTTTCTTCAGTTAGAGATGAAAGAAAGTGATTCATCATTTCTGCAAATAGAAGGTCATTAATTTGACATTCTAAGTCATTTGGACTTGGAATGCATTGCTCTAACTCTGAACTGAGCTCACAAATAAAGGCACTTCTTTTTAGGCGATTACGGTTTCGACAACAATTTAAAGAAATGTGTCTAATAATCGTTGCTAAAAATGCAAAAAAATGTTCCTTTGGACTATTTGGTGGAATTAAATTCCAAGCTTCTTTGTAGGTATCATTTTCACATTCTTTAGCCGTTTCAATATCTTTTACAATAGTATTTGATAATGAGCGTAAATGGTTACCATATTTTTCAGAGGTATAAAGAATGGCATCTTCATTTCGTTCAAAAAATAAGTTGATAATGGTTTCATCATTCAATAACTTTATCTTCTCCTTCCAATGGTATAAATAGTTCTTCCCTTTAACTTTATAAGCACTGTTTGAAAGTGAGAGGTCACACTTTTTTTAAAATTATATCATAGATTAGAAAAAAATGGTAATTTTACGAATAGAATGTTACTGTTCACACCCACGCCATTTTTATCATTCGCAATAGCGCACTAACGTGCTCATTTGCAGCTTTGCAGCTGTATTGCTCATTAAATGGTGCTCCCTTCGTCAGCAAACACGAAAATATCCTTGTGCAAGCACAAATATTTTCATGTTTTGGCTGACGTGTGAACTGTAACAATAAAATAATTTCATTTTTAGAACGATTGTTCAATTTTACTTGCCTTTTTAAAGTTTTTATGCTATGCTTGAGCCATAATTAAGCGTTAAA
>JPZU01000001.1:269139-272707 GCA_000875945.1 Lachnospiraceae bacterium TWA4 | reverse complement strand
AAAAAACAGAGATTAAAAAGAAGGCAATTTTAGAATTTATTAAATCAGAAGTAAAGCGTTGTGGATATCCACCATCAGTTCGAGATATCTGTAAGGCTGTGAATTTTAAATCGACATCATCTGTTCATAAATATTTATCAATTTTAGAGCAGGAAGGTTATATTCGTAAGGATCCAACAAAGCCTCGTGCAATTGAAATTTTGGATGATGGATTTAATACACTTCGTAAAAACTTAGTGAACATACCTGTTGTAGGGACTGTAGCAGCAGGAGTACCTATTTTAGCACAGGAAAATATTGAGTCTTATGTGCCGGTTTTATCTGACCGATTACCAGATAAGGATTTATTTATCTTGAATGTTAAAGGCGACAGTATGATTAACTGTGGTATCCTTAATGAAGATCAGATTATTGTTGAACAGTGTCAAACAGCTGAGAATGGTGAAATCGTTGTTGCATTAGTGGATGATTCAGCAACTGTGAAGCGTTTCTTTAAAGAAAATGGACATTTTCGTTTACAGCCAGAGAATGATACAATGGATCCAATTATTTTAGATGAAGTATCGATTCTTGGTAAGGTAGTTGGACTTTTGAGATTTAATATTGCTTAATATTGTATAAATAAAAAGAGGGGATAGGAATAACATCCCCTTTTTCTAATGAAAGGAAAACAATGGCTATTTCAAAACAGCGTTCATATCATGAACAAATTGATATTAAAAATACGACAAAACTTAGAAATCTTATAGAAGATATGCCAGAGTTTATACATGATTTTTTTCGTGGAATCGAGCAGACTCGTTCATCTCGTACACGTATTGCATATGCGTATGACTTAAGAATTTTCTTTGACTATTTATTTAAAAATCATAAAGATTTTAAAGACAGTTCTTATGAGACCTTGACACTTTCTATGATTGAACTTCTATCCCCTAAGGATTTAGAGCGATATATGGAGTATTTGAAGTATTATGAAAAGGATGAGGATGAACATTTAAATCAAATTGAAGGAATTATGAGAAAAATCTCAACAATTCGTACATTCTATAGCTATTTCTATCGAAGAGAACTCATTAAATACAATCCAGCAGCATTGATTGAAATGCCTAAAAAACACGATAAAGTGATTGTCTATATGGAAGCAGATGAAGTGGCAAATCTATTAGACCTTATTGATTCGGGTGAGAATTTAACCAAAAGGCAAAAAGACTATCATGCCCATACCAGAAAGCGTGATCTTGCAATGATTATGTTGATGCTTGGAACAGGAATTCGTGTGTCTGAATGTGTGGGAATTGATATTACTGATGTAGATTTAAAGAGTTGTGGAATAAAAATTCACAGAAAAGGTGGTAAGGAAGTTGTCATCTATTTTGGTGATGAAGTTGAAGAAGTTCTTAGAAATTACATGGAAGAACGAGAACATATCTTTGCCAAAGAAGGTCATGAAAATGCGTTGTTTTTATCGATGCAGCGAAAGCGAATTAGTGTACGAAGTGTAGAGTTATTAGTAAAAAAGTATACGCAGTTATCTGTTCAGTTAAAGAAGATTACACCCCATAAGCTGCGAAGCACCTATGGTACAAATTTATATCAGGAAACAGGAGATATTTATTTGGTAGCAGATGTGTTAGGGCATGAAGATGTCAATACAACGAAGAAGCACTATGCTGCAATTAACGATAACAAAAGAAGAAAAGCAAGAAACGTTGTACGTTTGAGAAAGGAATAAGAATGCTTAATAAATTATGGTATGTGTTTGGAACTTTATGTGTACTATACTTTATAGGAATTGCAATTTTTACAGGATTAGCCAATCGATTTCATATTTTTTGGTTGATTTTAGGAGCTATTTGCATTATTATAGGAAAGATTCCAAATAAATTGGTTTTGGTGGCAGGATTGCCATTGATTATAAAAATTTTATTTATGGTCATTTTATTGACGATTTGCATAATTGAAGGACTAATTATTAGTGGGTTTGTTGATGACCCTCCAGAGGACTTAGATTATGTCATTGTCCTTGGTGCACAAGTAAAAAAGGCAGGACCTAGTCGAATACTTATCCAACGAACAAAGGCTGCTTGTGAGTATCTGATGGAAAATCCAGATACAATAATGGTGGTTTCTGGAGGGCAGGGATATAATGAGCCAATGTCTGAGGCATTAGCTATGAAAAATTATGTACTCAGTCACTATGATATTCCAGAAAGTCGAATTATAATGGAAGATCAATCGACTTCAACAGCCGAAAATATTGCATTTAGTAAGAAACTTGTGCCATTAGATGCAAAGGTAGGGATTGTAACTAGTAATTTTCATGCGTACCGAGCTGGAAAAATTGCAAGAAAAGCAGGATTTACCAATGTATCTACGATTCCAGCTTTTTCAGAACTTCCACTTCTTCCTTCGAATATGGTAAGAGAAGGGATGGCAGTATTTAAGGACTGGCTGGTAAGAAATATATAGAATTGAAAAATATAAATTAGAAAGTAAAGATGGAGAAAAGCTATGAATGTAAAAGATTTTGATTATGAACTTCCTGAACGATTAATTGCACAGGATCCACTAGAAGATCGTTCATCTTCTAGATTATTAGTACTAGATAAAAAGACAGGGCAGCGTACACATACGCATTTTAGAGAGATTACTTCCTACTTAAAAAAGGTGATTGCTTAGTTATTAATAATACGAAGGTTTTACCTGCAAGACTTATGGGTACAAAGGTAGAAACAGGGGCGGCAATTGAGATTTTATTATTAAAGCGCAAAGAAAATGATATTTGGGAAGCTCTTGTAAAACCTGGAAAGAAAGCAAAGGTAGGAGCAAAGATTTCATTTGGTGATGGACTATTAATTGGTGAAGTCATTGATATTGTTGAAGAAGGAAATCGTTTAATTCAGTTTACCTATAAAGGAATTTTTGAAGAAATTTTAGATCAGTTAGGTCAGATGCCACTTCCTCCGTATATTACGCATCAGTTACAGGATAAAAACCGTTATCAGACGGTTTATGCAAAACATGAGGGTTCTGCTGCTGCGCCAACTGCTGGGCTTCACTTTACTCCAGAGTTATTAGATGAGATTAAAGCCATGGGTGTAGATGTTGTAGAAGTTACCTTGCATGTGGGTCTTGGAACTTTCCGTCCAGTAAAGGTGGATACTGTAGAAGTTCATCATATGCATTCAGAATTTTATCAAATTGATGAGAAGGCGGCACAGACGATTAACCGTGCAAAAGCACAGGGTCGTAGAGTCATTGCTGTAGGAACTACAAGTTGTAGAACGCTAGAATCAGCTGCAGCTTGTAAAGGGGAAGTAAAGGCTGGCAGTGGATGGACAGAAATCTTTATTTATCCAGGTTATGAATTTAAGATTATTGATGCATTAATTACGAATTTCCATCTACCTCAATCGACACTTGTCATGCTTGTATCTGCACTTGCCGGAAAAGAGCATGTGATGGATGCCTACCATGAAGCGATTGAGATGGAATATCGATTTTTCTCATTTGGAGATGCGATGTTTATACATTAAAACTTGATTCATATATTAAAATACCCTATAAA
>JPZU01000001.1:249452-269104 GCA_000875945.1 Lachnospiraceae bacterium TWA4 | reverse complement strand
TTAGACGAACTACAATTTTAGGGCTATACTTATAGCCAGATACTATAAAGAGAAAGAGAGTTTATGTATGTTTAGTTTAGGTATCGATTCTGGTTCTACAACAACAAAAGCTGTACTATTTGATGGCAGCGATATTGTAGAAACAAAGTTAATTTCTACCAGTGCCAATCCCAAAAAAGCCATACAAACCATGTATGAGCAATTTGATAATGAAGAGATTGGCTATGTGATTACAACTGGATACGGACGAAATTTACTAGAAAACGCTGATAAGAAAGTTACAGAGATTACCTGTCATGCTAGAGGGGCAAAGTTTTTACATCCACAGACGACAAAGATTATTGATGTGGGTGGTCAAGACTCTAAGGTCATTGTGTTAAATTCTGACCATCAAGTAGAAGATTTCTTGATGAATGACAAGTGTGCAGCAGGAACTGGTCGATTTATCGAGATGATGATGCAAAAAGTAGAACAGCCATTAGATTCCATTGATGATTTTGCAAAAGGATGTACACCGATTGAAATTAACAGCATGTGTGCAGTATTTGCAGAAAGTGAAGTGATTAGTCTTTTGGCACAGGATAAAAATCCTGGAGATATTGTAATGGGTGTCATTGAATCGATTTCTAGACGAGTATCGATCTTTTCGCAGAAGTTAACTGGAGCAGATGGAGATATTTTCTTTTCAGGTGGGCTTGCTGGTTCAACAATTTTTAAACAGACGTTAGAAAAGTATCTAAAATGTGAAATTTATACACATGAATTATCACAGTATGCAGGTGCTATTGGGGCAGCACTAATTGCATATGAACAGTTAAAAAAGCAAATGCGATAGAGTAAAATCTATTGCAGACAAATAGCTACAAAGATAAGGGGGAAATTTCATGGAACTAAAAAAAGATTTACCAGAAGTATTTGAAGAGTTTGCAGAACAGCGTAAGAATGCCTTTTTAGGTGTAAAGGAGATTAAAGACAAGGGAATTCCTGTAGTTGGAATCTTTTGTACCTATTTACCTACTGAGATTCCTACAGCTATGGGTGCGGCAACCGTAGGACTTTGTTCAGTATCTGATGAAACGATTCCAGATGCAGAACAGGATTTACCTAGAAACCTATGTCCATTAATCAAATCTAGTTATGGATTTGCAAAGACGGATAAGTGTCCATTTTTCTATTTTTCAGACTTAATTGTTGGAGAAACGACTTGTGATGGCAAGAAGAAAATGTATGAAATGCTTGGAGAATTTAAGCCAGTTCATGTAGTAGAACTTCCAAATACTCAATCTGAAATGGGTATCGAATTATATAAGAAAGAACTGATTCGTTTTAAAGAGACTTTAGAAGAGAAATTTGGTGTTACAATTACAGAGGATGATATTCGTAAAGCCATCAAACAGCAAAATGAAATCAGAAAGTCTTTATTAAAATTCCAGTACTTAATGGCTAATGAGCCAGCACCTATGAGTGGTGTAGATATGATTAATGTCGTTTATGGTTCAGGATTTAAGTTTGATCGCTCAAAGATTGCAGAAGAAATTGATGCAATTACTGCTAAAGTAGAAAAGGAATATAAAGAAGGTAAAAACTTTGGTAAGAAACCTCGTATCTTAGTGACAGGTTCTCCTTCTGGTGGAGCAGCATTAAAAGTTGCTCGTGCAATTGAGGCAAATGGTGGTTCGATTGTATGCTTTGAAAACTGCACAGGATTAAAGCCATTAGTCGATTTAGTGGATGAAGAAAACCCAGATGTTTATGATGCACTTGCTAGAAAGTACTTATCAATTGGATGTTCTTGTATGTCACCAAATAAGAACCGTTTTGCTTTATTAGAAAAGTTAATTAAAGATTTTAAGATTGATGGAGTCGTAGATGTTGTATTACAGGCTTGTCATACATATAATGTAGAAACTTATAATGTAAAGAAATTAGTTAAAGATCAGTATGATATTCCTTATATTTCTGTAGAAACCGATTACTCTCAATCAGATATTGAACAGTTAAATACAAGAATGGCAGCATTTATTGAAATGCTATAAGTTGATAAACAGGTGGGGAGTTCCCCACCTGTTTTAAATAATAATGCAAATCATTCCACCGTTGCTGTCATTGATAATCTTCTTTAGAGCATCTTGAAGTTTCATCTGGCAGTCATCAGTCATTTGTGACACTTTTGCACTGATTCCATCTTCTACAATCTGCTCAATAGACTTTCCAAAGATATTCGTTTCCCACATTCCGTTAAGAGAAGTAGCAGCATTGGCATGAATATAAGAAATTAAATCATTGGCTTGTTGTTCAGAACCCACAATTGGAGCAATCTCTGTTTCAATCATTGAGCGAATCATATGAATAGAATTTGCCTGCGCTTTAATTTTTACTCCATATTTCCCACCGTGTTTGACAACGGTTGGCTCTTCTAAAACGATTTCGTCTTTTTGAGGAACCACAATGCCATAGCCTGTTCCCTTGACACTTTCAAGTGCCTGTTTGACCTTCTCATATTCTTCTTTCATTTTTGCAAATTCACAGATGAGTTTTAATAATTGAGATTCACTAGTAATTTCCATTTTGGTATATTCACTAAGAATCTGATAGTAGAGAGACTGTTTAAACTCTAATTGAAGAGAAATAGAACCTGTAGCCAAATTTTTGTTAGCAATACGAAGTTCTTCAATATTTTCAGAATTATAGGAAAGATTTTTGTTGGTTAAATCTCTCATATAGGTCAATCGATTTAAAATTTCTTTCGTATTTTGGATTAAATCTTGCTTGATTGGATGTGTGTGAGGAAGTAATTCCACCCATTTAGGAAGGTGAAAAGAGATTTCACAGACTGGAAATTCATTTAAAAGAAGTCGTAAAATTTTATAGACATCGGTAATTTTTAATTGTTCACAGTTTATAGGAAGTGTAGAAACACCATAGGTTTCCTGTAAAGATTTTGCAAGATTTATCGTTTCTTCTGAGTAAGGTTTATTGGAATTTACTAAGATGATAAAAGGTTTATGAAGAGATTTTAATTCAGCAATGGTTTGTTCTTCAGCAGGAACATAAGCCTGCCTTGGTAAATCACCGATAGAGCCATCGGTTGTAACGATAATTCCTACGGTTGAATGGTCTTTAATAACTTTTTCGGTGCCAATTTTAGCAGCTTTAGAAAATGGAATCTCATAGTCAAACCAAGGGGTTTTAACCATTCGCTCCTTATCATTTTCCATATGACCATTGGCTCCCTCGACCATAAATCCGACACAGTCAATAAGGCGCACCTTAAGCTTAGTTTCTTCTTCATTTTCATTAACAATATGTATATGAGCAGCCTCTTTGGGAATAAATTTAGGCTCTGTAGTCATAATCGTTTTACCTGCGCTGCTTTGTGGAAGTTCATCTTGAGCCCTTCTCTTTTCATTTTCATTATCCATAGAAGGTAAAACCATTAGATTCATAAATCGTTTAATAAATGTGGACTTGCCAGTTCGAACAGGACCGACAACTCCTAGATAGATATCTCCATTTGTACGTTTATTGATGTCTTTATAAATATCATAATTTACTAATTGTTCCATATAATTTAATTCTCCTTATGACATAGTTATTAAACTATATGAAACAATTGATAAAATTATGTTAGACTCTAGTAGATTTTGATTAAATTGTGTTCATATCTATTAGATTTATTAGATTTTAAGTAAATTTGATTAGCGCTTATTGGATCTTCGCCAAATTTTTCGCTTTTCAGCTTCTTTAATTAAATGTTCACGAAAATCTGGATGAGCAATAGAGATTAAAAGTTCAGCTCGCTCCCAAGTAGAGCGACCTTCTAAGTTGATTACTCCATATTCCGTTGCCAGAAAATAAATTTGGCTTCTAGGAGAAGTAATGATATCTCCATTAAATTGAGGGCGAATACGAGAGTGAGCAATCCCATCTTTATCTTTATAGATGGATTCCATACAAATAAAAGCCTTGCCTCCTCTAGAAGCAGAAGCACCAATTAAAAAGTCTAGTTGTCCACCTGTTCCACTAAGGTGTCTAGAGCCAGAACTTTCAGAAGCAACCTGTCCGTATAAATCAACGGAAACACAGGCATTAATCGAAACCATGTTATCAATTTGAGCGATAACACTTGGACGATTGACATATTCTAAGGGGTAAGCAGCAACTCCATGGTTATCATCTAACCATTCATATAATTCAGCTGAACCAATCGCACAGCCAAAAACTCCCTTACCTTTGTCAATATTTTTGCGACGATTCGTTAATTTACCAGAATTATACAGACTTAAGTAGGCATCTGAGCAGAGCTCTGTATGCATGCCAAGGTCTTTTAAATCAGTTTCAGCAATTAATTCACCAAGAGCAAATGGTACACTGCCAATACCTAGTTGTAAAGTGGCTCCGTCAACGATATAAGGAATAATATTTGAAGCGATTTTTCTGTCAACTTCTGATGGAGCACTAGGAACTCTAGGAGAAAAAGGTTTGTGTTCTCCTTCAACAATGTAATCAACTTCTGAAATATGAATACATTCATCATAACCACCGTGAATTTTTGGCATAAATTCATTGACTTCAACAATTACAATGTCAGCCATTCGAACAATTGGTGCGGCAACGCCTGTATTGACTGAAAAATTAAAATATCCATGTTTGTCCATTGGAGAAACACTGACCATAACAACATTGACATCTAAAAAATATTCATAATAGGCAGCGTTATTGTGGAAAACTTGTGGAATATGATAGCAAAGTCCTCTGTCACAGAGTTTTCGTTCATAAGCAGAGCAGTGCCAGCTGTGGTAGACAAAGTGTTCTTGACTTTCATCGCATTCAACGACTTCAATGGGACCATCAATTAAGTTCCCACGAACTTTGACATCTTCTAATTCGTCTCGACGTTTTGCTAATGCTTTGTCTAAAAGAACTGGTTTTCCAAGAGAACTTGTGTAGTCCACCCAGTCGCCACTTTTAACAACACGTACAGCTTCATCGGCTGTACGCAGTTTATTTTGATAATCTACATAAAAGTTTTTAAACATGGTAATTCCTCGATTCATCTATTGATCGTTCATCTAGTAAGATGCTTATCTACTGATATGTAAAAGTATATCATAATCTTTAATCACATACTACCATTTATTTGTTTATTTCGTTCCTTTTGACTGCATAAATTTAAAAAGTTGCATGAGACGATTTTGGTCACTTGGTGAAAGTTTATTGCCCATTTGGTTAAAAAGCATCATAGCTTCTTCAGTCGAAAAATTAATCTGTTCGCTTTTTGCTTTGGTAATCATACTCATAATAAATGGTAGCATTTCTTTTTGATTTCCTGATGAGTTTAAAATTTCTTTTAAAAAGGCTTCTTTTTTTGGATCCATAGAAAATTCCTCCTAGTCAATAATCTAATTTATTCAATAATTTCTTTAAGGTCTTTTAACTCCTTAGGTAATTCTAATTCTTTATAAATAGCTAGAACTTGTTGGATTTGTAAAAAATTATCCAAAAATTCACATTCTTTAGGAGAGCAGACTTCTCTGATTGCATGAATTAAGTCTTTATGATCTCCTTCATCGGTACTGCAAGCTGATAAAATTGTTTCATCGGAGCTAGACATTAACTGAATTGTGGACATTAGCTCTCTAGTCTTTACATAAATGGATAACATTTTTTTCTGATTCGTAGGTAAGTAGGGAATTGCAGCCTTAATAATTTGCTGTTCATGATTACTAATTAATTGATCAAATGGTGTGCTCATAAAAAAATCTCCTTTTTACCTATCGTATGAAACATAATGAAGAGATATACATAAGATAAAGTAAAAGGAGGTTAATTATTTATGTATAGTTGTAGTAAAATAAATAGAATGAATAGGATTTATAAGAGCATGATTTATAATCGAATGGTGATTGATGGAAATGATGTGTATGAAATAGATGATGAGTGTGAAAGAGAACGACAAAATAAAAGTGAAGGAGAAGAAGAAAAAGGCTGCCAGAAATGACAGCCTCTTTTTATATAGAGGTTAACAACCGCAGCCACAGCCTCCGCCGCAGAATAATAGTAAGATGATAATCCACCAGCAGTTGTTGTCATTATTTCCACAACCACAGCCATTACCAAAATCACAACCATTGTTACCACATAAGAAAAGTAAAAGGATAACAAAAATTAAATTATTGTTGTTGCAACCGCAACCTCCAAATGAACCACAGCCTCCAGAACAATTTGTAGCAGCTAAATCACTCATTCGATTAGCCTCCTAAAGTTTTATTACACTATCATACTATGAGCATGGGCTTGGACAGTTTCATAAAAACGTAGAAATTTTAAAAAAATTATGTTAAGATGATATTGATATTAGGATTTTGAGTATATAAATCAAAAAATGTAAATGACATTTAGAAAAAGGAGATGCAAATCATGGAAAGTGATTCTTTTTCATTAGACAAAGATAGTCCTATAGGATTTATGGATTCGGGTCTTGGAGGAATCTCTGTTCTTCGTGAAGCAGTGAAACTAATGCCAAATGAAGATTACATTTATTATGGAGATTCCAAGAATGCGCCCTATGGCACCAAATCTCAAGACGAAATTCGAAAATTGACCTTTCATGCAGTAGAATATTTATTAGATAGAGGAATTAAAGGATTAGCAGTTGCTTGTAATACAGCAACTAGTGCGGCAGTTCGACTACTTAGAGAAAAGTATCCCAATTTACCCATTGTAGGAATTGAGCCAGCCATTAAGCCAGCAGTAGAACACTATAAGGGAGGACGAATTCTAGTTTTAGCAACTCCGATGACCATTAAGCAAGAAAAGTTTAGAAATTTGCTTAAAAGTTATGCGAATCAGGCGGACATTGTTCCGATTTCTTGTGGAGGGTTAATGGAATTTGTTGAGCGTGGAGAATTAGAAGGACCAAATTTAGACGATTACTTAGATGCCACTATTGGAAAATATGTGATACCATCTACAGAGTCCATGGTGTTGGGTTGTACGCATTATCCATTTTTAAAGAAGGAATTTAAGCGCTATTTAAAGGAAAAAGAGACTGAATTAAAGGGAAAAGAAATAGAACTCATTGACGGAAGCTTTGGCACAGTTAAAGAGTTAAAAAGACGATTGAATGAGAAGGAATTGTTGACAACTAGTACACAAAACGGTCATGTAGAATTTGTAAATTCTAGTAAGGATCCTGAGATTTTAAAACGCTGTCAAATGTTTTTGGATTTAGCAGAATAAAAAAGCTTGAATGAATCGGGTATTTTTGCTATACTAACTACGACTACGAATAGATGAAATAGGAGATTTTAACATGAGTAGAGTATTATTAAAATTAAGTGGTGAAGCTCTAGCTGGTGAGAAAAAAAACTGGCTTTGATGAGGCAATTTGTAAAAAAGTTGCAGCCCAGGTAAAACCTGCGATAGATAAAGGGGTACAGATTGGTGTAGTTATCGGTGGTGGTAACTTCTGGAGAGGTCGTACAAGTGATGCAATCGACAGACCAAAGGCTGATCAGATTGGGATGCTTGCAACCGTTATGAATGCCATTTATGTGTCTGAAATTTTTAGAAATGCGGGTATGAAAACTGAAATTTTAACACCTTTTGCTGTTGGAACTATGACAAAGTTATTTAGCAAAGATTTAGCAAACGAGTGTTTTGAACAGGGTAAGGTGGTATTCTTTGCAGGAGGAACAGGTCATCCATACTTCTCTACTGATACAGGTGCTGTACTTCGTGCAATTGAAATTGAAGCAGATACCATTTTACTTGCAAAATCGATTGATGGAGTTTATGACAGCGATCCAGCAGTCAATCCAGATGCTAAGAAATATGATAAAGTAACCATTGATGAAGTAATTGAGAAGAGACTTGCAGTGGTTGATCTTGCTGCTTCAATTATGTGTATGGAGCAGAAGATGCCTATGGCAGTTTTTGGTTTAGATGAAGAAAATAGCATTACAAATGCATTAGAAGGAAAGATTACAGGTACTTTAGTAACTGTTTAATTAGTAATGTAAAATTATATATGAAAATAAATGGGCATCAGGACTCCGGTACTTCGTACCACCTCATGCCAAATTAGAGGAGGGCAATTAATTATGAACGAGAAAATTAACGTATGTGAAGAGAAAATGGAGAAAACATTAAATGCTTTAATTAACGAATATCAGTCAATCCGTGCAGGTCGTGCAAACCCACACGTATTAGATAAAATTAAAGTTGAATACTACGGAACACCTACTCCAATGCAGCAGGTAGCAAATATTTCTGTTCCAGAGCCTAGAATTTTACAGATTCAGCCTTGGGATAAGAGCTTAATTAAAGAAATTGAAAAAGCAATTAATATGTCAGACCTTGGAATTAACCCAAGTAATGATGGCACAGTGATTCGTTTAATATTCCCAGAACTTACAGAAGCTAGACGTAAAGAATTAGCAAAAGATGTAAAGAAAAAAGGTGATGCAGCAAAGGTTGCAGTTCGTAATATTCGTAGAGATACGATGGATGCAATTAAGAAGATGCAAAAAGCAGGGGATATTTCTGAAGATGAATTAAAAGTTGGTGAAGATAAGGTTCAGAAAAAGACCGATACCTATGTAGCAAAAGTAGATAAAGAAGTAGAAAAGAAGAGCAAAGAAATTCTTACAGTATAAAAACTAATAGGATAGGGGGCTGGGTAATTCGCCCCCTATTCTTTTCTTTTACAGCTTATAGTAAAAACAGTTATAAAGGAGAATTTTTATGGCAGAAGATAGAAAGATACCAAACCATGTAGCAATTATTCTTGATGGAAATGGCAGATGGGCAAAAGCTCACAACAAGCCTAGAAATTTTGGTCATGCAGAAGGCTGCAAGGCTGTTGAGCAAACGGTTGAAGACGCAGCAAGAATTGGAATTAAATACTTAACCGTTTATGGATTTTCAACAGAAAACTGGAAGCGTTCACAAGAAGAAGTTGGAGCACTTATGAAGCTTTTTCGTTACTATGCCAAGCGCCTGCTTAAGATTGCAAAAGCAAATAATGTTCGTGTAAAGATGATTGGTGAACGAAGTCGATTTGAAGAAGATTTGATTGTAGCAATTAATCGATTAGAAGATGAAACGAAAGACAATACAGGATTAACATTTGTGATTGCGGTTAACTACGGTAGTCGTGATGAAATTGTTCGTGGAACAAAGAAAATGCTTACAGATTATAAGAATGGAAAGTTTGCATTGGATGAAGTTGATGAAAGCTTTTTTGAAAGCTATTTAGATACGGCAGGAATTCCAGATCCAGATCTGCTTATTCGTACAAGTGGAGAACAACGATTATCAAACTATTTACTATGGCAGTTAGCTTATGCAGAATTTTATTTTACGGATATTTATTGGCCAGATTTTAATAAGCAAGAATTAGACAAGGCCATTGATTATTATAATAATAGAGAGCGTCGTTTTGGTGGACGCCTTAGTAACTAGGAGGAATTATGTTTGCAACAAGATTAAAAAGTGGAATTATTCTAGTGCTTTTGGCCTTTGGCTTAATTATGGCTGGAGGACCCGTGTTATGCGTTAGCTTACTATTAATTTCATGGGTAGGAATGTACGAATTGTATCGAATTTTTAAAATCGAAAAAGAGCCTTTAGGAATCGTAGGCTATGTAATGGCAGCAGGAATTTATTTGTATTTATACTTTAAACCAGAGGGAAGCACAGGAATTTTAATGATTCTTCTTTTAAGTATCATTGCAATTTTAGCTGTGTACGTGTTTACCTTTCCAAAGTTTAAAACAGAGAAAGTTTTAGGCACATTTTTTGGAGTGGTATATGTCGCTTTGATGCTTTCATATATTTATCGTACACGCCAGTTAGACAATGGAATTTTAGTGTGGCTTGTATTTTTATCTTCTTGGGGTTGTGATACTTGTGCATATTGTGCAGGAATTACTCTTGGACGAAATGGAAAGCACAAGATGGCACCAATTTTAAGTCCTAAAAAATCCGTAGAAGGTGGAATTGGTGGAGTAGTTGGTGCAGTTTTATTAGGAGCACTTTACGGATATTTTCTAGTGGATGCGACTGTACTACCAAATCCTGTCTTTTCTTGTGCAGTGGTTTGTGGAGTTGGAGGGTTAATTTCAATGGTTGGAGACCTTGCAGCTTCTGCAATTAAGAGAAATTATAAGATTAAAGACTATGGAACATTGATTCCAGGTCATGGTGGAATTTTAGATCGTTTTGACAGTGTGATTTTTACAGCTCCAATTATCTATTATACACTTATGTTATTTATGAAAGGATTAGCCATTTTATGATGAAACATTTAGCATTACTAGGCTCAACGGGTTCAATTGGAACCCAAACCTTACAAGTAGTAGAAGAAACTGGTGATTTTAAGGTTGAAGCCTTAGCAGCAGGTTCAAATATTGAGTTATTAGAGAAGCAAATTCGAAAGTTTAAGCCCCAGTTAGCTGTCGTATGGAATAAAGATAAGGCACTAGAACTTGAGAAAGCTATTGCAGATACAGCTACTAGAGTGGCTACTGGAATGGATGGACTACTAGAAGCTGTTAGGCTAAAAGAAGTTGATATGGTTTTAACAGCTGTCGTAGGAATGATTGGAATTTTACCAACTCTAGAGGCATTAGAAGCTGGTAAGGATATTGCCCTTGCTAATAAGGAAACGTTAGTAACCGCAGGTCATCTGGTAATGGCAAAGGCAAAAGAAAAAGGACGACAGATTTATCCAGTAGACAGTGAGCACAGTGCAATTTTTCAGGTGTTAAAAGCGCAGGACCCACAGACGATTAGTAAAATTCTTCTAACGGCTTCTGGTGGTCCATTTAGAGGAAGAACTATTGAACAATTACAACATGTGCAAGTAGAAGATGCTCTAAAGCATCCAAATTGGGCAATGGGCCGAAAGATTACAATTGATTCTTCAACAATGGTCAATAAAGGCCTAGAAGTGATGGAAGCAAAATGGCTATTTGAAGTGGATTTTGACCAAATTGAAGTGGTCATTCAACCCCAGAGTATTATTCATTCAATGGTTGAATTTAATGATGGAGCAGTACTTGCACAGCTTGGAACTGCTGATATGAAACTTCCGATTCAATATGCGCTTTATGAAGCAAAACGTAAATTTATGGGTGGAAAACGCTTAGATTTTAAAACGTTAAAACAAATCACCTTTGAAGAACCCGACATGGAGACATTTCGTGGGTTAAAACTTGCTTATCAGGCTGGAAAATTAGGAGGCAGTATGCCGACGGTTTACAATGCAGCAAATGAGTGGGCTGTAGCAAGATTTTTAGACAAAAAAATTGGATATTTAGATATTATACGTATAATTGAGGAATCGATGGAGCATCATACACTTATAGAAAATCCAACTGTTGAAAGCATTTTAGCAGTGGAAAATGAAACCTATCAGTTCATTGAAAGCAGGTGGAATCGTTGAGTATCGTATTATCCTTTTTAGTATTTAGCTTATTAATTATTTCGCATGAGCTCGGACATTTTTTATTAGCAAAGTTTAATGGAGTAGAAGTTATTGAATTTTCTGTGGGAATGGGACCTAGAATCCTATCTCATCAAGGAAAAGAAACACGTTATTCGTTAAAGCTTGTACCATTTGGTGGCTCTTGTATGATGGCAGGTGAATTTGATGAAGACCCAGACCATCCACAAGAAGGTTCATTTATTCATAAATCGGTGTGGGCAAGAATTTCCATAGTAGCAGCAGGCCCTTTGTTTAATTTCTTATTTGCTTTACTTCTTTCGTTTGTGGTAATTGCATCAATAGGAATTGACAAACCAGTGGTCAGTGAAGTGACCAAAGGCTATCCAGTTGCAGAGGCTGGAATACAAAAAGGTGACAAAATTACGAAAATCAATGAGAAACATATTGTAACCTATAAAGATATTTCGTTATATTTAACCCTTCATCCACAAGAGACAATGGAAGTTGTTTACGAGAGAGACGGAGTAGAACGTGCAGTAGTTATTACACCAAAGTATGATGAACAGACAAAAAGCTATCGCATAGGAATTATTAATTATGGAGAACGAGAAAAACAATCGCCAATTGGTGTGATTCGCTATGGATTTCATGAGGTGAAGTTCTGGATTTCTTATACATTTACCTCCCTTAAAATGTTAGTAGGTGGGCAAGTGAGCATGAATGAAGTTTCAGGACCTGTTGGATTAGTTTCGACAATGAGTGCAGTGGTGGAAGACAGTAAAACTAGTGGAATTTTTTATGTATTTTTAAATCTATCAAATTTCTTTATTTTGCTTAGTGCAAACTTAGGGGTTATGAACTTGTTGCCATTTCCAGCGCTTGATGGTGGACGATTGTTCTTTTTGATTATTGAAGCACTTCGTGGAAAGCCAATTGATCGAGAAAAAGAAGCTTATATTCACATGGCAGGTATGGTGCTTTTGATGGCTTTTATGGTGTTCGTGTTGTACAATGATGTAATTAAGTTGTGGTAAATTAGGCTCCCTCTTGAGGGAGCTGTCGGTTGGCATGAGGTGCCATGAAATGGCGGAGTCCTGATGCCTAAAGCCGACTGAGGGAGTACCGATGTCTAGAGCTGAGGGAGTCCTGATGCCTAAAGCCGAGGGAGTTAAAAGTATATAAGTAGAATATATGTTATTGCGTGAACGAACAAAGGAGATTATATGTTATTACGTGAACGAACAAAAGAAATAAAAATTGGAAATGTAACAATTGGAGCAAGTCATCCAATTGCAATCCAGTCTATGACAAATACGAAGACTGATGATGTAGAAAAAACTGTGGATCAGATTCTACGTTTAGAAGAAGCTGGTTGTGAGATTATTCGCTGTACAGTACCTGATGAGGCAGCAGCAAAAGCCATCGAACAAATTAAATCCAAAATCCACATTCCATTAGTTGCAGATATTCACTTTAACTATCGTATGGCCATTGAAGCGATGGAAAATGGCGCAGATAAAATTCGTATTAATCCTGGAAATATTGGCTCAAAAGACCGCGTATTTGCAGTGGTTGACAAAGCAAAGCACTACAACATTCCCATTCGTGTAGGAGTGAACAGTGGTTCATTAGAAAAAGATTTAATTGCGAAATATGGGGGTCACGTAACAGCCGAAGGGTTAGTGGATAGTGCACTTGATAAGGTTCATTTAATTGAAGAAATGGGTTATGATAATCTAGTTATCAGTATTAAATCATCAAATGTTCCTATGTGTGCTAAAGCTCATGAACTTTTAGCTGATCAAACTCCTTATCCTCTCCATGTAGGAATTACAGAGGCAGGAACAGTGACTTCTGGAACGATTAAATCAGCGGTAGGTCTTGGTATGATTTTAGGTGCAGGAATTGGAAATACGATTCGCGTGTCTTTGACAGGTGATCCTGTGGAAGAGATTAAGGTAGCAAAGATGATTCTTCGTGACCTTGGACTTCGAGAAGGTGGAGTAGAAGTGATTTCTTGTCCAACTTGTGGTCGTACATCAATCGATTTAATTTCTCTTGCAAATCAAGTAGAGACCATGCTCGCTGGTTGTAAAAAAAATTTGAAAGTAGCCGTTATGGGTTGCGTAGTGAATGGACCAGGAGAAGCAAAAGAAGCAGATATTGGAATCGCTGGTGGAGTCAATGAGGGACTTCTGATTAAAAAAGGTGAGATTATTCGCAAAGTTCCAGAAAGTGAATTACTTAGCGCATTAAAAGAAGAAATTGATAAGATGTAATAGGTAATTAATGTGTAATAATGTAATAAGATGTAAATTGTAAATGAAACTACTTGTGGCATGAAAGAAGAAATTGATAGGATGTGATAAAATGCAAAAAACCTTTAGTGAGGTTATGCCAGATTTAAAGGTTCCAGATTCAATTAAGTCCTCAATGCAGTGGCTAAGTGTGGGACGAGTGGTGACTTGCAATACCCAACAGTTACTTAAAATTTATGTGACTGCAACGAGATTAGTTGATAAAGTCAATCTAAATCTATTAGAAGCAAGTATTAAAAAGCAATATTTTGATAAGAAAGATTTGAGGGTTCGTATTATTGAAAGATACGAACTTTCATCAGCTTATACGTTTCATGAGCTTTTAAAAGAATACCAACCAAGTCTTTTAAAAGAATTAAAGGGTTCGAGTGTTGTTTTATACAACTTATATAAGCATTCAAAGTTGGACTATAATGAAGAAACGGGATTTTTAAAAGTTTCAGTTCCAGATAGTATTGTCAATCGTAAAAAAGGTGAAGAACTTAGTAATTTATTGATGAAAGTATTCAATGAGCGATTTGACTGTCGAATTGAAGTACAGATGGATTACTATCAAGTTGAAGAAAAAACGGTGGAAACTCCTTCAGTTATTGAAGTAGAAATTGCAAGGGTTGATGAGGAAAACCGTAAAAATTATGAAAAGAAAAAACAAGAAGCTGCTAAGAAAGCCGAGTCTAAACAAGAATTTAAAAAGGATTTTAATCCAGAATTTAAAAATAAAAAATCCTATAAAAAACCGATGCGTAAAAAATCGGAAAATACGATTTATGGACGCGATATTGAAGGTATCCCCATTAAGTTAGATCAAGTCATTGATGAAATGGGTGAAATCGTCATTGAAGGTGAAATCATTGAACTAGAATTTAAGGAATTAAAGACTGGGAACTTTATGGTCATTTTCGATGTCTATGATGGCACCGATACAATTAGTGTAAAAATCTTTTGTAGAGCGGACCGAATTGATGAACTTCGACCAGAACTGTCCAAAGGTCTGACGGTTTGTGTTAAGGGAATGACTAGTAAGGATAAATTTGATGGAGAACTCATCATTACATCCGTTACTGGTATTATGAAGGCAAACTCTGTAAAGAAAAAGACAAGGGAAGATAAAGCCGAAGTAAAGAGAGTAGAGCTTCACTGTCATACAAAGTTTAGTGAAATGGATGCAGTAACAGCGGTTTCTGATTTAATTAAACGAGTAAAATCTTGGGGACAGCCAGCAATTGCTCTTACAGATCATGGATGTGTACAGGCATTTACAGAAGCCTTTCATGTGATTGACCATGATGACCCATTAAAGATTATCTATGGACTTGAAGGATACTTAGTCGATGACAGTATTGAAACCGTCAAAAATCCTAGAGAGTATACATTAAGTGATAATTTTGTGGTCTTTGATATTGAAACAACTGGACTGAATTCGACCGTTCATGAGATTATTGAAATTGGAGCCGTTAAAGTCTCAGGAGGAAAAATCTGTGACCGATATTCGGTGTTTGTAAAACCAACGTCTCCAATTCCATTAGCTATTGAAGAGTTGACATCTATTAGTGATGAGATGGTCAAAGATGCAAAGCCGATTGAAGAGATTTTACCAGAATTTTTAGAATTTTCTAAAGACTGTGTACTCGTTGCTCATAATGCATCCTTTGACGTAGGATTTATTACTAAAAAAGCAAGTAACATGGGTATTACAATAGATCCAACGGTCATTGATACGGTTAGTTTGGCTAGATATTTACTGCCAAGTCTTAAACGATTTAAGTTAGATACTGTAGCGAAAGCATTAAATATTTCCTTAGATCATCACCACCGAGCTGTAGATGATGCAGAGTGTACAGCTAGAATTTTTGAAGAATTTATTAAACGATTAGAAAAGAAAAACCTACATACGTTAAAGGAACTCAATGAGGCAGCAGTCATTGATGTGGAAACGATTAAAAAACTTCCAATGTATCATATCATCTTATTGGCAAAAAACCATACAGGACGAGTAAACCTCTACAAAATGGTTTCTGAATCTCATTTAACGTATTTTTCTAAGCGACCAAGAATTCCAAGGTCACTTCTTGAAGAGTGTAGAGAAGGAATTATTGTAGGTTCTGCGTGTGAAGCAGGGGAACTTTTCCGTTCAATTTTAAATGGAGCGAGTGACCAAGAAATTGCCAAAATTTGTCAGTTTTATGATTACTTAGAAATTCAGCCAATTGGAAATAATCAGTTTTTAATTCGTGAAGACAAGTATGGAATTGAAAGTGATGAAGACTTAAGGGATTTGAATCGAAAGATTGTAAATCTTGGAATCGAATTTGATAAGCCGGTCGTAGCAACCTGTGATTCACATTTTCTAGATCCAGAAGATGAGATTTATAGACGAATTTTGCTTGCAGGTCAGGGATTTCATGATGCAGACACACAGCCACCGTTATTTCTTCGAACAACCGAAGAAATGCTTGCAGAGTTTGACTATTTAGGGGAAGAAAAGGCGTATGAAGTGGTTGTAGAAAATACCAACTATATTGCTGATATGTGTGATAGGATTTCGCCCGTTCGCCCTGATAAGTGTCCGCCGGTGATTCCAGATTCTGATAAAACTCTGCGTGAGATTTGCTATACAACTGCGAAGAAAATGTATGGAGAAGACCTTCCACCGATTGTTGTAGAGCGATTAGAACGAGAATTAAACTCGATTATTTCCAATGGATTTGCCGTTATGTATATTATTGCACAAAAGCTTGTGTGGAAGTCCAATGAAGATGGATACTTAGTAGGCTCTAGAGGTTCTGTAGGTTCATCATTTGTTGCGACGATGGCAGGAATTACCGAGGTAAATCCACTAAGTCCTCACTACTATTGTCCAAGTTGTCATTTTTATGACTTTGATTCCGACGAAGTCAGGAAATTTAAAGGACTTGCTGGTTGTGATATGCCTGACAGGACTTGTCCAAATTGTGGTAAACCATTAAAGAAGGATGGATTTGATATTCCATTTGAAACCTTCCTTGGATTTAAAGGAAATAAAGAGCCAGATATCGACCTTAATTTTTCCGGAGAGTATCAAAGTCATGCTCATGACTATACCGAAGTCATCTTTGGTAAGGGACATACCTTTCGTGCAGGAACGATTGGAACGCTAGCTGATAAAACAGCTTATGGATATGTGAGTAACTACTTTAAAGACCATGGAACAGAGAAGAGAAAATGTGAGATTAATCGATTGCTTCAAGGATGTGTAGGGATTAAGCGAAGTACGGGTCAGCATCCTGGAGGAATTATTGTTATGCCTCATGGAGAAGAAATTTATTCGTTTACACCGATTCAGCATCCGGCAAATGATATGACAACCAAGATTATCACGACACACTTTGATTATCACTCGATTGACCACAACTTATTAAAGTTAGATATTCTAGGGCACGACGATCCGACGATGATTCGTATGCTTGAAGATTTAACAGGAATTAATGCGAAGGATATTCCGCTTGATTCAAAGGATGTTATGAGCTTATTCCAAAATACGGATGCGCTGGGTATTACGCCAGATGATATTGGAGGATGTAAGCTTGGTGCACTTGGAATTCCAGAGTTTGGTACAGACTTTGCGATGCAGATGTTAATTGATACCCAGCCAAAGTATTTTTCCGATTTAGTTCGTATTGCAGGGTTAGCTCATGGAACGGATGTATGGCTTGGAAATGCACAGACGCTGATTTTAGAGGGAACGGCAACGATTCAGACAGCGATTTGTACCCGTGATGATATTATGACGTATTTGATTGGTAAGGGAATGGATTCAGAGCTTTCCTTTACAATCATGGAATTTGTACGTAAGGGTAAGGGCTTAAAGCCTGAATGGGAAAAGGCAATGAAAGAAGCTGACGTACCCGATTGGTATATTGGTTCCTGCAAAAAGATTAAGTACATGTTCCCAAAAGCCCATGCAGCAGCTTATGTTATGATGGCTTGGCGAATTGCTTATTGTAAGATTTTTTATCCGTTAGCGTATTATGCAGCCTTTTTCTCCATTCGTGCATCAGGATTTACCTATGAACTGATGTGCCAAGGACGAAAAAAACTAGAAAATCATTTGGCTGATTACAGAAGACGACAAGATAGCTTATCAAAGAAAGAACAAGATACGCTAAAAGATATGCGACTTGTTCAAGAGATGTATGCAAGAGGTTTTGAGTTTATGCCAATTGATATTTATCGAGTAGATGCAACTAGATTTCAAGTGATTGATGGAAAGATTATGCCATCACTTACGAGTATTGATGGTATGGGTGAAGTTGCAGCTCAAACACTCGTGGATGCAGCAAAAGAAGGAAAGTTTCTATCGAAGGAAGATTTGAGAAATCGAACCAAGGTATCGTCCACATTGGTGGATTTAATGGATGAGCTTGGAATCTTGGGGGATATGGCAGAGACGAATCAGTTGTCAATCTTTGATATGATGGGGATGATTAGTTAAAAAGTTATCAACAAACCTTAGAATGCATAAGGAAAATTCAATAAAATAGTTTTAGAGAGGGACTGTTGCAAAGTAATTAAAGATTAATTTTGCAACAGTCCATTTTTTAATTAAATTAATTCCTTTGTTTTTAAGACACTTTTCACCTGGTCAATGCTGTATCCTACAGCATTTGCTATAGCTTCAAGAGTTTGATGATTTTCATACATTCTGAAAATTGTACCATTTAATGCTTGAGCCATACCCTGAGCTATACCCTGAGCCATACCTGCTTCTTTGCCTTCTTCAAAAACTCTGTTATCATGAGCTTTTGCAATTTCTTCTTTATCATATAGATTCATCATAATATCAACGACCTCCTGTCTATGGCTTGATAAATATTCTGTTAAAATATTTTGATTAATACAATGATCAATTAATTTAATAAGCATTTCTTTTGTTTTGCCATATAAATGAGCATATTCATCATGAGTGTTTGTGAATCGTACATACTAGCTGATAATATCATTTCCCGTTTCACCATATAACATTTTAATATTAATATCTAAAAATGGATTGTATTCTTTGAAAAAATCTTTAGATAAACTTAACCATTGGGGTTTATTTACTCGATTACCAGTATATAAAACATAAAACTCAGGCTTTGATAAACGTAATTTTGTTGAATGATATTTGTCTTGGTTTGTACGACTAATTTCTCTATTCCAGGTATCAGCTAAGTATAAAAGACTCCTAATGATAATATTATAAGACCATGTGGATTGAGCTTCCACAAGAATGACTAACTTATTTCGTACACAAAATCCTAAATCATTATAATCAGCGTTGGTGAAGATATTCTGAATAGTGACATTCTTAATGTCCTCTTTAGTAACAGATACATCTTCTGGATGAAGTATCTTATAAAGATCAAGTGTATTTTCTAATTGTTCAAATAAGCTAACAAATACACTGTCCTTTACAGTTGTTTTAGCTTTCTCATTCATTTAGACAACCTCTTTTTTAATTATAGTAAATTTTATAGCAAATAGCAAGATGTTATTATAACTAGTATTATAGTCTTATTGAAGAGGAAATTCAACTATTTTTTTAGTATATTTTATATATGAAAATTTAGAGTTTTATTCTAAGAAAGAAATCTATAGCTAGGATACTTTTAGCATTTTTGTACAAAATATTATAAAAACAATGTATATTGTGTATATTTTATGTTTATTTTGATGTAAAAATGTTGACATAATAAATAAAAATCATTTATACTACAAATATAAGAAAAACATTAAAACACTTAAAAACAAATTTTAATCATCGAATTATATTATTCGAATGTTGACACTCTAATTTTTTTTATTATTCTAAATTTGACACTCTAAATTAGTTTTCATATTAACTTTTAACCCATATTCCA
>JPZU01000001.1:234995-249432 GCA_000875945.1 Lachnospiraceae bacterium TWA4 | reverse complement strand
AATAGAAGTAGAAAAGAGGATTGAGGTGATGAATATTGCGACACCCACCGATTGACCCCAATAACTTACCTACTTTGGAGCAATTAAAAATTGAATTAGATAGAGAAAAATATAAGCGAAAATACTGGTCGATTTTTATAAGTACATTACGTATATTGCTTGATGCAGCAGCAGCGGCCGTACTTGTAGCAGTTTTAATACTACCCGTTCTTAGAATTTATGGAGCGTCTATGACCCCAACATTATATGAAGGAGACATTGTAATTTCCGTAAAGGGAACAAATTTTAATCAAGGAGATTTAGTAGCTTTTTATGTAGGTAATAAGCTATTAGTAAAGCGATATATCGCTAAGCCAGGAGAATGGGTAAATATTGATAAAGATGGAAATGTCTATATAAATGATGAGCTTTTAAAGGAACCCTATCTAACAGATAAATCTTTAGATGAATGTGAAATTGAGTTGCCTTATCAAGTACCAGATGGAAGATATTTTATGTTAGGTGACCATCGATCAACATCCGTAGATTCTCGCAGTACGTCTATTGGATGTATCCCAGATGAAGAGATTGTAGGAAAAATTGTATTCCGAATTTGGCCATTTTCTAAGTTCGGACCTGTACAATAAGATTATGTAATAAGGCTATGTAATAAAATTATGATTATGTAATAAAACTGTACAATGAGAAGGTGGTGTAATAGTAAATGAATAGAACTGTAGCTAAAGTCATTAAGAATTATATTCAAAGATATAAGCAGAAAAAGCTTTGGTATAAAGTCGTTAGTTGTCTATCGGCAATAGTTGTATTTGTTACTGTGTATGCATTGATTCTTCCAGCAATTACTTTGGAAGACAAAACGTATTGTGGTTATGAAGGGCATGTTCATTCTGTGGAGAATGGATGTTATGAGAATCAACTGGTTTGTAATTTACCTGAAGATGAGGAACATACACATGAGGAGGGTTGTTATAAACAGGTGCTTATTTGCGAAAAGATAGAACATAATCATAGTACTAGTTGTTATTCTGATTTAAATGCAGATGTAGAAACTGCTGATAAATGGGAAAAAACATTTAAAGGTGTAGAGCTTACTGGCAAATGGGATGAAGATATTGTTGCAATTGCTGCGAGCCAGATCGGATATACGGAGAGTGAGAAAAATTTTATTGTATTAGAAAATGAAAGTGAAGAAGAAGTAATAAAGGGATATAGTCGCTATGGTGCATGGGGAGATAATCCCTATGGAGACTGGAGTGTGATGTTTGCAAATTTCTGTCTTTACTATGCAAAAGCTGATACATTTCCTTTAAATATCAATGGTACTAGTACTGAGTGGATGAATCAGTTAAAAGAGTGCGAGATATGGAAGAATAAAGAAGATTATAAGCCTGAAAGTGGCGATTTAGTGTTCTTAGATAGTAAAAAAGAGGATACGGACAATTTAGTCGGTATTGTTGAAAGTTATAATGAAGAAAAGCAAGAAATTTATTCAATTGTAGGTGATATGGACAATCAGGTGCAAGAATATCTGTGTGCATCAAAAGATGATGGTGTGATTGGTTATTGCAGCATGGCATTAGCAATGGATAAATTTATGATTGTTAAAGTAGAAAAAAGGAGCATGAAGTAGAAGAAACCAAAGAGTCGACACAGGAGGAGACCAAAGAAGAAGCTAAAGAGAGTACAGAAGAAACAAAAGAGGAAACTTCTAAAGAAGATCGTACAGAAGAATCAAGCATGGAAGAAATAAGTACACAAGAAACCAGTATAGAAGAAAAAATACAGAAGAGGGTTCTTTGGAAACACCAAAGCCAAAAAGAGGACCTCTTAAAGCTCAGGGAAATGTTCCAGAGACGATTCATACTGTAGACAGTCGTGCTGATGGAATTACGCTTAATTTGTTTGATTATTGGATTGGTAGTGATTCAAGTGCAGCAGCAGAGGGATCAAACATTTCATACATTGCAGAAAATGGTGAGGATCATGCAAATTATAGTGGCATTAATAAAGATGGAAACACAAATCGTGAGTTTAGATTTTATTCCTATGGTACCCAAGCAAAAAATGGTGTTCCAGATACGATAAATCATTGGACTGGTAATAATACACCTAGACAGAATATGGTTCAACAGAAATTAGTTAATGGATATCCAGTATTAGCTAGTGGTTCTTACAGTAGTTTAGATTATTTATTTAACAATACACAAAGCAATACTATGGGTAAAAAAATTTATCCGGATGTAAATCATTTATTTAAACAAAATAGTGATGGATACTATGTTTATGATAGTGATTCTAATTATGCATACTATAATACAGCTAGTAACGAAAATCCAAATAGAGACTTTATAGTGTATGGTGGCACATACAATGAAAGTTGTGAAGAAAGAAATAAAATTGGATTCTTTCCATTCAATGATTATAATTCAGTTGATCGATGTTTAAAAAATTTTGATAATCATGATAATAGTCAACCAGCAGGAACATATTATAATCATCACTTTGGAATGACGATGGAAGCAAAATTCCAGCTTCCTACAAGTGGTCAATTTAATAATAAAGATATTACGTTTGACTACAGTGGTGATGACGATATGTGGGTGTTTATTGATGATGTACTAGTGCTGGATGTAGGAGGAATCCATGAACCATCGGGAGGAACTATTAACTTTAGTGCAAATAATGGTGATGGAAAAGTCTCTTATGGACATGTAAATAGTCAACCAACAATAAAAGCGTTATTTGAAAATGCACAAAAAACCTGGAATTATTCAGAGGTGCATACAATTAAAGTCTTTTACCTAGAGCGAGGTGGTTGCTTTTCTAATTTGAAAATGACTATTAATATGCCATTTGTTAAATCTGGAAGTATAGAAATACAAAAGACTTTAGAGGGCAGTACAAAAGATTTGCATACAAATAAAGATTTTACATTTAATTTATTAGTAGAAGGTACTAGTACGAATCCTAGTGAGTATACGGCATATAATGGTTTGGCTACAAAGGTAGCTGTTGATGGAACTTCAAGTTCAATTACCATAGTGGAGGGATGTTTTACATTAAAAGATGGTGAAAAACTTTTAGTTGAAGCTGATAGCATTGGCTTAAACAAAAAATATATTGTGAAAGAGACCACTATAGATGGAAGTATTATTTCTAAGGTAAGAGAAACATATACGAAAGATAGTGAGACGGTTATTATATATGGACAAAATAATCAAGAGGTTTCAAGTACGCCAGATACTCCACAAAATCGTATTAAAAATGAGTTTATAAATGAAGTAAGAAAGCCTATGGAAACCACGACTATAGGTGTTGAAAAGCAATGGGTGGGTACAGATGAAACTATGCCTCCTATGCCTATAAATGTACAATTGTATCGAGAATGCTTAGTATCTAGTAAGCATAATGTGACAGTATCAGTTGTATATCAAAATAATAATGGAAGTGTGAGTTATGGGGAGATTCGCAAGCTAGAAACTGAAATTGCTGATGGTGGAATGTTAAAATTTTCTGTAGATACAAATGATAGTGGTTCAGGAATTACAGGTCATACGGTATCAGGAACAGCAGAATTAAGTGGAACTCCTAAAAACGCAGAAAGGATCGCAGGTGGATTTGGTGTTTTATATGATTTAATGCCTCGTCCTAATACGTATTATCAAAGTATTGAATATACTCTTAAAAATATAAAAACGGATGTGAATGTTACTATTTATTGTAGAACTTATAATCCTAGTAATAATAATAACGCGTCTCTTCAACAAGGTGAGAGTACTGAAGGAACGAATTCAGCGCAGAGTGAGTCATCAGGAATACAAATATTTGGAGAACCAATTACTTTATCAAGCGATAATTCATGGAAATATGAGTGGAAATTGCCAAAAACTGATGATCATGGAAATCCATATGTTTATTATTTAAAAGAAAGTACAATTCAAGGATATGAGGTGAGCTATTCCCCAAGTGAAGAGTTTACAGCTTCAGATGAAGAAGAGTCTAAGGTATATAAAGTAAATGATACACAGACAATTACTATTACTAATACGAAAAAGACGTTGCCAGAATTAGAAAAGACTTCTCTTACTGTCTCAAAGACATGGTCAGATGGTAACAATAATCATGGTGATGATTCTGTGACAGTCTATCTTACTGCTAATGATAAACGCACAGGTCAGAAGGTTGTACTTAATTCTGGAAATGAATGGAAGCATACATTTACGGATTTGCCTAAGACAAGTAATGATGGAAATGATATTGTATATAGTGCAGAAGAAATTCAAGTAGAGGGATATGTTTCTGAGAAAACTATGATTCCAGCAAAGTCAGAGTCTGTGACAGAGAAAAAGTGGAAGCCAGCAGAAAATTATGAAGCTAGTAAAGATTATGTTATTGTTTATGAGGACAATGGTAAAAAGGCACTTGTTGATAGTAATGGTGCACTTGCTGCAATAGATATAAAGGTGAATGACGATGGATCTATAAAAATGAGACAGCGATAAATGGAAATAGTCTTTGGAATATATCTTCTGGTATTCAAAATAAGGGTACGAATAAAAGAATTGTTTATAGCACTGGTTGGTGGAGCAGTTCTAAATTTGAATTAAGCACTGGAGGAACACAAGCAAGTTTTGATGCAACAAATAAAAATATTTTAGCAATAATAGGAGGTTGGCTATCTTCTTCTACTTATTATATGCAAAATTTAGGAGATGTAGCAAATTCTCAAAATTCTGCTACCCAATATACTCTATATGAAGAAGTTGAAGAAACACATACTGAAACAACTCTTCCAGAGGTGAAATTTAAAAATTATAAAATTCAAAAACCTCCAGAACCAAGTGATTTAGATGCTACACCTAAATTAGAGCATCATAAATGTATAGATGCTTTAAGAACAAAGGATGGTAATGAAAATGGTAATCCAGATACTACATTAGATGATAAGAAGAATAATGCAGATATGACAGATTTTTATCGTTTGTATCTAGATGTAAAGGCACCTCAGAGTATATTGGAAAATGTGAATGTTCTCTTTGTATTAGATTATTCACGTTCTATGCATCCAGAAAAATATTGGGATGATCCGAAAGTTACTTATATTAAAGATACAGTGACTGAAAAATGGTTTGAAAAAGATTATTTAATGTCTGACGAAAAAGGGACGATTGTTGATGATGAAGGTAATAAATATAAGACTCGATTTGAATCAATGAAAGATGCTTTTACTTCAGATAATGGAATTATTAAGCAGATTACAGTAAATTCGGGTAATCTTATATCAATTGTAAAGTTTGCTAATAAAAGTGACGTTGAGGTATTGACGGATAGTGGTAACAATGGTTGGACGAATAATGCAGATGCTGTAATCGAAAAGATTAATAATAGTGTTATTCCCACTAGTGCGACTAACTATGTAGCAGGTTTGCAAAAAGCACAAGAACAATTGGATAAAATTCCAAGCAACCGAAAAAATCTTCCTACATATATGATTTTCATTAGTGATGGTGTTCCTACTCGTTATATGGAATTGAATACTGAGAAGGGAAATGGACAGGAAACAGTGGAAAATTTGCCGATAGTTATCAAAAATACAAATGATTTTATAACGAGTTTTAGACAAGAAAATTCTAATCTGAATATTATTTCAGTGGCATTTTCTAATATGACTATGACAGATCAAATTAAAGCATATCATGACGGGTATTCTGGTGGGAATAAGGAGCTTGTTACAGATAGTAATGGAAAACCTTTGCATTACAATGATGCTCTTAAAGCTATGATAACGAATGCTAATAATTACTTTGATGCTAGAAATGCGGGAGATTTAGTTGATGCTATAGAAGAATCCCTATATAAAACCTATCCGGTTAGCAATATTTCAATAGAGGATAAACTAAGTGCTTATGTAGATTTATATGGTGAACAGCCAGACTATAAGTTAACCATGACCGATAAAAATAGTCAATCTACTACTTTATATGAGAATGGAGCTATAACAGAGGCAGGACAAGCGATTGTTCAGGGTATTAGTTATAATGAAACCTCTAAAAGTGTAAAAGCGATATTTAAGAAAGGCTATCAGTTAAATCCTGATTATACGTACACGTTATCTTTCAATGTTAAGACAACATCCTATGCGTATGAAACATATACAAAAAATATTGACGATAATAATGATGGTTATGAAGGTACAAGAGGTGATGAAAATACAGATTATGGCAATAATGAAACAAGTTCTGAAAAGCCTGGATTCCATTCAAATGATGCAGCAACAGTAACTTATAAGATGAATGACAATTATTACAAGGATGACTATGAACATCCAGTCATTCAAGTTGTACCTTGTGCATTTACGATTAAAAAGGTAAATAAAAATGCTGAAACAGAAGTTCTTAAAGATGCTGAGTTTGATTTGTATCGATTAGCAAAATCTGATGAAACTGAAACTGGTGGTTATTATCTATCAGAAGGAAAATTAGGGATAAAGATTAATAAAAATCCTCTAACGACAGATTCAAAAGGAATTGTAAAAGTACAAAATCTTGTACCACAAACCTATTATTTAGTAGAAACAAAAGCACCAGATGGATTTAATCGTTTAAAAGAACCTTTTGAAATTACCTTAACAAGGACTTCGGTACAAGGAACTGGAAATGACGGAAAGATTGAGGGTAGTACAGTTTCAGGAGAATTAATATTAACTATTAAAAATTCTCCTGGCCATAAGTTACCAGAAACTGGAAGCTTTGGAACAAGTAGTTACGAACTTGGTGGACTTGGAATAATGATTATGAGTTTGCTAAGCGTATATATATGGAGAAGCAGGAAAGGAGGAAAAGGTAGATAGAGATGCTCTCGGAAACTGTGTTTAACTAAGCAAAAGTTATGAAAGGAGCTTAAGTGTATGAAGAATTTGAGAAAAATTGTTAGCTTTTTGGTCGTATTTGCAATGATATTTAGTATGTGTATGACGGTATTTGCAACAGAAGCAACACCTAAATATTCTATTACAGTGAAGACAACAGATGCATCTTCTGTTTCAATTGCAGGAAAAACTTATACAGCATATAGGTTATTTGATGTAACTTATAGTGGTGATAATTATGCGTATACTGTTACTGATGAATTTAAGAATTTTAAATATAAAAAAGCTGACGATACAGAGGTATCAGGTAAGGACTTAGTTGATTATATTGGAACATTAACAGGCAGTGATAAAGAAGCAGAGCTACAAAATGTTGCTAAAGAAGCCCTTAAATTTGCAACTGCTGATACAACTAAAGTAAATACGACCTTTACTGCTGTAGGTAGAGCTGTAACAGAAGCAGATGGTATTTCGGATACTAATATTAAAGAAATAGCAGTAATTGATGTACAAAAAGCAGGATATTATTTAGTTACTGGTGATGCAAAAGCTCTTAATAATGATGAAGAATCTAACAATCAGATTGTTTCAGCTTGTATTTTAACTACAGCAGATCCTAAAGAAGAAATAACTGTTAAAGCAGATGCACCTACTGTTGAGAAAAATATTGTTACAAAGGAAGAAAAAGGCACTGATAAAGAAGAATTGTCAAAAACTAATAATGCAGCAATTGGAGATTCAGTGAAATTTAAGGTAACTTCTAATGTTCCTGATATGAAAGGATACAAAAAGTATTACTTTGTTTTAAAAGATACAATGTCTAAAGGTCTTGAATTTGATCCAAGTAGTGTTAATATCAAAATTGGAAATAAAGTATTAGATCTAGATGTAAAAAATGAAGAGGATAATACAGTTCAAAAGAGAGATTATTCTCTTAAATATGAAACAGATGATAATGGTGAAACCACCATTGAAATTGTATTCCGTAATTTTATTCAGTATGCAGATAATGCAGGTGATAAAATTGTAGTTACTTATTCAGCAACTGTAACAGAAAAAGCTGAAACTACAAATACTGGTAATGAAAATAAGGTTGATTTAACTTATTCTAACAATCCTAATGTTACAGATGATGGTGATGAGGATGATGAAGATAAACCAGGAAGTAATTCTACAACAGGAAAAACTCCTGAATCTAAGACTTATACCTATGTAACAGAATTAGTACTTTATAAAATTGATGGAAAAACAAATCAGCCATTAACTGGTGCTGAATTTGATATCACAAGTAATGATGTTATGAATACTGTTCTTGTAAAAAAACAAGAATATGTTGAAGCTGGCGAAAATGAGATAGCTACACATTATGCATTAAAGGATGGTACATATACAGAGAAGGATCCAGTTAGAGAAGGTGATAATGCAGATATTGATAGTTATGTTGATGGAGTTAAAAAATATCTATTAAAAGAAACAGTAAATAGAGAAACAAAACCAGCAGAAGGTGAATATAAAGTACACGTAAAAGTTGGTGAAGATGGTAAAGTAAAATTAACTGGTCTTAAAGAAGGTACATATACTATTGTAGAAACTGAAGCTCCTGATGGATATAATAAGTTAGATGCAAATGCAATTACACCAGTGGGAATTGCATGGAATGCTCCAGAAGAAAACAGTACAACATGTTCTTGGACTTATACTAATACAGATTTAGAAAATCAAGTAGGAATTAATCAGTTAACAGTAAAGAACTACTCAGGTACTCAACTTCCTGAAACTGGTGGCATTGGTACAACAATCTTCTACATCATCGGTGGAATTTTAGTTGTTGGTGCAGGAGTTCTTCTTGTTACTAAAAAGCGTATGTCAAAATAAGTATAGAGCATAGCATATGGTCTTAAGATAGTCTTAATCAACGTTAATTGAAACTTGTATTTACGGCTGGCAAGTCTCCTTGCCAGTCGTAAAACGTAGTAAGGAGTGTTCTACATGAAAAAAAGAAAAATTTCAATCTCAACAATTATCTCAATACTAGTTTTTCTTGTAGGATTGTCCTTACTTTTGTATCCCACGATTAGTAATTATTGGAATTCATTTCATCAGTCTCGTGCTATTAAAGAATACACAGCAAAAGTTGCTGAATTAGACCGTAGTGAATATGAGCGTATTCTTTCATCAGCTAAAAAATACAATGAAAATTTAATTAAGAATCCAATTTATACAATGAGTGATTCACAGAAAATAGATTATGAATCACAATTGAATGTTTCTGGTGATGGAATCATGGGTTATATTGATATTCCTAGTATTAATTGTTCATTACCAATTTATCATGGGATGGATGAAGCAATTTTACAGGTAGCTGTAGGTCATATTGATTGGACATCCCTACCGGTTGGAGGAAAAGGAACACACTGTGCGTTATCGGGACATCGTGGGCTTCCAAGTGCTAAATTATTTACAGACTTAGACCGATTAGTTATAGGTGATATCTTTCAAATTACGGTTCTTGATGAAATCTTAACTTATCAAGTTGATCAGATTGTGATTGTAGAGCCAAATGATTCTACAGAATTAGAGCCACAAAAAGATAAAGATTATTGTACGCTGGTTACTTGTACACCATATGGTATTAATAGTCATCGATTGTTAATACGAGGAGAGAGGACTGACAATCCTAAGGATACAAAGACAGGGATTGTAGCATCTACTGCTGAAAAGATTGAGCCAATAATCATTGCACCAATCATTGCAGCAGTCATCTTAGTAATTCTCTTTATTGTGATTTTAATTCGAGACCGTAGAGAAAGGAAGAAAAGAAAGAAGAGTTAAATAAAATAATAAGAATTTATGAGGAGCCATGTGAAATGGTTCCTTTTTTATTGCCATTTTTTAATGAAAGTGATAAGGTTAATGCCTTAAACGAATAATTTTTATTTTACTGCAAGATTAGAAGAAAAAGATGATTGATAAAGAATCAATAAAATTGTATAATTAAATGGTTAATTTGTAAATACAACAGAAACTACGAGGACAAAATAATGCAAAAATTAAAAAATTATCTAGGCACAGTCATTATGATTGGTTGCTTTATGTTTTCAGGAGCATTTTGTGCAAAATATGGCTTAGCGATTGAAGACGAAAATACCGGATTATCATTAATCGTATTAGGTGGTCTATTGCTTTCACTTTACCTAATAATTGCTATACATATTGTTTTGCATGAAGGCGGCCATCTCATTGCTGGACTTTTAACTGGTTATGAATTTGTTAGTTTTCGAATTGGAAACTTTGCAGTTATTAAGGGGACAGATGGAAGACTTCATTTAAAGAAAATGATGGTATTAGGAACGGCAGGGCAGTGTTTGCTTGCTCCACCAAAGGTAAAGACAGACGAATATCCGTATAAACTTTATCATCTAAGTGGAGGACTTATAAATATCATCATTGGCTTATTAGGACTTTTATTCGGATTAGCTGTTGCTCCAAAAGGGTCTTTAGCAGAGTTTTTTCTTTTAGAATTTGCTATATTAGGACTTGGATTAGGAATTTCTAATCTTCTTCCATTTACCAGAGGAGTTGATGGTGCAAACCTTTATGAATTAATGCATAGTAAACAAGCCAGAAAATGTATGTATTTAGTTTTAGAAGTGAATGCAAGGCTGACAGTTGCAAATTCCCTTGATGACATTCCAAGTAAATTAAAAGATGAAATCACATCTATGGATTTTACAGATATGGATTTAACCCAAGTATCTGTTGCCAATCTGATGAACTACCCAGTTATTTTTTGCTTTAGCTGATGGAAAAGAAAGAAAAAAGTAGAAAATTATGTCAGACCATGATTGACACACCAGGAGTTTTAGAATTATTTAAAAATGAGGCAAGATGTACACTTCTTTATGACGAGTTAACGCATGACAGAAATCCAGAGGTCATCGAGCGACTTTATGATAAAAAGCTTCAAAAATATGTAAAAGCAACAAGAACTTATCCTGCAAGACAAAGCCTTCTGTATGCATATTATACCTACTATGATGTAAATGAAAAGAAAGCAAATGCTTGTTATGAAACGCTTAAAAAATTGGTAGATACTCATGCAATAAAAGTAGAAGCTTTGATTGAACTAGAGAATGTCAAAAAGCTTAAAAGTCAAGCCGAGGAAAATGCATAGGAGTTATTATGAAAAATATTACATTGTCTGAACATTTTACCTATTCAAAAATTATTCGGTTTGTCTTGCCATCCATTGTTATGATTACCTTTACAGCGCTTTATGATGTGGTGGATGATGGTTACTTTGTCTCAAATTTTGTTGGAAAAGAAGCATTTGTAGCAATTAGTTTGCTTTCACCTTTTTTAGAAGCAATAGGAGCTCTTGGCTATATGATTGGTGCTGGGGGAAGTGCCCTTGTTGCAAAATTACTTGGAGAAGGAAATGATAAGAAGGCTAGGCAAGTTTTTTCAATGCTTGTTTATAGTTGCATAGGAATTGGGATTTTATTAACCATTATTGGCTATATGGTTCTAGAACCTTTAAGTTTTACACTAGGAGCTAGAGGACTTGTGCTTAAAGAGTGTATAAGTTATGGACATGCACTGTTAGTATTTGTCGTTCCATTTATGCTACAGGATACGTTTCAAAGTTTTCTAATTGTCATTGAACGCCCCAAAGTTGGAATGGTGGTTACAATTTTATCAGGAGTTGCCAATATTGTGGTAGATATTGTATTAATTGTTATCTTAAAATGGGGGATTATTGGAGCTGCATTAGCAACAGGAAGTGGTTTAGTCATTGGCAGCTTAATACCACTAAGATTTTTTATAGGTAAAGGACAATCGAAAATTTATCTTGAAAAATTACATATGGATCTTCGTGCATTTAGAAAAGTTTGCATTAATGGCTCTTCAGAGTTTCTAACCGATGTATCTGCTGGAATTGTAACTTTGCTCTACAATATACAGCTTATGCGATTTGTTGGAGATAATGGAGTAGCTGTTTATGGAGCGATTGACTATATTTCTTATATCTTTGCATCTGTATTTATTGGGTATGGAGTTGGAATTGCACCAGTTATCAGTTATCAGTATGGCGCGAAAAATAGTAAAGAATTAAAAAATCTATTTACTAAAAGTATAAAAATTTTAGTAGCGACTGGTGCTATTTTAGCTGTTGGAACCTTTAGTAGCGCACCATTTATGGCTGGAATTTTCTTAGGATATGACAAGAATCTGTGGATGATGGCAATTCATGGACTTCGAATTTATTCCATTGCCTTTTTAGTAATGGGAATTGGAATTTTTGGCTCTTCATTTTTTACGTCATTAAATGATGGACTGACTTCAGGAATTCTTTCTGTTACACGTACAGTAGTTTTTCAAATGGGAACAGTGATGATTTTACCGATATTCTTTCAATTAGAAGGAATTTGGTGGTCAATAGTTGTTGCAGAAGTTTTGGCAGCTAGTATAACGATTGTTTTTCTTATAAAAAGAAATCGATTTATCAATATTAGATAATTTATCAATATTAGAATATCGGAAGGAATTCATTTATCAGTGCTAGACATCATTTGTCAATGCTAGACATAAAAAAAGGCTCCCTCTTGAGGGAGCTGTCGGCATTTGGCATGAGGTGGTACGAAGTACCGGAGTCCTGATGCCTAAAGCCGACTGAGGGAGTTTCACAACATCCCTTTATTATTATGTATAAATACGATTATTTATCAATTTCTTTGATTTCTAATACATCAACTGGACATGCTTTTACGCAGATACCACAAGCGATACATTTAGATGGAGTTTCTTTACCTTCGTCTAATACCATAACCTGGAATGGACATGCTTCTACGCACTTACCACATTTAACACATTTCTTCTTGTCAATTGTGTAAACACCCTTAGCGTTCTGAGTAATTGCTTCATGTTCACAAGCTTTAGCACATTTACCGCACTGTACACAAACCTGAGTTTTTGTAGCACCTTTTTTCTCAATGATATGAATACAAGAATTATCTGGATCATATTTTTTGTAAAAAGCCTCTGAACAAGCAACTTCACATGCTAAACATGCCATACATGCAGATTGGTCTTTAACTGATAATTTTTTCTTCATTTCTCTTATCCTCCACTCTTAAAAATAAAATAAATTTGTAAATATAGCCAATGACATACGAGGGCTAATCTCGAAAATTTTTCTCAATTATACCATTTTCTTTAGCAGATAGCAAGTACTTTTTGCAAATTTTGCACAAAAAATTAAAAATACACCACCATTTTTTAGTATAATCTAACCAAGAGTAGTTATGATTAACTTTTATTAGTTATGTATTTAATTTGATACAATGTTAATTGTAAACTGATTTATTGCATATAGTTGACAATATGATGGGTTTTATGATACTATTACAAAAATTAAAAGTTATAGGATGTGAAATTTATGATAAACCTACAAGAGTTAACAAAGAACGTATTAGATGGTCAATTAATTAATCGAAAAGAAGCCCTAGATTTATATGAACAGCCTCTAGAGGATTTATGCAAAAGTGCTAATCAAATTCGTGAGCATTTTTGTGCAAATACCTTTGATATGTGCACGATTATCAATGGAAAAAGTGGACACTGCTCTGAAAACTGTAAGTTTTGCGCACAGTCAGCACATCACCATACGTCTATTCAAGAATATGCCTTATTATCGAGCGAAGAAATTGTAAAAGAGGCAAGACATAACCATGAGCAGGGAGTACTTCGCTATTCAATTGTGACTTCTGGTAAGCGACTATCAGATGATGAAATTGATAAAATGTGCGAAGCTGTTCGTAAAATTAAATCAGAGGTTGGAATTTCTGTATGCATTTCATTTGGCCTATTAAATGAAGCGCAGTACAGAAAGTTAAAAGAAGCCGGAGTGACAAGAGTACATAACAATATTGAAACTTCTAGAAGAAATTTCCCAAATGTTTGCACAACTCATACATTTGAAGATAAATTATCAGCTATTCGTGCAGCTAAGGCAGCAGGACTTGAGGTGTGCAGTGGTGGAATTATGGGACTTGGAGAATGCATTGAAGACCGAATAGACATGGCATTTACTTTGCGTGAGCTGGGAATTAAGAGTATTCCAGTCAATATGCTAAATCCGATTCCAGGAACACCTTTTGAAACCAATCAAAAATTAACGAATGAAGATATGAGAAGAATTGTAGCAGTTTTTCGATTTATTTTACCGGATGCTTCTATTCGTTTGGCAGGCGGACGTGGATTGATTCCTGATAAAGGTCGAGGATGTTTTTTATCTGGTGCAAATGCGGCAATTTCAGGTGATATGCTAACGACAGCAGGAATTACAGTTCAGACAGATAAGGAATTACTTCATGAACTAGGCTATGAAGTGAAACTGATTTAAATAGCAGTTAAAATAGCGTTTCCTTCGTCAGCAAACATGAAAACATTCTTGTGCAAGCACAAATATTTTCATGTTTTGGCTGACGTGTAAACTGTAACAATTGAACTGCTATTTTAAAGGTTATTTTTAAAATAGAGTAGAAATGTTCCTATACTTATGCTATA
>JPZU01000001.1:234400-234975 GCA_000875945.1 Lachnospiraceae bacterium TWA4 | reverse complement strand
GACAAAAGTTAAATGAAAGGGTTAAAGGATATGGAACAGAAAAAACCAATTAACGTACTTTATAAAAAGTATGTACAAGATTATGAAAAAGAAGTTTTGGCAAAAGCTGACGAATTAGGTCAAAGTTATGTAGCAAAAAAGGAATATTGGATTGGCTTTAAGGTTACACAGGATTTTGGTATCACACCAGATCATCCATCTTTTCCAGCATTTTTAGATATGTTGCATGAAAAAGGCGAATATAAGTTGGTGAATTGCTTGAAGGAAACTGTCGAATTAGCGACAAAATTACAGTAAAAGAAATAGGGTTGTTGCAAAACTAAGGTTATAGAACTCCCTCAGTCGTCTTTAGGCATCAGGACTCCGGTACTTCGTACCACCTCATGCAAAAATGCCGACAGCTCCCTCAGGAGGGAGCCTTTATGGCTATAGCCTCCTTAGGGAAGGTAGTCTTTATAGCTATAGCCTCCTTAGGGAAGGTAGTCTTTATAGCTGTAGCCTCCTTAGGGAAGGTAGTTTTTATGGCTATAGCCTCCTTAGGGAAGGTAGTCTTTATGGCTATAGCCTTCTTAGGG
>JPZU01000001.1:218099-234380 GCA_000875945.1 Lachnospiraceae bacterium TWA4 | reverse complement strand
AAAATCAATTAAACATAAAGAAAAATACTTATTAAAAGAAGGAGTCTAAATTAAAAAGGTATGGAAAAAAGAGAAGGCTTTAAGTCGCGACTAGGCTTTATTTTGGTCAGTGCTGGTTGTGCAATTGGAATTGGAAACGTGTGGAAGTTTCCTTATGTAGCAGGGAAGAATGGAGGGGCAATTTTTGTATTATTGTACCTTTTATTCCTGGTTCTTATGGGTATTCCTGTAATGACTATGGAACTTGCAGTAGGTCGTGGTTCTGGTAAGAGTGCTGTATTAGGCTATAAGGCATTAGAAAAACCAGGCAGTAAATGGCATATTCACGGTTGGATTTGCATTTTAGGTTGTTATTTATTAATGATGTACTATACAACCGTTGCTGGTTGGATGGTTTCTTATGCGTGGAAGTTTATAAGTGGAGCTTTTGAAGGAGTTACGCATGATGAAGTAGCAAATGTATTTGGAAACATGCTTGCAAGCCCAAAAGAAATGGTGTTTTTCATGGCAGTAGTTGTCGTTTTAGGATTTATCGTTTTAAGTTTTGGGGTACAGTCAGGTTTAGAAAAAGTCAATAAGTTTATGATGATTGGACTACTTAGTTTAATTGTTGTCCTTGCAGTACATAGTGTTTTATTACCAGGTTCTAAAGAAGGACTAGCATTTTATTTACTTCCTAATTTAAATGCAACCTTAGAAATTGGACTAGTAAATGTTATTGTAGCAGCAATGAATCAGGCATTCTTTACATTAAGCCTTGGAATTGCAGCTCTTGAGATTTTTGGAAGTTATATGTCTAAGGATCAGACTTTAGGAGGAGAAGCTGTTCAGATTGCAGCTCTTGATACATTTGTTGCTTTATTATCTGGTCTTATTATCTTCCCAGCATGCTTTAGCTTTAATGTTTCACCAGATCAAGGCCCTTCATTAATCTTTGTAACTTTGCCACAGGTATTTATTCATATGCCAGGTGGACGTATTTGGGGAACACTATTCTTTGTATTTATGACATTTGCAAGCTTTTCAACGGTTACAGCAGTATTTGAGAATTTAATTGCTAGTAGCGTTGACAATTTCGGTTTATCTAGAAAGAAATCTGTAGCCGTTAACTTTGTGATTATGTTAGTGACTTCACTACCTTGTGCACTTGGTTATAATATTTTATCAAATGTTCACTTAATTGGTGCGAGAGATATCTTAGACAGTGAAGACTTTATTGTTAGTAATTTATTATTACCTGGAGGTTCGTTAATTTTCTTATTATTTTGTGTGACTAAGTTTGGTTGGGGATTTGATAAGTATTTAGAAGAAGTAAATACAGGTAGTGGTTTAAAGATGCCTAAATGGTTAAAACCTTATTTTCAATACATTTTACCAGTATTAATTTTAGTTATATTAATTTCAGGTTTGATTTAAAAGGTTACAGTTGCACCTATAGTAGAAGAGAAGATAGTGTATTTAAAGGAAGTTTATAAAGAATTAGAAGGTGATTATGAGAAAATATTGCGTAGACTAAAAAAGAAGCCGAAATAGTAAATCGGAGAATACAGGGGAATTATTGATCGTAGCTAAAGAGGATTATATAAAGACTGTGGATATTGTGAGAAATTCTTTATAATGAAGTTCTACTTATAATAACTTTATAATGAAGTTCTACTTATAATAAGAGGAAATATTACAATGAGAATGACAACACTTTGCTATATTGAAAAAGACAATAACTATCTAATGCTTCATCGAATTAAAAAAGAAAATGATGAAAATAAAGATAAGTGGATTGGAATTGGAGGACACTTTGAAGAAGGGGAATCTCCGCAAGACTGTCTGCTTCGAGAAGTCAAGGAAGAAACAAATCTGGATTTATTATCGTATACACCTCGTGGATTTATTACTTTTGTATCGGATGAATGGGGAACGGAATACATGCACTTATTTACGGCTGATTCGTTTACGGGTAAAATTGGCGAGTGTAATGAAGGAGAACTTTGTTGGATTGATAAATCAAAAGTTTATGATTTGCCCATTTGGGAAGGAGATAAAATTTTCTTTCGATTATTAGAAACAAGCCAAGAATACTTTTTCTTAAAGTTGGAGTATCAAGGAAGTCAATTAGTACAAGCAGTGCTAAATAGTCAGCCAATTTCATTAATTTAATATGATGATACTAGGGTCAAAAGGTCACATTTTCATGCTTGCATGAAAAATTGTGACTTTGGGACCCGCAAAAATCCGTATCATAGTTGGGGCAATACCTTTTGACCCCAATATCATATGATAAGTTAACAGGGGTTATTGCAAAATAGAAAACATTTTGCAATAGCCTTTTTTGTTGAATCTTTTGTTAAAATAGATTTCTTATATAAATATTGCATAATATAGATAAAATATTAGGCAAATTGATATGAAATATATTCCTATAATTTATAAATAAATATATAATGTGTACAAAAAACACAAAAAATATATTAAATTTAAGTTGATTTTACTAAATGGCTTGTATTTGAATAGTACCTATGCTATAATGATAAAGTATTATCAATTAACATGATAACGTAATAAAACAGTATAAAACAAAATAAAAATTAATAGTTTTATTTTGTTGAAAATATATTTATTTAGGAGGTAAACGGATGGAATCAGCTAAGAAAACAGTTCCTTTTAAGGGAACTGCAGAGCAGGAAGCAGCTCTAAGAAAAATGATTGCTGAGAACAAGGACCAGAAGGGTGCACTGATGCCAATGATGCAGAAAGCACAAGATATTTATGGCTATCTTCCAATCGAGGTACAAAAAATTATTTCAGATGAGACGGGGATTCCTCTAGAGAAGATTTATGGGGTGGCAACATTTTATGCAATGTTTGCACTTCAGCCAAAGGGTCAGTATCGAATTTCTGTTTGTCTTGGTACAGCTTGTTATGTTAAAGGTTCAGGTAAAATCTTTGAGAAGGTTCAACAAGTTCTTGGAATTAACTCAGGAGAGTGTACACCAGATGGCAAGTTTTCAATTGAAGCTTGTCGATGTGTAGGTGCATGTGGACTTGCTCCTGTAATGACCATTAATGAAGATGTACATGGTAGACTTGTACCAGATGATGTCGAGAAAATTTTAGCACAATATCAATAGTCAATTAGTAAATTCAGTAAAGGAGAGTTTCGTATATGAAATCAATTGAAGAGCTTAACGCTATTCGTGACAAGATGGAAGGTCTTGTGGCATTTAGAAGCGAGCATTATACCCCAACTCCAGATGATCAATATAGACTTCAAGTGCTTGTTTGTGGTGGTACTGGATGTACATCTTCTGGTAGTTTAAAAATCATCGCAAAGCTTGAAGAAGAAATTGAAAAAGCAGGAATTAAAGAGGAAGTACAGATTATTAAAACTGGATGTCATGGTCTATGTTCAATCGGACCGATTATGATTGTTTATCCAGAAGCTTCATTCTATTCATTTGTAGATATTGAGAATATTCCAAGAATTGTAGAAGAGCACTTAAAGGGCGGAAAGGTTTGTACAGATTTACTTTATAAAGAAACTGTCACAGAAGATGGAATTATCTCTATGCATGAGACCAACTTCTATAAGAAACAACACCGTGTGGCACTTCGTAACTGTGGTGTAATTAATCCAGAAAATATCAATGAATACATAGCAACTGGTGGATATCAGGCACTTGCTAAGGTTCTTAAGTCTATGACTAGAGAAGAAGTTATGCAGTGTATCCTTGATTCAGGACTTCGTGGCCGTGGAGGCGGTGGATTCCCAACTGGTCTTAAATGGAAATTTGCTATGGGTGGAGAACCAGGCGTACAGAAATATGTATGTTGTAACGCTGATGAAGGTGATCCAGGTGCATTCATGGACCGTTCCGTACTTGAAGGTGATCCTCACGTAGTAATCGAAGCGATGGCAATTGCTGCTTATGTTATCGGTGCAAATCAGGGTTATGTGTATGTTCGTGCAGAGTATCCAATTGCTGTTGAACGTTTACAGATTGCAATTGATCAAGCAAATGAAGCTGGTCTATTAGGTAAAGATATTTTTGGTACAGGGTTTGAATTTAACTTAGGTATTAGACTAGGTGCTGGTGCATTCGTATGTGGTGAGGAGACTGCTCTTATGACTTCTATTGAAGGTAATCGTGGTGAGCCTCGTCCTCGTCCTCCTTTCCCAGCAGTTAAGGGTCTTTTTGGTAAACCAACCATTCTTAACAACGTAGAAACCTATGCAAATATTCCTCAGATTATCTTAAATGGTGCTGAGTGGTTTGCAGGTATGGGTACAGAAAAATCCAAAGGTACGAAGGTATTTGCTCTTGGTGGTAAGGTCAATAACGTAGGTCTTGTAGAAATTCCTATGGGAACGACTCTTCGTGAAATCGTAGAAGAAATCGGTGGCGGTGTTCCAAACGGCAAGAAATTTAAAGCTGCTCAAACTGGTGGACCTTCAGGTGGATGTATCTCAATGAAGAACTATGACGTTCCAATCGACTATGACAACTTAATTTCCATCGGTTCAATGATGGGTTCAGGTGGACTTATTGTTATGGACGAAGATGATTGTATGGTTGATATCGCAAAATTCTTCTTAGAGTTTACTGTCGATGAATCTTGTGGTAAGTGTACACCTTGTCGTATTGGTACGACTCGTTTACTTGAGCTTTTAACGAAGATTACTGATGGTAAGGCTACAATGACAGACCTTGATGAAATCTATGACCTTGCTAAATACATGAAACAAAACGCTCTTTGCGCATTAGGTCAGACAGCTGCAAACCCTGTTCTTTCTACTATTGAAAACTTCCGTGATGAATACATTGCTCATATCGTAGACAGAAAGTGTCCAGCAGGCGTATGTAAGAGCTTATTACAGTATGTCATTGTCGAAGAAAATTGTAAAGGATGTACTCGCTGTGCAAGAAACTGTCCAGTGGAAGCAATTTCTGGTGAGAAGAAAAAACCTCATACCATTGATACCACCAAGTGTATTAAGTGTGGCGTATGTATGTCTAAGTGTAAATTTGATGCAATCATTAAGCAATAAGGAGGAGGTCCAATATGTCAGATATTAATTTAAAAATTAACGGTATGGACGTTACAGCTCCTGCCGGCTCAACCATTTTAGAAGCTGCTAGAATTGCAGGAATCGAAATTCCTACACTTTGCTTCTTAAAGGATATCAACGAAATCGGCGCATGTCGTATTTGCGTGGTTGAAGTAAAGAATGCAAGAAGTCTTGTAGCAGCTTGCGTATATCCAATTAATGAGGGTATGGAAGTTCAGACCAACTCTCCATTAGTCATTGAATCTAGAAAGAAAACTTTACAGTTAATTCTTTCTAATCATGATAGAAAATGTCTTTCTTGTGTAAGAAGTGGAAACTGTGAACTTCAGAAGTTATGTAAAGACTATGGTGTAGATGTTGAAGATAAATATGATGGTAAGAGATTTAACTATCCACTTGATGAATCTGCTCCTCATATGGTAAGAGATAACAACAAGTGTATCCTTTGTCGTCGTTGTGTAGCTGTTTGTGCAACAACTCAAGGCATTGGTGTTATCGGAGCAAATGAACGTGGATTTAATACCCATATTTCATCGGCATTTGAATTTGGTCTTGGAGATACTAGCTGTGTATCTTGTGGTCAGTGTATCGCCGTATGTCCAGTAGGTGCTCTTTATGAGAAGGACAATACAGCCGATGTTACCAAAGCAATCGCTGATGAAACTAAACATGTAGTAGTTCAGGTAGCTCCAGCTGTTCGTGCAGCTCTTGGCGAAGAATTTGGTCTTCCTATCGGTACAGGTGTTCAGGGTAAACTTGCAGCAGCACTTCGTAGATTAGGCTTTGATAAGGTATTTGATACGAACTTTGGTGCTGACCTTACGATTATGGAAGAATCGAATGAATTTATTGAACGAGTACAAAATGGTGGTAAATTGCCAATTATCACTTCTTGTTCTCCAGGATGGGTAAAATTCTGTGAACACTATTATCCAGATATGACCGAGAATCTTTCAAGCTGTAAGTCTCCTCAGCAGATGCAAGGTGCTGTGATTAAGACTTATTATGCAGAAAAGATGGGACTTGACCCTAAGAATATCGTTAGTGTCAGCGTTATGCCTTGTACAGCTAAGAAGTTTGAAATTGGTCGTGATGATGAGAGTGCAGCAGGCGTTCCTGATGTAGATATTTCAATCACTACTAGAGAACTTGCTCGTATGATTAAACGTGCAGGCATTAAGTTCTTAGACCTTCCAGATGAAAACTTTGATGATCCACTAGGTGAAGGCTCAGGTGCAGCAGTCATCTTTGGTGCTACTGGTGGTGTTATGGAAGCAGCTTTAAGAACAGCCGTTAAGACTTTAACTGGTAATGAAGCTCCATCTGTAGATTTTACAGATGTTCGTGGAACAACTGGAATTAAAGAAGCTACTTATAATGTAAATGGCATGGATGTTAAAGTGGCAGTTGCTTCAGGCCTTGCAAATGCTAGAGCGCTTCTTGATGATGTAAAGAGTGGTAAGAAAGAATATCACTTTATCGAAATCATGGGTTGCCCAGGTGGTTGTGTAAATGGTGGTGGACAGCCTCAGGTAAGTGGTGAAGTTCGTAATACAACCGATATTCGTGCACTTCGTGCAAGCGTTCTCTATGGCTATGATAAAGGCAATACCAATCGTTATTCTCATGAGAATGAAAGCGTGAAGAAAGCTTACGCTGAATTCTTTGGAAAACCAGGTAGTCATAAGGCTCATGAAGTACTTCATACAACCTATGTAAAGAGAGAAGTAAACGCTCTTAAAGAAGATTAAAGAATAGTAAATAATCATCCAAGGTGCGAGAAAAGAAGCCCATAGGACAAAGTCCTATATAGTAATGGCTTAAATGATATGCCGTCGACGTAAGGAGAGGCGATACATTAAAAACTTTCACTAAGGAAGAAAAGAATAGAAAATTCATAAAAATAATCTAATGTCTAAGATTTATCTGAAACAAAAGTGGTATTTATAAATTTACGGGAAAGCTATACCCTTTTGGGGTATGGCTTTCTTTGTTTACAGTTCACACGTCAGTGCGCTACTTCGAATGATAAAAATGGCGTGGGTGTGAATAGTAGCGTTTTTGGAGGATTGGATGGAAACTAGAGTAGCAGTTGCTGCAATTATTGTAGAGAATAATCAATCAGTGACAAAGTTAAATGAAATCCTACATGAGTATGGAGAGTATATTATTGGGCGAATGGGAATTCCCTATTCAAAGAAAAAAATTAATGTGATTAGTGTGGCAATGGATGCTCCAGTGAATGTGATTAATTCGTTAGCTGGTAAGATTGGACGATTGCCAGGAATTAGCATAAAAACTGTATACTCATCGATTGGAGGAACAAAAGATGAGTAATTTAATGGAAGTGATTAATCAATTGTATTCAACTCACAGTGCCACGCGAGAGGAATTAAAAGAGTTGATTCTTTGCAATGACAAAAAAGTTCTTGACTATTTAAAGAAATTAGCTGTAAAGGTTCGAGAATCTGTTTATGGAAAAGATATCTACTTACGAGGTCTTATTGAATTTACAAATTATTGTAAAAATGACTGCTATTATTGTGGAATTCGAAAAAGTAATAAGAATGCGATACGATATCGACTCACAAAAGAAGAAATTTTGGATTGTTGCAAAGAAGGCTATGAGCTGGGATTTCGAACATTTGTCTTACAAGGTGGAGAAGACTCTTACTATAGTTGTGAAAAAATCTGCGATATTGTACGAAGTATTAAGTCAAGTTATCCAGACTGTGCAGTGACACTTTCGATTGGAGAAAAGGAACGAAGTGAGTATCAGGCGTATTTTGATGCTGGAGCAGACAGGTATTTGCTTCGCCATGAAACTGCGGATGAGACTCATTACAAAAAACTTCATCCACCCAAAATGTCATTGGCACATAGAAAACAATGTTTATATCATTTAAAAGAGATTGGCTACCAAGTCGGATGTGGATTTATGGTGGGTTCTCCTTATCAAACAGTTGATCATTTGGTGAGTGACTTATTATTTATTAAGGAGCTTGAACCAGAAATGGTTGGTATTGGTCCATTTATTTCGCATAAAGATACACCGTTTGCCAACTGTGAAAATGGAACCGAAGAATTAACCGTGAAACTTTTAAGTATTATTCGACTGTTGTTGCCTAATTGCTTACTTCCAGCAACTACTGCTCTTGGAACTATTGATCCATTTGGAAGAGAGCATGGAATTGAAGCAGGAGGCAATGTTTTGATGCCTAATTTATCGCCGACAGCTGTACGAAAAAAGTATATGCTCTATGACAATAAAATCTGTACAGGGGATGAATCTGCACAGTGTAGACAGTGTACGGAACTGCGAATGGAAAAAATCGGCTATCAAGTAGTTACTGACCGAGGCGATTTCAAAAGGTCATGAAGTATAGGTGTGATTTCAAAAGGTCATAAAGTAGTTCAGACTGATGTGCTTTAAGGCTCCCTCTTGAGGGAGCTGTCGGAATTTGGCATGAGGTGGTACGAAGTACCGGAGTCCTGATGCCTAAAGCCGACTGAGGGAGTATTTTTTGATAGCCTTCAGAGTATTATACAGATTTTATCAGCAAAGTCGACTGGAGGTATTACACAGATTTTATCAAGCCGACTGAGAGAATAAATTATTATGGAGGAACAGTAAAATGTATGATGCTAAATCATTAAAAGCAGAGGAGTTTATTAATCATGAAGAGATTTTAGCTTCTCTAAAATATGCTGATGAAAACAAGGACAATTTAGAACTTGTTGATCAGATTATTGAAAAGGCAAAAAAACGCAAGGGGCTGACTCATAGAGAAGCATCGGTATTACTTGCTTGTGAAGACAAAGACCGACTTGCTAAAATGTATGACCTTGCAGAGCAGATTAAAAAGGATTTTTATGGCAATCGAATTGTTATGTTTGCACCACTTTATTTATCCAATTATTGTGTAAATAACTGTGTATACTGTCCATATCATTTAAAGAATAAACACATTGCTCGTAAAAAATTAACTCAAGAAGAAGTAAAACAAGAAGTAATTGCACTTCAGGATATGGGTCATAAGAGACTTGCCATTGAAGCAGGTGAAGATCCTGTAAATAATCCAATTGAATACATCTTAGATTGCATTCAGACCATCTATAGTATTAAACATAAAAATGGAGCAATTAGACGTGTCAATGTCAATATTGCAGCAACAACTGTAGAAAATTATAAAAAACTTCATGATGCAGGAATTGGTACCTATATTTTATTCCAGGAAACTTACCACAAAGAAAGCTATGAAAAACTTCATCCGTCAGGACCTAAGCACAACTATGCCTATCACACAGAAGCGATGGACCGTGCAATGGAAGGTGGAATTGATGATGTAGGACTTGGTGTACTATTTGGTCTAGAGCTCTATCGTTATGAACTAGCTGGACTTTTAATGCATGCAGAACATCTAGAAGCAGTTCATGGAGTAGGACCTCATACCATCAGTGTACCAAGAATTAAACGTGCTGATGACATTGATCCAGAAGTTTTTGACAATGGAATTGATGATGATACATTTGCAAAGATTGTTGCGCTGATTCGTATTAGTGTACCTTATACTGGAATGATTATCTCGACTAGAGAAAGTCAAGCAGTTAGAGAAAAAGTCATTCGTCTTGGTGTATCTCAGATTAGTGGAGCTTCAAGAACTAGTGTTGGTGGATATACCGAAGAAGAACGTCCACATGATACTGAGCAATTTGATGTATCGGACAATCGAACCTTAGATGAAGTCTTAAAGTGGCTAATGGAAATGGGCTATATTCCAAGTTTTTGTACAGCATGTTATCGTGAAGGACGAACCGGTGATCGTTTCATGACCTTACTTAAATCAGGACAAATCCAAAATTGCTGTCATCCAAATGCACTGATGACTTTGAAGGAATATCTAGAAGATTATGCAAGCCCTGAAACAAAAGAAATTGGTGAAAAACTTATTCGAGAAGAACTAAAGACCATTCCAAAAGAAGGAGTTCGAAGAAAGGCAGAAGAATATATTAACAATATCTCGGATGGTAAACGTGATTTTAGATTCTAAGAGTAAGGCTCCCTCTTGAGGGAGCTGTCGGCATTTGGCATCAGGTGACAACTTGGCATGAGGTGCCACATAGTGGCGGAGTCCTGATGTCTAAAGCCGACTGAGGGAGTATTATATGAAAAGTACTAAAAATAATAACACAGCTATGGTCGGTGACCTTTCAAGCACTCCGAAAGCCAATCGATTACACATTGGTTTTTTTGGCAGACGAAATAGTGGAAAATCTTCTCTAATTAATGCTTTTACCAATCAAAATGTTTCAATTGTATCAGATGTAGCAGGTACAACGACTGACCCCGTTTATAAGGCTATGGAAATCCATGGGCTAGGAGCTTGCGTGATTATTGATACAGCAGGATTTGATGATGTAGGGGCACTTGGAGAAATTCGAGTAGAAAAAACAAGACTTGCTGCGCAACGAACAGATATTGCAGTAATTACTTTCTATGAAGACGATTGCACAGAAGAACTCTACTGGGCAGAGTATTTTAAAAAGAAAAAAACACCCATTGTTCCAGTCGTTACAAAATCTGATTTAGCAGAGAATAAATTAGATTTGATTAAGAAAATAAAATCTAAATTAAACCAATATCCATTAGTTGTCAGTTCTAAAACTGGACAGGGAGTCTTAACTTTAAAAGATACACTTATTCGTTTAATGCCAGAAGACTTTGAAGCAGAATCGATTTTTGGCTCATTGATTACACAAGAAGATTTAGTTTTATTAGTTATGCCACAAGATACGCAGGCACCAAAAGGACGATTAATTTTACCTCAAGTACAGTCCATTCGAGAGTTACTTGACCGAAAGTGTATTGTCACTTGTGTGACTGCTGATAAGCTAGAACAAGCACTAGATTGTCTAAAAAATCCTCCTAAATTGATTGTAACAGATTCTCAAGTGTTTGAATTAGTATATAAAAAGAAACCAAAAGAAAGTCTGTTGACATCCTTTTCCATTCTTTTTGCAGCGTACAAAGGAGATATTCATCGATATATTCAAGGAGTAAAAGCCATCGACCAGTTAACCGAGGCTTCTAAAGTGTTAATTGCCGAGTGTTGTACCCATGCTCCGTTAACTGAAGATATTGGACGAGAAAAAATTCCAAGATTTTTACGCAAAAAAGTAGGAAGTGGACTAACGGTAGATGTGGTTAGTGGTACAGATTATCCAGAAGATTTAACGGGGTATGATTTAATTATCCAGTGTGGAGCTTGTATGTTTAACCGTAAGTATGTATTATCAAGAATTGACCGAGCCTATCAGCAGGGTGTACCAATTACAAACTATGGGGTTACACTTGCATATCTAAATGGAATTTTAGATAAGATTTCATTAACATAGTATTTAAAAAGTGGTACTGTTGTAAAAATGTTTTTCAACAGTACCACTTTTTTGTAAAAAATAAAATTTAGGACTTGACAGATACCCCGTGAGGGTATATTATAGAGATAGTTAGATACCCCCTAGGGGCATTTGAAAAATATTATCAATTGGGAGATAAAAATAAATGAAAAAAGATGAACTATTAGAAAATACTATAGATGAAGCTATAGATAAAGTCATGGAAGAAGATCAAGCGATAGAAGAAACTAGTGGAGGATGTCCACACTGTAGCAGCAGACATAAGATGCGTTCACCAGAAGAACAAAAGGCATTAATTACTAGACTTCGTAAGGTCGAAGGACAGATTCGAGGAATTGAAAAGATGGTTGAAAATAATGCCTATTGTCCAGATATTTTAATTCAGGTATCTGCTGCAACAGCTGCACTTAATAGTTTTAATAAATTGTTATTGTCCAATCATATTCACAGTTGTGTAGCAGAAGATATCAGGGCAGGTAAAGATGAAGCGATTGATGAACTTTGTAATGTTTTACAAAAGTTGATGAAATAATAAAGTAAGTAAAAGATAAAGATAGGAGGAACATTTATGGATCAATATGTTGTAACAGGTATGACCTGTGCGGCTTGTCAAGCACATGTTGAAAAAGCTGTATCAAAGCTTGAGAATGTAGAGTCAGTTAGCGTATCGCTATTAACAAATTCTATGTCTGTAACAGGTACAGCAACTAAGGAAGAGGTTATAAAGGCTGTAGAAGCAGCTGGATATGGAGCTTCTCCTAAGGGCGCAGAAGCAAAGAAAGTGAGTGCAAGTGAGAAGCTTGCAGCAGAGCAGGAAGCTCTAAAAGATCATGAGACACCTGTATTAGTCAGACGTTTAATTGCTTCAGGCGCTGTTTTACTAGTGTTAATGTACTTTACAATGGGTCACAATATGTGGGGATGGCCAGTGCCATTTTTCTTTGAACACAACCACATTGGACTTGCAATTACTCAGATGCTTCTTGCAATTATTGTAATGATTATTAACCGTAAGTTCTTTATTTCAGGATTTAAATCGCTATCTCATGGTTCGCCAAATATGGATACTTTAGTAGCCTTAGGCTCAGGCGTATCATTTTTATGGTCACTATATATTTTATATCAGTTAACCTACTTGGTAACTACTGGAACTAGCAATGCAGACCTTATGCCACTTTATCACAATCAGCTATATTTTGAGTCAGCTGCTATGATTCCAGCATTAATTACTGTTGGTAAAACGTTAGAAGCTTTATCAAAGGGAAGAACAACAGATGCACTTAAGAATTTAATGAAGATGGCTCCAAAGACCGCTGTTGTCTTACGTGGAGATCAAGAAGTAACAGTAGATATTGACGAAGTAGCACTTGGCGATATTTTTGTTGTTCGTCCTGGTGAAGCAATTCCAGTTGATGGAGTGATTATTGAAGGAAGCTCTGCAATTGATGAATCAGCTCTTACAGGTGAATCGATTCCTGTAGATAAAGGTGTCAATGATACAGTTAGTGCAGCAACGATGAATCAGTCAGGATTTATTAAAGCTCGTGCAACTAGAATTGGTGAGGATACTACTTTTTCACAGATTATTCAGATGGTTAGTGATGCAGCTGCAACAAAGGCTCCAATTGCTAGAATTGCAGACGTTGTATCTGGAATCTTTGTTCCAACAATCATTGGACTTGCAGTTGTTGTAGCAATTCTTTGGTTAACGGCTGGTCGCAGCGATTTAGCTTATGCGCTAGAACGTGCAATCTCTGTTTTAGTGATTGCTTGCCCTTGTGCACTTGGACTTGCAACTCCAGTAGCGATTATGGTTGGTAATGGAATGGGTGCCAAGAATGGTATTTTATTTAAAACTAGTGCATCTTTAGAAAATGCAGGACGAGTTCAGATTGTTGCATTAGATAAAACGGGAACAATTACAGCAGGTAAACCAGAAGTTACAGATATTTTAGCAGAAGATGGTGTAAATGAAGCTGATCTTTTAAATTATGCATATTCGCTTGAGAAAAAGAGTGAACATCCACTTGCAACAGCTGTTGTAAATTATGGAGATTCAAAGAACCTTAAATTATCAGATGCTAGTGATTTTAAAGCATTATCTGGTAATGGATTACAAGCAAAAATTGAAGGCCATCAGATTGTTGGTGGATCATTTAAATTTATTTCTAGTAGAAGTAAGGTATCAACGAAGTTAAGTGATGCGGCTAGTAACCTTGCAGATCAGGGAAAAACCCCATTATTCTTTACTTGTGATGGAAAAGTACTTGGTATGATTGCAGTAGCCGATGTAATTAAGGAAGACAGTGCACAGGCTATTCAGGAAATGAAGAATATGGGCATTGAAGTGGTTATGTTAACAGGTGATAATGAAAAGACTGCGAATGCAATTGGTAAAGTTGCAGGTGTAGACCGAGTAATCGCTGGTGTACTTCCAGAAGGAAAAGAAGCTGTAATTCGTAAACTTCAAGAACGTGGAAATGTTGCTATGGTTGGTGATGGAATCAATGATGCTCCAGCACTTACAAGAGCAAATACAGGTATTGCAATTGGTGCAGGTACGGATGTTGCTATTGATTCAGCAGATGTTGTATTAATGAATTCGAAGTTATCAGATGCTAGTGCAGCCATTCGTTTAAGCCGTGCGACTCTTAGAAATATTCATGAGAACTTGTTCTGGGCTTTTGCATATAATGTTATTTTAATTCCAATAGCAGCAGGTGCCGTAGCAGCCATTCAGATGAACCCTATGTGGGGAGCTGCAGCAATGTCTCTATCAAGTTTTACAGTTTGTATGAATGCACTTCGTCTAAACTTATTTAAAGTACATGATACAAAGAAAGACCATCCTATGAGAAAACGTGCATTACCAGAAACTACGCCAATTGTTATTGAAGAACCAAAGGTAGAAGTTGTAGAAGAAACTAAATCTGTAAAATCAGCAGATTCTTGTGATTGTGATGCTTGCAAAGGTCCTTCAAAGACTTTAAAGATTGAAGGAATGATGTGCGAAAACTGCGAACGTCATGTGAAGAAAGCCTTAGAAAAACTCGAAGGAGTTGACAGTGTGGTTGCTTCCCATGAAGCAGGAACGGCGATTGCTTCAGTAAATGATAAGTTTTCAGAAGAAGAAGCTAAAGCGGCAATTGAAAAAGCAGGTTATACCTTTGTAGGAATTGAAGAAGAACAAGAAGTAAATTCAAAGACGTTAAAGATTGAAGGAATGATGTGCGAAAACTGTGAACGTCATGTAAAGAAAGCCTTAGAAAAACTCGAAGGAGTTGACAGTGTAGTGGCTTCACACGAAGCAGGAACAGCGATTGCTTCAGTAAATGATAAGTTTTCAGAAGAAGAAGCTAAAGTGGCAATTGAAAAAGCCGGCTATGTTCTATTGGGAATTGAATAATAGTTAAAGGAGGTACGGATTGTGCCTCCTTTTTTCGTTGCATACATTATATCTTTATGCTATACTTGTGTTTTGTAAAAAAGGATATGAAAAGTGAAAAAGAGTAATGGATGAAAATATTATTATAGGACGAGTATTAGATATTGGAGAGCGTATGCTTCAATCAGGTGGGGAAGTTAGCCGAGTAGAAGATACAATAGGAAGGATTCTTAAAGCCTATCAATTTGTAAGAGTAGATGTTTTTACAATCACTTCTGAAATACAGTTGACAGCGGTTTACAAGGATGGAACAGTTTATAATCAAATTCGACGAATTAATAAATGGGGAACCAATCTAGAAGAGCTTGAGAGACTAAATCAATTATCACGAGATCTTTGTGAAGATAAAATACAATTAAAGGATATTCATTTAGCGCGAAAAGACACAGCAGAAAGTAAAAATAAGATTTTTGTTTCATATATTGGTGCAATTTTAGCAGCAAGTGGATTTACAATATTTTTTGGTGGAGGATTAGCAGATGCATTAGCTACAGCAGTTCTAGCTTGTGTAATTACTGTCATGAATCGCCATAGTCATTGGAAGAGTGAAAATCAACTGCTGTATTATTTTTTGTTTTCAATTATAACAGGATTTATTGGGAATCTATTGGTATTTATAGGTTCATCGGCAGGAATTGTAATGGATCTTGATAAAATCTTAATTGGATGTATTATGCTAACAATTCCAGGCATTGCAATTACGTATTCGGTTCGAGATATGCTATTAGGTGAAATAATTACAGGGTTATTACGATTTTTTGAGTCTTTACTTATTGCAACAAGTATAGCCGGAGGATATATTCTTTCTTCAATGATTATGGGAGGTGGACTCTAATGGATGCATGGATACAGATTATAGCAGCATTTGTAGGAAGTCTTGGATTTTCAATTGTATTTGGAGTAAAAAAAGATTATTGGTTATTAATCTCTATAGATGGTATGCTGTCATGGATGATTTATTTATCTTGTTGTTTTGTGATGAGTAGTTTTTTGCTAATTTAATTACGGCAATGTTTTGTAGTTTATATGCACATCTTGCTGCAAGGATTGTAAAGGCACCAACTACTTGTTTATTAATGCCTGCAACCGTGCCTATGATTCCAGGAGGAAGTTTATATTATACGACCTCTTATGCTCTTGCTGGAAATATTCCTGAATTTAAACGATTTATGTTATCGACAGGTAAGACAATTTTTGCTATGGCGATAGGTTTTGCTGTAATTTCATTAATGTTTCGAACTTATGAAAAGTATATGGCAAATTCTAAACATTTTAAGAGTTGTTTGTAATTATAGTTGATTAATTTTAGAGTTGTAGTAAAATAAATCTAAGAGTTTTGCTACAACTCTATTTT
>JPZU01000001.1:213424-216434 GCA_000875945.1 Lachnospiraceae bacterium TWA4 | reverse complement strand
CTCTATTTTTAATTGTAAGGAGATAGTTATGCAAAAGAAAACGAAGGTAGATGTATTTCAAGGACAGCGTGTATTTGAGTTGGAAGAGGAATGGCAGCAGTCAGATATTTCTAAAAACGAAGGAGAAGCTTGTAGACATCGTTTGGAGAAACGCTGGTATCGACGACTCATTGAATTAAATGTTTTAATGATCGTTGTTGTTCTTGCACTTCTTGTAACTCATTGGAATGATAGCTTAGATTTAGGAAGGCAAGCAGTAGAACAAGTAACACAAGAAATACAAGAGGAAGTATTTGACGAAGAAAGTACTATAGATAAAGAAGATAAATTGACAGAAGAAGATATTCCAATTGAAATTTTAGGATTTGTTTATGGTGTTGCAATCTTTGTACTGTTTTATTTGGGATTGTATTTCTACTATGCGTATTATCGCGCAAATTCTGTACGAATTACTGAGAAAAATTTTCCAGAGGTCTATGAACTGATTGATTCGTATTCAAAACGTTTGGGTATTGATACCCCCAAGGCGTATATTATGCAGCAAAATGGTGTGCTCAACGCATTTTCAACTTTTATTTTTAGAAAACAGTGGATTTGTATTCATACAGAGATTTTTGAAGTAGCTTATCGTGAACACAAAGATATGGATGCTTTAGCCTTTGTTATTGCCCATGAACTTGCACATATTTACTATGGACATTCAACTTTACACTATAACCTCCCAATTTTATTTTCAGAAAATATTCCAATTATTGGTTCGATTGCATCTAGAACTAGGGAATACAGTTGTGATAGACTTGCACAACGATTAACGGGAAATGATGGGCTTGATGCAATGCTTATGTTGGTTGTAGATAGACATTTATACAAAATGGTGGATAAGGAGGATTACATTGAAACCATGCGCAGTCAACGAGGATTTTTTATCTGGATTGTAAATATGGTTTTAGATCATCCGATTATGAGCAAGCGAGTATTAGCTCTAGTAGAAGGACGAGGTAGTGGAAAATTGTATTAAAACAATATTGTTTTATTAATTTTATTTACGTTTTATTTATATTGTGTTATACTAATACGTATCAACTACGAGGATAAATAAAACAAAAATGAAAGAAACAAGTAAACGACAGTTAGAAATCTTCATTGCAGTCTATGAAGAAAACAGTATGACAAAAGCTGGTAAGCGTCTTTATATGTCACAGCCTGCAATCAGTCAGGTCATTCGAGAAATTGAAGAATTTTATGGAACAGCGATGTTTACACGAATAGGGACGAAGCTTTATGTAACTCAGGCGGGTGAAAAGTTTTATGATTATGCCAAGCGAATATTGCATTTGTTTGAAGATATGGATAAGGAATTATCAGCACAAGATGAGGCAACTTCAAGAATTCGAATAGGATGTAATATTTCTGCAGGAACCGTATTGGTTAGAGATTATATTAAAGAGTTTAATAAAAGATACCCTAGTATTAAGGTATTTGTAAAGACTTCAAGATCTACAGTATTAGAAAATGAATTATTTCATAATCAATTAGATTTTGCAATTATGGAAGATTTGATGAGAGATGCGAAAGGTTTAATTCAAGAGCCTTATCATAAAGACCGAATTGTGATTGTTGCATCGCCAAATCATCCTCTTTGCCAAAAAGATGAGATTAGTATTTGGGATTTAAAAGATGAAAATTGGTTACTACGTGAGTCAGGAGCAGGAGTTCGTGATAAGATTGATTCTATTTTAAAGCTTAATGATATTTATATTGAGCCATTGTGGGAAAGTAGCACGACAAAAGCATTAGTAAATGCTGTAATGGATGGATTTGGGATATCGGTGCTTCCGTATTTATTGATTAAAAAATATTTAGAGTCAAGAGCATTAAAAGAATTAGTTATTAAGGACATTGCACTTGATCGAAATTTAAATATTGTATATCATAAGGATAAATTGTTTACGAAACCAATGAGAGAATTTATAGAGATTATGAAAGAATTTAATTCAAAATAAGAGAGAGTCTAAAAAGAAGGCAAATTGTATTAAATGCATTAAAAATTCGAAAAGCCATCAGAGTGAAAATCTGGTGACTTTTCTTTTTTTAAAAATATGCTAGAATGTTTGCGAATAAAAGTAATTTATAAAGAAGAATATAAAGAAGAAATGGAAGAATTATGACAGAATTAGAACTATATTATAATAAATTTAATGAAGATAAGCGACTAACTAGTCGTCATGGGCGAGTAGAATTTGTTACAAGTATGCATTATATTCATGAATGCATCGAAGAAATTTTAAATGGAAGAGATAAATCAGAAGTGAAGCTACTAGATATTGGAGCAGGAACAGGTAGATATAGTGTGCCTCTTTCAGAGGAAGGATACGACGTAACTGCTGTAGAATTAGTGAAATATAATTTAGGTCGATTAAAGCAAAAAGGTAGTAAGGTTAAGGCTTATCAAGGAAATGCATTGAAATTAAAACGATTTGAAGATAATAGTTTTGATATAACCTTACTTTTTGGTCCTATGTATCATTTACATAAAAAAGAAGAAAAACTACAAGCACTAAGTGAAGCGTATCGTGTGACAAAACCTGGAGGACGAATTTTAGTTGCTTATATTATGAATGAATTTACCGTATTAACCTATGCTTTTAAAGAGCGACATATCTTAGAAGCTTTAGAGGTTGGTATGTTAGATAACGATTTTCACTGTACAGAGAAAGCCAATAATCTTTACAGTATGATGAGATTAGAAGATATCGAACAGTTAAATAAAGAGCTTAAAATTACAAGAAAAAAGATTATCTCATCAGATGGGGCAGCAAACTATATGCGACCATTTTAAATGCACTAACGGAAGAAGAATTCTCTCATTTTATTGAGTATCAACTAGCAACTTGTGAGCGAGCAGACCTTATGGGTGCATCAGGTCATACGGTTGATATTTTATGCAAATAAAAGTATAAAAAATCTGTATCTTATTTGGAAGAATACGTTTAATCTGAACATTATGTAT
>JPZU01000001.1:207424-211715 GCA_000875945.1 Lachnospiraceae bacterium TWA4 | reverse complement strand
AAACCGACAGCTCCCTCAAGAGGGAGCCTGAGCAATGTTTGAACAGTAACTATGTATGTGAATAAATTATCAAAAAATAAAATTTGACTATACATTTTAGAACTTCTCATGCTATAATACATTTTTAGCACTATAATACACTAGAATAATTAAAGGAGGCTCCCCTATGAAATCGTACCAAGAAATGAATAAAAATGAATTACTTGAGTTAAAAGCGAATCTAGAATCAAAATATAAAGAAGAAAAAGCAAAGGGTCTTTCCCTTAATATGGCACGCGGTAAGCCAGGTATTTCCCAACTTGAACTTGCTATGCCAATGTTAAATGTACTCAATAGTTCTTCAGATATGAATACTATTTTAGGAAATGACACTCGTAATTATGGTGATTTAGATGGTATCGGTGAATGTCGAAGATTAATGGCAGATATGATGGAAGTTGAGAAAGACAATGTAATTGTTTGTGGTAACTCTAGCTTAAATATCATGTATGATACCATTGCTCGTTCAATGGCATTTGGAGTAAATGGTTCTACCCCTTGGAACAAACTTGATAAAGTTAAATTCCTTTGCCCTGTACCAGGATATGATAGACATTTTAAGATTACAGAGGCTTTTGGTATTGAAATGATTAATATTCCAATGGATGAGAATGGTCCTGATATGGATTTAGTTGAAAAGTATGTCAACAATGATGAAGCTGTAAAGGGCATTTGGTGTGTACCAAAGTATTCAAATCCTACAGGTATTTCTTATTCAGACGAAACCGTTAAACGATTTGCAGCCTTAACCCCAGCTGCTCCTGATTTTAGAATTTATTGGGATAATGCTTACTGTATCCATCATTTATATGAAGATGTACATGATAAAATCTTAAACATCTTAGATGAGTGTGAAAAAGCAGGACATCCAGATATGGTTTACATCTTTGCTTCTACATCAAAAATTAGTTTTCCAGGTTCAGGTATTTCAGCAATTGCTACATCAAAAGCAAACTTAGATTTTATTTTAAGTAAGATGACTGTTCAAACGATTGGTCATGATAAGATTAATCAGTTAAGACATGTGCGCTTTTTTAAAGATATTAATGGTCTGAAAGCACATATGAAAAAACATGGCGAACTTCTTCGTCCAAAGTTTGAAGCTGTTTTAAATGAATTAGATGCAGAACTTACAGGACTAGAGATTGGTTCTTGGGTGAAGCCAAGAGGTGGATATTTTGTTTCATTTAATGCACTTCCTGGTTGTGCAAAAAATATTGTAGCGAAGTGTAAAGATTTAGGTGTTGTTTTAACAGGCGCTGGAGCTACATATCCTTATGGCAAAGATCCATTGGATTCTAATATTCGAATTGCCCCATCATTTCCTACCCCAGAGGAGATGGCACAGGCTGCAAAGATTTTTGTACTTTGTGTAAAATTGGCATCAGTTGAAAAGTTGTTAGAAGATAAATAATAAATTTAGAAGATAACTAATAATTAGAAGATAACTAATAAAATGTACGGAACTATTTATAGTATAAGTAGTTCCGTCTTTTAGTCTAAAATTCTCGTATTAAAATATAAACATTGACAATTGTCAATATATTTCTTATTATAGTAGTTACGTCATATGAAACTTAAACAAAAGAAAAAGAAGGGGGAAAATTTTGGAAAATTCACGAGAAGAGAACAAAATGGGTATTATGCCTGTCAAACCATTAGTCATTTCCATGGCATTGCCAATGATGATTTCCATGTTAGTACAGGCGCTTTACAATGTAGTTGATAGTATCTTTGTTGCGCAGTTAAATGAAAATGCACTTACAGCAGTTACCTTAGCATTTCCAATTCAAAACTTAGTAATTGCTGTGGGTAGTGGTACTGGTGTTGGTATCAATGCTTTACTTTCTAGATCTTTAGGCTCTAAAAATTTTGAAGATGCCGATGGAGCAGCAAATACAGGAATTTTATTAAATATCATTCATTATGCATTATTTGTATTATTTGGTATTTTTGGTGCGCATGCATTTATTGCCTCACAGGCAAGTGACGCTGAGATTATTGAACTTGGTAATTCGTATTTAATGATTGTTTGTATCGGTGCGATTGCAGCCCTAATGCAGATGACTCTAGAGCGTTTACTACAGTCAACAGGGCGTACATTTTATAGTATGATTTCACAGTTAACTGGAGCAATTATTAATATTATTTTAGATCCAATTATGATTTTTGGTCTACTTGGATTTCCAAAGCTTGGAGTTGCAGGTGCTGCAATTGCAACGGTTTGTGGTCAGATATCAGCAAGTGGTGTCGCGTTATATCTAAATGTATTTAAAAACAAAGAGATTAATGTTTCATTGGGCAGAATTTTAAAACCACGAAAGATCATTGTACGTAAAATTTATGAAGTAGGTATTCCATCAATGATTATGGTTTCAATTGGCTCAATTATGACTTACTGCTTAAATATTATTTTAATGAAGTTTTCATCAACTGCGACAGCAGTGTTTGGTGCATACTTTAAACTTCAAAGTTTCTTCTTCATGCCAGTATTTGGTATGAACAATGGTATTATTCCTATTATGGCTTACAACTATGGTGCAAAGAATAAAGAGAGAATCTATGAAACTTTAAACTTTGCATATAAATTAGCAGTAACGATTATGGTCATTGGTACCTTAGTAATGGAGTTTATTCCACAGATACTCTTAGGTCTATTTAATGCATCTGATAGTATGTTAGAAATTGGTGTACCAGCTCTTCGAATTATTGCCGTTCACTTCCCAATTGCAGCGATTGCAATTGTTATGGGTTCTGTTTTTCAGGCATTTGCGCAGGGACTTTATTCGATGCTTGTGTCACTAGGAAGACAGTTATTTGTTTTAATTCCAGTTGCTTGGCTATTATCACTTAGTGGAAATGTTGATTTAGTATGGCTTTGTTTCTTAATTTCAGAAATTGTATCCTTACTATTATCAATATTTTTCTACAGAAAAGTAAAAAAGAATATTATTGATCAAATTTAGTAGATTTTTCTGAGTTAATAGGGTTCTTTAATTCAATCGGTTTTTCTATTAAAAGTGTTTGATTAAGATACCATCGTTGCCATCCGACAGCTTTGGTATCTTTTTTTAGTGGGTAAAAAATCGTCCAAGTCGAAGATAAGTTTAAGTCTTCGTCTTTTTTAGCTAGTAAATAGATAGAAGATGGTTTGACTTGTAATGAGAGCGGAAGTTTTGCTTGTGGAAGCGTTAGTTGTTTGAATTCATAATTTTTAAATCCATAGTCAATCAGTTTTGTAGTATCAGACCATTTATAGGATTTATGAGGTGGCCATCCACTAGCAAGTAATGCAACAATAAAGAATTTTTTATCTTTCTTTACAGCTCCTACATAGCAATAGCCAGCTTTATTAGTAAATCCAGTTTTCCCACTAATTGCTTCTGCTCTCATTTGTAGTAGCGCATTGTGATTATTTACTGTAAAGCTTCTTTTTTTAGCACAATCCGTAAAGCTATGAGAGGTAGTTCTTGTAATTTCGATAAATTCTTTTGATTTAGGGGAAAATTTTAGGCAATAGCGCATAATTAGAGCAAGGTCTGTAGCTGTTGTGTGGTGATCACCAGAATCTAAACCATTAGGTGTGACAAAATGAGAGTTTTTACATCCAATTTTTTTAGCTTTTGCATTCATTAAATCATAAAAGTGGGAAATCGAAAGATGATCTTCCATGTATTCGGCAATAGCTACTGCTGAATCATTGTGGCTTTCAAGCATCAAAGAATACAATAAATCTTTTAAATAGTACGTTTCGCCTTTACGTATATTTAGTTGAACATCTGGCATAGAAGCTGCATGAGAGGATACGGGTACAATGTCTTCTAGATTGCCATATTCTAAAGTAAGAATACAGGTTAAAATTTTGGTTGTACTGGCATTTGCAAGAGGAAGATTTTCATCTTTGCCGTAGAGAACTCGCCCTGTATCACCGTCCATTAAAACAGCAGATTTTGCATGGAGGTCATTAGATTTAATAGAGTTTGATTCATTTGCATAAATGGTTTTTGGGAAAATAAGAAAAATCAGAAGAAATATAAAAAATTTTTTCAAAAAATCGTCCATATCTGAAATTAGTATTGATAAATTATACGTGAGAAATAAAAAATAAGACCAAAATTTTTGGTCTTATTTATCTAGTAAATAGTACTTTATGAAATTTAATAAAAATAAATTAGTGATGTTGGGGTCAAAAGGTATTGCCCCAACTATGATACGGATTTTTCCGTGCTTTGCACTCCCAAAATCCTAAAAA
>JPZU01000001.1:202492-205473 GCA_000875945.1 Lachnospiraceae bacterium TWA4 | reverse complement strand
AGTATTCCTTTGGTGATTTTTTAGAGTTTTTCATAGCCCCCTATTTTTGTTGCATTCTTAGCGTGTTTTCTTAGCGTGTTGCCTAGAATGATAAAATAACATGAGTATAAACAGTAGATTATTCTAGAATGAAATGGCAGTTTCTAATGCAACCTTCATCATATCTGTAAAACTTTCCTGTCTTGCCTTTGCTGGTAATGCTTCACCTGTAACCATAGAATCAGAAACAGAGAAGATTCCAAGCGCACGAACACCTGCTCTAGAAGCATTACAGTATAGCGCATAAGTTTCCATTTCTATTGCTAAAACGCCCATTTTTGCCCATGATTTCCATTCAGGAGTCTCTGTATAGAAAATATCAGAAGTTAATACATTTCCAACGTGATAATTTACAGATAACTCTTCAGCTTTATGAACGGCTTCATGTAAAAGTTCATACGAAGCAGTTGCACTAAAGGTTCCAGGCAACTCATATTGATGAGCATAATTAGAATCCGTACAAGCACCCATTGCAAATACAAGTTCAGATAATTTTAAATCTGTACAAGCAGCTCCACAAGAACCAATTCGAATTAAGTTTTCTACTTGATAGTTATGAATTAATTCATAGGTATAAATTCCAATGGAAGGGCAACCCATTCCAGTGCCCATAACTGAAACTTTTTTACCTTTATAGGTACCTGTATAACCAAACATATTTCGTACCGTGTTAAAACAGGTAGGATTTTCTAAAAAGTGTTCGGCAATGTATTTTGCACGAAGTGGATCTCCAGGAAGTAAAACCGTCTTTGCAATATCTCCTAAATTTGCCTCATTATGTGGTGTAGCCATAAAATTCCTCCTTTACGTTTTGTATATACTTTCTATATAATTCTAAGTATAACACACTTTTACAGGTTATTGCATACAAACTTGAAATATGATAGAATAATAACAATTGTTTTTTTGAAAGGAAGTTTAATGATATTATGGAACGAAGAGGATATTATGGATTAAAATATGGAGGACAATATGTGTCTGAATCCTTAATTACTGCATTAAAAGAAGTAGAAAATGAATTTGAATTTGTTGCACATGATGGATGCTATACAAATGAAGTCGATTTTTTCTTATATAGATATTCAGGAAGAAAAACACCACTTTATCAGTGCAGACGCTTATCTAAGGAATGTGATGGAGCCGATATTTATCTAAAGAGAGAAGACCTTGGTGTTTGGGAAAGCAGTTTATTTAATTTTATTGCAGGACAAGTAATTATCGGAAAGAGAATTGGTCGCAAGCAGGTCATTACAGCTGCACCAAATCTTATCTTTGCGCAGTCTGTCGCAAGCTGTGCATCTGCTATGGGTCTTGGATGTAAGATTTTTATGGGAGATAAAGATTATCATAAAGCAGGAGTTGAAGTTTTGCGTTTAAAAGCACTTCATGCAGAAGTGATTGTTGTAAATAGCAATAATAGCGAAGATGGAAGTTTTTATGAAGCAAAAGAAGCTTCAAAGGCGTTATTTGAAAAAGAAGCAACCATCTCTATGTATGTGGAACATTCAGCAATCGGTCCTCATCCTTATCCAAAGATGGTTACGAAACTTGCAACAGTTGTTGGAGAAGAAATTAAAGAACAGTTTTCTACAACCATTGAAGGAGTGATTCCTGTTGAAAATGAAGGAAAATTACCAGATTTAGTTGTTTGTTCACTGGGAACAGGAGCATCGACTCTTGGTGTATTTACTGTATTTGAAGAAACAAATGTGGAATTAGTAGGCGTAGAATCTATAGATTATTCAATTATGAATCATGGAACACTTGGAATTCATCAGGGAATGTGCTCTCTTTTTATGCAAGATGAAGAAGACAATCCAGTAAGCTCTAGTATGGGTGCTTATCCAGGAGTTGAACCAAAGCATGTAGCTTTAAAAGAGAGTAAACGTGTAGTTTATGAAATGGTTTCTAAAGAAGAAGCAAAAGAAGCTTTTAAACAATTAGCTACTTTAGAAGGAATTTTACCTTCCTATGAAGATTCGTTAGCCCTTGCTTATGCAATTAAGCGAGCAAAGAATATGGCTTATGAGCAAAATATTGTGGTGACTTTAACTGGGAAAGCAGATAAAGCTTGGTTAAAGGAATGTGAATAAGGGGGGGGAACAGTAATGAATCAGTTAGAACAAGAAATTGAACGTTTAATAAAAGAAGAACAAGAAATAGTAATTACTCGTATAGATGCAGATAAATTTATTGAAAGTGAAGAACAAGAACAGTCAATTCAGTCAATTATTTGCTTAACTTATGACAAAAAATTAGAAGGTTTATTAGATATTTGCAAAAAAATCAACAATCAAGTATTGATTATAGAAGTTCCCTTCCATCGAGTATTCTCTTATCCGAAAGGACTTCCAGGATTTGTAGAGGATTTTAAGGCAGCAGGAGTTAGTGGATTTCATATTTTAGACCTTCCTTATGAAGAACAAGGACAACTGCTTGTTCATCTATTAGATGAAGATGGACCTTGTTTATTGCAAGAAATTGCTGTTTCATCTGGAGATCGAGTGCCATCGATTTTACAAACTGCAAGAGGCTTTGTATGGTGTAATGATAAGGGGTATTCTGAGAGTTTAAGCGTTCTTCCAGGAGATTATAAGGAGTACTACTTATATGCAGTAGGTGCAGTAGCAATGATTCCAGTTATTTTGGATTTTAATGTACAATCTAAGGAAGAATTAAATGATTATTTAGAAAATGCCAATGGATATATTTTAAATAAATAGTAGTAATAAACAGTAACAATTTTATTTCAAAACAGACAGAGGGAGTTATGCAATTTGAACGTTGCAGCACCGTTACTGTTCACACCCACGCCATTTTTATCATTCGCAATAGCGCACTAACGTGCTCATTCGCTGCTTTGCAGCTGTATTGCTCATTAAATGGCGCTCTCTTCGTCAGCAAACACGAAAATATCCTTGTGCAAGCACAAATATTTTCAT
>JPZU01000001.1:188203-202472 GCA_000875945.1 Lachnospiraceae bacterium TWA4 | reverse complement strand
ATTTTGGCTGACGTGTGAACTGTAACGAAGTACCCTCTTTTTGTTGTTTTTCATCAGATTCACTCTTGATACTTTTTTATGCCTATGTTAATATATGGGAGTATAACAGTGGAGAAATAAGAATGAGTGATGATTTATTAAAATTAGAAAAAGACATCGTAGATGTGGATTTATATTTAAAATTTAGAAAAAGTGTGAATTGGAAAGAACTTACAAGACCCCAAGCGAAAAAAGCTCTAGAAAATTCACTTTGTACACTCTGTGTGACCTTAGCTGGACAGCCAATTGGTATGGGAAGGCTCGTAGGAGATGGCAGTGTTATCTGTTATATTCAAGATTTGATTATTCATCCAAATGCTCAGGGAATGGGCGTAGGTTCTCTTTTAATTCAGGGATTCATTGACTATGTAAAGAGTATTACTGAGGATGGAACAGAGATGATGCTAGACCTTATGTGTGCAAAGGGCAGAGAAGAATTTTATACAAAGCATGGTTTTATAGCAAGACCGACCGACTGCTTAGGACCAGGCATGATTATGTATATTAGAAAATAATTATCAGGAGGAATTAAAATGGCAAAGAAATGTTACGCATATGTAGGTTCATATACTTATATAGGCAAAAGTAAAGGACTTACCATTTTTGAAGTAGATGTAGAAAGTGGTAAATTTACAAGAAAAAAAGAAATTGAGTGTAATAATGCATCATATATGACGATTTCACACAGTGGAAAGTTTTTATATTCAATTGTGGATGAAGGTGTCATTGCTTTTAAAATCGAAAAAGATGGTGATCTAACAGAGATTAATAAAGAGTCCATTAAAGGAATGAGAGGTTGTCATATTTTAGTATCCCCTGATGACAAATATCTCTTTGTTGGCAGTTATCATGATGGAAAAGCCACAGTTCTTCGTTTAAATGACGATGGTTCTATTGATCATATTACAGATGGTGTCTTCCATAAAGGACTTGGTGGAATTGCTGAAAAGAGTCATCGTCCTCATGTTAACTGTGTTCGTTTGACTCCAGATTATAAGTACTTATGTGCAGTAGATACAGGAATTGATCAGATTAAACTTTATAGCTTTTCACAGTCTCTTGGAACAATTACATTAAGTGACATTCTAAGATGTCAGTTGGATTCAGGTCCTAAGAAGATTCTATTTTCAGATGATGGACGTTTTATGTATTTAATTAGTGAAATTACTAATAAATTATCAGTATATACTTATGATGGAAGTGGCTCTTTACCTAAGTTTGAGTGTATTCAAACCGTTTCAACAGTTCCAGAGGGAAGAAGTAGTTTAACAAACTCTATTACGTTAAAATTAGCTCGTGACAATCGCTATATCTATATCAGTAATGCAGGTGATAATAGTATTAGTATGTTTAAACGAGACGCAGAAACTGGTTTAGTGACCTTTATGAGTGCATTGCCAATTGCTGGAGACTATCCAAAAGATCTTGCAGTGTTCCCAGATGATAAGCATCTTTGCTCAGTAAATCATGAGACTGGAGAGATTACATTCTTTACCATTGATCGTGAAAAGGGTCTTTTAATTATGAATCAGAAACCAGAAAAGGTGGATGAACCAAATTGTTGCCAGTTTGTTTGTATTGATGATGAAGAATAATTTATAAAAATGGTGTGGAATAACTAATCCGTTCGAATACTTATAAAAAGGGCGTGGAATAACTAGTCTGCTCGAAGGCTCCCTCTTGAGGGAACTGTCGGTTGGCATGAAGTGCCACTTCGTGGCACCTCATGCCTAAAGCCGACTGAGGGAGTATTTTCTTAATAATTTTTAAAGTTATTTCACACCTCTTTTTTATTGACTTTTTAAAAAACAGACTATAATAATAGTTAAATAAAAGTGTTGACTTTAAAGAGTCAACATAGTATAATAAGAACACAAGTTCACTATATGGTAAATTTTATAGGAGGAAGATTATTCTATGATAAATGAAGATAAATTAAAAGCATTAGACAATGCAGTCGCTCAGATTGAGAAGCAGTTTGGTAAGGGCTCTATTATGAAGTTAGGTGACACAGCTAGCATGAATGTAGAGACTATTCCTACTGGTTGTCTAAGTCTTGACATTGCAATGGGTCTTGGTGGAATTCCTAAGGGACGTATCATTGAAATCTATGGACCTGAATCTAGTGGTAAGACAACCGTAGCCCTTCATATGGTTGCAGAAGTTCAAAAGCGTGGTGGAATTGCAGGCTTTATTGATGCAGAACATGCTCTTGATCCTGCTTATGCAGAGAAAATTGGCGTAGATATCAATGAACTTTATATCTCCCAGCCAGATAACGGAGAACAAGCTCTAGAAATTGCAGAGACTATGGTTCGTTCAGGGGCTGTAGAGATTATTATTGTAGACTCTGTAGCTGCATTAGTTCCTAAGTCTGAAATTGATGGAGACATGGGAGATGCTCATGTAGGACAGCAGGCTAGACTTATGTCTCAGGCTCTTCGTAAGCTTACAGCAATTACAAATAAATATGGTTGTACAGTCATCTTTATCAACCAGCTTCGTGAAAAGATTGGTGTAATGTTTGGTAATCCAGAGACAACAACTGGTGGTCGTGCATTAAAGTTCTATTCAACAATGCGTCTTGATGTTCGTCGTATTGAGTCTTTAAAGCAGAGTGGAGAAATCATTGGTAATCGTACTCGAATCAAAGTAGTTAAGAATAAGATTGCTCCTCCATTTAAGGAAGCTGAATTTGATATTATGTTTGGACAGGGAATTTCTAAAGAAGGAGATATTCTAGACCTTGCAGTGAAATTTGATATTATTGATAAGAGTGGTGCATGGTATGCCTACAATGGAGAGAAGATTGGACAGGGTCGAGAGAATGCGAAGAAGTTCTTAGCTATGAATCCATTAGTTATGGAAGAAGTAGATGCAAAGGTACGAGTAGCTTGCGGATTTAATGCGCCTAAAGAAGTAAATGAAGAAGAAATAGGGACAGATGTAGGCTGATAAAGGATATAACCTGATGAAGAAAGAAGAAAAAACGAATGTTATGAGAGTTTTAGACCAGAAGAAAATCTCTTATAACAGTTACAATTATGAAAGTACTGGTGCGATTAGTGGAGTGGAAGTTGCAGCTGCCCTAGGTCAAGATCCTAATCGTACTTTTAAAACTTTAGTTACTATTGGTAAGACGAAGAATCACTATGTATTTATGGTACCAGTAGCTGAGGAATTAGACCTTAAGAAAGCGGCGAAGGCTGTAGGAGAAAAAAGCATCGAGATGATTAAATCAAAAGAACTTCTTCCTCTTACAGGATATATTCATGGAGGTTGTTCTCCAATTGGAATGAAGAAGTATTTCCAGACAGTGATTCATCAGACTGCTGCTGATTATGAGACAATTATTTTTAGCGGTGGAAAAATTGGATATCAGGTTGAAATCGCACTTGGAGATTTACAAAAAGTTGTAAGAGTACAATTAGGTGATATCATTTAAGGAAATATTATTTAATAGATAAAAATATTTTCATGTTTTGGCTGACGTGTGAACAGTAACATATAAAAAGTTTGTGATATCAAATTCATAGTTGCGAATTTTGTAAAAACACGTTAATATAGTATATTATCGGAGGTGTTTTTATGAAAATTGTCGCACATATTCATACAGATTTTCCCTCAAAATTTGGAATACCCCGTCAAAGCGGATTAGTTGATAGTTTAAAAGGGAAGATCGTGTTTGAACCAGAATACAGAAATCCGGACGCTTTTCGTGGATTAGAAGGATTTTCTCATTTATGGATTTTATGGAAGTTTGATGTCCCAAGAAAGGAAGATACTTGGTCAGCAACTGTAAAACCTCCAAGACTTGGTGGAAATAAGCGAATGGGAGTCTTTGCAACTCGTTCCCCCTTTCGTCCCAATGAGATTGGATTATCTTGTGTAAAATTGGAACAGATTGAATTTACAGAAGATGATGGACCTGTTTTAACAGTTAGTGGAGCTGATTTAATGAATGGAACAGCAATCTATGATGTAAAACCTTATCTAGCATATACGGACTCTAGACCTAATGCAGTTAGTGGATTTGCAGATGATGTATTAGATTATGAATTACATGTAGAATTTCCAGATAATTGGTTAGAAATGATTCCAGTAGAGAAGAGACAGACAATTATTGATACATTAAAACAGGATCCCCGTCCTTCGTATCATGACCGTGCTGATCGAATTTATGGTGTGGAATTTGCAGGTTTCGATGTTCGATTTAAAGTAAATGATGGAGTTCTTCATGTTGTTGAAGTAGAAAAGTTAAATGGGAGATTTAAAAAAGATGCAGAACCAGTCGAATAATCAGTCAAATTATGATATTATGCGAGATCGCATGGAGAATGAATTTTTAAAGTATGACCAAGAGAAGATGATACAAAAATTTAACTTAACGTATGATGAAGACTATTTGTATATAAATTTTATTCATCAGTTGTATCGAGTAAATCGAAAGACTGGACGAGTAGAAGGAAGTCTTAGCGGAACTTTTGAAGATGCCTATCATGCAAATTATAATGAGGCAATGACAATTTTTGATGTCTTAGGTTATTCAAAAGATGATTGTCACTTATCTGGTCAATTTGTAAAATTAGATAATTTAAAGGGCGTGGTTCAACTTTCTACATCGCATACGAATTCATCAATGTTTGCAGATATAACGAAATATTTTGATGAGCATTTTGAAGATTTATCGTCAGCTTGTGAAAAGCTTGGAGGAATCAAGCAAAATATTGGAGACTTATCTTATCAGATTCCATTATTTGATTTCCTTCCAATTATTTTTCAGTTTTGGGAATCGGATGATGAGTTTGATGCAATACTTAAAGTGATGTGGGATGAGAACATCATTCAATATATTCATTATGAGACTTGTTTTTTTGCCATGAGCCATTTGTTTAATAAATTAAAGGCAGAGATAGCTAATTAGCTATCTTTGCCTTTTTCTCTAGTAGTATTAAAAAAAGTATAACGCCTAAGATTACACCAAAACTATCAATACAAACATCTGTAACTTGAGGGCTTCGTCCTGGTGAAAATCCCTGATGGAATTCATCAGTTATACTATAGAAAATTCCTGTAAAGATACTAAAGAGTACAGAATTTTTTAGATTATTTAGTGGATAAAATCCATAGAGTAACGTTGCCCCTAAGACAAAATAAATACTCATGTGAGCAGCTTTTCTCACTAAAAAGCTTAAAAAGGTTGCTGGAATAGTAAAAAATAGAGGTAGTTTTCTCAATAAATCACAAATAACACCACTAGTCATACTAGAATCATCTCCATTTTGTGAAGAAAAAAGAAGATTAAAAGCATGACTAGTAAAGCTGGAATAAATCGTTTAAGCCTTATGTTCGGTTGCATAAGTTTCAACTTCTTTAGCTCCAATTAAAACAGAATCATCAGTAATTAATAGAGGGCGTTTTACTAACATTCCATCAGTAGCTAGTAAACGTAATTGTTCTTCTTCAGACATTGTAGGAAGCTTATCTTTTAGTTGCATGGACTTGTAAATAAGACCACTGGTGTTAAAGAATTTTTTAAGTGGGCGTTTACTAAGTTCATACCAAGACTTTAATTCTTCATAAGTAGGGTTTTCTTCTTTAATGTCTCTTGAGTCATAAGAAATTCCTGCTTCATCCAAGGTTTTTTGTACTCTTTTGCAGGTGGAACATTTGGAATAACACATAAAAAGCATAATAAAAATCTCCAATCTAATAATAATTAAAGCTATAGTAACAAAGTATTGATAGACTGTCAAATATTTTTTGAAGTATAAAATCTGATTGACGGAAGTGGGGGAGGCAATATATACTTAATATAAGTGAAATTTTAGAGAAACAAAAAAGTTCACAAAAAAGGTAAAAAATAGCTAGATTGTTAAAAATTGATTAATTATTTGCAGGAATGATTTCTGAAACTTTTATAAAATAAGGGCTATGAAGGGGGAGATAGAAATGAAGAACGCCCGTGAAGAACATTGATACATTTACAGAATTGGAGTTAAGTTTAATTTTAATTTATATATAGGTATAGGATAATAAAATGGATAATAAAAAATAAATATTCTTATAGTACCGTTAAGCCTTGTAGGAAATAGAGAAAATACATATATTTATGCACAAGAAAATCTGGATCCTGTGAAAGGTAAGCTTTCGAATGAGGCATCTACAAAATTATTAATAGAAAAATGTAATAAACAAGGGGAGAGTCTAGATAAAATTATAACAATTTGTACGGACAAAGTAGATTCACCGATTAATGGTGAGACAGGATATACTCATTATGATTATTATGAGAGTGAAATCAAAACATTTTGTACAGATAAAGGATATACATTTCCTAAGATTATTCACAGTGATAAAATAAAAATGGAAAATTTTCCTAAGGATACAGAAATTATAAGTGCATTAAGTGAAGTCAAAAAGGAATTGAATAATAGTGAAGGTCATGTCTGCGTATATATTGATGGAAATGGTAGTATGCGTTATATGATGAATATGCTTATTACAGTGATTAAATTAATGGAAAAAACGAATTCTATAGAGTTTTGCGAAGTATTAAGTGTAGACTTTTATGCAGGATCAGATGAACATGTGGTAAAGGATACAAAAGAAATTTATGATACTATAGAATTAATTTCTGCAACCGATGAAATTATTAATTATGGTAAAACAAGTGTTTTAAGTAAACTTTTTGAAAAACGTTTAGATTCTGATGCAAATGAAGATGATGGAAAGATTAGAAATGCAATTACAGAAATTACAAATTTTTGTAATGATTTACAATTATGTAGAACCAATAATATTATTAGTTATTTTTATAAAGACTTGAACGATAATCATAAATTATTGAAAGAATATCTAGACCCTATTGAAACTAAAAGTAGCAATTCAAAGTTGTTTAAATTTGTAAAAGATGTCATAGAAGATGAATACAGTCTATTATTTAAAAATAGAGAGAAACGAGAACAAAAAATTTTAGATTTAATCGAATGGTGTTTGAATAAGGATTTTATACAACAAGCACTTACATTCTCTTCGGAACGTTTACCAGAAGTCTTAATTCAGAAAGAAATTTTAGGGATTAATAAGTATTTAGTACCTTCTATCCAATATAAACATAGCATTAATGGAACGGAGTATAACTTACCTTATTATATCATGAATCATTATCTAAATGGTTCTTATAAAGATTTATTTGAATTAGCTTGCATAAGGCAAAATACAAGAACAATGTTTCGCCCCAGATTGGTGAAAATTTTTCTGCTATAGAATATTTAAAATATAAAGACAAAAAAAATTTATAACTATTTAAATATTAAGGAAAATTTTGGTGAAGAGTATGCGGAACGTTTTATAAATATTATGAATTTATATGCTAAAAAGTTCACTAAACAATATGAGGAAAGAATAAAAAAACTATCTATCACACGAGAATTTATAGAAAATTTTATAGATGAATTAAATAGTCAAAATATACAAATAGATGTATCTAATACAAAAAGATATAGTACTCAGGATATTTTAAATCAAGATATAGTCATTAAAGATTCTGTAAGTGAAAGAAGTTTGACAGATAAAGAAAAATTTTGTTATATTTTAAAGAATAAGAAAGTGATTCAAAATTATTTTCAGGTACATTTTCCAATAGAAAATCCATTAAATGAAAAGGATGTAGAAGAAATAATTTCAAAAGTCGGAGAAAACAATAATTTAAAACGTATAGAAAATTTAAAAAAGTATATTAATAGTACAGAATTATTAAATAAGAATCAAATAGCATATTTTCCTATATTTTCTAGTAAGGAATTAAAAAATAGTCCGACGTTTAGTGTTGTTAAGAATCGAGAAGAACTTAAGAAGATTTTCCAAATTTATGGAATTTTGAAATCGCAAAGAAATTTTTCTAATCATGCGAGTGTAAAGGTCGAAGAGCGTGATATTGCTTTGAGTTCAATCGAATTAAAAAATCTAATTAAATATTATATAGATATACTTAATAACTATAATTAATTAAAATAAGCTGTTGCAGGATTTGCAACAGCTTATTTTAATTAAATATGATAAGATTGTCTTTCAATTAATTGTAATTTGGGAACGATAACTGTTAAGTAAATAATTAATAACCCAAATAATTCAAGAAAGTTGTTTAAAGATTCTAATGCATACATAAATGATATCTCCTTTATTGTCTCTCTACATAGACAGAATTTGATTGATTATAGATGCGAATGTAGAATTTAAAAGTATACATAGTGAAGAAATAATAGCAATTGTATATTGTTTATATTTAGATTCTTCATTTAGTATAAGTACTACAGCAAAAAAACTACTAAAATATAAAGAATAAGTCTAATAAGATTATATGTCATTATTAACAACTCCTTTACTATATGACTTTTATCTAGGTACAACTATTTTATTTAACACGTATTATAACACGTATTGAATAAAAGGTCAAGAAAAAAGGCTAACTTTTTAAGGTTAGCCTTGTTTGGTGTTCGAGAAAAGTTAAAAGTTCGTCAGGATAAGATTTGTTTTGAAAATATGGAATGACAATAACAGGTTCTCCTGGTTTTGTATATTGGTAAGTTGATCCACAAATTCGAATACACTTCCATCCGTTATCACTTAATTTTCTCTGAATAGCTCTGTAATTATTTTTCATAATCATCTTCCTCCTATAGTTTCATTAGTGGCGACAATACACCGTTAATAGAAATTAAGAAGTTTGAGCTATTTAATATATAATAACATTTAAGTATATATAAAGTCAATAAAAAATAAAAAACAATACGTATTGACATACTACAATATAAGTGATAGTATTAATACGTATTAGATACGTGTTTAAATAAAACAAAAGGAGAATTTAATATGAATGTATTTAAGTTAGAGATATTTTTAATTGAATGTTTTAAAATTGTTGGTCCTTTAATTATTTATTTAAGTATTATCGTACCTGATATTAATAAGTATGATTCAGAATATTAATGGGATTCATTTTATTTAATTTTTAAAGAAAGGTAAAAGTTATGAAACAAGTAGAAAATTACGTATATCCTGCAATTATAAAAAAACTGTCTAGTGGAGAAATAGAGGTGGATTTTATAGATTTTCCAGGGATTTATGCTTATAGTAGCAGTGATGATATAAATGAGATTATTAAAGCTGCTCAAGAAGTATTAGCTCTTACAATTGTTGATTATGAGGCAGATCCTAAAAAGAAATTGCCAAATCCAACATCGGATGTTCCTAATGCTATTTTTATTCATATTTGGATGCCATATTTTAAAAATATTATTAAAAAGAAGGAGGTATATGTTAAGAAAACACTTACAATTCCTGAATGGTTAGATATTTTAGCAAAAGAAAAGAAAATAAATTTTTCAGCAATTTTAGTAAAAGGTTTAAAAGAAGAATTGGGTATAGAATAAATTATTTAGGATATCGAATGATGATTAATAAAAACTTTATTGTAATTGGGTGAGTAGGTAGTATATAATTAATATACTTAAGATTCTAGGGAAGCAAAAAAGAACACAAAAATAGCTAAATTATTAAAAATTCATCAATCACTTGCCAAAATGGTCTCTGAAAGCCTTATAAAATAAGGGGTTTTAAAAGGGTAGATAGAAATGAAAAAAGCCCGTTTAGGGCATTGATAGAATATGACTCATTAGGAGGTAAATGATGGCTACACACAAAGAACTTATGACTCCATTAAAATTTGATGAGAGTTTTAGAAATGCATTGAGAAATTATTATAGCTATGGATTTAAAAATCTTCAGGATCAAGAGTCTAAAAGCAATAAAACATTAGAAGATGATTGGAATCGATTAAATAGTATCTTATCAGGCTATATGAAATGGTCTACAAAGAAGAATAAAAATAGATATGCTTCGTTGGATTCTCTCGCTATGGATGAGAATCCTTTTCATCGTTTATATAGATTTTGTAAATTTAATCATAATGACCCAATGATCTTTTTTAATATTTTGTTTGTATTGTCAAAGGATATAAATGTTCTAGGAGATGACAAAGCCTTTGATGAAGCTTCTATTGATAGATTTATTGATAGACTTGGCATAAGCCTTGCAGATGAAGCTAAAAAAGGAACTATTACAAATATATTGAATTTATTAAGTCTAATCAGAATAAACGTATAGAGCTTAAGAAAGTTAATTCTAAGTATAGATTTTATATAGATGATAAAAATTTCTTAACTATTTCATCAAAGGATAAAAATTTTGCTAACAGATTGCTTAAATATTGGACATTTGTAAATACATATCCAACGATAGAAGTGAGAAATTCTCAAGAAGGGATAGAGATTATTGGATGCAATAAAGATACGGTAGAAAAACTTTCTATATCTGCTAAAAAATACGAAGAAATAGATTTAGCAGAAGCTTTGATTGAAGTTCATGGAAACATTGATTTATACGGAAAATGCTATTTAGTTAAAATTAAAGATTTATTAAAAGAAAAAATCAAATACTTAAAACAAGATCTTTTAAATAACCTCCCTCTTTTTTCATCTCAACTTCAGTGTTTTTACCCAAGCTCTGTGGCATTATTTACTGGTGATAATAATTCAATTAATGGTCGACTTAATACAATGAGGCAGATGGGTATTGTTGAAAAAACTACTGATAATGATAGTAGGTGGCGATTATCTGGAATTGTACTAGAGGATTTAATAAAAGAAGGACAAAAAGTAGATAATTTGTGTGATTTTGAAGTAGTATTTCAAACAGCTATTGATTTTTATTCAAAATACTTTGTTTTAGGTGAGTGTGGGACCTATTTGCTTGACCGATTAGATCCTTATGGAGATCAATATCATTCACCATTTCGATTTAAACATGAGTATTTTATGCAAGCATTAAATGATTTTAATCTAATTGATTTATTAGAACTAATAGAGCAGGATAACTGGTGCGAAATTAAGTATAGGCATGGAACTGCCAACTTTTTAACAACTCTATTATGTAAGCCTTTGCAAATAAAAATCAGTGTGCGAGATGGCAGACAGTTTTTAGTTTTTTATAATCCGATTAAACGAAGCTGCACTAATCTTCGATTAGAGTTTATTGAAGAGATTATTAGTTATGATAAAAAGCAAGTCTATAAGGCTCTAAGTGAAGGTTGTAACTTATCACAAAGTGATATAAAATCAGACCTTAGAAATATTAAACAATCTTTAAAATATGCTTGGGGTGTATCATTTTCTGATAAACAGGAGAAAAATGTAGCTCTACCTGTTATTCCTAAGTATGTTGAGTTTTCGATTTCATATGATGAAGATAGAGAATACTATATTAAAAATCGAATGTTTCGTGAAGCTAGAAACAGAAAAATCAAAAAAAGAAAAGGCAATCTTTGTTTTTATTCACAAATCTCAGATTCAAAAGAAATGCGACCATGGATTCGTTCATTTTATTCTAGAATAATAGACAGTAAAGGTCTAGAAGATAAAGATTTTTCTTTGTTATCAGATATTGAAAAATGTATTAAAGGAATGAAAGGTCTAAAAAAGCAAGAAACTTTACCACCTAATCGATGGAAATCTGAGGAAGTAACCATTAGTCAGCTAAAAGGTGGAGAAAAAGTCCGAACTCATGAATATTTATTTAATGAGTTATTTTGCATATACTATCATATGATTTCTGAGGTAATTCTATCAGGATGCTCAAGTTATAAAGATGAATTTGTATCAAAAGAAGCAATGAATCAGCTGATAAAAGATATTCAGGAAAGATATGCATTAAAAAAAGGTATAAAGACGGATAAGCTATTAGTTAAGGAAATCGAATGGTTAATAAAAATGAATGCTTTTGGGAAAGAGCAAATAATATCAGGGAAATCCCAAATTCGATTTAAATATCAGTGTGATTTAAATATAGAACTTTATCGAAACATTCTTCCACTGACTGTATTAGAAGTTCGATGGTTAAAAACAATCTTAACAGATTCTAAAATGAGATATTTTTTATCAAATAAACAAATTCAGGCAATCGCTTTAATGTTAGAAGAAAAATATCCACAGATTAAGAAACTGCCAATGGAATCTATTGTTTATTATGATCGATATCAGATTAATGAGCAAATTCGTGAGACGGAAAAGGAATTTGTATCATTAATCAGTGGAGCTATCTATAATGGTTTCTTGGTTGAATTATCTTATGAAACAAGATATGGCAATGAAATATCTGGAAAGTTCAAACCACTAATTATAGAGTTTTCTAAGAGAAATAATCGATTTCAAGCATGTTTGCAGTCTTGTGAAAATGGTCATTTTTATCAGATGAATCTTTCACAGATTAATTCAATGACAGAGTGCAAAGAGGGATTTGATTATGCAAAAGCTTTAAAACAGTATAAACAATACAGACAATCCAATGAATTATCCGTTAAAATTGAATTTTATGATGTGAGAAATATTGCAGATCGATTGTTAACAGAATTTTCTCCTTGGAAAAAATATTGTACGTATAATTCAGATACAGAAATTTATACACTAGAAATTTTTTATCAAAAATCAGATGAAGTTGATTTGATTATTCGATTGATGGGTTATGGTGGAGATATCCATTTAATTGACAGCGAACATCCTATCTCAAAGGAAATTTTATCAAGGTTTACTAAACAAAGAGAACTTCTTTTAGAAAGACAAAAGAATAAAGGTGGTGAAAGATAGATGTTAGAATAAAGATATTAAAGAATAATTATTAAAGATAGAAGTGGAGAATTTCTTTACTTCTATCTTTTTTTTCGGATGCTCTTTTATTAAGCAATCAAATTTATAGTATACTGCCTGTAGTTAAAAGATAACTGAAAACAACTAGCCAGTGTATGTATTAAGGAGAATTGAGCAAATGAGAAAGATTAATGAAAGACACTCCGATAAAGATCGTATAGTATGTGTGTCGTTAGCTGATAAGCAAAAGTTTTACTACCAGCCACATAAATCGAACAATCGTATTTGGCTGTTTGATACGGAATTTTCTGGTTCAGTATTTGCCTATTTTCGTAAAAAAGGTCGAAATATTGCTGATCGTGGGTTTAGCTTAACAATTAGAGAAATCTATCAGTTTAACAACTACAAAAATGAGAAGATGGCGCGAGTATTCCAGCGTATTCCTGTTCAGGTTAATTATGTACTAAAAAATGAAATTTATGCTGTCAATGAAATGAAATTTAATTACCACCATGAATTGATAGATAGCTATGAACGTTAAATAAAATAAAGTAGTAGAAAGAAAAAGGAGTAATGCTTATGCAGATTATTAAAAAAAGTAATTCAGGGGATTCAATGCCTTCCACTTGATGCAATGTTACTAGCACAAAGAAAAATATTTTTAACAGATACGATTACTACACAGTCTGCAAACTTGATTTTGCAGCAACTATTATATCTAGAAAGTGAAGATAATCGAGAACCAATCCAATTAATTATTAATTCTCCAGGAGGAGCTGTTGATGCAGGGCTTATGCTCTATGATCAGATTAAAGGAATGGAAACTCCGATTAAAATGTACTGCACAGAGCTTGCAGCAAGTATGGCAGCGATTATTCTTGCAAGTGGTAAGCCAGGAAATCGATTTATTTTAGAGCATAGTAAAGTAATGATTCATGAGCCATTGATTTCTCCATCTGATGGTGGAGTTTGTGGCAGTGCCACATCGATTCAAAAGACTGCACAGTCTATTATGGAAACGAAAAATATTTTAACGAAGTTACTTGCCAAGGATACCGGACGAAGTGTTAAAGAAATTGAACAAGCAATTGTCTATGACAATTTGATGAATGCAAAGGAAGCTGTGGACTTTGGTATTTGCGATATAATTGTCAATCGTATATAGTGTATATAGGGATTAGAATATAGGAGATTTGAAAATATGAAAAGAGATTCAATTGTTCTTGGAGAGAATTATATTTTATCAGGGGATGATATTGGAAAAACTAGACCGAATGCCAATGCTCTTATTGTGGGTACAACAGGTTGTGGAAAAAGCACAAGTGTCATTATTCCAACAATTTGCAGGTTAAAGTATGGAAATCCTATATTAAATTATGCAAAGGAAAAAGATGCGTATCAAATGGCACGTTATTTAAAGACTAAAGGATATAAACTTCGAATTTTGAATTTATTACATTCTGAACGAAGTACCATCAGTTTTGATCCTACGATGTCTATTGAAAGTTATGATGAGATTAGTTCACTAG
>JPZU01000001.1:183175-188183 GCA_000875945.1 Lachnospiraceae bacterium TWA4 | reverse complement strand
TAGTGAACTCTACAATCAAGCAAACGGTTGATGATTATTGGCAGGCAAAAGCGAAGCCCTTACTGGCAAGTCTTATTACAGCTGCATTTATGATGGCAGATGGGAAACAGATGCCCGGTATGTCAGAGGTATTGGAATTATTTGATAGTCTAATTCCAAAAGAAAATGGTTATTCAGTCGAAACTACTCTGGATAATTTTTTTAAAGAATTACAAAAAGCTGCACCAGGATGTTATGCCGTTCGTGAATATACGGCATGGCATAGTCTACCTTATCGAACAGCTTCTTGTGTTAGAGATACTCTTGCAGCATCTCTTAGTACAATATTTCCAGAATCCATTCGAAAAATGATGAGGGAGAAACCACAATTTGATGTGGAGCAATTTGCAAATAATAAAGAGGCATTAATTGTGATTACAAGTGCGATAGATAGCTCGCAGCAGTATTATGCGAATTTATTTTATAGGGATACGGAACGTCAGTTGTTAAAATATGCTTCAAAATGTCCAAATGGTGAACTTCCAAGAGAAATTCGATATATATTTGATGATTTTGCTTGTACAGCACCAATTGAAGGATTCGCTAATGATATTAGTTTATTTAGGTCTGCTGGATTATCAGCTATTATGCTTTTACAGTCTGAGCAACAATTAGAAGCTATCTATAAGGAAGATGCCCCTATTATTCGTCAAAATTGTTCGGTATATGCTTATTTTCCAGGAGGATTTGATGATAGGTCTTGTGAAATTGTATCTAAGCGAATGGGACTTCCGTATGAAGATATCCTTTATGCTCCATTAGGAAAAGTGTTTATTATGCAGTCGGGACAAAAACCAGTACATATTCCTCGTTATGATACACTTCATAGTAAGGAATATCAATGGTATTTAAAAATTAATGGAATTGGACGCTAAAATGAAAGATGATAGGTAGATAATAGGTAGATAAAATGAAGGATGGTAGATTATATGACAAAGCATGAAGAATTTGTAGAAGAGCTTAGTTTGATTGTAAAAAATTATAAAAAAGCTGAAGTGAATAAAAAGAGTAAGAAAAACTCTTCATTAAATAGAGTGAAAACTTCTCGTAGTGACCAAGAGTTTGTTGAAGATTTAGAAGAAGAATTTAATAAATTATTTGGATTATTTGAAGATGATGAATAGGACAGAATAGTGAGGGTGTCTGTACAGATGCCCTTAAATATTTTCTTATAATTACCAACATAATAACGTAATAGTCAATTGAATCCTTTAAATATATACTGTTAGTAACAATTAATGTTATATTTAGAAAGGAAACAATTGAATGAACAAAGAACTTGAAAAACGAACTCAAGAATGGATGGGTTTAGAACGTGCAACTTTAAAACAACGTACCAAAGCTGAAGAATATTATGAAAAACAATTAATGAAATTAATAGTAGATTCGTTCAGTGAAAACAATAAAGAATCAATTGTTGGAAAAACAGATTATTTAATTTTATCGGTTGGAACTTCATATGAGCCATTAGTTTTGAGTATTTCTTTATTGAATCCTAAAAAAATCATGTTTTTATATACTGAAAAAAGTGAAGCATCTATCGATAAAATTGTAAAATTTTGTGGACTAGATGCTTCTATTTATGATAAGAGAAAAGTACATGAAACCAATCCACTGTCAGTATATCAAGAAATTAAGCGAGCTTACCTTATGTGGAATCGTCCTGATAAAATATATATTGATTTTACTGGAGGTACAAAGTCTATGTCTGCTGCAGCTGCAATGGCAGGAGCAATGATTGATATTCAGCTAGTTTATGTAGGTACGGAAGATTATTTAGTTCATTTTAGAAAACCTATGCCAGGATCTGAAAGGCTTTACTATATAAGTAATCCATATGAAGTATTTGGAGATTTGGAAATTGAAAAGGCATTATCACTTTTTGGTAAATACAATTATGCTGGTGCTTGTGAAAAACTAGAAATCTTAAAAGATAAGGTACCAGATCCAGCAATTAGGCAACAGTTAGAATTTGTCTATCAATTGGCAGTTACCTATGAAGCATGGGATGCGCTAGAATTTTCTAAAGCGTATGAAGCAATTAGCAAATTATATAAAGATATGGTACGTGACAGAAAAATTCATACAGATTACATATTAATGGATTTTTGTGAGCTAATTGAAAAACAAAAAGAAATTTTAGAGCCTATGACAAAAATTTTAGGATTTATAAAAGATAAAAAGAATATGAAAGTTTTACAGGATCAAACATACATTGTTCCTTTAATGTTTACAATGTACAATAATGCTTGGGTTCGAGAGGAACAAGAAAAATACGATTCTAGTACCTTATTGCTTTATCGTTTATTGGAGATGATTTCACAAAGACGACTATCTTTATATAATCTAAATGTATCAAAAGCTGAATACTTATCAATGAAATATCCCAACAAGCCAGAATATGATAAAAAAGAGGCTGTAGAAAAATTAGAAGTTTTTAAAAGAAAAGTATTAGAAATTAAAAAACAAATTTTTACTCGATGTGATGATTATTTGCAGCCACAGGTAGCACTTCTTGAAGGATATATTTATTTAGTAGCATTAGAAGATACTTTAATGGGAACGAATACAAAAAGTCGATTGAATTATTTAAAGAAATTACGTTCGATGGTTTTCCTACGAAACAATAGTATATTTGCACATGGATTAGCCCCTGTATCAAAAGAAGATTTCACTAGATTTAAAAATTTTGTTATATTGCTGTTTCAACGTTTTTGTGCAATAGAGGAAATTGATTTTGCACAGATATCGGAAGATATTTTATGGATTAATCCATTAGAATCAAAGTACTGTATGCATGTGGACTTACTTCATATTTAAAATTCTATGGCAGTTATTTATGTAAAAGAACAAGGCAGTCTAGTTCGAAGAAAAGGTAATCGAATTGAAATTACAAAAGGAAGCATTTCATTGTTTGAATATCCAATTCTTTATATGGATAGCCTTGTTTTATTAGGAAATATTCAGTTGTCTACACAAGCATTACATTTGCTTTTAGAATCTGGAATTGATATCGTATATATGACATTGAATGGACGATATTTAGGTCATACAGCAGCAGAAAATTCAAAGAATGTTTTTTTGAGATTAGCTCAATATCAATGTTATGAAGATTTAGAATTTCGAATGGGATTAGCTAGACGAATCGTTAACAACAAGATTTCAAATCAATTAGCAGTAATTAGAACCTATCGTTGGAAATCAGGCGATAAGCAGTGGAAAGAAGATAGTCTTAAAATACAAGAATATCAAAAGCGATTGATAAATTTAAATTCAAGCCAGGAAATTATGGGAATTGAAGGAATTTGTAGCAGCATTTATTTTGGCTGTTTTGGAAGAATGTTAAAGAGTGAGTTTGTTTTTAATAATCGCAATCGAAGACCTCCAAAAGATCCTGTAAATGCTGTCTTAAGCTTAACCTATACATTTCTTACGCATGAGTTAGAATCTTTATTAGAAGCAGAATCTTTTGAAACTTGTCTAGGATTCTTGCATGGAATTCGATATGGACGCAAATCTTTAGCTTTAGATCTTGTTGAAGAATTTCGTCAGCCTATTGCAGACCGAATGGTCTTGCAATCATTTAATAAAAAAATGTTTAATAAACATGATTTTAAAGAAGATGAAATGTTGTTAACAGAAGATGGATTTAGAAAATTCTGTAAGATTTATGAAAAATGGATGACCCAATCTAGAGGTGAGAAAAAGCAAAACTTTCGCACAGTCCTAAAAATTCAGATTAAAGCATTAAAGCAGACATTTCAAAAAGGTATTGAATATCAACCATTTATGTATGGAGATGAGGAATATCTTGAATAAGACTTTATATTTAATAAGTTATGATGTTGTGAATGATCGTTTGAGAAATAAAATTGCTAAGAAACTAGAAGATTATGGAATACGTGTTCAATATAGTGTTTTTGAGTGTCAACTGACGAACAGACAGTATAAAAAATTGTATGCAGAGTTAATTTCTCTTACATTAGAAAGAAATAATGAAAGTGAAGAAGTAAATATTCGAATTTATCCACTTTGTGTAAATTGTGAAAATAAGAAAGTCATAATAGGGAGCGAGAAAAAGAAATTAGATGATTTAAATGAACCAATAATTGTCATCTAAAGGAGTAGATTATGGGAATTTATACAAAGATTATAGACTTACAAAAATTAGAAAAGAGCTGGCAAAAGGTACGACAAAACAAGCCAGCAGCAGGAGCAGATGGTATTACAGTGGATGAATTTGAGGCTAGAAAAAGAGAATATTTGCAGCAACTACATTTGGATTTAAAAAATGGCGTATATAAGCCACAAGTTGTTAAAATGATTTCGATAGTAAAGAATGAGAAAGTTCGAGAAATTGGGCTATTTAGTATGAGGGATAAGGTAGTTCATCTATCAATTCAGTTAGAATTGCAAAAAATTTATGAACCTATTTTTAGCTCTAGGTGCCAAGCCTACAGACCAGGGAAGTCTTCATTATTAGCTTCTAAAGAAATTGAAGGTTATGTAAAAACTCATACGGATTATTGGTTACTGAAATTAGATATAGAAAAGTTCTTTGACAACATTTCAAAAGAACAGTTAATAGATATCTTAAATAGGCGTTTGCACGAAACAGAGCTCATAGATTTATTAAAATGTTGTTTAAATACTTCAAGTGTAGATAAAGATGGAGTGATTCATGAAAAAGAGGTGGGAGTTTATCAAGGATCTTCACTTTCACCAGTGTTATCTAATATTTATTTATCGCATTTTGATAAATTAATGGAAAATAAATGTGAATTTTATCTTCGATATTCAGATGATATTTTAATTTTAGGAAAAGATGAAGATACTGTTAAAAGTTGCTATAAAGTTGCGCTAGAAGAAATTCAAAAGATGGGTTTATCTTTTCAAGGAATCGAAAGTTAAAATTGGAGCAATTGAGGATGGATTTGATTTTTTTAGGCTATCATTTTGATGGAAGTGG
>JPZU01000001.1:180918-181764 GCA_000875945.1 Lachnospiraceae bacterium TWA4 | reverse complement strand
AAAAAAGCAAGAAATGATTAGTGAGCTAAATATTCATAAGAAAGTTCAGGATTTAGCTAGTAAACTTTTAGAATTAAAAAAGCAGCAGAGAGGTCTTATGAAATCTGTAAAAAAATATGAGACAGAGCTGAGTCAAATTTTTGATGCACAGAAAGTAGATTGTCTAGAAATTGAAATGGGATTGCTAGTTCGAAAGAAGATTCAAGATGGATATGAATGGGTGATTGAGTTGTAATAAGAGACTGAGTTGTAATGGTTTGTAATAGGAGATTGTTACGTGAGGATGGTATGTTGTAAATGCAAAAGTGATAAAGCATTAATTAAATATGCAGGATATTCAAGAATGAATGTACGAATTGAGGGTGAATGTTTAAAATTGGAAACAGTTTATGTACCTAGAATGTATTGTAAAACCTGTAAGAGAACATTTGCTGTGTTAAAGGATGATGAAATTAAGAATACTTCGTATTGTGAATCTTTTAAAAAAGAAGTAGTAAATCAGTATAGGAGTCGAGCAGATACTGTTGAAAAAATTTGTATGAAGTATCAGATTGCTATAACGACTATGTATAAATGGGTACATCAAATGGAGAAAGAAGAAAAAAGTAGTTAATGAGAAATGAGGGTGTCTGCAAGGATACCCTCGATATCCTCGAATATTTAATTGACGGAATTTTGTAGGTGGTGTATAATTGACGTAAATGAAATTTTAAGGAAGAAAAAAGTTCACAAAAAATACCCTAAAAGTTCGTATTTTAAAAATAATAGACAGATGTCTACAAAAATGACCTCTAAAAGCCTTGAAAAATAAGGGTTTGTGAAGGGGAGGGGTAGAAATGAGGAAAG
>JPZU01000001.1:179126-180898 GCA_000875945.1 Lachnospiraceae bacterium TWA4 | reverse complement strand
GCATTCCTACAAAAGCACAAATGGAGCTTTCGGAAAAATTAGAAAATTTGTGGTTGGATGGAAGTTGTAAAATATTTTCAGAACGATTAAAAAAGGAATTGAAATTGTTCGTGGTTGGAAGCAATATTATGGATCTAAATTTATTTGTGAAAGCATTTATGAATATGTTGTGCGTGTAGAAATGGCAAAAACGGAAAAAAATCATAATCAGTTACAACAACTTGCAAATCAAAGAAAAGATATCGTAAATATTCATAAAGATGTTTTGTTGTATTTGGATAAGACTTGGATAGAAAATGATTGGTTAAATCTATGTTTGTTTGAATATGAACAGTATTATGAGGTCGCTTTTATTGATAGAGAGATTACGGATAAAAATCAATATTTTTCTTTAATACTAGAGAATTATCGAAAATTTGCAATTTCTGAAACAAAAGAGATGGCAATTGAATTGATGCAATTGTATTCAGATATGAGGTGCTATGGAAAAGCTGCAATGTTTCGACAGATGCAACTTCCAGAGACATTAGCACAGGTGATTCATATAGAAGAAGTTAAACAAACTGCAAATGAAGAAGTTGCTAGTAATGTTAGTAAATCTCAATATAGTAAATTGAAATTTTCTAGTGAGCAAATTCAAGAGTATTTAAATTTATTTGCGGGACGAGAAGATTTGTATGCGATTGAAACATTAAATTTTCAAGGAAAACGATGTTATCAAATGGTTAAAGAACCTCTTAGAGAAGAAGAAATTAGACGACATTTAGAGGGAAAACAGACTATAGGAACTTATATTCAGCGATTAAATTCAACTGTGAAGTATATGGTCATGGATATTGATATTTCAAGAAGTATATTGCTTAGATATCAATATCAAGAAGAAATGATTGAAGAGTATAAGGAAATAGCTAGAAGACAAGTTCGAGAAATTGTTAAAATTTATAAAAGGCTTGGCTTAAGTATATATGTAGAAGATTCGGGATATCGAGGCTATCATCTATGGTTATTTTTTGAAGAATGGATACCCGTTCGATATGCACACATGTTCCAACGAGTGATTGAAGGATTAATTGAAAAGGTCGAAGAAGGAATAACCATTGAATATTTTCCAAATAAAGTGCGTGTAAAAGAAGATAAAGCAGGTCAAATTATTAAACTTCCAGAAGGTATTCATATAAAAAGTGGAAAGAGAAGTTACTTCGTTGATGAAGATTTTGTAAAAATAGATATAAAAACTTTATTAGATAGTCATTCAAGGGTGTCTTTGCAGACAATTAAAAAAATTATTGCTAAATATGCAAAAGATGAGCAAGTGGTAAGTGAAGGCAAGAATGTTGACTTAGATTTATCATTATTTGGAAAGTTAGACGTAAATGTTGAAACTGTACTAAAGAAATGTACTTTGATGAAGTATTTATGCAATAAGGCAGTGAAAACTGGATATTTAATGCATGGAGAGAGATTGTCTATCCTATATGTATTTGGTCATTTGGGAACAAGAGGAAAAGAATTTGTTCATCAAGTTTTATCATTTACTTTAAATTATCAATTTGATACAACTGAGAAATTTATTAGAAAGTTACCAGAAAAACCGATTAGCTGTACGAAACTTAGAGAACAGTATAGACAAGTTACAGCAGAATTTGGGTGTAGTTGTGCATTTTATCGAATTAAAAATTGCTATCCTTCGCCAGTGCTTCATGCTATTAAAGATGGGAAGATGTAGATGCAGATGGAGAAGTAACGATCCCTATAATCGTAATTTGTCTACT
>JPZU01000001.1:166947-176291 GCA_000875945.1 Lachnospiraceae bacterium TWA4 | reverse complement strand
CGATGTGTTCTAAAGAATCTTTCCCTACCATTAGGTAGAAATGAAGAAAGCCCGTTGAGGGCATCGACACATACTGAAAAATAAATATAATTATATCTTTTTTCATATGTAGAAATTCCTCTAAAATATTAGTTTGGATCTGTGATTCTCGTATTCCAAATTATGTAGTTAATTTAGATGTTGTAGATATTCCAAATTATGATATGGATACCTTATTATTGTAAAAATACATTTTGTGTTCTGCTGAAATTATCTAAAGTATTGTACCATAAGCAAATATATAGTAAAATAGGTCTACTAATAGTTTATAAATTTTAAAATAACAAGTGAGGAATTACATATGCTAAAAGACATAAAACTAAATATGTTGTTTCCAATAAAATATGAACCTAATAACCTAGAAAAACTAAATATCTTAGGCGAAGAGTCAAATAAAAAAACAATCACTAAGATAAAAGAAGAGCAATCCTATAATTGTAAAGAATGGTTTTCCTACTGCTATAGAAGTAAACCTATAAGTAAAACTTTTCAACTAACAGGTTCTCCCCTTCTAAACAAAGATAGTGGTTGTTTTATAGAACGATTAGAATTAAATCAGCCAGTAAGAACGATGATTGGCTTACATAAAAATCAAACTTGTCAATATAAATTGGCAAAATCTAATTTATCTTTTAATATAGGCAAAATAAATGTACTTCTATTTCCATTCGGAACTGGATTTATTCAGATGGAAATCATAGCCCATGATTATACTGAAAAGATGCTACTAGACCTTAATGCACAGCTTAGTTCTGTTCAAATGAAAGCTAAATTCTCATACAACTTGAATATTGCAAAAGATGTAAAAGAAAACAAAGTTCTTACATTGAAAGAGGTTATTTATAAAATCTTACAATTACAATCGTATATTTCTTTTTGTACTTACAAAGAAGAAACTTTAGGAAAAGCTTATACACTAGTGTTTTTTACAGGAATTCTTGAAAAAAAACAAACTATCTTTATTTTTTGAAATGTTAAGAAGTCAGAAAAAGAGTGCAATGGTAGCTGGAACAGGTGCATCAGATACGAGTATCTGTAAGACCTATGATTATATTTCATGGATTATAGGTGATAAAACCTTGGCTGTTTTTGGAGATATTGATTCATGTGGAAATTATAACTTAAATTTTCTTACAGATCCAGGCGGATTATATAAAACTGTTTCAGAGAATTATCTAGCTATATATGCCTATTTTATTGCAATACATCAAAAGGTCATAGATGCTGAACATTGTGGGAAAAACAAAGAAGAACAAGAACTGATTTTTAATAGCATTAGAAACTTACCTTTAAAAGTATTATCTACAGAGTCTAATATTAACAAACTATTTGAAGAATATCTTGGCACAAATGAGTGGAATTTGTATTCAAGAATTCAAAAGTTATCAGCTAATGATTTGAGAAAAGATATAGATTATTTGAAAACTCAAATTGATTATTTGGTTCAATTTGTTAAAGATGATTTAAAAACTTATTTAATGGATGAGAAGAAGAAGTTAAAAACTTATCCGACAAACTCCTATAAAGATGATGATATTGCTGTAGGAAAATTTGTTCAAGAAACTTCAACTTATATTGGAAATCGTATGAGTGTAGGGTCTCAATTAGCAGTAAGAGAGCGAGAATATTTAAGAGGACTGTTTGGTAATGAGTGGAATCATTTGATGCCAAATTCTCAAACTTCGTTAATATCTGCTGGAATTTTATGGAAAAGTAGTGCTGATATTCAAATAGAAGCTTTTGATTTTAGTGGAATATGTATTTGTGCAACATCTGCATTAGAGGCAGAGCTTAGAAGAATATTTTTTGATGGATTGATTGAATTTATGGTCTTAAACTATGGAGAACCAGATAGTAAAAATTTAGATAGTACCTATAAAAATTGGCCAGAGGAATTACTTACAATTCCTAGATATGAATTGCAAAAAAATCCTAAATCAATTCTTGATAAGAAAAAGATATTTACAATGGGAATGGTGCCTCATTTATTTGGGCTTAATAAAAATTTTCAAATAATCAAAGGATTCGCAAAAGTCAAAAACATCAAGTAAATTTGATGAAAACAAGAATGAAGGGAATATCTAGAAACTATTGTAAAAGTTCAGTATATCGAGCAAGCTTTTGAGGTATTTTCACAGCCATATAAGCAATCTTTGATTTATAAATGTGAAAATATACGAAGAGATTATCGCAATAAAGCAGCTCATATAGATGTAGTATCACGTGGAGATGCCACGAGTTGTTATGAATGTATTATAGGAAAAATTGATACATACAGCTATAGTAGCGAGATAACAGGAGTATTATTAGAATTATATCAGATAATTGATGGAGAAAAATTATCTAAATAAGAAAGAAGTTCATGTACTTGAAGTCTCTAATATTAGATATTTAGTCTAAAATTTGGAAACTTCAAGTATTTTGAATTATAAATTATGTAATTCTTCAACCTTTTCTTTATATTCTTTGAGAACTTGTAAAGTTTCTTGAACTTTTGGATCGTTAATACTAAGTGGAAGTTTTAGTTCTATTGGAGGATAACTATTCCAACTACGATCAAATATACCATCACCATATAAATTTTCTTGACAAAGAACAAAAATATCTTTTTTCAATCCAAAAGCTATACCTGTTTCTAATTGTAGCCAAGCAGAAGAATAGTGTCTGTGAATATCTTCATGTTCATCCTTTGTGGATCCTTCTTTGTCACGATAAAAATAGGTGTGACTTCGCTCTAATCCTAAGACAATAATACCATGGCAATTTTCTAAATAATTTCTAACTTTTTGCATAGGTTGATAACGATCAAAATCTGTCATAGTGCATCGAATAGGTTTTATTCCTATCTTTTTTAGACTATTACAGAACTCTTCAATAAACTCTGCTTGTTCGAATGTATGAGGTGTTATTGTACTAATGAACATAGGGAAAGTAGGTTCGTTTTCTGATTGATTTTCTTGAGCAGTTAAATCATTATTTTGTTTATAGATCATTGAGGAAATTGTTGTTTTTAAATATTGCTCAATGATTGAATTAATATTGTTGTAAATATCTTTGGCATCAGAATCTAAATAATGATTTTCTATACCAGTATCATGGACTAATCGATTCCTTTTTAAACGAATTTCATCTGAACGTCTCATAATATCCTCAATAGCTGGTATATCAGAGGTGGATAGATTATATTTTGTTGAGCCATTATTTAAAAGGTTTCTCAATCGAGAAATTAATGAATTGATTTCTTCGGTAGTTATATTAAGTTTTAATAAAGTACTTAAGATGTCTTTTAAAATAGATTCAATGAAAACTGCTGACCAGATGGAAGCAGAAAGAAACTCTTCATTTTCAAAAGCCTTTAAACAATTTGATAGATGGGTCCATGTTATTTTTTGAAAATGCTCTTTTTAATAATAATCTCTTTGTAAGTCATCATAGGTCTCCTAATTTATAAGAATTTTATTTAAAGTATATCATGGCAGTTTTAGCTATGTCAATTTCTGTAAAATTTATTTTTAGTGATTTTTAATTGAGTATAATAAAAAAATATTGAAAAATGACCTCTAAAAGCCTTATAGAATAAGGAGTGTTAAGGGCAGATAAATTTATTCATATTAAATCTTGTTTTATAAACCATTCTAAGTGATAAAAAGTGATACAAATTGAATTTGCATCACTTTTTTTACGATAGATACTAGATTATTTTATAGATTATATGATATTGTGTGAATCGAACAAGATATATATTAATCAAATTACACCAACAAAAAAGACTAGTATTTATTTACTATAACTAATAAATATAGTGCTTGACTTATAAAATAATGTAAATTATACTAAAATAAATTAAAAAAAACGACGAAAAATAACAAAATATTCTAAAACGAAAGGAGTTATAAAATTATGGGCATTAACTTAGTTATTGTAGAAGTGTCACAAAAGCAAGCATATATTTTCTCCAGTAATAAATTGCAACACAATATTATAAATTCAGCAATTATTGCTTATGTAACGAGTAGTGAATATTTTAAAACAGTGTCACCTTCTATCTATTGTCAAAAAGATAATGAAGTATATTGTGGAGGAGGACATGCAATTCTACAATTTGAAAATGAACAGATAGCTAAGCAATTTATACATGAATTGACTCTTCATGCAAAAATTAATTTTCCAGAATTAGAGTTATTTGCAACGAAACTTGAATGTGAAGAAATCCCTAATGCTCAAAAAGTCTTTGAACTTATTCAAATGTTAGAAAGAAAAAAATCAGTTCGTAGAGCATCATTTTCTCAAGGAAGTTTTGGCGTAGAAAAAATGGGAAGTTCAGATGATGATGCAAATCCTCGTAGTATATCTATCTGTAAAGTTAATGGAAAAGTTTATAGTAAATCAGATAAATTTAAGGAGTTTATCAATCCTTCCTATGATGTGCTTGATCGAAGTTTTTATCCATCAAATTATGAACGTGCATTTGAACTTAAAAACCTAGGAGGAAGTAAAGATGAGTCAAATTTTGTAGCTGTTGTGCATATCGATGGAAATTCAATGGGTAAACGAGTAGAAGAACTTCGAAAAAATCATGAAACAGAGTGTTGGGATGAGTATCGTAAAACTCTAAAAAGATTTAGCGATTGTATTGATAAAGATTTTAAAGATGCATTTAGAGAGCTTTGTGTAGTGATTGATAAAAATATTAAAGATGATAAATTGGGAGAAATTGAATTAAAGAAATCTAAAAATGGTAAAAGTTATTTTCCAATTCGTCGTATTATTACAGAAGGTGATGATATTTGCTTTGTTGCAGAAGGTAGGATTGGAGTAGAATCTGCAAGAGTGTTTCTTGAACTTTTAGCTACTAAGAAAAATGATGTAGATGGTAAAAATTATTCGGCGGCGGCAGGAGTAGCAATTGTTCATCAAAAGTATCCTTTTTATATGGCTTATGAGCTTGCTGAACGTCTTTGTTCTAATGCGAAGAAGTATATTGCAACTTCAACGGATGAATTTGAAGTAGCGAATGCTTCGAATGTTAGTACAATTGATTGGCATATTGACTTTGGAGAGTTAAAAGATACTGTAGAAGACATTCGTAAAATGTATCAAACGATAGATGGAAAACACATGGAAATTCGTCCTTATGTAGTTTGTGCACCTAAGGAATATATGGAAAAAGAAAAGATTCGAAATTATTCAAACTTTAGACAATTGATTACAAATTTTAGGAATGATGAAATTAGTTATGCTAGAGGTAAGATAAAAAATATTCGAAGCTATCTTAGAGAAGGTGAAATTGCTACAATTAATTATATGAAGGCAAATTTAATTGATGGATTGATGTTGGATTGTTTTAAAGGAATTTATGAAGATATTGATTTCTCAAAGATTCTTCAAGGTGAAGAACAAGAAAAGGCAATTTTTGTAGAAACAACCGATGGAGAAAAACGCTCAACAATATTTGATGCAATAGAAATGATGGATACATTTGAGCCTTTGAAATAGGGGCAAGAGGAGACGTAAATGAAATTGAATTTAAAAATGACATTATTAACAGATACAATTTTTGGAAATGGGCTTAGTATACCAGGTGGAGAAGATTCTTCTGTGTTGTGTGATCAGGAAGGGTTTCCATATTATAAAGGTGGGAGTTTTAAGGGGATTTTTAGAGAAGAATTAGAAAATCTTATGTCTTGGAGTCCAGAGTATGCGATTGATATAGAGGAAAAGCTTGGAATTAGTGGAAGTGATGAGGATGTAGAAGGGAAAATTAGGTTCTCAGATTTTATGATTCCTTCTAATATAAAAAAACTCGTAAGAGAAAATATCGATAATTCTGAGGATGTGTTGGATTCTTTTACTTATTTACGCACATTTACAAAGTTAAATGATGAAGGAATGGCAAGTAAGGGAAGTTTAAGAAATTATCGTTGTATAAAAGCAGGAGTTACTTTTACTAGTCAAATTACTTGTTTTGATTCAGATAAGGAGTGGATTGAAGAAGTGTTAGGTCTCATTAAGTGGGTTGGAACTATGAGAAATCGTGGATTTGGCAAGGTGAAAATCGTAGTAGTTGAATAAATCTAGGGAGGCTATTAATGACAGAATATATTGAATTTATATTTAAAAATACAGAACCACTAAAAATTTCAGATGACAGTAAAAGTCAAAGTGGACAAACAAATGCATTAGTATATATTCCAGGAACGACCATTAGAGGAGTGATTGTTCAGCAGTTAAAAAGAATGAATCAATTTGATGAAAATAAACAAGTTCTTTTATCTGACAAAATTTCATTTTTAAATGCTTATCCAATTGTAGAAAATCATGAGTTAATTCCTTCAATGAAGGGATTCTATGAAGATAAGAGTGAAAAAGAACTTCAAAATGTTTTAATCGATGGAAATGTTGAGCCAGGATATAAAAGAGCCTCACTAGGAAGGTATTGTTATGTTGAAAATAATCGTATCTTCTATACAAATGTAGAACTTGGAAGTGATATGAAGATTAATAAAGGAAAAAATGGTCAAGATCGAACGGTATTTCGTAATCAATATATAAAATCTGGGTATCAGTTCTTAGGAATTATTGCAGTACAAGATGATAATAGTTTGAGTAATGAATTAAAATCTGTTATAGAAATAATACAAAATAAACATTCTTTAATTCTAGGAGGTTCACGTTCTCATGGCTATGGTCAATGTGAAATTGAAAAGATTAAGGAAATTACACAAGAATTACCTTATTCTGAATATGCTCCTAGTACAGATTTAAAAGATTATGTTTATATGGTGCTTCTTTCTAATACAGCAATGGTTAATGAATATGGAGAAAATGTTGGTATTGATTTAGACCTCTTAAAGGAAAAGCTTCAGCTGTCCTCTTTAAAAATTGACTATTGTTCTACTTCTATTGTGGATGTCAGAGGATACAATCGTACTTGGAAGACACATAGCCCATCAGTAAAAATGTATGAAATGGGAAGTGTTTTTAAGTTGTCATTTGAGGGCGAAATTTTAACAAAAGAACTTATGTTAAAAATTATGAATACTGGCATAGGTGTTCGAAATAATGAAGGATATGGTCGAATTTTGTTTTTTGAGAATTATGAAATGATTAAATCAAAGCAGAAATTGGATCAAATATCAAATGAAGTACCAAAAGATATAAAGTTAAATGATGATGAAAAGGAAACTCTAAAAATTGTAGCAAAAGGGTATTATTTAAGATGCATAGATCGACAACAGAATGCTTATTTATCAGATGAAAAAAATAGCTTTAAGAGATTTCGATTAAATAATTCTCAATTAGGTACAATAGAATCTATTTTATATGCGAATTTATATAAAGAAAATAGTTTTTCTCAATTGAACGAGTATTTGAAGCAGACACAACAAAGAAATGATAATAGACGTGTACATAAGAAAGAGTCAAAAGATTACAATCCAGTTGTTAAATATTTTTTTGAGATTCAATCAATGGAATTAACAGAGATTTTAGATTTACCAGTTAATATGATGGGATTTAATTTTACAGAGCTTTTTAATTTAAAAGAAGTGAATCAGATAAAACAAAGACTAATTATTTCTCAAATAAAATGCTTAAATAGAGGGGGAATAGGTAATGAGTAATGCGATTTATGATTGTGTTGATAAATATAAAGTTTATGTAACCTGTATCGAACCTATGCATACTGGATGTACAGGTGATAAAGGAGAGGTGCTCATTCATCCTGTAGATCAAACTCCTTTTGTACAAGCGACAAGTATTTGTGGAGTTTTAAGAAGCTATTGTAATAAAATTGCTAAGGAAAGTGTAGTTGAACAATTATTTGGCGGAACAACGGATAATTTAGAGAGTAAAATTAAGTTTTCAGATGGAAAGTTTGATGAAGAATCGAAACTTCAATTGGAGTTGCGTCCAAAAATACAATTAGATAATGCATTTGGAACAATGAGTTCTAGCGAAGTAAAAGGAACTAATGAAATAAAGTCTGGACATAAGTTTGATATGCAATACGTTGGAGCTGGAGCAAAATTTTCATTTGAAATTTATATTTATGGTGGGACAGCTGAAGATAAAAAATTAATAGAAACTGGTCTTGCAGCTTTACATGCACAGGAAATACAATTTGGTGGCCAAAAGAGCAATGGATGTGGATATGTTAAAATTAATAAATTATTGCATAAACACTATGATATGACAAATCCTACTGAAAGAAAGCAATGGATTAATGAAGAAGGATTGACATCTATTGAAATCTTAAAGTTAGATGTTGTAAATCATGTAAATAAATATCGTGTTGAAATTTTAGCAGAAACAGAAAGTGAATTGCTTATAAAAGGAATTGTAGTTGAAAAATTTGGTAAGGAAGAGCCAAAGGATATGAACATAAAGAACGCAGAGGGACGATATATTATTCCAGGAAGTTCATTTAAAGGCTCTATTCGAAATCGAATGGAAATGATTGCAGATTATATGTCATTGAATCCATCTATTATTTATGATAGCTTTGGAAAGGCAGTAGAAACTTCAGAAGATGGATTTAGAGGAAATCTCTATTTTAGGGATATCATAGTAGGTGAAGAAAATAAGCATAATCTACGTACAAGAATACGAATTGATAAGTTTACAGGTGGAGTTATGAATGGTGGTTTATTTTCACAGTTGAATATTTATGGAGATATGACGATTGCCGTTCATTTGTTGGATGATAAAAATCCAGATGCTGTATTGGGATTATTTTTACTTGCAATAAGAGATTTAGCACATAAAATGTATGCAATTGGTAGTGGACAAAACGTTGGAAAAGGTTATCTGACTATTAAAGAAATTAAAATTGTTGATTTAAAAGAAAACACAAGTTGTTCCCTAGATTCAACATTTCAAGTTTCGGGTGATTCAAAAATTGTAAATCAGTGTCTAGTTGCATTAAAGAATCAGCAAGTTGCCTAGCTAGGAGGATAGGATATGGGATATACAAGACGTAAAGTTTCATTAGAAGAAGTTGATGAATTGAGAAGGAAATATTCTTTTGCTTTAATACAAATGATGAGCGAAATTGTTTTAGGTGAAAATTTACCAGAAGTAATTAATTGGGATGAAGTATTAGATGCAAGATTTTTTTCTGAATTCGAAGAATTACATGTATTTAAATGTGAAAAATCTTTGAAAGCAGTACTTGTAACAGATGATGGAAAAGAAGAGAATGAAATTATTAAGAATTATAGATTATCAAGCAAGTATAAATCATCTGATATTAAGGAATTAGCTGTTAAAGAATATTTAACCGAAGATTGTGATGGACAGATGTA
>JPZU01000001.1:162990-164723 GCA_000875945.1 Lachnospiraceae bacterium TWA4 | reverse complement strand
AGAGGCTATAAAATCCTATAAAGTGGATTTAAATCGTAAAAAGAATATCTTAAAAGATAATTTTGAGTTTTTTGATTTACCAAAGGAAAATAGTGCTCCACGTCCTATGTTTTATATTGAACTAGGAGGACGTTTTTATTTTGGATATACACCAAGATTGAGATTAATGTATGATTATTCTATTTTAGATGGTGTAAGACAAAAAGATGTGGATGAAAAATTCACTGATTTTACAGATGCTTTATTTGGATATGCAAGAAATCAATTTGCACATAAGTCAAAGGTTTATTTTACAGATGCAGTCTTAGTAAATAAAAAATCTTGTAACGAGAAAGGTGAATCAAGGGTTGTGCTAGCAGAACCGAAGCCTACGAGTTATTTGGAGTATTTAAAACAGTCACCTTCAGGAAAAACTAAGACCTATATGGATGATGATTTTGAAATTAGAGGGATTAAACAATATTGGTTACAAGAAAAAGTTCAGACAGGTATGGAAGCTTCAAATGATAATATTAAATCTCAATTAAGACCAGTTGAAATAGGTAGTCAATTTGAAGGAACGATTCGTTTTCAAAATTTAACAAAAGAAGAACTTGGACTTTTAATTTGGAGTATCCGTCTAGAAGAAAATTCTCAAATGAATATAGGAAAAGCGAAGGCTTATGGATATGGAAGAATTAAAGTAAAAGATGTAAAAATATCTTTACAAGATATGGATAGATCTTATAGAATTTGTGATGATATCTTTAGTGTTAATCCATATAAAGATTTATCAGTTGAAGAAAGCGATGAGTTTGTAGAAATCTATCAACAGTATCTTGCAAAGTGGTTAAAGCCTGATAAAAAGGAATCAGAACCTGCCAAAGATATTGTTATGGCAAATTCATCCATTAAGAGTTTTTTCCATATGAAATCGAATGTGGTTGGAAAAGATGTTGCTAGTTATATGAGCTTAGACCAATTTAAGGAATTTAAGCAATCCAATGCAGGGCTTCCAACGGTTGGAATGATTTGTAAAAAGCAGTAGTAGATAGTAATGGGGAGGGTATCTATATAGATACCCTCAAAAAATTTTATTGATGAAGATGGGTAGACATTGTACAATAAAAGATTAGAAATGAAGAAAGATGGATGAAGGTATTGAAATGTTGTTATAAATTTTATAGAAAATTTATGTATATTAGATAAAGGAAGAAAAGGTATGAATAGAAAAATAGTAAAAACTAATGAAAACAATATCAAAGATGTTAATATATTGTTATTAAGTATGAGTACGATTAATTTTTTTGATGAAACATATTATGCATTTAAAGAAAGAAAAGAGGATAAAGAAAATAAGTATGTATTTCGTGGTGTGAGTCAATTAGAAGCAGGTACAAAGTATTTTTTGCAAAAACTTAATGAAAGGGGAAAGTCTTTTGATTATATTTTTATTATAGAAAGTAAAGAAACTAGAATTAAGAAGAATTCAGATGTCTTAAAATGGATAAATATTGATTGGATAAAAGAGATAGATTCAGAAGGGATTTCAGCAGTTGATTTTTATAAGCAACGTATTAAAGAGTATATAGCAGGTGATGAAGTAGTAGAAAAAAAAGAAACACAAGAAGAAAGAGAAAAAAATAAATTAAAAGATCAAATAACGGTTAAATTAAATGATTATATTAAAATGTGTGAAAAAGCAGTTTCGTTAGAAGGTTTTACACAATATTGTTTAGAACAAGAAAATATTG
>JPZU01000001.1:162016-162970 GCA_000875945.1 Lachnospiraceae bacterium TWA4 | reverse complement strand
GGTTCGATGACTCGTAGCTCAAGCAATGGTTTTGAAAGTTTAGGAAATTGGTTTGATTTATCAAAATCTGAGGAAAAATCTAAACCTAAGTCTCAAAAAGTAACGAAACAGAATAGAAATAATCACACAGATAATAACCGTACAAATAATTATGCGAATGGAAATCAAGTGCCTTTTGCACCATATAATTTTGTTTCAATTTCTTCTAATGTAGTTGAACATAGAGATGGTATGGTACTAAATAAACTAAATAAAGAGGAATTTTATAACGGATATATCACATATTCATTGGTTAATCAAACTCCTTTAATGGTAGACGATGGAACAGAGCACTTCTATCAGGATAAAAATGGAAATTACGCTTTACCTGGCAGTACTGTAAGAGGATTGATTCGAAATAATGTTCAAATTTTAAGTTTTTCTAATATGAGAAATGATATAGAGGATTATAATTTAATGTATCGAGCAGTGGCTAGTGGATATTTGAAAAAAAATTATAATGACGTTTTAGGTTCAAGAGTTGAAGTCATTAATAAGCATCGAATGTCTGTTTTGAAAAATGTTCGAGCAGGATATATTAGTTGCGAAAATGGAGAATATTTTTGGTACAACAATATACATAAAACTTATTATGTAGTAAGTGAACGATATATTTTAGAGCAAGCCAAAAACGACGATTTTTCTTATTTAACAGCAAAAAAACCGTATAAACTTCAAAGTTTTGCTCCTTTTAAAAGAAGTGAAGATAGAAGAGGACGAGTTCATTATAAAGGAAGACCTAATGCAGATTATAAACCTTATTTTGAAGAAATTACTTATAAATTACATGATAAAAAAGTAAGTGGTATTGCGAAAATAGGGCAGTTTAAGGATAAAGGGTATGTGTTAAGTTCAGGATTTATGAATGAAAAGAAAGCTATCTATGTAATTCCAGAAATTGACTATGAAACAAAA
>JPZU01000001.1:156393-157916 GCA_000875945.1 Lachnospiraceae bacterium TWA4 | reverse complement strand
TGAAGAAAGCCGTTAAGGGCATTGATACATTCTTTAGGTATTTTTATAGTTAAGTGAATTTCTTCACGTAGAAATGAAGAAAGCCCGTTAAGGGCATTGATACAAGACTCTAGTGTTGTTAGACTCGTACTCGGATGTCGTAGAAATGAAGAAAGCCCGTTAAGGGCATTGATACGAAAAATTCAATCTCCTTTTCCTCAACATTATCTCGTTGTAGAAATGAAGAAAGCCCGTTAAGGGCATTGATACATATTGAAATCGAGTCTTTTAAATTGTTGTGCTACAGTAGAAATGAAGAAAGCCCGTTAAGGGCATTGATACACAAACTCTACTTCTGTTTCTGACGATAATCCAGTTTCGTAGAAATGAAGAAAGCCCGTTAAGGGCATTGATACACAAGATAACAGTTTACTCCAAGCTTCTGTAATTTCATGTAGAAATGAAGAAAGCCCGTTAAGGGCATTGATACAGTAAAGTTTCATCGCTAGCATCATCATTAAAGTCGAAGTAGAAATGAAGAAAGCCCGTTAAGGGCATTGATACAATCAAATACTCAATTTCGGGTGTAATCGGATCCGTACGTAGAAATGAAGAAAGCCCGTTAAGGGCATTGATACATTATAGAAACTACATTGTATAATTTATTCGAAATATCATAAGGTAGAAATGAAGAAAGCCCGTTAAGGGCATTGATACCAAAAAATAATAATCATTTCTAAACTCTTTAATCAGTAGAAATGAAGAAAGCCCGTTAAGGGCATTGATACACCGCTGTACGAGACTGATTATACTCGCACCCCTTGTAGAAATGAAGAAAGCCCGTTAAGGGCATTGATACTCGACAAATTTGTTATTTCCACCTTTACAAGTTCCGGTAGAAATGAAGAAAGCCCGTTAAGGGCATTGATACGTTACGTTGTCTAAATTGATATTCATGTTCATAATATATAGAAATGAAGAAAGCCCGTTAAGGGCATTGATACACCGGAATTTCCGCCCCATTCTTCTGGCAACGATTTACGTAGAAATGAAGAAAGCCCGTTAAGGGCATTGATACATATTGCAGACTTGACAAAACTTTCTGCATCTAACTCTGTAGAAATGAAGAAAGCCCGTTAAGGGCATTGATACATTGCAGTCTAATCTTAAAAACTTTCTTATTACGCCAAGTAGAAATGAAGAAAGCCCGTTAAGGGCATTGATACATTTTTTGATGTTGCTTTAGAAATATCGACATCCATATCGTAGAAATGAAGAAAGCCCGTTAAGGGTATTAATATGATAAAATGAAAAAGTATAAAGAAAAATAGTACTAATATAGAATTCAATTCATAAAGTTGTTTAAGTATTCATTTTATGACATAAAGTAACTCGATTAGGATGGATTTTGAGAGTACAAAACACGAAAAAATCCGTGTCATAGTTGGAGGAATACTTTTTGCCCCCCAACATCATACTAATAGTTTAATGATAATAATATAAAAGTATGCTAAACTTTATAATAAGTGTTAAATATGCATAAT
>JPZU01000001.1:153559-155667 GCA_000875945.1 Lachnospiraceae bacterium TWA4 | reverse complement strand
CCCGTTTTCGACAGTTGGGAGATTAAAAAAAGGCTAAATTCCTTTTATTTATAAGGAAATTTAGCCTTTTTAAGTATTAAAAGTTTGTTGTATATAAATCCTATTTTAAAAATTTTTTAATTTTTTATTTAGTTCTTTTGGTTGGTAGTATTTTCGATCAAGTCGTAAATCGAATATCTCATTTAATGATGTACAAACCTGAGAACTCGTATAGGTTGATCGGTAACACATATCTTCGATATTAATAACATTCATATTTTGTAGTGTTTCAATAATGTTCGTAGGTGTATAATGTATTCCTTTATTATCAAATTTTTTTTCAAGCAAGCGATACATTAATAATGCAGTGTAACAGATCATAAAATGTGCAATAATTCGCTCTTTATTATGATGATAAACAGGTCGTGCTGAAAAGTTTGTTTTCATTAATCGGAAACAATCTTCAATTTTATATCGTTGTGAACTAATTTGAATAATATCTTCTACTTCGTCTTCTAAATTTGTTGCGATTGCATAATATCCATCGTATTTTGCTTCCTCTTCGATAGCGGATAAGTCAAGTTCGTAAGAATCTATTACCGTATTTCCTGATTTTGAAGTAGATGTTCTTTTTATAAAACGAGTAACATCATGTGGTCCTTTTTTATAAGATTCAGGGTCTAAGTCACGAAGTATAGCTTTTGCACGTTCAATTTGACGATTTCGGATAAATCGTTGATATTCCATCGTTTTTCTAGAAAATGTAATAATGATGGATTGAGGAACTAAAGCTTTGGATTTTACCTTTCTTGTTTTACCATTTTTTAAAAGTTTTTCTTCATATAGACCTAAATCAATCATTTTATTTGCTGGAAGAACTTTGTAAGCTTTATCAGAGTAAAGTTTTTTATTTTTAGGATCTGTTTTATCGAAAGTCTTTAGCATTTCCATATCTACAAGTGAATCATCTGAAAGAAGATGAAAATCCTCACCATTAAAAACTTTTTCTTGCATGTCTTTTGACAATTTTCTAATTGATTGTGTGACAATGAAAGCTCTTCCACCCATAGAATTAAAGTTTCGTATATTTAATGAGCCTAATCCAGCATCTGCACAATAAATGAACGGCTTTCCATGAAACATTTTTAAGAGTTTCTTTTCTAAAGGAATAGCAGTTGTCTGTTCATTATCGGATCCAGATGTTAGCGACATCGTTAAAGGAATTCCATCAGCATCCATAAATAACCCCATTTCTACGAGTGGAGCTGGTTGATGCTGTTTAGACATTCCATATTTACGAAATCCCTTAATTACTTCACCAGTAACTTCATCAATATAATCATCATCTGGAGATTCGATTTCAAAGTAATAGTTTGTACAATCATAGTAACATACCGAGGTATTACGTTTTAAAATTTTACAGCTACTGTCAAACAAATGAGAAATATATTCGTCATAATGATTCGCCAGAATATCCATTGTGCGTAAAATATGATGATAGCCAATGGATGGTTGTTCATAATAACGTGAGAAGTGTGTTTGACTAGCTAATTTAGAACCAGGATATAAAATACGATCATAAGTAAGAAAACGATTCACAAGATTTGAATCAAAGGTCACTTTGGACTCTTTAGTTACTTTATTAAAAAATGAATGAATATTTAAATCATAATAAAGTTGTTGAAGAAAGAAATATCCAATGTTTAAACTAGAACTCCTAGAACTAATAGAATCTGAATATCTAATCTTTTCATCAAAATCTATGGTTAAGTTCATGGAAATTTTATTATTTTTTTCTTCTTGATTATATTTAGCTACTTGTTCTTTTGCATAAGTAAGAGGATCATCTGTAATCTTTAATAATTCAGAATGTTTACCGATACGAGCAATATTTTTGGTTGTAGTTTTATTGCCGTTACGAAAACCTTTTTGTACGTAATAAATAGGATCTTTTGATTTTTTATTATAACTAAGTTTCATGCCTTATTTTATCATAAAAAAGATAAGTCGTCAATGTTTACAACCATATACAACATATTTAGAAGTGGAATTTGACAAAAAAATAGCCTAAAATTGGCTTAAAATAAAGGTTTTATGAATTTTAAAAAATTTCTAACTGTTGAAAACCC
>JPZU01000001.1:146628-153539 GCA_000875945.1 Lachnospiraceae bacterium TWA4 | reverse complement strand
GATAATTCATGATAAGATATTTTGTATAAGAAAAGAATTATGCATAAAAAAAGAGTTAATTTAATCTATTTTTTATACAGAATATTCTATGCGATTCCAAATTGATTTTATGAAAGGAGCTTTAATGAAAAATAAAATATTACCTATGATGTTAGTAATTTTTATTATGGGAATTATTAGTTATAATTTCACTATAGTTTATGCATCAACAGGTGATGAAGTTATAGCATCGAAAAAGATTATTTCTATTGTATATGATGATTCAGGAAGTATGGAAGGTAAAAGGTGGTCATATACGAATTATGCAATGCAGGCTCTTACAGCTTTGCTTAATGAGCAAGATGAATTGTATATCACATTTATGAGTAGTCCATCAAAATCTGTTAAGATGGATACCTCTGATTTAGAAAAAACTATTAAGATCATTCGTGATTGGTCGAAGAGTGGTGGTACACCTGAAGAGGCATTGGATACAGCAAGAAAAAACTTGAAAGTATATCAGAAAATGATAAGTCATCTCAGTTTTGGCTTGTAATAATGACAGATGGTTTAATTGATATGAATGTTTCAAATACTTCGTTACAAAATAAACTTGATTCTTATAAAAATAATGTAATGAGTAATGGAACACCATTAAATATAGTATATCTTGGAATGAGTAATGCAGCAAATGCAACAGCTGATACAATAGGTAATTTATATACATATGGGGCTGATAGCGATACAGAAATTATCAGTGTTATGCAGGAAATTGCAAAATTAGTGTCAGGAAGAATGGATTCAGATCAAATTAATCAAGTTAATGATACTACGGTTACAGTGACATCAAAATTACCATTGTACAGCTTATCTATTTTGTCACAAAAATCAAATGCTAAAGTTGTATCTGCAAAAACATCTGAAGAAGATTTGAATGTTCAAAGAAATTTATCACTTGATGCAACTAACTTGGCGAATTATGGAGTACCTATAGAAAGTTTATATGGTAATGCAGCTGTTATTAATAAACAAAATGCAAAGGGTGAATCACAAGTAATTCCAGCAGGCACATATACGATAGAGTTTTCATCAAAGATTGATATTAATAATATGATGATTCAAATTGAACCAGCCATAGATATAAAATTTAAAATTAAAAGAAAAGGTATTACTATAGATGATTTATCAAAGATTCAAAATAAGGATACTATAGATATTGAAATCTTTCCTGTAATTCCTGGAACAGATACAGTAATACTAGATTCAGATATGCCTAAGAATGTTGCATGGACTGTAGAATATGAAGTAGATGGAAAGGTTGTTGATTCTAATAGTAGTACAAGTTTAATAGGTGTAACCTTAAAAAAAGGAAGTAATGTTATTAGAGGAATTATGAATATTCCTGGATATGTACCATTTGCCCGTGAATTATACTTTAATATAGAAGAAGTTATCAATAATTTTGGAATTAATGTTATACAGCCAAAAGATTTATCTTATAAACGATCAGATATTGATAATCTTCAGCTTGATAATACAAATACTGTTCGATTTGAAGTTACAAATAATGGTAAAGCTCTTACAAAAGATGAACAAGCAGCAATTGGAGTTTTACTTCAAATTGATAATGTTGATGTAACGCCTTATTCTGGAAAAGATTCATTTTATGGTGTTACAGGTAATGTTAATGCAAAATGCAAATTGCAACAGAATGATGATGGAAGTTATTCGCTGATTCCTAGTCGTCCAATAGGTATACAACTTCTTTTTATAAAAGTAGGTACTTATACAGTACATGTAAGTTTGTCAATAGATAATACGATAACCAATAAGGGAGAATTTACATTTATTCCAAGCAAAGAGGATTTGAAAAATCTTTTCAAAATCATAGCTTTTATAGTTGGATTTATCTATTTGGTATATTTAATTTTCAAAAAGAAATTTAAAGGTCAAACTGTTCATTATGAATGCTGGAGGATACAAGAAGATGGTACAGGAGTTCTTCAAAAAGGAATGAGTGATAGTCAGTCTTTAGGTGTGTTTAGTGGGCATTTCTTTATACCACCTAGAAGAGCATCTCATTTAAAATATCGTGGATTAGAGTTGGTAGCTGAGTCACATGGTGGAGTTATTATTACGGGTGAATCGATTGCACGCACAGTGGCAAAATATGGAACATCGAATCGTAATCCTAAAAATTATTTAAATAATATTGAAAGTCATCTTCACAAGACAGAAAAATCTAATGGACAGAGAGAAGCTTCAGATCAAGAGTTGACCAATCGTCCAATTTACTTTAAGTCTAATGAAGGAACAAGAGATATTTGGCGCATTTGGCTTACAGAAGATTAATAGAAGTTATCATATATAAAGTATTTACATAGAAAGGAAAAGATAAAATATGAGCATGAATCAAATTCCAACCGTAGTTATAGGAACAGGAGGTATTGGCTGTAAAATTGCAGCATCTATTAGTGATTTACTTAGTGAGGAAGATAGAAAATATGTAGCAGTTCTTGGTGTAGACACAAATGTGAATGATCTTACTAAATTAAAAGACAAGCATAAAATGGAAATAATTCAAACAAGTGATGATATGAAAGTTAATGATTATCTTAAATTGCATCCAGAATATAGAAATTGGTTTCCTAAAAATGAATTTCTTGTAAAAAGAAGGATGACAGATGGTGCAGGTCAAGTTAGAACACTTTCACGAATGGCATCTTTAGCTTCTGTAGATAATGGAAGATTTGCTCCATTGTTCAGAGAAATTACACGAATTCAAAGAGTTGATGGAAATCCTTATAATAAAAAGCTTACGATTATAATCGTTGGTTCAATAACAGGAGGTACAGGAGCAGGCTTATTCCTTAATCTTCCATTTTATATTCGTGATTTTCTTAAAACACAAACTTCAGTTAGTCATTGTATTATAAGAGGAATGTTTGTAAGTTCAGATATTGTTGAAGATGTACAGCCTTCTTCAACAAATAGAGATGCAGTTTGTGTTAATGGATATACTTGTCTTAAAGAGTTAAATGCATTTTATATGAGACCAATTCTTGGTCAGGAGGTTACAGATAATCTTCGCCTTGAATATTATGATTCAAATGATATATCCACAGAAAATGTTCCGTATGATTATGTGTATATTGTTGAGAAAAATGGGGATGTTGGTTCAATTGGTGATACTAGGTTGGATGAGCTTATTAATTATATTGCGAGAGTTGCGTTTATTTTGATGTTTTCTCCAGTTGCTCCGAATGCTCGTTCTATTGAAGATAATTTTGTTTTAGAATTAATTGAAAACGCTGGAATGAATCGTTATGCAGGTGCTGGGATGTGCAGACTTCAGTATCCAATTCAGATGGCACAAGAATATGTAACTTTTTCTACTGTACAAAATCTTGTTCAGAAAGAATGGTTACTTATTGATAATGAGTTTAAAGCGTTGTCTAAGGCGGTTAATGCTAAAATGGTATCAGATAGTACCGTGCAAAAACCTGAGTTAAAAAAAGCTTATGTTGAAATTTTTGAAGAAGAAGCATTGGGAGATCATGCAAAATTAGGAAAGTTTGCTCAAGAAGCTTATATAATGAAAAATCATCAGCATATTTCCAGGGGTACAGAATTTATTAATCTACTCAATGGAATGATTGATGAATTACTTGATTCAGATGAAGTAAGAGAAAAAGAAGAGGCTTGTAAAGTAGATAATCAGAAAATGAAAACTTTTTCTGATGCAGAAGCACAAATTAATGCTGTCTGGGAAGGGATGCGTGAATATGCTCAATTTGCAAAGAATTTAATTGATACAAAGCCAAATGGATTTGCAGATAATTTATTTCCAACAAGTAAAGAAGTAATGGATTTCCATAAAGATAAACCAGAATGTATCTATCAGTTCCTTGCAAAGGTGCATCCAATAACAGCAAGATTTTTAATTTATGATATTATTAATAAATTGGAGAAAAATATTGTAGAATTAAAGAAAGAAATCACAGGAGTAGATCTTTCAGCATATAGAGAAGAAGATTTTGATCCAAAACGAGAAGGTACTCAAGGACCAGCCGAATATTTAAATTATATTCGTGATAGACGAAATCCAATTTGGAAAGTTTTAGGACCTATTGGGAAGGCAGTTCATGGTGAACAAAATGCTCTTATCAAGTTAAAACGAAGACTTTGTGAAGTTTGTGATACTCATGTATCTACAACTCATGATTATCTTGAAAATAGTTTAAAGTATTATGTTTCTCAGCTTGTACTTGAACGAATGATTCAATTGGCTGATAATTATACAATTTTCTTTAATACGGTTGCTGATAAAATTAAAAGAAATGAGGAAAATATTTCAAGACTAGAGAATATTCGATTCCCATATGGACAAGAGGGAATCTATTGTTCAAAAGAAGCTCTTCGAAAAATGGCAAATGAATTTATGCTTAGTCAAACACTTGACCTTTCAGATGAGACAAAGAAAGCAATTTTTGATCAGATTTATTTGGTTCAATCACGCTCATACTGTCTTTCTAGTACGGTTGATACAAAAGCCGCAAAAGAGAAAAGAGAGCAGAAAAAAAAGCAGTCCTTAGAATCTGTATTTAATAAGGCTGTAATTGATACCATTAAAGACAGTGTAATTGAGCATGGAGCTGGCATTGTTAATCTTACAGTAAGACAAGCTTTGATTAGAGAATTTGAGTTAGTAGAACAGATGACGTCAGATGATGAAGGATATATTAAGGCAATGCAGGGGTATATTCAAAATAGAATAGAAACTGCATTAAGGATAGCAGCACCTATGTTAGCAACAGATGGAATTTCCGAGAATACAGAACTTGTTTTTATCGCTTTATCACCTGAGTGTGCCGAAACAGACATTAATTTAAATCCTGATGAATCTGCTACAGGCAAGTTTTATCTTACAAGTACAAATTCAAATACAGAGATTATTATTAATTCTGAATTTGATAATACTGAAATAGATTGCGTGCGATTAAAGTATAATTATACGATTGAAAATCTAGTAAAATACAAAGAGGGTTCAAGAAATGACTTAGCGTATAAAGAACGTATTCAAAATCTTGGTATTAAGCGTATCTTTAATCAAAATTCAGATGAAATGATTGTTACAGTTAATCCACATCTAAATACGTATTGGCATGAGGAAGGATTTATTCCATCGATTCATGGAAAAAATCGACAAAAAGATCATATTGATAATCTAAAAACCTTTATTTATGCAATGGGATTTGATAGCTTTAGGCTGATTGCGGATGATGAGCATCCAGATGAAAATGGAAACCCAAGACTTACTTGGTTTACATATTTAAATGGATTTTCACAAGTAGAACCAATTAAAAAGTGTGGAAAGTTAATTGGAAATGGATATAGTGATGTATTTGATGCGATTCCTTATAATCGAATGATTAAGATTTCCATTTTAAGGAGTGCTAGGAAGATAGCTGAAAGTATGAAAGGATATAAAACTTCAGAAGAATTATTAGAAAGTATTTTAGAAAATCGTTTTATAGAAGATCTTATTCAGTCAGATGCATCTATTGATGAAGGTGATGTAAATATTTTTGATATTTTCTTAAATATGCGTTCACATATGCCTGAAAATAATTGGAATGAGCTTTTTGATGCATTAATTATTACTCTTTGGGATTTTTGTGAAATACTATTTGATAATAGCGGGGTATATATTAACAAAGCAATGAGAAAAATTTTACCTGAGATTTATAAGTATAGTATTGTAGGTAAAAAATTAGAAAGCGATTTATCATTTAGTGAAAGAATGCTTAAGGAACGCTACGATTTCATACTAAAAAAAAGATATGATTAAAAATAATGGAAGGAGAATCTCCGATGGCATTTAAGTTTTTGTTAATGTTGATGAGTGTCTTAATATGAACAATTTTGATTTTTTCTTTTATCAGAAGGAATCAATGCGTAAGCTTCATCTTACACCTGATGTACATATTGGAGTTAGAACTGGATTCTCGTTTGATAAAGCAGTATCAGATATTCGTTCATATCTTGATAGATTTCCATATGAAATAAATGATTATCAGATTATAGTTGCTATGAGAAGTGACTATAAAAAAGCTACAACAGTCTGGAGAGAGACTTTTCTCTCCAGACTTCTTGATATTGATTTTAATTTGAGAAAATCCAATATATTAATTAAATCAGGGCTTAGTAAACAGATAGCAGTTAATCTTATTATGCTTTATGAAACAGATGTTGTAACAGATATTCATTCAGTAGATAAATCTTATGTGTCAAGTAGGCTTTTAGAGGACAGTCAGTTATTATTAAAAGAAATTGGTGTATCAAAAGATGATGAAAATAATTTGGATGCAATTAAAGAAGCATGGAAGCAATATATTAAAACAAATTCAAGCTTGTTTGAGAATTGCCCAAAGATGGATGATGGGACTCCAGCAAACGCATTATATATTTTTTTAATCGTTTAATTAAGGAGTATGAAAATGATAAATCATTGACTAAAGGATCTATAACTCAAGCGTTAAAAGATGTTTTAAAAGATTATCAAATTTTTGAATTGGTTACTGACAAACAGAATCGAGACAAACAGATTAATACGTTGCTTAGAGTTGTTGAGTTTGTGACAACAGACCTTGAAACTCCTGTTGAAATAGAAAAGACAAAGACGCTTACAGAATCATGTGCAATTCATTGGAAACAAATTAGAGAGAAAAGTGATGAAGATATTCAAGAAAAATATGCTACAATGCTTGCAATATATAAGAAATATCTTTTAAGCTATGTAGAAAGTTCCAAAAAGGGCTATTTGACACTTGATACAGAACTTATTTTACCTAATTTGGATATTCCTTCAAAAGATAAGATTAGTATTTATGATAGTATATTTGAAGATGATAAGCGTAGAAAAAGAAAGA
>JPZU01000001.1:144424-145149 GCA_000875945.1 Lachnospiraceae bacterium TWA4 | reverse complement strand
CCAAAAGGGGTTAATTGAAGATTTTAAAAATTATTTTTTCTCCAATTAATACATTAGAAGAAAGATGGGAAAATACTTATATAAAGTGAAGGAAGTTATCAAGGAATTAGAAGAAAGTCTTAAAAATATGCGAATTCTCTTGGAGAAATCTATGTAAAAATCTTGAAGATAGAAAGAATCAAGAAAGAGGATGGAATAGCAGAACTTTTACTGAAGGGAAAAGTACACAAGAAGAAATTACAGAATTGAATGAATTAAAAAAATCTTTACTTGAAGAAAAGAATAAACCTCAAATGACTCCTTCGTTATCTTTTCAAGATCAATTAAATATAGAAACAGTTCTTGAACAAGAAGATTATAATATCAGACATTATATTGAGTGTATTAAGGAATTATCAGCAAGAAATTTCTTTTTATTAATTGTATTATTAATTGGTTTAGTCACATTGTTGTATGGGATTTTTCAATCATATAATTTTCATTCGACTACTACGATAATGTATTTTCTAAGTTATATAGGAATATCATTTATTTTAATGCTTTTTACATGGAAATTTCCTATGAATCATTATAAAACGAAGATTAATAATTGCCTTGAGCAATTAAATAAAGAAATGGATAAACATATTAAAGGCTATTACGATAGAGCAAAGCAACTTCATGAATATATCAATATAGTTAATCAGCTTGATTATATTGAGAAACATTTACGACTTAGAGAGCGT
>JPZU01000001.1:129795-144404 GCA_000875945.1 Lachnospiraceae bacterium TWA4 | reverse complement strand
AGGGACTAATATCTACATATGAACAAAACCCAACTATTAAGAAAATATAGATATTCTTGAAAATGGTCCAAGTATTTCAAAAAATTATGTAGATGATGTAGTTGACACTAAATTATATTGGCCACAAAAGTAAAGGAGAATGTATTATGAAAATAAAAATTATATATTTCCTAGTGTTTCTTATTTTTTGGTTCTTCATTTTTAGTTGGTTTAAATCAGCTTATTGTGAAAAAACTCTCCTATGATATTGAAAAAAGATATTTGCATTTTAGATTGATTTTAATAGGAACAATTGTGGCATTGATAGCAGTAAATTCAGAGATATCTACAATTTTATTGCTAGTAATAGATAATATAATTAATTTTCCTGCTGTATCAACATTTCTTGATATGATTTTACCTAATAGATCTTACGAATTGATTTATATGGTGCTGTGTAATCTTGGGTTAAACCTTATCTACTCTATAGTATTGATTAGTTCGTTTTTAATTGCAAAAATAGTTTTTAATAAAAGTAAACAATATAATGATTATGAACAGTATATAGGATTGGAGAAAGTTATTCACTTTCCATGGTTTATTGTAAATAAATTTTATAAAGAAGAAGACGTACCTAAATTAACGAGTAAAGGATTTTTTCTTGGTATTTGGGTGAAAGCAATGAAAAAGGTATTTGTTTTAATATGGATTGCAGAATTTGCAATTTTGTATTATTCAATTCTTTGGGGAAATGAAATATGGAATGAAGCAATACTAAATATTTCAAAATCTGTTTATTTGTTACCTATGCTTGCATTTTATCTTATTGAACAAATCCAATTATTCTTTGAAGGACCAGAAGATGTTGAGATGGGTACTTGGGAGACTTCTAATATTTCTGAAACAATGATTGGAGATATGGATGCACTTATGAATCAATATCAATTGACTTTTTCAGATAGTAGTGTGTTATTGTATTTTGAAAAAGGAACAAGAAAGGAACTTGATCGACAAGGACTGGATAGTAATGATTTAGGAAATCAACAACGAAATTCTTGCAGTGAAGAAGATATTCTTTCTGTAATTACAAACCAGATTCGAGAATCAGGAATTCATCAAAATACAAGTTATCAGAATGCTATTGTGAGTCTATTAAATGGCGAATCAATAAATATAAGAGATAATGACGATGGAGAATTTACTATCTATATTTGTGCATATTTGAATTATTTTGTTTCACAAGGAAGTTCCGCATTGATTCTTTGTTCTAGCCATATAGAGGTTATGAGATTAAAAGAAGTCTATGAATCCTGCAAAGCTCGTTTAAAGGGAATAGATAGTGTTTGGCAAATTTGTAATATAGATGAACTAAATGCATCTGGACATACGGGAGTTTTAATTTGTACCTATGAAGACTTTATTCGTACAGATTTTAAAAATTCATATGAGTACTTAATGTCAGATTTAATGTGTGCAGTTATTCCAAATAGTTTTTCATTGATGAATTCTAATCGAATTTATATAGAAAAGGTATTTGGTAAATTGAATTCATTTCCTAATTTAAATCGATATGTGTTTATAGCACAAGAGGATAATGAGACATTGCGTTCAAAAATCAAGCAATATCTTCCAGGGGAGTTATTTTATCTTCGTATAGTAATGATTTTAGAGTTCCAAAAACAAATCTTATGGTTTGGAAAGAAGAGAGTGAATATAAACCACAGGTGATAATGGGTATAGGAAATCAAGGTTCTCCATATTTAGGAACGGCATTACCACTTGCACTTGTAGCAGCAAAATATGATTTTCCAAATGTTTACATTATATCTAATGAAAATGGAGGAGATGAACAGTATTTTGGTAGCGCAAGACAAAGTAATGAACTTGATATTATGAATTATCTTGGAAAGCAATTAGATTTAAATTCAATTATTCGTTATTCATCTTTAGAAGCCATGAAACCAATTGCTTTAAAAGAGGTAATCGTTTATGATACAGATTATAATTTCTTTAATGCATTGTGGAAATGGTTCAAATATGCAGGAACAGAAGGAACTCTTATTCATGTTGTTTCTCCTTTTTATATGATGCGCGAATATTTTGCTGCTAATTTTAAAAGGAAAACATTACTGTATTCAAATAATGAATATGATGCAATAATACCTAATGATATTGTATTAAAACGTACATTGTTGGCATCTATTTTAGCTTCTTTAGCTGATGTTGGAATGACAGAAGATGAACTTATGGATATCTCTAAAAAATATAAATGGGATTATATAGATGTAGCTAAACTTTTACAGGATGCAATTTTGACAGTAAGAGGTAATGAAGAATTTCATACAATTTATGAGCATTTTATATTTGATGAAGAAAAGTTTTTTGAGGAAAATAAATTTATTCATCGTACTCGTATAAAATTAGCAGATAGAAATCTAATTGCACAGCAAAAAAACCAAATCTCTCAAGCAAGAATGTCATTTAGAGACAATGAATACATGGATCTTCAAATATTAAGTGGAAATATTTGGAATTATTATTTACCAGGACAAGTTGTAGGATTTAATAGAAATTATTATACAATTAAGTCACTTGATTTGAAAGAGGGTATTGTTCATACACAAGTAACAAATCCAATAAGTATTCCCGATTACTTTGAAATAAGTGATTATCAATTAAGTAATTATCAATTAGTCGACGGTTGTGTGGATAGTTCAATTATTGACTATAATATTTATGAAGCTACTGCAACGAAAATGATTTATGGTTATATTTCAACAAATAATGGAAATGATTTTTCTAAAGAAAATCATCCAAATGTAAATAGTATTAATAATTCAGCTACTAAAAATCAAACAATAACTATCAATAAGGTTCCTGTTTTAGAGATGAATTTTTTACGAGCAAGTTTTGGAACACTCGATGAAAAACAGCAAGAAAAAGTAATTTCTTTACTTTGTGTTTTACTTAAAGGATTGCTTAAAACGTTATTTCCAAAAACATATCCTAATATTGCAGTAGTTCCTGATTTTAAGTTTGATTCTGAATTAATTGATCACGTTATGCATCATGCATTTGATTATCCTGAAGAGGATATGATTAAGGCAACAATTCCTAGAATTATGGTTGATGGTACGAAGTGTGATAGTAGATTTATAAGAATGTATATCATAGAATTTAGTTGCATTGAATATGGCATGGTCAAATCTATTTATGATAATAGACTTGCAATTTTTACTAAGATTTATGATTATTTGGATTGGTATATTGCTTCCAATGAAGTAAATGTAGAAAATAACAAAGCTTTTTTATTCAAGGTAAATATTTACATTATGGAATGAGCGATATTCCAACGATTTTTGAGCCTAAAGGATTACATACTCTATTGAAAGATATTCTTAGTAGAAAGGATTCTAAGACGGTAATTGTTCCTGAGCCTATTGAAGAAATGGTTGTTTCAAATGATCAAAAAGAGATTTGTTCGTTCTGTAATCGATCAATCGTTTTTGCATGGCAGTTAAGTGATGGTCGACGTATGTGTGCACATTGTCATGATCATCAAAAGACACAAAAGATGAAATTAAAAATTATTTATTGAAACAAAAGAAATGTTGGAATCATATTATCATATTTCATTTAGAAAGGATATTAATGTTGCCTTTCAATCAGCAGATGCAATAAGAAAAGCTGCTGGTGGAATATCTAATGGTCGTATTGTTGGATTTTATCGACATTCTAAGCGTCAGTTGTGGATTGAAGCAAAAGGACCTGGTATTGCTATGGAAAGTACAATTATTCATGAGCTTACGCATGCTTGGCAATATGATGCACTCCCTCTTAAGCAGTTAACAAAGGAATTTCCTAAGTCTGTTCGAGATAAAAGAATTCAGTTGCTTCTTGAAGGACATGCCGTATATGTTGAATGTGAAGCAATGGAAAAGAAAGGCGAAGGAGAATATATAAAACGTCTTAGAACAAGATATATGAGTAGTATGGATGTTTATGGCTTAGGTTATAGAATAATATCAGAGCATTTTTCAAATATGGATATACATGGCAGCAGCGCAACATCATTTGTAAGAATGCAGAACTTAGTAGAAGGCATTATTAAAGGGGAGGTATCAATTACATGGCCAGAAGGATATTATTAAATATAATTTTTAGTTTGATATTGATTTTTTCTAGTTCTTGTAGTTTAAAATCACCTCAAACAATTTTGGATGATGGGGTAAATCGATTTGGTAGTGGTAAATTAGAAGAAAATTATCAATTAATACATGATTCAGGAGCATTGCTGGATGAATTAATTGATAAATATTCTGGATCTTATTATTATCCAACTGCATCATCAATGACAGATGATGAACATGATAAAGCGAATGAATCTGAAAACCCACATGGAAGTAAACCAGATGAGTCACAGACATCAAATGATTCTAATATTACGGAAGTATCGAATATGACTGATTTAATGCGTATTTTTCATGATGCATATGACAAAACTTTAGAGCAAATTGAATTTACAACAGTTGGTGGATTTAAAGTAGATATTGAAGATTTACAAACTGTGTATACACAATTACAACGTGAAGATCCTATAGATGTTTCGGGTGTAGAGTCATGGCAAACATGGAATATGGGGGATAAATATCATATAATCATTACATATTCATATGAAATTGAAGAACTTAAAAAGATAAAATCAGAAACAGTTCAGCTAGTGGATGATGTAGTAAAAAAGGTAGCTACTAATGGATTATCAGATTATGAGATTGTAAATGCTGTGAACGAATATCTTTGTGATACAGTGTACTATCCAAATACTAAACCGTATGAACCGATTACCCATACAGCTTATGGTGCATTAAAAAATGGAGTGGCTGTATGTGAAGGATATGCTTGTGCAGCAAAACTTATTCTGAATGGTTGTGGAGTTGAATGTGATATTGAAGTTGGAGACTGTCTGAATGGAGGAGGTCATGCATGGAATCTTGTTAAAGTAGATAGTCAGTGGTATCAACTTGATGTTACATGGAATGATGAATCTTATAGTAGAAGTGATTATCTTTTAGTTACAGATGATTATATGAAGCAGAGTAGAACGTGGGATGAAAACAATTATCCTGTAACCCCAAAAGTTCCATATACTGTTTCATAACATAAATTAAAGAATAGAGTAGTACATAAATTTTATAGATTTTATGTATTACTCTTTTTTATTTTAAAGATGAGTTAATAACTGAAAAATATACTAACAGTTTAATGAAAGATATAGGAATTTTTGTTAAAATCTATATAGGTGCAAGAATAGAAGAAAATTAGTTATTTTTACTTTAAATAAGATTATCATATCAAAATATTGTAAAAAATGACAATATATGATATGATATTATCATGTATATACTAATATTATGAATAAAAAATTAGTAAATATAATAGAATTTTTGTCCATAATATATTAAACGAATTATAAATAAATTTCAAAGTAATAGGAGATTGATATGACAATTGTTGAACTTTATGATTCAAAGCCTATTAAGAATATCATTGGAACATTGGCTTTAAATCCTGATAAGGTAATTTATATTGGTGGAGATTCAATAAAACATTTTGAAAATAAGAAATTACCAATATTAAGAAATTATTTTAATAAAAAAGGGGTTTACTTCACTTAAAATAGAATATGTTCAAATAATAAGGGATAATCTTAAAGATATAGTTAATAAGCTTGAAGATGTTTATTCAAATAACAATGAGTGTAAATTTCATGTTGAAGTTACAGGTGGAGAAGAATTGATTTTGATAGGTTTAGGTATATTATGTGAGAGGCATGAAGACATAGAATTATATCAAATTAGTAGTGGATTTAGAGACGTAAGAACTTTTTCTATTGCAAATGATAATAAAAAACTTGATATTGTTTGTTCTAATACAGTTGAAGAGAATTTAATACTTCATGGAGCATCTATTCAATCATTCAACCAGTGTGACACCAATTCTTTAGTAGATATTTCAGTTATGTGGAATATTTGTTGTAATGGAATTGACAAGAGAGAATCTTCTTTACCATATCTGTGGAATAAAGTAACTTCTATGTTGTTAAATCTTAATAATGAATCGATTAATTTAGAAAATACTAATTCGATTGTTGTAAAATCAGATGATTATAAAAATTTACTTCAAAGTGGGACTGATGGGATATTGTTCGATAATTATATGAAATATTTTGTTCGTATGGGTTTTTTGGAATTAAAAACAAAGAATAATCATACATATATAACTTTTAAAAATAGTCAAATCAAAAATTGTCTTACAACAGCAGGTATGATTTTAGAATTGAAAATCTATTTACTTTGTTGTGATTTAGTTCATAGTTTAGGTGGAGACTGCTTAACAGGCGTTACTATTGATTGGGATGGTGACGATGATTTTGGTGCAACTAAGAAATATTTATCTGATTGGAAAGATCCTAATTCCACAATAGATACTATTAACGAAATTGATATTCTTGTAAATTGGAGATTAACATCGTATTTTATTTCATGTAAGAATGGCAGATTCAATTCAGAAGAATTGTATAAGCTTAGTTCGGTATGTAATAAGTTCAGTGGAGGATATGGTAAAAAAATTATAGTAACAACAGATTCGATTTTTTCTCTTGGTGAGGCAAGAAATACTTTACTTCAAAGGGCAGTAGATATGGAAATATTTATTATTGAAGATATCCATAATAAAACAGATGAGGAGATAAAAAAAGAATTAAGAGTTGTTATGGAACTTCCAAAAAATAAATCAAAACGAAAATTTAAATAGGAGGTGTAAAATGTCTTTAAAAACATGTACATTTACATTAAAACAGCATACAATGCTTCTTCAACCTGAAGATTATACAGGATGCTTGCGTGCAACTGAGGTTAAGCCAAAACTTGACCGTTTTTTACAAAGAAGGCTTGGAATATCTGTTAAAGATAAAAATTTAAATGGTTATTCAAATTGGATTCAAAGTGTATCCGATAATGGTGAGGATGTTTCTTTTCGTTATAAGATGAGGATTAAACTTCTTGGATCAATAGAATGTTATGAGAGTCGTAATCCTGATCGCAATCGAAGAATTCCTAATATTTATTATGGAAATATGGGAAATGGTTCAAGGACAAAAGGATATAGCTGTGAAGATGGAATGGAATTACATATCACCTGTTTTATTCCTGAATTAATGGAAAAAATAACGGAGAATATTCAAGATTTCTTTATTGTTACTAATTTTGGTACAATGCAGGGTAAAGGATTTGGAAGTTTTACAGTTGAAGGAACAGAAATTTCACATAGTAATGTGAAACGTGCTTTACTTGCTGAATATGGTATAAAGAAAAAATGCTATAGAATAGAAAGACCTCATGGACAAAGAGTATTTGATTGTATAAAGGATGTTTATACTTCAATGAAGACTTGCACAGGTGAACGTATAGATAGACGTAGGCATCAAGAATATAAACATTCAGCACTTTATAATTTTTATTCATCTAAGAATCAGAATATTGGAAATGAGAAAAAATATATGAAGGTTAGAAGAATTTCTCCAAATTTGCAAACAAACCATCATGTGGAATTTTGCTATAATCTTCATAAGAGTAATGAAAACTATCGTTATGTACGTGGATTGCTTGGAATTGGTCAAGCAATAAATTATATTACAGATGATACAGATGAAAGTACTCGTTATAAACGTAATAGAGATGGTAGTATTCAAAAAGATCGTAGGGATAATAATATCCTTAGAAAAGAAAAAATAGAAATATCTGCTTATGGTAATGATATAGCAAGAGTTGCTTCACCTATTCTTTTTAAAGTCATTAATGGGAATATTTATATGATTGCTCGTGAAATTAATGAAAATATTTATAATAAAGAATTTAAGTTTGCTATTGATAGTAGGGATAGAAAACGTAGACAAATAGCTCAAGTAGATTTTGTAACTTTAAAAATTCCAAGTAAAGAAGAATTTGACATAGATGAATTTATGAAATATTTTATAACGTTCTTTAATAGAGAATGTACAGCTATGAATGGCTACATTATTAGGGAGGTGAGAAATTAAGATGGAATATTATGTTGGAATTACCATAGGTCCAATTGTTCAAACACTGGAGCTTGCTTCAAAACCTGCTTCTTTATGGTGTGCAAGTTCAATGTTTTCTTGGCTTTCTGAAGATTTATGTAATAGGGTTATAAAAAATGACTGGAAGCTTTTTTGTCCTTTCTATGAAGAACCTAAAGAAGATATTAAAGAATATTGTGTTTCAGCAGATGGAATTGGAAAGTATCATGATCGTTTATTTTTTAAAGCAACTTCAGATAATGAAGAGATTTTAAGAAAGACACTCACTAATATGATTTCACTTGCTAAAGATTCACTTGCTGAAAAGCTTGTTGGTAATCAGGAAAATCTTATAAAGATTATAAAAATTATCTTTATATTCGTTATGTAATTGAAAAAGTGATAGATGATAATCAATATAGTAAAAACTGTATTCTTCGACTTTCACCTTATCTTGATGCTTTAGAATTGAATACATCTTGTATTATAGATCAATCTGTTCAGCCAATTTCTGTACTTTTTGAAGGAGAGAGTGATAAAAAACACAATGAACTCGTAAAAGAAGTATTTAGTGATAAAAAACATAAAAATGCTTCGCATATTAAAATGACTAAAGATGGTCAACTAAAGGTACGTAATTTAGAAGATATTGCTAAATCTGTTTCTGGTAATATGAAAAGCAAAAAAATTTCAAATTATTATGCAGTTGTTCAGGCAGATGGTGATAGTGTCGGTAAGTATTTAGGATCATTAATTAGTGATGAAAAGGTTAAAGGTTTTTCAGAAAGATGTCTTAAATATACACAAGAAGCAGCAGAACTTATAAAAAATTTTAGTGGAGTTGTAATCTATGCAGGTGGAGATGATTTATTATTTATTTGTCCATTAGAACATAACTCTAAAACTATTTTTGAACTCTGTAAGGATATACGTGATCGTTTTAATGATAAGTTCAAAGGTGATGGAGTAAATGTAGATTTAACAGTATCTTTTGGAATTTCAATAAATTATTATAAATTTCCATTATATGAGGCTTTAGAAGATGTAATGGATCTTCTTTTTGGTGTTGCTAAAGATGTAAAGAACAAAAACAGTACAGCACTTCGTATTAGGAAGCATAGTGGGCAATCTTTAAAGATTTGTTATGAAAATGGTGGGAATATTCACAAAGTAATAAAAGATTTATTAGGTTCTAAAGAACCAAATCAAGATGTACTTAAGTCGATGTTATATAAGATGTCACTTTATCGATCAATTCTTAGTAGTGCTTTAAATCAAGATAAAAATTTAAATGATGTATTTGCTAATCTCTTTGATAATATTAATCAACAAAGCTATTCAGGATATATTGATAAAGTAGCAAATCACTTGCAGGATATTTATAATCATGTGAGAGCATTTAATCCTGAAGAATTAAAAAATTTTGCACTAGAAGCGATGTTTCCAGAAAATAAGCAAGAGGAGAACATACAAGGTGATGATACACAGATATTATCACCAGAAGAAGTTTCAATCCGAATTTTATGCTGTATTTTAAGAATAGTTAAATTTTATATAGAAGAAAAGGGAGGTAAATAGATGTATAAGTATCTGATAACCCTTAAATCACTAGAGCCATATTTTTTTTGGGTGGAGAGAAAACCTTTGGATTTGGTCGTGAAAGCAATCGAAAGCCTCCATACTATATAAAATCTGAAAAAACCCCTTCACAGACAACTATTTTAGGAACAATTAGGTATATTGTTCTTGCAAAAGGTGATGCTCTTAAGGGACAAAATAATTACACAGAAGAAAATTATAAAAAACAGGTAGGAAGCGAGAGCTTTTCTTTTGAAAGGGCAAGAACGAAAAAAGATGAAAAACGAGAACAAGACTTTGGTTATATAGATAGAATTTCACCGTTATTTTTAGTAGATGAAAAAGGAAATTGGTTAATAAAAACACCCTATTCGCATCAACCAAAATATAAAAATCAGGATAAAGTAGTCATTAATGAAAAGTATACACCATTCCAGTTACTATCAACAAAAGGAAAAATAGATTTCGATAATGGTTGTACAGTTTATCCATCAAATTATTCAGCAAAGGATGGATATGGTGGAGGATATGTAGTTCTTGATGAGGATTTAACAATTATTCCAGATGATAAAATATTTATTGATGTTGAGCAGGTTGGTATTCAAGCTCATAGGACTGATAAACAAATTATTGGTCAAAAAGATGACAAATCTTATTTTTGTAAACAGAAAAAAATGCTAAAAAAAGGTTACAAATTTGCATTTATTTTCAATATGACGAAAGAGTTAGATACTCAACCTTTAGTAGTTTATATGGGTCAGGATAAGTCAGCTTTTCTTTGTGAAATTAAAAAAGAAACTAGTATTTTTGAAACTAAGGTTGGAAAGGCATTTGGAAAAATTACTCAACCAATTGAGGGAATCTCTACTTATTATGCTGCATCTGATCTTATGCCAAATGAGGATATAATTTTAGAACAAAAAGATGTGTCTTATTATATATCAGATACACGTGTCATTCGTAATCTTGAAACTAATATTAATTGTGATAATTATTATGGAAGATTAAAAAACTCAGAAAAGCTTTATCAGATAATGAATACAGGCTCTGTGTTCTATGTAAGAGATGAAAATAGTGAAATAAAACTTTTTGAAAATGAAGCTATTAAAAAAACTAGGAATGAATGTACTAATTAAGATAAATGGAGGAAAGCAATAATGAAAGGAATTATATATAAAATAACTTGCTTAACAAATATGCATGTTGGAAATGGTGAATCTAATTTTGATATCATTGATAATACAGTTGAACGTGATCCAGTAATAGGCTTACCCACAATTAATTCTTCAGGAATTAAAGGAGCATTTCGTCAGCATTTTGAAGAAAATAATAGTCAAAATATAGAAGAACTTTTTGGCTCATCTCCGAAAGATAAATTAGAAGACCAAAAAGGTTCTAAACCCGGTAAATTAAAATTTTATCAGGCAAATCTTCTTGCAAGACCTGTTCGTGCTGCAAATGGAAGTCAAGCTTACTATATGGTGACATCGTATGATGCAGTCTCAATGTATAACCAGAGTATGGAAGTTTTTGGAAATAGCAAAGATAAGATTAATATTTCAAGTTTTCATGGTGGAAACTTTATTAGTGAAGAAGGCGCTAATATAGAAGGGGATAATATAACTCTTATTCAGGGTAACTTTGACTCATCTTTGACTAATATGATTTCATCTAATTGTGTATTACTTGATAATTCTGTTCTTAATAATATTCCACTTCCAGTAATAGCTCGTAATCAGCTTGAAAATGGAATTAGTCAGAATCTTTGGTATGAAGAGGTTGTTCCTCATAAGAGTATTTTTACTTTTGTAGTATCATCAAATGATGACAAAGCTCTTAATAAATTTTCAAGTGTTATAAAAAATATCCTTTTATACAATTTGGAGGTAATGCATCTATAGGTTATGGACTTTGTAAAGTTGAAAGTTTAAATTAATTGGAGGTATTGTTATGATTCAGGATGAAAAAATTATTAAAGCAATAAAAGTACTTGATGATGTTAAAATTGTAAAAGATGATGGTAATGGGGCTTATATATTAAAATCATTTAGAGGACAAATTTCTTCATTTGGTGCTTTAATTATGACAGGTACTCTTCTCTCTGCTGTTGCATTTTATTCTTCACAAGGAGGATCAAATGTTGAACGCCAAAAATTAATGAAAGCTATCTATAAATTTATCAAAGATGACTCTGGTGATGTTAAAGATACAGCTCTTCTTGAGTATGTTATACACAACAATACTGTGGAATTAAAAAAGCAAATAATAGATGCAGCTATTGCTATTAAGCTTGGAATGAATGCTTATACGCTTAAGTCAGATGAACAAAAAAAGGAGACTGATAATGATTAGATCAAAGAATCTTAATTATAGATATAATGTGGAATATTATCAAGACTGTGTTTTTTTAAATATAAAGGATAGCAATTTTAATAGTAAAAATAGAGAGATTACCGAATTTAGAATTTCAGATGGTACTCCTGAAATGGCTATAAGTGGATATGAACTAGAGGGATTTACGCTTAAAGTTGAACAGCCAGGCTTATTAATTGGTACAGGTCTCGTACATCAATGTGGTGGTAAAGGGGAAGCGGCGCTTGGAATTTCTTTAGATTATGTTACAGGTATACCATATATTCCATCGTCTTCAATAAAAGGTATGCTTAGAAGTGCATTTCAGTATCCAGATTATATTGCAGAGTGTATTAATGTAGAGGAAACTATTGTTAAAAAATTGGAAACTAGCATATTTGGTGATAAAAAGAATCAGTATCCAGGAACAGATATATTTTTTGATGCAGTTGTTCAGAGTGGATATACAGGGAATCTTCTAGCTAGAGATAACATCACACCTCATAGGCAAAAGAAAGAATTATTAGAACTCGCTGAACCTAATCCTATTACCTTTTTAAAGTAAAACCAGGTATTAAATTTCAATTTCAGTTTAAACTTCAAAATTATAATGATATAACAGTTGAAAAAAAACTAAACTTATTTAAACAGATTATTTTAGATCTTGGTATTGGGGCTAAAACAAATGTAGGATATGGTGTATTTTCTGAAACAGAAGTCGAAACGGAAAATATTAGTCAAGAAAGGCCAAAGTGTAAAACATCTACTTGTTCTAATAGAGTAGGACAAAAACGAGATGGAACTTTTTATGAGTATTGTCAATCTTGTGCTAGTAGGAGAAATTATAGGTAGTAGAGTATGAAGAAGTATTATGTTTTCTTAGATGCAGAATGTGATGGATTGTATGGAAGATTTATTAGTGTAGCAATGGTGGTTATAGATAATAATGGGCATGAAGTAGATAGGATGTATAAAGGAATTAAAAAAAATCAATTACTAAATTCTGTTGAAAGTTTATGGGTGAGAGAAAATGTTCTTCCAGTCATGAAAGAATATGATGAAGTAGACAATGAAAATGAATTGATAGAAGCAGTGTGGGCTTTTTGGATGAACTATCAAAAAGATGCCTACATGATAGTTGATGTAGGCTATCCTGTAGAAGCTCGCCTATTGATGAATTGTGTACAAAATGATCCAAAAACACGAATCATGCAAGCACCATTCCCGCTTTTAGATTTAAGTTCTATGTTGTATGCAAAAAGACAAGATCCTCTTATGGACAGAAGTAGATTCAGCAAAGATGTATTACATAATCCTTTAACAGATGTTGATATATCAATAAAAATTTGGAAAAAATAGTAAAGGAGTTAAATCAATGAGTGATCATTTAAATATCCCTTATAGTTATCATACATTTTCTTTTCCATTTATTTATAATTATAAAGAGAATCTTCCATTTGAAAAAATGTGTAAAGGTTTTGAAGGAATAGATGGTAAAAATCATTGGAGAAATATTGATTTTGAAAATGAGAGTTCAATGAGACGAGAAGATTATTATAAGAAAGCCGATAGTTCAAGTGATAACCTTCGTTGGGATTATCAGACATTTCAATATTTTAATAGCTCAGCAAGAAGAGCTATGTTAGGTTGTAATAGTGGAATTCTAAAAAGATATACTTTTTCACCTAATGGAGAAAAGCTTGAAGCAAACTATATTATAAAAAAGCTAGAAAAATATGTAGATTATAGCTATGTGCTTAATATAAACGCAATCAATTTAAATATTTATAATACAGGTGTCGCAATTATTTCATTTGAATGTGAGTATTCACCAGAAAATTCAAGTGAAAGAACAATTGATGACATTAAAAGAATTAATGAATGGGGAAGAAGAATCTTGTATCCATTTTTACCTAATCCTGATCCTGAAGATTCATTAATAGCGGATTCGATTGCTGTTGAAATTAAAAATCAAGGATTAGAATTAGAAAATCAAAAATTTAAGGATGATTTTAAAGAGTTAATTATTAATAAATCTAATGAGTATACATACAACTATTTTGATAGTGATACTAATAAAATAAAATTAACTAGTGTCCCTAAATTTATTAAAAATATGCTTGATTTATCAAAACATAAATTCACTTCAGAGATAAAAAAGACATACCAAGAAAACGAATACTATATTTATCCTGCTATAGATGATAGAATGTTTGTATCTTGCTGTATCAATGATTATTGTTATGCAAATATAATTAGTAATTATTCCCAGGAAAAGTATGCATTTCAATGTGATGATAATATATCAAAAGATTTATATGAATTAATATATATTGATTCTCCAGGAAAATGTAGTTGTCCAGATCCAATTATGAGAGGAAAAATACTTGATGAACAAATATATACTCGTTGGCTTACATATGGAACAATTCATGCAGTAACAAATCATTCTATAGTTTGTGTTACAAATTTTGGAGCTGTAATGGATGAAGTAGTTAACCCATTTTTGATTCTTTATGTTCGTATGGCAGAACTTGTACTTGCACAAAGAGCTTCAATTATTGCTTTTCAAAATCGAGCAACAGAAATTACTAAACATAAA
>JPZU01000001.1:124253-129617 GCA_000875945.1 Lachnospiraceae bacterium TWA4 | reverse complement strand
TAAAGCAGATTATAAACGAAATAAGTATGTAGCTATTGTGATGAATCTATTAGATGATTATATTGCATTTATAAATGAACTTGATATAGTTGAAATTACAGCTCAGGAACAGGGAATTGAGTGGTATAATTTATTAAGAAAAGCAATGTACATTGTTAAAGAAAAAGATGAAATTGAAGAACAAATCGAAAAAATGAATGAAGTAGCAAATACTCAGCTAGATTATTATTTAAATCATTACGGTTTTTGGTTTGCTTTAATTGCATTGGTGTTTTCAGCTTCAGGACCGTTTATTGACCAGTATAGTATAAGTGAAATTTTTTCTGGCAAACAAGGGTTGATTTTAACAAATTTTATTTTTACAAAAATAATAATTTTTATTGTAGCTATCCTGATTATTGGTGCAATAGTACCTTTAAAAAAAATAAGACATAAAAAATAAAAATTTTTATAATTAACACATAGTTTCATATTAACACTAATTTAATTATCGCGTATAATATATATTTATAAGTACGAGTATAAATAGTCATATATTATTTAGTCCCGTTTAGGGATGCGTATTTGGTTTATAAAAACCTTAGAGATTTTGCATATATAAATTTCTAAGGTTTTATTTTTTACAGAAAAAGTAGGAGGAATGAAGAGAGAAGCAGTCAATGATTACAAAACTTTCTATATGGAAAACACGAGAGGAACTATATGCAAATGGACCGGTATTTACGCTTCCTTATAAAGGAAATTGTGACCAGTGTGTTATTTATACGAATAATTTGTTTAATAAATTAACAAATCAAAAAATGTTATCGGATAAATACGATTTCATGATTTGTGTGCAGATAAGTGAAGAACAGACGTCATTTTTTGATGAGTATAGAAATAAGTTTTCATCGCTTAAAAATTGTTTTGAGCATGAGCTTTTATTTGAACATAAAAAACGAGATTTTGTATCCATTCATATACCGGATTACTGCAGTTTGAATAAGTTTGAAATGGAAGATTTTTTTAGACAGATTCGAATAAAAAAAGGACAAGCAGTTTTTGTTATACTGTCTAGAGAAGAAATTATTAATCGGATTTCATATATGATGAATTCTATGGACAAAGTAAATAATGATGTGGCAAGTACTAAAAAAGTAGGATTTTATTATTAATTGTTAATAGGATGAACGGATTACATCAATTGATAGATATAAGATGATAGGATAAAAATTATAGAAGGAAAACGTATGAGCTTATAGGATGATACAATATTTGCTGATGAATTTAAAAATCATCGAATTATCTATTCAAAGCTTGCAGGAATTATTGCATTAAAATCCGTAGAAAAGACATTGAGTTGTTTACTGTCATTTTTTGATGGAATGTTAAAAAATATTTGTATTAATCAAGAACTGATGACTCTACTATCAAAGTCGGATTTTTCATATGATGAGTTTTTTAAGAAAAGAACCGTTCTTTATCTAATTATGCCAGATGAAAAAAGCGCGTTTCACTTCTTAGTAAGTTTATTTGTTAAGCAAAGTTATGAATATTTTATATTTTCTGCGCAAAGACACAGAGAGGAATTGCCAAAACGGGTGAATTATGTATTAGATGAATTTGCAAATCTTCCAAAAATCAATGATATGCCTGCAAGAAGCCGAAGTATTCGTTTTATGTTGATTGTTCAAAGCTTAATACAGCTAGAGGTAACCTATGGAGAACATGCCGAAGTTATTCGTTTAAATTGTCCTACATGGATATTCTTAAATTCTAGAGAATTAAAGCTTTTACAAGAGATTTTAGAACTTTGTGGGTCAGTGTATATTAAAGATAGAGGTTATCGTCCACTGATGAGCGTGTCTGCATTACAGTGATTAAAGGTTGACGGAGCGGATAGTCAAGCATTGATTCTAAGAAATCATTTAGAACCCTATATTTCATAGGTAAAGGATTTTTCTATTATCCTCAGGCACAGCTTAATCCAAAAGATATTAAAAAGTTTAGAAATCTAAATAAGAAAATATATAAATTTTCTATATTGGATTATATGGCTGAATTAGATTTTGAACATTACTATAATGAATTAGACGTATTATTTGAATAGGAGGCTTATAAAAAATAAAATTTTAGTATCTGTTAAACTGTAATCACTAAGCATTTTAAAGATGGAGGAAAGAATTATGAGAAAAGACAGAAATTTCAAAGGTAAAATTGTAGCAAAGAAAAATATTTAGATTTTTACTTAGAAAATAAGAACATTAATTATTATATGTTTACACAAAGATATTCAGACTCTGTCTATAATAAGTTTAAATGTGGTGTGCTAGATTATGAAATCAGAAGTTATAGGTCATGGAATAAAAACAAACGAATGGATAAGATGATATCAAAAATTCCTATGTATATTGCCTATATTATGAGAGATGTTGCTTAATAAAAAATAATAAATCATTGACGATATAGTATAAATTGTTGTAAAATAAAATTAGCTCCCCAAAAAGAGGGAGCTACTTTCATTTTTATTAGAAAAGTATAGCATATAGCTTTATAGAAGAATATAGGAGAAATTTATGAAGATTTTAAACTATTTTGATATACGATATACAAAACTCCATATCTATTTGACATTTACAAAAAAGGAACTCTAAATCGTTATAAATCATCAGCACTTCGAGGAGGCTTTGGCGATTGTTTGTTAGATATGAATTGTGTTTGTTCTTCATTGTCTAAAAAAGATCAATGTATGGAATGTTCTTTTGTAGATAATTGTATTGCAAGAGCTATTCTGTATGCTCCTATGAAAAATCCACCAGTTTATGTGACACAAGAAAGTATTGGATTTACAATTACTTGTACAAATCTTGATGAACACTTTGATGTAGGAGATGAATTAGAGTTTGATTTATTCTTATTTGGAAATACAATTGCTTATTTAAATCCCATTCTTCAAGCATTTTATACATTTGGTGTATCTAGAGGGCTTGGTAGGGAGCATTTAACCTTTGAGGTTAGCCGTGTAACCAATCGATTTGGTAAGGAGATTCTATTTAGTAATCAGGTAAATTTACAAAATTATGAAATTAGTAACTTGTCACACGAAATTGACTACCGCCTTCAAAAAAACAATTATGAAGGAAAACTAAAATTTTATACGCCAGCGACAATTAAATATCAGGGAAAAATTCAAGAAGAATTTACTCCACAGGCAGTAATGAATGCCATCACACGTAGGGTTTATTTATTTAATTGCATGGAAGGAAATCATGTACCTGAACTTCGATTTATTATGGGTGAAGGAGTGATTTTTTCTCAAGAAGCTATTCCAACCTTTGTGCCAAGATATTCAAATCGTAAGAATCAAAAAATGACTTTACAAGGTATACGAGGTAGTTTAAAATTAGAAGATGAAACCTTTGAATATCCATGGCAGTATTTAGAAGTTAATGAGGATGGCGAGAGAAATTGGAGTGATACTCAGATTCCAATGGATATTCGTCCATTTTTGATAGCAGGAGAGATTCTTGGAATTGGAAAAAATACCAAATTTGGATTTGGCAAGTATAAATTATATTAGAATTTTTGTTTTCTGATATATGATTACTAACCCTACTAATTTGGTAAATATAAATTATATTAAAAATGTATAAAGGAGAAGAAGTTATGGCAAAACAAGTTCCATCAATGGATGAATGGTTAAGAGAGGCAAAGGCAGATGAAAGTGCTAAAAATGTGGGAATGTATTTAACACATAATGGAGTTGTACGAAGTAGTGCAAAAGCAAAAGTTCGTGGAGGGCAAAGAGATACCTTACCAGTTGTGGGAATGGAATTTTCTTATAATCAAGAGCAAGTGGATGCATTAATTGAGGAAACCTATCAAATGGAAGGAATTTATTATATTAAAGTTTGGTTAAATGAGGGAAAATTAGAAGTGGGTGATGATATTATGTTTGTTTTAATTGGTGGAGATATTCGCCCACATGTCATTGATGCATTGCAGTACCTTGTTGGCCGAATTAAAAATGAATGTGTTGTAGAAAAAGAAGCCTATTAATACTTATTGTTTATTAATGCATATAAATGCTTATGTGCTTATTAATGCTTATAGAGGAAGAAATGCTTATACTTATAGAAGAAATTAAACGATATAAACCTTTTAATGAGCAAGAAAAACAAGACAAGGAATTTATAATTTCTTGTCTTGAAACTTATAAGAAGGTTGCATATAGAGAAAATTTAATTGCACATTTGACAGCCTCAGCTTGGGTAATCAATAAAACTCATGATAAAGTTCTTATGATTTACCATAACATTTATAATTCATGGGCTTGGCTTGGAGGTCATGCTGATGGAGAGAGTGATTTATTACAAGTAGCTTTACGAGAAGTGCATGAAGAAAGTGGAATAAAAAGTGCGAAACCTGTAACAGAGGATATCTTTTCACTAGAGGTACTAACTGTTAATGGTCATGTAAAACGTGGAAATTATGTTTCTTCTCATTTACATTTAAATTGTACGTACTTACTAGAGGCAGATGAAGATGAGATTTTACGAATTAAACCAGATGAAAATAGTGGAGTTGCTTGGTTTGGTTTTGAAGAAGCCATTAAAGCCTCAAATGAGCCTTGGTTTAAAGAGCGGATTTATCCAAAATTAATTGAAAAGGTAGGGAAAATCTATGGTTAAACCTATTATGAAAGATATATTCTTTCTTAGTCAAAAATCAGAGCCTGCAAAACAGGCAGATAAACAGGTCGGTAAAGACTTAATAGATACTTTAGTGGCACATAGACATGAATGTGTGGGGATGGCCGCCAATATGATTGGTGTAAAGAAGAATATTATTGCTGTGGATATAGGAATTATGCCAATAGTAATGTTTAATCCAGTCATTACAAAAAAATCTGGTAAATTCGAAACGGAAGAAGGATGCTTATCTTTGATTGGTGTCCGTCCCTGTACTAGATACAAGGAAATTGAAGTTGAATATCAGGATATGAATTTCAAGAAGCATATCCAGAAGTTTAATGGATGGACTGCACAAATCGTGCAGCACGAAATAGACCATTTGCAGGGAATTATTATCTAATTTAGAAGGAGTGCGGATTATGAAGTGTTTATGTTGTGGTAAAGAAATGCAAAAAGGTAAAGTGGATTTTATGTCAACACAAGGATTTGGGTCAATGTTGGCATCTTTTATTTCAGAGGATGAAGCTAAAAAAGGATTTTTTAAAAGGCAGACAAAAGAGAAAATTATTTTGTCCACAGAAAAAGTAGAAGCTTACTATTGTCCAGATTGTAAAAAGCTTCTTCCAGTACTTGATATTTAATAAATAAAGTAAAAATAGATAGTGTCAAGTTAAATATGAAAAAAAGAAAA
>JPZU01000001.1:110291-123845 GCA_000875945.1 Lachnospiraceae bacterium TWA4 | reverse complement strand
ACCAAGTAAAAGATGGAGGGCTTATTTGTCTTGAAAAAATGTCGGCGATTATTCAATGACAAGTCCAAATACTTTAAGTAGTTTTATTAAATACTGTGCAAAAAACTATCCAGCCAATCGAAATGAATTAATCTTTTGGAATCATGGAGGCGGTTCTGTTACAGGCTATGGCTATGATGAGAAAAATCCAAGAAGTGGCTCTATGAGCCTTTCGGGAATTAATAAAGCACTTAAGAGTGCAGGAACTACCTTTGATTTTATTGGATTTGATGCATGTCTTATGGCTACAGTTGAAACTGCACTGATGTTAGATGACTATGCAGACTATTTAATAGGATCTGAAGAAACTGAGCCAGGAATTGGTTGGTATTATACAAATTGGTTAAATCAATTATCAAAAAATCCAAGTATGTCAACCGTTGAATTAGGAAAAATCATTGCTGATGATTTTGTATCAGAGTGTGATAAAAACTGCAAGGGTCAAAAGACGACACTTTCAGTGATTGATTTGGCAGAAGCTTCTACAACGATTCCATCTGTTTTAGCTGATTTTTCAAAGTCAACAACAGATTTAATTAAAAATGATTCTTATAAAACTGTATCCAATGCACGTTATAAAGCTAGAGAATTTGCCCAGTCTTCAGCAATTGATCAAGTAGATCTCGTACATTTAGCTAAAAACATCGGAAGTGATGCAGGAAATAAATTATCGGATGCAATTCTTAGTGCCGTTAAATACAATCAAACGTCATCAAATATGACTAATGCCTATGGGTTATCTGTTTATTTCCCAGCTAAGAAGGCGAAAAATGTAGATACTGTAGTAAACACCTATAAAGAAATTGGAATCGATGAAGAATATAGTAGATGTATCCAAACTTTTGCAAGTATGAGTGTTAGTGGACAGGCAGCAAGTGGTGGAACGACTAGTGCACTTCCATCGCTTTTAGGAAGTCTTAGCAGTCAAAGTTCAGATATAGATTTTGGACAGATTATTGGAAACCTTGTAGTCGGACAGCTTGGAAATCTTACTATTGAAGGTTTAACTTCTGGAAATATGAATTTCTTTAGTAATAAGGCAATTGATACCGATGCAATGGCTTCATATATTGAGAAAAATCATATTGATGCATCAAAGCTTATTTGGAGCAAAGGTGAAAAGCCTGTTTTAGAACTAAGTGAGGATGAATGGTCATTAGTTCAGGAATTAGAACTGAATGTTTACTATGATGATGGAAAAGGATTTATTGATCTTGGACTAGATAATGTTTTTGAATTTGACGATAAGAAAAACCTTGTAGGAAGTTATGATAATACTTGGCTTGCAATTAATGGTCAGCCTGTTGCTTATTACTATGAATCGACTGTAGATGATGGAAAAAATTATACAATTACAGGACATGTACCTGCTTATCTAAATGGAGAGCGAGTGAATTTAATGCTTGTATTTGACAATGAGCATCCACATGGAATCATCGTAGGAGCTGAAGCTGTTTATAAGGATGGACAGACAAATACTGTTGCAAAGAGTACTACACAGTTACAAGAAGGTGATAAGTTAGATTTTATTTGTGATTACTATAGCTATGATGGCACTTATCAGGATAGTTATTATCTAGGTGAACAGTTAACTGTTACGAATGACATGGAAATTAGTAATGTAAATGTTGGAGAAAAAACCTCAGCAGTTTATCGATTAACAGATATCTATGGACAAAATTATTGGACTGAGGTAATTCCAAAATAATCTGAAATAAAAACAATAGAAAATAATAAAAAGGACGTAATGGACATAATGGAAACGAAACGACAATTAACAGGAAAAGAAAAATTTGCCTATGGAATTGGTGCTGTAGGTAAAGATATGGTGTATATGCTATCAGCTTCATACATTTTATATTATTATCAAGATGTATTAGGCGTAAGTGCGATAGCAATGGGAATCATTTTGGCAGTGGCTCGTGTTTTTGATGCATTTAATGATCCGATTATGGGTGTTATTGTAGCAAAGACTCGAACAAAGTGGGGGAAATTTAGACCTTGGCTATTTATTGGAACTTTATTAAATGCAGTCATTTTGTATTTAATGTTTGCAGCACCACCCACATTATCTGGTAGTGGATTAGTTGCTTATGCAGCAGTTACTTATATTTTATGGGGAATGACTTATACAATGATGGATATTCCGTATTGGTCAATGGTTCCAGCGTTTACACAGGTAGGAAAAGAACGAGAGGGTCTTTCTGCTCTTGCAAGATCTTGTGCAGGTGTAGGTTCAGCATTAGTTTCTATTGTAACAGTTATGGCTGTAGCAAAACTTGGACATTTATTTGGTAATGATGCAACTTATGAGCGAACAGGTTATAAGTTGGTAGCATTAATCGTAGCTGTTTTATTTGTCGTTTTCATTACAATCACTTGCCTTGTTATTAAAGAAAAATCAACGGTTGAGATGGAATCGGCATCTGTTTTAGATATGTTTAGAGCATTGGTTTCGAATGACCAGGCAATGACAGTGGTTGTAGCAATTGTTATGATTAATACAGCTTTATATATCACACAGAATCTGCTTATTTATTTCTTTAAGTATGATTTTAGTCCAGCGGTTTGGGAAAGTAATTATACACTGTTTAATACTTGTGGTGGAGGATTCCAAATTTTAGCAATGATGATTTTATTTCCACTATTTAGAAAATTTATGAATACAATGAAGATTTTTACCCTTTGTTTTGGAATGGCAATTACAGGTTATTTAGTAATTCTTGGAATTTCAGCATCGGGTTCATCGAATGTGTACTTGTTATTAATTCCAGCATTTTTGATTATGTCAGCAATTGGTATGTTAAATGTAGTTATCACAATTTTCCTTGCCAATACCGTAGACTATGGAGAATGGAAAAATGGCAGAAGAGATGAATCTGTAATTTTCTCTATGCAAACCTTCGTTGTAAAGTTAGCATCTGGTGTTTCAGCATTGATGGCATCAATTGTTTTAACAGTATTTAATATTAAAAAGGATGAAACGGTTATTCTTACTGAATTAGCTAGTGGACAACGCCTTGGACTAAGGGGAAGTATGACAATTCTTCCAATGGTTGTATTAGTTATTGGATATATTGTCTATCGAAGACATTATATTTTAACTGATGAAAAGATGAAAGAAATTATAAAGTAAATATAAAGTAAATATAAAGTAAAAATTAAAAGCTCCTTCTTTGAGGGAGCTTTGCAAATGAAAATAAGGGAGAATAGTGATTATTTATGCTTGTTTCAAAAGCTATAAAGAAAATGATTCAGTTTTATGATGGAAGTATCCATGATATCAACCATTTTCTAAAGGTATGGTCGTATGCTAAATTAATTGGAGAACTAGAAAATATTGATAAAGATGTGCTAGAAACTTTAGAGCTTGCAGCAATTGCTCATGATATTGCTTGTCCACTTTGTAGAAAAAAGTATGGTTATGCAGGGGGGAAGATGCAAGAAGTAGAAGGAGTTTTGCTTGCTAGAGAATTTTATAAAGAGATGGAAGTATCAGAAAATCAACTAGACCGAATTTGTTATCTGGTGGGTCATCACCATACGGTTAAAACTATTGATGGAATAGATTATCAGATTCTTATTGAAGCTGACTTCTTGGTAAATGCAGATGAAAGTTCTTTAAAAACTCAGGCAATTACAAAATTTAGAAATCTAAATTTTAAAACAAAAACAGGAATTGAATTATTAAATACTATTTATGGTTTGGAGATGAATGAGTAAATGACTTTATTAGCTGATGCTGAGAAAGAATACTTAGAATGTGAGAAAAAATGGGTATTTGCTATGCTTATGATGGTAGGAGGATATCTTGGAGCTTTTACCTATATGCTAAGAGGTAAGGTTTTTTGTAATGCTCAAACTGGAAATATCTTACTGCTGTCAATGGCACTTGGACAGGGAGAGTGGCTTCATGCTGCTTATTATTTAATTCCGATGGCTGCTTACTTAGGAGGGTCCATGTTATCAGAATTTTTACCAAAATCTGTGCGCAGATATCGTGTACGTTGGGATACGATGTTAGTGGGATTTGAATTGGTAGTGGTACTTATTTTGGGATTTATTCCAGAGAGCGCTCCTTATCAAATTTCACAGGTACTTGTCAATTTTATTTGCTCTATGCAGTATAATACATTTAGACAAGCGCAGAGAATTCCAATGGCAACAACATTTTGTACCAATCATGTAAGGCAGACAGGTATTTTTTAGTTAAGTGGTTAAAGAAGAAAGAAGAGAAAGATAAACTGGAGAGAAGTTTATTTCATGTAAAGATGCTTTGTATGTTTGTAATAGGTGCAGGAGTTTCCACGTATTTAGGACAGATTTTTAAAGGTAAGTCTGTCTGGGGTGCAGCCGTATTGTTGATGATTGTGTTTGTAGATTTGTTACATGCTGATTTAACTACAGAGAAGGAGTTGCTTGATAGAAAGCCAAGTGGACATTAATAGGGAGGATGGTTAGAGGACTGCTATAGCAGTCCTCTTTATATATTTTTAGCTTGATGTTATTTTAGCTTAAAAAATTTAAGATTAATGAAATCCTAATTATAAAAATTGTAAAGAGAAGTATTTTTAGGATAAATAAATCCATAACCTTGACTACATTTATTACATAATCCAGCATCTAATGCCATTTGAATTAATGAACTAGAGCCTTTAAGTTTGTAATCATTTAAATAGCCTTTTATGAAAAAATTTTTATAGTAAGAAGTAACTTCATAAGGCTTATTTAATACAGTTATTTCTAATTGAGTATTTTGGGGTAAAGCTTTGTAGAAAGCTTGATATTTTTTTATTAGGTTATTTTTAGCAATATCAAGAAATTCTTGTTCTTTAGGATAATAAAATATTGTGCGTTTTTATTATTAGGCATTGTAATTGTACTGTAAGCAGTAACTGGCGAGTGAGATGAAACAATGATTTCATCTGTTCCTTTTGATAAAGATATTTTTTCACTTCTTAATGCAGAAATATATATATTATAATAACCTAATTTTTAGTGGAGTTATCTGATAAGATCGATTGCATTAATGCATTAGACATATCATTTTCTACAGTAGAAACTACAAATGTTATATCTGAGTCAAAAACAAATTCTTTTGTAGTTTAAGAATACGTTTTGGATGATTTAAAATTCGTGAAAAAGAAAATAGTTTGAAATTACGTTTTTCAAATGTATATCCAATATTGTGAAGAAAAGATCCAAATTCTTTATTATTTAGCTGATATAAAAATGCTTGAATCCATTCAGGATACTTATATGGAAGAATAAAATCTTCGCCAGATAAGTTAGATAAAGTAATAGAATAATACATAAAATCACTCCTTATAGGTAAAATATTATAAAATAATATAAAAATTTTCATTTATATTATTTTATTTATATAAATAATATCATAGAACTGATAAAAAGTCTATTGAAATTGAATGAAAAAAGATGTAATATACAGATATAAATACACAAATTTGATATAATAAGCAGAAAGGAGGAAAATATGGATATACCGTATTTGCTATCAGCTTCGTCAACTGGAGAAGGATTCGTTAATCAATTAATAAAAGAACTCCCTAGCCCAAAGAAAAATAGGGAATATATTAATATAAAAATTATTTTGAATCTAGATGAAAATTGTATTCAATTTGAGCCAATAGGTTTTAGCCAAAATAGTAGTAAAAAATATAATTATTTTGGGAATAATGGACGAGCATCAAAGCAATATTATGCAATTAGAGATGCACAAAGTGCCATATATTACTGGCGTGCAAATGGAGTTTTTTATAATTTGATGGATTTTTTAAAAAAGGAGACTTATTTAATCTATTAAATGAATGTAAAGAAAAAGCTCTTTTTAACGAAGAAGGATTAAACCTGGCTAAATTAAATTTAAACTCTAGTATCTGTTATCAAGTAGATACAGAAGCAAAAAAAATACGATATGGGGATAATTTAGTTAGTGTTGAGCAATGGGTGTGTGAGTTAGAGGGTTTAGATTCTAAGCAGCAAATAGGATTGATTATTCCCTCCATTATTAAAGGTCAACAAGAAATTGTTGTTTCTACACATTCTGATTATTTGAACACAATCGAGGAATTTCTACAAGGTGATAAAAAATCTAAAAAGAAAATAAAACAGAGAGTTTGTCATATCTGTGGAAACTATGCCTCAGATATTGATACAAAAGGATATAGCACTAAATTTAGTGGAAGTAGTATCAGTAAAGTATTTGTAACTACTACGATAAATTATTCGCCATTATTTAATAAAAATGAATATGAAAAAAATTTCTCAATTTGCAAATCATGTTATGAAAAATGGTTTTCAGGTGAGAAAAAAATTATGTCGGATAATAAACTAACAATTGCAGGAGAAAATGCTGTAATCTTGTTCGAAGGTCTTTTTAAATCGATTGAACAAAGTGAAATTGAGAAATGGATTACTAATATAGATATTGCGTTTAAACCTATAGAAGATAAAATAGATTACTTTAAAGAGGAGCTAGAAAATCAAGAAATTAATGATTTTGAATTTCATATTATTTTCTTTAAAACAGATGGAAAATCTTGTGCAGTAAAAAAATCTATAGAAAATATTTCGATTATTCACTTTAATGAGATTATAAAAATCTTTAAAGAAGTAGGGCAATTAATTAGAAAAGAACATTTTAATCTAGGTTTAATTTATCGAATGATTCCAGTGCAAGTGAACAAAAAGAAAGAGCAATTAAATATTAATCGAGTATTAGATTTTTATAGTTCAATAATTCAAGGAACAACGATTTCTGTTCATACAGTATTTGATTATTATTCTGAAGCTTTAGCTTGCAGTAGAAGAAAATTTTTAGCAAAAAAAGCAGACAATTATTATAATCTTTATCAACTTGGAAGACTAGTTAATAAGGAAACAAAAGGTTTTGAATATTTTGTTAAAGAAATTTCTATCTTTTATTTGGGATTAATAAAGGTATTAACTAAATTAGAAATTTTAGATAAGGAGGTATTAACTGTGGAAAAAGATATTAGCGAATTGGAATTAAATCCAACGATTCAAGAAAAAGAAAATTTTTTATGTTTAAATGGATTTTCTAAGGAAGCTAAAGGACTATTTTATTTAGGGTGTATGACATATCAAATTGGTCGAATGCAGGAAATGCAAAATCACAAGAATAAACCAATTTTAAATAAAATTTCTTATATGGGTATGGGAACTAAAGATATATTGGATTTATACTGTGTTTTGTTAGAAAAATTCAATCAATATCAATCTGCAATTAGAAAAAAAGCGATTTATTTAATTATTGATTTTGAAAAATATCATCATATGGCTACAAAATATTTGGGTAATTTACCAAATGTTTTGGGAAATGAAAAAGAAAATTTATTTTATTTAATGAGTGGATATAGTAGTTGTATTTATATTAAGAAAAGTGCAGAAGAGGAGGATACTAATGATTCAGAACAATAGAGATTTTTTGTTTATTTATGATGCAACTTTATGTAATCCTAATGGCGATCCAGATCAGGAAAATAAGCCAAGGATGGATTATGATACAAAAACATTATTAGTTAGTGATGTTCGTCAAAAAAGGAATATTCGAGATTTTTTATCGAGTAAAGGATATCCTATTTTTGTGAATACTTTAAATGATAAAAAAGTGACAATGGATGATATGTTTAAAGTCATTATGAAAAAGTATGATGTTGAAAAGGCTGATTTTGATATAAAAGTGGAAACTATTTTAAAAAATTTGATTGACATTCGTATGTTCGGTAGTGCTTTAGCAGTGGAAAAAGTTACTAAAGCTATAACGGGACCTATTCAAATATCTTGGGGATATTCATTGCATCCGGTTGATTTAGTGAAATCTGATTCGATTGTAACAATTATGAATGATGATAATTCAACTTTTGGAAAAATGTATAAAGCTGAATATGCGATGGTTGCTCACTGTGGTAGCGTTAATAAATTTGCAGCTAAAAAACTGGATTAAGCGATGAAGATGTCGACTTATTTGCGAAATCCCTTGTTCAATCCTTAATGAATAATTTAACTCATAGTAAACAGGGACAACAACCATTACTTTATTTAGAAGTTGAATATGATGAGAAATTTGATGGGTATTTAGGAGACCTTCGAAGATATTTGACCATTGATTTGAAAAAACAAGATGCATTTCGTACAATCAATGATTTAGAAATTGATTTTTCAAATTTATCACAAGCAATTGATTGTTATAGAGAAAAAGGCTATATTAAACAGGTTAAAATTTGGGAAAATCCATTTTTAAAGGCATTTAAACAGTTACCAGAAGGTATAAATGTTGATCTCTTAGCTCCTATTACATATTAGAAGGGAGAGATATAAGATGCAATCCTGTGAACAAGTACAAGTATTGTATTTCAAATTGCAAGGGAAGATGGCCCATTTTAGAAAGTACTATAGTAATTCTACGGCTCTTTCGTATTATTTACCACCAGTTACTACAATTAAAGGGATATTAGCGGGTCTTTTAGGATATGATAGGGATACATATTATGAAGATTTTTCAAATGAAAAGTGTCAAATAGCAATTGGGGTTGATACTAAAATTAAAAAGATTAAGCAAACGATGAATCTTTTAAAAGTAGAAAGTAAAAATCAACTTTGTGGAGCTGGACTACCTCGTACACAAAATGATACAGAATGGATAATACCTGAAAATATTAGAACAGGATTTCTTTCATATTCTATTTTAGTCAAACATTCAGATTCGAAATTATTGCAAAAATTAGCTAAATTGATATGTAGTCAAGAAGAAGGTTACTATTCAAAGGGAATTAGTGTAGCCTTAGGTTCTGCTCAATGTTTGGGATGGATTAGTGATGGAAAGTTATTAGAAGGTAAACAAATGGAGTTAAAATTAGATGAAGAGTTTATTACTCCTTTTGCAGTACCATTAGTTAATATTGAAAAAATTAACTCAAGTGGTCATTTGTGTATGTTAAGAAAAGAAGAAACTATGACAGAATTTGATAGTGAACGATATATTACTTTGAATACAAAGCAAGATCTTTTAGTATCCGTAAATCAATATCCTATGAATCTTTCATTAAAAGAAAAACAAAATATTGGATAGTGGATAATTGTAAAGTTATATTTTTAGGTGATTTATTTATAGAGGAATAAACTTATGTTATTAGCACATAAAGAAAAAGATTCAGATAATATAACTCAGAAAGAACAATCTTTAGAGGAGCATTTAAAAAATGTATCAATGGAAATGGAACAGGATTTAAATCCTGTTTCATTTCCATGTTTATTTGGAGAATTAAATACAACTGAATCTTTGAAAAGAATACTACAAAAAACAGGGGCATTTCATGACATTGGAAAGAGTAGTAAATGGTTTCAAGAATATTTAGAAACTTCTATAGAAACAAGATGTAAAGATCATTCATTAATTTCAGGAATTATTTTTTCAGAAGATTATGATATAGGAGATATTTTGGGTTTTCTGTCTACGGTAGCAATTATTAAACACCATGGGAATTTATTACTTGATAAACCTAATTATCTTAATGACATATTAGAAAAACAATATAAAAATATAAAAGAACAGACTAAAAGAAAATAATTTCTATATTCAATTATCAGAGGAAACTACAGAGATTAATTTACAGCGATTTGATAGATTTTATAAAAAAGCAAGATTTCTAATAATAAAAGAAAAAAATGAGGAGAAAAAAATAGAATTATTTTTCTATTTACAATATTTATTTTCTAAATTAATAGTAGCAGATAAATTGGATAGTGCTGATATATTAAAGGATTCAAAGAAAAAGGTTGTAGGAAATGTAGAATCTTATTTACAATCTAAAAAGAAAGGACAAAAATTCTGCTCAATTAATAATAATAGAGAAACTATTAAAAAAATTGTTTTATCGCAAATTAATAATTTATCTATTCAAAAATTAAAAGACTGCCGATTATTTACGCTTACAGCTCCCACTGGAACAGGAAAAACACTTACAAGTATTGCAGCAGCAATGAGATTATCTGAAAGATTAAAAGAAGTAGGTATAGAATGTACAAGAATTATTGAAGCAGTTCCTTTTCTTAATATTCTTGAGCAAACAGCTAAGGATTTTGAAGGAATATTTGGAGTTGATGAGGTTACTATCCATAGTAGTTTAGTAAATCCTTATAGAATTAAAAACAAATCTGAAAAATTTACTTCTGTACAGAAGAGAATATTGCAGATGAATTCATGGTCATCACCAGTTATTCTAACGACGTTTGTTCAGTTTTTTGAATCTATTTTTACAGATCAAAATCAAAAATTACTTAAAATTAGTCGATTAGTTGGAGCAATTGTAATTTTAGATGAGATTCAATCATTGGAATTACAACGATTTCCATTATATGCCCTAGCAATCGACTCAATTGCAAGATATTATGGGACTAGGTTTATTTTAATGACAGCTACTCAACCTAAATTATTTGAGACTAGGCAACTTGTACAGATAAAAGATCCATTAAAGATTTATGAATTATTGCCTAATTATAAAACATATTTTGAATCATTAAATCGAACTTGTCTTATACCTATTATGGATCAAGTAAATTCCTTAGATACATTGATAGATTTTATAATAGATGTTAAAGACAATGCAAATTCTATTCTGATAGTAGTTAATACAATAGCAGATAGTATAGAACTATATAATAAGTTATTTAAAATGGATATTAAAGTTGTCTATTTATCTACGAATATTACTCGTATAGATAGAAAAATTATAATTGAAAAAACTAAGCAATTATTAAAAGATAATGAATATTTTATAATGGTTTCTACTCAAACAATTGAGGCAGGAGTGGATTTAGATTTTGATATGGCATTTAGAGATTTAGCACCACTTTCTTCAATTATACAAACAGCAGGTCGAGTGAATCGTTCAGGAAATAAAGGAGAATTATTACCTGTATACATATTTGATTTAGGAAGTAGTAAGAAAGTATATAAATTTTTTGAAGCTTATGAAACTAAAAAATTATTGAATACGGAAGTCAATGAATGTCAATATCAAGAGTTTATAGAAAATTATTATAATGTTCTTTTATCAGAAGATAAAATTGATATGAGTGATAGTTTAGAATTCATTAATGAAGGAATTAAAAAGTTAGAATATAATAAAATTAAAGAGTATAAAATGATTTCAGAAGATGAGAGATGTTCTGTGATTTTTTTAAAGGATGAGTATATTATCAATATAGTAGATGAATTGTGTAAGATTTTAATATCCTATGACAAATCCTATGAAACAAAAGCAAAAATAAAAAGTTATTTTAATGAAATTGAGCAATATACAGTTGATATTTATCCTAATAAATTAAAAAAGAATAGACCTATAGAATTTTCTATATACTGTAAGGAAATTTGTGGTAAGTCAATTGAATTGAATTATTTTATAGTGCCATTTGATGATTTAGAACGTTATTATGATGAGAATACAGGTTTTATTGCAGAAGATGAAGATATAGGAGCATTTTTGTATTAAATAGGTGGTGATAAAATGTATGTGACAGGAACTTTAGTTTGGTATTATTGTATTTGTAAAAGGGAAGTGTGGTTATTAGCACATCAAATTGTACCAGATCAGACAAATGAAGATATAGATTTTGGACGATTTTTGCATGAACAAACTTATAAAAGGAAGCAGAAAGAAATTAGTTTTGGAAATATAAGATTTGATGTAATCTTAGACAATAAGGATGAGCTTGTAATTGGAGAAACTAAAAAATCATCACATTTTAGCGAAGCATCTAAATGGCAATTAATGTTTTATTTACAAGTTTTAAAAAAAGCAGGTATTAACGCATCGGGTGTATTATTATATCCTCAGGAAAAACGTCGTGAAAAAGTAGAACTTAACTTAGAGAATGAAAAATCATTAGAAAAAATTAAAGAAGAAATTATAAAACTTGCAGAGGCTTCTTTTCCTATAGAGTTCAACATTGTAAATATTGTAAAAAGTGTGCATATGAGGAATATTGTTGGTCTTAGAAGTAGAAAGGAGAAATACTAAATGAAAAAGGATATATATGTTTTTCAAAATGGTCGATTATCTAGAAAAGATAATACATTGTGTCTTGAAATTGATGAAAAGAAACATTATATACCAGTAGTTGATGTGGGAAGTATTCACTTTTTTGGAGAAGTGGATGTAAATAAAAGTCTCTTAGAATTTGCATCTCAAAATCATATATTAATACATTATTACAATTATTATGGATATTATGTAGGTACATATTATCCTAGAGAGTATTTAAATTCTGGATATGTTATTTTACAACAATGTTCAGCTTATTTGGATTATGAAAAGAGACTTTATTTGGCTAGTAAGTTTATAGAAGGAGCAGCGAAAAATATTTTACAAGTATTAAAGTATTATGATAGAAGAGAAAAGGATTTAAATATTAGTATTAGTGAAATTGAAAGTTTGGCATCTATTATAAAAGAACAAGACTCTGTAGAAAAGATTATGGCTATTGAAGGAAATATTCGCCAAATTTATTATCAAGAGTTTAATAAAATAATAGACAAAAAGGAATTTTATTTTAGTAAAAGAAGTAAAAGACCTCCGGAAGATAAAATTAATGCTTTGATTAGTTTTGGCAATACAATAGTGTATAATGAGGTTTTATCGCAAATTTATCAAACACAGTTAGATCCAAGAATAGGTTTTTTGCATTCAACAAATGATCGAAGGTTCTCGTTGAATTTAGATATTGCAGAACTATTTAAACCCTTACTAGTAGATAGAACAATATTTTTATTATTAAATAAAAAACAAATTACCTCAAAAGATTTTAAAAAAGAGTTAGGTGGAATTTTACTAAATGATAAAGGAAGAAAGGAGTTTATTCAAGAGATTGATAAGAAACTGAAAACTACAGTGCAATTACCAGGAATAGGGCATCGTATAAGTTATAAAGGATTAATTCGTATGGAGGCTTATAAAATACAGAAATATCTTACTGAAAATAAACCTTATGCCCCATTTGAAATGAAATGGTAAGGAGAAGGAAGATATGTTATGTTTGCAATTTTAGTGTATGATTTTGAAGAAAAACGAGTATCAAAAGCTTTAAAAATATGTAGAAAATATTTAACATGGGTTCAAAATTCTGTATTTGAAGGAGAAATTACAGAAGGTAATTTAAAAAAGTTAAAAATAGAGTTGAATAGTATTATGGATAAGGAGGTAGATAGTATAATACTATATACATTTCAAAGTGAAAAATATTCTAAACGAGAAACATTAGGAATTGAAAAAAATAATATTTCTACAATATTCTAAATTTGTCGATGCATAATACTGTAAAAATAGAGGGAGTTCGACAAAGAATTTTTACTGTTTTAGAATAAAAATAAGAGAATATTAAAAATAATAAAAGAAGTTAGTAATATTTATTGAAAAATTGGTACAATTATAGTAAAATATGGGAGTAGATTATACCTATAAGGAATTGAAACCC
>JPZU01000001.1:99441-103385 GCA_000875945.1 Lachnospiraceae bacterium TWA4 | reverse complement strand
TTTACTTATCGACTCTGAATTTTGAAGATAGGATTATTTTTCAAAAAGTGAATCTCTGATTAACAGGTAAAAAATATCAAATCATAAAAAGAAAGGGTTTTACTGATTCCTGTAGAAGGGAGTTGATAAGAACGTTTTTGTGTTCATATATGTAATTTATTCTTTTGTGTCGTCATCATCGAAGGAAATATTTTCAAGGACATCAAGAACATGTACACAGTGACTGGATTTAGATGTTGAAAGATAGAGATATCTCTTCTCGTCATACACAGGAAAGTTATTCGAGTATTTGTATGAGATTGATGCCACTGCCAACTCCAGATTGGATTTTTTATGGAATGGTATCTAGTTGATTCAACACCAGATAAACATACTGATTTTATGGGATGGATGCAGCACATGAACTGATTAAAAATTAAGAGTGTAAGCAGAGAAAGTGATTTTGCAAGAACTAGTATATGAAATTTAATCCGGAATGAACAAGCAAGCTCTTTGTTGATTACAAATAGGTTAAAGTTCAGAAAGATATATTCATAAAATAATGGGTGTTGTTGTACATTATTTGCATTTTGCTTCTGATAGTGTTGATGAAATCTAACTAGTAAATCAAAAAGAGTTGGTTTAGATGATTGTTTATAAGATAAAAACAATTTTGAGGAGGTGCTATTTATGACAAAGAAAACTTCAAGAATAATTGCGATTGTAATGCTTGTTATAGCTGTAGTGTTTGTAGGATATGCGTTCAATCATCCCGAGGGCACGTGGCCGTGGAGCAATAGGGTTACATTACCATTTTACGCAATATATATTGTCATAATGGTGACACTATTTATTGCACCCTTTAGGAAGAAGTAGATTATGGTGTGCATATAACGTATGTGGAAGGAAGAGGTCAAGGCATTAAAAGTACTTGGAATATCTGAATCATATGTGATAAGTGTATCATAAGGGATGTGAAATAAAAAATTTGATGAGTTTTTTGATTGAGATGAAGGTCAATTAGTTTTTATAAACTGATTGACTTTTATTTTTGATAGATTTAATAAAAAATTTTAAGTGATTTGTAACTTTAAGAAATAAAATCGCACTTATCAAATAAGATATTGTGTAAGTTAAAAGTAAAAATTATATAAGGGGATATATATGGAAGGTAAAGAGATTATTGATTTATATTTTATATGTAATGAGTAGGCAATATTTGAAACAGATGTTAAATATGGAAAAGTATGTCTTAATTTGGCTTATAATTTATTAATAATATTGAAGATTTAGAAGAATGTGTAAATGATACTTATCTAGGGATTTGAAATAAAATTGTTTTAGATTTTCCTTTATATGGAAACATAGTTCATAGAGAAATAAATTAACTAAAAAGCTCCTTATATTAACTATTATTGATGATATAAAGAGCTTTTTTGCTAGTAAAGGGCAGAAATGTATGTTAAAATATTTATACCTAATAATGGTGGAAACCAGAGTTTATCAGATGCTGTCATTAAATAAATTATAGTAGGAAGAAGGTATGTTAATTTTGAAAATTGAAGATGTGTTTATTTCTGAAGACAAAGAAAACTGGGGAGTAGCTCTTTCGCAATATAAAGAGTTATATTATGAGAAGCAATCTTCTTACACTGCAATACATTTTGCATTTCTTTGTTGGTACATTCTATGGCAATGGGATGAAATTTCATTTAGAGGAGAGTCCTTAACACCCTATGAAAAACCGATTACGGATACACGATGTGGGATTTCAAGAAATGAATTGTTCGATGATCTTGAAATGTTAAGTAGAAATCTCTTGAATACAAAGAATGAAATTGAGATAAAATATTTAATGGTTCTATGTCATATGAAGCAGACATACAGCTATTTTTTTGAGGAAGAGGTATTTTCAGAGAGAGATTGTCAACAAATTAAAAAACAGATTTCGATGCATCCATTCAATGAAACTGGCATGAAAGTTTTATGTACCTATTTACATACGAAGTGCGCATACAAGGTTACATTAGAAGAAAGAATGGCTGTACACAATCTATTTCCAATGCATAGTTTAATGCAAACTTATTTTGACTGGCTATTCGATCGATAATGACGTATCAAAATGAGATCGTATGTGTTTAGGATTGATACAAGGAGATACAAGGAAAGATACTTGAGATGTTAAAATGAGATATAAATTTAGAAACTGGTAGGTGGTCATCATTTCAAAAAACTATTATGCAGCTATTGACTTAAAATCTTTCTATGCCTCTGTGGAGTGTATTGAGCGAGGACTGAATCCAATGACAACAAATCTTGTTGTTGCAGATGCTAGTAAAACCACGAAAACGATTTGTCTTGCAGTGACTCCGTCACTAAAATCTTATGGAATATCTGGTAGGGCAAGACTCTTTGAAATAGTCAAAAAAGTACAACAGATTAATAATGAGCGAAAACGAAGATTACAATATCAGATGTTTACTGGAAGTTCAGTAAATGCTATTGAATTAAACAGGGATCCATCATTACAATTAGATTATATTGTGACACCTCCACAGATGAATCATTATATTGAGTGGAGTACCAAAATTTATAAGATTTATTTAAAATATATTGCTCCAGAAGATATTCATGTCTATTCGATTGATGAAGTTTTTATTGATTTGACCAATTATTTGCATCTTTATCAATGCACACCTCGTGAATTGGTCCTAAAAATTGTAAAGGATATCTTAGATAGTACTGGTATTACAGCTACAGCAGGAATTGGAACTAATTTATATCTAGCAAAGATTGCTATGGATATTGGAGCAAAACATATTGAAGCTGACAAAAATGGAGTTCGAATTGCTATGCTTGATGAATATTCATATCGAAAACAACTATGGAATCACCAGCCGATTACAGACTTTTGGCGTGTCGGTCGAGGATATGCTAAAAAATTGGCTAGTTATGGGCTTTATACTATGGGAGATGTAGCCAAATGTTCCTTAGAAAATGAAGATTTACTCTATGATTTATTTGGTATTAATGCTGAATTACTCATTGACCATGCTTGGGGATGGGAACCCTGTACGATTGCACAGATTAAGGCTTATAAGCCTGAGAATAGTAGCATTAATTTAGGACAAGTTCTTTCATGTCCCTATGATTTTACAAAAACGAAAGTAGTTCTTAGAGAAATGGCTGAAAATTTGTCACTTACCCTATTTGACAAGCAATTAGTAACCAATCAATTAGTATTGACAATTGGCTATGATATAGATAATCATTCGTATCAAGGAGAGCTTGTTACTGATCGGTATGGGCGAAAAATACCGAAACACTCACATAGCACCATCAATTTAGAAAATTATACAAATTCTATGAGAGAATTGACAAATGCTTCTGAAATACTTTTTGAACAAATTATTCAAAAATCATTATTAGTTCGACGATTAATTCTTGTAGCCAATCATGTGATTTCAAAAGAAAAGATTCCAGTAAAGGAAACCTATGAGCAATTAGATTTGTTTACAGATTATGAGGCATTAGAGAAACAAAAAGAAGAAAAAATAGTTGCTTTAGAAAAAGAGCAAAAATTACAAGAAGCAATGTTATCCATTAAAAAGAAATTTGGAAAAAATGCAATTTTAAAAGGAAGTAATTTTAGAGAAGGAGCAACTGGTAGAGAACGAAATGAAAAAATTGGAGGACATAAGGCGTGAATTATGAAGAATTGTTGTACTTGGAGCACCCAACTTCTAAAAAACATCCTCGAATGTCGATAGAACAACGTGCTGCACAATTTGCTCCATTTGTAGCACTAACAGGTTATCAGTCAGCCATTAAGGAGACTGAACGAAAAGTTAATGAGGAAACTAAATGTGATGAATGCACAAATGGCAAATAATAGACAAAAAAGGGGATGTTTGAAACATCCTCATTTTTTTATCGTTTTGCTCTATTGCTTTTTATTTGAATTT
>JPZU01000001.1:90516-93497 GCA_000875945.1 Lachnospiraceae bacterium TWA4 | reverse complement strand
GATATAATCGTGAAACCTTAGAAGTTCAGTATAAGGGTAAAAATATCTATGACGTACTAAATATGACAGTAGAAGAGGCACTTGATTTCTTTAAAAATATTCCATCGATTCATCGAAAGATTCAAACGCTTTATGATGTAGGTTTATCGTATATTCGTTTAGGACAGCCATCGACTACTTTATCCGGTGGAGAAGCACAACGTATTAAATTAGCTACAGAGCTTAGTAGACGAAGTACAGGTAAGACCATTTATATTTTAGATGAGCCAACGACAGGTCTTCATTTTGCTGATGTGCATAAGTTAACAGAGATTTTAACTCGTCTTTGTGAGGGTGGAAATACGGTTTTAGTTATTGAGCATAACTTAGATGTGATTAAAACCGCTGACTATATTATTGATATGGGACCTGAAGGCGGTTCTGGTGGAGGTACAGTCATTGCAATGGGAACACCAGAAGAAGTAGCTAACAATGACGTTTCTTATACTGGGAAATATATTAAAAAGTTACTAAGTTAAATGATGTTGATAATAAAAAACAAAAAATATATAACAATAGATTTATTTAATTAGTCACTTTTCAAAATGAATCTTGACTTTTAAAAGCTTATTCATTATAATGTATGCTATTAAAAGAGAAATTTGTTTCTCTTTTGATAGTTTGTATAGTTGTTATATAGTTGATTGTTATATAGTTAATTGTTATATATAATGATGGTTAAATAGAATTCATGATTGGGGGTATATGAATGAGTTTAAATTTTGAAGATTTAGGTGATTTTTTTAAAGACAATAGTAAAAAGGCAGTTCAAATGGCAAAAGATGTTGCGAATACTGCTCGAATTACTGCAGATATTAAATCAGAAGAATTAAAACTTCGCTCAACTTATGCAGAAATTGGAAAACTATTTTGTGAACATGCAGAAGGTGAAGTAGATGAAGCATTTGTCCCTTTATTACAGAAAGTGACAGAATGTAAGGCAAAGATCGCAGACCTAGAAGCACAGCAACAAAAAGTTAAAGGTATGTGTATATGTAAAGAGTGTGGTGCAAAATCTCCAGAAGATTCTAAATATTGTACAAACTGTGGAGCAGAATTAGTCAAAGAAGAGGCAGAAGTTGTCGATGACTTTGATAATATTGACGCAAAGAAAACTCAAAATTTTGCTGAAGAAGACGATTTTGAGGAAGAGTAATTTTTATACCAATTACATAATTGGGGGCAAGTTATTGCCCCCAAATCATATTTTAACAAAAATAAGAAGGGAATCTGCACAATGAAGAAAGAATTAGTAATTGTTCTAGACTTTGGTGGACAGTATAATCAATTAATTGCTAGGCGTGTAAGAGAATGTAATGTATACTGTGAAGTTCATCCATATACCTTGAGTCTTGAAAAGATTAAGGAATTAAATCCTAAGGGAATTATTTTTACAGGTGGACCTAATAGTGTTTATGCCGAAGAATCTCCACGTTATAGTAAAGAAATTTTTGAACTTGGTATTCCGATTTTAGGAATTTGTTATGGTTCACAGTTAATGGCTTATGAACTTGGGGGAAAAGTAGAAACAGCCCCTACTAGTGAGTATGGTCACACGAAAGTAGATATTGATACAGATTCTGTATTATTTAAAAGTGTAAGAAAGAAAACAGTTTGTTGGATGAGTCATACAGACTATATTGCACAGGTTCCAGAAGGATTTAAAATCATAGGTTCAACACCTGTATGTCCTGTAGCTGCTATGGAATGTGCAGAAAAGAAACTTTATGCAACTCAGTTCCATCCAGAAGTTATGCATACTGAGGAAGGACAGCAGATGCTTAGAAATTTTGTATACAAAGTTTGTGGTTGCGTAGGTGATTGGAAAATGGCTGATTTTGCAAAGAGTACGATTGAATCTTTAAGAGAAAAGATTGGTGATGGCAAAGTGCTTTGCGCTTTATCAGGTGGTGTAGATTCTTCTGTTGCAGCCGTATTACTTTCAAAAGCTATAGGGAAGCAATTAACTTGTGTATTTGTAGATCACGGTTTACTTCGTAAAGATGAAGGTGATGAAGTTGAGCGAGTATTTGGTCCAGAAGGTGACTATGACTTAAACTTCATTCGTGTGAATGCCCAAGAACATTTTTATGAAAAATTAAAAGGTGTTACAGAACCTGAAGAAAAACGAATGATTATCGGTGAAGAGTTTATTCGTGTATTTGAACGTGAAGCTAAGAAGATTGGAAAGGTGGATTTCTTAGCACAGGGAACCATCTACCCAGATGTTATTGAATCTGGCGGTGGTAAAGACAAGGACAAAGATTCAGAAGATGAAAAGGCTAAAAAAGCTGCGGTCATTAAATCTCATCACAATGTAGGTGGATTACCAGATCATGTTGATTTTAAAGAAATTGTTGAGCCACTTCGTATGTTATTTAAAGACGAGGTGCGTAAGGTGGGATTAGAACTTGGCATTCCAGAATACTTAGTATTCCGTCAGCCATTCCCAGGACCAGGACTTGGTATTCGTATCATTGGAGAGGTTACTGAGGAAAAGGTAAAGATTGTACAGGAAGCAGACTATATCTTTAGAGATGAAGTGTCAAAAGCTGGAATCGCAAAAAATTTAGGACAGTATTTTGCAGCACTTACGAATATGAGAAGTGTTGGTGTTATGGGTGATGGAAGAACTTATGATTATGCCGTAGCACTTCGTTCTGTAAATACTTCAGACTTTATGACAGCGGAGGCATCAGAGATTCCTTTTGAGGTGTTGAATAAGACGATGACTCGTATTATTAATGAGGTTAAGGGAGTCAATAGAGTACTGTATGATCTCACTTCAAAACCCCTGGAACTATAGAGATGGAATAGAAAATATCATAGGGCAAAGTCAATTATTCTATTTTAGGGCAAAATTATTATTCAATTTGTCCAAAGCAGAATAATAAACAACTGAAAACAATAACAAAGAAGAAGTCAAAAATTAAAATAGACCT
>JPZU01000001.1:77001-87962 GCA_000875945.1 Lachnospiraceae bacterium TWA4 | reverse complement strand
ATTGCACCATGCAATTCTCATACATCTGCATGGTCAGAGTAGATTATACCTATAAGGAATTGAAACTTCGCATAGTAGCCTATCATTTTATAGATGGGCTGTGGGAGTAGATTATACCTATAAGGAATTGAAACTTCGCATAGTAGCCTATCATTTTATAGATGGGCTGTGAGTAGATTATACCTATAAGGAATTGAAACCAAATACAAGGTTTATGAAACAATTGTTCGAGGAGGAGTAGATTATACCTATAAGGAATTGAAACGGAGATGTAGAAGTGAAACAACACATCGACACAGTGCGAGTAGATTATACCTATAAGGAATTGAAACTTTTTTCTGAACTAGGAAGCGTTTTTTTGGACTGGGATTGAGTAGATTATACCTATAAGGAATTGAAACCCCGACAATGACGTATTTAACTATGTATGACTCTAACGAGTAGATTATACCTATAAGGAATTGAAACTCAGACAGGACATTTGCCAAAACTTTGCAAGCGTAAACGAGTAGATTATACCTATAAGGAATTGAAACTTGATAGTTCTTTCAATTATTTCAAATAGTTTCAGAGTAGATTATACCTATAAGGAATTGAAACCTTTTTGTGCCAAAATTAAAGAGAAGTCTTTCCATGAGTAGATTATACCTATAAGGAATTGAAACTTTGTAGCTTTGTCTCCACTATCCATCCCCTCACCGAGAGTAGATTATACCTATAAGGAATTGAAACAACGATATTACATACTCGTGCAAGGCGAGTTTTTAGAGTAGATTATACCTATAAGGAATTGAAACTTTTTCAATGTTTTTTCTACAACATTTTGTTTTCCGAGTAGATTATACCTATAAGGAATTGAAACCTATTAGTACAAACAATACTACAATTACAGCGAGTAATGAGTAGATTATACCTATAAGGAATTGAAACCAGAAAGCAACTGTATAAATACTTAGGAATAGGGAGTAGATTATACCTATAAGGAATTGAAACGAAAAAAGCCAATCGTCATACGTCCAGTCACTAGGAGTAGATTATACCTATAAGGAATTGAAACTTTTTATCTTCAATTCGTGCATCTACACTTTCCATTACGAGTAGATTATACCTATAAGGAATTGAAACTCTATACTCTTTTCTCTTTTCTCTGTCGTAACATTGTGAGTAGATTATACCTATAAGGAATTGAAACAAATATCTCCCTCTTTAAATTCATAAGGTTCATGGAGTAGATTATACCTATAAGGAATTGAAACTAGTATTCTCTCTTTAACTGCATTTTTTCTTCCTTGAGTAGATTATACCTATAAGGAATTGAAACTGAGAAAAAGATTGTAACAAAGGTTCGTCAAATCAAGAGTAGATTATACCTATAAGGAATTGAAACATTTCAAAAGTTCATGGTATTTCGATAGTGATCATGGAGTAGATTATACCTATAAGGAATTGAAACTCAGACGGAAGTACAACCCCTACCATGACTATGCCGAGTAGATTATACCTATAAGGAATTGAAACAGATAAGCACTAATAAACAATAGAAAGAGAGGTAAACCTGAGTAGATTATACCTATAAGGAATTGAAACCCAGTCATCTCTTTAACTTCGGGCAATTCGCACTCGGAGTAGATTATACCTATAAGGAATTGAAACCCTCCTACTCTCACTAGCCCTGTGAAACTGCTGGGAGTAGATTATACCTATAAGGAATTGAAACCTATCTAAAATCCGATGCAGAAAAATTTGAAACAAGAGTAGATTATACCTATAAGGAATTGAAACTCGTAATCGTGATAGTATGGGTAGATATAGTCGTGGAGTAGATTATACCTATAAGGAATTGAAACTTTTACAATTTAAGCAAAAGGAGAAGAACGTATGTGAGTAGATTATACCTATAAGGAATTGAAACTTTTTTACAAAGAAGTTAAGCATTGAACTTGAATTTTCCGGGAGTAGATTATACCTATAAGGAATTGAAACTAGGAGCTAGTGCTGGGTCTTCAAGTTCTAGACCGAGTAGATTATACCTATAAGGAATTGAAACACTAAACAGCAACAAGAACAACTAACATCACTAAAGAGTAGATTATACCTATAAGGAATTGAAACTATTGAAAATCTCTGCATGTCCAATCACTATTAAGAGTAGATTATACCTATAAGGAATTGAAACCCATTTGATACTTTAAGCCATCCGAAGGTGCAACCAGAGTAGATTATACCTATAAGGAATTGAAACGCTTCTCGCCTTGGATATAAAAGTAAAACAATAATAGAGTAGATTATACCTATAAGGAATTGAAACTTTTTTATAGTAAATCGGCAGTTCGCTTTGATGCTGAGTAGATTATACCTATAAGGAATTGAAACTATATAGGCTTTTTGGTTCTCCTGCCATGTCCTATACGAGTAGATTATACCTATAAGGAATTGAAACCGTCTCTCATTGTCTTCCTTTCTATTCGTATACCAGAGTAGATTATACCTATAAGGAATTGAAACTTTGTCGTTTTTGTGTTATTATTTGTACTTGATTTATGAATATATTATACTTGTTGATTTAGACCCTGTACTAGATGATTTATATATTGATAAAAAAATTTTTTATCGTCAATTTAGGAAGTTATAGTTAAAAAGATTGATACTTTAAAGGTAGCTGATAAGATTGATATGATAGTGAATCGATATGCTTTTACTAGATATACTTTAGGTTATAAGGTGTTAAATTTAAATAGACTAGACAGTGTAGCAGTTATTAGTATGGATGGAACAATTATTGAAACTTCTATGGATGGTATTAAATTTGTCATAATAAAAAGCATTTTTTATAAAGATAGAAAATATATGGAGGATTGAATGTCAAAATATTATGAGTATAAAGTACCAGGTTATTATCTATATTTTACGTTTTTTGTGGTATGATGTATGCATGCATATACAAGTAATCGTAAGTTTATAGAAGTAGGTTCAGCAAAAATTTTTTTGTAAAAGGAAAAGGAGATACTATTATATAGAATAAAAGAATATTAAGAGAAAGAGACTTAAAGAAAATTCAAAATCTTATAAAAAATAGATAAACATAGTCAAAACGGATTTTATGAAAATAATAAATTATAAAAATTAGGAGGAACATCCCAATGCACATAACCTTACTAGGAACAGGTAATGCCTTCGTCACCGAGTGCTACAACACCTGTTTCACCCTACACTTTAACAATAAAAACGACATATTTTTAGTCGATGCCGGAGGTGGTAATACCATCTTATCTCAACTAAAAAAGGCAAATATCAACTATACAGATATAAAAAATATCTTCGTAACTCATAAGCATATTGATCACATCTTAGGCGTTATCTGGATGATTCGAGCAATTGGTAAATCTATGCAACATGGAACTTATACAAGTGACTGCAATATCTATTCACATGCAGAAGTTATTGATATTTTAAGAAGAATGTCTAAGGAATTACTCAATAAAAAAGAAATTGAATTTTTAGATAATAGAATTCATTTGATTACAATAACCGATGGAGAATCAAAAATTATCAACAATCAAAAGGTTACATTCTTTGACATTCATTCGACAAAAGCTACTCAATATGGCTTTTCAATACAACTAGAAAATGGAAAGAAATTAACTTGTTGTGGAGATGAACCTTTTAATGATCATGAGATATCTTATGTTCGAGGAGCAGATTGGTTATTGCATGAAGCTTTTTGTCTATTTTCTCAGATTCATATATTTAAACCTTATGATAAGCATCATTCGACCGTAAAAGATGCCTGCGAAGTGGCAACGAGGTTTAATATTAAAAACTTAATACTTTATCATACTGAAGATAAAAATATTGCAAATCGTAAAGAACTATATACAAAAGAAGGAAAAAAGTATTTTACTGATAATTTGTATATACCCGATGATTTAGAGGTAATAGAATTAAATTAAAAGAGTAGAGTTAAAGGAGAAAAAATATGTTAAAACACATCATCATTTGGAAATTGAAAGAAACCCTTACACCAGAAGAAAAAGTAAAATCAAAAGATATCAAAGTAAATCTTGAAGCTCTAGTTGGTAAAGTTCCAGGACTTACTAGTGTAGAAGTAACAATTGATTTATTAGATTCTTCTACAGGAGATTTGATGCTTGATACTACAATGGAATCAGAAGAAGCATTGAAAGGCTATGCAATTCATCCAGAACATGTAAAGGTTGCAAATACTTATGTACGTCCTTATACACAAGTCAGAATGTGCGTGGATTATCTAATATAGTTTAAAAATACTAAAAATGAGGCAGCTTATGCTGCCTCAAAATTATTTTCTGTATTATTTTCTTTTACTAAAACCTTGCAACCAGTTCTAAAAATTAATCGTACAAGTGGTCCACAGTAACATAACTGCCAGAAGAATGCCATTGGCATGTTCATTGCCCAAGTAGAAATCCAAGTTGGAATTAAAGTAGCAGCAGTAGGATTCTTAAATAAGATAGTTGCTACTAAACTCATAGTTGGACACATAATAAGAATAATCATAGTAGAAATTCCAAGAGTAATGATTCCAGGTCCAAAATCAGGTCTTACTACTCGAAAAGCAAGAGCAGTTGCGATTTTCTCTACTACGAAGAATTCTAAAACAAAGGCAACTGGAACCATGATTTTTAATTCTCCAAGAGCCATTAAAAAGGTCTGGCCTGTTAAACCACCGGTTGCTAATGCTACATTATATACGATCATTCCGTATACCATAACTGTAGCCATGAGGATAGTGAAAACGATTCTTTGAATAAGTGTCTTTGGCATTTGATTGCCCTCCTTTTAATTTTTAAGTGAGTGCAAAGAAATGTGTTGTTCGTTATTCATGAAGACTTTAGCAAATTTAATACTCACTTAATAATTCTTTCATGTATCGTTTCCAATTAAACCAATATTCTTTTGCGATATTTTTGCATACAGTTATGGAGTATAGCATAAAAGTATGTTTTATGTAAGCACAAAATTAAGTACATATAAAATTAAATAGATATAAAATTAAGTACATATATAATTTACAATATCTTTATCTTTTGTTTCCAACATCATAATACTATCAATCTAAAATTCTTTATTTTTCATAATCTTTATACTAGCACCAATAGAAATTAAAAGAATTATAATAGCAATCATAAATAAAATGGCTAAGAAAACTTTAGTATTTTCTATGGCATACTCAATAATTGAATTAATGAATGAATCTACCATAATATTACTTATCGTATCTTTTATTCCTGTAAATAATACGAAGTAAATTGCAGCAAAAACTCCAAAAAACATTAATCGTCCTTTTTCATTTCCATATTTAAATAATAAAGGAATCATAAGAGATATTGCTAGAAAAACAACAGGAATCATTATTAGTGCTGGAACTAGTACATCGTCTATATCTATAGATGATGTATTTTTTATTAAAACGAGTACAACAGCTAAAAGCCAAGTGACTAAAGAAGTTATAATACAAAATCCATATTTCTCTAATGAATAGGCAGTTCTTGTAATTGGTAGTGAAAATAAGAACGCATTTCCGTTGTCAAATTCATCATAATTAATAGTTCCAGAAGATAGAATACATCCAAGCATTAAACTCCAAGATATTACAAACATTGCACTGTTATCCATAATAAATGTAAATCCAAAAAGCATAAGTACTAAAATAATTAACGAATTCTTTTGAGCTTTTAATAACATTAAGTCTTTAACCAATAATCCCTTCATTTAAATCTCCTTTCACAATCATTGTAATTACCTCATCAATTGAGCCTTTTTCAATTACAAGGTCTTTATAATTTTCTATATAATAATCTCTTTGATTAGTCAAAAGGCTATATCCATAAGGTTCTTTTTTATAATTTAATATATACTGTCTATCAATTGCAGATAATTGAGAATCATCTACTTTTAAAACTCCATAATTGCTAAGCAAGACATCCATTTCTTCATGAAGGATAATTCTTCCATGATGGATAATATAAAAATCATCACATAAATTTTCTAAATCACTAGAAATATGAGAACTAATAAGGATTGAACGAGATTCGTCTTCTTCCATATATTCTCGAAGCATTTCTAATACATCATCTCTAGCGACAACATCTAGACCAGCAGTGGGTTCGTCTAAGATTAAAAGTTTTGTTTTATGAGAAATTGCAACTAAAACTTTTAATTTAGCTTTCATACCTGTTGAAAGTTCTTTGATTTTTTTATTTTCAGGAAGATTAAATCGCTTTAAGTGATTAACGAAAAAATTAGAATCAAATGTTTTATACATTGCTTTTAAAATTGGAATTAAATCTTTAATTTGTAACCAACCACTAAATCCAGAATCAGATAAAACTACTCCAAGCTCTTGCTTATCATAGGTTGTAAAATTCTTTAAATCTTTTCCTAAAATTTGAATAGATCCACCGTTTGTTCCAATTAATCCCAAAATTGCTTTAAAAGTCGTACTTTTTCCAGCACCATTTTGACCAATTAAAGCAGTAATGGTTCCAGGTTTTACTTCTAAAGAACAATCTAGCGAAAATCCATCATATTGTTTTGTTAAATGCTCAATTTTTAACATCTTAATAACCTCCTAACTAATCATAATTGTAATCGTAATTTAGTCCTCCAAAATTAATTCAAATAGGCTTCGAATATCGTTATCACTAATACCACATCTGCGTCCTTTTTCAATTGCCTTTTCTAAATCTTTTTCAACCTCTTTTCGTTGTTCTTCAAGTAAAAGTTCTTTATTACTAGCTGTTACAAAACTTCCTTTTCCCTGCTTTGTGACTATAAAACCTTCATCTTCTAGTTGATCATAAGATTTTTTGACTGTTAAGGCACTAATTTTTAATTCTTTTGAAAGGGAACGAACAGAAGGCAACTGGTCATTTTCTTTTAACTTACCAGTACGAATCTGAGTTTTTATTTGATCAATGATTTGCTCATAAATCGGTACCATATTGGAATGGTTGATAATTAATTTCATTGTAGTAATCTCACATCCTCTCAACTGTTATATATAACAGTATATAACAGTAATAAACACTTGTCAAGCACAAATAGTTTCACATTCTAGCTGACGTGTAAACTGTAACTGAAAATGAATTTAATTGAATGACGTATTGAAAATAAATTGAAAATACTTTATAATAGCTATAGATTTTTGAATTTATAGGAGAATTAAAAGAAAAATTTTTAGAAAAATTAGGAGAAAGATCGATGGATTTTCTACGATGTGTAGTAGAACGAATTACGTATCAAAATGAAGAAAACGGCTACTCAGTGATTAAAGTTCGCGTGAAGGGTTATTCAGATTTAGTAGTAGTTGTTGGAAATATGCCAGATGTTCATGTGGGATCAGTGCTTAGTATTGAAGGGCAATGGCGCGTAGACAGTAAATATGGAAAGCAGTTTCAAGCTCAAAAATGGGAAGAAACCTTGCCAGCAACCGTTTATGGAATTGAAAAATATTTAGGTAGTGGATTAATTAAAGGGGTTGGACCCAAGTATGCGAAGCGTATCGTGGCAACGTTTGGTGAAAAGACACTAGAAATTATAGAAACCGATCCGGATGCATTAAGCAAAGTAGAAGGAATTGGTAGTAAACGAATTGAGCAGATAAAAAAGGGGTGGACAGAACAAAAAGAAATTAAAAATATTATGCTGTTTTTACAAGGACATGATGTAAGTACAGCTCATGCATCCAGAATTTATAAAACTTATGGGAATGAAAGTATTAAGATTGTAAAAGAAAATCCATTTCGACTAGCAGATGATATTTGGGGAATTGGGTTTAAAACAGCTGATACGATTGCGATGAAGCTTGGAATTGAAAAAGATCGATTTATGAGGCTTCGAAGTGGAATTTTATATACATTAAATAAGCTCTCTGAAAGTGGTCACTGTTATGCCGTTCGAGAACAACTGATTGAAACGGCCGTGAAGTTATTAGAGGTAGAAGCAGCAGAACTTGAAATTACCTTAGACGAGATGATTCGAACCTCTGATGTGATCAAAGATGAAGAAGCAATTTATTTGCCACCGTTTTATTTTTCAGAAACAGGTTGTGCAAAGCGTTTAATTGATTTACAAGAATCGAGTCGTAAAGTAAAAATTGATGTACCTAGCGTACTTTCTAGAGTTCAACAAACAGCAGGAATCGAATATGATAGTGTGCAATTAAAGGCGATTAAAAAGGCAATGTCAAGTAAAGTCATGGTGCTTACTGGGGGACCAGGTACAGGAAAGACGACAACAACACTTGGAATTATTTTAGCTTATAAGCAAGCACGTTGTAAAATTTTATTAGCTGCTCCTACGGGGCGAGCAGCGAAACGAATGAGTGAAGCAACTGGAATGGAAGCGAAAACCATTCATAGACTTCTAGATTATAAACCAGCAGAAGGTTATCAGAAAAATGAAGAAAACCCCTTACAAGCAGATGTACTTATTTTAGATGAGTGTTCGATGGTGGATATTATTCTAATGTATAATCTTTTAAAGGCACTTCCTAGCCATATGACACTAATTTTAGTGGGGGATACAGACCAGCTCCCAAGTGTTGGTGCAGGAAATGTATTAAAAGATATTATTACATCTGGTCGTATTCCTGTTGTACGACTTACAAGAATTTTTAGGCAAGCGCAGAGTAGTAAAATTATTATGAATGCCCATCGAATTAATGAAGGAAAGCCTTTAGACCTTAGAGGGGGAAAAGATGCTGATTTCTTTTTTGCAAATCGAGAAACGAATGAAGAGGCACTTGATTTATTAGTGAAGTATTGTACAGTCAATCTTCCAAAGTATTATCATGTCAATCCTTTAACGGACATTCAGGTACTGACACCTATGCAAAGAGGTGTGTGTGGTGCTGCCAATTTAAATCAAGTATTGCAAAGAGCTTTAAATCCCAATGAGCTTCATTTAAAGCGAGGAGGAGTTGAATACCGTTTAAATGATAAGGTGATGCAGATTAAAAATGACTATGATAAAGAAGTATTTAATGGAGATATTGGAATTATTACATACGTCAATGTGATAGATAAAGAGTTAAAAGTTCTATTTGACGGGAAAGAAGTGCTTTATGATATCAGTGAATTAGACGAATTAACACTTGCGTATGCGACGACTATTCATAAGTCTCAAGGAAGTGAATATCCGATTGTTGTGATGCCACTTACCATGAGTCATTATATTATGTTACAAAGGAATTTACTGTATACAGGAGTGACTAGAGCAAAGAAAATTTTAGTTTTAATTGGAGAAAAGAAAGCAATTTCCTATGCAATAGCTCATGAAACCATTACTTCAAGAAATACAAAGCTTTCACAGCGTTTAATTTATGATTTATAATTTATAATGAATATCTTTTATACTAAATTTTTATAATAATCTTACATCAATCTATAGATAAACTAAATAATATAAACATATTTATTATAAAAAACAATTTGCCTATATATTAGGAGCCATAGTATACTAAATGTATAAAAATTTATACAAATGGAGGTTATGGAAATGAGTTTAACAACTTCAAAAAAAGGACTCGTTTTATCAGGCGTTCTTTGTGGATTAGTTGCAGCGTGCCTTGCATACTTTGGTAATCCAGCAAATATGGCATTTTGTATTGCGTGCTTTGTACGTGATATGACTGGTTCATTAGGTATGCATCAAGCAGCAGCTGTTCAATATGCTCGTCCTGAAATTATCGGCTTAGTACTTGGGTCTTTTATCATTTCGGTTGCAACAAAGGAATATCGTTCAAATGCAGGTTCGGCACCTATGATTCGATTTATTCTTGGAATCATTATTATGATTGGTTCTTTAGTATTTTTAGGTTGTCCACTTCGTATGATTTTACGTATGTCAGCAGGTGATTTAAATGCGTGGGTTGCATTGATTGGATTTGCACTAGGTGTAGGAACAGGTGTCATTGCATTAAAAAATGGTTTTAGTTTAGGACGTTCTCATGAAACGAATGCGATAAATGGAGCAATACTACCAATTCTTATGGCTGGTATTTTAGTTTTAGCAGTAGCAACACCACTTTTACTTGCTAGTGAATCTGGTCCTGGTAGTAAGCATGCACCACTTTTACTTTCATTAGCAGGTGGTTTAATCTTTGGTGCGCTTGCACAGAAATCTAGAATGTGCTTCGCAGGTGGTATCCGTGATGTCATCTTAATGAGAAATTTTGACTTATTATCAGTTATTGGTGGAATTTTTGTAGTAATGCTTATTTATAATGTGGCAACTGGTCATTTTATTTTAGCATTTGATACACCAGGCGTAATTGCTCACTCAGAGTTTCTATGGAATATTCTTGGAATGTATGCTGTAGGATTTGCAGCAGTTTTAGCAGGTGGTTGTCCACTTCGTCAGTTGATTTTAGCTGGACAGGGTTCTTCAGATTCAGCAGTCACTGTTGTAGGAATGATTGTGGGTGCAGCTATGGCACATAACTTTAAACTTGCAGCTAGTGGAACAGCTTTAAACGAAGCAAAAGAAGTGGTTGCAGGAAGTGTACCTTTTAATGGAAAAGTTGCTTGCATCATTTGTATTGCTGTTTGTTTTGTCATTGGATTTACTTGCAAACGTAAAGCATAATAATACATACCACAAGTTGAGATAGATGGAAGGAGATTTAATTATGACAGAAGTTGATGCTAGAGGGCTTTCTTGTCCTGAACCTTTGATGTTAACATCTGAGGCTCTAAAGAAGAATTCTGGTCCAATAAAAGTCCTTGTAAGTGAACCACATCAAAAGACCAATATTGAGAAATTGGCAAAAAAGTCAGGGAAAGAAATTTGCTGCAAAAGAAGTTGGTTCAGAGTTTGAAATTATCATTGAGTAAATTTAATTAACTTAATAGTTAGTTAATTAGTTATAAAGGAGAATGGAGGGGTGTCTATTCTCTTTTTTGTTTACCTATAAATTA
>JPZU01000001.1:69696-76489 GCA_000875945.1 Lachnospiraceae bacterium TWA4 | reverse complement strand
GTAAAAGCATGATACGATTAGAAAACAAAAAATTATAAACATTATGAAAAAGGAGTAAATTTTTCAAATGAAAAAACAATGGTGGAATAATAAAGTTGCTTATCAAATTTACCCCAAAAGTTTTTGTGACAGCAACGGTGATGGAATTGGAGATTTACAAGGAATTATTAGTAAATTAGATTATTTAAAAGACCTTGGTGTAGATATTATTTGGCTTAGTCCCATTTATGTATCTCCGCTAGCTGATCAAGGTTATGATATTGCTGATTATTATAACATTGATCCAAGATTTGGTACAATGGAAGATATGGATGAACTTTTAGCTAAGGCACATGAGCGTGGGATGAAAATCTTAATGGATCTTGTAGTTAATCACTGTTCCGATGAACATGAGTGGTTTCAAAAAGCCATTAAGGATCCTGAAGGAGAATATGGAAAGTTCTTTTATCTAGAGCATACAAGTGATCCATCGACGCTTTGTAATTGGCGTTCCTATTTTGGAGGACCTGTATGGGAAAAACTTCCAGGACATGAAGACTATTATTATCTACACGTTTTCCATCGTAAACAACCTGATCTTAACTGGGAAAATCCAAAGCTTCGTGAAGAAATTTATAAGATGATTAACTGGTGGTTAGACAAAGGTCTTGATGGATATCGATTAGACGCGATTATCAACATAAAAAAAGCGCTTCCATTTAAGGATTATCCAGTAGACCGTGATGATCACTTGGCAGCATGCACACTAATGTTAAAAGATGCTACAGGTATTGGTGAACTTTTAGGAGAAATGAGGGACCGTTGCTTTAAGCCTCATAATGCATTTACTGTTGGTGAAGTATTTAATGAAAAAGATGAGGAACTTGCAGATTTTATTGGAGATAACGGCTATTTTAGTACAATGTTTGACTTTTCAGAAACGATTTTTGGACAGAGTGACCAAGGATGGCAAGATAATGTAGACATAAAGCCTGATGACTATAAAGCCTGTGTATTTGCAACTCAAAAGCGAATTGGAGATATTGGATTTTTATCAAATATTATTGAAAACCATGATGAGCCTCGAGGCGTTTCTCGTTATATTAAAGAAGGTGATCAGTCAGAGACTAGTAAGAAGATGCTTGCAACGGTTTATTTCTTACTAAAGGGACTTCCATGGATTTATCAGGGACAGGAAATTGGAATGGAGAATTTAAAGATTTCTTCGATTGACGAAGTCGATGATATTTCTTCGATTGATTCTTATAAGGTGGCATTAGAAGCTGGTACTTCAAAAGAAGAAGCCCTTCATATGATTGAAAAATATGGTCGTGATAATGCAAGAACTCCTTTTCAGTGGAATAGGACCAAACATGCAGGATTTACAACAGGTACTCCGTGGCTTCGTGTAAATCCAAACTATGTGGATATTAATTTAGAGTCTCAAAAGGATGATGAACATTCCGTATTTTCACATTATCGTAAGCTCACAAGACTTCGTAAAAGCGAAAAATACAGTGATACCTTTACTTATGGAGAATTAATTCCTTATATGGAAGATATGCACAACGTAATGGCTTATTATCGAAAATCACAGAATCAGACAATTCTTGTAATTGCTAATTATCAGGATGAAGAACAAACGGTGCCATTTCCTAGTACAATAAAAGAAGTATTATTAAATAATTATGAAGATTGTGTAATTGAAGACGGAAAGATTGCATTAAAAGGTTATCAGGCAGTAGTGTTTGAATTATAAAACGATTAGGGCTGTTGAAAAATAAGTACTTAGACTTCCGATTATGGAAGTTGGAAAAATATTTTGCAACAGCCCTAATTTTAACGTTCATTTTTATTCCAATAAATAGTGACTGTTAGGCTCTTTATCATTTCTTCAATCTGTCCATTTTTAGAAATTGAGTGTAAATAATCTAAAATTATTTCTTTCTGTTTATTGGATAAGTCCATAAATTGTCCAATTCTACTGGTGTAGTGAACAAACGATTCCTCAATCGTGCGATTAGCAATCCAAGTTTGTGGCTCATACATAATTTTAGGTCTATATCCACTAAGCCATGTGTATTCAAAAATATATGGAATATCCTTTTTAACATCTGTTCTAGTTTCTTCTAATCCGACCATTTCTTTGACCGTATCTAAAATAGAATCTGTTCGTCTAGTGGGTTTGGTTATAACACAGTACCCTTTACTTGCATTTACCAATTTCTCTAACGTATCTACATCGGCAACAGCAGGGCTCATATGTGCAAAAGCAACATCAAATTTTTCTGACCAACCTTTATCTTTAATAGAAAGAGTGTGCCAGTCAATCACTTCAAAATTTACATTGTTTATAGTTGGTGTGTGAGTTGTAAGAGATTTGGCATTGGCAATCATTTCTTTTGAAAAATCACAACCAGTGACTGAGTGTACAAAGGGAGCAATGGATAGAGAATAAGCTCCTCCTCCACATCCAATATCCAATACATGAAAATTTGGTTGAAGCATTCCTTCATTTTGCAATAACTGTAAAAATTTATTTTCTTTAATAGAAGGGATTTTCATATAACATCCTTGTCTTGCTTGGTTATCCCATAAATTCATTGCCTCTTCTTTATTAAAATATTCTTTTGTCCAATTTTTTCGTAGATTTTCTAATTGTTCCAAGATTTATCTCCTCCTTAATAAAAAGTATAAAGGAAAATAAAAAAACTCAATGAATTTAAAGAAAGTACTTGACACATTTGATATATGTGTTATAGTAAGACTAGAACAAATAGAAAATAATAAAAATAAATTTGAGGAGGCAGTTTATGAACTTAACGAAATTTACACAAAATTCTATACAAGCAGTGCAAAACTGTGAAAAGTTAGCTTATGAATACGGCCATCAAGAAATTGACGAAGAACATTTACTTTATAGTTTGCTTTCTCTTGAAGATAGTTTGATTTTAAAGCTTATTGAACGAATGGAGATTCAAAAAGAGCATTTTATAAATAATGTAGAGCAAAAGCTAGAAAAGAGAGTGAAGGTTTCTGGTGGTAAGGTTTATATCAGTAATGATTTAAATCAAGCACTATTAAGTGCTGAAGATGAAGCAAAGCAGATGGGTGATGAATATGTATCTGTAGAGCATTTATTCTTAGCAATGTTAAAACATCCAAATAAAGCGATGAGAGAACTCTTTAATGAATATGGCATTACAAGAGAGCGATTCTTACAGGTTCTTTCAACGGTTCGTGGAAATCATCGTGTGACGAATGACAATCCGGAAGCTACGTATGATACACTTAATAAATATGGTGTAGACTTAGTAGAACGAGCAAAGAATCAAAAGCTTGATCCAGTCATTGGTCGTGATAGTGAGATTCGAAATGTTGTTCGTATCTTATCTAGAAAAACAAAGAACAATCCAGTACTCATTGGTGAGCCTGGTGTAGGTAAGACTGCAGTAGTTGAAGGATTGGCACAGCGTATTGTGCGAGGCGATGTTCCTGAAGCTTTAAAGAATAAGACATTATTCTCTCTAGATATGGGCGCATTAGTTGCTGGTGCAAAATATCGTGGAGAATTTGAAGAGCGTCTAAAAGCAGTCTTAGAAGATGTTAAAAACAGTGAAGGTAAGATTATTTTATTTATTGATGAACTTCATACAATTGTAGGTGCAGGTAAGACCGAAGGTAGCATGGATGCCGGAAATATGTTAAAACCTATGCTTGCAAGAGGGGAACTCCACTGTATTGGTGCAACTACTTTAGACGAATATCGTAAATACATTGAAAAAGATGCGGCCTTAGAGCGTCGTTTCCAACCAGTTATGGTTGATGAACCAACTGTAGAAGATACGATTTCAATTCTTCGAGGAATTAAAGATCGTTATGAAGTTTTCCATGGTGTAAAGATTACAGACTCAGCACTAGTTGCTGCTGCAACCTTATCGCATCGATATATATCCGATCGTTTCCTTCCAGATAAAGCAATTGACTTAGTCGATGAAGCTTGTGCATTAATTAAGACAGAACTAGATTCTATGCCAACCGAAATGGATGAATTATCTAGAAAGATTATGCAGTTAGAAATCGAAGAAGCAGCGCTTAAGAAAGAAGAAGACCATTTAAGTAAAGAGCGTCTAGAAGCTTTACAAAAAGAACTTGCAGATTTTAGAGAAGAATTTGCTAATATGAAAGTTCAATGGGATAATGAGAAAAATTCTGTTGATAAATTAAAACAACTTAGAGAGCAGATTGATGAAGTGAATTCTCAGATTGCTAAGGCTCAGCAAAATTATGATTTAAATAAGGCAGCAGAGCTTATGTATGGTAAGCTTCCAGAACTTAAAAAACAATTAGAACTTGAAGAACAACACGTAAATCAAAAGGAACTCAGCTTAGTTCATGAAGCAGTCACTGATGAAGAAATTTCACGTATTGTTTCTCGTTGGACAGGAATTCCTGTAGCGAAATTAACAGAATCTGAGAAAAACAAAACTCTTCACCTAGATGATGAACTTCATAAGAGAGTCATTGGTCAAGATGAAGGTGTAGAATTAGTAACAGAAGCAATTATTCGTTCCAAAGCAGGTATTAAAGACCCAACAAAGCCAATTGGATCCTTCCTATTCTTAGGACCTACAGGTGTTGGTAAAACAGAACTTGCCAAGGCTTTAGCTGAAAGTCTATTTGATGATGAGCAAAATATGGTTCGTATTGATATGAGCGAATATATGGAGAAACACAGTGTCTCTCGTTTAATTGGAGCTCCTCCAGGATATGTCGGATATGACGAAGGTGGTCAGTTAACAGAGGCAGTTCGTAGAAAACCATATTCGGTTGTATTATTTGATGAAATTGAAAAGGCTCATCCAGATGTCTTTAATGTGTTATTACAAGTATTAGATGATGGACGAATTACAGATTCACAGGGTCGAACCGTTGACTTTAAGAATACAATTTTAATTATGACCTCTAATATTGGTTCTTCTTATCTACTGGATGGAATTGATGCCAATGGTCAGATTAAAGAAGATGCTAAAGATTTAGTAATGCATGATTTGCGTAATCACTTTAGACCAGAATTTTTAAATCGTCTAGATGAAACAATTCTCTTTAAGCCATTAACGAGAGATAATGTTTCAGGCATTGTAAAACTTATGTTAAAAGATGTCAACAAGAGACTTGAAGAACGTCAGATTCAGATTGAAATGACTGAGAAAGCTATGCATTTTGTTTGCGAAAATGGCTATGACCCAGTTTATGGTGCAAGACCATTAAAGAGATATTTACAAAAATATGTTGAAACGTTAGCTGCAAAGATTATCTTATCAGGAAATCTTAGTCAAGGAGATTGTATCTTAATTGATGAGGTCAATGGAAACCTAGAGGCAAAAATAAAATAAAAATAAAATAAGAAGTAGGGGAGTGCATCTCCCCTATTTTTGTGTTATAGTAAACATGTCATAATTAAAAAGAAATGGAGAATATTCATGGGATTAAAAGATATGTTAAATGTTTCTTCGATTCAAGCAGAGAATGAGCGATTAAAAGAAGAAAATCAAAAGTTAAAGAAAAAATTAGATGAGCTTGGATATGATGACTATATGGAAATAAAGAGATTAAAAGAAAATTTGGAACGAGAGATTCAAGCTAGTAAACGAATGTTAGCAAATCTAGATGAATAAGTGGAAGCCTTAAGTCTTCGAAGCGAGCAATTAAATGAACAAATTAGCGCACAGCTTAAACAAATAGTCAAAAAAGAAAATCAATTTTAATTGGTTCGATTTATATGTATTTGTGAGAAAATCAGGTTTTTTTTAAATAGATTCTGAATAGTTTTATCAATTTATCAAATTTTTTGTAATATTGTTGTCAAAAATTGCGTTTCATAAGAAATAAAATTAGGAGGTATCAAGAAAGTATTATGAATGATTTAACAATTGCAATTGCCGATGACAATGAGCGAGTATTACAAATGCTTTCAGATAGAATAAAAAAAGAAGAAGGCTTAAATGTCATTGGAAAAGCTTCAAATGGAAAGGATATTTATGAGATTATTTGTCAAAAACAGCCTGATTTAGTAATTACTGATTTAATTATGCCAAAGCTAGATGGACTGATGTTAATGGATAAAGTGAATAAGAATTCGGAGCTTAAAAAACATCCACAATTTATTATTATGAGTGCAGCAGGAAGTGAACGATTGACAGAAGATGCTTTTCGCCTTGGTGCAGCTTATTATCTAATGAAGCCCTTAGATTATGAAATGGTTATCTCACAAATTCAAAACTTTTTAAAAGTAGACGGAGCAAAAGGGCAATCCTATGAACTTCATAAGATGCACATTGGGGAGACAAGAAAAGACTATATGGAGCGTAATTTAGAAGCTGATGTGACAGAGATGATTCATGAGGTGGGAGTTCCTGCCCATATTAAAGGATATCAATATTTACGAGATGCGATTATCATGTCGATTCAGGATATGAATCTATTAAATTCAATTACAAAGATTTTATATCCGACAATCGCTAAAAAAAATCACACAACCTCTAGTCGAGTAGAACGAGCCATTAGACATGCGATAGAAGTTGCTTGGTCTAGAGGAAAAATTGAGACCATTGATGAAATTTTTGGATATACCATTAGTAATGGAAAGGGAAAACCCACAAATTCTGAATTTATTGCATTAATTGCAGATAAAATACGTTTAGACTATAAACAAAAAGTGTAATAATTTAGTTTAAAAATTTAGTTTAAAAACTTAAATTTAAAAATTTTAATTAGATATGAATAGTTACACAAATTGATTAGATATGTGGTC
>JPZU01000001.1:65953-69603 GCA_000875945.1 Lachnospiraceae bacterium TWA4 | reverse complement strand
TTAATTTAAAAATTTTATTAGATATGAATAGTTACACAAATTGATTAGATATGTGGTCATATTCATAGTCAATGTTAGCCAGCTTAGATTCTAAGTTGGCTTTTTCTATGTCTAAATCTTCACATAAATCGTCAAGATTTTTATAATAATCACGAAGTTTTAAATTAATTACACTTAAAAGCATGACTGGATCATTTGGTAAATTCATTAAAATACTCCTTTTTATTTAGTATTGGTTTTTGACATCAGTTTCATACTATAGCATGTTTTTACAATAATCGCAAGTCTTATTAACCATTTTATAAACATTTGCGTACAATAATAAAAAAGAAGGAAAGTGTATAATGAAAGAAATTATTTGTACAATTATTGGACTTTTAGGAGGAATTGTTGCAAATTGTTTTGGAGGTTGGACGAATGGATTGTTTACCCTAGTGCTTTTTATGATTATAGATTATTTTTCAGGATTAGCAGTTGCTGGTCTATTTCATGCTTCTAAAAAAACATCATCTGGCACATTAGAAAGTAGGGCTGGCTGGAAGGGTTTAGTTAGAAAGTGTATGACATTGCTCTTTGTGCTTATTGGGCATAGGCTAGATTTAGCTATTGGAGTTTCTTATGTACGAGATGCAGTAACTATTGGCTTTATTGTCAATGAACTTATTTCAATTACTGAAAATGCAGGACTTATGGGACTTCCACTTCCTGATATAATTCATAAATCAATTGATATCTTGCAGAAAGAAGGAAATCATCATGAAAATTTATAAACATTTTTTAGTAAAAAATCGATGTTATAAAAAGGCAGCCAAATTTTATAAAGGAAAACCTGTTGGAATTATTGTACATTCAACGGGATGTGTGAATAAAAATGTGACAAGATATGTGGATGATTCAACACTTGGTAAAGTATCACCCAATCATTGGAATAAACCAACAATTAGTAAATGTGTAAATGCTATGGTTGGATGGGCAGATAAAAAGAAGGATGTAGTTGCTGTGTATACACTTCCAGATTCTTATAGACCTTGGGGATGTGGAAGTGGAAAGAAAGGTTCTTATAATAGCTCCTACTGGCAATTTGAAATTTGTGAGAGTACGACAACGGATACAAAATATTTTAAAAAAGCCTATAGGGTAGCAGTTTTACTAGTTGCTAACATGTGTAAAAAATATAATATTCCTGTGTCCAAAGTTATTTCTCATGCAGAAGCTCATAGACTTGGATATGCGACAGATCATGGAGATGCTGATTCGTATTTTAAACATTTTGGAAAAACGATGAATGATTTTAGGGCAGATGTAAAGAAATTGTTATAGTGTTATAGATAGCAGGAAAAAAGAGGAGAATTATTAAGATAAAAGGGGATGTTGCAAAACTGTTTTTTCACCTTCCATATTCCTGTGTACGCGAACTTTTTCTGACATCTGTACGTCTTTTCCGGACTATGTCCGTCTAATTCGTACATCTATCTCAAAAATGCGTACACCTTGGAATATTGGAAGCCTGAATACTTATTTTGCAACACCCCCAGTTTAGCCAATGAAAGGAGTTTATGAATTTTCTTGTAGTTCATGAATATCCTTTAAAATTTTTCTAACTTTTTAAGTCCTAAATCAATATCCTTTAAATCTTCTTCCGAAATAGATTGAATATAGTCTCCATATTTTTTCTGGAGTTCTAATTTTATACATTGAACGAGTTCATGCCCCTTAGGTTGTAACTTCAATATAACGATTCGCTCATCACTTGAGGTTCGTTTGCGTTCAATATATCCTTCTTTTTCCATTTTCTTACACAGTGTAGAAGTATTGGTTTTAGCAAGTCCTACAGATTTACTTAGTAAACCAACTGTTAAATTTGAATCTAGTTCTTCAATCTCACATAAAATTCGGTATTGAAGGATAGTAAGGCCATGACTTTCAACAATAGGTCCAAAGTCTTCTTCAAAATATTCATTGACTTTTTTCTTAAAATCCCAGATTTTATTTTTAAAGCTTAACGTTTCCATAGCTTCCTCTTATTTTCGATTCTTCCAGTCCACATAGTCACGTCTTGGCATAACGTTTTTATAAGCTGGACGGATGATTTTTCCATCATTAACTAATTCTTCAATTCGATGAGCACTCCAACCAGCAATTCTGGCAATCGCAAAGATTGGGGTAAATAATTCCATTGGAAGTCCTAGCATTTGATAAACAAATCCACTGTAGAAGTCGACATTGGCACTTACACCTTTATAGATACGACGCTTATTGCAAATGAGTTCAGCAGAAAGACGTTCTACTCGGTCAAATAAATTAAAGCGGTCTTCCATGCCTTTTTCAATGGATAAGCTCTTAACAAATTCTTTAAAGACTTTAGCTCTTGGGTCAGAAATTGAATAAACGGCATGTCCCATTCCATAGATTAATCCCTTTTTGTCAAAAGCTCTTTTCTCTAATAGCGCATTTAAATATTCTTTAATTTCTTCTTCATCTTCCCAATTTTTTACATGAGCTTCTAAGTCCTCAAACATTTGAGTTACCTTAATGTTAGCGCCACCATGTCTTGGCCCTTTAAGTGAACCTAAAGAAGCAACGGTTGAAGAGTATGTATCCGTTCCAGATGAAGTTACTACATGGGTAGTGAAAGTTGAATTATTACCACCACCATGCTCAGCATGTAAAACTAAAGCAATATCTAAAATCTTCGCTTCAAGAGGGGTAAATTCTCCATCTGGACGAAGTAGCCATAAGATATTTTCAGCTGTTGAATAGTCTTCTCTTGGTTGTTTAATAATTAAGCTTTTGTTTAAATGATAGTGACGATAAGCTTGGTAGCTATAGACTGCTAACAATGGAAATCTGGCAATCATCTGTAGTGATTGGCGAAGTACATTGGGAATAGAAATATCATCAGCATTATCATCATATGAATAAAGCATAAGGACACTTCGTGCCAAACCGTTCATTAAATCCTTACCGGGTGCCTTCATAATGACATCTCTTGTAAATTTATTTGGTAGTGAACGATAACTAGCTAGTAAATTTACAAAGTTGTCCATCTGCTCTTTATTAGGTAATTCACCAAATAGTAGTAGATAGGTGACTTCTTCATAGCCGGTACAAGAATTTTTAGGAAAACCTTTAACTAAATCCTGAACTTCATAACCTCGATAAAAGAGTTGACCTTCACAAGGAACAACTTTTCCATCGACCATATCGCTAGCATGGACATCACCGATTTCTGTAAGACCAGCTCGAACACCCTGTCCATTGACATCTCGAAGACCCTGTTTAACTTCGTATTCTGTATATAAGTCTGGAGAAATGTAGTCATTGCTTGAGCACTTCTTAGAAAGGTCTAAAATTTCATCAGTAATTGTTGAATAGGCTCCTCTGTAATCGAGGGCATCTTGGGCATTTTCCCAATACCCATCTTCATTTAATATTCGTCTGTTTGTCATATAGATTCCCTCCCTTTATTTTGTCATAAGGTGTCACGAAGTGACGGATGCCCTGTGACACTTTATTTTGTTATATCCAAATATATTTTATAGTATATAATAGTTATAAATTATACATATTTGGAAGCAATTTGTCAAGAGGCTAACAACATTTAAATGTTACAGTTCACATCCACGGTTACTGTTCAAACATTGTTCAGG
>JPZU01000001.1:64932-65933 GCA_000875945.1 Lachnospiraceae bacterium TWA4 | reverse complement strand
ATCCACGCCATTTTCGTCATTCGAGGTAATGCACTGACGAGTAAACTGTAACATTTAAATTCGACTCATCAATCCATTGAGTACTTGTTCGATTAAGAATAAACTACCTGTAACGCCCATTTGTGTTTTAGGCAATAAATCAATATATCCCATACTTGGATTGTTGATTTCAATTCCACAAAATGGTGCGTGACGAGTCTTTAATATAGCAATGGTATTGGCATCAGCAAAAACTAATTCTGCGTTGGTTTCTAGTATATCTGCTGTATCTTCAATCATTCCTAAATATTCTGAAAAGAATTTACTATATGAAGTTATTTGTGAGGGACTTCCTTCTACAGCAAAGGATGCGCCATTAGGTCTTCCACTAATTTGATGAATATTATCAAGATGGAACCAAGAAAGTGCACGAGCCCTAGCGCTTTCTTCTAGTAAAGGAGATACATCTGTATGAAGAAGATTACAAATATCTGTAAAGATTTTTTCAGTTGCATCAAATCCAATTGGAAGATTTTCGCAGATATAATAAGGCATATCAATTAATCTTACGGCATTTTTAGCCATTTCTGGATAGAGTACGACATTTAAATCAGCATCTAAAAAGTTTGTGAATTCTTCTAATGAATTATTGGCAAATAGGCAACAGTTTACATCAATCTGGCACAAATCAAAGAGTCTTTTTAGTTCTTTTAAGTCTCCATCTAAGTATCGATTCCAAATGGAAAGTCCTAAGAGATTGACTTTTGGTCTAGAGGTTTTTCTCGTTGAATTTTTCCATAATTTAGAACCTAATTGTTTAATTGATTCAATAAAAGCTGTTTCATAACCTGTGTAAAAATCTATTGAATAACCTGGAGACTCAAGCATGACGCAGAGTTTATCTGATAATGTTTCATTGACTAGTTCTTTTAAATTATCACCAATTAGTGAAGCACCTGGTGAATTGATAATTGTAATTAAATCAAAATCAATGTGTTCTCTAATGTATTCAAGTCCTTTTT
>JPZU01000001.1:38873-64912 GCA_000875945.1 Lachnospiraceae bacterium TWA4 | reverse complement strand
AAGTTCCGTAAACATAGTCATAGTTGTCTAAATAGGTGCAAGGTACTCTAGACTGCCTAAAGAAGTAATTGTCAAAAAAATTATAATTGACAGGAACTTTTTCTTCGCCCTCTGAATAAGGAAGGTAGAGAGGTTTACGAATCGTTAAAAATTGGGAAGTTGTACTGTGATAGAATTTACAGCCCATGGGACCATTTAATAAAACCATAGCATTTTTAATTCCTTCCATTGCAAAGATCATTCCTGTAAGTCCATCAGGAGAAATATTTTTTGAACAAGATTTCATCGTTCATCCAACCTCCTTTTTTAGTAGTGTTTAGTAGTTTTACCCATCGCTCAGCAATTTCAATTCCTGAATAGAAGCCAATTCTTGGAATCATAGGTGTAGAGTCTACGATATAGCTGTCATCTTCTGGTTGAGTCACATAGTTTGAAATAATAATATCCGGATGTAGTTCATCAAACATTTGTGGAGTAATCAATCCATTAAATGTTTCATCAATTCGGTAGTTTTTAGGAGAATTTGTAACCTTTACTGGTTGATGAAGATAGTTTAATACGCCAATAAATACAACCTCTATTCCAATATTTTGGACAACGTCTAATAACCAATCCATATTTGTGTTAATTGTAGTGATAAATAGGCGTTTACCCTTTAAATAGGGTTTTAAGTCTTCAATTCGTTTAGTATACTGTGCTTCTTCATTGGCAATAAGTTTATTGGCTTGATTTGTACAGTCAAAGAATTCTCCAAGTTTTAGTAGCCAGTTTTTGGTATCTTCAAATCCGATTGGAAGAACTTCATCCATAAATGTACACTCATAATTTTTAGACAACCAATCTCTTAAATTTCGACAATCAGGACTATCAGAAGCTAAAACATTTAATGGAGCAACTAAGAAATTTTTTAGTTCATTACAAGTTGCTTCTCCTAAAAATCGACAATTAATATGAATACCCATAGCATCCATCCAAGGTTTTAAAATTCGGTAATTGGTTTCTAAATTATTAGAAACGCCTGCTTCACCAATAATATTAATAGATTTACCTTTTGGTTTAATTTGTGGATTAATTAGCTTAGTTGCGAGGGTATGCATACATAGTTTGATGCCTTCCATATAATCTCCAGCAATATCTCCGTCTGCTGGAATTGTAATAATAGGTAAATCGTTGGTTGAAAGTTCTTCTAATTGTTTGATATCATCACCAATAATTCCACTGACACAAGAACTAATAATAATAATGGCTGAAGGTTTGCGTTTTATAGCTTCATTTACAGCTTGTTTTAAGCGGTCAACTCCACCAAATACAACATCTGATTGCTCCATGTTTGTACATTCAAAATTTGGACTTAGTGCAGAAGGCATTAAGATTCCACGGTTAAATAAATTTTTTCGACCTGGAGAAGTGATATTTTGCCAAGTATAGAATGCACAGGCTTTAGGTGAATGAGCTATAACTAGAGCATCCTTTAGATTAATGGCAGTAGTAGCAGCTCCATTAAATGCACAGCCATAAAGAGGTGGACGATTACTTTCTGTTGTTGGTTTGGAGATGGTAGAAGTTTTTACTGAGATTTCTTCTGTAGTCGATTGTACAACTTTTTCTTTAGATTCTACTGGCTTAATACCTAAGACTACTTGTTCTAGCTCATCATCTTCTAAAGGTTTTGCCTTATAAAGGGTTAGTCCATTTCCAATTTGTGTAGCTAATTTCTTAAAAATTGCTTGTTCTGTTGGATAGTCATTTAGCTCAGTTAGTGTAGAGTTTTGTTCTTCTGCTTTGGCAAAAGCATTACTTCTTGGAACTTTTACACAGATTGGAAGACCCACAGCCTTAGCAAAGCGTTTTACACGTTCATCTTCATCTGAAACTTTTCGCTCATTGTAGATAATCCCAGCAACTCTTGCGTAAGTATCTCCATCGTAATTTCTTATTCCACGTAAGATATTATTGGCAGCATATAAAGCCATAAATTCTCCACTAGTTACAAGAAAAATAGCATCTGCATACTCTCTACGAACAGGAACTGCAAAGCCACCACAGACAACATCTCCTAAAACATCATAGAGAACGATATCATAAGAGGATTTCGTGTTCCATTTTTCGATAAACTCAAAAGCAGAGATAATTCCTCGACCTGCACAACCAACACCAGGATTAGGTCCACCTGCTTCAATACAACCGATATCCTTAAAACCTTTGTGTAAAACGACATCGATTTTTGCATCATCTTTATCGACAGTTTTTAGGTAATCTAAAACCGTTGTAATTTTTCTCCATGAAGAAGGAGCCTAGTTGAATCGTGTTTTGGGTCGCAGCCAATTTGTAAAACCTTTTGTCCACTAGCAGCTAAGGCAGCCGATAGGTTGGCGCTTACTGTAGATTTGCCAATGCCACCTTTACCGTAGACAGCAATTTCTAAACGTTTTTCTTTCATATAGTTTGCCTACTTTCTTTACAGTTTCAATATTCACGCCATTTTCATCAGTAGCTATAACATACCTTGTGATTATTGGCTGATATATGAACTATAACAAATAATTCTAAGTATAACATAAAAAATAAAATTTAGGGTTGCAATATTTCATTTATTATGTATAATATAAATCATAGTATTCAGATATGAAAATAGAATTATATAAATAGTATCGAGTCAAATATGAAAAATAGGAGGAGTACATTATGAAACAAATTTTATGCTTTGGTGATTCAAATACATGGGGATTAATTCCTGGTACGATGGAGCGTTATCCTTGGGGTGTACGTTGGACTAGTTTATTACAAGAATTATTTAAAAATGAAGAAGTGAGAATTATTGAAGATGGATTATGTGGGCGAACTACAGTGTTTGATGATGCACTTCGTCCTTATCGAAATGGTTCAAAAGAGCTTCCTTTATCGTTAGAAGTAAATGATAAAATTGATTTAATTGTTTTGATGCTAGGAACTAACGATTGTAAGACTTTTTATAAGGCAAATGCCAAAGTTATTGGACGAGGAATTGAATGTCTTATTAAGCAGATTCAAAGCCAAAATCCATCAACAAAGATCGTCTTAGTTTCTCCAATTGTTTTAGGAAATGAAGTGTGGAAAAAGGAATACGATCCTGAATTTGATCAAGATTCTATTGAAAAGTCAAAAGAATTAAAAGTCGTTTATCAGGAATTGGCAAAAGCTTATAATATAGATTTTCTTGCTGCTTCAGACTATGCTTCTCCGAGTCTAGTAGACATGGAGCATATGACAGAAGAAGGACATAGAAATTTATCACAGGCTTTGTATAAAAAAATAACAAATAGACTTGCTGCATAGTGTAGAAATTTGTACTTTTTTATGATATTATGATGTTTGGGGCAAAAGATATTGTCCCCAACTATGATACGGATTTTTTCGTGCTTTGCACTCTCAAAATCCTAAATACGATCATATGGAGGTACAATGGGACATAAAAGTTATTAGTTTTAGAGACATGCAAAAAATACTAAAAAATAATGGCTATTCAGTAATTCGATGTTCTGGAGACCATTTTATTTATTCAAATGGTACGAATAAAATTTCTGTGAATATGAATATAAATTGTATGGTAGCAGGTCGATTGATTAAAGAACATTCATTAATAGTTGAAAAGAAAAAGAGAAAGACGAGGAATTAAATAAGTGATTAGCTATTATTTTGTTGAATTTATTTTCTATAGTTTTTTAGGATGGATATGGGAAACTATTTATTGCACATCTAAAAAGAAAAAATGGGAGAACCGAGGATTTTTATTTGGACCTATTTGTCCGATTTATGGCTCTTGTGTAGTTCTACTCGATTTACTAGCAACAAAGATTTTTAAACAGTTATCTTCTCCAAGTTTTCCAATTATAGGAATTTTTCTAATTTGTATGATAGGAAGTGCAATTGTAGAATTTACAACTTCTTGGTATTTAGAAAAACGATTTCATGCTGTTTGGTGGGATTATAGCCACCTACCTTTTAACATTCAAGGGCGTATTTGTCCACAAGTGAGTATTGGATTCGGACTGGCGGGTATACTTGTCTTAAGATATTTAATTCCAACAGTTACAATGGTTGCTTCACATATTCCAGTGGCAATTAATGAAGTCTTTGGTCTTTTGTTTGCAGCAGCACTTGGGGCAGATATGGCACTTACCGAGGCAAGTTTATCAAAACTTTTAAAGAATATTGAAGAATATAAGAAGGAATTTGATGAGAAAGCAGAGGCAACAGTTGAAAATATCGTAGCTCGTACAGAAAAGATGAAAGAATTATCCGATTCTTATATTGAGCAAATGAGTGGTCTTCAGCTTCGAAGCTTAAGAAATATTCAGAAGTTTAAGCCAAAAGGAGAGATGAAATTCCCTGAATTATTACCAATGGAATCATTAAAGAATGCATTAGTAAGAAACAGAAAGAAAAAGAAAGAAAAATAAGGAATAGTGAAGAGTTTATGGTAACAATAGATTTAATTACAGGATTTTTAGGCGCCGGTAAAACTACATTTTTAAAGTTGTATGCACAGTATTGGATGAATAAAGGACAAAATATTGGAATTTTAGAAAATGACTATGGTGCTGTCAACGTAGATATGATGTTACTTCAAGATATGATGGGTGATAATTGTGAATTAGAAATGGTAGCAGGAGGATGCGACTATGATTGTCATCGACGACGCTTCAAATCAAAGTTAATCTCCATGGGGATGTGTGGTTATGACCGAGTGATTGTAGAACCTTCAGGAATCTATGATGTAGAAGAATTTTTTGATGTTTTACAAGAAGATCCATTAGATCGATGGTATCGCGTGGGTAATGTGATTACAATTGTAGATGCGAATTTAGAGAAAAATTTGTCCAAACAAGCAAGATATCTATTAATGGCAGAAACTGCACAAGCTGGGGCAATTCTTTTAAGTAAAACAAAAAATGCACCAGTAGATGAGACTATCCACTATTTAAATGGATTATTACAAGAATTTGGTTGTGATAGAGTGTTAGGAGATGAAGTCATAACTAAAGACTTTTTGACATTTACAGATAACGATTTTGATAAATTAAACGATTGTGGGTATACAAGAGATAGTTATAGGAAGCTTTGGTTTGAAAAAGAGGAAGCCTTTCAATCAGTTTATTTTATGAATGACAATTTGACAGTCGCTCAGGTAGAACAGGCGATTGATCAGATTTTTTCAAATCCAGCTTGTGGAAAAGTATCTAGAATTAAAGGATTTGCCAAAGATGAGGCTGGATGCTGGATGGAGATTAATGCAACTAGTGAACATAGACAAGTTGAGCCAATTAAAGAAGGACAGGATGTAGTCATTGTGATTGGTGAAAACTTGGATGAGGAGAAGATAAAGGAACTTTTATAAAAAATACCAAAGTGAAAGTGATAGACTGACACTTTGGTATTTTTTTCATAAAAATGCTTGCGTAAAATCTAAACAAAAGTTATAGTTTTAGTAGATAATTAATTAGCAAAGGAAAAAGAAAATGAATAAGCAACAACTTGCAAATCGTATTTGGGAATCAGCAAATAAAATGCGTTCCAAAATAGAAGCAAATGAATATAAAGATTACATATTGGGATTTATATTCTATAAATTTCTTTCAGATAAAGAAGTTGAATTTTTAAAGAAGAATGATTGGGAAGATGAAGATTTTATAGAATTAATAGAAGATGATATAGATACAGTTAATCAATGCAAAAATAATTTAGGATATTTTATATCGTATAATAATTTATTTTCTACGTGGATTCATATGGGGAAGGATTTTGATGCGTCAAATGTTACAGATGCGTTATCAGCATTTGAACGTTTAATTAATGACTCTCATAAAAAAGTATTCGCAGGAATTTTTGATACATTGCAGACAGGCTTATCAAAACTTGGAGAAACTAGCAATGCAAGAACTAAGGCAATTAGAAATCTAATTCTTTTAATCAAAGATATTCCAATGGATGAAAAACAAGGATATGATGTTCTAGGATTTATCTATGAATATTTGATTTCAAATTTTGCTGCAAATGCTGGAAAGAAGGCGGGAGAATTTTATACTCCTCATGAAGTATCACTTCTTATGTCAGAAATTGTAGCAAATCATTTAAAGGAACGAGAGCATATTGAAATTTATGATCCAACATCAGGATCGGGATCTTTGCTCATTAACATTGGTCATAGCGTATCTAAATATATGAGTAAAGATTGTATTCAGTATTATGCACAGGAATTAAAGGAAAATACGTATAACCTTACGAGAATGAATCTTGTAATGAGAGGAATTAATCCATCAAATATTTTTACAAGAAATGCGGATACACTGGAAGAAGATTGGCCAGTTGATACAAATAGTTACCCACCAGTACTTCGTGTAGATGCTGTTGTATCGAATCCACCATATTCACAACAATGGGTACCAGATGGAAAGGAGTCAGATGCAAGATATTCAGATTATGGATTAGCTCCTAAAAGTAAGGCAGATTATGCATTTTTATTACATGATTTATATCATGTAAAACCAGATGGAATTATGACAATTGTTTTACCACATGGAGTACTATTTCGTGGAGGAGAAGAAGAAAAATTACGTACTCAATTAATTGAGAAAAATCAGATTGATGCGATTATAGGGCTTCCATCAAATATATTCTATGGAACAGGTATACCAACAATTATTATGGTACTTCGTCAAAAAAGAGAAAATGATGATGTATTAATTATTGATGCATCAAAAGGTTTTGTAAAAGAAGGAAAAAATAATAAATTACAAGCATCGGATATTAAACGTATTGTAGATACTTATATTAAAAGAAGTAGTGTTCTAAAATATTCTAAGAAAGTGTCTCGTGATGAAATACGAAAAAATGATTATAATTTAAATATTCCAAGATATGTAGATTCTTCTGAAGAAGCAGAAAATTGGGACATTTATGCAATAATGATGGGTGGAATTCCTCGTCGAGAAATTGAACAGTTAGGGAAATATTGGAAAGCTTTTCCTGATTTAAAAAGTGAACTATTTAAGGAAAATGGTACTCCTTATTTAGAATTACAAACAAAAAAATTGAAAGAGTCTATTTTCAATAGTAAAGATGTTTTAAAATTTATAGACCTATATCAATCTGTTTTTAATGGATTTGATGAATATTTAATGAATCATTTGGTTGTTCATATGGAAGAAGTTTTACCTGTTAAGGAAGAAGAAATTTTAGGAAAAGAAATTTTTAGGCGTTTAGAAGATATTCCTTTAATTGATAAATATTATGCATATCAGATTTTAGATAACTGTTGGTTGGAAATTGCGATTGATTTTGATATTATTAGGACAGAAGGAAAAGATTCTATTAGAAAAGTTGACCCTAATATGGTTATGAAAAAGGATGAAGAAAAGCAAGAGGGATGGAAGGGAAGAATTTTACCTTTTGAACTTGTTCAAAAATTCTGCTTGGCTGATGAATTAGCTTGTATTATAAATAAAGAAAATCGATGTGCAACTATTGTATCAGAGTATACAGAATTGATAGAGGGTCTTTCAGAGGAAGATAAAGATAGTGAAATCTTAAATGAATCAAAAGATGCATTTAATTCAAAAGAAGTGACAAAAAAGATAAAAGAATTAAAGAATGCAAGTACGGATGATGAAATTTCATTAAGAGAGATTTTATTAAAGTATACAATGCTTGTAGCAGAAGAAAAGAAACTCAAGAAAGAAGTAAAAGAAGAAGTTGCAAATCTTCATTTGAAAACAAAAAAGGTTATAGAAAATTTGTCTGAGCAGCAGGCACTTGAATTATTGAGAGAAAAATGGATTGTACCATTGATAGAACGATTAAGCAACCTTCCAAATCAAATGGTTGTAGACTTTGAAAAGAAAATTCAAAAAATCTGTGAGAAGTATGATACAACTTTAATTCAGATAGAAGATAAAATTCATTCGGCAGAAAAGGAACTTTGTTTGATGATGGATGAACTTTGTGGAGATGAATTTGATATGAAAGGAATTGAGTTGTTTAAGGAGATGTTGAGTGGTAAACTTGACAATTAGTAAGAGTATGCTATTATTTAACTAAATATCCGCAAAATAATATAAAATGCGTAAATTTAGTTAAATGAGGTAAATATGATTTATAGTTATGATGAATGTATAAGGAAATATGGTTCTCTTTATTTTTTAAAAAAAGCAATTTAAAGATGGAGAAATATATAAAATCCAAAAAGGTATATATTCAGATAAACCAAATGTTAAGAGATTAGAAATTATTTCAAAAAAATATCCTAGAGCAATTTTTACATTGAGAAGTGCTTTTTATTTTCATGGTATTATAGATGTGATACCGGATGAATATTTTTAGCGACTGATAGAAATGATAGTAAAATAAGGGATAGGGATATTGTACAAATCTTTACGCCAAATGAAATTTTTACTATTGGAAAAACAAAAATTTTTGTTAATGGTGTAGAAATATCTGTTTATGATAAAGAGAGAATGTTAATAGAGGCTGTTCGATATAAAAAGAAGCTTCCATTTGATTATTATAAAGAAATCATAGAGTATTATAGAAATCATAAGATGGATTTAGATATTGAAAAACTTCAAGAATATATTGATTTTTTTTCTAAATGTGATAAAATTGAAGAAATAATACAAATGGAGGTATTTTAGTGATCAATATTGAGGAGTTAGCAAGTAAAATACAACAGCAAGGATATAGTGAACAAAATGCAGAAGCAAAATTATGTCAAGATATTTTATTATCATTAATATCTAAAAGTTCCTTATCAAGAAACATTACTGTAAAAGGTGGAGTTGTTATGCGTAGTATTTCAGGAAATATTCGAAGAGCAACTCAAGATTTGGATATCGATTTTATAAAATATTCATTAACTGATGATGGAATTATAAGATTTGTAGATAAGCTTAATGGAACAGAAGGTATACGAATAGAAATTGTAGGAAAAATAGAACAATTAAAGCATCAAGATTATCATGGAAAAAGAGTACAATTAGAAATCTCTGATACATATGGAAATTCTTTTATATGTAAAGTAGATATTGGAGTACATAAAAATCTTCAAATTGAACAGGATGAATTTTGTTTTGATTTAGGGTGTCAAGAAGATGGAGTAAGTCTTCTTATTAATTCTAGAGAACAAATGGTAACAGAAAAGATTAGATCAATTCTTAAATTTGGAAGACTTTCTACTAGGTTTAAAGATGTTTATGATATTTGTTATTTGATAAAAGAGATAAATGAAGATAGGCTTAGACAATGCTTTGATGTATATATCTTTGAAGATTTAGGAATGAAAGAAAATACGATGCAGGATATTTATCGAAGAATCAGCTCTACTATTTTCAAATAAAAATTATAGACGCAAGCTTGAAAGTTACGGAAAAAAATTGGTTGGGGATATCTAATAGTGAAGTTTTATCAGATATTTTAGAATTTCTAGTTAAGTTAAAAGAATAATTATATATGAATTGAAGGTGAAAGAAGTGGAAAAAGAGAAAAAACCTAAGTTGAGGTTTGAAGGATTTACGGATGATTGGGAAGAGTGATAAGGTTATCTAGATTTGAAAAATACTCTCCGATTTTCTTTTGCTCGGCTAATGTCGGTAGCATTATTTCCAAGTCAGAAAGCATTTTCTTGTTTAATCCACCCCTTGTACCGTCCCCTGATGATATATTTCTTAATTCATCATATCTTGAATCTAAGTTTTGAAATGCATAATCAGGATAAACATTTTCATTAAATTTTATAGCTGCAATTGACTGGTTAGTAGTAAGCGGAATCCTGGCAATTGCGGCAGTTCCGCGAGTTTTTCCTTGTCCTGCTAATGCAATTAGTACAGATCCTTCCTCAATCCATTTTGCGCTAGAATTATTCAATCCTTCTCTTGAAATCTTATTATCTGTTTCAGTCACATACTTTTTATGAACTTCACCAGACGATAACCAAGGAATTTCTTTTGGTTCCCAATATGATGGTTTCGAAGTGCTTGGAGTTCCTCCGGCTGTAATTGTTGCAATATCCGAAACCTTACGCTGTTCCCAAGTATATCTCTATTCACTTTCCTAACATCCCTATATTATATAAATTATAGACAAAAACATTTGTGTATAATATAATAAATTCATAAAATCTCAAGTTTAGGGGAGTGATATAATTTATGAGTTACGACAGTGAATCTACCTTTGAATCTGACCTAATTAATTTACTTGTAGAAGAAAAAGGCTGGAAAGATGGTGTTTTAGAATATAAAGAAGAAAAAGAATTAATCAAGAATTGGGCGAAAATCATTTATGAAAACAATCGTGAAATTGATCGTTTAGGAAGTGTTCCATTAACTGATGGAGAAATGGGACAGATTTTAGAGCAAATTAAGTCATTAAAAACACCTCTGAAGTTAAATGGATTCATTAATGGAGGATATGTGCAAATCATTAGAGATAATCCAGAAGATACTCATAATTTTTCAAAAATGATTTCCTTAAAAATCTTTGATCGTAATGAAATTGCAGCAGGACGAACAAGATACCAGATTGCAAGACAACCTATATTTCATGCAAAAAAATCAACTTATAAAAATCGAAGAGGAGATTTTTGCTTATTAATTAATGGGATGCCTTTAATACATGTAGAACTTAAAAAAAGTGGAATACCTATTAGTGATGCACAATATCAAATTCAAAAATATTTGCATGAAGGTGTATTTACAGGTCTATTTTCATTAGTTCAGATATTTGTTGCAATGAATCCAGAGGAATGTGTGTATTTTGCAAATCCAGGTAATGATAAAGAATTTCAAAAAAAATTTTGCTTTCACTGGGCAGACCAATATAATAATCGTATAGATAAATGGAATCAAGTTGCAGAGAGATTGTTATCAATACCTATGGCACATGAATTAATTGGATTTTATACGGTTGCAGACCAAACAGATAATACGTTAAAAGTCATGAGAAGTTATCAATATTATGCAGCTAGTAAGATTTATAAACGTATTAGTGAGATGAATTGGGATGATGAATCTATTTATGGAGGATATGTATGGCATACAACAGGGTCTGGTAAAACTTTGACAAGTTTTAAATCAGCTCAATTAATTGCCAATTCTAAAGATGCAGATAAGGTGATTTTTCTTATGGATCGTATAGAATTGGGAATACAATCTCTTAGAGAATATCGAGGGTTTTCCGATGAAACAGATGAAGTTCAATCAACAGAGAATACAGATGTTTTGATTGGAAAATTAAAGAGTATGAATCCACAAGACACGTTAATTGTTACATCTATTCAAAAAATGAGTCGAATTAAGTTAGATGAGAGTATTAATTATTTAGATATTCAAAAAATTAATCAGAAACGATTGGTATTTATTGTAGATGAATGTCATCGAAGCGTGTTTGGTGAGATGTTATCAACAATTAAATATACATTTCCTAGAGCAATTTTTATCGGATTTTCAGGAACTCCTATACTTGAAATTAATAAGAAAAAGGATACAACAACTGCCGATGTATTTGGTAATGAGTTGGAGGGAACAAGATATACTATTGCAGATGGGATGTGTGATGGAAATATTTTAGGATTTGATACAATTCCACAGCCTACTTATAGGGACAAAGATTTAAGAGTAGAAGTAGCACTTAAAAAAGCAAAGGTGGCAGAGGAAAAAGAGATTTTTTCTGATGATAAGAAGAAAAAAGTGTATCATCATTGGATGGACGAAGTTCCTATGGGTGCTCAACTAGATGATACTGGACATTTGCTTGAAAGTATTGAAGGAGAATTTACTGATGCTTTATATGATTGTGATGAACATCGAAAAGCTGTAGTGGAAGATATTCTTGATAATTGGAACTCTCAAAGTTATTGTGGAAAATTTCATGCAATGCTTGCCACAAGTAGTATAACAGAAGCAATTAAATATTATCAGTTGTTAAGAAAAACTAGATTAAAAGTGACTGCCGTATTTGATCCACATGATGGAAATAACGAGGGTTCGATTGAAAAGATAGATGGAATTGCCCAAATCTTAGATGATTATAAAGATATGTATCAAGTATCTTTTAAGATGTCAAGTTATGCAAACTTTAAAAGGGATGTGTGTATGAGGTTAGCTCATAAAGATGCTTATATTGGAATAGAAAATGAACCATTAAAGTGCTTAGATGTATTAATTGTTGTAGATTAGATGTTAACAGGATATGATTCAAAATGGTTAAACACCCTATACATGGATAAATTTTATAGATGGTCGAATATTGAAATGATTATTCAAGCATTTTCAAGAACAAATCGAGTTTTTACAGAGGATAAACCACATGGAATTATTCGATATTATCGAAGACCGTATACGATGAAAAATATTATTGAATATGCATTTGCCCAGTACTCAGGAAATAAGCCGTATGGAATTTTTGTACTTAAACTTAAAGAAAATCTAGAGGCTATGAATTGTAAGTATAAAGAGATTAAACAACTATTTCAATTAGCTGGTAGCGATGATTTTTCAAAACTTCCAGAAGATATTGCAGAACGACAGAAATTTTCAAAATTATTTGGAGAACTTAATAAGTACTTAGAATCAGCTAAAATACAAGGATTTGTTTGGGAACAGTTAACTTATGTATTTGATTTAGCTGACGGAAGAAAGGAAAGTTACACATTAGATTTTGATAAAACTATTTTTGATATATTATTACAACGATATAAAGAGTTACGAAAAGGTAAACAAAGTGAATCGGATGATATTCCTTATGATATTGATCCATATCTAATGTCACTATCTACTGAAAAAATCAATTCAGATTATATGAATAGTAAATTTACAAAATATGTAAAAATGTTAGAAAGACAAGAAGATGAAGGTATAATAGAGGATGCACTAAATGAGTTACATCGTAGTTTTGCGAGTCTTTCTGTAGAACAGCAAAAATTTGCGAATATCTTACTTAGAGATATTCAAAATCATGATATTATTTTAGATGATAATAAAAGCGTAATGGACTATATTATAGAGTATCAGACTCGAGCTAAAAGTGATCAAATCAGTATATTTTCATATAGATTAGGAATTTATGAAAAAGGGTTGCGTGATTTGATGAGTAAGCATGTGACAAAAGATGACATCAATGCATTTGGACAATATGATAAGTTGATTCAATCAGTAAATATTGATTTAGCGAAAAAATATTTTGATGCCATAGAAGGTAGAGATTTGAGAAAAAGAGAAGTACGAGCAAAGTTAGATAACTTGCTTAGACGATTTGTTCTAGAAAATGGATTTGATCTATAACTAGGGGAATTTTATATTAGGGCAGTCAAAATTTAAAATGATAATTTACGAAAAAGAAAAAATATTGAAAGGTGTTATTCCAATAGGCTCCGAAAGGAGCCCATTTCTTATAATTTGTTTATAGTTCTGAATAATCAATATCCATCGCAACTGTAAATACATAGTTTGGATAAGCTTTTTGCACATCTTCTAAAACATGTTTATAGAGTTCTTCGCTATGGTTTTCATTAAAACTAACGACCATATCGAATCGAATTTTCTTTTCTTTTTCATTTAAATAAAATCCATGAATCTGATTGACATGTTCATGGGATAGAGCAAGCTTTCGAATTTCTTCTCGAATCTTAATTGCTTTTTCATTCTTTGTATTAATTGAATAAACACCAATTGCTGTTAAGATAATATGGTATTTTTCATAGACTTTTAATTGAATTGAACGAATAAGGTCGTCAAGTTCATTGGCAGTATAAGTATCAGGAACTTCAATGTGTACAGAACCACGATATTCATTTGGACCAAAGTCAGCCAATACTAAGTCATAAGCTCCTTTTACATCAGGAAATTCACAAACGGTTGCTTTTACTCTATTAACAATTTCAATATCGACACGTTCACCTAGAAGGCGAGAAATTGTTTCTTTTAGCATTTCAATTCCTGATTTAATAATGATCACTGAAATAATGGTACCTAGATAAGATTCTAGAGAAACTTTTGTAAAAAGATAAATAAATGCTGCAACTAAGGTAGAAGCAGAAATGATGGAGTCTAAGGTCGCATCTTCTCCAGAATTAACAAGTGAATCAGAATCCACTTGTTTGCCAACAGATTTTACATATCGACCTAAGCCAATTTTAACTAGTACACCGACAGCAACAATGATTAATGCTGCTGTTGAATAGTCAGGAGTTTCTGGATGAAGAATTTTTTTGACTGATTCAACTAAAGAAGTAATTCCTGCATATAAAACAAGAAATGAAATTGCCATAGCACTAAGGTATTCAATTCGACCATAGCCAAAAGGATGCTCTTTATCTGGACGCCTACCAGCAAGTTTGGTTCCAATAATTGTAATAATACTAGAAGCTGCATCTGATAAGTTATTTACTGCATCTAAGGTAATTGCAATAGAATTAGTAAGCATACCCACTATTGCTTTAAAAATAGATAGAAAAATATTGGCAATAACACCAATAATACTTGTACGAACAATGAGTTGTTCTCTTGAATTTTCTTTATTGGGCATAAATCTGTTCTCCTTTTTTGTTATCAGTAACATTATTATAGCTATTTTCTAGAAGATATGCAAGAAGACATTGACAAAATCTATTGGTAGGAAATATGATAGAGGTCAGAAAAATAAAGGAGAGTTATAATGTTAGGAAAAAGAACTAGAGGAATTATTGTTTTATTGATTTTATTATCAATCTGTATTTATGGAGTTCAGTTGTGGGTGTTTAAAGACCCAAATACAACGGCGTTTTATATTTTACAGGATATGGCATTTATGCCATTTACAATTGCAATTGCAACAATTGTAGTTGGTGAAGTGATGAATGAAAGGGATAAGAGAGAGCGATTACATAAGACTAGGATGTTAACTAGTACATTTTTTACAGAATTAGGGTCATCATTATTATTGGCTTTTTATCAATCATCAGAATGTGGAAAAGAAATTCAACCTATTGTACAAGGACAAAATAGTGGTTTAGAGTTAAAACAACTGCAAAATCAAATTAAAAATGCAAACATTCAAGTGACGGTGACAAAAGAACTTTATAGTAGTGTGAAACAATTAGTTTTAGAAAATCAAACAAAGTTACTAGTAATTTCTTCAAACCCTTTGCTGTTAGAGCATGAGGATTTTACAGATATGTTATGGGGAGTTTTTCATTTAGTGGATGAATTTCGTTTAAGAGGAGATTTTGATAAATTAAAAGACTCGGATATTGAGCATTTTGAAAGCGATTTTAGTAGCTTATTTGAATTAATACTTTTAAATTGGGTAGTGAATGTTCAATATATGAAGGAAAATTATCCTCATTTTTTTGGTCGAGCTAAAAATAAATTAGAGATGATGAGGTTAAACAAATAAAGTAAAATAGGCTATATTTCTTGACGTTAAGTGAATTAATCTTTATAATAGAATTTATATTAAAAGTTGGATAGGTGATAATATGAATGAATCGATTTTAACTCCTCAGGAAGTTGCAGATATTTTAAAGCTAATTCGCCGCTCGGATGTTGATGCCTATTTATCAGCACAGAGTAATATCACTGAAGTGTCACAACCAGCACAGACAAAAGTAATTCCTACAAAAAAGTCGTCAGCGCTGTCAAATTCTTCAACATTAATTATTTGTGGACAAGATATTTTATTAGATAAAATTTGTAACTATTTAAATCAGAATGATTATGGAATCCAAGCTCTTCGTTCTTATAAAGGAAGTTATAATGCTCTTTATGCAATGTATCAAGGAGAAGCTCAAATTGCAACGGCACACATTTGGGATCCAGAAACCGATACATATAATTTGCCTTATGTTTCAAAGATGTTGCCAGGAATAGACGTTGCTGTCTACCATTTGGCAAATCGAAAACAAGGATTTTATGTGAAAAAAGGAAATCCATTACGAATTAAAAATTTTGAAGATTTAAAAAGACCAGGACTTGTTTTTGTCAATCGAGAAATGGGCAGCGGTGCACGAATCTTATTAGATTGTAAGCTACAAAAACTTGGAATTTCCTCTAGAACGATAATAGGATATGATAATATAGTAACTTCTCACTTAGAATCAGCAACAGCCGTTGCAATGGGAGAAGCTGATGTTGCCCTTGGAAATGAGCGTACAAGTTTACAACTTTCAAATATTGTATTTTATTCCATTACAGACAGAAAGTTATGAGATGTTTATTCGAACTGAAGATATGTCACATCCATTGTTTTCAGAAATTATCAAACTCATTCAATCAAAGGAATTCCAGCGAGAGGTAACACTCATGGGAGGCTATGATGTAACAGATATGGGAAAAAGACTTTTATAAAACTAAAAGTAAAATGTGAGGATAAAAATGGATAAAAAACAGTTTCTTAGAGAATTATCAGATGCTCTAACTGGTGAGGTACCTAGACAGGTAATCTCACAAAATATAGCCTATTATGAGGAATATATTGAATCTGAAAAAGCGCTTGGAGGGCAAGAAGAAGTCATTGAACAATTAGGACCACCAAGACTAATTGCGCGTTCAATTATTGATGCCTATGAGGCAGAGTATGGACCTTACGTTGGAGAAAGTAATGAATATGTAGAGCCACCTGAGGAAAGTAGTTCATTTAAAAGTAGTTGTGGGATTTATGCAGTATTGTTAATTGTAGCTGCAGTTATTATTCTACTAGCAGTTATGAGATTTATTTTTTCAATTCCAGGACTTATTCTTTTAGTTGGATTTATTATATACATCTTGTATTTTCGTGCAGGTAGAAGAAATTAGTGTATGGATGTATTCAGAATTAAATAGATTAAGAATTAAATAGTAAGAATAAAAATAAGATGGCACAGATAAATTATTCAGAAGATAAAAAAATCTTAAAAGAAGTTTTAGGTAAATCCATGACACTCTATCTTCCAAAAGAAGTAGAAGTCATTGATACAGAAGCATTCTCTAAAGTAGAATTTGCACAAGTTTATGTACAAACTTCTACAAAGTGCGAAGATTTTTCTATGCTTTGCAAAGCGTTTAGGTTAATATTGCTATATATAGAAGGAACAACGATTATTTCTAGACTTCCTTTATCAGGAGTTTGTGGTTTTGAGCCTTATTTAAAAGGGCGATTTCCAAACTATGAAGGATATGATGGGTGCTTTCGTTCAGTAAAAGATGAGCGACAAAAAATTGATACAGCAATTAGTAGGCTGTATTATCCATATCAATTACAGCCAACCTATAGACAAATGTATGAAAAGTACTTAAAACAAAAATATCGTGTGAGTATAAAACAGGTGATTGAAGATGGGAATGCAGAAATTTTTCATTGGCTTTTTTCATTTAAAACACCAGATATTTATATGATACGCGAATTTAAAGAAGTTGCAGTTGCTAGTCATCAATCAGAAATTGTATTGTTTTTGATGAGTTATGAAAGAGAGCATTTTGCAAAGAAGGAGGAGAACTTTGAACTCTAAAGTGGAAGAACTTTGTGATAAAGTTTGGGATTTAACAGTGTGTGAATTGCTTTTAGAGTTTCGTTTTCTAGATTTAGTAACGGGAACTGTTGAATGGAAAATGGATAAAGAAATTTTATCCTTTGGATTTGATGGAAAAATCATTCATTATAATCCAAAGGATTTCTTGATGTTTGCTACAAAAGGACAAGTCTATGTGAATCGAGCCTATATGCATATGATTTTACATGGGCTTTTTTGTCATTTATTTTGGAAGAAACAAGATGATTGTTTTGATTTAGCTTGTGATATTATTGTTGAATATTTTATTGATCATTTAAATAGTCGAAATTTGTTTATTCCGTTATCAAAACAGCGACAAGAAGTTTATGATGAAATTGAAAAACATATGGAACTGTTTACAGTAGATCAAGTTCAAGCCTATTTGCATCAATATCCAATAGAAGACTTACAAAATTTAAAACAGTGTTTTTATGTAGATAGTCATCAATTATGGAAGAAACTAAATTCTAGTGAGGGTCTTTCTTTATCAGAGGCACAAAAGCATTGGCAGGCATTAGGTGTTCAAATGAGGCGACAAAATAAACGTCGTAAACCAATGATTGGAAAAAAGAGTGGACACAGTTTAGAAAAAATTTCATTAGAAAAGAAAAAACGAAAGGATTATCGACAGTTTTTACAACAATTTATGTCTACAAAGGAAGATTCTGTTTTGGATTTAGATTCCTTTGATTATATTTATTATCTTTATGGATTAGAACATTACGAAGATATGCCTTTGATTGAACCTTTAGAATACAAAGAGGTGACAAGATTAGAGCAATTAGTGATAGCAATTGATACATCAGGGTCATGTTCAGGGGAATTGGTGAAACTTTTTTAGAAGAAACGTGGTCAATTTTTAGAGAGAAAAATCAGTTTTTTAAAAAGTTTCTATTGCATATTATTCAGTGTGATAATAGGATTCAAGAAGATAAAATTATTACAACAAAAGAAGAAATGGAAGCTTATATTAAAAAGCTAACCATTAAAGGTTATGGAGGAACAGATTTTCGCCCAGTCTTTGATTATATTAAAGACCTTAAATTAAAAAATTTAAAGGGACTTATTTATTTTACAGATGGGTATGGAATGTTTCCGACAAAAAATCCTGATTATAAAGTGGCTTTTGTACTTCCAGAGACGGAGTTTGCACCATTAGATCTTCCAGTTTGGGCAACTCGAATTACGATTGATCGGAGGTTTTTTAGTGAACATTAAAGAGGCAAAAGAAGAAATTATTCATACAGTTAAAGCCTATACAGCACAAGATGAAAATGGAAATTATTTAATTCCAATTCCTAATCAAAGACCGATATTTTTAGTAGGTCCTCCAGGAATTGGAAAAACAGCAATTATGGAGCAAGCATCAAAGCAGTGTGAAGTGGGTATTGTTTCTTATACGATTACGCATCATACAAGGCAAAGTGCCATTGGATTACCTCATATTACACATAAAACTTATGATGGAAAAAATTATGAGATTACAGAATATACAATGAGTGAAATTATTGCATCAATTTACGACTATATAGAGGAAACTGGCTATACAAAAGGGATTTTATTTATTGATGAAATTAACTGCGTATCTGAAACGCTAGCGCCTACAATGTTACAGTTTCTTCAGTATAAAACATTTGGAACGCATAAGGTACCAGATGGATGGATTATTGTGGCAGCAGGAAATCCTCCAGAATATAATAAATCGGTAAGGACTTTTGATATTGCAACGCTAGACCGAGTGCGAAAGATGGAAATTTATGCAGATTTTGAGGTATGGAAAGAGTATGCATTAACAAATAGAGTCCATGGGGCGATTATTTCTTACTTATCTATAAAAAAAGAAAATTTTTATCAGATAGAGAGTGATGAAGAGGTAAAGAGTTTTGTAACAGCAAGAGGATGGGAAGATTTATCGAAACTTATGATTGCCTATGAAAAGTTGGGACTTCCTATAGAGAAAAATTTGGTTGAGCAATTTTTACAAGATTCTAGTGTTGCCAGAGATTTTACAAGTTATTTTTTACTATATGAAAAATATAAAGAAGTTTATCCTATTGAAGAAATCTTAGATAATGGGGCAAAAGACAGTGATTGTTTACGAATAAAAGAGGCAAAGTTTGATGAGCGATTAAGTGTTATTGAATTGATGATTTATAAATTATTAGATGACTGTAAAAAAACTCATCAGTTAGATTCTTTAATGAGAGGTGTTTTTCGCTATTTAAAATCGATACCGATAGAAGAATTGCAAGAAAATATTAAGGCAAAACGACAAATTTTAAAAGACTTTGAAAGTATTCAAGTGTTTGACTGGATTGAGGCACGAGAAATTTATTCGCTAAAAGAAGAATTTTATCAGTTAAAAGATGAGACAATCAATTGTGCAAACCAATTGAAAATTAAATTTGAGCATGCCTTTGCATTTATTAAAAAAAGCTTAGGTGTTGGACAAGAGATGGTTTTATTTATCTCAGATTTAGCCAATAATGAGGATTCTGTGTGGTATTTATCAACTTATGAAGTTTCTCAGTTTTTTACTTATAGTACACAGTTTCAACTAGAAGAACGAGAAAAACAACTACAAAAGGACATTCTTGAAGTGCAAAATCTGTTTATAACTTGACGTTACAGTTCCTAGTCAGTGCGCTACCTCGAATGATAGAAATGGCGTGGGGTGAACAGTAACACTTGACGGACTTTATTTAAAATTGTATAATCAGTAATACGTAATTATTTTTAGTAGGAGGGTTACAGTAATGAGTGATTGTAACGGAAATTGTGGTGGATGTGGCGATTCTTCTTGTGCAGATAGAACTCAAGAATCGTTTATTGCACCTATGAATCCAAATAGTAATGTAAAAAAGGTCATTGGAATTGTCAGTGGTAAAGGTGGCGTTGGTAAGTCAATGGTAACTTCTCTATTAGCAGTATTAATGCAAAGAAGCAACTATCAGACTGCTGTTTTAGATGCTGATATTACAGGACCTTCAATTCCACGTTCATTTGGAATTAAGCGAAAAGCTATGGGTGATGAGAATGGACAGTTATTCCCAGTGACAAGTCCTTTGGGAACAAAAGTAATGTCTATTAACTTATTACTAGAAAATGATACAGACCCTGTTGTTTGGAGAGGACCTGTTATTGCAGGCGTAATCAAACAGTTCTGGACAGATGTTCAGTGGGGAGATGTTGACTACATGTTTGTAGACATGCCTCCAGGAACTGGTGATGTGCCTCTTACAGTTTTCCAGTCTTTACCACTTGATGGAATTATTGTAGTTACTTCTCCACAGGAATTAGTATCTATGATCGTAGAAAAGGCTGTAAATATGGCTAAACTTATGAATGTTCCTATCTTAGGTGTTGTTGAAAATATGGCTTATGCAACCTGTCCAGATTGTGGCAAGAGAATTGATATCTTTGGAGAAAGTCATACAGCTGAGATTGCTAAGGCAAATGGTATTGATTTAATCGCACAAATTCCTATGAATCCTAAGCTTACAGCTGCTTGTGATAAGGGAATGATTGAATTATTTGAAGGCGAATGGTTGGATGAAATGACCAAGATGTTAGAAGCTTTATAAAATACAGGGGATGATTTCATCCCCTTAATCTTTTATAAAATCTTACAAAAGGAGAATGTGTGAATGAAGTTATTAGAAGAACGCATTAGAAAAGATGGTATTGTAAAAAAAGGAAATGTATTAAAAGTAGATAGCTTTTTAAACCATCAAATGGATATTGAGTTAATTAATGAAATGGGTAAAGAATTTAAGCGTCTTTATAAAGATGCACCTATTAATAAAATTTTAACAATTGAAGCTTCAGGTATTGGAATTGCTTGTATTGTAGCACAGTATTTTAATGCACCTGTAGTTTTTGCAAAAAAGGCTCAAAGTATTAATATTGATGGAGACGTATATACATCGAAAATTCAGTCATTTACACATAATAAGATTTATGATGTAATTGTATCTAAAAAGTACTTAAATCCAGAAGATCATATTCTAATTATTGATGACTTTTTAGCAAATGGTTGTGCATTGGAAGGACTTTTAGAAATTATCAAGGAATCTGGTGCAACGGTAGAAGGTGTTGGAATTGCTGTAGAAAAAGGATTTCAACGAGGTGGAAAGATTATCCGTGAAAAGGGTATTCGTGTGGAATCTTTAGCAATCGTAGATGGAATGGATGATGAAAGTGGAGAAGTTTTCTTTAGGGAACAATAAATTAATAGATGTCTTAGACTGCGATTTTTGCAATCCCCAAGTAATTTCAGCAGTTGGTGGAGGTGGTAAAACCTCCTTTTGTTTTACACTAGCAAGAGAGTGTGTAGAAATAGGTTTAAAAGTGATTGTAACCACTACTACACATATGAGAGTACCTGAAATTGGTTTGTCATCGACAAAAGATGAGATCCAAAAGAGTTTAGAAACACAGGGTTGTGCAATTGCAGGAGTTCACCCATTTGGACATCGAATGTGTGGTGTAGAAGATTCGGTTTATGATTGGATGTGTGAGCAAGCAGATGTGGTAATAGTTGAAGCAGATGGTGCTAAGTGCTTACCTGTGAAAGCTCCAGATGTATCTCATGAACCAGTGATTCCTAAAAATACGACTCATACAGCTATTTTAGCTGGATTATCAGCAATTGGTAAACCGATGGATGAGGTTTGTTTTCGTTTGACAGAAATCGGGAAATTATTAGAAATGGATGATTTCTCAAAACCTTTGACAGAAGAATTATTAGCGAAGATTCTAGTAAAAGGTTATGATAAGGTAGTTACACATCCTTGTACATATGTATTAAATCAAGCAGATGATGAGGATATGTATCAAAAGGCTTTAAGAGTTGCTTCTTACTATTCAGATAAGAAGTTTATTGCAACTAGTTTATATGGGAATAAGAATGAAAAGTCGCCAGAAGAGCGATTTTTAGAGCTTATACAATAAATAGGAAGAGTTAATTGCTCTTCCTATTATTGTATAAAAACATTCCAAATGAAGTTAGACAGATAATGATATATCCAATAAAGCTATATCCATCGGGGATTTGTGTAAATAATAGCCATGCAAAAAGAGCTGTAAACATAATCTCCGTATAGTTGTAAATAGAAATTTCTCTAGCAGGTGCATTCTTATAAGCGGCGGTAATAGAAAATTGTCCTCCGGCTGCACTAACTCCAGTCATAATTAAGCAAATAAGTTGGAGAATGGTTGGAATCTTAAAGTTTAAGATTAATCCAGGAACCATAGCAATGCAAGAAAATCCTGAAAAGAAGAGAACAATGATAGCTCCTGCAACTCCTTTATTTCCAAGATATCTTACAAAGGTGTACGCGCCACCTGCTGCAATTCCACCACAAGTACCAATGAGTGCTGGAACAAGGTCCATTCCGACAACACCAGGCTTAATAATAAATAGAGCACCGATAAATGCTAATGCGATAAATGAAACTTGTGGAAGAGAAATCTTTTCTTTTAAAATGAAAATAGAAAAGATGATGACAAAAAATGGCGACAACTTGTTTAGGATATTTGCATCGGCAACGAGTAAATGGTCAACAGCATAAAAGTTACAAATAATACCGATAGTTCCTAGACCTGAACGAAGTAGTAGTCCAGGTAGATGATTCTTTTCAATTTTTAATGGAATATTTGAGCGTTTTAAGACAGCCAATGCAAAAAAGAATGCAATTAAATTTCTAAAAAATGCCTTTTCCATTGTAGGAATATCTCCTGTTAGACGGATAAATATGTTCATCCAAGAAAAACAAAATGCTGAACATATCGTGTACAAAATTCCCTTTTGTTTACTAGACAATGGTTGTTCCTTCTTTCTATTCTAAAGTTCCAAGTTTATAAGTCGTGTAAGCTCCTACAATTCCTAATGCAATTCCAACAATTAATCCAATAATTGGAAAGTTTGCTAAAGCATTGGTATTCATAAAAATTGCAATTGGAGAAGCTATAATTAATCCTAAAATTGCACAATAAGTAGATACACTGTGTTCATTAAATAAATATTCAATAATTTTAGAAATTACAAAAATTCCAATGACTACACCTAAGCCAAAAGGAATAAGTAAAATAGACTGTTTAATAATTAAATCTAAATTAAAGCTCTTTAATGAATCAAAAAAGTTTCGTACAAGATTAAGAATTCCATAATAATATCCTAAAATCATTAAAACTAAAGAACCACTAACACCTGGAATAACCATAGTTGCAGCAGCGATAATTCCAACTAAGAACAATTTAATTAATGTAAAGAGATTAATCTCAAAAGTCATTAATCCACTTTCTGTTGAATTAAAAATAGATAGTCCAATAACTAAACCAAAAAATGCTAAAAATAAGACAATATTAATAATTGAAAAAGGTTTGGTTCCTTTACAATCATTAAATTTTTGTAGAAGAATAGGAAGACCACCAATAATTAAGCCAATAAAGGTTAGACAAGTAGGTAGAGTGTGATTCTTTAGAAGATATTCAATCACATATGTAAACCCCACAATACCAATACCCATACCTAATAAGATTGGAATTAAAGTTGTTAAACTTTTCTTAAATTCTAAAAATAAATGACTAATTGCATGAATCATTGAGTCATAGACACCTAAAGATACAGCCATAGTTCCACCACTAACACCAGGAATAATATTAGCGACACCCATGAAAATGCCTTTAATCAAATTTAAAATATGCTCCATAATAAAGTCCTTTCTTTTTATTTTATTAAATAAATCTTACAATCTTACACATTATATATAATATAAATGCAAATGTCAAATTATATCTTGTATGCAATTTTGAACTATGATAAACTTAGTTACAGTTCACACGTCAGCCAAAACATGAAAATATTTGTGCTTACACAAGAATATTTTCGTGTTTGCTGACGGAGGGAACGCCATTTAATGAGCAATACAGCTGCAAAGCAGCGAATGAGCACGTCAGTGCGCTATTGCGAATGATAAAAATGGCGTGGGTGTGAACAGTAACTAAATTTAATCTATCAAGACTATCAATAATAAGGAGATAAATGAATGAATGATGAAAAGTTTATGAGACAAGCTATAGAATTATCTAAATTAGCAGTCGAACATGGAAATGAGCCATTTGGAGCAGTTTTAGTAAAAGATAATGAAGTTGTATATACAAATGAAAATCAAATTTATACAATGAAGGATCCCACGTTTCATGCAGAAGCAGGACTAATTCGCAGATTTTGCATGGAAACTGGAATCAGAAATTTAAGCGAATATACGCTATATTCTAGTTGTGAGCCTTGCTTTATGTGTAGTGGAGCAATGGTGTGGGTAAAACTAGGACGTTTAGTTTATGCAGCAAGCAATCTAGATTTAGAAGAAATTCTAGAAAAGAAAGGCAGTAATTGTAGCCAGATGGTTTTTGAACATTCAAATCATAAACCAGAAGTTTGTGCTGGAATTTTACGAGAAGAAAGCATAAACGTATTAAAAAACTATTTTACAGCTAGGAGAAACTAATGAGAAGATATGTAGGCATTTTTTTACTTATTTTGGTACTATGTTCTTGCACAAAAATAGAGAGAAAATCCTTTATACCTACTGTATCGACATCTACGATGCTTTCAAAAGAAGTAACAGAAACTGAAACGACAGCATATAGATATGTCGACTTTTCGAATGTAAATTGGAAAGACATTGCACCAGTTCAGACAAAAGAATCTATTTTGACAAAACCAGGTTATTGTTATCAGTTGTTATCAGATGATGAAAAGCGAACTTATGAAGAAATTTATTATATGATGGTTTCATTTGAAAAAGAATGTAGGTTGACAACTACGGATTTAGAAGAAGTTAAAAAAGTATTTAACTATGTAATGGCTGATCATCCAGAAATTTTCTGGGTAAAAGCCTATAAATTAAAGCATAGTTCTAGATATGATAAAATTATATCGATTGATTTTTCGGTAACTATGGCAATGGAAGAAAAGGAAATTTCATCAATGCAAAAAAAGATTCCATCCTACATTAAGAAGTGCCTAAAGGGAATAGATTCTAAGATGTCAGACTATGAAAAAACAAAATATATTTACGAGTATATTATTTCACATACTAAATATGATTTAAATTCGAAAAATAATCAAAATATTTGCAGTGTATTTGTGGGAAATTCATCAGTTTGTCAAGGATTTTCAGTAGCTACTGAGTATTTACTACAACTTTGTGGAATTGAAAGTGTTACAATAACAGGAGAGGCTAAAAATCGTGGACCTCATGCATGGAATTTAGTAAAAGCAGGTGGAAAATATTACTATTTAGATACGACTTGGGGAAATCCTAGTTTTTCAAATGGCGATACAATTTCATCAAATTTTATTAGCTACGATTATCTTTTTTTAAATGAGGAAGATATTAGCAAAAATCATACATCCGATGGACTCATTGAATTGCCTAATTGTGTAAGTACAGATTACAATTATTTTATCTATGAAAAACATTGTTTAATAAATGGGATA
>JPZU01000001.1:35869-38853 GCA_000875945.1 Lachnospiraceae bacterium TWA4 | reverse complement strand
TTACTCAGTTATTAAAGGATAGTAAAACTACATTAAGTATTCGATTTAGTAATAAAAAAATCCGAGATGAGGCAGTCGATGCTTTAATCAATCACTATAAATTTTATGAATATTTTTCTAAAGCAAAAGGGAAGAAGATATCCAATGTCAAATATTTTGAAAATACAGATTTACATACGATGACTTTTATTTGGTAAATGACTTTTATTCGGTAGACGAATAATTTATCGTTTTTTTTCATAGATTGAAATAAAAAAGTGATAAAACCATGATTAAAAGAATTTTATTATGTTTATTGGTAATGATTTTTGGATTTACCGTTGAAGTTCATGCCGAAGAATCCTTAGAACTAACAGCAAAATCAGCGATACTTATGGAGGCAAAGTCAGGAACTTGTATTTATGAAAAAGAGGCAGATACAAAGTTAAGTCCAGCTAGTATTACAAAGATTATGACACTTATTTTGATTTTTGATGCCTTAGATGAAGGAAAGATTCATTTAAATGATGAAGTGACAACGAGTGCCTATGCAAAATCAAGAGGTGGATCGCAAGTTTTCTTAGAAGAAGGTGAGGTTCAGACCGTTGAAACAATGATTAAGTGTATCATTATTGCATCTGCAAATGATGCGTCAGTTGCAATGGCTGAACACTTAGCCGGAAGTGAAGAAGAGTTTGTCAAGAAAATGAATGAACGTGCCAAAGGTTTAGGAATGAAAAATACAGTTTTTGAAGACTGCTGTGGGTTAACAGATTCTAAAACTCATTTAACAACAGCTAGAGACGTAGCAATCATGAGCAGAGAATTAATTACTCATTATCCACAAATCAAAAATTATAGTACGATTTGGATGGATACAATTATTCATAAAACAAAGCAAGGAGAAAAAGAATTTGGTCTTTCAAATACCAATAAGTTGTTAAAGATGGGGACTTCTTTTGAAGTGACTGGTCTAAAAACTGGTAGTACTAGTTTAGCTAAGTATTGTGTATCAGCAACTGGTAAAAAAGATGGAGTAGAATTAATTGCTGTTATTATGGCAGCACCGGATTATAAAGCAAGATTTCCAGAAGCTAAAAAGCTTTTAGATTATGGATTTTCTTCATGTACATATTATAAAGATGAAGCTATGCCAAAATTAGCATCTATACCTGTGACAGGTGGAAATTTAGATTCTGTAGAGCTTAAGTATATGGGACAATTTGAAACAATTAGTACAAAGGGTGAAAACTTTAAATCCATTGAGAAAAAATTAGAAGTAGAAGAAAAATTAATAGCTCCAGTAAAAGAGGGACAAAAGGTGGGGCGATTAGTTTATTCATTAAATGGAAAAGAAATCGGAAGTGTTAATATTTGTACGAAAGGTGCTGTAGAAAAAGCAAAATTTTTTGATTATTTTAAACAGTTAGTATATATATGGGGGATATAAAATGTTTGATACAAAAGAGGAATACTTTAGTTATCTGACACAGATTAAAAATTCCAATAAAAAAATTAAAAAAGCTTATGATTTATTAGATGATTCAGATGAGAATATTGAAAGAATTTTAGAAGATACTTCCTTGACGAAAGAGGAATTTATTTACTTAATTGCACTAGGTCGAAAGAGGGGATATAGTAAATATTCTGGAAATGGAAATCGTAGCATGGAAGACCAGATTATTAAAGAGTATAAAAATACCCCATGGAAATTTATTGAAGAATTTTTACAAAATGCAGATGACTGTACCTATATAGAAGAACCTAAAATTCAAATAATCGTTGATTCTAAAAAATCAACGATTGAATTTATCTACAATGAAGTAGGTTTTTCAAAACAAGATGTTTGGTCCCTAACGGCGTTTTCTGATAGTGCAAAACCACAAGCAAAGTCTCTAAAAGAACCTAAAGAAGGTGTATTTTACTATGAAAAAACTGGTAAAAAGGGGATTGGATTTAAATCTGTTTTCTCTTTAGATGCAAAAAATATTATTATTCATATTCGAAGTAATGGATATTCTTTTAAATTAGATAAGGCAGTTGCAACAACCATTCCTGTATGGGAAGAAGATACTATTCTAGATAATAATACTCATATTATTATTGAAATTGTGGAGCCAAATTTTTCGTTAGAATCCATTTATCCAAATTTTAAAGAATTATTTTGTGTAGAAAATATCGAGGAGACATTTAAGGTAAGCCCAATTCTCTTTTTGCATAATTTAAAAAAAATTTGTGTATGTGAAGAATACGAAAGTTTTGAAGTAGAATTAGCTTATGAGGAGGCTTTGTATGAACGTCCTCATAAGCACTTGGATAATATTTGTTCGGGAATTTATTATAAAGGACAATTTTATGAGTATCAGTGGGCAAGAATGACGATTATTTTGAGGGATGATGGAGTTAAAAAAATTCCTTGTTATCGTTTAACAAAGATGGTTTTATTAAATGAACAATATCGAAATTTTTCAATGATTGCTCCAATTATAAGAAAAGACTCCAAGGTTGCTTGGGCAGGTGGATCGTTATTTCGAACTTTTCCAGTTATTGAACATCAATATGCGCTTCCAATTGCCTTTGATGCACCTTATGAATTAAATAATTCTAGAAAGAGCATTGAATATACAGAAATTAAGATTAATGAAAAGGTTTCAAGACTTGTATTTTCTAAGAATGGATTATTTTATGAATTCTTATTATCGCTTAGACAGTTAGAAGATGTCTGTGTAGATGGATATTTTCAAAAAGGAGAGAGCCGAATCTTTGATTCCAAGAGAAATACGGATGGACGAAACTACTTGATAATTCCTGTTGATTTACAAAAAATTTTATATGAAATTCCATTATTTGCGCTTTATAGTGACGATTATGAATATTGCAGTTATAAAGAAGCTATGAGTTTAGATGAAGAATTTTATTTTTGGCCAAAAGTAGAGGAACTTGCTCGTTTATTATGTGGTCCAAATGAAACAAGAAAGTTAATTGATGTTCGATATTTAGATAGT
>JPZU01000001.1:26440-35849 GCA_000875945.1 Lachnospiraceae bacterium TWA4 | reverse complement strand
GTTCGATATTTAGATAGTAAACTGCTAAAAGACCGAAAAAAGGCAGTGGAGTTTAGCTGCTTAAATGACTATTTGGATTTATTAGAAGGAGAAGACGAGTTTTATTCATTTTTAGAAGAAACTTTTTATCCGTTTTTAGTTGCAAATAAATACAACGAAGAGATAAAAAATATTCGCTTTCTTATTAGTACGATTAGTGAAGATGATGGGCAAAGAGTTATTCGAGAAGCAAAAAGTAATCAGGTCGTTTGGCTAAGTGCTTCTAGGCAAGGAGTTTTATCAAAAGGTTTTGTGCGTATTTTGGAATCTTCACCGGTTAATTTATCTCCATTCATTGGTAGCCTTCTTCCAAGTATTCCTTCATTAGATGACTATTTTACTAAAGACAGAATTGACAAGTTAGCAAATAAGTGTACAAATTTAGAAGAACTTAAGAAACTAAAAGAACTTCTAGAGTTCTATGGTTATAAACTAGAAATTAAAAAGAAGAAGTAAAAAATTCTCCTAGAAAAAAAGTGGAAAGTATAGAGCAAGTTCTTTTGGATTTAGAAGAAATGAAAAAAGAATTAAAGGGTGATTTTACTGGCTCAAAGAAAGAGTATGTTTTAAAACTTGAGCAGTATAGAAGTCTGATTTATAAACATCGTTCTTTCTTATGTACAGAAAACAATGTGGTTGCTTCTGTGGAGCAAATCTTAATTGAATTATTAAAAAATATACAAGCTTGTAAGTCTAAGGTGAATGGCGAGTATCGACGTGTACGAATGGATATAAATGAAACTTCTGGACAGATGATTCTTAAATACAATGACAAAGGGTTTGACTTTATGGATGTATATAAAATTACATCCTATGGGGCACCTGTAAAATATGATGAAGAAGAAAAAAATTTAAGGTGTAAACTTTAAAAAAGTCTTTTCACTAGCTGATAAAGTAGAAATTTATAGTAATGATTTTAGTTTTGCTTTAACAAAAGAAGAAAAAATGATTCCTTATTGGATTGAGCAAGAAGAGAGTAGAAGGCGTTATTTAGATGATGGATACACAACGATGGTTTTTTATGTTTCTAAGGAACGAACAAGTCGATTAGTACGATTAAAAGAAATTTTCCTTGACTTTCTCTACCATAAAGATTTCTTATTGTATATGGATCACATTGATGAATACTGTATAGGAGATTATGCAGTAACTAGAAAAGAAATCTGTTCAGATTATTTAATAAAGACAAAAGGAGAGATTTCATTTAGTTTAGATTTAAAAGAGATTGGACAAAGAAAAGGTAATCTCTATTCGATTCTGCCAACAACTTTTGATTTTCCCTGTGATTTTTCGATGAATCTTCCATTACAAATTTCATCTAGTAGAACTATTATTAACAATACCTATAATAAACAACTACTAAAAGAAGTATTTCTAGGCTCTGCATTTGGAGAATTTTTAGAGGAATTGGCAGCAGAGGGAATAGAAGTTTATCGTCTATTTGATGCAACAAAACTTATATCGGTTATAGCAACAGATGAATTTCAAAAAAATCAGTTTAAAGAAAAGATAAAAAATCTTTTACTGTTTAAGTCAGAAAATCAATGGACTTCATTAAGTAAAGGACAATTATTTCCACCAATTATTTATAAGTATTTGACGCTTGATTCAAAAATCTCTATGAGTAAAGTAATTACCAGTGATTATTATGAAGAAATTTTAGATTTTGCTAGAAAATTAGATGTTTTACCTGATAAATTAGATGTAGTTGAGTTTTTTAAAGAACATCTAGACTATCAATTTAAAGAATTTATTTTGAATGATTTATTCGACTATGCAATGGGATATAAGATAGCATCTCTTCCTATTTTTCCTTACCGACTGAATGGACAACTTCAATTTGGAAGTTTAGAAGAAGGAACATGGTATTATTCAGAAGAACTTATAGACAGTACGATGTATTATAAGGTATTGGACTCTAGTGCATTAGCTCCAATAAGGGTTCAAAAACTCTTAGAGGTATTTGGTGAAACTTATCTTCAGCCATTTGATACAAAGCAGGTAATTAAAGCATTGGTATCTATGATGTCAACGGAAGAAGATTATACAAAAAGTTGGTGGACTTATGCAAAAATGATCTATAAATTTTGGGATGAAAATCTATCGATGGATTTAACATCTGCGACTGAGCGTATTGCGAATAATAAGTTTTTATTCGATGAAAATTACTGTCCAAAAGAATGTAAGGAAGAACTTTTACGTCTTGGAATTTTTGAGGATGTGTTAAATGGAAAGACTGTAGACTGCCAATTTATTAAATTTTTAAAGGAATTAGGAGTTTTACATACATTTTCTGATGGTACAGCTATTAATTACCATTTATATTCCAAAGTTTTTGCAAAAATTCAACGTTTAGAATTTCCAGTATCCGCAGACCATGAACTTTGTAGATTAGCTCACACAATTATTTATGATGTGTTATATAAAAAATCAGCTAGAGTTACTCGAATTTTAGCAAATTATCGAAAAGCGATTGTTGTAAAAAATGTCAATGGAGAATATATGTCAATTATTAATGATTTATTTTATTCTACAAGACCTTATGAAGTTAGAGAATATAGGCTTGAAGATTATCACATTGATGAATCTCTTTATGATAAAGCGTTTTTAGAGCTTGTGGGAATTCCATTTGATGAAGTAGATGATGACTTTGATATGTATGATGTGGATGCTTTAGAAGAAGAATTCTATGATTGGGTAAATTCGTATAGAGATGATACATTATCAGAGGAAGAAGAACAAATTGTTACCTATCTTCGTAATCATCCAGAGCGAATAGAGAAAATTTTAAAGAAAGTAAGGGATTAATCCCTTACTTTCTTTCTTCAATGTCAATATAATCTACATGATGTCCAACATATTTATAAGCAGGACGAATAATTTTTCCTGAGTTTACTAGCTCTTCGATTCGATGAGAGCACCAGCCGGAAATTCTAGCAATTGCAAAAATTGGTGTAAACATTTCCTGAGGAATGTCAAGCATTGTATAAACAAATCCACTATAAAAGTCGACATTTGCACAAATTTCTTTAAAGAGCTTTCGTCTAGTGGCAACTAAGTTACCAGCAATTTTCTCAATCGTATCTAATAAATAAAATTCATCCATTAACCCTTTTTCTTCAGCAAGAAGTTTGGCATAACGCTTTAAGATGGTTGCACGAGGATCGGAGAGGGTATAAACGGCATGACCCATTCCATAAATTAGTCCAGTTCCATCAAAGGCTTTCTTATCTAAAATTTTATTTAAATAATCGGTAATTTCTTGTTCACTTGTCCAATCAGAGACGTTTTCTTTAATATTTTCCATCATCTGTGCAACTTTTAAGTTTGCTCCACCATGTCTAGGTCCCTTTAGGGAACCTAAGGATGCTGCAATTGCAGAATACGTATCAGTTCCTGTAGAAGAAACGACGTGGGTTGTAAAAGTTGAGTTGTTACCACCACCGTGTTCGGCATGTAAAATTAAAGCAACATCTAAAACCTTTGCCTCTAATTCAGTATATTGTCCATCTGGACGAAGTGTACGAAGAATATTTTCAGAGGTTGAAAGCTCTGGCTTTGGATAACGGATTACTAAGCTCTTATCTAAATGATAGTGACGATGTGCTTGGTAGCCATAAACTGCAAGAAGTGGAAACTTTGCAATAAGCTCTAAAGACTGACGAAGGACATTTGGAATGTCTGTTTCATCAGGATTTGGATCATAAGAGTAGAGTGTTAATACACTTTTTTGCATGGCATTCATAATATTAGCACTAGGAGCCTTCATAATGACATCTCTGACAAACTTATTAGGGAGTTCACGAGCAGTACTCAAAATCTGAATAAAATCATTTAGTTGAGTTTGGTTTGGAAGTGCACCAAAGACCAAAAGATAGGTGATTTCCTCAAATTTAAATTTACGTTCTTTAAAGCCATTAATTAAGTCTTCTACATTATATCCTTGAAAGTATAAGTGACCATCGGAAGGAATATTACGTCCTTCGACTGTCTCATAAGCGGTAACATCTGAAATTTCAGTTAAACCGGTTAAAACACCTTTACCAGAAGAGTCACGAAGTCCTCGTTTAACATCATACTCCAGATAAAGATTCTGGTCGATATGTCCAGAACGCATACAACAGCCAACCAAACGATTAAATTTTTCGTTGGTTTCTGAAAATGTGTCTAGTTCTAAATGTTCGTTATTCAAATTCATCTCTCCCTTATATATATTGTATAGAAAAGGGAGAGAAAGAATCTCTCCCTTGCATATACATTGAAATTTTGATTAAAACTAAAATGCTATTAGCAAATACCCTGAGCCAACATAGCATTTACAACTTTTTCAAAACCAGCAATATTAGCACCAACTACATAGTCGCCTTCTTTACCATAGCGTCTTGCAGCATCATCTAAGTTGTGGAATAAGTTAACCATAATACTCTGTAATTTTGCATCAACTTCTTCAAATGTCCAGCTAAGTCTTTCGCTGTTTTGTGACATTTCAAGAGCAGAAGTAGCAACACCACCTGCATTAGCAGCTTTACCAGGAGCGAATAATACACCATTTTCCTGTAAGTACTTAGTAGCTTCTAAGGTTGTAGGCATGTTAGCACCTTCAGCAACTGCAAAGCATCCATTAGCTACTAAAGCTTTAGCATCTTCTAAATCTAATTCATTCTGAGTTGCGCATGGAAGAGCAACATCACATTTAACAGTCCATACACCTTTACCGTCATGATATTCAGCGTTTGGTCTGTAATTTTTATATTCAGTAAGACGAGCACGTTTTACTTCTTTGATTTCTTTTAATGCAGCAAGGTCAATTCCGTCTGGATCGTAAACCCAACCAGTAGAATCTGAGCAAGTTACAGGTTTTGCACCTAACTGAATAGCTTTTTCAATTGCATATGTAGCAACATTACCAGCACCAGATACAACAACTGTTTTACCCTTAAGGTCTTTACCGTTGCATTTTAACATTTCATTAGTTAAGTATAATAAACCATAACCAGTAGCTTCAGTTCTAGCTAAAGAACCACCATAAGATAATCCTTTACCAGTTAAAACACCTTCATATAATCCAGTGATTTTTTTGTACTGTCCATACATATAACCGATTTCTCTAGCGCCAGTTCCGATATCACCAGCAGGTACGTCGGTATCAGCACCAATGTATTTGTAAAGTTCGTTCATAAAACTCTGGCAAAATGCCATGATTTCACGATCAGATTTACCCTTAGGATCAAAATCTGAACCACCTTTACCACCACCAATAGGTAAACCGGTTAAAGAGTTTTTAAAGATCTGTTCAAAACCTAAGAATTTAATAATACCTAAGTTTACTGAAGGGTGAAGACGAATACCTCCCTTGTAAGGTCCAATTGCATTGTTAAATTGAATACGGAAACCTCTATTTACATGAGCCTGTCCTTTATCATCTACCCAAGGTACACGGAAACGAATCTGTCTATCAGGTTCGGTAATTCTTTCAAGAATTGCCTCTCTACGATATAATTCTTCATTAGCTTCTACTACAGGTCTGATTGATTCTAAGACCTCTTTTAATGCCTGATGAAATTCAGGTTCTGCAGGAGTTTTTTCAATTACGGATTCAATTACTTCATCTACATATCCCATATTTTTTACTTCCTTTCGTTGTCAAGTTTATTATAGTGACTGTATTAGGGGAAAACATTTAATACAATCTGCCATCTATTCTATACCAAAATTCTGCAATAATCAATAATAAATTTTAATACGTACAAAATTCGTCAAATGTTTGTCAGAGAAAGACATTTATCTATTTTAACAATACTTAGCTGATGAAAGTATAGGTATTGCTTGCAAATTTGTTAAAACGTGTTAAGATATCAAAGAGAATTAAAATTAAGGAGATTATAAGAGTTATTATGTTAACCTATAAAGAAGCGAGAGCGTTTTATGAAAATATATCATCTAGTGGAATTGTATTAGGAACGAAGCCTATGCTTAATTTATTAAATCGACTTAACAATCCACAAAATCAGCTAAAATTTGTGCATATTGCAGGAACTAATGGAAAGGGTTCAACCCTAGCTTTTATCAGTACAATTATTAGTCAGGCAGGATATAAAGTAGGAAGATATTCTTCTCCTAGAGTTTATGAATATGAAGAGTTTGTTCAAATTAATGGAGAAAATATTTCTAAAGAAGATTTTTGTAAGTTTACAGAGCCTGTAAAAAAAGCGATAGAAGAAATTGAGAAGGCAGGAGAACCTGTACCTACAGTATTTGAGGCAGAAACTGCATTGGGAATGTTATATTTTGCAAAAAATCATTGTGATGTTGTTGTCCTTGAATGTGGACTTGGTGGAAGAGATGATGCAACGAATGTATTAGACACAGTTGTTTGTAATGTCATCACTTCAATAGGTCTTGATCATACCAAGTTTTTAGGAGATACCTTAGGAAAAATTGCTAAGGTAAAAGCTGGAATTATTCGTGATGATGCACCAGTAGTTATTTGTGCACAAGGTGAAGAAGTTATAGAGGTTGTAAGAGAAGAGGCAAATGACCATAACGCGTTGTTTATTGTTACAAATCCAGAAGAAATTCATCCTCATAAAGAAATGGAGCTTTCTTGTGATAATCGCCCGATGATGGGATTTGATTATAAGGACTTAAAGAATCTAAAAGTTGGATTACTAGGTCGATATCAGTTAAAAAATGCAACGGTAGCTATTGAAGTTGCAAAGGTTTTAACTACAAGAGGATTTAAAATTAGCAAAGAGCAAATAAAAGAAGGTCTAGAAAAAACTGTATGGAAAGGACGATTTGAGACTATTGCAAATCATCCACAAGTTGTTGTCGATGGGGCACACAATCCACATGGTGTTGTTCAATTAAAAGAATCTGTCGAATACTACTTTAAAAATAAGAAAATTTTTGCTATTATGGGTGTACTTGCCGATAAGAATTTTGATAAAGAAGCACAAATGATGGCACCATTTTTTGAGAAAGTATTTACAGTAACCCCACCAAATAATCCTAGAGCTTTACAAGCAGAAAAACTTGCCCAGTGTGTAGGTCAGTACCACAGTGATGTTACTCCTTGTAATAGTTTAAAAGAAGCTGTAGAAAGTGCTTATCAATATGCTTCAGAGGAAGATGTTATTTTAATCTTTGGCTCATTGTCTTATTTGGGAGAAATCATGAGAGAGGTAGAGGAGTACAATAAGTAGATGGAAGAACTTACATTAGATTTAGGACAAATTCGTAAAGAAATTGATGAGGTTGACCATGCATTAGTGGAGTTGTTCATTAAGCGAATGCAGTTAGCAGGTGATGTGGCAGAATATAAAATTGGAGCTGGAAAACCTGTTCGAGATGTTAAGCGAGAAAATGAAAAATTAAAAGACTTAGTTCAATTAGCAGATAGTCAATTCAATAGAGAAGGAATTCGTGAGATGTTTACACAGATTATGTCGGTTAGTCGTAAATATCAGTATCACTTAATGAATAAATGTCATTTGGGCGTACAGTTTCCTTTTACACAGGTTGATGAATTGACTAGTGGAGATTTTAGGGTTGTATACCAAGGAGTTGAAGGAGCCTATGCCCATGAAGCAGTTTTAGATTACTTTGGCAAAAAGGTTCCAAGCTTTCATGTAGAAACTTGGGAAGAAGCCATGAATGCGTTAGTCGGTGGACGAGCTGATTTTGCTGTACTTCCAATTGAAAACTCAACAGCAGGAGTCGTTGCAGGAGTTTATGATTTACTTGCAAAGTATGACAATTATATAGTAGATGAAATTCGAGTTCCTGTTGTTCATGCATTACTTGGACTTCCAGGAGCAAGTATTGAGAATTTAGATATTGTCTATTCTCATCCACAGGCATTAGCTCAGTGTAACAGATTCTTAGATGAGCAAAAAAATATTAGAGCAGCAGAAGTTTATAATACAGCAGTTGCTGCAAAAAAGGTTCGAGAAGATGGATTATTAAATCAAGGAGCCATTGCAAGCAGTGCAGCAGGAGAAATTTATGGATTAGAAGTTTTAAAACAACCTTTAAACCATGACTTTGCCAATGCCACACGATTTGTCATTATTAGCAATAAGAAGGTATTTCGTAAAAATGCCAATAAGATTAGCATTTGTTTTGAAGTTTCTCACGAAAGTGGTTCATTATATCGTCTGTTGTCACATATTATTTTTAATAACTTAAATATGACTCGAATTGAATCTAGACCTGTTCCTGGACAAACTTGGGAATATCGATTCTTTTTAGATTTTGAAGGAAATTTAAATTCTTCTGGAGTAAAAAATGCTTTGACAGGAATCTCAGAAGAAGCAGTTAGTTTTAAGATTTTAGGAAATTATTAAAAGGGGAGAATGTATGTTAGAATTAGGAAAGATTCAAAAAATGATTCTTCGTCGAATTACAGTTCATGGGGCTTATCTTGGAATGAACGATTGTAAGGATGAAGTATTATTACCTGGAGGTCAAATTCCAAAGGACGCAAAGGTTGGAGATACACTAGAAGTCTTTATTTACAGAGATTCAAAAGACCGTATGATTTCAACAGTTCACCGTCCCGCTATGCAGCTTCATGAAGTGGCTAGATTAAAAGTTGTTTCAACAAGTTCCATTGGAGCATTTTTAGATTGGGGGTTAGAAAAGGATTTATTTCTTCCATTTAAAGAGCAGACACATAAGATTAAAGATGGAGATTACTGTGTAGTTGCATTATATGTTGATAAAAGTGAGAGACTTTGTGCAACTATGAGGATTTATGACTATTTATCAATGGAAAGTCCTTATAAGGAAGGCGATTCAATAAAAGGTGTAATCTATCAGATTAATCCAAAGATTGGAGCTTTAGTTGCTGTAGACTTAAAATATCATGGACTGATTCCAAATAAGGAATTCTTTGCCCACTATCGTGAAGGCGATGAAATTGAAGGTCGAGTATTAAAAGTTCGTGAGGATGGAAAGTTAAATTTAAGTATTAGAGAAAAGTCTTATCTTCAGATTGATGGAGATGCACAGATGATTTTAGAGCGAATCATTGAACGAGGAGGAAGTCTTCCTTTTACAGATAAAGCTGCTCCTCTAATTATTAAACAAGAATTTGGTCTTAGTAAGAATGCATTTAAGCGTGCAGTCGGACGTTTGTTAAAAGAAAATAAGGTAGAGATTGGAGAAAAATCGATACAACTCAAAAAGTAGTTTGGTTATAATTACTAAAATTTAAAAGATTATGTAAACATTTAAATTTTTATTGTTAAGTGTTTGCCTAGAATATCGATGAAATTTGAAATAAAATTGTTAGTTATTATGGATTTTTGTATTCAGAAAGCCTTCAATTATGGATTTTTGATAATTATTTAAAAAAAAACTAGTT
>JPZU01000001.1:17850-25933 GCA_000875945.1 Lachnospiraceae bacterium TWA4 | reverse complement strand
TATTAAATAAAAAACTGTTAAATTTGCATATAACCCCTTTCTTTTTTGTGATTTTGTATTATGATTAGTATATGTTTAACAAATAGTGAATAATAAAACAATAAGGATAAGAGAAGGGGTTGCGTATGATTTCAAATCAAATTCTTCAAAACACAATCGAGGGTTTAAAATCAATTACAAGAGTAGATTTATGCGTATCTGATACGGAAGGTAAAATTTTAGCTTCAACCTTCCCTGATGCAGAAGAGTATGAACACGCAATAGTTAATTTTGTGGAGTCGCCTGCAGACAGTCAGGTCTTACAAGGATATCAGTTCTTTAAAGTATTTGACGAGAATCAACTAGAGTATGTCCTATTAGCTCGTGGAGCTGGTGATGATGTTTACATGGTAGGAAAAGTAGTAGTTTTCCAGGTCCAGAATTTATTAGTTGCTTATAAAGAGCGATACGACAAAGATAATTTTATAAAGAATCTTTTATTAGATAATCTTTTACTAGTTGATATCTATAATCGAGCAAAGAAACTTCACATTGATATTAGTGTTAAGCGAGTAGTTTTTGTTATTGAAACTAAGAGTGAAAATGACAATAATGCGCTTGAAATTGTCAAAAGTCTATTTTCTGTTAGAAGTAAAGATTTTATTACAGCAGTGGATGAAAAGAATATTATTGTAGTAAAAGAATTAAAGTCTAACGAAGGTTATGAAGACATGGAAAAAACTGCTAAGGTCATTCTAGACATGTTAAGTGGTGAATCCATGGCAAAAGTTCATGTAGCTTATGGAACAATTGTCCATGAAATTAAAGAAGTTTCTCGTTCATTTAAAGAAGCAAAGATGGCTTTAGATGTTGGTAAGATTTTCTATAGTGAAAAGAATATTGTGGCATACAACAATTTAGGAATTGGTCGTTTGATTTATCAGCTTCCAATGTCACTTTGTAGAATGTTCATTAAGGAAATCTTTGATGGAAAATCACCAGATGATTTAGATGAAGAAACTTTAACAACGATTAATAAATTCTTTGAAAATAATTTAAATGTGTCAGAAACTTCTAGACAGTTATATATCCATCGAAATACTCTAGTTTATCGATTAGATAAATTACAAAAGAGTACAGGATTAGATCTTCGTGTATTTGAAGATGCGATTACATTTAAAATTGCTTTAATGGTTGTGAAGTATATGAACTATATGGAAACTTTAAATAATTAGTAATTATTTAGAACTATATAAATTAGGCTCTGAATAGTTATAGCAATAATTCTTGGGGGTTGTTTTTTGCAGCCCCTTTCGTTTTGTTAGGAGCTTTGTTAGGAGGTAAAAATGGACTCAGAAATAGGTAAGAGAAAAGGCTTTAAAAGTGGTGTTTTTACAACATTAGTGGTCGTTTTTTTAATTGGTGTAGCATTAGTATTTGTGGCTAGATTTAACAATATTCATTTGATGGTTTATCGTTCCACATCCACACAATCAAGTGAAAAAGGCATAGATTTAGATCAAGTGGTAGGTAAATTACAAAGTATCAATGAACTAATAGGAAGCGTATTTATTTTTGACTACGAAGTGGATGATACCATTGATGGTCTTTATAAAGGATATTTGTCGGGATTAGGTGATAAATATACCGATTATTATAACGCAGAAGAATATAAACAGCTTCAGGAGAGCAATTCTGGAAGTTATAAAGGAATAGGAGTAACGATTTCTGGAGCTGATGGAAAAATGATGATTGTAGAGGTTCATGAAGGACCTGCAAAAGAAGCAGGAATTTTAGCAGATGATGAAATTAAGGCAGTCAACGATAAAGATATCTCGAATTTTAAAACTACTACAGAGGTTGTAAAAGAAATTCGAGGAAATGATCAAACAACTGTGAAATTAACGATGTATCGTGCAAGTACCAATAAAACTTTTGACTGTGAGTTGGTATTAAGAGATTTAACACAAGAAACCGTTAATTATCATATGGAAGATACAAAAAATAAAGTAGGTTACTTACAGATTACTCAATTTGAAGAAGTAACAGCAGCTCAGTTTAAAGAAGGAATTAAGGCATTACAGGAACAAGGTATGAAGTCTTTAATTCTAGATTTAAGAAATAACCCAGGAGGATTATTAACTAGTGTAGTAGAAATTGCTGATGAATTGCTTCCAGAAGGATTGATTTTATCGATAGAAGATAAAAATGGACAGACAAAGGAATATAAATCAGATAGTAAATACTTAAATATTCCAATGACTGTTTTAGTCAATGAAAATTCAGCTAGTGCATCAGAAGTATTATCTGGAGCGATTAAAGATCATAAAGTTGGAACTTTAGTTGGAGTAAAGACTTATGGAAAAGGAATTGTTCAAAATGTCTTCCCACTAGGAGATGGAAGTGCAGTAAAAACTACAACAGCTAAATACTATACCCCTTCTGGAAACTATATTCATGGAGTGGGAATTAACCCAGATATTGAACAAACTGATGATTCAAAGGTTTTACAAACTGCCTTAGATTATTTATTAAATGAAAGTGAGTAAAAAATGAGCCAATTAGCTTTAAGCGAAGATATTTTATTAAAAATTGATAAACCTGCTAGATATATTGGCGGGGAATGGAATAGTGTAGTGAAAAATCCAGATGAAGTGGATATTCGTTATGCGATGTGTTTTCCAGATGTTTATGAAATTGGTATGTCACATCTTGGAATGCAGATTTTATATGATTTATTTAATGAGCGAGAAGATGTTTATTGTGAGCGAGTATTTTCACCTTGGATGGATTTACACAAGATTATGAAGGAAGAAAATATTCCATTATTTACATTAGAATCTCAGCGCCCAGTAAAGGAATGTGATTTTTTAGGAATCACACTTCAATATGAACTTTGTTATACAAATATTTTACAGATTTTAGACCTTAGTAAAATTCCACTACTTGCAAGCAATCGTACGCAAGATGATCCAATTGTTATTGGTGGAGGCCCTTGTAGCTATAACCCAGAGCCAATTGCAGACTTTTTCGATTTGTTTTATATTGGAGAAGGTGAAGTGTCAAACTTAGCACTTATTGATTTATACAAAGAGTGTAAACAAAAAGGAGAGGGACGTAAGGAATTTTTAAGAAAAGCTGCTAGTATTCCAGGAATTTATGTTCCTTCTCTTTACGAAGTAACTTATACAGATGAGGGATTTATTGAAAATTTCACACCGATTGTACCTGAAGCTCCAGAAATTGTAAGCAAAGTAGTTGTATCAGATATGAAAGATTCTGGATATCCTAAAAATCCGATTGTACCTTTTATCAAGGTGACCCAAGACCGTTGTGTGTTAGAAATTATGAGAGGCTGTATGAGAGGCTGTCGTTTCTGTCAAGCTGGTATGGTTTATCGTCCAAAACGAGAAAAAAATGTTAATGAGTTAAAAGACATTGCAGATGGAATGTTAAAAAGTACCGGTCATGAGGAAATTTCACTTAGCTCGTTAAGTTCTAGTGACTATTCAGAACTTGGAGATTTAGTAAATCATTTAATTGAAAATTGCCACAAAAAAGGTGTAAACTTATCACTTCCTTCACTTCGTATTGATGCATTTTCATTAGATGTTATGAGCAAAGTACAAGATATTAAAAAGAGTAGTTTGACGTTTGCTCCAGAAGCTGGAACACAGCGAATGAGAAATGTGATTAATAAAGGTTTAACGAAAGAAGATATTTTAGAAGGTGCAAGAAAGGCATTTTTAGGCGGTTGGAAAAAAGTAAAGCTTTACTTTATGTTAGGACTACCAACAGAAACCACCGAAGATATGGTTGGAATTATGGAATTAGCAAATGAAATTGCAGCTGTTTACTATGACACACTTCCAAAGGAAATAAGAGGTGGTCGAGTACAGATTACATCAAGTACTTCATTCTTTATTCCTAAGCCATTTACACCTTTCCAATGGGCACCGATGTGTGAACCAGAAGAATATGTAGAAAAGGCAAAAACTGTAAAAACAGCGATGTATAATTCCTTAAATCGTAAGAGTCTAAGCTATCAGTGGCATTCACCAGAAGCTTCAATTTTAGAAGGTGTGTTTGCTAGAGGAGACCGACGAGTAGGTAAGGCGATTTTAAAGGCTTATGAAAATGGTTGTTACTATGATGCATGGTCTGAAATGTTTGATTATAGCAAGTGGATGGAAACGTTTAAAGAATGTGGATTAGATTATCATTTCTATACAACAAGAGAGCGAAGTGTTAATGAAAAGCTTCCTTGGGATTTTATTGATGCAGGTGTGACAAAGAAATTTTTAATTCGTGAGTGGGAACATGCGCTTGAAGCAAAAGTAACACCAAACTGTGCACAGGCTTGTTCGGGTTGTGGAGCAAAAAAATTTGATGGGGGTATCTGCTATGAAAATTAGAATTAAATTTGCCAAACGAGGACGAATGAAATTCATTGGTCATTTAGATATTATGAGATACTTTCAAAAGGCAATCCGTAGAGCAGAAGTAGATATTGTCTATACAGAAGGATTTTCACCTCATCAAGTGATGTCGTTTGCAGCACCGCTAGGTGTAGGTTTGACTTCAGAAGGTGAATACTTTGATATTGAAGTACATTCGAGTTTAGATTCTAAAACAATGATTGATCAATTAAATCAAGCAATGGTACGTGAAATGGAAATTTTAGACTATGTAAAATTACCAGATGATGCCAAAAATGCGATGTCTATTGTTGCAGGGGCAGATTATTTATTGACATTTGATTTGATGGATTGTAAGTTGATGGATTTTGAAGAAGAATTTAAAAAGTTTTTAGCCCAATCGGAAATTTTAATTGAGAAAAAGACGAAAAAGAGTACAGCAGTTGTAGATATTCGTCCAATGATCTTTGATGCAAAAGTAAGAGAAGATGGATTGTTTTTAAAATTAATGACAGGTAGTAGTGGAAATTTAAAACCAGAGCTTGTAATGGAAGCATTTAATCCAAATTTAAAGTTTAAGATTTGTCGATTAGAAACTTATGCATTAGATGCGAACAATCAATTAGTTCCTTTAGGAAGTCTAGGTGAGAAAATTGTCTAAGCAGATTATTACACGAGTAGGTGGAGCTTTAGTTTGTGCACATTCAAAAGATGGATCAATTGTTGAAATTTCTAGATTGGAAGAAGATTTAAATTCAATTGTTATTGGAAAAGTTAAAAATATTGTCAAAAATATTCATGCAGCTTTTGTAGAATTAGGTGATCATAAAATTGGTTATTTATCGTTAGACCATATAGAGTCCCTGATTTTTACAACCAGAGCAAGAGAAAATGAAATAACGATTGGAGATGAAATCGTTGTTCAAATTGAAAAATCTGCTATAAAAACGAAGGCTCCCGTACTTACAGGAAAACTTCAATTAGCTGGAAAACATCTAGTGCTTTTACATGGAGAAAACGGAATTTTATTTTCACATAAGATTAAAGATAAAGAATGGATGAATAACATCCACTTAGATATTGATTGTGGGGCAATTATTCGAACAAGTGCGTATGGTCATGAAGATGAGATGATGGAAGAACTTCATGAACTGTATCATTGTTATGAAGAAATTGTTCAAAAGTCTATTTATAAAAGTTGTTATTCTATTCTTTATAAACGACCACTAATTGATGATTTAAACTGTGAGATTGTGACCGATGAAAAAGAAATTGCAAGTCAATTAGAGGCTACATTTTATGAAGATTCTTTATTACCTTTAGCAAAACTGTATTCGCTAGAAACCGTTATTGAAAAAGCCCTAAAACCTCAAGTATGGCTGAAATCTGGTGGATATCTAGTGATTGAGCCGACGGAAGCTTTGACAGTTATTGATGTGAATACTGGAAAATACCTACATAAGAGTAAAGATAAAGAAGAAACATTTTTAAAGATTAATTTAGAGGCCGCAAAAGAAATTGCTAAGCAATTACAGCTTAGAAATTTATCTGGCATTGTCATTGTTGACTTTATTGATTTAAGAAGAGAAGAAAGCAAAAAAGAACTATTAAGTTATTTAGCTAATTGTATCAAAGAAGATTCGGTGAAGACGAATTTAATTGATATGACTAAATTAAATCTAGTAGAACTTACAAGAAAGAAAATTAAAAAACCCTTACATGAACAATTTCAATTAAAAGATGGAAAGGTGATAAGTTATGATTAAACCTCTACCAATGACTTATAAAGAAATGAAAGAAGAATATGGATGGGATGAACCAGACTTTGTCTATGTAATCGGAGATGCTTATGTGGATCATCCATCCTTTGGATTTGCAGTGATTTCTAGACTTTTGGAATCTAGAGGTTATAAAGTAGCCATGCTTGCCCAGCCAGATTGGAAGAATGAAGAATCAATTAAAGAGTTTGGTAGACCTAGGCTTGGATTCTTAGTTTCTGCTGGGAATATGGATTCAATGGTTAATCATTACAGTGTATCCAAAAAACGACGACGTACAGATGCGTATTCTCCAAATGGAGTCATGGGAAAGCGTCCGGATTACGCAGTAGTTGTCTATTGTAATTTAATTCGAAAGGTATATAAAAATGTTCCAATTATCATTGGAGGAATTGAAGCAAGTCTTCGTCGCATGGCTCATTATGACTATTGGTCAAATAAAGTCAAACGCTCAATTTTAATGGATTCTTCAGCTGACCTTTTAAGTTATGGAATGGGTGAATTATCAACACTTGCAATTGCAGAAGCATTAGATAGTGGGATGGATGTCCACGATATTACCTATATTGAAGGGACTGTTTATAAGACTTCAAATCCAGAAGTTATTTATGAAGGACTTTATCTTCCTAGTTATGAGGAAATTTGTGCAGATAAAACGACTTATGCAAAGAGCTTCTATACACAGTACCAAAATACGGATCATTTTACAGGAAAAACATTAGTTGAGCCTTATCCAAATAAGCAATTAGTTGTACAAAATCCACCAGCAAGACCTTTAACTCAGATGGAAATGGATGATATCTATGGACTAGAATACACAAGACGTCCTCATCCATCGTATAAAGGGCATATTCCAGCAATTGATGAAGTAAAGTTTAGTTTGTCTAGTTGTAGAGGTTGCTATGGCGGTTGTAATTTCTGTGCATTAACGTTTCATCAAGGTCGAATTGTACAGTCAAGGAGTCATGAATCTCTAATAAAAGAAGCTATTTTGATGACTAATGACAAAGATTTTAAAGGATACATTCATGATGTAGGAGGACCGACGGCAGATTTTCGTGCACCTGCTTGTGATAAGCAATTAAAAAAAGGGGTTTGCACGAATAAGCAGTGCTTATTTCCTAAGCCATGCAAAAGTTTAAACGTTGACCACACCGATTATATTCAATTACTTCGCAAGCTTCGAGCGATACCAAAGGTTAAGAAAGTGTTTATTCGTTCAGGAATTCGATTTGATTATGTGGTTGCTGATAAGAATCAGGCGTTTTTAGAAGAACTTTGTAAATATCATGTCAGTGGTCAGTTAAAGGTTGCACCAGAACATGTAGTTGATCATGTATTAGATAAGATGGGAAAGCCAAAAAGAGCAGTTTATAACCAATTTGCCAAATCCTATGCAAATATGAACAAAAAGCTAAATAAAAAACAGTATTTAGTTCCATACCTTATTTCATCACATCCAGGTTCGACGTTAGAAGATGCAGTTGTGCTTGCAGAGGCTATTAGAGATATGGGATATATGCCTGAACAGGTACAAGATTTTTATCCAACACCTGCTACGATTTCGACCTGTATGTATTATACAGGATTAGATCCTAGAACAATGGAGCACGTCTATGTTTCAAGAAATCCTCATGAAAAGGCAATGCAAAGAGCTCTTGTTCAATATGCAGAACCTAGGAATTATGAATTAGTCAAAGAGGCTTTAATTAAAACGGGACGAGTAGAGCTTATTGGATTTGGAAAGGAATGTTTAATTCCACCAAGGAAAATTGTAAAAAATAAGGGGAAGAAATCTAGTGAAAGAGTATCAAATACCAAAAACACAAGAAGATCAAAGACTCGATAAATATTTGCAAAAACTTTTACCTGCTGCCTCTAAAAGTTTTCTTTATAAAATGCTTCGTA
>JPZU01000001.1:8855-13528 GCA_000875945.1 Lachnospiraceae bacterium TWA4 | reverse complement strand
GATGATATAAAAAAATACCTTTATGCTGGCTGTAGTCGAGTGATTTTTAGAGCAAGCCAAGATATAGCTTTGATTAAAGAAGGACTTTTAAGATTTTCTGATAAGCGTTGCGCAATGTTAGTGGAAAGTGATAAAGATTTAGAAGTAGCGCTAGAATGTGGTATTAAAGAAGTTTATGCAACAAAAAAAGTGGGTTACCAACTAGAAACTTACTTATTAAATGCTACTACTTCAGATTTAAAAGAAGGAGCAGCAGGATTAATGGTAGAGGCAAATGATTCTACAGATTTTATGGAGTTAAAACAAGAGTTAAAATCTGAGGGATTAGAAGTGAAGGTATTAGCTCCAACTGTTGCATGGTCAGAATTAAAGTTAGATGCTAATGGACTGATTCCTGTTGTTGTACAAGATTATTTAACAGAAGAAGTTTTGATGCTTGCTTATATGAATGAGGAAGCTTATTATACGACATTAAAGACCGGACGTATGACGTATTATAGTCGTAGTAGACAAGAACAATGGATGAAAGGGCTTACTTCTGGACATTTTCAATATGTAAAAACTCTTCGTATTGATTGTGATAAGGACACTATTTTAGCAAGAGTTGCTCAAGTGGGTGCTGCTTGTCATACTGGAAATAAGACTTGTTTTTATACAGATATTGCTTCAAGGGAAGAAGAACGAGTAAATCCTTATAAGGTATTAGAACGAGATTATAAGGTGATTGAAAATCGTAAGAATCATCCAAAGGAAGGTTCTTATACCAACTATCTATTTGATAAAGGACTTGATAAGATCCTTAAAAAAGTAGGGGAAGAAGCAACAGAGATTGTTATTGCAGCAAAAAATGAAAAAGATAGTGCGAGAGAAGTTACTTATGAAATTGCAGATTTCCTATATCACTTGATGGTTCTTATGGCAGATAAGGGAATTTCTTGGGAAGATGTTGCAAGAGAGTTGGTCAATCGTTCAAATTAAGAGTTATAAGTAAATAATCTACTTGTAAATAGTTGTAATTTATGGTATAATCATTTCGTTTATGTGAAGAATTAATGTAGGAGGTTTAGATATGCTTGTTTATTTAAGAATGTTCTTAAAAGCAGTTTTTATATTATTGTGTATTGCACTTACAGTGACAATCCTAGCGCAAGAAGGTAAAACTCAGGGACTTGGTTCTATTGGTGGAACAACTAGTAACTCTGAGACATTTTGGAGTAAGAATAAAGGACGTACGATTGAAGGAAAGTTAGAGAAAGCAACAACTGTAATGGTTGTATTATTCTTTGTGCTTGCAATTGTGATTTCTTTATATTACAATAACTAAAAGGGATGGGGCTGTTTTGTTTACAGCCTCTTTTTATTATCGTTCACACGTTGACAATCACGATAATAATGTGGGTGTGAACAGTAAAGTTTTAATGAGGTAGATAGTAGATATGATTGAAAAAAGAAAATTATTTTAGATATTGTTAATGATAAACACTATAAACCAATGAAATTAAAAGAGCTTGCTATCTTATTAAATGTTCCAAAGGAACGACGTAGTGAATTAAAAGAAGTGGTTGATGCTTTAGTAAAAGATGGAAAGTTAGCAATTTCTAGAAATGGAAAAATTGGAAGGGAGCGATTAGATGCTCTAGTAGGTGTATATAGAGCAAATGCTGGTGGACGATTTGGGTTTGTATCAGTTGAGGGTTACGACAAAGATTTTTATATTCATGAGCGAAACAGAAATGGTGCCCTACACGAAGATGTTGTATTGATGCAAATTATTGCAGCTCCTGGGAAAAATAAGTTAAGTGAAGGTCGAATTGTAAAAATTAAAGAGCATGGACTTAAGCAAGTGGTGGGTTTATATCACAAAAAGAAAAATTTTGGATTTGTTTTACCAGATAATCAGAAAATTACGATGGATATCTATATTCCAAGTGGTCATGATTTAGGCGCTGTAGATGGTCATAAGGTAGTAGTTTCTATTGACTCTTATGGGAAAGATGGCAAAAAACCAGAAGGAACTATTATAGAAATTTTAGGTCATAAAAATGATCCAGATACAGATATCTTATCAGTCGTTCGAAATTATGAAATTCCTGAACAGTTTGAAGAGGTGACACTTCGTCAAGCGAGTCGTATTCCAGAAGAAGTAACTGAAAAGGAAAAAGCAGGCAGAAAGGATCTTAGAGAATTATATACCATTACAATTGATGGGGAAGATGCCAAAGATTTAGATGATGCAATTACGTTAACCTATAAGGATGGAACCTATGAGTTAGGGGTTCATATTGCTGATGTTAGTCACTATGTGACAGAAGATTCACCTTTAGATAAGGAAGCACTAAAGCGAGGAACCAGTGTGTACTTAGTTGACCGAGTGATTCCTATGTTACCACACCGTTTGTCCAATGGAATTTGTTCATTAAATCAAGGTTGTGACCGATTAGCACTTAGTTGTTTGATGACTTTTGATGAGAATGGGAATCAATTAAGCCATGAGATTGCAGAGACTCTTATTTGTGTAAATAAACGAATGAGTTATACACAAGTAAATGAAATGATTCAAGAAGAAAATTTTAATGAAGTTCCAATGATTGAACCGATGGTAAAGCTTTCACAAATTTTGCGAAAAAAACGTAAAAAACGTGGAGCGCTAGATTTTGATTTTCCAGAAAGTAAAATTATTTTAGATGAAAAAGGAATTCCACTAGACGTTAAGCCTTATGAGCGAAATAAGGCGACTGATTTAATTGAAGACTTTATGTTAGCTGCAAATGAAACGATTGCTGAAGATTATTTTTGGCAGGAGCTTCCATTTTTATATCGTGTACATGATGTGCCAGATTCTGAGAAAATTGATCAACTTGCAGCACTCATTCGAGGTATGGGATACAGTTTAAAAACTACAGGATATGGACGAGATATTCATCCAAAAGAACTCCAAAAGTTACTTGCTAAAATTGCTGATACGGATGAAGAAGCATTTATTAGTCGAATTGCTCTTCGATCTATGAAGAGAGCTTGTTATGATGTGCAATGTACCGGACATTTTGGTCTTGCAGCTTCTTATTATTGTCACTTTACATCACCTATTCGTCGTTATCCAGATTTACAAATTCATCGAATTATTAAAGAAAACTTGCATGGAGGTTTAAGTTCTGCTAGAATAAATCATTATGAACAGATTCTACCAGATGTAGCAACAAAAACTAGTCAATTGGAGCGAAGAGCTGATGAAGCTGAACGAGAAACGGATAAGATTAAAAAGGTTCTTTATATGAAACAACATATTGGAGAAGTCTTTTCAGGAATTATCTCATCAGTAACTGAGTGGGGACTTTATGTAGAACTTGATAATACAATTGAAGGATTAGTCCATGTGAATTCATTAGATGATGATTTTTACTTATTTGATAAAGAAAATTATTTAATGAGAGGAGAAAAGACCCTTAAGGAATATAAATTAGGTCAGCGAGTCAATGTTTGTGTGATGCAAGCAAATAAGCTTGAACGAACCATTGATTTTGTGTTGGTAGAAGATGATGAGGAGGAGTAAATGTCAAAGGATAATTATAAATTAATTGCAAATAATAAAAAGGCTTATCATGATTACTTTATTGAAGATACCTATGAGGCTGGAATCACACTTGTTGGTACAGAAGTAAAATCTCTTCGAATGGGTAAGTGTTCAATTAAAGAGTCTTTTATTAAAATAGAAAAAGGACAGGTGTTAGTTTATGGTATGCACATTAGTCCTTATGAAAAAGGAAATATCTTTAATAAAGATCCACTTCGTATTCGTAAACTTTTATTACACAAGCAAGAAATTCGTAAATTAACAGGGCAGTTATCGACAAAAGGTTATACGCTAGTTCCTTTAAAGGTATATTTTAAGGGAAGTTTGGCCAAAATGGAAATTGGTCTTGCAAGAGGTAAGAAGCTTTACGATAAGCGTCAAGATATTGCAAAGAAGGATCAGCGAAGAGAAGCAGAAAAAGATTTTAAAGTAAAAAATTTATATTAATTTATACTAGAAGAAAGGGAGCCATATCCAAATAATATGACTCCCTGTTCTATTTATCTCTATTTAGTTCTTATTATCTCTATTTAGTTCTTATTATCTCTTATTAGACATCTGATTTTTCTGAGATTCAATCATTTTACGGACCATTTCTCCGCCGATAGAACCACTTTCACGGCTTGTTAAGTTTCCATTATAACCATCTTTTGATAGAGGCACACCAATTTCATCAGCAACTTCCATTTTGAATTTATCCATAGCACTTGAATTTGAGTATTTTGACTGAGAAGAATTAGTTGATTTATTCATTGATTTTGTATTTGATTTGTTCGTTTTTTAGTCATAATTAATGACCTCCTTTGTTGTTTATAGACTATTTATATACTGTTTAATTAGTACACTCTTAGTATGAGATAAAAATAGTAGAATATGCTGGTAAAATGTAACAATTTTAGTTAAACCATTGATTTTAAAAGGAATTCTGATAGTTAAGAAATGAATTTACCAAAAATTTACCAAAAGGCAGGAGAGTATTGATGTTTTTATTTATTAAAAAACGCACGAGAATTTCGTGCGTTAAAATGTTCAAAAATATTAAAAAGTGTTATTAAATATCAAAAAATGTACGAAGATATCAAAAAAATGTTATTAAATGAAT
>JPZU01000001.1:0-4581 GCA_000875945.1 Lachnospiraceae bacterium TWA4 | reverse complement strand
CTTTATTAGAAGAAAGTAATCATGAAATTACACCAAAAGAAAGTTGGGATACTATTGAAAAATTTGTAAAAGAATTGGGATTATCTAATAAAATTGATTTAAAAAAAGAAATTCGTATTGTCAATCCAAAATTAAAAAGTCATAAGGCTCAGTATCCCTATGACTATCCAGCAATGTCTAAACATATGGACTTAAAATCAGGTTCTGGAGCTTTTATTGATACAATAAACTGTCATATGCAGATTTCATATAATGGAATCTATTCATTGAATGATGGGAAAATGGAGAAATATCTAGGACTTAAGGAATTTGTACATAAAGGAGCTATAGGATATTATAGTAATGATGTGGTAAAAGGTGGTTCCACAAGAACGTTACAAAATAAAACATATAAATTACTATCAGGAAAAGTAAAAATTTCAGATGCAATGAAAAAGGTTAAAGAGTATTTTGAAGTAGGTACCCCCATTTATCCCACAAAATGGAATTGAAATAGAAATTCCAGAAGTAAAAATTTTTAAATTAAAAGATGTCTATGGTTATGACTTTTTAGTTCGTAGAGTGTATAAAGGGATTCCAATTTCTTACACAGATTATGGGAATATATCAAATTATTCGAAATACACAATAGATGAAGATATAAAGCATGCTTATGTGGTGGATGATGAAGGAGTTTCGGCTTTTTGCGGATATAATGAATCAGCAAAACTTAAAGAACTCTATGTTGATTCCAAAATATTGTCTGTTAAAGAAGCAGCACAGCTTATATCTGAAAAATTAGCACCTCAGCTTAAAGTAATTGTTGATACGATTTCTCTAGAGTATTTACCCTATTATGATGCTGAATACTATGAGAAAAACTCAATTGAAATTTTATGTCCATGTTGGAAAGTAACTGGTCATAATACAATAAAAAACGAAAAAATTCAAATATTTTTAGATGTATTTAATGGCGAAATCTATTATTATACTCAAAGTGAGGAACAAGAGGAGGACGAATGATTCAGTGTATTTGGATTGAGTTAAGAAAATTATTGTATGTTCCTTATTTGGTTGTAACAATTTTTACGAGTGTGTTTTTAATGTTGTTATCCACAGGTGCAACCGGTGAAAATAACGAGAATTTTACGATTCTTTCATTACTCATTCATCAACCCGAAAATTTGGAAATGAGTATCGATCAAAGTGCATTAGTTCTTTGGTCTAAAGGGCTTGGAAGCTGGCTATTTGTATTTATTCCGTTAGTATTGACATTTGCTTATATTTTTAATTTATCAGAGGAACGAAGAAATTGTCAAGCACGTTTTCAATTGATTCGTATGAGTAATCGGAGATATTGTCAGTCAAAAGTAATTAGTGGAATACTCTATGGTGGATGTATTTTTGTCATTGCTTATATTCTATTTGGGGTATTACTCATGTGTAGTTTTCCAAGTTTTTTTAGTTTTCCAATAGAAGAGCAACAAGAATATATCAAATATATTTATGGTGGTTCGGTTACAAATTATATAGTAAAACGATTCATTGGAGTATTCTTAAATGGAGTAGAAGTAAGTATTTATGGGATTGCTGTTTCGGTATTTTTTGAAGATAAGTATTTATTGATTTGTCTGCCATTTTTGATAAGCTATTTAAGAGGTCAAATGATTATGAAGCTTTATATGGATGTAGTAGCAGTACAAAATGAAAAACAACTGGCAATAATTGAGGCTTTAGATTCTGAATATTTATTATCCATAAATTTAAACATATATTGGTTTGTTCATTTGATGGTAGTTCTTTTACTTTATGGAATCTTAATACTTGCATTTGAACAAAAAAATTAAGCGAGGAAAGTTTTATGGTATTTCGTATAGCTAAGGAAGAAGTAAAGAGATGGATGCGAAATACAAGAATGATAATTCTTGCAGTAATACTTGTGTTTATCCACATTCAAGTGATTCGCCCATTAAGAGAGTGCGTAAACTTAATGAATCAAAAAGTAACGATTTTAGAAGCTTTTATAGCTGTTGGAAATTCTGGTAGTTTGGTCTTATTTGTACCTGCATTATTTTTAGTCTTATTGGCAGATTTCCCAGAAAAATCTGGAATTGATTTATTTTATCAGGTTCGCTGTTCAAAACGAACATGGGTGTTGGGGCAAATCTTATTTGCTATCCAAGTAAGTATATTTCTAACCTTATTTTTAATGATTGGTTCATCGATTCTTATGGCTTCTAATGGGCAATGGCAAATGAACTACAGTGAAGCTATTACGCATTATTTATCTAAGTATCCACAGCGAGATAGTGACTATATTTCAAAGCTTGTACCACAAAATTTATTTCATCAGATTACTTTTGAGGTTGCGTTAATTCATACGACTGTTTTAATGACCTTGCATTTTTTGATTCTTGCATTGATTCTTTTGTTTGCTGCACTTTGCAATAGAAAGATTTTAGGAGTTCTAACGGATGGATTTTTAATTATTTTAGGGACCATTACTACGTCAGCGAATCTATCAATAAAATGGTTATTTCCTATTCCCCATACAATTTCATGGATTCATTATAGCGAATATTTTAGCGAACCAATATTTCCAATGGTAAATTCTTATAGTTATATGATTTTAATGTGTATAAGTTTATTTATAGGTTGTATGATAGTAACAGAGAACTATCAACCAGGAAAGGATTTTACATGATTGAAGTACAAAATATAGGACTTAAATTAAATCAAAGAGATATCTTAAAAGAGATTAATTTAAAATTAGAATCAGGAAAAATTTATGGTCTTGTTGGAAATAATGGTTCAGGTAAAACCATGCTAATGAAGTGTATTTGTGGATTTGTAAAGCCGACATTTGGAGAAATTGTAGTGGATGGAAGACGAATTGGAAAAGATGTGGACTATATTCCTAATTGTGGAATTATTATAGAAACGCCAGGATTTATCTCTTATTATAGTGGATTAAAGAACCTAAAAGTACTTGCAAGTATAAAAAATAAAATTTCTATAGAACAAATGAAAGACACAATGAAACGAGTGGGATTAGATCCAAATCTAAAGCTTGCAGTAAAAAAATATAGCTTGGGAATGAGACAGCGTTTAGGACTAGCGCAGGCAATTATGGAAGAACCATCGTATTTGATTTTAGATGAACCTATGAATGGATTAGACCGAGAAGGTGTGGAAGAAATGAGAAAGATATTGCTATCGTTGATGAATTCGAATCGTACAATGATTATTGCAAGTCACAATGCAGAAGATATAAAAGTTTTGTGTAATCAGGTTTATCGGTTAGATAATGGAATTATAGAATTATATGATATGTAATATTTGATAAACAAAAATAATTTAAAAATTTTAAAATATTTGAGATTTGAAGAAATAAAATCGTACTTATTAAGTGAAGGGAGTTTTGTAAGTTAAAAATAAAAATCATATAAAGGAAGATACTTATGGAAGATAAAGAGATTATTGATTTATATTTTATGCGTAATGAGCAAGCAATACGGGAAACAGATATCAAATATGGAAAAGTATGCCTTAATTTAGCTTATAATTTATTAAATAATATTGAAGATTCAGAAGAATGTGTGAATGATACTTATCTAGGGACTTGGAATAAAGTCCCACCTACACGTCCTCAAAATTTTAGAGCATTTATTTTAAAAATCGCAAGAAATTTATCATTAAAAAAATTAGACTATTGTATGGCAGCAAAGAGAACATCCCATAAAATTGTGCCATTTCATGAAGTAGATGAGTTATTAGGAAATGATCATTTTAGCAAGAAGATTGATGATGAACAATTAGGTGAGTTGATTACTAGATTTTTAAGAAATGAAGATCAAACGATGAGGAATGTTTTTATTCGAAAGTATTGGTTTTTTGATTCTGTTGAAGCTATTGCGAAAAGGTATTCATTTAGTGAAAGTAAAGTGAAAAGTATACTATATCGTTCTCGTAAACGATTAAAAATTTTTTTAAAGAAAGAAGGAATTTGGATATGAAAGAGTCAAGATTCATAAATGCTTTAAATTATCTTGATGATGATTTGATTTCTGAGGCTATGGATTATATACCACAAAAAAAGAAATCATCAAAAATAAGATATCTTTTATTAGTTGCAGGATTAAGTTTAACGGCCTTTGTTAGCTCTAAATTCTTAACAAATAGTTTTATTGGTTCAAATAGAAATGTGGCAAATAATGTGAGTTCGGAATCAAATGATAAAAGTGATGGTAATAGTCCTATGTACTTTTATTTAGAAAATAAGACATTTATTATGGACTCAAGAATAATTATAGTCAATCAATTACCTGATGGTTATGATTATATTGGAAAAATAAAAATATTGGAGATAAATTTTCTAATAAAAATTTTGAAGGAAATATTAGTGCAGATGTTTATATGAGTAAAGATAAAAAATCTGCATATGTTAAAGCTGATTGGTTAAGTGAAGGAAGTACTAAAGAAAAATTTATATTATTTACTGAAGATATCGACGATTAAATCTATTTGTAATTATTAACACAGAAAACTTTGACTCATGTAATTTTGGGATTTTGCAATTATGAGTTTTAAGAATTTTCTGTG
>JPZU01000046.1 GCA_000875945.1 Lachnospiraceae bacterium TWA4 | reverse complement strand
AGTAATTCACAAATCATTCCTGTTTTATCGATATAATAGTAATTTTTTCTATGAACTCTGCAAAATCTTCCGTTCCTATAAAAAGTTTCTTCAAATTCATCCACACTCACACTCCTGCTTCAACCTAACACTCTTATTGCATTTCTTTAATATTTTTTTATGCTAAAACTGACATTTCTTCAAAACTTTTTTAGTATTTTTGTAACAATTTTTTACAATAGTTTCACTTCTACATGACACTGCTTCTTATAAAAAGAAATCCCATAACAGACAATCTTTGGCAACTTCTGGGGTAAGAAAAACTTCTCATACTGGTTTTGCTCCACCTGTTTAATTGCTACCTTTGCCATATCTTCTAACTCATGAGCATCTGTCGCATACTTAAATTCAAATATATATCCAACATTTAATTTTCTAGGATACATGATCACATCTGCTCGACCATCTCCTGCTTCTCGATTCGACTTTACAACCCAGTTTTGCCTAGATTTTAACATTCCAAGT
>JPZU01000045.1 GCA_000875945.1 Lachnospiraceae bacterium TWA4 | reverse complement strand
CTAAGGAATTAATTGGATTTAGTAGGTGTAAGAGCTGAATCAATCCAACTAAAACGGAGAATATCTAGTAGGGAAGTTGGAATGTACTGTTGTATTATCAAGGATAAAACCTGATAACCAAATCTTTGGTGTCGATGCGCTTAGGGGAAATACCCGTTCCCATCCCGAACACGATGGTCAAGCCCTAAGCGGCCGATAATACTATACTGGAGACGGTATGGGAAGGTAGGTGGATGCCAAAGTTATGGGGGTGTAGCTCAGTTGGGAGAGCACCTGCCTTGCAAGCAGGGGGTCAGGGGTTCGAATCCCCTCATCTCCACTCAGTCGAAAGACTGAAAGATATGTACCTTGAAAACTACACATTGACAAATATCTATCAGATAGATATACGAACCGATATATAAAACAACCAATTTCTAAAGTATTTGGTATCTATGAAATGATAAGTCGAATAGATACTAGTACGAGAACCAAGATATTTACCGGACTACGAACTGTAAAGAACAGA
>JPZU01000044.1 GCA_000875945.1 Lachnospiraceae bacterium TWA4 | reverse complement strand
TGCGATTCCTTGACCAATAGATTAGTCTGTACTAAATGAAAGTACTACATTTATAACGTCTTATGTTATGATAAAACATAGTAGATGAACGGATGGCATTAAAGGAGATCTACTATGGCAAAAAATAGACATCTAACATTTGAAGAACGACAAACTATTGAAAATTCTCTTCGTAATAATCTTAAATTTAAAGATATCGCAGCTTTAATAGGAAAAGATCCGTCAACGATTTCCAAAGAAGTACGTAATCATTTTAAAATCATTGAAAGAGATACTTATAATCCTTGCGCAAATAGACGAACTTGTAACCATTATGGAGATATTTGTTCTTCTTGTACGAAGCGTTGGGGATATAGTCGTGAATGTAAAAAGTGTAATCAATCATGTTATAATCATTGTCCAGATTTTATTCAACAAGAATGCTCAAGAATTCAAAAACCACCTTATGTTTGTAATGGTTGCAAAACTCGATATCAATGTAAATTAAGACGTCAACTTTATGAAGCAAAGTATGCTCAAAATGAATA
>JPZU01000043.1 GCA_000875945.1 Lachnospiraceae bacterium TWA4 | reverse complement strand
TTATTTTGACCGTTATACACACTTGGCGAATAACTTATTTAATGCCACGTTATTTCGCATCCGTCAAGTGATGACTGCGATGAATAAAGACGAATCGAAATGGACAGAGAATGAACGAACAGTTATTGAAGAAATTAGAGAGGCTTTACCAAGGATGTTAAAGTGTCAAATGCCTACAAAAACTAATTGGCTATTAACCGATGAATTTTTAAAAAAATTAATGGTTGCTACAAAAAATCCCGATTACTATGCTAATGGGTTTTCTGCGCAAACGGCTCAACAAATCATTACATTGACTGCACGAACCATGAAATCATTTACTGAATCGTGTAAAGCTTATGCCAAATCCCCAGAGAAATTTTTAGGAAAACCAGCACTTCCACATTATAAGAAATCGGGTGGACAGATGACCGTCACGTTTACGAATCAAGATTGTAAATTCGTTGAACAAAATCACCAAATGGTCTTGAAGTTTCCTAAAACAAAAGATACCTTATGCGTGGGGCAAGTGGACGATTTATCCACGTTGGGCTGTTTAAAAATGCTTACAG
>JPZU01000042.1 GCA_000875945.1 Lachnospiraceae bacterium TWA4 | reverse complement strand
TGCGAAGACAACCTGTAATGACTGCAAACTCCATATAAGGATTTGTTTTCATACTATTACTAAAAAGCTGACTAATCAATTCAACCATCTGAGGATAGTAATGAAATTGATCTGCCTTTTGTAAAGGAACATCATATTCATCAATTAAGATAATGACTTTTTATTATAGTAACGATATAAGATTTCACTCAAGCTCTTGATACTACTTTTTAAATTTTCTTTTTCATTCTTCAAATCAGATAATAATTTTCTATCATCATCTTCTATCTGTTCCTTATCTAAAATATGATAGAACCTTCTAATCTCTGTACGAATCTCATCTGACAATCCTTCCTTTGCTTCTTCAAAATTTAAACCACTTACTTGTTTTAAAGACAAAGAAATCACAGGGTACTGACCTAAGTATTCTCTACATAATTGTTCTTCCCTACTAATTGCAAGTCCATCAAAAAGTGAAGAATCCGTTCCTATTTCAAAAAACACTTCATCATGCTCATATTTAAACTTTTACCAAATCGTCTAGGTCTAGTAAATAAATTCACCTTCCCAAGATTATTT
>JPZU01000041.1 GCA_000875945.1 Lachnospiraceae bacterium TWA4 | reverse complement strand
TACGAAGACAACCTGTAATGACTGCAAACTCCATATATTCATTACTCTTCATTCCATATCCAAAAAACTGACTGATAAGCTTTACCATTTCTTTATAATAGCCACTTAACTTGGCTTTTTGTAAAGGAACATCATATTCATCAATTAGGATAATCACTTTCTTTTTATATTCTTTATATAAAATTCTAGACATTAGAAAAAGGCTTTCTTCTAAATTTCCAATGCCCATACTCAAATCCATCATATTTTTCTTATCACGAGAAGTTAAAACTGCACTATCCTGAAGGGAATCAAATCGCTCGGCTTCTGCTTTAATGACACTCCATAGCTGTCTTTTAGCATCTTCAAAGTCAAGTCCATCCACCTGCTTAAGAGTAAGTGAAATCACTGGATATTGTCCTAGATAGTCCTTACACAAGTCAGAATTTCTACTAATTGCAAGTCCATCAAAAAGCGAAGCATCCGTTCCAATTTCAAAAAAATACTTCATCATGCTCATATTTAGACTTTTACCAAATCGTCTAGGTCTAGTAAATAAATTTACTTTCCCAAGATTATTC
>JPZU01000040.1 GCA_000875945.1 Lachnospiraceae bacterium TWA4 | reverse complement strand
ATTAAATCCATTCCTCTACATATTTCTTCGGAATGTTGTAGAAATAGAAGAAAGCCCGTTAAGGGCATTGATACAATAAATTTATAAGATTCAACATATATACTTTCCTCCGTAGAAATGAAGAAAGCCCGTTAAGGGCATTGATACATCTGTCTTTCCAGGGTCGTTTGCTCCACCACCAAAGTAGAAATGAAGAAAGCCCGTTAAGGCATTGATACACAGTTCCCGCTTTTCCGTTTGCCTCCAACTCAAGTACGTAGAAATGAAGAAAGCCCGTTAAGGGCATTGATACAAATTGATGTTGTTAGGGATTTCCGTTCTATACAGTGTAGAAATGAAGAAAGCCCGTTAAGGGCATTGATACACGCATGTGAAGAAATCACAGTGATAATAAGATAAAGTGTAGAAATGAAGAAAGCCCGTTAAGGGCATTGATACACAATACACCTCCTAATTTTTGTTCAAAACTTTCTAAATGGTAGAAATGAAGAAAGCCCGTTAAGGGCATTGATACACTCCAGTAATTTCTGTTAATAAGCTGCTTAATTGGTAGAAATGAAGAAAGCCCGTTAAGG
>JPZU01000039.1 GCA_000875945.1 Lachnospiraceae bacterium TWA4 | reverse complement strand
CCCTATTAAAAGGGATTTGTCAAGAAAAAAATTTGCCAATTTTAGATTTTAAACTATAAAAGAAAGCTCCACACCATTTTTTGTATTGCATACACTACATTCACCTGCTCATAATGACAGTGTAATCCATCGATATGTATTCTCTGTGTCATTTTTAATAGTATACAAAAAAATCTCCAAAGACCAAGCTTTAGAGACTTTTTATTATATTATAAGTACAAAATTCGTTACTGTAAATGAAATTTTTTATCCGATACAAGATAAATCGCAAATCCTAAACCAAATCCAATGACTACTGGAACGATCCATCCAAGTCCAAAATTAAATAATGGTAAATATTTATTCGCAAAAACAATCAACAGTTTGGAATTTAATGCATTCTGTAAAAATTCTGGTAAGGTTTTAAAAAGGTCAAATGATGCAGCAAAGCACGTACAAACTGTCACTAAAACATAAACTATTCTAGAGCCTTTAAATAATTTTTCACATAATGCAAGCAATGTCAATGTAATCGTCAATGGATACAAGAACATAAGCATTGGAACTGAATATTCAATAATCTTTGAAAGTCCCAATTTGAAACCAC
>JPZU01000038.1 GCA_000875945.1 Lachnospiraceae bacterium TWA4 | reverse complement strand
GACAGCGTATAGTAAACAATGTCATGAAATTTTAGCGAATAAGATTCTACAAATTTCAAATCATGTGATTGTTGAGAAGATGAATTATGTGGCATTAGCAAAGAAACGTAAGGAAACAAAGAAAGAAGAAAAAGAGTCCACATTCAAACAAAAAAAGGGGAAGAAAAAACGATTCATAAATATAAAAGGAAGAAACGATTTGGTAAGTCCATTGCTAGTCGTTCTCCTGCACTCCTATTAACGATTATAAAGAGGAAATGTGAACAAACACAGGGAAGTTATCAGACCATTGATACACAAACGTTTAAAGCCAGTCAATATAATCATGAGACAAATGAGTATGTAAAAGTTCCTTTATCTACACGTAGTAAACAAATAGAAAATCACTGGATTCAACGAGATTTATATAGTGCATTTCTTATTTGGAATACGGATGATACATTCAAACATGCCAATCGAGAGAAATGTCTATCAAGTTTTTATAATTTTAGCCGTATGCATGATGATTATATCTCATGGATGAACGAACAACATCAATCCATGAAATCTGTTTTTGGATTTTAATCGTTAATAAAAGTAATGTGTAATTTAATAAAAGTTCAG
>JPZU01000037.1 GCA_000875945.1 Lachnospiraceae bacterium TWA4 | reverse complement strand
TCATACATTGGATGGGTTTGCTTGATTTGAATTTGTCTTGTACGATACATCAGTAATCACCTCCTTTTTAGTTGAACTTTAGTTTATTTTGCGTTATAATTATAACATATATTTTTATCAGTTGCAACAAAAAGGAGAACATACATGCGAAAAACTTCCGATGGTTATTATAGGAACCGACATAGTTATTATTTATTGCAATACCATTTAGTATTAGTGACAAAATATCGTAAACCAGTCATTACTGGATCATTAGAACTGGCTTTACAAAACTATCTAAAAGCCTACTTTGAAGAACGAGGATTCGTTATTCAAGCATTAGAAACCATGCCAGATCATATTCACATTTTATTTGATGCACCTCCACAAATAAATCTATCACAGTTTATTAATGCGTTAAAATCTGCATCTTCTAGACGAATGAGAAGTGATTTTAAAATGCAAGTGGATAAATACTATTGGAAACCGTATTTTTGGAGTTTAAGTTATTTTTTGGGAACTGTCAGTGAACGAACGACAGATATTGTAAAACAATATATTGCAAATCAAAAAGAATAACCTGTATTCACCCACGCCTGATTATAAAAATCAGACGTGGTACTCTACAGGATTTTATAG
>JPZU01000036.1 GCA_000875945.1 Lachnospiraceae bacterium TWA4 | reverse complement strand
CACCTTATGCCAATAACGAGGAGGAAATTTTATGGAAAATAATAGACCAAGAAGTCGAGAAAAAATGTTACTGGGCAAAGTGGCTCTGTACATAAACGAGGAGATGGTCTTGGAACGGGTCCAGTAGGAAGTGGTCAAAGAGGTAGTAACTCTAATGGATCTTCAAGTGGAAATAGAGGACCGACAGGTGGCAGAGGAAGAAGTCCTTTAGCAATTATTTTAGCGATAGTTCTTGTACTTTTAGGAGGTGGTGGAGGACTTGGCTCAATGCTCCTAGGAGGAAGTGGCAGCAGTCAATCAACCACAAATACATCAACAATTATGGAACTCTTTGGTGGAGGACTTGGAACTAGTGGAGGAAGTGGTTCTTCTTATGGTGGTTGGAGTTATGAGAAGAATACAGGCTCATTAAATACCAAGGTAGTATCAGGTGCAAGAAATAAGCGAACAGTTCTTAAAGGCGATGGAAGTGATCAAATTACTCTGATGGTCTATATGTGTGGAGCTGATCTTGAATCGAAGTATTCCATGGCAACTAAAGACCTTATGGAGATGGCCGCAGCAAATTTAAGTGATAAAATTAATATTATTGTTTATACCGGTGGAGCAAAAACTTGGCAAAATAAGGTTGTTAGCAATA
>JPZU01000035.1 GCA_000875945.1 Lachnospiraceae bacterium TWA4 | reverse complement strand
GCTATGAGAAGATGCGTAAACAGTTAAAATCCTTGTATCGAAAAAAGACAGCGTATAGTAAACAATGTCATGAAATTTTAGCGAATAAGATTCTACAAATTTCAAATCATGTGATTGTTGAGAAGATGAATTATGTGGCATTAGCAAAGAAAAGTAAGGAAACAAAGAAAGAAGAAAAAGAGTCCATCATTCAAACAAAAAAAGGAGAACTAAAAACGATTTATAAATATAAAAGGAAGAAACGATTTGGTAAGTCCATTGCTAGTCGTTCTCCTGCACTCCTATTAACGATTATAAAGAGGAAATGTGAACAAACACAGGGAAGTTATCAGACCATTGATACACAAGTGTTTAAAGCCAGTCAATATAATCATGAGACGAATGAGTATGTAAAAGTTCCTTTATCTACACGTAGTAAACAAATAGAAAATCACTGGATTCAACGAGATTTATATAGTGCATTTCTGATTTGGAATACCGATGATACATTTAAACATGCCAATCGAGAGAAATGCCTATCAAGTTTTTATAATTTTAGCCGTATGCATGATGAGTATATTTCATGGATGAAAAAACAACATCAATCCATGAAATCTGTTTTTGGATTTTAATTTTTAATAAAAGTACATTTGTAATTTAATAAAAGTTCAG
>JPZU01000034.1 GCA_000875945.1 Lachnospiraceae bacterium TWA4 | reverse complement strand
CAACGTCTACTAGCCAGAAAACGAGAGGTGAATGGAACAGTTGCTACAAAAAGTCATAATTACGTGAAAACGAGAGCCAAGTTACAACGTGATTATAAAAAAGTAGCAAATATCCAGAAGAATTTGATGCATCAATTCACCAAACAGTTGGTGACAGAGTATGACAGGCTAGTCATTGAAGATTTAGATGTAAAGCGAATGAAGATGACGCATATCGCATCGAAGGGATTGCATCGTTCCATGTTTGGAGTGTTTAGACAGCAACTCACCTATAAAAGTTTATGGTATGGGAAACAAGTCATTCTTGCTGACCGATTATATCCAAGTACTCAACGTTGTTCCAATTGTGGGCATGTAAAGACAGGAGAAGATAAGATTACATTGTCTGGAAATCAAAAACATGGAACGAAACATAACGAATATATTTGTTATGAGTGTGGATATACCAATGACCGAGATGCCAATGCTGTGCTGAATTTATTGGCATTATTATAAAAAATAAAACGGGCTGGGCTACAGCCTTAAGCTATAAGAGCTAGTCCATGCGATAACTTCCTTGTTGAAGAATCGGAATACTAGTGCCAACGATAGTAAATAAAATTAGAGAAAGGAATCTATATAACTTTCTTAAAATAATAGATAGTGTTTCTATTATTTTCCATATTTTATATA
>JPZU01000033.1 GCA_000875945.1 Lachnospiraceae bacterium TWA4 | reverse complement strand
GAAAGTCCAATATCTGTCATGACAATAGGATTTTTTATAATTATGTGTAGTTTGATACTAGGTAGCAGAGGAATCATAAAATATTTTTTTAAAAATATTTTATGGCAGGAGTTTATTAAATAAAAGTAGTAAAAAGTTTGTAAGTAAAAAATTCTTATTTCTTGGTATGAATGGAAAAAAGTATTGATTGACTGCAAGGGGATTATAATTATTCTATTTTTTGTTTAATACAAGTAAGTGCATGGGGAAGAATGGAGATACGAACGTCACCAGAAGTATTTTATTATAAAAATTATGTAAAAAAGTTTCAGGAATTCCATCAAATGTGCATAAAGAAATTCTTTTAGATGAACAAAAGCAACTAGATAGTGATTCTAAAATTGATGAACTAAATCAAGCATTAGATAGTGGGAAAATTACTCAGGATTATTATAATTATGCAATTCAACATTTGTCAGATAATTTCTTTCAAAAGAAAGCATTTCAAAAAATTTTTAATCAATATCTAGATATTGAACAACTTTCAAAAAACGGAATTCATGCAGAAGTAATTGATAAAACAGGGTGGAATCAGTTCTTTGGATTAGAAGCTATTACACAAAATTTAATTTGTTTGAGCATAACTATCTTGTTGTTAATTTTAATTTTAACTCAGTATGGGGTATATGAAAATATTACAGAAGTTAATACATTAATGTATTCGTCATTCTTAGGATATAAAATT
>JPZU01000032.1 GCA_000875945.1 Lachnospiraceae bacterium TWA4 | reverse complement strand
AAGAATGTATCAATGCCCTTAACGGGCTTTCTTCATTTCTACAAAAAACGACGATTATGCAGATGAGGCAATTATTTGTATCAATGCCCTTAACGGGCTTTCTTCATTTCTACCTACCCCTTCGCAAACCCTTATTTTACAAGACTTTCAACAGTCATTTTTGTAGACGTTTGTCTATTATTTTCAAAATGCAAACTTTTTTCGCCACTTTTTTGTGAACATTTTTTAGTGCCTATTTTTCTAATGTCTTTTATTATATACTACCTCCAAACCTCTGTCAATCAAATATTTTCAGATTGTTGCAAGACGATATGGATATATACCCCTAATGGAAATATAGTGCAACCTGTAAAACATTGTCTTTGAATAGTAACCTGTTGTAAATGTCAATTAAGTTATTTGTTATCTAGTTTAAAGCTTATAATGTTAGGGTCAAAAATCTATTTGCCCCAACATCAACTTATAAAATTATAAACATTTTTCTATATAATCCACATACTTTCTTAAAGCTTCTTCCATAATTTTTGGTTCACTTCTTCTTAATTCGCTACTATGATTTATATTATTTCGCATTCTCTTTATAGAGGCATGCATACGTATTAATACAGCAATTAAATCACTTTTAGAACTTCTAATTTTACATTTTACTGTTCCTATATAATTTTATTTTTATACACCTTAAAACTTTTATCGCATTACTTTTTTAATACTTGATATATTTTGAGATGCAATCAACTCAATAC
>JPZU01000031.1 GCA_000875945.1 Lachnospiraceae bacterium TWA4 | reverse complement strand
TGCTGAATTGAAAAACTAACTTCTAGTTTGCAAAAGTAAGTTCTAGTTCCTATATTTTTGCAAAAGTAAGTTCTAGTAAATAAGAAAATGGGCTATTTACTGGAATTTACTTTTGCAAATAGATTGCACTTTATACTTTTTATATGGTAATATGGTTGTAACACAATCTTTCGACTAAAAAATATGCATACAAAATAGAGGTCAAATTTTTGAGATTTTTTTGCAATAGTAAATTCCACCTCTGATTTAAGAATATATGGAACAGATGGCGTATAAACTATTTATTTTTTTAGTAGATTGATTGTGAGATTAATTTCATTAGCAGGAATAACTACTAATCCAAGTTTAGTAAAAATTTCCTCACTATGGAAAAAGCTGAATAATTGGTGCGCCGACTTATTATTCAGCTTTTTTCTTGTGTAACAATTAATATGACTCATCATAAGAGAAATATCTTCTTGAACTAAATCGTCAAAAGAAGTTTTTTTAGGAAGTACTCGACGAATCATTTCATGAGTTACTTCACACCCTCCTTTTTGATTTGGACATTGAGAATCACAATAAAATATACGAGTTCTTCTCTCTCCAAAAGAATTAAATTCAATTCCAAGAGGATTTGTAAACTCACTACCTCGATCTGTTAAAATAACTGGAAAAAGTTGTGTAAATTTTTCATGGCCAAGAAGGTCATATAGTTGGTCAAATATATTTGTTACTGATCGAGCTGTATTAGAATCTCGAATAAAT
>JPZU01000030.1 GCA_000875945.1 Lachnospiraceae bacterium TWA4 | reverse complement strand
GAAAAAAACTTTGTGCTTATCCTGGTACAGTTCGTGGTACACCAGAATGGATTTCTACTTACAAGCTTCGTACAGTAGTTGAACGTGATATTCTACACATTAAACAAAACCTCTGTCTTGCAGGAAGACGCACTCAAAATGAACGGACTCTTCATTCTGATTTAATTCTTGCAGGTATCTTATTAAAGTGTGCCTGAAATTTAAATATTTAATTAGTTATTTCAATTTGTTTATTTTTTCTTTATGACATCATTTTTTGTTCAAGATTGCAAACGAGCTTTGCGAGTTTCGCAATTATCTACTTTTCTTTATCTATTTCCTTATTTTCTTCGACACTTTTGGAAATAACTATAAATAAGATATCTGCTATATTTTCTTCTTTTAGAAGAATTTATAAAAAAGAAGATATAGAGAAGAGCATAGAAAATGGGACGGGGATAATGTTTGTTATAGGGCAACTCCACCTATTCATTTTTAAAGCAAAATTTTTATCCATTTTAACATTCATTTTTAACATCCGTTTTAAATTTAAATAACAAAAAAATCATTCAATATCATAAAGGGTATCACATTTTGTTACTTTAATATTCAAACTGAATATCACTTTCGCCTCCTAACTAAAAAACTAGGAAATTTATATTTAAATTTTTGTTCAATAATAGGATTAATAATTTCACATACAAGACATATAAATCTCACGCTATAGATGACTAAAAAATATCTTTTAAAATTGGGATTTTAAAAGGTAAATTAGGGCTAAAAATGACATTAAAATAAGGTAATTTTAAAAAGATGAATTTTGGCATTTTACAACAAAATATAACTAATATAACAAAAAATAGACCTTATATACAAATTTCTTTATATGTGATGAATCACATATGTTTTTTT
>JPZU01000029.1 GCA_000875945.1 Lachnospiraceae bacterium TWA4 | reverse complement strand
TTTTTAGTAATTCATATCGATTGTATTCATCATTTCTGTTCATAACGTAAAAGTTATCACCTATATATACAAGTCCTATTCGTGCTTCATCATCTTTACAATAAGCCATGCAACCAATATCATTGTGTTGACAATTTGATTTCCCACAAAGTACATATTTTTGATTTGTCTTATATTCATAATAGTATGATAAACCATTTGAAATATAAATAATTCCTGATTCACAAATCTGTGGACTTCTAGCTAATCCAGAAAATTGATAAGCTCCAGAAATAACATTTGTACTACTACTAACAATTTCTTTATCCAATTTAGCTGTATTTTTAAATGGTCTTAACATTATAAATATTACTATAAAGAATACAGTAATTAAAATAATTAATTTTTTCATAATTACATAAATGTTAATGCAGAATATTTAGCTCCATTACAAGAAAATAAATGCCTTGTTGTAATATATGTAACTGTATATAAATATTCTTTTGCCACCTTATAAGTTGATGTTTGACCTGTTCTTGTAACGCTTGTACCTGCTGAATTGGATCCTCCACCTTTAAGTGACACGGAAGCTTTTGCAGATAGAGTCTTTTTATAATTATCTACTTTTTTCTTCTCTTCTTTTGTGCCTTTATTATAATATGAAATTTCAAATTTTGTTCTACAATCTATATTTTTTCCTCGTCTATCACTTTGACAATAAATATAATACTTATTTTTATCTTTATCATAAACAGATGTAATATCTGTATTATTCTCATAAGCACTTATTCCATTTATTTCTTGGACTTCTAGATTTAAAATACTTTCACTATTTTCTGCTGCATAGCAATTAGAATTCATAACAAACATTAAAACAATTATTATTGTAATAACACTTATAATTTTTTCATAAATATCTCCTCTCATATATAAGTATAA
>JPZU01000028.1 GCA_000875945.1 Lachnospiraceae bacterium TWA4 | reverse complement strand
AAAAAGTTATTACTAAATTCGATGTTGGTTCTTATGAAGTGGGAAATATGATAATCTCAGGAATTGAAGGTTTAATATATTCTGGAGATTATGTGTGGTTTAAAGTAAATTATACAATGATTTTAGAAGACGAATTAGGTGTGAATCCTTCTGAAAACTCATTTGAAGTATTAACGGGAGTTAATTTAAAAACAGGTGAGATTTTGAAACTAAATAATAAAGCAGATAATTTATACTCTATTAATTATGAGCAAATAGATGAAAATTATGTGATTTTTGAAAAATTATATTATGAGAGGGATAAACTTCCATATTTTAAATTTAATGAAGCTATGAATCAAGGACAGTTTGAACAGTACAAAAATAGTTATGATCCATATTATGAGTATCAAAAGGACTTTGAGTTAAATACAAAGATTCATTATTCATATATGATTTATAAAATTTCTGATGGAATAATATCAGAATTTAAGACAGGAGAAGCAATAAAGGAATTTGATTCTGATGGTCAATTATTTTATGTTGGTGCTCCTTATACTATAATAGGACTTTATGATAATAAGATTATTTATCATAAGAATTCAGATATAAAAAAATTAGATATTTATAATTATTCACTTGTTAATCAGTCTAGTGATAAATTATTGACTATTTCAGGAAAAGGCACAAAAGGTTGTTTGATTACTACGAATGATTGTACATTGAGTCAATGTTTCATAGGAGAGAATAAACTCCTTTTTTGTGAACCTGTATTAGAAAAAAAGATTAAATTGTTTTATTATAACATAAAAACGAAGCAGAGAAAGAATCTTTTTGTTGATTGCGAAAATAATACCTATAGAATTACTGGTGAAACTAGTGATAGTTATATTGGACAGATGTTAGAAAATGATAATATGTCGTGGTACAAAATTTTAAAAACGGATTATGAAGATGGTAAT
>JPZU01000027.1 GCA_000875945.1 Lachnospiraceae bacterium TWA4 | reverse complement strand
TCTTATCTTCATCATCCATAGAATCTATATAACTTTCAACAAATATTTTTTTAACAAATTCTTCTCCTACCCAAAGCCTATTGCAATACTGATTTATTAAATACGTACTTAACTTTTCAAATTTTTTATTTCTAACACCGTCTATTATTTTTTCGCCCTCATCATCAGTATATAAAAGGCCATTATCAACAAAAATATCTGGCATCTTAGCTTCTATTAAAGTAAACGCCTGTTGATATAATTTTTTTTCTATACACCATCTTAATTGATTAAGTAATCTTTTATTCTTTCTCTCTCTTTTTTTCTCATCACTTTCATTTTCAGGTATATTTTCTATTAATCCATATTTTTTATAATCTGATTCTAAATCTTTTACAATCAATCTAAAATATGTATTTATTTGCCCTAATTCTTGTATTGCAATATTAAATTCTTCTAAACCTTCATTAAAACCATTTACATGGCATAATGAAATTGCTCTAGAGATTTTTTGAATAGCATTAACAACTTTCTCTTCCTTTGCTTCCAACTTTTTATAATTTTTCAGCGTATCTCCACGTCCTGTATTAATAAATTCATTCATTCCTGCAATTAATTCTAAAACATCATTCGTTTGTATTGTATCTATAATATAGTTCCATTCACCTATTAAATTATTTTTAGGTTCAAAGTCTATAGCTATTGAAGATTCTAGATTAATTAAGTTAGAGTTTGCTAATAATTTCAAAGATGCATTTATAATAAAGGTATCTACTCTTCTTGATCCTTGCATATCCAAATGAATATGAACATTTCTTTTAAACTCTTCTCCATTCACTTTTTTAATAGTAAGACTACGAATTTTACTACATAATTCATTAATTAATTCTTCATCTGTCTTTTCTTTACCAGTAAACTCATTCTCTTTCTTTATGTCTACAAAAAAATTTTCATCACTAAAATCATACCATCTACTGAGATTCTTTCCTAAATAATTACTGTCTACTACTTTTT
>JPZU01000026.1 GCA_000875945.1 Lachnospiraceae bacterium TWA4 | reverse complement strand
TAAGAAAAGTGGAGGTATTAACTTAAAAAATTGTACTTATTAGTAGAACTAATTTTTTAGGGAGGAAATAATTTAAATGGGTGAACAAATAAAAAGTAAAGGAAAAGTAAAAAAGTATCAAATAATTTTAGCAATTTTAATAATTTTAGTTGCAATACTTTTGCTCCTTAACAGTTTGTTTCCAAAAGTGAATATACCTAGTATAAATGCAAGATTAACATATATTTATTGTGAAGAAAATATAAGTGTCAATCTTACCCTAGATGAAAGTAAGTTAGTAAGAGATATGTTGCAAGGCAAAAGACAATATAAGGATGAACCTTCCTGTGGATTTAATAAGAATATTTCAATTTCCTTTGGAGATATGGTCTTTTGTATTGCGTATGATGAATGTAATGTTGTAAAATTAAATGATAGATGTATTTCCATTTCAGAAGAGGATCGACAGAAGATTGATAAAATTTTTGAAAAATATGGTGGTCACTTTCCTGCTATATAGATTTCTGTTTTTATCAAATATGGATTTAAAGCTAGACATACAGGTTAATTTGTGATATAATTTTTGAAAAATTAGAAAATTATAGAAAATATATAAGTGAATTATGAAATTTTTAATACAAATCTTGGTATTAGAAATTTAGATTAGTCAGGGATAAGGTAGGTGATAGTTATGGGAATTTATTTACATCCTAGTATAATTAATTTTAAAACTAGTATTAATTCAGAAATTTATATAGACAAGACAAATCTTCTTGCATTTACAAATAAAAATTAAATACTCAGCAAAAGTATATTTGCGTAAGTCGTCCACGAAGATTTGGAAAAACGATGGTGGCAGATATGCTTGCTGCTTATTATGATAGTAAAACAGATACAGAAGAATTATTTCAGAATTTAAAAATTTCAAAAGATCCATCCTATAAAACAAATTTAAATAGCTACAATGTATTAAAAATTGATGTACAATTTTTTCTAAATCAGGGAAAGACTGTGGAAGGTTTACTTTCACTTCTTACCGATTGTATTGTAGAAGAACTAAAGGAAGAATACCCACAAGTATCCTTTACGAATG
>JPZU01000025.1 GCA_000875945.1 Lachnospiraceae bacterium TWA4 | reverse complement strand
AAAGAAAAAATTGTACAGTTTTTTAAAGACCTTGACATCTATCGAAAAGAGTCAGTGATTTATCCCGTTCATGAGTTACTCTATCGAATTTTTGCAAAGACGGGGTATTATGAGTATGTGTTAGCGCTTCCAGCAGGAAGTGTCAGACAGGCAAATCTAGATATGCTGATTCAAAAGGCTGTTACCTATGGAACAACCAGCTATCATGGACTCTTTCACTTTGTTCGATACATTCAAAATCTGCAAAAGTATGAAGTAGATGTAGCCCCAGGTAATACCTCTAGTGAGCAAGACAATTTGGTTCGTATTACCTCAATTCATAAAAGTAAAGGATTAGAATACCCGATTGTTATTGTGGCTGGTATGGGTAAAACCATGAATAGGCAAGACAGCAGAGCAAAGATTTTACTCCACCCAGATTATGGCATTAGTGCAGATTTTATTGATGCCAAACGACGAGTGAAGGTTCCAACTCTGCCAGCAAGAGCATTTTCTAGAAAAATTTTAGTCGATGGAAGTAGTGAAGAGTTAAGAGTTCTCTATGTGGCACTAACTCGTGCAAAAGAAAAACTTATTTTAACCTCTTGTGATAGACATTTAGAAAATAGGCTTAGTAAATGGGATGTAGTAAAGGAGTGTCAGACACAGGCACTGCCATTTACAATCACTTCTAAGGCAAATTGCTATTTGGATTGGGTATTGATGGCACTTGCTAGAGAGCATAAAGAGTCGATAGCCATTAAGCAAGTTTCAATGGATGACTTATTTACACCGGAAATTGAAAAAGAGATGAATCTGCTCTTTAAACAAAAGGAATTTGAAGAACTAGATACGACAAAGACCTACTCATCTGAAATGAGTGAAAAGATTAGAAGACATTTGAGCTGGGTGTATCCATTTGAAGAAGAATTAAAGCTTCACAGTAAGTTTACGGTTTCTGAGATTAAGTCAATGTATGGAGAAAAGGAAGAAAAAGAAGAAGCGATTGAATCATTAGTTCAAAAAGAAGAAGCGGCTGAATCATTAGTTCAGGAAAATCAGGAAGGGGAACTTCCTTTTGAACCGACGCTTCCTAAATTTATGAGTGAAGAAGAGGAAAATGTTCGTGCAGCCACTAGAGGTACACTGTATCACAGAGTGTTGCAGCTTCTTGATGAGAGTAAGACTTATCATACCGATGTAATTAAAGGACAGATGGAAGAAGAAGTCGCTAAAGGAAAGCTAGATCGTTTAGCACTTAAGAGTGTAAATGCT
>JPZU01000024.1 GCA_000875945.1 Lachnospiraceae bacterium TWA4 | reverse complement strand
AATTTCTCTTCTTTTTTCATGTATAATAAAATAAAAAGGAAATTTCAATTGCTATGACCTTATATGATATAGAAAAACAATTAAGTCAAATTATGCATGCTGAAGACAGAAATTGGTTAACGGCCTATCGACTTTTACGCACAGTATCTAATGAAAAGCTATGGAAGAATCAAGGATTTTATTCATTTACTGAATGGTTAAAAGATTTTGCTGTACGAAATAAAATTAGCGAATCTGTTTTGTGGCGCAATAAGCATGCTGGAGATATTTTATATTCCTATTGTGAAGCTAAAGGACGAGACGCAAATAAAATACGTCCTGAAGACAGAGAAGTTCGCATTTTAACACCAGGAAAGTTAGAACTTGCACAAAAAATTTCTAAACAACAAGATGGAAAAGATGATTTAAAGTGTTTAGTTCAATTAACGGATCGAATTGTTGATGGAAAAATGTCTCGAAATGATTTACAAGATATTTATGAATCAGTTCGAGAAAGTCGTTCATCGAATAAAAAGTAACTAAAGAACTCCCATCTCTACTCTCCTCTTTGCAAGATGGAACTTGGCTTGGAATTTCTAAACGTACAGTATTTGAGCGCAGAGGAATTACTGGATATCGTTTGTTTACTGAATTAAGTAATGATGTTCCATTCCCAACTGATTGCGTGATTGCTGTGACTTATAGCTCTAAAAAACCATTTACAATCTTAGCTATTTTATTACTTCATGAAGGATTTAATGATCCTGCATCCATTCAATCCACGTATTCTAGTAGTTTTTTACAATTTGCTGATGAAGTTTATGTGGCTTATCGAAATGAAAAAAACTGTGATATTCCAAAGGAAATTGGTGAAATATCTATCAATAATAAAGGACATGCACAACTTTTAAAAGCTGCTACTACTAAAACAATAGATTTAGAGTATCGTGCAAAGATTTTAGAAAAAATTATCCAGAAATTACTATAACTCTGCCACGGCAGAGTTATTTACTTTAATTATAGTCTTATTATAAAATCTATAACTTTATATGTTTATTTAACGCATCTTCAATATCTTTTTGTCCAATTCCAATATATTTTTGTGTAATTTGCGAACTACTATGTTGCAATAATGTACGAACCAATTCAATATTATATCCATTTTCTAAATAAATCGATGTTGCAAAATACTTTCGAAAACTATGAGTTCCAATACCTGATAAATTCAAATAATCTGCTACTATTTTGAGTTGTTTTTGCACAGCACGTTCAGAAATTTTAAATAATCGTTGATTCTCTTCGATTTTTTCGTCTATTGTGTAACTCCTTATATAATTATAAATACTCTCCACGGTATAGTGAAT
>JPZU01000023.1 GCA_000875945.1 Lachnospiraceae bacterium TWA4 | reverse complement strand
CCATCTAACGATGCACCCTGTGTGTTCATCGTTAACATTCTACCAATGCAATAACAAGTTCCGCAAGAAAACCGAATGCCAGACACCACACTTTACAGAGTTTGAACTGAAAGATTTCTTTTTGAAGGCGGTCAATGAACTGATCAGTGAAAAGGACGAGGTGATTGAAAATCTGGAGATGATTCGGACGGAACTTTGCGATAAGGATGAACTCATTAAGCAGAAGGAATCCTTGGAAGAAGAAATCACAGTGACGGTGGAGATGACGCAGAACCTTGTGGTGGAGAATGCCAGGAAAGCACAGGACCAGGAGGAATACAATAAGCGGTACGATTCCTTGGTGGAACGCTACGAAAAACTGAAAGAAGAGTACGAGAACGTCTGCACCACCATATCTGAGAAGGATGCCAAGTACGAGTAGATGGGAAGATTTATCACGGTTCTCAAAGAGCAGGAACTAATTACGGAATTTGACGATGCCCTTTGGAGCAGCCTTGCTGAGAAGATCGTGGTAAGGAGCAGGGAGAATGTTACCGTGGTCTTTAAGGACGGTACGGAGATTAAAGTGAAATAAGAAGAAACGGAATGCGGCACTCAGGCTTAATGGTCTGGGTGCTTTTGCTGTATTAGGGATTGTAATTTTATCGCTTAATGAGTATAATAAAATCATCTTTTTAGTGTTATATTCAATCTGTCGAAAGATAGGAGTAAAAGCTATGTTAAAAACAATATTGAAGTAGATGTAAAAGTCAAATGCATAGAAGCAGGCTTTACACAGGCACAGCTTGGTGAAGCAATCGACACCACGGGTCAATATGTAAATCGTATCATAAAGAAAAAGGATGGTGTAGTGAATAAAACCTTCATCCGCATGATGGAAGAACTCGGATATGACGTGGAACTTACCTACATTAAGCGAAAGGAGTGAGGTCGACTATGGCATATGATTTTGAAAAAGAACGCAGAGAGGCAATCGAAGCGGGAAAACGTGCTCTTGGAAGTCTGCAATCTGCGAGAAACAATCTGGACAGTGCGAAAAAACTGGGGACTGTGGGATATGTTCGGTGGTGGATTTATCTCCACGATGGTAAAGCATTCTAAGATGGATAAGGCAAAAAATGATATGGAGCAGGCAAAGTATGATTTGCGTAATTTCAGTCGGGAGTTACAAGATGTCAGCATGCATTGTGACCTGAATATAGAAACAGGAGATTTTCTTTCTTTTGCAGACTGGTTTTTTGATGGATTCTTTGTTGACTGGATGGTGCAGGATCGGATAAACAAGGCCAGAACACAAGTTGATGAAGCTATACGGCGAGTGGAGCATGTTTTAGATCAGTTACAAGAAATTTAGAAAGAAAGCCCACTCGTTTACGGGTGGGATGAATTTCGGGAAATTTTCAAAAATAAGAACGTATGTACTTGAAG
>JPZU01000021.1 GCA_000875945.1 Lachnospiraceae bacterium TWA4 | reverse complement strand
ATACACCATCTCCAGTCCATGTTGAATTTGGTACTATAATGGAAAACCAATCTAAAAAAGGAGCAAATGATATTCCATCTATTAATCGTTCTGAAAAATTTAAACTATTCATACAACTCAAAAATGTACTAACTAAAATAATAACATATACTGTTGGTCTACGTATTCCAGCCATACAAATTCCCAATAATATTCCTAATAATCCAGGCAAAAGGCTATATAAAATAACTGCAAGCAAACAATGCATTAAATAAGGCAAATAATCTATATTCCTAAATTGATAATCTATAATTTGCCATATGAACACTAAAGATGACCACAAAACAAGAGGAACTACTAATACACAAACATGTGAAATCATTAAATTTCTTATTGAATTTTGCATATTATCTAGACTCTCTTTTAAATTTACTCTATAAATGGCTGAAGATAATTCATATCCTGCAAATGAGAAATATAAAAAACCCCAAATTCCTAATATTAAACTATTTGTAAGAAAATCAATCGACGTAAATATACTTTCTTGAGAAGATAATAAAATAATAAAACTTACACCAAACATTATCAAGTATGGTATACTAATATATAAAGACCGAATACATAATTTATATGATATACGAATTGAATTTCTCAAGTTTTATCCTCCATTTTAATCAATTAATATAATGTTCCAACTATAAACTGATTTTTCTTTAAAAATTTTCGATGTCAGGCATATAAATTATATATTTATAATGCCTAACATCTTACACATCAAGATTATCTCTAATCAAACTACTTTTTCATGTTATAGCAACCTTAACACTTAAATTAATTGGTATAAATCTTACCTACTGCAATACATCCCGGAGTCCCGATTAAAGGAGGATTTGTAACCGATAAATTTATACGGAATAAATAATCTGTATCTGATCTTCCCCATGAAGCAGTCGTTTTATTTACGCCTGGATTTGCACTAATTACTGCAAGTGTTTTCCAAGATTTTCCACTATTTGATTGTAATTTTAGGGTAACTGATCTTGCTGAACCCCTATGATTTGATACGGTTCCTTTTGCACAATTTCCCGCTTTATTACTCGATTTTATAGAAGTTGTTTTTGCATCAAGTTCAATTGTTTGTCTATATTTAGTTGCTGTAATCGCTACTACATTCGAAACACACATAATTGAAATTGCTATTATCAGAATAATCATTATACTTCTTTTTTTATTACTTTTCATAGCTGGTCTCCTTTACATAAAATTATTTAATTTTTTTCTTTTTTCTGAAGTTCTTCTGGAACTTTTGGTTCATAAAACATAAAGCATGAAGTTGACTCACTTGCAAAGTTTGCAATCGTACTCAATACAGTTTCAACAACATTCATTTTATTCTACCTCCTCCTGATAATTTTATGAAATGCATCTCACATCCACATCCTACCACAAAAGTTTCCAAAAAACTTAAATCTTGCGTGTTTTGT
>JPZU01000020.1 GCA_000875945.1 Lachnospiraceae bacterium TWA4 | reverse complement strand
CTATCTAACGATGCACCCTGTGTGTTCATCGTTAACACAGTTTCCAAAGGGTTTTCGTTACATTGTATCAAAATTACGTCGCTAACAGATCCAGTGTGTGGTTCAGCGCATTGTCAGATCGCAGATTTTTGGGCAAAGGAACTGGGTAAGGAGGAGATTTATGCTTATCAGGCTTCAAAAAGAGGTGGATATTTAAGGTGTAGACCTCTTGGAAATGGACGAATTGCGATTAGTGGGGATGCAACGCTTGTGTCGATTGCCCAATTACAAATAAAATTTTAAAGTATAGAGTTATAGGCAAATTCTAAGTTGTAGGGAAGAAAAAATGAAGTATTTTGTTAAAAACGATGATAGAGAAGGCACTTGTTATCATGAATTTTATAAAGGGCGCTGGGATGAAAACAAAATGGAATTTTGGTCTGATGACTCGATATACTTGCATGATGATTTAATGTATCAATTGAAGTTAGAGGAATTGATTTTAAAAGTTATTCCCACATTTACACCTTATAGTGAAACGGAGATAAATGCATATGATTGGAAAATCATTTATCAAAAAGCAAAAGAAGATAATGGAGAGTTAAAGCAAATGGTGGAAGAACTTAATTTATGGGTACAAAAAGTCTTCTCCCGATATGAAGTTTTCACAATATTAGGTATATAATATATGAAATATATAAAATAGATGCAGGATATGAAATACATATGATGTTCGATACTACAAGAGGATTGGGATATGTGACACTAAGCTGTGTCTCTGTTTTATACGAAGATGGGGTAGAAATAGATTGAAACTATTGAAACTAGAGGAAATTTAAAAAATTGAGATTAATGAATCAGATGATTAAAATAATTAAAGCAATACTCATAACAATTGGAGTTCTATTTATATTAGCAATATTATTTATAAGCCTTTTGGAATATGAAATTGTATATAAAGTTTCTGATATTGGTGAATCTATTTCGCCAAATCAGCTTTATAAAGTAGAATTTCAGAAAGTAGGTCAATCTGTTGGATTTGGTAATCAGTCTAGTCAACTTGTATTATCAAAGGATAAAAATAAGATTTCTACTGTAGAATTTGATATTGCGAATGATGGAAAAAAAGTAACAGAAAATGACTGGAAAACCGAGTGGTTTAAGAATCGAGTAGAAGTTATTTTATCTGGAGAAGAACAAAACGATGTTTTAGTTATTTTGTATTTTGATGGTAGTACGGATACTAAACATTTAAATACTAAATATGGCAAAGAAATTCCCCAAGTAAAGAAAGAGAAATTAACCGAAAGACAAAATGAAAGTACCTATGAGTCAAAGACTGAGGACTACACATATATTTATCAGATTGAGGAAGGATATTTAGCAATATACAACGATTTGTATGAGTCCACTTTTAGTAAATACGAAGTAGTGTATGGAGCTTCGATGAGGTCTTCAAGGTGTATATTATATGAAAAATGATGAGCGAGTAGAAGTATCTTTCCTATGATAGAGAATCAAAAAAACGGTAAATGTGGTTTATATGTAAAAATATATGGCAAACAAAAAATGAAGATGGAAGTTGGAAT
>JPZU01000019.1 GCA_000875945.1 Lachnospiraceae bacterium TWA4 | reverse complement strand
GGGTAATGATATAGATGATACGGTTTATGTGAATGTGTAGTTTTGAAGGTAAATATTACCTACAATAATCCTCGATAGCTCAATGGTAGAGCACTCGGCTGTTAACCGAGTTGTTGTAGGTTCGAGCCCTACTCGGGGAGTTGCTTATGGCTCCATGGTCAAGCGGTTAAGACATCGCCCTTTCACGGCGGTAACGGGAGTTCGATTCTCCCTGGAGTCACTTAAAAAATTAAATATGGCGTCGTAGCCAAGTGGTAAGGCAATGGTCTGCAACACCAGTATTCATCGGTTCAAATCCGATCGACGCCTCTGTAAAATCAGTAGCATTTTTGTTACTGGTTTTTTTATTTTCTCAAAAGAAGACTTGATATATTTCGTGGTTCAGTGTAAATTAGATTTAAATAGAAAAGTTAGACAAAAAGGAGGAATTAATATAAATGAAACAGATTAATGTATCAGCTAATACCCTAGCTCAGGCCTATCATAAAATGTTATTAGAATTTGAACAGGTAATTGATGAAGGAAAGGAAAAATTACCTTGTGTAGCTTATAATACAAGTAGATATTCTGTAATGGGACAAATGACGATTTTCAATCCCCTAGAAGACCCAATGATTTCTCTTTGCGGAATTCATGACCCTCACAGTCTAAAGCAATATGAATTAGAAATGTTAGATGGAATTCTAGATTTTGAAATTGAAAAAGGAAATTGGAAATATACGTATCATGACCGTATGGTAAATCCTGTAAATCAGATTCAGGCAGTTATTGATGAATTAAAAAATGATTTATATAGTAGACGAGCAGTTATTGGAATTCGAGCCTTAGAAGATGTTGGAAGTAATGATCCTGCATGTCTTCAGCATATTCAATTTATTTATGATGGTAAGGCTCTTAATATGTATGTGATGTTTCGTTCAAATGATCTTGCAAAAGCAACTTTTATGAATGCATTTGCTCTTATTCGTTTAGGTGAAAAGATTTGTAAGCAAGTTGGAGTTCCTATGGGAGCTTATATTCACACTGCAAATGACCTTCATGTATATGAACAGGATGCAGATATTGTAAAAGAATATGGCACAAGGCTTAGAAAGTCACCAGAGGCCTGTGTGGCAAGTTATGAGGATGTCTGGAAGGAATTAATGGAGGATGAACTGGAAGATATCTGGAAGGTTGTTGAACAGTTGAGATAGGAGTAGAAGACATCTAAGAAGGATATTCATTAGTTTAATCGAGGAATAGCTCAATACTGATGTAAAAGAGAGGAAAACTATTATGTAAAATAGAGTTCCTCTCTTTTTTACATAAATATTTGAAAATAGACAAAATAGAGAAATTTACATTGTATTTGAATAAATACAATGTAAGAATTCTCCAAAAGAATTTAGAATATCAAGAATAAATTGTAGAATTCACATATAATCATGAATTATAAGTAAATTTTTTCAATAAAATTCAATCAAATAACAAAATTAGAAAAAATTTCTGATGGACAAATTTTGCATATTTGATATAATAGTACATAACGAAAACGATTATTTAAAGGCAAAATTATTCAGTATTATGTATAAAAGGCTTTCTTATAAAAACATTTATGGATTTTTAGCAGTCGGTTTCTATAAGAAAGCCTTTTG
>JPZU01000018.1 GCA_000875945.1 Lachnospiraceae bacterium TWA4 | reverse complement strand
CGGATTATGAAGATGGTAATTTCGATAAAGCAATTAAATTAAATCTAGAATCATAAGGAATTATATAATGGAATTAAAAGTAGAAGAATTAGTAAAATGTTATGGAAAAAAACTGCTTTAGATCATATGGGATTTTCATTAACAGAAGGAGTTTATGGATTACTTGGACCAAATGGCGCAGGTAAAAGTACATTGATTAACATTATTTCTAGTAATATGCTACAAACTTCAGGTCATGTATACTGGAATGGCACAGATATTTTGAAATTAGGTTCAAAATATCGTGCTATTCTTGGATTTATGCCCCAACAACAAGCATTATATCCAACGTTTACGGGACAAGAATTTTTAGATTATATGGCAGCATTACAAAAATTGAAAAAGTTTGAAACAAAAAATAGAATTGAAGAAATATTAGATTTAGTACAATTAAGTGAGGTTGGTAATCAAAAAATTAGCACTTATTCAGGAGGAATGAAGCAACGATTATTATTAGCACAAGCTCTATTATCTAAGCCAGAGTTATTAATTTTAGATGAACCAACAGCAGGATTGGATCCTAAACAGCGTATTTATATGCGTAATTTGTTAAAAGAAATTGGTAAGACGTGTATTGTATTAATTGCAACTCATGTAGTATCTGATGTGGATAAAATTGCAAAAGAAATTTTAATGATTTCAAATGGAAAATTAATAGAAAAAGGAAATCCTATGCAATTAATAAATAAATTTAATGTAAATACAAAAAACTTGACAACCCCAATTTGTTCTTTGGAAGACGTATATTTACATTGTTATGGAGAAGAGTTATTTGAAACTGATTTACTATGAATTATTAAAAATTTTAAAATCTAAAACAATTTGTTTAACATTTTTTCTTTTAATTGTAATGAATGTTATTGGGATTTTTTACACAGTTTATCATTTAAATGATGATGACTTTTCTATTTTAGAATCAGTAAAAATTTTATCTGATTCTAAAGAAATAAATGAAAATATTGATAATTATATTAGAGAAAAAATTATTATAAAAGAGGAAGAAAGATTAGAAAAACTTAGTAAGTATGAGGAATATTTATCTAATATTTATAAAGCTTCAGAATCGATAGAACAGTCAGATTTATTTGGTCAATCAAACAGTTTTACTAAAAAATTAGCCAAAAAACAAAAGTTATTTATGAAAATATTACCATTCGTAAATTACCGTCAGATTTGCCTTATGGAATTGATTTAATTATTAGTAATCCATATACTAACACAATCAGTTTGTTTATTGTAATTGTTATGGTATTAGTGATTTTTTTACAAGAAAAGGAGAGTAAAGTTAATCTGCTTCTGTTATCTAAACAACAAGGAAGACAAATCACAGGAATTTCGAAAATGGGTGCATTATTAATTATTATTTGTATTTCAAATAGTATTTTATATGGAACAAATTTCTTCATAACTAATTGGATTATTGGATTGGGAAGTTTTAACCGTCCTATACAAACTCTTACAGAGTTTTATAGGAGTCCGTATAATTTAAATGTTGGAGAATATTTAATCATCTTTTTTATTATGCGAATAGTTATAGATTTTTCTATAGGAGTTGTATTTAGTTTTATTTCTATATTTTGTAGGAATAGAAGATTATCAGTTGCAGTAATTGGAATTTTT
>JPZU01000017.1 GCA_000875945.1 Lachnospiraceae bacterium TWA4 | reverse complement strand
AAGCCACTGAAAAACTAAAAATATTCATTTATTATTCAGCTAATTTTGTTTATTAATTAAAATTAGCTTGATAAATATTAAATATTATTCTATTTAAGTGCACCTTTTTCTTTATTATTTTATTGAATTTTTGTTTTTAGGGCAGACTTCTCCCATTAATTTTAAAATTCGTTTTAAATTTACTACAAAAATAGTCATAGCTCCTTGAAGTTCCATATTTTTTAAACCAAATGAATCACATTGATCATATCCATGCAAGTTTTTTAATTCACTATTTTTGGCCTCGATTTTATAACGCATACGATTTTTCTCTTTAAATTCTTGTGAGTTTTGAAATAATTCTTGTGACTTATAATAATCCGATTTTATTGTAATACCATAAGTTTTACTTTTAGATTCTGGTTTATAACAACCTTCTCTTTTATGACATTTTTTACATGCTTTAATATCGAAGTAATACCGTATTCTTGGATTTTTACCTGTATTATTTCTAGGCTCTGTTGATTTTCGTATAGCAAGATGTCCAGCAGGACATTGCATCATACCAGCATCCTTATTAAAATAAAATTCATCATCTTTTCGTGTTCCATTAACAATACTTGGATTTAATTTAGAGATTAATTCATAATTTGATTTTTCGGCATCTCTTAAGTTTTCTATGCCAGAATAAGCTGTATCTGCAATAACTTGTGCAACTTTCATACCAGTTAATCGTGATTTTTCTACTAATTTTGGTAATTCAGTTCCATCAAATTTATCTCCAGAAGTAATTGTAGCAGCTGTAATAATACGCTCATCACTCATTGCAATATGGCTTTTATATCCGTAAAAAGAATTATTCACTGTTTTATATCCAATTCGTGCATCAGGATCAAAGGAATACTCATAGCTGTTTACTTGATTATCTAAAAGTTCATCTAAAAAAGTTGATGCTTCTTTTATAGATGGAAAAGAATATACTCCACTTTGTTTTATTTGATCTTGTAATTCGATGCAATAATTTTCGATTTCTTTTGTTGTTGAATATGTTGATTTTTTTATAATTGGCAACTTTAATCGATAATCTTTTTCAGAAGCAATAGTTCTTAATTTAGTAGCTGTTTTTAATAATAATTCTTTTTTTGTAGCTTTATGATATTTAGAATGTGTATGAGTTGAATCAATGATAATATAACAACTTTTTAGAACCTTTTGTTGTATTGCAATTTCAACAGTTTTAGCTATTAATAAATCCAGTAAATCTTGATTTTTTAAACGTTGCTTTCTAAATTTAGTTAAAAGACTTGGATGTATAACATCTTCTTCAGGTATCATATCAAGAAAATATTTAAATGATAAATCATACTTTGATCTTTCTACAACTCCCTCGTCTGAAAGATTATATAGATATTTTAATAAAAGGTATTTAAACAATAGGATAGGACTTTTGGCATTTCGACCATTATCAAGACAATAGTTATTTTTTAATTCATCGTATACAAAAGAAAAATCTACAACTTTTTTGATTTTTCTTAAAATATGGTCATTAGGAACAATCATGTCATATAAAATGGAATATTCACTATACTTTTTAGTTGGATGATTGGATAACAAATTTATCACCTTCTTAAAATTTAATAGTATAATTATACCATTTATGTTATATTAATTCTAGTTTTTCAGTGGCTTCC
>JPZU01000016.1 GCA_000875945.1 Lachnospiraceae bacterium TWA4 | reverse complement strand
CTCAATCATGATTCCTTCTACTTAATAAGTACGATTTTTTTGCCAAATCACTCACTTTTTACTCACTTTTTTTAATTTTTATTTTATTGCTGGAATGAATTATAATAGTTTTCTTATTAATTAAAAATATAGGAGGGAGTCTTTGCTTCCGACCTCTCACACCACCGTACGTACTGTTCAGTATACAGTGGTTCAATTAATTTAACATAATTTAATATAGTATTTTTCTATTGAGATTAGTCCATATTGCTTTAGTCTAGCACTAGATAAAGCTACTTTTCATTTTATAGTATCTCCAAATCAATCAACTTTTTTCAAAAAGCTCATATCGTTTTAGGCTTCCCTCATCAAATGTGTACTCAGCTGTTTTAAATGGATAGCTAAGTTCTGACACATAATACCATGGATCATCCTTATGGAGTGGATTCTTAATAACATGAAACTCTTGCGCTGGCATATACCCTTGAGCGAGTAAAAAGGCTTTTTCTCCTTTTTCATTTGTACACATATCTACAACCATCACGACATGTCCTGGACTTCCACCTTTTAAGAAAATGTCTCCGATCTGCATCTGTTTTTCTGAAATCTTTTTAGAATCATCTTCCATATTTAAAGTGCCTGAATAGGCAAATACAATTTGCATAAACTTTTTAAATGACTCATAACTGCTATCATTTTTAGGCTTTGAAATCCACTTCAACCTGTCTCCACTTACACCAATTCCGTATCCTGACTTCCATTTATCAAATTTTGCAACGAATCCTCCTCCTAGTATAAAATTGATTTTCTTATACTCTTTTTTGTGATAATAATATTCTCCATATATACGCATAATAGAGTCTGCACATTGTTGCAAGTTTCTATTTTCTATAGGTAGTGTAAATACTGCTACGTGGTCTGATTGATTGCCCTTTTTTAATCCATTATAAAGAAGCACAGGACTTTTATCAGGCTTCATTTCATAGGTTCTAAGAAATTCTCCTAAACTTCCCGCCTTAACAGATACTCGTTTGTATGCATTTGGTACTTGAATACGAGACTCTAGAGTTTTTCCATCTGAGTTAATAAAGTTTTTTTCTTGAACGGTAGAATCTTTTTTCGTATCTTTTATTTCCAAATGCGAAGTATCAGTATCTTCATCAGATATTTCTGCAGTGCTTTGAAATCCTTGTTCTTGATAGAATTTATGACAACATCCAAGGATACAACAAATAAGAGTTCCTACGATTACACAAAATGCTATTGATTTTTTTACAAAATTTCTCAATAAATCACCTCTTTAACATTCTCCACAATTTGTGACTATCCAATTCACACCTTGCTTTTCAACTATCCAAGTATAATTCCATTCCTCATAATCACCAAAAACCCTTCTTTAAATCTTCCATGAAAAATCATAATACCCTCTGAATTTTCTTGCTGGTATTTTAAAGTATCATCTTCTAAATATGTAAGAGTATAAAACTTACATCCCTCAAAACCATTCTTAAAATATTCAAGTATTGTCTCTGCTGCCGCTTTTCGTTCATCTAACTGATAGACCGTTGATTTTCCATAATTCATTTCCACATGCTCAACATTTCCAAAACTCATTTGATACTTTATCAACCAAAGAATCGCAACACATAAGAGAAATGCTAAAATATAAGCTAATTTTGATTTCCTCATTTAGTTCTCCTTTCAAATTTCG
>JPZU01000015.1 GCA_000875945.1 Lachnospiraceae bacterium TWA4 | reverse complement strand
TATTAGGTAATTGCGAAACTCTACAAGTAAGTTTACAATCTTGAACGATAATAAGGAAGTTAGCAAGAGAATGCTCAATGACTAGGATAAAAAGGAAATTATTCATTTTAGGCGCACTTTAATAAGCCCTCAACTTATATGAAGTTGGTAAGTCCTATATTATGAGAGGTTTTAGACTGCGTATGTATTTATGCTGATGAATTTTATCAGCAAGAAGGAGTGTTATGAGCTGTGTAATACCAGAAAGAATCAAATCTGCATGAAGCGTTTTTTCATTTTGAGTATGTCTTCCTGCTAAACCAAGATTCATTTTGCTATGTTGAATAGTACGTTCAACAATGGTGCGAATCTTATAGGTTTTATTCCATTCATCTGTACCGCGAAGGACGCCAGGGTATGCACGCAAATCTTTTTCGGGATAAATATAAATCATACGTCCACACCTAGAAGTGGTACAAGGATTATTACATTGACATTCACGCCATTTTTTCTTTGTTGTTGGGTCATAGAGCTATTTCGTCTTAGGGCATATAAATTTATAACGAATGATACCGTTTGCGAGTTTCGAGATTCCTTCGTATTTCATAGGTAGTGTATCATCATGAGGGCAACAAGGAATGCCATCGTCATTGATTGTATAATCAATAGTTTTAAGGTGTGATCTAGAATTCAGAGGAATAAAAGCTTTGGAAAAATGTTTGTTTACACCAAATGTATTGCCACGTAAGAGTTCTTTGTATAATTTAACGGAATCAAAGGCAGCATCTCCTAAAAATATTTTAGGATTTATTAAAGGATGCTTTTGGAAAAAATCTTTTAAAGTTGGAATGAGAAGTTTTGCATCATGAACCGATTTATCTTCATCAGGAGAATCTGATTTTTTTTCGACAACAATGTCGGGATGAGAGTCCATAAAATCCTGATTATAAAAGGCGATATGTCGGATGATGCCGAGTCCATTTGTAACAATGCCAAACTTGAAGACATAACAGAAATGGCCATTGATATATAACTGTTTGATTTCTGAATTAGCAGATGAATGAGAAGGCATTTTTCCATAAGCTGCTTTGTAAGGGTCGAAGTTTTCGTAAAAGCCATGAGATTTGGCATAAGCTTTTAACTGTTTGATGATGCGGTTAGCATATTTGGGATTGTTTTCTGTAACGAAAGCTTCGATGCCAGAGGAATCAAAAATTGTCATATTAGCCTTTGAAGAATCGATAGACTGACAAATCGGTTCTGTAAGATTAACGAGATGCTCAAAAACGAGTTGCAAATCATTTTTAAAATCTTGTTTGAAACGGGTGATTTTAGAAGCGTCAGGAACCTTGGAAAAGCCACAAAAATCACGGAGAGGTTTTGAGTAAGAAAGAAAAATCAGAAGAAGTTTATCAGTAGGGATAGAGAAAATCTTCTGGAGAATTAAAGCCCATAAAAGGGCATGTAGAGAGTATTTACGGGATCTGCCCGTTGATGCATAAAAATGATTTCGGAAAGAAATCGGAATCATAGAATCAAGATCAATATGGTTTTTAAGTAAACTAAGAAACTGAGGTTTGTCAGATTCGAAAATATTCTGAGAATTATCAGAAATATCTTCAAAAGAGAGTTGTTTGTGTGGTATCATATAAATATATCTCCTTTTTGATGGATGGTTGGTAGTTTCTGGACAACTCTATTTTACCATAAATCTTGAGGAGATATTTTATTTTGCAGTAAAAAAATGTCGTA
>JPZU01000014.1 GCA_000875945.1 Lachnospiraceae bacterium TWA4 | reverse complement strand
CGCCCTCCTTATTCGTATTGTGCTAGAATGTCACTAACCATGCCTACGGTAAGACGTCCGTGTACTTCACCATTAACTGTCATAACTGGTGCAAGACCACATGCTCCGATGCATCGACATGCTTCTAATGAGAACTTTCCATCTGCTGTACACTGTCCACCAGTGATTCCTAAGATTTCCTGTAACTTGTCGTATACCTGTCCTGATCCCTTTACATAACAAGCAGTACCTAAACATACTGAGATGTTGTATTTTCCCTTTGGATATAAAGAGAAGAACGAGTAGAAAGTTACTACGCCGTAAATCTTTGCTAAAGAAATTCGAAGTTCATCTGATATAATTTTTAATACTTTTTCTGGAAGATATCCAAAAATTTCCTGTGCTTGCTCTAATACAGGAATTAATGGACTCTTGGTTCCCTTATACTTTGCAAGTAATTCATCTAACTGTGCTTCTTGCTCTGGTGTTCCCTTATAAGGGATATTAATTCTTTCATCGCTCATTTTTAAATTACCTCCATAGTTTTCATGTGCAATTTACATAAGAATAACATACTTTTTATGTTTTTTCTAGTCATTTTTGCATATTTATCATTTTTTGTTTCACAAATTTTTTCTTTATTCTCGGTCATTTTGTATATATCAATTCTTTTTATATTTTTATTATGTGCATATATGACATGATATTGTATTTATTTTTGTGCATGTTTATTTTGTGTATTTTGCATTTTGTACAATTATTGATTTATTTCAATTATTAGTTTTGTTCAATATTTAGTTAAACTTATAGTTTTTATCAATATATAAAATCTATAACTAAAAAAGAGAACTATAATTACATATAGCTCTCTCTTACAAGTTCAATAAAATTTTTCAATTTTTCAGATAAATGTACATTTTTATTATAAACAAGATAAAGATTTCTCTTACTTACACCTGTTCCTAATGGAATTTCTAATAATTCTCCAAGCCTTACTTCTCGCTCAATTGCTAACTTTGAAATAATCGTCACTCCCAATTGATTTTTGACAGAACGTTTAATCGCTTCTGGATTTTCAATACAAGCAACAACTGTTAAATCTTCTGGTGAAATTCCTTTCTTCTTTAATGCTCGTTCAGATTCCTTTCTAGTTCCAGAACCCTCTTCTCGAACAATAAAAGGTTCATTTGTAATCCATTTTTTTAATGGAACCTTTCCCTCTTTTAATTTTTGATATTTTTCAGTATTAGGTGTTGCAATAACCAATTCATCTTCATAGATTGGTACATATTTACAATTACTTTTATCAATCACAGTTCCTGTAAATCCAACATCAACTGATAAATACTCTACACGCTCAGCAACCTCAGCACTGTCTAATTCACTGACCTTAAATGGTTGTGAGGGATAAGTTTTCACATAATCTGATAAGATATCTGGCAAAAGATACTGCGAAGGTATTGTCGATGCTGCAATGCTTAATGGAGAATTTTCTCTTTCATTTTTCTGTAAGAAAATATCCTCTATTTGATTTTGCATATCAATCATCGGCTTCGCATATCTATATAAAGTTTCTCCTTCGCTAGATAAATCAACATCTTTCGTTGTTCGAATAAATAATCTAGTATTTAATTCTTTTTCTAATGCAGATATATGGCAACTTACCGTTGGCTGTTTTAAGTTCATATTTTTTGCTGCTTTTGAAAAACTTTTGCTCTCTGCTACTTCTATAAAAGCTTCTAATTGTTTTAAATTC
>JPZU01000013.1 GCA_000875945.1 Lachnospiraceae bacterium TWA4 | reverse complement strand
AATGAAATTCTTAACGACTTGCTTGGAAGTATGTATATTTATCGAAACAAACTCGAAACCATTCAAATTCCTTATCGAAATATTTTAGTTTTTTCTAGTAATTTTCATTATGTAGATATTCTGACTACCTCTGGAAACTATACTCAGTATTCTACATTAAAGCAAATTATTAACTCTCTACCTGCACAATTTATTCAGGTCCATCGCTGTTACATCGTGAATATGAAGCATATTTATAAAATTGTGAATAAGACCATTCATTTATCCAATGGGCTGACCGTTCAGATTAGTCGTTCCCATAAAGAGGATATTCTTTCACAATTTGCTAAATATTCACAACAATTTAGCAATCTATAAAAATATTTGTGATTTTATCAAGAGAAAGAATCTGATTTTACAGCTTCTTTCTCCGAATAATAAAACTTTTTAAGGGATTGTGTTTAAGAAGTCAGCTCCTTTTAAAACTTCTTTAATAGAACTATTAGAATCAATAATATATATACATTCTGGTGGAGAATCTAATTTATTACCATTTAAGATTAAACTATTTCCATCTACCATGTCGTATTTATATATATATCGTCCACTACCAATATCCTCATGTGGAAATCTCTCAAAATCCTCCCATGTAATATTTTCTCCTTTTATAGCCATTTTAGATTTTATCAAATTATAACTTAATTTCCCATTATGAATATAAAAGTTAATACTTATTATACTTAACAGTATAAATAAAATGCTTATTAATAAAATTTTATTTTTCATATATCCATCCTACTTTCGTTTAAATTATTTTCTAGTGATAATATAATATCCTCCCCAAGTTGAATAATTTAACCCATTGCCATAATTTCTTGCACATTTTTGGGATCAGAGATTTTTTATTATTTGCATCTAAATTAGTAACCTTTGTCCATCCACGTTACGGAAGTTCAATCACGTATAGAACGACCATTTGCGAGATATGGTCCATCTGCCTTTACTGCCTTAATTATATGAGTCATTGAAAGAAATGTATATGTTTTTCCAGCAGATTCTCCAGGTTGTAGTTTCATATCCTTTTTACAAATTAAATCCATCGCATAAGCATAACAATTTGCTTTTTTTATTCTTGATTTTTCATTCCAGTATGAAGGATTATAAATTGGTTCACTACCTCCAGTTACCATATCTAAAAATGTAGTGTTTTTTAAAGATTCCTCTTGTAAACTCAATGAAGAATCTATACTGTTTGTATTTAATTCTTCAGGTATATAATTTATTGCAATTTGCATATCATGGTCAAGAGAATTGTACCACTCCAACCAACTTAGAGTATCGGCAGATAACTTATTTTTATCAAAAACTCTTCCATTAAACAATATCTTTAATTCATCATTTATATAATTATTTTCGTTTATTGACATAGCCATTGTAGGCAACATTGCTGATATAGACATAACACAGATTAAACCAATACAGATAACTTTTAATATAACTTTTTTTAACATAACCATATGTTTCCTTTCAAAATTTTTTTACCATGGCAAAATCAAATTATCATTTTTAATAAAAAAAATCAACACCCTTTACTTGAACTGCATTTTTTACTGACACGAATAGCATTTTTCAACAGTAAACTTTAAATTCTAATATATGTAAACTATTATATACCGCATATTTTCGAGCATACCATATTTTTTAGACAAGAACTGTTCAAATTGATTTTTTAAACAGTCTCTCTTTTACACGAAGAAAT
>JPZU01000012.1 GCA_000875945.1 Lachnospiraceae bacterium TWA4 | reverse complement strand
TTAGGCGTTTGCGAAACGCTAAAAACTGTATAATTACAGTCTTTTTTTATTATAAAAAACAAATAACTCCTCACTAGATGTGATACAATAGAGTCGACCAAAACCTTATGTCCATCATCTAGGAAAGGAGTTATATCTTTATGATAACACAAAAACAGCTTTCTTTAAATGATATTTTTAAAGATTGTCAAGATAAATTTTATAATGACCAACCAGCCTTTTTATCTCTATTGAAAAAACATATTCACTTGGAGGATTTTATTCCGATTACTTTTCGTAATCATTTTTATTCTCATACAGGACGACCTCGTAAATATCCTCTGGAAGCCTTTCTTTGGGCTTTAATTATTCAACGTATTTTTTCAATTCCTACAGATAAGTTATTATTAACTTTTTTGTATTATTCAAAACCTTTACGTGAATTTTGTGGATTTTCTAAAGTTCCTGATGCATCTAAAATTACTCGTTTTAAACAAGACTTTTGTCAAGACTTACAACAGGTCTTTGATTTACTCGTTGATACCACTGAACCTATTTGTCAACGTATTGATTCCTCTAAATCAGAGATGACCATTTTTGATTCATCAGGCATTGAAGCTTTTGTTACTGAAAACAATCCCAAATATTGTAATCGTATCATTCGACAATTAAAAACCTATGCAAAAGTTTATGGCTTTCATTCGTCTTTTGAGCCTTATAAAGCTGCTTATCATTCTATGCCTGCTCATGCTAGCTCTAATCCCTCAATTAAACAACTTTTTATTAATGGTCATTTTTGTTACGTTTTTAAATTTGGTATTATCACTAATGGCTTAGGTATCATTCGACATATTTCTTTTTACAATCAAGAGTTTTTAAATCATCATAAAGACATTGTGGTTAGTAAAAAATCGGATTCTCCTGAGGAAGATAAATCCGTTCATGATTCTAAACTTTTAATTCCTACTTTAAACGATTTTTTTACTAAACATCCACTAATTAATCCTAAACTATTTCTTGGTGATGCTGCCTTTGATTCCGTTTCCCTTTATAAAGCTCTTTTAACGGGGGATACTTTTGGTAAAAATCGTCATTTTTCTAAAGCTTATATTCCTTTGAATTCTAGGTCTCAATTAGAAACTGTTGACTATACTATTAATGAACATGGAATTCCTTGCTGTCCTCATGATTCTTCCCTTCCGATGAAACCCGAAGGTAGTAAATCTAATCTTCGTTGTGGACTACCAACCTTTAAGTTCGTCTGTCCTAAAATGAAATGGATTTATAATCCATCTACTAAAAAATCTCATCGGTCATGCTTCTGTGAAAATCCTTGTACTACTTCTTCTTGTGGACGTATGATTTACATTTATCCTGAAAAAAACCTTCGTGCTTATCCTGGTACAGTTCGTGGTACACCAGAATGGATTTCTACTTACAAGCTTCGTACAGTAGTTGAACGTAATATTCAACACATTAAACAAAACCTCTGTCTTGCAGGAAGACGCACTCAAAATGAACTGACTCTTCATTCTGATTTAATTCTTGCAGGTATCACACAGTTAATTACAGTTATTCTTTCTGATCAACTACAACAGCATGAATATTTACGTAGTTTAAAACCATTAATCTCTTAGGTCTTACCAACTTTATATAAGACATAGGCTTATTAAAGTGTGCCTGAAATTTAAATATTTAATTAGTTATTTCAATTTGTTTATTTTTTCTTTATGACATCATTTTTTGTTCAAGATTGCAAACGAGCTTTGCGAGTTTCGCAATTACCTA
>JPZU01000011.1 GCA_000875945.1 Lachnospiraceae bacterium TWA4 | reverse complement strand
CTTTAGCACAGGAAAAGAATTCATCAATTCATGAATGAGCCTGTTGAATCTGTGAATTTAAGGCGTTGTGATGAAGCTATTGAAAACTTGTGTAAACGTAAGCAAAAAAAATCTTTTTCAATGAAATACAAAGCAGTTGCAGCAGGTATGGCATTTGCTTTGGTGGCATTTATAGCAATATCAAATAGAAATCTCCTTACGTCTACATCAACCTCTACGACGGTTTATAGTTATGGAACTAATGAACGACTATCGAATGAAACATCAATATTAGAATCCATATTTGGATTGGGAGTTACGGATTATACGAATACGGTACTAAATGGATTAAGTTTTTATGTCAAAGGGGATCATATAAAAAGTGTTCAATTCTCTTGTAAAAATTATGAGCTGACAGCGATGGACTTTTCAAGTGATTCAAAGAATAGTGAGGATAGTTTTTATGAATTAAGTAAACAACTTCTAATTGATTATTCACATCTTAAATCACCTTATGATTCTTCTTATATACGAGTTGATTGGAATACAGATAAAATTAAAGAGTTATTAGAAAATAAGAATTATAAAGTTTCAAATTTATCAAAAGAAGAACGCACGGATGTTATCACTATGGAAATTACGTATGAAAATGGAAAGACTGAAACAAAAAATCTTTCGATTTATATAAGAGATGATGGGAAAATTGAAGCGACAATGAATGAGCAATCAGTAGCCGAGTCGCCTTCACGTTCACTAATTGATAAAGAAAAAGAGTCTCAATCAGAAACCGTTTCCAAGAAAACCATTGAGGAACAGGCAAAAGATTTGTTAATAAAAGATTCCTATGATTTAATTTGGGCTGTAGACAAGCCAAGTCTACCTGAATCTGTAAGTTCTTATGATACCGAGGAATTAGATATGAAGCAGGTTTATAAAAAATTAAAAGCATCTCTATCCACTGAGAATTCTAAGATATCTATAGAAGAAAAAGATGGTATAATTGACATAAGTGGGGTAACTTCTAAGGATGTAGAATTACAAAAGAAAATTGCAACTCTTTTAGCAAATGAAACTTCAATGAATTGTGTTGAAAATACGGGTTTACTTCGACTAAAAGATGAAGAGGAACTATCTAAAAGTTATTTATTCCAAATGAATGATTTACCAGTTGCTCCTGATAGTATTAGTGACAATAATAATGAGGTTATTCCTTGTCCTTCCTATGAAGTTTCTGAAGTAGATAAGAAAACTAATAGTTCAATTAGTGGTTTGGTAAAGATTACCTCTGAAAGTAAAAAGACACCAATTAAATCTTGTATAACTATGGATAAGCTAAAGAGTATTTGTGAGAAGGAATGGAAAGATTCACATGCGCCTTTTGTATGCACAGCGAATAGTGTTCAATTAGCTTATACAAGGTCTACGGATGGAAAACAATTAATACCTGTATACTATGTTTCAGCGACACTCTATCGAAAAACTAGAGGAAATAAAAAGCCAGAGATTATACCTATGACTACATCATTTATGATTGATGCGATTACAGGTGAAGTGATTGAATTTTTATAAATCTACAATAGTTTATGCCTAAATTTTTATAGAAAAAACAAAGACATTATGATATAGTTAGATTAAATAAAACTATCGTGTAATTAGTTGTTCTCAAAGAAAATTTAGGAGGTACATTTGCCAAGAACTCAGATATGATTCAATGGTGTACTCAAAAACTTTATTAAATAAAGAGGGAGATGTCCCTCTTATTTTTATATAAAGAATCTTTATTTTAAAAATTTGAAACCTACTAGAATAAAATCATACTTATT
>JPZU01000010.1 GCA_000875945.1 Lachnospiraceae bacterium TWA4 | reverse complement strand
ACAGCATCCTTCTTACACTTAGACATACAAACACCACATTTAATACATTTGCTTGTATCAATGCTATAAGGTTTCTTCTTTTCACCAGTGATTGCATCAGCAGGGCAGTTCTTAGCACAAAGTCCACATCCGATACATTTTTCTTCATTAATGTGATAAGAGATTAAGTTCTTACACTTGTGAGCAGGACACTTCTTATCTACAACGTGAGCAATATATTCATCTTTGAAGTACTTATATGTAGACAATACTGGGTTTGGAGCAGTCTGTCCTAATGCACATAAAGAGTTGTTCTTAATGGTATTTGAAAGTTCAACCATACGATCAAGATCTTCCATGGTTGCCTTACCATCAGTAATCTTATTTAAAATTTCAAGTAATCTCTTAGTACCTACACGACATGGTGTACATTTACCACATGATTCATCAACAGTAAACTCTAAGAAGAACTTAGCAATATCAACCATACAGTCATCTTCGTCCATGACAATCAGTCCACCTGAACCCATCATAGAACCGATTGCTACTAAGTTATCATAATCGATTGGTACATCATAGTTCTCCATTGAGATACATCCACCTGAAGGTCCACCGGTCTGTGCAGCTTTAAATTTCTTGCCGTTTGGTACACCACCACCGATGTTTTCTACTACTTCACGAAGAGTAGTTCCCATAGGAATTTCTACTAAACCAACGTTATTAATCTTTCCACCAAGTGCGAATACTTTGGTTCCTTTTGAACGTTCAGTACCCATACCTGCAAACCAATCAGCACCCTTTAAGATAATCTGTGGAATATTTGCCCATGTTTCTACGTTGTTAAGAATGGTAGGCTGTCCAAATAAACCTTTCACTGCTGGGAATGGTGGACGTGGACGTGGCTCACCACGGTTACCTTCGATAGAAGTCATAAGTGCAGTTTCTTCACCACATACGAATGCACCAGCACCTAAACGTAAGTCAATATCAAAGTCGAATCCTGTTCCAAAAATGTCTTTTCCTAAGAAGCCCATTTCTCTAGCTTGCTTTAATGCAATATTTAAACGATCAACTGCGATTGGATATTCAGCACGTACATAAATGTAACCCTGATTAGATCCAATAACATAACCTGCAATTGCCATTGCTTCAAATACTACGTGTGGGTCACCCTCTAATACCGAACGGTCCATGAATGCACCTGGGTCACCTTCATCGGCGTTACAACATACATATTTCTGTACGCCTGGTTCTCCACCCATTGCAAACTGCCATTTACGTCCAGTTGGGAATCCACCGCCTCCACGGCCACGAAGTCCTGAGTCTAATAAGCATTTAACTACGTCTTCTCTTGACATGCTAGTTAATACTTTTGCAAGTGCCTGATAGCCATCAGTTCCTAAATATTCATAGATATTTTCAGGATCAATCACACCACAGTTTCTTAATGCAACACGATTCTGTGGTTTGTAGAAGTTGGTCTGTCTCATAGAGATGATTCCATCTTCAGTTACAGTTTCCTGATATAAGTATTTAGTTACAACATTTCCTTTAATTAAGTGTTCGTCTACGATTTCTGGAATATGTTCTAACTCGGTATTTGAATAGAATGCTGCTTCTGGATAGATAATCATTACAGGACCTAATGCACAAAGTCCGTGCAACCTGTACGGATTACGCATACATCTTCAGCTAATCCTTTTTCTTTAATTTCTTTTTCTAATTCGTCCGCAATCTTTAAACTTCCTGATGATGTACAACCAGTACCTGCACATACTAATACGTGTCTTTTGTATTTGCCTGTTCCCTGTACGCCACCGTCCTGTCTGAATCCAACGATGTCTTTATTCTGATCTCTTAATTCATTTAATTGTTCAACTGTAATCACTATGTA
>JPZU01000009.1 GCA_000875945.1 Lachnospiraceae bacterium TWA4 | reverse complement strand
GTTGAATGAAAAACTAAATTCCAGTTATATATTCTTCCAGTAAATTGCAAGATTAAATTCCATTTTACTCTTAACAATCCCTTATATTTGCTGTATAATAAATTGAAAAGCACTCAAATTTAGTGTTTTTTTACATGCTAAATGGGCATTTGAAAATAGTGTGCAGGACTAAATTCCACATGCCTATGTGCAAGACTAAATTCTGATGCAGTGAAATCTGCCTGTGCTTTTGCTATTTTTATTTTAGTAACTCTGGACTTATCATAACATCATCAGGTGCAATTGCAGTTAATCCTAATGCTTTATGTAATGTATTATCCAGAAGTAAAAGAGAGAGTTCATATGGACTGTGTCCATTTAAGCTGTCTCTTTTTTCGCTATTTATATGATTCATCATACAGTGAATTTTATCATCATTTAAATCTGCAAACGAACTTCCTTTTGGACGTATATAACGGATATATTCATGATTTTTTTCACAAGCTCCTTTTTGCCAGAAACTATATGGATCACAATAAAAAATCGTTGTAGATTTACTTCCATCACTAAATTCTTCCATTTCTTTACGGGCAGAGAATTCTGAACCACCATCTGTTAAAATCACTGGAAAAAGTCTTTTAAAGGCTGTTTTTCCAAGAATGGTTTCTAACCATAAAAATACATTCAATACATTCTCTTGATCTTGATTTTCTAACAAAAACATTAGCATTAAATGACAATTTCGAAAAGTAAGCGTAAGAATCGTTTCCTTTTCTCCTCTTTTACTTTCAACACAGTCCATTTCTACAACATTCGTATCTGGATATACTTGTAGATATTTTTGAAAATCTTCATAATTATGTCCGATTCGATAGGAACGGTCTTTTGCACTGGTTTGTGTTGATTTCTTACGCTTCTTATAGCGTACAATTCTTCGTAAATCTCCATTTCGAACATCAAATACACATGCATCAATATATGAATAGAGAGTTCTTCTTGAACAACCTAATTCCTCTGCATGAGTGGCATAAATATGATTAATGGATTGATTTTTATCTTTAATTAATGGAACTAAAAGGTTATTCATTGCTTGAATACTCTCTGGTGTCTGATTAATTCCTACTCTACAATCTTTTAAGACGCTACGATATTCATCATGGGCATACTTTGATGAGTAAAATTTTCTTGGTAAACGACAATTTCCTTTTTTTCCACATCCATTACACACATAAGGTGGTTTATCTAATTTCTTACATGCTAAGATTTCGTACGATGGACATACTTGAATACATTTCATTGTTGGTTTTCTGCATTTTTTACACTGAATACCACACATTTCATCGCAGAGCATCCTTTTTTTACATTCCATTCGATGAATACAAGGTATCTGTGAGAATTCATCTTTCTGTCGTTCTTTTATACGTATATGACGTCGAACTTCCTTTGAAATCGTTGATGGATCTTTACCAATAATTCTAGCTATTTGAGCGAAACTCCTATTTTCAGTGAGTCCCTTTTCGATTTCAACTCGTTGCTCAAATGTTAAATGTTTTTGTTTCTGATTGCCATTTTTCATTATTTTCTCCAATCTGCACAGACAGGCAATCAGCTGCAAGTTTATTATATGGAGAATGCGTGAAATAGGCAATAAGTTCATGTACTATAATGTATGATTGGATTTGATTTCTTTTAGCATATCCCAATGAATCAATCAAGGAATCGCAAAGCTCACCCTACGGGTGTCCTTGATAGACTCATTAGGATATACTATTGGGTAGTGAAGGACTTGAGTGGCAGAATCTGCCATTCAAGTCACTTCTATGATTCTAAATATCTGTGCAGGAGTAATTTCTAGGGTTCTAGAATTTACTCTTGCATACTGGAATTTACTTTTACATTTAAG
>JPZU01000008.1 GCA_000875945.1 Lachnospiraceae bacterium TWA4 | reverse complement strand
CATTCAAAATTCGCCCGAATCGGGCTACTTTATGTCGTAAGGTGTTACAAAGTGACGGATGCCTTATGACGAATTTTTCATGTTTTTGCGGGTCCCAAAGTCACAATTTTTCATGCAAGCATGAAAATGTGACCTTTTGACCCTAGTATCAATTAGTTATTAGTTAATAAAATCTAGCAAGTAATTATTTACCACAGCATTTTTTATATTTCTTACCACTTCCACAAGGACAAGGATCGTTACGACCAATTTTCTTGCCTTTTACGATGGTTCCAGATTTTTTCTGAGAAAGATATAATTCTTTACGGCGCTGTTCAGTTAAGATTTCATCCCACTGAGGAAGATTATATAACCAAGTTGCTTTAGCTTCTACCATGTTGTAGTATAATTTCTCAGGATCATATTCTAAGCTAACAACGGTACCTTCTTCCATAGTATCAATAGGATTTGCCTCAACTAAACTATCGTTAATTCCATCTAAGAATCCAACCATAGTCATTACATCCATATCATATTTAAGTGCTAATTCAGCAACAGTTCCTTTTACAGGGGTACGATCAGCTAAAATCTGTTCGTAAACTTTTTTCTCTTTCTGGAAGTAGTCTTCCCAAAGTTTGTTATTTTCTTCGGATTCCTCCTGCTGATAAGCAGTTGCTCTCCACTGTTCTAATAAACTCATTTGTGCGTCTCCTTTCACCTGACCTCGTATAAGCATAACAAAGGTTTTTTAGACTGTCAATAAGTTTTTCTAACATTTTATTGTAAAGATTTTTAAGAAAATGTTGCGAATTACATAGGTCTTTGTTATAATAATGATATCGTTTTCAAAGTAAAGGAGTAAAAAATATGAGTAATAAAACTGTGGATGTTGTTGCTCTTGGTGAATTATTAATTGATTTCACCATGAATGGTCAGTCAAACCAAGGAAACCCTATTTTTGAAGCTAATCCTGGTGGAGCCCCCTGCAATGTATTAGCCATTCTAAATAAGTTGGGTAAAAAGGTTAGTTTTATTGGAAAAGTTGGAAAGGACAACTTTGGTAAGCAGTTAAAGGATACCTTAGATGAGGTGGGAATTGATTCAAGTCATTTAGTAATGGATGAAACCGTCATGACAACACTTGCAATCGTACATACAGCCCCAGATGGAGATAGAAGTTTTTCATTCTATCGTAAGCCAGGTGCTGATATGATGTTAACTGCTGATGAAGTTGATGAAACAGTCTTAGATTCTGCAAAGATTTTCCATTATGGAACACTTTCAATGACTCATCCTGGCGTAGAAGCTGCTACCCGCAAGGCAGTGGAATATGCAGGTGCAAATGGAATTTTACGTTCTTTTGATCCAAATCTTCGCCCTCCTCTATGGGATAGCTTAGAAGTAGCTAAAGAAAAGATTACTTATGGATTAGAACACTGTGATATTTTAAAAATTTCTGATAATGAGTTAGAATTTATGACTGGATGTGCAGACTTAGAAAAAGCTGCTCGCATTTTAGTTGAGAAATATCCAATTAAATTAGTCAATGTAACTTTAGGTAAGGATGGAAGTCGTTCTTATTATAAAGGAAAAGAAGTATTTGTACCAGGTCGTGTAGTTGAGAAGGTTGTAGATACAACAGGTGCTGGTGATACCTTCTGTGGGAGTGTATTAAACTACGTATTAGAGCATGGAATTGATGAATTAAATGAAGAAAATCTAAAAGAAATGCTTACATTTGCAAATACGGCTGCTTCATTAATTACTAAGAAAAAAGGTGCAATTCGTTCAATGCCAACCAAGGAAGATATTGAACAAGAACTATAATTTAAATAAGCTAAAAAGGGGGCTATTGCAAAATAGTTATAAATTATACTCCCTCCACCACTAGCGTGGTCCCCCTCCCTCTTGAGGGAGGCTATTACTAGAATTTAAAAGGCTCCCTCTTGAGGGAGGCTATTACTAAAATTTAAAAGA